>CAXXGW010000009.1:0-2604479 GCA_963666755.2 Candidatus Limiplasma sp.
CCGCAGCCGAGACGGTGCCACCTGGCGCCGGCCTCTTGGTTGCACCAGACGATGCGGTGGCGTTGCGTGTGGCGCTCAATCGCCTGCTCGCCGACGCCGGGCTGCGTCAGAATCTGGCCGCGGGCGCACGCGCCGCGGGGGCGACACTGCCGCGTTGGGAGACGAGCGTGGTGCGCGTCGCCGGCGCAATCGTCGAGGCGTCGAGGGAGGGCGGACGTTGAGCGGATTTTCGCCCGCATGGCTGGCCCTGCGCGAGCCGGCCGACCATCGCGCCCGCAATCGCGAGCTTGTTACGGCGCTTGGTGCGCATTTCGCCGAACAAAGTCAGGTCCGTGTGCTCGATCTCGGCAGCGGTACCGGGTCCAATTTGCGCGCACTGGCCCCGGTGCTGCCGAGCGTGCAGGAGTGGCGGCTGGTCGATCACGATGCGACGCTGCTCGACGCCGCGCGCACACAGCTTTCGGCCTGGGCCGACGAGACCCATCCGGATGGCGGGGCGTTGCAGATCGCCGCTCGCGGCAAAGAAATCGATGTGCGCTTCGTTGCCGTGGATCTCTCCATAGGCATCGACACGCTGCTCGACCCGGCACTGGACCTCGTCACCGCCGCGGCCCTGTTCGATCTCGTCTCGCAAGAGTGGCTCGCCGCGCTTGCCGCTTCGCTCGCCGCCGCGCGCCTGCCGCTCTATGGCGCGCTCACCGTCGATGGCGGCCTGCGGTTTGGCCCGGCACATCGGCATGATGCAGCAGTTGCGGCCGCGTTCCACGCGCACATGCACGGCGACAAGGGCTTCGGTGCCGCGGCGGGGACAATGGCCACCCAACTCCTCGCCGACGCACTCGGCAAATCAGGCTACCGAATCTCGGTGGGGCGCAGCCCGTGGCAGCTCGATGGCGCCGATGCGCCGCTCATCGACGCGCTGCTCGACGGAATCGCCGATGCCGTTGCCGAAACAGGCCGGATCGATCGGGGCGATCTTGTGGCGTGGCGTGCCGCACGGAGAGCGACGACCAGCTGCGAGATCGGCCATCTCGATCTGTTCGCGACACCACCCTGAGCGTCGCGGGCGCGCTCGCTATGGCTTCAGCGTCTTCAGCGTATCCCAGTTCGGGCAGTATTCTTCGAAATGCGCGGCCGCGGTGCCGGCGCGCAGATGGCGGCGGCAGGTGCCGATCTCGGTGCAGTGCGCGCAGGTCAGCGCGAGCTGCGCCATCAGCGCTGCGCCCGCAGCCTGCACGCGGGCTTCGTCGATCTTGAGCGATTGCAGCATGTCGTGAAGGTCGCGCCCGCCGCGCACGTCGCGGGCGAGATCGTCGAAATCCTGTTGCGACAAGCCCATCTCGCGCGCCATGGCGTCGCGCAATCGCGGGTCCATGTTGTCGGCAGCCCTGTGCCCGCGGATGAAATCCGCCAACGCCTTCAGAGCAGCTTGCACGGACATGGCTTGGTCCTCCGGAACAAATCAGTAGGGCAGGCCGACATAGTTCTCCGCCAGACTGGCCATCGCGATTTTCGAGCCGAGAAGATAGGCCAGTTCCGCTTCCTGCAGGCGCTGCTCGAACGCCGTAGCCTCGGGGAAGCGGTGCAGCAGCATCGTCATCCACCACGAGAACCGCTCGGCCTTCCAGACGCGGGCGAGCGCCCGCGCCGAATAGGAGTCGAGCGCCGCCGTCGCGCCGCTGCGCGCGAACTCGATCAGCGTCTCGGAAAGATAGCGGATGTCGGACGCCGCGAGGTTGAGCCCCTTGGCACCGGTCGGCGGCACGATGTGCGCCGCATCGCCGTGCGAGCAGCAGGCGGCCAAAGCGCATCGGTTCGGCGACGAAGGAGCGCAGCGGCGCGATCGATTTCTCGATCGACGGCGCGGTGACGAGATGGCTCGCCGTCACCACATCGAGGCGCGCCCGCAACTCGTCATAAAAGCGCGCATCGCTCCAGGCGGCGACGTGTTCGTCGACCGGCACCTGGATGTAGTAGCGGCTGCGGGTGTGGGAACGCATCGAGCACAGCGCGAACCCGCGCGGATGATGGGCATAGATCAGCTCGTGCGAGATTGGCGGCGCGTCGGCGAGCAGCCCGAGCCAGCCAAACGGGAAGGCGCGTTCGTACAGCCGAATGGCGTCGCCCGGCACGCTGGCGCGGCAGACGCCATGGAAGCCGTCGCAGCCGGCGATGGCGTCGCAGTGCAGTTCTTCGCGGCGACCATCCTTTTCGAAGGTCACGCTCGGGTGGTCGCTGTCGAAGCCATGCACCGCAACATGTTCGGCCTCATAGACGGTCGGTGCACCGCTGGCGGCGCGCACGTCCATCAGGTCGCGCGTCACCTCGGTCTGGCCATAGACCGTGACGGTGCGGCCGCCACTCAGTGCCTTGAGGTCGATGCGATGGCGCAACGCCATCATAGGAAATGTCGATACCCTCATGCACCAGACCCTCGCGGTGCAGTCGCACGCCGGCCCCGGCCTCGGTGAGCAGATCGACCATGCCCTGTTCGAGAACGCCGGCGCGGATGCGCGACAAAACATAGTCGCGGCTGCGCTGTTCGACGATGACATTGTCGATGCCGGCCCTGGTCAGGATCTGGCCGAGCAGCAGTCCCGAAGGACCCGATCCGATGATGGCGATTTGGCTGCGCATGGGGATGCCGGCGCTTCCTGTTGTCCTTGTTCTAGGGTCGCGGGCGTGCGCTGCCATTCGGCGAAAGGCGTGCATTCCTGCCAATGCCCGTTTGCTGGGCCCTTGACCGCACCGCGTCGTTCGCTGCGGCGCTCACGGGCGCCATCGGTCTCCGGAAGCGGGACCACGTCGGTCTGCGCGCGCTGTTCGATTGCGTTGCGAATGGCGAGCTCCGCGCGTGCCAGGACCGGCCGCAGCCTCTCCTGCATGTCGGCTTCCGAAATCCGCGCCGAATGGGCGCTGAGATTGACGGCGAAGCGCACACTGCCGTCGCGCTCCAGCACCGGAATCGACAGCGCCCGCAGCCCGACCTCAAGTTCGTCGGAAACCAGCGCGTAACCCTGGGCCCGCACCTCGGCGAGGCGCCGGCGCAGCTGGGTTTCGCCGGTCAACGTGCGGCTGGTGTAGCGTTGCAGCTTCGCTGCGGCGATATACCGCTCCAGCGCCCGCGGATGGAGATAGGCCAAGAGCGCCTGACCCATGCTGGTGGCGTGCGCGGGCAGCCGCGTGCCAACCGAGAGCGCGATGGTCATGATGCGGTGCGGTGCCGGCGAGCGCGCGATGTAGACCACTTCGGTGCCGTCGAGCATGGCGGCAGACGCAGACTCGCCGGTTTCGGTGGTGACGGCGACCAGGCTCTCGCGGATCAGTTCGATCTCCGAGTGTCCGGAAAGAAAGGCTTGGCCGAGCGAGAGAATCGCCGGCGTCAGGGCGAAGTTCTTGCCGTCGCTGCGGGCCAGGCCCATGTCGCACAGCGTCAGCAGAAACCGCCGCGCCGCGGGCGCGCGAGATGCCGCACTGGTCGGCGACTGCCGTGATGGTCTGCGCCGGCGTGTTGGCGAAGCTGCGGATGACCTCGAAGCCTTTGCGGAAGGACCCGACGGTTTCGTCGCGGGGCATGGATTCACCGTTCGCATACCGAACAAAAAGTGCCGTTTGCGAACACATTCTTGACTCGGAAACGGTCGAGCGCAAGTTCCTCGTGCAACCATCCGACGGTTTCACGTCGGCCGCCAGGGGCAGGGGAAGGAACGTCCTCAAGACGTGGCGTTGAGCCACCGGGAGAGAAAACGTGTCGATCGGGAAGCTCTATCGATTCATCGCGAGCGCTGCCGTCTGCGTGGCGGCGACGGCCGCCTCCGCCGAGCCGGTCAAGATCGGCGTGATCGGGCCGTTCTCCGGGCCGTTCGCGCTCCAGGGCAAGAATTTCAAGGCCGGCATCGACGCCTGGTTTGCGCTGCACGGCGCCAAGATCGCCGGCAACGACGTCGAGGTGCTCTATCGCGACCTGCCCACCGCCGACCCGGCAAAATCCAAGGCGCTGGGCCAGGAGCTGATCGTCAAGGACAAGGTGCAGTATCTCGCCGGCGTGTATTTCACGCCGGACGCGATGGCGCTCGCGCCATTGCTTGAGCAGAGCAACGTGCCGCTGGTGATCTTCAACGCCGCGACCTCTGGCGATCACCACCAAGAGCCCCTACATCGTGCGCACGTCGTTCACGCTGTGGCAGACCACGACGCCGATGGCCAAGGTGGCGGCGGAGCGCGGCGTCAAGAAGGTGATCATCGCGGTGGCCGACTATGGGCCGGGCATCGATGCCGAAGCGGCGTTCAAGAAGGGCTTCGAAAGCGCCGGCGGCACGGTGGTCGAGGCCATCCGCATGCCGCTGAAGACCGCCGACTTCAGCCCGATCATGCAACGTGTGAAGGACTCCGGCGCGGATGCGGTGTTTGCCTTCCTGCCCTCGGGGCCGCCGACGCTCGGCTTCGTCAAGGCGTTCAATGACGCCGGCCTGCGCGAAGCCAAGATCCAGCTGCTCGCGCCGGGCGACCTGACGCAGGAATGCGACCTGCCGGCGCTGGGCGACGCCGCGCTCGGCATTCTCACCACGTTCCACTATGCGACCTCCCACGACTCCGCGGAGAACAAGGCGTTCGTCGCGGCGGCGGTGAAGTCGCTCGGCAATGCCGACGAACTTTCGTTCCCGGCGGTCGGTGCCTTCGATGGCATGCGCGTACTCGCCAAGATGATCGAGGCAACCGGCGGCAAGCAGGACGCGGCGAAGGCGGGTGGCGGCGGTGAAGGGCTTCGCATTCGAAAGCCCGCGTGGTCCGGTGAAGATCGATCCGGAGGCGCGCACGCCGGTGCAGACGATCTATCTGCGCCGCGTCGAGAAGGTTGATGGCAAGCTGGTCAACAAGGAGATCCAGTCCTTTGCCAACATGCCGGACCCTGGGCTCGCGGCGAGCAACTGACACCGCCCGAAAATGTCGTCGGGCCGCCCGTGGGGCGACGTCTGAGGGACAGCGATGCAGACCGCGCTGAGCATCCTGGTCGACGCCGCCTCCTACGGCATGGTGCTGTTCGTCATCTCGGTCGGCCTGTCGGTGACGATGGGGTTGATGCGCGTCATCAACCTCGCGCACGGCGCCTTCGCCATGATCGGCGGCTACATCGCCTCCTATCTGACGCGCGATCTCGGCATCGACTACGGTGCCGCGATCGCGCTGGCAGTCGGCGCGACCACGCTGATCGGCGTGCCGCTCGAGCGGCTGCTCTATCGCCGCCTCTACGGCACGCGTGATCCGCTGGCGCAGGTGCTGCTGACCATCGGCATCACGTTCATGGTCATCGGCATCGCCAATTTCCTGCTGGGGCCGACGCTGAAGACCATTCCGCTGCCGGCGGAGTTGAGCGGGCCGGTATCGATCGGCTTCCGCACCATCGCCGCGCATCGGCTGTTCGTCATCGCTGCCGGGCTCGCCATCGCGCTGGCGTTGTGGCTTTTGATCGAGCGCACCTCGTTCGGCAATCCGCCTGCGCGCTGCGGTCGACAATGCGGCGATGGCGGATGCGCTCGGCGTGCGCACCGAAATCATCTACGCGGTGTCGTTCGCGATTGCCGTTGCGCTCGGCGCGCTGGGCGGCGTGCTCGGCGCCGAACTCTTGCCGATCGAGCCCTATTATGCGCTGCGCTACATGGTGACGTTCCTCGTCGTCGTCTCGGTTGGCGGCGCCGGTTCGATTCCCGGCGCGGTGCTGGCGGCGCTGCTGCTCGGGCTGGTCGACACCACCGGAAAATATCTCTTCCCGGAATACGGCGACTTCTTCTTTTACCTCGCGGTGATCGGCGTCGTGGTGGCGTTCCCGCGCGGCTTGTTCGGCAGGGCCGAGCTATGAACGCGCCGCTGAACTGCCCGCTCAAGGTGCCGGCTGTACCGCCCAAGCGTGCCGTGCGGCGCGCCGACCTGCACACCGACGCCACCGCGGTATTCGTCATCGCGGCGCTCACCGCGATCGGCTGGTTCGCCTTTCCCGACGATCTCGCCTTCGCCAGCCGGGTCATCGCCACCATTCTGTTCGTGCTGTCGCTCGATCTGGTCACAGGCTATTGCGGCGTCGCCACCCTCGGCCATTCGATCCTGTTCGGCGCCGGCGCCTATGCCGCCGGTATCGCCAATGTCCATGGCGTCGCCGAGCCGCTGCTGCTCCTGGGCCTGGGGCGCGCTGGCCGGCGCCGCACACCGGTGTGCTCTCGGGCGCCTTGATCGTGCGCTATCACGGCCTGCCGCAGCTGGTGCTGTCGATCGCACTGGTGCAGCTCGCCGGCGCACTGGCCAACAAGGCGTCGTCGATCACCGGCGGCAGCGATGGCCTGTCGGGCATCGAGCCGGGGCCGGTGCTCGGTCTGTTCGCCTTCGACCTTTATGCGCGCACCGCTTATCTGTTCTGGGCCGCGCTGCTGCTGGTGGCTTTCGTGCTGCTGCTGCGCTTGGTGCGTTCGCCGTTCGGGCTGATCTGCCGCGCCATCAAGGAGGACCCGCTGCGGTGTGCGTGCGATGGGCGGGCGCATTGTGCCGACGCTGGGTGCGCATGTACGCGATCTCGGGTTTTGTCGCCGGGCTCGCCGGCGCGCTTGCCGCCATTGGCACCGGCGTCGTCGGGCTCGACAGGTCTGAGCTTCGAGCGCTCTGCCGAGGCGCTGGTGATGCTGGTGCTCGGCGGCACCGGCTCGCTCTATGGCGCGCTGATCGGGCACGCTGCTGTTCCAGCTGTTCGAGCATCTGGTGTCCGCCGCCAATCCGTTCCATTGGCTCACCATGGTCGGCGCCCTGCTGGTCGCCGTGGTGCTGTTCCTGCCCGGCGGGCTGCACGGGGCCGGAGATACCGTGCGGCGCCTGATCGCGGGGGAGGCGAGCACCATGACCGCGCGGCTTGCCGTCGAACATCTGACACGGAGCTTCGGCGGCCTTGCCGTCACCCGCGACGTGTCGCTGACGCTCGCCGATGGCGATCGTGTTGCCCTGATCGGCCCCAATGGCGCCGGCAAGACCACCTTCGTCAATCTCGTCACCGGCGCGCTTGCGCCGTCGGCCGGGCGCATCGTGCTTGCCGGCGAGGACGTCACGACACTCGGCATGGAGGCGCGGGTGCAGCGCGGCCTGGTGCGCAGCTTCCAGGTGACGCGGCTGTTTCGCGATTTGACCGTGCGCGAGAACGTGGCGCTCGCCGTGCTGCTGCGGCGCGGCTGCAGCCATTGGATGTTTCGCGCCGCGGCGCGCGATCGCGAGGACGCAGGCCGAGGCGGAGCGGCTGCTGGCCCTGCTGCGGCTGTCGCACGTCGCTGCGCGCGCGGTGCGCGAGATCGCCTATGGCGAGCAGCGTCTCCTGGAAATCGTGCTGGCGCTTGCGCTGCAGCCCAAGGTGCTGCTGCTCGACGAACCCGCGGCCGGCGTGCCGAAGGAGGAGGCATCGCGCGTGCTCGACGCCATCGCGGCGCTACCGGAGGACATCGCCATTCTGTTGATCGAGCACGACATGGACATGGTGTTCCGCTTCGCCCGCCGCGTCGCTGGTGCTGGCGGCGGGCAGCGTGATCTTCGAAGGCGATCCCGCCCGCCGTCTCCGGCAACGAATGGGTTTCTGCCAGGCCTATCTTGGGAGCTACAGCCATGTCCGCCGCACCGCTTGAGGTCGAAGGCCTCGATGCCGGATATGGCGACACCCGCATTCTCGAGGGCGTGTCATTCGCCGTTGCCGCCGGCGCACGGCTGGCGGTGCTGGGCCGCAACGGCGTCGGCAAGACGACGCTGATCGCGACCCTGATGGGCCAGACGCGCCGGCCACGGCCGGCACCATTCGGCTCGACGGTCACGATGTCTCCGCGATGCGCGCCTCGGCGCGCGCGCGACTCGGGCTGGGGGTCGTGCCGCAGACGCGCGAGGTGTTCCGCGCGCTGACCGTGGAGGAAAACCTCAAGGTCGGGCTGAAGGACCGCCCACACGCTGCGATCGAGGAGGCCTATGCGCTGTTTCCGCGGCTGAAGGAGCGCAGGCGCAATCTCGGAACGCAGCTCTCGGGCGGCGAGCAGCAGATGCTGTCGACGGCGCGCGCCATTCTCGGAGCGCCCCGTGTGCTGCTGCTCGACGAGCCGCTGGAAGGATTGGCGCCGGTAATCTGCGACGAGCTGATGGCCACGCTGTCGCGCCTCGTCACCGACCGGCACATGACGATCATCATGGTCGAACAGCAAATCGAACGCGCGCTCGGGTTTGCCGAGGACGTGCTGCTGCTGGAGCGGGGGCCGCGTCGCCTGGCGCGGTTGCAGCGCAGGATCTGCGCGGTGACAATGCGACGATCGAGCGCTTTCTCGGCGTCGGTATTCATTGAGGAGCGAACATGTCGGTAGAGCTGCCTTACGAATTCTTCGAGCGCGACCGGCGCCAGCAACCGCCGGCCTTCACGCCCGGCTACAAGTCGACCATCCTGCGATCGCCGCGGCTGCCCTTGTGGTCGCTGCGCAACTCGCTGTCGGACATCACCGGGCCGTACTTCAAGCCGGAAGATCTTGGCCCGCTCGACAATGATTTGATCCGGAACTACGCCAAGGACGGCGAGCCGATCGGCGAGCGCATCCTCGTCCACGGCCATGTCCGCGACGAGAACGGGCGCGGCGTGCCGAACACGCTGGTCGAAGTGTGGCAGGCCAATGCCGGCGGGCGCTATCGCCACGTCAACGACCGCTACCTCGCGCCGATCGACCCGAATTTCGGCGGCTGCGGGCGGGTGCTGACCGACGCCAACGGCTACTACTGCTACCGCACCATCAAGCCCGGCGCGTACCCGTTCCGCAACTCACATCAATTCGTGGCGCCCGCCGCACATCCACTATTCGATCTTCGGCGTCGGCTTCGCGCAGCGGCCCTGATCACGCAGATGTATTTCGAAGGCGATCCACTGATCGCCCACGACCCGATCGCCAACCACCATCGCCGATCCGGCTGCGCTGGCGCGGCTGATCGCGCCGCTCGACATGAATGCGGCAGTGCCGCTCGATAGTCTCGCCTATCGCTTCGACATCGTGCTGCGCGGCGTGCGCCAGACCATGTTCGAGAACAAGCTGCAGGGGAGCTGACGATGACCACCTTGCCGTATCTGAAGGAAACGCCATCGCAGACCGCCGGGCCCTATGTGCATATCGGCCTGATTCCGCACCAGGCGGGCTTTCGCATCTTCGAGCACGATTTCTCCAACGTGCTGGTCGGCGATGGCACGGTGGGCGAGCGCATCAGCATCGAGGGCCAGGTGTTCGACGGCGCCGGCGCGATCTGCCGCGATATCCTGTTGGAAATCTGGCAGGCCAATGGCCGCGGGCCGCTACCACCATCCCGCCGATGGACATGCGGAAGAAGCCGCTCGATCCAAATTTTCGCGGCTGGGGCCGTACCGGCACGGAGTTCGACAGCGGCATTTATCGCTTCCACACCATCAAGCCGGGCGTGGTTGCCGCTGGCGGTGGCACGATGCAGGCGCCGCACATCAATTTCTTCATTGCGGCGCGCGGCATCAATATCGGCCTCGCTACGCGGATGTATTTTTCCGACGAGGCGGAGCGCAATGCCGCCGATCCGGCGCTCAACATTGTCGAGCCGCCGGTGCGCCGTAAGACGCTAATTGCTGAGCGGCAGCTGCGCGATGGCGCGGTGGTCTATCGCTTCGACATCCGCCTGCAGGGCGACAACGAAACCGTTGTTCTTCGACGTATGAGCGAGGTGGCTATGGACGATGTCGTCATCGCGGTTGCCATCACCGGCTCGGTACCGCGCAAGAAGGATAATGTCGCTGTGCCGATCTCGGTCGCCGAGCAGATCGAGTCGACGCATGAGGCCTATGAGGCCGGCGCCAGCCTCGTCCACATCCACGTTCGCAACGACGATGAGACGCCGTCCCTCCGATCCGGAGCGCTTCGGCGCGGTGCAGGGCGGCGTGCGGCGGGCTCTGCCCGGGCATGATCGTGCAGTTCTCCACCGGCGGGGCGCGGGCGCGATCCGGCGGCGCGTGGCTCGGCGCTGCCGCTGAAGCCGGATATGCCGTCGCTGTCGACCGGCTCGGTCAACTTTCCGACCATCGTGTACGAGAACCACCTAGCGCTGGTGGAGACGCTGATCGCGGCGATGAACGCCAACCAGGTGAAGCCGGAAATCGAAATCTTCGACCTGTCGCACATCTATGCAGCGCGGCGGCTCGCCGATCGCGGGCCTGCTCGACGAGACGCCCGCACGTGCAGTTCGTGCTGGGCATCCAGAACGCGCTGCCCGCCGACGAGGCGCGTGCTTGAACTCCTGCTCGGCGAGGCCAAGCGCATGTTTCCGCGCTGCACCTGGATGGCCGCGGGCATCGGCCGGGCGCAGGCCGCGGTGATGGACTGGGTGCTGAAGCGCGGCGGCAACGCCGTGCGCACCGGGCTCGAGGACAATATCCGCATCTCGCACGACAGGCTTGCGCGCTCGAATGCCGAGCTCGTAAGCTTGGCCGCAGAGGCGATCCAGCGCGCCGGTCGCAAGGTGGCGAGCCCGGCGCAGGCGCGGCGCATCCTGGCGCTGCGGCCCGAGTAGGAGCACCGATGAGTTTCTCCGCGCTCGATTCGCGTCTGGTCGGGCCGCTGTTTGCGACCGCGGCGATGCGCGCGGTGTTTTCGGAGGAGCGCACCATCGCCGACATGCTGCGCGTCGAGGCGGCGCTGGCGGCGGCGCAGGCGCGGTTCGGCTTGGTGCCGGCGGCGCTCGCCGAGCACCTGCGCGCTCTCGATCCGGCGAAGATCGGACCTCGATCGGATCGGCGCGCGGACGGCGAACGCCGGTGTGCCGACCATTCCGTTCCTGGAGGCGTTGCGCGGGCGCTTGCCGGCCGAGCTCGAACCCCATCTGCACAAGGGCGCCACCACCCAGGATCTGGTCGACACCGTGTTGGTGTTGCAGGTTGCCGACGCGCTGGCGCTCGTCGCCGCGGATCTGCAACACATCCTGCGCGACCTCTGCGCGCTGGCGGTCCAGCATCGCGCCACGCCATGCGCCGGGCGCAGCTATGGCCAGCAGGCAGCGCCGGTGAGCTTCGGCTTCAAGGCGGCGATCTGGGCCGCTTGCATCGCCGACGTGGCGCAGATGCTGCCGCAGGTGCGCGCGGCGATGCATTGCGTTTCGCTCGGCGGTCCGGTCGGCACGCTGGCGGGCATCGGCGCGTACGGTCCGCGCGTACTGGGAGGACATCAGCCGCGAAACTGGGGCTGGGGCCACCGGATGCGGCAGCGTGGCACGTCCGCCGCGCACGCGTGGCGAACCTCGGCAACTTCCTGGCGCTGCTCACCGGCGCGCTCGCCAAGCTGGCGGAGGACGTGGTGTTTCTGTCTGCGACCGAAGTGGGCGAGGTGGCGGAAGCCGCACGTTCCCGGCCGCGGTGGGTCGAGCGCCATGCCGCACAAGCGCAATCCGGTGTCGGCGACGGTGATCCTTGCTGCGCATGGCGCGGCGCCCGGATTGGCGGCAACGCTGACCGCGGCGATGGCGGCGAGCGGCGAGCGGCCGGCGGGCGCCTGGCATGCCGAGTGGCACGCGCTGCAGCAATTGTTCGGGCTCGTCTCCGGCGCGCTGCGCGAAGGTCGTAGGCTGGCGGCGGGGCTCGAAGTCGATGCGGTGCGCATGGCGCGCAATCTCGATCTCACCGGCGGGCTGTTGTTTGCCGATGCGGTCGCGGCGCGTCTGGCGCCGCGGCTGGGGCGCGAAGCGGCCCACCGCGTGGTCGAAAGCGCGGCGGATCGCGTGCGCCGCGGCGAAGGCGCGCTCGCAGCGGTGCTGCAAGCGATGCCGGAAGTCGCCGGCATCGAGAATCTCGACGCGGCGTTCGATGTCGGACCGTCGGTTGCGGCGGCGGGCCTGTGGACCGACCGCGCCGTCGTCGAGGTACTGCGCGTCGCCGACGTGCTGGCGCGATAGGGAGGAGTGGGGTGATGGCGTCGATCGAGGCAAATGGCGTTGCGCTGGCCTATGAGGTGAGCGGGCCGGTCGGCGCGCCGGTGATGGTTTTGTCCAATTCGCTCGGCACGACGCGCGCGATGTGGGACGCGGTGATGCCGCACCTGCGCGGCCGCTTCCGCGTGCTGCGTTACGATACCCGCGGTCATGGCCAATCCGCGCGTGGTCTCCGACCGCCGCTGATGGAGGATCTTGCCCGCGACGTCGCGGCATTGCTCGATGGCCTTGCGCTCTCCGGGCCGGTGCATTTCGTTGGCCTGTCGATTGGGGGCATGATTGGGCAGGCGTTTACGCTGGCGTTTCCCGAACGCGTCGCGACGCTCGCGCTGCTTGCGACCGGCGCCTATTTGCCGAGCCAGGTGAGTTGGGACGAGCGCGCCGCGCTGGTGGCGCGCGAAGGCACCAAAGTGGTGGTCGACGCCACCATGAGCCGCTGGTTTACGCCCGGCTTTGCCGCGCGCGCGCCAGGCGCCGTGGCACCGGTGCGCGAGGCATTCCTTGCCGTCGATGGCCGCGGCTATGGCGACCTCTGCCACGCACTCGGGCGCGCCGACCTGCGCGAAGCAATCAAGAATATTGCGGTGCCGACCTTGGTGCTCGGCGGGCGGCATGATCCGACTGCAACTCCGCTGGTCCTCGACCAACTGGCGTCCGCGATTCCGAACGCCGAACTGGTGATCCTCAACGATGCTGCCCATCTCGTCGCGGTGGAGCAGCCGCAGGCCGTAGCGGCCCATCTGATCGCCTTCCTCGAGCGGCATAACATGGGCACGAAGGCGCACGTGCCCGGCGCGGTTGCGTTTGCTGATGGGCTGCGGAACCGCGAGGCGGTGCTGGGGGAGGAGCATGTCGCGCGCTCGCTCGCCAGCGCCGGCGCGTTCGCCGGGCCGTGGCAGGATTTCATCACGCGTACGGCGTGGGGCGAAATCTGGGGCGACCCGCGCCTGCCATGGAAGACCCGTTCGCTGGTCGTATTGGCGATGATGACGGCGCTGGGCCGCGAGGAGGAATTCAAGCTGCACGTGCGACCGGCGCTGGCCAATGGCGGTGAGCGTTCCGGAGCTGCAGGCATTGCTGCTGCAAGCCGGCATCTATGCCGGCGTCCCGGCGGCAAACGCCGCGTTCCGGTGGGCGCGGGAAATGCTCGGCGAGCCTTCCCCCGATAGCAAAAGGCCCGGCTGAAGCCGGGCCTTCGTCCAGGGCAGGCGGCGCGCGGCGGTGCCGTGCGTCGCCCGGGTCTGCGCGTCAGGCGGAGAGCTCGATGACATAGACGATCTCTCGCGTCTGCGGATCGATGATGAGAATTTCGTTGCCGTACTCGACATAGACGTAGTCGCGATAGGCCGGCACGATGCTGACGATCGTCGGCGGCAACGGCCGCAGCACGACGCGCTGTGGCACCACGACGCCGACCGAGATGTTGATGTCGAGGTTGGTCACGCGGTTGCGGCGATCGATATGCATGAACGCGTCGCGCACCCGGGTGCGCTGTTCGCCCTGCAGTTCGACTGCGCCGGGGTGGCGCTTTTCGACCGAGGCCTTCGGCCCGCTGTTGGGATCCTGGATCGCGCCGGAGCGAGGATTGGCGGACTTGTCGCGCTCATGCATCTGGGCGCGGCCCTTCTTCATGTCACGCTCGTCGGTTTGCGCGCGTCCTTTGGTGCGCGGCTCATCGCGCTGCACGCGCCCCTTCATGTCGCGGCTATCGCCCGGTCGTTGCGCGTCGCCCTGTACGCGGCTGCGCGGCTGCGCGTCGCGAGGCTGGCCGATCGACGGGCCGCCCGGCGATTCGGCGCGAGGCGAGGCAGCTTTGCCACTACCATGCTCGGGCATTCCGGCCTTCGGCCCGCTCGGCGCAGGCGCGGTCGCGCTCGGCTTTTCGGGGGCGGCGCCGGCGCCCGGCGCGCCTTGCCCGAAGCTGTAGGACGTCGACACGGACAAGACAGCAAAGATGGCGGTAGTGCGGAGCAAGTTAGACATAACCTTGTGCATTTATTTCTCCTGTGGCACTTCACGCCCATAAACAATTGCCGGCCGATCTCGTTCCCTATCGCCAAACTGCGGCAATCCGGCGCGGCAAAATTTCAGAATGACGTGGAGATACTTTTGGAGTGCCGGGAACCGAGGGATTTCAGCCGAATTGTACGAACTTGTTCTTGGCGGTCGGGGGCACGTTCGGGGCCTTATCGCCGCCGCTTCAGGTTCGACGCGCCGCGCGACGATTGATGGCGGCAGGCGCTGAAGGCTCAGCTACAATCCCGCGCGAAGCCGTTCGCCGTGTCCGCAGGAAATCGCCGTGATCACCGTTGCGCCCTTCGTTCCCGAGCACCAGCACGGCGTGCTGGAAACCATCCTGCCGATCCAGCAGCAGGAGTTCGGCATTCCCATCACCATCGAGGGCAGCCGGACCTGCTCGACATTGCCGGCTTCTACCGCAAGGGCGACGGCAATTTCTGGGTGGCGCTTGCGGCTGGCGATGTGGTCGGCACGATCGCGCTGGTCGACATCGGCGACGGGCGCGGCGCGCTGCGCAAGATGTTCGTCAGGGAAGCCCATCGCGGCAAGGATGCCGGCGTCGCGGCGAAGCTGCTGGAGACGCTGCTGGCCTGGGCGAAAGCGCGGGGAATGGCCGAGATCTATCTCGGCACCACGGCGAAATTTCTGGCAGCGCATCGTTTCTACGAGAAGAATGGCTTTATCGAAATTCCTGCCGCGGAATTGCCGGCGACGTTCCCGCGCATGGTGGTCGACACCAAGTTCTATCGCTTGCCGCTTTTGAGCGAAGCTTAGAGTGCGGCGATGCCCGTGCACCAAGAACCGCACTAGCCTTGGCGGCAAAGAGCTCAGTTGAGACGTCAGAAGAGAACGAGCAGCAGCGGCTTCGGGCCAGCGGCGTACACGGGCGATCCATTTTTGCAACTCAGCACCGCGATCGACGCCAAGCAGGAACTTGTCGGCGACGCGTCGGTTTCGTTGTGACGGGGCTTTTCGCGGGGCGCCAGCGAAAGGAAACGCCAATGCGTCGACAAACCCATTGGCTCGGTGTTGCCGGTGTTGCAGTCGCAATCCTGGCCGGCGCGAGCGTCGCAGATGCCCAGCCTTACGGTCCCGGCTGGATGATGGGAGGCGGTGGCTACGGGCCCGGTGGAATGATGGGAGGTGGTGGC
This sequence comes from Candidatus Limiplasma sp., assembly GCA_963666755.2. Lineage (GTDB taxonomy): Bacteria > Bacillota > Clostridia > Christensenellales > Aristaeellaceae > CAXXOK01. The sequence continues at coordinate 15,153 of CAXXGW010000009.1, forward strand.
TACGGGCCCGGTGGTGGCTACGGCCCTGGCGGGATGATGGGCGGCTATGGCCCGGGTTGGATGATGGGCGGCGGCTATGGCCCAGGCTGGATGGGCTACGGCATGGGGCACGGCTACGTTCATCCAGGTTGGATGATGGGTGGGTATGGCTTTGGTGGCAATTTCCCCGGCAATCAGGGCAGCCTCAACCTGACAGCCGATCAGGTGAAAAGTTATCTGGACCAGATGATCCGCAACCCGAATCTCAAGGTTGGTGACGTGAAGGAAAAGGACACCAACACCATCGTGGCCGATATCGTCACCAAGCAGAATAGCTCACTGGTGCAACGCCTCGATTTCAATCGCCACACGGGGTGGGTACAGCCGGAGCAGTGATCATGTGGGGACCAGGCCACGGCATGGGCGGTTGGGGCGGCGGATGGATGCCGTTCGGCGGCATCGGATTTCTGCTGCTCGTGATCGTTGCGGTCCTGGTCATCGGTGGGATCATCCGCTCCGTGGCGCGGCCAAGCGAGCGTGCGCCACGTGCCGAAACTCTCGATCTTCTCGACGCGCGCTATGCGCGGGGGGAGATCGACCGGGAAGAATATCTGCAGCGTCGCCGCGACATTCTTGGCTGAGCTGCACCCCGCCGGGCCGGACGCGCCGACGGCCCGGCGCCGGTGAACGTGCGGAGGGCGGGATTGCCGCTATGCCGGCCGCAGCGCACAGGCAGTGTTAACCATCCAGCCCTACGCTTTGGCCACGCAGCAGGAATTCCCATGCCCGCGGCCACGATCCGGCTCAACACGTTCGGACTGCGCGATGCCGTCTTGTGCGCGGCCGTGCTGCTGATGAACTACACCCTGTTACGGCCGTCGCCGGTCGACCTCGCCTTCCTGCTGGCGCTGGGGCTGTCGTTCCTGGTCAATCAGCGCGTTACGATCAGCTTTTTCGTCTATCTGATGACGGTCACGGCCTGGTACGTCGGGGTGTTTGCCTCATCGATCAGCCTGCTCGACGTGTTGGCGGTGAAACCGGGCCAGCAGGTCGATGCCTCGGTGGCGGTGCCCTTCGAACTCCTGACCAAAGCCTTCGTCATCCTGATATCGCTGATTGCCTGCCACACCGCGCAAAGCTGGGGGCGCCGCGAACTGGAGCGGTTCCTCAAGGTCGTCGTCGTCTCCTGCGTCATCGGCGCGGCGATCGGCGTGTTCGGCTTTGCCACCGGCAATGAGGCGCTGCTGTGGGATGGGCGCGCCAAGGGCTTCTTCGACGACCCCAACATGTTCGCGAGCTTCCTTCTGCCCGGCATGCTGGCGGCGATGTATTTCGTGGCGCAGCGCCGCTCGATGGTGTGGGTCGGCGCACTCGCCATCATCGTGCTCGGCATCCTGTTCGGCTTCTCGCGCGCTGCGGTCGGCTCGATGCTGGTCACCGGCGGTGCGTTCCTGTCTTCCTGAACCGCAAGAATCTGGTCAAGGCCGGCCTCTACGTGCTTGCCTTCGCCGCGGTCGCCGTCGTGCTCGCCTCGATCGGGCTGCTCACCGTCGATGGCTTCGCCGACAAGCTCGCCGACCGGCTGACGCTGGCGAAGGATTACGATTCCGGCCATGGCGGCCGCTACAATCGCTATCTGCTCGCCTGGCCGATGATCCTGGAAAACCCGCTCGGCATCGGCATTCTGGAGATCTACCGCTACTTCCCCGAGCCGATCCACAACATCGTGCTGTCGTCCTTCCTCAATTACGGCTGGATCGGCGGCTGCGCGTGGCTGCTCTTGATGGTGCTGTCGGTGCGGCTTGCCATCCGCAATTGGCAGCAAAGCCACGATCCGCTGGCGGTGTTGAGTGCGCTCTGTGCGCTCTCGGTCGTGCTGTGCGCGCTATTGCACCAGGGCGAGCACTGGCGGCATTTGTGGCTATTCCTCGGCCTGTTCTGGGGCTTTGTGCCGCAGCACTTCGCCGCCGCAACGCCGGCGCCGGAGGTGGCCGAACCGGCACGCACGCCAACGCCGCAGCCGGCGGCGCCGCGCATGCCGATCTATCGGCTCAGTAGGCGTTCTCGGACTTGAGCAGCGCGAACGGCGGTCTTCAGCAGGATGTAGAGGTCGAACATCACCGACCAGTTCTCGATATAGAACAGGTCGTGCTCGACGCGCCGCTGGATCTTCTCTTCGGTGTCGGTCTCGCCGCGCCAGCCATTGATCTGCGCCCAGCCGGTGATGCCGGGCTTGACGCGATGGCGCGCGAAATAACCGTCCACCGCCTCGTCATAGAGCCGGTTCTCGGCCTTGGCGTGGACGGCGTGCGGGCGCGGCCCGACCAGCGACAGCGTGCCGGTGAACACCACGTTGAACAGCTGCGGCAGCTCGTCGAGCGAGGTCTTGCGGATGATGCGGCCAACCGCCGTATTTACCGCGGCGGGCAGCGTGCCCGCTTCGCTTTGTGGGCTGGCGGTGGGGCTGGCGCTGGGCTGGCTTGGCAAGGGGCTGTTCACGGTGGCGGTGTGCGCCTGTGCGGCGGCGTACCTCGCGGGGCTCTGTTTTTAGCGCACGCATGTAACCGAAGGCTTCCGGAGCGCGCCCCGCCGACAGCGGAGGCAGGGCGGCGGCGGGCGGGAGAACGCCGTCACCGGTTTGGGGTTTATTAGATATAGTGACTATATTTTGAGGTAAAAATATGGTCACTATTTTTGTTTGTTTGAAAATTGCGATGTTTCAAATTTGACAATTTTGCCAAACCTTATGAGAGCGCTCAAAAATCCGTGATTTTGTAAGGGTTACAGATCGGTTACATATTTGACAGCGCTCCAAACGCATTATAGAATGAAGCTGTACTCAGTACAAATAGACGATTTTGCCCCTATTCGACCTTGTGCCGGTTACAGAATAGACGGGTTTTACACCCGGCCCCCGCCACCGCGCAACCAGAAAGCGAGATGGAACTCATGAAAAAGCCGACGCTCAAACTGAAACAAACCGCCCTGAAAGCCGCAGCCCTCCTGATGGGGGTAGCCTTGCTGTGCGGTAACCTGCCGTGGCTGAGCATCGCCAACGCCACCCAGTATTATCAGGCGGAAGGGCGGGTGGTCATCGTTCCGATGCCCACCACGGCGCCGGCCGCCACATCGCTGGAGGCGCAGGAGGATCAGATTACCTTCACCGCTTCCTTTGGGGAGGCGGGTGCGCCCGAAGGCGGAAGCCTGACGGTGCGCCGCGTGGAGGACGCCGACGCGCTCGCCCTTTTGCAGACCGCTTATGACGCGGCCTTTGGCGAGGGCGCGACCCTTCGTTTGTACCGCCTGCTGCTGAGCGCCGACGGCTCGTCCCTGGCGCTACCTTCGCCGTTGCCGGTCAGCATCACAGCGGATAAGAGCATCGGTTTTATGCCCGCTGCCGCGCTCGCGGTGGACTGGCAGGGCAGCGAAGCCCATTTTGACCAACCCTCGGCGGTGCAGACCGACGAACAGACCTGGAGTACGGCGCTGGAGCTGAAAAACACCGACCTGCTGGTGTTGGCGACCCGCGCGCAAGCCAAGCCTGCCGTGGAGGAGACCCCCGCCCCCGAAGAAACGCCTGCCCCCTATGCCTTTGAGGATGCGCAAATCCGCCTGACGGCGGAGTTTGCCGGCGAAGCTCCGCCCGAAGGGGCCGTGCTGACCGCCGAAGCGCTGTCCGCTACCCCCGGCGCAGAAGGCCAGGTGGGCGAGCTGTGGCGCTATGTGGTGGGTCTGCAAACAGAGCAGGGACTGCTCAGCTCGTCCGAGCCGATGACCCTGACCCTGACCCTGAAACAGGCGGATCTCCGCGCCGCCGCGACGGCCCTGACCAACGGAAACGGCGAAACCCTGTGGGCTGCCGCCGAGGGCGAAACCGGCGTGCCGGAAACGCTCACCTTCTCTTTGGCGGTTGGCGATACCCTGACGCTGCTGGGCCTGACCCCCGCGGCGGAGGAAACCGCCGCGCCGGTCGAGCCGCTGACCTATGAAGATCAGGCCATCCGCCTGACGGCCCTGCCCGCCGACGGTTCAGCGCTGCCCGAAGGGGCCACACTGGCCGCTGCCGCGCTGGAAACCGCCCCGCAGGCTGACCCCACCGAGGGCACCGAACCTGCCGCGCAGACGGAGTTGCTTGCCTATCAGGTAACCGTGATTGACGCGCAGGGCGCGCCGCTGACCGGCCTGCCTCTGGCCCTCACGCTGGAACTGAAGGACGCTGCGCTGTCGGCCGCCGCCGTGACCGGTGCGGACGGCACAATCCTCTGGCAGAGCGCCGGGGATGCCGCGCCCATCACCTTTACCCTGCCCGCAGGGGATGCCTTCCATGTGCTGGGCGCCGCAATCGCCCCGCAGGAAACCCAGCCCGGCACGCAGGGTGTGTTTACCTATGAGGATGAGCAGCTGCGCGTAACCGCCACGCTGGCCGACCCTGCCGCCCTGCCTGCGGGCGCCGTGTTTGCCGCGACGTTTGGGCAGAGCGCCTGGGCCTTCCATGCCCGTACGCTGGAGGCCGCCGGTGTGGGCGAAGCCCGCGTGAGCGATATCCTGTCCATCGCCCCGGCGTTTACGCTGGAAGGCGAACCGCTGGACGCGAGCGCCACTGCCGTGACCTATGACGTGCTTTTCAAAACCCTGACCGATTCGCCGACCGTCGGCGCCATGACCCTGCTGGACGGCGCGGCCGCCGAAACGGAAGGCTTTGCTGTGACCGCCGAGGGGCTGACCGCCCGCTATACCGCCGCCGGAGCCGGCAGCGCCGCCTTTGCGCTGCTACTGCCGAAGCAGACGGTGTTCGCCTATGAGGATGATACCCTGCGCCTGCAGGTGACCGTGGATGCGCCGGACGCGCTACCCGACGGCGCCGTGCTGCGTGCACAGCTGGCCGAAGCGCCCTGGGAATCCGCAGCCGACGCGCTGGCTGCCGTCGATGTCGATCAGACCCGGTTGGGCGGCCTGTACACCCTGACCGCCGGTTTTGAGGCTAACGGCCAGCCGGTGCAGGCCGAAGGGTTGGCTTTGCAGTACGACTTGCAGCTTAAAGGCACCCAGTTTGCCACGGCGCAGGCCTTCTACACCGTGGCGGACGGCGTAGCCGCCCCCGTGACGGGCTTTACAGCCGCTGCCGACAGCGTAACCGCGCAGTGGAGCGGCAATGCCGCCGCGCAGACGCTGGCTGTAGTGCTGCCGCAACGCGCGACCTATACCTATGAAGATGAACAGTTCCGCCTGACCGTGACTGTGCCCGACGCGACGCTGCTGCCGGAAGGGGCGCGCCTGACCGCCGCGCTGCAGCCCGCCGAATGGGCAACCTACGCAACGCAGCTGCAAGCCGCCGCCGTGGACGAAGTGCGCGTGCAGGCGCTCTATACCCTTACCGCCGGCTTTACGCTGGACGAGGCGCCGCTGGATACCGCTGCCCTGCCGCTGCAATACGGCCTGACGCTCAAAGGTGTGCAGGCGGAGGGGCTGGACGCGTGGGCGGTGGAGGACACCGCCGCCGCTAAGGCTCCCGCCCCCGTGCAAAGCGAGGAAGGCGCTACCCTGACGCTGGAGCGCACCGGCACCGCCGCGCTCGGCGTCGTGCTGGCTACCCCCCGCGTGACGACCTTTACCTTTGAAAACGACGAGCTGCGCGTGCGCGTAACCGTGCCGGATACCCTGCTGCTGCCCGAAGGCGCGCAGATGGCCGTGACCGCCGCCCCGGCGGACTGGGTTACCTACGCCGCGCGGATGCAGAAACTGGGGTACGACCAGACCCGCGTGCAGAGCCTCTACACCCTGAATGTGAGCTTTACCAAGGACGAGCAACCCGTGCTGCTGACCGGCGTGCCGCTCCAGTACGAAGTGCTCCTCAAGGGCGTGCCCGGCGAAACGATGCTCGGCTTTGCCCTGCTAAATAGCGGCGATATGCCGGTGGATTCGCTGACCGCGACCGACGAGGGCGCGCAGGCGGCCTTCATCGCTGCCGACGCGGCGCAGTTCGGGCTGGCGATTACCCTGCCCGGCCGCACCGTCTATACCTATGAAGATGACCAGCTGCTGGTTACCGCCACACTGGCCCAGCCCGGCGCGGTGCCGGAAAACGCCCAGCTGCTTGTAACGCCCAAAACCATTGACGATACCATGCAGCCCTACATCGACATGCTGCGCGCCGCCAACGGCGATCCGATGGCCAGCGAGGCGGCACAGGCTGCTTCGTCTGTGGATACGACCGCGCAGGATGGGCAGACGCAGGCAAATGTGACGGGCTACAATGCCTATGATGTGCGCTTCCAGGCCGACGGCGTGGATTATGAGCCGACCGACGGGCAGGTAAGCGTCTCCTTCCAGCGTAAGGATCAGATGTTCCTGAACCTGAACTCGCAGGATATGAAGGTGCTGCACCTTAAAGAAACCGGCGACGGTCAGGTGGTGCCCGAAATTCTGGATGCGAGCGTTGCACAGGACGGGGATGCCCTGACGTTCCAGACGGGCAGCTTTTCGACCTTCACGCTGCCCAGCGGCACCAACCTGAGCTACACCTCCATTACCGCATCCAGCACCCCGTTTACCAGCTGGAGCGGGTATAAATCCCGCCCGCTGGGCATCGCGGGCAACTTCCATATTGTAGCCTTCAACAAGGCGACCTTGTCGGCCCATACCAACGGCAATATTCTGGCGCAGGAACTGGTCGCCGGTTCAACCCAATTCGGCTCCAGTGGGTTTGATTCGCTGGAAATGAACTATATCCGCGACTACAGCGGCGTCAGTTCCAACACGCTTGATGGGGCAAGCATGAGTTTGCAAATCCTGGGCCTGGGCGATACCAATACGGTAGGAACGACAGGTACCGGCACAGCTGCTAAATTCACGGTAAACGGCACAACGCTGGATCATGCGCAGCAGATTTATCAGGATGCGTCCTCGAGCTTCCATTACATTGACCTTGTAGCGGTGCGCGCCGCTATGCTGCAGCTTTCCAACACGCTTTCCACGTATTCGGATTCCGGCGTAACCCGGACGGGTTCCAACTTTACCGGAACCAATTACAATGAGGGCGATGGAGACTGGTATTATACAACCGCCGATGGGGTTGTCAATGTCCTGAACATCGACAACAGCAACCAGACGATTCTGACCAAAAAACTGCACTTGAGCCTGAAAACCAACACCACGCTGATCATCAACGTGGATGCCGGCAGCGTGACCAATCTGCAGATACCGGCCACGTATTACGTGTATAACGGCACGCAGTACAACTCCCATGAAATCAAGGCTATGGCGGATTTCAACGGCCATATTCTCTGGAACGTCTACAACGCGCAGGGAAAGGTGTTTTCCACAACGGCGGAGGTGTTTGCCTCTGTGCTGGCCGTAGGCGCGACGGTTTCGTTCCCATCCAATGTGGACGGCACCGTGATTGCCGATACGGTGAACATCAGCGGCGGCGAGAGCCATCGCCATGACTTTGTGGGCAATCTGACGACCCCTCCTCCGCAGCAGATTACCGTCAGCAAGATTTGGAAGGATCAGAACGGCAACGTTGTCACCAATACGACGGACAGTGTGACCATCCAGTTTTATAAGCTGGTAGGCTCGACCTATTACACCGAGTCGAACTGGTATGTCACGCTTAATAAGAACAACAACTGGAGCGCGACGTGGAACATCCCCAGCGGATACACCAGCTATACCTTCTACGCGCAGGAAACCAAAATCAACAGCACGGCTGCCACCGGCGATGTGACAGGCGGCCTGTGCGGCAATTACCGCATTTCGTACACCGGGAATACGGGCATCCCCGGCACGTCCAGCGGATTGATTACGGTCACCAACCAGGCGGTGGAGCTGACCAGCGTAACCATCACCAAAACCTGGAAGGATGCGGGCGGCAGCAGCAGCTACACTGGGGTTACCCCGTCTGTGACGGTACAGCTGAAACAAAACGGAACGCTTTACGGCGATCCCTTCACGCTGGACCCGCCCAGTTACAGCAAAACCATCTCCAACCTGCCCAAGAAGGATGGAAACGGCGTCACATACGCCTATACCGCGTACGAAACGGTGCCCTCGGGCGCGGGGTATACCTGCGTTACCAACAGCAGCACGGCGCTTGTTAACAGAATGAAGCCGGTCAGCCTGACGCTTACCAAGCAATGGGTGGGCGATACCGGCTACACCGCTTACCGGCCCACCGCCGGGCTGGACCTGACCCTGAAACGGAAGCTGGCAGGCGGTGGCGATGATAATACCTTTACGCCCCAGACGGTGCACCTGAGCTCCGCCAGCGGCGATACGTGGACGGCCACCGTCTCCAACCTGCCCGAAGGGTATTACGAAACCAGCGGCGGCGCTTATAAAACATACACCTATTATGTGGTAGAGCCGAGCGTGCCCAAGGGCTACGCGGTTACCTACCCGGCGGACAATCTGCTCAAGGCGGTTAACACCTTCCAGACCAAGACCGTCACGGTTACCAAGAAGTGGATCGACGGCGCCAACGAGAACGGCACCGTAACCTACCCGGCAAGCGGCCCCGAGTTTTACGTGGATGTGCTGGGCCCCGGCACCACCGTGGCCGATACGCTGCATTACAGCGCCAATACCACCACGCTGACCCAGACCAGCAAAGCCCTGCCCGCCTACGATACCAGTGGCAACCCCATCACCTATACCCTGCAGGAGCGCACGCTGGCCGGCTATACCGCCAGTGTGACCAACGGCACGGGCACGGGGGCCGCTAACCAGACCTATACGCTAAACAACACCCGCAACCTGACGCAGGTAAGCGTGACCAAAACCTGGGCGAATAACAGCTACAGCGGCACACCCGCGCTGGTGCGGCCCAAGGTGGTCTATTCGCTATACGCAAACGGCGGCACCACGGCAGTGCGCACCATAACGGTCGAGAGCGGAACCAGCTCCACCGCCAAAGATGCGGAATACAACGTAACTTTCCAGTACCTGCCCACCCATACGAGCGCGGGGGCGGAGATTACCTACACCGTAACTGAAACCCTGCCGGATGCCGCCGCCTCCTACACCAAGGCGCAAAACGGCACGGCGTTTACCAATACGCTGGTGACCACCAGCGTGACCGTAACCAAGCAATGGAAGCTGAAAGACAACAGCAATTACACCGGTTACAAGCCGGTGGTCAAGCTGCGCCTGTGGCAGGCCCTCGCCGGGCAGACTGCCGTGGAGTTCCGTACGTACGATCTGCCTTCCGGCACAACCAGTTACACCTTTGCTAACCTGCCGCGTTACAGCCCCACAACAGGGGCGGAATACCAGTACACCATTACCGAGGATACCGTAACCGGCTTTGATTCCGTGGTGAGCGGCACCACCGTCACCAATACGCTGCAAACGGTCAGCGTTCCGGTCACCAAAAACTGGCTGAACGGTTCCTACACCGGCAGCGAGGCCATCAAGCGCCCGGCGATTACCGTCTACCTGCTCAACGAAGACCACGCGACCGCCGCCACCGCGCTGGCCAGTAAGACGTTTGATGCGGGTATCAAGACTACCGATACCTACACCTTCACAAACCTGCCCAAGGGTCGCTTCGTGGGCAATGTGTTTACCGACTATACCTATACCGTTGTGGAGCAGGAAACCGTCCCCGGCTACACCAAGGGGACGGTCACCGGCAATGCCACAAGCGGGTTCGTGATTCCCAACACGCTGGTTACGATCAATATCAGCGCCAGTAAAACCTGGGTGCTCGCGGGGGACGAAACCGCCGTGCCCGCCATTCAGGTGAACCTTAAGCGCAACGGCGTGGTGATGGATTCGCTGACCCACACCATGGGCGCATCCACCCTCCCCGCGGCCAACCACAGCTGGACGTGGCAAAACCTGCCCAAGGTTAACCCGGATACGGGGTTGAATTACGAATATACGGTGGAGGAGTTTATCCAGCCGACCACCACCGGCGGCGTAACCGCGGACGGAGATGCGGCCACAGCCTTTACCAAGAGCCTGGAAGGCGATCAGTCCACGGGATTTACGCTTACCAACACGCAAATCCCTGTAACGCTTTCCGGCACCAAGAGCTGGAAGGTCGGCACGCAGACGTATGCAAGCCCGCTGGTCAAACCGGCGGTCACCGTGACCCTGCTGCGCGGTGGCAACCCGCTCAACCCCACTCGCACCGCGACGCTGGGGGTGAACAGTTCCAACCAGACCTACCAGTTTGACAACCTGCCCAAGTACAACGCGCTGACCGGCGCGCAGTATGAGTACACCGTGGTGGAATCCACGCTGGAAGGCTTTACGCCCGTGTACCCCACCGGCACGCTGAATATCGAAAACCAGCAGAACCTGATCGACCTGACCGTAACCAAACACTGGACGGATAATGGCGCCAATGCCGATGCGACCTTCGGCAGCCAGTCCGTGACGGTGCAGTTGGTGCGTAAGCTCCAGGGCGAGGCGGATACCGCCTTTGCCGCCGTACCCGGTGTGGCGGCGCGCACCTTTGCGGGCAGCACCACCTATACGGATTTGCCCGCAGGCGTGGTGGATGCCTCCGGCGCATACCACCCCTATGTGTACAGCGTGACGGAAACGGCGGTGGACGGCTTTACGACGCAAATCGCTTATTCCGGCGCGGGCACGGGCGGCGACCAGACCGCGACCGTAACCAACGCGCGGGTGCGCGTGCCCTACACCGCAACCAAGCAGTGGAAAACCTATGCGGGCGCGGCGCTTACGCCGATCCCGGCGGGTGCGAGCGTGCAGCTGCAGCTGACGCGCACTGTGGAAGGCGCCACAACCGATGTAAGCGGTCGCCTGATTACGCTGGACGGCACGGCCGATACGACCGCCGGCTCGGCCACCGACGGCGAAACAGCCGCCTGGACGGCCATGTTCAAGGGGCTGGAAACTTACACCACCGACCGTAAGGCTATCACCTACGGCGTGCGGGAGCTGCCCGGCGCGAGCACCGTCGGCTTCCTGACCACCATCACGACGGACGCTAACGGCGCGACCGTCGTCAACCGCCAGACGGAGTTGACCGTGCGCAAGTTCGGCCTGAACAGCGAGCCGCTGGCGGGCGCAGCCTTTACGCTGACCAATAAGAGCGACGCAAACGAGGTGTACACACTTGCTGCCGGGTCCGGCACCACCAGCTGGACGCTCAAGGGCCTCAAGCCCGCGCCCGTGGTCTATACGCTGGCGGAAACGCAGACCCCCGCGGGCTACCTGCCTGCCGCCGACATTGATCTGCGTATCGACGCGACCAGCGGCGCGGTATACCTGGCGGACGGCAACGGCAACTTTACCGTGGCCACGACCAACAACCAGGTGGATGTGACCAACACAGCCATCGCGCTGAACGTGGTTAAGCTGAACGAAACCGGCCACGACTGGATGACCACCGCGCAGGTAACCGCGCTGTACACGCAAAAGCCTGAAGCCTTTGTAACCGGCGCGACGCTGGAACTGTACCTGCAAAGCGATATGAACACCGTGCTGCAGACCATTTCCATCACCTCGGCGGGGCAGATGGTGCAACTGGGCACCGCGGCTCACCCGCTGGTGGCGGGCGCGACTTATGTGCTGAAGGAAACGACCGTACCCCCGCACTACCGCCGGGCCGCGAACCTGACCTTTACCGTGACGGCGGCGAAAAACGGCCTGACGATTCCGATGGTCGATCCGAAGATTGCCTACCGGCCCATTCAGGTGCAAAAGAGCTGGAGCGGCACCGAACGCGCGGCCGTCTGGTTCGACCTGTATCTGGCCGGGCAGACCACCCCGCTGGACAGCGTCCAGCTGGCTGCCGACGATGCCGATGGGATCGCCGTATTCCCCGGCACGGCGAGCATCTGCTACAATAACCAGTATCCGCTGACCGATGCCGAAGGCACGGCGCTTGTCTACACCGTTACCGAGCGCGCACTGGATGGGTACTACACCGTTACAGCGGCGCACAAGACCACCGATACCGACGCGCTGCTGCAATTTGAGGCCACCAACGCGGCCGTGAGCATCACCATCCACAAACAGGCTAAGGACGCCGCCGGCAACGCCGTCGCGGGCGAGCTGGCCGGCGCGAGCCTGCAGCTGATCCGCAAGGATACGAACGCCGTGGTGGAAGGGCCGTGGACAAGCGGCACGGCGCATACCGTGACCGCCAAGCTGATCGTGGGGCAAACCTATGTGCTCAGCGAAGTGAACCCGCCCAAAGGCTACCGGGCAGCCGCCAGCGTGGAGTTTACGGTGCTTGCCGACGGCACCATCCAGCAGACGAGCGCGGCCAGCGATACCGCCACCGTCAGCACGGCGGGCGGCGTGAATACCGTAACCTTGTGGGATAAGCAGCTGAGCCTGACCGTGAGCAAGAAGACCGCTGTGAACGATCAGGATCTGCCGGGCGCCACCCTGACCCTGCGGGACGCGACTGCCGATGTGCTGGTCGCCACCTGGACAGGCCAGAGCAGCGGCAGCAAGACCTTTGCCTCCACCGTGTCGGCAACGGCCCCGGGTACGGAGATCGACGGCTACTATTACACCTTCCCCGCCGGGCAGCAATATCCGCTGGTCGCCGGGCACAGCTATACCCTTACGGAGGACGCGGCTCCGGACGGCTACCTGAAGCTTTCCAACAGCGTGACCTTTTCCCTGAATGCCGACGGCACCGTGAGCAACATCAGCGCAAATGGCGAAGCTTCCGGTACGACCGTGACGATCCGCAACGCGCTGAACACCTACAAGATTCTCAAACAGAACAGCGGCGGCACGCTGCTGGCGGGTGCGGCGTTCTCGCTGTACCTGTACTCCGATACCGCTACCGACCATATCGGCGCCGCGGTGCTGCCGGTAGGCACCGGCTCCACCCCGATTGTGACCGGCGCGGACGGCACGTTTACCGTGTACGGCCTCACGCAGGGGGTGCACTACATCCTTAAGGAAACCACCGCGCCCAACGGCTACGCGCTGGTTGCCCCCATCGACTTCGTCTACGCGGATGATCTGCACCAGTCGAACCCCGGCCTGACCGTTACGGATCAGGTAGCCACCGTCAAGGTGCGCAAGACCGATATCGACACCGGCAAGGCGCTTGCCAACGCGAAACTGGCCATCTACGACGCCACCAACACCGTGGCGGTGCGTACCGGCATCGTCAGTGTGGATGAGAGCGTCAACGGCGGCTGGGTTGCCCTGCAGGCGGACTTGGGCCAGACCGACGCGACCCACTACCTGCTGCCGGGGTACGATTACTACCTGCGCGAGGTGGAACCGCCTGTTGGCTATGCCATCAACAACACAGCCGTGCGCTTTACCTTTAAGGCGGACAGCACCGGCGTGGCCACGGTCAGCGATCCCAAGCTGCACCTGACCATCGACAAGGCCGACATCGCGGGGGCCGCTGTGCCCAACGCGACGCTGACCATCACCGACGATACGCTGACCGCGCCCAACAACGTGGTCGATACCTGGACCACCCCCGCCACCGGCAGCGCCGAGCATACCGTATCGCTGGATAAGCTGGTTGCGGGCCGCACCTACACCCTGACCGAGACCCTTACGCCGGACGGCTACGCGCGCTCCGAAAGCGTGCATTTCCAGATTGCGCTGGACGGGACGGTCACCCTCGTGCAGGGCAGCGCCGGTACGCTGGACGACACCAAGATTACCATGACGGACGGGTATAACCAGCTGCAACTGATTAAAGCCAACGCAAGCGGCGCGGCTTTCACGCTGTTCCAGTCCGACGCGGCGGGGCAGCAGGGCGCGCAGGTTGGTTTGCCCGGAACCTCCTTCAGCAAACTGAACAGCGGGTACTACCTGCTGCGGGAAACCACCGTGCCCAACGGCTTTGTGGCCATGGTGGACTTGCCCTTCCGCTTTGTGCAGGACGCGGCGACCGGCGCCATCACCCTGACAGTCAGCGCCGCGCGCACCGATGTGCAAGCCTCGACTGAAGCGGGCAAAGGCATCCTGACCATTACCGACGCGCCCACGCTGGTGAAGGTGCGCAAGCTGGACGCTTCCGGCAACGTGCTGGGCGGCGCGAAGCTCGCCATCTACACCGATAACGGGCAAACGCCCGGCGCGCCGGATCAGCCTGTGACGGGCACCGCGTTTACCACCTCGGCCGGCGAGGAGTGGCACGCCATCTCTGCCTTGCTGACAGCCGGGCAAAAGTACTGGCTGGTGGAAACCGAAACGCCGGACGCGAGCCTGTACGCCAAGGCCGAGCCGCAAGCCTTTACCGCCGGAACGACTGCCACCGCGGTAGAGCTGACCATGACCAACCGCACGCTGGAACTCAAGCTGTATAAGCTGGACAGCGACGCGGTGAACGGAACCGGCGCCTACACCGGCAACCCGGTATCCGGCGTGGCCCTCACCCTTACAGGCCCGTACCGCAACGCGAGCGGCACCGTGGAAAACGGCCATATCTGGACCTGGAACACAACAACGTATAACCCTCGCACGCTGACGCTGGCTGACGGCCTGGTGCCCGGCGGGAGCTATACCCTGAGCGAGGACGCGGCCACCGTGCCCCCCGCCTACCAGTACAGCGCGCCGGTGGTGTTTACGCTGCCGCAGTATGGGGCGAGCGTATCCCACGTGATGGTGGACGCGCCTGCCGGTACCGTAAGCGTGAAGGTGAACAAACAGTGGTGGAACAGCGCGCACACCGCGCAGTTGACCACCCTGCCCACGGCCGTGACCTCGCTGGCTGTGCAGCTCTATAGTGCCGTACCCGCGGAGGGCATTACCGCCGCGCCGGTGTCCGGCAAGACCCTCACACTGACCGCGCCGGATTGGTCGGGCACCTTCACAGGTCTGCCCAAGGTAAACCAGAACGGCAACCCCTACGTTTACACCGTGCAGGAAACCGTACCCGCAGGGTTCCGCCTCTATAGCACCAGCGACGATCTGGATACCGGTGACAACTACGAGTACACCCTGCAAAACGCCGCTTACGAGGCAACCTTCTCCAAGCGTACCGTGGGCGGGGCGGAACTGCCCGGCGCAAAGCTGCAAATTCTGGACAGCAACAATCAGGTGGTGGATCAGTGGATCAGCACCGATCAGCCGCACGTGGTGACCGGCCTGCTGTACCCCAGCCAGAGCTACACCCTGCATGAGGTGTACGCGCCCGGCGGCTACACCGTAACCACGGACATCGCCTTCTCCTTTGACGCCAACATGGTGCCGACCGTCGCCAGTACGACTTTTGGCGGCGTCGATCAGGGCGTGATCTACATGGTGGACGCGGCTACCCGTGTGGAGCTGGATAAGCGCATCCTGATCAACAGTACGCAGGCGGGCGCGACCCTCACCGGCGCGACGCTGAGCGTAACCCCCGCCACACAGGGCAACGGCTTTACCAACACCTTTAGCTGGACCAGCGGCAGCGATGGCACAAACACCGACGGCAGCGACAAACCGCATGTGCTGACCGGGCTTGTGGCGGGTGTCAAGTATACCTTGACCGAGAGCGCCGCCCCCGACGGGTACCTCAAGGCCGCGAGCATCGACTTTATTGTGGACACCGACGGGCGCATCCGCTACAAGCTCTCTACCGAGGGCGACAGCGCCTACCAGTACGCGGCGGCCCAGACCCTGACCATGCTGGACGCGCCTACGCACGTCAATCTCAGTAAAAAAGCCACAGGCGGCGGCGAAGAGCTGCCCGGCGCGATTGTGCGCGTGACCGCCCAGAACACCAACAATGAAACCGTGCTCGTGAAGGAATGGACAAGCGGGTATCTGGACGACGGTACGCCCACCACCGCCGCGCGCACGCTGGATAACCTGACGGTCGGGGTGGTGTACACCTTTACCGAGCGCATTCCCGCCAACGGCTACGCCATTGCGGAGAGCATCCAGTTCGTGATCCAGCCGGATGGTTCTGTGAAGGCGAAAAAGGTGAGCGAACCGGATTCCGCCTATGCCACCGTTACCGCCCAGACCGTGCTGATGCTGGATGCGCCCACGGTGGTCACCTTCAGCAAACAGGAGCTGACCAACAGCCCGGAGATTTCCGGCGCGGAACTGACGCTGACCGACCTGACCCCCGACACCAACCAGCCCGCCGCGGACACCGTATGGAGCTGGACCTCGCAATCCACGCCCACGGTGTTGACCGGGCAACTGCGCGTGGGGCATACCTTCCGGCTTACGGAGGTGACCGCCCCCAACGGCTACCGCATTGCGGAAAGCGTGACGTTTAAGCTCACGCCGGAAGGCGCGATTGCCGTGGCGACCGACCAGAACGGTCAGCCGATTCAAAACCCGAGCGGCGAACTGCAAACGGCCACCAATACCGTGGTCATGCGCGACGCGCCGACCAAACTCTCCCTTACCAAGGTGGATGACGCGACGCCGCCCAAGCCTGTGGCGGGCGCGATCCTGAAAGTATACGCCGTGGCCGACCAGAACACGACCACGCTGGGCGCGTGGGTGGCCACCGTGACCACCGGCACCGACGGCACCGCCGATGTGACGGGCAAGCTGTCGCTGGGTCAGTGGTACGTGGTGGATGAGGCGCTGGCCGATACCCCGGCCGCCAACCTGCCCGCAACCCGCACCGCACCCTTCCAGCTGCAGGCAGACGGCACCAAGACGCTTACCATGGTGGACCCGCGCACCGTCTACTACGTCGGCAAGCGCGACGCAGCCACCAAGCGGCTGCTGGGCGGCGCACGCCTCTCCATCTACGACAGCACGACGGATACGCAGGGCAACACCGTGCCCGACCTGAACAGCCTCCTGCTGACCGTAACCACCGTGGATGGCGCGACCACCCCGGTGTACGGTCTGCTGCGCAACCATACCTATTACCTGTACGAAACCGAGGCGCCCGCGGGCTACCTGCGCAACTACGCGCTGTACTCCGCGTTCCAGGTGACCGACGGCGCCGCCGACGAGAACACAACCTACTCCGACGATACCCAGAGCGTGATTTCGCTGCGCAAGGTGGATGCCGCGCAGGTGCGGCTGGCCGGCGCGGAACTGGCCCTGGTGCTGGGCGACGACGCGGTGTATACCCCGGCCGACGTGGTGGCGCAATGGACAAGCAAGGCTGATGAGGACAAGGTTCTGACCGCGCTTGCGGTGGATACGCCTTATACCCTGCTGGAAACCGGCGTGCCCGCGGGATACATCGGCAGCGCAGGCGTCAGCTTCAAGCTGAATCAGGACGGCAAGGTGATCCCGCTGAGCGGGAGCCTGACCGATCCTTCCACGGTTACGCTGGTGTCGCTGTCCAACACGCCTACCGAGGTGGTGTTCAGCAAGCAGGCCATCGGCGTGCTGACGGCCGAGCTGGTGGGTGCCACGCTGGAAGTGACCCACCGCGACGCGAACAACCAGCTGGTAACCGACGCCCACTGGATCGGCGGCGACGCCAGCCACGTGGATAATACCGGCAAGGCGATCCCGCATACCATCACCGGCGCGCTGCTTGCCGATAACCAGACGGAGTACACCTTTACCGAGGTGGGTGCCGCCGACGGCTACACCATCGCAGGCGCGATCGTCTTCAAGCTGGATACCGACGGCACGGTGCTCATCAAGCAGCCGGACGGCAGCTTCGTAAGCCAGAGCGAGAACAGGGTGGTCATGACCGACGCGCCCATCGCCTTCCGCGTGGCAAAGACCGACCTGACCGGGCTGGCTCTGCCGGGCGCGGTGTTCAAGATTGTGCCCGACGTGGGCGGCGCCCCCGGCACCACCGCTGTAACGGGCTTCGACCACATCGTATCCGCCGCGACGCCGGTACGGCTTACGGGCCTGAACGCAGGCACCTACTGGCTGGTGGAAACGCAGGCCCCCGTCGGCACGGATGCAAACAACAAACCGGTGTACTACCAGCTGGCGGCCGCCAAACAGTTCACGCTGACCGATACGCTGCTGGCTGAGGATCAACTGGTGACCGTAACTGTACAGGATGCGCCCACCACCGTGACGGTGCTCAAGCTGGACAGCAACGTGCTGGACGGCGCGGGCCAACCGACCGGCCACCGCGTGCCCGGCGCGACCCTGAGCCTGACCCGTAAAGGCGATCCCACGGTGCTTGGCACCTTCGCCTACGACGGCACCAAGGATTGGATCGTGACCCCCGGGCTGCTGCAGCCCGGCGCGACCTACACCCTGACCGAAACCGTAACCCCGGCCGGGTACCTGACTACGCCCAGCCTCGACTTTACCGTGGCGCAGGATGGCTCCGATCAGTGGATTGTGGTGAACACGCCCATTGCCAACCATACCATTGTGGTCAACAAGGTCTGGGCGGATACGGGTGTCGCCCGTCAGCCGGTTACCATCCGGCTGTTCCGCAGCGACGATACGGTCAACGCCTACCGCACCGCCATCCTGACCACCGCGGATACGACCGTGACCTTCCAGAACCTGCCCGATCAGGACAGTACAGGCCACGCCTACACCTACACCCTTACCGAGGACGCGGTGGACGGGTATCTGCCCGGCGTGTTCTCCGGCCCGGTGTACACCGCCGCCGATAACACCGACACCTATACCCTGACCAACACGCCCACGCACTATACCGTAACCAAGCTGGCTGCCGATACCGGCAAGGCGCTGGCGGGTGCGAGCCTCCAGATCGTCAAGGGGAACGGCACCGGTTATACCGCCGCCGATGTGGTGGATTCGTGGCTCAGCGGCAGCGACGGCACAAACCCCGACGGCACGCTTGCGCCGCACAGCCTCAAGGGTAAGCTGATCCTCGGGCAGACCTACACGCTTATGGAACTGGCGGCTCCCGCCGGGTACCTCAGGGCGCAGCCCATCACCTTCACTTACACAGCCGACGCGAGCGTCACGCTGGAGAACCAGCCCGTGCGCGTGCGCTTTGCCAAGATCGACAACCTGACCGGCGCGATGGTCGCGGGCGCGCAGTACGCCGTGTACCTCGACAGCGACTGGCAGGCGAGCGGCACCGCCGCAACGCCGGTGTTCACCTTCACCTCGGGCGTAACCGAAGTGAACAGGGACGGCGTGCTGACCGCAGGGGCCTACTACCGGCTGGTGGAAACGCAGCCGCCTGCGGGCTACCAGCTGAACGCCTCCAGCATCCAGTTCCAGGCCCCGACTGACCAGACGGTGCTGACTGTGCGCATGGCCAACCCGCGCATCTACACCTTTACCAAGGTGAACGCCACCACCGGCGCTGCCGTGCCGGGCGCGACCCTGCGCGTAACCGATCTGGCGGGCAATACCATCATCCCCGCGTGGACCAGCGGCACCAGCCCGTACCAGTTCATCAACAGCGATGCCAGCGGCCAGCCCATCCTCAAGGTGGGCGTGGATTACCGTCTGGTGGAGGACGCCGCGCCTACCGGGTATACCCTGAACACCACGGCGGTCGTCTTCCGGCTGAGCGCGGACGGGCTCATCAACGGTGGCACTAACGTGACCATGACCAACACGCCCAACGATGTGCCGGAAAAGGAAACCATCGACCTGACCATCCGTAAGACCTGGGTGGATAACAGCAATGCGGGCAACACCCGCCCCACCGGCGGCCTGACCGTGTACCTCTACCGCAAGCTGACGACCGAGGCCGACTACACCGTCTACGCTACGCTGGGCGTGCCGTACCGCGCGGGCAACACCTGGTCGCTGACCGTGTATGGTCTGGACCGCACCAACGACGCGGGCGTGGCGTACGATTACCGTGTGCGCGAGGTTGTGCCCGCCGGGTACACCGTAACCTATTCCAATAACGGCTTCAGCATTGTGAACACCTACCCGGGCAATCAGGCTTCGCCGACCCCGATCCCGACGCTCACACCCACCCCGGTACCGACCACGACCACCCGGCCGCCCACGGGCGTGCGGCTGATCGACGGCCAGTGGGTCTACGTGGATGAGTACAACGTCCCGTTGGGCGTTGTACCGCAAACCGGTGATGAAACCAGCTACCTGCTCGTGGGTCTGGCCATCGGCCTGCCTCTGCTGTTGAGCATGTTGGCGCTGGTGTTCCTCTACCGCCGCAAACGGCGTGATTCTGCCGCGACGGAGCACCGTTAACGGCCAGGCCCGGCTGCCGCCCATTGTGGGCGGCGCGGGCACGCCAGGGGCGACTCTGCAGGAGCCGCGGCCACCACAGGGTGCGCCGCGGCTCTTGCGTTTCAGCGGGTTTTGCGTTATGCTCGCTAGGAGCGCAGCCGGGGTGCTGCGCCCCCAACCGAACCGAGGGAGCGTGTGCGTTTGCGTTACAAACCGAAATATGGCTGGCTGTATGCGCTGATTGTGCTTTGCCTGCTTTTTAGCGGCGCTACCGCCTGGGGGCTGCTCACCAAGCTGGCCCAACAGCAGGAGAGCGCTACCCTGTATGAAGAACTGAGCGCGGCCGTGGTTACCGCCGGCGCGACGGTGTTTGAAACCCCCGCGCCCACGACAGAGGCCCGCGTACTGCAAAGTGAAGAAGAAGCCGAGGATCAGAGCGACACGGTTTTTTACCTGAACCATGACGTGATTGTGCTGACCCCGACGCTGGCCCCCACGCAAACCCCTGCGCCCTTGGCGGTGGCCGCCACGGCGACCGCGAAAGCGACCGCAATTCCGACGACCCCTGCGCCGACCCGTACCCCGACTGCAACGCCAACCGTCACGGTAAAACCAACTGCGGCCAAAGCCACGGCAACCCCGGTGCTTTCGCAAACCCCGGCGGCTACGGTATCGCCCGCCAAGCCGGCCGCGACTGCCATCCCGCCCGCCGCCAAGGCTACCGCAACCCCTGCGGTGGCGGTATCGCTGCCGACGGTACTCCCCGAAACATCCGGTGCGCTGGCACAGGCCGGTACGCCCGCCGCCACCGGCGCGGCCACGCCGCAGACCGCCGCACTGGCGACCACGCCTTCGCCCGCGCTGCTGGACGCCTTTCCCGGACTGGCGACCGAGGTGCCGGGCCTTAACCGCTTTGTGCGTATGGATCAGGCGGCCTACTCGGTGGATTTTGGCTATCTGCAATCCATCAACAACGATGTGAAAGCCTGGATTGTGCAGGACGGCACGCCCATCAACTATCCGGTGCTACAAGGGAAAAACAACGATTATTATCTGGAGCGGATGTTCAACCGGAAGCTAAACAAGGATGGCTCCATCTATCTGGACAGCGGCAGCTCCGCCTCCTTTATTGACGCGAACACTTATATTTACGGTCACCACACCAAGACTGACTCGATGTTTTCCACTCTTGCCCAATACCGCGACCCGGCTTATTACGAGGCGCACCCCAGCATGGTGCTGCTGACCCCATACGGGGATTTCCGCATCGACCTGTTTGCCGCGCGCGTTTGCGCCGTGGATGACGAAACCACCTGGCGCGTGAAGCAGTTCCTGCACAAATCTGAGTTTACGGACTACCTGCGTGCGCTGGAGGCGGAATCGCTGTTCAAAGGCCACGCGGACGCCATGCCGGAGTGGGGGGATCAGTTGCTGGTGCTGGTGACCTGTACCAACGAAACGCATGGCGAGCGCTACGTGGTGTACGGCCGCATGCGCCAGATTGTGTACGCCACGGAGGATAAGCAGGGCGTGACCAAGATGGCGATGGATCAGACCCCCAGCGAAAGCGGCTGGCGCGACGTGCCGGGCCGCGGGAAGATGATGGTGTATTTCCAGAATGATCCGCTCTGGGCCGAGATGCGTTATGAGAACCGCATCTCCGACAAGCGCCGCGTGTTTGGCGAGGGCGGTTGCGGGCCGACGTCCGTCGCCATGGCGGTGGCCAATCTGGTGCCGGAGGCGCTGCTGCCGCAGATTTTCGGCTACGCGAAAACCACGCTGGGCTACACCTTCTGCACCTGCTCGGTTAACCAATACTTCTGCAACCGCCTGCACGCGCAGTATCAGGTGCAGACGCCTGAGGAGTATCTGCGCTACCTGCCGCTGGTGATGGCCAACTTCGCCACCGGCAACAATTATTGGGGCGAAGCCTCGCGCGGGAAGAACGCGGGCACCAGCCTCAATTTCCTCAAGCGGATCGCCTACCTGTACAAGCTGGATTTAAGCGTGACCGTTGATAACGACGAGACGATTGCCGCCGTGCGCAACGGGGCGGTCGCCATTGCGAGCCTCAGCCGGGAAAACCCCTTTACCGGCGGCGGCCACTATGTGGTGATCGCCTCGGCGGATTCGCAGTACCTTTACGTGCTGGATCCCTACCTGCAAAAGAGCTACGATGCAACCGACAAGCGCGGCATCCTGACCCGCCTTTCGAAGGGTGTGGTGCGCGTGCGGCTGGAGGATGCGCGGGCGCTGTTCATGTCCACCTGCTACATCCTGAAAACGACGCCCCAGACCTTTACGGCGGATGCGCCCGCCGTGCAGTAACCCGGACGCCAACCGCAGTTTGGAGGGACGCATCTTGCCAGAGCAACCGACCACCGCGGCGCACACGCCTGCCGACGTAAACCCGCAGGGGCTGAGCACGGCGCAAGCTGCCCGTCTGGCGGCGCAGGGGCGCGCCAACCGCATGCCGCGCACCGCCGATGGCGGCGTGGCGGCGATTGTGCGCCGCAACATCTTTACGCTGTTTAACCTGATTAACCTGCTCATGGCCGCGCTGCTGGTGTGGGTGGGCAGTTACCGCAACCTGCTGTTTCTGGGTGTGGTGGTCTGCAATGCCGGCATCGGACTGGTGCAGGAGCTGCGCGCCAAGCGTATGCACGACCGGCTGCAGCTTTTATCCGAGGGGCGGGTGCGCACCCTGCGCGATGGGGTGGAAACCCTGCTGCCCCCGGCGGAGCTGGTCGAAGGCGATGTGATCCGCCTGCGTCGGGGCGATCAGCTGCCCGGAGACGGCCTCGCGCTGGAGGGAAGCGCCGCCGTGAACGAAGCGCTGCTGACCGGGGAAAGCGAACCCCTGCCAAAAGCGGCGGGGGACGCGCTGCTGTCCGGCAGTTACCTGACCGAGGGCAGCCTGACCGTGCGGCTGACCGCCGTGGGGGAACGGAGCTTTGCGGGGCGGCTGCAAAAGAACGCCCGCCGCATCCGCCGCCCGCACAGCGAGCTGATGGCCTCGCTGCAGCGCGTGATTCGCTGGGTCAGCGCAGGGCTGGTGCCGCTGGGCGCGGCGCTCTACCTGCGCCAGACGGCGGCGCTGGGGCTTGCTGTGCCCACCGCTGTAACCAAGACGGTTGGCGCGATGCTGGGGATGATCCCCGAAGGGCTGATGCTGCTTACCTCCGTGGCGCTGGCGGTGGGCGTGGTGCGGCTGGGCCGCCGCAATGCGCTGGTGAATGAACTGTACGGGATTGAGAACCTCGCCCGTGTGGATGTGCTTTGCCTGGACAAAACCGGCACCCTGACCGGCGGGCAGATGCGCCTGAGCGGCATGGAACCGGCTCCCGGGGTGGACGCGGCGGAGGTCGGGCGCGCGTTACAGGCGTTTGTCGCCGCCTTTACTGAGGACGACAGCCCCACGCTTACGGCCCTTGCGCAGGCTTACCCGCCTGTGGGGGAACCTGCCGTGGCGACCGTGCCCTTTGGCAGCGACCGCAAGTGGAGCGCCGCAACCTTTGCCACGCTGGGTACTGTGGTGCTCGGCGCACCGGAAACCACCCTCGCGGTGGAAGAACCTCTGCGCCTGCGTGCTGCCGAACAGGCGGCGCAAGGGCTGCGCGTGCTGGCGCTTTTACGCTGCGACGCGCCTTTGCAGGGTAAAACCCTACCGCCGGAGCGTACCGCGATGGCGCTGCTGTTTCTGGAAGACGCGCCCCGCCCCGAAGCGGCGGAGGCGCTGCGCTACTTTGCCCGCGAGGGGGTATCTGTCAAGGTGATTTCCGGCGACAGCGCCTTAACCGCCTCGCGTGTGGCGGCCGCCGTGGGCCTGCCGGATGCGGCGCTGGCGGTGGATTGCTCCGCCATGGACAGGACGCCGGACTATGACGCGCTGGCTGCGCGCTATACCGTGTTTGGCCGCGTAAGCCCGGAGGACAAGCGGGAACTGGTGCTGGCTTACAAGCGCGCGGGCCACGCCGTGGGGATGATCGGCGACGGCGTGAACGATGTGCCCGCCCTCAAGGCGGCGGATTGCTCCATCGCCATGGCGGGCGGCAGCGACGCCGCGGCGCGCGTGGCGCAGCTGACCCTGCTGCATGCGGATTTTACCGTGACCCCCGCCATCGTGCTGGAAGGGCGACGCGTGATTAACAACATCACGCGGGCGGCTTCGCTGTTTCTGGTTAAAAATCTGTTCAGTTTCCTGCTGGCGGCGCTGCTGCTGGTGCTGCCGTTTGCCTATCCCTTCGCGCCGATTCAGATGACGCTGGTCAGTACGCTGACCATCGGCTTCCCCTCGTTTGTGCTGGCGTTGCAGCCCAGCCGGGAACGGGTGCGCGGGCGGTTTTTACGAAATGTGCTGCTGCGCGCGCTGCCGGGCGGTATCACGGTGGCGGCGGTCTGCGTGGGGGTGCTGATCGCGGGGGCCGCGCTGGCGCTGCCGGAGGCGCAGATCAGCACCATCTGCACGCTGGCGGCGGCGTTCTCCGGGCTGGGGATGCTGTTGTGCGTAAGCCTGCCGCTGAATGCCCTGCGCGGGGCGCTGCTGGCAGCCATGACCGTGGCGCTGCTGACGGCGACGTTGCTGTTCCCATCGGTGTTTTACCTGACGCCGCTCACCGGCCCGGCGCCGCTGCTGCTGGGCATCGCCTTCGCGGCCGCGGGGCTGTTGCTCGCGGGGCTTACGCTGCTGTTGCACCGTGTGCGCTGAGCCGCCGTGAAAGTACCGTGAAAAAACTGCCGCCGGGGCGCGCGCCCTTTGCAGCTTACCGGAGCGCATGGTAGAATGAACATGCTGCGGGCGAACCACGCCCAAGGCCCAGTGTGCGGGGGAGGATGACTATGCTGGCGCAGGAAGTGCTTGGTTTTTTGGAAGAGAACGATGTTAAGTTTGTGCGGCTTGCGTTTCTGGATTTGTTTGGGCGGCTGAAAAACATCGCGGTGCAGCCCGACCTGCTGCCGCAGGCGTTTGAAACGGGCGTGCCGATCGACGCGACGGCCATCGACGGCTTTGATTGCGGGCTGGACGGCGATTTGCTGCTGCGCCCCGACCCGGAGACGTTGTGCATCCTGCCGTGGCGGCCGCAGGCAGGGCGTGTATGCCGCCTGCTTTGCGATGTGGTTACGCCGAACGGCGCGCCGTATGCGGCGGATCCGCGCGGCATCCTGCGCGGGGCCGTGGAACAGGCGGCGCAACGGGGGCTGACGGTGCGCGTCGGCTCGGAATGTGAGTTTTACCTGTTTGAGGCGGACGAGAAGGGCGGCATCACCAACCGCACGCAGGACAGCGCGGGCTATCTGGACGTGTCCCCGTTGGATCGGGGGGAGGATGTGCGCCGCGAGATCAGCCTG
This sequence comes from Candidatus Limiplasma sp., assembly GCA_963666755.2. GTDB lineage: Bacteria > Bacillota > Clostridia > Christensenellales > Aristaeellaceae > CAXXOK01. The sequence continues at coordinate 40,461 of CAXXGW010000009.1, forward strand.
ACGCTGGCTTCCATGAACATCCAGCCGGAGAGCAGCCACCACGAGCGCGGCCCCGGCCAGAACGAGATCGACTTCCACCGCGCCGATCCGCTGACCAGCGCGGACCATCAGGTGGCCTTCCACAATGCGGTGCGTACCGTGGCAGCCCGTTACGGCCTGCGTGCGTCCTTCATGCCCAAGCCGCTGTCCGACCAAGTGGGTAACGCGTTCCACATCAACCTGTCGTTCTACCGCGACCGCAGCAACCTGTTCCGGATGGAGAACGGCGAGCTGTGCGCAGAAGCGCGCCACGCCATGGCGGGCGTGCTGCGCCGCCTGCCGGACATCACGCTGTTTGCCAACCCCATCCCCAACAGTTATGATCGCCTGACCGACGAAGAAAGCCCCAACCGCGTTTGCTGGTCTACCACGCGTGGCCGCAGCGCGGTACGCCTGCCGCTGCCGCAGAGCCGCTTTGCGCGCATGCAGATTGCCAGCCCCGACCCCACCTGCAACGCCTACCTGGTGTATACGCTCTTAATCCGCGCCGCGCTGGAAGGCATGGAGGCGCAGGAGGAGCTGCCCCCCTCGGTCGGCCGGGCTTGGCAGGATGCGCCGATGCTGCCCGAAAGCCTGCCGGAAGCTATCGCGCAGGCGCACGACAGTGCCTTTGTAGCTCGCAGCCTGCCTGCGACCGTGGTACAGGCCTTCCTTTCCGGCGGCGAGGAGCTGCTGCGGCTGGATCGGCTGGACAAGACCAGCCTGTTTCAAAAACAGTTTGAACGTTTCTGAGGCGAATGCCATGAGTAAGGGGGCATTCGATTGAACGACGATAAGACGTTGCTGATCGCTGCACAGGGGCAGGATAAGCTGCGGCAATGGCTGCTGGATGCGCAATCCGGCGAGGTGGTGCTGGCGCGGGGCGCGTCCGAGGCGCGGCGCGCGGCCTCCGGCGATGTGTACACCCTGCTGCTGATTAACGCCCCCCTGCCGGACGAATCCGGGCTGGAGCTGGCGATCGACCTGGCGCGCCGTACCACCGCCGCGGTGATCCTGCTGGTGAAAACCGAGCTTGCGCCCATGATCTATGACGCGGCCACCGAGGCAGGCGTGCTGATTGTGACCAAGCCGGTGATCCCGCAGCTGTTTGAGCAGGCGGTGCGGGTGGGCGCGGCCTGCCGCAACCGCATCCTTCTGTATAAAAGTGAAAACGAACGCCTGCAACAAAAATATGAGGAGCTCAAGATTGTAGACCGGGCTAAGTGTCTGCTGATCGAGCACATGCGCATCACCGAGGAGGAGGCGCACCACGTGCTGGAAAAAGAGGCGATGAACACCCGCCTTTCCCGCGTGAAAGTAGCGCGGCAGGTGCTGGATCGGTTTGAGCTGTGACGGGCTGCATTCGCGGGCGCAGGTTGATGAGGACTGTGGGGGCACAGGCCGAACAGGGATGGGATACAGGGCACGTTTGCTGCGAGCAGGGCTTGTGTGGCTTACCTGTTTGCCCGAGCGCCGTGCGAGGGTACGGACATCGGTGTGGCTTTCGGCTTACCCTGACGGCAGCGCGTTTTGCCCAACCCTTGTGTAAACGCACCTTGACGGCGCGGGCGGGTTTTGATATACTTATGCGCGGTTCGTTACGCGTGGAGCGGTATCGAAGTGGTCATAACGGCCCTGACTCGAAATCAGGTGACGGGCAACCGTCCGTGGGTTCGAATCCCACCCGCTCCGCCAAATTCAAAGGCTCTCCTCAAATTGAGGAGAGTCTTTTTAACGGTTTAAGCGGATAGCGTTTCCATGGGCACGTAAGCCCCGGAGCCAGACATCCCTATAAACAGTAAAGGCACTAAAGCCCCTGTGCTCCTCACCTTGATTTGGTAAGCAGCAACCTCTGGAAAGAAGTACCGATTGTTGGTGTAGAGGATCGACAGCTTGCATACGCGCAAGCCGCGCTGCCGCGCACCCCTGCACCGGATTGGCTACCTTTGCCCCGGCGCGCCGCAACCCTGCCTTGCGCCTGCTAATTCACGATAACGCGCACGTTGCCCCCTATGGCGTTAAACGTCACAAGGTAAGCGTTGCTTGCCTGCGGATCATCCGGGTAGAAGGTGATCCACCAGATTCGGTCACCGAATAGATCGGATACGCTGTCGGCATCGGGGGTGCTGCGCTGAAAGCTCCAGCAGATGTCGCAGGCTTGCAGCCAGGCTTCATCCACGGTGGTTTGATCCAGCAGGCTTTGTTTGGCATATGCCAAGGCCTCGGCCTGCGTCAACTCCCCGGGAATGGGCAGCAGGCAGGGGTTGTCCGTCCAGAAGCCGCAGCGCACGCGCATTTCGCCGTACCAGTACTGATCCTCCACAGGCCAGGAACCTTCGTAGTGCAACTGGGAGCCAACCAGATCGGAAAGCACATCGTTTTTGGCGCGCGGCTCCGATCCGGCGAGGATGGTGTTTTGCCAGTCGGGGGTAAAGGGAAGCCCCGCGTTCTCCGCCAGCGTGAGCAGTTCCTGCCGCTGCACCGGGGTGAACGTGAGGGAATCCGCGTCGGCCAGCACATAAGGCACAAAAACCTGTTCAACGAACGTTTTCATGCGCGCAACCGCGTCCGGGTCAGGGGTGGCGGCAGGGGCAAGGGTCGGGGTTGGCGCCGGGGTTGAATCGATCGGGATGAGAGAATTTCCGGTGGGGTTGGGCGTCGGCACACAGACTCTTTGCAGAATGTCTCCGGTAAGGTCGTCGGGTTCCACCCACGCCCAGGCACCGTCCAGCAGGAGTTCACAACCCTGCAATTTGCCTGTTTCCACTTGAAAGGCGATGGAGATTACCCGATTGGCGGATGTGAAAGCGCCGCGGTAAAAAGCGATCAGATAGCAGACGGGCACATTCTCCCCGGCCCAATAGGTGACGTTGGAATGCAACGCGTTCGCCTGTGCCAGCGTAAAGCCAAAGGTTTTCTGTAGCAAGGCTTTGGCCAAGGTGAGGGCGGCGGTTTCGGAAAGCGTGCCGTCCATGCACGGCGTAGCGGTTGGGCTGGGTCCGGGCGTGGCGCAGAGCGTGGGTGTTGCGTCCTCCGCCGATGCTTCGGAAAAAAGGAACCCTTGCCCGACAACCTTTGAAGGGGCCGGGGTGTTGGCGGCCGTGATATCCGGGCAGCGCCGCGCCGTGCAGGCTTGCATGGTGGCAACGGACGGGAACGCCTTCGCGCTTTGCGCAGCGTTTACGCCGGGCAGGCCCATCGGCGGGGCTGGAATACGCAAAACAACAAACAGCAGTGTGGCAAACAGGAAAACGGTTTTCTTCATGAGGTTCTCCTTTTCTGTACTGCGAAAGCAGGTAACCGACAGGTTTGAATCCGAACGGAGGGAATGAAGCCTGCTGCGTTGCGCGGTCGGCAACGGGGGAAGGCTGGCAGTAACGCACGCCGCCCATGCGAGGGGGGAGGAGCGGCTCCGCGCGCGGCGATTCGGCAGCCCCGGTTGGGCGCAGCGCTGTGCGCACAGCAGATCCCCTGCCGCAGATCCGGTTCCTTTTCCAACAAGAGAACGATCCGGAACGGCAGTTTATTGCGGGCGCAGCCGTGGAGGCTCATCGGCTTTAGGCGAAGCATATTCTGCGGCAACGCAAGGCGTGCGGAAATGCCGCCCGGGTCGCCCTACTGCCATGGGGGGCGGCGTTCCGTTTAAAACATCTCCCGGCAGCGGAAAAGGGCGGGCTGGCAAGCAAGCTGCAAAGCCCCGGCCGTGCGTTTGTGCCTGACTCAGAATGTGCAAAAACCTCCGGCGCCACGGAAGCAGCGCCCCGAAAATGGATTGTTTTCGGGGCGCCGTCGGTTTTATTTTTCAGGGCAGGGGTTTTGCATGCCACGGCAAGGGCGGCGCGTCAGTCGGACAGGAGGCTGTGCGCTGGCTGCCCGTCTTTGCCTTCGCGGATCACGTGAAGGTTCTTTTTCAGCTGCCGCTTTTCCTCGTACATCTTCGCGTCGGCGCTCTGGATAATGGTATCAATATCCTCGCTGGAATGGCAGCGGTAGGTTTCGATGCCGTGGCTGACGCTGATTTGGTAATTCCTGTTCTCATTCCGGTTGACGGCCTCAAACCCTTCGGTAATCCGTTGCCAGACGGCTTCGCATTCGGCAATGTCCAAACCGTCGAAAACCACCAGAAACTCGTCGCCGCCCAGGCGCGCGATCATATCCTGCTGGCGGATGGTTTTGCGCAGCACATCCGCAACGGTGCGGATCAGCTCATCCCCCGCCTCGTGACCCAGATTGTCGTTCACCTGCTTGAGGCCGTTGATGTCCATAAAGCAGATGCTGATCTGGCAGCGGCGGTCGGGGTTGTGGATGTACTGGCGGCTTAGCTTTTCCAGCCCCGCGCGGCGGTTCAGCACGCCGGTCATGGTATCGTACTCGGAAAAGAACTTGATGGTTTCCTGTTCCGTTTTGGACAGGTTCATCAGGATGCCGATGACCAGCGCAATCAGCAGGATCATGCCGTAGATGTGCATATTTGCGGCGAGGGTGGTTGTCATCAGGGTTCCGAAGGTATTCTGGATCAGCCGCCCCGCTTCGGTGCTGAGCGGGATACGGGCAAGGATATACCAATCCCCGGTGCCGAGGGTCACAGGGTAGGCGCTGCGGGAAACGCCGTACGCATCCGTGGAAAAAATGCGGGCGTAGATGAACGCGCCGTTTTCCGTGCGCAGCGTACCCTGGCTGTCGTTGCGGAGGATGGCCCACTCCGCCGGGTACTGGGTCTGAAACCGCTCTTCCAGACGGTCGGGGAACATGAAGGCCCACTCCTTGGTAGGATCCTCGCTGTTATAAAACCAGTAGCCATCGGAGTTGAGCATGGAGAACGCGCCGATGCTGTTGGTGGCTACATTCTGGATCAGGGAAAGCAGGTCGTTTGCGTTATAGTTAAGCACGACAATGCCAATCGCCTGCCCTGCACTGTCGAAAGCGGGCGTTGCCAAACGGATGGTCGGTTTATAGGGAATTTCAATCTTGCCGTTTTCGATGTTTAAATCCATGCAGGAAATATACACGTGGTTATCCGCCAAACCGATGGTATCGGAAAAATAGTAACGGTCTTTCTTGTTTTGCAGATCACGCTGCGGCACGCTGTACGCGCCGCCCTGCGCGTAGTTGACGCGCAGGATTTCGTTGCCGTCGCGGTCCAGAAAGCGAATCTGGTCAAACACCTTTTTGGCGTTGGAAAAGGCGATCCACTCTTCCAGAATTTCTTCGTAGGGGTCCTGACCGTCCGCATCCTGGTGGGTCAGCTCCAGACTGTCCTTGATAAACATCGGGTCGGTCACGATGCGGTTCAGGCGGCTGGTTGCCACCGCCCCCACCGATTGCAGAAACACCTCGTCCTGACGGAGCAGCTCCTGCCCTTTTACCGTATTGGCACTGTGCTGTATCCACAGTGATATGCCAAAGAAAATCAGGCTGAGCAGCAGGAAAACCACAAGGGTATAGCGCAGGATGCGGCCCTTGTTGTGGAAAAGTCGCTGCAACATGCCGGGATCACTCCTTTCTGGGACCTGCCGTGCCGCGGGGGCTGCAAAGGGACAGGCCTTGACGGCCGTCCCTGGAACATTACACGGTATAAACGAATCGGTTCATGATACGTAACTGCGGTCATCTCTATTATAAGAAAAACCGGCGCGTCTGTAAAGGAAAACAACAGGTGATCCAACCCCCCCCTCCGGTTAAGCGGTTTGCTGCGAGAGCCGGCGCGCGGCGGCTCCGGGCGGGTGAAGGATACGGAATCGGGCGTGCCCCGCATGGGGGGCGCATCCCCCTGCGCCGCGCAGTGCCATAGAACGGCAGCGGGGCACAGCCTGCTTGCGGCTGTGCCCCGTTGGGACGGAGAGGATAAACGTGTGGCAGAGCAGGCTTTTGCCCTGTCCGGCGGGGCGTGGCCTGCACCTTGCGGCGTATGCCGCCCCGGGGTTCAGTCGGGGCGGTACTCCAGCAGATCGCCCGGCTGGCAGCCGAGCACCTCGCAGATGGCGTTCAGGGTGGAGAAGCGAATCGCGCTGATTTTGCCTGTTTTCATGCGGGACAGGTTCACGTTGGATACGCCGACCTGCTCGCTCAGGTCGTTAAGGGAGATTTTCCGGTCGGCCATCACGCGGTCCAGACGCAGGATAATTGCCATTGTCGCCACCTCACAGGGTTTCGTCTACCTGGGTTTGCAGCTCGCCGCCGTACTGAAAGATCAACGCAAAGGCGAACACCGCCAGGCAGACCACCACGCCCACCAGCGTGTTCTGCACGCCGATAATCAGCCCCAGCAGCACGGCCAGCGTTTTGAGTTGCTTCACGGCGGCGGGGGTGAAAGGCGTCTCGCTTTCGCGAATGTGGGTAAACAGGCGCGTGACCAGCCGGAGCATAACCTGTGCCAGCACGAAGGAGAGCAGCTGCGCGCCCAGATCCAGCCGAAGGGCAGACAGCTCCCGCGACAGGTCTACGCCCAGCACATCCCCCAGCAGCACGGACTGCGGCACGGTCAGGTACACGTCCATCCCGCCGATGCGCAGCAGGGGCGTTTCGCCCGGTATCCATGTGGAAACAAGCAGATACAGCGTAAAACCAAAGGCCACATACAGCACGATGCGCGCAACTTTGGCCAGGATCAGGACGATTTCGCTTTGCCGGCGGATTTTTTCGGATAATTCACTCATAAGGATTCCTCCTGCAGTTGGTTTGGAGCACGGGGGCAGTATAACACCGGAATAGACGTATGTCAACTATAAATTAACGATAAATATAAAGTATTTTACGATGAGTGATTGTGGCATGACCTGCTGTCTGTGTGCTCCATTCAAATGGAACACTTTTTCCTGTAATAGTAACCGGGGATTGCAGCCGCACGGGGCTTTGTTTTCGCATTGGGAGCATTGCCACTTGACATTACATAAGAAACAACGTTACAATAGATGTAACGTAGAAAAAAGGAGGCGCGTTTATGGATACGATCGTCCTGCAAGGGAAAAAGGAGCTGGATGTATTCATCAACCCGCAACGGCAGCGGCTGTTGCGCTGCATGAATCTGGCGGGCGAACCGCTGACGCCCAAACAGATTGCCGATAGAATGGCGCTTTCGCCCTCGTCGGTGCAGCACCACCTGCAAAAACTGCTGGCATTGGGGCTGGTAGAGCTGCACCATACCGAAACCATCCACGGCATCACCGCGCGGTATTACCGGGTGGCGACGAAAACCGTACGCATCGGCAGCCTGACGGAAAACACGCTGCTGCCCCAGCGGCTGGCGCTTTTGCAATCGCTGCTCAGCACCGTGTTTGAAGGGTACGCGGCCTATTGCGGCGCAAACCCCGCGCCCGCCGTGCAGGCCGCGCCCTATGGGGATTTGCTGTCCGGCATCGTGCGCCTGACCCCGGAGGAGGCCCGTACGGTGCAGGAAACCATCCGCGGCTTTCTGGACGCGCACGAGCGGGAGGATGCGCCCGGCGCGCCGTGGGAGTATGCGCTGGTTGCCTATCCGGTCGGGGAGGTGCGGCATGGCTAAACCGCTGCAGGTTCTGGTGCTGCTGCGCAACCTCGCGCTGGGGGTGATGGCGCCGGTGCTGTCGCTCACGCTGCTGGCGCACGGCGCGACGCTGGGCACCCTGTCGCTGCTGATGGCCGTCTACTCCGCCACGGTGATCGCGGCGGAGTTTCCAAGCGGCGTGTTTGCCGATTTGGCGGGGCGCAAGAATGCCTTTCTGCTTTCGACGGTATTGCAGGTGGTCAGCTATGCGTTGCTGCTGCTGGCGCGCACCGCGCCGGTGCTGGGGCTTGCGATGGTCGCCAACGGGCTGGGGCGGGCGTTTGCCTCCGGCAGCATCGACGCGCTGGCTATCGATCAGGCCGGGGAGGCGGCGCTGGCGAAGGTTACGGCGCGGCTTTCGATGCTGGAAAGCATCGGGCTGGCTTTGGGCGCGCTGCTGGGCGGGGTGCTGGCCGGCGTGGGGGAACGCTACACCGCTAACCTGACCTGTAATCTGGGGCTGTACGCCCTCCTGTTTGGCATCACCCTGCTGGCGGTGCGGGAAGCCCCCCGCCCAGCGGCTGGGAACATGCCCCGCCGCGAACGGCTGCCCGCGCAGGTTCGGGAAAGCGTGGCCCTGATGCGCCGCCGGGGCCTGCCGCGCGTGCTGTTTGGACTGGCGTTGGCGACCGGCTTTGCGCTGCTGGCGGTGGAAACGTACTGGCAGCCCGCGCTGGCTACGTTCGCGCCTCCGGCGTGGAGTTTTGGGGTGGTCAGCTTCGGGAGCTTCTTTTGTGTGGCGGTGGGCAGCCATTTGGCGGAGCGCCTGTTGCGCAGGCGGGAGGGCGCGGGCGCGGTGTGGCTGCTGCTGCTCAAGGCGCTGCTGGGTGGGCTGCTCTGCCTGTTGGCCGTGCCCGGACAGGCGGGCGGGTTTATCGCGCTGTATGGGCTCCTGTATGGAGCGGTGGGTTGCGGCGGCGTGGTGGAAAATACGCTGCTGAACCGCATCACGCCCTCGGCCCAGCGGGCGAGCGTGCTTTCGCTGCTATCGCTGACGGTGCAGATTGGCGGTTTAGCAGCTTCGCTTTGTGGGTATGGTATCCGTGCATACGGTGGGTATGCGACCCTGTGGCGCATTGCTGGCGGATTGCTGCTGGCGGGCGCCGGGGCGGCGTTCCTGTACCGGCGCGGCAAGGCGTCCGGCCGGGATGAAGCCGCCGTATAAACAGAGGGAACCGGCAATATGCCGCCGGACTGGCGGCTGTACCCGATGAAAGGATGGGGTTAGGATGACAACAACGGTATTGCATGTAGAAGGCATGTCCTGTGGGCATTGCGTGAAGGCGGTCAGCGGTGCGGTGAGCGCGCTGCCGGGCGTCAAGGCGGTGCAGGTGGATTTGCAAACCAAAACGGCGACGGTGGAGCATGATCCGGCGCTGGTAAACGTGGTCAAAATCCGGGAAGCGATCGAGGGGCAAGGCTACGATGTGGTGATGGACTAAAAACCGGGTCAAGAGCAAGAATGGGTCAAGAGCCGCTGGCCCTTGTCAGAATTCCAAAGGTTGAAACCCTTTGGGGGTTTGAAAAAAGACTAAGCCCCCAGCCGCAGCGGAAATGGGTCAAGGGCCGCTGGCCCTTGTCAGGATTCCAAAGGGTGAAACCCTTTGGCGGGCTTGGGCAAAGCCCAAGCCCCCAGCCGCGGCACAGCTACACAAGCGCGCGAACAGCGCCGCAGGCGCTATGAGGCGCGCGGGGGCGGATACCCGCCACATGCAAGCGTTAAAAACGGGTCAAGGGCCGCTGGCCCCTGTCAGGATTCCAAAGGGTGAAACCCTTTGGTGGGTTTGAGCGAAGCCCAAGCCTGCGCCGCAGCACAGTTACACAAGCGCGCGAACATCGCCGCAGGCGCTGTTCGCTCGCTGCGCGTTTCTGTGGGACGCTGGGGCTCGGCCCCAGACCACGGCAGGGGTTTCACCCCTGCACCCTGACAAGGGCTATCAGCCCTTGACCCATCTTTTTAACAAACAGAGCCCGGAGCATCTACTCCGGGCTTTTTGCTCGTCAATCCAGGTCAAGGGCCGCTGGCCCTTGTCAGGTTTCCAAAGGGTGAAACCCTTTGGCGGGTTTGGGTAAAGCCAAAGCTCCGTGCGTATCGCGCCGCCTTCGCCTCTGTGCCCCAAACGCAAGCGCACGAACGCTGCCGCTACTTGGCGTGGGCGCGGTAAAAGGCGCGTAACGCCTCCTTGCGGGCAGGGGGAAGATCAGCCTTGCGGATGCCGCAAACGGCGCCTTCCAGCCCCAACAGACGATGGATGCAGGCGGATTCGTCAATCGCCTGAATGCGCAGCCAGGCTTCCTCCGCGCCGAGGGCGCGCAATGCGGCTACGGTGGGCACGCCCGCATTCTGTAACTGCTTTTCCACAACCGGGCCGATGTTCGGCAACTGGGCTAACTCCCCCATATGGTATGCCTCCCTCTGTACGCGTCGGTGTTCTGCGAACAGTATCCCATACGCCGGGGCTACTGTCAAGAGGGGTGCCGGCACGGTTGTGCTTAACGCTGTGCGGTAGTCAGAGCGTAGGGGTCCAGCAGGGCTTCCAGCCGCGCTTCGGGCAGCACGGCCTCGCGCTGCGCCAGCGCGCGCAGGGGCGTGTGGCTGCGCACCGCCTCGCGCGCCAGAGAAGAAGCGCGCGTGTAGCCGATGTAGGGGCATAATGCAGCCGCCATGCCCGCGCCTTCTTCCACCTGGCGGCGGCAGCGCTCGGCGTTGGCCGTGATGCCGCGGATGCAATTTATAGTCAGCGTGCGCATACCTTGGGTCAGGGTCTGGATGGACTCGTAAAGCTTGTAAAACAGAATCGGCTCAAAGGCGTTCAGCTCCAGCTGCCCGGCTTCGGCCGCGAGGGTCACGGTCAGGTCGTTGCCGATTACGCCAAAGGCGATCTGGTTGACAACCTCCGGGATCACGGGGTTGATTTTGCCCGGCATGATGGAGGAGCCGTTCTGCCGCGCAGGCAGGTTGATTTCCCCCAGTCCCGCGCTGGGGCCGGAAGCCATCAGCCGCAGATCGTTGCTGATTTTGGACAGGTTCACGGCACAGGTTTTCAGCGCCGCGGAAAGCTGCACGCACGCGTCCAGATTCTGCGTACCGTCGATCAAATCCTCGCTGCGGCGCAGTGGCTCGCCGCTGTATTCGCATAAAAGCGCCAGCGCGCGCCCGGCAAAGGCCGGGTCGGCGTTTAGCCCCGTGCCCACGGCGGTGCCGCCGAGGTTCAGGGTGCGCAGACCGTCGCGCGCGGTGCGCAGGCGCGCCATATCCCGCCGGAGCACTGCGGCATAGGCGGCAAACTCCTGCCCCAGGCGGATGGGCACAGCGTCCTGCAACTGGGTGCGGCCCATTTTCACTACACCGTCAAACGCCGCGGCGCGTTCGGCAAGGGCGTCCACCAGCGCCTGCAGGGCGTCCAGCAGCGGCCCCATGAGGCGGATGGCCGTAAGTTTGCCGCAGGAGGGGTACACATCGTTGGTGGACTGGCCGTAGTTTACGTGATCGTTGGGGTGCACCAGCGCATAATCGCCCTTGCGGCCGCCCAGCCGCTCAATGGCGCGGTTGGCCAGCACCTCGTTCATATTCATGTTTACGGAGGTGCCTGCCCCGCCCTGTACGGGGTCCACGGGGAACTGATCGTTAAGCGACCCAGTCAGCACATCGTCACTCGCGTCGGCAATCGCCTGCGCAACGGACGCATCCAGCGCGCCCTGCTCGCCCGCGGCCACGGCGCAGGCTTTCTTGATCTGCGCCAGCGCGCGGATCATCTCCGGCTGCAAAGGCTGGCCTGTGATCGGAAAATTCTGCATCGCGCGCAGGGTGTGCACGCCGTAGTACGCGTCTGCGGGTACGGCCAGCTCGCCGACGATATCCCGCTCCATCCGGGTGGCCTGGGTTCGCGTATCCATGTGGAGTCCCTCCCTGCCTGTGGGCGGGGGTTTGCCCCGCTCCCTTGCATGGAGTATAGCGCGGCGGCTATCCATATGCAAATACATATGTTATAATGCTGTACATAGAAAAAATGCTATGGAGGGGTGCCCATGCTGCATGAAATGCGCTATGTGCTGGAGGTGTACCGTGCGCGAAGTTTTACCGAGGCGGCGCGGCGGCTGTACATCTCCCAGCCTTCGCTCAGCGCTATGGTCAAACGGGCGGAAAAGCGCATTGGCAGCCCGATTTTCGACCGTGGTGTAAACCCGATCGGGCTGACGGCGGTGGGGCGGGAGTACGTGCGCGCCGCCGAACGCGTGCTGGAGGTGGAGGAGAGCTTCGCCCGCACCCTGCATGCGCTGGACCATTGCCTGACAGGCAGCCTGTCGCTGGGGGGCACGACGTTGTTCACCTCTTACGTGCTGCCCGCGCTGATCTCCCGTTTTTCGGCGCTGTACCCGGGCGTGGAAATCCGCCTGCACGAAACGCACACCCTGACCCTGCTCAAGGAATTGGCCGAGGGCGAGCTGGATTTGATTGCCGACAACGGCGATTTTGATCCCGACCGCTTCGGCCGCGAAGGGTTTCGGCGGGAGCGGCTGTTGCTGGCTGTGCCGGCGGCCCGGTCTGTAAACCATGCGCTGGCCGCGCTGCGCCTGAGCACGGAGGCGGTGCGCGCCGACCGCCACCGCGCGGCGGATTGCCCGGCGCTGAAGCTGACGCTTGTGCGGGAGGAGCCTTTTTTGCTGCTCAAGGAAGGCAACGACACACGCGCACGGGCGGATCGGCTGTTTGCCGCAGCCGGATACCGACCGGACGTGCGGCTGCTGCTGGATCAGCAGATCACCTCCTACAACCTGGCGGGGTACGGCATGGGCGCGGCGTTCATCAGCGATACGCTGGTCAAGAGCGCGCCGCCGCCGGGCGAGGTCTGCTTCTACCGGCTGGCGGGCGCGGAGGCGGAGCGTGAAATCAGCCTGTATTACCGGCGCACGCGGCCGCGCACCAGCGCGGTGGAGGCCTTCATGGCCATGGTGCGCACGCTGGACGGTACCGAAACCGCCCAGCCTTGACAGGCAGGGGCGGCATGGTATAATAAAAGCACGAAAACCCTTGATTCCGGCGCGTTTGCACTCTCTCATCCGGCGCGCGGCAGCCTTCTCACAACCCCGCACGCTCCCCCCAAAGGAGGAACGCCGATGCACAACACCGAACGCATGGCCGTCTGTTACGATTTTGATAAAACCTTAAGCCCCGACGATATGCAGGCCTACACCTTCATCCCCTCGGTGGGGATGCAGAGCGAGGCGTTTTTCCGCGAAGCCAACGACGATGCGGTGCGCAACCGCATGGATCGCAACCTGGCGTGGATGCGTAAAATGCTGCTGGAGGCTACGCGCACCGGGCAGCGGTTGCAAAGGAAGACTTTCCGCGCGATGGGAGCGGAGGTGAAGCTCTTCCCGGGGCTGGACACGTGGTTTGACCGCGTGAACGCCTATGCCGCCAGCCGGGGGATCAACGTAGAGCATTACGTGATCTCCTCCGGCCTAAGGGAGATGATCGAGGGCAGCGCCATCGCCCCGCATCTCGCGCGCATCTATGCCTCCAGCTTTTACTACGATGCCACCGATACGGCCGTCTGGCCCGCGCTGGCCGTGAACTACACCAACAAGACGCAGTTTGTGTACCGCATTGCCAAGGGCGCGTTCGACGAAAATGACGAGTCTGTGAACCGCAGCCGTAAACCGGAGGAGCTGTACATTCCCTACCGCAACCTGGTGTATCTGGGCGACAGCGAAACCGACATCCCCGGCATGCGCGTGGTGCAGCATAAGGGCGGGCATACCGTGGGCGTGTATAACCCGGAAACGGATCGCCGTAAGACGGTTTATGACCTGTATCTGGATAAGCGGCTGGATTTTTTCGCCCCGGCCGACTACCGCGACGGGCAGCCGCTCTACCGGCTGATGACGCGGCTGATTGATCTGGCGGCGGCGCGCAACGCGCTGGATGCCGAAACCCGCGCGCTGGATCGCACGGTGGCGCCGTATGCAGCCTACCAGACCGCGCGGCGCGCGATGCACACGGGCGACACGGCCGCCTGCGAGGCGCTGGCCCCGCTGGTGAAAAGCCTGCTGGATCAGGTGCAGGGCAATGTAGAGGGCTGACCCCCCGCCGCAGCGGAAATGGGTCAAGGGCTGAAAGCCCTTGTCAGGGTGCAGGGGTGAAACCCCTGCCGGGGTCTGGGGCCGAGCCCCAGCGTCCCATAGAAACGCGTAGCGAGCGAACAGCGCCGCAGGCGCTATGAGGCGAGCGGGTAAACCGCTTTGCCGGGAGCAAACGAAACTGCAATAGCACAGGCCGGGGCGATCGCCCCGGCCTGATTGGCTGTATAGGTTGTTGAGTTGTATCACAGAGATGGGATACGGTTCCTGACTTGCTTTGTTGCCTGCATGTGGCAGGTGTCCACCCCCGCGCGCCTCATAGCGCCTGCGGCGCTGTTTGCGTGCTGCGCATTCTCGCTGCGGCTGGGAGGCTTGGGCTTTGCCCAAACCCGCCAAAGGGTTTCACCCTTTGAAAACCGGACAAGGGCCAGCGGCCCTTGACCTATTTTTGGCGCCGGAAAGCGGCGGGAATCCACCCCCGCGCGCCTCATAGCGCCTGCGGCGCTGTTCGCGCGCTGCGCATTCTCGCTGCGGCTGGGAGGCTTGGGCTTTGCCCAAACCCACCAAAGGGTTTCACCCATTGGAAACCTGACAAGGGCCAGTGGCCCTTGACCCCTTTTCGCTGCGGCTGGGAGGCTTGGGCTTTGCCCAAACCCACCAAAGGGTTTCACCCTTTGGAAACCTGACAAGGGCCAGCGGCCCTTGACCCCTTTTCGCTGCGGCTGGGGGTTTGGGCTTCACGTTAAGCCCGCCAAAGGGTTTCGCCCTTTGGAAACCTGACAAGGGCCAGCGGCCCTTGACCCATTTTTTCCCTTATTCCGCAAACAGCGGGGTGGACAGATACCGATCGCCCGTATCCGGTAACAGCACAACGATGGTCTTACCCTGATACTCCGGCCGTTTGGCCAGCTCAATGGCCGCCCATGCCGCCGCCCCGGAGGAGATACCCACCAGCACGCCTTCCAGCCTGCCGATCAGGCGGCCGATCTCAAATGCGTCCTCATTGGCTACGCGTATAATCTCATCATACACCCCGGTGTTGAGCACCTCGGGCACAAAGCCCGCGCCGATGCCCTGAATTTTATGCAGCCCCGCCGCGCCTCCGGAAAGCACCGGCGACGAGGCCGGCTCCACCGCGACGATTTTTACCCCGGGGTGCCGCGCCTTCAGATACTCGCCCACGCCGGTGATGGTGCCGCCCGTGCCCACGCCCGACACAAAGGCATCCACTTGCCCGTCGGTATCCGCCTCAATTTCAGGGCCGGTGGTTTCCCGGTGCACGCGGGGGTTGGCGGGGTTCACAAACTGGCCGGGAATAAAGCTGTTGGGGGTTTCCTTGGCCAGCTCTTCCGCCTTGGCGATGGCGCCCTTCATGCCTTTGGCGCCCTCCGTCAGCACCAGTTCGGCGCCGTAGGCTTTCATGATCTGGCGGCGCTCGACGGACATGGTTTCCGGCATCACAATCACCAGCCGGTACCCGCGCGCGGCGGCCACCGAGGCCAGCCCGATGCCGGTATTGCCGGACGTCGGCTCGATAATGACCGAGCCGGGCTTTAACAGCCCGCGGGCTTCGGCATCGTCCAGCATGCCCTTGGCGATACGGTCCTTAACCGACCCGGCGGGGTTAAAATACTCCAGTTTCGCCAGTATGCGAGCCTGCAGGTCCAGATGTTTTTCCACATTGCGCAGTTCCAACAGCGGCGTGCGGCCGATCAACTGGTCGGCGGAGGTGTAGATATTGGCCATAATGCCCTTCCTTTCTGCTTGGGAAGACTTCTTTTTCAGGGGTGGAGTGTACTGCGGCAATGCGCCGCCGGTCTGTGCGCGGCAAGCCGACATCGAAACCCGCTCCCGTTTGGGAAACCCTTCTGCATGCAGCCTCGCGCTCCTTTCCACCTGCTTTGACCGCTGGGGGAGGTCTTTGGTAACTATAGAATACCCCTATAATCATACTATGTCAATAGGGAAATAGGACTAAGCAATGAAAAACTTCGCCTGCACAACCGCTGCAAAGCGGTTTACGCTGTCGGACGGCGTACAACCGCAAGGGTTCCAGGAAGGGGCGTGCTCGGAACAGGCTTGTGGCTTCGGAGCATTGCACCTGCGGGTTCACAGCGGGGCCGGGCGGTACGCCCCTGCGCATTGCAAAGCCCTGCGCAGGGCGGTGGCTGCGGCAATGGGCACGCATGGTTGGGATACGGACGGAAAACCGCCGCCCCAAGCGTTGGCGAGGGGCGGCGGTGAGGGCTACAGAAACCCCGGCAACCAACGGCTGGTTCGGCTTACGCCCGCGGCGCGCGTCCCTGCACGGGCGCAGGGGGAAAAGGGCGGTTGGCGTTACACCAGCCGTAGCCCCTGCGCGGCTTGCTGATCCTTATAGCAGGTAACCAGCTTGCGAATCCGGTCGTAGGGGTTGAGCAGGCGGCTCAGGCTGCGGTCGTGGTTGAGCGACGCAATGATAAAGCTGACGTACTTGCTCATATCCGCCTCGATAAACCAGCTGGCGGATTTGAGTTCCGGCGTGCGGTAGGTGAGGTTGGTGGAAATCACACGGGTCAGGATGCCCTCCTCATAGGCTTTCTGGAAGGATTCCAGCCCGTTGGTAAACAGCGCGAAGGTCGCGGCGGCATAAATGCGGTTGGCGTTGCGCTTTTTCAGCTCCCGCGCCAGATCCAGAATGCTCTCACCGGACGCGAGGATGTCGTCGCTGACGAACACGTCCTTATTTTCGACGTTGTCGCCCAGATATTCATGGGCGATGATGGGGTTGCGGCCGTCCACAATGGTGGTATAATCCCGGCGTTTGTAAAACAGGCCCATATCCAGTCCCAGCACTGAGGAGTAGAAGATGTTGCGGTCGATGGCGCCCTCGTCGGGGCTGACGATCATCATATGGCCGCGATCCAGCCGCAGGTCGGCCTGGTTGCGCAGCAGCGCCTTCAGGATTTGGTAGGTGGGCTTGACGCTGTCAAACCCGGTCAGGGGAACGGCGTTTTGCACGCGGGGGTCGTGTGCGTCAAAGGTGATGATATTGGAAACGCCCATGCTTTCCAGCTCCTGCAGGGCCAGCGCGCAATCGAGACTTTCGCGGCTGGTGCGGCGGTGTTGCCGGCCTTCGTACAGCATGGGCATAATCAGGTTGATACGTTTGGCGCGCCCACCGATGGCGGCGATGATGCGCTTGATGTCCTGGTAATGATCGTCGGGGGACATGGGTACGGTTTTCCCGTACATTTTATACGTCACATTATAGGCGCCGACATCGGCCAGAATGTAGATATCGTACCCGCGCACGGAACTGCGGATCATGCCTTTGGCTTCGCCTGTGCCAAAGCGCGGACACTGCACGTCGATCAGGAAATTGTCCCGGTTGGCGCCCAGGACGCCGAACAGGGGGGTCTGCGTATCCTCCAGGGCCTCCTGATGCTCACGCCACTTCATCAGCCAACGGTTGACACTCGCACCCAACTCCTCGCATCCCGGCATGGCAATCAGGCCGAGCGGGGCGTAGGGTGCGGTCAGAATTTCCTCGTCGTTCCAGCTGTTTGTAAAGTCCGTCATGCTTTACGCTCCTTTGGCATCGATCCAGGCTTTCTTTGGGCAGACCCAGTATACCCTAAATCGGTCGGGAAAGGAAGGGCGCGAAAAAAGAAAGGCAAACATTCCGCCGCGTTTTGTGAAAATGCTCCAGTTTGCACGCCATTTCCTTGGCCCACTTTTCAGGAGGCACACTGCACGCCCGCAGGGCAAAGCGCTCCACGGGGAGGCTTTTCCCGGTGCGCACCTTTGGACGGAATGCGGAGGCCGGGTGCGGGGCGAAGGGCCGTTTCCCACGGGTGACCGGAGATTTTTGGAAAATTGTTCGCCTTTTTGTCACGGGAGGCCTGGGGTTCAGTTCTGCGCGGGCGGTTCCTCTGCGGGCGTTTCCTGCGCGGGGGCGTCGGCGCGGGGCTTGAACACCCAGAACTTGCTGGCGACGTAGTTGAACACCATCACCAGCACCAGGATGCACAGCCGGTTCCAGAAGTTGGTCAGGCCTGTCAGCTTCAGCAGCGCGGCAACGCCTTCCTCTAAAAGAGCCCAGCTGGCCAGCCTTGCGGCGATAAACTCCAGAAACTCGCGGCGTTTGCTTTGCGCATCGCCGCCGCGTACGCGGAACACCATCCACCGGTTGATCCAGAACGCGAAGATGACCGCCACAATCCAGGAAAAGGCGTTGCCGATCATCAGTTGCAGGGTGTTGGCGCCGTTGATGGTATGGTCTGCGGAAAGCAGGATGTAGCAGCCATAGGAAACAATCAGGCTCAGGATGGTCGTCAGGGCTCCCGCAATCACATAGCGGATCAGTTCCAGCAGTTCCTGCCGGTCTTTAAGCAGGGCACGGAGCTTTTGCATGCGTTATTCCTCTCCATGATCGCCGCGCGCGTAGTCGCAGCTTAAAATATCCACCAGGGGGACGGTTATGGGGGTTTTGCGTGCGCCCACGCGCAGGGTGGCAGTCTGCCCGTCCAGCGCGAGTACGGTTACAGTCGCCTGCGTGAGCTTGCCTTCGGTTTGCAGCACCGCGCGGATTTTGCGCCCGTGGGTGAGCGAGTAACGCAGAAAGCGATCCATCGCGGCCTCCCTTTCTTTACGGTGCGACGGGAGCGAAGGGGTTCGGCTGGGCCGTGCCCGCCTTGCGCAGGGCTTCCGGCACGGTCAGGATCAGCGTATTGCCGTCGTCGCTTTCGTACAGCACCGGGAACAGTGAGCGCAGGGCTTGCGCATTCACGGTGTAGGCGGCCCATTCGGAAGGGCTTACGTAAATATACTCCACCCCGTAGCGGGAAAGCAAATCCAGATGCTCGCGCGGCGCTTCGTAAAACGCCTGTACCTCGGCCTTGCGGGGCGCGGTGGAAAAGCCGTGGTAGTACAGGTACAGGTCGCTGCCGCACACAATGGTGCGGCCCGCGAGGCTGGCCACGGGGTTCAGGTGCTGGGTGCCGGTCAGGAAAACGCTGTGCTCGGGCGTGCTGCGCTGCACAAACGTGGCTACCGTCTGGTCGGCTACACTGTAGGCGGGGTAATCGCTCACGGTTTCGCGGGCGATGGTCAGACCGCCGGAAAGGAAGCACGTAATCAGGAACAATGCCGCGATGCCCTTTGCGCCGCCTATGCCGCGCAGCCGGGCGTACAGCTCCAGCGCGTAATCCGCCGCCATGGGCAGGCACAGCAGGTAGGCCACGTAAAACAGCTTGTTGTTATCGTACTCGTTGGGCTGGAACAGGATCAGCTCCGCCACCAGCACAATCAGCAGCGCGCCCAGCGCCAGGATGCGGTTCTGGCGAATCCAGTCGCGCGGGGGCGGGTTATCGGCAAAGCAGGTTTCCGGCGCGCCCACGGTGGTCGGGTGCGCGTGGAAGCGCTCCTCCACCTCGTCCTGCTGGCGGTAGGTGGCGTGGAACAGCTCCTCCAGCAACGGCCGGTGGCTCTGCTCGGGCTTCGCGTCGCCGGTTACGGCGCGCATCACCCCTACGCGGTCGTTATCCTCCGGGGAGAAGGCGGAGGCGCGCAGTTTTTCCGGCGGCAGGGGGCGTACGTAGGGCAGCTCTACATTCAAAAGCGGCGGAGCATTGTGTACGGCTTCCATCCGATCCATACCATAGGCGGGCATGTCGGCGGTAAAGACGCTGTGCCGTCCGGGCGCGAGGGTTTCTGCTTCGGCTTCGGCGCCGGGCTCGGCGTCGGCTGCGGGCGGGGCGGCAGGCTCCGGCGCGGGCGCTTCCTCTTCCGGCTCCGGTTCCGGCTCGGGCTCCGGCTGGAGCTCATGCGCGGCCTCAACCTCCGGCTGGGGCTCGGGCTCCGGCGTGTACAGCCCGTCGGTCAGCACGGCGGCCTGCTCGGCCTCGGTGCGCAGATCGCCCTGGCGTCGCTGGAACACCGCCAGCAAAATCAGCAGATACGGCACCCCGATGTTTTTAATGTAGAACCAGAAATATGGATCTACCAGCCCCTGCCCATTTCGGTTGTTGCACCAGTTGAACTGGAAGCGCAGGAAGTGGTCGCTGGCCGTCGCCTGCACAAAGGTGAAATCCGTCAGCTGCGGCATGGCGAGCACCGCCGCTATGCAGCCGTACAGTGCAAAGGGTGCAAACGCGTCGGCACGCCGCCCGTGCGGGGCGGTGGCCATCGCGTAGCCGCAAAAGCCGAGGCTGGCAAGTCCCAGCGCCAGAAAGGTGTGGGTGTGCAGCATCGGCAGCCCGCCCGCCATCAGCCCCGCCAGCAGCATGGCGCGCATGCGGGGGCGACGGCGCAGCATCAGCGGCGGCAACACCAGGTTCAGGATGGGCATCAGCATCGCCCAGCCGCCCAGGAACCCGCGCTGCGGCACCAGCATATCGCACAGGATGTTTACCCAGCGCAGGTTGTTGGGGTCGGGCTGGTTGGTGGGAGTCTGGTAATAGCTGGTCAGCACCGTGCGCAGATGATCCCACGCCGTGGTGACGACGCCGTTTTCCACCGTGCCGCTGAGCGTATAGAAAAACCCAAGCCCGCCGTTGATGAACAGCAGGCCGAACGCCAGAAACACCGCGCCGCGCCTGCGGCAAAGCTGCGCGCACAGAAGGGCGAAGCCCACAAACACATACGCGCACAGCACCGTGCCGGTTACGGCCATGGCGGTGGGCAGGTCGGCACCCAGCAGCAGGAAAGTAGTGGCAAAGGTGTCCGACAGGTAGGGGTAGGCCATGGTCGCGCCCACCATCAGGCTGTTGTGCAGCGGAAAGGGCGCGTTCACCGCCGAGGTGGCGATGGCCAGATGCAGCGACAGATCGCCGTAGGTGCTCTGCCCCACGTGGTAGCCGTCGACGGCAGGCCGCAGCGAGTGCGTAAACTCCAGCCACGCGGCCAGCAACGTAAGCGGCACCGCCACCAGCAGCACCGCGCGCAGCATGCGCCGATCCTCCTCGCACACACGTACGCGCGGGGCGCGGTCGCGGCTCATCCAGGCTGCCATGACCGCCACCAGCAGCGTAAGCGCCGCAAGCAGGTGCGCCGTTACCGTGAAGGCCACCGCGCGCGCCCACAGCGCGGGCAGCCAGAGCACGAGCATCAGCCCGATGCCCGCCCCCGCGTACCAGCGGGGCAGGGGCCTTAGCCCCGGCAGCCAGTAGCGGGCAATCAGCAGGCCGCCCGCCAGAAAGAAAAGCAGGTAAACAATGCCGGCCAAGGAAGCATCCCTCCCATACCCGGTGCGCGGGCAGGCTGCCCGTTACACCGAGAGCATTTGCCGGAAAAACTGAACCGCCGTCTGCAAGGCTTCGTCATCCACGCCGCATTCGTCGCGCAGCGCTTCCTCACCGCCCAGCAGATAGGGGGAGAACCGGTAAACCTTGCCGTTCAGCCCGGCGTAAAAACGGCCGTCGGACTCATACGGTGCCAGACAGGGCACGATCACTGCCCGTTCAAAGAGGATTTCGATGGCCGTCTCCAGCGCGTCCCACGCTTCGCCAGCGGTGCGGCTGGCCGGGCTGGCCTCGTGGCGCACGGTCACTTCCAGCGTGGCGCCGCCGCGGCGTACCCGGCGGGCCAGCTGCTTTTGCCACACGGTCAGTGGGCGGCCCGGTACGGTGCGCAGGGTAAAGCTCAGTTCCGCCGCCGTGGGGCTGCGGGAAGGCTCGCCCTGCGTGCGCACGCCCGTAACTGTAAGGTCGCTGCTGAAAAACTGCGTAAACACCGCGCGTTTGCGCCAAAACAGCCGCAGTAGCGGAAAGGTGAGCCGGGGGTAAAGCAGCAGCAGGCGGCGGGGCATGGGCGCATGCCGCGCGATGGCGGCCAGCATCTGGTCGCTGGCGGGGCAGAGCGTCGCCCGGCGCGGCCGCAGCCCCAGGCGGGAGCCGCTTTTAAGCAGCACGTTCAGCGGTCGGGCCGCGCCGCGCTCATCGCCCAGCGGCACGGGCGGGGCGATCACACGGCCATCCAGACGGCCTTTTTCGGTGATGCCGATCAGCGCCAGCGGCGCGCCCGCGGGCAGATAGCGGCAGAAGGCCGCGTGCGTGGCGTAACCGCCGTAATCCAATACAAAACAGGGGTTGGCCCCGCGCTTGGCCAGATACACGGCCATGGCCTGCGCGCCCAGCCCTTCGCCAAGGCCGTCCATGCTCAGGGCCAGGTACAGGTCGCCGCCCGGGCGGTAACCGCCGATCAGCAGCGCGTCCAGCGCCTCCAGCAACGCTATGGCATGCGCGCGCTGCAGGGGCGCGCACAGCGGGCCTTCCGGGTGCGGCGCCTCGCGGCAGGGTAGCGCGTCCATGTGGGCCACAAACACCAGCGGATCGGTGATGTTCGCACCCGGCATTTCCAATAACAGCGCGCCGTTGGCAAAGGTCTTGACCTCGGCGTGCGCGAAAACCGAGGGGTAACGCTCGCGCAGCAGCGCGGCCGCGCGGGCCGCGCCCTCCGGCGTATAGCCGGTGTAAAAATGCAGCGCGCGCAGCATATCCTTTGCCCGCCGGTAATCCAGCGGCGCCAGAAATTCGCTCATGCCCGACCTCCCGCGATTATGCTCTTAGGCATAGTTCGCTTTGCGGGGGGTGAAATCCTGCCGGAAGGGCGTGGGCAATTCGCCCGCGCGGGGGTGGGCGTATGCTTCCCTTTGCCCCCGAAACGTGCTATGATGGGGTGTGCCCGCCCGCCGCGCGCGGCCAAACAAACCGAGGAGGCGCATGCGCCGTGAAACGACTGAGCATCGTCGTGCCCTGTTATAATGAAGAGGAAGCCATTCCCCTGTACTTCGCGGCTTGCGCCCCACAGGCGGACGCGCTGGATGTGGAAACCGAATGGTGGTTTGTGGACGACGGCAGCAGCGACGGCACGCTGGAGAAGCTCAAGACCCTGCGCCAGCGGGACGAGCGCGTGCATTACCTGAGTTTCAGCCGCAATTTTGGCAAGGAAGCCGCGATGTACGCCGGGCTGGAAGCCGCCGCCGGCGACTATGTGGCCGTGATGGATGTCGATTTGCAGGACCCGCCGCACCTGCTGGGCACGATGCTTGCGGGGGTGCAGGGCGGCGCGTACGATTGTGTGGCGACCCGGCGCGTAACCCGCAAGGGGGAGCCGCGGCTGCGCTCTTTCTTTGCGCGGGCGTTTTACCGGCTGATTAACCGCATCAGCAAAACCGAGGTGGTGGACGGCGCGCGGGATTTCCGGCTGATGAACCGCCCCATGGTGGACGCGATCCTTTCCCTGCGGGAGGTAAGCCGTTTCAGCAAGGGCATTTTCAGCTGGGTCGGGTTCCGCACCCAATGGCTGGAGTATGAAAACATCCAGCGCGTGGCGGGCGAAACCAAGTGGTCGTTCTGGAAGCTGCTTTTGTATTCGCTGGACGGTATCATCGGCTTTTCCACGGCGCCGCTGGCCATCGCCAGCGTAATGGGCATTGTGTTCTGTTTGCTGGCGTTCGTGCTGATTCTGTTCTTCTTTATTAAAACCCTCATTTGGGGCGATCCGGTGGCCGGGTTCCCGGCGATGATCTGCATCATCCTGATGCTGGGCGGCATCCAGCTGTTTTGCATCGGCATTCTGGGGCAATACCTGAGCAAGACCTATCTGGAAACCAAGCATCGCCCCATCTACATCGCCCGGGAAAAGGAGTGAGCCTATGCGCGGTTCCCGTGCCCTGCACGTGGGCGGCCTGCCGCTGGGAGGCGGCGCGCCTGTAAGCGTGCAAAGCATGACCAATACCGATACCCGCAACGCTGAGGCGACCCTTGCGCAGGTGCGCGCGCTGGCCGCCGCCGGGGCCGATCTGGTACGCATCAGCGTGTATGACGACGCGTGCCTCGAGCCTTTTAAAGCGGTGGTGCGCCAGTCGCCCGTGCCCATTGTGGCGGATATCCACTACCGGGCCGATCTGGCGGTGGGCGCGCTGGAGCGCGGCGCGGCCAAGGTGCGCATCAACCCCGGCAACATCGGGTCGGAGCAGAAGGTGCGGCTGGTGGCGGATTGCGCCCGTGCTCACAATGCGCCCATCCGCATCGGGGTGAACAGCGGGTCGCTGGAAAAGGATATTCTGCAGGCTGAGGGCGGCGTGACCGCCCGGGGCATGCTTAACAGCGCACTGCGCCACGCGCGGCTGCTGGAGGCCGCAGGCTTTACCGATATCGTGCTCAGCCTCAAGGCGACCGACGTGCCCCTGACTGTGGCCGCCTACCGGCTGGCCGCGGCGCAGACGGATTACCCCCTGCATGTGGGCGTAACCGAAGCGGGCCTGCCCGGCGAGGGGCACATTAAAAGCGCCGTAGGCATCGGCAGCCTGCTGCTGGACGGCATTGGCGATACGGTGCGCGTATCGCTGACCGGCGACCCGGTGCCCGAGGTGGGCGCGGCGCTGGACATCCTGCGCGCGTGCGGGCTGCGCCGCGACGGCGTGAACGTGATCTCCTGCCCCACGTGCGGGCGTACCAGCATCGATGTAACGGCCATTGCCCGCCGGGTTAAGGCGGCGCTTGCCGGGGTGCGCGTGCCCCTGACCGTGGCGGTCATGGGCTGCGTGGTCAATGGCCCGGGCGAGGCGCGCGAGGCGGATATCGGCCTGGCCGGGGGCGGGCTGGCGGAGGGTCAGGCCGCCGGCGGCGAAGGCGGCACCTATGCCGTGGGCGCGATTTTTGAACGCGGCAAGCCTCCCGAACGCGTGGAGGGAGACCTCGCGGCGCTGCTGATCGAGCGGGCGCTGCGCCTGATCCGCCAAAAGGACCCGACCGCCGCGCCGGACACAAACCGCCGCTGACATCCCGCAGGACCTTTGCGCCGCCTGCTGCGCGCGGCCCGAGGAGCGACCAACCGTGAATAAAACCGAGCTGATCCGCCATTTGGAAGAAACCGTGCCCCCCCTCGCGGGCAAGCTGCGGGTGGAGCGCGTGCTGTACCGCAAAACCGATAATAAAGCCTATTTTAGCCTGCTGAGCGATACGCTGGTGCCGGAAGTGGATTTTCTGGCGCTGGAGCGCCGCATGCGCGGGCTTTTTCCGCAGTTGCAGGTGGCGCTGCGCGTCGCCTCGCCGGGGCTGGCGGAGGATTTTGTGACCGACGTGCAACGGTACACCCCCGTGCTCAAGGATTTTTTGCGCCGCCAGAGCCCCGCGCTGCGCGCATGGCTGGATGATGTGGGCTGGAGCGTGGATAACGGGCGCATCCTGCTGACATGCCCGGATGCGTTTTCCATCGAGTTTTTCCGCCGCAACGGGCTGGATGCGAAACTGGCGCAGGCCGTGTGGGATATTTTCCGCGTACGGATGCCGGTGGCGCTGGGCCTGTGCGGCGAGCGCGAGGCATGGGTGGAACGCATGCGCGCCGAGGCGGCCGCGCGCCGCGCGCAGGAGCAGGCCGAAAACCGCGCCGCAAACCCCCACACCGCCGCTTTGGAGCAAAACCTGCCCGCCGAAGAAGCCGCCCCGTGGGAGGAGGCTCCGGCTGGAACGCCCGCCCCGTGGGAAGACGCCGCCGCGATGCCGCCGCCGGTTGCCGCGGCCGCACCAACGCCCACCGCCCCCAAGCCGAAGAAGGCCGCGCCTGTGGGCGAGCGCCCGGTGCGCGAAGCCGCACCCAAAACCCCGCGCGGCGCGGTGCTCAAGGGCCGCGCCATCGCCGACCTGCCCGTGCCCATTGCGCAGCTGGCGGAAGACAGCGGCGTGGTGGTGGTGGAAGGCGAGCTGATCGGCGTAAACGAGCCGCGCGAGCTCAAGGGCGGCGAAACGGTGATGGTCACCTTCGCCTTGGGGGACGATACCTCCACCGTGTACTGCAAAGCCTTCTACAATTACCGCATGAAGCGCGCCGCCTTTGGCGAAACCCCCAAGCCCCCCACCGCCGAGGAGAAGCAGCGCGTGGCCGATCAGGTGGCGATGCTTAAAAACGGCGCGACCGCCCGCGTGCGGGGCGATTGCCGCATGGATCCGTACCTGAAGGAAATCTCCCTGAATGTGCGTGATATGCAGCTGATCCCCAAACGGGAGCGGATGGACCTTGCCCCGGAAGATCAGCGGCGGATTGAGCTGCACATGCACACCAACATGAGCGCCATGGACGCGACCGCCGACGCGGCCGATCTGGTGGCGCAGGCCGCGCGCTGGGGCCACCCCGCCGTGGCGATTACCGACCACGGGGTTACGCAGGCCTTCCCCGCGGCGTTTGGCGCGGCAAAAAAGCACAACATCAAGCTGATCCCCGGGGTGGAAGGCTACCTGTGCGATCTGGTGCCGCTGGTGGCCGATGCGGACGACCGGCCCACCGGGCAGGCGCTGGTGGTACTCGACTTTGAAACCACCGGCCTTTCGCCCACGGCCGACCGCATCATTGAAATTGGCGCGGTGCGGCTGGAAAACGGCGTGGTCAAGGACGAGCTCAGCCTTTTGTGCAACCCCGGCGTGCCCCTGAAGCCGAAGATCACGGAAATTACCGGCATCAACGACCTGATGCTGCGCGAAAAGGAAACCCCCGCCGAAGGCGTGGCCAAGCTGCTGGATTTCATCGGCGACTGTGCGGTGGCCGCGCACAACGCGCCGTTTGACATCGGCTTTTTAACGGCGGAGTGTGCGCGCATGGGCAGAACCTTCCGCGCCCCGGTGGTGGATACGCTGGCGCTGGCGCGCAGGCTTTACCCGGAGCTGCGCAGTTTCAAGCTGGGCGCGGTATGCAAGCACCTGAACGTATCGCTTAAAAACGCGCACCGCGCCGTGCATGACGCGGGTGCCACCGCCCTTTGTCTGGCCGCGATGTTTGAGCGGCTGGAAACGCTTGGCGCGCGCACCCTTGCGGAGATCGACGGGGCCGTGCAGGGCGAGAGCATGAGCGATACGCACCACATTATCCTGCTGTGCAAATCGCAAAAGGGCATGGAAAACCTCAACCATCTGGTAAGCGAGGGGCATCTGCACTATTTCCATCGCCACCCGAACCTGCCGCGCCACCTGATCCAGAAATACCGGGAAGGGCTGATCGTGGGCAGCGCGTGCGAATCGGGCGAGCTGTTCCGCGCGGTGGTGGCCGGAAAACCGGACGAGGAGCTGCGGCGCATCGCGGCGTTTTACGATTATCTGGAAATCCAGCCCGTGGGCAACAACCGCTTCCTGCTGCGCAACGGCGAGGCGCGGGACGAAGAAGCCCTGCGCAACTTCAACAGGCGCATCGTCGCGCTGGGCGAGGCGCTGGGCAAGCCCGTGGTCGCCACCGGGGATGTGCACTTCAAGGAGCCGCAGGACGCGATTTACCGCACCATCCTGCAGGCGGGGCTGAATTATGAGGATTGCGACGACCAGCCGCCGCTGTATTTCCATACCACCGACGAGATGCTGGCGGAGTTTGCCTATCTGGGCGAGCGCAAGGCCCGTGAGGTGGTGGTGGACGCGCCGCGCGCCATTGCCGATCAGGTGGGGGATCTGCGGCTGTTTCCCAAGCACCCCAAGGGGGAGGACACCTTCCAGCCCTTCTGGCCGGAGGCGGCGCACGATATTGAAACCATGAGCTGGGAAAAGGCCCGCGCCCTGTACGGCGATCCGCTGCCGGAGCTGGTGGAGGCGCGGCTGCAAAAGGAATTAAAAAGCATCATCGGCTACGGCTTTGCCACGCTTTATTCCATTGCCCAGAAGCTGGTGGCCAAATCGCTGGCGGACGGCTATCTGGTTGGTTCGCGCGGCAGCGTGGGTTCCAGCTTTGTGGCGACCATGTGCGGCATTACCGAGGTTAACCCCCTGCCCGCGCATTACCGCTGCGACCACTGCCACCGTACGGTGTTCACCCCGCCGGAGCTGGGCGCCGTGGGCGTGGATTTGCCGGATCAAACCTGCGACCTTTGCGGCCAGCCCATGGCCAAGGATGGGTACTCCATCCCCTTTGAGGTGTTTTTGGGCTTTAAGGGGGACAAGGTGCCGGATATCGACCTGAACTTCAGCGGCGAGTATCAGCCGCGCGCGCACGCCTACATTGAGGAGCTGTTCGGCAAGGGTTACGTGTACCGCGCCGGTACCATCAGCGGTCTGGCGGAAAAAACAGCCTACGGCTATGCCGCCAAGTACCTGGAGGAGCGCGATATTCACGCGGGGCGCGCCCACAAGGAGCGGCTGGCGGCGGGCTGCATGGGCGTTAAGCGCACCACGGGCCAGCATCCGGGCGGCATTGTGGTGCTGCCCAAGGATTTTGATATCTGCCAGTTTACGGCCATCCAGCACCCGGCCGACGATATCGGCGGGCAGACCCTGACCACGCATTACGATTTCCGTTCCATGCACGATATTCTGGTCAAGCTCGACTGTCTGGGGCACGATGATCCGACCATGATGCACATGCTGGAAGCGTTAACCGGCGTGGGCTACCGCGACATCCCCCTGGACGACCGGCGCGTGATGAGCCTGTTCCAGAGCCCCGAGGCGCTGGGCGTGACCGCCGAGCAGATTTTAAGCCCCACGGGCACGCTGGGCATCCCGGAGTTCGGCACGCAGTTTGTGCAGGGGATGCTGCTGGACACCCGCCCTTCCACCATGGAGGAGCTGGTGCGCATCTCCGGCCTGAGCCACGGTACCGACGTGTGGCTGGGCAACGCCAAGGATTTGATCGACAGCGGCACGGCCAAGCTGCCGCAGTGCTTCTGCACCCGCGACGATATCATGAATTTCCTGATTGCCAAAGGGCTGGAAAACAAAATGAGCTTTGACATCATGGAAAACGTGCGCAAGGGCAAGGGCCTCAAGCCGGAGATGGAGCAGGCGATGCTGGCTCACGACGTGCCGCCCTGGGCCATTGAGAGCTGTAAAAAAATCAAGTACATGTTCCCGCGCGGGCACGCGGTGGCCTACGTGACCATGGGCCTGCGCGTGGCGTGGTACAAGGTGTACCGGCCGCTGGCGTACTACGCGGCGTATTTCACCATCCGCGCCGACGGGTTTGACGCGGGCACGATGCTGCTGTCCGGCGCGACCCTGCGCGACCGCCTGCGGGATTACGACGCGCGCGACGAAAAGCTCAACCCCAAAGAGAAGCAGGAGCAAAACGCCCTGCACATGATTTTGGAAATGCAGGAGCGCGGGATACGCCTGCTGCCGGTGGATTTGTATTTAAGCGACAAACGCCGCTTCACCCCGGAGGGCAACGACCTGCGCTGCCCCTTCCTGTCGCTGAACGGTTTCCCCGAAGCCGCGGCGGACGGCGTGCTGGAGGCGCGTGCCACGCCCTTCCTGAGCGTGGAGGATTTGCGTGCCCGCGCCCGGCTGGGCACCGCGGTTGTGGATATGCTCCGCAGCCAGGGCGCGCTGGACGGACTGGCGGAGACAAGTCAGGTGGATATGTTTGGGATGCTGGGGTAGTGGGGGGCTACCGATATTTGATAATTTGGCTAACCAATAAGTACATTGTGGATGAGGGATTCATGTCAGAGAACTGTTTCCCCTCATCATGCTTGAAACTTTCATACTTCTGTTTTGCCAATCGAATAGCCTTCTGTTCATCACCTTTGTTACACAGTTTTCGATAAATATCTCGATCTGCTTTATCATACTCATGACCAAACTGCTGTTCGTAGAATCTGCTAAAATCTGCGCAGCATTTCCTTGATTGACTACAATGATTCATCATACCAAAATATGCAAAGAACCAAATTTCGATACAGGGATTTGACCATGCAACCCTGATGTTCTTCTTATATGCCTCTTGTATAATATCATTAAAATTTGGCACTTGATCTCTATCAAGAACAATCCAAGGTTCCGCATATTGTGGCTCAGCCGAAGCTCTTTCTAGGCACTTTTGTACTAAGTCAGATGTATGTGCGTGGTAAATTTTAATAACAACTGATCTCTGTAATTCGCTGGGCAAACTACTTTTTAATCCTTCGATGTAATTTCCTTCTGTTTCGTTAGTATCAGTGAAAACTATATAATTCGATAGTCTTTGTGGAATGCTACCAACGTGAGCCTTTCTTGGCTTCCTGTTGCGGTCAGGCACTTCAATCATCCTCCTTATCAAAACTCAAAGCCTTGATTGGAGGTATACCACCATACTTGCCTAACAAGTAATTCTTCTCGTAGTTTTCATCTTTCCGGATTTTATCTCCGTCCTCATCGATATAATCGGATAACGAAGTAAGGGATGAAATGCCATTCGCATTTTTCTCAGTAATCCAAATTTCGTCTCGACGCAATGAGTTACTTGATAACTGCCAAACATCATGAGTCGTAAAAACAATTTGAGCATGATGAGGGTTTGTTTCTTCATTTAAATATGTCAGAATAATGTTCCGGACTAGTAGAGGATGAAGTCTTGAGTTAAGCTCATCAATAAAGAGTACGCCACCTCTATTTAATGTTGCCCTGATGGGATCGAACAACTCGAACATTTTCAAAGTGCCACTTGACTCCTGGTTCAGTGGTAGTGAAACCTGTTCGGGAGTGTCTATCATATTGTGGAGAGCATCAATCCGATACATATGTTTTTCTTCTGTTGAATCTTTGCCCTCAGTAACAGAAAACCTACGTATTGATGAATCGAATGTCGAAAGATACTTTAAAACGCTATCCTGTTTCTTTGGTGCTATGAAGTTATCAGGAGCTTGATTTGAGCGAAAACTGATTTCATTGGCATTACCATAATCTACGACTTCATTTTGAGTAAACCAACGGAATATCTCAAGTAACTTTGGTGATCTTAGCTTTGCGCCAAGTGAAAGCACTAATGTTCTTGGGGAAAGCGATGCAAGTATGTTGGTTTGATAAATCTTACTTATTACATTACCAACAAACTCGATCTTTTGTCCAGTTCTTGAAAAAACATCCCAATTTCGACCGTTGGTAGCTTTGTAACGTAACCACTCGCTTTTAACAACATTTTGTTCGAGCGAAAACCCGTATTGATAAACACGATTGTCGTTTGAACTGTTTAATGTGAAGAACATTTCAAATAAGGATTCACCTTCATTTGTTGATGCATCAAACTTAAAAGTTTCAGGGGCAAGGGAAAGTACTTGCTTGTTGTTTGTACTTGTTTCATCGTCATCAAAACCAAAGGAGAGGATTACATATGCATGCATAAAGCGTACGGCTTTAATAATGTTTGACTTTCCGCTTGCATTCGCACCGTAAATAGCAGCTGCGGGTAGTATGTGCTCTTTATTCATGGAAATGATATGTGCACTATGTTCGGTTATTCGTGTAGCACTTAAGTCCAGTGTCGTCTCATCGCGAAATGAACGGTAGTTTTTAAAGTTAAACTGTACTAACATAATATATTCCCCCATATTAGTGAGATTTATTCTCACAACAAGTATATTATACCAGCAATATCAAATAATACAATGTTAAATTTGACTATGTGGAAGTGGAATCCATTATATTAATATGGTTCACCCCTTGTCAACATCCCCCCATCTGTGCTATACTTCCACCGATTACGCACCTTTGTCGACCGGGCGTTTGTGCCTTTGCGCGCGTTGCGCGCGGGGCGGCCGTAACCGGGCTGACACAAAGGGTGGATAAACAAGGAGGAAACCCAATGGCAGTCATTTCCATGAAACAACTGTTGGAGGCCGGCGTACACTTCGGCCACCAGACCCGCCGCTGGAACCCGAAGATGGCGCAGTACATCTTCACCGAGCGCAACGGCATCTACATCATCGACCTGCAGAAAACCGTGCGCAAGGCCGACGAAGCCTACGCCTTCGTGCGCGATACCGCCATGCAGGGCAAGAGCGTGCTGTTCGTGGGCACCAAGAAGCAGGCGCAGGAAAGCATCGCCAACGAGGCTTCGCGCTGCAACATGTATTTTGTAAACAACCGTTGGCTGGGCGGCATGCTCACCAACTTCCGCACCATCCGCACCCGGGTGGAGCGCCTCAACCAGATCGATAAGATGGAACAGTCCGGCCAGCTGGCCGCCCTGCCCAAGAAGGAACAGATTAAAATCCAGCACGAGCGCGAAAAGCTGGAAGCCAATCTCGGCGGCATCCGCGAGATGAAGAAGCTGCCCGGCGCGCTGTTCGTGGTGGACCCCCGCAAAGAGCACATCGCCGTGAGCGAGGCGCGCGCGCTGGGCATCCCGATCGTGGGCATCGTGGATACCAACTGCGACCCTGACGAGATCGATTACGTCATCCCCGGCAACGATGACGCCATCCGCGCGGTCAAGCTGATCGCCGGCAAGATGGCCGACGCCGTGCTGGAAGGCAAGCAGGGCCACCAGGACGCCGCCGACGATGCGGAACCGGCCGCCGAAGGCACCGATAAAGACGCCCAGTAAAACGGGCTATCGCAGCGGGCGGCGCGTACGGTTGCGCCGCTCGCTGTTGTAAACCACCCAACTGTAACGACTTGCATTAAGGAGAGGATCCCTATGGCTGAAGTAACGTCCCAAATGGTGAAAGAACTGCGCGAAACGACCCAGGCGGGCATGATGGATTGTAAAAAGGCGCTGATCGAGGCCGCCGGCGATATGGAGAGGGCCATCGAATGGCTGCGTGAAAAGGGCCTTGCCGCCGCCGCCAAGAAGGCTGGCCGCATCGCCGCGGAGGGCATGGTCGCCGGGTTTGTGACCCCCGACGTAAAAATCGGCGTGATCGTCGAAGTCAACTGTGAAACCGACTTCGTGGCCAACACCGACAATTTTAAGGATTTCTGCGCCAAGATTGCGCACCACATCGCCAAGGCGAACCCCGCCGATGTGGAGTCGCTCCTGACCCAGCCTTTCGCCGAAGACCCCAGCAAGACCATCACCGATCTGGTCAGCGATGCGACCGTCGCCATCGGCGAAAAGATCAGCATCCGCCGCTTTGCCCGGTATGAGGCCAAGGCGGGCGTGGTGGAAACCTACATCCACATGGGCGGCAAAATCGGTGTCCTGCTGGAAGTGGACAACAACAAGCCCGAGACCTACACCAATGAGGTTTTCAGGACCTACTACCACGACCTGACGCTGCAGATTGCCGCCGCCCGCCCCAGCTATGTGCTCAAGCATGAAGTGCCCACCGACAAGCTGGATAAGGAAAAGGAAATCCTGCGTGCGCAGGCGCTGAACGAGGGCAAGCCCGAGAAGATTGTCGACAAGATGGTCGAGGGCCGCATCGAGAAGTACTACAAGGAAGTTTGTCTGATCGACCAGCCGTTCGTCAAGGACCCGGACAAGTCCATCGCCCAGTACACCGACGAGGTGGCCAAGGCCATCGGCGCGACCATTTCGCCTGTGAAGTTCGAGCGTTTCGAGCGCGGCGAGGGCATCGAGAAGCGGCAGGAAAACCTGGCCGATGAGATCGCCCAGATGGCGAAGAAGTAAAGATGCCGCTCTTGTTTAAGAGCGCAGGAGAACCGGCGGCTTTAAGGCTGCCGGTTCTTTCTTTTTTCCCCTGCAAAGGGGGGATGGGGGGTGGCACGCCTGCGGGCGCGTGCAGGGGCTTTCCGCTCGCCCCTGCACCCTTCGGGGGGCATGCGCTGTGCTTGGGTGGTTTGGTGCCCTTCGGTTTGGTATTCTGCGGGTGGCATCTTCAGGTTAGGATGGGAAGGAGGGTGGCGCGCCTGCGGGCGCACGCAGGGGCTTTCCGCTCGCCCCTGCACCCTTCGGGGGGCGTGTGCTGCGCTTGG
The DNA here is from genome assembly GCA_963666755.2 of Candidatus Limiplasma sp. GTDB lineage: Bacteria > Bacillota > Clostridia > Christensenellales > Aristaeellaceae > CAXXOK01. Next base: position 73,674 of record CAXXGW010000009.1, read on the forward strand.
GTGGTTTGGTGCCCTTCGGTTTGGCATTCTGCGGTTTGGTACCTTCGTGTTGCGTGTTGAGGGGAGCGGGGGTAGCGCGCCTGCGGGTGCGCGCAGGGGCTTTCCGCTCGCCCCTGCACCCTTCGGGGGGCGTGTGCTGCGCTTGGGTGTTTTGGTGCCCTTCGGTTTGGTATTCTGCGGTTTGGTACCCTGCGGTTTGGTACCCTAAGGTTTGGCACCCTAAGGTTTGGCACCTTCAAGTTGGGAACTGGGGGAAGGGAGGGTGGCGCGCCTGCGGGCGCGCGCAGGGGCTTTCCGCTCGCCCCTGCACCCCTCGGGGGGCGTGGCGCGGTTTTTTTCCTGCACGGCATGGGGGAGAAAAGGGGCTGCAAACCTGCTGTGGAAACGGTTTCTGTGGCGGCGGCATTGTTTGGGGGGCAACGCGGATATCCTTGTGCGGCTTGACTTTTTTGTGTCAAGTTCCTATAATATATGGTTGTTGGAAACCTCCGTCTTCTTCGGCCGTGCGTCGCCCTTCCGGGCGCGCAGGGTGCGTCCGCCTCGGCGGGGGAGGCCGCCCCGCGGCCAAGGACAGACGGCTTTCAATGATACAATCTTTAAGGAGGGACAACCAATGTCGATCAAAATGACCGTAGACGGCAATACCGCCGTAGGCCACGTAGCATACGCATTCAGCGACGTGGCGGCCATTTACCCGATCACCCCTTCCTCCCCCATGGCGGAGGTCGTGGACGAGTGGGCGGCGAAAGGCCAGAAAAACCTGTTCGGGCAGACCGTGTATGTGCAGGAAATGCAGAGTGAGGCCGGCGCGGCCGGCGCCGTGCACGGCAGCCTTGCCGCCGGCGCTTTGACCACCACCTTTACCGCCAGCCAGGGCCTGTTGCTGATGATCCCCAATATGTACAAGATCAGCGGCGAGATGCTGCCCGGCGTGTTCCACGTCAGCGCCCGCGCGCTGGCCGCCCACGCGCTGAGCATCTTTGGTGACCATGCCGACGTGATGGCCTGCCGCCAGACCGGCTTTGCGATGCTGTCCAGCAACAGCGTGCAGGAAGCCATGGATATGGCCCTGATCGCGCATCTGGCTTCGCTGGAAAGCAGCGTGCCCTTCCTCCACTTCTTCGACGGTTTCCGCACCAGCCATGAAGTGCAGAAGATCGACGCCATCGAGTACAAGGACATCGCGCCCCTCGTGCCCTGGGACAAGGTGAACGCCTTCCGTGCCCGCGCGCTCAACCCCGAGCATCCGCATCAGGCTGGCACCGCCCAGAACCCGGACATCTACTTCCAGAACCGCGAAGCTGCCAACAAGCTCTACGAGGCCGTGCCCGGCATCGTGGAAGTGGTCATGGAAAAGGTGAGCAAGCTGGTTGGCCGCGAGTACAAGCCTTTTAACTATGTTGGCGCGCCCGATGCCGATAAGGTGATCGTCGCCATGGGCAGCGGCTGCGACGCCATCGAAGAGACCATCAACTACCTCAACGCCCGCGGCGCGAAGCTGGGTCTCATCAAAGTGCGCCTGTACCGCCCGTTCTGCGCCAAGCGTTTCCTGGAAGCCATCCCCGCCTCCTGCAAGAAGCTGGCTGTGCTGGACCGCACCAAGGAGCCCGGCTCCATGGGCGAGCCGCTCTACACCGATGTGTGCACCGCGCTGCTGGAGAACGGCAAGACCGACCTGCAGGTGGTCGGCGGCCGCTACGGTCTGGGCAGCAAAGAGTTTACGCCCACCATGATCAAGGCCGTGTACGACAATCTCGACGGCGCGATGAAGAACCACTTCACCGTCGGCATTGAGGACGATGTGTCCGGCACCAGCCTGCCGATGGGCGAGCAGATCGTGACCGCCCCCGAAGGCACCATCTGCTGCAAGTTCTACGGTCTGGGCTCCGACGGCACCGTGGGCGCCAACAAGAACTCCATCAAGATCATCGGCGACCACACCGATCTGTACGCGCAGGGCTACTTCGCCTATGACTCCAAAAAGTCCGGCGGCCTGACGGTTTCCCACCTGCGCTTCGGCAAAAAGCCGATCCAGAGCACCTACCTGATCGACGCGGCGGATTTTGTGGCCTGCCACAACCCCAGCTACGTGACCAAGTACGATATGGTGTCCAGCCTGAAAAACGGCGGCGTGTTCCTGCTGAACAGCCCCTGGACCGCCGAGGAGATGGACAGCCACCTGCCCGCTTCCATGAAGCGCATCCTGGCCAAGAAGCACATCCGCTTCTACAACATTGACGCCATCGATCTGGCGCTCAAGGTTGGCATGGGCAACCGCATCAACACCATCATGCAGGCCGCGTTCTTCAAACTGGCCGAAGTGGTGCCCTACGACAAGGCCGACGAGTACATGAAGGCCTATGCCAAGAAGACCTACGGCAAAAAAGGCGACGCGATTGTGCAGAAGAACTACGAAGCCATCGACATCGCCATCAGCGGCCTGAAAGAAATCCCCGTTCCGGCCGAATGGGCCAACGCCACCACCGGCGCGACCCCCGTCAAGGTGAAGGCCGACGCGTACTTTGAAAACGTGATCGATCCCATCCTTGCGCAGGAGGGCGACAAGCTGCCCGTGAGCGCCTTCAGCCCCGACGGCTTTGTGCCCACCGGCACCACCAAGTACGAGAAGCGCGGCATCGCCGTGAACGTACCCGAGTGGCAGCTGGACAAGTGCATCCAGTGCGGCACCTGCTCGCTGGTGTGCCCGCACGCCGCCATCCGCTCCACCTACGTAAGCGACGAAACCCTCAAGGGCGCGCCCGCGACCTTCGCCACCAAGAAGGCCACCGGCAAAGAGTTTGAGGGTCTGCAGTTCCGCGTACAGGTCAGCCCTCTGGACTGCACCGGCTGCGGCAACTGCGAGCAGGTCTGCCCCGCCAAGGGCAAGGCCCTCGTCATGAAGCCGCTGGAAAGCCAGCAGGAGCAGGAAGCCAACTGGGAGTTCGCCACCACCGTGCCCGAAGTGCGGCCCGAGGCGATCACCTCCATCAAAGCCAGCCAGGCGCTTAAGCCGCTGTTTGAGTTCTCGGGCGCGTGCGCGGGCTGCGGCGAGACCCCCTACGTCAAGCTGGCGACCCAGCTGTTTGGCGATCGGATGATCATCGCCAATGCCACGGGCTGCTCCTCCATCTACGGCGGAAGCGCGCCCACCTGCCCCTACACCGTGAACCAGGATGGCCACGGCCCCGCCTGGGCCAACAGCCTCTTTGAGGACAATGCAGAGTTCGGCTTCGGCATCAACCTGGCGTACAACCAGCGCCGCGCCAAGCTGGCCGATACCGTGAAGGCCCTGATCGCCGTGGATTACGCGGTAGCCGAGATCAAGGAAGCCGGCAAGGCCTGGCTGGAAGGCATGGACGATGCGAAGGTTTCCAAGGAAGCCGGCCGCAAGCTGCTGGACGCCTGCAAGGACGGCATCGTGGAAGGCTGCGATTGCGAAGCCTGCACGCTGGCCCGCCTTGTGCTGGCCGCCGCCGATCTGCTGACCAAGAAATCCGTCTGGATTATCGGCGGCGACGGCTGGGCGTATGATATCGGGTACGGCGGGTTGGATCACGTGCTGGCCCAGAACGAGGATGTTAACATCCTGGTGCTGGATACCGAGCTGTACTCCAACACCGGCGGCCAGGCCTCCAAGGCGACGCCTACCGGTTCCGTGGCGAAGTTCGCGGCGGCCGGCAAGCGTACCAAGAAGAAGGATCTGGGCATGATGGCGATGAGCTACGGCTACGTGTACGTGGCCAGCGTCTCCATGAGTGCCAGCCCGCAGCAGCTGCTCAAGGCCATGAATGAAGCCGAAGCCTATCACGGCCCGTCGCTGATCATTGCCTACGCGCCCTGCATCAACCACGGCATCAACATGAGCCTGTCGCAGGCCGAGGAAAAGAAGGCCGTGGAATGCGGCTACTGGACGCTGTACCGCTTCAACCCGACGCTGGCCGACGAGGGCAAGAACCCCCTGACGCTGGACAGCAAGGAGCCCGCGGGCGGCTATCAGGATTTCCTCAAGAGCGAAATTCGCTATGCCTCGCTGGCCAAGCAGTTCCCGGATGTGGCGCAGGGTTTGTTCGAGCAGAACGAAGCCGAAGCCATGGCCAAGTACAAGAAGTACAAAGGCCTCGCGGAGTAAACCCGCGCGGTGTGATCCATGGGGCGAAGGCTCGCCCCGCAGAGCCCCCCGGCGTAAGCCGGGGGGCTTTTGCGTCCCTGAAAGGGAAGGGGGAGGGGGAGCCATGCCCAGCGGGGCATGGGCAGGGGCTTTCCGGTCGTCCCTGTGCCCTTCGGGAGCAGAGTGCTTGAGGGGAGGAGGGAGCCATGCCCTGAGGGGCATGGGCAGGGGCTTTCCGCTCGCCCCTGCATCCTTCGGGTGGCAGAGTGGCTGTGAACAGAAGGTATGCCATGCCCTGTGGGGCATGGGCAGGGGCTTTCCAGTCGTCCCTGCATCCTTCGGGGGCAGAGTTGCTGTGAGTAGAGGGGGGCCATGCCCAGCGGGGCATGGGCAGGGGCTTTCCGCTCGCCCCTGCACCCTTCGGTGTGGCAATGTGACCGTGCATAGGGAGCCTTCGAGATGATTCATACGCTATGCGCGTTATATATGTAGCGATATCTTTTTAATAAATATGAGGAAAGCGTTTATTTTAATAAGTATAATGATAATGCTTAACGATATTTTCTAATGAATCGTAAGCAGATACTTTCTTTTCAGGAACCTCCCGAAGGGCGCCGGGGCGAGCGGAAAGCCCCGGCCCGCGCCCGCAGGCGCGGCATCCCCCGTCCCTACGCAGTAAAGGTTTACAAACTGTTTACAGCACCCCACCGAAGGGTGCCGGGGCGAGCGGAAAGCCCCGGCCCGCGCCCGTAGGCGCGGCACCCCCGTCCCCTTTGTCACAAAGGTTTTACAACCAGCTTCCAGCACCAACCGAAGGGCGCCGGGGGGAGCGGAAAGCCCCGGCCCGCGCCCACAGGCGCGGCACCCCCATCCCCACGCAGTAAAGGTTTACAAACTGTTAACAGCACCACCCGAAGGGTGCCGGGGCGAGCGGAAAGCCCCGGCCCGCGCCCGTAGGCGCGGCACCCCCGTCCCCTTTGTCACAAAGGTTTTACAACCAGCTTCCAGCACCAACCGAAGAGCGCCGGGGCGAGCGGAAAGCCCCGGCCCGCGCCCGCAGGCGCGGCACCCCCATCCCCTTTCTCTCCGGAAAATCCCTGCCCGACCAATTTATAGGTTTAGGGGTTGGTTTTTTAAGGGTACCTATGCTATAATCGATTTTGATAGTCTGTCCGGAGTGCCGGTACAGCTACCAATGTAAGCGGGCTCGACGGCACAGGCCGACGGGAGCGAGGAGGATACTGGATTGAAAAAAACGCAGCGCGGCATGATGGGGTACGTGGTGCTCATTGCCGCATTCATATTGATTGCCGTGGTGCTCAACGGCGGTTTCGGGCAGACCGTGGATCGCCGCATTGAGTACCCAAAACTGCTGCAGGCCATCGAGAACAATCAGGTGAGCGCGGTGGCCATCCGCGGCACGTCGCTGGTCGGTATTTATAAGGATACCACCACCGCAACGACCGACTTTCCGGAGCGCAACTACGATTTTGAAACGACCATCGGCAGCGATTTTATCGATACCGTGCGCCAGATTACCGCCAGTAAAACCGGCAAGCCCCTGGATGAGGTGGGCGTGACGGATTTCAGTTTTACCGTGCAGTACCGCGCGCCCGTGGTTACGCCGTGGTATATGGAGTTCCTGCCCTTCCTGCTGATTATTGCGGTTTCGATGGGGCTGTGGTACTTCGTGATCGCGCGGCAGGGCGGCGGCAACAGCAAAGTGATGAACTTTGGCAAATCCCACGCCCGCATGAGCGACCCTTCCAAAAACCCCGTAACCTTTAAAGACGTGGCGGGCGCAAAGGAAGAAAAAGAAGAACTGCAGGAAATGGTCGATTTCCTGAAAAACCCCAAAGCCTATACTGACATGGGCGCGCGCATCCCCAAGGGCGTGCTGCTTGTGGGCCCTCCGGGCACCGGTAAAACGCTGCTGGCCAAGGCCGTGGCGGGCGAGGCCAACGCGCCGTTTTTCTCCATCAGCGGTTCCGACTTTGTGGAGATGTTCGTGGGCGTTGGCGCAAGCCGTGTGCGCGATCTGTTCGACCAGGCCAAGAAGGCCGCGCCGGCCATCGTCTTTATTGACGAGATCGACGCCGTGGGCCGCCATCGTGGCGCAGGCCTCGGCGGCGGGCATGACGAGCGGGAGCAGACCCTCAACCAGCTGCTGGTGGAAATGGACGGCTTCTCGGTGAACGAGGGCGTGATCGTCATGGCCGCCACCAACCGCCGCGATATTCTCGACCCCGCGCTACTGCGCCCGGGCCGCTTCGACCGGCAGGTGACGGTCAACTTCCCCGATCTGGACGGCCGGGTCGAAATCCTCAAGGTACACAGCAAGGGCAAGCCGCTGGCCAAGGATGTGGATTTGGAAAACGTGGCCAAGCGCATGCCCTTCTCCACCGGCGCCGATCTGGAAAACGTAATGAACGAGGCCGCCATCCTCGCCGTGCGGGATAAAAACAAGCGCATTACCCAGCAAAATCTGGTGGACGCCATCAGCCGTGTGCAGATGGGCCCTGAAAAGAAGAGCCACAGGGTGACCGCCCGCGACCGCCACACCGTGGCATACCACGAGGCGGGCCATGCGGTGATTGCCAACCTCCTGCCGGAGTGCGACGATGTGCATCTGGTGACCATCGTGCCCCGCGGTCAGGCCGGCGGCTATACGCTGAGCCTGCCTGCCGAGGAAAACGATAACCTGAGCAAGACCGCGCTGCTGGGCATCATCACCATGGCGCTGGGCGGCCACGCGGCTGAAAAGGTCGCGCTGGACGATCTGTACACCGGCTCCTCCAGCGATCTGAAGCGCGCAACCGAGCTGGCGCGCCGGATGGTGACGCAGTTTGGCATGAGCAATCTGGGCACGATTTACCTGTCCAGCGATCAGGAAGTATTCGTGGGCATGGAATTTGGCCATAACCGCGAATACAGCGAGCAGAGCGCCGCCTCTATCGACGCGGAAGTCAAGCGCATTGTGGATGAGTGCTATGTGCGCGCACAGCGCATCCTGACCGACCACCGCGAGCAGCTGGCCGCCGTGGCAGAAGCCTTGCTGGAGCGCGATACGCTGAGCCGCACGGAATTTGAAGCCGTGATGCGCGGCGAAGCCCTGCCCCCCGAGCCTGTCAAGCCCAGCCCGGAAGCGACGAAGCCCGCGCTGGAGATTCCCACGCCCGCCTATCAGGCGGCGCCTTTGGTGCCGGATGACGGCGAAGCCTTTGTCGACCCGTGATGGGGTTGGACCTGCACACGCATAGCCGGTACAGCGACGGTGTGTTAACTCCGGAGGCGCTTTGCGCTCTGGCGGTAAAGAAAAAGGTGCGTACCCTCGCCCTGTGCGACCACGACACCACCGAAGGGCTACGGCCTTTCCTGGACGCGGCGCAGGCGCTTTGCGCGCAGGGGCTGGAGCTGAACGCACTGCCCGCGCTGGAACTGAGTTCCGGCTCGGACGGCCGCACGCATATTCTGGGTTACGGCGTGCGCATGGACGATGTTACGCTGCAAACCGAACTGCGCAATCTGCGTAAAACCCGCGCAGGGCGGGGGGAGACCATGTTGCAGGCGCTGCGGGGGCTGGGTGTGGAAATCCCGCCCGCGTACCTGCCGGATCCGACTGTTGTCGCCATGCCATTTGGCAGGCCGCATGTGGCACGTGCGCTGGTGCGCATGGGCATAGTGAACACAGTGGAGCAGGCGTTTTCCCGCTATTTGGCGGAAAGGCGGCCCGCTTACGTGCCGCTGGAACACCTGAGCCCGTCGCAGGCGGTCACGCTGTTGCGGCGTGCGGGTGCGGTGCCGGTGCTGGCGCACCCCATGCGTATGGGACTGGAATCGCAGACGCTGGAAGCGCTGCTGACGGCTTTACAGGCCAGCGGGCTGGCCGGCGTGGAGGTTTATCACCCTTCCGCGTGGCGGCAGGCGGTGCGGCAGCTGGATGCCATGGCACGGCGGCACGGGCTGTTGGTGACCGGTGGCAGCGATTTTCACGGCGACCGCGATTCCCGCACGCATTTGGGCGGGCTGCCCGCAGGTTGGCGCCATTGGGCGGACGATCTGCAGGCGCTGTCTGGCGCGATGGCTGACGCAGCACGTAACCAGAGCGTTTCCTGACCACGCAGTCGCGCCCCTTTCGCAACCGTAACCACCCCCTGACAAAGGAGTTAATACACGATGCTCAACCAGGGATACCGTCCTCCCAATCAGCAGCCCATCGCGCAGCGGAGCCAGAATGCGTACTACGGCGGCAGCGGCTATACGCCCGTCTACCCGCCTGTGGCGCAGCAGGCCGAGCCCAAGCGCGAGCGCGCGCCGCGCAAGAGCGGCGGCGGCAATGGCGGCGGCAACGGCAACGGCGGCGGGCCGCGCATGCCTGCGCCCAAAAAGCCGCACAGCCTGAAATGGCAGCTGATTAAGGTACTGATCGCCCTGGTGGTGCTGGCAGCCGGCGCGGCCGGTCTGTACGTGTGGAAAACGCAGGCGGACGTACGCCCCTACACCGCCGTATTTCTGGACAATGTGTATGTAGACGGCATCAACCTCCAGGGCATGACCTGGGAGGAAGCCAACAACGCCGTGCACGGCCAGATTGACGGAAAGCTCAACTCCTGGTATGTGCGGCTGCGCAGCCCCGCCGGGGAATATAAGGATATTACGGCGCAGATGCTGGGCATCAGCCGCGACCCCACCCAGGCGCTGGAACAAGCCTGGGCGATCGGGCACGATACCAACGCCGCCGACCGCAAGGATATTTTTGAACTGAAAGAGGAAATCGAGCGCGCCAAGACCACGACCAACGAGTTTTCCAGCGTAGAGCAAAGCGGCGATACCACCGCCATCGACAGCATTCTGGTCATGCTGGAAAAGGCCGCCTATGTGGCCCCGCAGGATGCGCAGATCATCTCCTTTGATCCGGATAACACCTCGCAGCCCTTCACCTTCCAAAACGAGGTCATGGGCAAGCAGCTGGATGTGGATGCCATTAAAGCGCAGATCCTTACAATGGTGGAAACCTTCCAGAGTGGCGAGGTGCTGGTGCAGCCCACAGACGTGCCCCCCGCGATCACGCTGGAGCAGCTGCGGCAGTTCTACACGCTCCGATTCCGCGCCGTAACGCCAATCGACGCCCACTCCACCGAAGAGCGCAACGAGAACATCCGCGTCGCGTTTTCCAAGATCAACGGCATGGTGCTCAACGATGGCGATAAGTTCTCCTTTAATAAGGTGGTCGGCCGTCGTACACAAGCCAACGGCTTCCTGCAGGCATTTGAGTACAGCTACGGCGAGCTGACGCCCGGCTGGGGCGGCGGCGTCTGCCAGGCAAGCACCACGGTGTACCTTGCGGCGGTGCAGGCGGGCATGAAGATTGTGGATCACACTTCGCACTCCACGTCGGTGTCCTACACCTCCATGGGCGAGGACGCGACGGTGAGCGACACCCGCGGCCATGAAATTGATTTTGCCTTCCGCAACAACAGCGGCAGTAAGATTTTCCTCTCCGCGCACGTACTCAATGATCCATCCAACCGTTCCCGCTTCCTGTGCGAGGTGCGCATATACGGCAAGGCGCTGGGCACCACCAGCTACAAGCTGGAAACCGAAGTGGTGGAGAAGCTGGAAAAGCCTACCGAGCCGGAATATGTCGAAGACACGAAAGCCAAGTACGTGACCTTTACCGATGAGGAAAAGACCGTGATTGAGGCCAGCGAAGGCTATGTGGTCGACACCTATCTGGTTACGCTGGTGGACGGGCAGCAAACCGCGCGCTCGAAAATCGCGCGCAGCGTGTATAAGAACCGCGCCGCACGCATCTATGTGGGCGTAACCCCGCGCTGAGGGTCGCCTTCTGCGGTATGAAGCTAAAAGAATCGAGCACAAGACCCCGGCAGAGCTGCCGGGGTCTTGTGCCGTAAGGATGGAGGTGCAGGAGGCACCGCCTTCTGCCGGGGTTTGGGGCAGCGCCCCAAAGCCTTTCGCCGCAGCGCTTGTCAAGTAAGTGAGCGAACAGCCCGAAGGGCTATGAGGCGAACGACGGTGGCAAGGCTGTCAAAGTGGAGGTGCAGGAGGCACCGCCTCCTGCCGGGGTTTGGGGCAGCGCCCCAAAGCCCTTCGCCGCAGCGCTTGTCAAGTAAGTGAGCGAACAGCCCGAAGGGCGATGAGGCGAACGACGGTGGCAAGGCTGTCAAAGAGGAGGTGCAGGAGGCACCGCCTCCTGCCGGGGTTTGGGGCAGCGCCCCAAAGCCCTTCGACGTAGCGCTTGTCAAGTAAGTGAGCGAACAGCTCGAAGGGCTATGAGGCGAACGACGGTGGCAAGGCTGTCAAAGTGGAGGTGCAGGAGGCACCGCCTCTTGCCGGGGTTTGGGGCAGCGCCCCAAAGCCTTTCGGCGCAGCACTTGTTTAGAAAGTGAGCGAACAGCCCGAAGGGCTACGAGGCGAACGACGATGGCAAGGCTGTCAAAACGGAGGTGCAGGAGGCACCGCCTCCTGCCGGGGTTTGGGGCAGCGCCCCAAAGCCTTTCGCCGCAGCGCTTGTTTAGAAAGTGAGCGAACAGCCCGAAGGGCTATGAGGCGAACGACGATGGCAAGGCTGTCAAAGCGGAGGTGCAGGAGGCACCGCCTCCTGCCGGGGTTTGGGGTAGCGCCCCAGAGCCTTTCGCCGCAGCGATTTTCATGTAAGTGAGCGAACAGCTCGAACGGCTATGAGGCGAACGACGGTGGCAAGGCTGTCAAAGTGGAGGTGCAGGAGGCACTGCCTCCTGCCGGGGTTTGGGGCAGCGCACCAAAGCCCTTCGCCGCAGCGCTTGTTTAGAAAGTGAGCGAACAGCCCGAAGGGCTATGAGGCGAACGGCAGGGTCATAAAACCTCAAAATGGAGGTGCAGGGGGGAGTGCCTCCTGCACCTCCGCTTTCCACAGCAAAGAGCCCCGGCCATTGGCCGGGGCTCTTTGCTGCTTGATTTCGCAAGCCTTATTTGGCGTATTCGGTCGAGCGGGTTTCGCGGATCACGTTCACGCGAATCTGGCCCGGATACTCCAGCTCTTTTTCGATGCGCTTGGCAATGTCCTTGGCCAGCACCTTGGTGCCCTCGTCGGTCACATCCTCGGGCTTGACCATGATGCGCACCTCGCGGCCGCTCTGGATGGCAAAGCACTTCTCCACGCCCTGGAAGGAGTTGGCGATCTCCTCCAGTTTCTCCAGACGCTTGATATAGTTTTCCAGACTTTCGCGGCGGGCGCCCGGGCGCGCGGCGCTGATGGCGTCGGCGGCTTGCACCAGCACGGCCTCGATGGTCTGGGGCTCCACATCGTTATGATGGGCCAGGATGGCGTGAATCACATCCGGGCTCTCGTGGTACTTGCGGGCCAGCTCGCCGCCCAGAGTCACGTGCGTACCCTCGGCTTCGTGATCCACGGCCTTGCCGATGTCATGCAGCAGGCCCGCGCGCTTGGCAAGCGCCACGTCCGCGCCGAGCTCTGCGGCCATCATGCCGGCCAGATGGCTGACCTCAATGGAGTGCTTGAGCACGTTCTGGCCGTAGCTGGTGCGGTAGCGCAAGCGACCCAGGAGCTTGACCAGCTCGTGGTGGATGCCGTGCTGGTGGGTTTCAAACACCGCCTGATCGCCGGCCTCCCGAATCTGGTTATCGACTTCCTTCTTGGCCTTCTCCACCATTTCCTCAATGCGGGCGGGGTGGATGCGGCCGTCTACAATCAGCTTTTCAACGGCGATGCGGGCAATCTCGCGGCGCACGGGGTCAAACGCGCTCACGATCACGGCTTCGGGGGTATCGTCGATAATCAGATCCACGCCGGTGGCGGTTTCCAGCGCGCGGATGTTGCGGCCTTCACGGCCGATGATGCGGCCCTTCATATCATCGTTGGGCAGGGTGATCACGGACACGGTGCTTTCGGCCACATGGTCGGCGGCGCAGCGCTGGATCGCCAGCGCGATGATGTTGCGGGCTTTCTTTTCGCCCTCTTCGCGGGCCTTGCCTTCGATATCGCGCACCATAGCGGCGGCGTCGTGGTAGGCTTCCTTCTGGATGCGGCTGACGAGCATCTGGCAGGCTTCGTCCTGCGTCATGCCGGCGATGCGCTCCAGCTCTTCGTCCTGCTTATGGCGGGCCAGTTCCAGATCTTCCTCGCTGTGCTGCAGCTGGGTGGCTTTCTGGTTCAGCTGGTTTTCGCGGCCTTCCAGCGAATCCTGCTTTTTATCGAGGGCTTCTTCACGCTGGATGATGCGGCGCTCGCTGCGCTGCACCTCGGCGCGCCGGTCGCGGCATTCGCGGTCCAGCTCCGTCTTCAGACGAAGGACTTCCTCCTTGGCCTCCAGAATGGTTTCTTTTTTTTTCTCCTCGGCTTTGCGCATGGCGTCGTCCAGGAGGTTGCGGGCATATTCTTCGGTGCGCCCGATCTTTTTTTCTGCGGATTGCTTACGGTACACATAACCGCCCAGGCTGCCCGCCACCGCGGTAACCAGCGCGATCAGGATAATGAGGATGGGGTTCAATGCAATCGGCTCCTTTCTGCATGGGAATGACAATTTCTTGAATTTCAGGGGCCGGACGGGGTCATTTTTCGCATGTACAGAAAAAGCCCCCGGGCATAGGCCCGCGCGGCTGCTGCGAAAACAAGTATTTCAATGGATGGCAGTATGCCTTTGGCTCCGACGCTCGCGGTACCATGCGCATACGGCGCCGCCTGTGCAGGCAAAGTGCCGTTGCGCCATCGATGCTCAAAACATATTCCTGGGGCGAACGCAGGCGCCGCCCGATGCAAAACCCGCAGCCAGCAAACTGGCACGCGCGCGGGCAAAGCAGCCCGTTAGCGCCGCGGGGAAGCCGATCCGAAGAAATCTATTCCCTATAACAGCGGGAGCGCCTTCCCTAAGAAGGCTAAGCCCCTATCAGCCGACAGGATGATTGTATACCGCATGGACGTGTCTGTCAAGTTTTTCACCACAATGGCTAAAGCCATGTAACCTTTGGATACAGTGACTTTGAGCGCGTCAGGCCCGCGCTGTGCGCAAAAAAAACAGCCGTTGCATACGGCTGTCGGCGTGGGTAACGGGTCAACACACGGCTTCGGGCGGCTCCTCGTTACGGGTCAGGTGGCCCTTGCCGCGGTTAAAATTGCGGCTGACCGGGATGGCAAACACCAGCGCCATGACGATATAGACAACCATCATGGTTACGCGCTCCAGCAGCGACGCGGCTACGCCTTCGGAAAACATTGCCCCCAGCGCGAGCGTGGCCACACCCATCACGCTTTCTCGCAGGCCCAGGTTGCCCGGCACAATGGCGACAATGGTCGCAAGCCAGCTCACGCTGCTGTAAAACAGCGCCTCGTACAGCGTGACCGGAAGCCCCGCCGCGCGGAAGCAGGCCATGCTGGTGAAAAGACGCACCGCATTCCCGGCGGTCAGGCACAAAAGCAGCTGCCAGAGCAGCGTGCGGTTGCGCAGCAGCGCGTTAAACCCGACGATCACATCCGAGATCAGGTGATGTTTGGAAAGCTTGACGCGCAAGCGGCTTTCGCTGCGCAGTGAGAGCCACAGAAACGCGGCCAGGCAGACGATGCCAATCGCCAGCACGCCCCAGAGCGCCGCGGGCCACTGCCCCTGGATCAGCCCCATGCACAACAGCGCGACCGTGATTTGCAAAAGTGAAAACGCCACGCCAAACACAATGTTGCCCGCGCCCATTGCCACGCTCTTGGTGTACGCCAGCCCTTTGACGCGCTTGTAATACGCGGCGGAAAACACCAGATCGGCGCGCATGGGCAGGACGTAAGCGATGGCGTTGCTTACGCACACCACGCCCATCCAGTCGGTCAGTGACAGGCGGCTGATGGGGAAGGTGCGCAGGATCACAAGGTGGTAAATGCTATTCATCAGACAGCTGAGCAGCCCGAGCCCCAAAAGCAGCGCCACCGTGGCGGGAGAGAGGGCCAGCAGGGACTTCATCTCATCCCAGTGGGTATACACATAGGCGGCCAACAGCCCGGCCAGCACAATAAACAGCACCGTGGAAAGCAGCGTTTTCCAGTTCAGCTTCCGGGGTTTCTGCGGTTCGCTCATGCGGGCGCTCCTTTACGGCGGGCCGGTCGTTGCAGCCGCGCGCCCTCATGATAAACGCCGGGAGGCTTCTCTGTCAAGGGGAGGGGCTGGGGGCGAGAGCAGCGACCGTTCTGTAACGGAGGAGCATTCTGGCGAGGCAACCCGGCGAAGGCGGCAGCAGGTGCAGCATCAGCATGGAGGGGAATGCGGCGGGTATTTTATTAGGAAGTTTATCATGCCCGGGCGGATCAAGCGAAGATTTCAACACGATGCGATAGAATCGGGGTTCCATTCGTTCTTACTTTTGGAGGGATTCCGATGCGAGGGTAAGCAAAATTTGGAGACTCGCCGCGCACCGCCGCGTGTATCCGACAGGATGGCAAGGGTTACCCGCACCGTATGCAATCCGGTCTTGCACGGATTGTAAGCGCCAGCTTGTAAAAAATGGCGCGCCGGAGAGGGCATGTGGACGGGAAAGCCGTCTTTTGCGGCGGACAATCTTTACGAAACCGCCGTCGCGAGCCCGGGCCGGAGAAAAAAGCGTTGACAAGCGGCACGAAAACCGATAAAATACACTTTGTTTGGGCGTGGTCGTGCGGACATGCGGGTGTAGCTCAATGGTAGAGCTCCAGCTTCCCAAGCTGGCTACGTGGGTTCGATTCCCATCACCCGCTCCAACCGCATGCAACCGTACCGACAATAACGGAACCAATAAGGAGGAACATTCCATGGCCAAGGCACATTTTGAACGAAACAAGCCGCACGTGAACATCGGCACCATCGGCCACGTCGACCACGGCAAGACCACGCTGACGGCGGCGATCACCATGACGCTGGCGCAGCTGGGCGAAGCGAAGGCGATGAAGTACGAGGATATCGACAAGGCGCCGGAAGAGAAAGCCCGCGGCATCACGATCAACACCGCGCACGTGGAATATGAAACCAAGAAGCGTCACTACGCCCATGTGGACTGCCCGGGCCACGCGGACTACGTGAAGAACATGATCACCGGCGCGGCGCAGATGGACGGCGCGATCCTGGTGGTGTCGGCGCCCGACGGCCCGATGCCCCAGACCCGCGAGCACATCGTGCTGGCCCGGCAGGTGGGCGTGCCCTACATCGTCGTGTTCCTGAACAAGACCGACATGATGGACGACCCGGAACTGCTGGAGCTGGTGGAGATGGAAATCCGCGAACTGCTGGCGCAGTACGAGTTCCCGGCGGACGACATCCCCTTTGTGAAGGGCTCCGCGCTCAAGGCGCTGGAGTATGTGCAGAACGGCGGCACCGACGTGCTGAACGCGCCGGAGACCAAGTGCATCTTTGAGCTGATGGACGCGGTGGACAGCTACATCCCCGATCCGGAGCGCGCGACCGATCAGCCCTTCCTGATGCCTGTGGAAGATACCATGACCATCACCGGCCGCGGCACCGTGGCGACCGGCCGTGTGGAGCGCGGCATCGCCAAGGTTGGCGACACCGTGGAGATCGTGGGCCTGATGGAAAAGCCCCGTTCCACCGTCATCACCGGTCTGGAAATGTTCCGCAAGACCCTGGACATGGCGGAAGCCGGCGACAACGTGGGCGCGCTGCTGCGCGGCGTACAGCGTAACGAGATCGAGCGCGGTCAGGTGTTGGCCAAGCCCGGCTCCATCCACCCGCATACCCACTTTGTGGGCCAGGTGTACGTGCTGACCAAGGAAGAGGGCGGCCGGCATACCCCGTTCTTCAACGGCTATCGCCCGCAGTTCTACTTCCGTACCACCGACGTGACCGGCAACATCAAGCTGCCTGACGGCGTGGAGATGGTCATGCCCGGCGACCACATCGACATGGAAATCAACCTGATTACCCCCATCGCCATCGAGCAGGGCCTCCGCTTCGCTATCCGCGAAGGCGGCCGCACCGTGGGCTCCGGCGTTGTGTCCAAGGTGATCGTGTAAATCCTTTATAAGAGCCTCCGCTGCTCAGGCAGCGGAGGCTCTCGTCAACCTGCTGAAAAAGCCCCATCTGCTTTGTCGCCTGCACCGGATAAGGGCGGTCACGTACGTCCGTGTACGCTCCCGCCCTTATCCGGTTTGGCTTCGCGCATCTGAACCTTTTTGAGCAGGCTACATTCTGGCATCTTTAAAAGGTTTGTTAACGGTCTGACGAGAACCTCCGCTGCTCAGGCTGCGGAGGTTCTCGTCGTTTAAATAAAGACACACACGGAAGCGTGTGCATATAGCCTTTGGTGTGTGTTCCCTGATCGGATACGGCAGGCCGTTTTTCAACAAAAAAACAGATGCGGATTTGAAAAAACACTTGCATTTGAGGTGCGCATCGGGTATACTAATCGAGCTGTCTGTTCAGGGATGATGTGATAAGTTGCCGCCATGGCCATGGCGGGTAATTATCGCGGACCAGCCCGTCAATCGGGCGACGGACTTAAGACGCCGCGGGTGCGGAAAAGGCTCCTCGGACCCGGCCCAACCGGACTGGATGAAGGCGAGAGCAATCTCGCCTCACGAAAAGGAACTGATGGACACGCCCGGAGCGGTGTACTTGAGACGAAAGTCAAGGAGGTACAAAAATGGCCAGCCAAAAGATTCGGATCAAGCTGAAGGCCTACGAGCACAACCTGATCGACCAGTCCGCCGAGCGCATCGTGGAAACCGCCAAGCGGACCGGCGCGCGGGTGTCGGGCCCCATCCCCCTTCCCACCGAGAAGGAAATCGTCACCATTCTTCGCGCACCGCACAAGTATAAGGACAGCCGCGAGCAGTTCGAAATGCGCACCCACAAGCGCCTGATCGACATCCTCAACCCCAACCCGCGCACGGTGGACGCCATGATGAAGCTCGATCTTCCTGCCGGTGTCGAGATCGAAATCAAGCTGAACAATTAAGCAGGAGGTACGCACTCATGAAAAAAGCGATCGTAGGCAAGAAGATCGGCATGACGCAGGTCTTCACCGATGACGGCCGCCTTGTGCCCGTGACCGTGGTGGAGGCCGGCCCCTGCAAGGTCGTGCAGAAGAAGAGCGTTGAAAGCGACGGCTATGCGGCAGTACAGGTCGGCTTTGACGCCATTCCGGAAAACCGTGCCAAGAAACTCGTCAGCAAGCCCCTCAAGGGCCATTTCCAGAAGGCCGGCGTGGCTGCCACGCGTTACCTGCGCGAGCTGCGCCTGGATAACGCCGCCGAGTTGGAAGTGGGCAGCGACCTGACCGTTACCCAGTTTATCCCGGGCGATAAGATCGATGTGTGCGGCGTGACCCGCGGCCGCGGCTTCACCGGCGCCATCTACCGCTGGAACCAGCACACCGGCCCCATGGCCCACGGCTCCAAATACCACCGCGGCGTCGGCTCCATGAGCGCCAACACCGACCCCGCGCGCGTGTTCAAGAACAAGCACATGCCCGGCCACTATGGCGTAGAGCGTGTGACCGTGCAAAACCTGGAGATCGTCAAGATCGACGCCGAGCGCAACCTGCTCCTCATCAAGGGCGCGGTGCCGGGCCCCAACGGCGGCCTGCTGATCGTGCGCAACGCCATCAAGGGCGCCTGATCCATGCTTGCTATGAAGGAGGATATCATCCATGCCTAAGACTGCACTGTATAACATGGAGGGCGCGGCCATCGGCGAAGTGGAACTGAGCGACGCGATTTTTGCCGCTCCTGTGAACGTCGCCGCCATGCATTTGGTTGTGCGTTCCATTCTGGCCAACAAGCGTCAGGGCACGCAAAGCGCGCTGACCCGCGGCGAGGTTCGCGGCGGCGGCCGGAAAATCTACCGCCAAAAGGGCACCGGTAACGCGCGCCATCACGGCAACCGCGCGCCCCAGTTCAAGCACGGCGGCGTCGTGTTCGCCCCCAAGCCCCGGGATTATGTCGTCAACGTGCCCCGCAAGGTGCGCCGCCTCGCTTTCAAAAGCGCGCTGACCAGCCGCCTGATGGATGGCGACGTGATCGTGGTGGACGCGCTTTCGCTGGAACAGCCCAAGACCAAGCTGATGGCGAAGTTCCTCTCGAATTTCGAGCTGAAGAACGCCACGCTGCTGGTGCTGCCCGGCCGCGACGAGACCCTCGTGCGCGCCGGCCAGAACATCGAAAAGCTGCAGACCTCCTATGTCAACACCCTGAACGTGTATGACATCCTGAAGGCCGGCAAAATCATCCTCACGCAGGATGCCCTCAAGGGCGTAGAGGAGGTTTACGCATGAAAGATCCCCACGATATTATCATCCGACCGGTGCTGACCGAGGAATCCTACGAAGGCTTCCCCGACAAGCGCTACGTGTTCGTGGTCGCCCCCACCGCCAACAAGACCGAGATCAAGCTGGCGCTGGAGAGCGTGTTCAAGGGTATCAAGGTGGACAAGGTGAACACCGTGCGCACCCTGGGCAAGATCAAGCGGCAGGGCAAAACTTCGGGCCGGACCCCCGAGATCAAAAAGGCCTACGTAACCCTGAAAGAGGACTCCAAAGCGATCGAGTTCTTCGAAGGCATGGCCGAATAAAGCAGGGAGGACAAGAACCATGGCGATTCGCGTTTATAAGCCGACCTCGCCCGCTCGCCGCTTTATGTCGGTGCTGACGTTCGAGGAAATCACCACCAAGACGCCTGAAAAGTCGCTGCTGGAGTACAAAAAGAAAAACGCCGGCCGCAACAAGCAGGGCAAGATCACTGTCCGCCATCAGGGCGGCGGCAACAAGGTCAAGTACCGCATTATCGATTTCAAGCGCAACAAGCTGGACATCCCCGCCAAAGTGACCAGCATCGAGTACGACCCCAACCGCAGCGCCTTCATCGCCCTGCTGCTCTACGCCGATGGCGAGAAGCGCTACATCCTGGCGCCGCAGGGCCTCAAGGTGGGCGATAAGGTCGTAAGCGGGGCGACGGCGGACATCATGCCCGGCAACGCCCTGCCTGTGGAAAACATCCCGGTCGGCACGCTGATCCACAATGTGGAAATCAAGCCCGGCCGCGGCGGCCAGCTGGCCCGTTCCGCCGGTATGAGCGCGCAGCTCATGGCCAAGGAAAACGGCTACGGTCTGGTGCGCCTCCCCTCCGGTGAGCTGCGCAAGGTTGCCCTCAACGCTCTGGCGACCATCGGCGTCGTCGGCAACAGCGATCACGAAAACGTGCGCGTCGGTAAAGCCGGCCGTACCCGCCACATGGGCATCCGCCCGACCGTGCGCGGCGTGGTCATGAACCCCTGCGACCACCCGCACGGCGGCGGCGAGGGCAAGAGCCCCGTCGGCATGCCCGCTCCGGTGACCCCGTGGGGCAAGGTTGCGCTGGGCCTCAAGACCCGCAAGCACAAGAAGTACTCCAACAAGTTGATCGTTAAGCGCGCGGGCAAGTAAGCCTAAGCAACCAAGGAAGGAGGAAGCCCTTACATGAGCCGTTCCATTAAAAAGGGACCCTATGTGGAATCCGCGCTGCTGAAGCGCGTTACGGAAATGAATAAGCTGGGCAAGAAGTCGGTGGTCAAGACCTGGTCTCGTGCCTCCACGATCTTCCCGGATTTCGTGGGCCACACCATCGCCGTGCACGACGGTCGCAAACATGTACCGGTTTACGTTACCGAGGATATGGTGGGCCACAAGCTGGGCGAGTTCGCCCCGACCCGCACGTTCCGCGGCCACGCCGGTGAGAAGGCCGCCGCCAGCAAGTAAGCGGAAGGAGTTGAGTTAACACATGGCTAGCAATACCCAAAAGCGGGCGCAGGCCCACATGGCGGCCCGTGACACTCGTCCGTCCGCCCACGCCAAATACGTGCGGATTTCTTCCAATAAAGTCCGCATCGTGGTGGATCTGATCCGCGGCAAAAAGGTGGACGACGCCGTCGCCATTCTGCAGTTCACCCCCAAAGCCGCCGCGCCGATCGTGCTCAAGGTGCTCAACAGCGCCATCGCCAACGCCGTAAACAACAATGAGCTGGACCGCAAGTCCCTCTATGTTGCGGAGGTTTACGCCAACCCCGGCCCCACGCTCAAGCGCTTCGTTGCCCGTTCCCGCGGCAGCGCGTCCCCGATGCTCAAGCGCACCAGCCACATCAGCGTGGTGCTGGAACAGAAGTAAGCTAAGGAGGTACCATAATGGGTCAGAAAGTCAATCCCCATGGTGCTCGCGTTGGCGTGATCTTCAACTGGAGCACCCGCTGGTACGCCGGCAAGAAGGATTTTGCGAACAACCTCGTGGAGGATTTCAAACTTCGCAAAATGCTCAAGGAGAAGTACTACTCTACCGGTATCAGCCACATTGATATCGAGCGCAGCGCCAACCGCATCACCGTGAACATCTTCACCGCCAAGCCCGGTATGATTATCGGCCGCGGCGGCGCGGGCATCGAAAACCTCAAGAAGGATGTGGAAACCTTCCTGGGCAAGCCCGCCAACATGAACATCATGGAGATCAAAGTGCCCGAAACCAACGCGCAGCTGGTGGCCGAGAACATCGCCCAGCAGCTGGAGAAGCGCATCAGCTTCCGCCGCGCGATGAAGCAGAGCATGCAGCGCGCCATGAAAGCCGGCGCCAAAGGCATGAAGTGCAGCGTCGGCGGCCGTCTGGGCGGCGCGGACATCGCCCGCACCGAGCACTACCACGAGGGCTCCATCCCGCTGCAGACGCTTCGCGCCGACATCGATTACGGCTTTGCCGAAGCGAAAACCACCTACGGCCGCCTGGGCGTCAAGGTGTGGGTCTACAAGGGCCAGCGCCTGCCCAAGCCCAAGAAAGCGCCGGGCGCCGCTGCCAGCGAAGGAGGCAAATAAGCTATGTTGATGCCCAAGAGAGTCAAGCGCCGCCGCGTTTTCCGTGGCCGCATGAAGGGTAAGGCACACCGCGGTAACTTTATCGCCTACGGCGAGTACGGCCTCGTGGCGCTGGAGCCGGCGTGGATCACCAGCCAGCAGATCGAAGCCGCCCGTATCGCTCTGACCCGCTACACCAAGCGCGGCGGTCAGGTCTGGATCAAGATTTTCCCCGATAAGCCGGTAACCGAAAAGCCTGCCGAGACCCGCATGGGCAGCGGCAAGGGTTCTCCGGAATACTGGGTGGCCGTGGTCAAGCCCGGCCGCGTGCTGTTTGAGGTTTCGGGCGTGGGTGACGACATGGCGCTGGAAGCCCTGCGCCTGGCGGGCCACAAACTGCCCATCAAGACGAAGATCCTCAAGCGCGAAACCGAAAACATCGAAGCGGGTGGTGAAGCGAAATGAAGGCCAACGAGCTTCTCACGTTAAACAAGGCTGAGCTGGAAGGCAAGGCCCGGGATTTGAAGGAAGAGCTGTTCAACCTTCGTTTTCAGCTCGCGACCGGTCAACTGCAAAACACGATGGTCATCAAGGGCGTAAAACGCGACATCGCCCGTGTCCTGACCGCCCTTCGCCAGCTTGAACAGAAAGACGCTCAGTGATGAGCGAGACGCGATATGAAGGAGGCAGCCGCTTCAATGTCTGAACAAAGAGGACTTCGCAAGACCCGCGTGGGTATGGTCGTGAGCGATAAGATGGACAAAACCATCGTCGTGGAGATCAAAGAGCGCGTGCGTCATCCGCTGTACGGCAAGATTCTGAACCAGACCAGCAAGCTCAAGGCGCATGACGAAGAGAACGCCTGCGGCATCGGCGATACCGTACGCGTGATGGAAACCCGTCCGCTGAGCAAGGATAAGCACTGGCGCCTGGTGGAGATCATCGAGAAGGCCAAGTAAGGTGGGGCGCGTCGTTTCCCGTAAAGTTTCCCAACGCCGCCCGATGGGCGCGCGAGGCACAACGTGATTCGGCGATCTCCGACCTGCCCTCGTCGGCGACATACCGCCGCCGATGGGCGCTCCGAACTTAAACTGCGGACGGCTACCCCGTAGCCATCCGATTCCTACAAGGAGGAAAACCGTATGATCCAGCCGCAAACGCGACTCAAAGTGGCCGATAATTCCGGCGCTAAGGAAATCATGTGCATCCGCGTGCTCGGCGGTTCCTTCCGCCGCGACGGCAGCATCGGTGATGTGATCGTGGCCAGCGTCAAATCCGCCACCCCGGGCGGTGCCGTGAAAAAGGGCGATGTGGTCAAGGCCGTTATCGTGCGCATGCGCAAGCAGAAGCGCCGCCCCGACGGCAGCTACATCCGCTTCGACGACAATGCCGCCGTACTGATTGGCGAAGACAAAATGCCCAAGGGCACCCGTATCTTTGGGCCCGTCGCGCGCGAACTGCGCGAAAAAGCCTACATGAAGATCGTTTCCCTCGCGCCCGAAGTGCTGTAATGGAGGATTGACCAATGATTGCGAAGGTTCATGTGAAAAAGAACGATCAGGTCGTTGTCATCTCCGGGCCCGAGGCTATGAAGGGCAAGCAGGGCAAGATCCTGAACGTGTTCCCCAAAACCGGCAAAGTGGTTGTGGAAGGCGTGGCTTACGTGAGCAAGCACCGCAAATCCCGCCGCCAGGATCAGCCGGGTGGGATTATCCAGAAGGAACGTCCGCTGGACGCTTCCAACGTGATGCTCATCTGCCCCAAGTGCGGCAAGGCTACCCGTACCGGGCACAAAATCGTCCAGGTTGAAAACGACAAGGGCGAGAAACTGTCTAAAAATGTCCGTGTGTGCAAGCGTTGCGCCGCGGAGATCGAGTAAGGGAGGTACGGCGTAATGGCAACCCGCCTTAAGGAGAAATACCTCAATGATGCCGTGCCTGCCCTCAAGCAGAAATTCGGCTATGAAAATGTCATGCAGGTGCCCCGGCTGCACAAAGTGGTCATCAATATGGGTCTGGGCGACTGCAAGGACAACCCCAAGAGCATGGAGCTCGCCATCGCGGAACTGGCGCAGATCAGCGGCCAAAAGCCCCTGATTACCAAGGCCCGCAAGTCCATCGCCAACTTTAAAGTGCGCGAGGGCATGAACGTCGGCGCCAAGGTAACCCTGCGCGGCAACCGCATGGATGAGTTCATCGATAAGCTCGTCAACATCGCCCTGCCCCGCGTGCGCGACTTCCGCGGCGTAAGCGACAAGGCGTTCGACGGCCGCGGCAACTATGCCCTGGGCCTGCGCGATCAGCTGATTTTCCCCGAAATCGAGTACGATAAGGTGGAAAAGGTTCGCGGCATGGAAGTTATTTTTGTCACTTCGGCTAAAACCGACGAGGAATGCAAGGAATTGCTCCGCCTCCTCGGCATGCCGTTCGCTCAGTAAGCGGGAAGGGAGAAAAAAACCGTGGCTAAAACGAGCATGAAAATCAAGCAGGCCAGAGCCCCCAAGTTCTCCACTCGGGCTTACACGCGCTGCCGCCTGTGCGGTCGCCCGCACTCGGTGCTTCGCAAGTATGGCGTCTGCCGCATCTGCTTCAGAGAGCTGGCTTACAAGGGCCAGATTCCCGGCGTCCGCAAGGCCAGCTGGTAAGCGCGAAAGAACGGAAGGAGGTTCTGTCATGGTAATGAATGATCCTATCGCCGATATGCTGACCCGCATCCGCAACGCGCAAGTGGCAAAGCATGACGCGGTTGTCCTGCCCGCAAGCAACGCGAAAAAGGCGATTGCCAAGATCCTGCTGGCGGAAGGCTATGTAAAGTCCGTGGATTTTGTGGACGACGGCCCCCAGGGCAGTATTAAGATCACCCTCAAGTACGTGGGCGGCAAGCAGCCGGTGATCGCGGGGCTTAAGAAAATTTCCAAGCCCGGCCTGCGTGTGTACGCCAAGGGCGCTGAGCTGCCCAAGGTGCTCGGCGGCCTGGGCATCGCCATCATCTCCACCAGCAAAGGGCTGATGACCGACAAGGATGCCCGCAAGCAAATGATCGGCGGCGAAGTGCTCGCCTACATCTGGTAACCGACACGCATTGGAGGTGTAAGACAATGTCTCGAATCGGAAAACTTCCGATCAATGTGCCTGCGGGCGTGACGGTCCAGGTGGACGAGTTGAACACCGTAACGGTCAAGGGCCCCAAGGGCACTTTGGTCCAGACGGTGAACCCCGATATCACGCTTAAGCAGGAAAACGGCGTCCTCACGCTGCTCCGGCCGTCCGATGCCAAGCCTCACAAGGCGATGCACGGCCTCTATCGCAGCCTGGTGCACAACATGGTCGTCGGTGTGACCGACGGTTTCAGCAAGACCCTGGAGCTGGTTGGCACGGGCTATCGCGCCCAGGCCGAAGGCGGGAAGAAACTGAACATCGCAATCGGCTTCTCCCATCCGGTGGTACTGGAAGCGCCGGAAAACATCACTTTTGAAACCCCCAACCAGACCACCATCGTGGTCAAAGGCATCAACAAACAGCAGGTGGGCAACCTTGCCGCCGATATTCGCGCCATCCGTAAGCCGGAGCCCTACCTGGGCAAGGGCATCAAGTACTCGGATGAGAAGATTCGCCGCAAGGAAGGCAAGACCGGCAAATAATCGAAAGGGGAGTGAACGCCAATGTTTAAAACGCGTGATCGTAACGCAGACAGGCGCATCCGCCATGCGCGCGTGCGCAAAAAAGTCAGCGGCACCCCGGAAATGCCGCGTCTTTGCGTGTATCGCAGCCTGAACCATATCTATGCCCAGCTGGTTGACGATTCCAAGGGCGTAACGCTCGCGGCCGCCTCCACCCAGGAGAAGGCCGTGCAGGAGCAACTCAAGGATGTTGACAAGAAGGGCGCCGCCAAAATCGTCGGCAAGCTGATCGGCGAGCGTGCGATGGGCGCGGGCATCAAGCAGGTGGTCTTTGACCGCGGCGGCTACGTGTATACCGGCCGCGTCGCGGAACTGGCAGCCGGCGCCCGCGAAGCCGGACTTGATTTCTAAGAAGGAGGACGAACGCATGCAACGCATGGAACAGGTCAGCGAATTTAAAGAGAAGCTCGTAGCCGTCAACCGCGTAACCAAGGTTGTTAAGGGCGGCCGCAACTTCCGCTTCGCTGCGCTGGTCGTCGTCGGCGACGAAAAAGGTCGCGTCGGTGCCGGCATCGGCAAGGCTGCGGAAATCTCCGAGGCCATCCGCAAGGGCGTGGACGACGCAAAGAAACATCTGATTACCGTGCCCCTGGTGGGGACCAGCATCCCGCACGACACCATCGGCTTTTTCAGCACCGGCAAAGTGGTGCTGATGCCCGCCCCCGAAGGCACCGGCGTAATCGCCGGCGGCGCGGCGCGTGCGGTGCTTGAGCTGGCGGGCGTGAAGGATATCCGCACTAAGAGCTATGGCACCAACAACCGCATCAACATGGTCAAAGCGACGCTTATGGGGCTCAAGCAGCTGCGCAGCGCCGAGCAGGTGGCCAAGTTGCGTGGCAAAACCGTCGAAGAGATTCTGGGCTAAGGAGGACGACGCGCATGAAACTGCAAATCACGCTCAAGAAGTCGCCGATCTCCAGCCTGAAGGTGCATCAGGACACCGTGATCGCGCTGGGTCTGCACAAAGTGGGCCAGACCGTGGTCAAGGAAGACAACGCCTGCATCCGCGGGCAGATCTTCCGTGTCAGGCACATGATCGAGGTTCAGGAGATTAACGACTGAGGAGGGAATTGTCCATGAAACTGCACGAGCTTCAACCCGCCGCAGGTTCCACCGCCGCACCCAAGCGCCTCGGCAGAGGCGTGGGTTCCGGTCTGGGCAAAACCTCCGGCAAGGGTCACAAGGGCGCCAAAGCCCGCTCCGGCGGCGGCAAGCGTCCGGGCTTCGAGGGCGGCCAGATGCCCCTCTACCGTCGCGTTCCCAAACGCGGGTTCCATAACATCTACCGGACCGAATATGCCACGGTTAACGTTGGGCGGCTCGAGATCTTTGAAAACGGCACTGTCGTAACGGCTGAAACGCTTCTGGAAGCCGGCTTGATCTCCAAGGTCATGGACGGCGTGAAGATCCTGGGCAACGGGGAGTTGACCAAGAAGCTGACCGTAGAAGCCGCCAAGTTTACCGACAGTGCGAAAGAGAAGATCGAAGCCCTCGGCGGGAAAGCCGAGGTGAAGTAAGATGGCGAGGGGCAACAAGAACAATCCCTCCCTCTGGGATTCGCTTCGCAATGCCTGGAAGGTAGACGACATCCGTAAAAAGCTGATCTACACCTTCCTGATGCTGGTGCTGTTCCGTCTTGTAGGCGTGATTCTCGCCCCCGGCGTGGATTACGATCTGGTCAAGACCAAGATGGGCTCCAACAACCTGCCGCTGCTGGACCTCGTGAACATGATGACGGGTAATAACTTCCAGAACATGACCATCATGGCCATGGGTATTACCCCGTACATCAACTCGTCCATCATCATGCAGCTGCTGACCATCGCCATCCCGGCGCTGGAGCGGCTGCAGAAGAGCGGCCCCGAAGGCCAGAAGCGCATTGCGCAGATCACCCGTTACGTAACGGTGGGTCTGGCGTTGTTCCAAGCCATCGGCCTGGTGGCCAGCGTGGGCGTGATCAAGCCCGGCTGGTTTAACTACGCGCTGGTTGGCGTGAGCATGGCCGGCGGTTCTGCGCTGGCGATGTGGATCGGTGAGCGCATTACCCAGAACGGTATCGGCAACGGTATCTCCCTGCTGATTACCGCGGGCATCGCCAACAACCTGTTCAACGGCATCATGCAGTTGGTCGGCAAGGCCTTCTCGGCCACCAGCCTGGGCCCGTGGCTCACGCTGCTGGAAGTGCTGCTTGTGTCGCTGGTAATGATCATCATCATCACCTGGGCCGACATGGGCGTGCGCCGCATCAACGTGCACTTCGCAAAGCGCGTATCCGGCCGCAAGATGTACGGCGGGCAGAACTCCGTGATCCCCCTCAAGGTGATCTCGGTGGGCGTGCTGCCGCTGATCTTCGCCTACTCGTTCATGGCCTTCCCCAGCACCATTGTGCAGCTGGCGGGCGGCACCAGCACCGGCTTTGGGGCCTGGTGGTCGCGCTATATGTATAGCACCTCCCCCTGGTACCTGTTATTGACGGCGCTGATGATCTTCGGCTTCACGTTCTTCTACACGTCCATCTCCTTCAACCCGGATGAAATGGCCAAGAACATCCAGCAGCAGGGCGGCGCAGTGCCTTCGGTGCGCCCCGGCAAGCCGACTGCGGATTACCTCAAGCGCATCAACAGCCGTCTGACGCTGTTTGCCGCCATCTTCCTGGCATTGCTGGCGACCATCCCCTCGATGTTCGCGCGCAGCACGGCACAATCGCTTCCGTTTGGCGCGAGCAGCCTGCTGATCGCCGTGAGCGTGGTGCTGGAAACCAAGCGCCAGATGGACGATCTGCTCGTGAGCCGCAACTACGACAAGATTTCCTGACCGATACGCACCAAAGCGGCAGGAGGAGCGATCCTCCTGCGCTTTGGGCGTTCAGAGCTGTTTGGCAAGGCCCTCGCGGCGTGCCGGCGGCAAGGGGCAACTTGTAGGGTACGCACGGTTGTGGTATAATCGCTGTGCGCTCCGTTGCGGGCGGGTCAGGGCGAGGCATGCCCTGCCATTGGGGAGGTAATGCAATGAACGTGATCTTTTTAGGACCTCCGGGCGCGGGCAAAGGCACGCAGGCACAGGTGATCTGCGCCAGACTCGGGATTCCCCAGATTTCTACCGGCGATATGCTGCGCGCCGCCATCGAGGCGAAGTCCGAAATCGGCCTGAAGGCGAAAACTTTCATGGATGCGGGCCAGCTCGTACCCGACGATGTGGTAATCGCGCTGGTGCGTGAGCGCGTGGCCGCCGCTGACTGCAAAAATGGCTTCCTGCTGGACGGGTTCCCCCGCACGGTGGAACAGGCCAGGGCGCTGGGTTCGATTGCAAAAATCGACCGGGTGATTAACATCAGCGTTGCGGACGATGTGCTGGTCAAGCGCCTGTCCGGGCGCAGGGTTTGCCCGGTCTGCGGCGCGCCCTACCATGTGGATCGCCTGCACGGCGCCACCCAATGCACCGTGGACGGTGTGACCCTGGTGCAGCGCGACGACGACAAGCCCGAAACGGTGCTCAACCGTTTGCAGGTGTACCACCAGAAAACGGCTCCCCTGATCGACTACTACCAAAAGGAAGGCTTGCTGCGCACCGTGGACGGGTCTACCGGCCTGGAGAGCGTGAGCGACGCCATCCTCAAGGCGCTTGAGGCGGCTCGATGATTTATCTGAAAAACGCGCAACAGCTGGATTGCATGCGCAAGGCCGGCGCGCTGCTCTTTGAGGTGCTCTGCCGCCTCAAGGAAGCCGTCAAGCCGGGCGTGAGCACCGCAGCGCTGGATGTTTATGCCGAGCAACTGATCCTCAAGCACAAAGCGACGCCCTCCTTCCTGCATTACGAGGGGTACCCCGCGTCGCTGTGCGTTTCCATTAACGAAGAAGTCGTGCACGGAATCCCATCCGACAAGGTGATTATCCGCGACGGCGATGTGGTGAGCATCGACTGCGGGCTGATCCTGGACGGGTGGCAGGCGGACAGCGCCTTCACCGTTGGCGTGGGCAAGCTGGACCCGCAGCGGCGCCAGCTGATTGACGTCACGGAGGAGTGCTTCTTCAAGGGCGCCCGGCAGGCGCTCAACGGCAACCACCTGGGCGATATCGGCCATGCCATACAGGCGTACGCCGAAAGCTTCGGCTACGGCGTGATCCGCGACCTGACGGGCCACGGCATCGGCCGCAGTATGCACGAGGATCCGAGCGTGCCCAACTTTGGCACACCCGGCCACGGCGTAAAGCTTCGCCCCGGGATGACGCTGGCCATCGAACCCATGATCGCCATGGGGGATTATCAGGTAAGCCAGCTGGAGGACGGCTGGACCGTGGTGACCGACGACGGCAGCGTGTGCTCGCACTATGAGCACACCATCGCCATCAACGAAAAGGGTTTGCCCGAACTGCTGACCTATCCGGGCTATGCGCTTACGGAGGAACCCAGAACGTGAAAGCGACTCCCAATGAGATCGGGCGCGTGGTGGTATCCACACAGGGGCACGACAGGGGCAGACGCTTCCTGGTCGTAGGCCTGGTGGACGAACGCCATGTGCTGATCGCCGACGGCGATACCCGTAAGCTCAACCACCCCAAGAAGAAGCAGCGAAAGCATCTGGATGCCGAACCCACGCTGGCCGCCGAGGCGGCCGACGCGGTGCGCGCGGGGCTGAACACAGCCGACAGCGCCATCCGTAAGGCACTCAGGGCCACCGCACCGCAAACGTCCACCGGCTCCTCCGGAGCCGTACGGAGTACCGACAAGGAGGAATACGCGCTTGTCCAAAAGTGACGTCATCGAAATGGAAGGCACGGTCGTAGAGGCGCTTCCCAATGCGATGTTTCAAGTGGAGCTCCCCGGCGGGCACCGGATTATGGCCCATATTTCGGGAAAGATGCGTATGAATTTCATCCGCATTTATCCCGGCGATAAGGTGACCATCGAACTCTCGCCGTATGACCTGACCCGCGGTCGCATCACGTGGCGCAGCAGAGGTTGACGTACATCCCAACCGGTCGCTGGATCGACCGCACGAATGGAGGATAACTGTATGAAGGTTCGCCCCTCGGTTAAGCCCATCTGCGAAAAGTGCAAGATCATCAAGCGCAAGGGCCGCGTGATGGTGATCTGCGAAAACCCCAAGCACAAGCAAAAGCAAGGCTGAAATAGGGGAAACGTCCCCTTTGCCCCCGGCGTATGCCGGGGGCTTGCCCTATTTTAGGACTAGCACCGGTAGGGGAAAGGCAGACCCCACAGATATGGGTGCCTCAGCCTGCTGAAAAAGGCCCATCTGCTTTGTCACCGGTACCGGATAAGGACGGTCATGTACGTCCGTGTACGCTACCGCCCTTTATCCGGTTTGGCTTCGCGCATCTGAACCTTTTTGAGCAGGCTGCTTCCTGGCATCTTTAAGGGGTTTGTCAGCGGTCTGAGACCCCAAGATATGGGGGTTAAACGAACGGCTTGCCGCAATTTTCCAAATTTCCGGCGTGGCGCGGTCGTAAAACAAAGAAAAACCGTTGCGCATACAGAAAAGATATGGTATACTTCGGAAGTTAGACTAGGCGATGAGCCGTGGGCGGCTGCGTGCGCGCAAAAATGTGCGTGCGACCACGGGCTCGCCGGGTCAACAAAGTTCACAAAGCGCGTAAGAACTTCGGTTCCGATGCGCGCGGGGTCTTGGGTGGCGCTTCGATTCTCTACGCGACGCACACCAACGTCAAGAGACCCTCAGCCCAAGAGGGCGCGTTCCCTACATTCAATGGAGGTGCAACAGACACATGGCACGTATTGCGGGCGTTGACCTGCCCAGAGAAAAGCGTGTGGAGATCGGGCTTACGTACATCTTCGGCATCGGGGTGAAAACCTCGCAGAAGATTCTGTCCGAAACGGACATCAGCCCCGACACCCGCGTCAAGGACCTTACCGAACAGGAAGTCAGCAAACTTCGTGATTACATCGAGCACAACGTGAAGGTGGAAGGCGACCTGCGCCGCGAGGTGTCGCTGAACATCAAACGGCTCATGGAAATCGGCAGCTACCGTGGCGTGCGCCACCGTCGCGGCCTGCCTGTGCGCGGCCAGAAGACCAAGACTAACGCCCGCACCCGCAAAGGCCCCAAGCGCACCATCGCGGGCAAGAAAAAGGCCGCCAAGTAAGGCTTGCGCGATTGCTTATGTAGCATGGAGGGATAAACAAAATGGCACCCAAGCAAAAAATGAAGAAGATCTCGCGCAAGCGTCGTGAAAAGAAGCTCGTGGAACGCGGCGCCGCGCATATCCGTTCTTCCTTTAACAACACCATCGTGACCCTGACGGACACCAACGGCAACGCCCTGAGCTGGGCCAGCGCCGGTGGGCTGGGTTTCCGCGGCAGCAAGAAATCCACGCCGTTCGCCGCCCAGATGGCCGCCGAAACCGCCGCGAAAGCCGCGATGGAATTCGGCCTCAAGACCGTCGAAGTCTACGTCAAGGGCCCGGGTTCCGGCCGTGAAGCCGCCATCCGCAGCCTGCAGGCCGCCGGCCTGGAAGTGAACATGATTAAAGACGTTACACCCATTCCGCACAACGGCTGCCGCCCGCCCAAGCGTAGAAGAGTGTAAGAAAATCGAGGAGGTACAACATTATGGCAAGATATACCGATTCCGTATGCCGTATGTGCCGCCGCGAGGGCACCAAGCTCTTCCTCAAGGGCGATAAGTGCTTCTCCTCCAAGTGCGCGCAGACGGCTCGGCCGACCCCTCCGGGCCAGCACGGCCAGGCGCGCGCTCGCAAGGCGTCCGAATATGGCATCCAGCTGCGTGAAAAGCAGAAAGCCCGCCGTTCCTATGGCCTGATGGAAGGCCAGTTCCGCCGCACGTTTGTGAAGGCGGAAGGCATGAAGGGCATCACCGGCGAGAACCTCCTGAGTCTTCTGGAGCGTCGGCTTGACAATGTCGTGTACCGCAGCGGTCTGGCTTCCAGCCGCGCGCAGGCGCGTCAGTTTGTGTGCCACGGCCTGTTTACCGTGAACGGTAAAAAGGTGGACATCCCTTCCTTCACCACCAAGGTGGGGGATGTGGTGAGCGTGCGCAGCAACCGCCGCGACATCGAGCATTTCAAAATCGTCAAGGAA
The DNA here is from genome assembly GCA_963666755.2 of Candidatus Limiplasma sp. Classification (GTDB taxonomy): domain Bacteria; phylum Bacillota; class Clostridia; order Christensenellales; family Aristaeellaceae; genus CAXXOK01. Next base: position 105,335 of record CAXXGW010000009.1, read on the forward strand.
GGCGTGAACCGCGTGGTGCCCAAGTGGCTGACCACCGTCGCCGCCGACCTGACCACTACGGTGAACGCCCTGCCGCAGCGCGAGGACGTGGATCTGACCCTGCAGGAGAACATGATCGTCGAGTTCTACTCTCGTTAGGCCTGAGGCGTTTTCCCCTCAACCAACCGGCTTGAAACAGGAGGGTAAACCCAATGATCGAAATCGAAAAAGCGCGCATCGAATGCGTGGAAAAGAGCGCCGACAACACCTACGGCAAGTTTGTTGTCGAACCTCTGGAGCGCGGATTCGGCAATACGCTGGGCAACGCGCTTCGTCGTGTGCTGCTCAGTTCCCTGCCCGGCTCGGCTCCGCTGTGACCAACATCCACATCGAAGGGATTCAGCATGAGTTTTCTACCATCCCCGGCGTAGTCGAGGATGTGACGGAGCTGATCCTGAACCTCAAGCAGCTCTCCTTCAAGATGTACGCGGATCAGCCAAAGACCGTCATTATGGACATCAAGGGCCCCTGCGAGCTGAAGGCCGCGGATATCCCGCTGGATGACGAGATCGATATGGTGGATACGCAGATGCACATTGCCACCCTGAACGCCGACGCGCGTCTGCAAATGACGCTGACGATGGAAAAGGGCCGCGGCTATGTGAGCGCCGACAAGAACAAATCCCCCAACACCCCGATTGGCGTGATCCCGATCGACTCCATCTTCACGCCCGTCCGCAAGGTGAATTATACCGTCGAAGATACCCGCGTAGGGCAGATTACCGACTACGACAAGCTGACGCTGGATGTGTGGACCAACGGCACCGTCATGCCGGACGAGGCCATTTCCACCGCCGCCAAGATTCTCACCGAGCACCTGAGCCTGTTTGTGAGCCTGACCGATCAGGTGATGCCCATCGCATTCACCGATCAGGAAGACGACAAGAAGGAAAAGGTTCTCGAGATGACCATCGAGGAGCTGGACCTGAGCGTGCGCGCGTACAACTGCCTCAAGCGCGCGGGCATCAACACCGTGGCGGAGCTTGTGCAGCGTAACCAGGAAGACATGATGAAGGTTCGCAACCTTGGCCGCAAAAGCCTGGAAGAGGTCGAGCAGAAGCTGGAAGCCCTCAACCTTTCGCTGCGGCCCAGCGACGATTAAGACGGAAAATGCCGCGCACGCCCGGGCGTATGGGCGGCCGGCAGCCTGACGAAGGAGGAGACCGACATGGCACAACGCAAACTGGGCCGTACGGCGGACCAACGCAAAGCGCTGATTCGCAATCAGGTAACCAACCTGATCTGGTATGGCCGTATTGAAACGACGGAAGCCCGCGCCAAGGAAGTGCGCCGCGCCGCCGAACGTTTGATTACGCTGGCCGTCAACGAATTTGACAAGACGGTCGCAGCCACCAAATCCACCCATAACGACAAGGGCCAGCTCGTGACCCTTGACGTGACCAACGACGCGCCCAGCAAGCTGGCCGCGCGCCGCATCGCGCTCAGCTACCTGTACGAACTCAAGGACGTGCAGAAGAAGGGCGAAGATAAGGCCGATTACAAAGAGCGCACCGAGGGCGTCAAGTACCCCGTGGTGGAGAAGCTTTTCCGCGACTACGGCCCCAAGTTCCGTAAGCGCAACGAGGAAAAGAAATGCGCGGGCGGCTACACCCGCATCTACAAGCTCGGACCCCGTCGCGGCGACAGCGCCGAGATGTGCCTGATCGAGATTGTTTGAGCCCGACCCGTGAACGAGCCCCCCGCCGTACGGCGGGGGGCTCTTGCGTGTCCGCTGGTGTTACAACCGAAACAAATGTTCGCAGAGAATTGCCAAAACGGTGTGTTTCTGGTATGATAACGATGATTCCGGCTGCGACCGGAGCCGTCGCCGCGTCGACGCCGCAGGCCTGTGGGCCTGCGAACCGGGTACCGGAAGGATGGGAACGGAAATGGCAAACCTTGTTTTGCTGGCGGCTCTGGTAGTCGCACTGGATCGGGCGGGCAAGCTGCTTGCCCTGGCAGGGTTGGCCCAGGGGCAGCGGGTGGTCGCCTGGGCGGGCGTGCTGGAGTGGCGGCTGACCCGTAACGATGGCATGGCGCTGGGGCTTTTATCCGGGTATGGGGTGGTCAACCTGCTGCTGCCGGTGCTGGCGATGGTCGGCGGGTGGCTGGTTTTGCGCCGTTACCGCATGACGGGCTATACGCGCGCCGCATCGGCGCTGGTGCTGGGCGGTTTCTTTGGAAACCTGCTGGATCGCGCGATGCTGGGCTATGTGCTGGATATGGTATACTTTCCGTGGCTGCCGTGGTTTGTGTGCAATTTGGCGGATATCGCCATCTGCACGGGGGTTGCGCTGCTGTGTGCAAGCCTGCTGTGGCGGCCTGACGATTGGCGGCTGAAAACGGAGGCGGGCACGGATGGAGCGCATCACCTTCACGGCAACGGCTGACGCGCGGCTGGACGTGCTGACCGCACAAGCCGCACAGATCACCCGCTCGCAGGCCGCCCGGTGGATTGAGAGCGGAGCCTGCCTGCTGAACGGTTCCCTGCCCACCAAGGCCGGGGCCGCGGTGCGCGCGGGCGATCGGGTGGAGATCACCGTGCCTGCGGTTACCGAACCGACGGTGGAAAAGCAGGAAATCCCGCTGCATTTTCTGTATCAGGATGCGGATTTGGCCGTGGTGGACAAACCCTGCGGCATGGTGGTGCACCCGGCCAACGGAAACGAAAGCGGCACGCTGGTCAACGCCCTGCTGTTCGCCCTGCCGGATTTATCCGGCATTGGCGGCGTGCGGCGGCCCGGCATTGTGCACCGGCTGGACAAGGACACCAGCGGTCTGTTGCTGGTGGCCAAGAACGACGCCGCGCACCTTGCGCTGAGCGCACAGCTCAAGGATCGCACCATGGAAAAGCACTATCTGGCTGTGGTGGAGGGGTCGATGGGCGCGCCTTCGGGCAGCATCGACAAGCCGATCGGCCGCAGCCCGCGGGATCGCAAGAAGATGGCCGTCGTGGCGGACGGCCGCCCGGCGCTCACGGAGTGGACGCTGTTGGAGCCGCTGCGCGGAGCCTCGCTGGTGGATGTGCGCATCCACACGGGGCGCACGCACCAGATACGCGTGCACATGCAAAGCGTGGGGCATCCCGTGGCGGGTGATCCGCTGTACGGGCTCAGGCACGGCGTGGCAACCCCCCGGCTGCTGCTGCATGCGCACACGATCCAGTTTACACACCCGCGCACCGGCGAGCGCCTCCGGCTGGAAGCGCCGCTTCCGCCCGATTTTCTGGCGGCACTGCGCAAGCTGCGGTGGGACCCCGCCGCGCCGCTGCGCCTGACCCCCTGAGGGCCAACGCGACGGCCGCGCCTTTGCAAGCGCATATGGGTATGCTATAATACAACGGTCATTTGGGGATAGGAGTGGAACGCCGGAATGTACAGGGTAGGCGTGGTATCGCTGGGCTGCGCGAAAAATCGCGTGGATACGGAACTGATGCTGGGCATCCTCCAGCGCAACGGCTACGCGATTACCGCGGACGAGGCGCAGGCCGATGTGCTGATTGTGAACACCTGCGGCTTTATCAACCCCGCGAAGGAAGAATCCATCGACACGCTGCTGAACCTTGCCCGCTACAAAAAGCGCGGTCGGCTCAAGGTGTTGGTGGCGACCGGCTGCCTGACGCAGCGCTATGAAAAGGAACTGCTGGCGGAAATCCCGGAGCTGGATTTGCTGCTGGGCGTGAACCAGTACGAGCGGCTGCCTGAGGCGCTTACCGAAGCGCTGACCGGAAAGCGCGCCTCCTATTGTGCGGATGATTTGCACATCCTTTCCGGCGAGCGGGTGCTTACAACGCCGGCTTACATGGCATATATCCGCGTGGCGGACGGGTGCGACAACCGTTGCGCCTACTGCGCCATTCCGCTCATCCGCGGGCGGTTCCGCTCCCGGCCGATGGCAGATGTGCTGGATGAAATGCGCGCGCTGGCAGCACGAGGCGTGCAGGAGCAGGTGATCGTCGCGCAGGACACCTCCCGTTTCGGCGTGGATACGGAAGGCCGCTCGCTGCTGCCGGAGCTGCTAACGCAGGCAGCGGCAATCCCAGGCATCGAATGGCTGCGTGTGCTGTACCTCTACCCCGACGAGGTGGACGAGCGCCTGCTGGACGTGATGGCCGCGCAGCCCAACATCTGCCGCTACATCGACCTGCCTTTGCAGCATGCCGACGAGGCGCTGCTCAAGCGCATGAACCGGCGGGGGGATTTTGCCAAGGCCAAAGCCTTCCTGCTGAAGGCGCGGCAGTTGGGCTTTACCCTGCGCACGACGTTTATTGTCGGCTTCCCGGGCGAAACCGAGGCGCAGTTTGAGCGCCTGCTGGACTTTACCCGGGAGATGCGCTTTGACCGCATGGGCGCGTTTGCCTTCTCCCCGGAGGAGGACACCGCGGCGGCTTCGATGCCCGACCCTGTGCCGGAAGCGGTCAAGCAGGCGCGGCTGGACCGGCTGATGGCGCTGCAGCAGGAGATTTCGCTGGAACGCAACCGCCTGCGCGTTGGTACTACCGAGCGTGCTCTGGTGGAGCGCGTGCGGGAGGACGGCGTCGCCATCGCGCGTACCGCCGCCGAGGCGCCCGACGCAGACGGCCTGCTTTACCTGCAAAACGGCGCAGCAGCCGTGCCCGGCGCCTTTGTGACGGCGCGGATTACCGGCGCTGATCTGTATGACCTGACGGGAGTGATCGTATGAACTGGCCCAACCGCATTACCATTGCGCGCGTCGCGCTGATCCCCGTAATCGTGACGCTGTTGCAGTTTGATGTTCCCTTTTGCCGGGCGGCGGCGCTGGTGGCCTTTGTGCTGGCCTGTTGCACCGACTGGCTGGACGGGTATCTGGCGCGCCGTTTCCAGATTGTCACCAATCTGGGCAAGTTTCTGGACCCTGTGGCCGATAAGCTGCTGGTGCTCTCCACCATGGTGGCGCTGTGCGGGCTGGGGCGTTTCCCGGCGTGGGTGTGCATCGTGGTGCTGTTCCGCGAGCTGGCGGTGGATGGGCTGCGACTGGTAGCGGTGGAGCAGGGCCGCGTGATTGCGGCAGGCAAGCTGGGCAAGATCAAGACCACGCTCCAGATGCTCACGCTCGCGGCAGTGCTGCTGGAGCCCGGCTTTACCGGCGACTTCCCGCTTGTGCAGGTGCTGATGGCCGCGGCGGTGATCATGACGCTTTGGAGCGGCATTGATTACTTCGTACGTAACGGCTCGGTGCTGCGGCAGGGAGGGAAAGCGGTATGAACACCGCCGATGCGCTGGCGGCGCGCGTGATTGCGCAGGCTGTGGCGCGGGGGCTGACGCTGGGCGCGGCCGAGAGCCTGACCGCAGGCTTAATCTGCGCGACGCTGGCGGACATCCCCGGCGCCTCCCGGGCACTGATGGGCGGCGTGGTCAGCTATGACCCGCGCGTGAAGCGTGAGCTGCTGGGCGTGCCGCAGTCGGTGATCGACGGGCCGGGGGTGGTCAGCGAGCCCTGCGCCCGGCAGATGGCGGAAGGCGCGCGCCAAACGCTCGGCGTGGATATCGCCGTGAGTGCGACGGGGCTGGCCGGGCCGGGCGGCGGCACGGCGGAAACGCCTGTGGGCACCGTTTACCTTGGCTGCGCTACCGCCGCGCAAACCCGTGTGGTACGGCATACGTTTACCGGAGACCGGCAGGCTGTGCGCACCCAGAGCGTCGAGGCGGCGCTCGCGCTGCTGCTGGAAACCTTACAGGCTTGACAGGAAAGGTGGTTTGTCGCTATGGCTGCTAAAAAGGATGCCCCCAAAAAGACCATCGGCACCGCAAACGTGGATAAGAACGACGAGGTAACCCTCAAGCAGGAAAAGCTCAAGGCGCTGGAGAGCGCGCTGAGCCAGCTGAACAAGACCTACGGCAAGGGCGCGGTCATGAAGTTCAGCGATGCGGCGGCCATCCAGAACCTGCAGGTGATTACCACCGGCAATCTTCAGCTGGATTTGGCGCTGGGCGTAGGCGGGCTGCCGCGCGGCCGCGTGGTGGAGATTTTCGGGCCGGAATCCAGCGGTAAAACCACCGTTGCGCTGCATTGCGTGGCCGAGGCGCAAAAAGCGGGCGGCGTGGCGGCATTCATTGATGCCGAGCACGCGCTGGACCCGTCCTATGCTAAAAAGCTGGGTGTGGATATCGACAACCTTTACATCAGCCAGCCGGACAACGGCGAGCAGGCACTGGAAATCTGCGAGGCGCTGGTGCGTTCCGGCGCGGTGGATATCGTTGTGGTCGACTCTGTGGCTGCGCTGGTGCCCAAGGCGGAAATCGAAGGCGAGATGGGCGACAGTTTTGTGGGCCTGCAGGCGCGGCTCATGAGCCAGGCGCTGCGCAAACTGACCGGCGTCATCAGCAAGACCAACGCTGTGGCGATTTTTATCAACCAGCTGCGTGAAAAAGTAGGCGTGATGTACGGCAACCCCGAAACCACCACCGGCGGCCGGGCGCTCAAGTTTTACGCGACCATCCGCCTGGATGTGCGCCGCGGCGAGCAGCTGAAGAACGGCACCGAGGTAATCGGCAACCGCACCAAGGTGAAAGTGGTCAAAAACAAGGTTGCGCCGCCTTTCCGCGTGGCGGAGTTCGACATCATCTACGGCGAGGGCATCAGCAAGGACGGCACGCTGCTGGATATGGCGGTCGACCGCGACATCATTCACAAGAGCGGCGCGTGGTTCAGCTATGAGGATCAGCGCATTGGTCAGGGCCGCGAAAATGCGCGCCAGTACCTCAAGGACAACCCCGATGTAGCCGCCAAGATCGACAAGATCATCCGCGAAGAGGCGATGCGCGATATGGCAACCCGCAAGACCGGCTCCCCCAGCGAGGTTGCAGAGGAAGAACCCGCCGAGGCCGACCGCCAGACTGCGGAGGAAGACCCCGACCTGGCGCTGCTGGACGAGTAACGCCGGACGGAGGCGATCATGCATGAGCACCCCCTTGGAGATAGCGGACTACCTGACCGAACAGCTCGGCGGTGTGGCGCACGGTATTACGGCGCGTAAAATGTTCGGGGAATACGGTGTGTTTGGGTATGGCAAGTTTTTCGGCGTGATCTGCGACGGGATGCTGTACCTGAAGCCCACCCCAGCCGGGGAGCGTTGGCAACAGGCGCGCGGTTACTACGCGCCCGCCCCGCCCTATGACGGCGCTAAGGATTACCTGCGCGTGGATAACCCCGACGATGCGCTGGCCTTGCAGGCGTTTGCCAAGATCACGCTGGATGCGCTGCCGGAGCCGAAGCCCAAAAAGCCGCGCGGCGAACGCGCAACAAAGCGCACTCCGGACGTGCGCTGAAAGGCAACGGGGCATACAACGCAGGCGTGTGAGTGTAACAACCGCAAAGGCTGAGGGGCGGCGGGCGCTTCCCTTACCGCGGGTCAGGATGCAACGCAAACGCCTTATGCCGCCGTGTTTTACGGCAAGAAGGCGAAATGCGCCGCAGCCGCCTCGGCGATCGACAGTATCGCACGGTCGTTGCCTGGGCGAGCTGGATGCCCGTGATGTAAATCCGTCCTGGCATTACGCAGCCGCGATGCACCCTGTCTGCTTACGGCAAACGCTGCTTTATGCCTTACGGGCCGCGGCCACACTGTCCCTGATGCCTATAGCGTTAAAGTGCATACAAATGACCCGCCCGGCGCATGTGCGTCAGGCGGGTTTTTTGAAACCGGGTAACGGGATACAGAGGGCGGCAGAATCCGCGCCTCTATTTGCCATCTTTAATCAGGCGGCGCACATCGTCCAGCAGGCTTGCCAGACTCGGGCTCTGCTTGATGGATTCCTCCACCTTATCGATGGAGCTCATCACAGTGGTGTAATGGCGGCCGCCGAACGCGTCGCCTATTTTGGTCAGGCTCAGGCCCAGCATTTCGCGGGTCAGGTACATGGCAATCTGCCGCGGTACCGTTACCTCGTGGTTGCGGCGCGGGCTCTTCAAATCCTCCGTGGTGATGCCGTAATAGGTGGCAACCGCGTCCTGAATGCTATCGGTGGTCACGCGGCGCGTTTCGCTGTGGTTAAACAACTCGCGCAGGGCTTCGCGGGCCAGTTGCATGTCGATAGGCCGGCGCGTGAGCGATCCGTAGGCGGTTAAGCGTGTGAGCGAACCTTCCAGTTCGCGCACGTTGGTATCCACTTTTTCGGCAATCAGGGACAGGATATCGTCGCCGATCAGCAGATGGTCGTATTCGGATTTTTTGCGGAGGATGGCCAGCCTCGTTTCAAAGTCGGGGCGCTGGATATCGGCCAGCAGACCGCCCTCAAAGCGGCTGCAGAGGCGCTCCTCCAGTTTGGAAATCTCCTTGGGCGGGCGGTCGGAGGTCATCACAATCTGCTTGCCCGCCTCGCGCAGGTGGTTGAAGGTGTGGAAGAACTCCTCCTCGGTGCTGTGCTTGCCCGCGATAAACTGAATATCGTCTACCATCAGCAGATCGACGGTGCGGAAACGGTCGCGGAACTGCTGGTTGGTGTTGTTCTGCATGGCCTGAATCAGCTGGTTGGTAAAATCCTCACTGGTGATGTAGAGGATTTTCATCTCCGGGTACAGCTCGTGCGCATAATGGCCGATGGCGTGCATTAGGTGCGTTTTGCCCAGCCCCACGCCGCCATAGATAAACAGCGGGTTGTAGGCTTTGGCGGGCACTTCCGCCACGGCCAGCGAAACGGCGTGCGCAAAGCGGTTGCCCGCACCCACCACAAAGGTGTCGAAGGTGTACTTGGGGTTGAGCAGGCAGGGGTTGGCGTCGGACTGGCGCGCCTCCAGCTCCGCCTTGCGGCTGAGCAGCTCGTCATGGTTCAGGATCTCCACCGAAAGCGCGCGGCCCGCGGCGGTCGCCACGGCGTTCTGGATTTTGGTCAGGTAGCGATCCACGCCAAAATCGCGCATCAGCGCGTTCACACACTCCAGCAAAAAGCTGTTGTCAATGACGGCATACGGCTTCAAGGCAGATTTGATCCACGTTTCGTAGGAAACGTTATTCATTTCCTCCTTGAGGATTTTGCAGGCATTGCCCCAGATTTCTTCCGCGTTTAGCAAATTGTGTCAACCTTTCCGCTCCGGTGCATATTATACAAAAATAAACGGTGCAAACAGCCGTTACGCGATGTGGAAATTGTAGTCCTTGCATGTGGAAAATTGAGACGCCAAAAGCGTGCTTCGGATTTCCAAACCGAGCTTTATCATAACAGAATCAAGGGGGTTTGACAAGCACGGCAAAACGGCTTTTGAATGTATAGGAAAACGAATGTTGAAAACTCGCACCACCAGTGGTAGTGTAACCTTGCAGGAGGACCGCTAGACATCGTTTTCGAAGGAAAAAGTGGTGGGCGAAACGCTGTTTGAAGTCCGCATAAGGTGTATAATTATACATTGTGACCGATCCTAACTTTTCTGTGACTTCCAAAATCCTTGCGATATGGCGTTTCCGTGTTTTGCCGCTTTCATTTTGGCTGAATATATGAAGCACCGACAAGGGAAACGTAACGTTTTTGTAGAATCATGATGCAAAGAGGGCGGGCTTTGCCCGTGCTTTGCCGTTATGTTGCACACGGAGGGGGAGTCGCGCTGTGGCCATCCCGGTGGAAGTCAAGGATGTGGAGCGCGTGCTGCGCCCCTGGCTGGGGTCGCTGCTGCTCTCCTCCAACACGCTGGCGGCGGATATCGCCTGCGTGCTGATGGAATACGCCCCTTACCGCCAGACCCTGCAACAGCTGCGCGACTGCATCGGCCACGATCTGCTGACCGGCGTCAACCGCATTACGGGTGGCAACATGAGCATTGTACTGGATAATTACCGCACCCGCCGCCTGACCCTGCATGATATGCAGTGGATGACCGACGACGTGATGGGCCTCGTGTTTGACAGCCTGACGCCGTTTTCGGCAAATTTTGCCAAACTCAATGATTACGCCCTGCATGAGGAAAGTCTGGCAGCCATGCGGGTGCTGTACCAGAAATACCGCGACTTTTTTACGCCGGAGCAGTACGCGTTTCTCAAGCGTATGATCCAGACCATCTACCCGCCGGAGCGCTACGCTCTGTGGCTGCGCGACTGAGCGCCGCGCTTTAACGCAAACGAACCGCCCCGCCGAGCTTGCACCAGATCAACTGGCTTTGCTGGCAGCGGAGCGGCTCTGGCAGAGCGCCGCGACCGTCGATCGGCCCCGGCGCCGGACCCGTTCAGGATGGGGCGGCGCCTTGTTTATTGCACCGCGGCTTTGAGAACCTCCATGGTTTTGGTGCCGACCAGACCGTCGCCGTGCAGCTTGTGCGCCCACTGGAAGCGTTTTACGGCTGTAAGCGTCAGATCGCCGAACTTGCCGTCCACCGACCCTTTAAAGTAGCCCGCCTTGCGCAGCAGGCGCTGGAGGTTCTTGATACTGTCCCCTGTATTGCCGTAATAGAGGGTCTTCGGGTTTTTGGTTACGACTGCCGAGGCTTTACTATTGTCTACGGTGTTGGCGGCGGAAGTGCCTTCATACAGCGCAGACAGCGTTTTGTTACCGGGTTTGCCGTCGGCGCGCAGGCCTATGGCCTTTTGGTAGCGGTACACGGCGGAGCGGGTTTTCTGGCCGAATTTGCCGTCTACGGTGCCTTTATAGTATCCCTTGGATTTGAGCGCGCGCTGCATGGCGCGCACGGCGGTGCTCTCCGTGCCGAAGGGAATGGTTTCGTACGCCAAAGCCGACAGGCAGTAGGTGAGCAGCAAGATAATCGCCGTCAATGCGGCGAGCAGGCGCAGGCTTCGTGCGGGCACAGGACAGACCTCCTTGCTGATGGGGCGCGCCGGACGCGCCGGGCAAAATCCCGCGGGAATCGCGGGCCTGTATGATCCTAACGTTGGGGGTCGGCGTAAGCATCCCGCTCGGGCGGAAAATTCTTCCGTTGCATTGTACGTCGGGCAAGATGCCTTTGCTCCTATCCGTATTATAGCGGACGCGGCGGCTGCTGACAACCGCGCGGCCTAAACGTTAGGAAACTGTCATGATTGCACACAGTTTCTTAACAGCCTCGCGCCGTTGTCGCGGCAGGCGGTTCATGCTATAATGGCCGCACAGGGGGCTTGCATGATGGAACAGCTGACCGCCACGGTGCTGGAAACCACCTTCCGCAACGACGATAACGGCTACACCGTACTGCGCGTGGCGCTGGGGCGCGGCCAGCAGACGGTGGTGGGCGTGATGCCCGCGCTCTCCTCCGGGGAAAGCGTGGCCTTCGACGGCGAGTGGACCGAGCACCCCGTATACGGGCGGCAGTTCAACGCCCGGGCGTGCCGCATCGCGCCGCCGGACAGCCTTTCCGCGGTGGAAAAATACCTGGGGTCCGGGCTGATCCGCGGTGTGGGGCCTTCGCTGGCCAAGCAGATTGTGGCGCACTTCGGCATGGATGCGATGGCGGTGCTCGACCAGCAACCGGAGCGCTTGACCGAGGTTTCCGGCATTGGCCCCAAGAAAGCGGCTATGATTCTGGAAAGCTATGCCGGGCAGGTGAGCGCCCGGCGCGTGATGCTATTTTTACAGAACTACGGCATCAGCCCCAATCTGGCGACCAAAATTACCAAATACTACGGCGAGGGCACGGTGGAGCTGATCCAGCAAAACCCCTACCGGCTGGTGACAGACATCGACGGCGTGGGGTTCCTGACGGCCGATCGCATCGCGCTGAGCATGGGGGTGGACCCGCACAGCGAGTTCCGCGTGCGTGCGGCGCTTTTCTATCTGCTGAACGAGGCGGCGGGCAACGGCGGGCACACGTACCTGCCCCGCCCGGTGCTGACCGAGCAGGCTGTGCGGATGCTCCATCTGGAAACCGATCTGGTGGAAAACCAGCTGACGCAGGCGCTGCTGCAAAAGATGATTGTCGGTTTCCGCCTGCCGGATATGGAGGAGGATTGCCTCTGCCTGCCCTTTTATTTTCATGCAGAAAGCGAGATTGCCAACCGCCTGTTTGCCCTGATGCAGGCGCACCCGTATAAAAAGGTAACGGGCTTTACCGGGCGCATCGCCGCGCTGGAAAAGGAGTTGGGCCTGACCCTCAGCCCCCGGCAGCGGCAGGCGGTGCGCAGCGCCGTGGAAGAAGGCGTGCTGATCCTGACCGGCGGGCCGGGCACGGGAAAGACGACCATTATCCGCTGCATCCTGCGGCTGCTCAGCGAAGATCAGGAGGTGCTCCTGTGCGCGCCTACGGGCCGCGCGGCCAAGCGCATGACCGAGGCGACTGGCGTGGAGGCAAAAACCATCCACCGCCTGCTGGAATACGGCGGCGAAGAAAACACCTTCGCCCGGGATGAGAACTATCCACTGGAAACCGATTGCCTGATCGTGGACGAAATGAGCATGGTGGATGTGGCGCTGATGCGCGGGCTGCTGCGCGCGGTGCTGCCCGGTACGCGGCTGATTTTGGTGGGCGACGCCGACCAGCTGCCCAGCGTCGGCGCGGGCAACGTGCTGCGCGATCTGCTGCAGAGCGACGCGGTGCCCACCGTGCGGCTGACGGACATCTTCCGGCAGGACGAGCGCAGCATGATCGTCGTCAATGCCCACCGCATCAACGAGGGCGAGATGCCCACCCTGAACGCCAAAGGCACGGATTTCTTCTTTGAGCGGCGCGCCACGCAAACCGACGCGGCGCAAACCATCCGGGAGCTTTTGCAGAGCCGCCTGCCCAAATACCTGGGTTTTCCGCAGGGGGAGTGGCAGCGGGAGGCCGTGCGCGCCATTCAGGTGCTCAGCCCCACCAAAAAGGGGGATTGCGGCAGCGTGACCCTCAACCGCCTGCTGCAGGCCGCGCTGAACCCCGAACGCCCGGAGCTGGACACCCTGACCCACGGGGAAAACGAGTTTCGCGTGGGGGATAAGGTGATCCAGACCAAGAACGATTATCAGCTGCTCTACACCCGGCAGACGATCAACGGCCCCGAGGAGGGCGCCGGGGTGTTTAACGGCGATGTGGGCTACATCGACAGTATCGACCCTTCCGAACACGCGCTGACCGTCTGTTTTGACGACGAGCGGATTGCCGCCTACCAGAAGCAGCAGCTGGACGCGCTGGAGCTGGCCTATTGCCTGACGGTGCACAAGAGCCAGGGCAGCGAGTTCCCGGTGGTGGTGATGCCTGTGGTGGGCGGCCCGCCGATGCTGATGGCGCGCAACCTCCTTTACACGGCGCTGACCCGTGCGCGGCGGCTGGTGGTGCTGGTTGGCCGTGAGGAAGTGATCGCCAAAATGGTGGAAAACAACCATGTCGCGCTTCGCTATACCACGCTCCGGGCGCGGCTGGAGGCGCTTGTGCAATGAACAGGCTGTCGGCTGCGCTGCTGCAGGCGCTGTACCCGCAGCGCCTGCAATGCCATGCCTGCGGCGCGCCGCTCACGGCGGCGGAGGGGCTGCTGTGCGGGGGGTGCGCCGACGCGCTCCGGGCGCTAGCCTACAAGGGCGGCCGCTGGGAAACGACGGTGGATGAAACGCTGCCCGTGGCAGCCTCGGCCTACCCGTACACCGCCCCGGCGGATACGCTGGTCAAGGCGCTCAAGTTCGGCTCCGACCGGGCCGCTGCACTGCCGCTGGCCGAAGGGATGGCGGCTGTGTATGCGCATATGCCCGCGCTGCAAGCCGTGGATGTGTGCGTGGCGGTGCCCGTGCACAACCGGCGGCTCCGCACCCGCGGCTATAACCAGGCTGCGGTCCTGGCGGCTGCGTTTGCGGCGGTTACGGGCGTGCCGGTGCTGGAAGGCGCGCTTTTGCGCGTGCAGCAGCAGCGCAGCCAGATCGGCCGCGGCCGGCAGGGGCGCACCCGCAATGTGCAGGACGCGTTTGCCGTAAGCAGCATCGGGTTACAGACGCTGCCGGGCCTGCGCGTGCTGCTGGTGGACGATGTGCTGACCACCGGGGCGACCGCCGCCGCCTGCGCTGCCTTGCTGCGCAATGCCGGGGCGGAGGCTGTGCTGCTACTGACGGCGTGCCGCGCCTGACGGCGCAATGGCCGTTCAGGCGAACGAAAGTTTCGCCGGGCTGCGCGACGCGAGTTGTGCGGTTTTACCAAATCCGTGGCGAACGGGGGCCCGCCCGCGCTTACACGGCGGTTACACCGGAAGGGGCAAGGGGTGCGGCCGGATGTCGCAGAAGGTGCGATTCGCCCCGTTTTATCCCGAAAAGCACATGCGTTTCAGGCTGGGGCGCAGTGCGTTTCCGGCCGGGCAAACGTTTGGCGCGCGAAGCTGTTTTCTGTTCAAAATGGCGAAAATGCTTGTTTTGATCCCGAAACACGCTGTTTTCGGCCGGGGTTTGGTTGCATTTGAGGGCGTGTTCCTGTATAATAGACCCGTAACATGGAAAGGAGGCCATCCTCAATTATGAAGTCTGTGAACATTAAGCTGAGTCTGGCGGAAAACGTCAAGTCCTTCGTGAATATCGTCAACCGCTATCCGTATGATGTGGACCTTCGCGCCGGCCGCCACGTGGTGGATGCCAAGTCCATTCTGGGCATCTTCAGCCTGGATCTGAGCAAGCCCATCACGATGGAGATCTACGCCGACGCGTGCGACGATCTGCTCAGCGACATCAAGCCCTTCGTAGCCTGAACAGCGGCCCACGCAAGCGGGCTTACAAACCAACACCGACGACCCGAACGGGTCCTGTCCGGGGCAAAGCGATGCTTTGCCCCGTTGTCGCATAGGGAGGTTCCATGCCGCTCAAACCGCCGCCCCGCAAGATTTCCGATACGGAACACATGCTCCGGCTGCTCCTGTGCGTGGACGCGCTGGAAAGCGCGACCCCGGCGCAGCTGTGGACCTTTGTTGCGGAACTGGAGCTGATGGATTATGTGACCATGCGCCTGTGCCTGCACCAGCTGCTGACCGCCGGGGAGCTGGAAACCGGCGACGGCACGCTGGCCGACCGCCTGCTGCTGACCGACCGGGGGCGTGAGGCGCTTACGCTGTTTGGCGGCCGCCTGCCCGGCGATGTGCGCGAAAAGGTACACACCGCCGCCCCGGCGTTTCGCGGGCGCATGACGCGGGAGGGGCAGGTGCACGCCGCCTACGAGCTGGCCCGCGCGGGGGAGTACCGCCTGCACCTGACCGTGCGGGAGGGAGATTTGCCCACCCTGCGCCTGCGCATGGCCACCGCTAACCGCACGCTGGCCAGCAAAACGCTCAAGCGCTTTGGAGCGCATGCGGCGGAGGCGACCACCTACCTGTATGGGCTGGCCGCCGAGGCGCTCAGCCCCGCTGTGGAACCGGCGGGCGAAGTGCCGCCCGAGGCGGTTACCGAGCACAGCGCGGCGGAGTTTACAGCCCGTGCCGTGGTAAAGGGCAAGCGGGCGCAGTTTGAGGTTGAGCTGCTTTTGCCCTCGCGCGGCGCGGCGGAGGCGTTTGTGCGCGCGCTGGCGCAGCCGCAGGCCGGGGTTGAGGCGGCCGACCGGCTGGCTGCGATGCTGACGGCCGGGCCTGTGAAAACCCGGCGCTGAATGGGGTTTGGGGTGGAATGCAGGCGCACGGCGCACCGGCGGCTTCGGGCCGCGGCGGCACGCGGCGTGCGCCTTTACTTTGCCCCGGGGCTGTGGTATGCTACCGCCATCGACACCGCAGGGAGGGTTCGGTTTTGGCCAAGCTGTATTTTCGGTATGGAGCCATGGGCTCCAGCAAAACTGCCAATGCCATCATGGTGCGGCATAACTATCTGGAACGCAACCAGCGTGTGCTGATGCTCAAGCCCATGCTGGACCGGCGTGACGGCGCCAATCTGGCGGCGTCCCGCTGCGGCCTTGCATGCGAGTGTAATTTTGTGGAGGATCTGGATACGCTGGATGTGACCGCCTACGATTGCGTGATCGTGGACGAGGCGCAGTTCATGACCAAGGCGCAGGTGGAAACGCTGGTGCGCCTAGTGGATCGCTACAATGTGCCGGTAATCGCCTACGGCCTGCGCACGGATTTTCGGGGCGAATTTTTTGAAGGCAGCCTGTGGCTGATGGCCTGGGCCGATACCATTGAGGAAGTGAAAACCATCTGCTGGTGCGGCAAGAAGGCCACCTTCAACGCGCGCGTGGTCGATGGTCGCGTGATGAAAACCGGCGAGCAGATTGTGCTGGGTGGCAGCGAAGCCTACACCAGCCTGTGCCGCAAACACTGGCAGGAGGGCAACCTGGGGCCGGGCGAGGGCCGCGCTCCGGTGGACGCGATCCTGTAGGTGCGGTTGGCTGACCCAAAACCCACCGGGGGCAACCCCCTGCAAGGAGGAACCGGAATGATAAAACGCCTGACCGCCCTGCTTTTGCTGCTGGCGCTCGGCCTGCTTTTACCCGTCGGTGCGCTGGCGCTGACCGGGCAGAGCTATGAGACGTTTGAAACGTATTACAAGGCAAACGTCGAGTTTATCAACACCAATGCCGGGCGGCACCTGCTGCCGATGGTGCTCTCCCAGCGCAAGAGCGATACCCTGACCGGCGGCTCGGAGTACGATGTGCTGGGCGATGTGCTGACCGTGAGCGTTTCGGTGGACACAGACGGCGTGATTGTGGATTGTGAAATCCACCTACTCAAACCCAGCGGCATGGAGTACGGCAACAGCGTCTACAACGATTTTACCATTTCCGGCTATCATAGCTACGCCTTTCTGATGGCGATGAGCGCTTCCACCCAGCCCGCTGACCGCTACGCGCTGGTCAGCGATGTGGAAAGCGGCCTGAAGGCGCAAAACGGCACGTACGAACGCCAGATCGGCGCGTATACGCTCAGCTGCAGCCTTAACCCCGATCAGGGCGTGGTGTTCACCTTCCACAACAACGGTGTGCTTACGGAAACGCCGCAGCCCGAAACCACCCCGCAGACGACCGACGGTGCGGCAACCCCGACCGACGGGGGCGCTCCGGCCGACGATGCGACTGACACGGACGATTTTGTAGGCTGAACAGGCGCGCTGATCGCTGCGCTGTATGCCAAGGAAAACCCCCTCTCCCCGTGCCGGAAGGCACAGCAGGAGAGGGGGTTTGTGCATGGCGTGGCAACGCGGAAAACGGCTCATCCGGCGGCAGGGTCAGCCGAGCAGCGCGTCCACGACGCGGTTGACCAGCCCGCCTTCGGCCTTGTCGGGTGGGTGCTTACGATCGAACAGGCATGCCATGAAAAACCCTCTCCCCGTGCCGGAAAACACAGCAGGAGAGGGGGTTTGCGTATGGCGAAAGCAATGAGGGGCGCGCATGTAGGACTGCGGCTCAGCCGAGCAGCGCGTCCACAACGCGGTTGACCAGCCCGCTTTCGGCCTTGCTGGGTGGGTGCTTACGATCGAACCGGTATGCCATGAAAAAACCCTCTCCCCGTGCCGGAAGGCACAGCAGGAGAGGGGTTTGCGCAGGTGAAAGCGATGAGGGGCGCACATGTAGGACTGCGGCTCAGCCGAGCATTGCGTCCACGACGCGGTTGACCAGCCCGCCTTCGGCCTTGCCTTTCAGGCGGGGCATCAGGGCTTTCATCAGGCGGCCTTTGTCCTTGACGGTCAGCCCGCCGCCCAGTTCCTGCGCGACGGCGGCCACCAGCGCGCCCACATCCTCCTCGCCCATACGCTCGGGCGCGAAGGCGCTCCACACTTCCATGCGGAAACGGGCCTCCTCGCGGATGTCCGTACGGTCGGCGGGGGTGGTGTCCAGCGTTTCCTGCGCCTCTTTGATCTCTTTGTAGACGACGGCGTTCTCCTCATCCTCGGTCAGGTCTTCACGCTTGTCGATCCATTTGTTTTTCAGGGCCGCCAGCAGCAGCGAAAGCGCCTCCTTACGGGGCTTGTCGCCTGCTTTCAGGGCGTCGGTCATGGCTTTGCGCACCACATCGATCTTACTCACGGGGGGTCACCAATCCTTTCTGTAGGGGCGGGGCGCCAACCCGTGCCCGGGCGGAGTTGCCCGAGGGGATACGGCGCTTCGTGCGATTTCAGGGGCTGCGGAGCCGCCGCCCGGGTTGGCTGGCAACCCTGTGCCCGCCTTGCCGACGATCGACAGCGCAGTTTGCGCGGCTCGGCGGAACGTACGGTTTTACCGGCGTGGACGGGCTTATGTACGGCATGCCTGCGGGGCGGCGGTAACGGGTGCGTGGTTTGCGATGTGGAGAATCCTGAACCCATTCCAACGAATGCTCCACCCCGGTATTGTACAGGACGGCGGGCGCTTCGTCAACGCGGCGGCGGTTTAGAACGGGCGCGGAAAGGGTATTTTGTTTTCGGGAGGCGAGGGAATGCCGGTTACATTATCGTTGCCCTGCTTTGACCCGGTAGTGATTCTGGAAAGCGGGCAGTGTTTCCGCATGATTGCGCAGGATGCGCAAACGGTGGAAACGGTCGCGCTGGGGCGATGCCTGCGGATTCACCCGCTGGGGGCGGGGCGGTTTACCTTTGATTGCGATCCGGATACGCTGGATACGGTCTGGCGGCCGTACTTCGATCTGGATACGGACTATGCGGCTGTTTGCGCCGCCGCGCCCAAGGCGGACGCGCCGCTGCAGGAGGCGATCGCCTGCATGGTCGGGCTGCGCATCCTCCGGCAGGATCCGTGGGAAACGCTTTGCGGCTTTATCCTGTCGCAGCGGCGGCACATCCAGGCTATCCGCGCCAACATGGAGGCGCTCAGCAAAGCCTATGGCGAGCCGATTGAGGGCTGCGCGCGCAACGCCTTCCCTACGGCGGAGCGCATCGCCGCACAGGACGAGGCCGCGCTGCGCGCACTGGGGCTGGGCTACCGCGCCCCCTATGTGCTGGACGCGGCGCGCCGCGTGGCGTCGGGGCGGCTGAACCTGCAGGCGATCGCAGCCCTGCCGGATGAGCTGCTTTTTACCGCGTTGCGCACCGTGGCGGGCGTGGGCGTGAAGGTTGCGGACTGCGTGATGCTGTTCGCCTACCGACGGCTGACCCGCGCGCCCGTGGATGTGTGGATCCATCGTGTGATTGACGAAAGCTACGGCGGCGAAGCCCCGTTTGCGGGCTATGGCGCGTATGCCGGCATCTACCAGCAATACCTGTTCATGCACCGCCGGAAGCTCGGCAATTCCGCCGATCCGCAAAATGCGCAGAAGGCACGCAACGCGGGAAGTACACCAAAAATACCGAACGAGTGCAGTAAAAAAACAGCGACCGCCGCAAAGCAAAAACCGTGATCTAAATGCAAGGATAACGTTTGTGTCGCCTGCGGTCGCGCGAATTTCGCGGGGGCGGAGCGCACCTGATTTCCCTCTGCCGGGCCTGAACGCTCGGCAGATTTTTGTGTTGCATTGTGCGGGATTTGATGGTACAGTAGGCGTATCGAACAACGAGGTTCGGTTGATCCGTTACGCTCGTTGCGGGCGTAACGACAACATAATGAGTTGTGATGGAGGGTTTCACATGCGGAAGTTCCTTGCGGCTGTCCTTTCCATGATGCTCCTGGCCGGTCTGGTCGCGGCGCCCGCGTCCGCCGAGGGCGCGGTTACGCTGGATACCATTAAGCTTGGGTTTGTGCACGTTTCCGACCCCAGCGACATGGGCTATACCTATAACCACGATCTGGGTACCAAAGCCATGCAGGCTGCCCTCGGCCTCAAAGATGAGCAGATCATCAACAAGTACAACATTCCCGAAAGCGGCGAGTGCGCCGACGCCATCCAGGAACTGATCGACGACGGCTGCAACATCATCTTCGGCACCAGCTTCGGGTTTGAAAACTACATGCTGGCCGCCGCCAAGGACAACCCCGATGTGGAATTCTGCCACGCCACCGGCTATCAGGCCGCCGGTTCCGGTCTGGCCAACATGCACAACTACTTCGGCAAAATCTTCGAAGCCCGCTACCTGAGCGGCATCGTCGCCGGCCTCAAGAGCAAGGAAACCGGCAACAACGTGCTGGGCTATGTGGCCGCCATGCCGTTTGCCGAAGTCATCAGCGGGTATACCAGCTTCTACCTGGGCGCCAAGAGCGTCAACCCCGATGTAACCATGAAAGTGGGCTACACCAACAGCTGGAATGATCCCACCACCGAGGCGCAGGTCGCGCAGGCCCTGATCGACGCGGGCTGCGGCATCCTCAGCCAGCACTGCGACTCCACCGCCACCGCGACCACCTGCGAAAACAACAAGGTGTTCCACGTGGGCTACAACTCCAACATGATCTCCGTGGCCCCCAACGCGTCGCTCACCAGCGCCGTGTGGGATTGGTCCAAGTACCTGATCTTCGCCGTGGATACCTACCTCAAGGGCGAGCCGATCCCGGCCGATTGGGCGGGCGACCTGGCCAGCGGGATGTGCAACATCAGCGAGATCAACGCGACCATCGCCGCCCCCGGCACCGCCGAGGCTGTCGAGGCCGCGCGCGCCAAGATCATCTCCGGCGAGCTGAAAGTGTTCGCGGGCCCGCTGACCGGCGTCGGCAAGAACTTTGACGGCTCCGAGGCGACCATCGACCTCAAGGCCGGCGATTTCTTCGACGAGTCCGGCACCGCCTCCGCGCCTTCCTGGATGTACATCATCCCCGGCGTCGAAGTGATCGGCGAATAACCTACCGCAGCGCAACGGGCTGTCGCCGCCACGATTCCCTTCGTGCGCGGCGGCAGCCCTCTTTGTACTTCGAACCGAACCGACGGCCGCGCGTCGTAACGGCGCGCAGCCGTCAGTTCAGTTTTCAAAGGAGTGACGGAAACCGTGGAAACCACAGCCCGGACAACTGCGGGCGCGCAGAGCGAAAATGCCGTGGAAATGCGCCACATCACCAAAACCTTCGGCCCTGTGGTGGCTAACGACCGGGTCTGCCTGACGTTGAAGAAGGGCGAGATTCTGGCGCTGCTGGGGGAAAACGGAAGCGGTAAAACCACGCTGATGAACATGCTCTCCGGTATCTATTTGCAGGATAGCGGCGACATCCTCATCTGCGACAAGCCCGTGACCATCCGCAGCCCTAAGGATGCGTATGCTTTGGGCATCGGGATGATTCACCAGCACTTTAAGCTGGTGGATGTGCTGACCGCCGCGGAAAACATCGTGCTGGGCCTCAAGGGCAGCCGCACGCTCAACCGCAGGCAGATCAACGATGCGGTGGCCGAGATTGCCGCCAAGTACGGCTTTCAGATCGACCCGGGCAAAAAAATCTATAACATGGCGGTTTCCGAAAAGCAGACGGTGGAAATCATCAAGGCGCTGTACCGCGGCGCGGACATCCTGATCCTGGATGAGCCGACCGCCGTGCTGACCCCGCAGGAAACCACCCGGCTGTTTGACGTGCTGCGCATGATGAAGGCGCACGGCAAGAGCATCATCATCATCACCCACAAGCTGCACGAAGTGCTGGCCATTTCCGACCGGGTGACGATCCTGCGCAAGGGCGAATACATCGACACCGTAGATACGGCGAAAACCAACCAGCAGGATTTGACCGAGATGATGGTGGGCCGCCGCGTCAAGCTGGAAATCGACCGCCCCGCCTGCCCGCTGGGCGAGCGCAAGCTGCAGGTGCAGGGGCTTACCTGCGTGAGCCGCGAGGGTGTAACCAAGCTGCGGGATGTGAGCTTTGAGGCTTTCGGCGGTGAAATTCTGGGCGTGGCGGGCGTAGCCGGCAGCGGCCAGCTGGAACTGTGCGAGGCCATTACGGGGCTCAGGCCCATTGCGAGTGGCTCGATTTTGTACCGCTACCGCCATGGCGAGCAGACCATTGAGGAGAACATCGCGGGCATGCGGGCCGACCAGATCGCCCAGCGGGGCGTATCCCTCGCCTTTGTGCCGGAGGATCGGCTGGGTATGGGTTTGGTGGCCAACATGAACATTGTGGATAACGTGATCCTGCGCAGCTATCAGGACAACCGCGGCATTTTTATTAACCGGAAAAAATACCGCCCCGTGTGCGAGCAGATGGTGCGGGAGCTGGATATTGTAACCCCGGGCCTGCATACGCCGGTGCGCCGCCTGTCCGGCGGCAACGTGCAAAAGGTGCTGCTGGGCCGCGAAATCCTGAGCCGGCCGCAGGTACTGATCTGCGCCTACCCCGTGCGCGGGCTGGACATTGTCAGCTCCTACCGCATTTATGCGCTGCTGAACGAGGAAAAGAAAAAGGGCAACGCCGTGGTGTTTATCGGCGAGGATCTGGACGTGCTGATGGACCTGTGCGACCGTGTGCTGGTGCTCTGCGGCGGCCAGGTGAGCGGCGTGGTCGATCCCCGGCAAAGCACCAAGGAGCAGATCGGCCTGCTGATGACGCAGGTCGGCGCCCGGAAGGACGGTGAAACCGCATGACCCATTCGCACGACCCGTGGGTGCGCGTGGTCAAGCGCCCGCACATTGCCCGCGGTAAGGCGTTCCTCTACCGGGGGCTGGCGCTGGTGGCGGCGCTGCTGGCCGGGGCTTTGCTGGTGGCGCTTTTGGGGTACAGCCCCGTGCAGATGTATGGGGATATGGTCTCCGGCGCAATCGGTAAAACGTTTATCGGGCTTACGAAAAAGGGCGTGCTGGCCTTCAGCGCCTCGTCGCAGGCGACCATGAAGATTGCGACCCTGCTGCTGATTACCTCGCTGGGCCTGACCATGGCGTTTAAAATGCGCTTCTGGAACATCGGCGGCGAAGGGCAGATTCTGGTGGGGGCAATTTGCAGCTCCGCCATCGCGGTCTACTACGGCAACACCTGGCCCAGCTGGCTGCTGATCGGCACGATGTTTCTGGCCGGAGCGATCGGCGGCGGCCTGTACGGGTTGCTGCCCGCCTACTGCAAGGCACGCTGGGGCACCAACGAAACGCTATTTACGCTGATGCTCAACTATATTGCCATCAACTTTATCACCTTCCTGCAATACCAGCCCGCCTGGCAGATGGACGGCACCTCCTTCCCGAAAATCCGGGAGTTTTCGGAGGCGACGCGGCTGCCTGCGGTGCTGGGCGTGCATGTGGGGTGGATCATCGCGCTGCTGATGGCGGTGCTGCTGTACCTGTACTTTACCAAAACCAAACAGGGCTACGAGGTGACCGTCGTGGGCGAAAGCGCCAACACCGCGCGCTACGCGGGCATGAAGGTGCCCCACATCATCCTGCGCACGATGTTCATTTCCGGCGCGATCTGCGGGTTCGCGGGCTTTCTGCAGGTGTCCGGCGCGGATGGAACCCTGACTACCGACTCGGCTGGCGGCGCGGGCTTTACCGCCATTACGGTGGCGTGGCTGTCGGGCATGAACCCGCTGCTGATGATCTTCTATTCCGCGTTTATCGCCATTCTGGAGCGCGGCTCCAACCGCATCCAGACGACGATGGGCATCCCCAAATCGGCCGCGGATATGCTGGTGGGCATCATCCTGTTCTTTATGCTGGGGGTTGAGTTCTTCATCAACTACCGGCTGGTGTTCCGCAAGCGGCGGAGCGGGAAGGAGGCGGCGTGATGGACGGGGCTTTCGGCAACATCCTGAACTTTATCAACATGGCGGTGCTGGCCAGCGCACCGCTGCTGCTGGCTACGCTGGGCGAAATCCTGACCGAGAAATCCGGCAACCTGAACCTCGGCGTCGAAGGCATGATGTTTATGGGCGCGATTGCGAGCCTCGGCGCGGCTTACGGCTATGAGCAGGCGGTGACGGCGGCGGGCGCGGTGCCCTCGGCCTTGGTGGCAACGCTGGTCGCCACGGTAGCGGCCGCGGCGGTTGGGGCGCTGGGCGCGCTGATCTATGCATTTCTGGTGATTACGCTGCGCGCCAACCAGAACGTGACAGGCCTGACGCTGACCATCTTCGGCACGGGCTTTGCCAATTTCTTTGGCGAGCTGATCGGCAAACAGGCGGGCGGCTTTGTGCAGGTATCCACGGCCACCAAGGCGATGTTTGCCAACCTGAATCTGGGGCCGCTTTCCACCCTGCCGGTGCTGGGGCAACTGCTGTTTAACTATAACTGGATGGTGTACTTTGCGCTGGCCGTCATGGGCGCGATGGCCTATTTTCTGGCCAAGACGCGCCGCGGCCTGAACCTGCGCGCCGTGGGGGAGAACCCCGCCACCGCCGATGCGGCGGGCGTAAACGTGGCGCGCTACAAGTACGTGGCTACCGTGGTAGGCGGCGCGCTGTGCGGGCTGGGGGGCATGTACATCAGCATGTCGCCGACCTCCTGCGCGGGGGTCTGGGTGCACGACTGCGTGAGCGGCTACGGCTGGCTTGCGGTGGCGCTGGTCATTTTCGCCACGTGGAGCCCGACGCGCGCGCTGCTGTGCGGGCTGGTGTTCGGCGCGCTGCTGGTGATCCGCAACTACTTCCCCATTCCGGGGCTGCCGATGCAGATTTATGCGATGTTCCCCTACATTGCGACCATTCTGGTGCTGGTAGTGGCGAGCATCCGGCAGGTGAAGGAGCACGCGCAGCCCGCCAGCTGCGGGTTGAACTACTTCCGCGAGGAACGTTAAACAAAGCGTGCAGGTTTACACGCATCAATACACAAAACCACCGGCGCAGCCTGCTGAAAAAGGCCCATCTGCTTTGTCGCCGGCACCGGATAAGGGCGGTCACGTACGTCTGTGTACGCTCCCGCCCTTATCCGGTTTGGCTTCGCGCATCTGAACCTTTTTGAGCAGGCTGCATGCCAGCGCCTTATTAGGGTTTTCAACGGTCAGACCACCGGCTATGCCGGTGGTCTGACTGCTGAAAAAGGCCCATCTGCTTTGTCGCCGGCACCGGATAAGGGCGGTCACGTACGTCTGTGTACGCTCCCGCCCTTATCCGGTTTGGCTTCGCGCATCTGAACCTTTTTGAGCAGGCTGCATGCCAGCGCCTTATTAGGGTTTTCAACGGTGAGGGGGTCAGGGGGCGATGCCCTTGCGGGATTTGGGTGCTGTGGGTTGGACGTGAAACGAGCAGGTAAACGACTGAGTAGCTTGAGAAACGAAAATGCGCAAATCAACACCCCGAAGCTGTGCATCGCGTTTATTTTCAAAAATTGTATATGTCACTGAGGTTCGGCAAGCCGAGCGGTGCGTGTTCATTGCCGGATTTTACGACGATAACCATCGCGTTGCTGTGTGCGCAAAAACAGCCGCCCGTTGAAGTACAGGCGGCTGGTTGTTCAGGCGATAACAGGGGATGGGGAGCGTCGTGTCGGCATCCCTGCCTGAAAGGCATCCATTACAGCAACATCCGCAGTGCGTCCGGCAGCGGGCTTTCCAGCTCGATCTCCCCATACTTCAGGGTGCGCAGGCGCAGGTAGCAGCTGTGCAGCGCGAAGCGGTTGGGCAGGGCCAAGTGCTCGTGGCCGTAGAGAAAATCTCCGGTCACGGGGCAGCCGATGGCCTGCAAGTGCACGCGAATCTGGTGCGTGCGGCCGGTATCCAGCCGCAGGCGCAGCAGGCTGCGGCCTGCGCCGCTTTCCAGCAGCTGGTAGGTGGTGCGCGCGGGCTTGCCCTGATCGGTTATGATGCGCCGGATGGTTGCGCCGTCCTCCTTGCCGATGGGCAGGTTGATTTCCCCTTCCCGCGCGGGCGGCAGGCCATCACAAACGGCCAGATATTCCCGGATAAATGCGTCGGTGTGCAACTGGGCCTGCAAAAACTGCTGGGCGTGGGAGTGCAGGGCGATGACCATCAGGCCGCTGGTGCCCTTGTCCAGCCGGTTCACGGGGCGGTAGAGGAACCCTTCCGGGCAGCCCAGGTAGCTGTACACCACGTTTTCCAGCGTAACCGTATCCCGCAGGCGGGAGGCCACCGAGGGCATAGGGGCGGGCTTTTCCACCACGAGCAGATCTTCGTCGGCATACGGTACCTGTAACGGATACGCGCTGGGTTCGCAGGGTTCGCCCGTGCGCTGTGGCAGGCGCACCACCAGCTTTTGTCCGGCCCGGGCGCGCTGGTCGGCATGGACAAGCTTGCCGTCCAAAAGCAGCGCGCCGTTAAATTTCGCCCGTTTGAACTGCCCGTAGGACATATGCAGGCGCTCCATCGCCAAGCGGCGGATCGGCATGCCTTCGTCCGCCGGGGATACGATCATGGACATTTCCTGCATGCGGCGCCTCCGAAATTGTTTTAGTATAGTATAGCATAAATGGAGAAAATTTTCAACCTGAACGCCACAAATAATTCTTATAGTATCACAACCAATCCGAAGGGACGGACGTTTACAAACGCGCAACCCTGTGCTATGATGCTTTACAGCGCTTTGTCCGGATGTCACGAAGGCATCGCGCCTCCACGAAGGGGGCCAAGGCCGCAAAATTCGTGGAAGGACGATGTTCTATGCCTAAAAATCGGATGACCCGCCTCACGTGGAGCGCGCTATGTCTGGCGCTGGCTCTGGTTCTGCCTTTCCTGACGGGGCAAATCCCCCAGATAGGGTCGATGCTGTTGCCGATGCACCTGCCGGTGCTGCTGTGCGGCTTCCTGTGCGGCTGGCCTTGGGGGCTTTGCGTGGGGTTGCTGGCACCGCTGTTGCGCACCGCGCTGTTTGGCATGCCGCCACTCATGCCCACGGCGCTGGCCATGTCACTGGAACTGGCCGCTTACGGCGGCTTTGCGGGGCTGTTTTACACGTGCTGGCAGCATAAGCGCGGCGGGATGATTGCGGCTTTGGTGGCGGCGATGCTGCTGGGCCGTGTGGTATGGGGACTTGCCAGTTACGGGCTATATACGTTGCTGCTGGCAAAACCCTTCACGCCTGCCATGTTTGTGGCGGGAGCCTTCCTGCAGGCGTGGCCGGGCATCCTGATCCAGCTGGTACTGGTGCCGCTGCTGGTTACGGCCCTGCGCAGCGCCGGTCGCAGGCATTCCTGAACCAATGTGCCGCCTGGGTGCGGAGGCTTCGCGCCGCACCCAGGCGGTTGCCGAATTCCGGGGGAAAGGAGGTTCGCCATGACCGCAGATTTTTTACTGCGCAGCCTGACCTCCAAGCCGAAAGGGCAGGCGGTGGATGCGCTCAAGTTTTTGTACCAGAGCGCGTACGGCGCGGGGCACCTGCTCGCGCCTGAAGCGGAGTGCGCAGCCCGCATCGCGCGGGAAATGGAATCGCTCGTACCCGACGGCGAACCGCCGCTGGAGCCGCTGGGCAACGGGCTGTGCCGGTTGCGCCTGCGCCACCCGGCGGTGCGGGCGCTGCCGCCGGTACGGATTGCCCGGATGATGGCCGCGGCTGTGGGCAACACGGATGGCGATGTGTGGTTTCGGCACGGAGCCGCATTGGTGGAAGCGCTGGCCACCGCGGGCGAAACCGCCGCGATGGATGAGGCGCGCCTGCCCTTTACCGCCGGGCACTGGCGTGCCTGCCTGCAAAGCTGGCGCGCGCAGGGGGGCGGCCCGCCCTCGCACAGCGAGGCCTACCGCGCCGCGTATGCGCCCGCCTACCGCGTAACGGCGCGCAGGCTGGCCGAAGTGTTGCCGCTTTTGACGGCTGTGGAGCAGTCGCTTACGATGCGCGGGCGCGCAACGCTTGTGCTGGACGGCGATTGCGCCGCCGGTAAAACTTCGCTGGCTGCGCTGCTGGCGCCGCTCTACCCGGCCACCGTAATCCATATGGACGATTTTTTCCTGCCCCCGGCGCTGCGCGCGGCGGAGCGATTGGCACAGCCGGGTGGCAACGTGCATGCCGAACGGTTTGCCGCTGAGGTGCTTACGCCGCTTTTGACGGGCGGCGCGTTTACCTACGGCGCTTATGACTGCCACAGCGGCCAAACCCGCCCGGTCAAGGTGCGGCCGCAACCTGTGGTGCTGATCGAGGGCAGCTATGCGCTGCACCCGGCCTTTGACGCCACCTACCGGCAGCTGGGCGCGGTGCGCGCGCTGCTGACCGTGGATGCGGCCGAACAGCTGCGGCGCATCCGCCTGCGCAACGGCCCGGCGATGCTGGCCCGTTTTCAGGAAGAATGGATACCCCTTGAATTTCAGTATTTTCAGGCGTATCATAAACCCCGGGAGGATACCCTGCGCCTCACAAGCCTTCGACGGCCGGAGGATGAACCGCCCGGAGAGGAGTCCAAACCTTGAAGATACTGGTGATCGACGGGCAGGGCGGCGGCATCGGCCGCGCCGTAGTGGCCGCGCTCAAACAGGCGCGCCCCGGGCTCCGGCTTCTGGCGCTGGGTACCAACGCGACCGCGACCGCCGCCATGCTGCGCGCGGGCGCGGATCAGGGCGCGACCGGGGAAAACGCCATCCGCCATCAGTGCCGCGACGCGCAGGTGATCGTCGGCGTGGTGGGACTATTGCACTTTCACGCGCTGTTGGGTGAAATCTCCCCCGCCATTGCCGCCGCGGTCAGCGGCAGCGCGGCGGAAAAAGTGTTGATCCCGCTGGATCGCTGCGGGCTGCATGTGGTGGGCGTGGACCCCAAGCCGCTGGAAGCGCTGATTGCCGAAGCGGTGGAGGCGGTGCTGCGCATCGCCGACGGCGAGCCCCATCCCTGACCCGCCACCCCCCAAGAAAGGAACGAAACCCATGAGCGAATGCACCCACGATTGTTCTTCCTGCGGGCAAAGCTGCGAATCCCGCACCCAACCGGAAAGCCTCCTGGAAAAACCGCACGAGCAAAGCCACATCCGTAAGGTGATCGGCGTTTGCAGCGGCAAGGGCGGCGTAGGCAAAAGCATGGTCACGGCGCTGCTGGCGGTGCTGGCGCGTCGGCAGGGGCTGAAGGTCGGCATTCTGGACGCCGACATCACCGGCCCTTCCATCCCCCGGGCGTTTGGGCTGGCCAACAAGGCCACCGGCACCGAGGAGGGCATCTACCCTGTGCGTACCACCACCGGCATTCAGGTGATGAGCCTGAACCTGCTGCTGGATAACGACACCGACCCCGTGGTCTGGCGCGGCCCGATCATCGCCGGGGCGGTCAAGCAGTTCTGGACGGACGTCATCTGGGGGGATTTGGACATCCTCTTTATCGATATGCCGCCGGGAACCGGCGATGTGATGCTGACGGTGTTCCAGAGCATCCCCGTGGATGCGGCGGTACTGGTGACCACCCCGCAGGAACTGGTGGGCATGATCGTCGAAAAGGCCCTGAAAATGACGGAAATGATGAACATCCCCACCATCGGCCTGGTGGAAAACATGAGCTACGCCGTCTGCCCGGGCTGCGATACGCACATCGACGTCTTTGGCGAAAGCCGGGTGGACGCGATGGCCGAAACCTACAAAATCCCGCACGCGGCACGCCTGCCCATCGACCCCAAGCTGAGTTCCGGGGTGGATCGCGGCATGGTGGAGCTGTTTACCGGCGACTGGCTGGACGCGCTGATCGACGCCATTGTGGATTTGCCCGTCAAAGCGGAAGCCGGGGTGTAAGCATGGCGCAGAGTGTGAAGGAAGCACAGGCGCTTGCCTACTTTAACCTTGGGTACAACTGCGCGCAATCAGTGTTTGCGGCTTTCCATACCGAGATGGGCCTGGACGAGGCGCAGGCGCTCCGTCTGGCCAGCTCGATGGGCGGCGGTGTGGGTGGCCTGCGCGAGGTATGCGGCGCGTTTCTAGGCATGAGTATGGCGCTGGGCGCGCTGCTGGGGTATGACACGCCCGACGATATGGAGGCCAAGAAGGCCCATTACGCCCGCATTCAGGCGCTGGGCGACGCGTTCCGGCAGGAAAACGGCACGCTGATCTGCCGCGAGCTGCTCGAAAGCCACGGCATCGCGCCTTCGCCAACGCCGGCGGACCGTACGGCCGCCTATTACCGGGATCGCCCCTGCGCCAAATACGTGGCCGAGTGCGCCCGCATGGCGGAGGAACGGCTTGCGCAGGAGAAAGCCTGAGCTGGCTTGACCCGGGAGAAAAGCAGCGTTAGGTTTGGGTTGGCCCAACCCTGACGGAGAGCCTGCGCCGTGGAGAGCCGACAGGAGTTTACCCCGAGTCCGATTTTCGCATGAAAACATCGTGCGCAGCCGCAACAGGCGCGCACGATGTTTCTTTATATGGGAATGCAGCCGTATGCTACAGCCGCGCGCCTCATCGCGCCTGCGGCGCTGTTCGCGCGCTTGCGTAGTTGTGCTGCGACGTGGAGGCTTGGGTTTCGCTCAAGCGTGCCAAAGGGTTTCACCCTTTGGAATCCTGACAAGGGCCATTGGCCCTTGACCCATTTTTGGGATGTAAACAGAGTGCTGCCACTGCGCGCCTCATAGCGCCTTTGGCGCTGTTCGCGCGCTACGTATTCTCGCTGCGGCTGGGGGAGATTGGGCGTTATACGCGGCTGCCAAAGGGTTTCACCCTTTGGAATCCTGACAAGGGCCATTGGCCCTTGACCCATTTTTGGGATGTAAACAGAGTGCTGCCGCCGCGCGCCTCATCGCGCCTGCGGCGCAGTTCGCGCGCTACGCATTCTCGCTGCGGCTGGGGGATCGGGTTCTGCGCGTGGTCGCTAAAGGGTTTCACCCTTTGGAAACCTGACAAGGGCTATTAGCCCTTGACCCCTTTTTGGGTTATTATAGGGATTGCCTACCGGGCGCCGTCTGCATCCAACCATGCGTGTTCAATACGGGCGCATGCCTCATTCCGGTCAATCAGACCCCCGACATACGCCTGCAACACACGCCCAAACGCCTGATGGAAACCATCCGTCGAAAAACTGACCGACAGCGTGCCCGCGCCTTTTTGCGCAATGCGCGCTGCGCCCTGCGTGGCAATGGCCGTGCCCGGCAAACGCGCGCCCTCCGTCGCTGGAATCACCCGGCAGGTATCGCTGATCCATGCGCTCGCGTAATCGCTGGTCATCCACCAGTTGACAAACGCGAGCGTTTCGGCCAGCACCGGGGAGTCGCGGTACACCCGCAGCGCCTGATCCGGCCCGAAAATCACCTGACACTGGGCCGCGTTTTCGCTCACGGGGTAGCCGTCAAACCCGATGCGCATCGCGGGGTTGGTGTTCAGCAGATCGCTCTCCACCCACGCGCCCTGCCCCAGCATCATGCCCGCCTTGCCGGAGGCCAGCGCGGTTACCTCATCGGCAAGGCCCGTCTCCAGCGGTTTGGCGTCGCCATAGCGTACCGCAAGGTCTAAAAACCGGAAAAAGGATTCGTACAGGGCGGGGTAATCCGCCATCTTCGCCTGCCCGGCGGCAAAGCGCGCCGCCAGCGCGGCGGGGTCGTCCACCGCAGCGTTGAAAAAGTGCTGGAAAATATGTTTATACACCCACCACTCCCCAAAGCCGGTGGTCATGGGCTGGTAGCCGTGGGCTTGCAGTGCAGCGCAGGCGTTTTCCAGCTCCGTAAGCGTCTGCGGCGGCGTTTGGATGCCGCAGTTTTCCAGCACCGTCTGGTTATACACAATGCCGAAATCGTTACATACAAAATGGAAGCCGTACACGCGGCCGCCGTCGCTCATCACGGCGCGCACGGGGGCCAGCAGCGCCTCCGCGGCCGGGGTATCGGTCAGGTCGGCGCTGTACTCCCGGTACAGGCCGATTTCCTTGCCGGAGGTGGTAGCGAAAATATCAGGGCAATCCCCGGCGTTCAGCCGGGTTTTCAGCAGCGCCGGGTAATCGCTCTGCGTGGTTTCGTAATGGAGGGTTACCTGCGGCGCGACCGTTTTATACGCGTCAATCAGCGTGCGGATCGCGTCTGCGTATTCCGGCCCGCTGATGAACATGTGAATGTCGACCGTTTGCGCCTCCGCGCGGACGGGCGCGGTGCCCGCCAACAGCAGGCAGCAAAGCAACAGACCGAGCCTCTTTTTCATGCGTGCGCCTCCGGCGGCTGGGCCGCCCGTTACGGGGCGCGCGGGGCTTTACGCCGCGCGGGCCCTTGTGGTACAATAGCATAACGCGATTCGAACGAAACGGCGGCATACGTCGATGCGAAACAGATTCCACCAAATCCGGGACTGGCGCAACCGTACGACCATCCGCAAGCAACTGAGCCTTCTGGTGGGCATTGCGGTGTCGGCGGCCATTGCCTTGCTGATTACCTTCAACTTCATTACCCAGTCCAGGGCCAACGAACGACAGCAGATTGACGCGCTCGCGCGGGTACTCACGCTGGAAAGCCAGCGCCTGAGCAACTATCTGGAGGAGCTTCGCACCTTCTCCCTGCAGTTGCGCAGCAACGCCGCCTTCATGGACATTGCCGCGCAGATGGCGCCGCTGACCTATGACCAGCGCGAGGATGTGGAGAGCGCCCTTAAATCCGCCTACTATGCCCGCGGCGATTTGGTGCGCATCGAGCTGTACCTGACGCGGCAGGCGCAGCGCTACGCCATGGACAGCGACCAGCGCAAGGTGTTTTACACCGAGGATGTGCAGGCTGCCGACCTGGCGGACTACGCGACCTTTACCGCCAAACCGGCTTTTGAGAGCATGACGCCGGTTAACACCGGGCTGCTGCGCTACACCCGCGCCATTATCGACGCGCCGCGCACCGACCCGCTGGCGGTGGTGCGGCTGGTGGTGGATCGCAGCGCCGTGGACGAGCTGGTCAAGAACCACCTGAGCGCGGAGGAGCAGATCTGTGTTTTCGGCACGCATGGCGAGCGTTATGCCGTCGCCGACGGGCTGACTGAGGCGGATCGCAAGGCGCTGTTTGCCGGCGCGCTGGGGGAGGCGCACAGTTACACCGTGCGCGTGGGCGACGTGCCTACGCTGTGCGTGGCGACACCTACACCGGACGCGGCGTTTGTGCTGGTGGCATTCAAGCCGCTCGAAGCCGTTAATGCCGCGCTGATCCAGACGTGCAACGCCTCCATTGCGCTGGGCATCGCGGCGCTGGCGCTCACGATGCTGCTGACGGAAACCTTCATCCGCTACATCACGGAGCCGCTCCTGCTGCTGGCGCACCGCCTGCGGCGCGTGGGCACCGGCAATTTTAAAACAAAGGCGCAGCTGGAGGGCAGCGTGGAGCTGGCAGGCCTCTCGGAAGATGTGAACCGCATGATGGCGGACATCGACGGCCTGATCGAGCGCACCTATGTGGCGACGCTGAACGAGCGCACCGCCCAGCTGACCGCGCTGGAAGCGCAAACCAACCCGCATTTTCTGTTTAACACGCTGCAGGCGATCGGCTCCGAGGCGCTGGCGCGCGGGCAGATGGAGCTCTACCGCATGGTAACCTCGCTCGCGCTGCTGTTGCGTTACGCCATCCGCGGCGGCAACCTGGCTACCCTGCAGGATGAGCTGAACCGTGTGCGGGATTACCTGTTCCTGCAGCAGGCCCGCTTTGGCGACAAACTGCAGGTGGAAGTGCATGCCGACGACGCGCTGCTGGGGCTACGTCTGCCAAAACTGGGGCTTTTATCACTGGTGGAAAACTCCATCGTGCATGGGCTGCGCGGGGAGGTAACCTCCATCCACCTGCAGCTGACCGCCGCGGCCGAAGGCGATATGGCACGCCTGAGCGTGAAGGACGACGGCTGCGGCATTCCGCCGGATCAGCTGGACCAACTGAACCTCGCGCTGGAGGATCCCAATGTGACCATCACCCAGAACGTGGGGTTAATGAATCTGGCTGGGCGCTTCAAACTGCTGTACAACGGGCGCGCGCGCATCCTGCTGCACAGCGCCGACCAACCGCGTGAAACCACCGTGACACTGCTGATCCCATTGGAGGTGTATCCGCATGCTGAAGGTTCTGCTGATTGACGATGAAAAACCCGTACACCTTGCCATCCGCTCGCTGGTGGACTGGGCCGTGCTGGACGCCGAGGAGCCTTATTCCGCCTACAATGGGCGCGAAGGGCTGGAATGCATGGAGCGACTGAACCCCGACATTGTATTTGTGGACATGAGCATGCCGCTGATGGATGGCCGCGCCTTTCTGGAGGATGCCGGACGGCGCTTTCCCGCATGCCAGTACATCGTCATCAGCGGGTACGATGATTTTCAGTACGCACAGGCTGCCATCCGCCACAATGTGGTGGATTACCTGCTTAAACCCATTGTGCATGAGGAGCTGGAAGCAGCCCTGAAAAAGGCGCTTACCCGGCTGAACGCGGCCCGTGGCAAGATGCAGCCACCCCAACCCCAGACAGCGGATTAATGCGGCCCGTTTGCGCCGCACATGCCTATCACGAAAGCCGGACAGGCCTTCCGCAACCCGGGGGCGTTACGGGGGAACCAGTCCGGCCTGTGCGGGCGGCGCGGTCGAGCAGACGGCGCGGGCATGCCTGCCCGGCTCTGACTCAGGCCAGCTCTTTTTCGATCAGCTTGGACAGGGCGTACACGTCCTTATCCATTTCGCGCTGGTCGGGGCCTTCGATCATGACACGCACAAGGGGCTCGGTTCCGCTGGCGCGAATCACCAAACGGCCGATCTCCTTGTATTTGGCTTCCAGTGCCGCAATCTTGGCCTGAATCACAGGCACCTTGTCAAAATCGTACTTCTTACTGTCGTCCACATGGGCGGCAAACTGGCTTTGCGGCATCATTTGCATGACGCCCGCAAGGCGGCTGAGCGGCGTCTGGCTGGCGACCATTGCGGTAATGACCTGCACCGCCGTAACCAGCCCGTCGCCGGTGGTGTTGTAGTCCAGCATAATCACGTGCCCGCTCTGCTCGCCGCCCAGCTTGTGGCCGTCTGCCAGCATCTTTTCCAGCACGTAACGGTCGCCGACCTTGGTTTTCTCCATGCGGATGCCGTTCTTTTTCATGGCGATTTCCAGCCCCATGTTGCTCATCACAGTCGCAACAAGGGTATTGCCATGCAGGGTGCCGTTGTTTTTCATGTGGATGGCCAGCAACGCCATTACCTGATCCCCGTTGATGATCTGCCCGCGCTCGTCCGCCGCGATCAGGCGATCCGCGTCACCGTCAAAGGCGAAGCCCACATCCGCGCCCAGTTCCCGCACCAGCTCGCACAGGCGCTGCGGGTGGGTGGAGCCGCAGTTGTCGTTGATGTTAGTGCCGTCCGGCTCATGGTAGTAGCAGCTGACGTGCGCGCCCAGTTCCTTAAACACCATCGGGGCGACCTCGTAGCTGGCCCCCTGCGCGCAGTCCAGCACCACATGCAGCCCGTCCAGCCGCACATTGGTGGTTTCCTTGACAAAATCGACATAGCGGCGTGCGGCGTTGCGCTGGTGCACGGGGCGGCCCACGCGGTCGCCGATGGGCAGCTCAAAATCCTTGGGCAGGCCGTTCTGGACGATTTCCTCAATCTTATCTTCCAGCGCGTCGGGCAGCTTGTAGCCGTTTTTATCGAAAAACTTGATGCCGTTGTATTCCACGGTGTTGTGGCTGGCGCTGATCACCGCGCCCGCGTCCGCCTCGTAGTAGCGGGTCAGGTAGGCGATGGCGGGCGTGGGCATTACCTCAATGAGCACCGCGCGCGCGCCGACGCTGCAAATGCCCGCAACCAGAGCGCTTTCCAGCATTTCACCGCTCAGGCGGGTATCCCGCCCGACGAGGATCGTGGGGCGCCGCACATCGCTGGCCAGCACCGCCGCGCTGGCCTGCCCCAGCCGAAAGGCGAGGTCGCAGGTCAATTCCGTATTGGCGATGCCGCGCACGCCGTCAGTCCCGAACAGTCGAGCCATCCATCCATCTCTCCCTTGATTGTTGGTGGGCGCGCCGCAGCGCGCCGGGGTTCGATGCTTTCGGTACCAGTATAGCGCGAAGCGCGGTTTATTTCAACCGCCGCGCGGGGGGCGGTCAGGCGCGGTGCTGCACGGCTTCGATCAGCGCGAGCACGGCGTCGGTGCCGTCCTTGACGGGGTAATCCGCAAGGGTTTTGCGCAGGGCATCCCGTTCGGCCAGCAGCGCAAGCAGCGCGGCGGTCAGGGTGTCGGGGTTCATTTGTTCCTGGGGCAGCACCCGGGCCAGCCCCTGACGGGCAAAACTTTGGGCATTCTCAATCTGATCCCCCCGGCTGGCTCCCTGCGGGTAGGGCACCAGCAGCATGGGCTTTTGCAGCGCCAGCAGTTCGCTCAGGGTATTGCTGCCCGCGCGGCTGAGCACCAGATCGGCCGCGGCCAGCGCGTCGGGCATTTCATCCCCTAAAAACTCAAGCTGGCCGTACCCGGGCAACCCGGTAAGTGCCGGGTCCAGATTGCCGCGCCCGCAAAGGTGCAGCACCTCCATGTGCGGCAGCAGTGCGGGCAGGCAGGCGCGCAGGCAGGCGTTCACGCTCTGCGCGCCGAGGCTGCCGCCGGTCATCAGCAGCACGGGTTTTGTACCGGTCAGGCCCGCCAGCGCAAGCCCCTTTTCGCGGCTGCCCTGAAACAGCGACGGCCGCAGCGGTGTGCCGGTCATCACGGCCTTGGGCCCCAGCGCCTGGGCACACTCGGCAAAGGTGGTGGCCACCTTATCCACAAACACGGCGCTGATGCGGTTGGCAAGCCCCGGGGTCAAATCGCTTTCGTGGCACACGGTCGGCACGTGCGCCAGCCACGCCCCCACCACCACCGGCACGCTCACAAACCCGCCTTTGGAAAAGCACACGTCCGGTCGGAGGGTGCGCATCAGGCGCACGGACGTCCATGCTCCGTGAAGCACGCGGAAGGGGTCGGTAAAGTTTTGCAGGCTGAAATAGCGCCGCAGCTTGCCGCTGCGCACCACATGGTACGTCACGTCCGGGATGCGGCCGATCAATTCATGCTCGATGCCGCGCTCGGTGCCGATGTAGTGGATGTCGTACCCGGCCTCCCGCAGCCGGGGGATCAGGCTCATGTGCGGGGTTACGTGTCCGGCGGTGCCGCCGCCGGTTAATACGATGCGCTTCATGCGTCGCGCTCCTTCGGGTTGGTTTCCGACCCAGTATACACGAAACGCGCGGGAATTTCCACCGGGCGCGCGGCTGTTCTTTTGCAGCACCCCGCCTTGAAATGCCCGTCCCCGCGCGGTATACTGGCAACACAAGCCAATGCGCACAAGGAGGAAACCCGGATGAAGTATGTACTGGTGATCGGTGACGGCATGGCGGACACGGCGCTGCCCGCGCTGGGCGGGCGCACGCCGCTGGAAGCGCTCCCGCTGGATGCGTTTGACCGTGCGGCGGGCTGCCGCTGCGGGCGGGTGCGCACCGTGCCCGAGGGGATGCCGCCCGGCAGCGACACAGCCATTCTAAGCATTTTCGGCAACGACCCGCGCGTGTGCTATACGGGCCGCAGCGCGCTGGAAGCGGCCGGGATGGGTGTGGACGTACCCGACGGGGCCATCAGCCTGCGCGTGAACCTTTGCGCCGTGGAGGAGACGCCCGCGGGGCTGGTGATCCACAGCCATAACGGGGGCAACATCCACGGCGGGGAGGCGCTGGCCCTGATGGAGGCGCTGCTGGCCGACCCCGCCTTTGCGGAGCGGATGCGCCGCGCACAGCTGACGCTGCACCCCACCGACACCTTCCGCCACATCGGCGTGATGCGGAGCCCGGCGCGCGATCTGGCCGCCCTGCGGCTGACAGAGCCGCATAATGTGCTGGAACAGCCGATTGAGCCGCACCTGCCGACGCTCACACACCCAACGGACGACGAGGCCGTGCGCGCCCTTTGCGACGATGTGACCGCCCTGATGCGCCTGAGCTACACCGCCCTGCGCGACCACCCCGTAAACCGGGCGCGCATCGCGCGCGGAGAGCTGCCCGCCAACATGATCTGGCCATGGGGCGCAGCCACGGCCATGCGGTTGGAACCCTTTACACAAAAATACGGCAAACGCGGCAGCGTCATCAGCGCCGTGCCGCTGGTGTGGGGCATCGCCGCGCTGGCGGGGCTCAAAACCCCACGCGTGGAAGGGGCCAACGGCGATCTGGATACCAACTACGAGGGCAAGGCCGAGCGGGCGCTGGCCGCGCTTTTGCAGGAGGGCGACGATTTTGCCGCCGTGCATGTGGAAGCCCCCGACGAGATGGCCCATGCCGGCAGTCTGGAAAAGAAGATGGAAGCCATCCGCCGGGTGGAGGCGCGCGTGGTCGCTCCGCTGCTGGAGCGGCTGACCCAAAGCGGCGAGCCGTTCCGGCTGCTGTTGCTCAGCGACCACCCCACGCTGCTGACCACCCGCACCCACGACGGCGCGCCCGTGCCCTATGCGGTGTATGACAGCCGCACCGTGGCACAGGCGAGGGCCGCTGGCCTGCCCGACCCGCGCCGCAAATTCTGCGAGGCGGAGCTGGCCGACGCGCCCCTGCTGGAGGCGGGCACGGCGCTGCTGCCGCTGCTGTTTGAGCAGGCGTAGCCGCAACCCGTTACGGCGGGCCGGCCAGGCGCGCCTTGCCACGGCGCATGGTTTCCGGTATAATAGCGCTGGGCTTGCGCCTGCAGGAGGAGAACCGTCATGACCAGGCTACGCCGCTTCATCTGGTATCTTGCCAGCCGCCTTGCGCTGCTGATTGTGCTGCTGGGGCTGTTTACCGTTACCTTTTACTACGCGATGAACGCCACCAACATTTACATCGTGCTCAAGGACGGCATGGCCAAGCGCGCGCAGGTGATTATGATGGGCGAGGACCCGGCGGAGCTGAACAAATTTTTCCAGAGCAGCTACCTGCAGCGGGATGAGAATTTGCTGCTGGCTATCGACGGCCAGAGCCCCTACCGCTGTTACACCGTGCGCGGCATCGACCACCGGCTGGAGCTGACGTGGATGTGGTGCTGGCCGTGGGAAAGCACCGCCCGCGCCGAGTTTGTGGAGCGGGTGCCGCGCATCGACGGCCGCGTGAACCGCATTTATGCCGATACCGCCAAACAGCTGTTTGGCGACAGTTACGAAAGCCCGCCCAAGTGGCAGGCAGGGAAATACAGCGCGACGCTGGTACGCGAAAACAACCAGTGGCACATCAAGAGCATCCTGCTTAAGAGCGCCATTGCCGAAACGAGCGTCACTGCGACCCCCGCGCCCTAGGCGGCGGGGCAAACTGATAAGGAAGTATGCAGGGAGGCGCGGCCGCTTGGCCGCGCCTCCCTGTCATTTTTTGCAAGATCGCAGGTTAAGGGGATAAACCCTGACAGGCTTCCTGTGTGTGAAGCCCTTATGGAATGCGGTTCACCTCTCCAAGCGAAAGTTATGCCTGCGGCGCGGTTCCGTTCAGCCGATCCACCAGCGGGCAAACCTCATGCAGGCTTTGCAGGCGGTAATCCACGTAGGGGGCGAAACGCTCGTCGTAGGGCAACAGGTCCGGGATCAGCACACAGCCCGCGCCCGCCGCGCGGATGGAGCGCACGCCGTTCAGGCTGTCCTCCACGCCCAGACAATCGCCGGGGGCGCAGCCCACCGCGTTTGCGGCCGCGATATAGATGTCCGGGGCCGGTTTGCCGTTGGGCACCTCGCCGCCGCAGACGGTCGCGTCAAAACAGGTAGCTACGTCCGGCATGGCGTTAAAATAGGCGACTACCAGCGGCCGCTGTGTGCTGGTAGCCAGCGCCACCCGCAGCCCGCGCGCCTTGAGGCCGGTCAGGCAGGGCAGCAGCCCCGCCTTGTGCGGCAGCCCCTGCTGCGTGCGGTTGTATTCCGCAAAAAAGGCGCGAAAGCGCTGCATGGCCGTTTCGTAGGGAAACGTCGGGCCCAGCAGCGCGCGGTAGAGCGGCTCGGCCTCGGCATTGGGCACGCCCAGCGTGCTCTGGTAAAACGGCAGATCGATGGCATAACCCAGCGACTGCGCAATCCGGCTCATCGCCTGAAACCCCAGCACCTCGGTATCAAAAAGTACGCCGTCCATATCAAACAGTACTGCCCGGATCATGAATTGCCCTCCCGTGATGGGGCATTTGCCCCTTTGCTTACGCGTCCAGCGCGGCCCGCAGGCCATCCACCGCGGCGCTCATGATGCCCCCGGCATACCCCGCCCCTTCGCCCAGCGGGTACAGGCCCGCGACCGCGCTTTGCCTGCGCGCGTCGCGCAGGAGGCGCACCGGCGACGAAGATCGGGTTTCCGGGCCGGTCAGCAGCGCGTCGGGGTGGTCGAACCCGCGCAGCATCGCCCCCAGCCGCGGCAGCGCCAGCCGCAGGTCGGCAGCCAGCGCCGGGGGCAGGGCAGCGGCAGCCTCGCCCGGTTCCACGCCGGGGCGGTAGCTGGGGCGCACATCGCCAAAGCGGCAGCTCGGCCGCCCGGCCAGAAAATCCTCCACGCGCTGGCAGGGGGCGCGGTAGCCGCCAAACTGCGCAAAGGCCGCGCGCTCCACCGCGCGCTGCAGTTCCACGCCCGCCAGCGGATCCTCCCCGCCGAAATCGGTCACGGGTACGCCCACCAGCAGCGCGGAATTGGCGTTTTCGGCGGCGCGCGCGTGCAGGCTCATGCCGTTTACATTCAACAGCCCCGGCTCGCTGCTGGCGTTCATCACCTGCCCGCCCGGGCACATGCAAAAGGTATATACGCCCCGCCCGTCGGGGGTGTGCGCGTTCAGCTTGTAATCAGCGGGCGGCAAGCCCGCAAGGCCTGCCTGCGCGCCGTACTGGGCGCGGTCGATCCACGCCTGCGGGTGCTCCACGCGCACGCCCATGGCAAAGGGCTTCTGTTGCATGGGCACGCCCAGCGCCTGCAGCCAGGCATAGGTATCGCGGGCGCTGTGCCCTGTGGCAAGGTACATGGCGTCGGTTTCGACAGCATAGGGCGCGGCCGCGCCCGGTTCTGCCACCAGCACCGCCTGCACGTGCCCATCCTTTAAACGCAGGCCGCTGGCCCGGCACCCGAAGCGCACCTCGCCGCCCAGCGCCAGCAGGCGCGCACGCAACTGTACCAGTACGCCGCGCAGC
Organism: Candidatus Limiplasma sp.; assembly: GCA_963666755.2. Taxonomy (GTDB): domain Bacteria; phylum Bacillota; class Clostridia; order Christensenellales; family Aristaeellaceae; genus CAXXOK01. The sequence continues at coordinate 145,905 of CAXXGW010000009.1, forward strand.
AGATCGGTACCTACGTGCGGGCGCGCCGCGACGCGCAAATCCTCCGGCGCGCCGCAGGCGATCAGCGTTTCCAGCACCGTGCGGATGAGCGGATCCTGCAGCCCGCAGGTCAGCTTGCCGTCGCTGAAGGCGCCCGCGCCCCCTTCGCCGAAAAGCACGTTGCTTTCCGGGTTCAGCTCGCCGTCGCGCTCCATCGCGGCCACATCACGGGCGCGCTGCTCCACCGGCAGACCGCGCTCCAAAAGCAAGGGTTTTGCGCCCCGCACAGCCAGTCCCAGCGCGCAAAAAAGCCCCGCCGGGCCCGCCCCAACCACCACCGGGCGGGGCCGGTCGACCCCGTAGGGGGTTGTGGGTAAGGTAAACACATCCGGCGGCACGTTGGCTTCGTCGGGCAGGCATTGGGCCTGGTTGGGGGCAAAGCGCCGCGCCAGCGCCGCCTCGGCAGCAGCGCTGTGCAGCTGTACATCCAGCGTAAGGGTATGGCATACGCCGCCGCGACCCCGCGCGTCCACGCTGCGGCGGCTTACGGCAGCAGCTCGAATCTCCTTAACGGGCACACTCAGCCGATCCGCCGCCAGACGGCGGCAGAGCGCCTCGTCCAGAGCGGCGGCCTGCGCAAGCGGCAGGCGAATCTGGAACAACCGGAGCATGCGCGCCCCTCCCTTCGCAACCCCGCCTCGCGGCGGGAACCGTTTCATCCTACCACAACGGGGGGCTTGCCGCAAGGCGCGCGGCCGGCCGGGCGCCGGTAAAAACTGTGCGAAAACCGCGCCGGGCGATTGACAGCCCATGGCGCGAATGATAGACTGGCAAGGGGTAAGCCGTCGGGTTACGTCGAGCGGCTTTTTGCTTCACTATCGACGGACGCGCGGTCGCTTCCCACATCCACGGTAAAGCGGAAGGGGGCCCGCCCGATGCAGTTTTGGGATGAAAACAGCGGCGAGGTCCGGCTGCAGGCGCAGACCGGACTGCAGGCGCATATGTCCAGACGGGAGCTGCTCGCGGCGCGCGCGGCGTTGGGGGCGAAGGCCGCCTTGCCTGCGCCGGACGCGGGCGATATGCTGATTCCGTTTCCGGCCTTCGCCGTGCCCGGCGGCAGGCTGGCCTGCGTGTGCCAGATGCATGGCGACCGGCTGCACGCGGTGGAGTTTACGGTCGTCGGCGTGGGTCAGCGCAAACGCGGTACCGCCGACCAGCAGCGCGCGCTGCTGTTTCAATGCCTGCGCGCGGCCGACCCGGCCCGGGACAGCAAGCGCGGGGTGCTGCTGCGCTGCCCTTTCGGCGTGGCGCTGGTGGCAACCGACCCGCGCACCGGCGACGCGACGTTGCGCCTCACCTATCGCTGAAACCGTGCGCCCGGCTCCACCGCCGCGCCGCTACCTTAAGGAGGGAACCCCATGCAGGGGACGCTGACGCCCATCATGCGCGATTTTCTGATCCGTTTTCAGCAAACGGCCATCCGGGAAACGGGGCGCAGGCCGCTGACCTACGCCCGTGCTCCGATGGACGAAAAACTGGTGCTGCCCGGCTGCCAGCGCCCGGGGTACGTGTTCTGGCAACCCGTGGCCTGGACGGACGACCGGGTGCCTTTGGGGGACAACGCCAAGCAGTTCCACCAGAGCATCCTGGACTACGTTTCCATGTGCCAGATGCTGGAAATCCGCTTCCGCCTGCCGGTGGCGCCGGTCAACAGCCCGCTGAGCTTTATGTACGGGCGTGTATTTGAAACTTTCAAAAACACCGAAACCGCGCCGCCCTCCCGCGCGTTTGACGAGGCGCTGCTGTACCGGCGGGAGCATCCGGATTTGCCGCTGGCGTACAACATGGCCGCCGCGTGCGACGGAGGCACGCCGCTTTTGGTCATGCTGCGCGCCGAGGATGGGCAGATGTTTGTCCAGCGGGAGGATCGGGACGCGCAACCCGTGTACTGCAAGCTCACCATAGACCGGCTGCTGCCGAAACTCCAGTTTGTGTACGATTTTTAACCGCCGCCGACCGGTCATTTCCGCCCTTTGCGAAAGGAGGCGCTCATGGAAAAAAGCGCGTGCGGCATTATCAGCTACGCGGGGCTGAACCGTGAGGTTCTGCTGGCCAAGGCCAAAGCGATGTTTGCGCAGGCCCAGCCGCCCGTGGCGGGCCGCTTCGATGCGTTTTTACCGATCTTTCCGCTGGAACTGGTGCAGAATATGGACTATGCAGGCCCTACCGACGCGCGCGGCGCGCACGTGGCGGCCAACGGGTTCAGCATCGATCCGGTGGAATACCACCGCAAGCTTTACGCCCAGCTCCCCGAGCTGTACGCCGAGGATAACTACAAACGCAATTTTGATTATGAGGGCCGCTATGTCGGGCGCGGCGTCTTTACCGTGGATCGCGCCTGGGTGGACCATTTTCCGCAATACCAGCCCTTTATGGGCGAAAAACTGTATATTTACCTGATCGGCGGCGGCGCGCAGGCCGTGGCCGTGCCCGAAAGCGCCTACCCCCGTGGGGGCGGGGTGCTTGGCGCGGCGGAAACCGCGCTGCAGATTACCCAGCGCGCGGGCCTGTACGTACAGTACGCCAAGGCGCGCATTGCCGCTGGCGACACATACAACGCCGAGGCCTTCGGCGACGATTTTCTGACCGCGACCAAACAGCATGCGGTCACGTTCCTGCAAAAGGAGCTGCGCCGCCTGTTGCAGGATTTGTCCATCGTCAAGAACCTGCAAAACGATGGCGGCAGCGTGGGGCTGTACACCGAAACGGCACGGCTGGCCGAACGCGTAAACCAGTACGTGCCCATGCGCTACGCCTGCGATCTGTTTGCCGCCGAAGCGGTGGATAAACCCACCGCGCGGCTGGCGCAGTTGTACAATGCCGATGCTGATTTCGTGAGCGACCTGTGGATTCCGTATCAGGATTTGTGCGCCTATGTGGATAAACGCACCCAGACGCTGGATGTGCGCGCCCTGTGCGAAGGCTACCAGATCGCCCCGCGCTACGACCCTGAAACCGGCGGCGGGCGCTACCCCGACGCCGTGCGCGTAGCTGTGGTGCGCGACCGCGAGCTGCCCCTGCTGACGGCTGCGGTGCTCAACAACCCCGCCTACGGCAACGGCATGGGGCCGCAGGGCAAAATCGGGCGGCAGGTGTACATCACCGACAGCCGGGAGATGATCCGCCAGCGCAAACTGGCGGTGGAGGAGATCACGCTGGAAACCGCCAACCTGACTCTGCCCCCGGCCGAGTACCGGCGCTGCCTTGCGCTGGCGGTGCTGCAGGAGCATAAGGGGCGGCTGGTGGACGCCATGTACCGCCGTGAAACGGCGCTGCGGCAGATCGACCCCGAAACGCCTGTGTTTGCCAAGGCCAGCCAACTGCTGACCGACCGGGTGGAAAAGCTGGAGGCCGTGGTGCGCCGCGAGGCCGCGCAGAGCGGCATGAGCCAGATGAGCGGCTACGATGCGGATATTGATTACCTGCGCCGCATGCAGCGCGACCGGGAGGGCGAGCCGGAGGTAACCGAGGGCAAAAAGCCCATCCCGTTTGTGCGCGACCCGCTGCGGGAACAGAGCATCGAAAGCGGCTACGCCATGCGCGCGGGGCTATTGCGCCGGATGTATGCCGACGCGGCGCTGCCCACGGCCCCGGAACCCGCGCCGGAGCCGGAGGAGAGCGAGCCCGACCCGGTGATCGAGCCGGAACCCGAACCCGTTGAGCTGGAGCCCGAACCCATTGAGCCGGAGCCCGAACCCGTTGAGCCGGAGCCTGAACCCGTTGAGCCGGAGCCTGTCGAGCCGGAACCGACTGCGCCGGAATCGACGGACACAGATACAGCGGACGAAACCGTCCCCGAACCCGCGGCGGAGACCGACCCCGCGTGGGAACCCGCCGACGAGGCGGAGCCGACCCCGGTACCCGAACCCGAACCTGCGGATGAACCGGTGAATACGCTTTTCGAAACCCCCGACACGGATACCGATACGGCAATGGAGGCAACCCCCTACGAAGCGGAGCAGACGCCGGACGCCGACACGCCTGAACCGTCGCCCGATGTGAACACTACCCCGGAGCCGGAGCCTGACGCTCTGGAAGATGCGGAGGCCGCGCCCGACGATGTGCAGCAGGCGGCAGAGGAATCCACCGCGCCGCACCGCCGCGTAAGCCTGCGGGAGCTGACCGACCGCATGGAGGCCGAGCCCGCCGAAGCGCCCCCCGCACCGGCCGACGCGCCGGAGGAGCCGCCCAAGCCCAAGCTTGCCTACATCCTGCGCCGGGAAAGCGAAGCCGTAGCCGCCAAATCGTTCAAGCGCATGTCCGACCTGCTGAACAAACCCAAACCCTGAATTTACGGCCCCCGCAGTGCGCGGCGGGCCTTGCCCGACGGCTGAAGGAGCACTCATGCACCAGCGTACCATCCTCAAAGGCATGCAAATCGCCCGTGACATCCCCTACCGCGACCCGGACGCGTTCCTGTCGCTGGTGGGCACGGACGGCAACGGTAAGAACGCCTACCTGCCCGTGGGGGACAGCCTGCTCAGCCGCCATATGCTGCTGCTGGGCAGCCCCGGCACCGGTAAAAGCAATATGATGCGCCACCTGCTGCGCAACCTGCGCGTAAACCTGACCGAGGAGGATGTATTGATCGCCTTCGACCCCACCGGGGAATACAGCGCGCAGTTCTGTCAGGCGGGGGATGTGGTGTTCGCCGACGATACGCGCGCCTCCGACGGCACGGGCGAGGCGCAGTGGAACCTGTTTGCGGAACTGGGCGAGAGCGACCGCCTGCTGGAGGATGCCTCCGCCCTGTGCGAAATGCTGTTTCAGGAGCGCGTGCGCACCGCGCCCGACCCCTACGCCGCCTCGGCCGCGCGCGACCTGATGCTGGCGCTGATCGTCTACCTCTGCCGGCAGGGCGATCCGTCCCTGCGCAACAACGAAACCCTGCGCGAGCTGATCGACGGCTTTGACGCAGAAAGCATGCTCGCCATTCTGGATACCCTGCCGGAACTGCGCGCGCTGGGCGCGACCCTGCTGGAACCGGCGGGCAAGCGTGCGCAGAGCGTAGTAAGCGCGCTGCAACAGGCGGCGCGGGAGCTTTTACAGGGCCGCTTTAACGCCGCAGGCGCGCTGGGCATGCGCAACACCGTGCACCGCAAGGGCGGCAAGGTGGTGTTTGTGTGCTATGACCCGCAGCGCGGGCGCATGACCGGCCCGGTGTTCGCCACGCTGCTGGATTTGTGCCTGCAGGAGGTGCTCTCCCGCACGGAGCATGAAGGCAGCGTCTACCTGCTGCTGGACGATGTGTGCGCCCTGCCGCGCCTGACCCATCTGGAGGATGCGCTGCTGTTCGGCCGGGGTAAGGGCCTGCGGCTGATGATGACCCTCGCCTCCGTAAGCCGCCTGACCGAACGCTACGGCGAGCTGGGCGCGCAGACGGTGCTGGATTCCTTCGGCACCACCGTAGCCTTCCGCCTGCATGACCGGCCGGGCCGCGCTTTTGTGAAAAACTTGTATGGCCGCCACCGGGTGGTGGAATCGTTCACCTCGTCGGTGCAGGTGCGCGGGGTGATTGAACAGGTAATGGATCAGTACGTGATCGAGGATGAGGACCTGACGGCCCTGCAAACGGGTGAAAGCATCGTCGCCACGCTGCACTATCCGCCGTTTGCTTTCCGCATGAAGCTGTACGGCGGCTGACCCCCACCGGGCCGTAGCGCGATGTATGCAACCCCACACTGAACAAAACGGTAACCCACTCACGGTCGGCGCGCTCACGGACAGGCGCCGCCGGTTCAACGAAAAACGGTAACAGCATGGCGGCAAACCCGCCGGACGCAACACAAAAGGAGGAATCCCCATGAAACTGACCCCTGCCGATATCGCACAGATGCTGGACCATAGCACCCTGCAGCCGTACCTGACCCAGGAGGATATCCGCAAAGGCTGTGAAATCGCGCTGCGCTACCATACCGCGAGCGTCTGCGCCCGCCCGGGCGATATGAAACTCGTCGCCGAGCTGCTCAAAGGCAGCGGCGTGCGCGTGTGCACGGTAATCGGCTTCCCGCACGGCAACCATCTGCCCCAAATTAAGCTGATGGAGGCACAAGCCGCGCTGGACGACGGCTGCGTTGAGCTGGATATGGTGCAGAACGTCGGGCGGCTGCTCGCGGGCGAGGATGCCTACGTGCAGGACGAAATCCGCGCCATCTGCGATCTGGCCCACAGCCGGGGCGCGCGCGTGAAGGTGATTCTGGAAACCTGCTACCTGAACGAGGAGCAAAAGGTGCGCGCCTGCAAGCTGGCCGCCGCCGCAGGGGCGGATTGGGTCAAGACCAGCACGGGCTACGGCAGCGGCGGCTGCACGGTGGAGGATGTGCGCCTGATGCGCCAAAGCGTGCCCGCAGCCTGCCAGGTGAAGGGCAGCGGCGGTATCCGCGATCTGGATATGGTTCTGGCACTGCGTGCAGCCGGGGCGACGCGCTGCGGCGTATCCGCGACGGAAAAGATTATGGCCGAGGCTGAAAAGCGGGCGGCGGAAGGTACGTTGCAGGATGCGCCGGAAGGCACGGGGCTGGGTCAGGGCGCGACCGCAGGCTACTAAGATAAAAAATTGGGTCAAGGGCCGGTGGCCCTTGTCAGGATTCCAAAGGGTGAAACCCTTTGGCGGGCTTGAGCGAAGCCCAATCCACCGCGCCGCAGCGTAACTGCACGAGCGCGCGAACAGCGCCGTAGGCGCAATGAGGCGCGCGGGGGCAGCACCCTGCCTGAATCCCCAAGAGGGGTCAAGGGCTGAAAGCCCTTGTCAGGTTTCCAAAGGGTGAAACCCTTTGGGGAGGTTGGATTGAAACCCAAGCCCCGCGCCGCAGCGTAAACACATAAGCGCGCGAACAGCGCCGCAGGCGCGATGAGGCGCGCGGGGGCAGCCCACCTGTAACATACCGGAAACCAAGCAACACCGTGCGCGTGACGCTATCACGCACGGTGTTTTTTTGCACGGAATCGCAGCAGGGATGGACGCCCTTGTCCAGATTCCGCGTGCGTACCGCTTTACCGGGTTTGGTAACCCCTAAACTCTTGCCCGCAGTGAAAACCCTGTAACCGTTACCCATCCGGCAGCCACCGTTCAACGCGACCGTTCGACTCCAACCCCGCGTCCGTCCCGCCGTCCCCCCCTTTTCCCTTCGACCTCCCAGAAAAGCACAATGCTCACGTTTTTTCCCTTGACAAGCACCCCTGCTGTTTGGTATGATCTTAGTTGGCATCAATAGACTCCGCTAGCCCCGGATCGTTTATTGAACAAGGCGTGCGTCTGCTGACCATCAGATGCCGCAAGGATACGGATTTTGATCCGACCATTCCGTTAAGGAGGAACCCACCTTGAATACGTACATGGCCAAAGCGGCAGACGTGCAGCGCAAATGGTATGTCGTGGATGCGGACGGCGTTGTGCTGGGCCGTCTTGCCAGCCAGGTTGCCGCCGTACTGCGTGGCAAGCATAAGCCCATTTTCACCCCGCACGTGGATACCGGGGATTATGTCATTATCGTGAATGCCGAGAAGGCGATTCTCACCGGCAAAAAGCTGGACCAGAAGGTGTACTACCATCACAGCGGCTTCCCGGGTGGCCTCAGCGAGACCTCCTACCGCGACCTGATGGAAGATAAGCCCGCCTTCGCCGTGAAAAAGGCGATTGTCGGCATGCTGCCCAAGGGCCCTCTTGGCCGCCAAATGGCCAAGAAGCTGCGCGTCTACGCCGGCCCCGAGCACGAGTATGCGTCCCGCAAACCCGAAACGCTGGAACTCGGCAAGTAATTGACGCGGAAGGAGAACGATTACCATGGCGAAGGTTGAATACAGTGCCGTTGGCCGTCGCAAGGAGGCCATTGCCCGCGTCCGTCTGGTCGCCGGCGACGGTAAAATCATAGTCAACAAGCGCGAGCTGGACAGCTATTTTGGTCTGGAAACCCTTAAAATGACTGTGCGCCAGCCCCTCGAACTGACCAAGGCCGGCGGTGAGCTGGATATTCTGGTCAGCGTAAAAGGCGGCGGGCTGACCGGCCAGGCGGGCGCGATCCGTCACGGCATCAGCCGCGCGCTGATCAAAGCCAACCCCGAACTGCGCGACAGCCTTAAAAAGGCTGGGTTCCTCACGCGCGACCCGCGCATGAAAGAACGTAAAAAGTACGGCCTCAAGGCCGCCCGTCGCGCGCCCCAGTTCAGCAAGCGCTAAACAGAGGTCCGGGGGTTTTATCGATGTGGGAAGGGGAGTTGTTCGCGTGCGAACGGCTCCCCTTTGTGCGTTTGGACAGGGTGCGCGGCTTAAGCCGCGGGAAGGGAGCTTTCCGATGCCGACCTGTTACCTGATCGGTGCGGGGGATTTCACGCCCCGGGGGCTGACACCGCATCCCGGAGATTTGCTGATCGCCGCGGACGGGGGCTATCGGTCACTGGAAAAAATGGGCCTCAAGCCGGATTTGCTGGTGGGCGATTTCGACTCGCTGGGGTTTCGGCCGCAGGATGTGCCGATCCTCACCTTTCCGGTGGAGAAGGACGATACCGATATGGGGCTGGCGCTGGCGGAGGGCTGGACGCGCGGTTACCGCTCGTTTGCGCTGTACGGGGCCGACGGCGGCCGCCTGGACCATACGGTGGCAAACCTGCAACTGCTGGGCGGCGCAAGCGCGCGCGGCGCGCAGGTACGCATGGCGTGCACAGCCTCCGACTGGTGGGCGGTTACCGACGGCGTGCTGGCGCTGCCACCGCGCCCCGAGGGCACGGTCGTATCGGTATTCTGCCACGGCACCCGCGCGCAGGGCGTTACCCTCAGGGGTTTGCAGTACCCGCTTTTGGACGCGACGCTCACCTGCGATCGGCCGCTGGGCGTCAGCAACGCATACCGTGCGACACAGGCCAGCGTCACAGTGGCGCGCGGTACCTTACTGGTTTACGTGGCGCTGGGCGCCTAGTTGCAACGGGGTGTCCGAAGCCGTGCGGTTGCAAATCGGCATCGGGTGCGCTATACTGGTTCTGGACAGAAGTGCGAGGGGTGACCAAGCGGATGCGCTTCACCATGATTTGCATCGGATCGACTGGCGACGTTAAACCGTATGTGCTGCTGGGGCGCGAGCTTCAGGCGCGCGGGCATGACGTTGCCATTTGTGCGTTTAGCGATTTTGAAGACATGGCGCGGCGTAACGGCCTGCGCTTTTATCCCCTTTCGGGGGACGCGCGGGAGTTTATGAGCAACATCATGAAACCCGGCGCGCGCGGCGTGGGGTACCTACGGCAGGTGCTGGAAACCATGCGCGCGATTATCGACCCGTTTCTGAACGATCTGCAGGCGGCCTGCGCCGATGCCGAGGTGATTGTGGCCACGTATTTTGGCAACATCATCCAATCCATCGCGGAGCAGAAGCACGTGCCCTTCATTAAAACCCACTATTACCCCATGGATCCGACCGACCGCACGCCCATCTCCTCCGCGCCGGGCCTGCGCGCCGGGCGGGCGTGGAATCTGGCCAGTTACCGGTTGGCCTATTTGCTCATCAGCAGTGTGGAGCGCTATTACCTGACCGACTGGCGCAAGGCGGAGGGGATGCCTCCGCGCAGGCTGGAATCCACACCCTGCAACCAGATCAACGGCCACCGGGTACCGGTGCTGTACGCCATGAGCCCCCTGCTGATGCCCCGCCCGCTGGAGTGGGACGAGCATATCTACATGACCGGCTTCTGGCAGGATCGGGATACGACCGACTATACCCCGGAACCGGGGCTGCGCGAGTTTTTAAGGCATAAGCCCAAGCCCGTGTACATCGGGTTTGGCTCCATGACCAGCGGCGATATGGGGGATACGCTTTCCATCGTGCAGGAGGCAATCCGCCTGAGCGGCGTGCGCGCGGTCATTGCCACCGGCTGGGGCAACGCAACGCCCGAGCCGCAGGACAACGTGTATGTGATTCACGGCTATGTGCCGCATGATTGGCTGTTTCGGCAGGTGAGCGCGGTGGTACACCACGGAGGGGCGGGTACGACGGCCGCGGGCCTGTGCGCCGGTTGCCCCACGCTGGTGATCCCCTTCGGCGGGGATCAGCCCTTCTGGGCGCTGCGGGTGCGCATGCTCCGGTTGGGGCCGCGCCCCATCCGCCGGGAAAAGCTGACTGCGCAGAAACTGGCGCGCGCGCTGACCAACCTGACCACGGTGCGCAGTTACCGCCTTGCGGCGCTTACGGTGGGCAAGCGGCTGCGGCTGGAAAACGGCGTGTGCAACGCCGCCGATGTGATCGAAGCGGAGGTGGAGCGCTGGCTTGCGGAGCCGGACTTGCCGCCCGCGCCGCGTCCGGCGCAGCGGCCCCGCCGCGTGCCCAGCGCCAGTCGGCTGCGCAGCGCAAACCGTCGCAGCGGCAAGCGCCGCTGACCGACCTCAGAGAACAGGCCTGCGCCCCGGGCGGGGCGCCGCCTCACAGGGAGAGGAAACCATCATGAGTGAAACCGTAGTTAAAACCCTTGCCGACCTGAAACCCGGCGACACCGGGATTGTCGCAAACGTCGGGGGCGGCGAGGCCCTGCACCGCCGCTTGCTGGATATGGGCCTGACCCCGGGCGTCAAGGTGCTGCTGCAGCGCACCGCCCCGCTGGGGGACCCGCTGGAAATACACCTGCGCGGCTACTCCCTGACCCTGCGCCTTGACGACGCGCGCACGATAGGCATCCGCGCCTGAGGGCGCGGGGGAAAGGCGAGGTGTAAACATGCGGTATACCTTTGCACTGGCAGGCAACCAGAACAGCGGCAAGACCACCCTTTTTAACCAACTGACCGGCAGCAACCAGCACGTGGGCAACTGGCCCGGCGTAACGGTGGAGCAGAAAACCGGCACCATGATCCACCACCACCACGGGCGCCAGACCCACATCGGCCTGCCCAGCCTGCGCAGGCCCCCCCACGGCGGCGAGGCGCTGCCCCCCGAGTACACCGACGTCACCATTGTGGATTTACCCGGCATCTACTCCCTCAGCCCCTATTCGATGGAGGAGATCGTCAGCCGCAACTATATCGTGCAGGATAAGCCCGACGTGGTGATCAACTGTGTGGATGCCACCAATCTGGAACGCAACCTGTACCTGACCCTGCAACTGCTGGAGCTGGGTCGGCCGACCGTGGTGGCCCTGAACATGATGGACGAGGTGCGCCAGCGCGGCGATACCATCGATCTGGAGCGCATGGAGCGCACGCTGGGCGTGCCGGTCGTCGCCATCTCTGCCCGTAAGGGAGAAGGGCTGGACGAGCTGGTACGCCGCGCGACCGAGCTTGCCGAAAAGCAAACCCCGCCCCCGCGGCTGGACATCTGCGACGGCGCGGCGCACAAGGCGCTGCACGCCATCAGCCACCTGATTGAGCCGCAGGCGCTGGGCGCGGGCATCCGCGCGCGCTACGCGGCCACCAAGCTGTTCGAGGGCGATGCGCCCATGATGGAGCAGCTGGGGCTGGACGCCGAAACCCGCCACATTGTGGAGGAAATTCTGACCGCGATGGAAAAGGAGCTGGGCATGGAGCGCGCCGCCGTAATGGCGGACACCCGGTACCGCTTTATTGAAAAACTGCTGGCCGATTGCGTGATCCCGGGCGCGGACGAGCAAGGCAGCCTGAGCGAGCGGCTGGATGCGGTGCTGACCCATCGGGTGCTGGCGATCCCGGTTTTCCTGCTGATGATGCTGCTGGTGTTTTACATCACCTTTGGGCCGCTGGGTTCGTGGCTGGCCGACGGCTTTGCCGCGCTGGTGGATGCAGGCATCCACGCGGTGGATGCGGCGCTGGTGCAATGGGGCGTGGCCGACTGGGTACGCGCACTGCTGGTAAACGGTGTGCTGACCGGCGTGGGCAGCGTGCTGAGTTTCCTGCCTACGATCCTGATACTGTTCCTGCTGCTGTCCATTTTGGAGGACAGCGGCTACATGGCGCGCGCGGCTTTCCTGATGGATAAACCTTTACGGCGCATCGGGCTGAACGGGCGCGCGTTTATCCCCATGGTGATGGGCTTTGGCTGTACGGTGCCCGCGGTGATGAGTGCGCGCAGCATGAACACCCAGCGCGACCGCCGCTTTACCATCATGCTGACCCCGTTTATGAGCTGCGGGGCCAAGGTGCCGATCTACGCGCTGTTTACGCGGGCGTTTTTCGGTGGCAATCAGGTGCTGGTGATGAGCGTGCTGTACCTGACCGGCATCGTGATGGCGGTGCTGGCGGGGCTGGTGCTCAAGCGTTTCGTGTTCCACGGGGATGCGTCCCCGTTCCTGATGGAGCTGCCCAAGTACCGCCTGCCGACCGTGCGCAACGTGGCGCGCCAGCTCTGGGATAAGGGTGGCGATTTTGTCAAGCGCGCGTTTACGGTCATTTTTCTGGCCACGCTGGTGGTGTGGTTCCTGCAAAGCTTTACCTTTAGTTTGAAGGCCGCGCCGGATGTGGAATCCAGCATTCTGGGCGGGATTGCGGGGCTGCTGACGCCGCTGTTTATCCCGACCGGGTTTGGCAACGTGGCTGCGACCACCGCGGCGCTGACCGGCATCATGGCCAAGGAGAGCGTGGTGAGCACGCTGGCGGTTTTAAGCGGTGTGGACGCGCAAAGCACGGCCATGCTCACGGCGTTGCGCGGGGTATTCCCAAGCACCCTGTCGGCGGCATCTTTCCTGCTGTTTATTCTGCTCTACATGCCTTGCGTAGCGGCCTTCGCGGCCATGCGCCGGGAGATGGAAAGCGGCCGCGCGGCGCTGCTGACCGTGCTTTCGCAAACGGGGCTGGCGTGGCTGCTGGCGACGCTTTTGTACCAGACCGGCCGCCTGCTGGGTCTGGGCTGAACGGAGGGAGAACATGCTCGGTACCACCTTATCCATCGTGATCCCGCTGGTGGTGATCGCCTACGGAATCTGGCTGGCGGTGCGCATGGTGCGCAACCGCAAAACAGGCGGCTGCGCGGGCGGTTGCGGGGGTTGCCCCTATGCCGGAGAGTGCCATGTAAAGGATGCGCGCCCCCGTAAGGAGGAACGCCGCGATGGCTGACACGCTTCGCCTTTACGGGCTGGTAACCGACAGCATTGTGGACGGGCCGGGCTATCGCACGTCGGTTTTTACGCAGGGCTGCCCCCACGGTTGCCCCGGCTGCCATAACCCCGAAAGCCACGCGCTGGACGGCGGCACCCTGTGGTCGCTGGACGAGATTGAGAAACGCTTTACGGGTAACCCGCTGCTCAGCGGCATTACGCTGTCGGGCGGCGAGCCGTTCCTGCAGGCGGCGGGCTGCGCCGAGGTGGCGCGCCGTGCCCACGCCCGCGGGCTGAATGTGTGGACGTATACCGGCTACCTGTATGAAACGCTGACCGACATGGCCCGGGAGGATGCGGGAGTGCGCGCACTGCTGGAACAGACCGATGTGCTGGTGGACGGCCCCTTTGTGCTTCAGGAGCGCTCGTTGGAACTGGAGTTTCGCGGCAGCCGTAACCAGCGCCTGATCGACCTGAACCGTACGCGGCAGACCGGAACGCTGACCCTGTACACCGCGCCCGAGTGGGCATAGCGAAGGAGACGTTTGGCATGGCGAAACGACTGGCGCTTTTGGCCACGGGCGGCACCATCGCCTGCACGCCCGGCGCGCATGGGTTGACCCCCACCCTGACAGCGGCGGATTTGCTTAAACCTGTGGAGGATAGCCTCCCCTGCGAGGTGGTTCCGCAGGATGTGTTCCTGATGGATTCCAGCAATATGCAGCCGGAGGAGTGGAGCACGCTGGCCCGCGCCGTGGATGAGGCGTTGCGGGATTGCGACGGCGTGGTCATCACCCACGGCACGGACACCATGGCCTATACCGCGTCGGCCCTGAGCTTCATGCTGGCGGGCGTACCCAAGCCCGTGATCCTCACGGGGTCGCAACTGCCGCTGCTGCACCCGCTTACCGATGCGCGCGGCAACCTGCGCCACGCGCTGGCGGCAGCGACGCAGCCGGTGGGCGGCGTGTATGTGTGCTTTGATTACCGGCTGATTTCCGGCGCGCGCTGCGTCAAGACCCACACAACCGCCATGGACGCGTTTTCCAGCATCAACGCGCCACAGGCGGGGTTTTTCGACGTGGAGGGCGTGCACGTGAACCATCCACAGGGGTTTACCCCGGCCGACGGCATGGGCGCGGAGTATCGCCTGCGGGAGCAGCTGGATGCACGGGTGTTTTTGTTAAAGCTTGTGCCCGGCACCTCGCCGGACGTGTTCCGGTTTGTAAGGGAAGCGGGTTATCGCGGGCTGGTGATCGAGGCGTTCGGGCTGGGCGGCCTGCATTACATCCGCCGTAATTTGGTGGAGGCGCTGCGTGAGCTGGCGGAAAGCGGCGTGTATGTGCTGGTGGTCAGCCAATGCCTGTATGAAAAGGCTGATTTGACGGTGTATGAGGTTGGGCGCGGCATGATGCGCGAGCAGGTGCACAGCGGTCGGGATATGACGACCGAAGCCGCGGTGACGAAGCTCATGTGGGCGTTGGCCCAATCGGATCCCACCGCGCTGCTGCGGAACTCGCTGGTCGGAGAAATGACCCAAGCCTGATAGCCGGGGAAAAGTGGAGGTGCAGGAGGCACTGCCTCCTGCCGGGGCTTGGGCGCCGGAGGGAAGCGTGCGGCCAGTGGCCGCTTCGCCGCAGGCGAAATCGACCCGCAGGCGGGGCGTGAAACGAGCAGGCAAACGATAGTGCAGCCTGCGAAGCTTGAACGCCCGGGACGGCGCCCCAAAGCCCTACGCCGCAGCGCCTGCACACAAGCGCGCGAACAGCGCCGCAGGCACTATGAGGCGCGCGGCCATAGCATTCAACCCGGTTTCAGGACTGCTTAAAAAGCGGAGGTGCAGGAGGCATTGCCTCCTGCCGGGGCTTGGGCGCCGGAGGGAAGCGTGCGGCCAGTGGCCGCTTCGCCGCAGGCGAAAGCGACCCGCAGGCGGGGCGTGAAACGAGCAGGCAAGCGGCAGCGCGGCCTGCGAAGCTTGAACGCCCGGATGAGCCCCAAAGCCCTACGCCGCAGCGCCTGCACACAAGCGCGCGAACAGCGCCGCAGGCGCTATGAGGCGCGCGACAACAGCGCATTGCCGTTTTTCATCAAGGAAGGCGAACCCGGCATAAAATATGCCGGGCTCGCTTTTTCGATTAGTAAATCGGAATCGCCTTCCATGCCACACATCCGCACACCCGCGCGCAGAACCGTACAACCTCCGCGCACAATGCTCCCCTTGCGGGCCTCAGACACCGCTCTGCCTTGCGGGCTCCGTACCGGGCAGCCGCACATAGAACGTATTGACCCGCACGCCGTCGCTCTGGGCCCAGATGCGGCCGCCGTGCTCCTGCACAATGCTCTGCGCAATGGCCAGCCCCAGCCCGTAGCCTTTCTGCTCCCCACGGGATTTGTCCGAGCGGTAAAAACGCTCGAAGATGTTGCGGCATTCTTCCGGCGGCAGCGGTGCGCCCTCACTGGCGACGGTCAGCTGCAGTTCCTTCTTGCCCACCGCCTCCAGCCGCACGCGGATGGGGCTGCCGGGCTCGCCGTACTTGCCGGCGTTGTCCAACAGAATCTCCACCATTTGTCGCAGCCGCGTGGGGTCGCCGGTTACGGTCAGGTTTTCCGCAGCCTGACAATCCAGCGTGCGGCCCTGATCGTACACGGCAGGCTCCATGGTCAGGGTGGCGCTGGTTACCAGATAACTGAGGTTCACGGCCTCGCAGGCGGTCGGCGCGGGTCGGCTGTCGGCGCGGGCCAGGGCAAGCAGGTTTTCCACCAGCCCTTTCATGCGCTGGGCTTCGGCCTGTATGTTTTCCAACCGCATGCGGTTCTTTTCGTCGGTTACGGCGTGTGAGGCCAGCACCATATCGGTGTTGGAAAGCACCACCGTGAGCGGCGTTTTCAGCTCGTGGGAGGCGTCGGCCACAAACTGGCGCTGCTTCTCCCAGGCGGTTTCGACAGGGCGGATCATCCAGCGGGAAAGCAGCATGCTTACCAGAAAAAACGCGCCGATTGCGCCTACGCCGATCACCGCGCTGTATAACAGCTGCGCGTTCAGAGCGCTGCGCTCCATGATGGTGTCGGTCAGGAAATAGACGGCGCTGCCGTCGGTGTCGGTGCGGCGGTGGTAGCGCAGGTCGTAGGCCGAGGTCAGGCCGTTATCCTCCGGCTGTGTGGTCAGGTTTTGGAGAACCGTGGTCAGGGCCGCGTCATCCAGATAGTAAATCTGGTTCTGCTGGATGGTAACCTCGCCCTCCGCGCTTACGCGGCCGATGGCGATGGGCATGTCGATCTTGCCCGGCTCGCGGGCCGTATCGTCCTGCTGGTCGCGCGCGGGCGGCTTCTGGAACGCACTGAAGCTGCGACGCTCAAAATCCGTTTTGGCGGTAATGAACAGCCCCGCCAGGATGCCGACCAGAAACAGGCAGACGACCGCCATCAGCACCACAATGAATTTTTTACGCAGTTTGCGGATCATGCCTTACCCTCCTCCAATCGGTAGCCGAGGCGGCGCACCACGCTCAGCGATACGGTGGAGCGCAGCAGCTGCAGTTTTTTACGCAGGAAGGAGATGTACGCCTCCACATTGTTGTCACCCGCATCGGTATCGTAGCCCCACACTTTCAGGAGCAGCGTTTCCTTGGGTAAAATGGCGTTGTGGCTGACCATCAGCAGCCGGAGAATTTCCAGCTCCTTGGCGCTCAGGGTAAGCGAGCGCTCGCCGCAGCGCAGCGTGCCCATGGAGGGCAGCAGCGTTAAATCCCCGAAGCGCAGCCGTTCGGGGGTAATGTCCCCCTGCCGGCGCAGCACAGCCCGCAGGCAGGCCAGAAACTCTGCGTTTTCAAACGGCTTGGTCAGGTAATAATCCGCGCCCAGATCCAGCCCGTGCACGCGATCGGTCAGGTCGCTTTTGGCGGTCAGCATCAGCACGGGGGTCTGCACCCCTGCCTTGCGCAGGCGCTTGAGCACCTCAAACCCGTCCAGCCGGGGCAGCATCACATCCAGCACCAGTGCGTCATAGATGCCGGTCAGGGCGTTGTCCAGCCCGGTCTCGCCGTCGTTGGCTACGTCGGCGGCATAGCCTTCCTCGCCGGTCATATCCGCCAGCGTCGCGGCCAGCCGCACTTCATCTTCAATAATCAGGATCCGCATCCTACGCCCCTCTTTCGCCGCCGCGCGGTCAAGCCCCGTCAAGCACAGTGTACCACAGGCGAAGCCCTCCTGTCGCCTGGTGCGATCATACTTGTAAAACCTGAAACGAACCTGAAAGAAAAACAGCCCTGTTTTCAGCTTCGTTTCAGGTTTTACGGCTATGCTTTGCAGGTAAGCCGGTACAGCCCGCAGGGTGCGGGCCCCGCGCCGCAGGCCGCCCCCGGGCGCGCCGTGCTTTTGGGAAAGGGATGGCACAATGCCGGAGCAACCGAAAAAGAAGAAGGCGCTGAAACGGACGCTCAAGACGCTGCTCACCTGCACGCTGGTCGCGCTGGCAGTGTGGATCGCCTGGGTCACGCTGGCGCCGATGCTGACCGCCAACGCGATTACGACCTATGACAGCTATACCGTCGCAACCGGGGATATCCAGACCGAGAAAAGTTTCAGCGCCAGCCTGGACGTTAAAAAGTCGGAATCCTTTAAAAGTGATGAAGAATGCACCGTTCGCGCCATCTACGTACAGTCGGGCGATACGGTTAAAAAGGGCGACGCGCTGATGCTCTTGTCCACCGGCGAGGTGTTCTACGCCAGCTTCGACGGCGTGGTAAACGAAATCCGCGTGGATGTGGGCGATTGGCTGTGGCCCAACTTTAACGCGGTGCAGATTTGCGATCTGGTGAATCTGGAAGTGAGCCTGTATGTGGATGAGTATGATATCCATGAGCTTTCTCTGGGGCAGAGCTGTACGGTGCGGATCATATCCCTCGGGCAGGATTACGATACCGTAATTGCCCACATCAACCGCGTGTCGCAATCGCAGAACAGCGTGGCGTTTTTCGCCGTAACCTGCGATCTGACCGCGCCGGAAAACGTGCTGCCCGGCATGCAGGCGACCGTGACCATCCCCTCGACGGCGGTACAGGGCGTGCTCACGTTGCCCATGGCGGCGCTGAGCTTTGACGATGACCGCAACCCCTACGTGCTGGTAAAGGACGCGTCCGGCGCGTATGTGCAAACTCCGGTGGAAACGGGGCTGACCGACGGCATGACCATCGAAATCAAGAGCGGCCTGTCCGAGGGGCAAACCGTGTACGTCGTATCCGGTACGGAAAGCGCCGAAGCCTCCGTTACGATGGATACGCTCTACCAGGCTATTTTCGGCAAGACTGTGATTATTAACGACGCCAGCGACCGTCAGGGTGGCGGCGGCCAGAACGGGGAGGGCATGCCGTCCTTCGGCGAAGGCGGCGCCGCTCCGGGCGGCGATACCGCCGGCACCTTGCCCGCACAGGGCGATACGGCAGCTGTATCCACCGGCGATGCAACCGGGGCCGCCGATGCGGCCGGGGTCGCACCAGCCGCTACGGCAGGCACGGCGGCATCTGTGAGCCCGGAGGCCACACCGGCCGCCGATGCGACCGCCTCGGCTACCGCCGCGCAGGGCGGCACCGGCCTCCCGCCCAGCGGCGGCCCCGGCGGGCCGGGCGCACCGGGCAGCAGTGCCGATACGGGCGCCACCGCGACGCAAACCCCAACCGCCACCCAGGAGGAGGAAACCAGCCATGTGGAGTAAACGATGGATCGCCTTGCTGGCGGCGCTGCTGCTGACCCCAGCCCTTGCCCAGGCGCAGGAAGAGTTTGAGGGCAACGTGGTCGCGGGGGATACCGTGGCGGTTACCGCGCCCTTTGGCGGCACGATCCGGACGGTGGATTTGCAGGAGGGTTCCCTCCTGAACATGGGGGACGCGATTGCTACCGTGGATACCACCCGTGTGTATGCCCCGGTGGACGGCACCGTGAACGGCATTTTCTGCCAGGCCGGGGATGCGCTGTCCGGGACGACGGTGCTCTACCTTTCGCCTGTGAGTAAGTACACCCTAAGCTGCTCCATCGACAAGGCCTATACCTCCATCGATAACCGCTTTGTGCACATTGGGGAGAAAGTCTATATCAAGTGTGCAGTGGACGGCACCCACAAGGCGGAGGGCATCATCACCGCGGTCAGCGGCACCAAGTACACGGTGCAGACCACGGCGGGCGAGCTGTATATGGAGGAGACGGTTTACATTTACCGCAGCGACGCCTACACCTACGCCACCCGCATCGGCAGCGGCACCGTGGGCCGCACCGACGCGCTGGCCGTAACCGGTACGGGCAGCCTGCTTGCGCTGCACGTGCAGGACGGCGACAGTGTGGAGCGCGGCCAGCTGCTGTTTGAAACCGTGGAAGGCAGTCTGGATGCGCTGAGCACCCAGGGGGATACGATCCTCTCCGACACGCAGGGCGTGGTGGCGGCTGTGAACGTGACGGCCGGGCAGACCGTCTCCAAGGGGGATGTGCTGCTGACCGTCTACCCGCCCCAGAGCGAGCAGATCGCCTTTACCATTGATGAGGATCTTCTGGGTGCCATCGCCGTGGGCGACCCGGTGAAGATTGTTTTTAACTGGAATGAGGACAGCGGAACCGCAGCGCAGGGCACGGTCACCGCCATTTCCTATGTAAGCGACAGCGGGGATACGTCTGTAACGGCTTCGACCTCGGGGCAGAGCACCAGCGGAACCGGATCTTCCGCGACGCAGTATCTGGGGTATGCCAGCTTTCAGGCGGATGATACCGTGCGCCTGGGGATGAGCGTGACCGTGACCACCTTGGACGAATGATCGGGGGAAATCGGAATGTTGAAGAAGTGCATCGCTTGCATCCTGACACTGTGCCTGGCGGGTTCCATGGCGGCTGCGTGCCGCGTCGGCAGCTTTGGCGCTGCGGCGGAGACCGTCTCCGACGCTTTGCTGGACGCCGTGGCGGAAACCGTGGTGGAGAATGCGGAGGCGGAAACGGAAGCGCCGCTGGCCGACACATCGGACGCGGCCCTGACCGCCGAGCCGACCGACGCTGCGCAGACGGAAGTGCCCGCGACCGATCCGGCTGCGACTGCCGACGAGTCGCAAACCGAGGCGGAGCAGCCGACGGAAGAAGCGCAGCCCGCCGCCGAGGGGGAAACCCCGGTGGGCACCGGCGAAACCGATTTGCAGGACGCGGTGGCGCAGGCTGCGGAGGAGCTGGCGACCGAACCCGAGGCGCAGGGCGCAGGCCCCGGCTGGGTTCTGGTGGACGGCGCTGCCGTGTATGCCGATATCTATGAGCTGCTGCGCCTCGCGCGGGAAAACAGCGTTGCCATTACGCTGTGCACCACCGATGTGATCGCGGTACGCGAATATTCGGCGGAGTCGCTGGCTAACTATTCGTTTGCCATCGATGCTTCGCTTGCGGAAACGTGCGAGGGCTGCTCCGTCATGGCGACGGCGTATAACCCGCGCGGCACTACCGCCGAGGATACCGCCTACCTGTGGATCGGCACCCCCGACGAGCTGCGCAGCGCAGCGGATGTGCTGGGCGATCAGGTGCAAATTGATGACGATGAGGCAGACCAGCTGCAGGTGGATGTGCAGGTGACCGCCGCGGAATATGTCGCGGATGCCGCCTGCACGCCGACCTTTACGCTGGCAGCAATCCCGGAGCTGACCGAGGGCATGGTCTTTGGCGTAACCGTGGATGACGCGGCCGCACAGGCGCTGGAAGGCAATGTCTGCACGCCCTCGGCCTCGGGCACTTACCGCTTTGTGGCGCTGGACGCAGCGGGCAACGTCGTGGGTCGCTCCAACCCCTACCCCGTGCTGTACGGCACCGCGGATGCCGCTGTAACCGACGCGGTGGCACAGGCGGCCGCCGACGGGGATACCGGGGAGGAAACGACCAGCGAAAGCGGCGAAGCGGATACCGCCGAAACAGAAGCCCCGGTACTGCTGACCGAAGAAAGCCTGCTGGGCGCCGTATCCCTGATGGCGACCATGGAAGCGGCGGCCGACCCCTACCTGACCGTGGACGCCACCGATTATCAGGACAGTGTGGAAAGCAGCATTACGCCGACCTTCACGCTTTCCGGCACGCTGAGCGGCGAGGGCTACAGCTACGGCATTTCCATCAACGGCGGGCGCATCGTGAACCTGATCAGCAACCCTTACGCCCCCACCGAGAGCGGGGAGTATACCTACGTGTTTTACCTGCTGAATGCCGCGGGCGATGTGGTGGATTACTCCGGCGAATATCATGTGATTCTGAATTATACCGACGCCGCCCTGAGCAATGAGGCGTACATGACGGTGGACGGCGAAACCCGTTACGGCACGCTGGCCTCGCTGCTGCGGCAGGCGGCGGGCAGCGGCACCGTTACCCTGCTGACCGGCCGGACGCTGAGCATCAGCGACGCGTCGCTGCTGGACGGGGTCACCCTGCACGCCGACCCGGACACCTTTGGCAGCACCGCAACGGTGGAAGTATCCGACACCAGCCCCGACGGGGAAACCGGCGCGACCTACATCTGGGTGGGCGAGGAACTGGACGAGACGCCTTTCCTGCTGCTGGCCGCGGCCAGCAGCCCCGCCTTCACCATTGACAGCGTATCCATCGGCGGCCGCACGCTCAGCCCCTACCTGTGGGTAAACGGCACGGATGCCATCCACTTTACGATTACCGACCCGACCGCAGGCAACACCTACACTTATGAGGTTTCTACCGACGGCGGCAGCTCCTACAGCACTTTTGCCGAGGGCGGCACGCTGGGCAGCCTTACACCCGCGCTTTCCAACGGCGGCACGTATGATGTGGTGTTCCGCCTGACCGATCAGGACGACCCCTCCAATGTGAGCACGGCAAGCTACATCCTCAAGTACGATAACCAGAGCCCCATCCTGATCTGCAAGGCGGGCACGGACAATACGCTGGGCTTCTTTGCGGGGGACGCGATCAGCGGCTTTGCGACGGACGGCTCCATGCCGAACGTGACTTTCGGGGCCATGAGCAACCCCATTGCCTGGTCGGCATCGCTCAGCGCCCTGGGGCAGAACGTGTACACTTACTCCGTGCAGTACAAGGGCTCGGGCACCATCCCCGCCAACACCCTTGGCGTGCGGGACCTTGCCAACAACGTGGCGGTCTGGGGCACGGACATTACCATTGAAGAAACCAAAGCCGCGGCCGCGCAGACTGCCACCACCACCGCGCGCAGCAGCAGCAGCGGCACCAGCCGCACCGTGTACCACGCGGCATCGACCTACACCACCGTAACCGCCTACAACGGCGTGCAGCTGGTGGTGGATACCGGCGCCATGCAGACCCTGACCATCGGCGAGCAGACGCTGGACCTCTCCCTTTCGCTGGAGGGGAACGCGCAGGCGGATACGGGCAGCGTCCCGCAATTCCACGCCAAGTTTACCAACTGGAGCAAGACTGCAAGCGACAGCGAGGATACCGTGGATACGCTGGTGCTGAGCGCAGCGGACGCGACCACCGCGGAGAACGGCGACTATTGCTGGACGTTTGACGGTTCGGTCAACCGGAAGCTGGCGGCCAGCGGCATCGACTATATGGTGTTTAACGTGGGCGACAACGCGGTGGCGATATCCACGGCGGGCTTTACCGCGGGCATTCGCTACAACATGTACCGCGCCAGCGGTCTGGCCAGCGGCGAGTTTGTCTACAGCGTGCGCATGGCGGCGGATACGGCCGCCGGATCGACCCCCAGCATTACCGTGAGCGTGGATGGGCAGACGTACGCCTTAAACAGCGACCAGAATGGGGATTTCTATTACTATAATGTGTACAGCGGCTCGCTGGACATGCTGGAGCAACCCTTCGGCCAGGCTGGCACGCAAACCAGCCAGAATCAGCAGGGATGAGGTGCGTGAACATGATGGAAGCGGACAAGAATAAAGCCCTCCGGAAAAAGAAACGCGCCCGGCGCAGGAAAAAGCTGATCGGCTGGGGCATCCTGCTGTTGCTGCTGGCCGGGGCGTTCTGGCTGTTCGTGCTGCCCGGCCTCAAGGCGGGCGCCACCACCACCTACAGCAGCTACACCGCAACCAAGGGCACCATCAGCAATTCGATGTCCTTCAGCGGGACCATCAGCGTTGTAAATGACGAAACCCTGACCGCCGAAGCGGCCGCCACGGTGCGCAAAATTTATGTAACCGAGGGGCAGAGCGTGACCACCGGGGAAAAGCTGATGCGCCTTTCCGACGGCGAGCTGCTGCGCGCCAGCTTCGACGGCGAAGTGAACGAGATTTCCGTAGCCGAGGAAGACGACGTGGCCGCCAACGCGAGCCTGATTGAGATTGTGGATTTCAGCAACCTCAAGGTGAGCATGCGCGTGGACGAATATTCCGTTGCCAAGGTCAGCGCCGGGCTGGCCTGCACAGTCAAGGTGACGGCGCTGGATAAATCGTTTGACAGCACCATTACGCACATCAACCGCATCCCTGCCGGCGGCAACAGCACCGCCTACTACACCGTTACGGCTGAGTTTTCCGGCACGGACAGCGTTCTGCCCGGCATGCAGGTGACCGTGACCATCCCCGAGGAGGAGGCGGACAACGTTGTGATCCTGAACCGCGACGCGCTCAGCTTCGGCCGCGGCAACAGCGCCTACGTGCTTATGAAGAATGACGCCGGCGACATGGAGGAGGTTTCCGTCGAGCTGGGCGTGGAAAACGACAGCTTTGTGGAAATCAAGAGCGGCCTGAGCGAGGGCGACGTGGTGTACGTGGTGGTGGAAAACAGCGATGCGAGCACCGGCGGGCTGGCCAGCCTGTTCAGCTCCCTGACGGGCGGCACCACACAGCAGAGCCAGAGCAGCAGCACTGGCGGCATGCCCAGCGGTTTTAGCGGCCCCGGCGGCGGCGATATGCCCAGCGGCGGCAATTTCGGGGGCGGCCCGAACTCGCGCTAAAGGAAAGGGAACGCACATGAGCGAACAACAGGAAATCTTCTTCCGGATGCGCGAAATCGTGAAGAAATACGCGCTGGGGGAGGAGGAGACGACGATCCTCAAGGGCATCAGCCTGGATATCAACCGGGGGGAATACCTGTCGGTGCTGGGGCCTTCGGGCAGCGGCAAATCGACGCTGATGAACATCATCGGGTGTCTGGATAAGCCAACCTCCGGCGAGTATATCCTCAACGGGAGCCTGATTGACGATCTGGACGAGAAGGAACTGGCGCGCATCCGCAGCCGGGAGGTGGGGTTCATTTTCCAGAACTCGCAGATGCTGCCCAAGCTGGACGCGCTCAAGAACGTCGAGTTGCCGCTGATCTACGCCGGGGTGCGCCCGCGGGAGCGCGCGCGCCGGGCCGAGGAGATGCTTACCAAAGTGGGCCTGAAGGATCGGCTGCACCATAAACCCAACATGCTTTCGGGCGGCCAGCAGCAGCGCGTGGCGATTGCGCGCGCGCTGGTGACCCACCCCACGCTGCTGCTGGCGGACGAGCCGACCGGCGCGCTGGACCAGACCACCGGCCAGCAGATCATGGAGCTGTTTAAGCAGCTCAATGAGGATGGCAACACCATTATCATGATCACGCATGATTTGAAGGTGGCCCGCCACGCAAGGCGCATCGTGAACATCATCGACGGCGAACTGACCGAGGTGGAGGAGGCGAAATTCGCGTGAAAGGCTTGCTGCACCGCATCGCGGGTGGGTTTTACATGCTGGTGGAAAGCGTGGGCATGTCGGTGGCCAACATCACGCAAAACCGCCTGCGCTCCTTCCTGACCATTCTGGGCATCATGATCGGCGTTACGGCGGTCATTGCCCTGATTACAACGGTGTCGGGGGTTTCCAACTCCATTTCGGACTCGTTTACCTCCATGGGCGCGGGTACGATGACGGTGTCGGTTACCGGCACGGATATGCAGGCGGGCCTGACCACCGCCAATCTGGATGAAATTGCCGCGCTGGATCACGTATCCGGCGTGACGCCCGGCGTAACGGCCACTGTGCGCGTGGCGCGCGGCAGCGTGTCGGAAACCGACATCAGCGTTGCGGGCAAGAACGATTACGCCTTTCGCACCGCAGACCTGGTAGGCCGCGGCCGCGCGCTCAACCCGCTGGACATGGATAATATGGAGCGCGTGTGCCTGATCGACCAGGACATGGTGGATGAGTTCTTCTACGGGGTGGACCCGATTGGGGAAACGCTGTACCTGAACAACCTGCGCTTTACGGTGGTGGGCATCACCGCCGATGCGGAGGGGGAATCCGTATCCGAAATGCTCAGCGGGGAAAGCGACATTCTGGCGCCTTACACCACCGTGCTCAAGATGAACAACGAAACGCTGGTCACCTCCGTGACCGTGTACATTGACGATGCCAACGCTTCCACCAGCGTGAAAACGGCGCTGGGCAACTACCTGGATTCGCTTTTCAGCTATGAGGACGATACCTATGAAATTACCACCATGGACAGCATTCAGGAAACGATGGACAGCATGCTGAGCATGATGAGCGCACTGCTGGGCGGCATCGCCTCCATATCGCTGATCGTGGGCGGCATCGGCATCATGAACATGATGCTGACCAGCGTGACCGAGCGCACCGTGGAAATCGGCCTTAAAAAGGCCATCGGCGCGGAGCCGCTGCAAATCCAGATTCAATTCCTGATCGAGGCGTTCCTGCTGTCGATGATCGGCGGCATCATGGGGGTGGCGCTGGGCATCGCGCTGTCGGCCATCCTCTGCCATGTCATGGGCACGACCTTCTCCGTTTCTTACGGGGCCATAGCGCTGGGCGTGGGCTTCTCGGCGGCGGTGGGCATCGTGTTCGGGTGGTCGCCCGCCCGCAAAGCCAGCAACCTGAGCCCCATCGACGCGCTGCGCCGGATGTGAACCGTAAGGAGGAAACCCCTATGCGTCTGAAACGGAACCTTGCGCTGGCCTGCGTGCTGCTGCTGGCGCTGCCCCTGAGCACAGCCGCGGCCGAAACCACTTTTAACGGCACCGTGGTTGCCGGTGAAACGCTGTGCGTAACCGCGCCTTTTGGCGGGCTGGTGGCCGCCAGCCCCCTGCGCGTGGGCGATGAACTGGCGGAAGGCGACCTGATTGCCACCATCCAGACCACGAAGGTGTACGCGCCGACGGACGGCGTAATCACCGGCGTGTTCGGACAGCCCGGCGATACGGTATCCGACGTGGCGGATCGGATGGGCGCGGTGCTCTATATCGCGCCAACCAGCCAGTACAGCATCACGGCGGATATCCAGTATGCCTACAACAACAGCGATAATAAGTACGTGCATACCGGCGAAACCGTGTATATCCACAGCTATAGCTCCAGCTACGACCATGACGCGGTCGGCACCATCACCGCGGCCAACGGCACCACCTACACGGTGGAATCGACCGAGGGCGAGCTGCTGATCGGCGAAACCGTGCAGATTTACCGCGACCCGGACTATACGGCTTCCAGCCGCATTGGCCGGGGTACGGTCAGCCGTACGGCGGAGGTGGCCGTGGGCGGCAGCAGTGAAAGCACCGGCGGCTCGGGCTCGACGGGCAGCTCCGGCAGCAGCGAAGCCAGCCTGCTTGCGCTGCACGTGCAGGACGGCGATGCCGTGACGCGCGGCCAGCTGCTGTATGAAACGGTTACCGGCCCGCTGGACGGGCTGTATGCCGCCGGAAACCAGATTGTGGCGGAAATGGACGGCGTGGTGGCCTCGGTGTCGGTATCGACCGGCAAGACCATCGCCAAGGGCGACACGCTGCTGACCCTCTACCCGCGCGATCATATGCAGATTGAGCTGGACATTGACGAGTACGATTTGACGGACATCCATGAGGGCGACCGGTTGAGCCTTGCCTTTAACTATGACGATTCCGGCGCGAGCGACACGGTCGGCACGGTGGCGATGATCAGCCACGTGAGCGCGGGCACGGACGATTCGGACGCGACGTATAAGGCTTATGTGGACTTTACCCCGGCGGACGCGGTGCGTCTGGGCATGGGGGTTACGGCCACGCCGCTGGATGAGGGCGGCCAAACCGCGACGCAGGCGGAACCGGCCGAAGCGACAGAAGAAGCTGTAGGGGAATAGAAAAAAGTGGAGGTGCAGAAGGCACTGCCTCCTGCCGTGGTTTGGGGCGCCGAAGGGAAGCGTGCGGCCGGTGGCCGCTTCGCCGCAGGCGAAAGCGACCCGCAGGCGGGGCGTGAAACGAGCAGGAAAACGTCAGTGCAGCCTGCGATGCTTGAACGCCCGGATGAGCCCAAAAGCCCCCGCGTCGCAGCGGCTAAATGAGCGAGCGAACAGCCCGAAGGGCTATGAGGCGAGCGGCTTAACCCATGGCAAGTATAGAGAACCCAACATTGGCGGAACCCCGCAAGGGCGGGAGCCTTTGCGGGCTTTGGAACACAATAGCCGCTTAGCTGCAGCGCAGCTCCCCGAGTGCGCGCGCAGCCTCACAGGCAAAAACAAATCACTGCACCTCTTGCCGCACAACACAAAGCAAAGAGCCCGGAGCATTCGCTCCGGGCTCTTTGTGATCTACACTATCTTTCCCCCAACGGGAGCGGATTGAACGCAAACAACGGCCCCCGCCACAAACGTATGCGGAAGCCGCTGCCCGGTTGCGTACCTTAGCGGAGCTTGAGCTCCTTCAGGCACTTGTCGCAGATCAATTTGCCCTTGAAGAGGTTCACATCACGCGCGTCGTTGCAAAAGATGCACGCGGGGTGATATTTCTTCAGAATAATCTGGTCCCCTTCGGTGAAAATTTCGAGCGTGTCTTTGATGGCGATATCCATCGTCTTACGCAGCTCGATGGGGATGACAATCCGACCCAGATTATCCAGCTTCCTGACGACACCAGTTGATTTCATCTTGGCTTGCCTCCTACGGAATTGATACAGGGGATCGGCATAATTTTACTGATTGTCCAATATTATGTCAATGTCACAAGTGGGCGAAACAACACGGGTTAAGGTTTTCGTAAAGTGCGGTGGTACCCCGGCGTGACGATGTCCTAGTGTCCGTTGGCCTCATTTCTGGACGGATTCGTTATGTTTTTAAAAAAATTTCCACCCGGGAGCCAAAAAAAGGGCGCGATTCCATCGTGTTCCGCATGTAACACTACAAAGATTCGTGGTATGCGTATAAAAGTCCTTTACAGGAAGAAGAATTTTTTCCGACTGGCAGGAGAATTTGCAAACGGATAAGTTACATTAAATGAACGTGTTATATAATAGCGTGTAATGAAAACGGAAATCCGTATCCGGACTCCGGCGTTGACAAGCCGCCTAAAACCTGTATAATAATCGTGTACGCAACGAACGGGAGAGTACCGGCGCAGGCTTGCCACCAGAGAGCCGCAGCAGCTGAAAAGCGGCGCAGCCACGCAGAGAACATGGCCCGGGAGCGTTTTTGCCCGATAGGTAGGGTAAAACGGCAGGCACCGTTATCCGCCTGAAACAAGTAAGAAACCAAGGGTGGTACCGCGGGTTTGGCTCGCCCCTTCACACGAAGGCGGCGGGCTTTTCACATCCGCGGCCGCCCCCCGGCCCACCCGGCAATACAAGGAGGATGGTTGTATGGCGGAGCCTTTCTACATCACCACACCGATCTACTACCCCAGCGACAACCTGCACATCGGCCACGCATACTGCAGCGTGGCGGCCGATACCATGGCCCGCTTCCAGAAACAGCAGGGGCGGGACGTGTATTTCGTGACCGGCACCGACGAGCACGGACAGAAGATCGAGCGCAAAGCCCGCGATAAGGGCGTAACCCCCAAGCAGTATGTGGATACGATTGTGGAGGGCATCCGCAGCCTCTGGGCGCAGATGGACGTGCAGTACGACGATTTTCTGCGCACGACGGATCAGCGGCACGTGGAGTGCGTGCAGGGGATTTTCCGTAAGCTGTACGAGCAGGGGGATATCTATAAAGGCAGCTACGAAGGGTGGTACTGTACCCCCTGCGAGAGCTTTTTTACCGAGCTGCAGCTTAAGGACGGCTGCTGCCCCGACTGCGGCCGCCCGGTGGAAAAAACCAGCGAGGAAGCGTACTTTTTTAAGCTGAGCAAGTACCAGCAATGGCTGATCGACTACATTGAGGCGCACCCGGACTTCATCCAGCCGCCGTCGCGGAAAAACGAGATGCTCAACAACTTCCTGCGCCCGGGCTTGACCGACCTGTGCGTGAGCCGCACCTCCATCAAATGGGGCATCCCGGTGGATTTTGACCCCAGCCATACGGTGTACGTCTGGCTGGACGCGCTGACCAACTACATCAGCGTTCTGGGGTACGGCACCGACCATGATGAGCTGTACCGCAAATACTGGCCTGCCAACATCCATCTGGTGGGCAAGGAGATTGTGCGTTTTCACACCATCATCTGGCCCATCATCCTGCACGCGCTGGGCGAACCCCTGCCCCGCAAGGTGTTCGGGCACGGCTGGCTGGTGCTGGACGGCATGAAGATGAGCAAATCCCTGGGCAATGTGGTAGACCCGGTGGTGCTGTGCAACCGCTACGGCAGCGACGCCATTCGCTACTTCCTCATGCGGGAAATGCCTTTCGGCAGCGACGGTCAGTTCAGCTACGAGGCGCTGCTCAAGCGTATTAACGCCGATCTGGCGAACGATCTGGGCAATCTGGTCAGCCGCACCGTGGCCATGGTCGAAAAATACCGGGACGGCGTTGTGCCCGCCCCCGGCGCGTACGATGAAACCGACCGCGCGCTGATCGCCCTGGCGGAGGCCACCCCCGCCAAGCTGCGCACGCAGATGGAGGAGCTGCAGTTTTCCACCGCGCTGAGCGAGCTTTGGGTACTGATCGGCGAATGCAACCGCTATATTGACGTGAACGCCCCCTGGGTGCTGTGCAAAACCGAGGAAGGGCAGCAGCGCCTGCAAACGGTGCTGTATGTGCTGTGCGAGTGCATCCGCTACGTCGGGGTGCTGCTGGCGCCCACCATGCCGCGCACGCCCGCGCAGATTTTTGCCCAGCTTGGCGTAACCGACCCGGCGCTGCAGACTGTGGCGTCGCTCGCGCAGTTTGGTGCGCTGCCTGCGGGCACGCTGGTGCATAAGGGCGAGGCGATCTTCCCCCGCATTGATATTGTGAAGGAACTGGCGGACATTGTGCCCACGCCCAAGGCGGAGGCCAAGCCCGCTGCCGCGAAGCCCGCCCCCGCCGCAAAGCCGGAAACGGCGGATGCGCCCATTACCATTGATGATTTTGCCCGCGTGCAGCTGCGTGTGGCACGCGTACTGGCCGCCGAAAAGGTGGAAGGCAGCGATAAGCTGCTCAAGCTGCGGCTGAGCCTGGGCGCGGCTGCGCCGGAACGCACGGTGGTCAGCGGCATCGCCAAGTTCTACACTCCGGAAACCATGGTCAACCGGCAGGTGGTGCTGGTGGCAAACCTCAAGCCCGCCAAGCTGCGCGGTATCCTGAGCGAAGGGATGATCCTGTGCGCGTCCGACGCGGCGGATACCACGCTCAAGCTGGTATCGGTCGCTGAAGGCATGGAGGACGGGGCGACCGTGCGATGAGCCCGCTGCTGATCGACTCCCATTGCCACCTTGAGGACGAGCGTTTCGCCGGCGAGGTGGACGCTGTACTGGAACGCATGGCGCAGGCCGGCGTGAGCCGCTGCATCCTCGCGGGCAGCGATCTGGAAACCAGCGAACGGATTGTGCAGCTGGTACAGGCGCACCCCAACGTATACGGCGTGGTGGGGGTACACCCGCACGAAGCCCGTTTCTGGGATGCCGAAACCCCCGGCTACCTGCTGGCTATGCTCGCGCAACCCCGCATTGTAGGCGTGGGGGAAATCGGGCTGGACTACCATTACGATCACTCCCCCCGGGATGTGCAGCGCGAGGTGTTTGAGGCGCAGCTGGAGTTTGCCTACGCGCAGCACAGGCCCGCGGTGTTCCACATCCGCGAGGCGCACGGCGAGGTGACGGAGATATTCCGCGCCCGCCGGGGCCGCCTGCCCGCGGGGGTGCTGCACTGTTACACCGGCAGCGCTGAAAGCGCGCGCGAATACCTGAATCTGGGCTTTTACATTTCGTTTTCCGGTTCCGTGACGTTTACCAATGCCCGGCAGTTGCAGGAGGCGGCGCGCTTTGTGCCGCTGGACCGCCTGCTGGTGGAAACCGACAGCCCTTACCTGGCGCCGGTGCCCCTGCGCGGCCAGCGCAACGAGCCCGCCAACGTGCGCTATGTGGCCGAAACCGTGGCCCGGCTCAAGGCGGTACCGCTGGAAACGCTCATCGCGCAAACCACCGCCAACGTGGAGGCGCTCTACGGCATTGCATAATATGAAATACCTCTCTTGACAACTACATGGCTGATATGGTATATTATGTACGCAGATTGTAAATGGTAATCTGCGGTTTTAATGATACTTGCCTTTTCCATTGCCGAGTAGCTATTGTAAGGAGGTTGTTGAATAATGATGGGGTAGGTAGCAAAATGGAGTGGTAACTAAGCGTGAAAGAGGGAGGATGGTTTATCTAGGAAAGGAGCGATGCTATTTTTAAGGCATTGAAAATCCCTTGCCCCCGAAATTTGAAGAAAAGGGGGTGGAGTGGATGAAGATTGATATGCTAATTGATTTGTTGATTTTGACATATGGATTAGTTCAATTTATCATTAACTATATGAAGTAAGTAAGAGCTCTTAAATAACAAAATTGATGAATTTTAAAGAATAGATTTAAGTGATTGATAACTAAGTATTGATGCGAATTGTAAAAGAATAAAATGAACTAAAAACTTTGGTAACAAAAAGAAAGAACTTTGAAACAAAATAATATGAAGCATTATATGAAACGATAGGTTACTATGAGATGGTTGCTAGATTGATTGCGAATTAGGTCACGTTCTCCCCTTTGGGATTCTTAGTACGTAGGACTTGAGAAAGTTTGAATACCTATTGTCTAGTGTTTTCAATATGAAAGCCGGGGCGATTGCCCCGGTTTTCATTTACAGGCGCGCGCGTTGTACAGTCTCACTACAACCATGAGGCCTGGAGCTTGATCCGGGCGTTCAAACGTCGCAGGCTGCACGCTTGTTTGCCTGCTCGTTTCATGCGCTGCCTCCGGGTCGCTTTTGCCTTCGGGGGTAGCGACCACTGGCCGCACGCTTTCCTCCGGAGACATATCTGCCCAAGAGGGTTTCCCTTTTCAAAACCGGACAGGAGCCGACGGCTCCTGTCCGGTTATTGTTGTAGCTTTAGCGTTATGCCTACACCGGCTGAGCTGGTGTAGGAAAGAGCTTTAGCTATCAGGCTCGTTTACGAGCGGGCTGGGCAAGCATTGCACATGCAATGTTGTTCAGTGCGTCTTGAGACGCGGCACGTTTGATCACCGTGGTGCATACCACAGGCTCAGTCGGTGGTTTGATTGCATACAGAAGCACCGGGCATGCCTTTATAGGCGCGCCCGGTGCTTCTGTTGCGATTATGTCCACCCGACCGGCGGCTTACGCCTCAGTGGGGGTCTCAGCAGACTGGGTCGGCAACGCACGCTGCACATAGCCGCTGCGCAGGCAACGGGTGCATACGTTCAGCCGCTTCACCTGACCGTCGATCTCCACGCGGACGCGCTGCACGTTCGGTGCCCAAAGACGATGGGTTTTACGGTTAGAATGGCTCACGTTGTTGCCGTTCAAAGTGCCTTTCTCGCAAACCTCACAGAACTTGCCCATTTGCTACACCTCCTAACGGGAGATTTATGGATTCACAGCTTGTCTATTTTATCACCCTTCGCAGGGTTTGGCAATAGGCGAACTGGAAATTTATTGCCGCGCGGTACGGTGACCATTCGATGGCCGCGGGCTAGGGCCGCGCGGCGCTGAGCAGCTCGGCCGGAGCAAAGGGGAAGGTAAGCACACCGGCCACGTCCCCGGCGAGCACGCCGGACTGGATGTAGAACACAAAGTTGCCGTCCGCATCCAGGTAGAAATCACTTTCCGGGTTGAGCGCGCGCTCCAGGTCGGCCCGCGTCAGGTCGGGAAAGAAATCGCCGCTTTGCCGGGCCGTCTGCTCCCCGATGATCTGCCAGATCAGCCCATACACCAGCCCGGCCGCGTAGCTTTCCGCCGTGTCGGCGGCGCCGTCCTCCTGCTCCAGCCCCATCGCCTGCGTAAGGGATACGGGCTGCCCGGCGTACACGCCGCTCAGGGCAAAGACGGTCGCGGTCCAGCTTTCGGTTTCGGCATTGCCGATCGACTGGCGGCTGGTCAGCAGTACGCTCAACAGATCCGCGGTGGAAGCGGTTATGCGGTAGCCAAGCTCCGTATAGCGCGCGGGCGCGGCAGGGTCGGCGGGCACATCCAGCGCATCGGCGGCGTCGGCCTGCGCGGCGGCGGCCATATCGTCGGCCATGGCCGCGAAATAGGCGTTCAGGGCGGCAGCCTGCGGGCTCTGCTGCGTAAACTGCGGCAGCGTATACCGGTACACATAGGCAGCCGACGCGGGGTCGGCACCTTCAGGGTAGGTGCGCTCCCCAGTCAGCGGCGCCGCTTCGGTCACGGTCGGCCCCGCCTGCGCGGGCTGCGCCAGTGCGCAGCTTACGCACAGGCACAGCGCTGCGGTCAGGCACAGCAGGCGTTTCATGGCGCGCACCCCCGCCCCGGGCATCAGCCCACGCTCACTTCGTCTACGGCGAAGGAGTTTTCCAGATAGGCGGTGTACATCTGGTAGGTCGAAGCCAGATTCTTGAGGTAGGCCAGCTCGGCCTGATAGATGTATTTATCGGTGACGATGTAGATGTCAAACACGGCGTACCCGTCCTCGGTGTCGTAGGCGAGGGTGGCGGAGCTGAACTCCTCGTTCAGGGTCGATTTGACGTTGGGCAGACCGTTGGCAATCACATCCACATAATCCTTGAGGTTCGCGTTGCTGCTGTTGTCCGTGCGCTTGACGAAGAAGCGCACGCTGTTGTCCGGCAGCGTGGCGGATACGCCGGTATCGTCCTCCACCAGCAGATCGTCGGTGAACACGCTGGGGTAGAGCACCGAGAAGCCCAGCGAGGTGTTGATGTACTCCACCAGAATGCTCTCGGTATAGGTCTGCATGGCTTCTTCCATGTTCAGCTCCGACCCGACGGAAAAGCCGGACAGCTGGTAGCCGTTGGGCGCGTCGGCGGAAGCGCGGAAGGTGTACACCGCGCGGTCCAGCCAGGTGATGTCCTTATACTCGTCGTCGGTCATCTGGCTCATGGGCTTGGTGCTCCAGTACAGCTCGCCCACGATCTGCACATCGCCTTCGCCGCCTGCGTTGACCGTAACCGGCTGGAAGCCGATGTAGCCGCTTACGGGCTCGGTCTGCACAATCGGCTCCAGCGTGGGCAGCTTGGCCACGAACAGCTTTTGCAGATAGGCGGCCTGCTGGTCGGGGTTGGCGAGCAGATCGGCCGTGACGCCGAAGGCATCGCCCCGCGCCAGCGCCTCGTTAAAGAACTGGGCAATGAACGTGGGGGTGAGGGTGGTTTCCTCATTGCCGACCACTTCGGGCTCGTCCCCCGCGCCAAGGGCGGAGGCGGCCACCAGATCCATAAACGGTTTGAGCGTGTCAAAATCGGAATCCTGCGACTGGGTTGCGCCGGCGGCGCCGGTCAGGCCCACCAGCAGGCAGAGCGTCAGCGTCCAGGCGATCCAACGGCGGGAAAAGAACTTGTTCATCAGTATACCCTCCCATAGGCGGGCAGCTCAGGCTGCCCGTATTCGCTCATCCGATAATCCTACGTTTGCGGGGCCGGTTTTCATCCATGGTGCGCGAGGGTTTCGGCGGCGGTGATGGCGGCCACGTTGCCCTCGCCCACGGCCTTGGCAACCTGTAAAGGCTTGCCGGTGCAATCCCCGGCGGCGTACACGCCGGGCACGTTGGTGCGCATGCCCCGATCCACGGGGATGAACGCACCTTCCGTAGCCAGTTCGGTCAGCAGCATCGAAAGGGATACCGCGCCCCGGAAGATGAACACGCCGTCATAGGCGCGTTCGCCCTGCGCGGTGTGCACATGGATGCCGTCCGCTTCGCGGGAAAGGCTCTTGGGCTGCTCCTGAAGCACCTGCGCGGTGTGGAAACGGCCGTCGGTATCGTGGGCCTTGAGCGGATAGTAATCCATCGAGGAGGCCAGCGTTTCAAGAAACAGCGCTTCCTCCGCGCCCTCGGCCGAGGCGGACAGCACGGCGACCTTCTTGCCGCGGTAAAGCATGCCGTCGCAGGTGGCGCAGTAGCTCACGCCCATGCCGACAAGCTCTTCCTCGCCGGGCAACAGCTGCGGCCGCGCCGCGCCCATGGCCAGCACGATGGCGCGGGCCTCGACCACGTCGCTTTCCACCAGCAGCATGAACCCGTCGTCCGAAGGGAGTATCTGGCGCACCAGCCCATCGCGGAACTCCGCGCCCATGGCCAGCGCCTGCGCCTGAAACGTGTCCAGCAGTTTCTGCCCCGAGGTGCCGGGCAGCCCGGGGTAATTATCAATATGCTCGGTGCGGGCCAGCCAGCTTACGTTGTGCTGCGGGGCGAGCACCAGGGTGCTCAGCCCGCGCATGCGCGCCGTCATGGCGCAACTCAGGCCGGCGGGGCCTCTGCCGACAATCGCAAGATCAACCATTGTACATTCACAGCCGTCCGCGCGGACGGCGCTCCTTTCCGCTTGAGTGTAGCAAAACGGGGCTGTTTTTGCAACGCCCCGCCTGCATTTTCCTGTAAAATCTGGCGCGCGGGCGCG
The DNA here is from genome assembly GCA_963666755.2 of Candidatus Limiplasma sp. GTDB lineage: Bacteria > Bacillota > Clostridia > Christensenellales > Aristaeellaceae > CAXXOK01. The sequence continues at coordinate 181,630 of CAXXGW010000009.1, forward strand.
GCGCGGGGTATAATGTGGGCAAGGGGCGCGGCGTGCGCCCCGGGGGGAGGGTGCGGCTTGGCGGATTGGAACCCCTGGCACGGCTGCGTGAAGTACAGCCCGGGCTGCCAGAACTGTTACGTATACCGGCGCGACGCGCGCTATGAGCTGGACGCCAGCCAGGTGCGCAAAACCGCGGCGTTCGATCTGCCTGTGCGCAGGCAGCGCAACGGCGCGTACCGCCTGCAGGGGCCCGAGGAGGTATGCACCTGCTTTACCTCCGATTTTCTGCTGGATCAGGCAGACGCGTGGCGCCCCGAGGCGTGGCGCATGATCCGCGAGCGCTCCGACCTGCGGTTCTTTTTCATTACCAAGCGCATTGTGCGCTTTGCGCAGGTGCAGCCCGACGACTGGGGCACAGGGTACGAGAATGTGACCATCGGTGTGACGTGCGAAAACCAGCGCGCTGCCGACGAGCGGCTCCCCGTGTTTCTAAGCCTGCCGATCCGCCACCGGCTGATTGTGTGCGAACCAATGCTGGAAGCCATCGACCTGCGCCCCTACCTGACCCCGGGCATTGAGCGCGTCGCGGCGGGCGGCGAAAGCGGCAACGAGGCGCGCCTGATGCGTTACGACTGGGCGCTGGGCCTGCGCAGGCAATGCGAGGCCGCAGGCATGCCCTTCTGGTTCCGGCAGACGGGCGCGCGGTTTGAAAAGGACGGCCGGGTGTACGCCATCCCTCGGTGGCAGCAGTTTTCACAGGCGGGCAAATCCGCGCTGAGCTGGCCCGGGCGCAGGGCGGGCGCGCAGGCGGAGGCGACGGTGCCCGGCGCGGAGGGCTAGCCCTCCGTTTCCGCCTCGGCCTCGCGCCAGACAGTTTCGGCGCTTTCCAGCGCGTCGTACAGGGTTTCCTGCTGGGCCTGCTCCTGCTGGTAGGCCTGCGTAAGGCTGAGCATCAGCGCGGAATCGGCGTAGGTGGCGGGGTCGGCCAGCTGGGTTTCCAGCTCGCGGATGCGGGTTTCGTTCTGGGTAATAGCCTCTTCGGCGCGGGTTACGGCGGCTTTCAGCTCCCGCAGGCGCGCGCTTTGCTGCCGGTCGCGCTTGCGCTCGCGCACCAGCGCTGTTTTGGTGGCGCCCTCCGGCGCGTTTTCCGGCGGGGGCGTAGGGCGGTCGCGCTTTTCCAGATAATCGTCAAAATTGCCGAGGTACTCGGTTACGCCGTCCTCGTTCATCACCATCACGCGGGTGGCGAAACGGTTAATAAAATAGCGGTCGTGGCTGATGGCCAGAATCGTGCCCGGGAAATCGGCCAGCGCATCCTCCAGCACTTCGCGGCTGTCCATATCCAGATGGTTGGTAGGTTCGTCCAGCAGCAGCAGGTTATCCTTGCGCAGCATCAGCTTGGTCAGCGCCACGCGCCCGCGCTCACCGCCGGACAGCGATTCGATTTTGGAAAACACGTCGTCCCCCGAAAACAGGAAAAGCCCCAGCGCGCCGCGCACACGGCTCTGCTCCATGGTGGGGAAGGCGTTCCAGACCTCATCCAGCACGGTATTGTTGGGATTTAAGTCCTGCTGGTGCTGGTCGTAGTAGCCCAGATCGGCATTGGCGCCGTAGCGCACGCTGCCGCGATCCGGCGTCAGGCGGCCGGTCAGGATTTTGAACAGCGTGCTTTTGCCTACGCCGTTGGGGCCGATCAGCGCTACGCGGTCGCCGGTGCGCAGTTTGAAGCTCACATCGCGGAACACCTCGCGCCCCTCAAAGCCTCTGGCCAGCCCCTTGACCTCCAGCGCCTCCTCGCCCATGCGGCGGCGCACATCAAACTGGAAGCGCACCTGGTTTTCCTCCATGGGGCGCTCCAGTCGCTCCAGCTTATCCAGCCGCTTCTGGCGGCTCTCGGCGGCGCGGATGCTCTTTTCCCGGTTAAAGCTGCGGTAGCGCTCGATAATCGCCTGCTCCCGCTCGATTTCTTTCTGTTGCAGGTGGAAGGCCTTCATGCGCGCCTCAAAATCCGCGGTGCGCTTTTTCATGTACTCGGTGTAGTTGCCGGTAAATTTGTTTATGCGGCCGCCCAGCATTTCCCCCATGGTGGTGCACACGTGGTCCAGAAAATACCGGTCGTGGCTGATCAGCAGCAGCGTGCCCTTATAATCGGTCAGGTAGCCCTGCAGCCACTCGATGGCTTCCAGGTCCAGGTGGTTGGTCGGCTCGTCCATCAGCAGCACATCGGGCTTTTGCAGCAGGAGCTTGGCCAGCGAAAGCCGGGTGCGCTCGCCGCCGCTCAGGGTGCCCACCGTGCGCTCGAACATCGGCCTGCCGATGCCCAGACCGCAGAGCACGCCCACGGTTTCGCCCTCGTAGGCGTAACCCTCCATGCGGGCGTACTGCTCCGTCAGCCTCTGGTACTCCGCGGACAGGCGCAGCGCGGCCTCCGCGTCGCCGCTGTGGCGGGCAAGCTCCTCTTCCAGCTGGCGCAGGCGCTGCTCCACGGCGATCACAGCCTCGAACACGCGCATCATCGCGCCCCAGACGGTATCGGTCAGGGCAATATCGTCGGTCTGGGCCAGATAGCCGATGCGCAGCTCGCGGTTGCGGTGGATCTGCCCGCCGTCGGGCTGCATCTGGCCGGTCATCAGGCGCATAAGGGTGGTCTTGCCGCAGCCGTTCACCCCCACGAGGCCCATCTTTTCGCCCTTCTGTAAACTGAACGTCACGTCGCGCAGCACGGTGTGCGCGCCGAAACCTTTTTCCAAATTCTGTACCGAGATCAGTATCATTCCGGATTCTCCTGTTCCTGCGGTGTGGATTCGATTTCCAATTCGCGGGCGGAGGCGCGCAGCTCCGCCGCGTCCATGCGGCTGCGCGCCAGCACCATGGCCGGGGCGTGGGCGGCGCGGCGCAGCATCGCGGCGGCCTCGGCGCGGTCGGCATCCCGTTGGGCGCCCTGCTCCCGCGCAAGCGCCTGAAACAGCGCGTCTTCCATTTCGTCATAACGCTCGGCCATGGCAAAAAACCGCGCGCAGTCCATCAGCTCCGCGGCGGAAAGCCAGGGCAGCAGCTCGGCCTTGAGGTGGATCAGCCGCTCGGCGCGCAGCTCGCACAGCTGGCTTTCGGGGTACAGCGAGGCGAGCAGCCCCAGCGCGCGCAGGCGCAAAGCTGTTTGCTCGTCGTCAGGCAGAGTCAGCGCCTGCGCCTTACCCAGAAGCAGCTCCGCAAGCACCAGCCGGGGCAGGGGCGCCAGCAGCGTGCGCAGGCTTTCCGGGGCGAGCGCCTCGGCCGCCTCCAGCGGCATGCCGCAAAATTCGCGGCAGGTTTCGTCCAGCATCCGGCCGCGGGCGCGGTCATCCACGCGCTCCGCCAAACGCCGCATCAGATCCCCCAGCATGTGGATCAGCCGGAGGATGTAATCCCGCTGATAATCCATAAGCCCTCCCGCAGTGGACGCATCCCAACCAGTATACCATACCCGGCGCGTTTGCGCACCCCCCGGCCGCGCACGGGCCGCGCCGCGCCCGCGCACCTGCAAATTTTGCGGCAAAGGCTATACAGCGCGCGGCTTTTCCTGTAAAATGAAGGTTGGATTATCGGGGTAAGGGGGAGGATGCGGCATGAAACGCGCATTTCTGGCGCTATGGCTGGCCCTGTGCCTGCTGGCGCCGACGGCGCTGGCCGACGAGGCGGGCGTGCTGACCGAAACAGAGCTGAACACGTGGCTGCAAACGCTGCTGCGCAGCACCCTGAACGTGCAGCCCCTGAACGCGCCCGTGGGCGAGGATGCCCTGACCCAGGACGGATACGCCTTTTTATACGAAAGCGCAACCCTGTATTACAATAAACCGGTGCTGGACGCGCAGAGCGTGCTCAACGCCGTGGCGGTAACGGGCGAATCGCTGGACATGCCGCGCGGCGTGCGGCTGGGCGCACCCGCCTCGATGCTGCTGAGCGCCTATGCCTGGCAGAACCCGACGCTGGCCGGGGATGAATCCTTTGCCCCGCTGTACACCCTCGACCGCCTGCCGCAGGCTGCCTACTGGGGGCTGGCGCAGCGCTCGGGCGATGCGCTGCAAAGCGTGCAGTGCGCCATCCACGCCAGCATGGGGAACGACCGCTACACTGACGCGGGCGTGCTTTACACCGTGCAGGACGATGTGGTGAGCGCCATCCGCATTTACGGGCTGAGCGCCTCGACCGATGCGGCCTCCGTGCGCGCCAACCTGACGGCCGTAACCAGCGGCAGCGGCAAACCGTCGACCGCCCCGGCGCAGGGCGTGACCGACCGCAGTGACGCCCAGCCCTTCGGCAAGGACGATCTGCGCTTCGGCAGGCTCGATTTCCTGACCCTGACGGAAAAGGGCGCGGCTGTGCTCTTTGGCGAAACGACGGACGAAACCTGGGCGCAGGACGCGGGCGGCCAGTGGCTGCACACGCTTACCTATGCGGGCGCGTCGCTGCTGTTTGCGCTGGACGCAAACCGCGAAAACCCGACGCTGGAATCCCTGACACTGACGGGCGAAGCGCTGGTCGGCCCGCGCGGGCTGGCGGCGGGCACGCCTCTGGCTGCCGCGATGGCGCTGTTCCGCAGCGAGGGCAGCGGCGCGGTGGCCGACGGCGCAGCTCTGCTCTACGGCGATGGAGAAACCCTGCCCTTCGGCACGCTGGAACGCACCGGCAACGACGCGACGCTGCGCTATGCGGCCGCGATTCCCGGTGCGGACGGAACCGCGCGCACCGTGGCGCTGCACCTGACTTTCGTAAACGGCCTGCTGGCCGAGCTGACGCTCTATACGCTCTAATAGAAGGACACCCTTGGAGGGATCGCCGATGAAGATTGACCTGACCTGCCCGGTGGAACTGTGGCAGTACACTACCCCTACGGAGAGCAACCCCGTGTGTACGTTCATGCTCAACAACCTGAGCGACAAGGTGGTCACCTCGGTGCAGACCACGCTGGTCTGTTATGGCGCCGGGGAGCAGCTGCTGTTCCGGCAGGTGGAGCGCGTGCAGGGCCTGAACGCCGGGGCGGGCGAGCGTTTCAGCCTGACGATTGCCCCTTCGCAATGGGAGGCCGTAACCACCGTCGATCTGGTGATCGAGAAAGTCTGGTTTGACGACGCGACCATCTGGCGGCGCGGCAGCGTGGCGCTGACCGAGTACGAGAGCAACGCCCTGCCCGCGGGCCGCAGGCTGGATCAGCTGCGCTTTGTCGCCGGGCCGGACGCGGTGGGCTACCCGGAGTGGCAGCGGCGCGTGTGGGTTTGCGTGTGCGGCCGTGCCAATGATTTGCACAACGACCGCTGCTGCCGCTGCGAGCGACGGCGCGATACAGTGTTTGCCACCTGTTCCCGCGAAAACGTGGAGCAGCTGATCGCCGTGCATGAGCAGAAGCTGCACGACGCGGCCCGCGCCGCGCGGGAGGATGCCAGCCGCCTGACGGAGGAGCGCGAGCGGGAGCGGCTCGCGCAGGATAAACACCGCCGCATGCTGCGCCGGTTGGCAATCGCCGCCGCGTGTCTGGTCGTGCTGCTGGCGACGGGGCTGCTGTGGGGCCTGCCCGCGCTGCGCTACGCGCAGGCGAGTTCACTGCTGGGCAGCGGCCAATACGAGCAAGCGCGCACGGCGCTGAAAGCCCTGCAGGGCTACGGCAACACTGCAACGCTGCTTCAGGAATGCGATTATCGGCAGGCGACCGATCTGGCTGCCTCTGCCGCTGATGCCGATCTGGCCCGTGCCGTGACCCTGTTTGAGGGGCTGGGGGCGTATCAAGACAGCGCCGCGCAGGCGCAGGCCGCGCGCTACCGTGCCGGTACGCTCGCGCTGGATGCGGGCCGCTATGATGCCGCCGCCGCCGACTTCCAGTCGCTGGGGGATTACTCCGACAGCCGCGACCAGTTCCGCGAGGCGCAGTACCGTCAGGCGGACAGCATGGCGCAAAACGAAAGCTACGTGGCCGCCCGCATCCTGTTTGCGGATTTGGGCGATTACCGCGACGCGGCAGCCCGCAAGGCGGAGTGCAGCTATGCGCTGGGCGCGGCGGCGCTGGCCTCCGGCGATTATGAAACAGCTGTGCAGCAGCTTTCCGACGCGGGTCAGGCGCAGGATGCGCCGGAGCTTTACAAGCAGGCGAGCTACCTGCTGGCCGAGCAGTGCCGCCTGAACGGCGATTTTGAGCGCGCGGGCAAGCTGTACCAGCAGGCGGGCGATTACAGCGACGCTAAAATCCGCGCCAACGGCAGCCTGTACGAGCTGGCGCGCGAGCGGATGCAGGCGGGCGATTACGCCAAGGCCGCGGAGCTGTTCCAGAGCGTAGTGCCCTATCTGGACAGCGAAACGCAGGGCTGGGAGTGCGTCTACCAGCAGGCGCTGGCCGCCGTGAATACCGGCGACGACGATACCGCCGTGATGCTGCTGGCCTCCATCCCCAAGCATGAAAAGGGCGCGGCGCTGTTGCAGGAATGCCGCTACCGGCTGGCCGCCAAGATGGTGGCGACGGGTGACCGCAAGACCGCCATCTCGCTTTACAGCCAGCTGGGGGATTATCAGGACGCATCCACTAAGCTAAGCGAGCTGCGGTATCAGGCCGCCGAGGAGGCGCTGGCAGCCGGACGCTATCAGGATGCCGCCGCCCTGTACGAGTCGCTGGGCAAATATCAGGACAGCGCCAATAAATGGAACCAGTGCCGTTACGCGCTGGCCGCGGCCGCGCTGGAACAGAAAAACTACCGCGACGCCATCGAGGGCTTTGCGGCGCTGGGCACCTATCAGGACAGCACCAAGCAGGCGGACGCCGCTACCTTCGCGCTGGCGCTGCAGCTGAAAACCTCCGGCGATACCGACGCAGCCGTGGAGCTGCTCAAATCGCTGGACGACAGCACCGAGGCCAAGCAGCAGCTGCGCGAAATCACCCTGAGCGAGGCCGACCGGGCGCAGGCGGCGGGCGATCTGGCCCGCGCGAGCGAGCTCTACCTTGCTTTGGGGGAGTATGGCGACGCTCCTGAAAAATACAACGCCTGCCAGTACGCCCTCGCGGTGCAAAAGAAGGACGCGGGCGACATGCGTGCTGCAATGACGCTGTTCGCGGCCCTTGGGGATTATCAGGATGCGGCCGCGCAGGCTGCCGCCTGCGAGCAGGAGGCCTATGGCCGCTACGCCGCGCCGGCGCGCAAAGCCTATGCCGCCGCCGACTGGCCGACGGTGATTACAACGCTGGAAACCTTTGACGATACCAACCTGCCCACCGCCTACCGCGATCTGGCCGGGATGTATGCCGAAGCCTGCTACCAGTATGCCGAGGCGCTCTTTGCCGCGGGCAAGCCCTACGAGGCGCTGCCTTACTACCAGCGCATCCCAGATTACAAGGATGTAGCTACGAAAAAGCTGACCCGCCGGGCGTACCTGATTCTGGGCGTCTGGGAGAATGCCGACGGCACGCTGCGCGCGACCTTCCGTGACGACGGCACCTGCACCCTGTTCGACGGCCAGACGCTGTACTTTACCGTGGACGGCTATGCCCTGAACACCGGCGCAACCCCCGACACCCTCGCCCTGACGCATAAGCTGACCACGCTTACGGAGGATTCGCTCTCCCTGCGCGTGCTGGCGGATAGCCGTGTGACCCAGCTGCACCGTATTGCCGACGCGCAGGCTGTCGCCGGTACGCCTTCCGCGACCCCTGCGACATCCACCGCGACCCCTGCGACGGCCACGGCTGCACTGGCTACGGCCACCCCTGCGCCCAAGGCGACGGTGCAGCCGACGGTCAAGCCGACCGCCGCGCCGACCCCCACAACCCAACAGACCGCCGGGCCTGCGGCGGGAAATGTGTGACGCCCCCGCGCCCGGGGCAGGACGGGCAAGCGGCCGCCGCGCAGAACGCCATGCCTTCTGCCGCGGCAGACCACTGCGCGCCCCAGCCGGATACGGCCGCTTTGGAGAACACGCCCCTCGCGCCGGACGGAGCCACCCCTGCGCCTGAGGGTGTTGCCACAACGGAAGACATTGCCCCGCAAGCGCTACGGCAAGCGGAGGAAGGCGAGCAGCAACGGAAGCAATCGGGGGCATCCCTGTCCGGTTCCGCGCTTGCCGGTGCTTTAACCCAACCGGCCAACGAAAGCGAACGGCAGACCGCCTCCGCAGACCTGTGCAAGGCGTGCGCCGCGCCTGCCGCCGGGAGCAAACCCTGCGCCGCAGGCGCGCACCCCGTGGCCGCCCTGCAACCGGATTTGCAGGACAAAACTGCCCCTTCCGCCACACCGGCACCGGCCGGGCGGAGCGAAGCATGGGCCTCTCCGGTAAAAATCGGGCATGCTCCCCGAAAAAACCCACAGCCCGGCAAGCCGGACGCGCCCTGCACCCCTGCCGCCGCCGCGCCGTCGGGGGGCACCGGGCAGGACAGGGCGGTCATTGGCGTATTGTACGGCTTCCGGGCGCTGATGGTGCTGTTTGTGTGCAACTACCACATCTGGCAACAGGGGTGGCTGCCGCAGATGGTCACGGTGTGGGGCGTTACGCTGGAGTGGGATTTTTGGACGCGCTCCAGCTACCTGTTTGTGGACGGGATGCTTCTGCTGAGCGGGTTCCTGCTGTACCTGCCGTGGGCGCGGCAAACCCTGTACGGCACGCCGGTGCAGAGCGCGGGCGCGTTTTATTGGAACCGCTTTAAGCGGATCGTGCCGTCGTATATGGCGTCTATCTTGCTGGTGTATGCGCTGGTGGCGCTGCCCGGCGGCGCATACCGCGACGACGCGGCCCGCAACCTGGATTTGCTCACGCACCTGACGTTTACCTTCACGTTTCTGCCGCAAACGTATTTATACACACCGCTCAACGGCGCGCTGTGGACCGTGGCCATCGAGGTGCAGTTTTACCTGCTGTTCCCGCTGCTGGCACGGGCGACGCGCTGCCGCCCCGCGCTGACCCTCGGGCTGATGGCGACAGCGGGGGTCGGTTTCCGGCTGGCAATGGCGGCGCGCGTGCCGGAGCTGGCCATGTGGGTAAACCAGCTGCCCGCCTTTTTGGATGTGTATGCGCTGGGCATGCTGGGGGCCATCGCCTATGTGCGGCTGGATGCGCTGCTGCGCGCACAGCCGCCCCGCAGTGCGCTGCGGCGCGTGGTTGCGCTGTTCGCCATAGCGCTGTTCTGCACCTGCGGCTGGCTGCTGGCTTCGCTTTTGCAGGTACAGAGCACCAACGGCCTGCAGGGGCAGGCGCAGCTCAGGCTGTCGCAATGGATAGTGCGCCTGCCGCTGGCCGTGACCCTGCTTTTGATGATACTGGCGGCCACGGCGCTGCCCCGCGCGCTGCAAAAGCTGCTGGACAACCGCCTGATGCGGTTTTTAGCGACGATTTCGTTCAACCTTTACATCTGGCATCAGGTGCTGAGCGTGCAAATCGCGCATACCCTGTTCCCCGCGTCGCTGCACAGCGACGGGCAGGCACAGGTAGCCTTTACGCTGCTTTGTTATGCGCTGGCACTGCTTGTGGCCATGGCGGCCACCTATGGGCTGGAACAGCCTGCGGCCCGGAGGTTGGAGCGCCTGCGCCGCCGGCTTCAAACCAACGGAAAGAAGGAGATCCCCCAATGAAAGACCCGAGAATGGAAACCCTTTGCCGCCAGCTGGTGCGCTACTCCTGCGCGCTCAAGCCCGGCGAGCGGGTGCTGATTGAGCTGTTCGGCCACCAGCCGGAGCTGGCCGCCACGCTGGTGGACGAGGTGTACGCCGCGGGCGCGCTGCCCGTGGTGCGCCTGCGCGATATGACCGTGCAGCGTGCGCTGATGCGCGGCGCAACCGCTGAAAAATGGGAGTTTGAAGCCGAAAACGACGCGGCGCTGCTGCGTGGCGTGCAGGCATATATCGGCGTGCGCGCCAACGAGAACAGCTTCGAAACCTCCGATGTCAGCGCGGAGCGCACGGCGTTGTACAGCAAGGTTTACTCCGGCCCGGTGCACGGCAAAATCCGCGTGCCGCATACGCGCTGGGTGGTGCTGCGCTACCCCACCGCCGCAATGGCGCAGGCCGCGCGCATGAGCCGCGAGGCGTTTGAGGATTATTACTTTGATGTTTGCACGCTGGATTACGCCCGCATGAGCACCGCCATGGACGCGCTGGTGGAGCGCCTGCGCGGCGCCGATCAGGTGCACATCCTCGGCCGGGGCACGGATTTGACGTTCTCCATTAAAGGCATGCCGGCCATCAAGTGCGATGGGCGCCTCAACATCCCGGACGGCGAAGTGTTCACCGCCCCGGTGCGCAACAGCGTAAACGGCGTGCTCAGCTATAACACCTCCAGCCTCTACATGGGCAACGTGTTCAGCGACATCCGCCTGACCTTCCACGAGGGGAAGATCGTCGAGGCCGTCAGCAGCGATACGGAGCGGATCAACCGGATTTTTGACACAGACGAGGGCGCGCGCTATGTGGGCGAGTTCAGTTTCGGCCTGAACCCCTACGTAACCGAACCCATGCAGGATACGTTGTTTGATGAAAAAATCAACGGTTCGTTCCACTTTACGCCGGGGCATTGCTACGACGAGTGCCCCAACGGCAACCACAGCGACATCCATTGGGATCTGGTCTGCATCCAGCGGCCCGAGTACGGCGGCGGCGAAATCTGGCTGGACGGCGAGCTGATCCGCAAGGACGGACGCTTCGTGCCCGAGGCGCTGCAATGCCTCAACCCGGAGGCGTTGCGGTAACTATCTTGTTAATTTGTTCACAAAAAATGTGAAAAACTCGCTCCGGCACTTGCAATGCCGGGGCCTTTTGGGTACAATAGCATAGGGACATAATTTACACGACAGTGTTGTCAGGAGGAGATTCTTTCATGGTCAAAGTCGCGATTAACGGTTTCGGCCGCATCGGCCGTCTTGCTTTCCGCCAGATGTTCGACGCTCCGGGTTACGATGTGGTTGCCATTAACGACCTCACCAGCCCCGCCATGCTTGCCCACCTGCTTAAGTACGATACCGCGCAGGGCCCTTTCTGCGGCAAGATCGGTGAAAACAAGCACACCGTCTCCGCCACGGCCGATTCCATCATCGTGGACGGCAAGGAGATCAAGATCTACGCCGTGAAAGACGCCAAGGAAGCTCCCTGGGGCAAACTGGACGTCGACGTGGTGCTGGAGTGCACCGGCTTTTACACCAGCAAGGAAAAGAGCATGGCGCACATCGCCGCCGGCGCCAAGAAGGTCGTCATTTCCGCGCCCGCGGGCAACGATCTGAAAACCATCGTGTTCAGCGTAAACGAAAAGACCCTGACCGCCGAAGATCAGATCATCTCCGCGGCGTCCTGCACCACCAACTGCCTGGCGCCCATGGCCAAGGTGCTCAACGACACCTACCCCATCGTCAGCGGCATCATGACCACCGTGCACGCCTACACCGGCGACCAGATGATCCTGGACGGCCCGCACCGCAACGGCGACCTGCGCCGTGCCCGTGCCGGCGCCGCCAACATCGTGCCCAACTCCACCGGCGCCGCCAAGGCCATCGGTCTGGTGATTCCGGAGCTCAACGGCAAGCTGATCGGCTCCGCCCAGCGCGTGCCGGTCGTGACCGGTTCCACCACCATCCTCGTGGCGGTGGTCAAGGGCAAGGACGTGACCAAGGAGTCCATCAACGCCGCGATGAAGGCCGCCGCTTCCACCAGCTTCGGCTACAACGAAGAGCTGATCGTCTCCTCCGACGTGATCGGCATGGCTTACGGCTCGCTGTTTGACTCCACCCAGACCATGGTCACCAAGATCGACGACGACACCTATCAGGTGCAGACCGTCGCCTGGTACGACAACGAGAACAGCTACACCAGCCAGATGGTTCGCACCATCAAGTACTTCTCCGAGCTGGGCTGAGCCGCAACCTAACCTGTACGCAGCGCGCGCCCCGACGGGAACGTCGGGGCGCGTTTTCGTCGGCGGGAACACGGGCGTAACCCTGACGCACGCGCAAACCGGCTTCGGCCGCCCGTGTTTCTGAGAGGCCATTCAGGCAATTCTCACCCGATTCCAACACGGCACGGCGGCCCTCGCCTTGCCATTTGGCAGGAAAAAGAGTATATTAGGGAAGCCAAACGGCAAGTCACCCTTTACAACCGCGCATCCGTCAGGAGGTGCCTTATGAATGAGAATTGGGTATTAAACGGGTTTTTCGACGCCCCTAAACTGACCGGCCTGTACGAGGCCGCGCAGCGGCGCGTCAGTTGCCGCTCGTATGCGGCTGCGCCCACGGGCGAGCAGTGGAACGCGCTGCTGGCGGCTGCCGAGTCGTTGGCGCTGCCCGGCGTGCGTATGGTGCCGGGCCTGTGTGATAACGCGCTTTTCCAGCCCATGATGGGGCTTTTCATGAAGTTCGAAAACGTGCAGCGCTACGCTGCCATCCTCGCCACCGACGACCGGCCCGAAAGCACCGTAAACGCGGGCGTGAGCGGGGAGCTGTTTATGCTGCGCGCGGTGGAACTGGGGCTGGCCGGGTGCTGGGTGTCCGGCACCTTCAAACGCAGGCAGGTAAGCGCCGGGCTGCGCCAGAACGAACGGCTGCTGGCAGTGCTGGCGCTGGGCGTGCCGCAGGCCGAGCCGCAGCTGCCTTTGACGCGCAAACGCAAAGCGCCGGAAGTATTCTGCCCCAATTACGCCGCCCTGCCCTCCGCCCTGCGCGAGGTGGTGGACTATGTGCGCATCGCCCCCAGCGCCATGAACATGCAGCCCTGGCGCTTCGCCTGCGATGGGCAGAGCCTGCGCGTGTGGGTTGGCGCGGGCGCGCAGCGGCTGGATCTGGGTATCGCCCTGAGCCACGCGCTGCTGGCGCTGGGCAGCACTCCCGCAACCTTTGCGCTGGATGAGGATGCCACCGGCGCGACGCTGACCCTGCTGTGAGCTCCATGGATCAGCAAACCCTCTGGAGCGGGCTGGAAAACCACCCGACCCAGGCGCCTCTGGCCGACCGGATGCGCCCGCGCACGCTGGAGGAGTTTATCGGTCAGCAGAAGCTGGTGGGCGAAGGGAAGCTCCTGCGTCGCGCCATTCTGGCGGATCGGCTGCAGAGCAGCATTTTCTGGGGCCCGCCCGGCTGCGGCAAGACCACGCTTGCGGGCATCATCGCCAACACCACGGGCAGCGCGTTTGAAAAGCTGAACGCCGTGACCAGCGGCGTGGCGGATGTGCGCAAGGTGCTCAAGGAGGCCGAGGAGCGCCGCGTGCGCTACGGCAAGGCCACCTACCTGCTGCTGGACGAGTGCCACCGCTGGAGCAAGGCGCAGAGCGACAGCATCCTGCCCGCCATTGAGCACGGGTTGATCCGCTTTATCGGCTCCACCACCGAAAACCCGATGGCCAGCATGACGCCGGCCATCGTGAGCCGTTGCCGTGTGTTCGCCTTCGAACCGCTGACCGAGGCGGACGTGGTGCTGGCGATGGAGCGCGCCCTGGCGGATGCGGAACGCGGCTACGGCCGCTATGCCGTGGCGTGCGAGGCGGGGGCGCTTGCCTACATCGCGCGCGTGGCGGACGGGGATGTGCGCACCGCACTGTCCGCACTGGAACTGGCTTTCCTGACCACGCCGGAGACGACCGACGACCTGCACCCCGCGCCCACCCGGCTTCTGACGCTGGCCGTGGCGCAGGAGAGCGTACAGAAGCCCATCCTCAAGCTGGATGAAGACCTGTATTACGATATGCTGAGCGCCTTCATTAAAAGCATGCGCGGCAGCGACCCCAACGCGGCGCTGCTTTGGTTCGCGCGGCTTATCTACGCCGGCGTGGACCCGTGGCTGATTGTGCGGCGCATCATCGTGCATGCCAGCGAGGATGTGGGTCTGGCCGACCCTGTGGCGATGCTGCAGGCGCATGCCGCCGCCAACGCGCTGGCGACCGTGGGCATGCCCGAGGCGCGCATCCCGATTGCGCAGGCGATCCTCGCGGTATGTCTGGCGGAAAAGAGCAACAGCGTGGTATCCGCGCTGGACGCCGCGATGGCGGACGCCCAGAAGGGCGGCTTCAGCGCTGTGCCGCCGTACCTGCGCGATCAGAGCTATGCCCTGCCGCACCGCGACACGCCGCAATACCTTTACCCGCACGATTACCCCGGCCATTACGTGCGGCAGACCTACCTGCCCGAAGGCTACGAGGGCCGCGTGTACTACCGGCCCGGTGATCTGGGCAACGAAAGCAAGCTGAAAGCGCGCATGGAGCGCCGCCTGGGGGGGAATCAGGAACCGTGAGCCGAAGACCGAGCCGGGATATCGACGTGGGGAAGGCATCCCTGTACGCGGTGGTTGTGAACGTGTCGGAAATCTTCGTCCTGCTGGGATTTGTGCTGTACGTGCTGCTGAGCGACATTACGGTGCACAACCTGTTTGCGGTGCGGAGTTTAGCCATTTTAGGCAGCATGATGGCGGGCTGGGGCGCGTTTCTGGACATCCGCGAGGCGCTGCTGACCCGCCGCCGCGTGCGCGTAATTGAAGATTTGGAACAGACCAACACCCAGATGGACACGCTCAACCACACGCTGCGTGCCCAGCGGCATGATTTTCTCAACCACCTGCAGGTGGTGTACAGCCTGATGGAAATGAAGGAATACGGCGAGGCGACCGACTACCTGGACAAGGTGTACGGCGATATCCGCGCGGTTGCCAGCTTCCTGCGCACGCAGAACACGGCGGTCAATGCGCTGCTCAAAGTTAAGGCCGGGGCCTGCGCCGACCATGACATTGATTTGCAGCTGGATATTAAAACCTCGCTGGAAGGGTTGACCATGCCCGGGTGGGAAGTATGCCGGGTGCTGGCCAACCTGATCGACAACGCCATCGATGCGCTGCGCGGTGTGCCGGAGCCGGTCATCCGCCTGACCATCGCGGAGGATTTGCGTGCTTTTATTTTTACCATCGCCAACAACGGCGCGCCCATCCCGCAGGAATTGCGCGAGCGCATTTTCGAGGCGGGGGTCAGCACCAAGGGCGAAGGTCGGGGCATGGGGCTGTCCATTGTGCGGCAGACGCTGGAAACCTACGGCGGCGAGATTGCCTGCCAGAGCGACGCGCAGGAAACGACTTTCTGCGTCACGGTGCCCAAATAAGCCCGCGCCCGCCCACCGCGCGGCGGGCCCAGGAAAGGCGTACGACCGATGGAGCAGACTAAGCGCAAGTTTCTAAAGAACATGGTCGGCTTTTCGCTGACCACCTGGATCGGTTTTGCAATTGGCTTTCTGGCCACCCCGATCGCCACCCGGCTTTTTGTGCCGGAGGAGCTGGTCAAGGTTGGCCTGTTCTCCACCTATGCAACGCTGTTTGCGTCCTTCTGCTATCTGGGGCTGGATCAGGCGTATGTGCGGTTTTTCCGCGAGCCGCCGGGCGGCGCCACGCGGTCGAGCCTCTTAACGTTCTGCACCGTAACCTCGGTGGGGGTCAGCGTGCTGGTGGCGCTGGGCATGACCGTCTGGTGGCAGGGGCTGAGCGCGCAGGTGCTGGGCGTGCCGGATGCGGGCGTGTTCATCTGCCTTTGCCTGTACAGTGTGGCGACAGTGCTGTTCCGTTACCTGTCGCTCAACTACCGGATGGAGCAGAACGCGACGCTGTACACCGTGCAGGGTGTGGCGCAGGTGCTGTTTACCAAGGTGGCGTATCTGGCGGTCGGGTTTGGGCAGGCAAAGGCGCGCCCCGCGATCCTGACGCTTACGGCGCTGATGGGCGGGCTGACGCTGCTGTTCGCGGTACTCCAGCGCAGGCAGTTCCTGCGCGGCTTTGCCCGTGAAGCCAGTCGCCCTTTCCGGCGCGAGGTATGGACGTTTGCCGCACCGCTCGCACCGCTGACGGTTATCACCTGGCTGAATGCCTCGGTCAGTACTTTGGCGCTGCGAAACCTGCTGAGCTTTGAATCGGCGGGTATTTACTCGGCGGCGCTGGGGCTGGCCGCGACCGTAAACGTGATCCAGACCGGCTTTAACACGTACTGGGCCCCCTATGTGTATGAACACTACAATCAGGATGACCGCAGCCGTTTTGATACCGTGCACCGGCTGATGGCCTGCCTGCTGACCGGCTTCGGGATGACGATCACGCTGCTGCAGGCAGTCGTTTTCCTGTTGTTAGGGGCTAAATACCGCGGGTCGGTGGTCTACTTCCCCTTCCTGTTTCTGGCCCCGATTTGCTACTGCCTGAGCGAAACGACCGGCATGGGCATCGGCATCGCCAAAAAGAGCTATTGGAATACCCTGCTGTTTCTGGTGTCGGCGGTAGTCAACCTCGGGCTCTGCTATGTGCTGATTCCTCTGTGGGGCGGCACGGGGGCGGCGGTCGCGGCGGCGGCGGCGGCAGTCATTTCGCTGGTGCTGCGCACCGTAATCGGCGAGCGGTACTACCGCGCCATTGCCAGCTTCCGCTATGTGGGCTACACCGTGGGGCTGATGCTGGCCGCCTCGGTGGGCAATGCCCTGCTGAACAGCCTGCCCGGTTGGAAATACGCGTTTTTATCGGCGCTGTACGCGCTGGCGCTGTGGCTGTTCCGTGCCGAGCTGCAAACGCTTTTACGCACGGCGGGTCAGCTGCTGCGGGCGGCGAAGGATACGCTGAAGCGGCGCCGTTCCAATACCCATGAAGGAGAGCACACATGAGTAAACGGATCCTGTTGATTGCGGACGCGGGGAGCTTCTGGACCAAGCGCTACATCGAAAACCTGCTGTTGCCCGACGGTTGGACGGTTACCCTGTTCCCCATCTGGGAACGTTCGGGCCGGTTTGACGATTTCTACCGCACACACGGCGTAACCGTGTATGAGGACAGGCATACCCTGCCGTTGGTGCGGCGCGTGCCGCGCCTGCGCCTGTGGGCGCGTGTCCGGGCCAATGCCCGGTCGCTCAAGGCACTGGGGCCGTTTGACGTGATCCATAACCATTACCTGAGCCAGCGCGATCTGGCGCTGGGCTGCGCGCTGCGCAAAGCCTGGCCGCAGGCGCGCTGGGTGTGCAGCTTCTGGGGCAGCGACCTAATGCGTTCTACCGGCGTGGAGCTCAAGCGGATGGCGCGCTATCTGGCCGTGTGCGACCACGTGACGGTGCACTCCGCCCTGCAGGTGCGCCGCGTAGGCGAGGTGTTCGGCCCGGAAACGCAGGCCAAGACCGCGCTGGTGTATTTCGGGCAGACGGTCTATCAGGACATTGATACCGTGCGCGCGCGCATGGATCGGGCTGCCTGCAAGGAGCACTTCGGACTGCCGGCGGATAAGCCGGTGGTCTGCCTTGGGTATAACGCGTCGCCCACGCACCAGCATCTGGAACTATTGCGCGGCCTGCGTACCCTGCCCCGGGAAACGCTGGAAAACTGGTCGCTGGTGCTGCAAATGACCTACGGCAGCGACGACGACAGCTATTTTGATACCGTGCGCGAGGCGGCCGAGGCTATGCCCTGCCGTACGCTGGTGCTGACCGAGTTTATGGACGGCGTGGAAAGCGCCACCCTGCGGCTGGCGGCGGATGTGTTTGTGCTGGCCATCCCGACGGACGCATTCAGCGCGAGCCTGCAGGAGTACCTGTACGCGGGCGCGCAGGTGCTGCGGGCGGATTGGCTGCGCTACCCGCAGCTGGAAGAGCTGGGCATTGAAACGGCGTCGTTCTCGGAGCTTGCGCAGGTGCCCGCGCTGCTGAGCGACATGCTGGGCCGTACGCTGAGCGAGGCGGAGCTGGAACGCCGCGCGATGCTCAAGCAAAAGTATTCGTGGGATACGGTGCGCGAGGGCTGGCTGGCCCTGTACCGATAGAAGTTTATCACATATAAAATGGGGACAGGGGCCACCGGCCCCTGCCAGAATAGCAAAGGGTGAAACCCTTGGGTGGGTTTGTCGCCGGAGGGAAGCGCGCGGCTGATGGCCACTCCGTACCCCGGTTTTATTTCAGGATATTTCGCCCTCTGCACAGCCGCCGCAGCACATGCTGCTTGCGTATGGTAAAGTATTAAAACATAAATACCGGTAAGACAATCCGAAAGCCGCAAAGCAAACTCTGCTTTGGCTTTCGGATACTTTTTTGGTTATCTTTGCCCGTCCGTTGTGCACCGTTACGCCAACTATCTCCAGACCGATATGTGCATTTTTTGAACCGCGCAACTCCATACGCAAATTTGGGCGGAAGCGCAAAGGCCTTGCAGACCAAAACAGGAAAAAACAGGTTGTTCTGATTCTGCATTCGCCGGATTTGCGTCTTGCAAAACACCGGATATTCCTTTATAATACAACATATCAAAAACCGGGAGGCGAAAGGTTTATATGAAACGCATCATGGCTGTTCTGCTTGCCCTGACGATGGTTCTGACCCTGTGTTCCTTCGCTGTGGCTGAAGACGTTGTAAAAATCGGCGTGTACGAGCCCGCATCCGGCGACAGCGGCGCTGGCGGCAAACAGGAAATCCTCGGCATCCAGTATGCCAACTATGTACAGCCCACCGTCGATATCGGCGGCAAGACCTATACCGTGAAACTCGTGTATGCCGATAACGGCTCTTCCGCCGACAAAGCTCCCTCCGCCGCGCAGGCGCTGGTCAGCGAAGGCGTGAGCGTGGTGCTCGGCTCCTACGGCTCCGGCGTGTCCATCGCGGGCAGCCCCTACTTTGCGGATGCGGGCATCCCCGCCATCGGCATCAGCTGCACCAACCCGCAGGTGACCGCGGGCAACACCCACTACTTCCGCATCTGCTTCCTGGATCCGTTCCAGGGCACCGTGCTGGCCAACTACGCCTTCAAAACCCTGGGCGTGAAAAAAGCCTATTGCCTGGCCGAGCTCGGCAACGAGTACGATGTGGGCCTGTGCCACTACTTTGAGGAAGCCTTCAAAGCCCTGGGCGGCGAAGTGGTTTCCGAAACCTTCCCCACCGGCACCTCCGACTTTACCAGCTACCTGAACACCGCGTCCACGCTGGGCTCCGAAGTGTTCTTCGCCCCCTGCTCCATCGCGTACAGCACGCAGATCATCAGCCAGGGTTCCGCCCTCAAGGTGACCTTCCCGCTGCTGGGCGGCGACACCTGGGACAGCAACAAAGTGGTTGAGGCGGCCAAGGGCACGTCGATGAAGATCTTCGTGAGCACCTTCTATCAGGAGGGCGGCGCGCCTGAGTTCGACAGCGGCATCAAAGCCTGGATGAACGCCAACCCCGACATGCTGACCAACAACGGCGGCAACGACATGGTCGCGGCCGTGAGCGCCATGGGCTACGACGCGTACTTTGTGGCGCTGGAAGCCCTCAAGGCTGCCGGCACCACCGACTCCAAGGCTGTGAACACCGCCATCTGGAACGTCAAGTACACCGGCGTATCCGGTGAGATTACCTTTGCCGAGCCGGGCGACGCGGTGCGCAACGTGGCCTACATCAAGACCGCCAACACCGAAACCGGCAGCTGGGACTTTGTGACCATCCAGAGCGTGGAGTAAACAAACACCCCGCGCTGATGGATCCGACCTGAACGGCGACGATATCGGCGAGGGCAGACTTGCCCTCGCCGATATCGCGTTTCGCTGTGAATGCAAGCGCCCGCCCCGGGCGTCAAGGAGGTTTCCCCGTGTTCAGCACTGTTTTGCCTTATCTGCTTTCCGGCGTTTCCGTCGGCGGGCAATACGCGCTGATCGCCATCGGATACACCATGGTGTATGGCATCCTGCGCCTGATTAACTTCGCTCATGGCGATGTGTTCATGGTGGCGGGCATTCTGATGGTGTACATCACCGCGAGCGGCGTGCCACTGTACCTTTCCATCCCCCTGGTGCTCATCACCACGGCGGTAATCGGCTTTGCGATTGAACGGATGGCGTACAAGCCCCTGCGCAACGCGCCGCGTATGTCGATCATGATTTCCGCCATCGGTGTCAGCTACACGCTGCAAAACCTCGTGCTTTACATCACGGGTGGCTTGAATCAGTTCTACCCCAGTATCCCCTTCATTTCCGAAACCGTGACCATCTGGGGCGCGTCCACCCGGATGGTGACACTGGTGACGCCGGTGCTTACGCTCATTTTGGTGGTGGCACTGGTGTTCCTGATCAACCACACCAAAGTGGGCATGGCGATGCGCGCCGTGAGCAAGGATTTTGAAACCAGCCGCCTGATGGGCATCAAGATTAATACTGTCATCTCTATTACCTTTGTAATCGGCTCCTTCCTGGCGGCGGTCGGGTCGGTGTTGTATTTTACAAACTATAATACCGTGATCCAGACCTCCGGCAACATGCCGGGGCTTAAGGCGTTCGTGGCCGCGGTGTTCGGGGGCATCGGCTCGGTGCCGGGCGCCGTGGTGGGCGCGTTTATCATCGG
This sequence comes from Candidatus Limiplasma sp., assembly GCA_963666755.2. GTDB lineage: Bacteria > Bacillota > Clostridia > Christensenellales > Aristaeellaceae > CAXXOK01. Next base: position 201,890 of record CAXXGW010000009.1, read on the forward strand.
CATCTGCGAAAACCTGCTCAAGGGCCTGGATACCATCCTGGTCAAGGCGGGCATCGCCAAGAGCATGTTCGGCTTCACGACCTTTTCCGACGCGTTCACGTTTGCGCTGCTGATTATCATCCTGATCGTCAAACCCACGGGGTTGTTTGGCGAAAAGCAAGCCGAAAAGGTGTGAGGTGGCGGCCATGACGAAAGCAACAACCCTCCAAAAGCCCAGGAAGCTGGACCCTGCGATGCTGATTGCCATTTGCGTGATCGCCGCGGTCTACCTGCTGGCCTTCGTGCTGGAACAGACGATGCCTTCGACCTCGATGCTCTTTACGGTGCTCAAGAAGGGCGCCACCTACGCGCTGGTGGCCGTGAGCATGAACTTGCTCAACGGCTTTACGGGCCTGTTTTCGCTGGGGCAGGCGGGCTTCATGCTCATTGGCGCATACACTTACGCGATTTTTACCATCCCGGTGGCGCAACGGCTGTCGGTGTACCAGTACTATAACGGCGGTCTGGTGCAGTTCAGCCTCCCGGTACTGGTGGCCATTGTGCTGGCGGGCCTGTTTGCGGCCTTCTTCGCTTTCCTGATCGGCCTGCCGGTGCTGCGGCTGAAAAGCGACTATCTGGCCATTGCGACGCTGGGCTTTGCGGAGATTATCCGCGCCATCTTCCAATGGGACAAGATCGGCGTGCTGACCAACGGCTCCAACCTGCTCCGGCTGTTTCCGACGTTTAACGATTTCAACATCCGCAACGCGCAGGGGGATGTGGTGCTGCATTTATCCACGCTGGTGCCGTTCCTGATTACCGGCGTGTGCGTGGCGTTTATCGTGCTGCTGATTAACTCCTCCTTCGGGCGCGCGTTCAAGGCCATCCGGGATGACGAAACCGCCGCCGAAGCCATGGGCATCAACCTGGCGCGGCACAAGATGCTGGCCTTCTGCATCAGCTCCTTCTTTGCGGGCGTGGGCGGCGCAATGCTGGCCATGTACGCCAACTCCGTACAGGCCAAGAGCTTTACCACCGCCATGACCTACGAAATCCTGCTGATGGTTGTGATTGGCGGCGTCGGCTCGGTAACGGGCAGCGTGATCAGCTCCTTCCTGTTTGTGGCCTGCTCGGAATGGTGGCTGCGCTTCCTGGATCAGGAGCAGACCATCGGGGCGTGGAAGGTTCCCCTGCTGCGAAACGGCTTCCGGCTGGTGGTGTTCTCCATCATTATCATGATGGTGGTGCTGTTCTTCCGCAAGGGCATCATGGGCACGCGGGAACTGCCGGATCTGTTCCGAAGACGCCGCGGTAAAGCCGGAAAGGGGGAGCCTTGACCATGGCAGCGAACGTGCTCCATCTGGAGAATATCACCATGCAGTTTGGCGGCGTTGTGGCCGTGAACAGCGTCTGCATGGATGTGAATGAGGGCGAGATCGTCGCCTTGATCGGTCCCAACGGCGCGGGCAAGACTACCGTGTTTAACGTGATTACCGGCGTGTACGCACCCACCAACGGCCGCGTGAGCCTGCGGGGCAAGGTAATCGCGGAGGATCACCCGCGCGGCAAGATGCGCAAACTCTACACCGGCGGGCACCTGTATGAATACAACCATACCGTGAGCAATACGCCCGACCAGATTACCAAGCTGGGCATGGCGCGCACGTTCCAGAACATCCGCCTGTTTAAAAGCATGTCGGTGTTTGACAACGTGCTGGTGGCGCGACACATGCACCTCAAGGCCAATTTCTTTGCCGACGCGCTTCACATTAACGCCCGGGAAGAAGCCCGCATGCGTGAAGATACGATGCAGCTGTTGGACATTGTGGGTTTGGCCGATGTGCATGACGAAATTGCCACCTCGCTGCCCTACGGCCAGCAGCGCCGGCTGGAAATTGCGCGCGCACTGTCCACCAACCCCTCCATGCTGCTGCTGGACGAGCCGGCCGCCGGCATGAACCCGCAGGAAACCGAAAACTTGAGCAGCTTCATCCGCGATATCAAGGAGCGTTTCGGGCTGACGGTGCTGCTGATCGAGCACGACATGAATCTGGTGATGGACATTTCCGAGCGGATTTACGTGCTTAACTTCGGCAAGCTGATCGCCGAGGGCACGCCCGCGGAAATTCAGTCCAACCCGGATGTAATTACGGCTTATTTGGGGGTGGCGGAAGAATGAGTCTGCTGGAAGTGAAAGATCTCCACGTAAGCTACGGCGGTATCGAGGCGCTGCGCGGCATCAGCTTTTCGGTGGACGAGGGGCAGATTGTGACGCTGATCGGGGCCAACGGCGCGGGTAAATCGACCACGCTGCGCACCATCTGCGGCATTGTGCGCGCCAAAGCCGGTTCCATCAGCTTCGAAGGCAAGAGCATTCTGGGGCAGGATACACAGAAGATTGTGGAGCGCGGCATCGCGCTGGTGCCGGAGGGGCGGCGCGTGTTCCCCAACCTGACGGTGCTGGAAAACCTGCGCATCGGCGCTTACCTGCGCAAGGACGAGGTAAGCGTGCGCGAGGATTTGAAGCGCGTGTTTGAGCTGTTCCCGCGGCTGAAAGAGCGCAGCTGGCAGCTGGCGGGTACCCTGTCGGGCGGCGAACAGCAGATGCTGGCCGTTGGCCGCGCGCTGATGACCCGGCCCAAGCTGATGATGATGGACGAGCCCTCGCTGGGGCTGGCGCCGCTGGTGGTGCGGGATATTTTCAACATTATCCGCCAGCTGAGCGCGCAGGGGATTACCATTTTGCTGATTGAGCAAAACGCGAACGCCGCGCTGCACGCCGCCCATTACGGGTATGTGCTGCAAACCGGGCGGATCACCCTGCAGGACAGCGGCGAGGCGCTGCTGAGCAACCAGAGCGTGCAGGAGGCTTACCTGGGCCATAAGAGCCGCCACTGAGCGCCGCGAGGCGCTGTACCCGGGCGAGGACAACGCCGGCCCAACCGCCGCAAGGGTTAAACAAAGCATGCAAACGCAAGGGCGCGTGCCGTGAAAACGGTGTGTGCCCTTGCGTTTTGGCATTTGACAGCGGCATATGGAGGGCTTTATAATAAGCATAGGCAAGGGCATGCCGAGGCGGAAACGCGAGGATAATCTATGGACTTTGTTTTGAAAGGCAATCTCTGCTTTTGCGAGACCCCGGAACGTTTAACGACGCTTCCGGATGGGTATCTGGTCTGTGTGGACGGGGTGTGCGCGGGCGCGTTTGAAACGTTGCCCGAGCGCTACGCGAACCTGCCGCAGACCGATGTGGGCGACCGCCTTGTGTTGCCCGGGCTTTGCGACCTGCACGTACACGCGCCGCAGTTCGCCTTTCGGGGCCTGGGCATGGATTTGGAGCTGCTCGCATGGCTGGAACAATGCGCCTTCCCAGAGGAGAGCAAGTACGGGGATCCGCTTTACGGGGCCCGTGCGTACGATCTGTTTGTGGAGGCGATGCGTAAAAGCGCCACCACACGGCTGTGCTGTTTTGCGACGCTCCATGGGCCCGCCACCCTTCTGCTGATGGAAAAGCTGGAGGCAGCGGGCTTGCGCGGCTTTGTGGGTAAGGTGAGCATGGATCGCAACGCGCCCGACGGGCTTTGCGAGTGCGACCCCGAGCGCGGCGCGGCGGATTGCGAGCAGTGGCTTACGGAGGCGACCCGGCGCTTTGCCGCCGTCAAGCCGATGGTTACGCCGCGGTTCATCCCCTGCTGCACCGACACCCTGATGCGGCGGCTGGCTGCGTTATCGGCCCGTTACGGGGCGCCGCTGCAATCGCACCTGTCGGAAAACCGCGAGGAAATTGCGCTGGTACGCGAGTTGTGCCCCTGGGCGGACGGCTATGCCGACGCGTACGATCAGTTTGGAATGCTGGGGCCGCGCACCGTAATGGCCCATGTGGTATACCCGGAACCGGAAGAGATGGCGCTGCTGGCGGCGCGGGGGGTTACGGTGGCGCACTGCCCGGCCTCCAACATGAACATCCGCTCCGGCATCGCGCCGGTGCGCCGCCTGCTGCAGGCAGGGGTGCGCGTGGGGCTGGGCACGGACGTAGCCGGGGGGCAGACGGTGGATTTGCGCCGCGCCGTAACCGACGCTGTGCAGATGAGCAAGCTCTACTGGCGGCTGCTTGACCAGCAGGCGGCGGCGCTCACCTTCAGCGAGGCGCTATATCTGGCTACTAAGGGCGGCGGCGCCTTCTTCGGCCGGGTGGGCAGCTTTGAGCCGGGCTACGAGCTGGACGCGATTGTGCTGGACGATACAGCCCTGCCGCATCCCCAGCCGCTGACCGTGACCCAACGGGTCGAGCGGGCGTTCTACCTGGCAGGCGAATGCGCCATTACCCATAAATACGTGGCGGGACGCCCCATTTCCCTTTAACCATTCCCACAACCGACGGCGCAACGGACTCCCCCCGACCGACCCGCCGCCTTCCGGCGGCCAAAGGAGGACCCCAGCATGGGTGTACATGACAGCATCAAGCGTGTGGACGCTTACGACAAAGTGACGGGAGCGGCGAAGTACACCGCCGATTTGCTCCCCGCCGGCGCGCTGGTGGCCAAAGTGGTGCGCAGCACCATCGCCAACGGCAAAGTGCTTTCTTTTGATCTGCAGGAAGCCTTGCAGGTTAAGGGCGTTGTGAAGATCGTCACCTGTTTTGACGTGCCGGATATCGAGTTTGCCACGGCCGGGCACCCCTATGTGCTGGACAAGGCCAAGGGCGATGTGTATGACCGCAAGCTGCTGAACCAGCGCGTGCGCGTTTTCGGCGACGATATTGCCGCCGTGGTGGCCACGGACGATGTGGCTGCCGCCCGCGCCGCGCGCCTGATCAAGGTGGAATATGAGGAGTATGCGCCCATCCTGAGCGTGGAGGACGCGCTCAAACCGGACGCGGTGCCCCTGCACCCCAACGTGCGGGAAACAAACCTGCTGGGGCAGAACAGCTACGCCGTGGGCGAAGGCACGTATGAGGAGGCGAAAACCTCCGAGCCGGGGCTGATCGAGGTCACGGCGGATTACGGCACCCAGACCGTGCAGCATTGCCATCTGGAGCCGCCGCAATCCTTTGCCTATATGGAAGGGCAGCGGATTGTGGTGGTTACCTCCACGCAAATCCCGCACATTGTGCGCCGGGTGGTCGGGCAGGCGCTGGGCATCCCGTGGGCGCAGGTGCGCATCATCAAGCCCTACATCGGCGGCGGCTTCGGCAACAAACAGGATGTGCTGTACGAGCCGCTGAACGCCTTCCTGTGCATGCAGGTGGGCGGCCGCCCGGTCAAGCTGGAGCTGACCCGGGAGGAGACGATGGCCTGCACCCGCGTGCGCCACGCGATTCACGCCTCCGTGCGGGCACTGGCCCGCCCCGACGGTACGCTGATCGCCCGCAAAATCGAAGCCTACAGCGATCAGGGCGGGTATGCCTCGCACGGCCACAGCATCTGCGCCAACACCATCACGATGTTCAAGCAGCTTTACCACGACCAGCGCATTACCGAGGGCAACGGCTACACCGTATATACCAACCATACTGCCGCCGGGGCCATGCGCGGCTACGGCATCCCGCAGGCGGATTTCTTTACCGAATGCCTGATGGAGGATCTGGCCCTGCGCCTGCACATGGACCCGCTGGCGCTGCGGCTGCAAAACTGCATCCCCGTAGGGTATGTGGACCCCAACACCGGCATCCACGCCTACACCAACGGCCTGCGCGAGTGCATTGCCAAGGGCCGCGAGCAGTTCCACTGGGATGAGAAGCGCGCTCTGTACGCCCACCAGACCGGCGATGTGCGCCGCGGCGTGGGCATGGCGGCTTTCACCTATAAGACCGGCGTTTACCCGATCTCGCTGGAAGTGAGCAACTGCCGCATGTTCATGAACGAGGACGGTTCTGTGAGCCTGCAGATGGGCGCTACCGAAATCGGGCAGGGCGCCGATACGGTGTTTACCCAGATGGCTGCCGAGGCCGTAGGCGTTACGGAAGCAAACGTGCATATCGTATCCACGCAGGATACGGATGTGAGCCCCTTCGACCTGGGCGCGTACGCCTCCCGGCAGACTTACATGGGCGGGCAGTCGGTCAAGCGCACCGGCGAGCTGCTCAAGGCAAAGGTGCTGGACTATGCCGCCTTCAAATTCAAAAAACCGGCCGACGAGCTGGATGTGGAAAAGGACTGGGTCGTGCGCAGAACCAGCCGCGAACGGATGGTTTCGCTGGCCGATCTGGCGCTGGAAGCCCAATACAACCGGGAGCGCGCCGAGCGCCTGTTTGCGGAAAGCAGCATCGACTGCCACGAAAACACGCTGGCTACCGGCTGCACCTTTGCCGAGGTTGAGGTGGACATACCGCTGGGTAAGGTCAAGGTGCTGCACATCCTGAACGTGCATGACAGCGGCGTGCTCATCAATCCCAAGCTGGCGGAGGGGCAGGTGCACGGCGGCATGAGCATGGGCCTGGGCTACGCGCTGTTTGAGGAACTGCTGTACGACGCCAAGGGGCGGCCGCTGAACGACAATTTGCTGGACTACAAACTGCCCACCGCGCTGGATCAGCCGGATTTGGACGCGGCTTTTGTGGAGCTGTGCGACCCCTCCGGCCCCTTCGGCAACAAGGCGCTGGGCGAGCCTCCCGCCATTTCGCCGGGCCCGGCCGTGCGCAACGCCGTGCTGCAGGCGACGGGCGTGGCGTTTAACACCCTGCCGCTCTCCCCGCAAAAGCTGGTGGAAGGGTTTGTGCAGGCTGGACTCATCAAGGAGGTCGGCGCGCATGTATGACATTGAAACCTATTATCAGGCCACCGACGTGGCCGACGCGGTGCGCGCCCTGTGCGCGGACGGGAACGCCATCGTCATTTCCGGCGGCAGCGATGTGCTGATCCAGATTCGGGAAGGGCGGCTGGCCGGGTGTTCGCTGGTGAGCATCCACGGCCTGCCGGAGCTGACGGGCGTGGAGGAAACCCCCGAGGGCGAGGTTGTGATTGGCGCGGCAACGGCCTTCAGCCACATTACGGCCGACCCGATTATCCAGCGCACGCTGCCGATGCTTGGTTACGCAGTGGATCAGGTGGGCGGGCCGCAAATCCGCAACATCGGCACCATCGGCGGCAACGTCTGCAACGGCGTGACCAGCGCCGACAGCGCAAGCTCCCTGTGGGCGTACAACGCCACGCTGGAGCTGGTCGGGGGCGACGGCACGCGCCGCGTGCCCATCCGGGAGTTTTATACCGGCGCGGGCAAAACCGTGCGCCGGCATGATGAAATTCTGACAACCATCCGTGTGGCGCGCGCGGATTACGAGGGCTTTGGCGGCTGCTACATCAAGTACGGCAAGCGGGACGCGATGGAAATCGCCACGCTCGGCTGCGCCGCGCTGGTGCGCCTGACCCCCGATAAGCGCGCGGTGGACGCGCTGCGCCTGGCCTACGGCGTGGCCGGGCCCACCCCGCTGCGCTGCACGGCCACCGAGGCCGCCGTACAGGGCGCGGCGCTGGACGAGGCGCTGCTGACGCGCATTGCCGAGGGCGCGCTGGCCGAGGTCAAACCGCGCAGCAGCTGGCGCGCCAGCCGAGAGTTCCGGCTGCAGCTGGTCAGCGAGCTGGCCCAGCGTGCGGTGCGGCAGGCCATCCACAACGCGGGAGGTGAAATCCATGTTTAAAACCCTGACCATGACCGTGAACGGCAGCGAGGTGTCCATCCCCGTGGATGAGCGCGAGAGCCTGCTGGATACGCTGCGCAACCGCCTGGGCCTGACCAGCGTGAAAAAAGGCTGCGAGGTGGGGGAATGCGGCGCCTGCACCGTGCTGGTGGATGGCGAAGCCATGGACAGCTGTATTTACCTTGCGCTGTGGGCGCAGGGCAAGCATATCCTGACCGTGGAGGGCCTCAAAAGCCCGACCGGGGAGTTAAGCCCCATCCAGCAGGCGTTCATTGACGAGGCGGCGACCCAATGCGGGTTCTGCACCCCCGGCATCATCATGAGCGCGGTGGAGATTATCGGCACCGGCAGGCGCTACACCCGTGAGGAGCTGCGCCGCCTCATTTCCGGCCACCTGTGCCGCTGCACGGGGTACGAAAGCATCCTGAACGCGCTGGAGCGCATCGTGGAGGAAACCTACCGCCAGGTGGGCAAATAAAGGCGCACTGCGCCGCCGGGAGGCACCCCGCATGCAACCCATCCAATGGAAAGAAAACACCATGCCCCGGTCGGACGACCGCTACCTGCAACTGATGAGCGAAGCCAACGTACAGCGCGCGCTGCGGTTCCACCAGAGCTTTCCGCAATACGCGGTTACGCCGCTGGCGGCGCTGGAAAAGATGGCGGCGCTGCTGGGGCTGCAAGCCCTTTGCGTGAAGGACGAGAGCTATCGCTTTGGCCTGAACGCCTTTAAGGTGCTGGGCGGCTCCTACGCCATGGCCCGCTACATCGCGGGCGAACTGCACCGCGATGTGGAAAGCGTGGATTACGCGTACCTGACCTCCGACCGGCTGCGCCGGGAGTTTGGGCAGGCCACCTTCTTTACCGCCACCGACGGCAATCACGGCCGCGGCGTGGCCTGGGCGGCTCGGCAGCTGGGGCAGAAGGCCGTCGTGCACATGCCCAAGGGCAGCGTGCGCGCCCGGTTTGACAACATCGCCCGCGAAGGCGCGCAGGTGACCATTGAGGACGTGAATTACGACGACTGTGTGCGCATCGCCGCGCTTGAGGCCGCGCAGACCCCGCACGGCGTGGTGGTGCAGGATACCGCGTGGGCCGGGTACGAGGATATTCCCGGCTACATCATGCAGGGCTACGGCACCATGGCGCACGAGGCGGCCGATCAGTTTGAGCAGGTGGCGGGCGGCGCGCCCACGCACGTGTTCGTGCAGGCGGGCGTAGGCTCGCTGGCGGCGGCGGTGCAGGGCTACCTGCAAAACCGCTACGCGGCCAAACCGCCCGTGGTTACCGTGGTAGAAGCCTCCGCGGCCGATTGCCTCTACCGCGGCGCGGCGGCGGGCGACGGCAACCCCCGTATGGTGGAGGGCGATCTGACCACCATCATGGCCGGGCTGGCTTGCGGCGAACCCAACACCATCGGCTGGGACATTCTGCGCAACCATACGGCGTTCTTCCTCAGCTGCCCCGACTGGGTCAGCGCCAAAGGCATGCGGATGCTGGGCGCGCCCCTGAAGGGGGATGCGCAGGTGATCAGCGGGGAAAGCGGCGCTGTAGGCATGGGCGTGGTCGCCGCGCTGATGCTGGACCCCGCTTACGCGGCGCTCAAGGCGCGCATGGGGCTGGGCGTGGACTCCCGCGTGCTGCTGTTTTCCACAGAAGGGGATACCGACCCCGAAAACTACCGCCGAATCGTCTGGGACGGCGCGTGCGCGTCGCTCTAACATAAAGGAGTGGAACACGATGGACTTTGCCAAAGTAAAAGCCGCCGCGCAGGGGTATGAGCCGGCCATGACCGCCTTCCTGCGGGAGCTGATTGCCATCCCCGGGGAAAGCTGCGGCGAGGAGCGGGTGATCCGCCGCATCGAGCAGGAAATGAACGCCGTGGGCTTCGACCAGGTGCGCATCGACCCGATGGGCAACATTCTGGGCACCATGGGCAGCGGCGAAAAGCTGATCGCCTTTGACGCGCACATCGACACCGTGGGCATCGGCAACCGGGATAACTGGAAATTCGACCCCTATCAGGGGTATGAAAATGAAACCGAAATCGGCGGCCGTGGCGCCAGCGATCAGCTGGGCGGCATCGTGAGCGCCGTGTACGGCGCCCGGGTAATGAAGGACCTGGGGCTGCTGAGCGACCGCTACCGCGTGCTGGTGTCCGGCACCGTGCAGGAAGAGGATTGCGACGGCCTTTGCTGGCAGTATATCCTTCAGGAAGATCACATCCGCCCCGAGCTGGTGGTCATTACAGAGCCGACCGACGGCAACATCTACCGTGGCCAGCGCGGGCGCATGGAAATCCGGGTGGACGTCAAGGGCGTCAGCTGCCACGGCAGCGCCCCTGAGCGCGGCAAGAACGCTATTTACATGATGGCCGACATTCTGCAGGAAATCCGGGAGCTGAACGAGCGTTTGCACTATGACCCGTTCCTGGGCAAGGGCACGGTTACCGTGAGCGAGATTTTCTACACATCGCCCAGCCGCTGCGCCGTGGCCGACGGCTGCTCCGTATCGCTGGACCGGCGCCTGACCGACGGCGAAACCTACCAGAGCGCATTGGAAGAAGTGCGCGCGCTGCCCAGCTGCCGCAAGTACGATGCGCAGGTGAGCATGTACAAATACAGCCGCCCCAGCTGGACGGGGCTGGAATACCCCACGGATTGCTATTTCCCCACCTGGGTGCTGCCGGAGGATCACCCCGCGGCGCAGGCGATGGTGGAAAGCTTCCGCGGCCTGTACGGCGAGCCGCTGGTGGATAAGTGGACCTTCTCCACCAACGGCGTGAGCATCATGGGCCGCTTCGGCGTGCCCTGCATCGGCTTTGGCCCCGGCAAGGAAGCGCAGGCCCACGCGCCTAACGAGATCACCTGGAAGGCGGATCTGGTCAAGTGCTGCGCGGTGTACGCCGCCATGCCCACCCTGTACTGCAAGTAAGCGCAAGCCCGCCCGCGGCGGCATGCCGCACCCATCCACAACCGGAAAGGACGATCCCGATGGCCGATCTGCAAACGGCGCTCCAAACCCTGAAAGCCCTGGATTTTTCCAAGATGTATGAGGGCGATTTCTTCCTGACATGGGAAAAGACTGACGAGGAAATCCGCGCGACCTTTGCCGTGGCGGACGCGCTGCGCGCGCTGCGCGAGGCGAACGTATCCCCCAAGATTTTTGACAGCGGCCTGGCCATTTCCATGTTCCGCGACAACTCCACCCGCACGCGCTTCAGCTTTGCTTCGGCGTGCAACCTGCTGGGGCTGGCCGTGCAGGATTTTGACGAGGGCAAGAGTCAGGTGGCCCACGGTGAAACCGTGCGCGAAACCGCCAACATGATCTCCTTTATGGCCGACGTGATCGGCATCCGGGACGATATGTACATCGGCAAGGGCAACGCCTATATGCATCAGGTGGTGGACGCCGTAACCGAAGGGCACCGCGCCGGCGTGCTGGCCCAGAAGCCCACACTGGTGAACCTCCAGTGCGACATTGACCACCCCACGCAGGTGATGGCGGATACGCTGCACCTGATCCACCATTTTGGCGGGGTGGAAGCCCTGCGCGGCAAGAAGGTCGCCATGACCTGGGCGTACAGCCCCAGCTACGGCAAGCCCCTCTCCGTGCCGCAGGGGGTCATCGGCCTGATGACGCGCTTCGGCATGGATGTGGTGCTGGCGCACCCCGAAGGCTACGACGTGATGCCCGAGGTCGAAGCCGTGGCCCGCGCCAACGCGCAGCGCAGCGGCGGCAGCTACCGCCGTACCCACAGCATGGACGAGGCCTTCGAGGGCGCGGACATTGTGTACCCCAAGAGCTGGGCCAGTTTCAGCGCCATGGAACGGCGCACCGCCCTGTACGGCCGCGGCGATGCCGAAGGCATCCGCGCGCTGGAAAAGGAACTGCTGCAACAGAACGCCCAGCATAAGGATTGGGAGTGCACCGAGCAGCGCATGGCCGAGACCCGCGACGGCAAGGGCCTGTACCTGCATTGCCTGCCCGCCGATATCAGCGGCGTCAGCTGCAAGGAGGGCGAGGTGGCCGCGTCGGTGTTCGACCGCTACCGCGATCCGCTCTACCGGCAGGCGTCGTTTAAGCCCTACATCATCGCCGCGATGATTTTCCTGGCCAAGGTGAAAAACCCCGTTGAGACGCTCGGCTCCATGAGCGCGCAGAGCCGCCGCCTTTACGAATAGGACGGACGGTGACTGAGGGATGGCACACGGGGGAAAACGCCTGGTGATTGCTCTGGGCGGCAACGCCCTGGGCCGCACCCTGCCCGAGCAGATGGCCGCCGTAAAGCTCACGGCCAAAGCCATTGCCGATCTGGTGGAGGATGGGCACGAAATTATCCTGACGCACGGCAACGGGCCGCAGGTGGGCATGCTGCAGATTGCGATGTCGGAATACGCCGCGCGCTACGCCGAGCCGCCCGCGCCGCTGTCCGTATGCGTGGCGATGAGTCAGGGCTACATCGGGTATGATCTGCAAAACGCCCTGCGGGAAGAGCTGATCGACCGCAACGTCCACAAAGCCGTATCCACGGTGCTTACGCAGGTGCGCGTAAACCCCGACGACCCCGCCTTTGCGCACCCCACCAAGCCCATCGGCGCGTTTATGACGCAGGCCGAGGCACAGGAGAAGGTGGCCGAAAAAGGCTGGACCGTCATGGAGGACGCGGGCCGGGGGTACCGGCGCGTGGTGGCCTCGCCTAAACCGGTGGAGATTGTGGAAATTGAAACCGTGCAAGCCTTGCTGGACGCGGGGCAGATCGTGGTGGCCGCGGGCGGCGGGGGCATCCCGGTGGTCGCGCAGGGGCACCACCTGAGCGGCATCGGCGCAGTGATTGATAAAGATGCCGCCAGCGCCCTGATGGCCGATATTCTGGATGCGGATACCCTGATTATCCTGACCGCGGTGGAAAAGGTGGCCATCCGCTTCGGCACCCCACAGCAGGAATGGCTGAGCGACCTGCCCTGGGAGCTGGCCGAGCGCTACACGCAGGACGGCGAGTTTGCCGAAGGCTCCATGAAACCCAAGGTGCAGGCCGCCGTGACGTTTGTGCGCGGCAAAACCGGGCGCACGGCGCTCATTACTGAACTGCAGAAGGCCCGGGAGGGCGTGCGCGGCCTGACCGGAACGCGAATTCATTAAAACCTGCGTCGGGCGCACGGCTGCCAAGGGCCGCGCGTCCGGCGCTTCCCGTACAAGGGAGGGGGCGGTGCGATGGCAATCGGGTGTGTGGTGCTTGCCTCGGGGGAGAGCGTGCGCTTTGGAGCCAACAAGCTGCTGGCCGATTTTAACGGGCGGCCGATGCTTGCCTGCCTGCTGGACGCGCTACCCCCGGAACTGATAACCGTGGTGGTAACCCGCAGCGAAGGCGTGTGCGCGCTGGCGCAGGCGCGCGGCCTGCCCTGCGTGTTGCACCGGGAACCGGAGGTGCGCGATACCATCCGTTTGGGGCTGGAAGCGCTGCCCGCGACGGACGGCTGCCTGTTTTGCGTGGGCGACCAGCCGCTTTTGCGTGCCGAAACGATCCGCGCGGTGTGCGATGCGTATACAGCCGACCCGCAGGCGATTGTGCGCGCGGCGTTTGGCCCGCGCGAAGGCAACCCCGTGCTGTTTCCGCCGGATTTGTATGCCGAGCTGCGCGCCCTGCATCCGGGGGAGGCGGGCGTGACGGTGATCCGCCGCCATGCGGCGCGCGTGCGGCGGGTGGAGGCGACTTTTGCTGAGGAGCTGGCCGACGCCGATACCCCGGACGCCTTTGCCGCGCTGGCGGCGCTTGAGCAAACCATGCGTAAGGAGTGAGGCCCATGTTGCTGCTAGGGAACGGTAGCCTGATTACCCGCGACCCGCAAAACCCGTGGCTGGCGGAGGGCTGCGTAGCCATGGAGGGCGGGCGCATTGTAGCGCTGGGCTCCACGGCGGCGCTGCGTGCCCGCTACCCTGAGGCGGAATGGCTGGACGCACGTGGCGGGATCATCATGCCGGGGCTGATTAACGCGCATGAGCACATCTACTCCGCGTTTGCGCGGGGCATGGCGGTGCGCGGCTACAACCCCAAGGGGTTTCTGGACATTCTGGAGGGTCTGTGGTGGACGCTGGACCGGCACCTGACGGTGGAGGATTCGCGCCTGAGCGCCGACGCGACGTTTTTGGACTGCATCCAGAACGGCGTAACCACTGTGTTTGACCACCATGCCAGCTATGGCGAAATCCCCGGCAGCCTTTTTGCCATCGGGGAGAGCGCCCGCAAGTACGGCGTGCGCGCCAGCCTCTGCTATGAGGTGAGCGACCGCGGCGGCGAGGCGAAAATGCGCGAGGGCGTGCAGGAAAACGTGGCATGGATTCGCCATGCCAGACAGGATGCAACCGGGATGCTGTCTGGCATGTTCGGCCTGCACGCACAGTTTACCCTGTCGGACGCGACGCTGCGCTACTGCCGCGAGCAGCTGCCCGAGGGGGCGGGTTTCCACATTCATGTGGCGGAAGGCATTGAGGATGTGTACGCCTGCCTGCGGGAGCACGGCAAGCGTCCGGTGGATCGGCTGCTGGATTTTAACATTCTGGGCCCGGAAACCCTGTGCGGGCACTGCACGCATGTGAGCGAGGCCGAAATGGACACGCTCAGGGCGACCGATACCGCTGTGGCGCACAACCCGGAAAGCAACATGGGCAACGCCATCGGCTGCCCGCCGACGCTCAGGATGCTCCACAAGGGCATACGCGTGGGGCTGGGCACCGACGGCTATACCAACGATATGCTGGAAAGCCTCAAGGTGGCCAAACTGCTGCACCAGCATAACCTGCACGATGCGACCGTCGCCTGGGTGGAAGCGCCGCAGATGCTGTTTGCCAACAACGCCGCGCTGGCCAGCCATGCCTTTGGCCGGGAGCTGGGCGTGCTCAAGCCCGGCGCCGCCGCCGATGTGATTGCGCTGGACTACGCGCCCCCCACCCCGATGGACGCCTCCAACCTGGACGGGCATGTGCTGTTCGGCATGAGCGGGCGGCAGGTGCGCCATACCGTGATTGACGGGCAGGTGCGCCTGCGCGACCGTGCTTTTGTGGATGCCGATGCGCAGGCGGTGCCCGCGCGCTGCCGTGAGGCCGCCGCCGCGCTGTGGCAGCGCATCAACGCCTGATTTGCCCGATTACCGCTGTGTAAAGGAGCCTTGCCCATGAGCGACCGCATGTACCCGATCCCCTTCCCTGCGCTGATGGAACAGCTGCTGTGCGACTACCGCCGCGACCAGTCCATTCTGGGGGTGCGCAACCCCTACCGGCACACCTCCGGCAAGCGGCTGGAGCTGTTCGGCGAGCAGCCCGAGACCCCCTTCGGCCCTGCGGCAGGCCCGCACACGCAGCTGGCGCAAAACCTGATTGCGGCCTATGCGGGCGGCGCGCGCTTCTTTGAGCTGAAAACCGTGCAGACCCTCGACGGGGAAGATTTGCCCGTGAGCAAGCCCTGCATTCTGGCGGTGGCAGAGGGGTACAATGTGGAATGGAGCACGGAGCTGACCGTGCCGGAGGCCTTTGACGAGTATGTCAAGGCATGGTTCGCGCTCAAGCTCATCAGCGTCGGGTTTGGGTTGGGCGCGCGCGACGGCTTTGTGTTCAACATGAGTGTGGGGTACGATCTGGCGGGCATTCAGACCCCCAAGCTGGATCGGTTTATCGAGGGGCTGAAAAGTGCTTCCGCTACTCCGGTCTGGCAGGAATGCGCCGCATGGGCCAAAGCCAATCAGGCGGAGTTTCCGGGGCTGACCGATGCCGAAATAGACGCGTTCGACGCACGGGTGTGCCGCAGCATCACGCTTTCGACGTTGCACGGCTGCCCGCCTGCCGAGATTGAGCGCATCGCCACCTACCTGATTACGGAAAAGGGGCTGCACACGTTTGTCAAGTGCAACCCGACGCTGCTGGGGTTCGCTTTTGCCCGCAGCACACTGGATGCGCTGGGTTACGAGGCGCTGGTGTTTGACGACCATCATTTTAACGACGATCTGCAATATGCCGACGCGGTGCCGATGTTTGAGCGCCTGCGCGCGCTGGCGCAGGAGAAGGGCCTGCAGTTTGGGCTGAAGCTGAGCAACACCTTCCCCGTGACCATCGCGCACGGGGAGCTGCCGGGCGGCGAAATGTACATGAGCGGCAAGGCGCTCTGGCCGCTGACGGTGCATCTGGCTGAAAAGCTGGAGCAAACCTTCGGGGGGACGCTGCGCATCAGCTATTCCGGCGGGGCGGACGCGCATAACATCGCCGCGCTGTTTGACGCGGGCATCTGGCCCATCACGCTGGCGACGGCGCTGCTCAAGCCCGGCGGTTACAACCGGCTGCAACCCATTGCCCGCACGCTCACGGCCATGGAGTACCGCCCCTTTACGGGCGTGAATCTGGGCAGGCTCTCCGCGCTGGCGGCGCAGAGCCTGACGGACCCGCGTTACGTGCGGCCCCTGAAACCCGCGCTACCGGAGAAGAACGGCCAGCCCGTGCCGCTGCTGGATTGCTCTCTCGCCCCCTGCGAGGACGGCTGCCCCATCCATCAGGACATCCCCGCGTATATGGAGCTGGTGTCGCAGGGGCGGTATCTGGAGGCGCTGCGCGTGATCTGCGAGCGCAATCCCCTGCCCTCCATCACGGGCACCATTTGCAGCCACCGCTGCATGAGCCGCTGCGTGCGCAACCAGTATGAGGAGCCGCTGCAAATCCGCGAGGTCAAGCGCATCGCCGCGGAGCGGGGCTTTGACGCATTCCTGAAGGAGCTGAAACCCCGGGGGCATCGCCCGGAGCGCGTGGCGGTGGTCGGCGGCGGGCCTGCCGGCATGGCCACGGCGTTCTTTCTGGCACGGGAAGGGGCGCAGGTGACGATTTTCGAAAGGAAGGATCGGCTTGGCGGCGTGGTGCGGCATGTGATACCGGAGTTCCGCATCGCGGCGGAGGCCATCGACCGCGACGAGGCGTTTTTGCACAAGCTGGGCGTCGAGGTGGTGCGCAACACCCGTGCGGAAACCGCGCAGACCCTGCTGGAAAACGGCTACACCCATGTGGTGCTCTGCTGCGGCGCGCAGGCGGCCGGCAAGCTCGGCATCCCCGGCGAGGTGAATGCCCTCACCTTTTTGGAACAGGCCAAAAAATGGCCCGCTAATCTGGAACTGGGCCGCCATGTGGTGATCGCGGGCGCGGGCAATACCGCGATGGACGCGGCCCGCGCGGCGCTGCGCATCCCCGGCGTTGCGGATGTGACCATCGTCTACCGCCGCACCCGGCATGAAATGCCCGCCGAGGAAGAGGAGTACACCCTCGCGCTGGAGGAAGGCGTGCGCTTTTTGGAGCTGCGCGCCCCTACCGCGCTGGAGGAGGGGCAGCTGCACTGCGATATCATGCGGCTGGGCGCGCCGGACGCGGGCGGCCGCCGCAGCCCGGAGGCAACCGGGGAAACCGTCACCCTCCCCTGCGATACGCTGGTAGCCGCTATTGGCGAAAAGCCCGACGCGGCGCTGCTGGGCGAGAACGGTGTGCGGCTGACCCCGCAGGGCCGGCCGACGGCGCTCAAGCAAAGCGAGCGCGTGTATGTAGCGGGCGATGCGCTGCGCGGCCCCGCCACCGTGGTGGAAGCCATTGCCGACGCGCGCGCCGTGGTGGATGATCTGCTGGACATCGCCCCGCAGGGTTGCCGCTGCACCGCCGATAGCGCCTTGCTGCTGGCGCGCCGCGGTGCGGAGCAGCCTGCCGGGAAGCCGGAAACGGAGTTTTCCCGCTGCATGGGGTGTGATTCGCTCTGCCTGCAATGTGTGGATGTGTGCCCCAACCGCGCCAACGAAACCGTCTGGCTGGACGGGCGGCCGCAGGTGGTGCATATCGACGCGCGCTGCAACGAGTGCGGCAACTGCGCCTCCTTCTGCCCCTACGCGAGCGCGCCCTACCGCGATAAGCTGACCTGGTTTGCGGATGAAGCCGCCCTGCGCGACAGCCAGAACCCGGGCTGGACGCTGCTGCCCGACGGGCGGACGCTGTTGCGGCTGGACGGCGTGGAACAGACCGTCACGCTGGAGAACGCGCCCATCCCGCCGGAAACGGCCGCGCTGATGCGGGAAACCCTGCGGCAGATGCCGTGGCTGAGCCGCGCGTAAAAGTGTTTTGAGCAGACCAACCCACCCGGTCAACCCTACGGAATGGAGGGATCCGTTGATGCTTTGCTTTACAGTAAACGGCCAGCCGGTGCAGGCGGAGCGGGAGCAGCCTCTGCTGGACTTTCTGCGCGATACGCTGCGCCTGACCTCCGTCAAGGAAGGGTGCGGCGAGGGGGCCTGCGGCACCTGCACCGTGCTTGTGGACGGGAAAAAGCAGCGCGCGTGCCTCCTGACCACCCGCAAGGCGGAAGGGAAATCCATCCTGACCGTGGAGGGGCTGACCCCGCGGGAGCGCGAGGTATACGCCTACTGTTTTGCCGAGGCGGGCGCGGTACAGTGTGGTTTCTGCATCCCCGGCATGGTGCTGTGCGCCAAGGCGCTGTTTGCCGCCACCCTGACCCCGACGCGGGCGGAGGTCAAGCAGGCCATTCGCGGCAACATCTGCCGCTGCACCGGGTACCTGAAAATTGAAAACGCCATCCTGATGGCCGCCACGTTTTTCCGAGAGGAACGGCCCATACCCGTGCAGCCGGACGAAGGCGCGCTGGGCGCGCCGCTGCACCGGGTGGATGCCGAGGCCAAGGTGTTGGGCACCGGCCGCTTTACGGACGATCTGGTGCTGCCCGGCATGATCTACGCCAAAGCTTTGCGCAGCCGGTACCCGCGCGCGCGGGTGGTGCGCATTGATTGCAGCCGCGCGCAGGCGCACCCCGACGTGGTGCGCGTGCTGACTGCCGCAGATGTGCCCTTCAACAAAACCGGCCACCTGACCCCGGACTGGGATGTGATGATCGCCGAAGGCGACTGTACCCGCTACATTGGCGACGCGATCGCGCTGGTGGCGACCCGCCACCGGGAAACGCTGGACGAGGCGCTGGCGCTGATCGACGTGACGTATGAAGAACTGACGCCCGTGCTCAGCCCTGTGGAGGGGCTGGCCGAAGGCGCGCCGCTGCTGCATGAGAAGGGCAACCTCCTTTCTCGCCAGCAGTTGCGCCGCGGCGATGCGGAACATGCGATTGCCGAGGCCGCCTATGTGGTCACCCAGCATTACAGCACCCCGCAGACCGACCATGCCTTTATGGAGCCGGAGTGCGCCATTGCCGAGCCGGACGGGCAGGGCGGGGTGATCCTCTACACAGGCTCGCAATCCGTGTATGACGAACAGCGGGAGATTGCCCGCATGCTCAAGCTGCCGAACGACCGGGTGCGTTCCGTATCCTCGCTGGTGGGGGGCGGCTTCGGCGGCAAGGAGGACATGAGCGTGCAGCACCACGCGGCGCTAATGGCCTGGGCCACCGGGCTGCCGGTCAAGGTGCGCTTTTCCCGGCAGGAGAGCCTGCACATCCACACCAAGCGGCACGCGATGGAGATCGACATCACCACCGCCTGTGACCGGGACGGCAACCTGACCGCGCTTAAAGCGACCATCCTGAGCGATTGCGGGGCCTACGCCTCGCTGGGCGGGCCGGTGCTGCAGCGCGCCTGCACGCACATGGGCGGCCCGTACCATTTCCAGAACGTAGATATCACAGGCCTTTGCGTGTACACCAACAACGTACCCGGCGGCGCGTTCCGGGGCTTCGGGGTTACACAAAGCTGCTTTGCGGCCGAACAGAACCTGAACCTGCTGGCGGCTGAAGTGGGCATCAGCCCCTGGGAGATTCGCTACCGCAATGCCATCCGCCCCGGCGAAACCCTGCCCAACGGGCAGATCGCCTCGGAGGATACGGCCTATGCCGAGTGCCTGTTGGCAGTCCGCGATGCGTTTGAGAGCAGCCCCTATGCGGGCATCGCGGGCTGCATGAAGAACAGCGGGCTGGGCGTGGGCGTGCCGGACTTTGGCCGTGTGGCGCTGGAAGTGCGCGGCGGCAAGGTGGAGGTGCTGACCTCCGCGGCCTGCATGGGGCAGGGCGTTGCGACCGTCTGTACCCAGATGGTGTGCCAGACCGTGGGCCTGCACCCCAGCCAGGTGCACCACCACACGCCGGATACGGCGCTCACCCCCAACTCCGGCACCTCTACCGCGAGCCGCCAGACGCTGTTTACCGGCGAGGCGGCGCGGCGCGCCGCGCTGCAGCTGGCCGAGGCGCTGCGGCAGGCCGGATCGCTTGCCGCGCTGGAAGGGCAGCGCTATTATGCCGAATTTACCGAGCCTACCGACCCCATGGGCAGCGACAAACCCAACCCCATCAGCCATCTGGCCTACGGCTATGCCGCGCAGGTGGTGATTGTGGACGCGCAAAAGCGGGTACAGCGCGTGGTGGCCGCCCATGATGTGGGCCGTGTGGTCAACCCCAAAAGCTGCGAAGGGCAAATTGAGGGCGGCGTGGTCATGGGGCTGGGCTTTGCCTTTACGGAGGATTTTCCCATGAAGGACGGCTACCCGCAGGCCACCTATGGCAAGCTCGGGCTTTGGCGCGCCACCGACGCGCCGCCCATTGACGTATTGCTGATCGAAAAAGGCGCGGCCACCCAAAACGCCTTTGGCGCCAAGGGCGTGGGGGAGATTACGACCATCCCCACCGCGCCCGCCGCGGCGCTGGCCTGCATGCGGGTGGACGGAAAGTTCCGCGCGCGCCTGCCTTTGGAGGATACTGCCTACCGCAAGCCGACTGCCGATGCCTGAACCGCGGGAAAGGAGCGATTGCGCATGCCTGCCAAGCCTCTGCACTACGGCATGACCCTGCGCCTGTACACCGAAGGGAAGGTGTTTGGCCCCGGTGTGGCGGAGCTGCTGGAAACCGTGCGCGAAACCCGCAGCCTGCGCTCCGCTGCCATGCGCATGGATATGGCCTACTCCAAAGCCTGGAAAGTGATACAGGAAGCCGAGAAAGGCATGGGCTTTCCGCTGTTGGACACCGTAACCGGCGGGCGGCAGGGCGGCGGCGCTACGCTCACCCCGGAGGCGGAGGCACTGCTGCGCCGCTTCCGTGCCTTTGAGCAGGAATGCCGCGAAGCAGCGGACGCGGCCTACGAAAGGCACTTCTCCTTATCGCAGGAAGCCAAGGCGGGGGAATGAGTTGACGGCGCGGGGGGGAGTACGCTGGGGCGCTGCCCCAGACCCCGCAAGGACTATCAGCCCTTGACCCGTTTCGCTGCGGCGGGGGACGGATGACGGGGGAACCAGCATAGAGCTTCCCCCGCTCGCCTCATAGCGCCTGCGGCGCTGTTCGCTCGCTACGCCATATTGGGGGCACGCTGGGGCGCTGCCCCAGACCCCGCAAGGGCTATCAGCCCTTGACCCATTTCGCTGCGGCGGGGGACGGGTGACGGGGGAACCAGCATAGAGCTTCCCCCGCTCGCCTCATAGCGCCTGCGGCGCTGTTCGCTCGCTACGCCGTATTGGGGGGAACGCTGGGGCGCTGCCCCAGACCCCGCAAGGGCTATCAGCCCTTGACCCGTTTCGCTGCGGCGGGGCATTACTGCATAACCAAGTGGCCCCCGTTCCGCAAGGAACGGGGGCCACATCCATCCAATCGAATTTTAGCCGAACACCACCACAGCCTGACGGCGTTTCAGCCTGAGCAGCACTGTTTCCAGCAGCCGCATGCTATGGTTCAGTTCCTTCTGCTCCAGGTAAGCGGCGGCCAGATCCTGCCCGACCACGAGATCCATATTTTCGGGCTGCGCGCACAGCAGCACCGCCTGCTCCCTGCCGAGCACCGGGCTCTTGAACAGCCGCCCGTCCACCAGCTTTGCGATGCGCTCAGCTTCCAGTAGCCCGGTACCGGGCTGCAGGCGCTGCAGTTGCGTGTGCAGCGCGGGGCTTAACACCAGCGTGTACGCGCCGAACACACCGGCCGAGACCATCGCCTCGATGGCGGTGGATACATCCGAAAAAGCATTTTCTCCGGCGGCCCAGTCGGACTTGGCGACCTTCTGCACGCCCTCGGCGCTCAGCAGGCCCTCATAGCCGCGTGCGGCATTGCCCAGGAACAGCAGCCGATCCTCCTTGAGGGCGATAGCCTGCGCCGCCGCCGCTACGCTCGAAAGGTCCGCCGTTTGCCTGTTTTTTTCCGCCGCGGCCAGATCACGGGCATACAGCGTAAAATCTTCATACAGGGTGGGGATTTCCTTGAGCGTGCGACCGGTGCTGGTCAACAGCCCGTCCGCAGCCCATTCCCCTTTTTGCGATACATCGTCGATCGCGGCCACGGTCGTGCCCGCGCCCAGCGGCCCCACCATCGGCAGGATGCGCCTGCCCGTGAGCACGGCGCGCGCGGTGCGTACGGTTACATCATCCACCTGTTGCCAAAGCGCTTCGCTGAACGCGGCGCTGTTTCTAGCCAGAAAATCCATTGTGTTCCCTCCTTGCGGGCGGTCTGCTCAGCGCAGGCTGCCCACGGTCGGCTTGCCGTCGTCCGCTTCGCCCTCGGGCGCGGCCATGCCAAGCTCCTCCATCATTTCCTGCACCTCGGCGCGGCCGGAGGCAAAGAACTCGGCTTCCTTGGGGTCCAACGCGTACAGCAGCGTCATCAGTTCCCCCACGTGGGCTTTCTCCTCATCCCGGATATCGCCGATCACTTTCTTGGCCAGCTCAATATCCGTGGCCTGCACATGGGCGTCGTACAGGAAGATCGCCTCCAGCTCACCCGCGATGTTGATGCGGATTGCCTGAATCAGTTCCTCTTTGGTCATCTTGCGGGGCACGTTGCCCTGAAACGGATTGGGGAAGTTTGGCATGGTTGCTCGCTCCTTTCGGCGTCGGTTCGGTTAGGCAAATCATACCCGCCGCATGGGCGGTTGAAACGCAAACCGGTCAGTTGAGCTCCTCGGCGGTCAGGGCGGAGAATCCGTCCGTGCGCACCAGCGAGCCGTCCAGGTTTACCCAGAGTGCCTCCACCCCCGGGAAATGGCTGAGCAGCGCTTTGCCCTGCTCGATGGACAGCGTGTAAAGCGCGGTGGAAAGCGCATCCGCCAGCCCGGAATCGGGGGCGACCACCGACACCGCCCACGTGTAGGCCGCAGGCATCAGCGTATCGGGGTCGATAATATGGTGGTACTGTTTGCCATCCACCGTGTAATAGCGCTGGTAGCTGCCGCTGGTCACAAGCGATAGGTTGAGCAGGTCTACGGTCGTCAGCGCCTGATCGGCGGCTTCCAGATCGGGGTTTTGAATGTTCACCCGCCAGGAGGTGCCGTCCCCCCGGGTGCCGATGCCGCATACATTGCCCCCGATGCTTAAAAGCGCGCTGGTGATGCCGTCGCGCTGCATCTGCTCGGCTACCTGCTGCACGGCGTAGCCCTTGGCTACCGCGCCCACATCCAGCCGCAGCAGCGGATCGGTCAGGGTTACAGTACCGGCGGCCTCGTCCACCACCACATTGCGGATATCGGTATGCGCGGCGGCTGCCTGCAACGCGGCCATGTCCGGCAGCGCCGCGTTTTGCGGATCGTTGATGCCGGCCTCCCGCGCGTCGTGCCACAGGCTTAGCACGCTGCCCAGCGCAATGTTCATGCGTCCGTCGGTTCGCGTGAACATGTCCTTGGCAAAGCGCAGCAGATTCAGGATGCGCGCATCCACCGCGAGGGGGCCGTTGCCCGCCTGATCGTTTACGGTTTTCAGGTTGGTCAGGCCCTCGTAGCTATTGTAAATATCGTACAGCTGATGGTAGGCCAACAATTCGGCGTGGGCTTTTTCCAGCGCTGTGTTGGCGGCGGTTTCGTCCGCCGCGTAGAGGATGATCTCGGAATACGTGTCGAACACGTCAAAAAAGCTGGCTTTATAACGCGATAGCGGCGCGGGCGCGGCAGACCGCGGCCAGAAAAACCATGCCGCGGCTAGCGCCAGCACGACACCCAGCGTGGTCAGCAGAATAGCGATGCGTTTGGTGGGCAAACAATCCACACTCCCCGTTTGTTTTCAAAAGGGGCCCGACGTGAGCACGTCGAGCCCCTGCACCTGCATTGTACCACGTTATTGCGCGTTTGCAATCGCCTTGAGCGCCGCGGCTTTGAAGTCGCCCGCCGAGATCGTGACCGAGGCGGTCAGGTCGGCGTCGGTGGGCTTGGTGGAAGCGTCCAGCGCAATGCCATCAACCGCGGCTGCGGTTTTGCCGATCAGGTACGCCGCGAACGCATTGGCCTGCTCGTACCATTCCTTGCCGATGGGGGAGGCGGCCTTCATGCCGTAGGCGTCGCCAATCTCCTGTTTGGTGGCGAAAAGGGCGGTCACATCGGAGGTGATTTTGCCGGTCGCGTCAAAAGTGATTTTGCCCTGCGTGCTGTCGATCCGGCTGGCGGTCACTTCGCCAGCGGCGTTCAGCGTCACGGCCACGTAGGTGGAATAGGCCTCGCACAGGCCGTCCGCGCCGTCCATCGCGTCCTTGGAACCGTCCGTCTCGGTCACGATGCCCAGACCGACGGTATCCGTGGCCGACGCGTTTACAGGGGTCGCGGCGGCGATGGCGGCCACCACGGCATTCACATAGGTGCCGACCGACATCGTGCACCCGGCCATCAAATCCGCGTCGGTGGGCTTGGTGGACGCGTCCAGCGCGATGCCCTGCACTTCGGCGGCGGTCTTGCCGATCACATAACGGCGGAAGGCTTCGATCTGCTGATCCCACTCCCCAACCTTAGACACCTGGGCCATGCCGTATTCTGTGCCCATTTCCTTTTTGGTTTTGGGCTCGGTGGGGAAGTTTGCGCCCAGCGCACCCGTGGCGGTAAAGGGCATCTTGGTTTGCGCGCTGTCGATGGCCAGGTTTACAATGCGGCCGTCCGCATCCACCAGCACGGCTACCGCGTCCGCATCCACCTGGGCCAGACCGTCGGTATCGGCCGCATCCTTGGAGCTGGCCGCGTCGGCATGGATATACAAGCCGAGCTTGAGGCCGGTGCCCTCCTGCGCCGAGGCGGGCAAAGCCGCAAAACTCACCGTCAGGGCAAAAGTCAGAAGCAGGGTTACGATCCTTTTCATGATGATATTCCTCCATTCTCGTCGTGTTGTACGACTGTTGGACAAAATTGTTATTTTAGTAACAATTTCTGTACTTACAATACCATAATGCGTCCTGATCGTCAAGGGGGTCTCACAATGTATACAAATAAAGTAGAAAAACTATTGTTTTACAGCTGCGGCCAATCTGCGCATTGAAACCCGTGTACGGCAATGGTATAATCAAGCTATTCCCATAGCCGGACGGCAAAGGAGGGCGCATGAAGCGCAGAGACTGGTTCATTTTGGCGGCGGTGCTGGCGGTCAGCGCGTTGCTTTTCCTGCTGCGGCCGACGGCGGATATGGCGGCCGGGACCGATGCTTACCTGCGCATTACCGCGCCGGATCAGACGTTCGCGCTGGTGCCGCTGGACGGCGATCGGGAGATCGTGATTGAGCAGCCCGACGGCGAACGTAACGTCGTACAGGTGTTTAAGGGCGGTTTCCGGATGAAGGAAGCAAATTGTAAAAATCAGGACTGCATCCATCAGGGGGATGTGACGCTTACCAACATTGCGGGCAGGGTGCTGGCCAACCAGATCATCTGCCTGCCGCATCAGGTGGTGCTGGAGCTGGTCACGGCGGACGGCACAGCCCCGGACACCGCGCCATGACGGCCCGGATTCGCAGGCTGACCCTCGCCTCGCTGCTGGTGGCGGTCATGCTGGTGCTGGGGTATCTGGAAAGCCTGCTGCCCGTATCCCCCGTACCGGGCATCAAGCCGGGGCTGGCCAACTGCGCGCTGCTGATTGCGCTGTACTGGCTGGGGCCCGCCGCCAGCTTCGCCATAATGGTGGTTAAGGTTACGCTGCTGGGCTTCCTGTTTGGAAACCCGATGATGATTGTTTACAGCCTTGCGGGCGGCACCCTGAGCCTTGTGGCGATGAGCCTGCTGATCCGCCTGCCCGGGGTAAGTGCGATCGGCGCGGGCATCGCGGGCGGTGTACTGCATAATGTGGGGCAGGTGGCCGTGGCCGCCGCCATCCTGCAGACGCCCGGACTTTTATACTATCTGGGGCTGCTGATGCCCGTCGGCGCGGGGATGGGGCTGATCACCGGCACGCTGACCCGCCTGCTGCTGCGCGCCATTCCGCCGCAAACGCATATCCGCAACCCGCAGGAAAACAAATAAACAACGTCTGTTAAAGGGAGGAACTCCTGTGAAGAAACCCGCATGGCTGATCCTGTGCCTCATTACCGTGGTGGCGGGTCTGGCGCTGAGCCTGACCAATCTGGTGACCGCCGGGCCGATTGCCGAACAGAAGCTGCTGGCCAGCAACGCCGCGCGCATTGCCGTTTTCCCTGATGCGGACGGCTTTACCGAGCTGACCGTGACCGAGGCGGACGGCGTGGACAGCGCCTATACCGCCACACGCGGCGGGCAGTCGGTGGGCACCGTGCTGCAGACCACCGTGCAGGGCTATGGCGGCCCCATTGAAATTGTAATGGGCATCGACGCGCAGGGCGCGATTACCGGCCTGTCGGTAGGCGGTTCCGCCTTTGCCGAAACGGCCGGGCTGGGTACGCGCACCCGGGATCCGGAGTTTACGGATCAGTTTATCGGCATGCGGGAAGTACCCAAGCTTAAACAGAACATTGACGGCGTGAGCGGCGCGACCATCAGCTCCGGCGCGGTGACGGCCGGGGCGGGCCGCCTGTACCAGTACTGGCAAACCCTGAACGGGCAGGCTGTGGAAACAGCCGACGCGCTTTCGCCCCTGACGGCGGCAGACCAGCGTACCGTGACCGTGCAGGGGTATGGCGGCGATTTTGATGTGACCGTGGGCGTAAACCCCGATGGCAGTATTGAAGGGGTGCGCATCCAAACCGACACCTTCCACGAAACGGAAGGGCTGGGCTCACAGGCGCTGGAACCCGCTTTCCTGAACCAGTTTGCGGGTAAAACCGCGCCGCTGCGTTACGGCCAGGGCGTGGATGCGATCGCCGGGGCGACCATCACATCCAAGGCGGTGCTCAAGGCGGTGAATGAGGCGCTGGGCGTTCCGGAAACCGCCGGGGCGCAAACCGACGAGGCAGAAACCAACGAGGCAGATGCCGACGAGACTGCCGCGACGGACACAACGTCAGCCGAAGCAACTGGAACGCTGACCGCGCTGGATGCCCCTGATGCCAGCGGCGCCGTGCAGGTGTATGCCGAGACGGTGCAGGGCTTCGCCGGCGACATCCTGGTAACCGTCGGACTGGACGCAAACGGGGTGATCGTATCGCTGAAGGTGGGCGGCCCGAACTTTGCCGAAACGGAGTATTACGGCGCGCAGGTGCAGACCAATACCTTCCGCGACCAGTTTATCGGCAAAAGCGGAACGCTTGCATACGGCGAGGGTGTGGACGCGATTGCCGGGGCGACGATCTCCTCCAACGCGGTGCTCAAAGCCATCAATGACGCGCTGCAGGCCGCGGGCAGCACCGACACGGCAGCCCAGCCCGCATCCGCCGCGCCCAAAGCGACGGCCGCGCCGCTGAACACGCTCAGCGTTCAGACGCTGGATACGCCGGATGAAAACGGCGCCGTGCGCATCTGTACCGAAACCGTGCGCGGCTTTGCCAATGAAATCGTGGTGACCGTCGGCCTGGATGCAAACGGCGTGATCGTATCGCTGAAGGTGGGCGGCCCCAAGTTTGCCGAAACTGAGTACTACGGCGCGCAGGCGCAGACCAACACCTTCCGGGCGCAATTTATCGGCAAGAGTGGAACGATTGTCTACGGCGAGGGTGTGGACGCGATTGCCGGGGCGACCGTCACCTCCACGGCGGTTCTCAAGGCTGTGAACGACGCGCTGCAGGCCCAGCCGTAGGCGAGACCTGCTCCACAGACAGCGCCCCCGCGAACCGAGCGTTCGCGGGGGCGCTGTTTATGGGGCCTCAGCCTTTGTTCTGCTGCAAAGTCGAACCCAGCACCTGGGTAATGGTGGTCAGGCTCTGGTTCAGGTTGCGCAAGTCTGTAATGCTGAGCGACGTGGCCCATTCGCCCACCAGCTCGCGCATTTTCACGCGGATTTCCTGCAACCGGGCGACGCCCGCGGGGCAGATGTGCACGTTCACCATGCGGCGGTCGGCGTCGTCGCGGCTCCGTTCCACAAACTGATCGGCAATCAGCCGGTCGATCAGCGGGGTGATGTTGGGCTTGGCAATGCCCAGCCGGCGGGAGATCTCGCTCACATTCATGGAGCCATTGTCGTTGAGCATCGCCAGCACCTGTACGTGGGACAGCGGAACGTTAAATTCGCGCTGTATCACATCCATATGCAGCAGACGCTTGCGAAAAATAGGTAGCGCCATAAACAGGTTTTGAGCCACGCTGTCAATCAGCGCGTCGTTCACGATATGTTTGCGAGGCATCTCGCATCCCCCTTTGCGGTCTGGAGAGAAGGTCGAACGTTTTACAAACAGGGAAGTATTAGCCTTAGTATAACCATAATTATGCAAAAAGGCAAGTAAAATCTCAAATTCTCCGTTTTAATGACGAATATTCGCCCTACAGGGCAGGGGAGGCGGCTTGCAGTTGGGAAGTTTACAAAATGTGAAAAAAGTGTTAAGATCAGAACAGCGAATCGACAGGAACAGGTGGTGCGCAGCATGGTGGACCAATGGATCGCTCTGGTGATCAAGAACCTTTCGGGCGCGCTGGTATACGGACTGATCGCGCTGGTTACGCTGGTGGGTATTTTCAAGTGCATTTACCCGGTGCTGCGCAACAGCGCGCTGCTCAACCGTGCCATTATGAAGCTGGAACGCAGCGCTGCCAGCAACGAGCGGCCCATCTGGCGTGAGGCGCGTTTTCTGGGGCGCTCGCTGCGGCCGGAGTGGCAGCGGTTTTTACTGAACGCCGGGCAGCTGGATTTGCGTGGCATCCCCTGCAACGCACAGGATTATATCAACGAGGATACGGTGATCTACCGCCCCGGGCACGCACAGCTGGCGGAGCTGATCCCGGGACTTTTAACCTCGCTGGGTATTCTGGGCACCTTTATGGGGTTGATGGCGGGGTTGACCAATCTGGATTTGAACGACGCGGCCAAGACCATCGCCAGCATTCCGACGCTGTTAAGCGGTATGCAGTTCGCCTTTGCGACCTCGGTTGCGGGCATCCTGTGCTCGCTTGCGTTTAACATGACCAACCGCATTGCCGTGGGGCACGCCTTTAAGGCGCTGGACTCGTTTGACGAGGCGTTTTACGAGCTGGCCATGCCCCGCCCGCTCGACCCCGAAGTGCAGATGATTTGCCAGAAACAGGACGACGAGCTGAACCTGCAGCGCGCCGCCGATCAGGTAAGCGGGCAGATGGCCGGCGCGGTGGAAATGGCCGTGAGCCGCGCGGTGCATCCGCTGACGATGTCGCTGGATAATTTCATACAGGGGGTTTCCCGCGAGCAGGTGGAGGGCGTGCAACGCATCGTAAACCAGTTTATGCACCAGATGAACACCGCCATGAACGGGCAGCTGTCCGCGCTGGCGGATACGTTGCAGGTGCTAAACCAGAGCCAGGCAGCCACGCAGCAGAACCTCCAGCGCACGCTTAAGGTGGCCGAGTCGCTGGTGGAGGATGCCAAGTGCATCCAGCGCAGCAGCCGCGATTTTGCGAGCACTCTGGAGCCGGATTTGCAGGCGCAGGCGCGCGAGCAGCAAACCGAGCTGATCGCGCTGCTGCGGGAAACCGTGAACCAGCAGACGGCGGTCACCCGGAGTCTGACCAACGTGCAAACGGAGCTGACAGCCGCCATGCGGGAGTTGCAGGCGCAGGCAAAAGGCGGCATGCAACCAACCGCCGCGGATGTGCGGGAGCTGACCACGGCGCTTGCACACCTGCGCGAAACCGTCGCAGACCTGAACGAGCGGCAGTACGCCGAAACAGATGCCGCGCGCAAGGGAAAGGACCGCAAGCTCCCGGGCAATACGGAGGTACGCTGAGATGGCGCGCAAAGCCTTTTCCCACCGCCGCCCCGGGCATGTAGACGCGGGGGCGGCCTGGATTTCCTACTCCGACATGATGGCGGCTTTGCTGCTGGTGTTTGTGCTGGTGCTCAGCTACAGCGTGTACCAGTACTTTGTGATGCTGGAAACCAAAACGGCGGAGCTGACCGCGCAGCAAACCCAGTTGAACGCCCAGCGCACGCAGCTGGCCACCCAGCAAAGCACGCTGGACGAGCAGCAATCCCAGCTGCTGAGCAAACAGAACGAGCTGACCAGCGCGCTGACCGCCATTGAAAACCAGAAGGGCCTGCTCAACACCCAGACCCAGACGCTGACCGAGCAGGAAGCTACCATCGCCGCCGCGCAGGCCAGCCTGCAGGAAAAGGAAAGCGCACTGGCTGCGGCCCAAAGCGCGCTGGCGGATCAGCAGATCAAGCTGGACGCGGCCACGGCGCTGGTGCAGACGCAGCAAAGCGCGCTGGATACCCAGCAGCAGAAGCTGGACGATCTGGTGGGCGTGCGTACCAAGATCATCCGCGACCTGAGCGACGCGCTCAGCAAAGCCAACCTGAAAGCGTCTGTGGATAAGAATACGGGCGATATCATGCTGGAAAGCTCCGTGTTTTTCGATGTGGGCAAGTTTGATATCAAGGATACCGGGCAAAAACTGCTGAACCAGTTTGTGCCTTTGTACCTGTCGGTGCTGCTGAGCGACCAGTACGTGGATTATCTGGGCGAGATCGTGATCGAGGGGCACACCGATACGCAGGGCACCTACCTGAGCAATCTGGAGCTTTCGCAGCAGCGCGCGCTGACGGTGGCGACCTACTGCCTGCAAATGCAGGGCTTGAGTCAGGCCCAGCAGGATAAGCTGCGTCAGGTGCTTACGGCCAAGGGGCGCAGCTATTCCGACCCGGTGTATAGCAGCGACGGTTCGGTCAATATGGACGCGTCCCGCCGGGTGGAGTTCAAGTTCCGCCTGAAGGACAGCGAAATGATCGACGAAATGCGCGCCATCCTGGGCGCGGGCAACCCATAACGGCGCTTGGGCGGAAAGGGGTCTGGCATTGCGAATCCTGAAGGCGGGAATGATTCTGATGATCGCGCTGGTGGTGCTGGCGCTGCTGCTGGTCGGGTATTTTTATGCGACCGCGCGCGTGAGCATCACAGCGTATAAGGCGGAAGGCATGGCGGCTTCGGAGAATGCCGCGCTGTTTGCACAGACGCAGGAGGCGCTCGCGCAGGGCACGTTTGAGGGCACAGTGTTTAATGATGCGGCGCTGGGGCCGATGGAAAACTATGCTTGGATCACCTACACGTTGCGGCTAAGCAACCAATGTCTGGTACCGGTGGATATGGTGGAAGTGCAGGTGGTGCCGGACCCGCAGGATGTGCTGCAGGTGGGGAACGAGCAAGTGCAATCGCTGGATGCAAAAACCATTGGCGATGTGAAAGCCACCATCCTGACGGCGAAGGATAGCCATTCCATCCGGG
Organism: Candidatus Limiplasma sp.; assembly: GCA_963666755.2. Lineage (GTDB taxonomy): Bacteria > Bacillota > Clostridia > Christensenellales > Aristaeellaceae > CAXXOK01. Next base: position 232,998 of record CAXXGW010000009.1, read on the forward strand.
AACTGATTGTGACATACTATGTTTGGGGGGTCAGCTTCTCCATCCGTGAAACCTATGGGGGATAAGGGATTGGGGGATACCCGCAAAGGGGGGCAAGGGATGCAATCCCTTGTCAGAATTCCAAAGGGGAAACCCTTTGGTGGGTTTGGGCGAAGCCCAAGCCCCGCGCTGTAGCATCATCGTATTTAACCGGAATGCTGTGCATACAGCCGTAAAGGAAGAGCGGATGGCACGGCCTCCTGATGGGCCTTGTTTCACCTACAAAATAGGGGTCAAGGGATGCAATCCCTTGTCAGGTTTCCAAAGGGTGAAACCCTTTGGTGGGTTTGGGCGAAGCCCAAGCCCAGCGTCGTAGCGGTATCTCCCACGCGGGCGACCATCGCAACCAACCGGAAGGTGGTACATACAGCCGAAAAATGGAGGTGCAGGAGGCACTGCCTCCTGCCGGGCCTTGTTTCACCTACAAAAGAGGGGTCAAGGGATAGAATCCCTTGTCAGGTTTCCAAAGGGTGAAACCCTTTGGTGGGTTTGGGCGAAGCCCAAGCCCCGCACCGTAGCATAATCTCCCATGCGGGCGACCATCGCAAACAACCGAAAATCTTTCAAACAGAATAAGCGCGAGGCCCGGGTTACTCTCCCCGGGCCTCGCGCTTTGATCCAACCGACCGATCGGTCGGGTCAGATTTCCATAATGATGGGTAACACCATCGGATTGCGCTTGATCTTTTCGAAAATGTAGCGGTGCAGCTCGTCCTTGATGCGGTTTTTCATGTTCTGCCACTCGCTGCCGTCAATGCGGCCGTAGCTCATCACGATGTTGCGCGCCAGTTCACGGCTGCTTTCGATAATATCCTCATTCTCCCGCACATACACAAAGCCGCGGCTGATGATGTCCGGGCCGCTGACGAGCGTGCCGTTGTCCCGGTCGATCGCCATGACCACGATAATGAGGCCATCCTCGCTGAGGTGTTTGCGGTCGCGCAGCACCACGTTGCCAACATCGCCAATGCCCAGACCGTCCACCAGCACGCCGCCGGTGGGCACCACGCCGGTAATGGCGAGGCTGCCTTCGCTCATCTCGATCACCTGCCCGATTTCCGGGATCACGATGTTCTGGCTGGGCATGCCCAGACTTTCGGCCAACTCGGCATGCTGCCAGAGTTTGGCATACTCGCCGTGGATCGGCACAAAATAGCGCGGCTTGATGAGCACGTGCATCAGCTTGATTTCTTCCTGACAGGCGTGGCCGGATACGTGCACCTCGGCGATCTGCCCGTAAACCACGTTGGCGCCGCAGCGGTACAGTTGGTTGATGACGCGGCTGATGGGCTTTTCGTTGCCGGGGATGGGGTTGGCGGAAATGATGACCATGTCGGTGGGCTTGATCTGCAGCTTGCGGTGCTCGCCGTAGGCCATGCGCGTCAGGCCCGCCATCGCCTCGCCCTGGCTGCCGGTGGTCACCACGAGCAGCTCCTCGTCGGGGTAATTGTCGATATCGTCGATATCCACAATACCGTCCTCCGGGACGCGCAACTCCCCGATGGACATGGCTACGCGCGTGACGTTAACCATGCTGCGGCCTACAAAGCAAACCTTGCGGCCAAACATCGCGGCGGAATCCGTGACCATCTGTACGCGGTGGATGTTGCTGGCGAACATCGCCACAATCACGCGGCCCTTGGCCTGCTGGAACAGGTCGATAAAGGTCTGCCCAATTTTTCTTTCGCTGATGGTGTGCCCCTTGCGCTCCACATTGGTGCTTTCGCAAAGGTACGCCAGCACGCCCTTTTTGCCAAGCATGGCAAACTCCGCCAGATCGGTTACCTGCCCCTCAATGGGGGTGTAATCGATCTTGAAGTCGCCGCTGACCACCAGCGTGCCCGCGGGGCTCTCAATCGCCAGAGCGACCGCACCCGCGATGGAGTGGTTTACATGGATGAACTTGACCGTGAAGCAGCCGAGCTTGACTTCGTCGCCGGGCTTAACCACATTCAGCGGGATGCCGGGCACGCGGTGCTCCTTGAGCTTCAAATCCACCAGCGCGAGAGTCAGCTTGGTGCCGTACAGGGGCATGGGCACCTGCCTGAGCACGTAGGGCGTCGCGCCGATATGATCTTCGTGGCCGTGCGTCAGTAGCAGGCCGCGGATGCGATCCTTATTTTTAATGAGATAGGTTACGTCCGGGATGACCAAATCGACGCCCAGCATATCCGCCTCGGGGAAGATGGAGCCGCAGTCCACAACGACAATATCATCGCCGCATTCCACAACAGTGATATTCTTGCCGAACTCGTCCACGCCGCCCAAGGGGATAACGCGAAGCTTTGGCTGCTCGATTTCCGTCATTCGAGTGCCTCCTTTCAAGTGTTACGATGACGGGCAGAGCCTGACAGCGACCCGCCCGCACCGTGGCGCCAACGGCGCGACGTTGTGCGGATACCGGCTTGCGATACGCGTATATGAAGGGAGCGGCGCCAACGCCGTCCATCAATCCTAAAGAGTGATCCCCCGAGGGAATGCACTTTTCGCACGCTTGCGGCCAACGATCCCATAACACCTATACTATACCATAAATACAGGGCGTTGAATAGTCCGCTTACGTGGAAGTTTTACGCCTCTCCCGGGCTGCGTGACCGCCCAGCCGTTATGGCGGAAACGATTGCGCCGCCCGGATGGCCGCGCTGGCAGAAACATTGACAAACCCTACCGGGCGCGGGCGCGCCCGCGATCCGGGCCCGCGCGGGTTACATGTAACGCGGGGAACCCGAATCTGTCGCTGCGGCGGGCACCTCGCACCGCTTCAGACAGAAAACGTTTGAGGTGCGTCAATCCCAATCAAACAGGGGGGCGCTCTGCGGTCGCCTTCCCGCAGAAAGCGTATACAAAACCAACCTGTCGATTACGGCAGGAGCAACCCTCAGCCGCGCCTTTGCGGCCGGGGAAAAGGCGCATGCGCTCACGGCCGTATGGCGGGCCGGAGCGGCGCGAACGGTTGGGGTTTGTTACTCGGCGTGGCAGCCGATGCTGTCCAGATCGGGCGCCTCGTCATACACAGCGGTGATGTGCGGCGTCCACTCCGGCCTGCCGGATACGCGTTTATCGACCACCTTAAGCACCACGGCGGAAAGCCCGAGGCCCGCCACCGCGCCCAGCACCGTGTAGCCGTCGGCACCGCCGCCCAGCAGCCAGCCGAGCCCGATGCCCAGCAGCAGCCCTACCAGCGGCACCACATAGGCAAATGCCGTCGCCTCCAGAAAACGCCCCTCGGGCATTTCCACACGCACCCAGTCGCCCACTTTGCAATCGGCGGTCAGCACCACGGTGCCCGTCTGCGTACCCGAGCCGCAGGCGCCGCATTTCGCGCACGCTTCGGGCCGGGAAAAATGGACGGTCGCAAGGCGGTTTTCCGCGTCATATTCATATACCTGGCCAAATTTCGTCATCCAAGGACATCTCCTTACGGTTAGAACCGCAACATTTCTGTTACCCAAAAAAGGGAACGGTGCTTGACACCGGTAACTACAAGTGCTAAAATATAAACTTGCATCAGTATCGTTACGATGCGGAGCCATGCCTTCCCGTTATCCTGTATTGTACATGCTCTACGGGAAAAAATCAACAGGAAGTTTGCCTGCTGGGGCATCGGTTCTCGCACGCGTGCAATACGATGCGACAACATAAGGGGTGATAACTTTTATGGTGCATGAGGTTCAAATGGGGAAGCTCAGGAAGCGGATGAGCTTCTCGCGCATCGAAGAAGTATTGGACATGCCCGATCTGATCGAGGTGCAGAAGAATAGCTACAAACGCTTCCTGGAAGAAGACCTCCGCGAGGTTCTGGCCGATGTTTCGCCCATTACCGACTACACCGATAATCTGGTGTTGGAGTTTGTCGATTATTCGCTGGACGAGCCGAAAAACAGCGTAGAACGCTGCAAAGAGCGCGACATGACCTATGCCGCCCCGCTCAAGGTGTTTGCCCGTCTTAAAAACAGGGAGACCGGCGAAATCAAGGAGTCGGACGTGTTCATGGGCGACTTCCCGCTGATGACCGAGCACGGCACCTTCATCATCAACGGGGCTGAGCGCGTAATCGTCAGCCAGCTGGTGCGTTCGCCCGGCGTGTATTACAGCGATACCATCGACAAGGCGGGCAAGCACCTGTATTCCACCACGGTGATCCCCAACCGCGGCGCGTGGCTGGAGTACGAAACCGACTCCAACGATGTGCTTTGGGTGCGGATCGACCGGGCGCGCAAGCTGCCCATTACCGTGATCCTGCGCGCGCTGGGCTACGGCACCGACGGCGAAATCCTGAACCTTCTGGGGGAGGACGAACGTCTGGCGGCCACGCTGCAACGCGGCGACAACGCCCAGAGCCAGGAAGACGGCCTGATTGAAATCTATAAGCGGCAGAAGCCGGGCGAGCCCCCCACGCGCGACAGCGCCCAGAGTCTGCTCAATTCGCTGTTTTTTGATCCCAAGCGCTACGACCTGATGCGCGTGGGCCGGTATAAGTTTAATAAGAAGCTCTCCCTCGCCACCCGCATTCAGGATCACATCGCCGCGACCGACATCGTCGATCCCCAGACGGGCGAAATCTTCGTCAAGGCCGGGGAAAAGATCGAGAAGGACGTGGCCCGCGCCATCCAGAACAGCGGTTTGAACACCGTGGATATCCAGATGGACGAGCACACGCACCGCGTGGTGGGCAACCACTTTGTGGACGCCAAGGGCTTCCTGCCCTTCGACCCCAAGGAGTATGGCATTACCGAGCTGGTGCATTACCCCACGCTCAACACCATTCTGAATGCCTGCGGCAATGACGAGGCGCAGCTGCGTCAGGCCATCGCCGATAACGCGCACAGCCTGTCGCCCAAGCACATCCTGACCGACGATATTGTCGCCTCCGTCAGCTACCTGCTGGGCCTGCCCTACGGCATCGGGCACACCGACGATATTGACCATCTGGGCAACCGCCGCCTGCGCCGCGTGGGCGAGCTGCTGCAAAACCAGATTCGTATCGGCCTGAGCCGTCTGGAGCGCGTGGTGCGCGAGCGCATGGCCATTCAGGACGCGAACGACGTGCGCCCGGGCGAGCTGATTAACATCCGCCCCGTAAGCGCCGCCATCAAGGAGTTCTTCGGCAGTTCGCAGCTGTCTCAGTTCATGGATCAGCCCAACCCGCTGGCGGAACTGACCAACAAGCGCCGCCTCTCCGCGCTGGGCCCCGGCGGTCTGAACCGCGACCGCGCCAGCTTTGAAGTGCGCGACGTGCATTACAGCCATTACGCCCGCATCTGCCCCATCGAGACGCCTGAAGGCCCCAACATCGGCCTGATCGGCTCGCTGGCCACCTATGCGCGCATTAATGAGTACGGCTTTATCGAAGCCCCCTACCGCCGCGTGGATCGCAAGACCCACAAGGTAACCGACGAGATTGTGTACATGACCGCCGATGAGGAGGACTTCTACAAAGTCGCGCAGGCCAACGAACCGCTGGCCGACGACGGCGCCTTTGTGAACGAGCGCGTAACCGTGCGCGACAGGGCGGAGATTATCGAAGTAGCCCGCGAGCAGGTCGATTTTATCGACGTCAGCCCCCGGCAGGTGGTATCCGTGGCTACGGCCATGATCCCCTTCCTGGAAAACGACGACGCCAACCGCGCGCTGATGGGCTCCAACATGCAGCGCCAGGCGGTGCCGCTGCTGGTGCCGGAAGCGCCCATCGTGGGCACGGGCATGGAGTACAAAGCCGCGCAGGATAGCGGCGCCGTGGTGCTCTGCAAGGAAAACGGCGTCGTGGAAAAAGTGTCCGGCGACGAAGTGGTGGTGCTGGACGGCCACAAGGAGCGCCACCGCTACCACCTGCAAAAGTTTGCCCGCAGCAACCAGGGCACGTGCATCAACCAGCGGCCGCGCGTCAAGGCCGGCCAGGCCATCGAAAAGGGCGACCTGATTGCCGACGGCCCCTCCACAGAGATGGGCGAAATCGGCTTGGGCCGCAATATCCTGATCGGGTTTATGACCTGGGAAGGCTATAACTACGAAGACGCCGTGCTCATCAGCGAGAAGCTGGTCAAGGAAGATTTCTACACCTCCATCCACATTGAGGAGTTCGAGTCCGAGGCCCGTGAAACCAAGCTGGGGCCGGAGGAGATCACGCGCGATATCCCCAACATCGGCGACGATGCCGTGAAGGATTTGGACGAGTTCGGCATCGTGCGCATCGGCGCGGAAGTGCATGCCGGCGATATTCTGGTCGGCAAGGTAACCCCCAAGGGCGAAACCGACCTGACCGCCGAAGAACGCCTGCTGCGCGCCATCTTTGGTGAAAAGGCGCGCGAAGTGCGCGATACCTCCCTGCGCGTGCCCCACGGCGAGGGCGGCATCGTGGTGGATGTGAAAATCTTCACCCGCGAAAACAAGGATGAACTCAGCCCCGGCGTAAACATGATGGTGCGCGTGTACATCGCGCAGAAGCGCAAAATCAGCGTCGGCGACAAGATGGCCGGCCGCCACGGCAACAAGGGCGTGGTCAGCCGCATCCTGCGCGAAGAGGATATGCCCTTCCTGCCCGACGGTACGCCGCTGCAGGTGGTGCTCAACCCGATGGGCGTGCCTTCGCGTATGAACATCGGCCAGGTGCTGGAAGTGCATCTGGGCATGGCGGCCCGCACGCTGGGCTGGCATGTGGCCACCCCCGTGTTTGACGGCGCGACCTTTGACGAAATTCAGGATTGCCTGAAAAAGGCGAGCATGGACCCCGACGGCAAGACCGTGCTGTACGACGGCCGCACCGGCGAAGCCTTCGAAAACCGCGTGACGGTTGGTATCATGTACTTCCTGAAACTGCACCACCTGGTGGACGATAAGATGCACGCGCGCTCGGTCGGCCCCTACTCGCTGGTTACGCAGCAGCCGCTGGGCGGCAAGGCCCAGTTCGGCGGCCAGCGCTTCGGCGAAATGGAAGTGTGGGCGCTGGAAGCCTACGGCGCGGCCAACACCCTGCAGGAAATCCTGACCGTGAAATCCGACGATATTGTGGGCCGCGTGAAAACCTACGAAGCCATCGTCAAAGGCACCAACATCCCCGCGCCGGGCGTGCCGGAGAGCTTCAAGGTGCTCCTGAAGGAGCTGCAGTCCCTTGCGCTGGACATCCGTGTGCTGGATACGGAGAAGAACGAGATCATCATCCGCGAGCTGGATGACGACGATCTGGACGAGACGCCGACCAACGAGCGGCTGGAGCTGGAGGAGGAGGCGGACGAAACCGCCGCCGACGAAACGCCTGCCGCCGACGAATCGCTGGATGTGGACTTCAACCTCGAAGACGACGATCTGGACGATTTTACCATGGATCTGGGCGACGATCTGGGCATTGACCTGGACGACGAGGGGGACAACGAACCCAAGCCCGAGGACGAATAACCGGTTGCCCGCGCGCGCCGGAAACGCGTACCCCCTGAGAGATTGTCCAATGCCCGAAAGGAGTGGCCAACGTTGTTTGAACTGACGAACCTTGATTCCATCCAGATCGGGATGGCATCGCCGGAGAAAATCCTGGAGTGGAGCTTCGGCGAAGTCTGCAAGCCGGAAACCATTAACTACCGCACCCTCAAGCCCGAGCGCGACGGCCTGTTCTGCGAGCGCATCTTCGGCCCCACCAAGGACTGGGAGTGTAACTGCGGTAAATATAAACGCATCAAGTTCAAGGATAAGAACAAAATCTGCGACAAGTGCGGCGTGCAGGTGACGCGCGCCAAGGTGCGCCGCGAGCGCATGGGGCATATCCAGCTGGCCGCGCCGGTCAGCCACATCTGGTACTTCAAGGGCATCCCCAGCCGGATGGGCATGCTGCTGGATATCAGCCCCCGGGCGCTGGAAAAGGTGCTTTACTTCGCGAACTTTATCGTGCTGGACCCCGGCGACAGCAAGGCGACCGGGCTGAAGCGGCACGAGCTGATTACCGACGCCAAGTACCGCGAGCTGGAAGCGCAGCTGGGCAAAGGCGCCTTCCGCGCGGGCATGGGCGCCGAGGCCGTCAAGGAGATGCTTTTAGAGCTGAACCTTGAGGAAATCAGCGAAAAGCTCAAAAAAGAAATCAGCGAACTGGCGGAGAAGGAGCGCGAGCGCGACAGCGAAGGGCAAAAGCGCGCGCGCGCCATCAAGCGGCTGGAAGTGGTGGAGGCATTCCGCCAGAGCGGCAACCGCCCCGAGTGGATGATTCTGGACGTGATCCCGGTCATCCCGCCGGACCTGCGCCCCATGGTGCAGCTGGACGGCGGTCGGTTTGCCACCAGCGACCTGAACGACCTGTACCGCCGCGTCATCAACCGCAACAACCGCCTCAAGCGGCTGTTGGAGCTTGGCGCGCCGGATATCATTGTGCGCAACGAAAAGCGTATGCTGCAGGAGGCTGTGGACGCCCTGATCGACAACGGCCGCCGCGGCCGCGCCGTGACGGGCCCCGGCAACCGGGCGCTCAAATCCCTGTCCGATCTGCTGCGCGGCAAGCAGGGCCGTTTCCGCCAGAACCTGCTGGGCAAGCGCGTAGACTATTCCGGCCGTTCCGTTATCGTGGTGGGGCCGGAGCTGAAGCTCTACCAGTGCGGCCTGCCCAAGGAGATGGCGCTGGAGCTGTTCAAGCCGTTCGTGATCGAGCGGCTGGTGGCCCTCAAGTACGCCCACCACGGTAAAAACGCCAAGCGCATGGTGGAAAAGGGCAAGCCCGAAGTGTGGGATATTCTGGAGGGCGTAATCAAGGAGCATCCGGTGCTCCTGAACCGCGCCCCCACGCTGCACCGCTTGGGCATTCAGGCGTTTGAGCCCATTCTGGTGGAAGGCCGCGCCATCAAGCTGCACCCGCTGGTCTGCACCGCGTACAACGCGGACTTCGACGGCGATCAGATGGCCGTGCACGTGCCGCTGTCCATGGAGGCGCAGGCGGAAGCCCGCTTCCTGATGCTGGCGCACAACAACATTTTGAAACCGCAGGACGGCAAGCCCGTCATGAGCCCCTCGCAGGACATGGTGATCGGCTGCTACTACCTGACCATGACCTACCCCAAGCGCGAAAACCTGACACCGGAGCAGATTCCGGTCTACGCCAACTACAACGAGGCCATGATGGCCTACCAGACGGGGCACATTACGCTGCAGTACCCCATCCGCGTACGCGTGTCGCGCACGTTCGAGGGGCAGACCGCCCAACGCATCATCGATTGCACGCTGGGCATGCTGATCTTCAACGAGGTCATTCCGCAGGATATCGGGCGCAAACCGCGCACCAACCTGGAGGAAATGTTCCCGTTGGAAGTAGATGTGCTCTGCGGCAAGAAGGATCTGGGCAAGATCGTGGATCAGGTGTACCAGAAACACGGCATCCACGAAACGGCGCTGGTGCTGGACGCCATCAAGGCGCTGGGCTTCAAGTACTCCACGCGCGGCGCGGTTACGGTGTCGGTCAGCGATATCGTTGTACCCCCGCAGAAGCCCGAGATGCTGGCCGAAGCGGATGCGCAGGTTACGGAAATCAACAGCCTCTTCAATCAGGGCATGCTCAGCGAAGAGGAACGCTACAAGAACGTCATCGAAATCTGGGGCGATACCACCAACAAGCTGCGCGGTATGATCCTGCCCGGGCTGGACGAGCGTAACCCCATCCGGATGATGACCGACTCCGGCGCGCGCGGCAGCGCCTCGCAGGTGGCCCAGCTGGCCGGCATGCGCGGCCTGATGGCTTCGCCTTCCGGTAAAACGCTGGAACTGCCGATTCGCGCCAATTTCCGCGAAGGCCTGTCGGTGCTAGAGTTCTTCGAATCCTCCCACGGCAGCCGTAAATCGCTGGCTGATACGGCGCTGCGTACCGCCGACTCCGGTTACCTGACCCGCCGCCTGGTGGACGTAAGCCAGGAAGTGATCGTGCGCGAGCCGGACTGCTTTGCCAAGCGCGGCGAAAAGGTGCGCGGCATCACGATTTCGGAAATCAGCATCGGCAATCAGGTGATTGAGAGCCTGGAAGACCGTCTGGTGGGCCGCGTGGCCGCCGAGGATGTGCTCCACCCCGCCACCGGTGAAATTCTGGTTTCCCTGAACGAGATCATCAGCCACCAGAAGGCGCGGGTGATCGCGACGGCCGGCATCAAGAAAGTGCAGGTGCGCAGCGTCCTGACCTGCCGCAATGAAACCGGCGTATGCGCCCGCTGCTACGGCGCCAACCTGGCCACCGGCGAGCCGGTGGATGTGGGCGAGGCCGTGGGCATCGTGGCCGCGCAGGCCATCGGCGAGCCCGGCACGCAGCTGACGATGCGTACCTTCCATACCGGCGGCGTGGCCGGCGGCGACGATATCACGCAGGGTCTTCCCCGCGTGGAGGAGCTGTTCGAGGCCCGCAAGCCCAAGCGCGACGCGATCCTCAGTGAAATCAGCGGCCGCGTGAGCCTTGGGGAAAACAAGAAGAAGCGCGAGATTGTCGTCACCAACGAAGAGGACAGCCGCGAGCAGAAATCGTACCAGATTAACTACGGCAGTCGCCTGAAGGTGACCGACGGGCAGCTTGTGGAAGCGGGCGACGAGCTGATCGACGGCTCCATCAACCCCCACGACCTGCTGCGCATCCTGGGTGTGAAGGCCGTGCAGGACTACCTGCTGCGCGAGGTGCTGAGCGTGTACCGCCAGCAGGGCGTTAACATCAGCGATAAGCACATCGAGATCATTGTGCGGCAGATGCTGCGCAAGGTGCGCGTGGAGGACAGCGGCGACACCGCCCTGCTGCCCGGTTCGCTGGTGGACATCTTCCGCTTTGAAGAAGCCAACCGCGATACCATCGAAAAGGGCGGACGCCCCGCGATTGCCAAGCGCATCCTGCTGGGCATCACCAAGGCGTCGCTGGCCACGGAGAGCTTCCTGTCGGCGGCCTCCTTCCAGGAGACGACCCGCGTGCTGACCGATGCGGCCATCAAGGGCAAAATCGATCCGCTGCTGGGCCTGAAGGAGAACGTCATCATCGGCAAGCTGATCCCCGCGGGCACCGGCATGCGCCGTTACAAGGACATCGACCTTGTGGAAAACTTCTGATTCCAAAACACAAGCCGACGGGGGCATTACGCCTCCGTCGGCTTTTTATGAGGTGCCCATGAATACAGTGGAAATGCGAAGCGCCACTCCGGCGGATATGCCCGCCGTGCACGCCATTTACCGCGCGGCAACCGCAGCTATGCAGGCCCACGGCATTGCCCAATGGGATGACATTTACCCCACGGCGGATATTCTGGACGACGATCTGGCGCGCGGCGAGCTGTACGTGGTGGAAACCGATACCGGCGTGCAGGCCGCCGTGGTGCTGAACGAAACCTGCGACCCTGCCTATGCCAACGCGGACTGGCAGTTTGCTGGCCCGGCACTGATTGTGCACCGCCTGTGCGTACACCCGACGGCGCAGGGCGGCGGGCTGGGCCGCGGCCTGATGGTGGCGGTGGAGCGCTGGGCGCTGGAGCACGGCTATGCGGACCTTCGACTGGACGCGTATAGCCAAAACCCGCACGCGCAGCGGATGTATGCGCGGCTGGGATATGTAAAGCGCGGGGAAGCCGTGTGGCGCACTGGGCTGTTCACGCTGATGGAAAAACCGCTGTCGCAGCCGTAACCTGCGCAGGGCGACGCAGCTGGTTAGGTCGGCTTGCCCGGACGGGAACAGCGGCTATGCCGGGCGCGGTGCTGAACGCCTGACAAGTAAACAAACATCACAGGGAGGGGCTTAGTGCCCCTCCCTGTTGATGCAGAAATGACCCTCCATGCCCGCGACAGCCGGCAGCGGACTGGGACACGGCAGCCGGGCGCTACTGCACTTCGGTGGCCGTGCCGTTCGCAAGATCAATCTGAAAGATACGATTCAGACGTAAATCTTCGATGGCGATCGTATCCAGCGCTCCGGTTTTCACAATGGCATGGTAGAGATACCCCCGGGTTTGCGGCTGCCGCTCGCCATCGCTCCCGCCGACGGCCAGCTCCGCATCCGCGGTATCGGCAAAGCGCAGCGGGCAGTTGTTGGGGTACTTCGGGTTAAGCGGGTAGAAGGCATAGATACCCGCGACCTGCTCCGTTTCGGCGATGAAAACCTCCTCCAGGCTGAGCGGCTCCCCGTCGGTACGGTGCACCAGCACGGATCGGGTCACGACGGGCGTCTGTACGGGGACGGTCAGCGATTGGGTCTGGATCCCCCCCAGAACCTGACCGGGCGTTTCCATCACGCCATAGCTGACCACAACGCGCGCCTGCGGCTGCTCCGCCCCGGGCTGAAAGCAAAACCCATACGTGCGCACAGCCGCGTTGCCCACCTGCGAACCGTTGCTGACCAGCGTGCTGCCCACCTCCTGCCCATCCGCGCCGATGGCCGTCAATTCGCAGTAGGAGCCGAGCGGCGTGGAGCCGGAGTTGCGGATGGCGAGCATCTCCTCAGTAATTTCGCCATCGTTCAGCACATCGTTATACACGGTGTAGCCCGGCCCGTTGGGCGCCTGCGAGATGGAAAATTGGAGCAGGTAACCGTCAAAGTACAAATCCTGTACGGTGTAGGTGATGCCGGGGGTCTTCTCGCCCTTTTGCGTAAAGGTCGCAAAGACGTTCGTGGCATCCGGCACGGCGCTCGTGCTGCCCGTCGCGCCCTCGGCAAGGCTGCACAGCGGCAGAATGGCCAACAGAATGGCCAGACATACGGCCAACATTTTATACCCCATAACGATGCCTCCCCTGAAAAGGTGATTTGAATCCGGCTGGATAAAAAAGGAACGCAACGCAGGTCGGTTTTTATCCCTGGGAGGTTGGCAGAGGGAGCGGGGAGCTGCGGAAAAGAGCATGCAGCACCGCTTTTGTAAGGGAGGGGCGGATATTTCACTCTTGCAAATCGGAGGATGATATGGTATAGTATTTTACGTCGCTTGACGCACAGGATGGGATTATAGCTCAGTTGGTTAGAGCGCCACGTTGACATCGTGGAGGTCATAGGTTCGAGCCCTACTAATCCCACCACACATGAATCCCTTGAACCGTAACGGTTTGAGGGATTTTACTTTTCATTCGATTTTCCTGACCAGTCGAGTTCTTTAGGGTACAATACTCTATTATAACATGCATAGGTTTATTTCCTACATCTGAGATTATGCTGTTTGATTATGTGGGATGTTACTTGAGGTTTTATTAAGGTTTCAGAAATGATTTGCGTCAATAATAAGAACTGAGATGCGGAGATTTATAAGGAATTTGTCGAAAACATGTGAAGAGTAGAGCAAGAATCTTCGACGATATTATCTATTGCGTAGACAATAGCATAATAGCATCCTGCAAGGCGAAGAATTTGCTAGTTTATATCGTACAACGCGTACGATTGATTTCGACTGATGCAACAACTGAATAGAAGCAGGAACAAGAAAACGCGAAGCAAAAGACATAGACTGATTATGCGTATGAAACGCTTGACAATTTAAGCGAATAAGGATAGAATATTGGCGAAAGGAAGGCGAAGACTTGTGATTGGCATTGACGGATTTCAATCGTTCAATTTTGGCGAAGGCAACCCATATGTTTCAATTACGAAGAATGGTTTGACGTTTAACAAATCTTCAGTTATTAAGACTGGGTATCCAAAATTCGTTATTTTGCTTATTAACGAAGGAGATAAAAAGATTGCCATTCAAACATGTACTGAAGAAACACCAAATGCTACGAAATTTTACAAGGAGAAGAAGTCGGGTATTATATCGGTGCGATGGAACAGTAAAGACTTACTAAATAAGCTACAGTATATTATGGGGTGGGATTTAAACGAAGATGCATTTGCTGTCGATGGAGTATTCCTGAGAGAACAATCAGCGATTGTATTTGACTTAACAAAAGCAAAAAAGCTTTAATGATATCTTGCAGGTTTCCTGCTTGATATAAAAGACTCCTTAGTGAGCGGCAACTCATTAAGAAGTCAGCTGAGAAAAGCATATACGGAAAACCGCCTATACTATCCTGCAACTTTAGTATACATACCGTATTTGCATTTCTCAAGCGATTTTAAGATTTGTTTCTTAAAAATCTGCCTTGGGAAGGAGGATATCAAATGGCTAGAACAGACATGTGCAATTCTGCGTACTGTTATGTAGCTTATATCACGCTTAAAAATGGTAAGCGGATATACGCTAAAGATTATGGGAAGAAAGCGTTTTGCATCCCTAAAAGCAAGCGAACGAAGTAACTAGATATCAAGAAGGATGTTGGCGGATTCATCCTTCTTTTGCTTTCATTGCTTGCGTCAGAATGACATGCGTATTAACTTTAAGTCAATTATCCTTAAATCCCAAATCTCCAATTTTGCTGATTTCGCATCCCTGACTTGCATAATAGCGCAGCAACTCGTCGATTTTCCGCTTGTCGTAGCTGGTAATGCAATCGGCAAGAACCGTCACGGGATATCCTGCCTTGCGCAAATTGTAGCAGGTGGATTTCACACAGGCCACGGCGTCCGCGCCCGCGACGTAGAAACTCCGGATGTCGTTGAGCTGGATAAAGCGTGCAAAGGCTTCACTGGTTAAGGCGTTACCCTTGCATTTGGTGAAAATGTTCCGGGAGGCCAGCTTCAAATCGGGTACGAGCTCCGCCCCCGGCGTACCCGGCTTGAACGTCCTTGTGCCTGTCGATACGTTTTCATGCCGGATATAGACAACGTGCATATCCTGCCGCACGGCCCAGTCGACTGCGTTGTTGAGGTTGGGGAGTATATCCCGGTAGTTTTTCGTGATGTCGTTTTGAATATCAATAATCACCAAAGCCTGATTCTGCATAGTACATCCTCCTGTTTTCGGGTTGCTTTGTGTACCCTGTTATTGTATGCTGTGATTGTTGACAACAGGATGGCAACAATAGGGAAACCATGCAAATTTCGAAAGGCGGCGTCCGGATGAAAGTGGATAGGCTGGTCAGCATCATCATGCTCCTGCTGAACCGGGATCGGATTGGCGCGCAGGAGTTAGCGGCGCTGTTTGAGGTTTCCACCCGCACCATCTACCGCGATATCGAGTCCATCAACATGGCCGGGATTCCGATTTGCGCAACGGCGGGCGTGGGCGGCGGTTTTGAAATCCTGCGGCAATACAAGCTGGAGCAGAAGGTCTTTTCCACAGCCGATCTATCCGCCATCCTCATGGGGCTTACGAGCCTTTCGGACGTCATTCGGGGGGATGAGCTGGTTAACGCCCTTGCTAAGGTAAAGAGTTTTATCCCCGCCGGGCGGGAGAAGGATATCGCGCTTAAAACCAACCAGATCACGATTGATTTAACCCCGTGGCTCGGCAACAGGAACCTGCAGCCAAATCTGAAAATCATCCAAACGGCGTTGCAGGAAAGCAAGCTGCTTACCTTTGTTTATGTGAATCACTCCGGAACGAAAACCGCGCGCACCGCCGAGCCGTACCAGCTTGTACTCAAAGGCGGGCAGTGGTACTGGCAGGGGTTTTGTTATGAAAGAAAGGATTTTCGGCTGTTCAAGCTGTCCCGAACCTCCGCGTTGCAAATGCAGGATGTGGGCTTTACCCCGCGGGAGCCACAAAAGCCGCTGCTGGATTTTTCGGATCAGCTGGCGGCGATGCAAACGGAAATCAAGCTACGGATTCATCGGTCGATTCTGGAAAGAATCCTGGACTATTGCCCACCCGAACAGTGCGTGCCGGACGGGGAGGCACATTTTCTGGTGCGGTTTCCCTTTATCGCAAACGATTACTTTTACAATTTTCTGCTTGGCTTTGGGGATCGGTGCGAGTGTCTGGAGCCGCTGCCGATCCGCGCGGAAATCCGGCGCAGGATACAGGCGATGGCCGCTCTGTATGAACACGACACATAATACGGCGGACACAACGAGTGCGCACCGCCGGTATAAGGCGGGTGAAGCGGCGCGGGCAAAGCTGGGTCAGAGCGCAAGAAGCCCTATAGCCGGAACGCCATTCCATTCACGCCGATCAACCGTGTCGTAATTTTGCATATTTTAAGGCAATTCCCGTTTATAAACGCGGCATATTGGGTAGATAAGAACTGTACCACCTGCCGAACGTGCGGATGAGAAACGAACCCTCCCGCAGCACGACAGGGGCAGAAAGTCCAGGCTATTACAACCTGCCGCAAACCCCGAAGGCGCGCGGTGGAACCAACCGACAGAATACAGGAGGATATGCCATGAAAGCTTTATATACCACGACCGCCGAATCCACAGGGGGACGTTCCGGCAAGGTTGCCGTAAACGGTACGACGCTGGCGTTTGAAATGTCGCCGCCCGCGGAAATGGGCGGTACCAAGCCGGGGGTAAACCCGGAGCAGCTGTTCGCGGCTGGATACGCCGCGTGCTTTGGCAGTGCCTTGCAGCATGTGGTCAGAGTCAGAAAGCTGCATATCCCGACCCCGTCGATTCGGCTGACCGTCGGCATCGACAAGGATGAGAACGGCGGGTTCTTCCTGAGCGCGGATATCGTCGGCATTTTCAAGGGCGTCGAACAGGGTCTGGCGGAGGAGCTTGTCAAGGAAGCGCACACCGTCTGCCCGTACTCGAAGGCGACCATGAACAACATCGACGTGACGCTGTCGGCGACTGTCGAATAACGCGGCGAGCAACATCGGGTTTGTCACGTTCACGGCAGGATTGGAATCATTCCATAGGGAACTATGGAGAACTTTTGCAAGCTGCCTTGGGTGATTGACCATTCGCCTGCAACGGGATGGATGGGATGCGGGGCGCGCCCCCTCCGTAGGAAATCTGCGCGGGGAGAAACGCCTGACCTCCGATCGAACAAAGACCATATCGAAGCCCCACGGATCGACAGATCCGTGGGGTTTTGCCGTAAGGCAAACGGACACCCGGCATTGCGTGCGCCAAGAGCGCTCGAAATGCGAACCTTTGGCAAGCGTACCTTTGGCCTGCCGGCTGCGCAAGGCTAGGGTAACCCAACCCATGGGGTATGCCCGAGCCGCTGCACAGATAGCGCGGCGGCTCGCTGCGATGCGCCTTTGCCCCTGCAATGGCGAAGCCCAGTTCCCTTGCCTGCCGTTTCATGGGCAGGGGTGCGCGTAATGTGACCCGCGAAAGATGGACTTGGCCCCTCAGCCCTTGGCGCGCACCAGTTCGACCAGCATCCGCGTGATCTGCTGCATTTCCGGAATGCTGACGTACTCCAGCACCCCATGCAGGTTGTAGGCACCGGTGGGTAGGTTGGGGCAGGGCAGGCCTTCGAAGGAGAGGCGGGCGCCGTCGGTGCCGCCGCGAATGGCGACCGTCCGGGACTCGACCCCTACGGCGCGGAAGGCTTCCATGGCGCGGGCCGTCACCTCCGGACGCTCGTCGATTTTCTCTTTCATATTATAGTAGGTATCGTGCAAATCCAGCGTGAAGGAGCCTTCGCCGTATTTCCCGTTCAGGTAGGCGGTCATGGCGGTCAGGCGTGCCTTGCGGGCTTCGAAGCGCGCGTGGTCGTGGTCGCGCACGATGTAGTGCAGGGTGGCGGCGCTCTCGTCGCCATGCAGGTCGCATAAGTGGTAAAACCCTTCGCGCAGCTCGGTGTGCTCGGGGGTTTCGCTGTCGGGCATCAGGCCCGCAAACTCAACCGCCATGCGCGCGGCGTTTCTCATCTTGTTTTTCGCGGAGCCGGGGTGGATGTTAAAGCCTTTAACCTGCACGATGGCCGTGCAGGCGTTAAAGTTTTCGCACTCAAACTCGTCGGGCGCACCGCCGTCCACGGTGTAGGCAAAATCGGCGCCGAAGCCCGCCACGTCGAAGAAATCCGCGCCGCCGCCAATCTCCTCGTCCGGAGTAAAGCCGATGCAAATTTTGCCGTGCCGGTGTGCAGGGTCAGCCAGAATCTGTGCGCAGGCGGTCATGATCTCGGCCACGCCGGCCTTATCGTCGCCGCCAAGCAGGGTGGTTCCGTCGGTTACGATCAGCTCATGCCCGATGTGGCGGGCAAGGCTGGCATATTCGGAGGCCTTCAGCACCGCGCCGTGGCCGATGGGCAGATCGCCGCCCTCATAACGCACCACGCGCGGGTGCACCGGGCCTGTGGGCACCGACGGAGCGGTATCCATGTGCGCAATCAGGCCGATGGCAGGCTGCTGCGCGGCATTGGCGGGGATTTCGGCATACACGTAGCACTCGGGCGATACGCGCACCTGTTGCGCGCCCATGGCGGTCAGCTCGTCGGCCAGCAGCCGCGCCAGCTCTCCCTGCGCCGGGCTGGAAGGATGGGTGCCGCTGGTTTCGCTGGCGCCCGTATCGATGGAGGCATAACGGATAAAGCGCTCCTGAACGGTCATGAAAGGGTCCCTCCTTGCGGTTAGTGCCCCTAGCATAGCAGTTCGGCACGCCGGTGTAAAGCCCGGCGGGAGAGTTGCAATCGTCGGCTACTGTACAAAAAGGGCGTAAAGCGATATAATACGCTTTGTATTGACACAGGAGGAGGATTCGTTTGTACGCTTCGCAACCGGAAAGGCGCCCGTCGCTTTTCCAACGCACCATACGGCCGGAACGGATTCTGGCGCTTGGGTTTCTCTGCGTGATCCTTGTCGGCGCGGTGTTGCTGAGCCTGCCGATCGCAACGATCAGCCATCGCTCGGTGGGGTTCCACAATGCGCTGTTTACCTCCACATCGGCTGTGTGCGTTACGGGGCTGATTACGGTGGATACCGCCGACACCTATGCCACCTTCGGCCGCCTAGTTATCATTACCCTGATCCAGATTGGCGGGCTGGGTTTCATGGTGTTTGCCACGCTGGTGATGGTCGCGCTGGGCAAGCGCATCTCCCTGCGCAATCGGGTGCTGATCCGTGAATCGATGAACATGAACAACCTCAGCGGCATGGTGCGGCTGACCAAGTGGTTCTCGATGCTGGCGGCGATTATCGAGCTGAGCGGCATGTGCCTGCTGGCGACGCGGTTTATCCCCATACTGGGGGTGCGCAAGGGGCTGTGGTACAGTCTGTTCCACGCCATCAGCGCGTTTTGCAACGCCGGGTTTGATCTATTCGGCGGCTACCGCAGCCTGCTGCAGTTCCAGCATGATCCGGTGGTGCTGTTGACCATCGCAAGCCTGATTATTTGCGGCGGGTTGGGCTTTTCCGTGATTAACGATACGCTGCACAACCGTTTCCGCTTCCACCGGCTGATGCTGCACACCAAGCTGGTGCTAACCATCACGCTATCGCTGCTGGTGGCGGGCACGCTTGTAGTGCTGGCGCTGGAATGGGATAACCCCGCCACGCTGGGCAACCCTGACCTGAACTTTGGGGAAAAGCTGCTCAACGCGTTTTTCCAGTCCACAACGCTGCGCACCGCGGGGTTCGCGTCGCTGGATCAGGCCAAGCTTACGGACAGCTCCAAGCTGGTCAGCGTTTTCATGATGTTTATCGGCGCGTCGCCCGCCTCTACCGGCGGCGGCGTCAAGACTACCACCATGAGCGTTGTATTCCTGCTGATGCTGAGCGTTGTGCGCGGCTCCGACAAGGTTGGCGCTTTTGGGAAACAGCTGCCCAGCGATACGATCAAGCGCGCGCTGACCATTGTGGGCATCAGCCTGGGGATTGTGCTGATCTGCACGATTGCGCTGTCCATTTCGGAGCGCGCCACCGGTGTGGATATGCTGGACCTGATGTTTGAAGCGACTTCCGCCTTCGGCACCGTCGGACTGAGTGCCGTGGGGACGCCAAACCTGAACCAGTTCTCCCAGGCGCTGCTGATTCCGATCATGTACTTTGGCCGCGTAGGACCGCTTACCCTGGCGTTTGCACTGGCAAACCGAATGGAAAACAACCCGAAGAACCGCATCCACTACCCGGAAGACAAGATCATGATCGGATAACGGAGGAAACGTACCATGAAGGAAAAGAGCAAGCAGTATCTGGTATTTGGTCTGGGCCGCTTTGGCGAAAGCCTGGCCAAATCCCTGTATAAACTGGGGCACGAGGTGCTGGCCGTGGATGAGAACGCGGCGATTGTCGAGGAGATTGCGCCGTATGTAACCCAGGCCATCCAGATTAACGCAACCGACGAGGGCGCGCTGCAATCGCTGGGCGTGCGCAATTTTGACGCTGCCATCGTCTCTATCGGGCAGAACATGCGCGACAGCATCCTCGTATGCGTGTTGCTCAAAGAAATGGGCGTGCCGTACCTGATCGCCAAAGCGACCGACGAGCTGCACGCCAAGGTGTTGCGCAAGGTGGGCGTGGATCGCGTGGTGTTCCCCGAGCGGGATATGGGCATGCGTCTGGCAAAATCCCTGCTGACGCCCAACGTGCTGGAGCTGATCGACCTGAGCGACGATTACCAGCTGATCGAGATTATCCTGCCCGCGCGCTGGGCCAACAACACCATCAGCGGCGTGGATGTGCGCAGGAAGTACGGCATCAGCATTCTGGCCATCCACCGGGGCGGGCAGTTCAACGTTTCTCCTTCGCCGGACTGGCTGTTCCAGACCGGGGATATCCTGCTGGTGCTTGGGAAAAAGGACGATATCGAAAGCATCGACCAGTAACCGGCCCGCAGCGCCGACCGAAGCGCAAGGAGGGAGCACGCCATGGAACCTTATCCGGCCTCGCACTTTGACCATGATTGCTGCCGACCGTTTCTGTACCCGGGGAGTAATAAGGGAATCCTGCTTTTGCACGGGTTTACGGGCAGTGTGTCGCATATGCGCCCGCTGGGCGATGCGCTTGCGGATCTGGGCTATACGGTGATGGGCGTAAACCTGCCGGGGCATGCCACCACTGAAGCGGATATGGCGCGCGCAAATGCGGCACAATGGATTGCCGCGGCGCATGAGGCGTTGCAGACGCTGCGGAAACGCTGCGACACCGTAACGGTTGCCGGGCTTTCCATGGGCGGACTGCTGGCGCTTTTGCTGGCGGAAGAAGGGCTGGCGGACGCGTGTGTGGCCATCTCCGCGCCGATGGCGACGCGTAACCGCTGGCTGCGCTACGCATGGCTGGTTGCGCCGCTTTACCCGCGCGTCAGCTGGGCACCGGAGGCAGACCGCCACCGCGACCTGAACCCGGCCTTCGACTACGGCTACTCCGGCTTTCCGACGCGTAACGCGCTGGATCTGGCAAAGCTGATCCATAAGGCCCGCAAGGGTCTGAGCCGCGTGCGCTGCCCGCTGCTGGTGGTGCAGAGCACGGGGGATAAGGTGGTCTGGCCGGGCAGCGCCGATTGGATTGCCGGCCATGTGGGCACCAAAACCCCGCAGCGGCTGACCTTGCAGGACGTGCCGCACGCCTGTACCATTTCGGCGGAGATGCCGCGCATTGCCGCTGCGATGGACGATCTGGAAAAGAGCCTGTAACGGAAGTATTGATTCCGAAACGCTGTGCCCCTAGGGGTGCGGCGTTTCGTCGCTGTTACGGGAGGAAATGGGGAGCACGCGCCGCCTGCCGGGGTTTCGAGGTTCAAAGGAAACACACGGCATGCGGGTACTTGGCTGCGGGCGAAAGCTGAGTATGAAACAAGCATACAAACGACAATACAGCTTGTACACCCGGGACAGCAGCCCAAAACCTTGTACCAACTGCGTAAACGGGCAGCAGTATCTGTCACGCCACATTTTTTCTCCAAGATGGTTGACAAACCAACGAAACATTAGTATATTAGTATACGCTAATATTTACGGGTCCCACCCAGTAAAGGAGGCAGTTCCGTGCCCGAGGATGTGAAACCGATCGCCGATACGTTGCGGCTGTTGGCCAGCGAAACGCGCCTTCAAATTCTTTGTGCGCTGATTGAACACCCGTACGGCGTAAATGCGCTGTGCGAGGCGCTGGGCTCCGTTACGCAATCCGCCGTATCCCAGAACCTCGCGCGGCTCAAGGATTGCGGCATGGTGGTGGATCGGCGCACCGGGCAGAACGTGACGTACGCAATCGCCGACCCGCGTGTGCGGCAGGTGATCGCGGCGCTCAAGCGCATCTACTGCGCGCCGCCCGCACTGGGAGAAACACAGCCGGAACCCGAAAGCAAATTCACAGGAGGAAACCCGATATGAAACTGATTGTTGATGCAAACCGCTGCCCCCAGAACCATCGCTGCCCCGCCATTTCCGTTTGCCCCAAACAGGCTATTACCCAGAAAAGCATGTTCTCCCTGCCCGTGGTGGATGACGAGAAGTGCATCGTGTGCGGGAAATGTGTCCGTTATTGCCCGATGGGGGCGATCCGCACGGTGGACGATTCTAAGGCGCGTTAAAGCTACGCCGGATTCTGGCTTCAGCCCGGCATATCGGGCGGATGGCAGGGGAATTGATACCAGAAACCGACCGCGGGCTGTCAGGAGAACTGGCGAAGCTCCAGCCGGATTCGGAAGGAACCCGGCAATTTGATCTGGAGATACGCGCTGGAATGGCTTTTCTCAGATTGTGCAGGGAGGTCGCGGGCAACACCGGCGGGTAGCGCTGCATGCGCACCGCCATTTTCGTAGCAAAAACGGGAGGCGAGCGTCGTAACGCTCGCCTCCCGTTTGTACAATTCTTGCTTATTCCATGCCGGAGAAAGTGCACAGGCTTTCGGGCGGCAGGTGGGCGATGAAGGTCTTGCCGGGGGTAAACTGTAGTTCGTTGCCCTGATCATCATAATATACGGTCGGGCTCTCCACATCATTGCGGACCCAGTAGCCCGGAATGTAGCGGCCGCCGATGAAGATATCGGCATTGCCCTTGCCTACATTTTGCATCACGGGCATGATCTTGCTGTTGTTGGTGTACTCGTACGGCACGCGCTGGATAATCACGTTTGCGAAGCTCATCTGCGTGATGTTCTCCTCGCTGCGGTCGGTGGCCGAGGCGTAGGACAGGTAAGGCGCATCGCCGGAGTAACGGAGGTAGAGGTTCTCCGTCTCGTCGTACACGAAATGGGAAATCCACTTCTCATGACCCCAGTCGAGGTTGATGTTATAGGCCATGTCATACCCTTCGGTATAGGGGCTGACTTCCGCAAACAGGAACGCGTGGGCGGCGGCGGCATAGTTGGTGGGGATCATGTCGCGCAGGCCGACGACGTTCACGTCCAGGTTGTCGGGGTTTTTGAGGCCTTGCACGCGTACGCGGTAGTCGTTCCACTTGTTGGTCAGCAGATCGAACAGCACGCCCTTGTCGCTGGCGCCCAGCTGGTTGAACATCTCGGAGATGTCGTTCTCCTCACGGCGCGGGCCGCCGGCGTAGATGAAGCCGCTTTGCCATTCCTCACGCAGCAGCACGTGGCCGATACGGGCGGAACGCACGGGGCCGACGGACACGGGGTTGCCCTCGTCCAGACTGTCGCTGAAGAGGAAGGAGATACGGGTCTCGCCCGTGCGGTAGAGGATGCCTTCGTACACGATATCCGCATACTGACCGCCCCAGGGTGCGCGGTTGCCGATCCCGGCGGATTTGACCGTGGCGCCGTTGTACTTGACGCTGCCTTCGGGGTTGCTGATCTGCACCAGCATCGGCAGATACACGCCGGTCCAGCTCAGGCCGGTAGTCGGGCTGACCCCCGAGGTGATGGGGTGACGCTCCGCAGGCGTAAGCGGTTTGATGTTGCGATCCGCCTGGTTTTGCAGCACCGTGCCCTCCAACGGCAACGAGTAAGTGTTCGGCTTGACTTCCGCGATGGCGGGCAACGCGGCGGTCAGCGCCAGCATAACCCCCAGAAGCAGGCAGAGTGTTTTCTTCACGAATGTAACCTCCCAGCCAGTCTTTTTCCTTAGTTTGACACAAGCGAAAACAGGGCTTCGCTACCGCCCATTATAGCATTGCCGAAAATGGGGTGTCAACGCGCAAACCGTAATATTTGCTTTTATGACAGGATTTAACACATGTGCGGCCGCGCCGGAGACGCGGGAATGCCAAACGGCGGAAAAAGCGCCGCCCGCGGGTGCGGGCGGCGCGTCTTTACATCCGGTTGGTTCAGCCGGGAATGGTGCGGGGTGGGATATGGCGCAGCTGCGGTGGCGTTGCCGTAGCCGTCGGGCTCGCGGTGGCAGTCGGCGCCGGTGTAGCGGTCGGGGTGGGGGTTGGCGAAGGAGTGGCGCTGGGGGTGGGCGTCGGCGCGGGGGTAGGCACGGGGGTGTCGGTCGGTACGGGTGTTGCGGTGGGGCCTGCAAGTTCAGTGGCGTACACAGCCTGTAACGTCTTTTCGTTTGCCTCCCCGGAGGGGTAAATGCCGTTGGCGCGCTGGAAAGCCTTGACCGCCTTCTGCGTGCCGGTCAGGAATACGCCCGTCACGGTGCCGGGGTAGAAGTCCAGCTCCTTGAGCTTCATTTGCAGCCAGAACACATCCTCGCCTTCGCTGCCGTGCTTCAGGGTGCGGAAGGGCTGGGGCGGCATGGCGCCGCTCACATAGGTGGGCGTGGCCGTGGGGGTGGGCGTGGCGATGGGCACCTTGTATTTCTTGCTCAGCGGCGCGGGCTTGAGCATCGAGCGCAGCTCGGGGTCGTTGGGGATATCCTCGGTTACAGTCACGGTTACGCCCTCGCCGATGTTGTCGTAAATCCACTTGGCATCCTCCACCAAAAGGCGGATGCAGCCGTGCGAGGCGCGGGAGCCGAGCAGATTGTAGCTTTTGGTGCTCAGGGCATTGTAATCCACCCGGTTGTAGATGACGGAATGGAACGCGATGTAGGCGTTGATGCGCGTCCAATACTGCGCGTAGCTGCCGTAGAGGCTGAAATAGCACCACCGCGCTTTGCGGCCGTTGGTCACCCAATCGCCCACGTCGCTGGGGGTGGCGCCCATACCGGTGGAGCAGACCATGCGGCGTACGGGCACGGTGTAGTTCCCGTCGGCGTCCAGCCCATAGACGATGGTCGCCTGGTTGTTCACATCCACGGTGATGGCGTAGGGCACGGGCGTAGGTTCGGGGGTGGGGCGCGGCGTGGCGGATACGTTCAGGGCGAGCGCGTCGTCAAAGAGCGTGCTCCACGTATCTTCTCCGGTGATGCCGTCCGCCGTGAGGCCGTTTTTCTGCTGGAACTGCTTGACGGCGTCCACCGTCTGGTTCATATAATTACCGCTGATCGGCCCGCTGAAGTAGCCCAGATCGGTCAGGCGCTGCTGCACGAGCTTGACCTGCTCGCCCTTGGCGCCACGCTTGAGCTTCTTGGTATACTCTGCGTCGGCGGTCGCGCCCTGCGCGTCGCCGTCGGCGGCCATCACCACGTCGTTGATGTCGCCCAGATCGCCGTCGGGGCTTTGGGTAGCCTGCGCCGCGTCCTTGCCCAGCGCGGCACTGCTGAACAGCAGGCGCTGGGTTTCCACATCGGCGGTGCCGGTGGAAGTCAGCCCGTTTTGCTCCTGAAATGTGCCGATGGCGGCGGTGGTGCCCTCCAGATAATCGCCGCTGAGCTTGCCGTTGTAATAGCCCAGCTTTTGCAGGTATTCCTGCACGCGCTTTACATCGTCGCCGGAATCGCCGGTGGTCAGGCTGCGATACTCGGCGTTCATCAGCGTGGCTTCGGTTTCGCCGTCCACAATGCCGGTTTCTTTCAGACCGTAGTCCTTTTGAAACTGGCGCACCGCGGCGCGCGTGCCGTCCAGAAAGTTACCGCTGACCTTGCCGCTGTAATAACCCAGCGCCTTGAGCTGCTCCTGAATGGCGGCCACATCTTCGCTGCTGTCGCCGTACTGCATGGGGGAGTAGCCCGCCTCTTCCGCCGTAGCGGACACAGGCGCAGGTTGCGCGGGCAGGCCCGCGACCAGGGTCAGGAGCAGCAGCAGGGCCAGGAAACGCTTCATGATCGCAACACCTCTTCTGTTGATAAGGGCAGGGTTCGGGGTCGGGCGGGTGAAACCCTTCCGTAGCGCCCGCAGGGCAGGGTTTTTACAGATATGCGTTCATGGAGGCCAGACGGTCAAACGTCAGGTCGGGCTTCCATTCGGAGGCGGCGGCTTCGGCGGCGGTCGCTTCGCCGGTCAGCACCAGGATGCTGGTCATGCCGCAGCATATGCCGGTGGCAATGTCGGTATACAGGCGGTCGCCCACCATGGCCAGCTGCTCGCGGGGCAGGCCGAGCAGGCGCTGGGCCTCCTCAGCAATGCCCGCGTTGGGCTTGCCGATAACCACATCCGGCCGCCTGCCGGTGCTGGCGTGCACGTAGGCAATGGTCGCGCCAATGTCGGGGATAAAGCCGCCCTCCGTCGGGCAGTTGAAATCCGGATGCGTGGCGATGTAGGGCAGGCCCGCGCGCACCAGATCGCACACGCGTGTCAGCCCCGCGTAGGTAAGCGCGGTATCGAAGGCCAGCAGCACGTAGGCAGGCTGCTGTTCGCTCAGAGCAACCCCCATGGCGCACAGCTCCTCACGCAGGGCCGGGGTGCCCAGCAGGTAACCCGGCTGCGTGCCGAAACGGCGTAGCACATAGCGCCCCGCCGCCTGCCCCGATGTAAGCACCTGTAAAAACGGCGCCGTGACCCCCAGCCGCCGGAGCTTATCCACATAGGCGGCCCCCGACCGGCTGGAGTTGTTGGTTAAAAAAAGCGCGCTGCGACCTGTGCGGCGCAGAGTTTCCAAAAAGTCAAGCGAACCGTCCAGCAGACGGTCGCCCAGATAAAACGTGCCGTCCAGATCCAGCAGAAAGCCCCTTACAGCTGCAAGCCGCGCACGGACGGCCGCCTCCTGCGCGGGGGTTACGGGTTGCCACGGGGTTTGCGCCATGGGTTACCTCCCAAACGCCGACGGTTCGGCCGGGCTATTGTACCACAAAGGCGCGTGTTTTGGAAGGGCGCGCCCCCTCAGCCCGCGCGCTTGCGGCGGTACAGGGTGGGGCTTTCGCCAAAGCAGCGCGCAAACATCCGGTCGAAATACGCCGCGCTGGAAAAGCCCGCTTCGGCGGCGATTTCCGTCACGGACAGGCTGGTCTGCAACAGCCGGGCGCGCGCAAAATTCAGGCGGTGGCGGTTCAGGTAACAGATGGGCGATGCGCAAACCCCCTCCCGGAAGCAGCGCAGGGCTTCGCTGTCGCTCACATTGGCGCTGTGGGCAATCTCCCGCAGGGTCAGCTTGCGGTCAAACTGTTCCTCAATAAAGGCGATCATCGTGCGCAGGCGCGTTTGCAGGTGCGCGCAGCTTTCGGGCAGCCCCTGCGCCGCCAGCAGCTCGCGGTGGCGGTAGAGTGTGGCCCACAGGGCACAAAGGCCCGCGTGCACATCCAGCTCAGCGCCAGGCGCGCCGGTTTGGGTTATGTCGCCCAGGCGCGCGAGGGTGGCAAGCGCCTCCGCATGCCAGGGCTCGGTGCGCGTGAGCAGCGCGTAGGTAATGTTGGCATCCAGCAGGGGCTGCACAAAATGCGTGTACAGCGCGCTGCCCTCCGGGGCCACAAACGTGGGCAGGAACACCAGCGTGAGCATTTCGCAGCGATCGGGGGTTTCGTAACTGTGGATAACCCCGGATTGCAGGAAGACGCCCTCGCCCGCGCGCAGCCGCATGCGCTGGTTGCCCACAAGGCAGTAGGTTTCGCCCGAGAGCATCAGGATGGCCTCGGCCTCGCTGTGCCAATGCCAGGGGTAGAGGTTGCCGTTTTCAGCATCGTAACGGCAGCGGTAATGCTGGAAAGGAAACTGTACCGAACCGTGCACCGCCAGCTCGCGGAGGGTTTCGTCGGTGCGCAACTCCTCGCAGGCTTTCATCCGTTTCACCTCCTGTGCAGGTCTATGCAGATGACGATATTGTACAATATTCGGATGGGATTGTGCAAGCAATAAACCCGTTTGCTCGCTATAATATGCCTTGGGTGCCGGGACATCGTGCAAAACTGCCCGCCCCTGCGGAGGGAGTACCATGGTTTCCATTCTGTTGGTCGTGATCTACGTCGCCTTTATCAGCCTTGGGCTGCCGGATTCCATCCTGGGTTCGGCCTGGCCGTCGATGTACAAAACACTGCAGGTGCCGATTGCCTCAGTGGGCATCCTGTCCATGATGATCGCAGCCGGGACCATCGTTTCCAGCCTGTTCAGCGTTCGGGTGGTGCGCAGGCTGGGTACGGGGCTGGTGACGGCCATCAGCGTGGGGCTTACGGCACTGGCGCTTTTTGGCTTTTCCATTTCCGGCTCGTTTTTAGCGCTGTGCCTGTGGTGCATCCCTTACGGGCTGGGGGCCGGCAGCGTGGACGCGGCGCTGAACCATTACGTGGCGCTGCATTACGAATCCCGGCACATGAACTGGCTGCATTGTTTCTGGGGCGTGGGCGCGAGTCTGGGCCCGGGCATTATGGGCTTCTGCCTGACGCACGGGCTGCGCTGGAACAGCGGCTATCAGGCTGTGGGGGGGCTGCAGGCCCTGCTGGTGCTGGGGCTTTTCCTGTGCGTGCCGCTGTGGAACCGGCAAAAGCCGCGCACGCAGCAGGCGGAGGAGCCCGCATCTACCCGCATGCTGGACGGGTTGCGGGTACCCGGGGCATGGCAGACGCTGCTGGCCTTTTTCTGCTACTGTGGGCTGGAAACCACCACGGGCCTCTGGGCCAGCAGCTATCTGGTGCTGGATCGGGGGTTTGCGCGGGACGCGGCCGCGTCGATGGCGTCGCTGTTTTACCTGGGCATTACGGGCGGGCGGCTGCTAAGCGGCTTCCTGTCTACGCGGTTGGGCGACCGGCGGATGGTGCGGCTGGGTTTCGCGGTGCTGGGCGGCGGGGTTTTGTTGCTGCTGGTGCGGTGGAGCGGCTGGTCGATGTACGCGGGGCTGATCCTGACCGGGCTGGGCTGCGCGCCGATTTTCCCGAGCCTGTTGCACCAGACGCCGGACAGCTTTGGTGTGGAACGCTCCCAGATGCTGATGGGGATGCAGATGGCCAGCGCTTATACCGGCAGTACGCTGATGCCGCCTCTTTTTGGGCTGGTGGCGCAGTTCGTATCGATTTCACTCTACCCCTGGCTGCTGGTGATCCTCCTGCTGACCATGATCGGGCTGACGGAGCGCGCCACGCGCATCCTGAGCGTGCAGCAGAGCGCGGCGCAGGCCTGAGTGAGTAGAAGGGGGCCCCCGGCAGAGCACAGGAGCACAAGACGACCTGCGCGCAGAGACCCCGCCTGTCCGCGAAAAGCGCGCAGACGTGGAGACACCGCGGGCTGATGGGGTGCGGCTCGACAGGCGATGCTGTGCAACTGTATATAGAAAGGAAGCCGGAGCGGTGGCTACGGCTTCCTTTGCGCCGGGGGAGTGTTGCCTTACAACATTTGCATGCTTATGGACAATCGCGGTATGGAGCAGCTAAAGTGGAAATAGCTGTTGCCGCGGGGTGGAGTGTCCCGAGCAGCCGTGTTTTCAGGTACCGGAGTGGCTCGCCACACATAAGGCAGGTTTTTTGAGTACCGGGGGAACGGGATTAGCAGGGCCGGTGTGTCGGGCATCCGGATCGATCCCCGCGCATCGGGAATGGGTGCAGATAAGCCAAGGCGGCAGTCCCCCCAAAATGGGAGCCTGCCGCCTTGCGTTACATACGAATCCTGCGGGGCAACCGGCCATAGAGCAGCCTGTGTTACAGGCTGTGCTTCACGCGGTCGTGCTCCTCGGCGCGCTTGCCGTTGTTGAAGCGCTCCAGCGTGCCCACCAGATAACCGGTGATACGCCGGATGCGCTGGAAACTTGCGCCGCCGAAATCGTAGTGGAGCTCGATGCCCTCCCCATCCACATGCATGTCGATGTGGCGGGGCTCCCGTCCGAATTTCCTGACCGCGCGCTGGACGTACGTATCAATCTCGGTCTGCGGCAGCGTGCCGCCGGTAACGGATACCGTGCATGCCATAGCGAATCGCTCCTTTGCTTTTGGGTTGGTAAGGGCATACCCGGTTTCGCGCTGTTTCAAACCGGAAGTACAAAATGCCGCGGCCAAAGGGATTACATCGTTTTTTACATATTGGCGTTTTTACGGTAACCGCCCCGTGTGCCATGGGCATTTTGCGGCCTTTGCCGAAAAGCGATCGTGGAAACCGCGAAAAGAGAAAACGCGAAAAACGTTATGGGAAAAGACTTTTCCGCTGTAGCGAAACCGATTTACGCCGGCAGGTAAAAATTCCCGCCCCAAGGGGCAATATGTAACTCGTGGTGTAACCGTCCGAAGGTATACTGTGACCGTAAGCTGAAAGAAAGGGAGGAACTTAGTATGAAGCAGTTGAAAGGTCTGGCACTGGGAATGAGCATCCTGCTGGCTGTGAGCATGATGGGTTCCGCCTTTGCCGAAGAAAATGCCCCCGCGACGGTCGTAGCTCCCGAGCAGGTGGATATGGTAGAGGAAGTACCGGCAGAGGCCGTCGAGTATGTGACGGTTGTCGAAGCCACGCCGGAACCCACCGCTGAGGCGACCGCGGAGCCCACCGTAGACCCCACCCAGGAACCGACGGCGGAACCTGACCCCACCGCGGAACCGACCCCCGAAGCGACCGAAGCCGCGCCGGAAGCGACCGAAGCGGCGGAAGCCACCCAGGCCCCCGAGCGTAGCGTGAGCATCCACATGGATGTGCCCGCGAACCTGCAGATGGGCGATACCGTAACCCTGACCGCGACGCTGATCGGCTTTGACGGTTTGACCGTGGCCCTGCAGTGGCAGTACTCGCTGGACGGGCAGCAGTGGTTCGACGCGCAGGGCGCGACCGACACTGTGTACGCCTTCCAGGTGAGCGAAGAAACCTCCGGCAGCATGTGGCGGCTGGCGGTTACCGTACTGTAAAAGAGAACGGGTTGCAAGCCCGATTACAACACCCCCGGCAGAATGCCGGGGGTGTTGCTTGTATGTAAGCTTTTGCGTTATTAATCCACCAGCTGAGCTGGTGCGAATAAAGAGCTTTTAGCTTTCAGCCGTTGAGCGAAGTGAATGACAAGTGATTAGCCATCGGAAGAACATGAGTCTGAAATGTGGCTCGTTCTCGAGCGGTAGGGCGGGAAGTGCGCTTGGCAACTCGTTCAATGCGTCTTGAGACGCGGCCAGTAGGCTCGCCTTGAAGGCGCGGTGCATACCACCAGCTAAGCCGGTGGTTTTGCTTGTATACCGAAAACCACTGGCTATGCCAATGGTTTGATAAAAAACTTCTGCCGTTGATGAGATCAGGAAGACTCCTTTTGTATCCTAAGTTGCGGCTTGACAAGAATGCTGCTGGGAATCCGGTTCGCATCAGGTGACGAAAGGCACGCGTTGTTCCGGGGTTACGGATGGGAGAAGCCCTACGCCACGCAGCCATTCCGCCGGGTTTCCTTACAGGCTGCCGATGTTTTACAGCGTCAGTTCAAGCGAGTTCTCCGCCAGCAGTTCCTCCGGGCGAATCAGGCCCGGCGCATGTTCGCGCCCGTTGAGCAGCATGCGTGTGACGCCGCTCTGCTGATGCCCGGGGTTATGCACCGTAATGTGCAGGGTGTGGCCGCGGAAGCATTTTTCCATCGTGAAGGAATCCCACTCCGACGGGATTGACGGCTCCACCACAAGCCCATCCGGCGTGGGGCGCAGGCCGAGGATGCCCTGCACGCAACCGACCATTACGGTCGAGGCGGTGCCGGTAAGCCAATGCACATGGGCGCGCCCGGCATTGGGGCTTTCCGACCCTTCGATAAACTGGCTGTGCACATACGGCTCAAGGCCGCGCAAATCCGCCTGTTCGTTGAAACTGGCGGGGCAGGATTCTGCAAAAACCCGGAATGCCCGATCGCCATGGCCCGCCAGCGCCTCTGCGAGGATGGCCCAGCCCTGGGGCTGGCAGAAAACGCTGCCGTTTTCCTTGGTGCCGGGGTTATACAGGAGCATCCGCGCGCCATCGAACCCTTCCAACCGGTAGGAGGGGCTCATCAGCTCCAGCCCGTAGGGGGTGTTGAGCTTCTCAAACGCGGTGTTGAGCACGGTTTCTGCCTGCGTGCCGGTAGCCGCGCCGCTGAGCACGGCCCAGGTTTGCGGGTTAAGCCAGACGGAGGCCTCCTTGTTGGCAGTGCTGCCGATCACCGCGCCCGCCTCGGTAAAGCCGCGGATGAAGCGATCCCCTTCAAAGCAGAGCGTTTGCAGAATGCGCAGCAGCTTCTCACTCTCCGCATCCAGATAGGCGCGGTAATCCGGTTCGTTTTCTACCAGCGTGTGGAGGATGCGCATGGCCTCGTACAGCTGGAAAGCGACAAAGGTGCTCTCGCCCTGCTCGCCCAGCCGGAGGCAATCGTTCCAATCCGCATGCAGCCCGGCGGGCATGCCGTGCGGCCCCAGATGCGCCATGCTGAAGGCGATGGCGCGCTTCAGGTGATCCAGCACCGTGCCCGCGTCGGTATCCGCGTAGGGGATCACGCTGTCCAAAAACGCGCGGTCGCCGGTTTCGGCCAGATAGCGGTATACGGTGGGGAACAGCCACAGCGCATCGTCGGCGCGGTAGTGGGGGTGGCCGGTGGCTTTCACATAGCTTTCCTGCTCCGGGGTATCCTCCCGGCCGGGGGTATGGGTGAACTTGACCAGCGGCAGGCCCGCCCCGTGGTGTACTTGCGCCGAGAGCATAAACGTAAGCCGCTCCCGCGCCAGTTCCGGGTCCAGGTGGAGGATGCCCTGAATATCCTGCACGGTATCGCGGTAGCCATAGCCGTTGCGCTGCCCGCAGTACAGAAGCGAGGCCGCGCGGCTCCACACCACGGTGGTAAAGCATTGGTAGGCGTTCCACGTGTTCACCATGGCGTTAAAGCGCGCATCCGGCGTCTGTACACGCAGCCCGGCCAGCTTGCCGTGCCAATAATCCCTCAGTGCGCTGTGCTCCTGCTCGGTTACGGCCTGCGCATCGGCATAGCGATCCAGCAGGGCGCGGGCTTCGGGCTCGCCCTTGGCACCCAGCAGGAACACACAGGTGCGCTGCTGCCCGGGCTCCAGCGGGAATGCGGTCTGCAGCGCGCCACAGGGGTTGCCGTTGTAGCACTCCTGACCGTTACAGGCGCCCTGCGTTACAGCGGCGGGCGCGTCAAAGCGGCGGCGGCCCAGAAAAGCCTCCCGGCTGCCGGTGTGGCTTTGCACGGGCAGGCCTGCCAGCCCAAAGAAGCGCTCCTTGCCGTTGCTGCCGTCGGGCAGGCGACCCCAGTATTCGTTGATGTGCTGGAGGATGTGGTCGCCCTTGAACTCCGTGCGGCTGATAAACTGCGTGTACTGGAGGTTGACGGTGTCCTGCTTATAATTGCTGTCGTTGGTCAGCTCGCAATAGCCGAACGCCGACAGGCGGCGCGTCCGGTCGCCGATGTTTTCCACGGTCAGCCGCCATACCTCGTGCGTCGCGCCCAGCGGCACGTAATATAGCGCGCGGGTGCGGATGCCGGCGTACTCGCTGGTAAACTCGGTGTAGCCGGTGCCGTGGCGGCACTCGGTGTGAAACTCCGAAAGCGGCTTGCACACGGGTTTCCACGTAGCGGACCAGAAGTTGCTGGTTTCCTCATCCCGCAGGTAGAGGTAACGGCCCGGCTCGTCAAACTGGTTAAAGCTGTAGCGCAGGATGCGGCCCGCCGCACCGGACTGTACAAAGCTGTACCCGCCCGCGTTTACGGTCAGGATGGCGCCGTAGGCGGGCGAACCCAGATAGTTGGTCCAAGGCTGGGGGGTGTCGGGGTTGGTAATGACGTATTCGCGTGCAGCCTCGTCGAAATAGCCGTATTGCATGCGGACTCCTCCTTGCGCTTCTGAACGAAAACGATTTAGATTTCAGGGGCAAATCACCCGTGGCATCGACCCGTTACCCCCATTTTATCACAGGGTATGCGGGTTTGCAATTCCACCGCGAGGGATTGGTACCGCCGTTCTTGAAACCGCAGAGGGTCGAAGTGTCCAGCCGAACGGTTGTAACAGATTGTCCATACA
Source organism: Candidatus Limiplasma sp. (assembly GCA_963666755.2). Lineage (GTDB taxonomy): Bacteria > Bacillota > Clostridia > Christensenellales > Aristaeellaceae > CAXXOK01. The sequence continues at coordinate 266,818 of CAXXGW010000009.1, forward strand.
AGTGAAGGCAGCCATGCCGCCTGCCGGCACGCAGTCGCAGGAGCGAAGTATACAGCTAACAGCGCTTTGCCGCAGGCGAAAGCTACCCGTAGACGAGGAGCAAACAACGGTAAACGACCATGCCGCCCGCGAAGTCGGTACGCCCGAATCCGCGCACCAAAGCCTTATGCCGCAACATTGGCCCGAATGTAAGCGGGAAACCCGAAGAGCCGGGAGGGGATCGACGTGCCGCATTGCCGGGGCTTACAGGACGTAACAGCCGGTCGGATGGGTATTCCGACCGGCTGCGTAAAGGGTTCATGGAACATCAGCTGCCCCGCGCATATGCAGCCGGGTTCAGGTTTGCGCGCCAAGGGAGATGCTGCGCGTGCACACCGCATCCAGAAACGCCCGGTCGTGCTCCACCAGCAGCAGCGTGGGTTGCGCGGCACGCAGGAGCGATTCCAGCTGGATGCGGCTGAACACATCCAGATAGTTGAGCGGTTCGTCCCAAATGTAGAGGTGGGCCTGCTCGCAAAGGCTGCGGGCCAGTAGCAGCTTCTTTTTCTGGCCGTCGCTGTACTGCTCGATGGTTTTATCAAATTGCTGGCGGCCGAAATCCATATCACGCAGGATGGTCTTGAACAGCGTTTCGTCCACACCCTGCCGCGCAATCCATTCCCGCAGGTCGCCGCGCAGCCCTTCGGTGGATTGGGGCACGTAGCTGATGCGCAGGCCGGAGGCGATGTGCACATTGCCCTGCAGCGCGTCGGAAAGGCCGCAGAGGGTTTTGAGTACGCTGCTCTTGCCGCAACCGTTAGGGCCGGTCAGCGCGATGCGCTCGCCGCGTTCCAGCGAAAAGCGCACATCCGCGCATACGGTGCGCTGGCCGTAGCGCACGGCCGCATCCCGCACGTCCACCAGCACCTGCTTGGGGTGCGTCAGGGGCGCGAGTTTAAGCGTCGGCACCCGTTCCACATCGTGTAAAAGGCCGCGCTTTTCTTCAATGCTTTGTTCTACACGGGCTTTGGCAACCTGCGAGCGCTTCATCAGCGCGGCGGAGCGCGCGCCGATGTACCCGCGATCCACCACGGCGGCATCGCTGGCGGGCACGCGGTACTTGCCCTGCTCGCAGCGGCGGCTCCACTCCGCCTGCCGGCGCGCGGTTTCGGTCAGCCGGGTTACGTCGCGCCGGAGCTGATCGTTGCGGGCCTGCTCGCTCTCGTTTTTCCGGTTGAACTCCTGCTCCCAGGTGTCGAAGTTGCCGCGCTGCACGCTCACGCTGCTGCGGTTGATCGACAGGGTATGATCCACGCAGCGGTTCAGGAAAGCCCGGTCGTGGCTTACCAGCAGAAAGCCGTCCTTGGCGGCCAGATAGTCCGCCACCTGCGCACGGCCTTCCAAATCCAGATGGTTGGTCGGTTCGTCAATCAGGGGGTAGGCATCCTCGCGGGCAAACAGCGCGGCCAGCTGCGCCTTGGTCTGTTCGCCCCGGCTCAGGGTGGCAAAGGGTTGTTCCAGCAGCGTTTCGGGCAGCGCAAGCTGGTTCCATTCCAGCAGCAGCCGCCAAGGCGGGGTGTCCGGCGCGAAACACACCAGCGCCTCGCGTGTGGACAGGGCCGCGTCGGGCAGGGGGAAGGGAAACAGCGCGGGCGCAAGCGGCATCAGCAGCCTGCCCTGCGGCGTCAGCTGCCCGGCCAGCAGGCGCAGCAGCGTGGTTTTGCCCCGGCCGTTGCGGCCGATCAGCCCCAGCCGCCATGCGCTGTCGATCTGAAAGTTCAATGCCGCAAACACCGCATCCGCGCTGCCGTCATAGGTAAAGGTTAGGTTGGTCGCCTGGATTAACGCCATGGGTACATCGCCTCCGTCGGGGGTCATGGGAGGCGGCAAAAAAGCGCAAATAAAAACAGAGCCTTCCGGCTGCGCATTCCTGCCAAACAAAGCAAACCGAACCGCGCGCAGCGGCCGGGCCTTGCTCTCCCGATCGGTTCAGGGGTTGGCAGGGTTACTTGCGCATCTTTTCAGCTCCGTTTCCATTCATTTTGGGGTCGGCCACAGCATAGCACGGTTCAGGGTGGGTGTCAATCCTCCTGCGCGTCGGCCAGCTGGATCACGCCGTTATCAATGCCGGTAACCGTCGCAAGCGACACCACGCGGTAACCTTCGTTGCGCAGCTTCTGCCCGCCGGGTTGGAAGCCCTTTTCAATGCAGATGCCGATGCCCACTACATGCGCTCCGGCCTGACGCACAATCTCCGTCAGCCCCTCGGCCGCCTCGCCGTTGGCCAGAAAATCGTCGATGATGAGCACACGCGCCCCTTGGGGCAGGTAGCTTTTGGCAATGCGGATGTAGTTTTCGGTGCGGTGCGTAAAGCTGTACACCTTCGCCTCGTACACATCGCTGTTCAGGGTGCTGGTCGTTTTGCTCTTTTTGGCAAAGATCACCGGCAGATTGCCGAACGCCTGCGCGGTGGTGATGGCCGCCGCGATGCCGCTGGCCTCGATGGTCAGGATCATATCCACCGGCTCATCCGAAAACGCTTCATGGAATGCCTGCCCGATGCGGGTCAGCAGCGCGATATCCAGACGGTGGTTCAAAAACATATCCACCTTGACGATATCCTGCCCGATGCCGAACCCCTGGTTGCGAATCGCTTCGCGTAGCTCCTTCATGTGCCGCCTCCTTGGTAAAACTAGCTTCTAGAATACCAAAAAACCGCTCGTTTTGCAATAGAGGGAGGGAAATGTTCGCCTGTCGCGCGCAGGCTTGACAGGCGGCACCGCCGCGCATACACTGGGCGCAGCGAAGCCGGGAGGATTTTGTGGATGCAAACGTTTCTGATCGGGGTATATACGCAGGGGGATCCATCGCGTGGGGTGCGCCGCCTCACGTTGCAGGGCGACGCGCTGGTGGATGAGGGCTGCGTACTGCCTGTGGAGGACCCCTCCTATCTGATGGACGGCGCGGACGGCGCGCTGTGGGGTGTGAGCGAAGGGCTGGGCGCGCCGGAAGGCCAGCTGTGGCGCGCACAAAGGCAGGGGAGCGGATACGCGCGCACCGCGCTCTGGCCTACGCAGGGCAACAGCCCTTGCCATCTGGCGCAATCCCCCGGGGGGCGCTGGCTGGCGGTGGCCAACTACGGCAGCGGCAGCGTCGCTGTTTTTGACGGTTCAAGACCGGAGGCCGGAGCCTGTGCGCTGTTTACCGGTACGCTGCACGGGCCGGATGCCGACCGGCAGGAAGGGCCGCACGCGCACTTTGTGCATTTCCGCTCCGAGCAGGAGTTGCTCTGCTGTGACTTGGGCGGCGATGTGCTGCGCCACTTTTACGAGGCGCGGGGGGTGTGGTCGGAAACGGCGCCGCTGGTTCGCTTCGCCCCCGGCAGCGGCCCCCGGCATCTGGTGCTGCGCGGCAGCCTTGCCTATGTGGCCTGCGAGCTGAGCGCCACGCTGGCCGTATGCGATCTGGCAACAGGGCGCGTGCTGCACAGCCAGCCGTGCGTGCCAAACGGCGCGCCGGGGACGGCCGCGGCCATCCGCCTGACGCCGGAAGGCCACCTGATGGTGTCCCACCGCGGCGCGGACTGCATCAGCGTTTTTTCGCTGGCAAACCCGGAGCGGCCCAGCCTGCTGGGTACGTGGGCCTGCGGCGGCGCGGGGCCGCGCGATGTGTGGCCGCTGGAGGGCGGCGCGCTGTGCGCCTGCCAGAGCGGCAACCGCGTAACCCTGCTGCGGGGCGATGCCGCCCACGGCTATATGCAGGTCGCCGCAACCGCTGTGGCCGCGCCCGTCTGCATCCTTGCGGAAACCCCATTGCCGTAAGCGTTTGCCCCGGATATGGCAGGCCTGTAAATTGTGGCTACCCCTGCTCGCACGGGGCCTGAAACTGTGCTATACTGAATGTTGTGACCAGCCTGGAAGGAGCGTGCGCCCCGCATGAAACGCCTTATCCCGATCATCCTCAGCCTGTTGATCCTGCTGCTGCCCGCATTGGCTGCGGCGACCGATGCGACCGCCGCCCCCTCCGTTACGCCCGAAGCCACCGAAGCCCCCGTGATTGTGGAAGATTACGTGGAGGACGACGGCATGGGTGAGCTGGTAAGCCAGGCGGATCAGGAGCGCCCCAGCATCGAGGGCCTTACCCCGCTTTACACGACCAAAATCAAACTGATGACCGCCACCGGCACCGCCGCGACCATCCGCGCCGCGCAGGATGAAAACAGCGAGGGGCTTGCCGTGGTCAGTAAAAACGAGATTGTGACCATCTATAAAGTGTACCCGGCCTTTGTGCTTGTGGAGTACGAGGGCGTGGTGGGCTTTGTGAAGCGCACCTGCATTGACGAAAACTGCGTGCCGATCGACCCGGTGAGCACCCCGCCCTACGGCGTAACCAAAATGAAATACGTCGCCACCACCACCGACGTGGCCCCCGTCCACACCGCGCCGGACAGCGGCAGCGAAGCCTTCCCCATTGTGGTGGGCAAAGGCAGCAAGGTAACCCTGATCGACTTTGTGGACGGGTTTGGCAAGGTGCTGTACTGGCGCAGCTACGGCTATATCGACGCGGCGCTGCTGACCGATCTGGTGGTCATCAGCCCGACGGACGATCCGATGAGCGCCGACACCCCGATTTCGGCCTTCAGCTCGTTTTTTAAGTACAACAACGGTGTGGAGCTGAACGACGGGCGCGTGAAGAACATCGTGCGCTCCTGCGAGCTGATGACGCGCGTGATGCAGCCCGGCGAGCAGCTCGATTTTAACGCGCAGATCGGCCCGTATAAAAAGGCCAACGGCTACTTTCCCGCCCCGGTGCTGATCGACGGCGGCAGCCAGCCGGGTTACGGCGGCGGCACCTGCCAGAGCAGCTCGACGCTGTATAACACCATCCGCCAGTTGCCGGGCATGACGGTGCTGATGCGCCGCCCCCACGGCCCGGGCTGCGCCCGCTACCTGCCCATGCATCAGGATGCAGCCGTGGGTAACGAAAGCCTGAACTTCATCTTCCGTAACGATTACGAGTTTCCCATCCGCATTTTGGCGGAAAGCGCCGGAGAAGGCGTGATTACCATCCAGATTTTCAAGGTCGCGCAGTAAAGGCGGCCCGAACGTAAACCAAAGCCGCCCGCGCGAGAACTGCGCCGGGCGGCTTTGGTTTTACAAACATCGCTTTTATTTTACGCGCGGTTAACCCAAAAGCGCGGCGTTCCTAACGTGGGACTGCTATCCTTCGCTTGAGACAAAAGGAAAGGAAGTAGAAGTAACCATGAAAAAACGCGTAGCCCTTCTATGTGCCCTGACGCTGGCGCTCGCGCTCTGCCTGCCCGCGGCAGGTCTGGCGCAGGAGGCCCCTAAAACGCCCAAGTATGTGTTCATGTTCATCGGCGACGGCATGGGCAGCCCCCAGATCACCGCGACGCAGTACTTCAAAGGCACGCTGGAAAACCCGGCCGCGACCGTGCCCACCCCCGCGGAGCTGGCGTTCACGCAGTTCCCCGCGCTGGGGCTGACCACCACGTACGACGCCTCCTCCTTCTGCCCGGACAGCGCCTCCACCGCGACGGCCATGGCCTCCGGCAACAAAACCCTGTCCGGCGTGATCAACTACAATGTGGATCTGAGCCAGAGCTTCAAGCTCATCACCGAGTACGCCAAGGAGGCCGGCAAGAAGGTCGGCGTCATCAGCAGCGTATCCGTCGACCATGCCACGCCCGCGGCCTTCTACGCGAAGGTGCAGAGCCGCAAGCAGCATTACGACATCGCCGTGCAGGGCCTGACCGGCACCACGCTGGATTTCCTGGGCGGCGGAGGCTTCCTCAAGCCCGACGGGGAGGACGGCACGCAGAAGAACGTGCTGGACATCGCGCAGGAAAACGGCTGGAACTATGCCAACACCAACGACGCCATCCGCGCGCTGGATGCGAAGTCCGGCCGGGTGCTGGCCGTGAACCCTGATCTGCAGGATTCCATGGCCATGACCTATGAAATTGACCGGCAGCGCCGCGTGGCGGCGGGCGAGGATATCCTCTCCCTGGCGGATTTTGTGAGCGCGGGCATCCGCGTGCTGGACAACGACAACGGCTTCTACCTGATGTGCGAAGGCGGCAAGATTGACTGGTCCTGCCACGCCAACGACGCGGATACCAGCATTTACGAAACGCTGGCCTTCTCCGACGCGGTGCAGGTCGCGGTGGATTTCGCGGCGGCGCATCCGGACGATACCCTCATCCTGGTCACGGCCGACCATGAAACCGGCGGCATGACCATCGGGTTCGCCGCCACCGCCTACGCCACGCACTTCGATTACCTGCAAAGCCAGAAAACCTCCTTCACCGATTTTGACAAGGAAATTGCTACCCTGCGCGACAGCAAGGCCACGTTTGAAACCGCGCTGGCCGCCATCGAGCAGAATTATGGCCTGACCACCGCCGCCGACCAGCCCCTGACGCTGACCGAGGCCGAGCTGCAAAGCCTGAAAGCTGCCTACGAGCTGAGCATGCTGCCCGCCGACCAGCGCACCCTTGGCGATGCGGACGCCCTGCTCTACGGCGGGTACGAGCCGCTGTCCATGGCGGTCAGCCACATCATCAACAACAAAGCCGGGCTGGGCTACACCTCCTACGCGCACACGGGCCTGCAGGTGCCGGTGTACGCCATGGGCGTGGATGCGCAGGCCTATCAGGGCCTCTACGACGATACCGCCCTGTTCACCAAGACCCTCGCGGCGCTGGGGGTTAACCCGTAACAAACCGGCAAAAACTGCGCGCGGGGCCGCCCTCAGGGGCTGCCCCGCGCTGCGCATGGAGGAACCCATGAAAACCCGACGCAATAGCCTGATCCTGAGTGCCGTCATGGCGGCGGTGTGCGTGCTCCTGTGCCTGATCCCCGATACGCGGCTCAACCCCTATTCCGCCATCCCGCGCGCGCAGGTGCGCATCGACGCGGTGGATAACACCGCGCTGTACCCCGTGGGCATTGTCTACTCCGGCGTGCAGAGCTGCACGATCACCGTGCTGAGCGGCCCGCAGGCGGGCAGCACGGCTACTGCTGTCAATTATTTGAACTCTGCGTTGGATAAGGATAAGCTCTTTGCCCCCGGCGATACGGGCTATGCCATGGTGCAGACCGGCGCGGACGGGCTGCACGTAACGCTGATCGACCACTACCGCGCGCAGAAAGAGCTGTGGATTTTTCTGGGGTTGGCGCTGGCGCTGATCGCGTTTGGCGGGGTGATCGGCGCGGGTGCGCTGGTGTCGTTGGGGGCCAGCGCGGTGCTGATCTGGAAGCTGCTGATCCCGTTGCTGTTGGACGGCATCAACCCGATTTTGGCGGCGTTATGTACCGTGCTGCTGCTGACCGCGCTGATCGACCTGCTGGTGGCGGGCTGGACGCGCCGCTGTGCCGTGGCGCTGCTGGGGTCGCTGGGGGGCACGCTGGTGACCTTTGTGCTGGGGCTGGTGCTGACCGACTGGCTCAAGCTGGACGGCGGCGATGTGCCCTATCTGGTGCCGCTGCTGGCGCAATCTACCTTGCAGACGGACCCGCGCGCGCTGTTTATCGGCATGATGTTTATCGCCAACTCCGGTGCGCTGATGGATTTGAGCATGGATGTGAGCGTCGCCTGCGAGGAAGTGCAGCGCCACTGCCCGGCCATCGGGGCCGGGGCGCTTTTGCACAGCGGCCTGCGCGTAGGGCGCGGGGTGCTGGGCACCATGGCCACAACGCTGATGCTCGCCTACTCCGGTAACTACCTGTCGATGCTGATGTATTTTGCCGGGCAGGGAACACCGCTTTTAGATGTGCTGAACCTGAAATATGTGTCCAGCCAGCTGCTTAATACACTGGTGGGCAGCTTCGGGCTGGTGGCCACGGCGCCGCTTTCCGCGCTGGCGGCGTCGCTGCTGTTTCCCCGCAGAAAGGACGCGCGTTTGCCGGAACCCGCTGCGCAGAGCTTGTAAGCAGGGCCTGAAAAGAGGGGTTTAAAATGCGCGCGGTTGGGTTATAATGGAGGTGAGGTCAGGCGGAGCCAAGGTCGCCTTCCCGGCGACGCAGGCCGAACCCACCGGTTGTACTCCCCCCCGAAAGACCGCTTGCATCCAAGGAGGCAGCGTTTATGACATACCCCATTGAAGCCCTGCATGGCAGGGAAATCCTGGATTCCCGTGGCAACCCGACGGTCGAGGCCGTCGTTACCTTGGCCGACGGCACGCAAGGCGTGGCCGCCGTACCCAGCGGCGCTTCGACCGGCCAGTTTGAAGCGCTGGAGCTGCGCGACAAAGACCCTGCCCGTTACGGCGGCAAGGGTGTGCGCAGCGCCGCCGCCCACATCGACGGCGAGCTACAGACCGCCTTGCACGGTTATAACGCGGCGGACGCGGCCGGGCTGGACAAAACCATGATTGCTTTGGACGGCACGGCGGATAAATCCCGCCTGGGGGCCAACGCCATTCTGGCGGTTTCGCTGGCGGCCGCCAAGGCGGCTGCGGCGGCGCAGGGCGCGCCCCTGTACCGCTATCTGGGCGGCGCGGCGGCCCATACCCTGCCCGTGCCCATGATGAACGTGCTCAACGGCGGCGCACATGCCGCCAACACCATCGACATTCAGGAGTTTATGATTATGCCGGTGGGCGCCCCCAGCTTTGCGGAGGCCTTGCGCTGGAGTGCCGAGGTGTTCCACGCGCTGGCGGCCATCCTCAAAGAGGACGGGCTTTCCACCGCCGTGGGCGATGAGGGTGGCTATGCGCCCAACCTCAAGAGCGACGAGGAGGCCATCCGCTACCTGCTGCGCGCCATCGAACAGGCGGGCTACAAACCCTATGAGGATTTTATGATCGCCATCGACGCGGCTTCCAGCGAGTGGAAGGGCGAGGGCGGCTACCGCCTGCCCAAGCACCAGACGTTCCTGACCACCGACCAGCTGATCGCTTACTGGAAGGACCTTGTGGACAAGTACCCCATCGTCTCCATTGAGGATGCGCTGGACGAGGAAGACTGGGAAGGCTGGAAGAAGCTGACCGCCGCGCTGGGCGATAAGGTGCAGCTGGTGGGCGACGATCTGTTCGTAACCAACACCAAACGGCTGGAACGGGGCATCCGGGAGGGCAGCGGCAACGCGATCCTCATCAAGCTGAACCAGATCGGCTCCCTGTGGGAGACGATCGAAGCCGTACAGATGGCGCACCATGCCAACTATGCGGCCATCATCAGCCACCGTTCGGGCGAAACCGAGGATACGACCATCGCCGATCTGGCCGTGGCGCTCAACGCCGGGCAGATCAAGACCGGCGCACCCAGCCGCAGCGAGCGGGTTGCCAAGTATAACCGGCTGCTGCGCATTGAGGAGGAGCTGGGGGCAGCCGCCACCTACCCCGGCCGTGCCGCGTTCCGCCGGTAAAACCTTGCAGACAACACCAAAACGCCCGCCGCACGAAATCCGTGCGGCGGGCGTTTGTGTCCTGTGTTCTTCTACCGGGTGGAATCGACCACAATCTCTCCGCTGATGATCTTCTGCGCCAGCGCGTCGATCTCGGTCTTGAGCTCGGGGGTGATCTGCTGGGGCATGGTATCGTCGCCGTAGCCGATGCCCACGTAGCCGGAGGTCATGTCCGCATTCTGGATGGTGCCGCCGGGGAACACGCCGTCCTCAATGTACATGCCGATGGCGCCGTAGATGCTGCCGCCGATATCCTTTTTCATGGAGCAGATGATGTGCTCGGGGTCGATGTACTTCTGATCGCTGTCTACGCCGATGGCGTACTTGTTCTGCTCCTTGGCGGCTTCAAACACGCCCAGGCCGGTTTTGCCCGCCACGGCGAACACCACGTCCGCGCCGTTGCTGTAGAGGGTCGTAGCCAGCTCCTTGCCCTTGTCGGGGGAGTCGTAATCCCCGGCGTACACGGGGTCGAGCACCTTGCCGTCGGGGTTGGCATACAGCGCGCCCTGCTTGTAACCCACAAAGAAGTTGTTGATGGTATCGCTATCCTCCCCGCCGACAAACCCGATGGTCTGGCCGGCGGAGGTCTTCATGGCGGCGTACCCGGCCAGGAAGGAACCCTCGTTTTCCGCATAGACGATGGAGAGCAGGTTGTCGCCCACACCGTCCAGCCCGTTATCCACAAACACAAACAGCGTGTCGGGCAGCTGCGGCACCACGGCGGTCAGCGCATCCCAGAACTGCCAGCCTACCGCTACCACAACGTCGTTGCTTTCGGCGGCATCCACCAGCGCGGTCTGGTATTTGCTGGCGTCACTCTTGCACTCTACTACGCTGCCCACTACGCCATAGTCGGTTTCCAGATTCTTCAGCCCTTCGACGGCGCTGTCGTTAAAGCCCAGATCGCCCATCGCTTCGGCAATGCATACCGCAACCTTGAGCGTTGCCTCCTGCTCGGCAACCGCCGCGGAGGTCAGGGACAGGAGCATCACGGCGCTCAACAGGATAGCCAGAATTTTTTTCATCAGGGACCCATCCTTTCGTGATCGTGCTGCAAACCAGACAAACGGCGTCGTTGCCGCTTCAAGCCACCGCCATTATACAACATGCCTCCGTTGCAATGCAACGCAAAACGCCTGCCGCAAGTTGTGAAACTTCCGTCAAACAGGCGCGGAGCCTGATACCGTAAGCGTCTGCGGCCGAAAAAAACATCTGGCGCGCGCGGTTGACAGACGGGCTTCAAACAGCTATGATAGCGGTGGGGAAGCTTCCGGTTTCCCTGCTAAACTATGCGACAAGGAGGAGCGCCCGTGGACGCGGACCCGTACAGTCGAAGTGCCATTGTACCCAACGCCAACGGAAAATTGCATACGCTCCGAGCGGCCGCAGGCAATGAATATACGCGGTAGCGTTGCCGACGTGTGAACCGGCAGACCTGCTCGGAAGCAACGCCATGTTTGGGCATGGCGAACGGAAGGGCAGGTTTTTTCCATGAAAAAAATCTTTTTGACGGTCGACGATCACCTGACCCAGATCAGCACCTTTGAAAAAGGCTGCTGGATCCACCTGCAAAACCCCACCCGGGAGGAAATCGAGGGCCTCAACGCGCGTTTTGCGCTGGATCCGACCTACCTGCAGGCCGCGCTGGACGAAGAGGAGAGCGCTCGCATCGAGCGCGACGGCGATCAGACCCTGATTATTGTGGACGTTCCCTATGTGGAGCCGGAGGATAACGGCTTCAGCTATTCAACCATCCCGATGGGCATCATCGTGGTGGACGATGTGATTATCACCGTAGCCACGCGGGAGAGCGCCATCATCAACGACTTTACCGAGGAGCGGATTCGCGGCTTCTGGACGTACAAACGCACGCGGTTTATCCTGCAGCTGCTGTACCGCAACGCGGGCCGCTACCTTTCCTACCTCAAGCAAATTGACAAAGGCAGCACGCTGGTACACAAGCGCCTGCAGGAAAGCCTGCGTAACCGCGAGCTGATCCAGATGATGCAGCTGGAAAAATCGCTGGTTTACTTCTCCACGTCGTTAAAGGGCAACGAGATGGTGCTGGAAAAAATGATGCGCATGGACATGCTGCGCAAATACCCTGAGGATGCCGACCTGCTGGAAGACGTTATTGTCGAAAACAAACAGGCCATTGAGATGTGCGCCATCTACCGCGACATCATGAGCGGCACCATGGATGCGTATGCCTCCATCATTTCCAACAACCTGAACATCGTCATGAAAATTCTGACCAGCCTGACGGTGATCCTCTCCGTTCCGGCGCTGTTTGCCGCTTTCTGGGGCATGAACACCGCCGTTCCCTTCCAGGGGACGCTTTTCGGCTTCTGGATTGTGGTGGCCATCAGCCTTGTGGCAGCCTTGGGCGCCTTTGTGCTGCTGTGGAAAAAGAAAATGTTCTGAACCCTGCGCAAACGGCGCGGAAAGGAGCGGCCCCATGCGTACTGTTGTGATTACGGGGGGGAGCCGCGGCATTGGCGCGGCCTGCGTGCGCGCTTTTACCCAGGCGGGCTGGCGCGCAGCGTTCCTGTACCGGGCCGCGCAGCCTGATGCCGAGGCGCTGGCCGCGGAAACGGGCGCGCTGGCACTGCAGGCGGATGTGCGCGACAGCGCGCAGGTAAATACTGCGTTTGCCACGGCGCTGGCGCAGCTGGGGCACATCGATGCGCTGGTGAATAACGCCGGCGTGTCCCTGAATTGCCTATTGCAAGATACCACCGACGCGCAGTGGCGCGAAGTGCTGGACGTGAACCTGACGGGCGCGTTTTATGCGACGCGCGCGGCGCTGCCGGGGATGATTGCCCGGCAAACAGGGCGCATCGTCAACATCAGCAGCATCTGGGGGCAGGTCGGCGGCAGCATGGAGGCGGCTTACTCCGCTGCCAAAGCGGGGCTGCTGGGGCTGACCAAGGCGCTGGCGCAGGAAGTAGGGCCCAGCGGGATTACCGTAAACGCCATCGCCCCCGGCGCGACCCGTACCGCGATGCTGGATGCCTACGGCCCGGAAACCCTTGCCGCCATTGCGCAGGAAACGCCGTTAGGCCGCCTGTGTGAACCGGCGGAAATTGCGCGTGTGGCGCTCTGGCTTTGCGGCGACGATGCGGCGATGCTCACCGGGCAAGTGCTGGGTGTGAGCGGCGGGCGTGTGATCGTCTGACCGGCGGGCCCTGTTACGGATTATTTACGGCCCCGGTGTTATACTGCGGGTGTAGACGGGCGGAGGACCACCCAATACGCAAGGGGGGAAGATCGCCATGCCATGGGACGAAAACGAACTGGGCGACGAGCGGCTTGCGCAGGTTACGGGCGGCCGGGGCCTGAGCGGCTACATCGAGCACACCGTGGCGCGGGGCGATACGATTGCCAAAATCGCGCAGAAGTACCACGTCACGGAGCGGGAAATCCTCTCTCTCAACGGCATCCGCAATGAAAGCTTCCTCTACATCGGGCAGATCATCCGGGTGCCGGTCCATGTAACCTGACGCAGCAGCGCGCCCGCCCCCACCGGGGCGGGCGCGCTGCTCAACCTGCTTAAAATGGCCCATCTGCTTTATCGCCAAGCCGGATCAGGGCGGTCACGTACGTCTGTGTACGTTCCCGCCCTGATCCGGCTTGATTTCGCGCGCCTGAACCAATTATACTAGCTGTATCCCAGCGTCCGGCAGGGGTTGTCGGTGTGCTGAACAGCGCGGAGATCATAGCCTTGCGTAAGAAATGCGGCTCCGTCCCGCAGCCTCAGGCTGTGTGTCGGAGCCCTGTAAACGGGCGGAGCGCAAGGGTGCGGGCTTCCGGAGAAGTCGCGCGCCTGCCGTTTACTCGTCCTTGACCGGGTCGGCACCGGCATCGTTCAGATACCGGTCGATGATGAAGCGGGGGCGCCGCTTGCTTTCGTTGTAGATTTTACCGACATATTCGCCGATGACACCCAGGCTTAACAGCTGAATGCCGCCAATCATCCAGATGGAGGCAAGAGTGCTTGTCCACCCGGTTACCGTGCGGCCGACGATGAAGGACACCAGCGTGTACACCAGCATCACCAGCGAGGCCATGAAGATGATGATGCCCAGCGTCGTAATCAGCCGCAGGGGTTTGACCGAGAAGCTGGTGATACCATCGATGGCAAAGGCCAACATCTTTTTAAGCGGATACTTGCTTTCCCCGGCGAAGCGTTCGTTGCGGTCGTAATACACGTATCCGCTTTGGAACCCGACCAGCGGAGCCAGCCCGCGCAGGAACAGATTGACCTCCCGGAACTGGGCCAGCGCCTCCAGCGCGCGGCGGCTCATCAGCCGGTAATCGGCATGGTTGTAGGTGATATCCACGCCCAGCCCCTTCATCAGGCGGTAAAACATCAGCGCCGTTTCCCGCTTGAAGAAGGTATCCGTCTGGCGCTTGTTGCGCACGCCGTACACCACATCGCAGCCGCCGCGATACTCGGCGATGAAGCGATCCATCGCGTCCATATCATCTTGGAGATCGGCATCCATGGAGATGGAAAAATCACAGCAGGTGCGCGCCGTCATCAGCCCCGCCAGCAGCGCGTTCTGATGCCCGCGGTTGCGGCTGAGCTTGAGGCCCTCAAACAGTGGGTTTTGCTGATGCAGTTCCTGAATGATCGCCCACGTCTGATCCTTGCTGCCGTCATCCACCAGCAGTACGCGGCTGTCGGCACCGCAAAGCCCCGCTTCGATCAGGGCGGTCATTTTCAGGGTCAGCCGCCGGGCGGTTTCGTGGAGCACCTCTTGCTCGTTGTAGCACGGGATAACCACCATCAGTTTGTCGCCCATATGGATCTTCCTTTCCTTACAGAAGGATGGGTTCGCCGGGGTTCAGCCGTTGGTGAGGGTCACGTCGGCGCTGTCCGCGCTGAAGGTTTGTTCCCCCAGGTAGCCGGTCACCCGAACGCGGTAGCGACCGGAGCATACTTTTTGGCCGGATTTATCCAGCCCGTTCCAGTAAAAGGTGCTGCCCTCGGGCGTGATGCCCTGCGGGCGCGTGCTCTGGCGGTGGCACAGCCTGCGCACCACCTGGCCCGCCTCGTCTAAAATGGATACGCTCAGCTCGCAGGGGCCGTCATGCCGGACGAAGATGGCCAGCTCGCGCTTGCCGTCGGCGGTGTAGCGACCGGCGGTTTCCACCGCCAGTTGCGGATCGCCCTGCGCGGGGGGAATGGCAATCACGTGCCCGGCGTGGACAGTCAGCTTGCCCGCGTCGATGCTGACCAGCTGCACCAGCACGTAACCGCCCGGCTCCCCGGCCTGCAGGTTGAGCGACAGAGTGCGCATTTTGCGGCCCGGGGTCACGGCACCGCGCTCGTCGCCGTAGGCGGTGTACTGTTCCACCGTATCGTACAGCAGCCGCGCTTCGTCAAAGCGCCACGCGCCGTCGCGGCGGCCCACAATCTGGTAGGCGACGCGCACGGGCCGCAGGGCGGTAAACTCCAGCGTCAGGCGCGGGTCCGTAGCGCTCAGGGTAGAGCTGGAGAAGTTCACATCCCCAATCGGGGCGCGCTCGGATACGTCCATCGCCAGTGCGGCCGGATCGTAAGAAAAAACAACGAAGTCGTCCTCCTGCGGGTACACCTGCGGGGTGGAGGTGGCGTGGTTTTCCAGCAGCGCATTGTAAAGCTCGCTCAGGGTTACGTCGCCGTCGCGGTTTGCGTCGGCGGGCACGCCGTAACGGGGGCTCAGGCACTGGCTGAGCGCCTGCGTAAAGTAAAACGCGCCCTGCTGGTACCCGGCGGCCTCGCCCAGCGCGGTTGCGTCGCCGGTATTCCAGTACCAGCTTTCTTCCATCGCGCCGCTGCTGGCCAACACCTTGAAGCGATCCCCCAGAAAATACAGCCGGTCGGGCTGCTTGCGCATCCCCTTGCCGATGAACGCGCCGCTATAACAGGCGTCCAGAATCAGCACACGGGTGCCGGCGATATCCGCAAAGGCGGCTTCCAACGCCTGGGGGGTGAGCCGATCCTCCGTGGCGCCGTCGCTCAGCAGCAGGGTTGGGTCGCCCCGGTCGGGGTCATACTCGCCGTGGGTGCTCAGGTAAAGGTAGCTCACGTCATCCTCGTCCGCGTCGGCAAACGTTTCGCGGATCAGCCGCGTCAGCATTTCGACGGTCACAACCGGCCCATCGGGGATCACGATGCTGTCAAACGGCGCGCGGCTGGCCTGCAGCGCCTCCTGCATGGCGAACACGTTATTGGTGGAGGAAGGGTAGGTGCTGCCGCGGGAGGCAAAATCGTCCACGCCTACAAGCAGGGCGCGGTTGACGCGTACCCCGTCGGCCAGCGCGTGAACCGGGCGGTGGGCGTACAGGCCTGCCGCCATGCAGCAGGCGGCCAGGCAGATTGCTATCCACCGCCGCAGACGGTCACGCATGCTCATCCTCCCGATCCTGCGCGCTTTGGAGCCTGCCTGCCGCCCGGGCGTGAAACCCGCGGCGTGTAGCAGAGGGCACCGGCGCGCTTCTTGCATTGTACACCCGGCGGGGGCCGGTTCGCAACCGGCCGGATGCACTACTCGTCGCCGACCAGCCAGGTTTCCGGCGTGTCGAACTGGCGGCGCAGGATATCGGCTTCAATCGCCTGTTGGGTTTCCCGGTCGGCAATGCCGTTGGCGGTTTTTCCCTCCATGGTGCTTTGGTAAGCGGCCACGGCGGTTCTGGTATTGGTGCCGTAGGTGCCGGTCTGGTTGACGGCGTCCAGCAGGCCCAGAGTGGTCAGGCGGCGCTGGAGCTCCAGCACCTTATCGCCGCTGCAGCCGCTGCGCATGGTGGTATCCACCACATCCGCACAGGCGCCAAAGCCCAGCACCTGGCTGTTGTCCAGCCGGTAACGGTTGCGCTGCACCCGGTCGGGGTTGTTGCCCTCAATCACGTTCAGGTACACATCCCCTGCCGCATCCCGCACGCTGGAGGTGACCAGCGCGACGTGCTCGGTATCCCCCGCCTGGTTGTAGCTGAAAAACACCAGATCGCCCGGATGGGGGATGTACTCGTTTTTCACCAGCAGGTGGTCGCTGCCCCGCAGCCACTGGTAGCCCCAATCGGGGCAGTTACCCTTGCGGTACACAAAGCGCCCGCGGGTGATAAACCAGTCCCGCCCAGTATTCTGGCCACCGTAGTTGGGGTATACGGTGTTGAGAAGCGACAGCCCGTACTGCTGGTCGGTCCGGTCTACGCACCAGCAGATGAACTCCGCACACCATGCGGCGTTGGAGTCGCCTGCCCAGGTGCCGTACTTAGTCAGGTTGTTGGAGCCTTCGACATAGCCCAGCTCCCCTTCGGCAATGGCCAGCAGCTGCGGTACAAAGGCGGGGGGTTCGCCGGTATCGATGGGCGTATCCAGCATGGGCGCGGCGGTGGGCGATGCGGAGGGTTCCACCGCAGTGGCCTGCGCGGCGCAGGGCAACACAAGCAGAAGCCAGACCAGCCAGCAGGCGGTAAGCCGGTGCGATTTCATGCTCCTCCCTCCCTGCGCCTAGCGACCGAATGCCTCGATGCCACGCAGTAGCTCAAATTCGCGGATATCGCGCACGGTGGTGAACATTTTGCGCGTCAGGATCGCGCCGGCGCGGTAAAACAGGCAGATGAACGGCACATCGTTAGCAAACTGCTGCTGGATGGCCTGCGTGGTATAGGCAAAATCCTCCTGGCTGTAGTTGGTGCGCAGGGTGTTGTAGAGGCTGGTCATTTCGCTGGACACATAGCGGCAGTAGTTGGCGTCGTTACCCTTCATGAGCATAAAGCCCGCATCCGGGGTGTTGTCCATCTGAAAGGAGGCCAGCGCCATGTCAAACCCGCCCGCCTTGAGCTTTTCCAGTTCCTGGTCATAGGTCATGGTGGTGATGTTCACCTTGATTTTCAACGCGCCGAGCATATCGGCAATCATATTGGCGGTTTCGAAGCGCACGTCGTTCTGCGGATCCTCATACACATACAGGCGCAGCACGAAGTTCTTCTTGCCGTCTTCAACTACTTTATCCAGAATGCCGTCGCCGTCGGTATCGCTCCACCCCTCATCGGCAATCAGCTGCTGGGCCAGCTCAAGATTGTATTTGAAGGTGTTCTCCTGATCGTAATACAGCCAACTGGCGGAGCTGATGGGGGTATCGGCGTCGATGGTCATCCCCATATAGACGTTGGTGGAGATCAGGTTGGTGTCGATGGCGGCGCGGATGGCCTTGCGGATGTTCAGGTTGCCCAGCGGAAACTCATCATGGTTGAGCAGCAGCGTTTCCAGCTGCCGTGTGCTGTAGGTGATGGACAGCGTGTTGATGCCGCTTTTATACTGCGACGCGGCGACCGAGCGGGTAAAGGCCGTATCCACGCGCCCGTACTCGTAGGCGGTAATCAGCTCCTTGTTGCTGGAAAAGAGGGAAACCATGATTTCCTTGACCTGCGGCTTGGTTTGCCACCAGTTTTCATTGGTTTTGAGCCACAGGTAATTCGCCGGCTCAAAGGAGGAGAGGATGTAGGGCCCCGTACCCAGCGGGCTGGGCGTATCCACCTGCGAGGCGGGCACTACTGGGAAGGTGAGGGCGTACAGAAGCCCGTAGTAAGTGCGCTTTGTGGCCTTGACCACCACGGTGCGATCGTCCTGGGCGACGATATCCGACACCATGTAGCGCAACGTCTGGTAAAAGCCGCGGGCGTTGGGGTCCTCGCTGTTGGCAAGGGTCAGCAGGTACTTGCAGCTGGCGACCACATCCCCGGCGGTCAGCGGGGTGCCGTCGGAAAACGTAACGTTCTCCCGCAGGGTGAACGTCCAGGTTTTGCCGTTGCCGGTTTCATCCCAGGTTTCAGCCAGCAGGGGCTGGGGCAGGCCGTTATCGTCCACGGTAACGAGGCTCTCATACACCAGCCCGTAAATGGAAACGATATCCCGCTCCTGTGGGTTCAGGGGTCGCAGCTCCGTGGTGCGCGTGGAATAGATGCCCACGATCAGCGAATCGTCCACATTTTCGGCCATCGCGGCGGCCATCGGGAACAGGAGCAGAAGCGTAAGCAGCAGGCATACAATGCGTTTCATGGATTGCCTCCCAAATCAGCGGGATGTCGGCGCGGCCAAAGCCATGCGCCCGTCAGGACGCGGGCGTTTCTGCGGCAGACGCGGTCAGCCCGCCCTCATAATACAGCCGCCGGTACACGGCAAAAGCCTTGAGCACGCGCGTGGCGTAGTTTTTGGTGGGGCCTTCCGCCATATCTTCCAAACGGATGGTCTGGTTATCGTTGCTGTAACGGCTGTCGTTCAGCCAGTTTTGCACGGTGGTCTGCCCGGCGTGGAAAGCTGCCGATACCAGCACGGGATCGTCGTGGAAGCGTGTGCCCAGGAACGCAAGGTACCAGCAGGCGTATTCCACATTGGTTTCCGGATCGTACATCTGGTCGAAGCTGTACTCGTCCGTACGGCCCATCTTTTCATGCACCCAGGCAGCGGTGTCGGGCATCATCTGCATCAGGCCGCGCGCGCCGACGTTGCTTTCCGCCTGGGGGTTGAAGGAGCTTTCGTTCAGCACAATGGCAGCTACAAACGCTGGGTGCAGGTTGTTGGCGGCGGCTTCGCGCTCGATCAGCTCCCGGTAATCAAAGGGATGGTTGTCCGCCAGCCGGGTGGCGGCTGTGGCGCGGTCGGCCAGCAGGGTGACGCGCTGGGCGGTGAACGTCGTTTGCAGAATCCATAAAAGAATCACCAGCATGGCGGCGGCAAACCCCGCAATGCCCAGATAGGGAATTTTCAGCCGCAGTTTGGCGGGCTCGTCCTCGGGGGCATCCTCCCAGCTGTCGGCGGGTTCCTGCCACGGGTCGGGCATGTCGGCGTGCGGGGGCAGGTCGGCAGGCGGGGCAGTACGGCGCCCCCGGGGGGCAAAATCTGCGCGCGGCCTGCCGGGGTAGGGCGGCTCCGCGTCGGCGGCGCCGGGTTGCTGCGGGTAATAGCCGTTACGCGGCGGTGCATAATCCGGGTACGCTTCTTCCCGCGTGGGGCGCGGTGCGGATGGACGCGGCTGCACCCTGCCGACGGCTGAGGCTCCCGCGCGGTTTGGCGCGGGCTGGGGCGCGGCCACCATCGCGCCGTGGCGTTTGCGCCCGTAACCGTAGCTCTGCGCCTCCATGGCGGCGTCACGGCGCAGTTGCTCGATCAGCTCCGGCGGATACCCCGCGGCTGCATACTCCGTTTCGTCCGTTGGGAGCTGGTTTTGCGGCCGGGGGGGCGGTGTGCGCCGGGCGAGGGGGCGGCCAAGCATATCGGTAGGCGGCGGTTCCGCCGGTTGTTGCGGCGCGGTTTCTACACGGGGGGCACGGCGGCGGCGGTCCGCATCCATAGGCAGGTTATTCTGCTGTGCCAGACGCAGCCATTCCGGCATCGGCGCTGCCGGAGGCGGGGCGTAGTGGGAGCCGTCCGGCGCGAGCAGATCGCCCGGCTGCACCGCGGGCACGGTTCGCTGCTGCTGTAGCGCGCCGGAACCATCGGCCGGGGGTTGTACAGAGGCGCGGGTTGCGGAAGCCCGATCCGGCATGGCGGAGGTAACCGGCATCGGGGTCGGCGGGGTTGGCCCGCCGCGTTCCTGCAGGGAGGGGGGTTCCGGCATGGCGCGCCCGACGGGGGCCGCGGGCGCTTGCCGGTGCGCCTGCGCCGCGTCCAGCGGGGTGGCGGGCAGCGGCTCATAGGCGGGGGTGTGGGCAAACTCGTTGCTGCGGGGGCGCGGATAGGCGGTGGCAGCGCCCACAGCCATTCCGTCCCGCCTGACGGGGCTGCGCAGGGGCGGGTTGCTCTGCGTAGGGTCGGCGGGCGCGTTGGGATCGGCACGGTGGCGCACGGCGGCGCGATCTGGCTCCGGATGGATGGGCGCGCTCTGCTGGCGGCGCGTGCCTTCGGCAACGGAACCGACGAAGGAGTAATCCACAGGGGCGGATTCGTCCTCCTCGCTGCGGTATTTCACAGGCAGATGAATAAGCATGGGGAACCTCCTTACACCGACCCTGCGAGCGGGCCGGGGTTGGCCGCCTGCGCGCGCCCTCAGGGGGCGGGCGGCAATGCGGAGGCCCGCCGGGGCCCGTCCGTCAGGATGCGCCGCCAAAGGGCGAGCGCGCGCCTGCGCAACAGCCAGCGGGTCGTATGGGTGGAAAGCACGTAGTCCGACAGGCGTTCCGTCGCCTCGGCAGTATTCTGGCGGCGGATGCGGCTGAGCGCCGCCTCACGGCTGAGCCCGTCGCGCCTGCGTAACCGGCGGAGGCGCACCGCCAGCGGCGCGGTTACGCAAACTACCGCGTCGGCCAGCTGATCCATGCCGGTTTCAAACAGCAGGGGCACATCCAGCAGCACCGCGGGTGCATCCGCCTTGCGGCAGGCATCCAGCGCCGCAAGCATGCGCAGGCGGATCAGCGGGTGCAAAATGGCGTTGAGCTTTGCAAGCGGCGCGGGGTCCGCCCCAAACACGAGGCGGGCCAGCGCGGCGCGATCCAGCGAGCCGTCCGCCTGAAACACCGCGGGGCCGAACGCCTCCCTGATGGCCGGGAGCGCCTCGCCGCCGGGTGCGGTCAGTGCGCGGCTGATGGTGTCGGCATCCAGCACGGGCACGCCTTGTGCCCGGTAGAGCGCCGCCACGGTGCTCTTGCCCGAGCCGATGCCGCCGGTTACGGCGATCACGCGCAACGCGCCGCCCCCTTTCTGAGTAACGTTCCAGTGTAGCCTGTTCTTCCGCAAAGACGTTTATTTCGCGTCATACCAGCTGTGCCCGCTGCTGACCTCGGCCACCAGCGGCACCGCAAGGGTCACGATGCGCTCCATGGCCTCCTGCAGCAAAGTGCTTACCGCCTCGGTTTCGGCGGTGGGGCATTCGACTACCAGCTCGTCGTGCACCTGCAGGATCAGCCTTGCCCCATAGCCGCCCTGGGTCAGGTTCTGCTCGACCCGCACCATAGCCAGCTTGATAATATCCGCCGCTGTGCCCTGTACGGGGGTGTTCATCGCGGCGCGTTCGCCAAAGTTGCGGGTGTTGCGGTTGGCACTGCGCAGTTCCGGCAGGTCGCGGCGGCGGTGGAAGAGCGTTTCGGCATAGCCCAGCTCATACCCCCGGCGCACGGACGCGTCCATGAATGCCTTGACCCCCGGATAGCGCTCAAAGTAGCGGGCGATAAAGGTTTCGGCATCTTTGCGGGTTACGCCGATGTTGCGCGCCAGCCCAAACCCGCTGATGCCGTACACAATGCCAAAGTTGACGGCCTTAGCGCTGCGGCGCATGGCGGGGGTGACGCTTTCAAACGGCACGCCGTTGACCTCGGCGGCGGTGCGGGTGTGGATATCCTGCCCGCGCAGGAACGCGTCCTGCATGGCGGGGTCGCCGCTCAGGTGCGCCAGCACCCGCAGCTCGATCTGGCTATAGTCGGCATCCAGCAGCACGCAGCCTTCGCGGGCGACAAACGCGCGGCGGATTTCGCGCCCCTCCTCGCTGCGCACGGGGATGTTCTGCAAATTGGGCTCGATGCTGGAAATGCGCCCCGTGACGGTGGAAGTTTGCTCAAATGTGGTGTGGATGCGGCCGGTGGCGTCCACCAGCCTGGTCAGGCCCTCGATGTAGGTGCCCGTCAGCTTGCTGAGCTTGCGGAAATGCAAAAGCGGCTCGATGGCCGGATGATCCAGCGCCTCCAGCACATCCGCCGAGGTGCTCCACGCGCCCGCCTTGCTTTTTTTCACCGGGCTGGGCAGATGCAGGCGGTCGAACAGGACCTCGCCCAGCTGTTTGGGGCTGTTGACATTGAAGGGCTGGCCGCCGGTCAGGGCAATCACCTGCGCGCGATCCTGCTCGATCTGCCCGGCAAACAGCGCGCCCAGCTCCTGCAGCGCGGCGCGATCCACGCTGAAGCCGACCTGCTCCATGTGCAAAAGCACACGGGAGAGGGGTTGTTCCATATCGGTGAGCAGCGCCAGCATCCCCTGCTGCGCCAGTTTTGCACGCTGCCGATCTGCCAGCAGGTAAAGTGCGGCCGCGTCCAGCGCAGCCTGTTCGGGCGGCTCGGGCGGGGGAACGGGCTTGCGCCCGCGCGCCGGGGTTTCTGTGCTGTCAGGCTCGGGGGTCTCCGCTTCGGCAGGGGGTTGCGCGGCCGCCAGTACATCGCGCAGGGTAAAGCTCTTGCGCGTCGGCTCCAGCAGATAGGCGGCCAGCTGCGTATCGGTGCGCACGGCAGCCTGCGGCAGGTGCAGCGCGTCCAGCTGCCGCCAGAGGGCTTTGGCGCCGTGCACAAGCAGCGGCGCTTCGGCCAGAAGCGGTGTAAGTGCGGTCAAAATCTGATCGTCGGCCAGCCCGGGGCGCGTCATGCCGTAGGCGATGGGCGCGTACCAGCAGCGGCCGTCCGGCGCGCACAGGCCCACGGCGCTTTCACTCTGGCACAGCGCCACAGGCAAATGCAATGCACAGAGCGCACGGGCCAGCGCCGCCACATCGGCTTCGCTTTCCAGCGCAATGGGCGGTTGCGGCTCCCGGAAGGCAGCCTCGGCTTGCGGCACATCAGCCTTGGCGGGCTGCGGGGCGATCGGCTGGGCGGCGGCGACCGGTTCGGCAGGCGCGGGCGCTTCGCTGGGCGCGGTTTCCGTAGGCTCGGTGGGCGCATCCGCCGCAACCTGCTGCGCCGCCGTGGGCAGGTGCAGGGTTTGCAGCAGGTTCATCAACTGCTGGGACAGGCGGTGCAGCTGGTACTTGCGCAGCACCGGCAGTGCCTGGATCAGCGTATCCAGCCCGCAGTCGGCAAAATCTACCTTGAGGGGCGCGGTCACGCGAATGGTGCCCAAATCCTTGCTGAGCAACGCCAGCTCCCGGTTTTCCCGGATGCGTTCGCCCAGCTTGCCGGGAATCTCCTGCCCATGCTCCAGCACGCCTTCCAGCGTGCCGTACTGCGTTATCAGCTTGAGGGCGGTTTTCTCGCCCACGCCAGGCACGCCGGGAATGTTGTCGCTGGAATCGCCCATCAGGCCCTTCATATCCGTAACCTGCGCGGGGCCGTACCCGTAGGTTTCGACCACCTTATCCGGGGTGAGCAGGAGGCTGTCGGTAATGCCCTTGCGGGTCAGGATCACGCGGGTTTCGCCGCCCACCAGCTGGAGGCTGTCGCGGTCGCCCGTCAGGATGTAGGCGCGAATGCCCTGCGCGTTAGCCTGCCGGGCGGCGGTGCCCAGCAGATCGTCGGCCTCGTAGCCTTCGATGGCGCACTGGGTTACCTGCATGGCTTCCAGAATTTCGCGGATGACCGGCACCTGCGGGCGCAATTCCTCCGGGGTGGGCTTGCGGCCCGCCTTGTAATCGGCAAACATTGTATGCCGGAAGGTGGGAGCGTGCAGGTCGAACATTACGCACAGCGCCTGCGGCCTGTACTCGGCCATCGCCTTGAACAGCATCGAAAAAAAGCCCTGCACGGCGTTGGTATACAGGCCGCCCACACTCAGGGGCGGCAGCGCGTGAAAGGCGCGAAAAATCAGGCTGTGGCCGTCCACCAGCAGTACGGATTCGGGTTGCTTCGGCATGGGGGCCTCCTTTCCGGAAACGGGCTTGGGAGGGTTACGGGGTTTCCTCCGTCTGTTGGCGCAGTTTGTTTTCCGTGATCAGCTTGTTCAGCTCGTCCATAAAGCTGCTGACGTCGGTAAACTGGCGGTAGACGCTGGCAAAACGCACATAGGCGACTTCGTCGATCTTTTTAAGCTCCTCCATGACCAGCTCGCCGATGCGGCGGCTGGAAAACTCATCCTCCCCGCTGCTGTAGACGGCTTTCTCCACCTTTTCCACAATGCCGTCGATGTCCTTCATGCTCACGGGGCGCTTCTGGCAGGCGTGCAGTAGGCCGCTCTTGATCTTCTCCGGAGCAAACACCTCGCGGCGCATGTCCTTCTTCACGACCATGACGATGGAGGTTTCGATTTTTTCATAGGTGGTGAAGCGGCGGCCGCAGCGCATACACTCCCGTCGCCTGCGGATGCTGTTGCCTTCTTCGGTGGGCCGACTGTCGATCACGCGGGAATCCAGGTAACCGCAAAACGGACATCTCATGGCGGGCCGCCTTTCTGTACGGTACAGGTTACACAACTGTTACGATTATAGATCATTTTCTTAAAACTGGCAATAGCGCCGGGGTGCTCAGCCGGCGGCGGCGGAGCGCCGCAAAAGCAGCGTTGCGCCCATGCACAGGGCCAGCGGAATCTCGCGGGAGTAGAACACCGTGCCCAGCGCCATCAGCCCCAGAAAGGCAAGCCCCTGCAGCGCAAGCTGCGCGCGTGCCGGGCAGGCGTGTACCCCGCGCAGCGCGCCGCGCCCCACGGCCCACGCGCCCAGCGCGAACAGCGCCGTGCCTAAAAGCCCGAGGCCCGACAGCAGGTCGAACAGATCGCTGTGCATCCCCAGCGACTTGGCGCTGCCCGGCAGCGACCCCACCAGCGGGGAGGCGGCGAACCCCTGCAACGCCACGGCGTAGGCATCCAGCCGGGAGCCGGAATCCACCGTGCCGCCGGCAAGCATTTGTAAAAGTTGGTGCAGGCTGTAGGAGGCGTTTACAAAACCCAGCTGATCGGTCAGCCCCGCGGCCCAGCCGAGCAGCGGCATGCGCGCGAGCCATAGCCCCGCCAGCAGCGCGCCCGCCACCGCGAGCGAAGGGCCTGTGCCGAGCCGCTTGAACAGCAGCCTCAGCAACAGCGCCAGCAGTTCCAGCGCCGTGAGCCCCGCCGCGAACAGCAGCGCGTAGGTGTACTGGGAGAGGCCGATCATCGCCAGCTGCAACACATACGCCAGAATCCAACCGAAGCGTTTCCACCCGTGCGCCTGCGTAGCGGCGTAGAACGTGAGCGGCAGGCACAGCACACTTGCGTAGATGAAATCATAACCGCCGATGTTGCGGCCCATCAGTTCCTTTAAATAGGCGGCACGCCCCGGCTCGCCGGAGCCCAGCGAACGGGCGTAGGCGTACACATGGTCGCCGCGGGTCAGGCCCTGAATCAGCCAGCCGGTGGTGGTGAGCGTGGTTACGGCCAGCAGCGCGATCCACAGCGGCCCCACGGCGCGGTACAGCCGCGCATCGTCCCGCTGGCGCGCATAGGCGCACCACAGCGGCGGGAACCAGAACATCCCCTGCTGCACAAAATAGCCCCACAGGTTGCCGCCGCCCCGCTCCAAAAAGTAAAACAGCGCCAGCGGCAGCGTCGCAGCACACAGCACCCGCAGCAGGAACGCCCATGGGCGGCGTTGGAACGTCTGCCCGTCCAGCAAGACGCCCAGCCCAAACAGGCCGACCGCGGCCACCCCGGTTACGGCATGCAGCGCGTTCTGCACCGCGGGCAGTAGAAGCCAACTCATATACAGGAGCAGCGATGCGTTGCACAGCTGCGCGGACACCCCGCTCCGTTTGGTTTGCGGCATGGCGGATCCCCCCTTGATTCAACGGTTTTCGCGCATTCATTATACATGCGCGGCCGGGTGGGCGCAAGTTGCGCCCACCGCAGCCCGCAAACCCGTTTGGCTGCGGTGCTGAAGGGGTATAATCAGATGGGGGAAACCGCATTGACAACCCCTGAACCGGATGTTAAGATAGGGGCGGAGCCAAGCTCCGCGAACCAATGAAAGCGAGGAACAATCCATGGATACCGTAAACAAGGATATGTCGATCGGCGAAGTGCTCAGCAAGGATCGCAGCACCGCCAGCATTTTTATCAGCCACGGCATGCACTGCCTGGGCTGCCCGCACGCGACCGCCGAATCGCTGGAGATGGCCTGTGCCGCTCACGGTGCGGATGTGGATGCGCTTGTGGAAAAACTGAACACGCACCTGGCCCAGAAGGGCTGAGCGCATTTCAGGGAACCCTTATAGCACAACAAATGCAAGGCCCCACAGGTTTTCCATAAACGGTTCGCCGTTCGTGGAAAACCTGTGGGAAACTTGTGGAAAGGGTGCGTGGCATGCAAGTCAAATCGACGCAGGAGGCGCTTTTCATCGCCTGTGAAATGGAGCGCGGCGCGGTGCAGCTTTACGAGCGCGCGCTGATGCTGCTGGGCGAGCAGAAGCGTGAAGGGGAGCCGCTGCGCGCGCAGCTGGCCTATATGCTGGGGGATGAAAAGCAGCATCTGGCCCAGTTCCGGGAACTGTACACCGGGCTGGACGCGGAGATGGAGCGCACGCTCACGCTGGCGGCCATCGCCTCGGAGGTGCTGTTTCCGGGCGGGCTGATGGGGGCGGTGCGCGCGGGGCTGCTCAAGGACGAGCGCTCAATGCTCGCATTCGCCGCCGATGCCGAGCAAAAAGCTGCCGCCACCTACCGCGCGTTTGCCGCACAGAGCGAAGACCCGCGCGCCGCTGAAATGCTCAACGGCATTGCGCTGGAAGAGGATAAGCACCTTCGCACCCTGCAGGAGCATCAGGCAGCGCTGGAAGCCTGAACAGGCCATTAGGCAGCGAGTTCCGCCCGTCCGACCGGACGGGCGGCCGCCATATCACCCCGCTGTGCGAAGGCGGGCAAAGGGGGTTTACCGATGCCGGATCATCACAACGAAACACAGGTGCGTAACCAAACCGCGAGGCTGGCCCTTTGCGGCATGATGGCCGCACTGATTTTTGTGGCCACCTATTTTGTCAAGCTCCCGATGGCGATGACCAACGGCTATGTGCACCTGGGGGACGGCTTTATCCTGCTGGCGGCGTCGATGCTGGGCTGGGCTGCGGTGCCCGCTGCGGCCGTCGGCAGCATGCTGGCCGATCTGCTGGGCGGCTATGCGGTCTACCTGCTGCCTACGCTGGTGATAAAAGGGCTGGTGGCGGCTATTGCGGTGCTGGCGCTGCGCGCGCGGCACGAATGGCTGCGTGTGCTCGGGCTGATCCTTGCGGAAGCCGCGATGGTCGCAGGGTATTTTGTGGTGGAGTGGCTGCTGTTGGGCTACGGCTTTGCGGCTGCGAGCGCCAGCGTGCTGGGCAATGCCATGCAAGGCTTAAGCGGCGTGGTGGTTGGCCTGCTGCTGATTCCGCTGCTCAAGCGCGTCAAACTGTAAGCCTATGCCGGTACACAGCGAAATTTATGCCGGGCCTTGCTTTTTCAGGGCGTAAATGGTAAGATAAGCTGAAAAATATCCCCGAGGAGGTACACGCATGTCCGTCGCGCAATGGATTATCGGCATCCTGCTGATGCTTTCGGCTCTGGTGATGATCGTGAGCGTATTGATGCAAAGCAGCGAGCGTACCGGCATCGGCGCCGTCAGCGGCGCGGCCGAGACGTTCTTTGGCAAAAACAAGGCGCGTGGTATGGACGCGAAGCTGGCGCGGATTACCAAATTCTGCACCGGTTTGTTCGTCATCCTGAGCATTGTAATGATGCTGCTGAAGTAACGCACCCACCGCATCCTATCGGCGGCCTCCCGGAAACGGGGGGCCGTTTTTTGTTGCCCCGGGCTTTGCCGCAGCTCCGGGGGCAAGGGCCAGACGGCAGCCCGGCGCGAGCGGTTGCCCGGGGTCGGCAAGGCAAGCCGTCTCTCCCAAAGGATGTTGCTCCTTCAGGATTCCGCACCCGCGATGCTATAACCGGGAACCCTGCGGATCCACACCTTTGCGTAGGGCGCAAACTGTGCTATAATGGAAAAAATGGACAATTCAAGAGGAGGGGTACCATGGGCGAAGCCATTCTGGGTACGTTCATTTCCACAGCAGGATGCGCGCTGGATACGCGCATGTGGAAACCGGAGGGCGAACCCCGCGGGATCGTGCAGCTTGTGCACGGCATGGCGGAGCATATCGACCGTTACGATGCCACCGCCAAACGGCTGAACGAGGCTGGCTTCCTGGTGGTAGGCCACAACCAGCTGGGGCACGGCGCGCAAGCGGAGCTGCCGGGATATTTTGCCGAGGAAAACGGCTGGAACGCGCTGGTGGACGATGTGCACGCCCTGCGCCTGCAAACGCAGAAAACCCTGCCGGATACGCCGTATTTCCTGCTGGGGCATAGCATGGGTAGCTTCATTGTGCGTACCTATTGTCTGCGCTACGAGGCCGGGCTGCAGGGCGTGATCCTGTCCGGCACGGGGCACTTCGACCCGCCGCTGGTATCGGTCGGGCTTTGGATTGCCAACCTGCAATGCGCGCTGGGCATGCGCAAAAAACCCAGCAAGCTGCTGGAGGGCATCAGCTTTGCCGGGTATAACCGGGATTGGTCGCCTGTGCGCACCGCGTTTGACTGGCTCAGCAAAGATACCGCCGTGGTGGATCGGTATGTGGCCGACCCGCTGTGCGGCTTCCCGTTTACGGCCAGCGGTTACCGCGACCTGTTTACGGGGCTTAAAAACCTGTACCCCCAAAACCTGGGCACCATGGACCGGGATGTACCGATCCGGCTGTTCTCGGGGGCAAGCGATCCCGTCGGCGGGCGCGGCACGGGGCCGAAAACCACCATGCGCGAGCTGCTGGACGCGGGCGTGCGCGATGTAAGTCTGAAGCTTTACGAGGGCGGCCGCCATGAAATGCTCAACGAAGTGGAGCATGAAGTGGTCTGGAACGATCTGGTAGCCTGGCTGGAAGAACAACTGCCCGCGTAAACCGGTCAGAATATGCTGCCCGGCGAGGCCACGGGGGAGCCGTCCCGTGTGTCGCGCCGGGCTTGCCTGTTGCCGCAGAAAATCTCCTTCCGGCAACGCCTGTCGGGAAACGAAACGACTTCCATCGGCGGGCGAAATCACCCTGATTCCAATCTTCTTTTTGTTAGCACTCAAAAGTGATGAGTGCTAATTTTCTATTGCAATTCAGGTTTTGATCTGCTACAATATTCTGGGAATCGGCCCAACAGGGGTCAAAACAGGATCACAGAATCCCAAGGAGGCATTCGGATGTCTACATCCAAAGGTAATATTTCCATTCACGCGCAGAACATCATGCCCATTATCAAGCGGTGGCTGTATTCCGACAAGGATATCTTCATCCGCGAGATGGTATCCAACGGCTGCGACGCCATTGTCAAGCAAAAAATGGTCAGCCCCGATGCGGAAGACGCGTACCGCGTGCTTGTGACGCTGGATGTGGCCGCGGGCGAGCTGCGCTTTGATGACAACGGCATCGGCATGACGGATGAAGAAGTCAAGAAGTACATTAACCAGGTCGCTTTCTCCGGCGCCGAAGAGTTCCTCAAGAACTATGAGGGGGAGAACAAGAGCGGTATTATCGGACATTTCGGCCTGGGCTTCTACTCCGCGTTCATGGTGGCGCAGAAGGTGACCATCCAGACGCTCAGCGCGGCCGAGGGGGCAACCCCGGTGTGCTGGGAGAGCGAAGACGGGATGAAGTACCACATCAGCGAGGGGAACCGCACCACGCGCGGCACGACCATTACCCTCAAGCTGGCGGAGGACGCGCAGGAGTTTTTGCAGGAGTATAAGGTTCGGGAAACGCTGAACCGTTACTGCGGCTTCATGGCGCAGCCCATCGAGCTGGAGGTGCTGCCCGCGCCCACCCCGGCCGCCGAAACGCCCAAGCCCGAATCGGATACCGGGGAGGCCGCGGCGCCCGAAGCGCCCAAGCAGCCCGAACGTGTGCGCATCAACGATATGCCCGCGCTGTGGCTCAAGCAGCCCAAGGATTGTACCGAAGAGGAGTATAAAGAGTTCTATAAGCGGGTCTTTCACGTGTATGACGAGCCGTTGTTCTACGTGCACCTGAACGTGGATTACCCCTTCAACCTCAAGGGCATTTTGTACTTCCCCAAGCTGACCAACGATTTCGGTACCCGCGAGGGGGAAATCAAGCTCTTCAGCGGTCAGGTGTTTGTGGCGGATAACATCAAGGAAGTGATTCCGGATTTCCTGATGCTGCTCAAGGGCGTGATCGATTGCCCCGACCTGCCGCTGAACGTGAGCCGCAGCTTCCTGCAGAACGACGGGTACGTGAAAAAGCTCTCCGCCTATATTACCCGCAAGGTGGCGGATCGGCTGGTGGGGCTGTTTACCAACGAGCGCGAGCGCTATGCCAAGTATTGGGATGACATCCACCCGTTTGTGAAATACGGCTGCGTGCGGGACGCGAAGTTCTTCGACCAGGTGAAGGACACGATCCTGTATAAGACCACAAGCGGCGACCATCTGACGCTGAGCGAATATCTGGCGAAAAATGAGGGGAAACTGGGCAAGAAGGTCGTCTATACCAGCGACCCGACCCGGCAGGCGGCCTCAGTGGCCATGTATACGCGGCAGGGCGTGGATGTGGTGGTACTCGACGCGCTGATTGACCTGAACTTTGTGAGCTTCATTGAATACTCCGCCGGGGTGGAAGGGCTGCACTTCGTACGCGTGGATGCCGATGCCGCCACCTTTACCCAGACCGACGAAGCTGCCGATGAGGAAACCAAGAAGGCGCTGGAAATCAGTCAGGAAACGATGAGCGCCCTGCTGCGCGCCGCCACCGGAAACGATACGCTGGACGTGAAGCTCCAAACCCTCAACGATCCCGAAACCTCCGCCCTGCTGGTGCAGGACGAGCAGGGGCGCCGTTTGAGCGATATGAGCAAGATTTACGGACAGGATTTCAAAATGCCGGAATCGCACACGCTGGTGCTGAACCGCGCCAATGCCGTGGTACAGGCGCTGCTGGCCGCGCCGGAGGGGGAGAAACGCACCCTGATTGCCGCGCAGCTTTACGATCTGGCGCGCATGAGCACCCGCCCGCTGGAAAAAGAGGAGATTACCGCCTTCCTCAAACGCAGCAACCAACTGCTGGGCATGATGTAGAAGTCGGGTGCAAGCCCGAAACGTGTGCTCATTCAATCGTGTTCGAACCAACGGGAGTGCCGGGGATACCGGCACTCCCGTTGGTGTATCCGGGGGTCAAGGGATGAAATCCCTTGTCAGGTTTCCAAAGGGTGAAACCCTTTGGTGGTGGGGCGGCGAAGCTCAATCCTTGCGAAGTATTTGCTTTTAATATGACCATGCCGCAAACCAGCACAGGACTCGAAACCGCCTGCGGAGGCCTCTGCATAGATTCATGTTGGGAGTAGAGTAACCTTGCTTAACACAAAAGGGAGGTCAAGGGATGAAATCCCTTGTCAGGTTTCCAAAGGGTGAAACCCTTTGGCGGGGGTTGGCGAGGTTAAAGCCTTACGAAATATTTACTCTTAATATGACCATGCAACAAACCAGCACAGGACTCGAAACCGCCTGCGAAGGTCTCTGCACAGGATTCATGGTGGGAGTAGAGGAACCTTGCTTAACACAAAAGGGGGGTCAAGGGATGAAATCCCTTGTCAGGTTTCCAAAGGGTGAAACCCTTTGGCGGGGGGAGGGCGAAGCTCAAGCTTTACGAACTATTTACTCTTAATATGACCATGCCCCAAACCAGCACAGGACTCGAAACCGCCTGCGAGGGTCCCAGCACAGGATTCATGGTGGGAGTAGAGGAACCTTGCTTAACACAAAAGGGGGGTCAAGGGATGAAATCCCTTGTCAGGTTTCCAAAGGGTGAAACCCTTTGGCGGGGGTGGGGCGGGCAAAGCCCGGGCTTTGTGACGTAACACAAAAGGGAGCGCCGGCATGCCTGCCGACGCTCCCTGCGGTTTTGGGTGAAATGCACGCTTACTTCTCGGTGACCAGCGCGGCTTTTTTACGCTTGGGCAGGATGTCCAGGTTCATCTTGCTGACGACGTCGAAGGCAACGGCGCCCAGCAATACCAGACCCTTGACCACCTGTTGGGTGTTGGAACTGATGCCCATGATGGACATCCCGTTGTTGAGCATGCCCATGATCAGGGCACCAATCAGCGTGCCGCCAACCGTACCGGTGCCGCCGTAGGCGGATGCGCCGCCGATGAAGCAAGCGCCGATGGCATCCAGCTCGAAGCCGGTGCCGGTTACGGGGCTGGCGCTGTTCAGACGAGCCGCGAACACCAGGCCGGCTACGGCAGCCAGGAAGCTCATATTCACATAAGCGAAGAACATAAGGTGATTGGTCTTGACGCCGGAGAGGCGCGCGGCCTTCTCGTTGCCACCCAATGCGTACAGGTGGCGGCCCATTACAGTCTTGGTGGTAAAGAAGGTGTACACCACCAGCAGGAGGCCCAGCAGGATCAGCACAGAGGGAATGCCCTGATACTGCGCCAGCAGCGAGAAGAACCAAATCAGCGCGGCGGAGATGACAATCAGCTTGAGCGCCAGCGCCAGACCGGAATCCGTTTCATAGCCCTTGCGCTTGCGGGCACGGTTGTTAAACAGCTGCACCAGGCAGAAGATGACCGCCACCGCGACACCTGCCAGTAGACAGACAATGTTGACCGATGTACCCAGCACGTCCATGCGGGCTTCCTTGGCAATAAAGCCGGTGGAGAACATCAGGTAGTTGTCCGGGAACGGCGCAAGCGTCAGGCCGTTGAGGATCAGCAGCGTCAGGCCGCGGAACACCAGCTGGCCGGACAGTGTCACAATGAATGCCGGAATGCGCACATACGCAATCCAGAAGCCTTGCCACATACCGACCAGAATGCCGATCATCAGGCTGGCGACGATGGACACATACACGTTCCAGTGCCAGACGATAATCATCTGGCCCGCGCAGGCGCCCACCAGAGCCACCACGGAGCCGACAGCCAGGTCGATGTTGCCGCCGGTCAGGATGCACAGCAGCATACCAACCGCCAGGATCACCACGTAGGCATTCTGGAACACGATGTTGGAAACGTTCATGGGCTTGAGGAGACGGCCGCCCGTCAGAATGTGGAAGAAGATGATGATGACCACCAAAGCGATCAGCATGCTGTACTGTTTCAGATTGCCCTTGAATAGACTTTTGACCTTGTTCATGCGCCGATCTCCTTCTTGCTGTCTTGCATGATGTAGCCCATAATGCTTTCCTGAGAGGCGGTTTTCGCGTCGAGTTCCGCGATCATGCGCCCCTCGTTCATCACATAAATGCGGTCGCACATACCTAAAATCTCAGGCAGTTCCGAGGAAATCATCAGCACGGCCTTGCCTTGCGACACCAGATTGTTAATGATCTGGTAGATCTCGTACTTTGCGCCCACGTCCACGCCGCGGGTAGGCTCATCCAGCAAAAGCACATCCGGCTCGGCAAAAATCCATTTGCCAACCAGCACTTTCTGTTGGTTGCCACCGGAAAGGTTGCCCACCAGCTGCTCCACCGTCGGGGCTTTAACACCCAGCTTGACGTGCAGGTCCTTAGCCTTGTGGGTTTCCAGATCCTTGTCCAGAATCCCGCGCTGGCTGATAAACTGTGGGCGGGCCAGCGTAAAGTTGTGCTTGATGCTGTCGGGGATGATCAGCCCGTTGCCCTTGCGATCCTCGGTCACGTAAGCCAAACCGGCTTGGATGGCCTGAGGGATGCTGTGCAGATGCAGGGGCTGGCCGTCCTTGAGAAGCTCGCCGGTAATGTGCGTGCCGTAGGCTTTGCCAAAGACCGACATGGCCAGCTCCGTCCGGCCCGCGCCGATCAGCCCGGCGATGCCCACTACCTCGCCTTTGCGAATGGTCAGGGAAACATTGTCCACAACCTTCTTATCGGCGTACAGCGGATGGTAGACAGTCCAGTTGCGTACTTCAAAGGCCACGTCGCCGATGGTGTGGTCGCGCGGCGGGAAGCGGTTGGTCATTTCGCGGCCGACCATGCCCTTGATGATACGGGCTTCGCTCAGCTCGTCCACACCCTTGACCAGCGTCTCGATGGCTTGGCCGTCGCGGATCACGGTAATTTTATCGGCGCAGTAGGAAAGCTCGTTGAGCTTATGCGAGATCAGGATGCTGGTGATGCCCTTCTCATGCTTGAAACGCAGCAGCAGGTCCAGCAGGTTTTTCGCGTCGCTTTCATTCAGGGAGGAGGTCGGCTCATCCAGAATCAGCAGCTTCACGTCCTTGGCCAGCGCCTTGGCGATTTCGACCAGCTGCTGCTTGCCCATGCCGATATCCTTAATCAGCGCGCGGGGGTTGTCGTTGAGGCCGACCATCGCCATATACTGGGCGGCGATCTGATAAGTCTGATCCCAGTTGACCACGCCCACGGTGGCGCGCTCGTTACCCAGGAACATATTTTCTGCAATGCTTAAATAGGGCACCAGCGCCAACTCCTGATGGATGATGACGATGCCCTTGTGTTCGCTGTCCTTGATGTTATGAAAATGGCACTCCTGACCCTGGTAAATCACTTCACCCTCATAAGTGCCGTAGGGATAAATGCCACTGAGCACGTTCATCAGCGTGGATTTTCCAGCGCCGTTCTCGCCGCATATGGCATGGATCTCGCCTTCCGTTACCTCGATATTCACTTGATCCAGCGCTTTGACGCCGGGAAACTCTTTTGTGATGTTTTGCATTTTCAGGATCGTATTGCCCAAGTGACCTTCCTCCCGATTCTGAAAAAGGAGACGGACGAAGGATTCGTCCGTCTCCTGTCGTCGGTTGTGTGCAAGGAGATGCGTTTGACTACTTGAGCTGATCCTCGGTGTAGTAGCCGCTGTCGACCAGCAGGGTCTTGTAGTTGGAGGCATCCGCGAACACAGGCGTGCAGTTGTAGCTGGGCACGTCCTTGACCTTGTTGTTGTAGGTGGTGTTGGTCTCGGGGGCTTTGCCGCCCAGGATGTCGGCCACCATCTTCACGGTCTGCTCGGCCAGGGTACGGGTATCTTTGAACACGCTCATGGCCTGCAGGCCGGCGATCATGTTCTTGGTGTTGGCGATGTCGCAATCCTGCCCGGTGATGACGGGGATGTTGTCCTTGGTGAAGCCAGCGGCCACGAGGCTGTTGGTTACGCCCAGGGCGGTGGAGTCATTGGAGCAGAGGCAGATGTCCAGCTTGGTGCCACCGGTCAGCGCGTCCGCATAGTAGGCGCTGAGGATGTTGTCCATGCGGGCCTGAGAAGTCTCGCTCTTCCACGCGGGGGTGGCGACGGCTTCGAAGGTGGTCTGGCCGCTCTTGCAAACCAGCTTGCCGCTGTCCAGATAGGGCTTCAGAAGATCGAACGCGCCGGTGAAGAACAGGTTGGCGTTGTTGTCATCGGGGGAGCCGGCGGTGAACTCGATGGTGAAGGGGCCCTTCACGGCATCGTTGCTCAGGTCGAACTTGTCGATGATGTACTGGCCCTGGATCTTGCCAACGCCGTAGTTGTCGAACGTGGTGTAATAGTCCACCGCGTCGGTGTCGGTCAGCAGACGGTCATAGGCGATAACCGGGATTTTGGCATCCTTGGCGGTCGCAAGCACCGTGCCCAGCGCGCTGCCGTCGATGGAAGCCACCACCAGCACCTGCGCGCCGTTGGTGATCATGTTCTCCAGCTGAGAAACCTGGGTGGCCACGTCGTTGTTGGCGTACTGGAGGTCAACCGTGAAGCCGGCGGCCTCAAGCTGAGCCTTCATGTTTTCGCCATCCTGATTCCAACGCTGCAGGCTCTGGGTGGGCATCGCAACGCCAACCTTGCCTTCGGCCATCGCCATACCGGCAACAGACAGCGTCAGAACGAGAGCCAGAACAACCGCGAGTACCTTTTTCATAGTGGGATACACTCCTTTTCTATTTTCTAGGCCGATCCTCGGGTTTCGGCCTGAAAAACGGGGGATAACGAGGCCGATGGACACAGGCGCGGTAGTAATGGTTGCATGGAAAATGTGTGCGAGCACATAACATTCAACATTTCTTGGCGCTTTCATCCATCTGTGCGTATTGTAGCCCACAAACAGAACCTTGTCAATAGCACACAAAAAAGTTTTCGGTTCCTTGCCTGAATTGTACATGGGAAAACTACCATATATAGTAATATATGGGCATTCGCACGCAAACCATTGTAAATCAACGGCTTTCAAATTTCTTCCCGGAACCGGCGATCTTTTTGTCAAAACCGGTGAAATGCGCCTGCGGCGGTTGACAATCGGCTTTCAGGAGGCTATGATAAGCGCGATTCGATGTGCGCGCGCACGCTGTATATGGGAATACCATAGGGAAGGTTTGCGTCGCGCACACGGGCGGAACGTTCTGTGTGCCATATTGTGTATGCGTGCCTGTTGCGCCTGTTTTGCGTTAGGAGTGGCCCCATGACCATTAAAGAGATTGCCCAACTGTGCGGCGTAAGCCGCGGCACTGTGGACCGCGTGCTCAACCATCGCGGGAAGGTCAAGCCGGAAACCGAGGCGTTAATCCTGCGCACCATCCACCGGATGGGGTACACGAAAAACATCGCGGGCAAGGCGCTTACAGTCAAGAAAAGCGCCCCTGTGTTTGGTGCGCTGGTTTCCAGCGAGGGCAATCCCTTTTTCGACGAAGTGATCGCGGGCTTTCGCAAGGCGGAGGAAGAGCTGGTCGATTATGGTGTGACCGTACTTTTGAAAACCATGCGCGGCTATGATGTGGACCGGCAGCTGACTCTGATCGACGAGCTGGCCGAAGCGGGAATGACGGTGCTTGTGGTGCAGCCCATCAACGACGCGCGCATTGAGGAGCGAATCCGCCAGCTGGCGGAAAAGGGCGTTGCCACCATCACCGTCAATACCGATATTGAAAACAGCTGCCGCCTCTGCTATGTGGGCAGCGATTACACCTCCGGCGGCGAAACGGCTGCGGGGCTGATGCGCCTCGTAACCGGCGGGCAGGCCAACCTGGGCATTGTCACAGGCGTGACCACACTGCTGGGACACGTGCTGCGTCTGGAAGGGTTTGAGCGCCATCTGCGCGAAATCTGCCCCGACGTGCGCGTGGTGGATCGGGTCAGCGCCAACGACGATATGGAGCACAGCTACCGCATGACGCTGGATATGCTGCGCCGCCACCCCGAGATCGACACCCTGTTTGTGGTAGCGTCGGGCACCTTCGGCGCCTGCCGGGCCATTATCGAGCTGGGGTGCGAAAAAACCATGCGTATGGTATCGTTTGACAATGTGCCTTCCACCATCGAGATGATGCGCCGGGGGCTGGTGCGCGCCGTGGTGTGCCAGCAGCCCTTCCTGCAGGGCTATCAGGCCATCCGCGCTGCGTTTGATATCCTGCTGACGGGCGCGTCCAAACAGGGCGAGCAGATTATCATGGAAAACCAGATCAAGATTCTGGAAAACCTCTGAACCGCCGCAGAGGCGGTCGGACACGGATAGTACACGCATATGCCGCGACGGTTTCAGCCCCTGTGCGAGGGAGCGGAACCGTTGCGGCACTTTTTGTGGATCCAAGGGAAGCGCTGTGCATTATGCAACGTGCCTGTGCAAAGCTGCCACCGTGCCGATACCGTCGGGTGGGGGA
This sequence comes from Candidatus Limiplasma sp., assembly GCA_963666755.2. Taxonomy (GTDB): domain Bacteria; phylum Bacillota; class Clostridia; order Christensenellales; family Aristaeellaceae; genus CAXXOK01. Next base: position 304,459 of record CAXXGW010000009.1, read on the forward strand.
GCGGCAGCTCCAATCCGCTGCTCCGTGCTTTCCCTGAAGCCCGGCCTGTTTGTCTGCGGCGCAACGAACCGCTGTGCGCTGTGCCCGCGCACAAAGGCATTGACAAAACGAAACGGTTGCAGTACAATACTGCAAGGAATATTGTGCTCGGGCACACGACCGGCAAATAGCCATATCATACATCCCCCTCAGGGGAAAGGAGCGTTTTTAGCATGGCAGAATTCTTTGCAAACCTTCCCGTTGTACCGTTTGAAGGGCCTGATTCCAAGAACGATCTGTCGTTTAAGTATTATAACCCGGACCGCGTGATCCTCGGGAAAAAGATGAGCGAGCACCTGCCCTTTGCCATGGCGTGGTGGCACAATCTGGGCGCGACCGGCGTAGACATGTTCGGTTCCGGCGCGGCGGACAAATCCTTCGGCGCGCCTTACGGCACCATGGCGCACGCCAAGGCTAAGGTGGACGCAGGCTTTGAGTTCATGCGCAAGCTCGGCCTGCGCTATTTCTGCTTCCATGATGCCGATCTGGTGCCGGAGGGCGATACCCTGAGCGAAACCAACGCCCGCCTGGACGAGATTACTGACTACATGCTTACTAAGATGCAGGGCACCGACATCCATTGCCTGTGGGGCACGGCCAACCTGTTTGGCAACCCCCGCTTCATGAACGGCGCGGGCAGCTCCAACAGCGTGGATGTATTCTGCCACGCCGCAGCACAAATCAAGAAGGCGCTGGATTGCACCGTAAAGCTCGGCGGCAAAGGGTATGTGTTCTGGGGCGGGCGCGAAGGCTACGAAACCCTCCTGAACACCGACATGAAGTTCGAGCAGGAAAACATCGCCGCGCTGATGCACATGGCGGTGGATTACGGCCGCTCTATCGGCTTCAAGGGCGATTACTACATCGAGCCCAAGCCCAAGGAGCCCATGAAGCACCAGTACGATTTCGATGCCGCCACCGCCATCGGCTTCCTGCGGCAGTACGGGCTGGACAAGGATTTCAAACTGAACATCGAAGCCAACCACGCGACGCTGGCGGGCCACACCTTCCAGCATGACCTGCGCGTGTCGGCCATCAACGGCATGCTGGGCTCGGTGGATGCCAATCAGGGCGACCTGCTGCTGGGCTGGGATACCGACGAGTTCCCCTTTAACGTGTACGAAACGACCCTGTGCATGTACGAGGTGCTCAAAGCGGGCGGCCTGACAGGCGGCTTCAACTTCGACGCCAAAACGCGCCGCTCCAGCTATACGCTGGAAGATATGTTCCACGCCTACATTCTGGGCATGGACAGCTTTGCCCTGGGCCTCATCAAGGCGGCTGCCATCATTGAGGATGGCCGTCTGGATGCGTTTGTGCGTGACCGTTACGCCAGCTACCGCGATACCGACATCGGCCGGAAAATCCGCGCCGGGCAGGCGACGCTGGCGGAGTGCGCCAACGTGGCCATCCAAAACGGCGCGCCCGCGCTGCCGGGCAGCGGCCGGCAGGAGCATCTGGAATCCATCCTGAACCAGATCCTGTTTGGGAAGGCGTAAGGAGGTTCACATGAGCATGCAATACCTGTTGGGGATCGACCTGGGCACCAGCGGCACCAAAACCGTGCTCTTTTCGCAGGACGGGAAGGTGGTTGCCAGCGCCACGGTGGAATACCCCATGAGCCAGCCGCAAAACGGCTGGGCGGAGCAGGCCCCCGAGGACTGGTGGAACGCTGCCGTCGTCACGCTCAGCCGTGTGCTGAAGGAAAGCGGCGTCGATCCGGAAGCCATCGCGGGCCTGGGCATCAGCGGCCAGATGCACGGTCTGGTGATGCTGGACGAACAAGGCGAGGTGCTGCGCCCCTCCATCATCTGGTGCGACCAGCGCACCGGCGTGGAGTGTGCTGAAATTACCGAACTGATCGGCGCAAAGCGGTTGATCGAGATCACCGCCAACCCTGCGCTCACGGGCTTTACGGCGGGCAAAATCCGCTGGGTGCAGAAACATGAGCCCGAGCTTTACGCCCGCTGCCGCCACATCCTGCTGCCCAAGGACTACCTGCGCTACAAGCTGACCGGCGATTTCGCCACCGAAGTGAGTGACGCCAGCGGCATGCAGCTGCTGGACGTGCCCAACCGTTGCTGGAGCGACGAAGTGCTTACCAAGCTCGGCATCGACAAAACGTATCTGGGCAAGGTGTACGAAAGCCCCGAGGTGACCGGGCACATCAGCGCGCAGGCGGCGGCGCTTACGGGCCTCAGCAGCAAAACGCTGGTGGTGGGCGGCGCGGGCGACAATGCCGCCGCCGCCGTGGGGACGGGCGTTGTGGCCGACGGGCGCGCCTTTACCACCATCGGCACCAGCGGCGTGGTGTTTGCCCATACCGACAAGCTGGCCATCGACCCCAAGGGCCGCGTGCATACCTTCTGTTGCGCGGTGCCGGGCGCCTGGCATGTGATGGGCGTTACGCAGGCCGCGGGCCTGTCGCTCAAATGGTTCCGCGACCAGTTCTGCCATGCGGAGATCGAAACCGCGGCGGGCATGGGGGTGGATCCGTACGACCTGATGAATCAGGAAGTGGCGAAGAGCCCCATCGGCGCCAACCGGCTGTTCTACCTGCCTTACCTGATGGGCGAACGCACGCCGCATCTGGACCCGGACTGCCGGGGCGTGTTCTTCGGCCTGTCCGCCATGCATGAAAAGCGCGATCTGATTCGCGCGGTCATGGAAGGCGTGACTTACTCCCTCAAGGATTGCCTGAACGTGCTGGGCGAAATGGGCGTACAGCCCGCCCAGATGCTGGCGACCGGCGGCGGCGGGCGCAGCCCGCTGTGGCGGCAGATGCTGGCGGATGTGTTCGGCTGCCCCGTGTGCACCACCCAAAGCAAGGAAGGCCCCGCCTTGGGCGTGGCGATTCTGGCTGGGGTGGGCGCGGGCCTGTACCCGAGCGTGCGCGAGGCGTGCGACAGCATGATCCATCTGGGCGGCGAGCAGCCCCCCATTCCGGAAAACCAGCCGGTGTACGCGGCATGCTACGCACAGTTCCGGCAGCTGTACCCCGATCTGCAGGCGGCGTTCAAGCGGCTTGCGCAATAAGCGTGAACAGGAAAGGCCCGGGAAACATCCCGGGCCTTCAGCCTGCTGAAAAAGGCCCATCTGCTTTGTCGCCGGCACCGGATAAGGGCGGTCACGTACGTCCGTGTACGCTCCCGCCCTTATCCGGTTTGGCTTCGCGCATCTGAACCTTTTTGAGCAGGCTGTATCTCAGCGTCTTTGTAGGGTTGTCAACGGCCTGAGGCCCGGGAAACATCCCGGGCCTTTCCTGTTACAACCCGGCTGCACATGTGCCCGATGCCTAGCCCCTATTGTATAGGAAGAAACTCCGTCACGGGGCCGCCGGGCAGCGGTTTCCTTTGCACTTCAACCCCCAATCTGCTATAATGGCGACAGTCGGAGGAGGAGCCGGTATGCGTACATCGGCAGAGGTGAAAAATTTCTTCCTGCATCGCGGCGCCGATCTGTGCGGCATCGCTTCGATCGACCGTTTTGAGGGTGTGCCCGAGGGCTTTCATCCACGGGATGTGTTGCCGGAGGCGCAGTCGGTGGTGGTTGTTGCGCGGCGGTTTCCCGCATCCACGCTGCACAGCCCGAGCACCGTGCCTTACACCATCGCCCGCAACCAGCTGACCGAAGTGCTGGATCAGATGGTGTTTGCCTTCTGCTGCGCGCTGGACGCGCAGGGCATCCTGGCCGTGCCCACCGGCGCGACGGGGCCGACCGAGTGCGACGTGCGCGACGGCCGGATGCGTAACATCCTGTCTGCAAAGCACGCGGCGCAGGCGGCGGGGCTGGGCGTGATTGGCCGCAATACCCTGCTGATTACCCCGCAGTTTGACAATATGGTCTGGTTGGACGCGGCGGTTTGCGCCTTGCCGCTGGAACCGGACCCGTTGCTGGAAGCCGATTATTGCGGCGCGTGCACGCGCTGTGTAGAGGTATGCCCCGTACATGCCGTGGGCGACTCGCAACTGCGGCAGGATGATTGCCTTGCCTATGCCTTTGGCGGCGAGAACGGCGGCGAATGGAAGATTCGCTGCAACCGTTGCCGCACGGCCTGCCCGCACTGCCTGGGTACGGATAACGGCGGCGGGGCGGCGGCGATTGGAGATCCCTGTCCCTGAAACGACCAAACCCCTTGCACCAAGCGCCACACCGGCGTGAAAATAGAGTGAGGAACCCAGAATGAAACTGTTGCGAGGTTTGCTTAAATTGATTCTGACCCTGATTGTGTGCATCCTGCTTGTGGCCGGCGGCGTGCTGGCCTGGCTGACGGTGGTGGAGTACAAACCGGCCGATGTGGAAACCGTGACGGTAAGCGCGGGCGCGAAGCACGATACGGCGCAGACCGGCAAACGGTACAAGCTGGTGACCCTGAACGTGGGGTATGCCGGCCTCGGCCGGGAGGAAGATTTCTTTATGGACGGGGGGCACAATGTCGCCCCCAAAAATCGGCAGGAGGTGGAGGGCAACCTCTCCGCATTGCTGAGCGCGCTTTCGCTGCAAACGGCGGACATCTGCTTCCTGCAGGAAACGGACGTCAACTCCGCGCGCAGTTTCAGCATCGACGAGTCCGCCTATTTTACACGCGGGCTGGGTATGGGGGCGGCGTTTGCCTACAACTTCCGCTGCCCGTTTGTGCCCTTTCCATGGCCGCCCATCGGGCGTGTGGAAAGCGGGCTGACGACGCTGAACAATCTGGCGGTGTCCGAGGCGACGCGGGAAAGCTTGCCTGTGCCCTTCAGCTGGCCGATGCGCATTGCCAACCTCAAGCGCTGCCTGATGGTGGAGCGCCTGCCGTTGGCCAACAGCGATAAAACGCTGGTGCTGGTGAACCTGCATCTGGAAGCCTACAGCAGTGAAGAAGGGCGCAAAGCCCAGATGCAGCAGCTTTATACGCTGCTGAAAACAGAGCTGCGTAATGGGAATTACGTGATCGCGGGCGGTGATTTTAACCAGGCGTTCCCCGATTCGCTGGAAGCGTACCCCCTGCCGGAGAACCCGAGCTGGACGCCCGGTATGCTATATGCCGACGAACTGCCGGAGGGCTATACCTTCGCCTACGACATGCGCGTGCCCACCTGCCGTGGGCTGGCCGCCCCCTACGACGGTAACCGGAACGATCTGGTGGCGTACGTGATCGACGGCTTCATCGTTTCTTCCAACGTAAAGGTGAACAGTGTGGAAACGGTGGATTTGAACTTCCGTAACACCGACCACCAGCCGGTGGCGATGGAGTTTACCCTGCAATAGAGGCGTACAGCCCGGCGTCTGCGCGAACGGCGGAGGATGCAGTCATCTGACAAACCGCGAACAGATGATTCCACCCGAGATGGGCGATACGGCTTGCCAACAGCCGATGCTTTGCAGGCAAACAGGAAATCATAAGAACCCCGCGTGGAGTCGGGCATGGGGTTATGCGCTTTTTACGTGCTGCGCCGCTGTGCCGATGCAGACATCGCGTGTCAGTGAAATTGTCCTGCCAGCGCACGGCCAATGCGCGCGCAATGTGGGAGTATGGGGAAAGGCAAGGCGATGCCAAGCCGAGTCAGGTTACTTTCCTTATGGGAGAAGAAGAGTCTGGCCCATCCCCGCCGGTTTCGGGCAGAGCAAAGAGAACCGCCGCTCCTGTGGGGAGCGGCGGTTCTCTGTATTTGCCTTGCCATTGGAAAGGGTTCAGGGTTGGGCGGCGGCCTCATAGCGGGCAACCGGGATAGCCTTGCCGGAGATGTCATACAGGGCATAGGCGATGTGCTGCTCGATTGTAACCGTCGGACGCCCCACCTCGTCCTGACCGGGGGTTTCGGTGGTGGTGATTTGGCGCGTCTCCAGAAAACCGCCGCGGCACTCCGTCGGCACATCGCTTGCCAGCGTGAAGCCCCGCTGCGCCTTATCCAGATAGCGCACGGTGCCGACGGCATCCTCCACGCCGCCATAACCGCCGGTAAACGGCGCAGCCTGTACATAATCGCTGCCGATGCGCGCCTTGCCGTTGGAATCAATGTAGCCGTAGCGGTCGCGGTAGGCTACGCGGCACAGGGTGTTGCCGTTAAACGCGTCATGCTGGCTCCAGGTTGGTTTCAGCACCACGTTGCCGCCCATGGACACCAGCCCCCACAGCTTGTTAAGCCGGATCCACGCCCGATGGTACACGGGGTCAAACTCCGTAATTTCGCTGTACTTGGCAGGCAGAATCCATGTGCCTACGGTGTTGATCAGCCCCCAGCGATCCCCCTTGCGGGCAGCGCAGGCGCCGCTCTGGAAGGACTGTACCCCGGCGAAGGCGGGCTCAATCACCATCGTTCCGCTGGTGTTGATGAACCCCCAGCGTTTTTGCACGCGCACACCGGCCAGCCCTTCCCCAAAGGAGGCCGCGCCCTGATAGGTAAGCGGGATCACGGTGCCGCCCTTCGTATCGATGTAACCGTAGAGCTTATCGGCGGATACAGCTGCCAGACCTTCACAGAAAGGCATGGCCGTCTGCCATTGGAAACCGCTGCCGAGCAGCTCGTCGGCCACGGGGTTGTAATACCCCCACAGCCCGTCCTGCTGCACGGGGATGTACCCCTCCCGGTACAGGCCCACAGCCTGATAGGGGCCGCCGAGCACCTTGGCGGCGGGCAGATCATACAGCCACACGCCCTGCGCGTCGGTTACAGCCGCAACGCCGCCGGTGGCCCACAGTACATCGGTGTAGCGCACAGGCACAGCCAGCGTGCCGTCGTTGCGCAGAAGGCCATAGGTACCGTTCACAGGCTGCAGATCGCCGTTTAGCACGTCGGTATCGCCCTGAAACACCTTGGCAACCACGACGACCTGTGTGCCGTCGTCGCTCCACTGCGCGCTTTCGCGGCGGAAGGTGCGTTCCACCCAGTCGAACTGCGGGGGCACTACCCACGCGCCCTCGGCGTTCACGTAGCCGAAAGCCCCGTCCTGCAGGCTGCGGTGGGTCTGCAGCGCCTTGGCCAGCAGCAGTTGCGCATCGCTGTCCAGAAAGCCGGAGGTGCTCAACCACAGCGACGCGGCGGATGCGGGGTCCTCCCTTTGCAGCGCGAGCAGGGCCTGCGTGTAGGCACTCAGCTGCGCGGCGCGCTCATCCCCGGTCACCCGGGCCAGCGTGTTGAGCGCGTCCAGCAGACTGCCGGAATTGACCGCCTCGATGGCGGACTGAAAATCCGGGTCGTCCGTCTGCAGGGTCACGGTCAGGGCACGCGGCGCGGCCAGTGCCGCTTCCGACACCAGAAAATCCTGCGCCAGACCGGCGGCGGGCAGGCAGAGCATCAGGCAAAGAAACACGGCGATAACCCGTTTCATGCAATCCCTCCTGTGTTTGGATGCAGCGGTATGAATTTCCATATCCGAATTGTAGCATCCATGCGGGGTTGCGTCAAGGCAAACCCTGCGCGCTTTGCCGTTACGGGCTGTGCTGCTGCGCAGGCTGACGGTTTTTTTGCTGTACTGCGCTTGACAAAGCATCTCCACGCCGGTATAATGCGCGCAAGGCAATGACGGGAGGAGTACCTCCGAGCCGAATCTTCAAGAGAGCCGCCGATGCTGGGAATGCGGCAGATTCGTCGGAGCAAAGAACAGCCCCGAGCATCCGCGGGAAAAGCCGCTTTGCGGCCCAGTAGCGTGGGACGGGTACGCCCGATACAGCGAAGGGAAATCGTGGCCCCTGCGGGGCGCACTGTTTCCGTCAAAGAGCGGGCCGTTTAAGCGGCCAACGCGGGTGGTACCGCGGAAGCGACGCAACCAGCGCCTTCCGCCCCGAGCAATATCGGGGCGGAAGGCTTTTTATATCCACCCATACAGCCGGCGCGCCGCCGGAACAACCGACCGAGGAGGAGTTCAGAATGTATCGAACGCATTACTGCGGCAGCCTGCGCCGGGAGCAGATCGGCAGCCGCGCAACGGTGTGCGGCTGGGTGCTCACCCGCCGCGACATGGGCGGCGTGATCTTCGTGGACGTGCGCGACCGCGAGGGCACGCTGCAAACGGTCTTTGACCTGTCTTTGGCCGACGCGGAAAGCTTTGCCGCGGCGGAGCGCCTGAAAAACCAGAGCGTGGTGCGTGTAACCGGCGAGGTGCGCCTGCGGGACGAAAGCACCTATAACCCCGGCATCCCCACGGGCGAGGTGGAACTGGCAGCCACCACGCTGGAGGTGCTCTCCGTGGCCGAGGCGCTGCCCTTCTCCCTGACCGAGGACGAGCCGGTGCGCGAGGAGCTGCGCCTGAAATACCGCTACCTTGATTTGCGCCGCCCGCAGATGTACAACGCCCTGCACTTCCGGGCGCGGGTGCAGCGTGAGGCTCAGAATCTGCTGGACACGCAGGGTTTTTTACAGGTGGAAACCCCGATGCTGTGCAAATCCACCCCCGAGGGCGCGCGCGATTATCTGGTGCCCAGCCGCGTGCATCCGGGCACGTTTTACGCGCTGCCGCAAAGCCCGCAGATTTTCAAGCAACTGCTGATGGTCGGCGGGATCGATAAGTATTATCAGGTGGCGCGCTGTTTCCGGGATGAGGATTTGCGCGCCGACCGGCAGCCCGAGTTTACCCAGGTGGATATGGAGCGCAGCTTTGTGGATCAGGAGGATATGCTCGCTTTCCTTCAGGACCTGTTTACGCGCCTGTTTGAAACCGTGATGGAGCAGCCCCTCACGCTGCCCTTCAAGCGCTTGACCTGGCAGGAAGCCATGGACCTGTACGGCAACGATAAGCCCGACCTGCGTTTCGAACTGCCGATTGTGGATGTGAGCGACGTGGCGGCCGAGTCGAGCTTCGGGGTGTTTACTGATGCGCTCAAGCACGGCGGCGTGGTGCGCGCCATCAACGTCAAGGGCGGCGGACGCGTCTTTACGCGCGCCACCATTGAGCAGCTGACCGATACGGCCGTGAAACTCGGGGCCAAGGGCATGGCGTGGGTGCTGTTCAAGGAAGATGGCGAGGTTAATTCCATCCTGCCCAAGTATTTTACGGCCGCGGGCTGGCAGGCGCTGCGCGAGGCGACCGGCGTGGAGAACGGCGATTTTCTGCTGTTCTGCGCCGACCAGCTGGAAGCGGCGCGCCGCGTGCTCAGCGGCCTCAGGGTGCGCTGCGGCGAGCTGATGGGGCTGATCGACCCCGCGCAGTTCCAGTTTGCGCTGGTCACGGATTTTCCGATGTTTGAGTATAAAAAGGATGAAAACCGCTACGCCGCGATGCACCACCCCTTTACCATGCCCTACGAGGAAGACCTCGACCTGATGCTGGACGACGCCACCAAGCCGCTGGTGCGCTCGCAGGCGTACGATGTGGTGCTCAACGGTGTGGAGCTGGGCAGCGGCAGCGTGCGTATCCACCGGCCGGATGTGCAAAGCCGGGTATTCTCGGCGCTGGGCTTTTCCAAGGAGGAGGCGCGCGACCGTTTCGGTTTCATGCTGGGGGCATTCCGTTACGGTACGCCGCCGCACGCGGGGTTTGCCTTCGGGCTGGATCGCCTGTGCATGCTGCTGCTGGGCGCAAGCTCCCTGCGGGATGTGATTGCCTTCCCCAAGATCAAGGACGCCAGCTGCCCCATGACCGGTGCGCCGGACTTTGTGGACCCCAAACAGCTGAACGACCTCAAGCTGGGCGTGAACGTGGCGGAGGAAAAGAAGCGCGAGCACGAAGCGCTGGTCACCCGGGAGACCGTGCGCAACACGGCGCTGCTCAGCATGCTGAGCCTGTCCGCCAGCGACGAGCAGGCGCTGGACCGTGATTTTACCGGCATTGTGGATTTTGCCGGCGAGCTTGCTGCGCTGGATCGCAGCGCGCCGCAGCCCCCGCGCCTGCGCAACCAGCGCAGCGTGAACGTGCGCCCCGACGAACCGGGCGCGTGCTTTACCCCTGCGCAGGTGTTGATGAACGCCAAAACCGTGAGCGGCCCTTACATCACGGTGCCGAAAACCTTCGAATAGCGGGGTGCGGGCTGGCCCCGCGCCGGAAAGGAGACCCTCATGCACCCTTACCCTGAACTTTGCCGCCTGACGGTTGCGCAGCTTGCGGATGCCTTGCAGGCCGGAACGCTGACCTCCGCGCAGATTACGCAGGCTTATCTGGACAGTATCGCCGCACAGAATCCGTCAATCAACGCCTATCTGGAGGTGTTCACCCAGCGGGCGCTGCGCGAGGCTGCGCAGAGCGATGCGCGCCGTGCGGCGGGCAAACCGCTTAGCGCGCTGGACGGCGTGCCCGTGGCCGTGAAGGACAACATGCTGGTGGAGGGCACCCGCTGCACCTGCGCAAGCCGGATGCTGTCGGACTTTATCTCCCCCTATACCGCCACGGCGGTGCAAAAACTGCTGGACGCCGGCATGGTGCTGCTGGGCAAGCTCAATATGGATGAGTTTGCCATGGGCTCCAGCAATGAAAACAGCGCCTTTGGCGTTTGCCGCAACCCCTGGGCGGTGGATCGCGTACCCGGCGGATCATCCGGCGGCGCGGCGGCCGCGGTGGCCGCGGGCATGGCGCCCGTGGCGCTGGGCAGCGATACGGGCGGCAGCGTGCGCCAGCCCGCGTCGTTCTGCGGCGTGGTGGGCATCAAACCCGCGTACGGCGCGGTCAGCCGTTACGGGCTGGTGGCGTTTGCCAGCTCGCTGGATCAGATCGGCCCGCTGGCGAAAACCGCGCAGGACGCGGCGCTGGTAATGGGCGTGATCGCCGGGCGCGACCCGCGCGACGCCACCAGCGACGCAACCCTCGACCCCGACTATGCGCTGCCGACCCGCGCCGACCTGACGGGCATCACCATCGGCATGCCGCGGGAATGCTTTGGCGAAGGGCTTTCCATGCCGGTGTACCACGCGGTGCAGGCGGCGGCGGAAACCCTGCGCTCGTTGGGGGCAAAGGTGATCGAAACCAGCGTGCCCTCGCTGCCGTATGCGCTGTCGGCCTACTATGTGCTTTCCAGCGCCGAGGCCAGCAGCAACCTGGCGCGTTTTGACGGCGTGCGCTACGGCTACCGCGTCCGGGAATACGCCGATCTGGAGGAGCTGTACCGCAAAAGCCGGGAGGAAGGCTTCGGGCTGGAAGTCAAGCGCCGCATCATGCTGGGTACCTTTGCGCTGAGCAGCGGCTATCAGGATCAGTATTACCTGAAAGCCCAGCAGGCGCGCGAGCTGCTGCGTTACGAGTTCGGGCAGGCGCTGACCGCCTGCGACGCGCTGCTGACCCCGGTGGCGCCGACCTACGCCTACCGTCTGGGGGAGAAAACCGCCGACCCGATGGAAATGTACATGGGCGACCTGTACACCGTGCCCGCGAACCTGACGGGGCTGCCCAACATCAGCGTGCCGTGCGGGCTTGCGGAGGAGGACGGGGTGCGCCTGCCCGTGGGCATGAGCCTGCTGGGCGCGCGCAACAGCCTGCGCAGCCTTCTGGAGCTGGCCGCCGTGTATGAGCGGGCGGCGCAGCCACTTGCGGGCCTGCACCCCTATGAACACCTGCGGATGGGAGGCGACGCACAATGAACTGGGAAATGGTCATCGGTCTGGAAACGCACGTGGAGCTTTCCACCCAAAGCAAGGTATTCTGCACCTGCCCCACGGCCTTCGGGGCCGAGCCCAACGCGCATGTGTGCCCCGTGTGCATGGGGTTGCCCGGCGCGCTGCCGGTGTTTAACGAACAGGTGCTGCGCTACGCGGCCACGGCGGGGTTCGCGCTGCACTGCCATGTGCACCACCGCAGCCGCTTTGACCGGAAAAACTACTTTTATCCGGACTTGCCCAAGGCATACCAGATCAGCCAGTTCTACCGCCCGCTGTGCGAAGGCGGCTGGCTCACGGTGCAGACGTCGGCGGGCGAGCGCAAAATCGGCATTACCCGCATCCATATTGAGGAGGACGCGGGCAAGCTCCTGCACGACGAGCAGAACGGCACGATGCTGGACATGAACCGCTGCGGCGTGCCGCTGATCGAGATCGTGAGCGAGCCGGACATCCGCACGGCGGAAGAGGCGGTCGGCTACCTGCGCAAGGTGCGCGCCATCCTGACCTACACGGGCGTAAGCGATTGCCGCATGAACGAGGGCAGCCTGCGCTGCGACGTAAACCTGAGCATCCACCATCCGGGTGAGCCGTTCGGCGTGCGCACGGAGATGAAGAACCTCAACTCCTTCCAGAGCGTGGAGCGGGCTATTCAGGCGGAGTTTGAGCGGCAGGTGGCCGCGGTGGAGGCGGGGGAGGAAATCGTGCAGGAAACCCGCCGCTACGACCAGAAAACCGGCAAGACCTCCTCCATGCGCCGTAAGGAAAACAGCGCGGATTACCGGTATTTTCCCGACCCAGATTTGCCGGAGGTCAGCCTGACGGACGAGGATATGGCGCAAATCCGCGACGCCATCCCCACCCTGCCGGATGCGCGCCGCGAGTCGTACATGCGGGAATACGGGCTGAGCGCCTACGCCGCCGAACAGCTGACGGCCGAGCGCTGGCTGGCCGAGTACTTTGAGGAGGCCGCCGCCGTGGCGCAATCGCCCGTGGGGGTTGCCAACCTGTTGCAGGGCGAGGTGTTCGCACTGCTCGGGGCGCGCGCCGCCGAGGCGGAAAAGGCGGGCCGACCCCTGCCCGAGGGGCGCGCGTCACTGCCTATTACGCCCGCGCGGCTGGCCAAGCTCAGCGATCTGCTGTGCGCGGGGCGCGTGAACAGCTCCACCGGCAAGAAAATCCTGGCGGCGCTCTTCTGCGAGGATTGCGATCCTGAAGCTTACGCCGCCGCGCACGAACTGTTTACCGTTGGCGACGACGATACGCTTTCGCAGGCAGTTGCCCAGGCCCTGCGGGAAAACCCCGACCTGCTGGCCAGCTACCGCGGTGGAAAGCTGACGGTGGAAAAAGCCCTGATGGGTAAGGCCATGGCGATCACCCGCGGCAAAGCCAACCCGGAGCGGCTGGCGGAGCTGCTGCGCGCGGCGCTGGCTGCCGGGAACTGAGTACGGAACGGTACCCATCCACCGCAGGGCATGCCCGGCCTTTGGCATCTGTGTCCAGAGTGGTATTCTGCCGGAGCGCAACGCTGCCGGTTGCGCGGCCGTAAGGCATAACCTGTAGGAGGTAAACCAGAATAGCTTAAAGGGGAATTGCGGCCTTTGCCGGGAGTCACTGATCCGGCAGAGGCCGCCGCGCATCCCGCCCCCAACCCCCAACGGTTTGCGGCAGACACGCTTCCGGCTTGCGGCAGGCGGAAATCCTCCTCCGAGGGGGTTTCTCTGAAGCTGGGGCCGGGAGCGCGGGCGCGGCACCGTCCTCCCGTGGCCTGCCGGCGTTGGCGCGCTGCGCCCGCACCGCAGGGTCGGAGTATGCAAACTCCTTGTTCACAAGGGTTCCAGCCTGCCGAATGCAGAAAAAATACACCGTCGCGCACGGGGGCACGGTTTGACAAGCCGGGGGAATCATGATATGCTTACCCGGTATACAAAACGGCGGATTCGGCTCCCCAACAGGCTTCGCGGCCTGTCAAGTCCTTCAAAAAGCGAGGTTTTCGGTATGCAGCCATATCGGGTCGGCATCATCGGGGCAACGGGCATGGTTGGCCAGCGCTTTGTGCTACTGCTCAAGGATCATCCGTGGTTTCAGGTCACTTGCCTTGCGGCCAGCAGCCGCAGCGCGGGGCGAACTTACCGCGAGGCCGTGGGCAAACGCTGGGCGTTCCCGACAACGCCGATCCCGGAGGCCATCGCCGCCATGACCGTGCAGGATGCCTCGCAGGTGGAGGCTATCGCCGCGCAGGTGGATTTCGTGTTCTGCGCCGTCGATATGAAAAAGGATGAAATCCTTGCGCTGGAAGAGCGCTATGCCCGGGCCGAGGTGCCCGTCATCAGCAACAACAGTGCCAACCGCATGATGCCCGATGTGCCCATGATGATCCCGGAGATCAACGGGGCGCACGCGGCGGTGATCGAAGCGCAGCGCAAACGGCTGGGCACCAAACGCGGGTTTATCGCGGTCAAACCCAACTGCAGCATCCAAAGCTATGTGCCCGCCCTGTGGCCGCTGATGGAGTTTGAACCGACCCGGCTTGTGGTGTGCACCTATCAGGCCATCAGTGGCGCGGGTAAAACCTTCGAAACGTGGCCGGAAATGGTGGATAACGTGATCCCCTACATCGGCGGGGAGGACGAAAAGAGCGAGCGCGAGCCGCTCAAAATCTTCGGGCATGTGGAAAACGGAGCCATCGTGCACGCCAAAAGCCCGCTGATCAGCGCGCAATGCCTGCGCGTGGCCTGTACCGACGGCCACATGGCGGCGGTAAGCGTGGCGTTTGCCCACAAACCCACCCCAGAACAGATTTTGGAGCGCTGGGCCAACGCCCGCCCGGCAACCGACGGGATGGAGCTGCCCAGCAGCCCGCATCCGTTCCTGCACTATTTTGAGGACCCTTCCCGGCCCCAGACGCGCCTGGACCGTGATTTTGAGCACGGCATGGGCATCACGCTGGGCCGCCTGCGGGAGGATGCGGTGCTGGATTACAAGTTCGTCTGCCTGAGCCACAACACGGTGCGGGGCGCGGCGGGCGGCGGCGTGCTCAGCGCCGAGTACCTGTGCAAGCTGGGGTACATCCAGCCCAGGTAGGATCCCGGCGGGCGTTTGCCCGCCCGGGCAGCGTTTGGGAGGAGGTTGGAGCCATGCCTTCTTTGTTCCGGGGCAGCGCGGTGGCGCTGGCAACACCGTTTACCCAGGGAAAGGTCGATACGGCTGCCATTGAGCGGTTGGTAGACATGCAGCTGGAAGCGGGTACGGCGGCCATCGTGGCCTGCGGTACCACCGGGGAGCCTGCGACCATGAACGCCGAGGAGTGCGAGCTGGTGGTGCGCACCGTCGTACACGCGGTGCGCGGGCGTGTGCCCGTGATTGCGGGTACGGGCAGCAACTGCACGCAGCATGTGATCGACACGGCGCGGCGCTACGAAGCGCTGGGCTGTGCGGCGCAGCTGGTAGTAACCCCCTATTACAATAAGACCACGGCAGAAGGTTTATACCGGCATTTTATGGCCGTCGCGGAGCAGACGGCGCTCCCGATTGTGATTTACAACGTCCCCACCCGCACCGCGCTGGACATTGCCCCCGAGGTGCTGGAGCGCCTTGCCGGCGACGAACGCTTTGTGGGCTTGAAGGAAAGCAGCTACAACCTGCCCTACGTCATGGAAAAAATGCGCCGCATCCGCGGGCGGATGCCAATTTACAGCGGCAATGACGACATGGTGGCGCCGCTGATGGCCATGGGCGCGCAGGGTGTGATTTCAGTGGTGGCAAATGTGCTGCCCCAGAAAATGGTGCGCATGGCGACCGCAGCCCTGAGCGGCGATCCGGAAACCGCGCGTGATGTGCAGCTGGAACTGCTGCCGCTGATCTGTGCCCTGTTTGCGGAGGTAAGCCCCATCCCCTGCAAGGCGGCGATGGAAATGATGGGCCTGTGCGAAGGCGAAGTACGGCTGCCGCTTGTGCCCATCGGCGAGGCAAACCGCGCGCGGCTGCGGGAAGCGCTGCTGGAAGCGGGTATCCCTCTGGTGAGAGAATAACAGCGCGCGCGGGCCTTCAAGCCCGCGCCGTTTTCAAACCCGGCGGCACACGCCGCCCGGACGGCGGAGCATGCGCTTCGCCCACAAAGGCCCAGACGGCCAAGGGAGGCAAACGGATGAAAGTGTTGATCGGCGGGGCGCTGGGGCGCATGGGCCGGGAACTGATCGCCGCGGTTTTGGCGGCGGGCGATGAAGTGGTCTGTGGCATCGACACTGCCTGGGATGGGAGCGCGCAGGCGATCCCCATGGTGCGGGAAGCCTCGGCGCTGCAGGCGCAGGCGGATGTGCTGGTGGATTTTTCCCACGCATCGGCCCTGCCGGGGCTGCTGCGCTACGCGCAGGCGAACGGACTGCCGCTGGTGCTGTGTGCCACCGGCTACGCGCAGGCGGAAACGGACGCGGTGGCCGCGGCGGCGCAAAGCCTGCCGATCCTGCGCAGCGCTAATATGAGCCTGGGCATCAACGTGCTGGAGCAGTTGGCCGCCATGGCGGCACGCGCGCTGGGCGACGGCTACGATATTGAAATTGTGGAAAAGCACCACCGCCAGAAGCTGGACAGCCCCAGCGGCACAGCCTTGATGCTGTATGATGCCGTCGCCAGGGCGCGGGGCGGGGCGTTAATACCGGTTTTCGGCCGTGAAGGCCGCGCCGCCAAACGGGGGGATCAGGAAATCGGCATCCACGCAGTGCGCGGGGGTACCGTAACCGGCGAGCATGAAGTCGGGTTTTACGGCAAATCGGAGGAGCTGCTGCTGATCCACCGGGCGGAAAGCCGCGCGCTGCTGGCCGAGGGCGCGCTGCGGGCTGCGCGGTTTATCGTAAACCAGCCCGCAGGCCTGTATACCATGCGCGATGTGGTGGCCCGGATGCTCGAAGCCTGAACGGGCGAACGGTTCCTAAAAGGCAGAGCTATTGTTTGTACCTCCCGGTTATGCCGGCAAGACTGCCGCCGTAACCGGGAGGCTTTGTTTTACCCGGGCATCCCTGCGCTGCGCGGGGGCTATGCCAGGCGGCGCGCAAGGCGACCGAACCAGCTGCGTTTGCCCTGTAAACACAGGCAGGATCGTTAGGATGCCTGCGGCTGGCGAACTGCGCGTATAAAAAAGACGCCGGTTGTCGGCGTTAGTGTGTTCTTACGGGATCGCCAGATGCAGGGCAGAATGCCGGTCATTCCCATTCAAAAAATGCAAAGAAGGTCTCAATCTGAAAAAAGGCGATTTAGTCGTCCTTTTCCCACTCGGACAGGTTATCCTGAATCGTGGTCAGGATTTCCTTGAGCGCCGTACGCTGCTGGCTGTTCAGGCTTCTGGGCATCGGGCCGATTACGCTGCTGTTCATGCTGCCGGACAGAAGGTAGTCCAGGCTTACATCCAGAACGTTGGCCATAGCCACAAGCGTTTCCAGGCTGGCTTTCCGGGTACCGCGTTCCACGTGCCCCACAAACGAAGTGGAAACATTGATACGCTCTGCAAGCGCCTCCTGTGTCCAGCCGCGTTGGGTGCGCTGTTTGCGGATCCGGCGACCAAGATCTACATAATCCATACGCTATACCCCATTGTTTGTATCGCATCGAGCTGTGTATCCAGTTTGATTCTTCTTAAATATAACGGATACCGATGGTTTTGAAAAGTGTCTGAAAGTCGCTAATGTTACCTGTGAATCCATTTTAACGTCTCGAACCGTCCGTTTTCCGTCCAACGTCCTCCCGATTTCGAAAAAATTTGTGGAAATGGTGTACAAACCCTTGCCGCCATGCTATAATACCAACGTTGACCCAGCCAAGGTATGCGGTTTAGGTTCTTCCTCCTTCGTTCATCTATGTCCGGAAGATTGGAAACCCAATACCCGAAACACTGGAGAGTCTGGGACACAGATTAACAACATGGAGGGAACCATCATGTATCAAGACAAAACCCTGACCTGCCGTGACTGCGGTGCCGAGTTCGTGTTCTCCGCTAGCGAGCAGCAGTTCTTCGCCGACAAGGGCTTCCAGAACGAGCCCAGCCGCTGCCCCGCCTGCCGCTCCGCGCGTCGCGCGACGCAGAACCCCAACCGCACCGAGCGCCAGATGTACGAAGTGATCTGCGACGGCTGTGGCGCCACCACCCAGGTGCCGTTCCAGCCCCGTGGCGACCGTCCGGTGTACTGCCGTGACTGCTACGAGCGTAATCGCCAGAACAACATGTACTAAGCCTTCACAGGCACAGAACGCTTCCTCTTCGGAGGGAGCGTTCTTTTATTCCGGCAGGGTTTGCACAGCGTAACCCGTTACCGGAAGAACACTCCTGTTGCATGGGGGAATGGGAGTAATGCCAAGCGACTCTTCACGCCCCTCAGTGCCGCGAGGGTAAACAGCCGCATGAGCTTTGCGTTTGCCTTGGGTTTGGGGCGGGCTGGGGAGCCTTGAGGGAGCGTTTTTTTATTCCGGCTGGGCTTGCACAGCGTTACCCGTTACCGGAAGAACACTCCTGTTGCATAGGGGAATGGGCGTAATGACAAGCGGTTGTTCTCAGTCCTCAGTGCCGCGAGGGTAAATATCCGCATGGTTTTGCGTTTACCCGGGGTCTGGGGCAGGAAACTTTCGATCCGGAGGCACGGCCAAGTGTGACAGAGAGACTGCCAACCTGCAGCGCATGCAACCCGGCGAAGGTTTCACTGTTACGCTGTGGCGAGCACCGTGGGGCCCCACAGCCTGTGTGCAACCAGCGCCTCTTGTAGCATGTTGGCGGCAGGATGGCGTAGCGCAGTTCCGATATACCGGCGATGGTTTGCCCGCTATTCCGTGGTGTGCGTCGTTTATGTTCCATTGGCTCGGGAGGCGGGAACCCTTTCATGGTAAGCCAACCAGCAAAAGGAGCGGGGTTTCGTGGCGAGGGCCTGCGGCAGTGCAATCGGCGGTGCGGACGGCTTTCTACCGCAATGCCTCCTGCAATATCAGCCATGCGCTTAGGAACCAGACATGCGGCTTGGCAGGAAGGTCGGCGTGGGCATGGTCTGTGTGGCGGAACCCTTTGGGATGCCCCGATGGACTTTGTCGTGGATTTCTGCGAGGGTGCGACTGCCCTTGCCCGAAAACGGGCTGCGCTCTCCGCAACACTTACGGCCCGGAATCACCCCTCCGGAGTGTAAAGCAACCCCCGAGAACCGGCGCGTCTAACGGCGTGCGATGCGGCTCACGGGGGTTTTGTTTATTGGTTGGTACGCTTGATGGTTTCCCGCACCTTGGAAAAGATGTTCAGATAATCATCCTTGAAGCCCAGCGGGTAGGTGATCTGCACACAGTAGAGCACGTGGTCGATGCATGTGGCGTGGATGCGCCCGCCCACCTTGATTCCGTTGGCCAGCGTGCCGGAGTAGTTGGCGTACACGCCCTTGCCGCCCATCAGGAAGCGGGAGGCGGTCAGGCTCGGGTTCCACTCCACAAAGTTGGTGGAACCGATGGTGCTCAGGCGCTGCTTGATTTCGGTGGTCAGGTTGTTTTCGGTGTAGTTGGTGTTCACCGGCACGGCGTAAAGGGTCAGGATGCCCAGCTGGCCGTCCTTGAGCTGCTGCTCGGGTTCGGTCAGGGTATACGTTTCCGTTACGCTTTCGTCCGGCACCCACCCGGCAGGCCCCTCAAAGGACAGACCCAGCGCCGCCACATCGTACTGCACGTAGGTAAAGGCCAGCGCGGAGCGGGGCGTGGGGGAAGGCGCGTCGATCGGCAGCAGCGGAATGGGCGAGCTGCCAGCGTAAGGGTAAACGGTCGCGTCCGGATCCGCCTGGCCGTAAACGACGGCGCCGGTATCCGCAAACGTACCGTTATCCTGATTATCCTCTTCGCCCAAGGCGGCGTCGGCATTGGGGTCGGTTCCGTCCGTCCCGTCGGCTGTGGCGCCGTCGGCGGCATAGGGGTTTTCGGCAAAAACGCTGTCCCCGCCCGATGTGCCGTCGCTGACGCCAACGGGGTTATTATTGACGGGCACGGCGGTGTTTGCCGTGGCAGGGCCCAGATATTGCGTCACTTCGGCGAAGGTTTGCGTGGGCTGCTGCTCGCCGGCACAAGCGGTCAGCAACAGGGCGACCGCCACCAGGCTAAGCAGGGCAAGCCATTTGCGCTTCATGGGAAAATCCCTCCGATCTTGGGGTCGTACGGAGCCGACCGCCCGGGCGGCCGGAAACAAAGCCTTTGCGCAGGGTTATTGTATCATTTTGGCTGGTCAGCGTCAACCTCGGGGGTAAGGGTGTCGTACTGCGGGCAGTAGAGGCGGCGCTCCAGCGACCAGATCTTTTCGCTGAACACGCCGGGGCTCAGCTTACCCATGGCGGTTTGCATCTCGTTCATGCGCGCGTCCAGCAGATCGACCCAATGCAGCACTTCGGCTTCGGGAAACATGGGCTTGCGCGGGCTGCCGTAGGCCTCCTCGCCGTGATGGCTGAGCATCATATGCTCCAGCAGCAACACCGGCTCGCCGGTAACGCCGACTGCCTGCGCGGCTTCGGCGATGCGGCCCACGCCGATGACGATATGCCCCAGCAGCAGGCCGGGCGCGGTGTAATCCCGCACGACGCCCAGCATGTCGCTGTCCAGCTCCTCCACCTTACAAAGGTCGTGTACGATCACGCCCGCGGTCAGCAAATCGGCGTTCAGCTGCGGGTAAAGCGGCAGCACCGCCTGCGCCAGGCGCAGCATCCCGGTGGTGTGGTGTAAAAGCCCACCCAGCTCCGCGTGGTGGATGCGTTGCGCGGCAGGGTAGTATAAAAGCCGTTCCCGGTAGCGGCGCAGAAGCTCGCCCACAATTTTGCGCAGCGGCTCGCTGTCCATGTCTGCTACGGCGGCTTCCAGCTGCGCGAGCATCGCCTCGGGGGCTTCGGGCGCGCTGGGGGTGAGGGCGGTCATATCCACGATGTCGCCTTCCTCCGGGGGGCGCAGCTTCTCAATGCGCAGTTGCAGGCGGCCGTTGTATTCCAGCGTGGCGCCGCGTACTTTGATGACGCTGCCCGGCTTCGGCGGGGGCACGGTGCCGTCCCACAGCTTGCCGTTCAGCTCCCCGGTGCGGTCGGCCAGAGTCAGATCCAGATACTTGCCGCCGTTGCTGCCGGTGCGCTGCTCGCTGGCGCGCACCAGTAAAAAGCCTTCAAAGCGGCCGTCCTTGGTCAGGGTTTCGATGGCGGGTTGTTGCATGCATATCCCCATTCCTGATTACGCCTCGTCGGCATACATCGGCACGCGGGTACCCGAAAGGTTCACGTAACGGGCGAACTCCGCCTGCCACTCCACATTTACGGTGCCCACGGGGCCGTTGCGCTGCTTGGCGACAATGATCTCGCCGCTGGTATCGGCGGCCTTGTTTTCTTCCTGCACGCCGGTCTGGTAGTACCCTTCGCGGTGGATGAAAAGCACCACGTCGGCATCCTGCTCGATACTGCCGGAATCGCGCAGGTCGCTGAGCAGCGGGCGCTTGTCGGTGCGGGTGGTATTGGCGCGCGCCAGCTGGGCGCAGGCCAGCAGCGGCACATGCAGCTCCAGCGCGATGGCCTTCAGGCCGCGGCTGATCTCGCTCACTTCCAGCTGGCGGTTTTCCACCCGCTTGTCGGCGCTCATCAGGCCCAAATAGTCCACCACGATCAAATCCAGCCCCTGCTCCATCATCAGCCGCCGGGAGCGACTGCGCAACTGCGAGGGGGTCAGGCCCGGCGTATCGTCGATGTAGATGCGGCAGGAGCTTAAACGGTTGAGGCTATCGCCCAGCTTGATCCATTCATCGTCGGACAGCATCCCGTTGCGCACCCGCTGCATGTTGATGCTGGCGGCGTTGCTCAGGATACGCAGGCCGATCTGCTCCCGGGGCATTTCCAGACTGAACACGGCTACGCACTTATGTGTGCGCTGTGCCGCGAACTGCGCGATGCCCAGCGCGAGGGCGGTTTTACCCATGGCGGGGCGCGCCCCGGCAATCACCAGCTCGCCGCCGTGCAGGCAGGTGAGCATCCGATCCAGATCGTACAGCCCGGTTGGCACGCCCGCCAGCTTGCCCTTGAGGCGGCTCATGACTTCGATTTTATCGAAGGTCTGCATCAGCACGGCGTTAAGGGGCTGCAGCGATTCGGTGCCGCTGCGGCGCATCACAATATCAAAAATGGAACGCTCGGCCCCGCGCAGCACGGTTTCCAGAGGGTCCAACTGGGTGAAGCACTGCTCCTCGATCCGTTTGCACGCGGCAATCAGCTTGCGCAGGGTGCTTTTTTCCAGCACAATCTGCACATAGGCGCGCGTGTTGGCGGTGGAGGGCACATAGCGGTAGGCTTCCAGCAGGTAGGCCGCGCCGCCGGAACCTTCCAGCGTGCCGCGCCGGGTCAGCTCATTGCTGACCGTCATCAGGTCGATGGGCGAGCCGTTCAGCTGCAACGTGCGCATTGCATCGAAGATTTCCCGATGCTCGGCGGCGTAAAAATCTTCCGGCGTCAGCACTTCAAACACATAGGTGGCAACGTTGGCATCCTGCAAAAGCGCGCCCAGCACCGAACGCTCCGCGTCCGCGTTGTTGGGCGGGACAAGGCGCATCAGTTCCGTTTCTTCCACCCGGCCCCGCCTCCCCGCTTTGCGCGCGCCTCACGGCCGCGCGTTTCTTCTGGGTGCTCCGTTACTTGACCGCCACGGGCGTGACGACTACCTTCATCTTGACGGTGATGCCGCTGTACACCCACACGGTCGCCTCGTATTCGCCGGTCTGGCGGATGGGCTCGCATTCGATGCGGCGCTTTTCCACATCCACGCCGTGCTGCTCACGCAGCGCGTCGGCGATTTCCTGCCCGGTAATGCTGCCGTACAGGCGGCCCTTTTCGCCGCATTTGGCGGTCAGGCGGATTTCCTTGCCCTTGAGGGCGGCGGCGCGGCTCAGCGCCTCGGCGCGACGCTCGGCCTCCAGCTTTTCCTCCAGGGCGTGCTTGCGTTCGATCTCCTTCACGGCGGCGGGACTGGCTTCCACCGCCCATTTGCGCGGGAACAGGTAGTTGCGCGCAAACCCGTCGGATACATTCAGGACTTCGTTCTTTTGGCCGGTACCTTTGACGTCGGCGGTTAAAATGACTTTCATGGGGTTATTCCTCCTCTTGATGGTTTCGGCCGGCGGCGCGGAGGTTCAGTAGCTGATCGGCCACGCCGAGCAGAAACAGCGCGATGGGAAACAGCACGTACAGCGCTGCCGCCAACACACCGTAGAGCACAATTCGTTTGGGGTGGGCCTTGGCCCCCAGCGCGACGAGCGTTGCCGCACCCAGCAATTGCACCACGCCCATAAAAGCCGCGTATAGCAGCATCCCCAGCAGGGTCAGGAAGGGATCGTCCGAAAGGCTTGCCAGCAGCGCGCCCAGACAGAGCACCAACACGTAGCCCTGCGTTGTGCGCGGCAGCCGTAGTGTGCGAAACAGCGGCGCGCCCGCGGGATCGTTCATGTGCAGGGCGCGGGCGCGTTCCGTGGTCAGCGCCGTGAAAAGACCTACCAGCATCGACCCCTGCACCAGCACCATCGGCACCCACAGTGTGAGCGTATCGGCAAGGCGCAGGCGCAGCATGTTGAGCAGCTCGCCCTGTAACAGCGGGTTCAGCCATACCAGATTGCCCAGTTGCAGGGCAGCGGTATTGGTGTACGCATCGGGCAGGGGCAGCACCCCCAGGTTCACCAGCCGGTACAGTAGCGCGCCCGTCCACGGGGCGTCGGTCAGCTGCGCCACCAGCGCGTCGGGCAGCGCCGTAAACACGGGGCCGCCAAGCGCGGCCTTGAGCGCCAGCAAAAGCGCCACCCCTTCCAACGCAACGGCTGCGGTGCAGGCCAGCGCCCGCCCCCCGAAGGTGAACTGCCGCCGGTAGCGCTGCGAGGTGGAAAGCAGGCAAAGGTAAGGCGCGAGTGGCAGCAGGAGCACCACCTTGACGGAGGTGCCGCCCAGCCAGCAGACCCCCGCAAGCACGCAGGGCAATGCCAGCGCAAAGGTAAGCGCCCCGCCCGCCATCGCAGGGCAGACTACCAGCGGCAACAGCAGCGAAAACGGCACCGCCAGCGCGGGCCACAGATACGCGGCCAGCAGCAGCGGGGCCAGAGCCAGAGCTTGCCACAGGGTTTTTTTCCAGGCGCCGGGGATCGCGGCTGCGTCCATGCCCACTCCTTACTCGCATGCGCGTGCGGTTCTATTCCGCTCTATTATAAGGGCCGCGCGGGGTTTCGTCAATCCGGGCGTCGGTGGGAGCCGTGCGCACTTTCCTGCCATACAACGGCGGGAATGGAAAAGTGCTTGCAATTTACACGACTTTCCTGTAAAATAATCGGAATCCCTTCGGCTGCGTAGTTGAATACGAGGCACGCCGCGCCCCCGGTCTATCCGGGAGGCGGCTGTTGCATAACCGTTAGGGCTATTTTGCTTGGAAAGAGGCGATACCCTTGACCGCCTGGCTGATCCGCCTGTTTGTGAAGGCGCCCGAAAAAACGAATGACCGCAAGGTGCGCGCGGCCTATGGGACGCTGGGCTCCTGCACGGGCATAGGCGTAAACGTGCTGCTGTCCGCCTGCAAGTTCTTTTTAGGCTTGCTGAGCGGCTCTCTGGCCATTACCGCGGATGCGGTGAACAACCTGTCCGACGCGGCGGGCAGCATCCTGTCGCTGGTGACGGTACGTCTGGCGGAAAAGCCGGACGACCGTGAGCATCCCTTTGGCCACGGCCGGGTGGAGTATCTGGGTGCGCTGGCGCTGGGCATCCTGATTGTGACGGCCGGGGCGCGCCTGCTGCGCGGCGGCGTGGAGGGCATTGCCAACCCCGCGGCGCTTACGGCAGGCCCGCTGGTGCTGGTGCTGCTGGTAGCGTCGATTCTGGCGAAGGTCTGGCTGTTTTTCTTTTACCGCACCATTGCCTGCACCATCGACAGCGAAACCCTCGGCGCTGCCGCCAAGGACAGCGTGAGCGACGTGGCCGCGACCAGTGCCGTGCTGGTGAGCGTGGTGCTGCAAATGGCGTTTGGCTGGCGCATTGACGGCTACATGGGCGTGCTGGTGGCCCTGTTTGTGCTGCGTACGGGCCTGATGGTCTGCAAAAGCACGGTGGATCGCCTGCTGGGCGAAAAGCCAACCCCCGCGCTGACCCGGGACATTCAGCAGCGGCTGCTCAGCTATGAGGGCATCCGCGGCGTGCATGATCTGGTGGTGCATGATTATGGCCCCGGCCGCCGCTTTGCCTCGGTGCATGCCGAGGTGAGCGCCGGGGGCGATATTGTGGCCGTGCATGAGGTGATCGACCGCGCCGAGCGGGAGTTGCGCTGCGATCTGGGCATCGACATGACCATCCACATGGACCCGACCGTCACCGACGACCCGGCCGTGAACGAGCTGCACCAGCAGGTGGCGGATTACCTGCGCACTGAGGATAAGCGTCTGACCCTGCACGATTTTCGCATGGTGCCCGGGCAGAAGCAGGTGAACCTTGTGTTTGACTGCCTGCTGCCCGACGGCTATACCGACCGGGAGGGGCTGCGCCGTCGGCTGGCGGCCTTTGCTCACGGACTGGACCCGCGCTATGAGGTTGTGGTGCAGTTTGACACGGATTTTTCCTGAACCGGCCGCAAACTGGCCGACCGAGCGACCGTAAGGGGGGGCGGAAGGATGCCTGCACGCAGGGGTATGGCGCTTGCGCTTGCCGTGCTGCTCTGCGTCTTTGCCCTGACGGGGTTTGCCCCCGCGCGGGCGGAGCCTGCGGACGCGGTGCTGGCCCCCATAACAGTTAAACCTTGGCTGCGTCCCGCAACCCTTGCGCCTACGGAAACCCCCACCCTCACCGAAACGCCCGCGCCGGATGCGTCGCCGCCCTCCTCACTGAGCATTCTGGAGGAGGAGCCGTCTCCGGCTGTGCAACCCACGCCCTTGCCCACGGCGGAGCCCGCGCTGCTGCCCGGTGTGCTGGGCCTTGCGGACGCGACGCGCTTCCGGCTGCTGCTGATCGGCACCGACGCCTACGACCCTGATGATGCAGGCCGCAGCGATACGATGGTGCTTTTGCAGGTGCAGCCCGCCACAGGGGAAATCCGGCTGGTGTCTTTCCTGCGCGATCTGTACGTTGCCGTGCCCGGCCACGGGCATACGCGGCTGAACGCGGCCTATGTGTACGGCGGCGCGTCGCTGTTGCTGCGAACGCTCAAACAGAGCTTCGGCGTTACGGCGGATCGGACGCTGGCGGTCAACTTTTCCCGCATGGCGGAGCTGATCGACCGCATCGGCGGCGTAACGGTGGAGGTAAGCGAAAAGGAACGGCGGCAGCTGAACTCCATCCTCAAATACTACAACACGCAGGTGGGCGACCCGCGCGGGGATCAACTGCTGGGAGCGTCCGGTTCGCAAACGCTGACCGGCAAACAGGCGCTGTGCTACAGCCGCATCCGCAAAATCGACAGCGACTTTGCCCGCACCGGCCGCCAGCGCAAGGTGCTGGAGGCGATCTTTGCCCGCGTGCGCACGCTGGACGCGCTGGCACTGGCCGATCTGCTGACCGAGACGCTCGGCAGCGTTTCCACCGACCTGACGCTGACCGACGCGGTGGCGCTTGTGCCGGTGCTGCTGCGCCTGCAAAGCACGCAATTTACCGAAATGACGGTGCCCGTGCGCGGCGGCTACCACAACGAAACCATTCAGGGCATGGCCGTGCTGGTGCCCGATCTGGATCGCTGCGCGGCCGAAATCGCGGCTTTCCTGCAATAGCAGGCGGGCTCCCGCGTGCTTTGGCAATCCGGCCTTATGCTCCATATTTCGGGCGAAACGGCGTTTTCGGCCGCTTGACATCCCGAAACGGGGCGCATATAATATTCCCAGAGGGCTTCCTGAGGTGTGCGCCAGCATCTTGTTTTTACCCACACTTCTCAAATGGAGCTCGTGTTCGCCAGCGGCTGTCAGGCCCCCGTCGAAAGACGCCAGGGGAAGGCAAAACCTGACGATAGAGTACCGGCCTGCTATACATAGCGGGTGAAAAAACCAGGTGCAGCGGCACTTTGGGACCTCGATACCCCTTCCGCACCTCGCGGGGGGGCTTTTTCATGCCCGTGTGCGGCGCAAAGGCCGTTGCCTAACGGGCAAAGCATGGTATAATATGCGGGAGAACAGCCCGTGCGTGGCGCGGGCAAGGAGGCCCCCATGGAGAGGCAGATCGTACCCGGCAGCCGCGATGTGGCGCGCGCCGCCATCGAAATGAGCATGTCCCGCACCCGCGAGGAGGAACTGCTGATTAAGAAAACCCTCGCGTTGGAGGGCATCGCCTCCGCGGCGGCGGATTTCGGCGGCGAATTTGTGCCTTCGATCCTGAAAATTGTCGAGCGCGCGGTGGTAGCCGCCCGCAGGGAAGGCCTGATCGGGGAAAGCCACCTGGAGGAGGGCGGCGTGGCCGGCGCGGCCCGCGAGGCGCTTAACCAGATTACCCCCAAGGCGCTGGGCCTGAGCGTAGGCGGCAAGGTGGGCGTGGCCCGCTTTCACGACCATGTGGCGGTGGCGGTGTTTTTCGGCATCGGGCTGGGCCATCTGGATGAAATTTGCGTAGGGCTGGGGCACCGCGCCATCTGAGGCGGGCCTTGCCCCGGAAGGGTGAACCGTTTGAAACACTTTACCATCGCCATCGACGGCCCGGGCGGCGCGGGCAAAAGCTCCATTGCCGACGGGCTGGCGCAGTCGCTTAAAGTGCTGCATCTGGATACCGGCGCCATGTACCGCGCCCTTGCCTATCAGGCCCTCAGGAAAGGCGTCTCCACCCGGGATGAGGCGGCGCTGGCGGTGCTGATCGGCCGCACCCGCATCGATGTGACGTTTGAGAACGGCGCGCAGCATACCTTCGTGAACGGCGAGGACGTGACCGACCGCATCCGTACGCCGGAAATCAGCATGGCCACGTCGGACATCGCTACGTGCGGCGCGGTGCGCAGCCATATGGTGCGTTTGCAGCAGGAGCTGGCGCGCAGCCGTTCCATGATTTTGGACGGGCGCGACATCGGCACGCGCGTGCTGCCGGATGCGACGCTTAAAATTTTCCTGACGGCCAGCCCCGAGGTACGGGCGCGCCGCCGTACCGACGAGTTGCTGGCACGCGGCGCGAGCGTGGAGTACGAAAGCGTGCTGGCCGATGTGATCGCCCGCGACCGGCAGGACTCCACCCGCGCCATCGACCCCCTGACCGCCGCCCCCGACGCCGTAGTGCTGGACACCAGCGCCATGACCCCCGACGAGGTACGGCAGACCATCCTGATGCGATTGGAGCGAAGCATGATGCAAAACGCCCCCGCCAAGCAAGCCCGCGAGCCTCTGACCCTGTTTTACCGACTGGCTATGTGGTTGTCGATCGCCATGTTCAACACCCTGTGGCCGGTGCGCTATCACAATGCCGAGCGGCTTGAAATGGACGCGCCCTACATCCTGATCGGCAACCACCAGAGCATGATCGACCCGCTGTTGATCGGCTGGCGCTGCAAACGGTACCAGATCCGCTATCTGGGCAAGAAGGAGCTGATCCGCAACCCGCTGATGCGCGCCATGTACCGCAACATGCTCATGATTCCGGTGGATCGCCACAACATGGATATGCAGGCGGTGCGCGCCTGCCTGAAAACGCTTAAGGAAAACCACGTGCTGGGCATCTTCCCCGAGGGGACGCGCCACAAAAAGACGCTGATGCAGGAGATGGAAAGCGGCGTCGCGGTGATTGCCCTGCGCGCAGGCGTGCCCATCCTGCCTGCGTACGTTACCGGCAAGCCCCGCTTCCTGCGGCCCATCGACTGCTACTACGGCGAGCCGTTCTCGCTGGAAGCCTATGCGCAGCGCGGCGTCAGCCGCGAAACCTGCGATGCGGTGCTCGGCCACATCACCGATACTTACCGTGCAATGGCGCAAGCCCATACCGAGGCCGCCAAAGGCTGACACTGCCGTTTTTTTACGGTGTGCGGCTATAAAAAAGAAGGAATTGGCTTTTCAACAGCGAATAGCTTCAAGGATATCGCTTTGGAGGTTTCCCCGCATGCCGATTCTTGTGGCCAAACACGCCGGATTCTGTATGGGCGTGCGCCGCGCGGTAGTCGAGGCGATGAAGGCCGCTCAAACCGAACAGGGCATCGTGACCATCGGGGAATTGGTCCATAACCCGGAGGTCATCCGCCGTCTGGAAACGGTGGGCGTCCGGGCTGTCGAAGCACCGGCCGACGCGGCCGGGCGCACGGCGATTATCCGCAGCCACGGCGTGGCACCGGACGTGTACCGGCAGCTGGACGCGCGTGGCTTGAAGACCATTGACCTGACCTGCCCCTATGTGGAGCGCCTGCATACGCTAGTGGCGCGCTACAGCGAAGGCGGACGCACGGTGATATTGGTCGGGCAGGCGGATCACCCCGAGGTGGTTGGCACGCTGGGCTGGTGCCGGGGGCCGGTGTACACAGTCCACACCCTGTTGGAAGCCAATGCCCTGCCGGAAATGGACGAGGCGCTGGCCGTCGCGCAGACAACCTTCCCCCACGAGGGCTGGGAGGCCATCCTGCCGTTGCTCAAGCAACGCGTCCGGAACCTGACCACGGAAGATACCATCTGCACCGCGACCGTCCTTCGGCAGAAGGAGGCGCGCCAGCTGGCCGCCCAGGTGGACGCGATGCTGGTGGTCGGCGGGCTGGGCAGCGCCAACACGCGCAAGCTGTACGAGACCTGCCTGAGCATTTGCAAGCGAACCCTGTTGGTAGAGCGCGCGGCGGACATCCCGCCGGGCTTTGCAGATATCCATACGGAGACTATCGGAATCACCGCCGGTGCGAGCACGCCGGATTGGTCACTTAAGGAGGTTGTCACACGCATGACGGACAAGGAACAGTTGGATCAGCGGGTTTCCGGCGAGGAGGCGGACAAGAGCAGCTTTATGGCTGACGTGGAAGCCACTCTGGTCAAAATCAGGCCCGGGCAGTCGGTTACCGGCACGGTCGTCCAGATCACGGAGGACGAGGTTTGCGTCAATATCGGCTTCAAATCCGACGGCCTGATCAAGCGTGACGATCTGGTTACCCAGGACGTGAAACTGGGCGACGAGATCGAGGTGGAGGTCGTCAAAGTAAACGACGGCGAGGGCAACGTGCTGCTGTCGCAGCGCAACATCCTCAACCGCAAGGCCTTCAACGCGCTGATGGAGAAGTACGAGCAGGGCGAGTTCGTCGAGGGCGTGGGCAAAGAGGTCGTCAAGGGCGGCCTGATCTGCAACGTGGACGGCATCCGCGCGTTCGTGCCGGCGTCGCAGCTCTCCAACCGCTACGTAGAAAAGATCGGCGAGTTTGTGGGTCAGACCATGAAGCTCAAGATCATCGAAGTGGACGAGCAAAAGAAGCGCATCGTCGCCAGCCGCAAAGCGGTGCTCAAGGAAGAAGCCGCCAGCCGCAAGACGAAAATCTGGGATAACCTGCACGAGGGCGACGTGATCAAGGGCATCGTGCGCCGCCTGACCGATTTCGGCGCGTTTGTCGATATCGGCGGCGTGGACGGCCTGATCCACGTAACCGATCTGAGCTGGTCGCACGTCAAGCATCCTTCGGAAATCGTGCAGCCCGATCAGGAAGTGGAAGTCAAAATCCTCAGCCTCGACCCGGAGCGCGAGCGCATCCAGCTTGGCCTCAAGCAGATGCAGCCCAAGCCGTGGGATCTGGCCCCCGAGAAATACCCCGAAGGCGCGGTGGTCACCGGCAAAGTGGTGCGGATTACCACCTTCGGCGCGTTTGTGGAGCTTGAGCCCGGCATCGACGGCCTGGTGCACATCAGCCAGTGCGCCACCACCCGCATCAATAAGGTGGAAGACGCCGTGAACGTGGGCGATGTGGTGAATGTGAAGGTGCTCAGCATCGACCCGGAAGCCAAGCGCATCAGCCTGAGCATCCGCGCGTTGCTGGAGCCGGAGCATAAGGAAGCCCCCGCCGCGAACATGGACGATGGCGAGGATGCCGTGCCCGTGGATATCGAAGCCGTGGGCAAGCAGCTGGCCGACGAGGCGGGCGATCAGGAGTAAACCGCGCAACGACCGCATACAATGCGCCGCTTTTTAGCGGGGCGTATGAAGGTTGCCCGTTTACACCATAAACCCCGCGCGATGGCGCGGGCCGGTGCTCTGAAAACATACCGGTACCCCCGCAGGGATTTCCCTGCGGGGGTACTTTGTGCGATAATACGTTACTACGGCACTTGACTAAAGCATACGGGTGTGCTATGCTCCTCCCATGGCATCGGCGCGGCGCCTGTGGTATACTGTAGGCGGCGCAAAGCCCACCGGTGCCGACCCAGAGAACGGGAGGGACTATGCAACCACGCAACCAAGCCCGGCGCGAGCAGCTCTACAGCCGCCTGCGCGACCTCTATGAAAACCTCGGGTACACGCGCTTTTCCATGCGTCGCTTTGAGGAGTACGCGCTGTATCTGGAAAACAAAAATTTTTTGAAAAGCGAAAGCGTACTCGCCTTTACCAACCCGGATGGAACGCTGATGGCGCTCAAGCCCGATGTGACGCTCTCCATTGTCAAGCACGCGCGGCCGGACTGCGCTGGCGTAGAGAAGGTCTATTATCAGGAAAGCGTGTACCGGCTGGCTCCGACCGCGCGCGAGTTTGTGGAGATTGAGCAGATGGGCGTGGAGGCGCTGGGCGCGGTGGACGCCTACACCACCGGCGAGGTGCTGCGCCTTGCGCTGGAAAGCCTGCGCGCCGTCGGCCCCGCCTATGTGCTGGACGTGAGCCACATGGGCTTTGCCACGGGCCTGATGGAAGCCGCGGGGCTGGATGCCGAGCGGCAGGAGCGCCTCTTTGCGCTGATCCGCCGCAAGAACGCGCATGAGCTGGCCGAGGCCATCGCGGCAGAGGGGGTTGCGCCCGCCTACGCCGGTTCCATCGCATCGCTGGCGGGACTGTGCGGGCCGTTTCCGGAAACGCTGCAACGCGCGCGGGCGCTGGCCATCAGCGTGCCGATGCAGGCGGCGCTGGACGAGCTGGAAGCCCTGTATGCGCTGCTGACTGCAGTGGGGCTGGCCGACGCGCTACAGCTGGATTTTTCGATGGTAAACGACCTGAGCTATTATAACGGCGTGGTGTTTCAGGGCTATGTGCAGGGCGCGCCGCGCGTGGTGCTCTCCGGCGGGCGTTACGATCCGCTGATGCGGCGCTTCGGCAAGGCGGGGGACGGCGTGGGTTTCGCCCTGTACCTGGACGAGCTGGCCCCCGTGCTGCGCGACCCGCGCGACTGGGATGCCGATGTGCTGGCCCTCTACGCCCCCGGCGATGATCTGGCGAAGGTCAACGCCGCCGTGTTTGCGCTGGCGGCGCAGGAGCTGCGGGTGTTTGCCGCCGTAGCCCGGCCGGACGGATTCCGCGCGGCAAGGGTGCTGCGCTTTGATGGACAAACCTTCCGGGAGGTGCCCTGAGATGCTGAATGTGGCGTTGCCCAAGGGGCGACTGGGGGATCGCGTGTACCGGCTGTTTAAGGAGTGCGGCTATGCCTGCGCCGCCATGGAGGCGGACGACCGCCGCCTGGTGTTGGTTGACGAGGGCGGCGCGGAGCAATACCTGCTGGTTAAGCCCAGCGATGTGGCCATCTATGTGGCGCACGGCGCGGCGGATGTGGGCGTGGTGGGCAAGGACGTGCTTCTGGAGGGCGGCGACGATGTGTTCGAGCTGCTGGATTTGGGCTTTGGCGTTTGCCGCATGTGCGTGGCCGCGCCCGTGGGCTTCCGGGAGGATTTAACCGCGCCGCTGCGGGTTGCCACCAAGTACCCCAACATCGCCCGGCGGCATTACGCCGCCAAAAGCCGGGAGATTGAAATTATCAAGCTGAACGGCTCCATCGAGCTGGCGCCCATTCTGGGCCTCTCGGACGTGATTGTGGATATTGTGGAAACCGGCTCCACCCTGCGGCAAAACAATCTGGAGGTGGTGGAGACGATTCTGCCCATCAGCGCGCGGCTGATTGCCAACAAAGCTGCGATGCGCTTCAAGGCCGATGCCATCCAGCCGCTGGTGGCGGCGCTGGCCGCCGCTGTGGGGAAAGGAGCTAAAGCATGATTCGCATCCTGCGTTATGAGGGCCAGCCCGTGGAGGAACTGCTCAACCGCGCCTCCGCCCCCCAGCGGGACGTGACCGAAGCCGTGGCCGCCATTTTAGAGGATGTGCGTGTCCGGGGCGACGCTGCCGCGCTGGACGCGTGCGAGCGCTTCGACGGTGTGCGCCCGCAGAATTTGCTGGTAACCCTGGAGGAAATCGACGCCGCCTTTGACGCGGTAGACCCGGCGCTGCTGGGCACCCTGCGGCTGGCGGCCGAGAACATCACGCGTTTCCACCAGATGCAGAAACGTACCGGTTTTGTGGATGCCCGGGAGGAGGGCGTGGTGGTGGGGCAGCGCGTGCTGCCGCTGCGCTCGGCGGGCCTGTATGTGCCGGGCGGTACCGCCCGTTACCCCAGCACCGTGCTGATGGCCGCCATCCCGGCAGCGATTGCGGGCGTGCCCCGCGTGGTGATGACCACCCCGCCGGACGCGCAGGGCAACGTGCCCGCGCCCATCCTCGCGGCGGCCAAACTGGCGGGGGTCGGCACCATCGTCAAGCTCGGCGGCGCGCAGGCCATCGCGGCGCTGGCGTACGGCACGCAATCCGTGCCCCGCGTCGATAAGATTGTCGGCCCCGGCAATGTGTTTGTGGCGACCGCCAAACAGCTGTGCTACGCGCAGGGGCTGGCGGATATCGACATGGTGGCCGGGCCCAGCGAGATTTTGGTGATTGCCGACGGGCACAGCAACCCGGCGTATGTCGCCGCCGACCTGCTGAGTCAGGCGGAGCATGACCGGCTGGCCGCCGCGTGGCTGGTAACCGACAGCGAGGCGCTGGCCGTACAGGTGCGCGCCGAGGTGGAGCGGCAGCTTTTGGAACTACCGCGCCAAAGCATCGCCCGCGAGGCTATCGATCAGAACAGCCGCGCCATTGTGACCCCAGACCTGCAAACCGCCGTGCGCATCGCCAACGCCATCGCGCCGGAGCATCTGGAGCTGTGCGTGGAGGAGCCTTTCGCCCTGCTTGCGGCGGTGGAAAACGCAGGCAGCGTGTTCCTGGGCCGCTATTGCCCCGAACCGCTGGGCGATTATCTGGCCGGGCCCAACCACACGCTGCCGACCTCGGGCACGGCAAGGTTTGCCTCCCCGTTGGGCGTGGATGATTTTTGCAAGCGCTCCAGCTACCTGTATTACACCCGCGACGCGTTGCGCCGCGTGGCCGCGGATGTGCAGCGCTTCGCGCAAAGCGAGGGGCTTGACGCGCACGCCAACGCCGTGGCTGTGCGTATGGAGGAGGAACCATGAGCGAATTTCTGCTGCCCCGGCTGCGGTCGCTGGAGCCTTATGTGCCCGGAGAGCAGCCGCAGGATCGCCGGTATGTGAAGCTTAACACCAACGAAAGCCCCTTTCCGCCTTCGCCCCGCGTGCTGGAAGCGCTCAGCCGCGAGGCCGCCTCGGGGCTGAACCTGTACCCCGACCCGCTGGCCCATGCGCTGCGCCGCGCCATTGCCGAGGAGCACGGCGTGGCGGAAGAGAATGTGTTTGTCGGCAACGGCTCTGACGAGGTGCTGGGCTTTGCCTTTCAGGCCTATGCCGACGAAACGCGTGGGGTCACGATCCCGGAAGTGAGCTACGGCTTTTACCGCGTGCATGCGCAGCTGTACCGCATGCAGCCCACGCTGGTGCCCCTTCGTGCCGACTTTACCCTGCCGGTGGAGCCCTTTCTGCACCAGAACCAGCTTGTGGCGCTGGCCAACCCCAACGCGCCCACCTCGCTGGCCGCGCCGATGGACGCGCTGGAGCAGATTGTTGCGGGCAACCCGCACAGCGTGGTGCTGATTGACGAAGCGTACGCGGATTTCAGCGACGAAAGCTGTGTGCCGCTGCTGCCCCGCTACCGCAACCTGCTGATTGTGCGCACGTTTTCCAAATCCCGCTCGCTGGCAGGCGGGCGGCTGGGCTACGCGCTGGCAAGCCCGGAGATCATCGCGGATTTGAACCGCGT
The DNA here is from genome assembly GCA_963666755.2 of Candidatus Limiplasma sp. GTDB lineage: Bacteria > Bacillota > Clostridia > Christensenellales > Aristaeellaceae > CAXXOK01. The sequence continues at coordinate 339,074 of CAXXGW010000009.1, forward strand.
CAAGAACTCCTTTCACCCTTATAACATCAACAGCCTGACGATGCTGGCGGGCATTGAGGCCATGCGGGACAGGCCGTATTTCGACGCCTGTGTGCAGGCCATCCGCGCCCAGCGCGCGCAAAGCACGGCGGCGCTGCGTGCCCTCGGCTTTACCGTGGCGGACAGCGCAACCAACTTCCTGTTTGCCGCGCCGCCGGGGCTGGACGGGTTTACGTACTACCAGCGCATGAAGGAGCATGGGGTGCTGGTGCGGTATCTGGACCATCCGACGCTCCGGGGGCATGTGCGCATTACCGTGGGCAGCGCCGCGCAGATGGACGCTCTTCTGGACGCGACCCGCGCCGTGCTGCGCGAAACCGCCGCCGGGCAAACCGGCTATTGAAAGGAGCCTGCCTATGCGAAGCGCAACCGTAACCCGGAAAACGGCGGAGACGGATATTGCCCTGACGTTGAATCTGGATGGCGTGGGGGAGGCGAACGTCGCCACCGGCTGCGGCTTTCTGGACCACATGCTCACCCTGTTTGCCCGCCACGGCCGCATGGATTTGACCGTGCGCTGCACCGGCGACCCGTGGGTGGACGATCACCACACCGTGGAGGATGTGGGCATCGCGCTGGGGCAGGCGCTGGCGGTGGCGCTGGGCGACCTGCGCGGGGTGAACCGCTACGGCGAGCAGCTTTTGCCCATGGACGAGGCGCTGGCGCTGGTCGCGCTGGATTTGAGCGGGCGCGGCACCCTCTGCTACGAGGCGGCTTTGCCCACGGCCAAGGTCGGTACTTTCGATACGGAGCTTGGCAAGGAGTTTTTTCTGGCGCTCACACGGGAGGCGCGCATCACCCTGCATGTGCGCCTGCTAACCGGGGAGAACAGCCACCATATGCTGGAGGCGATCTTCAAGGGTTTCGGACGGGCGCTGCGCAAGGCTGTGGCAATCGACCCCGCGTTTGCCGACGAGATTCCATCCACCAAAGGCACGTTGGGAGGCCACGTATGATTGCGATTGTGGATTACGGCGTGGGGAACCTCTACTCGCTTACGTGCTCGCTCAGGCACATCGGCGCGGAGGCAACCGTCACCCGGGATGAGGCGGCGCTGCGTGCGGCGGAGCGGATCATCCTGCCCGGGGTAGGCGCGTTTGGCGATGCGGCGGATAAGCTGCGCGCCCTCAAGCTGGACGCGCTTTTACAGCAGCAGGCGGCGCTGGGCAAGCCGCTGCTGGGCGTGTGCCTGGGGATGCAGCTACTGTTTGACGAGGGGCAGGAGTACGGCTTGCACCGGGGGCTGGGGCTGATCCACGGGCGGGTGATTTCGCTGGCGCCCGAGGCGGAGGGGCTCAAGGTGCCGCATATGGGCTGGAACAGTCTGGACATTCGCAAGCCGGAGGATCCGCTGCTGGCGCAGGTGCGGCAGGGGGATTATGTGTATTTTGTGCACAGCTACTACGCCGCGTTCTGCGACGAGGCGCTGGTGGCGACCGCCGCCTATGGCACCGATGTGGCGGCGGTGGTGCGTAACGGCTGCGTGTGCGGCACACAGTTCCACCCCGAAAAAAGCGGCGCGGTGGGGCTTTCCATTCTGGCGGCGTTTGCAAAGGGGGCGGCGTGATGCGCGTATTTCCCGCAATCGACCTGCGTGACGGGCAGGTGGTGCGCCTGCGGCAGGGGGATTACGACCGGATGACCGTCTATGGCGATGATCCCGCCCGCACCGCGCAGGGCTTTGCCGATGCGGGCGCGGAATGCCTGCACATTGTGGATTTGGACGGCGCGCGCGACGGCGGGCCCCGCAACGGCGAAGTGATTGCCGCGCTGTGCAGGCTGCCGCTGTTTACGCAGGTGGGCGGGGGCATCCGCTCGCAGGCGGATATCGAGCAGACCCTCGCGCTGGGCGCAGACCGTGTGATCCTGGGCAGCGTGGCCGTGACGGATTTCGCCTTTACCGCCCGCATGGGCAAGCGGTACGGCGATAAGCTGGCCGTGGGCGTGGATGCGCGCGATGGGATGGTGGCTATTCAGGGCTGGAAGGTGACCACCGACCAGCCTAGCTTTGCGTTTTGCAAACGCCTGCTGGATGTGGGCATCCACACCGTGATTTATACCGATATCGCCCGCGACGGGCTGCTGGCGGGGGCAAACCTGCCTGCCTACGAGCGGCTGACCGCGCTGCCGGGGCTGAACGTGATTGCCAGCGGCGGCGTTTCCTACGAACGGGAAATCGAGGCGCTGCGCACCTTGCACGCCGCTGGGGTGATCGTGGGCAAGGCGCTGTATACGGGCCGGCTGGACTTAAAACGGGTGCTGGCCATTGCCCGGGGGGAGGCGGAACCATGCTGACCAAACGGATCATCCCCTGCCTGGACGTGCGCAACGGCCGGGTGGTCAAGGGCGTGAATTTCGAGGGCCTGCGCGATGTGGACGATCCGGTGGCACTGGCGCGCTACTATAACGATTCCGGCGCGGATGAGCTGGTGTTTTATGACATCACCGCCAGCTACGAAGGGCGGCCGCTGTTTGCCGATGCCCTCAGGCGCGTGGCGGCAGAGGTGTTCATCCCCCTTACGGTGGGCGGCAGCATTAACACGCTGGACGATTTTGACCGCGTGCTCAAATGCGGCGCGGATAAGGTGAGCGTCAACTCCGGGGCGATTCGCAACCCCGGGCTGATTGCCGAGGCCGCGCGCCGCTATGGGGATCAGTGCGTGGTGCTGTCCATGGACGTAAAGCGTGTGGACGGCGCCTTCCACGTGTTTGCCAAGGGCGGCCGGGAGGATACGGGGTTGGACGCGGTGGAGTGGATTCGCTTTGGCGAGGCGCACGGCGCGGGCGAGGTGGTGGTTAACTCCATCGATACCGACGGCGTGCGCGGCGGGTTTGATCTGGACATGCTGGCCGTGCTGGGCGATGCGGTATCCCTGCCGCTGATCGCCTCCGGCGGCGCGGGCTGCCGGGAGGATTTCCGCACCCTGTTTACGCTGCCGTGTGTGGACGCGGGGCTGGCCGCGAGCATTTTCCACTCGCGGGAAGTGGATTTACGCGAACTGAAGCAATACCTGGCGCAGGGCGGCGTGCCCATGCGCCTGTGAGGAGAGAGCCGTCATGACGTATGAAGAAATCCTGCCTCGCCTGCATTTTGACGCACAGGGGCTGATCCCGGCCATCGTGCAGGATTACGCAACCCAGCAGGTGCTGACGCTGGCGTACATGAACGCCGAAAGCCTGCGCATCAGCCTTGCGGAGGGCAACACCTGCTTTTACAGCCGCAGCCGCCGTTGCCTGTGGCGCAAGGGCGAAACCAGCGGCAACACCCAGCGGATCGTGGCGCTGCGGGCCGACTGCGACGGCGATGCGCTGGTGGTGGAGGTGCGCAAGGCGGGCCCTGCCTGCCATACGGGCGCGGAAAGCTGCTTTTTTAACGAGCTGTACACCGACGAAGAACGGAAGCCCTTTTCGCTGGCACAGCTGAAAGCGCTGCTGCATGACCGGCGCATCAACCCGGCGGAGGGCAGCTACACCACCTACCTGTTTGCCAAGGGGCGCGACAAAATCCTCAAAAAAGTAGGCGAGGAGTGCACCGAGGTGATCGTCGCGGGCGCGAAGAACGATCGGGATGAAACCATCTACGAGCTGGCCGACCTTGCCTACCACGCGCTGGTGCTGATGGAGGAAATGGACATCCCTCTGGACGCGGTGGTGGACGAGCTGGCCCGCCGCCATGTGGTGGATCATAAAGTCAAGCAGGAGCGGATGAAATGAAAACCCTTTCCAATGCGCATACCCACACCACCCATTGCGACGGCAAAAGCATGGCGGCCGAGCAGGTCGCGGCCGCGCAGGCGCTGGGGTTTGTCAGCCTCGGGTTTTCCGGTCACGCGATGCAGGGGTTCGACTGGCTGTACTGCATGAGCGTCGAGGGGCAGCGCGCCTACCGGGAAGAGCTGCTGGCCCTGCGGGAAAGCCTGCGGCAGAGCGGCTCCGCCCTGCGCCTGTGGATCGGTGTGGAGCAGGATTCGCTGGTGCCCGAGGCGGAAAAGGCGGCCAACCGGGAGCTGTTTGAGTACCGGATCGGCTCCACCCACTACTTTCCGGAGCCGCTGGACGGCGCATGGGTAGCGGTGGATGGGTCGGCGGAACTGCTGACGCGCTTCATTACCGAACGGTTTGACGGCGACGCCACCGCGATGGCGCAGGCATATTTTGCGCTGCACGGGCAGGCGGTGGAACACGACCGGCCGGAGATTGTGGGGCATTTTGACCTGGTGCGCAAGTATGCGGCCGAGATCGGGCTGGATGTGCACAGCCGCGCCTACCGCGACGCGGCGCTGACGGCGCTTGCGCAGGCGCGCAAAGGTTGCGGGGTGCTGGAGGTGAACACCGGCAACATCGCCCGCGGGTACGATACGCACCCCTATCCGGCGGATTTTATCCTGGACGCGTGGCGCGATCTGGACGGAGAGCTGACCCTTACTTCGGATTGCCATAACGCGCGGGATTTGGACTGCGCTTTTGCGCCAACGCTGGAGCACCTGCGCGCGCTGGGCTGGACACGCCTGCTGCGGCTGGGCACGGGCGAGGCGCTGTGGGAGGAAGTCCAGCTTTGACAGGCTTTACGATCCCCGTGAAAACAGAGTGAGTGTAAAAAACCGAATGCTAAAGACCGCCCGCCTCTGTCGCAAAAGACAGGGGGCGAGCGGTCAGCAGATCAAAAAGATGGGTCAAGGGATGCAATCCCTTGTCGGGTTCCAAGGGTGAAACCCTTGGTGGGGTTTGGGGCAAAGCTCTGAATCCAGTGGTTACAACCGCCCGCCTTCGTCGAAAAAGATAGAAGACGGGAGGCTAGCATAGCAGAAGATGGGTCAAGGGATGAAATCCCTTGTCAGGTTCCAAGGGTGAAACCCTTGGTGGGGTTTGGGGCGAAGCCCTGAATCCAGTGGTTGCAACCGCCCGCACCCGCCCAAATCAGGGCAGGCGCGGGCGGTTTTTGTGTTGCAATGCAGTTGAAGGAAGGCATTCGTAACCCATTCTGCGGAAAACCGCAGGAGAGGCGGGCTGCGACGCTCTACCCGCGGGGGAATCGGCGGACCGGCGCCGATCCCCCTAGCGGGGCCGCGTTTCGGCAGGCCGGACAGTGCCAGCCTACTTCGCGGGGGGATATTCGTTGCACAGCAGGCGGTAGGGCGGCTCGTCCTCCTCAATGGTGGGGAAACGCCCCAGCGGCTCAAGAAAACGGTTGTCGGTATTATCGTCGTTGCACATCGATACTTCACCAATCAGCACCGAGCCGCCGCCCTGCGGGATGGTAAACTCGTGGTAATTATAGGGGTAGAGGCTCAGGCTGTCGCCGGGCTTGAGCACCACGGGGCTGCCCGCGGGCACGGAGTAGCGGCGGCCGTCCTGGAAGATAACCACGTCCGTATCGGCAAGCCGCTCATCCGGGGTGGCGTTGTAGAGCTTAAAGACGATATCGTTGCCGCCGCGGTTGATGATATCCTCCATCTTGTGCCAATGGAAGTGCATCGGGGATACCTGCCCCTCGTCGCACATAATGATCTTCTCGGCATAGGTTTTGGTGTACCTGGGGTCGTGCACGTTGCCGTTGCGAAGCGTAATCAGCGCCAGGCCAAGGTGCGCGTAATCGCCCATGCCGTAGTCGGTCACATCCCAGCCGAGCATGTTGTCCCGGATTTCGTCATACTCATGGCCTTTGGTCTGCCACTCCTCAGGGGTGAACCGAAGGTAAGGGGGGATGGCGAAGCGGTATTCGTCCAGCATCCGTTCAAACCGTTTGATGACCGCGTTGATCTGGGACCTTTTCATGGTGAGATTCCTTTCCTTATTCAAGATTTGCGTGGTATTGCCAGAGCGATTTCATGTCCAGCTGCTTTTCCTCCATCATCATCCGGGCGATGATATCGCCCAGCAGCAGCAGGCTTTGCTCAAACAGTGAGGTCATGGGCTGCCGGGAATCAATTTCATCGGGCAGGTACTGCTTGGTGCGCACGGGGATGCGCACCATCAGCGTTACAAGCCCGGCCAGCTCGCCGTTGGGGTTGGAGCCGATGTGCACCACCTTCGCGCCGCGGCTGTGGGCCAGCTTGGCGATGCCCACCGGGAACATTGTCGCGCCGCTGCCGGAGCCGACAATCAGCACATCCTGATCGGTAATGGCGGGCTCGGTAATTTCCCCCACGATATGCGCGCGCACGCCCAGGTGCGCCCAGCGTTTGGCGATGGCCTCCAGCGACAGGAGCACACGCCCCACGCCCACAAAAAACACCTGCTGCGCGCCGGCCACAAGGTCCATCAGCGCGCGCACGGAAGCCGGATCTACGGCGGATAGCGCCGCATCCAGCTCTTGCAGCACCAGCGCGCGGTTTTCGGCATAGGTTTGGGCAAACGGTTCCATTTCGGTCAAGCCTCCTTTTCCAGTAGCCGCAGCATGGCCTTGACGCTCTGCTGCAAATCGTCGCGGCGCAGGCAGGTGCTGCCCGCCACGAACACGTCCACATCGCCGTGGCCGTAGGCGCGCAGGTTATCCGCGGAGATACGGCCGTCGATTTCGATCTGGGTGGGCAGGCCGCGCGACGCGATCATCGCGCGCAGGTCGCGGATTTTCCGCGCAGCGTAAGGAACCTGTGCCTCGCTGCCGCTGGATGCAAAGCCGGGGTTGATGAGCATCAGCTCCGCCACATCGCACTTTTCCAGCAGGTAGTCCAGCGCCGTGAGCGGCGTGCCCGGCTTGAGCGCCAGTCCCGCGCGCACGCCCGCGCGGCGGATTTCGTTCAGCCAGTAATCCGGGTGCGGCTCCGTTTCCAGATGGAACACAAGCTGCTGCACGCCGATGTCCAACAGCTCCCGCAGGAAAAATTCGTTGTGCACGGCCATCACGTGGCAGTCAAAGGCAAGGCTGGTGCGCTTGCGCAGCTGCCGGATGGTATCCAACCCCAGCGGCATGCTGGGGCTGAAGTAACCGTCCAGCAAATCCACATGCAGGACGCTTACGCCCGCCTGCTCCAGCTGCTGCACCGAGGCGGCCAGATCGCACAGATCGCACACGGAGATCAGCGACGGGGCCAACACGGGGCCGTGGTGAAACACATCGGGGGTCATAGCAACACTTCCTTTTCCAGACGGTCAACCTCCTGCGCTGTGGGCAGGGATTCGATCGCGCCTTTTTTCCGTATGCAAAGCGAGCCGGCAATGGCGCCCCGTCGCAGCGCACGGTGCACCAGCGCAGGGGTGAGCGCCTGTGTATTTTCAACCCCTGCCGCCAGCAGCGTAGCCAGAAATGCGCCCCAGTAGGCGTCGCCTGCGCCGGTCGCGTCCACACAGACGGCGGGCACGGCGGGCACCGGGATGGTTTCGCCGCCAAAGTAGCAGACCGACCCCGCCTCGCCCAGCGTGAGCGCAGCCATGGTGATGCCGTTGCGTCGGAGCACTCCGGGCAATGCCTCCCGCCCGCCAACGAAGCACAGCTCCTCTTCGGAGAGCTTGAGCAAATCCACATAGGGCAGGAGTGCCTGCACCGCCTCGATCGCGCGGTCGCGCTGATCCTCCCACAGCAGGTTGCGGTAATTGATGTCGAAGCTGACCAGCTTATGGAGCTCCCGCGCGCGCCGAATGGCGTAAACGGTCGCATCCGCCGCACTGCCCTTGGAAAGCGAGCAGGAACCTGCATGGACGATGGCAGTATCGGTAAAGAACGAGTCCTGAATATCCTCACGCGTAAGCAGCATATCCGCGCCGGGTTTGCGCGCAAAGGTAAAGCTGCGCTCGCCTGTGTCCGTCAGACTTACGAAGGCCATGGTGGTCACAGCCTCGTCGGTCAGGGTGGGCACCAGCGGTTCCACGCCGGAATCGCGCAGGGTTTTAAGCAGAAAACGCCCAAAATCGTCATTACCGAGCATCCCCGCGAACGCGGAGGGCTGCCCCTGCCGCCGCACGGCGATGGCGACATTGGCTGGCGCGCCGCCCGCCTTGCGGATATACACGCCTGGCGCGTCGCCGGGCAGGAAGTCGATCACCATCTCCCCAACGCTCATGAGCCGCATCGGTCACGCCCCCTGCCGTCTGGGCAGCTGCGCGAAGGCATCGTCCGCCAGCACGCTCAGGGTAAGATCGGTATGAATCTGCTCGCCGGGGGCCAGCGTGCGCAGCTCGCCGCTGTCGCGTTGCGCCTGCAACCCCTCGGGGTAGCAGTTGGAGGGCTCCAGCCCCATCACGTAATCGCCGCTGGCCTTGCATTTCCACTGGATCAGGTTGGGCAGCTCCCGGTTATCAAACGAAACGCGCAGCGCCAGCTTCAGGTCGGGGTTCACCAGCGTGGCCTGACAGCGGTTCCCGTCGGCTGTCAGCCGGTGGTAGAACACCTGCTCGGCATAATGGTCCACCGGCGCGCCGAACACCCGGCAATCCTCCTGCGTAAGCCCTTCGCGGGCCACCTCGTCGCGGCAGCGGGTGCTTTTCGCGTCAAAAAGGGCATAGGCGTTGCGATCGAGCAACGGGTAGCCGACGTTGCAATGGTACATGAGCATCAGCGGCGCGGGATGCACGTTTTCGTTTTCAATGACGTCGTGAATATGGATGCTCGCCTCGCCCAGACGCGTGGTCACGGTGCGGCGCAGCACGATGTTTTCCCCAAACAGGGAGGCTTCTCGCATTTCGCCGGTCACGGTCAGGTCGTACTCGTCGCCGTCCCAGGCGGCGGAGGCGCCGTGCATCCGGGCGGGAGAGGTGCGGCTGTAGCCGTGCTGGGGCAGGGTGCGGCCGTTTTCCAGCGTTTGCAGCGGGCCGACGTTATTAAACCCGCAGGTGAAGAACATGCCGCCGGTAATGCTGCGGGGCGCATTGGGGCCGTCGCTGTACCACAGGGGCGCCATTTCGCCGCCGCGCGCCAGAAAGAACAGCGGCACGCCCCGGTAGTAGAGGCTACCCAAATCCAGACACTTATCGATGTTCAGGCTGAAGCGCAGGTCACCGTTGACTACATCGTACAGGCCCATGCCTTTGGCGCGTCCGGCGCCGTGTTCCATCAGCCGGATGCCCGCCAGCGTTTCGACGCTGCCTACGCGCCGCAGAAGGTCCTGTTTTGTCAGTTGCTGTCCGTAAAGTGTCGCCATGCTGAACCCACCTTTTAATTCGATGCGTTTATTTTTTTGGAATCAACCATTAAAACGAGCACATATGAACTATAACGATCGGAAAACTTGCATAAAACGAAGAATGTCTACTTTTGATAGCGAAGCTCCAACGGGGTCAGTTGGGGTACGGGGTGTTCCGCCATGAAGGCTTCCAGCTCCGCCTGGGTGGTGTTGCCCTCCATGGGGCCGCGTTTCTCCACCGCCTTGGCGCCCGCGGCGCTTGCGCGCACCAGCGCGGTTTCCAACGGCAACCCTTGGCATACAGCGGCCAGGAAGGTGGCGTCAAAGCAATCGCCCGCGCCGGTGGGATCCACCTCCCGGGCGGGGTACACCGGCGCGCGCAGCGCCTGCGTGCGCGTGTACAGCGACGTGCCGCGGGAGCCGTCCTTGACCACCACAACGCGATCTTTTTGGGCAAGCAGCGCCGCCACGGGATCGGTGCTGTCGGGCAGCAGCAGGCCCAGCTCGCTTTTGCCGGTCAGCAGCACGTCACAGGCGGCCAGAATTTCCTGATAATAGGAAGCGACCGCGCCGTGCAGCAGCTCCGGCCGCACATTGGGGTCAAAGGCGATGGAAACTCCCTTTTCCCGGGCGGTACGCACAGCTTGCATGATGGCTTCGCCCAGCGACGGGCTGCCCGTGATGGAGCACCCCATGATGTGCAGAAACCGCGTATCCGCAATGAGTGCCGGGTCGACATCGGCGGCGGACAGCTCGCCGCAGGCCGCTTTGGCGAAATGGAAAATAAACTGCCGGGAGCCGTCTTCATAATAGGTGACAAACGCAACGCCGGTGCTGTTGTCCGCTGTGCGGATCACGGGGGTCACGTCCACGCCGTCCTGCGAAAGGCGTTCCAGGTTGAGCCGCGCAAAATCGTCCTGGCCCACCTTGGCCACGATGGCGCAGCGCGCGCCCATGCGAGCCGCCTGATCAATGAAGATGGCGGGCGCGCCGCTGGGGTAGGGGCCAAGCAGAATGCCCGGGCGGTAGAAGACCTGGCCCGTTTTCTCCGTGAGGATTTCGACCAGGATTTCTCCGATGGTCAGGATGTCCAACATACTGGCGTCTCTCCAATCCATATTCGTTTCAGAATGCTGCCTGAGAATTCAGCTCTTGCCACTTTTGCGAAAAATCCGAAAAGAAAAACACAAAAATGTTGACATGAGCTTTTCTATGTGATAGTATAACATCACAAACGAAAACAATCAAGCACAAATAAATCGCATTTCACAGAAAATGTGATTCAAGTGATTGAATGTTATCGAAACAAGAACGGCCCCCCGGAACAAAACGGTTGAAATTGAACAGCGCGGCGCGGAGGAATGCGCTAAACGGACAACGAATTAAATTGTAGCCAAGCAATGAGCGCTACAATTTAAAATATCACTCTATATGGAGGAATCCACATGAAGAAACTGGTATCCATCCTGCTCGTCATGATCATGGCGTTTGGCGTCGTGTCCGCCGCCATGGCCGAGGACCTGACCCTGGGCTTCATCCTGGGCTCCCGTGAGCACGCTTTCTACTGCACTATCGAGAACGGCATCAACGCCGCCGCCAAGGACCTGGGCTTCAAGGCCGTCGTTCTGGAGAGCGACCTGAAGGGCGACATCGCCTCTCAGCGCATCGAAGACCTCGTCGCCAGCAAGGTGAACGCCATTTCGTTGGCCTGCAACGAGCCCGCGGGCTGCACCAACGCCATCGTGAACGCCGATAAGGAAGGCGTGCCGATGTTCACCTTCGACTGCACCACCGAGCTGACCGACGTGATCAAGTGCTTCGTGGGCACCGACAACTTCCAGGGCGGCGTGGTCGGCGGCCAGGCCACCATCAAGACGCTGGAAGATATGGGCAAGACCGACGGTGCCACCATCGGCATCATCGGCTATCCGGAGCCCCAGTCCTGCATCGACCGTGAAAACGGCTGGCTCAGCGTTGTGAACGAGTACAAAGACAAGTATAAGCTCAACATCGTGAACATCGGCAACTACAAGGGCGATGCCGACACCGCTCAGGCGCTGATGGACGGCGCGCTGGTTGAGTATCCCGACATGGCCGTGATCTTCACCGTGGGCGATCCCGCCTGCATCGGCGCCCTGGCCGCCATCAAGAATGCCGGCGCGACCACCAAGATGATCGGCTTCGACGCCAACCCCGAAGCGCATGAAGCGATTCTGGATCCCGAAAACGGCAAGATCTGGATCGCGGACGTCGCGCAGGATCCGTATCAGATCGGCTATCAGATTTCCCAGCAGATGTACAAGTACCTCACCACCGGCGCTGTGGATTCCGCGAAAATCCTCATCAGCCCGTACCTGGTGGATGCTTCCAACGCCAAGAAGCCCTGAGGCCTGAGCCAAACCTCAAGTTGGTGGGGGTGCAATACCCCCACCAACTTCATTAAGCCGTCGGCAAGAGAAGGGAAACGTCATGAAACCGAGTATACAAGCCGTGCACATCTCCAAACGCTTCCCCGGCGTTCTGGCGCTGCATGATATTTCCATCGACTTCTATCCGGGCGAGGTGCACGCGCTGCTGGGCGAAAACGGCGCGGGCAAATCGACGCTGATTAAAATCCTGTCCGGCGTTTACACCCCCACCGAAGGCGAGGTGCTGCTCAACGGAGAGACGGTCGCCTTCCAAAACCCCCGGCAGGCGCTGGACGCCGGCATCGCCGTAATCCATCAGGAGTTGAGCATCGCCAACGACCTGACGGTGGCGGAGAATATTTTTTTGGGCATGGAGCCCCGCATGAAGAACGGGCTGTTCGTAGACCACCGCCGCATGAACGCCGAGGCCCAGCGCGTGCTGGACATGATGCAGGTCAACATCCACTCCACCGATGTGGCGCGGGACCTGACCGCCGCCCAGCAGCAGATGGCCGAGATTGCCAAGGTCATAATCCACAACGCCAAGGTTGTCGTCATGGATGAACCTACGTCCTCCCTGTCGGAGCATGAAATCAACGCGCTGTTTACGCAGATTGCGATGCTCAAGGCAAAGAATGTAGCCGTCATATATATTTCCCACCGGCTCAAGGAAATTTTCCAAATCTGCGACTGCGCCACGGTGTTGCGCGACGGCGGGTTTGTGACGACCCGCCGCATCAGCGAAACCACCGAGAAGGAACTGGTTGCCAGCATGGTCGGCCGGGAGATGAAGGACTACTACAACCGCCAGCCCCACACCCGCGGCGAGGAAACTTTGCGCGTGGAAAATCTGAGCGGCGGCAAGTGGTTCCACAACATCTCCTTTTCAGCGTATAAGGGGGAAATCCTGGGCATTGCCGGGCTGATCGGCGCGGGCCGCACCGAGGTGATGGAAACAATCTTCGGCGCGCGGGAGCGCGAAGACGGCAAGGTGTTTGTAAACGGCAGGGAAACGCATTTTAAAAGCCCCAAGGACGCGATTGCCGCGCGCATCGGCATGGTCACGGAGGATCGGCGCCGCACCGGCCTGATGCTGGAAGCCACCGTGCGGGAAAACATCGTGCTGCCCAGCCTCATCTACCACCACAAACAGGCCAATTTCCTGGATTTCAAGTGGGAGAAGGACGTTGCCAAAGAGTACGTGGGCAAGCTGGGCGTGAAAACCCCCAGTGTGGAAACGCTCATCGCCAACCTTTCCGGCGGCAACCAGCAGAAGGTGATCCTCGCCAAGTGGCTGATCGCCGCCTCCGACATCCTGATTCTGGACGAGCCGACCCGCGGCATCGACGTGAACGCCAAATCGGAGTTCTACGCACTGATGAACGAGTTTGTGGCGCAGGGCGGCACGGTGGTCATGGTATCGTCGGAACTGCCGGAGATTATCGGCATCAGCGACCGCATCCTGGTCATGCGGGAAGGGCAGCTGACGGGCGAGGTTCCCTACCGCGAGGCAACGGAAGAAAAAATCATCGCGCTGGCAAGCCTGCACAGCGACTTTGAAGAGGAAGACACTCCGGATAAAGTGAGGTAACACACAATGCAAGCCAGACGCGCCAGCGCATTTAGCACTTTTCTGAAGCGGAACATGGTGGTCATTTTTCTGGTGATCCTTTGCATCGGATTTGGCATCGGCACGTCGGACGTATTCACGTCCGGCAATGTGATGGACATCTTCTCCTCCTCGATCTTTTTCAGCGCCAACAATCTGGTCAACCTGACCACGCAGATGGCGATCAACGCCGTGCTGTCGGCGGGGCTTACGTACGTGATCATCCTCGGCGGCATCGACATTTCCGTCGGTTCCGTGGCGGCCCTCGCAGGCGTGGTGGCAATGCTGGTAGCCCAGCAACTGCCTAACGTCAACACCTTTGTGGCGGTGCTGGTGCTGCTGGGCTCGGCCATTGCGGTGGGCGTGGTGTGCGGCGGCTTTAACGGCCTGATGATTACGCGCTTTAACGTCGTGCCCATGATTGCGACCCTTGCGATGCTGACCATCGCGCGCGGCTTGAGCTTCGTGCTTTCGGGCGGCAGCTCGGTGTTCGGGGTGGCCAACGTCTACTCCTGGCTGGGCGGCGCGCGCTTCTGGACCACGGCGGACAAGCCCACGGGGTGGATTCCGGTCATTACGCTGGTAGTGATCGCGGCGGTGTACATCATCCATACGCTGCTGAGCAAGACGGTGTTCGGCCGACACATCTACGCCACCGGCTCCAACAAAAACGTGGCGCACCTGAGCGGCATCAACACCAACAAGACCATCTTCATCAGCCACATCATCTGTGCGGTCATGGCGGCGCTGGGCGGCGTGCTGAACGCCTCCAAGCTGCAAAACGGTCAGCCCGCTGCCTGCGACGGCTACGAAATGTACGCCATCGCCGCCACGGTGCTGGGCGGCACGAGCCTGGCCGGCGGTCGCGGCTCCGTGGGGCGCGCGATGTTCGGCGTGGCGATTATCGCGGTCATCAACAACGGCATGAACCTGATGCACATCAACTCCTACTGGCAGAAGGTCGTCATCGGCGCCATCATTCTGCTGGCGGTCATTCTGGATATGTCGCAGAACAAGAAAAAGACCTGACGGTTTCAAACGCGGTTCGGGGGGGATGCCGGTATCAACTGGATTAGCGAGGGAACCCAATTTTATGCCAGCGACTATATGGACGGGATGGTGCTAGCCCATCCCGACGTATGGGTGAAGTTCCGCGGCGAACGCAACAGCGCCGCGCTGATGAAGAAGTCGCGCAATCCGGATGCGTTTGGCATCATCATCAGCGGTGGCGCGGCCAACGGGCCGCTGTTTCCCGGTTACGTATGGGAAGGACTGGCCGACGCTGCCGTGGTCGGCGGGCCGTACGGAGCGCCCAATGCCTACACCATTTACGAAACCGGTAAGCATCTGGGGCAGGAACATGGGGTGCTGCTTCTGTACAACAACTTCGCCGGCGATTACCTTAACAACGATATGGCGCAGGAGTTGCTGGAGCTGGACGGCATCGCCGTGGAAAGCGTGATCGCCACCGACGACATTGCCTCGGCCGTGGGGGAACCCCGCGACGCGCGCAGTGGCCGCACGGGCATTGCGCTGCTGATTAAACTGGCCGGGGCGTGCGCCGCGCAGGGCTATACCCTGCGGGATACCGCCGCCCTGCTGCGCCGTGCCAACGCAAGGCTGGGGACGCTCAGCCTGCAGGTGGATTTCGGCAATAACGAGGTCACTTTCGGCAAAGGCTTCTCCGGCGAGCCCGAAATCCTTGCGGAACAGGGCATATCGCTGCATGTGGCCGTCGAACGGGCCATGGAGCTGCTCCTGGAGGAGCTGTCACCACAAAGGGGGGAAAAGCTGTTCCTGTTGATCAATCGGATGCGCAATGCCAGCTATTCCGACAGTTTCCGCGTGGCCAAGGCGGCTTACGAAGTTTTGGCACGCACCCGGCAGGTAATGTGCACGCGTGTGGCTAACTTTTCCAACATTGTAGACGCGTATGGGTATGATTTCGTGATCCTCTGCGCGGACGAGACCCTGCAGCACCTGTTGGACGGGACCGTCAGCACCGATTGCTTTATGATTTGAAGGTGGAAAATAGCCATGTTGCCAGAGGAACGGAAGAAACTCATTTACGAGATTGTCTGTAAGCAGGAATCCGTGCGCGTGAGCGAACTGAGCAAAATGCTGGAAACCTCGGAGGCGACCATCCGGCGGGATCTGGAAGAGCTGGACGAGCGCAAACGGGTCATCCGCACGCACGGCGGCGCCATCGCGCCCTATTCGGTGGGCAAGGCCATCAGTTCGCCGGAGCTGATTAACAATCAGGTCTGCGCGGCGGAAAAAAGGCTGATCAGCCAGCGCGCCTATGAGTTTATCCGGGACGACGATACCATCATCACGGACGGCTCTTCCACGGTCATGGAGCTGATCCACCGCATTGCCGAGGGGGAGCGCAAGAACCTGATCCTGGTCACCACCTCGCCCATGACGGTGAACATCCTGAGCGAATGCCAGGGCTGCAACGTGATCCTGATCGGCGGCGAGTACAACTACACCCACGGCACGGTGGAGGGGTACATCGCCAACCAGATGATTAAGGACATCCGTGCGGATAAATGCTTTATCGGCATTAACGGCATTGAGGAGTCCTTCGGCTACTCCACCCCGCGCCCTGTGGACGCGGAACTGAAGAGCCTGATGATTAAATCTGCCCGCAACTCCTTCATTTTGGCGGATTACACCAAGTTTGGCCGGATGTATTTTGCCAAGGTGGACACGGATGTGGACTATCTGGTTACGGACTCGCGGCATGACGACGTATCCTACCGGTGGCTGAAAAACCGGACGCACCTGGTGTATGCGGATGAAGGAACGGGTGAAAAATGAAGCAAATGACCGTCGACCAGCTTCGGGAGGCGTTAACCCACGTGGCGGCGCTGATCGTACAACAGGAAGCGCGCCTGACGGAACTGGATTGCATGATCGGGGATGGCGATCACGGCATCGGCATGAAAACGGGTTTCTCCGCCCTGGCGGAAACGCTGGCGACCGACCCGTCGGACACGTTTTTCGATTTATTGAAAACGTCTGGCATCACGCTGATCCGTGTCATGGGGGGCGCTTCCGGCGTGATTTTCGGGACGCTGTTCATTGGCGGCCTGGAACAGGTCAAGGGCAAGCCGACACTCGCCGCGCAAGACCTGATCGCCTATTTTGAGCAAGGTTTTTACAGCATTATTAAACGGGGTAAATCCTGCCTGGGTTCCAAAACCATGCTGGATGCGCTCTACCCCGCCGTGGAAGGCATGAAGGCGCGCTTCGCCGAGACCGACGCGCTGGAAGCCATTCTGGAAGCGGGCTGGCAGGGCGCACTGCAGGGCGTGGAAAACACCAAGGGCATGCTATCGGTTACGGGCCGCTCCCGCAACTTCCGGCAGAAAAGTCTGGGCGTACCCGACCCGGGGGCGGTATCGGTTTCCATCATCTTTCAGGGCTTGTCGGAGTGGGCAAACCGGCAGTAAAGTTGCATTATGCAGGAGGATATAAACAATGGCGGTTGAAAAAGTCAGTACCATCCTGAAAATTGCGGACGAAGCGAAAACTTCCGTGGTGGCGTTTAACTGCACGGATTACAATACGATCAAATGCGTGGTGGAAGTGGCGGACGAGCTGAAAAAGCCGGTCATCTGCATGCTGTATCCGGAGCACGCGGCCGTCAAGCACTGGACCACCCCCAGCATCTTCGCCCACACCGTGCGCGAGGTTGCCAAGCACGCTAAGGTGCCCGTCGGCATCCATCTGGACCATTGCACGGATTTTGACTACATCGTGGCCGCGATCCGCGATGGGTTTGACTCCGTGATGTACGATGGCTCCATGCTGCCGGTGGAAGAGAATGTGAAAAACACCCGCGAGCTGGTGCGCGTGGCGCGCGCGCTGGGCGCGGACGTAGAGGCGGAGCTGGGCCGCGTGGGCTTTGCCGATAACATGAAGGATCAGTCCGACCTGGACCTGTACACCAAGCCCGAGGTGGCCGCCAAGTTCTGCGAGGAAAGCTGCTGCAGCTCTGTGGCGGTAGCCATCGGTAGCGCGCACGGCTTCTACAAGGAAACCCCCAAGCTGGATCTGGATCGGCTGAAGGCCATCAACCAGGCGACGGATGTGCCGCTGGTGCTGCATGGCGGCAGCGGCATCCCCGACGAGCAGCTGAACGTGGCCTTCACGCTGGGTATCAATAAATTTAATGTGGGCACGGAGTTCTTCTACCTGTACTATCAGGTGATGAAGCGCTTCTGCAATGCGGGCCATCCGGACTTCTTCGACCTGCCGCTGGAAGTGCAGGAGGAGCTGACCAACTACCTGCGCAGCAAGATGCAGCTGTGCAAAATGACCGTGTGACCCTCACAAACGAAACGAGGCAACCATGAAAGCAAAAAACACGCTGGAAATGCTCTCCCGGGCGCAACAGGGCGGCTATGCCGTGGGCGCGTTTAACGTGGAGAACCTGGAAATGGCGCAGGGTGTGCTGGCCGCCGCGGCCGAGCTCCACGCGCCGGTGATCCTGCAAACCACCCCCTCCACTGTTAAGTATGCCAGCCCGCATGTGTTTGCCGCGATGCTGACCGCGCTTGCCGAGGAGACGGACGCGCAGGCGGCCATCCATCTGGATCACGGCGACAGCGTCGAGCTCTGCCGCAGGGCGGCGGACAGCGGCTATACCTCCATCATGTTTGACGGCTCCAAGCTGCCGCTGGAGGAGAATATCCGCCAGACGGCGCTGGTGGCGGCCTACAACCGCACCCTGCAGCTTTCCACCGAGGCGGAGCTAGGCACTGTGGGCGGCAAGGAGGACAGCACCGAGGCGGGCATTGCCTACACCGACCCGGACGAGGCTGTGCGCTTTGCCGCGGAATCGGGCGCGACATCGCTGGCGGTTGCGATCGGCACGGCACACGGGTTCTACCATGGGGATCCGAAGCTGGATTTCCAGCGCTTGCAGGTGATCCGCGGGCAGGTGTCGCTGCCGCTGGTGCTGCACGGCGCTTCCGGCCTGAGCGATGCGGATATCCGCCGGGCGGTGGAGCTGGGCATCTCCAAAATCAACTTTGCCACGGAGCTGCGCTGCGTTTACACCGACGCGGTACGCGCGGCTCTGGTGGATACCAAACTGTTTGACCCCAAGAAATTCGGCGCAGCGGCGCGTGAGGCTGTCAAGCGGCGGGCGATGGAAAAAATCGTCCTGTGCGGCTGTGGCGGCAAGGGCTGAGGCGCAAATACAATCTCCCCTCCTCGGAAAACGCCGGCAGCGGTTGAAACGATCGCTACCGGCGTTTTTCACATCCGGCGGCATGCAGGGGAGGCTGAACCTTGCGTGAAAGGATACAGGATACCCAGTTGCCATCCCCATTTGCCGGTCAGAAAAACCGATGAAAAAAGAAAGCAGGAAGGCCGCAAAGCCTTATATTTCCTTAATTTAGCAGAATTTTGATTAGATTGACTAACAAAATTGGTTGCAACCTTGTACAAAGTGCGCTATAATTTTGCTGTTTATATTCCTGTTCCTTATATACCGCAATTATCCGGAGGTACACTGTGGAATCGAGAACCGTCTGGGTCATCGGCGCATCCAGCGGGCTGGGTCTGGCAACGGCGCAAGCCTTTGCCGGGGACGGCTGGCTGGTGGTGTCGGGGGCGCGCCGCTTTGGCGCGCAGTCGGAATCGGACCCGACCGACGGGCGCATCCACCGGCTTGGGCTGGACGTAACCGACGCGCAGAGCCGTACAGCTTTTGCGCAGGCGGCGTTCCAGCTAAGCTCGCGTGTGGATGCGCTGGTCTACTGCGCCGCCGTGCTGGTGCTCGGCCCCTGCGAGCAGACCACGCACGACGCGTACGCGCGCGTCATGGAAACCAACTTTCTGGGCATGACGGACCTTGTAAACCTGGCCCTGCCCGCCATGCGGAACCAACGCGCGGGGCGCATCGTGCTGTTTTCTTCCATCAATGGGTTGCTGGGCATCCCCTTCCAGAGCGCCTATACCGCTTCCAAGCATGCGGTGGAAGGCTATGCGGAGTGCCTTGCCATGGAAACGAAGCCCTGGGGCATTCAGGTGTGCCTGGTGGAGCCGGGCGACCATCGCGGCGGCAGCCAGCATACGCGGCTGCATACCGCCTGCGAGGACGCCGCCAACCCCTACGAACCCGCTCTGCGCACGGGCTGCGCCATCATCCACCGGGACGAGAGCAACGGCCTGCCGCCGGAACAGCTGGGGCGCAAGGTGTTGCGCAATGTCAAGCGCCGCCGCATGCGTTTCAGGCTGCGGGTGGCCAAACCCGACCAGCGGCTGGCGGTTGTGCTGCATGATGTGCTGCCTGCCCCGCTGCACTTTGCAATTTTACGCGACTACTATGGAAAAGGAGGGCAATCGTAATGGCCCTGCACGATATCGAGCGCATCAGCCGTGCTCTGCGGGAGGATATGCGGCTGGAAACCCTGTATTCCCTTTGCAGCGCTTATGGGGACACAACCGCTGCCCTGTGGCTGGAACATGGTCAGGTGCAATCCCTGACGTATGCCGATTATGCCCGCATGACTCGCAACTGCGCCGCCGCCATCCGCGCCGCGGTGGACGCGCCGGAAGGCTCGTTTGTGGGCATCTCCATGGATACCTGCAAGGAATGGTTCCCGATTTTTTGGGGCGTGATTCAGGCCGGGTACAACGCGCTGTTGCTGGATCTGTCCTTGAATGACGAAATGACCCGCTACCTGCTTAACCAGGCCGGCGCGAAGGCGCTGATCTCCACCAAGGCGCGCGCGCTGGAGAATGGCGTGCGCTGGATTGAAGCCCAGACCCTGTTTGACGCGCCGCCCGCGCCTGAAGATTTTGCCCCCCGTTACGGCGATCAGGTAGCCCTGTGCACGAGCGGAACGACCGGCACCAGCCGCGTGTTTGTGTATAACGGGCGCGCCGTGGCCGAGCAGGTGCTCTCCTCCGAGCTATTGTACCGCGAGCAGAAACGCATTGCTGCCAACGCGCCGCGCAGGGCGGTGGCCTTCCTGCCGCTGCACCATGTGTTCGGCTTCATGGCCAACCTCATGTGGGTGCCCTTTATGGGGTATGCGAATGTGTTTCTGGAAAACCGCACGCCGCAGGCCATTTTGGAAACTGCGCAGGTGTGCAAGCCTGATCTGCTGATCGCGGTGCCGCTGCTGGCCAATAACTTCTGTGCCGGGCTGCAAAAAAACCTCGCTAAGCAGAGCGCGTTTAAGCGCGGCATGTTCCGCACCCTCAAGGGGATCAGCCTCGGGGTGCAGGCCATAGCGCCCTCCGTGGGCTTGTGGCTGGCGGAAAAAGTGCTCTTTGCCGGTGTGGATCGGAAGCTGCTGGGCACGCACCTCAAGGCGATCATTCTGGGCGGCAGCCATACCCCCAGCGAGCATCTGTGGACGCTGAACGCCCTGGGTTATTACACTGTCTGCGGCTTTGGCATGACCGAAACCGCCGTGACCAGTGTGGAAACGAGCCTGAACCTGCGCAAGCGGGTCAGCGGCTCGGTAGGCAAGCCCCTGAGCAATGTGGAATACCGCGTGCGCCCCAGCGAAGCCCGCGGCCGCCGCGGCGAGATGCTCATCCGGGGCAACAGCCTGCACACCGGCCGGCTGGTGGATGGGCAGCTGCTCCCGCCGGATACGCTGGAAGGCGGCTGGTACCCCACCGGCGATGTGGTGCGGCTGGAAAAGGGCGACCGCATGTTTGTGGAAGGCCGCTGCAAGGACGTAATCATCAACGAATCCGGCGAGAACGTCTACCCGGACGAGCTGGAGGATGTGTTCTCCGCCACGGAGGGCGTGGAGCAGTTTACCGTGCTGGGCGTGCGCAAACCCGGTAAGCACCAGCAGTATGAGGATATTGTGCTGGTGATGAACGTGGGCGACCATTACAAGGACGACGCGTTTCTGGAAGGGATGGTGCGGCAGATCGCGGCCCTAAACGCCAAGCTGCCCACCTTGAAGCGCCTCAACCGTGTACTGGTTACGCCGGAAAAGCTCCCGCTGGTGAACGGCATCAAGGTGAAGCGACTGGCCCTGAAAGCCCTGCTGGAAGAAAACAAGATCGCCTACCGCGACCTGCGCCTGCACGCCGGCAAGGCGGCGCCCGCCGAGCCGCCCGCGCCTGAGGTGGTGGCGCGCGAGGTGCAGCCTACCGACCTCAAACTGGAGGAGATTCACCAGAAGGTGCGCACCCTCTACGCCGATGCGCTTTCGTTGGAAGTGGGCGGCTTTGCCGACGACGCGCACTTTATTGACGATCTGGGCGGCGACAGCCTGCAGGTGCTGGCGGCTGCGCTTAAAGCAGAAGAGCAGTTCAGCGTGACCATTCCGGTGGAGGAATACGGCCGCTGCACCAGCGTGAACGACATGAGCGCGCTGATCTACGCCAAGCTGAACGGCGTAGGCGCGTATGAGAATCAATCCCAGCCGGACGAGGAGATCACCCCTGTGACCCGCTTTGAGGATGCGCCGGAGTTTCTGGCCTTCCAGAAGCGCATGCAGGCGCTGATGGCCGAAGGGGAGGACAACCCCTACTTTGTGTGCCACGAATCGCCCTTGCGGGATACCAGCCTGATGGCGGGGCACCGGGTGCTCAACTTTGGCTCCTACAATTACACGGGTATGAGCGGCCGCCCCGAGGTGATGGCCGCCGCCAAGGCCGCCATCGACAAGTACGGCACCAGCGCCAGCGGCAGCCGCCTGCTGGCCGGGGAAAAGAAGCTGCATCAGGAGCTGGAAGCCGAGCTGGCCGACTGGAAGCATGCCGAGGATTGCCTGGTGCTGGTGGGCGGGCACTCCACCAACGTGACGGCGGTGGGCAACTTCTGCGGTAAGAACGACCTGATTGTGTACGACGCGCTGGCCCACAACAGCATCGAGCAGGGCTGCCGCCTGAGCCGCGCAACCTCCAAACCCTTCCCGCACAACGATCCGGAAGCGCTGGAGAGCATCCTGCGCACGCAGCGCAACCGCTACGCCAAGGTGCTGATTATTATCGAGGGCGCGTACAGCATGGACGGCGATATTGCCGATGTACCGGCGTTTGTGGCGCTCAAGAAGAAGTACGGCTGCTTCCTGATGGTGGATGAAGCCCACAGTGCCTGCGTGATCGGCGAAACCGGCGGCGGTGTGGATGAGTACTTTGGCCTTGCCCCCACCGATGTGGATATCAAGATGGGCACGCTCTCCAAGGGCATGGGCGCATGCGGCGGTTATCTGGCAGGCTCGCGCAACCTGATTGAGTACCTGCGCTACAACCTGCCGGGGTTCGTGTTCAGCGTGGGCATCTCGCCGCCTCTGGCGGCCGCCGCGCTGGAAAGCGTGCGCCAGTTGCGCCACAACCCCCAGATCATGGCGGACATGCGGCGCAACATCGACCTGTTTGCAAGCGAAGCGCGCAAGCGCAATCTGGACATCTGCCTTGCCGGGCACACCGCGGTGATCCCTGTGCTGATCGGCAAGGACGAGGACGCTTTCCTCCTGTCCAACAAAATGCGGGAACGCGGGGTGTTCGTGCCCCCGGCGGTGTACCCTGCCGTACCGAAGAACAAAGCCAGACTGCGTTTCTGCGTGATCAGCGAGCACAGGCCGGAGCAGATTGTGCAGGCGCTGGACACGCTGGTCGAGCTGGCGCAGGAGCTGCACATCGCCCTGCCCGCTCCCGCCGGAACGGAGAAAGCCTGAGCTGAAGCGAGAGTGTAAACGCGGCTTGCTTTGCGGAAAGGCTGTGCTGCCGGGCGGAAACGCAGGAGTGAAGTTTAGCGTTTTTCACGGAAGGCGAACCGTAACGCAGCCAAGAAGGGGCTAAGGTTTCGTTTCCGGCAAGGGAACAAACCCTGCGGGGGTTGCCAGACTGTCGTTAACCCCGCCGCAGCGGTGATGGGTCAAGGGCGAATAGCCCTTGCAGGGTCTGGGGTGGAACCCCAACGTATTCTTAGTAAGCATTTTCGCGTAGCGAGCGAACAGCCCGAAGGGCTATGAGGCGAGCGAAATAAAAACGGGACAAAGGCCATAAGCCCTTGTCCCGTTTTATTTCCATTATTTCGGCTCGCCGTGGCGCAGCGCCGCCGCTGCCGGAATTGCCAGGAAGATCAACCAGCCCGGATGCCACAGGTGGAAGAAGAACCCCAGAATCAGATAGATGAGTGTAATCATGACCGGATTGAACCAACGGTCCACCGCGTTTTTCGGCTTCATGTAGTACAGCGGGATGGTCAGGAACACCAGCCAGCCGGGGTGCCAGAGCCCAAACCCGAACCCCAGCACCAGGTACAGGAAAGTGATAAACGTGGGGTAGAACCCATCCCACCGGCGCTCCGCCGATTGGGCACGCTCGCGCTCCTTGGCTTCGAAGTAACTCCCCTCAGGCCCAAGGGGGCTGTTGGAATCCGTCATGGGCATATCCTCCTACGATTTGTTTTCAGGGGAAAGGGCGGCCGTTGCGCCGCCCTTGACCGTTATGTAGCGCCACGCCGTTGGCGTGTTGCGTTCCGGGTTCAGGCTTCGGGCTCCAGAAGACCGAGGTTCCCTTCCTTGCGCAGGTAGAGCACATTGGTGCGGTTGGTATCGACATTCACGAAAACGAAGAAGCTGTGCCCCAGCAGTTCCATCTGCAAAATGGCGTCGTCCACCGACATGGGGCGCACGGGGAAGAACTTGGTGCGCACCACTTTGCGCTTGTCCTCCTCGGGGGTTTCGGGCGCTTCGGCATACTCGTACTCGTTGGTCTGGAAGGCATCATCCCGTACGCGCTTGCCGAGCTTGGTACGGTGTTTGTGAATCTGCTTTTCAAGCTTGGCCAGTGCCTGATCGATGCTCACATAGAGGTTCTCGTCGTTGGTGGCTTCGGCGCGGATCAGCACACCCTCCACAGGTACGGTAATTTCGCAGGTGCGGCGGTTGTTCTTCTCCCGGGTCAGGCGTACGATCATCTCGGTATCGGAATGCAGGTAACGCTCCATCTTGGCGGTTTTTTTCAAAACCCGTTCGGTAACGCCCGCAGAAACGCTCATATTCTTGCCGGTAATGGTGGTCTTCATGGTCGTCGGCTCCTTTGCGTGTAAAATCAGTGGGCGGGATGGTTCCCGCCGCGCGGGTGCCGCATCGGTCGGTTCAAGGGTCCCACGCTCCTTTCCAACGCCGGTCGAATCGGGAGTCTGCTCCTGTACAAGCATTTCGACGTCCGGATGATTTTTCCTTCCGCCGACGGCAAGGGGGCGACAGCCGATTCCTTGGCTTCGTTATCCTTATCATACCCGAACGCGGATAAAATCAAACAGATTTCGGCTACAGCCGGAGTTTTTGCGACTTAAAACCGCCAAATTGCCGCCGAATGCGCCGGACTGCTGATCTGGGCAATCGGAAACAGGGAGAAGAAAGAACCTTCCGGGTGCGGATGGACAGTCTGCCGAAGGACGCGCAGGTGCAAAAGGCACAGCTTTTCATCAGAAAATGTCTGTGCCCTGTGGCGCCATGCCGCAATGCCCGCCTTAGGGAGAGAGTGAGGCCTTCCGCCTTGTCAAAACGCCGATACACAAACGGGGCCGCGCCTGTGCGCGGCCCTCAGCATGTCAAAAAACCCGTTTGGGTCGCTATTGCCACTCGCCTCATACCCCTGCGGGCTGTTCGCTCGCTTGTGCTATGCGTTGCAACGCAAGGCTTTGGGGTTCCACCCCAAACCCCGCCAAGGGTTTCACCCTTGGAACCTGACAAGGGATTTCATCCCTTGACCCCACTTTTTCGACAGCAACGGGGCCGCGCCTGTGCGCGGCCCCGTGCCAATGCTTCGGGAAAGTTGGGAGCACTCAACCCGGTTCGGCTCCCGGAACTGCCTCAGGCGCCCAGATAGGCGTTTTGCACCTTTTCGTCGTTCAGCAGGTCGGCGGCTCGGCCTTCCATGACAATGTGCCCGGTTTCCAGCACGTAGGCGCGGTTGGCGGTGGAAAGTGCCATATGCGCGTTCTGTTCCACCAGCAGGATGGTGGTGCCTTCCTTGTTGATGTCGCGGATGATGGAGAAAATCTCCTCCACCAGGATGGGGGAAAGGCCCATCGAGGGCTCGTCCATCATCAGCAGCGTGGGGTGTGCCATCAGCGCGCGGGCGGTTGCCAGCATTTGCTGCTCGCCGCCGGAAAGTGTGCCCGCCATCTGGCGGATGCGCTCCTTCAGCCGCGGAAAATGCCCGAACACCATGTCCAGATCACTTTGCAGCTCGCCCTTGTCACGGCGGGTGTACGCGCCCATCTCCAGATTTTCCTGCACGGTCATCTGGCTGAAAATGCGGCGGCCCTCCGGCACCTGCGCAAGGCCCATGCTGACCAGCTTGTAGGCGTCCAGATCGTTCAGCGACCGACCGTTGAAGCTGACCTGCCCCCCGCGCGACGGGATCAGCCGGGAAACTGCGTGCAGGATGGAGGTTTTGCCCGCGCCGTTGGCCCCGATCAGGGATACGATTTCGCCCTGCTCCACGGAAAAGCTTACATCAAACAGCGCGTGGATAGCGCCATAGAAAACGTTCAGGTTGCTTACTTCAAGCATTGCCATGGTTTTCGCCCTCCTCCTGCGCTTTGGCGCCGCTGTTGCCGTGGCCCAGGTACGCCTGCACCACTTCCGGGTTGCGGCGGATGTCCGCGGGGGTGCCTTCCGCGATCACGCGACCGTAGTTGAGCACGTAGATGCGTTCGCAGATGCCCATGACCAGCTTCATATCATGCTCGATCAGCAGTACCGCCACGGAGAACCGGTCGCGGATCAGGCGGATGGTTTCCATCAGCTCGTGGGTTTCGCTGGGGTTCATGCCCGCGGCGGGCTCGTCCAGCAGCAGCACCTTGGGGTTGGTGGCCAGCGCACGGCAGATTTCCAGCTTGCGCTGCTGCCCGTACGGCAGGCCGTCGGCAGGCAGGTCGGCACTGTCCTCCATGTTAAAGACCCGCAGCAGCTCCCGGGCGCGGATGTCGATGCCCTGCTCCTCCCGGGTATAGCGCGGCAGGCGGCAGATGCCGCTGAAGGCCGAGTAGTGCATGCGCGTGTGGAAAGCGACCTTGATGTTTTCCAGCACCGTCATGCTCTTGAAAAGGCGAATATTCTGGAACGTGCGCGCGATGCCGCTGGCGACGATATCGCAGGTTTTCTTGCCGACCACGCTCTTGCCCAGCAGCAGGATATCGCCCTCGGTGGGCAGGTAAACGCCCGTCAGCATGTTGAAAACCGTGGTTTTTCCGGCTCCGTTGGGGCCGATCAGGCCGACGATCTCATTATCCCACAGGCGCAGGTTTACGTTTTCAGCTGCCTGCAGGCCGCCGAAGCGGATGCCCAGGTTGTGGGTTTCCAACACAGGCGCATCCTCGCCGATATCGTAGCGGGGCATGTCCGGCAGCAGCGCGCCGTGCTCCCGCTTGCGCACCTTGAATACACGGTTAAACCAGCCGGTTACCGCATCCCACACTACGGTTAGCGAGAACTCCGCCGTGCCCATGAGCCCCTTGGGGCGGAACAGCATCATCAGGATCAGCGCGACGCTGTACACCAGCAGCCGGTAATCCGCAAACTGGCGCAGCAGCTCCGGCAGCAGCGTAAGCACCGCCGCGGCGATGATGCTGCCCGTGATGGAGCCCATGCCGCCCAGCACCACCATAACCAGATATTCGATGGACTTGTTGAAATCGAACGTCGCCGCCGAAAGCCGCCCAATCTGGTGGGCGTACAGGCCGCCCGCGATGCCCGCGAAGAAGGCGGCGAACGTGAAGGCGAAAATCTTGTACCGCGTCACGGATATGCCCGTCGCCTCCGCTGCTACGGCGTTCTCCCGGATGGAGAGGATCGCGCGGCCGTGGCGGGAACGCCCCAGCGTAAACATGATGATGATGACGGCGATCATCAGGAAGTACGTAAGCGAGAAGCTGTTCACGCGCGGGATGCGGCTGATGCCGCTCGCGCCGCCGGTAATTTGCAGGTTCTGGATAATCACGCGCAGGATTTCGCCGAAACCCAGGGTGATGATGGCCAGATAATCGCCCTTGAGGCGCAGCGCGGGCACGCCGATGATAAAGCCCGTTACCGCAGCAAGCAGGCCGCCGGCCAGCAGCGAAACCGGCAGGCAGGCCGCCGGATCCCAGCCAAGGTTGGCGGTGAGCGTCTTGGTCAGGATGCCCGCGGTAAACGCGCCCACGCTCATAAACCCAGCATGGCCCAGCGCAAGTTCGCCCAGGAAGCCGGTGGTCAGGTTCAGGCTGACCGTCATGATGACGTTAATGCCGATCATGATCAGGATGCCCGCGTAATATTTGTTGATGGCGCCGGAGGCGATCAGCGTGGAAACCGCCGCGTACACCAGCAGGATGCCGGACAGGTTCAGCACATAGGATTTAAACTTGCGGTTCATGCGCGCCACCTCACACTTTCTCGCGCTGCACGCGGCCCAGCATACCCGAGGGCTTGAACAGCAGCACGACGATCAGGATGCCGTACACCACCGCGTCGCTCAGTTGCGTGGAGATGAAGCCCTTAGTCAGGCTTTCCGCCACGCCCATGATAAAGCCGCCCAGCATCGCGCCCGGCAGGATGCCGATGCCGCCCAGCACCGCCGCGATAAAGGCCTTGAGGCCCGGCATGGCGCCCATGGTGGGCGCGACCGTCGGGTAGGCGATGCAGTACAGGAACGCGCCGATGCCCGCCAGCGCGCAGCCGATGGCAAAGGTCACGGAAATGGTGATGTTGACATTGATGCCCATCAGGCGCGCGGCGCCCATATCCTCACTGACAGCGCGCATGGCCTTGCCGGTGCGGCTGTTCATGATAAACAGGTTCAGGCCCACCATCAGCAGCACCGAAACGAGAATTGTGAGCAGCGTCACAAAGCTCACGCTGACCGGCCCCAGCTGAATCGGCGGTACCGAGAACACCGGCGGGAAGGGCTTCGGATTGGCGGAGAAAAGCAGCTGTGCACTGTTTTGCAGCAGATAGCTGACGCCGATGGCCGTAATCAGCGAGCAGATGCGCGGGGCTTCGCGCAGGGGCTTGTAGGCCACGCGCTCGATCACTACGCCAAAAAGGACGCAGACGAGCATCGAGCCCATCAGCGCCACGGGGAAGGACACCCCGGCGTTGACCATCAGCAGCACCGCCGTGTAGGAGCCGACCATCATAATATCGCCGTGGGCAAAGTTAATCAGCTTGACGATGCCGTACACCATCGTGTAGCCCAACGCGATCAGCGCGTAGATTGCACCGGTGCCCAGACCGTTGAGCAGCTGGTTAAAAAACAGGACCATAGTTTGCACCATCCTTTTACCGCATACGCGAGCAGACGGAGCCTTGCGCCCGGCGTGGGCGCGCCCCTCCGCGCGGCCGTTTAACGAAGTTCAGCCCTTTGCGCGCAGGCGTAAAAACGCCTGCGCGCAAAGGGCTGAAAGAGGGCGGCGGCCAGCCCCGCCCTCTTTCATGAGAGGCGCGTTACGCCTCGGGGCTTTGCTGCTTGATGAACACCTGCGCGCCGGTGGCATCGTAGCTGAGGATGAACGCGCTCTTGATGGGATCGTTGTGATCGTCAAACGTGATGGTGCCGGTCACACCGTCGGTGGAGCTGGACTTGATGGCGGCGACGATCGCGTCTGGCTCGGTGGAGCCGGCGGCGGCGATGGCACCACAGAGAACCTTGGCCGCATCGTAAGCGGTGGCGGAGAAGGAGATCGCGGGCGCTTCGCCGTACATGGCCTGATAGCCGGCAAGATAGCTCTTGACGATGTCGCTGTCGGCGCTGTTGGTGAAGTGATCGGAGTAGTACATATTGGCCAGCAGGGCCTTGTCGTTGATGCTGTCGGTGATGTTGGAGATGCCGTCGCCGCCGGTGAACTTCACGCTCATGCCCAGCTCGTTGGCCTGGGTGAGGATCAGCGAGGCCACATCACCGTAGTACGCCAGGAAGATCACCTCGGCGCCCGCGTTCTTGATGTTGGTCAGCTGCGTTTTGTAGTCCACATCCTTATCGGCGGAGGCTTCCTCGGCCACCACGTCCATGCCCAGAGCCTTGGCTTCGGTCACGAACGCGTCCTTGAGGCCGACGCTGTACTCGTCGCCATTTTTATACATGGCGGCCACCTTGGTGGCTTTGAGTTCCTGTTGGGTGAAGTCCGCCATCACTTTGCCCTGGAACGGATCCAGGAAGCAGGTGCGGAACACGCTGGGGCGGTCGGTGGTGATGTAGTAGGCGGTCGCGGAGGCGGTGATCAGCGGGATGCCGTCGGCGGCAGCCAGATCGGCAACCGCGTCGGTCGTGCTGGAGACCACCGGGCCCAGAATGGCGCAAACGCCGTCGTTCTGCACCAGTTTGTTATAGGCGTTGGCAGCCTTATCGGGCGAGGCTTCGGAATCCTCCCAGAGGACCTCGACCTGTTGGCCGTTGATGCCGCCGGCGGCATTCAGTTCGCTGATGTAGAGGTCTACGCCGTTTTTCACACCCACGCCATACATGGCGGCGGGGCCGGTCAGGCAGGCGATGCCGCCGATTTTGATCGTATCTTCTGCCAGTGCGGGCAGCGCAAAGCTTGCCAGCAGCGCAAGGGTCAGGATGATCGCAACCAGTTTCTTCATTCCGTTTTCCTCCCTGTGCATTTCGAAATTTGCGCCGGGTTGGCCTTCCCTTCGGTCGCAACTTTAATTATAGCGCGAACCCCGCGTGCCAACAAGGCAAACGGAGGGCCGCGCTGTACTTGTTCTGTATTTTTAGCGCTTTACCAGTGCGCAGTGACCAGGACAATCACAGCGCAAATGGTTCGTTGGCGGTTTGATCCACAATGGCGCCGCCCAGGCAGACCTCCCCCTGATAGAGCACCACGCTCTGCCCGGGGGTCACGGCCCGTTGCGGCGCATCCGCGGTAAGCTGCAGCGTATCGCCCACAACGCAGGCGGTCACGGGCTGGTCGGGCTGGCGGTAGCGATACTTGGCCGTGCAGCGGAAGGGCTCCCCCTGCGGCGCGGGGGCTTCGCCCGCAATCCAGGTGGCCTGGGTAGCCAGCGCGCAGCGGGTAAACAGCCGGGGGCTGTCCTCCCCCTGGGCTACGACCAGCACGTTGCGCTGCAAGTCCTTCTCGACCACAAACCAGCTGCGCCCGTCGCCGCCGCCGCCGATGCCCAGCCCCTTACGCTGCCCCAGCGTATAGTACGCAAGGCCGATATGCTCCCCCAGCATGCGGCCGTCCTCGGTGCGGATATCGCCGGCGGTCGTGGGCAGAAAGCCCTGCAAAAAAGTGCGGAAGTTCCGCTCCCCGATGAAACATACGCCGGTGGAATCCTTCTTCTGGCTGACCGGCAGGCCGTGGCGGGCCGCCAGCTCGCGTACCTGCGCCTTGGTCATGCCGCCCACGGGGAACAGCGCGCGGGCCAGCTGAGCCTCCTTGAGCATATAGAGAAAATAGCTCTGATCCTTATTGGCATCGACGCCCCGCAGCAACCGCGTATGCCCGCCGGGTGCGTCGGTGCGCACAAAATGGCCGGTCGCCATGCGCGTGGCGCCCAGCTTGAGGGCAAAATCCAGAAACGCGTGGAACTTGATTTCCCGGTTGCACAGCACGTCCGGGTTGGGGGTGCGGCCACGGCGGTACTCCTCCAGAAAGGTGGCGAACACACGATCCCAGTACTCTTTTTCAAAATTGACGGCGTAATAGGGGATGCCGATGCAGTCGCACACGTCCTGCACATCGTGCCAATCCTCCGTGGCGGTGCAGACGCCGTTATCGTCCTTTTCCGCCCAGTTTTTCATGAACACGCCGACTACGTCGTACCCCTGCTGCTTGAGCAGTAGCGCCGACACAGACGAATCCACCCCGCCGGACATGCCCACCACGATGCGTTCCATGCCTTAAACCTCGATTTCCGGCTCCAGGCGGGACAGGACGGCGCTGAGCACCTCGGCGGCCACAGCATCCACTGGCTGTTCCCCGTTCACCACCAGAAACCGGCGCGGGTCTTCGCGGATCAGCTTTTCGTAGGCGCTCTGCACCCGGCTGTGGAAGGGGCCCGCCTCCACTTCGATGCGGTCGGGCGAGCTGGCGCTGTGCCTGCGCTGCAGGGCCAGCTGATGGTCGATGGCGAGGTACACCGTCGCGTCGGGCGTCATATCCCGCACGGCAGGGGCGTTGATCTGGCAGACCACATCCACCCCCAGCTCGCGCCCGCCGCCCTGGTAGGCGATGGAGCTATCCACAAACCGGTCGCACAGCACCAGCTGCCCGCGCTCTACGGCGGGGCGGATGACCTCAAACACATGCTGGGCGCGCGCGGCGGCATACAGCAGCGCCTCGCAGGCGGGGCACATCTCCATGTGCTCTGGGGTCAGGATGGTGTGGCGGATTTCTTCGCTGATGGCGCAGCCGCCCGGTTCCCGCGTGCGCAGCACGCTAAAGCCGAAATTGCGCAGGCTTTGCTCCAGCCGGTCCACCTGCGTGGTTTTACCGCTGCCGTCCAGCCCTTCCACGGTAAGGAAAAACCCGCGCGGCACCGAGGCGCCGGGGCACAGGAAGGCGCGCAGCGATTCGGTATCCGGCACCACATGGGTCGCGCCCGCGGCGAGTAGCTCCGCCTCGGAACCAAACCCGTAGCCGGCGCCGATAGCGTCAATGCCGTTGGCCAGCGCCCCCTCCACATCGTAGAAGCGGTCGCCCACCATGGCGGCGCGGCGGCAGCGATCCGGCAGCGCCCGGCGGATCAGCTCCGGCTTGTGCACGACCTTCTCGTTATCCTCTTCGGCCACAATCCGGTTAAAGAAGTGCGTCAGCCCGAAATGGTTCAGGATGGCCATGGTGGGGCGCAGGGGCTTGCTGGTGGCCAGCGCCACATACACGCCGCCCTCCCGCAGCATGGTCAGGATGCTGCGGATGTGCGGGTACACCGTGTACAGGTACATGCCCGCGCGGTTGAAATAGTCCGTATAATGCGAAATCGCGGTGCGGGCGCGCCCGGTTTCCAAACCGAGGGTACCGGTGAGCGAATCCATCAGCGGAGGGCCGATGATGCAGCGCAGATCCACCCCCGCGGGCGGTTGCGCGCCCACCTGCTCCAGCGCGTACAGCATGGATTGCAGAATGCCCTGCTCCGAGCAGGTGATGGTGCCGTCCAGATCGAACAAAACCGCGTCATAGGGAAAATTAACCACGTTGCATGCTCCTTTGGTTGTGGGGGATTCAGCCGCGCGCTTCGGCGTGCGCAAGCACGCAGCGCAGGCGGTTCTGGGCATCCAGCCCGAACAGGCGCTCGGGCGGGGTTTGGCTGAGCATCCGGGCCAGCTCCGGGGTGACCTCGTCGCCCGGGGTCAGCCAGGCGATGCCGGGCGGGTAAGGCCCGGCGCAGACGGCGCACACGCGGCCGACCGCATCCTGCGGGGGCAGCGCCTCGGCAGGGGCGAACGCCGCCTGCGCAAGCGGCATACGCCGCGTGGGCCATTGCGTCGGAAACGGCAGGGAAGGTTCCGGCGGCGCGCCGCCGCAAACAGAGGGAAGCTCCCGCGCGATGGCGCGCAGCGCCGAAAGCAGTTTTCGCAGGCGTGCGGGGCCGTCCAGCAGGGAAAGGATGCAGACCACATGCGCCGCGTCGGCCATCTCCACATCCAGCTTCCGGGCGGCCAGCAGCGCTTGCAGGCGCTCGCCGCCGCAGGGGGCGCGCAGCACCAGCCGCAGGCGATCGTACGTGAGTCCGGGCGGCGGCGCGGGCTGCCCGTCGGTAAACCCCAGCGGCGCGGCCTGCCGGTAAAAGCGTTCGACAGCGCGTCCCAAACGCGCGCAGGCGTCTGCGCCGTGCGCGTCCATCCAGGCGCGCGCATCGTCCAGCGATTGCAGGATCAGGAAGGAGGGGCTGCTGGTCTGCACCATGCGCAACAGGGCGCGCAGGCGTTGCGCATCCACGCCGGGCATGGCATGCAGCCACGCGCCCGGGGTCAGCGCGGGCAGCGTTTTGTGCGCGGACTGCACAAACAGATCCGCGCCGCAGGCTCCGGCGTTGGGGGCGTCCGTCCGCCAGTTGCGATAGGCCCCGTGGGCCTCGTCGCACAGCAAAAGCCGCCCGCGGCGGTGCGCCTCGGCAGCGATGGCGGGCAGATCGTCGGTCAGGCCGTAATAATCGCCGTGCAGGGCAAAAACCTGCGCGCGGGGGTTTGCGTCCAATGCGGCGGCATACGCTTCCGGCGGGGTGTAAAGCCGCCCCTCGGGCGTGACCGCAGGGGTCGCGAACACCGGCTCGATGCCCGTGAGGGCGCAAAGGTGCAGGCAGCTCAGGTGCGCGTTGCGCGGCAGCACCACCTGCCCGCCGGGGCCGCAGGCATACAGGAGCATCGTCTGCACCCCCGCGGTGGAGCCGCCGTGCAGGCAAAGCGTCGCGGCCGCGCCGGCGCTGCGTGCCGCCAGCCGTTCCGCCTCGGCAATGGCGCCGGTCGGCCGGTACAGATCGTCGGTCACGGGCAGCTCGGTGGTATCCAGCCGGTAGGGGGCAAAGGCCCGGTACGGGGCGCGCCCCTGTGCGGCGGGCATGTGCAGCGACGTACGCCGGGAAACCCGCGTAAGCAGGTTCCGCATGGGCCTGGGCATCCCGCCGCCTCCTTTGGGGAGTTGAAAGTACGCTAAGCATAGCAAAAAACAGGCCGCCTTGCAAGCGGTTTGCATGCGCGTTTGTTACAGCCCAACCTTGCGCGCGCGGGCTGTTGTATGCTACAATATTCAAAGGCTGCGGCCTGTCCGCGCCCTGATGATCGCGCCCGGGACGCGCTCCGCCGCCCCGTGAGAGGAGCTTTGCCGTGAAATATCTCCGCCGTGCCGTTTTGACGCTCTTTTTTGCCCTCGCGCTGGGGCTGGGCACGGCGCACGCGCAGGGGGAGATCGCGCTGGACGGCATCGGCCTGCGTTACACCCCCGCCGCAGGGGAAACCTGCCTGACCCGCGACACCGCTGACGCCGCCGTGCTGGCAGCATTCGGCGCCGATGCGGAAACGCTGCAAAACGCCATGCGCAGCGACGGGGCTTACCTGATCCGCCTGGGGGAGGATGGGTTGCAGGTAACCCTGACCGTCACGGAAAAGCCCGAGAGCATCGCAAGTGCCGACGCGGCGCAGATGACCGCCGCAGAGAAGGACGTGTTCCTGAAGGCGCTGGCAAGGCAGGGCGGCTATGGCACCGCCAACTGGCATGCGCACGGCTACGCGCTGTTCGCCTCTGCCACCGAGCAGATGGAAAGCGGCGGCCTGACCTACGCGGGGCTGACGCTTGCCACCCTGTACCTGGATCACGTATACGCGTTCCATATGGATTTGATTGGCCGGGAAGCCGGACAGGCGGAACCGGCGCTGCTGGAGGCGATGGCGGAGCGCACACTGCGGCTGGGGGCCGCCGCGCAGGCTGCCGACGGAGCCGATACACCCGCGCAGGTGCTGACCCTGCCCGATACCGCCGTACCCAGCGACCCCCTGGAATGGGTCGCCCAGAGCCAGAGCTGCGCGCTCACGCTGGACCCCGTAGCCGCGACGCTGGGCGTGACGCAGTTTACGCTGTCGGGCACAACCGAGCCGGGCGGCACCATCCGCTACACGGTTAACGGCAAGAGCTCCTCCCGTATTGTGGCGGACGCGCAGGGCGCGTTCCGGGTGACGGTGCCCAACCTGAAAGGCAACGCCGAAAACGCAATCGTGGTGACTGCCACCAAGGGCGATCAGAAAACCCAGCTTTCCGGTACCGTGACGGTGCAATGGGTGGATACGCCGCTGGCGCTGGAAACCGTGACCGAGTCAGAGGCGGAGCTGGTTACGGTGCGTGGGCTGACGCTGCCGGGCACCGCGCTTACGCTTACGCAGGGCCGCGCCAAAGGCGCCCTGACCGTGGCGGCGGACGGCTCCTTTACGCTTGCGCTGCGCCTGCCCCGCATTGGGGAGAACGCCTTTACGCTGCGCGCACAGGCAACGGGTTTCCGCCGGGCCGAAACCGCGTTTGTGGTCACGCGCGTGCGCAGCGCTGCTGATACGCAAACCGCGCTGCTTAAGCAGGTGCGCACAGTGGATTTTGCCCGCCTGACAGCGAAGCCGGCGGCGTTTGCTGGCACGGCCGTGCAGCTGAGCGGTACGGCCTCACAGCTGGATTATGCCGACGGATCTCCCCGTTTCACGCTTACGGATGCGCAAGGGGCTGCGTATACGGTGCTTTGCGATCAGCTGCTGGCCGTGCGGGAAGGCGACGCGGTCACGCTGCTGGGAACCCTGACCGGGGAAACGGATCAGAACGCGGGATACCCGACCCTGACACTCGCCGCGCTGCTTTGACGATGGGATCAACCAAAGGATGGTGCTCTATGCGTAAATGGTTTTGGGGTGCGCTGCTCGCGCTGGCGCTGCTGTTGCCTGTGCTGCCCGCCTGTGCCCAAACCTGGGTGTTCGATCAGCTGTACGCCACCATGGAGGTGCCGGATACCTATACCGTACTGACGCCGGATAACGTGGCCAGTTTTGCGGATTGGCTTACGGCGCGCAATACCTCCTCGGAGGACGCGGCCAACGACATGCTGGCGCGCGGAGTGCTCCTGCAGTGCTGGAACACCGATGGGGACGTGTGCTTTGAGCTGACCGCCACCCAGAGCGATCAGGCGAAGAACATCTTCGACGTAAACGAGCAGAGCTCTTCCATGCGGGCGCAGTACCGGCTGGGGCACTACCCGGAAAACCTGTATCTGGATCAGGGGTTTGAGTTTTCCAGCGCGGACTGGAAAAACACGCAGGACGGGCGCTTCCTGATTTTACGCTATGTCAAGCGCGACAACGGCGTGCTGAACCACCGGGGCCTGATGCGCCGCACTATCCGCAACGGCTATGAGATCACATTCGACCTGCAGGTGTATAACCGCAGCATCACCAATAAGGACAACACCGCGCTCAACAAGCTGTGGGAAACCTTCCACTTTGTGGAGGTGCAGCCGCTGCCCGCCGCCGCCAGCGCGAAGGTGAGCATCACCGAGGCGCCGCCTACCGAAACCAGCGAGAAGGATTTTAACCTCGCCGGCACCGCGGCGCCGGGGGTTAAGTTTACCGCCGTGGTCATGGGCCTGAGTTACCCGACGCCGACGGTTTCGGAAACGGACGTCGGCACCTCCGGAAAGTTCAAGATTCCGATTTCACTGCCCAAGGAAGGCGTGTTCATGGTAACCGTCACGGCCGAGTATAACGGCGAGGACGTGATGGAGCTGGCTTACCCCGTGACCTACCAGCGTACGCTGCTGACGGTGAACGTGACCACCGAGGTGCCCACCGTGGTCACGGCCGATACGTTCAGCATTCTGGGGCAATCGACGCCCGGCGCGCAGATTCAGGTATTTGTGAACGACGAGCTGGTCGACCGCAAGAAGGTGACTGCCGCCGGACGCTTCAAGATTGATCTGGACACCGCGGAGGAAGGCGACTACGCCGTGGTGCTGGCCTTCAACAAAACGGGGCTGGCCGACCGGCGGGTCAACTACCAGTTTACGCGCAAGTGGTCGGAAACCGATATGGTCAAGCGCCTGCAAAGCGATGCCATCAAGCCCGGGTACAACACGCTCGTCTCTAAGATTGACGGCTATGTGGGCCGCACCATGGGCTATAAATGCTATCTGGTGGAGAAAACCCAGTCCGGCGACGGCTGGATCCTCAAAATGGCGCTGACCAAGAAAAACAGCGGCTACAGTGGGGTGTTTCTGGTCACGACCGACGAGGAAACGACCCTTGCGGTGGATACGCGCGTGATGATGTACGGGCGTTGCACCGGCATGTCCGAACCCGCGACCGACGCAGAGGGCACCGCCGATACCACGGCGGTAACCTACCCCGTTTTTGAACTGCTGTTGCTCAGCGCGCTTTAACGCGCGCTTGGGCGCGGCCGGAAAGGTGCGTTATGGCGTTTTTACCAATCTCCCGGGAAGATTGTGACCGTTTGGGCTGGGACGCTCCCGATTTCGTGTTTGCGGTGGGCGAGGCCTATGTGGATCACCCCTCCTTTGGCCACGCGATTATCAGCCGGGTGCTGGAGCACGCGGGATATCGCGTGGCTATGCTTTGTTTGCCCGAATACCACACCGCTGAGGATTTTAGGCGCTTCGGCCGCCCGCGCCTCGGGTTTCTGGTTACGGCGGGCGTGATTGACAGCATGGTGAACCATTACACCGTCGCCCGCAAGCGCCGCAATGAGGATGCCTATGCCCCCGGCGGGCAGGCGGGTTTACGGCCGGATCGGGCGACGACGGTCTACTGCAACCGCATCCATCAGGCCTACCCCGGTTTGCCGATCCTGATCGGCGGGGTGGAGGCCTCGCTGCGCCGGTTCTCCCATTACGATTTCTGGGATGACAAGGTGCGCCGCAGCATTCTGGTGGATACGGCGGCCACGCTGCTCTTGTACGGCATGGGGGAGGAGACGATCCTGGCCGGGGCGGACTGGGTGCGCCGCGGCATGCCCGAGGCGGAGCTGCCCACCCTGCGGGGCTGCTGTTATCTGGCCAAGGAGCCTCCGGCCGACGCGCTGGCAATGCCTTCCCACGCCGAGGTAGTCGCCGATAAAACGGCCTATGCCCGCGCGTTCCTGCTATCGTATGAGGAGCAGGATTCCGTGCGCGGCCGCCGCCTGTGCCAGCAGCAGGATACCCTGCGCTATCTGGTGCAGAACCCTCCGCAGCCCCCGCTTGACCGGCCGAAGCTGGACGCGGTGTATGATCTGCCGTTCGAACGCACGGCACACCCGGTCTACGCGGCGCAGGGCGGTGTGCCGGCGCTGGCGGAGGTGCGCTTTTCGGTGGCAGCGGTGCGCGGGTGCTTTGGCGCCTGCAACTTTTGCGCTCTCACCTTCCATCAGGGGCGGGTGGTGACCAGCCGCAGCGAAGCGTCCATTGTGCGGGAAGCGCGCCTGCTGACGGAGCAACCGGATTTCAAGGGCTACATTCACGATATCGGCGGCCCGACGGCCAACTTCCGCGAACCGGCGTGCGAACGCCAGTTGCGCAGCGGTTGCTGCAAAAACCGCCAATGCCTGACGCCCACGCCCTGCAAGCACCTGCGGGTGAGCCACGCGGAGCTGACGCACATCCTGCGTTCGGTGCGCGCGCTGCCCAAGGTGAAAAAGGTGTTCATCCGCTCCGGCATCCGGTTTGATTACCTGATGGCCGACCCGGATCCGACGTTTTTCCGGGAGCTTTGCCAGTACCATATCAGCGGCCAGCTTAAGGTGGCGCCGGAGCACATCAGCCCCGCCGTGCTGGACGCGATGGGCAAGCCCCGCCGCGAGGTGTACGACGCGTTCGTTCAAAAGTATGAGGATTTGAACCGCAGGCTGGGCCTGCGGCAGTATCTGGTGCCCTACCTGATGAGCAGCCACCCCGGCTGCACCCTGCGCGACGCGGTTGCGCTGGCGGAATACCTGCGCGATACGGGCCACCAGCCGGAGCAGGTGCAGGATTTTTACCCCACGCCGGGAACACTGAGCACCTGCATGTACTACACGGGGCTGGACCCGCGCACCCTGAAACCCATCTACGTGCCCAAGACAGCGCACGAAAAGGCCATGCAGCGAGCGCTGATGCAATGGCGCAACCCGGTAAACCATCCGCTGATCCGCGAAGCGCTGCGCCTGACCGGCAGGGAAGACCTGATCGGCTACGGCCCCGCCTGTCTGGTACGGCCGGACGGCCCGCACCGCGCCCCGGAGGGCTATACGGCGGCTGGGTTCCGCAATGCCCGGCCGCAAAGCGGCAGAGTGCGCGGCCCGGAATCCGCCTCCCGCACGGGTGACCGACCGTCGCAGCGGGCTCCGCGGGCGCGGGCCGGTGAAGCGCGCACGCGCGGGCGTAACCGGTGAAGGGGAGTACAGCCATAGAGCAAAGAACGCCCGGCACAGGGAATGCCTTGTGCCGGGCGTTCTGTTCCGCTTCAGGCAAGGGAAAGCGAGCCTGCGCAACAGGAACAGGTAAACCCCCTCAAGGGCGGCAAGGAATCACACCGCGGCGACCTGTACAAATTGAAAGCCGGTGTTGATCAGGCGCTGGCAGCCTCATGCCCATCTGGGGCTTCGTCATGCTAACCCTTTATAGGGCGGCCATGCCTTTAACCGCTCCGGGATGCTGACCGCCAAGGGTCGCCCATTTGGCGAGCGGAGCAGGCATCGGCACGCCCGGAACATCGCCGTCCATGCCCCCGAAAACCGGCGTGGCGGGAGAACCCGCGCTTTTTTTGCATGCGGACATTCACAAAGGGCAGACTGCCTTTTCAAGCAGCCTGCCCCTGTTTTTCCATGGATGCACCGCCTAAACGGCGGGATTTTATTCGGCCAGATCGGCCGGATCGTAGTTCAGCCGCGAGGAGTACTGCACGGTCAGGTTTTCCTCAAACATGCGGCTGAGCGACAGGGAAACGCGCGCGTCCTCCTTCGTCCAACTGGCGTCCAGCGTGCCCCATTCCACATACTGGCTTACCGCGTCGGCATCAAAGGGATCGTTGTCCGGCGCGCCCAGTGAGGCGGTTATGGAGGTGAGCAACTGGCGGAACGCGGCGATGCTGCCGCCCGTGGGGCTGATCTGGAAGATGAGCGACGTGAGCCGGTCTTCCTGCGGGCTGTTGTTACGGTCGATCTCCACGTTCAGGCTGGCAGCCAAGTCCGTGCCGGGGATGGACAGATCGTCAAACACGTAGTCCACAGTGCCCACATCGGTGGAAGATTTGTCCGGCGATGCTTTGGAAAGCGTCGCATCCGCCTTGAAGGCGGCTTCGGTTTCCTGCGCGTTCATCCCCAATTTGAGGCCGAAGGGCAACGGGGTGGATTCGCCCAATGCAACCGCGGGCAGCAGCAGAACCGCCGTCAGGAACAACGCGATCAGTTTGCGCGCCATATGGGGTACCCTCCTTTATCGGCCGGCAGCCCTGGAGCACCGGCGCATGCTTTTTGGATGCGGATTGTTTGGATGCGTTCAGCCTGATGATAAGCCTATAGGAAGGAAAAGTCAATCCGAAATGTTCATTCTTTTGTAACAAATAGCGTGTTACGCTTTTGTTACTCCATCTGCGCTATACTGACGCCGTAAACGAACCCAATCTTTTTCAAAATGATTAAGGAGGCACACGTATGCGGAAGCTGATCGCCCTTGCGGTTGCTCTTTCGATGCTGGCGCTGGGTACGGCGCTGGCCGAGGCGCCCAACCCTGCGACCCTGACCCTGACCTTTGCGGAAAACCCCACCACCGGGTACGAATGGACCTTCGCCTCCGGCGACGAGGCCGTGCTGACCATTACCGACAACGGCTACACCCTGCTGCCCAACCCTAAGGACGCCGAGGGTACGGGCGGCACCCACAGCTGGACCCTGACCGGCAAGGCCGAGGGCGATACGACCGCGACTTTCCTGCTGAAACAGAACTGGGAAGGCGGCGAAGAAACCGCCATGGTGGTGTACACCTTCCATGTCGGGGCGGATGGCGCGCTGACGCAGACTGCCGTGCAGGGGTACCCCGCGATGTACATGCCCGACCGCGCGGCTTTCCTGCTCAAGGAAAACCCGACCACCGGCTTTACCTGGGCCTACACGCTGAGCGCCGAGGGCGTGCTTGCTGCGGAGGAAGACACCTTTGAGGCCGCCGATGCCGCGAATGCGGACGATGCGGTGGTTGGCGCGGGCGGCGCGCACCTGTGGGTGTTCAAAGCCGTTGCCCCGGGGGATGTGACGGTAACCTTCCAGTATGCGCGTTCCTGGGAAACCGGGGTTGCGCCGGAGGCGACCGTCACGTACAACTGCCACGTGGATGAGAACCTGTACGTAACGCTGACCGACGCGGGCGGGGATTATCAGGACTA
This sequence comes from Candidatus Limiplasma sp., assembly GCA_963666755.2. Taxonomy (GTDB): domain Bacteria; phylum Bacillota; class Clostridia; order Christensenellales; family Aristaeellaceae; genus CAXXOK01. The sequence goes on from CAXXGW010000009.1 coordinate 380,002, forward strand.
TGACCTGATTTTCGGCGCGAAATAACGTGAACTGACGGGTGTGAGCAAACACAGGGCCGGGATGCAAACGCGTCCCGGCCCTGTCAGCCTGCTGAAAAAGGCCCATCTGTTTTGTCGCCTGCACTGGATAACGGCGGTCACGTACGTCCGTGTACGCTCCCGCCCTTATCCGGTTTGGCTTTGCGCATCTGTACCTTTTTGAGCAGGCTGCATCCCAGTGCCTTTATAGGGTCTGTTAACGAACAGACAGGGTCGGGATGCAAACGCATCCCGGCCCTGTGTGGGTTGATCCTGCGCACGGGGTATTCCCCCTGTGCGATCCAACGGCAACAACCGCCGCCTTATGGCGCCCGGAAGCGCCGATCCGTTTAACTGCCGCGTGCCTGCCCTATGCATCCGTGTCCAGCGGGAAATCCGAAAGCAGCCCCAGATCCCACAGGAGGGAACTGGTCAGATACTTATCGCGGATGTTGCGGGAATAGAGGAACGCGTCCCGTGTATCCCGGGCGTTATGGCCCAGTTGCGCGGGCGTTGTGGGCATGCCCAGCGAGCGCATGAGCGCGATGGTTTGATCGGCGGGCGGCAGTTCTTCGTCCATGATGCGCAGGAGTTCCGGCCATTGGGCCAGAATGCGCTCGCGCCGGGCACGGCTGCGCGCGGGATCGTTCAGGTGCCAGCACTGCCTTTCGCTGTCCAGCAGGGTCTGCGCGGCGGCGCCGAACACGCGGCGCATTTCCGCTTCCCAGGCCGAGGAATCGAACGCTTGCAGCGCGGCTTCGGCACGTGCCGCGTCGGGAGCGATACGCCGCAGCCGGTCATAAATCCGCAGGGTCAGCGCCGTGCCGACGCCCACCTCCAAACCGTGCAGATCGGCGCGCTCGCCGCGCTCCAGCGCGAACATTTCCCACAGGTGGGAAAAGTAATGCTCCAACCCCGACGCCGGACGCGAAACCTGCGCAAACGCCATGGCTACGCCGGAGAGGATCAGCCCTTCCGCCACCGCGCCCGTCGCCTCGGGGTCACGGTCCATCAGCCGCGGCGCGGCGGCGACCACGCGCCCGAGCGACGTGCGCATCAGCCCCGCCACCTCCGGGCAGTAGTACTCCCCCGTAACCAGATGGGAAATGCGCCACTCGCACAGCGCAACAGATTTGGCTAGCATATCGCCCAACCCTGCGCGCAGCATCGGCGCGGGCGCGTCCTTCAAAATCAGCGTATCGGCAAGGATGGCGGCGGGGCAGGCGTTGTAAAGCGTGACTTTGACTCGGTTACGGATCATGGAGGCGCTGTTGGAGGCATACCCGTCCATCGAGGGGGCGGTGGCAACCACGGCTTGCGGCAGCCCTGCCGCGTGGGCCAGCACCTTGCAGCAATCGTTCAGCACCCCGGAGCCGACAGCCAGCACCCCGTCGCAGCTTCGATCCAGCGCCATGCAAAGCGCGCCGACCGCGTGCTCGTCCGGTTCCAGCCGCTCATCGGGAAACGCGAACCGCACGGCCGGAATGCCCGCGGATTCCAGCGCGGCATCCACCCGGGGCATGGCGGCGCGCTGCGTGTGGGGATCGCAAACCACAAACGGCTTGCGGATACCTGCGGCCTTTAGTGCCTCGGGCAGAAACCGGGTCGCGTCCCGGCCAATTTGTACATAACGCAGGCCCGCCGCATGGCTGCGGCCGCAACCGCATGCGATAGGCTGTTCGGTAAGCAGGGTTTGTAACGGAGTTTCGGCTAACGGTTTCAAGAGGCATCCTCCTTTGGCGCGCGTCCTGCGCCGGTGCGCCGCGCGCGCGTTCCGGCTGCATTATACCGGAAAAGCCCGCGCCTGTCACGCCCCTTCGCGCGGAGAACGGCGCGCGCGTTGCATTTTCAAACGGGTTAGCGTATAATCCATGGTTGTAATATGCTATGTCGTTTTTAAGGAAGTGGACACATGAAGCTGGGTATCGTCGGCTTGCCCAACGTTGGCAAGAGCACGCTTTTTAACGCCATTACCAAGGCGGGCGCGCAGGCTGCCAACTATCCTTTCTGTACCATTGAGCCCAACACCGGCGTGGTGCCGGTGCCGGACAGCCGGCTGGACGCGTTGGCCGCCCTGTTCTCCCCTAAAAAGGTGACCCCTGCCGCCGTGGAGTTTGTGGATATCGCCGGGCTGGTCAAGGGGGCGAGCAAGGGCGAGGGTCTGGGCAACAAGTTCCTTTCCCACATCCGTGAGGTGGATGCCATCGTGCATGTGGTGCGCTGCTTTGAGGATGCCAACATCATCCACGTGGACGGGTCCGTCGACCCTGCCCGCGATATTGAAGAAATCAATCTGGAACTGATTTTTGCCGACTTGGATACGGTCAGCCGTCGGGCGGATCGCGCTGCGAAAATGGGTAAGGTGGGCGATCGCAAGGGTGCGGCGGAGGGGGAGCTTGGGCAGCGGCTCAAGGAACATCTGGAAAGCGGCAAGCCCGCCCGCACCTTTACCATGGACGCGGAGGAGCAGGAAATGGTGGACAGCTGGTTCCTCCTGACCGATAAACCGGTTATTTACGCCGCCAACATCGCCGAGGAGGACGTGGGCAAACCTGAGGCCGAGCTGCCGCTGGTAGAGCAGGTGCGCGCCGTGGCGCGAACCGAGGGGGCGGAGGTGTTCACCATCAGCGCCCGCATCGAGGAAGAAATCGGCGCCATGGAATCCGCCGAAAAGCAGGAGTTTCTGGAGGCGATGGGCATTGGCCAGAGCGGGTTGGATCGGCTGATTCAGGCCAGTTATAAGCTGCTGGGGTTAATCTCCTTCCTGACCGCCGGGGCGGACGAGTGCCGCGCCTGGACCATTCGCGAAGGCACCAAAGCCCCGCAGGCTGCCGGAAAAATCCACACCGATTTTGAGCGCGGGTTCATCCGCGCTGAGGTGGTACCCTTTGAGACCCTCATGGAGCAGGGCGGCATGAACGCCTGCAAGGAAAAGGGTCTGATCCGCAGCGAGGGCAAGGAGTATGTGATGAAGGACGGCGACGTGGTGCTGTTCCGCTTCAACGTCTGACAAACCGTTTGGGAGGGATTCGCCGTGGGCAAGCTGTCTTTCTTTTTCCACAGGCTGGTGCGCATGGATTTCGCCAAGATGTGGAAAACCACCGCTTTTTTGAAGGAGCGCAGCGGCCGCAGCCGCCTGTGGCTGCTGATGGATATGCTGCGCTGCGCGCTGCGCTACAATGCCGGCTATATGGATTATAAAATCGCCGAGATGTACCGCCTGAACGATGCGCAGAAGAAAACCGTGATTACCCGGGGCCTGAGCAACACCATCGTGCGCCGGATGAACGACAAGGCCTACTGGCACCTGTTTGACGACAAGGCTACCTTCAACAGCCTCTTTCAGGAGGATATCCGCCGCGCATGGCTTAAAATCGGCCCCGATACCACGCCGGAAGCCCTGCACGCCTTTCTGGAGGCGAACGGCGATGTGATCGCCAAGCCGCTGGAAGGCAGCAGCGGGCAGGGCATTGAGCGCTTTACCCGCGAGCACTGGGAAGGCCGGGAAAAGGCGTTTCTGGAGGAACTGCACCAGAAGGGCATCGGCATTCTGGAGGAGCGGGTGATTCAGCACCCCCGCATGATGGAGATGTGCCCGACATCGGTCAACACCATCCGCATCGCCACCCTGCTGGGGGATCGCAAGCAGGGCGTGGTGTACGCGTTCCTGCGCATCGGCAACGGCAAGGTAATGGACAATGTGGATTGCGGCGGCATGGCCGCGCGCGTCGATCTGGAAAGCGGCAAGCTGCTGACCGTGGGCGCGGACAAGGCGGGCAACACCTTTACCACGCACCCCATCACCGGGACGCCCATTGTGGGGTTTGAAGTGCCGTTTTTCAAAGAAGCGATGGACATGTGCCTGCGCGCCGCTCTCAAGGTGCCGCAGATGCGCTTTGTGGCCTGGGATGTGGCGGTTACCGAGCAGGGCCCTTGCTTTATCGAGGGCAACAGCTTCCCCAGCCATGCGGTGCCGCAGTTTGCCGCCCATTACCCGGACGGCATCGGCATCATGCGGGAGTTTCGGGAGTTTATCGACATCTGAACCGGGCGGCGGCGCATGCGTGCGCCGCCGTAAATGGATACAAAGAAGGAGAACGCCCATGAGAAAAGCCCTCTCGGTTCTGCTGGCCCTTTCCCTGCTGCTGGCGCTCGCCCCCGCGGCTTCGGCGGCCTCCGCAAGCACCTTTACCCTGATGGTTTACCTGTGCGGCACCGATCTGGAGAGCGACGGCGGTATGGCGACCGCCGACCTGCAGGAGATGGCAGCCAGCGGCGTGAAACCCGGCGGCAAGCTGCAAGTGATTATCCAGTCGGGCGGCACCAAAAAGTGGCAGACCAAAGGCATGAAAGCCCGCGAGGGCGAGCGCTGGACGCTGGACAGTGAAGGTCTGCAGCGCATGGAAAGCCTCGGGCGCGTGAACATGGGCGACGGCGATACCCTGCGCGATTTTTTACTGTACGGTATTCAAAACTACCCGGCGGATCGCTACGGACTGGTACTCTGGGATCACGGCGGCGGGGCGACCGGCGGCGTCTGTTATGACGAGATTACGCAGGACAGTCTGGATATGGGCGAGCTGTACGACGCGTTCACCGCGGCGTCTAAGCAGGCCGGATACCGCAAGTTTGCCATGGTGGGCTTCGACGCCTGCCTGATGGCCAACTATGAGATGGCCGTGCACCTGCAGCCCTTTGCCGATTACATGGTCGCCAGCGAAGAAACCGAGCCCGGCGAAGGCTGGAACTACAAAAGCTGGCTGCCCACCCTTGCCAAGGACCCCGGCGTAAGCATCGAAAAGCTGGGCAAGAAAATTGTGGACGGCTTTATCCAGAGCATTCTGGATGCGGGGTACGACGAGTTTGGCACCCTGTCGGTGGTGGATTTGAGTAAAATCGAACCGCTGCGCAACGCATTGGAAACGATGGGCGGATCGCTGACCCAGGAGATCACGGGCGGCAACCTGAACGGGGTTTCCCGCCTGCGGCAGGGGGTGCGCTCCTTTGGCGAAACCGATCAGGACGGCTCCGACATGATCGACCTGAGCGTGTTTGCCTCCCTTTATAAAACCTACGACGCGGCCGATGCCGATACCCTGATGCAGGCTTTGAACGATGCGGTGGTCTACAGCCGCTATACGGACAACCTGAGCAACGTAACCGGGCTTTCGGTGCTGGTGCCCTTCACCAGCCGCAGCTCAGCCGAAGCCTACCTGCAGCGTTACGATACGCAAAACCTGATGCCGGTGTACACCGGGTTTGTGCGCAGCCTGGCAGCCGGGATGCTATCCGGCAGCCACACGTTCACCTCTACGGGCGTGGAGCAGCAAAGCGTGCAGGATGCCACGGTGGATTGGTTTTCGCAGTTTGCCGGCGATACGCAAACCTATTATGACACCTACAGCAATCTGTGGGGCGGGCTGAGCACCGGAACACAAACCACCACCGCCCCGTCGGGCACGGAACCCGAACCGACGGCGGACAGCGGCCAGGACTTCTCGCTGGATACGTTCCTCAACTCGCTGTTTGGCGATACGGGGGAGAGCTTCAACAGCGATGCTTACACCGCCAACAACCTGTGGAATGATCTGGGCACCGACAACGCAGGCGCGGTTTCCAGCGCGAATTTCCAGAACCTCTGGGGCGACCAGACCACCGAAGCTTCCGATGCCACGGTGGAGGTGAACGCGGGCGGGCAAACCTATACGCTAAGCAACCCGTTTGCGGATGCGACCGGAGACGACGCCTTTACCCTGACGCTTACGCCGGAGGATTTGCAATACCTTGCCTCGGCGGAAGCCAGCCTGATGATGGACGTGAGCGACGCGGACAACGGCGAGATGTACGTCGATTTCGGCTACACCAGCGATGTGATTGTGGACTGGAATCAGGGCAAGCTCTACGGCCTGTTCGACGGCACCTGGCCCACGCTGGACGGGCAGATGGTGTGCATCTACGATCAGGTATCCAACGAAAACTATGTGCGCAGCCTCATCCCTGTGACGCTGAACGGGCAGGATACCTACCTGCTGGTGGTGTTTGACAAGCAGAATCCGGGCGGCCTTGTGGTGGGCTACACCGAGGGCTACACCGACGCGGGCATCCCCGCGCGCGGCTACGAACAGCTGCAGCCCGGCGATGTGGTAATCCCGCAGTACGACCTGCTCTACTGGGACGATCAGGATCAGGAGCAGTACGAAACCTTTGAGGGCGACCCCATCACAGTGGGGGCGGACGGATCAATCCCCTTCGGTTACGACGTGGTGCCCAGCGATGCGCAGTATGTGTACAGTTTCTGCCTGAACGATATTTTCGGCGGCTCGCAGTTTACCGACTTTGTGACGCTTTCGTACTAAACGCGGTTGCAAGCCAGCGATCCTGCGAGGGGGTTCTGTGGGCGCATTCTGTATCCGGGGGCGGTAGGTTGATGTAGCCTGCACGGACGTGCGTTTGCAGGGCCGAATGCTTCGGGCGCAATCCGGACAGGCCGATCCCGGCGTATTGCCGCGAGGGAGGGATTCCGAAGCTGCGGATCAGACTGCGGATCAGTACGAACGAATGACAGTTACACCAACAGAAAAGGGAGAGGCCGGATGTGCCTCTCCCTTTTGGAATCCATGCCGATATGCAAAAACCCCCCGGGGTTTGCCCCGGGGGATGTGGTTTGCAGTTGGCGATAAGCGCGGTCGTAAGCCGAGTTCTGTCGTTGGACGATCATCTATCTAGCCCCGCCGTTACCGGCGGGTTCCAGCGATCGCTTCGGAGGCACGGCGGGCCGCCGTATCGCCCCCATTCGGATCTTGCATCGGGTGGGGTTTACATCGCGCCTCCGTCGCCGGGGCGCGGGTGAGCTCTTACCTCGCCTTTCCATCCTTACCGTTTGGCATAGCCGCGCGGCGGTCTGTTTCTGTTGCACTGTCCTTGAAGTCGCCTTCACCGGCCGTTAACCGGCACCCTGCCCTGCGATGCTCGGACTTTCCTCATGGCTTGCGCCACGCGATCGTCTGGCCGCCTTACCGCCGGATGCAGGATACCATGTTTTGGCGGGCGTGTCAACGCCGGGCCGCAAAGCCCTGCAAACGCTGAAAAATTGGGTTTGCATCGGCTGCGCGCTTGTTGTATAATGGCTTTGAATGGAAAAATAGATGCCGAGGGAGGATTCGTATATGGAAACCACCGAGAAAGCGATTCCCAGGTTCAGCCGACAGAACCCGGTCACGTTCTACCTTCGGACTTTGCTGTATATGTTCATGGCCCTGGTAATGCGCGTGGTGGCGTTCCTCCCGCTGGGCGCGCTGCTGCTGTTCCCGCAGGGCTCGCCGTGGCGCTGGCTGGCGGTGCTCTGCCCGCTGCTGCTGCTGCTGTTCATCCTGCCGCAGCGCTTCAGCTTTGCGCAGGCGCTGGTGCAGACGGAGCGGGAGCGCTGCTTCTCGTTTGACAAAGCGACCAGCGTGCAGAATTACGGCGAAAAGCTGGCCGAGAGCTTCCTGCACCTGCTGCATCTGGTGCTGTGGGGCATCCCCCTGCTGGCGATGCTGGGCGGCATCTACTATGCCAGCACCCAGGTGGATATGGATCAGGTGCTCAAGGGCATCAACGGTCTGGGCGCGGGTGTGGTGGTCGTGCTGTATGCGGTGGCAAACTTCTTCATCCGCATTGCGGGCGGCGTACAGCTGGTGCCCAACGGTGGCATGGCCGAGGGTCTGTACACCATCGGCGCAGTACTGGCGCTGGGGGTGCTGATCCTTCTGTGGGGCGCGATGCGCAACAGCGCTTACCGCTACATCTGGGCCTACGCCACCAAGGTAGACAAGAACCCCCATGCCGAGGCGCGGCGGAGGCTGCGCGGCCGCCGGTGGAAACAGTTCTGGGTTGCCATGGTCAACCTGCTTCTGTGGGTGCCCGCGCTGCTGGTGGTGTTCACCTCGCTTAAAAGCATGCTCAACGATCTGATTAACGCAGCCTACGGCATGGTGCTGACCCGGCAGATGAACCTGCCTGACTTCTCCAACGCGCTGCGGCCGCTGCTGTTCGCCTTCCTGGTGTGCTATATGCCGCTGCTGCCTGTGCGCCGGATTTTGACCGCCTTTTTCGCTACCAAGCAAATCCGCCATGCGCAGCCGGTGGAGGTAATCCAGCCGACTCCCGAAGTGACCACGACGGCTTCCGGCGCGCCGGAGCCTGTGGAGGAACCCGCCGCTGCGCCTTCGCCCGCGATGGGCATGCCTTACGCCCCTTACGGCCAGACGGCTGCCGAACCGGAAGCTCCGGCGTGGACGCAACCGTCGCCCGCCTATGTGCCGCCTGCCGCGCCTGTGCAGGAGCCGCCCGCGACTGTGGAGCCGGAGCCGGTCGCCAAGGCCGCCGAAGCGCGCCCCGAGCCGATGGCCTGGGCCTTTCAGGCCGAGCCTGCCGCCCCCATGGCGGAAGCCGTAGCGGAGCCGGAGCCGATTGCGGAACCGGAACCGATTGCCGAGCCGGAACAGACCGTGGAGCCTGAAGCGACACCCGAGCCGGAACCTGTAGCCGAACCGGCGATGCCGGTCGCGGCCGAGGTACCGGAAACCCCGCCTTATGCGCCCGAACCCGACGACGCGTTTGCCCAGCCGACGCCTTACCCGACCATCGACGAGCCGGAGCTGGATGATCACGCGCCCGACGAGGACGCGAACGCCTGAGCATGCCGAACATCCGGTTGGATAAACTGTTGGCCCAAAGCGGAGAAAGAACGCGGAGCGAATCGGCTGGGCTGATTCGCTCCGGTTGCGTCACGGTAAACGGGCTGCCGGTGCGCGACCCCGCCGCGAAACTGGACGCGGAGCAGGCTACGGTGCTGCTTAACGGACAGCCGGTGGCGGGGGATGCGTTCCAGTATGTGCTGTTGCACAAGCCTGCGGGCATCCTGACCGCCGCGCGGGATGCGCATGCCCCCACAGTCATGGACTTGATGCCTGAGGCGCTCAGGCGACGTTCCGTGCTGCCTGTAGGCCGGTTGGACAAGGATACCACGGGCCTGTTGCTGCTGACCAACGACGGTGCGCTGGCGCACCGGCTGCTTTCGCCGCGCTGGCATGTGGTTAAGGAATACCTAGCCACGGTGGACGGGCCGCTTACGGAGGCCGACTGCGCCGCCTTTGCCGCGGGGCTGGAACTGAGCGATTTTACCGCCCTGCCCGCAGAGCTGGAAGTGCTGGAAAGCACACCCGATGCCAGCCGGGCGTTGGTGCGCCTGACGGAAGGGAAATTCCATCAGGTCAAGCGCATGTTTGAGGCGCGCGGGCGCACGGTTACGGCGTTGCACCGGCAAAGGTTCGGCCCGCTGCGGCTGGACATCCCGCAGGGCGAGCACCGCCCCCTGCGTGCGGAGGAAATTACGGCGCTGCGCGACGCGGCACAGGGAAATCAAGCATAAGGAAGGTACACATGCCCGACCATTATTATACGGCCTCGCCTGCCAGCGAACACGCGCCGCTGGAGTTTGACACGGTGTACCGCGGCCATGCGCTCCGGTTTGAAACGGATCGGGGCGTGTTTTCACGGCTGGCGCTGGATCGTGGCACCGAAATCCTGCTTGCGGCGCTGCCGGAAGCGCTGCGCGGCCGCGTGCTGGATATGGGCTGCGGGTACGGCGCGCTGGGCGTGAGCTTGGCCAAAGCCAGTCCGGCTTGCAGCCTTACGATGGCGGATATTAACGAACGCGCCGTTTCGCTGGCGGATCGTAACGCCGCGCGGAACGGCGTTACGGCAGAAACCCTGCAAAGCGACGGCTTTGCGGCGCTTAAGAGGCGGCAGTTTGACTGCGTGGTTACCAACCCGCCGATCCGCGCGGGCAAAAGCGTGATCTACCGCATGTTTGCCGACGCGGCGGCGGCGCTGGCCGGGGGCGGAACGCTCTGGCTGGTGATCCGTAAACAGCAGGGCGCGCCCTCGGCACTGCGTTATCTGCAAACCCTGTTTGCGGAGGTAACGGTGGTCACACGGGATGCGGGTTACTGGGTGCTCCGCTGCGCGGCGCCCCTGCTGCCGGGTGCGGCGCCTGTGCCCCCGGTGGAAACCGAAACGGAATGGGAAAGTGGGGATTGAGACCCTTGGCGTTTGATGCAGCATTTTTTGACGAACCGATCGACCGGTGTTGCACGGCCTGTGACAAGTGGGATGGACTCGCGCAGCGGGAAGGGCGCGAGCTTTTGCCGATGTGGGTAGCGGATATGGATTTCCGCTGCCCGCCTGCCGTAACGGAGGCGCTGGTGCGCCGCGCGCAGCATCCGGTGTACGGATACACCACCCCGACGGCTGCCTCCGTGGAGGCGATGCTGGATTACCTGCGCCGCCGCCATCAGCTGTCGCTCACGCCGGATCAGCAGCTGATGCTGCCGTGTGTGGTTACCGGTTTGCGGGCTGCGGTGCGCGCCCTGACTCAACCCGGCGATGCGGTGCTGGTACAGCCGCCGGTATACGGCCCGTTTTTTGACGCGGTGCGCCAGAATGGCCGCACGCTGGTGGAAAATCCGCTGCTGGCCGATGAACGCGGGTTCTACACAATCGACTGGAGCGGGCTGGAAGCCGCGTTTCAGGGCGGAATCAAACTGATGCTGCTTTGCAGCCCCCATAACCCCGTCGGGCGGCTGTGGAGTGTGGAGGAATTGCAACGCCTCTATGGCCTGTGCTGCCAGTATGGCGTGCTGCTTGTCGCCGACGAAATCCACTGCGATTTTGTGTACGCACCGGGTGCGTTTTACAGCGCCCTGCGGCTGGATGAAGCGGAGGACGCGCCTTTGGTGGTATTGAGCAGCGCGAGCAAGACCTTTAACCTTGCCGGGTTGCAGCAGTCGGCCCTGCTGACACGCAACCAGAGCCTGAAGGCCGCGATTGCGGCGGAACTGCGCGCGCTGGGCGCGGTCGCCGGCAACATCTTCGCGCTGGAAGCCACCGAAGCCGCCTACTGCGATGGCGACGCCTGGCTGGAAGGGCTGATTGCTTACCTGGACAGGGCGCGCGCACTGTTGCGCAGCGAACTGACTGCCCGCCTGCCCGAGGCGGTGCTGACCCCGCTGGAGGCGACCTATCTGGGCTGGATCGACCTGCGCGCCTACGGCCTGAGCACGGACGAGCTGATGCGCCGCACGCACGCGCAGGGCGTAGCCTTCACCCCGGGGCGCTTTTTCGGCCCGCGGGAAGGGGAAGGGTTTTTAAGGTTCAACTTCGCCTGCCCGCACAGCCAGACGGTGGAAGCGGTACGGCGGTTGGAACGGGCTATCAGACAGCCCGCACCGTGAACGACGACCATTTGGAGGAACGAAAGTGGAAACTGTGAATCAGATCATCGAGGATAGTAAAACCCAACTGCTGGAAACCCTGCAACGCTGGATTCGGATTCCCAGCCTCAAGGCGGCCGCGCAGGAGGGCGCGCCGTTTGGCGCGGAGCTCCGCCGCGCGCTGGACGTGGCGCTTGCGGATGCGGCTGCGCTGGGGTTTGCCACGCGCAATATCGATGCCTACGCGGGCGACGTGCGCATGGGGCCGCTTGGGGTAGAACCGCTGGGCATTCTCGCTCACCTGGACGTGGTGCCTGTAGGCGACGGCTGGACGGTGCAGCCTTTTGACGCCGTGGTGGAAGGGGATCGCATCCTCGGCCGCGGCACCAGTGACGATAAAGGCCCTGCTGTCGCGGCGCTGTTTGCCATGCACGCGGTGCGGCAGGCGGGTATTCCGCTCAAACGCGAGGTGCGGCTGATCCTGGGCTGTGATGAAGAGTCCGGCTGGGAGGATATGGCGTACTATCAGGCGCACTGCGATATGCCCAAAACGGGTTTCAGCCCCGACGCGAGTTACCCCGTGATCAACACGGAAAAAGGCGGGCTGGCAATGGAGCTGCGCGCCCCGGCGGCGACCGACGGCCTTAAAGTACGGCGCATTGCCGTGGGCGAGCGCCGCAACGTGGTGCCGGGCCTTGCCACCGCGCTGATCGAGGGCGACGCGGATTTGTGCGAGCGCATCAACAGCCTTGCGCGTGAAATGACGCTGGATGTGGAAGCAACGCCCGCCGAGGGCGGCCTGCTGCTGACGGCGACGGGCATCAACGGCCACGCGGCTTACCCGGAGTGCGCCCGCAACGCCATTGGCGAACTGCTGCTGATGCTGCGCGCGCTGGGCGTGACCGGGCCGCTGAAAACACTGGCCGACGCAATCGGGCTGGAATACAATGGCCTGAGCCTGGGCATCAGCTGCTCGGATAAAACCAGCGGGCCGCTCACCTGCAATCTGGGCATCCTCCGATATGACGAAACCGGGCTGTACGCGGTGTTGGACATCCGCTACCCGCTGCTGGCCAGCGGCGAGCGCATCGCCAAAACCGTGACCGGCGCGCTGGCGCCGGATATCGAGGCCACCGTGCTCTCCCTCAAGGGGCCGCACCACGTAGCGCCCAACAGCCCGCTGGTGACCACGCTGCTGAATGCGTACCATGAGGAAACGGGCCGCCCGCGCGAGTGCATCGCCACCGGCGGCGGCACCTACGCCCGCTGTCTGGAGGAGGGGGTCGCGTTCGGCGCATCCTTCCCCGAGGATGAGGACGTAGCCCATCAGGCGAACGAATACATGCTGCTGGACAGCCTCTGGCAGAATGTGCGCATCATCGCCCGCGCCATTGTGATGCTGGCCGGAAAAACCGAAGATTGACCGAAGCCGGGGCTTCGCCCGCCATCTGCGCCGGGCGGGGCCCCTTTCAGGAGGAACTATGAGACTGGATAAATTTCTGAAGGTGTCGCGCATCATCAAGCGCCGGACCGTCGCCAACGACGCGTGCTCCGGCGGGCGCGTGAGCCTGAACGGCCGCGTGGCCAAGCCCGGCGCCGAGGTGTCCGAAGGGGATACGCTGGAAATCCGCTTTGGCAACCGCATTGGCAAGTACCGCATCCTGAGCGTGAAGGAAACCGTGCGCAAGGAAGGCGCGGGCGACCTGTACGAGGTCTTGGAGGAGGACGCGCAAACCCGGGCGGAGCGTGGGTTTGAATGAAAACGTACGCAATCGTGCTGGGGGGCGGCAGCGGCTCCCGCATGGGTGGGGATCTCAATAAGGTGCTGCTGCCGCTGCGGGGCGTGCCCGCCATCGTGCGTGCCATCGCGCCGTTTACGGGGCTTTGCGCGGGCGTGGTGGTGGTGGCCCGCGCGGGCGAGGCCGGTCTGGTGCGGCAGCTTGTGGATCGGTACGGCCTTGCGCGCGCGGTGATCGCCGTGGTGGAGGGCGGGGCGGATCGGCAGGATTCCGTCGCCAACGGCCTTGCAGCCCTCCCTGCCGATGCGCAGGGCGTGTTGGTGCATGACGGCGCGCGCGCGCTGGTCACCGTGCCGGTGATCCGCCGTGTGCTGGAATCGCTGGAGCAGCGCGGCTCCGGCGTGGCCGCCGTGCCGGTGACCGATACCATCAAGCGGGCCGACGCCTCCGGGCGCGCGCTGGAAACCCTGCCCCGCGAACCGCTGCGCGCGATGCAGACCCCGCAAGGCTTTGCCGTGCAGGCGCTGCGCGACGCTCACGCGCTGGCCGCGCGCGACGGTACCCGCGCCACCGACGACGCGGCGCTGCTGGAGCACGCGGGGCTGCCGGTGTACCTGTGCGAAGGTAGCCGCGAGAACATCAAGCTGACGACGGTGTTTGACCTGCGGGTGGCCGAGGCGATCCTCGCCGCGCGGGATGAGGAGGAGATTCCTTGATGCGCATCGGACACGGCATGGACGCGCACCGGCTGGTTGAGGGCCGTGCGCTGATCCTCTGCGGGGTATGCGTGCCCCATGAAAAGGGGCTGCTGGGCCACAGCGACGCGGATGTGGCGACCCATGCCCTGATGGACGCGCTGCTGGGCGCGGCCGCGCTGGGGGATATCGGCAAGTTTTTCCCCGACACCGAGGAACGCTACCGCGGGGCCTGCTCGCTGGATTTGCTCGACGTCGTGCTGCAGGCGCTGGCGGAAAAGAGCCTTGCGCCGGTCAATGTGGATGTGACCCTCGTGGCGCAGCGGCCAAAGCTGCGCCCCTACATCGATCTGATGCGGCAGACGCTGGCGGGGCGGCTGCGCCTGCCGGTGGACTGTGTAAGCGTCAAGGCCACCACCACGGAGAAGATGGGTTTTGAGGGGGAGGAGCTGGGCATCAGCGCCCATGCCGTTTGTCTGCTGGAAACGGCACCCGCCGATACCGCCCCATGACAGGCGGCGTTGCGCGGTCTGCACGGCAGGTGGACCCGCGTGATCCGTGGGAGCGCAATTTTCAACTGCCGCTTGCGGCACTGGCGCTGTTGCTGGGGGTCTGGCTGGGTGCACGCACGCAGCCGGGGTTCTGGGTGCTCTGGCTCGCGCTGGTTGCGCTGACGCTGGCCGTTGCGCTGCGTGCTTTGCGCCTGCCGTGGCTGGGGGCGCTGCTGCCGGTGGTGCTGGCTGTTGGGCTCTGCCTGACCTGGGCATGGCTGGAACAGCCCGCGCCCGCGCCCGGTGAATATGGAACCATCACCGCGACGGTATATGGCGACGCGGTGGAGCGCTCCGGCGGGCGAGTGGCCGTGGTGCTTTGCAACCTGACGCTGGACGGCGCGCCCCAGCCGGGCCGCGCGTACTGCACGCTGTACCCCGAGGGGGGCGTCACGGCGGACTCGCTGTTCGACGGCGCCGCGTTGCGGTTCTCGGGCAAGGTATACCGCCCGTGGGACAAGCAGAATGCCGAGGATTTTAACTTTCGGCTGTGGCTTTTGCAAAACGGCATTGGCAGCGGCGTGACCGGCGTGAAGGACCTTGCGGTGCTCAACACCCCTGCCACCGCGCCCTGGGCCGACCCGGCCGCGCGCATCCGCGCCGCGGTGCGTACGCGCCTGCAGGCAGCCCTGGGGGATGCCGCTCCACTGGCGCTGGCGATGCTGCTGGGGGATCGCGGTTCCTTGCAGGATGCGGATCAGGCGGCGTTCCAGCAGGCGGGCGTGGCGCACCTGATGTCTGTGTCCGGGTTGCATGTGGGGTTACTGGCGGCGGTACTGCTCGCGCTGCTACGCGCGCTCACGGTGCGCAAGGGGCTGCGCCTGCCGCTGCTGGCGGGTTTTCTGCTGCTTTATTGCGGGGCGACCGGCTTTTCCGCCGCCACGGTGCGCGCATCGGTCATGCTGCTGCTGGTACAGGGGGCGCAGGTTGCGGGGCGTAAGCCGCAGGCGCTGACCACCCTTTCAGCAGCAGCGATTGTGGTGCTGCTGCTCAACCCGTTGCAGCTGTTCTCAGCAGGGTTTGCGCTCTCCTTCGGGGCTATGGCGGGCATCCTGCTGCTGTACCCGCGCTTTCAGGCGCTGCTGGAACGGGATGCGCGCAAGGCGACGCGCGGCGGCGCTTTACGTCGGCTGGCGCGCCGCCGTCTGGGCACGCCGGGCGAGGCGCTCGGCATCAGCCTGTCGGCGCAGATCGGGGTGCTGCTGCCGACGGCGGCGGCGTTCCACCAGTTGCCGCTGTACGGGTTGTTTTTCAATGTGCTGGCGGTGCCGCTGGCGGGGCTGCTGGTGCCGCTGATTGCGCTCACGCTGGCGCTTGCCTGCCTGCCGCTGGTCGGCGGGGCGCTGGCGTATGCATGCGGCGTGCCCACGGCGGCGGGACTCCGGCTTTTGCAGGGGCTTGTGAACCTTGTTACCCGCCTGCCGTTTGCGCAGGTGCGCGTCGCGGAGCCTAGCGTATGGATTTACGCATCGCTGCTGGCGGCGGTGCTGGCCGCTTCAAGGGTGGTGCGCGCCCCGCTGCGCGCGCGTTTGTTGGCAGGCTCGCTGTGCGTGACGGTTGCCCTGACGGTTGCTGCCACGACCGCGCCCGCGACGGTGCGCTACCATCAGTTTGCCGTCGGGCAGGGCGATTCGGCGCTGCTGGTGGACGGGGCGGCAACCGTAGCCATTGATGCGGGGCCGTACGGCGGCGAGCTGGCAGGCCGGCTGCTGGCCGAGGGGCGCGATCTGGACGCGCTGCTTTTGACCCACCTGCACCGCGATCATGTGCAGGGTCTGCAAACCCTGCTGGACGACGGCATCGCCATCCGCCGCCTCTACCTGCCGGAAGGGGCGTTTACCGTCGAGGCGGACGCGGAAACATCCGCCATGCAGGCGCTCATCACGCAAAGCGGCATCCCGGTCACGTTTCTTGCGGCGGGCGAGTCGCTGGCGTTTGCGCACACACGGATCGATATTCTCTGGCCGTCGGCCGGAAGTGCGCGGCCCGGTATTGGCGCGAACGACCGCTCGCTGGTTACCCGCATCCGGCTGGGTGGCCTGCGCATCCTGAGCATGGGGGATAACGGCGCGCTATACGAGAACTATGTTGGCTTGCCCTGCGACGTACTCAAGGTGGGGCACCACGGCAGCAACGGCGGTACGACCGACGTGTTTCTGGGCCTGACAGACCCGGCGTTGGCTATCATCACCTGCGAGGCGGACGCTCCCCTGCCCGGCACGGACACGCTGGCACGCCTGGCCGCGCATGGCGCGCAGGTGCTGCGCACCGACCGCACCGGCGAAATCTGCATTGCGGCGGAGGGCAACCGTTACACCGTATCCACGTACCTTTCGGGAGGTAAGGATGAACCATAACGATTTTTTTGAGGCAATCAAGGCCGGCACGCTCGGCGGGGTTTACCTGCTGGAGGGGCCGGAGGAATACATCAAGGATCAGGCGGTGGCGCGGCTTTGCCAGCGTCTGCTGCCCGCGGGGCTGGAAGCCATGAACCGCACGGAGTTGCAAAACCCCGATGCCGACGCGCTGGCCGCCGCGGCCGAAACGCTGCCCTTTATGGCGGAGCGCCGTGTGGTGCTGGTGCGCGACAGTGAGTTGCTGGTGTCTGGAAAAAAGGCCGACGACGCGCGGCAGGAAGGCATCCTTGCCTATCTGGAAAACCCCGCGCCAAGCACTTGCCTCCTTTTTACCGTAAAGGGCAAGGCGGACGCGCGCAAGAAGCTGTACCTGAACCTGAAAAAGGCGGGCGCGATTGTCGATTTCAGCCCCCTGGGCGAGGCGGAGGCCGCGCAATGGGCGGTACGCACGCTGCGCGCGCTGGGCAAGCGCATGGACCTGAACACCGCCCAGAAGCTGACCTTTACCGTCGGGCGGGACGCGGCGCTGCTCCGGCAGGAGATGGAGAAGCTCGCAGCCTACGTGGGCGAGCGCGAGGCCGTAACCGACGAGGATATCGACGCTGTGTGTGTGCGCTCGCTGGAATGCTCGGTGTTCCAGATGGTGGAGGCGCAGGCGGGCGGACGCATACAGGATGCCTGCACGTTGCTTTCCGCAGTGCTGGAAGGCGGGGAGGATCGGTTTATGGTGCTGGCGCTGCTGCTGAGGCAGTACCGCATCCTATACCACATGCGCCGCCTGATGGCCGAACACGCGCCACAGGGGGAGCTGGGCTCGCTTTTGGGCATACCGCCCTTTGCGGTGGCGCGCACACAGGCGCAGGCACGCCGCTACCCGGTGGAGCGGCTGCGCGAAGCCTATGATTATCTGTATGAACTGGAGTTTGCGCTCAAATCGGGGCGCATGCCGCAGGAGGGCAGCGCCGAGGCGGCGCTGTTCCGGCTGGACGATATCCTGAACCGCCCGGAAAGCGGAAAATAAACAACGGCTAACCGCGCTTCGCCTTGCGGCAGAGCGCGGTTTCTGTTAAAATAAGCCAAACTGTGCCCGAACGGCGAAAGAGGAGGCGTACTGCAGTGTCCGACCAAGTGAAGCAAATTTCCCTGCGTATCCTGGACCTTCGCGAGATCTCGGACTACACGGTTGAGCGGATGGCGGCTGCGCTGGACGTACCCGTGGACGAATACCGCAAGATCGAATCCGGCGAGATCGACATTCCCATCAGCTTACTGGTCAAGATCGGCGAGGTCTTTCATGTGGATATGACCGAGCTGCTCACGGGCGAGGCCCCGCGGCTGAACGTGCTGAGCGTGACGCGCGCGGGCAAGGGAGAGGACATCATCCGCCACGGCCAATACGTGTATAAGAATCTGGGCTCCAACTTCGCACACCGCAAAATCGAACCGCTGTACGTGACCGTGCCCGTGGGCGTAAACGACGCTCTGGTGCCCAACAGTCACGATGGGCAGGAGTTTGATTATGTGCTCTCCGGGCGCATGCGCATCGTGATCGGCAAGACTGATCTGTTGCTTGAACCCGGGGACAGCGTGTACTTCGACAGCCACACCCCGCACGCGATGGCGGCCGTCGGCGATGAGCCCGTGCATTTCTTGGCCATGGTGATTCCCTGAGCGATGGAGCGATCAGAACCCTGAGTAAGGAAAGGAAGAGCCGACCATGTTGGCGGATCGTTACATCCGAACGGATTTTACCACCCAGGAGGAATTTGAGCGCGATTTTACCCTGACGATTCCGGAACACTTTCATTTTGCCTATGACGTGGTGGACGAGTACGCCCGCTTGTCGCCGGATAAACGCGCCATGATCTGGTGCGACCTGCACGGGCGGGAGCGTACCTTCACCTTTGGTGAGTTCAGCCGCCTGAGCGACCGGGCTGCCAACGTATTCAAAGCCCAAGGGTTGCGCCGGGGCGACCCGGTGCTGCTGATGCTCAAACGCCGCTACCAGTTCTGGATTGCGGCGCTAGGGCTGCTCAAGCTGGGCTGTGTGCTGATCCCCGCCACGGCGCAGCTTCAAAAAAAGGACATTGTCTATCGGGTGCAGGCCAGCAGCGCCTGCGCCATCCTGTGCGTGGAAGAGCCGGAGGTGCAGGCCCACGTGCGCGCGGCGGGCGCCGAGTGCGACACGCTTAAGGCTTTGCTGACGCTTGACGACGCGGAGGGCTTTCTGAACTTCGACCGCCTGCTGGAAACGGCAGACCCGGTCTGGGAAAAGCCCGCCGAACTGCCCGCCAATGACGATCTGATGCTGCTGTACTTTACCAGCGGCACCACGGGCATGCCAAAAATGGCGGCGCACACGTGGACGTACCCCATCGCCCAGACGGTGACGGCGTACTACTGGCATCATGTGGGGGATGACGACATCCATCTGGCGGTGGCGGATACCGGCTGGGCTAAGGCGGGCTGGGGCAAGATGTACGGCCAGTGGATCTGCGGCGCGACGCTGTTTGTGTACGACTTTGACCATTTTGTGGCCACTGATCTGCTGGAGAAACTTGCCCACTACCGGGTGACCTCCTTCTGCGCGCCGCCGACGGTGTACCGCTTCATGATTAAGGAAGACCTGAGCCGTTACGACCTGAGCGCCCTGCGCTGGGCCAACTGCGCGGGCGAGCCGCTCAACCCCGAGGTGTACGAGCAGTTCCACCGCGCGACGGGGGTCAAGATTCATGAGGCGTTCGGACAGAGCGAAACCACGCCATTGCTGATGACCAGCAAGTGGATGGAGCCGAAAACCGGCAGCACCGGCAGGCCCTCGCCCGCGTATGATATCGCGCTGGTGAACGAGGCTGGCGAACCGGTGGACGACGGCGTGGAGGGTGAAATCTGCATCCGTATGCACCACGGACACCCGCCGGGCCTGTTTGTGGGGTATTACCGCAATCAGGAGCAGACCGACGCGGTGTTCTACAACGACCTGTACCATACCGGTGATATGGCCTGGCGCGATGTGGACGGGTATTTCTTCTTTATCGGCCGCAGCGATGATGTGATTAAGTCCAGCGGTTACCGCATCGGCCCTTTCGAGGTGGAAAGCGCGCTGCTGACACATCCGGCGGTGCTGGAATGCGCCATTACGGCCGTGCCGCACCCGGAACGCGGGCAGGTGGTCAAGGCCACGGTGGTGCTCGCGCCCAACCGCGGCTATACCCCCAGCGACGAGCTCAAGCGCGAACTGCAGGAGCATGTCAAGGCGGTTACCGCGCCGTACAAGTATCCGCGCATCATCGAATTTGTGGAGGAGCTGCCCAAGACCATCAGCGGTAAAATCCAGCGCAAGCTGATCCGCAACCAGGACGAAGAGCTGCGCGAGCGCATGAACCGCATGAATCTGGTGTGCCTGGGCGTGCGGGATATGACGGCCTCGCTGCGCTTCTACCGCGACGGGCTGGGCTTCCGCACCAAGGAAAAGAGCGATACGCCGCAGGTGGTGTTCTTCAGCACCCCGGGCACCAAGCTGGAGCTGTACTCTTTGCAAGGGCTGGCCGAGGATATCAACCCGGATAACCCGCCCGCCATCGGGCAGGGCTTCGGGGGGATTACGCTGGCCTACAACGCGCACAACAAGGATGAGGTGCGCGCCATGACGGAGCTGGCCAGGCGGGCGGGCGCGCGTATCGTCAAGGAGCCGCAGGATGTATTCTGGGGCGGGTACCACTCTTATTTTGCCGATCCGGACGGCTACTACTGGGAAATCGCCTGGAACCCCGAGTGGCAGCTGGACGATCAGGATTTGCTCAAGCTCTAAAAAGCCTTGCGCAAGTCGGTAACCGTGAAGATGCCCGGAGAAATTTGGCTGCGGTATGAAAACGAGGGAAAGGAATGAAATCCCTTGTCAAGTTTCCAAAGGGTGAAACCCTTTGGCGTGGTTGGACGAAGCCCGAAGCCCGTGCCACAACGCGCACCTTCCGGCCAACGAAAGGCCCGAAGGGATTCGACACGCATGCCAGAGGGGCCGGAACACCGTTCCGGCCCCTCTGCTTGCCAAAAATGTGGGTCAAGGGATGAAATCCCTTGTCAGGTTCCAAGGGTGAAACCCTTTGGTGGGTTTGGGCGAAGCCCAAGGCCCGCGCCAAAACGCAAACCTTCCTGTGTCGGACACAAAATAATGCCAAGGTATCCCAGTATGGCTCAATAGGAGTCAAGGGATGAAATCCCTTGTCAGGTTTTCAAAGGGTGAAACCCTTTGATGGGTTGGGCGAAGCCCAAGGCCCGTGAAACCGCTAATCCTTTCAATTTCGGAAATCCGAGGGGTGCCCGGCAGGTACGCCAAAGGGGTCGGAACAGAGTTCCGGCCCCTTTGGCTGTCTGCAAATTCTCTGTTGCTTTATTCCTGTGCTTCGGCGGAAACTGCGTTCAGCGCGTCCCGCTCGGCTTCAGTCAGGGTAAAGGTGAAGGCCAGCGCGTTGGCTTCGGCCTGTGCGGGCGATTTGACGCCAGTAATCACGACGCTGCCGGGGAGCGTATCCAGAATCCACCGCACGGCAACGCTGGCGACAGGCACGTGATACGCGGCGGCAATGGGCCGCATAACATCGACGATGCGCAGGTTCTGCTGTAGCTTCTCTCCATAGAAATTGTCATACACCGCGCGGCTGCGGCGGTCGCTGCTGTCGAAATGCACGTCCGCGCCGTATTTGCCGGTCAGGATGCCCTGCCCGAGGCTGCCCCAGGTAAGCGGGGCTGCTCGCAGCGTGCTAGCGGTCGCGCGCATGGCTGCCTCGTCGGTGCGGTGCGCGAGGCTGAAGTGATTTTGAAACGTTGCGATATGCTCGCGGTAGGGTTCCAGCTCCGCCAACCGCTCCGGAGGCACGTTGCTGAGCCCGATGGCAAGGATATCCCCTTTGCGCTGGTGGGAAAGCAGGGCCTCCATCAGCACGGGGATGGGGGTATGATCGTCCAGATAATGCACCTGATAGAGGTCGATGTGATCCGTGCGCAGGCGCTTCAGGCTGGCGGCCAGCGATTGATCCAGATAGGCGGGGCTGTTGTCGAAAAACGTGTGTCCGTTTTCCACCCGCACGCCGAACTTGGTAGCCAAGGCCACCTGTGCGCGATGCGGGGCGAGGGTTTCGCCGAGGGTTTCTTCGCTGCGACCCAGCCCATAGGTGTCGGCAGTGTCAAAGAAATTGACGCCCAGCTCCAACGCGTGGAGCATCGCGCGCTCCACCTCGTCCCGGGAAACATTGCCCCAGCCGTACTCGCCGGCGGGGCAGCCGCCCATGCAAAGGCGGCTGACAGTCAGGGCTTTGCCCTTGAGCGTGATGGTTTGCATAGTGCCTCCAAACAGTATTAGGGCCTGCGCAGACCCTTGGGATAATGGTTTTTCAGCTGCCCGTCTCCGGCTTTGGCAAAACCCAGCGCCACCCCCGCCAGCGTCACGGCAACATAACCGCGCAACGTTTCCGGTACGGGCAGGGTTTCGCCACGCTGGTACAGGCGGGCTTCCGCTTCGCTGAGCGGATAGCGGGGCAGCGCCAAACCCGGCGCTGCCATGGCCAACGCATGGTCGGGAACCCAGATGCGCCCCTTCGCCTGCCCCAGGGCAAGCCCAGCACGCAGGACGCGCACCCCGGTGACCGGCGGCAGCGGAGGGGCATGGAGCAGGGTCTCCCCGAACGCCGCGTTGGCATCCGGCAGGGGGGAACAGGGGGCAGTGTCGGCCGTGGGTGCGTGCAGAGCCTCAGCCTGCGTCTGGGCAAAGAGCGTATAGGCGGCGCACGCATCCCGCGGTGGCGCTGCGAGCGCTTGCGCGGCGGGTAGCAGCGCGGCTGCAGCTGGCCCATCCTGCGCGCCGGGCGCGATTTTGCGCAGCAATGCCGAGAAGTGCCCTTCTCCGGAAACGGTATGCGGATAGGTTTGCAAGCAACCCTCCGTGGAGGAGAGCGTCAAACCGTGGCCCACCGGCACCGAAAAAGCGACGGGTTCCAGTTCAGGATGTGCCGCCCGCAGCGCGGCAATGGTGCGCTCGTTTTCCGTCGGGTTCAGAGTACAGGTGGCGTAGCAGAGGCGGCCGCCGGGGCGCAGCATCCGGCAGGCGCTTTCCAGAATGTGCCACTGCCGCGCGGCGCAACGCACGGGCGCGCCCTCGTCCCATTCCAGACGGGCCTCGGGGTGGCGGCGGAACATCCCTTCGCCGCTGCAGGGGGCATCCACTAAAACAGCGTCGAACAGCTGCGGCCAGAGTGCGGCCAGCCGCTCGGGATCGGCCGATACCACCAGCGCGTTGGGCACGCCCATGCGTTCCAGATTGCGGCTGAGGGTTTGGGCGCGCGAAGGCACCGGCTCATTGCATACCAGCGTGCCCTGCCCGCGCATGGCGGCGGCAAGCTGGGTGCTTTTGCCGCCCGGCGCGGCGCACAGGTCCAGCACCGTTTCGCAGGGTTGCGGGGCCAGCAGGGTGGCGGGAATCATCGCGCTGGGCTCTTGCAGGTAGTAAGCCCCGGCCTCGTGCAGGGGGTGCAGCCCGGCTTTGCTTGTCAGCTGCAAAGCAAACCCGTCCGGAGCCCAGGGGAGTGGATCGCCCAGTCCGTTAATCAGGGCAGACAGGGGAATAAGCGTCGGCTTGCCGGGGTTGATCCGCAGCCCGCGCGCAGGCGGCTGCTCCATCGCGGCGAAGTAAGCAGGCGCTTCGGGGCCAAGCTGTGCTTCCATGCGGAGGCAAAAGGCCTGCGGCAGTGGCGGTGTGGCATCCAAACCTGCTGCGGTTTGCTGGCGGGGCCGACGGGTGGCGCGGGTCATGCCTGATCGTCCTCCAACCACTCTGGCAGCATGACCGGCTCCAGCGGAAAGTAAAGCTGCTGCATGGCAGGGGGGAGCTGCGGCTGCAACTGCGGGTAGCCGACCACCAGCCCAACAGGCACATGCAGCCGTTCTCCCACGCGGGTCAGCAGCGCCTGCGCGTCAATCAGGTCCTGCGCGGTGGTGCGGCGTTGCAGGTTTGCGTTGTTTACCAGCAGATCGGGAGTTACGCGTGCCTGCCGGGCAATCAGCCCAAACAGGTCGGCAATCTCCTCCTCCGTGCCGGACAGGGGGCGGTAGGGATTGACCACATAGAGCACGCGCATTTGCCCGCGCACGGCGGCAACCAGCGGGGCGTAGCGGCCCAGCGCCGTGGCGCCGACCTCGTCGCCGCCCACATCCACCACTACGCGCGCGTAACGCCCGGGCTCAAACACGCTTTGGATTTCCGCTGGCAACACCGGGATATCCACCGCTGTGAGCGCAAAGGAAGGCATCTTGACCTCGATGCCTTCCTGCTGCAACAGCTGCGCCTGCTCGGCGCTGCGAAAGTACGGGTTCACGATGTCCAGATCCACCAGCGCCACAGGCCCGGTCACTTCGCACCGCATGCGCCGTGCCAGCGCGATGGACAGCTCGGTTTTGCCGCTGCCGTAGTTGCCGACGACCACGGTATACGTTTGGTTGAGGGGTAGCATTACTCCTCCTCGCTTTCCGGTTTCTTTTTAGGATACACGGGCGCATGGAAGGCGTTCTTCACATCCACCGTGCTTTGCAGATCGCGGATGGACAGCGGGTTGCGCTCATCCTCACCGCCAACCAGCGTACGCGCCCGCTTGGCCAGCGCGCCCAGACCGCGCGGCTTTGCGCCTGCCGGTTCGGGGCGATCAGCCTCCGGGAACGGGGAAAAGTTGGGGTAGGCCTCCGCGTCGAGGGCGGAGGGCGACGAGAGTTGCGACCCGGCGCCCAGGCCGATGTTCTGCTGGAAGGTTTCCAAATCCAGCCCCGGGTGTACGGCCGTTTCGCCGCCTTGCTGTATGGGCTGGGGGGTGCCGGGCAACGGCGGCATGGGCATGGGCGTATAGCCTATCCCCATGCTTGCCTCCTGCCGATATGCCGGCGGCTCGGGCTGCGACGCGCCAAAGGTAGGGCGCATGCCCGCGGTAACATTTGGTTCCAGCGCCGGATGTGGCGCGATATTATCCATCAGGGTCTGCGGGGCGTTCCAGTAGTCCAAATCATCGTCAAAGCGCGGCTCGTCGGCCATCGGTTCCGGCTCCAGCGGGCCGTGCAGGGGTACAGCTGTGTAGGTCGAGGTGGGGGCGAAGGCATCCTCCGGCGAGCCGGGTATGGCTAAGCCGCCCCAATACCCTTGAGCGGCGCGGGGTGCCGGTGGCGGGGAATAGCGCGCCGCACGCGGGGTATAGGTGTTTTCCGGCGGAACGTCGCACTCCGGATATCCGGCGGGCGCGTAGCCGTTGGCAGTTGGCGGGATAAAGGCGACCCGTTCCGGGGCGTAAGGAGCCTCGGCGGGCGGCGCGAAGCCGTTGGCAGGCGCATAGGCGTTTGGCTGCGGGGGATAGGCGGGCGGTGCAAAGCCGTTCGTGGGTGCAGGCGGGTATGCGTTCTGCCGCGGCGCATAAGCAGGCGGCGCAAAGCCGTTGCCGGGCGCGGGCGGATAGGCGGGCGGCTGCGGAGCGCCGGCGGGGGGCGCAAAGCCGTTGGACGCGGGCGCATAGGCGGCTCTTTGCGGCGGGTAGGGCGCTTCGGCAGCGGGTGCATAGGCGGCGGCGTTGGGCTGCCGCAGCGCGGGGCCGACGGTGGTCGGCTGCGCAAGCGGCGCTTCCGCAGCGGCCGGCCGCCGGTAGCGGGTGGTTGCGGCCGGTACGCCGTAAGGCTCGTCCTCATCCTCCTGCGGATAGGGCTCGTCCTGCGGGGCGGGGGCATAGGTCTGCGGATAGGAATGCCGCGGCTCGGGCGGCGTGAGGCGCTCCTCCCGGCGCTGACGGCGGCGCGCCGCCCATACGGCATAGGGTCGCCAGCGAATCAGGTACACGGTGCGATCCAGAATAAATCCCCCCACGCAAAGGATCAAGAAGATCAGCTTCCAATGATCGCGCAGGAGTGTAATCAGCATACCGCCGTCCTCGCTGCCCAGCAGCGCCCAGACCGCGTTTAAAAGCGAACGCAGCCAGCCCAGGACCAGCGAGAGGATCGCGTTGGTAAACCCGTTCATCCATCGGCTCCTTCCCGCGCAAGGGTTAATGATCCGTAAGCGTTACGGAAACGTTTTGCGGTGTAATGGCGTATGTAAAGGTCTGTGTATCCGCATCGCGGATGCTGAGCTGCACAGGCAGCGCGTAGGTGCCGGTCGTCAGCCCGGCGCAGGAAACATAGGCTTTCAGCGCCGATGCCTTGAGCGTGTCAAACTGCAGCTTCGGCCCGGTTACGCTTACGTTTACGACCTTTGTTTCGCTGTTGGCGCGCAGGGGATCGGCGGTATCCGTCAGGGTCAGCGGGATGTTTTCAAAGGATTTGACCAGCAGGCTGGGCCCGATTTCTACCAGCAGCATAACGCTGTCGGCGCTCAGGTACACCAGCTCCGAAGGCTTGCGCACCTTGACTTCCGCCGTAAAGGAGGCGGAACGGCCAGTCACATCTACCGCGTGATCCAAAAACAGCGAATCCAGCGCGTTCAGGGCGGTTTCATCCCCGGCGGCGATCAGCACATTGGGTGTGGGGGTTACGGACTTGACCTCGTACCCCGCGGCGGGTTCGCCGGTGGTCAGGGCAAGGGTATTGAGCGTAAGGCTGCGCGTGGTGTAAAGCTGCTGCTCCACCACGATGGAGCGCAGCAGCACCCCGGCGCTGCTGGCTTCGATCAGGGTGCTGTCCAGCGGGTTGCCGTCCGCATCCTCATAACGCAGGGTCAGGGCCGTGCGCACCAGCCCGGACTGCGCGGGCAGGCGGGCGGCGTCGATATCCACCACCACGCGCGCGATGCGCGTGATGACGCTTTCCGGGCCGCTGACCGATACGATCGAGGGGTCCAGCGTCGGGGCGGGGCCGTAAAAGCCGCTGGGGAAATCCCCGTTCTGGCGCACGGTTACCGGCAGGCGGTAGCTGGTAACGTAGTTATCCACCGTGACCGGAATGCTGTCGGGGTAAATCTCGGTTACGGTGCCGTAGGTGGTGGTGGAGGTGGCGGCGATTTTAACCGTCTGCTCCCCCGTGCCGGTAATCTTACTCAGGTCGATGCGGGGGTTATAGTTGGCGCTGGTTGCGCTGTTGTATTCCCGCTGGGGCACCTCTACGCGCAATCTCACCAGCGCGGAAGGGTCGGTCAGCCCCGAAGTGACAATCAGGCCGTTGCGGCGCAGCGAGTCCGAGCCGGTTACCGTGATGGGCACATCGGTAAAAACGCGCTCTCGCGTAAGCGTCGGGTCCTGGGTAATCAGCCCGGCCCACAGGCAGAGGGCCAGAATCAGCGCCAGTACCTTCCAGGCAAAATTGTGGCGCAGCATTTTCCACAGACGCGTCGGCAACTGCCGGAGCGCGCTGGCGACGGGCCGCGCCGGCTTACCGTCGCGGGGTTCCGGTTGCGCGTTCATGCCGCCCCTCCTTTATGCCGCTTGGTTTTTTCCAGCAGCGAGTTCCAAAGGCTGTTTTCCCGCTGGTGGTACATGCCCAGCAGCACCTGCTCCAGCGCCACGCGATCCAGGTGGCGGGTCAGCCGTCCTTCGCGCGCCATGGAGATGATGCCCGTTTCTTCGCTGACGATCAGCGTTACGGCGTCGGTCGTTTCGGTAATGCCCAGCGCCGCGCGGTGGCGGGTGCCAAGCTCCCGGCTGATGCCCTTGCCTTCGCTAAGCGTCAGGAAACAGGCCGCGGCCATGACGCGGTTGCCGCGGATGACCACCGCGCCGTCGTGCAGCGGGGTGTTGGGCTCGAAGATGTTTTCCAGCAGCGCGCTGCTGATGCGGCTGTCCAGCCGCGTGCCGGTTTCGATGACATCCTTGAGGCCGATGCGTTGCTCAAACACAATCAGCGCGCCCACGCGGCGGCGGCTTAGCGATAAAAGGCAGCCGGTGATTTCGCGCACTACATGCTCATTTTCTTCCTGATCGCTCAGGTGCGTCGCGTCACGGATGCCGCCGCGCCCGAGCTGTTCCAGCGCTTTGCGCAATTCCGGCTGGAAAAGAATCACCAGTACCACCGCGCCGTTGTTGACCACGTTCTGTAAAATCCAGTTGAGCGCCGTCAGCCCCAGCAGATCGCTGACCCAGCTGGCCAGCACCAGCGTGACCAGCCCCTTGAGCACGGCGCTGGCCCGGGTTTCGCGGGTGAGCATCAAAAGCTCATACAGCAAAAAGGCGACGATCAGGATATCCAGCAGATCGGTGATGTTGGGGCGGTTGAACACGTTCCACAGGACGTTTTGAATCTGAGCCCAGAGGGTCTGCATGGGAACGGCTCCCCCCTTTCCTTCCGATTTCTGCGGATAATCCGCGCTACATTTAATTATACTACATCCGCAGGCGTTGGAAAACCCCGCGCGGTAAATTTGACAATCCGCAGTATGGGCGGCGGCGCTTTGCAACCGCTGCGGATCATGGTATAATGGGGCGCGGCGGCGGGGCCGCGGCGGGAGGGGAAGCCATGCAGCACGACGGACACCGGCAGCGAATGCGGGAACGCTTCGTTAAGCAGGGGCTGGAAGGTTTTGCCCAGCACGAGGTGCTGGAACTGCTGCTGTTTTACTGCATCCCTCAGAAGAACGTAAACCCGCTGGCGCATACGCTGATCGAGCGCTTCGGCTCGCTGTACGGCGTGCTGCACGCCGAGCCGCGCCAGCTGATGCAAACCGAGGGCGTGGGCGAATATGCTGCAACCTACCTTTCGCTGTTGCCGCAGGCGCTGCGCCAAGCGGAGGAAAGCCGCGCGGAAACGCGCGTGGCGCTGAGCAAACGGCGCGACGCTGTGCGCTACTGCGCGCGTCTGCTGGCCGGAGAAAAACGGGAGCTGTTTTACGCCGTGTGCCTGAACGGGCAGATGGAGACGCTCGGCAATGCGCTGATCGCTAAAGGCTCGCTGAGCGATGTGCCCGCCTACCCCCGTGTGGTGATGGAGGCGGCGCTTACCTACAATGCCCACGCGGTACTGCTCTGCCACAACCATCCCGGCGGCAGCATCGCCCCTTCGCAGGCTGATCTGGAAACGACGGCTCGCTTGGGCAAGGTATTGGGTGAAATCGAAGTGATCCTGATCGACCACCTGATCGTGGCGGAAAACGGCGTGCTCAGCCTTGCGCGCAATGGTTTTTACAACCCCACGGAGCCGGGGCGCTGCGACGTGCCCCACGCCGCGGGTTCCGACGGCGAAATCCGGCTGAAGCACGAACTGCTGATTGACAGGCCAACCGAACGGGAGGACACATGAAACACCATGAAACACAACAACCTCACAACCCCCGCAAGCGCTCCGTATGGAGGCGGATACTCCGCGTGATCGGCGTGCTTGCACTGTTAGGCGTGCTGGTTTACGGCGGGCTGGTCGGCTACGTGTGCTACCGGGAAACCCATGTGCCCGCGCCGACGGATTATGACGCGATTATCGTGCTGGGGGCGCAGGTCAAGCCCGACGGTGAAGCGTCGGTGCAGCTGCGCTGGCGGCTGGATAAGGCGCTGGAAATGTACCGCGCGCGCCCCTGCGTGGTAGTGGTGTGCGGCGCGCAGGGCGGCAACGAGCCCCGCCCTGAGGCCGATGTGATGCGCGAGCTGCTGCTTTTGGACGGGGTAGCCGCCGAGCACCTGTACACCGACCCCGTGAGCATGGACACCCGTGAAAATATGCAAAATGCCAAAGCCATCCTTGATGGGCTGGGGCTGAGCCGACCGCTGGTGGTCACCAGCGACTACCACCTGCCGCGCGCCATGGCCATCGCGGAGGATGTGGGCTTCCACCCACAGGGCGCGGGCAGTCTGTGCCGCCCGGAGCTGCCTTACTGGGCGCAGAACCACGGACGCGAGGCGCTGGCCTGGGTCAAGTACTGGCTGGTCAAGTATGTGGGGTTGTCCTTATGACAAGGACGGCCGAAACGGTGTTTGCCGGGCGGCTTGCGCTGCTGAATGCGCCGGTTGACGCGCGCGCGGCCGGGCGGCTGGCGCGCTATCAGGCCATGCTGGAGGATTGGAACACCCGTATGAACCTGACCGGGGATGCCGGGCTGGAAGCCACGCTGGACCGGCACTTTATGGACTCGCTCGCACCGCTGCAGATTCCGGGGCTGTTTCCCGAAGGCGCGACGCTGATCGACGTGGGCACGGGCGCGGGTTTTCCGGGGCTGGCGCTGGCGATTGCCCGGCCCGATCTGCAAATCACGCTGCTGGATTCCCTGCAAAAGCGGCTGACCTTTCTGGATGCCGTAATCGACGCGCTGGCGCTGCCCCGGGTACGCACCGTGCATGCGCGCGCCGAGGATGCCGCAAGGGATCCGGCACTGCGGGAACGCTTTGATCTGGCGGTGGCACGCGCCGTCGCCTCCGCGCCGGTACTGTTGGAGCTGCTTTTACCATTTGTGCGCACGGGCGGGCAGGCGCTCTGTTACAAAGGGCCTGCCGCTGCTGAGGAGCTGGAGGGCGGCGCCTTCGCAGCCCGCCTGCTGGGCGGCGCCGCGCCGCGCGCCCTCGCGGTGGAGGTGCCGCTGCAGCCGGAATGGCAACATTGCGTGCTGGCCTGCGCCAAAGTACGCCCTACGCCCGAGCGGTACCCCCGTAAGGCGGGCGTGCCTGCGCGCGAGCCGCTGGACACCCTGCGCTAAGGCTGCGGGAGGCCGCAGACCCTTTGCTGCAGGACGTTTTCCTTTACGGGGGCGGGGGGAGTGTGCTATACTGTGCCTGGAAAGCGATGCGGCGTGACGGTTGCGCTGACCCTTGCGCTAAGCTGGCTGTGCCTTGCGAATGCCATGTCGGAATGCTGGATATACACCTTTGCCTATGACCAGCCTCCGGCGGAGCTGGCCGTGACCGCCATGGCGGTGCAGGAGGGCGAGGCGGAGCTGCGCCTGACCTTTGCCGGGGATTGCACTCTGGGCGGCGAGGGCGCCGGCGAGCGTCGGTTTGCCACGGTGCTGGCAGATGAGGGGTTAGCGTATCCGTTTTTGCGGCTGGCGGCGCTGTTTCAGGCGGACGATCTGACGATGGTCAATCTGGAAGGGCCGCTGACCGACCGGGCGATCCCGGCGGGGCGCAAAGCGTTCCACTTCCGAGGCAAGCCTGAGTACGCGGGCATCCTTTCGTTGGGCGGGGTGGAAGCTGTCGGCCTCGCCAACAACCATACGCTGGATTACGGCAACATCGGCCTTCAGGATACCCAAACCGCCCTTGCGGAGCAGAAAATTGGCTGGTGCGGCGCGAACGACGTGCTCGTGCTGGACCGCGACGGTTTGCGTATCGGCGTGACGGCAAGCGGCTTTTCGCTGGATCGGGCCCTGTGGTGCAAGCAGGTGGAAACCCTGCGTGCGCTGGGCTGCGTGGTGATTGTGCACTGGATGCACATGGGCGAGGAGTATGCCCAGACTTTAACCGCCGGGCAGCGGGAAACGGCGCGTTATCTGGCCGAAAACGGCGCGACGCTGGTGGTGGGCAGCCACCCGCACGTGGCGCAGGGGCTGGAGCGGATCGGCAATACGCTGGTGGCCTACAGTCTGGGCAACTGCGTGTTCGGCGGCAACACTGACCCGCCGGATTATACCGCGTGCGTGCTGGCTGTGACCCTGCGCTTTACGGACGGCGCGCCCGAAAGCCTGCAGGCGACGCTGTGGCCCATCCGCATAAGCGGGAGCGAAGCGCGCAACGATTTTCAGCCCGTGCTGCTGCAAAGCGAAGCGGCGCAACAGGTTTTGGAACACATGCAGGCGACGTCCGGCTTTGCGCTGGCGCCCTTCCGCGATGGAAGCGGCGCGGTGCTGCCGGAAATCCGGCTGCGATAGGAGGGACGGTTATGGAACAGCATCTGCAAACGACAGTCGAAGCCATGCGCAAGCATGGGTTTGAGGTAATCCCGCTGGAAACCGCGGCGGAGGCGAAGGCCTACCTGCTGGCGCACATCCCGGCAGGCAGTGCCGTGGGCGTGGGCGGCTCGGTATCCGTGCGGGATATCGACGTGATGCCCGCGCTGGAAGCCAACGGCTGCAAGGTGTACTCCACCTGGGGCGCGCCCAAGGAGGCCGTGCCCGCCATCCGGGAAAACAGCCGCAAGGCGGATGTGTACCTGTCCTCCGCAAACGCCCTGACGCGCAACGGCAGCCTTGTGTTTATCGACGGCAACTGCAACCGCGTGGGCGCGATCCTGGACGGCCCTCGCGCCGTGTATTTTGTGGTGAGCGTGTCCAAATGGGTGGATGGGGGCATCAACACCGCCGTGGCGCGCATCAAGCAGCTGGCCTGCCCGCGCAACGCCCGCCGCATCGGCCTGCAGACCCCCTGCGCCCAGACCGGGCTGTGCAAGCCCGACGAGTGCGGCGAAGGCTGCATGTGCTCGGCCACCGTATCGCTGGATCGCGTGCCCCGCGGCCGCGCCATGACCGTGCTGCTGGTGGAGGAAACCCTCGGCTACTGACGGTTTCGCGCGCGAAAACACCGCGAAATCTGAAAAACACGTAGCGCAGCTATCGGGTTTATGGTACAATATCCCTTGCGGCCTTTGCGCCCCCGCGGGCGCGGCATATCCGGGCCGCCGGAAAGGACTGTGTAACGCATGTCGCGTGTACAACGGCTTCTGGCCGCCGCGGGCGTCGGGGCCAAAGGGGCCGTGATCGTCTACAAACCGGCCAATCTGTTTTACCTGACGGGGTTTACCGGCGAAGGAATTGCCCTTTTGAATGAAGCAGGCCGGGCGGTCATCACCGATTTCCGCTATGTGGAGCAGGCCCAGCGCCAGTGCGAGGGATTCCGCATCCTCAGTGTGGAAAAAGGGCAGGCGCATGAGGCGATCGCTGGAGACTGCTGTGCGCAGTGGGGCGTGAACACCCTCTTTTACGAAGAGGATGCCGTGACCGTGCGCACCTTTAACCAGGCCCGCCAGGCCATGCCCGGCATTACCGCATGGAACCCCTTGCATGACGAAACCGAGCGCCTGCGCCAGATCAAGGATGCCGAAGAAATCAGGAGCATTGAGCAGGCCTGCCGCATCACCGGCGAAACCTTCGGGCGCGCGCTGGGCGTGATACGCGAAGGCATGACGGAAAAAGAGCTGGCTGCCTGGCTGGAGTACGATATGCTCTCCCATGGGGCGGACGGGCTGGCTTTCTCCACCATCGTGGCGGCAGGCGCCAACGGTTCGCTGCCCCATGCGGTGCCAAGCGAGTACCGGATCCGCCGCGGCGATCTGATCACCATGGATTTTGGCGCCAAAGTCAAGGGCTACTGCGCCGATATGACGCGCACGGTAGCGCTGGGTGAGCCCAGCCCGACCCTGCGGCGGGTGTATGAAACCGTGCAGACGGCCCAGCGCATGGCCGAGGAGGCCGTGCAGGCGGGCGGCGACTGCCACGCGATTGACGCCATCGCCCGCGATTACATTGACGCGCAAGGCTATGCGGGCCGTTTTGGTCACGGGCTGGGCCACAGCCTGGGCATTGAAATTCACGAAAGCCCGCGCCTGAGCGCCGCCGCGACCGGCAAGCTGGAAGCAAACCAACTGATGACGGTCGAACCCGGCGTCTACCTGCCCGGCGAGGGCGGCGTGCGCATCGAAAACACGGTGCTCGTGCTGGAGGGCGGCTGCCGGGCGCTGACCCTGCCGACTCGGGAGCTTGTCATTCTGTAGCCATACACCAATCACGAACGGAGGAATAACCCATGCTTACAGCGGGCGATTTCAGAAAAGGCGTTACCATGGAGTGGGATGGTGGCGTGTGGACCATCGTGGATTTCCAGCATGTAAAGCCGGGCAAGGGCGCGGCCTTTGTGCGCACCAAAATGAAGAACATCATGACCGGCGCGGTGGTAGAGCGCAGCTTCAACCCCACCGACAAAATGCCCCGCGCGGTGGTCGAAACCAAAGAAATGCAGTATGTGTACGCCGATGGCGATCTGTACTACTTCATGGATTTGGACACGTATGAGCAGATTCCGCTCAACCGCGAGCAGGTGGAGGACGCCATCAACTTTGTCAAGGAAAGCACCAACGTGACGGTGCGCTTCTTCAAGGGTTCCGCCTTCAGCGTGGCCGCCCCCAACTTTGTGGAGCTGGAAGTGACCGACACCGAGCCCGGCTTCAAGGGTGATACGGCGAGCAACACCTACAAGCCCGCCACGCTGGAAACCGGTTACTCCCTGCAGGTGCCGCTGTTCATCAACATTGGCGACCATATCCGCGTGGATACCCGCAACGGCGAATACATGGAGCGCTGCTGAGTTGATCCCTTCGACCCCGCCTGTCATTTCCCAAGGAACGCCGCGCGCACCTGCGCACGGGAAAGGAAGCCGTATGAGCAGTATTACGGATCGGACCTCCTACCTCCGCGGCCTGGCCGAAGGCCTGGGTCTGGACAAGGAAAAGAACGAGAACCGCCTGATGCTGGAAATGCTGGGCGTCATGGACGAAATGGCGCAGAAGATCAAGGACCTGGAGGACGATGTGGACGAGATGGATGAGTACATCGAGTCCATTGACAGCGATCTGGGCGACATTGAGGATGCGCTGTTCGGCGAAGAAGAGGGCGACGACGAGGACGAGGACCTGGACGAGGAAGAGGCCTTCGACGAGGATGAGGAGCTTTCCTTCGACTGCCCCAACTGCGGCAAGACCATGCAGATCAAGGCCGCCGATATTGATTTTGACGAAAGCCCGCTGTGCCCTAACTGCCACAAACCGTTTTTCCCCGACGCGATTGAGGGCGAGGACGACGGCGACGAGCATTGATGGGCTTTCCTGACGCGGCAATGACGCCCCGGCGACGGATTGCCGACCGCACCTGCGGTCGGCCAGGCCAGCCGGGGCGTTTGCCTTGCCGCGCCGCCTTTAACCGGGAAGGTTTACTTTTGCCGCTTGCTCGCATATAATAAACCCACGGGGATGTGCGCCGGGACCTGCGGGACCGGACGCGCCGTTCTCCCGGACAACCTTGCATCCGCCGCGCGCGCGGCACAGACGTCGGGTATCCTTGCGAACCCGAACGGAGGAAAATGAATATGGAACGGAAACGCGTACCCGGGAAACAGAGCCAATGGATCCGCCGGATGGTGATTACGGCGATGTTTGGCGCGATTACCGCGCTGCTGACCTTTACGCCCATCGGTATGATTATGCTGCCGCCGCCGCTGCCGGCGGTCACGCTGGTGCACATCCCCGTGATCCTGGCCGCGCTGGCGGAAGGGCCTGCGGTGGGCGTGCCGGTGGGGCTGATCTTCGGCCTGTGCAGCCTGATCCGCGCGTGGGAAACCGGCATGGTGGGGCTGACCCTGTTTTTCAGAAACCCGCTGGTAAGCGTCCTGCCCCGCATGATCATTCCGCTGACGGCCTGGGCTGCGTACCGGCTGTGGAAAAAGCTGGTGAAGCGCGAGGGCGCGGCCGACCGCGTGGGCGCAGGCCTGGCCGCGGCGGTGGGCGCGCTGACCAACACCGTGCTGTGCCTGGGCGCGATTATCCTGCTGTACGGCGATGATCTGACGGTGCTTTTGCAGAACCTGATCGCGCTGGGCGGGGCGAACGAGGCGTACGCCACCCATGCGGGCGCGTGGCTGGTGGCGGTCGTGGGCCTGCCCAACGGGCTGGCGGAGGCCATTGTGGCCGCAATCCTGATCCCGATGGTCAAGGTGGCGCTGGACGCCATCCAGCGCGGCGGACGGCGGAGGATTTCCGTGCCAGCGGTGGACGTCCCGGAAGCGCTGGAAGCCGAACCGGCTGTTCCGCATCAGGCGGCGGAGGGGCAGGCCGACCAAGACGCGGATGTGCCCGACCCGGACTGAACACGCAGGCTGCGGTGAGGAATCCTCCCCCTCCCGATGCAAATCGGCACGGTTCATTTCATTTGTGAAGGAGCAAATGCCATGATCTTTACCATGGATGTGGGAAATACCAATATTAAAACCGCCCTGTTTCAGGGTAAGGATATGGTCAAATACTGGCGCATCTCCACCAGCAAGACCTGCACCTCCGACGAGTACGGCATTTTGCTGGCCAACCTGTTTGCCCATGAGGGCGTGGATATGCGGGAGGTCGAAGGCGTGGCGATCTCCAGCGTTGTACCCACCATTAACTTTACGCTGGAGCACATGTGCAAGAACTACTTCGGCCACACGCCCATGATGGTGGAGCCGGGCATCCGCACGGGCATCAACCTGAAGTATGAAAACCCGCGCGAGCTGGGCAGTGACCGCATCGCCAATGCCGTGGCCGCCTTTGAGGAGTACGGGGGCCCGTGCATCTTTATCGACTTTGGCACCGCAACCACTTTTGGCGCGCTGGACGCGAAAGGCAACTTTCTGGGCGGCTGCATCTGCCCGGGTATCAAGCTGGCCAGCGAGGCGCTGGTGGGCCGCACCAGCAGGCTGCCGCGCTTTGAGCTGATTAAGCCGGAAACCGTCATCGGCCGCACGACGGTCACCAACCTGCAGGCGGGCCTGATTTACGGCTACATCGGTCAGGTGGATTATCTGGTCAAGCGCATCCGTGCGGAGCTGAACGCGCCCAACGCCTTTGTGGTGGCGACGGGTGGAATGGCGGTGCTGGTAGCGCAGGACGATAAGTGCATCGACCGGCTGGATGGGCTGCTCACCCTCAAAGGGCTGCGACTCCTCTACGAACGCAATCGCTGAGCGCGAAAGGATGGTTCCCTCATGACCAAAGTGATCCCGATCGGGTTTCTGGGGTGCGGCAACGTCGGCAGCGGCGTATGGAAGCTGTTGGAAGGGTTTGGCGCGGAAATTGAACACCGCGCGGGCCTGCGGTTTGAAATTCGCAAAGTGCTGGTGCGCGATGTGCATAAACCGCGGGAGATCGACTTCCCCGCCGGGGTGCTGACCGAGGATCCGGCCGCTGTGCTGGACGATCCGGATATCCAGATCGTGGCGGAATTTCTGGGCGGCGAGCAGCCCGCCTACAACCTGATGCTGCGTGCCCTGCGCGCCGGTAAAACCGTGGTAACCGCCAACAAGGTGGCCTTCGCGCTGCACTGGCACGAGCTGCAAAAGGCAGCCAAAGCCAGCGGCGCGGGCCTGTATTACGAGGCGGCGGTCTGCGGGGCCATCCCCATCATCCATTCGCTGGAGGAAAGCTTGCAGGCCAACCGGATCGACAAGATTTACGGCATTGTGAACGGCACCACCAACTACATCCTGACCCGCATGAGCAAGAATGCGGAGGAGTACGAGCCGGTGCTGCGCGACGCGCAGAAGCTTGGGCTCGCAGAGCCCGACCCCGCCGCCGATGTGGAGGGGCTGGACGCCGCCTACAAGCTAAGCATCCTTGCTTCGCTGGCGTTCCATGGCCGCGTGCCGTTTGAGGATGTGTATGTCGAGGGCATCACCCATGTGAACGCGGAGGATATCCGCTGCGGGCAGGAGCTGGGCTACACCCTCAAGCTGCTGGCGATTGCCAAGCGCAACGGTATGGAGGTCGAAACCCGTGTGCACCCGACGTTTATCCGCAGCGACCACCCGCTGGCCAATGTGTCGGGCTCGTTTAACGCCGTGTACCTGCACGGCCATGCCTGCAAGGAAATGATGTTCCTGGGCCGCGGCGCGGGCGATATGCCCACCGCCAGCGCCATTGTGAGCGATCTGGAGCGTGCCGCTACGGCCTGCAAACACCTCTACCCAACGTTTGAAAACGAACTGAACCCGAAAACCTCCCTGCGCCCGAATACGGACTGGCAGTGCCCCTTCTACATCCGGATGCTGGCCTCCGACGAGCCCGGCGTGCTCAGCCGCATTGCCAAATGCTTTGCGGATGAGAACGTGAGCATCGCCGCCGTGCAGCAAAAGGGGGAGCAGAGCGGCGGGCATGTTACTTTGGTGGTGATTACCCATCTTGCGGGCGAAAAAGCCATGCAGCGCGCCATCGCTGCGCTGGATAAGGGCATTGCGCGGTTAGAAAGCATCATCCGCGTGGAGCAGGAGTAAACGATAAGCCGTAAATTTTACAAATAGTCTACTACGCACAGGCCAGATTTCTGCTTGCGCAAAAATGTACCCGCCGGGGCGAAAAACGGGGATAAGCTCCCTTCCGGCGGGCATTTTACAGCAAAAATCGGCATTTTGGCAGGCGCACAGGGCCTGCGCGCCGCGCCTTTCGGTCGCTTTGCAAGGCGGCGCGCGCATGGTATAATTGGAATGGGTATAAACCGGTACCGATCCAACATCAGTGACAAAGGAGAAAGCGATGCAAGCAATCCTACTTTCTGCGGCGGTCGCGGCAGCGGGCTACCTGCTGGGCTGTGTTTCGACGGGCATCCTGGTGAGCAGCCGCGCGGGGGTGAACATCCGCGCCGTGGGCAGCCACAATACGGGCGCAAGCAATGTGCTGCGCGTGCTGGGGCTGAAAAAGGGACTGATTACGTTCGTCGGCGATTTTCTTAAGGCGACGCTTGCCTGCTGGCTGGGCAGCCTGCTGCTGCCGGGCGCGACGTTCGGGGTGCAGGGCTTCGGCGCGATGCTGGGCGGCCTGTTTGCCATTCTGGGGCACAACTGGCCCTGCTTTTTCGGCTTCAAGGGCGGCAAGGGCGTTGCCTGCTCCGCGGCTGTGGTGTTCTTCGTAAACCCGCTGTGGGGCATCATCTCCATTGCCGTGTGCGTGGCGGTGATTGCGATCACCCGCTACATCAGCCTTGGCAGCATGACCATGCTTTTATGCTACATGGTGCTGATGTGCGCCACGCATTGGGGGCAGTGGGTGGTGTGCGGGTTTACCGCGCTGCTGCTGATTCTGGTGGTGGTGCGGCACCGCGCCAACATTACCCGGCTTTTGAACGGCACCGAGAACAAAATCGGCCGCAAGGCGGAGGACGCTCCCAGCCAGACGGAAAAGTAAACCCGGGGCGTGAACCGGACCTCCGGAGCGCTGCTCATGGACGGTAATGTTCCCGCATGGATGGGGGAGACGCTCCTGACCGGCAAACATAGCTTGGAAAAGCAAACCCCTGCTCCGTTTCCTTGCCGGAAGCGGAGCAGGGGTTTTTATGGCAGGTTGGAGGGTCGCCGTGCGGCGCGTTGCAGTTACGCGGATTGCCCGCGAACGGGCACGCGGGCGTGGCATATCTGCGGGCATGGCAGAACCGGATCGACCTGCGTTACGGAGAAGGGACTGCGCGCCCGCCCCGTGAGGCTGTTTTGGGTTACGCTTCGGTGCCGCGCGCGTCCAGCGGCGCGTAGGCCCGGTTGGGCAGTACCGCCTTGTAAGCCGGGCGGATGATCTTATCCATGTTGACCAGTTCCTCAATGCGGTGCGCGCTCCAGCCGACGATGCGCGCAATGGCGAAGATAGGCGTGAACATCTCTTCCGGGATACCCAGCATGGAGTAGGTCAGCCCGCTGTAAAAATCAACATTCGCGCTGACGCCTTTGTAGATGTGGCGTTCCCGGCCGATGACTTCCGGGGCCAGGCGCTGCACCAGTGCATAAAGCGCGTACTCGCGCTTTTTATGCTTTTCGTCGGCCAGCTGCTCCACAAACGAGCGGAAAAGCGTGGCGCGCGGGTCGCTGATGGAGTACACCGCGTGCCCCATGCCATAGATCAGACCCTTGCCGTCAAACGCCTCGCGGCGCAACAGCTTCAGCAGGTAGGCTTCCACGGCGGCCTCGTCCTCATAATCGGGCACGGTGCGCTTCAAATCGGCCATCATCTGCACGACCTTGATGTTCGCGCCGCCGTGCTTGGGGCCTTTGAGGCTGGCCAGCGCCGCGGCCACGGCGCTGTACGTGTCCGTGCCGGAGGAGGTGACCACGTGCGTGGTAAAGGAGGAGTTGTTGCCGCCGCCGTGCTCCATGTGCAGCACCAGCGCCAGATCGAGCACGCGGGCTTCCAGCGCGGTGTAGCTTTTATCCGGGCGCAGCATGCGCAGCAGGTTTTCGGCGGTGGAAAGATTCTCGTCCGGGCGGTGGATATACAGGCTATCATCCCGCTCGTAATGGTTGTAGCTTTGGTAGCCGTACACCGCCAGCATGGGGAAAACGGCAATCAGCATCAGGCACTGGCGCAGCACATTGGCGACCGACAGGTCGGACACGTGCTCGTCATAACTGGCGAGGGTCAGCACGCTGCGGCTGAGGGTGTTCATCATGTCGGCGGTGGGCGCCTTCATGACCACATCGCGCACAAAATTGGTAGGCAGCGTCCTGCTGACGGCCATCACGCGCTGGAACTCCTCCAGCCTCGCCGCGTCGGGCAGATCGCCAAACAGCAGCAGGTAGGCGGCTTCCTCAAACCCGTAACGGTGGTCGCGCAACGCGCCGTTTACCAAATCTACAATATCGTACCCGCGGTACCACAGTTGCCCCTCGCAGGGCACGCTGACCCCGTCGATTTCTTTGCTGGCCTGGATTTCCGAAATCCGGGTCAGCCCGGCCAACACACCCTTGCCGTTCTGATCGCGCAAGCCGCGCTTGACCCCGTAGGTTTGGTACAGCGTCTGATCGATCCGGGCATTCTGGGTTACGGTAGGCTCCTGCTCGGCCGCATAGGCAGCCAGTCGCTGGAGGGTGGGGGTTGGATTGGGCATGGGGGCATCCGCTCCTTTCAGGTACGCTCGGCGGTTCATCTCCAGTTTCAAAATCGGGGCCATAGCGCTTTCGCCATGGGTATGGAGTGGAGTATACGGAAGGCGGCGCTAATTGTCAAGCGAGGGGTCACGGAAGGCTCCGCGTGTCCGGGAAAAACGGACAAGCGTACCGCTGCGTGCCCGGGCACGGAAGGGCGAAGCCTTGCGGCATGGGTGTTTCGCCCTGTGCCCCAAGCGAGCGTGGGCGGGTTTTTCCGGGGGAAACCGTTTGACTTCTGATAGGGCGTGTGATATCCTAAAAGATAGCGGCGATAAGCCGTTGGCGCATAGGGGGGACGTCTGGGATGCAGTCGGAGCAGCGGGGCGGGGCGGCCGTGGGGGCCGTGACGCCGAGCGAGGAACTCCCCTATTGGGACGGGGCGCTGAGCCATCCGTTCTACAGCCGGATCATCAAGCGGGGGATGGACATCCTGCTTGCAGTAGTTTTACTGGTGCCGGCACTTTTGGTGATGGCGCCCATCGCGCTCCTGGTGAAGGGCACCTCCCAGGGCCCGGTTTTTTACCGGGCGCTGCGGGGCGGCTACCATAACCGGCCTTTCAACATCCTCAAGTTTCGCACCATGGTGGTGGGGGCGGACAAGTACAGCGGTACAACCGCACTCAACGACCCGCGCGTGACCCGCGTTGGCCGGGCGCTGCGGCGTACCAAGCTGGACGAGCTGCCCCAGCTGTTTAACATCCTGCGGGGAGACATGAGCTTTATCGGCCCCCGGCCGGAGCTGCTCAAATACACCCGGCGCTATACCCCGCAGCAGGAATGCATCCTCTGGGTGCGCCCGGGCATCAGCGACCCCAGCTCCATCCGCCTGATCGCGCTGGACGAGGCCGTGGGGCACGACGATCCGGAGGGCGCGTACGAGCGCAACATCCTGCAGGAGAAGAACCGCATGCGCGTAGCGTACGCGCAAAACCAGTCGTTCGCGCTGGACGCGCGGCTTTTACTGACCACCGTCGCCTGCGTAGTCCGTAAAATCGTCGGCAGAGACCCCACTGGGGGCGCGCCGCACAGCGCAGACCGACGCTGAAGGAGAGGTTCCCATGAGCTTTGAGAACAGCAAAGACCTTGCCTACCGGGTGCGCCGTCACGCGCTGGATATGACCAGCCGCGGCGGCACAGCACATATCGGGAGCATTTTTTCCATGGCCGATATCGTGGCCGTGCTGTATGCCGATGTGTTGCACCATAACCCCAAAGACCCCGCCATGCCGGACCGTGATCGGCTGATCCTCAGCAAGGGACATGCCGGCGCGGGGATTTACGCGGTGCTGGCGGAATGCGGCTACTTTCCCGTAAGCGAGCTGGAGCAGCACTGCCAGAACGGCAGCCGCCTGAGCGGGCACGTGAGCCATAAGGGCGTGCCCGGCGTGGAAGCCAGTACCGGCTCGCTGGGGCAGGGCCTGCCCATGGCCATGGGTATGGCGATGGCCGCCCGGATGGACGGCAAGGCCCACCGTGTATACTGCATCATCGGCGACGGCGAGTGCGACGAGGGCGCCGTATGGGAAACCGCGCTGATCGCCAACCAATATAAGCTGGACAATTTCATTGTGACGGTGGATTTCAATAAAATCCAGTCGATTACCAGCGTAGAAAAAACCATCGCGCTGGAGCCCCTGGATCAGAAATGGGCGAGCTTCGGCTGGCATGTGATCCGCGTGGACGGGCACGACCATGCCGCGCTGCACCGCGCCTATGACGAGGCGCGCGCCGCGCTGGGCGGCGGCAAGCCCATTGTGGTGATCGCCGACACCATCAAGGGCAAAGGCGTCAGCTTTATGGAAAACGATGTGCTGTGGCATTACCGTACCGCGCGCGGCGCGGAGTACGACGCGGCCGTCAAGGAACTGGAGGCGCAAAAGCCGTGAGAGAGACCTTCACCCGCTGCCTGGAAGCGGAAGCTCGCCGCAACCCCAACCTGGTACTGATTACCGGGGATTTGGGCTTTGGCGTACTCTTCCCGTTCATGAAGGAGTTCCCGGGTCAGTTCCTCAACGCCGGCATTTCGGAGCAGGCGATGATGAGCATGGCCGCGGGCATGGCGATGGAAGGCAAAACCGTGGTGGTGTACTCCATCGGCAATTTTCCCACCCTGCGCTGCATGGAGCAGATTCGCAACTGCTGCGCCTACCACGCCGTAAACGTGAAGATCGTTTGCGTGGGGGCGGGCTTTGTATACGGCACGCTGGGCATGACGCACCACGCCACTGAGGATATGAGTGCCCTGCGCGTACTGCCCGGCGTAACGGTGTATGCCCCTGCCGACGCGGTGGAAACCGAGGCCGTGATGGCGCGTTTCCTGACCGAGCCGGGCGTGGCCTACCTGCGCATCGGCCGCGGCGGCGAACCGCTGTTTCATGAAAAAGGCAGCCTGGAAGGCTATCAGACCGGTGCGGCTGTGCCCTACTGCGACGGCACCGACGCCTATATCCTGACGGCGGGCGGCATTCTGAGCAGCGCGGTCGGGGCGCAAAAACTGCTGGCGGAGCGGGGTATCAGCGTCGGGGTGGCGAGCTTCCCGACGGTCAAGCCGATCGACGCGGCCTATCTGGAAGGACTGTCCAACCGCATGCCGGTGCTGTTTACGCTGGAGGAGCATACGGTGCTGGGCGGCTTTGGCGGCGCGGTGTGCGAAGTGGTCAGCGGTCTGGCCGGGCAGCGCGCCCGCGTGGTACGCATTGGGATGAACGACCTGTACAGCTCCATCGTGGGCACGCAGGCGTATCTGGAATCTTACTACGGGCTGGATGCCCAGAGCGTAGCCGACCGCGTGCAGGCGGTGCTGGAGCACCGCGCATGACGGACTACGGGCTGGAGCGCGTCCATGCGGAGCTGTACGAGGTGCTTGCCGATGTGGTGCGCGTGCTGGAGGCCAACGATCTTCCGTACAGTGCGATGTGCGGCACCCTGCTGGGCGCGGTGCGCCACGGCGGCATCATCCCCTGGGATGACGACGTAGACCTGGTGCTGCCCCGCGAAAGCTACGACCGCTTTGAGGAGCTCTACCCCGCGCAGTGCGGGCTGGGGTTTGCGCTGGATTTATCCGATACCTGGGTGCCGCGCGCGCGCAAGGTGGGCGGCGAGGCGTTTATCGATCTGTTTGTGCTGGACCCGCTGCCGGCGGGCCGCGCGGCGCGCAGCTGGAAGCTATTCAGACTACGCGCCCTGCAGGGGATGCTCAAGCAACAGGTGGATTATTCCCGTTTTTCCTGGCAGAACCGCGTTGTGCTGTACGCTACCTATGTGCTGGGCCTGCCCTTTGCACGGGAACGGAAGCTGCGGGCCTACCGCCGCGTCGCGCGCGAGGGCAACGGGCCGCTCCTGCACATGAGCAACGGCGCCTTCGGGCTGCTGCGCATGGCATTTGAAGCCGATACCTTTTCCGAACCGGTGCGCGTGCCTTTCGGCCCCTGCGGCGTACGGATTCCCCGCGAACCCGGCGCGGTGCTGACCCGCCTCTACGGGCCGCAGTATATGACCCCGCCGCCCGAAAGCGAGCGCAGACCCGTCCATCTGGACAGATAAACGAGGTTTACCGCTTTGAACAGCCGCAGCAACACCCGCACATCCCGTTTTGTGCAGAACACCGTGTTCACGGCGGCCTATCAGTTTACGGCCATGCTGATGGGCTTTGTGACGCCGCGCCTGATGATGCTGTTTTACGGCTCGCAGGTGAACGGCCTGATCGTTTCGGTTACAGAATTCCTGACCTATTTCCGGCTGGTGGAGGCGGGGCTGGCCGCCGCGGCGGTGTACAGCCTCTATAAACCCCTCTCCGAGCGGGATTACCCGGAAGTGAGCGCCATCGTCTCGGCCGCGCGGCAGTTTTACAACGTTGCAGGCTGGATGTTCGTGGGGCTCACGGCTGTTTTTGCCTGCATTTATCCATTTTTTGTGCCGGTGCGTGATATCAATGGCGATCTGATGAACTACCTGAGCGTGTTCCTGCTCATCTGCGCGATGGGCATCTCGGGCGCGCTGGAGTTTTTCACGCTGTCGCGCTACCGGGTGCTGCTTACGGCGGATCAGCGCACGTTCATGGTCAGTCTGGCCAGCATGAGCTCGCTCCTGTTGCAGACCGCGGTGATCGTGGTGCTGGCGTACATGCGCAGCAACATCATTCTGGTGCGGCTGCTGGCGTCGCTTACGATCGCCATCCGCCCGCTGATTTTGGGCCGCTATGTGCGCAAG
This sequence comes from Candidatus Limiplasma sp., assembly GCA_963666755.2. GTDB lineage: Bacteria > Bacillota > Clostridia > Christensenellales > Aristaeellaceae > CAXXOK01. The sequence continues at coordinate 424,390 of CAXXGW010000009.1, forward strand.
GTGTACCCGCAGGTAAACGCCTTTGCCAAGCCCAACAAGGCCGCGCTGGCGCGCCGGTGGGACGCGATGTACCAGCAGTTTACTACCGCCTTCCACCAGAGCGCGGCGGTGATGCTGACAACCATCATCACCCGCAATGCGGCGATGATCTCCGTCTACGGCACCTACCACATGGTTACGGTGGGCCTGTGGGGCATCCTGAAAATGACCACGACCGGTATTTATTCCGGGTTTGGGGATTTGATCGTGCGTGGCCAGCAGGAGAAATTCCAAAAGGCGTACCGCGATTTTGAGTACCTGTACCTGGCTATTACCTCGGTGCTGTTTTCGACAGCGGCGATTTTGATTGTGCCCTTTGTGGTGCTGTATACCGATCGCATTACCGACGCGAACTACTCCGCGCCGCTCATCGGCATGATGGTGGTGCTGGAGGCGATTACCGACCACGGCAAAATGCCCATGGACCTCATGATTACCGCCAGCGGCAAGTTCCGGGAGACGCGGCACCACTGCACCGCGCAGATGCTCACGGCTATCGGCTTGGGGCTGGGGCTGGGGTTCTGGGGCCTGCAAACGAGCCTGACGATGGCGGTCGTCGGCATCCTGTCGGGCATTATCCTGTCCAACCTGCTGCGCGCGGGGTTGCAGCTGTGGTTCGTACCAAGGCACATTACCCACCTGCCGTGGCGCTGGACGTTTGCGCGCATCCTGCGGATGTTCCTCCAAGTGGTGGTCATTGCCGGGCCGATTCTGCTATTCCGTGTATTCGACATCAACGGGTTTTTCAAGTGGATTACGCTTTCGGTGCCGATCTGTATGTATGCAACGGCCATTACGCTGGCCTTCGGCTGGCTATTTGACCGCGAAAGCCTGTTTTCACTGTTTGGCCGCGCAAAATTCCTGTTCCAGAAAGGGAAGTAAAAGTAACTTTTCCGCGCAGGTTTCGGGCGGATACCGCCGAGCGACCGGCTTTTGCAGCAAGTAGCGTTCTGGATGCCATTGTAGGAGTGCGCTGTTACAGCGGCTGTAGAAAACAGAATGAAAGAATAATAAAAAAAGAGCCGGGGCATGTTGCCCCGGCTCTGCGTTTGCGCGTTTTACCCTTTGGTGACGATATCATCCGCCACGGCCATGCCGGTTACGCTGGCCTGCATCAGCCCGCGGGTGATGCCCGCGCCGTCGCCGATGGTGTACAGGCCGCCAATGGCGGTTTCAAAATTGTTGTTTACCAGCACCTTGCTGGAATAGAACTTGACTTCCACCCCGTACAGGAGCGTATTCTGGCTGTACAGGCCGGGCGCCAGATGGTCGAAAGCACGCAGCGCTTCGATAATGCTGGTCAGGTGCCGCGCGGGCAGCACAAAGCTCAGGTCGCCCGGCACCGCCGTGGAAAGTGTGGGGATGGTGGTGGATTTGCGCAGGCGGCTCGCGTCGGTGCGGCGGCCCTTGAGCAGATCGCCCAGCCGCTGCACCATGATCGGCCCGCCGGTGAGCATGTTGCCCAGCTGCGCGATGTAGCGCCCGTACTCGATGGGCTGGTTGAATGGCTCGGTAAACGAGGTGCTTACCAGCAGGGCGAAGTTGGTGTTGCCGGTGCGGCGGGCGGGATCCTCATAGCTGTGGCCGTTTACCACCGCGATGCCGCCTTCGTAATACTCCTGGCTCACCTCTCCGCCCGGATTCATGCAGAAGGTGCGCACCTTGTTTTCGTAGGTGTCGCTGTAATACACCAGCTTTGCTTCGTACAGGTCGCGGGTCAGGCCGTCCATGATGGCGTTGGGCACTTCGACCCGCACGCCGATGTCCACTTCGTTGTTTTTAGTGCGCAGGCCCAGCTTGTTGACCGTCTCGGTCAGCCATTGCGCGCCGCCGCGCCCCGGCGCGGCAACCACACAGGGTGCGTTGGCAATAAAGGCTTCCCCGCGCTTGGGCTGGATGCGCACGCCGGTCACGTGCCCGTCCTCCACCAAAATATCCTGCGCGGTGGTCAGCTCCATAAAGGTGGTCTGGGTATTCTCCACCAGATGGTCGTGCATTGCGCCCAGCACCGGGCCTGCGTTCTCCGTGCCCAGATGGCGCACGGGGCAAGGCACCAGCCGGATGTTATGGCGGCTGGCCTGGTAGGCGATTTCTTCCACCCGGCGGTCGTCGCGCCCGTGCACCACAGGGCTGGCGCCAAAACGCAGGTAGATGTCGTCGGCGCGCTGGATGTACTCCATGGCGCGCTTGTGGCCCATGTAATCGCTGATCTGCCCGCCTACTTCGTCGGATAGGCTCAGCTTGCCGTCGCTGAAGGCGCCCGCGCCTGCCCAGCCGTGCACAATACCGCAGGGGTCGCAGTGCACGCACTGGCCGTTGAGGCGCGCGGGGCAGGTACGGTTCTTGATGGCGCGGCCCGTATCCACAATCAGCACCCGGCTGTCGGGCTTGCGCTCGGTCATTTCCAGCGCGGTAAAGATACCGGCGGGGCCTGCGCCGATAATAATCAAATCATAATTCTGGTTCATGCGTGTGCTCCTTTACGGACGTGTTCAAAGAGGGGGAGTCAGGCTTTGCCGCGCGGCGCGCAGCCGACCTTACGGCGCACCTTATCCAGTGTCCGGTTGGCGCGGCGGGAAGCCTCAGCAGCGTTGCGGTCGAGGATGGTTTGCAGGGTTGCCTTGTCGGCCATAATGCGGGCATATTCCGCCTGAATGGGGGCCAGCGTTTCGGTAACGCAGTCGATGGCGCGATCCTTGAGCGCACCGTAGCCCTTGCCGTCCAGTTCCGCGGCAATGGATTCCACACTGCTGTTGGTCAGTGCTGCAAGGATGGACAGCAGGTTGCTCACGCCGGGCTTGGTGTCCGGGTCGTAGCGGATTTCTCCGTCGCTGTCGGTCACGGCACGTTTGAGCTTGCGGCGGATGTCCTCAGGCTTGTCCAGTAGGGCGATGTAGGTATCCTCCGGGTCGGATTTGCTCATTTTGCGCGTCGGCTCCTGCAGGCTCATCACCCGGCTGCCCACCTTGCCGATGTAGGCTTCCGGAATGGCAAACACATCGCCGTACAGGCCGTTGAAGCGCTGGGCAATATCGCGCGTGATTTCCAGATGCTGCTTCTGATCCGCCCCGATGGGCACCAGATTGGTCTGGTACAGCAGGATATCCGCCGCCATCAGCACGGGGTAGGTAAACAGCCCGGCGTTGATGTTGTCGGTATGCTTGGCGCTTTTATCCTTGAACTGCGTCATGCGCTGCAATTCGCCCATGTAGGTGAAGCAGTTGAGAATCCACGCCAGCTCCGCGTGCGCGCTCACATGGCTCTGGCAGTAGATCAGGCTCTTGTTGGGATCAAGCCCCACGGCCATATACGTGGCCGCGACCGACAGGCAGCGGCTGCGCAGCTGCGCGGCATCCTGCCGCACGGTCAGGGCGTGCAGGTCGACTACGCAGTACACACAGTCGTATGCGTCCTCCAGCAGCTTAAAGTTGCGCAGCGCGCCGATATAGTTACCCAGCGTGAGCGTACCGGAAGGCTGAATGCCGGAAAAAATGATGGGTTTGCGATCTGGGGTAGGTTGGGTCTGCATGGCGGGGTTCCTCCTCTAGTGTGTGGCGTGCGGTTGTTGGCCGTCCCTGCGGGCAAAATACTCCTCCCGCAGGATGCCGTATCCGGTAAAATCACAGATGCCCTGATTGTTGCGGTCGGCCTGGCGCATGGTGCCTTCCATGGTCATGCCGCAATGCGCCATCACCCGGCCGGAGTTGGGGTTGCGGGGGTCGTGCCGCGAATCCACGCGGTTTACGCCCACATCCTCAAAGAAAAACCGGATGATCTCGGCCAGCGCCTCGCCGGTGTAGCCCTGCCGCCACCACGGCTGCCCGATGCAATAGCCGATGTGCACCGACTGCACGGTATCGTTGCACTGCACTACCGCGATGCTGCCGATCGGCTCGCCCAGCTCTTTGGGCACAATGGCCCACTGGTAGTAGTCCGGCTCGGCATAGTGCGTTACCCAATCCTCCAGCAGCGCGCGGGTGCCGGCGGGGTCGGTGTGGGGTGGCCAGGTCAGGTAACGCGTCACCTCGGGGTCGCAGGCCCAGTTGCGGTACATGGCGGGAGCGTCCTCCACGGTAAAGGGGCGCAGTTGGAGGCGCTTTGTGTGCAGGGTTCGGGTTCCAAGGTGCTGCATCCCGGTCACGATCCTTTGCTAAAATGATAGAGTCAGCGTCAGCACAATGCCCAGCACAATCAGCAGATTGCCAAGCAGCTTGCGGGCGGTCAGCTTCTCGTTCAGGAACAGGCGGCCCAGTACCATCACGTACAGAAAACCAGAGGCCTCCAGCACGCTTGCGACGGTCAAATCCAGCGTTTGCAGGGCAATCACGTTCAGCACCATGCAACCGAAAAACAGCAGATAGGCGAGGATCACCAGCGGGTTTACGTAAAACCGCAGGCCGGTGTAGTCCGGGTTGTCCGCCGCCCGCTTAAGCATCAGCTGCGACCCGGCGGAAATCAGAGGGGTCAGCAGGTAAATCCACGCGCCGTCAGGCATGGTCGCTCACCACCAGCCATACGCCCGCCAACACTACGGCCAGGCCGATTCCCTTGCCCCAGGTCAGGCTTTCCCCAAAAAACAGGAGCCCGAACAGGTACGCCCACAGCGTGCAGACGGCCTTGTTGCTGTAGGCAAAGCTCAGCGGCATGCGCTTGAGCGTCTGCTGCCAGAGCACCGCATACACCGCCAGCGTGCCAAATTCCAACCCCAGAAACAGCAGCGCGGCCGTCGTTTCCTTGAGCGCCAGATGCAGCCCCGCGATCTTGCCCAGAACGCTGACCACCGCGTACAATAGCAGCGTCGCGTGTAAAAGCAGCATATCCCTGAGCGGCACGCGGGGCGCGGCCCCGTTTTGCGCCGCGCGGGGCTCCGGATGGGTTGGGTTCATGCGGCGATTCCGCCTTTCCTTTACAATCGGTTTGCGTCCGGCGCGCCGGGCAAATGCCGGACGTAGGTGTACAGCGTGTCGGTCAGGGTTGCCCCGGCATTCACGTACACGCGAAGCACCTTGGCGTTGTTGCTGACAATGGTGCTGGTCAGACGCTTGCAGTCCATGGTAAAGCAGGTGTCCAGCGTTTTCTTGTGCAGGAGGGCACCCATGCCGCGGTCGTTGGCCTCGTCGTACATGCCCATAAGCACGGGGTCCACGGTATCGGCATCCACACGGCGGATCACGAAAAACCCGAGGGGCTGCCCGTCGCGCAGAGTTTCAAACAGGCGGCATCCTGCGCCCAGCATCTGCGCCAGCCAGTTGGCGTAACGGTTGCCCGCCTGCGCCTGCGTAAACGCCGGGTCGATGGAAACCCGATCACTCTTGAACACCCCTGCGCGGATGCGTTCAAACACCGGCTCCCATTGAGCGGGGTCGGTGCGTTCCGCCACCGAAAGCCCACGGTCGAAGCGCGCGATCGTCTGCGGCATCTGGTACTCCTCACGGCGGATGGACACATGGAACAACGTTTCCACATACGCATAGCCGAGCTTCGGAAGCCCGAACAGAAAGGGCGCGTGGTTGACCGGCGTCTTAACCACCAGATACTGTGCGCCTTGCGCGATCATTTCCCGTTCGGCCTGCGCATAGGCGGCCAGATCGTCCGCTTCGGTCAGGGAGGTTTCCCAGGTGTTCACACCCAGGTTGGTCTGTTCCCAAACGGCATGCACGGTGTTCAACGGACGTCGCTCCCTTCCGGGGGTTGCTGCGCGCAGGCCCCGTCGGGCCTGCGATCCACCACATTGCGCACCACATACTGCGGGCAGCGGTTGATGCTCAGGTAGATGCGGCCGATGTATTCCCCAACCACGCCGATCAGCGCGATGATGATCCCGCCCAGCACCAGCAGCACTGCGATGGTGGACGACCAGCCCGCTTCAATATTCGGGGTCAACAGCTTGCGCACCACGGTGACCAGTGCGAACACAAAGCCGAAGATGGCCGTCAGCCAGCCGATGTAGTTGGCAAAGCGCAGCGGCTTAATAGAGAAAGCCGTGACCCCGTTTGTCCACAGCGAGATCAGCTTTTTCAGGCTGTAGCCGCTGTGCCCCTGCAGCCGCGCGCGGTGCTTGACGGGCACGTTGCAGTAGCGGCTCACGCTTTGGAACAGCAGCCCTGTGATAAACGGGAAGGGGTTGGGGTACTGCAGGGCCGCGTCCACCACAAAGCGCTGGGCGGCAAAATAGCTGTTCGACTTCAAATCCCGCGGCTGGCCGAAGAAAAAGTGATTGCTGAGCGCGTTAAACCGGCTGCCCAGCCGCCGGAAGGCGTTCTGTTTACGTACCGGGTACTCCGCGTAGACGATATCGTACCCCTCGCGCACCTTGTCGATCAGCTTGAAGCACTCGTCGGCGGGGGTTTGCCCATCGTCGTCCAGGCAGATGATAATCTGGCCGCGCGCCTGCGCAAACCCCGCCATGATGGCGCTGTGCTGGCCGAAATTGCGGCTCAGATTCACAAACACGATCTGCGGATACGTTTCGCACAGACGATCGATCACCTGCGCCACCTCGTCGGGGCTGCCGTCGTTCACCAGAATGATTTCATGATCGTACTCCGCCTGCCGCGCAGCGACCGTTTCGGTAATTTCCTGCACCACCGTACCGATGGTGCCTGCGCTGCGGTAGCAGGGAATCACAAACGAAAGAAGCGGTTTTGCCATGTTGCACCTCATTTTCCGTGGAATCGCCATCGGGATTGGCCGCCTTTGCCGTCAGGGTAGCCCGATGCGCCGGGAGAGCATCTCGATCAGATCGTACCCGTCCCACACGAGGGCGAAATCCAATGTGTGGCCGACCGTGGCGATCCGATCCACGCCGCGTACACCCTGTGCCAGCGCAAAGGCACGCATCTGCGCGGGGTCCAGCCCAAGCACAGCCAGCGTCTGCACCTTGCGGGTCAGCAGCGGGGCCAGCGGCACCAGCGTGGGCGCGGCATATTCCAGAAAGCAGCCGCCCCCGGCGTGGAAATCGGCGGCGGCAGGCGTAAGCGATTCCAGCCGGATGCGCACCGCCAGGTTGTCGGGCATCGGCGCCAGCGCAGCTCCGCCTAGCGTGAGCGCGGCGCGGTACAGTGCGATGCGCTTATCCACCGCCGCGACCGGATCCACGGGGTAGCGCGGCTCGGCATAGGCATGCACCGCCTGCCAGAAGCGTGCCTGCGCCTCCGCCAGCACATCGCCCTCGCCCAGCCAGTACAAAAGCCGCGGGGCGGTGCAGGCGTTCTGGTCAAACAGGTACGTGTCGTTGTAAAACCCCTGCGCCACGCTTTGCAGCGCGGCCTCGTCCAGCGCGAACACGGCGGCGGCGTCCAGCACCAGCAACGACCAGCGGTCGGCAAACGTTACATCGAACGCGCGCGGGGCCAGCGGCGCCTGCCGTACGCGGCGGATCGTCTCGTCCCCGCCCCAGATGATGCGCACATCGCACGCCGCGCTGAAGGCTTCGGTCAACTCCTGCCGCTCGCGTGGGTACTCCACCACATTCACATACGGCAGCAGCGCCGCGTGCTCCCCGGTGAGCGTTTCGCGGAAGGCCTCGCATACCAGCCGCGTCTGCGCAAAATCGCGGCTGCTGGCCTTGACCACGCAGGCATTGCCCGCCAGCAGCGCCGCTGTAAGGGAGTAGGCAAAGTTCATGGGCACGTTGCCCGGCGCGATGTGGAAGGTGAGCCCCCGGCCCAGCCGCCCCTCCATGCCGGTGTAGGGGGCTTGAAGCTGCCGCAGGTGTGCGTCGCGGCAAAAAAAAGCGTAGGTGGCCACGTCCGGGTAGGTCCGTGTACGCGGATCGCGCATCAGCCGGGTCGACAGCGCGGCTAGCCAGGCTGTGACGCGCGGGTCAAACGGGGGCATTGCGGGCAGCTCAGCCGCCTGCAAAGGGTTGGCCAGCCCGCACAGCACGCGCAGGCCCTCCAACGGCGCCGGTTCGATGCGCGGGGCGTCAGCGTTTCTGCTCATAGGTATCGCTGCACCCCCTTGTTTCGGCGCGGCTTACGCGGCCCAGCACCGTAAAATACTTGCCGAGCCGCCCGCAGGGACAATCGTCCTCGCCCAGCAGGCGACCCTCGTCCTCCGTGAGCAGCGCGTGGCCGGGGTAGCTGCGCGGCAGGACGCTAACCACCTCGATCAGCCCCGCCTCGCCCACCGGCGCGAGGGAAAAATCCCGGGGGTTACGGATGAGCACATCCGACCAGACGGGCGCATGCAGGTGGCCGTGTTCACACTCCACGTAAATCGCGCCGGTCTGCTCCACCATGCCGTAGTAATCCACCACGCGGGTCACGCCGCACACCTCGCGCAGCGCCGTGTGGAACTGCTCGCGGCTTACGGCCTGTTGCGCCAGCTTTTTCCACCCGCCGCCGTGCAGCAGGATGCCGCCGGATAAATCCAGCGTCTGCCCCAGCCGTTTCAGCTCCGCGTAGAAATGCTGCCAGACCATGTACGTAAACCCGAACAGGAAGATCGTTTCGCCCGCGTGTTTGGCGATAAAGGCGCGCAGGCCCTCCAAATCCAGCTGCATGGACTCGTCCAGCGCGAAGATTTTATCCCGCGCAAACAGGCTGAATCCGAGGATGCCCGCGCCCCGCGCCGAAAACATGGCCCGGTCGCGCACCACGGCGCTGGAATCCAGAATAATCATCGGCAGGCGCGTGCCGCCCAGCAGGCTTTCCATAATCTTGCCCAGCACCTTGCTTTGCAGGGCGCCGGTTTCCCGATCCAGATAGATGCGGCTCACCTGCTGGCCCGTGGTGCCGGAGCTGGTCATGGTCTTGGTTACGGCCTCATCTGGGATGCTTTTCAGCGTAAACTCCTTAAACAACCGCACCGGCAGGGGCGGCAGCTGCTCATAGTCGAGCTCCGCCTCGGGGTTGGTGCCTGTGGCCTGCAGCATACGCGCGTATTCCGGGCAACGCAAAGCGTGGCTGCGGGTGAGCGCGGCCAGCTCGGCATTCAGGAAGGCGCGCTTCGCCTCCCGGTTCAGCCCGTAGGGCGGTAACGCAAGCAGGGCGGCATCGTCAAGCATCGTACTGTTCCAGCTCCTTGTAAAGGGTCTTTCCGGCTTCATTTTTCGGGATGGCGTCCAGCGCGCGGGTCACAAAGCCGCTGGGGTTCAGGCCGGTTTTCTCCGCCAGATAGGTGCGCATGGCAGGCAGCAGGGCCTCGTCTGTGGCAAAGAGCATCAGTCGGTCGTCCCGCCCGGCGCAGGCCACATCCGCATGGGGGAAACGGGCTTTCAGCAGCTGCTCGATCTCGTCCAGATTGACCCGGTTGCCAAACAGCTTGAGAAAGCGCTTCTTGCGCCCGACGATGGTGTAGTAGCCGTCCTCGTCCACCTGCGCCATATCGCCGGTGTCCAGCACGCCGTCGCGCTCGTCGCCCTTTGACAGATCGGCGGCGCAGGTGGCGTAGCCCAAGGTCACATTCTCGCCGCGGTAACGCAGCTCGCCCGTGACGTGCGGCTGGGTAATCAAATTTCCTTCCACGTCGATCAGCTCAAACGCGCCGCCCGGAATGGCCACGCCCATACTGCCGATCTTTTCCAGACTCTTTTCCCAGGGCAGGTAAGCCATGCGCGCGGTCGCCTCGCACTGGCCGTACATGACGATAAACTGGCGGCCCGTCTGGCGGCACCATTCGGCGTATTTTTTGTGCAGCTCGGGGGTCAGCTTCCCGCCGGCCTGGGTCATGGTGGTCAGGCTGGGCAGTTCCATGCGGGTAAAGCGCATGCGGTCCAGCATTTCGTAGGTATAGGGCACGCCGCCAAAGCTGGTGGCGGCCTGATCCTTAAAGAACGTCCAAAACTCCTTTTGGGTTACGGCTTTGTCGGTTAAAAGCACCATCGCGCCCACATCCAGATGCGAATTGAGGATGCTGAGCCCGTAGGTATAGTTCATGGGCAGGGTGGTGATTGGCCGCTCGCCCTCGTTCAACTTCAGATAATTGACAATGGAATCGGTGTTGGCGCGGATGTTGCGGTAACTCTGGCGCACAAACTTGGGGCTGCCTGTGGAGCCGCTGGTGGTCAGCAGCAGCGCCAGCTCCGGCGAAAGGCGCGTTGCGTCGCCAAAGGGGGTTTGCAAAAGCCGGTACCCGAAGCGCTCGTAGCGGCAGCACCCGTCCTCCAGCTCAAAATCGGCGGGCGCCCAGATGTACTTGGGCTGATACGTTTCGTACAGCTTGGTAAAAAGCTCCGCATCCAAATCCGCGGGGAGCATCGCGGGCACCACGCCGCCGTTCAGGAAGGAAACATAGCCCAGAAAGCTGCCCAGCACGTTACGGCACAGGCAGAAAACCAGGCACCGCCCATCGGCCTGCTGGCAGAGCATCCGCCCTTCGTGGCGCAGTTCCGCATAGGTCAGCCGCTGGCCGAACTCATCTTCCACGGCGATATTGGCCTGATAGCGGTCAAATCTCCACAGCATATTTCCGCAGGATCTCCTTCCCCTTTTCAAAAGAGCTCAGGTCGATGATGTCGTCCATTTCCAGCATGATGTTAAAGGCATCCTCCAGGGCGGCGACCAGCGCCATGTGGCCGACGCTGTCCCAGGCCTTACTCTGGCCGTACACCAGGGCGGGCGCTTCCTCCGCGCTTACTTCCAGGGCCGTGACGAAGGCATTCACATACGTTTCCGAATTGGTCATGGGTCCATCGCTCCTATCGTAGTAAAGTGGGAAAAAGCGTGTTTACAGGATGCCGCCGTCTACGCGCCACACCTGCCCGGTGACGAAGCTGGCCCGGTCGCTGGCCAGAAAGGCGACCACCGCGGCGATTTCCTCCGGTTTGCCCTTGCGGCGCAGCAGATTGTGCTCCACCGCCGCCTGTTCAATCTTCTCGCCCAGACCGCGGGTCATATCGGTATCGGTGTAGCCGGGGGCGACGGCGTTCACGCGGATGTTCATACCCGCCATTTCACGCGCCATCTTCTGGGTGGCGGCCACCACTGCGGCCTTGCTGGCGGAGTAGTCCAGACGGCTGTCGCCGTCCAGTCCGGCCACGGAGGCGATGTTCACCACCGCGCCCTGCCGCTTGCGCGCCATCCAGCGCGTGGCCAGCTGCGTCAGGCGCATGGTGCCAAAGAAGTTGGTTTCAAAAATACGGCGCATCTCGTCGATGGCGGTCAGCTGGAACATCTTGTCCTGCCCCATGACGCCGGCGTTGTTCACCAGCACATCCAGCGGTTCCCGCTCGGCCATCGCCTCGCGGATGGCATTTTGCACCGCCGTTTCGTCGGTCAGGTCGGCATACAGGGGGCGTACCCATACCCCGTGCCGCGCGGCCAGCTCGGCGCAGCGGGTTTCAAATTCCGCGTCCGGCGTGCGGGCCAGCGCCCAGAGGTTGGCGCCCTCGGCGGCAAACGCTTGGGCGATTGCCCATCCGATGCCGCGTGCGGCGCCGGTCACCAACGCGTTTTTCCCTTCCAGCAGCATGGATCAATCCCCCGTATCCGCGACGCGTACGGTCGCTTTGTCGTAATAATCCGCATAGAGGTTGAGCACGTACTCCAGGTTATCGCTGTGCAGCGCATCGCCCATAAACATGGCGGGCGCGTCCGGCACCGGCGTCAGGACAACATCCTGCAGCGCAGGGTCGTTCAGGGTGGCATCGCGCGCGTCCATGGCCGCGTCATAGGCGGCGGCCTGCCCGTCCAGCACGGCGCGCAGGGCGCTGCCGCCTGCCATATTTTGCGGGCCGTAGCTGGCCGCGCCGTCTGGATGGTACGCAATGCAGCCGATCAGCAGCAGCCCCGCCACCAGCGCGAGGGTCGCGGCCTTGAGTCCTTCTTCCAGCCGGGTCGATGCGGCGGGGGAGGGAACCTCCGGCGCTGCGGGCAGGGTTTGCCCTTCCGGCAAAAGAGCGCCGGAGTCCGCGACGCTCGGCAGGGGAGGCGTTTCCAGCCCGAAAGGATCATACCCGACCACCGGGGAAAGCCCCCGCTCGGTGCGGCGCACGAAATACCCCGTCCAGTACAGCACCACCTGAGCCAGCATCAGCACCAGCGCGTAATGGTAGGTGTTGAGCACCCGACCATCGCCCAGATAGTTGCCGGTGTACAGCGTCGGCGCCAGCTGCGCGCAAAAGAGTGTCACACACAGGAGCGACACCCAGACGGGGTGGCCGAACGCAAACCCGCTGCGGCGCAGGGCCGGGATGGACAGCGGAACCAGCAGCACCATCGCCGCCAGCAGCGGCAGTGAAAAGGAGTGCCCCAACAGCGCAAGGCCAAAATACACGGCCTCCAGCACGGCTTTGGGGGCGCTCATGCCCCCGGAAAGCGTCTTGGCACGCACCGCGTTGCCCGGAGCCGCCACGCTGAAGGCGAACCCGGCCAGCAGTAGCGCCGTCAGCAGCAGATATACCCAGCGTTTGGGGCGCCGTTTGAAAAACGCCCAGGCCGTGGCGCTCAGGGCCAGTAGCGCGGCAAAGAGCACGGTGGAATACTTGGCCCCGCCCAGCAGTACCATCAGCACTGCTAAAAGCAGCGTAAGCAAGGTACAGCGCCAGCCGCCGCGCGCGCGCTCCAGCTTGAGCCACACCCCCGCGGCAAACAGCAGCACCGACCACAGCAGCGTATACGCCACGCCGCCGTTGAACCAGAAAAACGCCTCTGCGGCATCGGGCACAAACTGTACCAGCACAAACCCCAGCACGCCGAACGCCGTAAACACCGCCGTGCGATCCATGCCGTATACGCCGCCCAGCGACTGCTTCAGGAAAAACCAGACCGACAGCATGAACACCGTCAGCAGCAGGAAGGTGGTGACCCAGTAGGCGCCTTCGCCGAAAAGCGCGGGCTGGAAGGTGCTTAAAAATGAGGTGGTGTAAGTCCCTTCCCACGTTTGCCGGATGCCCACGGTGTTGCGCACCGCCGCCTCCACAACGCCAAAAATGCTGTGGGTGGTTTGCCACGCGTCCCGCGTGAGCAGGGAAAAGCCAAAATCGTCATAAAAAGCATGGTTGTACAGCGCCAACGCGTACAGGGGCAGCAGGCCCACCAGTAGCAGCAGGATACTCAGCCAGGCCGTGGCGCGCCGGGTCAGCCGTTTATGGATGGTCACGGTGCATCGCCCCCTTCCAGCAGGATTGCATCCTTGTCATAATAGGCGCAAAGCATGGGGCGTACATCCTCCGCTGCGCCGGGGGTCAGCAGATCGGCCATGAACACCTCGGGCACCGCGGTAAGCGGCTGGAGGGTGACCGTGCGCTTGGTGGTGTCGTTTAGCAGAAGTTCGCGGCCCGTCATATCGCGGTCGTAACGCGCAGCCTCCCCGGTGATGATGGAAAGCGCCGCACTGCCGCCCGCCATGTTCTGCGGGCCGTAGAGCGTATCGTCGCTATGCTTGTAGCCGAGGCACCCCAGCAGGAACAGGCAGATGGAGGCCAGCAGAACGCCGTAGCGCACGGACGTAGCCAGCTGCAGCGCTAGCTGCCCGAGCCGTTCGCGGCGGCGGGCCAGCGCGCCCAGCAGATAGGTTTCGTACAGTAGACCCAGCACAACAAAGCTGTAATAATATGTGTCCGTAATCCGCCCGCCACCCAGAAACACCCCGCCGTAGAGCGGCGGCGTCAGCTGCGCGCAGAACAGGCAAATTGCCCCGATCAAGACCCACACCGGATGGGCAAAGCGACACATGCTGTGCCGCGCCACATACCACAGCAGCGGTGCCAGCGCAAGGCCCACGGCCAGAACCGGCAGCGTCGCATAGTTGCCCAGCAGCGCCACCCCATAGTAAAACGAAAGCAGCACAGCCTTGAACGCTGGGGGATGCGCCCCCACCAGCGCCGCGCGCTGGACATTGCCCGGTGCGCTTATACTGTACAGGAAGCATACCAGAAACCAGAGCGTAAGCGCTGCGTACACAAACCGGTGCCGGTGATGCCCGGCAAACGCCAGCGCTACCCCGGCGGCGCACAGCAGCAGCCCGAACAGCCCGCCGCCGTAACTGCCCCCGCCCAGCAGCGTAAAGAGCACTGCCAGCGTGGCGGTTAGCCACACAGCGCGCGCCCCCTTCGCCAGCCCAAGGCGGAGCCAAAGCGCTGCGGCCAGCGCCAGCAGAGAGTAGATGAATGTGTTTCCGATGCCCCCGTTAAACCAGAAAAACGCCTCATCCACCTCGGGCAGGAACTGCGTCATCAGCAGCAGCGCCAGGCTGGATATCGCCAGCGTTTCCGGCCGACCCGCGCCCAGCAGGCGCCGGAACACCGTCTGCAGCAGGAAGCCGAAGCACAGCAGAAAGCTGGTCAGCAAGAGGGCGGTGGTCAGCCAATACAGGCTTTCGGAGAAAAGCCCGGGTTGAATATTGCTTAAAAACGTGCCCGTATAGGTGCCCTGCCAGGTGTTGCGCACCCCCTGCGCGCTGCGGAATGCCTGTGCAAGCACCTGTAGCGGGTCTCCGGTCGCCAGCCACACCTGCCGCGTAGCCGTGGAAAAGCCGTAATCGTCATAATAGGGGTGGTTATACAGGGAAACGGCGTACAGGGGTATGACCCCCGCAGCCAGTAAAAGTACGCAAAATGCCGCGAGCAACCGAATGTGGAGGTTGCCTTTGCGGGAGGTTCTCCTCCGGGTGTTGTCCATCCGCGAAGCCCTCCTTTCATCATTCGTTCCCAAAATAAGATTATAGCACAAGCCGCAAGATTTTGTCACTACAGCCGCAAAACGGATGCGCCGTTCAGGCGCGCATTGACGTGCCCTGAGCGGCGGAGTATACTGCTTGCAGTGAAAAGGTTCAGGAGGCGCAAACCATGCAAGCAACATCCGCCCCGGAGGCCCCCGATCTGCGGGCCGGGTATGCCTCGCTGGTTACGGCGGTGCTGGGCACCTCGCTTTCCTCGCTGTTTTACAAGCTATCCTTCGCCACGGGGCTGCATCCGTTATGGGTGAACGTGCTGCGCATGGCGCTGACCCTTCTGCTGATGCTCCCGCTGACCCTGCTGAGCCGCACGCGGCGGCAGGCGTTCAGGCAAGTTTCGGCGGGGGCGTTTTGGCTGAGCGTGCTTTCCGGCACCTTTCTGGCGGTGCATTTTTCCGCGTGGGTGATTGCGCTGGATCGCACCGACGCGTTTGCCGCCTCGGCCATCTGGGGCACGTATCTGCTGATGACCGCCGCGCTCTCCGCCCTGCTGCTCAAGGAGAAAACCTCCAAAGGCGCGCTGGCCGGGCTGATGATCGCCACCGCCGGGGTGCTGGTGTGCAACCTGCAGGCCGGGCCGGGGCGCTTGTCCGGTAACCTGATGGCGTTGCTGGCCGCGCTGATGCAGGCGCTGTATACCCTTTGCGGGCGCAAGGCACGGGAGCGGATGGATGCCAACACCTATACGAGCATCGTCTATACCGTCGCGCTTCTATGGATGGTCGTGGCGGTGCTGGTGCCGGGCGTCCCCACCACGGGGCTGCAAACGCAAAACCTGCTCTGGGCGCTGGGGTTGGCGGTGTTTTCCACCCTGCTCGGGCACACGATGATGAGCGTCTCCCTGAAATACTTCAAAGCCCCGACGGTTTCCGCCGTGATGCTGATTACCGTCGTGACCGCGCCATTGGGCGTACTGCTGGTGCTGGGCGAAGTGCCCACGCGCTATACGCTGCTGGGCGGCTGCATCATCCTGATCGGGCTGGGCTGGTACCTGACCATGGAACGGCGCGACAGCCGGCGCGCAAGGGTGGCCGTACGCGAACCGAACCGTGACGGAAACGGATAACCTGCCCCAAACGGAAATGGGAATCCCCAATCAAAGCAACAGCACCCCATCGGTCTGCGGCCTGCCGTGCCGACTCCCGGTGGGGTGCTGTGCAATGGTTTACTTGCTCTTGGATAGGGAAGGTGCCGGTCAGGAAAAAGCCTGCATGACCACCGCGCCGACTTCCGGGATGATGGCATAGGGGTCTGCGTCTTTGGGCTTCTGAATCTCGGGCAGATCATCGTAAGGCACCATCAGCGGATGGCGGAGGTGCGCATCGTCCCGGTCGGGGGCATAGCTCCAGTTGTAGTAATAATGGTGCCGCATCCAACGTTCATGTTCCAGCGCAAAGAAGGGCTTCATGCCGCCTTCCCGCTGCACCTGTTCGTAACGCAGGGCGTAATCGGCCAGCGTCTGGGCGCTCAGCTCGCAATCCTGCTTGAGCATCTGCCGCAGCTTGACGGGGATGTGATCCGCCTGCAACAGGTTGGCTTCCTGCAAAAAGTGGCTTAACGACTGCCAGTCGGCATCCAGTGCGTCGCAATGCTGCGCGCATTCGGCCAGCGTATCGGGGTAGTGGCAGGAGGCGCAGCGGCCCTTGGCGGCGCGGCGCATGTATTTGGCGTTGATGCACCTGGCGGCGAGGATCAGCGCCTCGTCCATAACAATCCGGCGGGTGTAGAGTGATTGATCGGTGCCGAAAACGCAGATGTCGGCATTGTAATCGTACTCCGCTACGCGGCGGCCGGGCCAGAACGCCTCTACCAGCCGAAGGTCGGACAGCCGCAGGTGTACGTGCACAGCGGCGTTGTTTTCGCGCAGGTGAGCCAGCGCGAGCAGGTTATTCTCCTCCGCGTCATCCGCCAGCAGAATACGGTCGGCGCTCAGCAGCAACGGGAGGCTTTCCTGCCATGGCTCCGCGTGGAAGAAGATCGCATCCTTGCCGGGCTGCGATTCGTTGACTGCCGCAAACCCTTTCAGGCCCGGATGCTGGCGCCGGTAGGCCTCGCTATCGCCAAAAATGTGGTATTCCATGTTTGCCTGATCCACAAACAGGTTGATGAGCAGCGCCTGTTTGAGCAGCGCCTGCCCGTAGCGGCCGAAGCCGATCAACACAACGCGCTGGTCGGGGGCGCTGCTGTGGCGGCGCACGTACAGCCTGTGCCAGTAGACACGCGCGCAGTCCTCCGCCATGTTGTTGATGATGAAGCCCCGGTTGTCGTAATGCGTTTGCAGCGGTGCGGTCAGGCACAGGTAAACGCTGCGCGGCGCGGCTGTGGGCAGGGCGGGCGGCAACAGCTGGCTGAAATGCGCAGTCAGGTATTGGAACAGCTCCGCGTCGCTGTCAAAGGCCAGCACATGGCGGCGTGCGTCGAAAATCTCCGGCAGATCGTCGGTCAGGGTGCGCTCGTGGATGCTCCCGGCCAGCAGCCGCTTGTAGCGCTGGGAGCCGTGCAGCGCCACGGCGTCGCGGCGCAGGGCGTTACGGCGCATGGTTTCGTGCCGCCACGCTTCCTTGAGCAGGTTGGTCACAAAGGTCGCGGTTACCGCAATGCCCAGCCAGCGTCCCAGCTCCAGACACACGCGCATCAGCACGGCCAGCCCCTGCGGGTGTGCGGCCGCCCATTCCTGCATGCCCGCATAGCTGGCATCAAAGCTCGCCACGTACACGCGCAGGGAGCTGAACAGCGCATAGGGCACATCCCCGTTGTAATACAGCAGAAAGCCGACCAGCGCAAAGGCGAGCGGTAACAGCGAAATAATCAGCCGGAGGCGACTCAGGCGAATGCCGGTTAATTTCGGATGCATGCAAATTCCTTCCTTCCCCACAATCCAACTGGAGTGGTAACGCCACGGATGCGACGGACGAATGAAAGCGGAACGAGGTTGTTTTCCCTATCATAGCATGCGAGGCGTTGCGTGACAAGGGCAGACGCAGGGACGGGGGAAAGACTTTCAATGCGAACGAGGAAAAGACGATTATGGTATTTGCGCGGGAGCAGGGGAAGGATTGTATTTCCGCATACAGAAAACGGAAGGCAAATTGCCTTCCGTCTGGAATACGGGGTTTTCGGTTACTGCGCGGCCTTGGCCAGCTGCTTCGCAAGACGGGCCTTTTTCCGGTTCGCGGCATTCTTGTGCAGGATGCCCTTGGCGGCGGCCTTATCGATAGCGGAGGCGGTCACGCTGTACTGCGCGCCGGCAATCGCGGGGTTAGCCGCGAGCTCCGCGTCAAATTTCTTGATCGCGGTCTTCACCTTGGACTTGACGATGCGGTTGCGAAGGTTCTTTTTCTCGTTCACCTTCACGCGCTTAATGGCGGACTGAATGTTGGGCAACGTTCTTCACCTCCTTGGCGTTACTAAATCGCAAGGTTGATTGTACCATGCTCCCGGGCAAAAAGCAAGGAGAAATTTACGCGCCCGTCCGGGATTCTTAGCAGGAGGCACTGCCTCCTTCCGGGGTTTGAGCACCGAAGGAAACGCACGCCCGACGGATCGCTTCCCCGCAAGGGAAAGCAACCCGCAGGCGAGGCGCAAAGCGAGCAGTCAAACGGCGGTAGGGCTACGTAGCGTGAACGCCCGGAGTGGAACGCTAATACCTTCCGCTGGGACACTGTCCGGGAAGCGAGCTAGTGGCTCTGGGAAATTGCGAAGCAATCCGTGCAGGGAGTTTTACCATGGTATAGCACACAAAGGCGGACGAGCGGCCCAGCCGCGCGCCCGCCCCTGTGAGGCCGGTTCGTTTCAGCGGTTAAACAGGAAAGGCGAAGTACCGCTCGGCATTGTGGTAGCTCACATCGCGCACGATGGTCGCCAGCGTGTCAAAATCGTCTGGAAAGAGCCCTTCCTCCACCCACTGGCCCAGCAGGCGGCAGAGGATGCGGCGGAAATACTCGTGCCGGGGGTAGCTCAGGAAGCTGCGGCTGTCGGTCAGCATCCCCACGAAGCCGGGCAGATACCCCAGGTTGGCGAGGCTTTCCAGCTGCGCGGTCATGCCCTGCAGGTGGTCGTTAAACCACCAGGCGGAACCGTGCTGAATGCGGCATACGGCCTCGTCGTTCTGGAAACAGCCGCAGATGGTATCAATCGCAGCATCGTCCTGCGGGTTGAGGCTGTAAAGCACAGTCTTGGGCAGCGTATGCGCGGCTTCCAGCGCGCCCAGCAGCGCGGCCAGCTGGGCGGAGGGGGTGTAGGTATCAATGCAGTCGTACCCCGTATCCGGCCCCAGACGGTCGAACATCGCCTGATTATTGTCGCGGCGGCAGCCAAAGTGCAGCTGCATGGTCCAGCCCAGACGCTTGTACTCGGCGGCCACAAAGCAGATGAAAGCTGTCTTGAACTGCAGCTCTTCCTGCGGGGTGACCGTACCGCCCGCAAGGCGCTTGGCGAAAATGCGCTCCACCGTGGCATCGTCGGCAGGCTCGTACATGGCAAAGCGCAGGGCGTGGTCGCTCAAGCGGCAGCGGTTTTCATGGAAAAATGCCATGCGCGCCTGCAAAGCCTGTTTCAGGCTTGCAAAGGAGGTAATTGGGATGCCGCTGACGTCGGCAAGCTGCTTCAGATAGTCGGTATAGGTAGCTTTTTCCAGGTTCATGGCCTTATCGGGGCGCCACGCGGGCAGCACCGCCGTATGGAAGGTGGGGTCGGCTGCGAGCTTGCGGTGCCATTCCAGCGAATCGATGGGGTCGTCGGTGGTGCACAGCAGGCTTACGTTGCTGCGGGCGATCAGCCCGCGCACGCTGTACCCCGGTTCCGCCAGTTTGGCGTTCACCAGCGTCCAGACTTCTTCGGCGGTTTGCGCGTTCAGCTGCCCGTGGTAGCCGAAAAAGCGCTGCAATTCCAGATGACTCCAATGGTACAGGGGGTTGCCGACGGCGCGGCCGAGCACCTCGGCCCATTTCTGGAACTTTTCACGGTCGGACGCGTCGCCGGTGATGTAGCGTTCCGGCACGCCCGCGCAGCGCATCAGCCGCCACTTGTAGTGGTCGCCGCCCAGCCAGACCTGCGTCAGGTTGTCATAACGGCGGTCTTCGTAAATCTCGCGGGGGTTGATGTGGCAATGGTAATCCAGAATCGGACATGCTGCCGCCGCTTCGTGGTAGAGCCGCCGGGCCATGGGGGTGGTCAGCAGGAAATCCTTGTCCATAAATGGCTGCATACCAGACACTCCTTTGGGGTTTACAGCGCGGCGGCACGCGGGGCAAGGCCGCTGTAACGACCGTACATGTAAACGCTTACGCATTTGCTTCGCCCTTATTATAGCGATTATTCTGAAAATTGCAACCCGCAGCGCCGAGTTTAAGGCGATTTTACGCCCTGAATCTGCCGGCGCGCATTGACGAACGCGCATGAATGCGCTAAGATAACGGTACGCAATGTAATTAGTTACACAAGCACGTAGCGGCCAGGCCGCCACTCAGGGAGGTACGCATGAAACAGGCAATCAGAATCCACCCGTCGGACTCGGTAGCCGTTGCGCTGCAGGCGCTCAAGGCGGGGGAAACCGTTCAGCTGGACGATTTTTCCCTGACCCTGCGCACGGATGTGCCCGCGGGGCATAAATTTGCGCTCAAACCCATCGCCGCGGGCGAGCCGGTTTTCAAATACGGGCAGCCCATTGGGGTTGCGACGGCCCCCATCGCTGCGGGCGAGCATGTGCACACCCAAAACCTGCACACGCTGCTTTCCGGCGAGCTGGACTACACCTACAAGCCCGAGGTACGGCCCGTGGCGCCACACGCGCCGCGCAGCTTTCAGGGGTACCTGCGCGCCGACGGCCGCGCCGGTGTGCGCAACGAGCTGTGGATCCTGCCTACGGTAGGGTGTGTAAACGATGTGGCGGCTGCGCTGCAAAAGCGCGCGCAAAAGCTGGAGGGCGGCGCGGTGGAACATGTACATGCCTTCGCCCATCCCTACGGCTGCTCCCAGATGGGGGAGGATCAGGATCATTCCCGCCAGATCCTGGCGGATCTGGCGCAGCACCCCAACGCGGGCGGCGTGCTGGTGTTGGGGCTGGGCTGCGAGAACAGCGGCGTAAACGAGCTTCGCAAGCATATGACCAACCTGGACGAAACGCGCGTGCGCTTTCTGGTCTGTCAGGAAGTGGAGGACGAGCTGGAAACCGGTATGGCAATCCTGACGGAGCTGGCGCAGCGGATGCAAAGCGACCGCCGGGAGCCGCTCCCGGCCGAAAAGCTGATCGTGGGCCTTAAGTGCGGCGGCTCGGACGGCTTCAGCGGCCTGACCGCCAACCCGCTGATCGGGCGCTTCTCCGATAAGTTGATTGCCATGGGCGGCAGCACGATCCTGACCGAAGTGCCGGAGATGTTCGGCGCCGAAACGCTCCTGATGGCGCGCGCGGAAAACGAAGGCGTTTTCTGCGATACGGTATCGCTCATCAACGATTTCAAACGCTACTATGAAGAAAACCACCAGACCATTTACGAAAACCCCTCGCCGGGCAACAAGGCGGGCGGCATTTCGACGTTGGAAGACAAGGCGCTGGGCTGCACGCAAAAGAGCGGCGACGCACCGGTTACCGCCGTACTGCCCTACGGCGGCCGCGTAGAGCACGCGGGGCTGAACCTATTGAGCGCCCCGGGCAACGATCTGGTGGCCACCACGGCGCTGGCCTCCGCGGGGGCGCAAATCGTGCTGTTTTCCACCGGCCGGGGCACGCCGTTCGGCGGCCCGGTGCCGACGCTGAAAATCGCCAGCAACACGCCTCTTGCGCAAAAGAAAAAGAGCTGGATTGACTTTGACGCGGGCCGCCTGCTGGAAGGCTCTACGCTGGACGCGCTGGCGGAGGAGCTGCTTTCGCTGGTGCTGGAAACGGCCGGCGGCAGTCTGGCCCGCAACGAGCAGAACGGCTATCAGGACCTTGCCATTTTCAAGACCGGCGTAACCCTGTAAACCCGGTCAACCCGGAACGCGCCCCGGTACCGACGCCGAAGTTCGGCGGTGTACCGGGGCGCGTTTGTCCATGAGGTCTGTCAGACCAGCGGATAATCCTTCAGATATTCATCCTCCAGCCCGCATTCGTCAATCAGCTTGAAAAGCGTGTAGCGCGAGCGGTAATCCTTGGCGCAGTGCATGGACAGGTTCAGCAGGCGCGTGTCCACCCCCAGCTGCGCGGGGGTCAGCGGCGCGCCCAGTTCCTCCATGGCGTGCCGTATCCGCTCGTAGGGCGGCAGCTGACCAATCACCTGCCGGATTTCCGCCTGATGCGCCTGCGCGGCGCGGATACGACGCTCCTGCTCCTCCCACGTCAGAAAATCTTCGGGATTCTCGCGCATGATGCTGGCGGCGGCTTCTTCCTCGAAGGCTTCGCGCATCCACGCCTCGCGCTGCGCGCGGGGGATACGGCGTGCGCGGATGGCTTCCAAGTCCAGACGGCTTAAATCCTCCTGGGCAAAGCGGGTAAACAGCGGCCAAGCCAGCAGTGTGGCCACGCCCACCGACGCGCCGTGCGCGGGCGGGTGGTTGTGGTGTGTGAGCTGCATCATTTCCCAGTAATGGGCGATGTTATGCTCCACTGACGCCACGGCACGGGTGTTGCCGATCACCATAATGGTTACGCCCGCCAACAGCAGGGCCTCGATCAGGATGCGGATGCCCTCCTCGCTGCGGGCGCGGATTTCCGGAATGTGGTTAAGCAGCTTTTCCACTGCGTCGGTCACAATCTGGCAGGAGACATCGCAGCAGATTTCGCCGTTAATTAGGCTGCTGAGCATCCAATCCGCCTTGGCGATGTACTTGCCCAGCACGTCGCCCACGCCGGAGCAGACCATCGGCAGTGGCGCGGTGCGCAGGATTTCGGTATCGCACACGATAATCTCCGGGCACACGCCCGCGCGGTGGATTTTAACCCCCCGGAGCAAAAGCGGCGCCACCACGGAGGTATATCCGTCCATCGAAGGGGCGGTGCCGACGCTCACAAAGGGCAGCTTGCAGCGCATGGCGTTGATGCGCGTGGTATCCGTAATGCTGCCGGAGCCGACTGCGACCAGAAACTCGGTTTCGGGCTGGATGGAGAGCAGCACCTCGCCGCAGGCACGCTCGTCGGGATCCATTACGCCGTCGCGGCGGATCACGCAGCGCACTACGGTAACCCCGTCGGCCACCAACGCCCGCTCTACGGCCTCACCCGCCAGCGGGTAGGTGTTCTGATCGGCCACCAGCACGCAATGCGTACCCAGCCCCCGGGCGCGGATGTATCCGGGCACCCGGTCAAGCAGATTGCGCCCCACGTATAAATCCTGCGTCGGAAGCTGATGGTTCAGCCCGCATTCGCACTGAATGCCGGATAGCGTCAACCGCTGGTTTGCATCATATTGAATGGTTACAGCCATGGGTAAGCCTCCTTATGCCAGAAAATCCTCCCGCAGGGGGGTAAAGACGTCCACCAGCACGCCCGCCTGCCGGCATACGCAGCCGTGCGGCTCGTTGGGCGCAAAGGCGAGGGTATCGCCGGGCTGTACGGGGTAATCCTTGCCGCAGACGGTAAACATAAACTCGCCGCTGCGCACATAGGTGCACTGCGTATGCGGGTGTGTGTGCACCGCGCCCACGGCGCCCTGCTCAAAGCTGACTTCGACCATCATCTGCTGGGGCAGGGTCGCCAACACCTTGCGGCTGACCCCTCCGCCCAGTTGGGTTGCCGGAACATCCCGGTTTGCCACGATTTTCGATTCCATAGGTGTTTCCCTCCGTTCATTGTGCCACACCCGCCGCCATGGGCGGCGCGATGGGCGTGGGTTTGCGCAGATAGTTCCATACGGACAGTGCCAGCAGCGCGCCTACCCCCAGTAGGATGCAGCGCATGCCCCAGGCAAAGCCGTAAGCATCCGCCATGAAGCCGACCAGTGCCGGCATCAGGATCGCACCCACCGAGCCGATCGCCAGCAGCGTGCTGGTGCCCATGGGGTAGAGGTTGGTAATATAGCTCGCGTCGGAATAGATCATCGGGCAGATGCCGGCCATGCAGAACCCCAGCCCCGCTACGGCCACCGTGACCAGCGGGAGGCTTGCGCTGAGCAGCAGGAGGGTGAAAAACAGCGCCACACCCACGCTGCTGACCATCATGAGCAGCTTTTGGGGCAACCGCCTTGCCAGGGCGGCGCTCGCCAGCCGCCCGACGAGGATAATCAGCCACAGGAGCGTTGCCATGGTCTGGGAATAGGCCATGATGCCCATGCCGCCGTTCGCGGTAAACTGAGCCAGCAATTCCGGCTTGTTTTGCAGATAGGTGACCAGCCAGCCGTTAATGGCGTACTCCGCGCACAGGTAAAAGAACATCATCCCGCCGGAAATCCAGAAACTGCCGTTGTGCAGGAAAATCAGGCTCTTCTGCGCCTGATCGGCCGGATCAGGGCGATCATCCTCCAGCTGGATGCGGGAAAAATTCAGGGTGACCGTCAGCCCCAGCAGCACGAGCAGAACCACCGCAGCCTGCCAGCCGCCGACACTGCGCGCCAGCAGGAACAGCAGCGGCGCGCTGATGGCACCCATCGCAAAGAAACTGTGCAGCAGGTTGCTCGCGCTGGGGCTTCCGCCGGTGACGCGGTTGACCGTGGCATTGTTAAAATTGCTGATGCTGCCGCGCGCCACACCCGTGAGCACGAAAGCGGTAATCAGCCAAACGGGGTTGCCGTAGAGGAGCGTCATCAGAAAACCGAGGGATATCGCCGCGCTCAGGGTGACGATCGCCCGGCGGCGGCCCAGCCAGAGCGGTACCAGTCCGCTCAGAAAGCAGGCGAGCAGGTTGCCCAGCGAGTGCCCGGACAGCATCAGCCCGCTCTGGGAATCGCTCAGATGGTAGGCGAGCTTCATATCCGGAAGGAGCGAGCCCATCATTGTGGTCATGGTTCCGTTCATGAAAAAGGCAAAAAAACAGGCGTACAGGATGCGACGGGTGTCGCGGCTCAGGTTGGGAAACAGGGGGCGCATGCATCAGTCTCCTTACGGTCATTTTGGGGTACAAAAGTTTATTATACCCCGATTCGGGGCGAAACGCACGCCTGCGGCAAAAAGAACCCCGGGTCTTTTTCAGGCCCGGGGGCTGCGCGGTTCCGGCTCAGGCCATGCCCAGCGTGGTGGGCAGCCACATGGAGAAGAACGGCAGATAGGTGACCAGAAGGAGCGCGAAGATCATGACCGCGTACATCGGCAGCATATGCAGGC
This sequence comes from Candidatus Limiplasma sp., assembly GCA_963666755.2. Taxonomy (GTDB): domain Bacteria; phylum Bacillota; class Clostridia; order Christensenellales; family Aristaeellaceae; genus CAXXOK01. Next base: position 449,278 of record CAXXGW010000009.1, read on the forward strand.
TGGTGCGCTCGATGGGCGTTTTGCCTACGGCGCAGCCCACGTACAGGGCCGAGCCGACCGGCGGCGTGCACAGGCCGATGGCCAGGTTGAAGATCATCACAATGCCAAAGTGTACCGGGCTCATGCCGATGGTCGGGCTGGTGACAACCGGCAGCAGGATGGGCGTCATAATCATGATGAGGGGCGCCATATCCATGAAGCAGCCCAGCAGCAACAGCAGCAGGTTAATAATCAGCAGCAGCACGATGCGGTTATTCGTGACCCCCACCAGAAAGCTGGTGAGCATGTCCGGCACGCGCAGTTCCACCATCATGTAGGCGAAGGCCTTGGCGATGGCGATCAGCGTCAGCACAATGGCAAGGGTTTTCAGCGTGCGCTTGAACACTTGGCCGATGTTGCGCAGCTTGCCGGTGCGGAAAACCACGTAGGTGAGCAGGAACGTATACACGCACGCAATGGCGGCGCTTTCCGTGGCGGTGAACACGCCGGCCGCCACACCCACCATGATGATGATGATGGTAAACAGCGGCAGGATGGCGTTAATCAGAATCCGACCCCACTGATCCCGCGGGGTGCGTACGCCTTCGGGGAAATTGTAGTGTTTGCGCGTCAGGAAGCAGAACACCAGCATACACAGGCCGAGGAACATGCCCGGCACCGCGCCCGCCATGAACAGGCTGCCGATGGTTACGCCGCCGCCCGCAGCCAGCGCGTAGATGACCATGTTGTGGCTTGGGGGGATCAAAAGCCCCTGACAGGCGGTGGTCACCGTAAGGCCCACGGAGAAATCCGGCGAGTAGCCCTGCTTGACCATCATTGGCACGACGACGGAACCCAGCGAGCTGACATCCGCCACGGCGGAGCCGGAAATGCCGCCGAAGAACATGCTGTCCAGACAGTTGACGTAAGCCAGGCCGCCGCGGAAGCGCCCGACGATCAGCGTGGCGAAATCGACAATTTTTTCGGAGATGCCGCCCTCGCTCATAAACTCGCCCATCAGAATAAAGAAGGGGATCGCCAGCAGTGAAAAATTGTTGACGCCGCTGATCATCTGCTGCACGATCACGGTCAGGTTGGTGCCGTTAATCAGCGCGCAGCCAAGGGTGGACAGCAGCATCGCAAAGGAGATGGGTACCCGCAGCATTAATAGCAGAAAAAAGCCGCCGATCAGCACGATGATAGCCAGCGTGGCGGTAGTCATGGCGCGTCCTCCTCCTTGGTATGGGTTTGCGGGTCGATCGCGCAAACGACTCTGGCCGCATCGTCCTGCAGTACGGCGCCGTCGGTGAGGGCCGCCTCGCTAACGGCGTCGCAGTAAAGCTCCGAAGCATCCTTATCCGGCTCGGTAAACAGCGTGTCGCCGGTTTTAAGCACCCCGGTCAGGTACAGGATGCTGTCAAACGAAATCAGAAACCCCGCCAGGGGGATGGGTACGAACTGCCACCAGGTTTTAAGCCCCGTCATGGGCAGTGTGCCGGAAAGCCCCATCATCTTAATACAGCGCAAGCCTCCGAAATATAGCATGAACAGCCCGCACGTTAAAACGCAGAGGTCGCTGAACACTTCCAGCGCCTTGCGGCCTGCGCCGTTTTTCTTAAAGCGGTTGTAAACAAGGCTTACGCTCATGTGCGTCTTGTCGCGCACGCCCATGGCGCAGGCCAGAAATGTAAACAGCGTCACCAGCAGGCGCGGCACTTCTTCCGCCCAGCTGATGCCGGTGTTAAAGCAGTACCGAAGCACCACCGTCATGGTAACCACAACGACCATCACAGCCAGCGCCAGCTCACCGATCAGTAAAAAGAAACGGTGCGTCCAGCGGTTGATGGTGCGCAGGAGATTGACCATAGTGTCCCTCCTTCAAAGAAGCGGGGGAGAAACACTGCGTTCCTCCCCCGCAGGGTATCCGGGCGAGCCGGATTTAGAAATCCTTGCCCATTTCCTTGATCTGGTTGATGATGTCCATGTAATCGGCGCCAAACTGCTGGTACAGGCCGCTCATGGCATCTTCGAAGCCCTGCCGCTCTTCCTTGGTCAGCTCGATCACGGTGGTGCCGGCATCACGCACGATCTTTTCGGAGCTGGCTTCCTTCTCGGCCCACTTCTGGATTTCGAAATCCTGCGTGGACTTGGCGCACTCCTGGATGATCGCCCAGTCGGCGGGGTCGATGGTGTCCTTCACAGCCTTGGAGGCCAGCAGGATTTCCGGCACGCGGGTGTGCTGGTCCAGAATGTAATAGGGGGCCGCCTGATAATCGCCCATGTTCTGATAGGTGGGCCAGTTGTTCTCGGCGCCGTCGATCACCTTCTGGGTGATGGAGGCGTACACGTCGTTGGGGCCGATGCCGGTCACGCCCGTGGCGCCCAGCGCTTCAACCATGGCGACCATCATGGGGTTGTTCTGCACGCGGATTTTCAGACCCGCCATGTCGGCTACGGAATGCACTTCCTTGGTCAGGTAGAAGGAACGGCTGCCCGCATCGTAATAGCACAGGCCGACGATGCCGCTGGTCGCGCCGTCCTTGTTGACGCCGGTCTCGATATCCGCCAGCAGTTTCTGGCCGATTTCGCCGTTGAGGACCGCCCACATGTGCGCGGCGCTCTTATACAGGTAAGGCATCTGGATGGCGTTGATGGAGGGCACATAGCTGCCGACCGGGGAGGCCGACACGCGCGCGAAGGCCAGATCGCCGATCTGCATGGCTTCGATGGCTTCGGACTCCTGTCCGTACAGGGTGCCGCCGAGGAATACGTCGATCTTGATGCGGCCTTCGGTTTTTTCATTGACCAGACGGGCGAACTCCGCATCGGCCAAAGCGGTGGGGTACCCTTCGGCGTGCACTTCGCTGAGTTTGAGAACGGTTTCGGCAACCGCCATCGAAGTGACCGCGAACACCAGAACGAGTGCGAGAACCAGGGATAGGATTTTCTTCATGTTGGGTTTTCCTCCTCAAGTCATTGATGAGTCCTGTTTGGGAAGAACGACACCTTGATCGCGTAAGAGCTTACAATAATTATATGCAAGCGAATCCGTATTTGCAAGTGCTTTCTGGCCGAACAACTACCATACTAGTTATGCATGAACGGAAACTCTTTGCTACAGCTCATTTCCCCGCTGGAAAAATGGATGGAACAATTATGGAACAAAGGTTAAGCTGTTACATCCGACGAGCGAAAACGGTTCCATTCCGGGATTTGGTAAAAATGTAATGTGTTTTACAATCACAATTTAAACCAGAACAGACAATCTAAAGTAATTCGGGAAGCGCTTTCAGAAACGGCGTCCCGCTCTGCGGATCAATATTCGGGCGATGCTGGCAAATAAGCGGTGCATGGTTTGGTGGCTTCTTTCGTATGGAGGCATGGCGTGGAAAAACTGACAGCGTTAACGCGGGTGGCGCGATCCGGTCGGCATTCACAGCGGCGCAGGCGGCTTTGGTGATCCCCGCCGGAGCAGAAAGGCGGGTATGAAAAAAGCCTGCCCGCACAAAGGCGGACAGGCTTTGAAAGGCGGATAGCTTAGCGCGTGAGCAGCGTCTTTTCGGTTTCCTTGTCGAAGAAATGCAGGTGGTTGACGTCGAAGGCCACCTGAATGGTCTGGCCCGCGCGGCTGGTGGTGCGGGGGTTCACGCGCGCGATGATGTTCTCATCTTTGCCGCTGGTCGCCAGGTAGAGGTACGTTTCAGAGCCCATGAGCTCGATCACGTCCACCTTGCAGTTGATCACAGCATTCGGGGCGGCCTGCACGAACACATCCTCATCGTGGATGTTCTCGGGGCGGATGCCCATGATCAATTCTTTGCCGATTACGCCTTCGTCGGCGAACTTGGACAGTTTGCTGGGCGGGATGACGATCTTGTTGTCGCCAAACTTCGCCACCACGTCTTTATCCTCTTTCTCCAGCTTGACGTTGAAGAAGTTCATCTGCGGGCTGCCCATGAAGCCGGCCACAAACAGATTGGCGGGATAATCGTACAGGTTCTGGGGGCTGTCCACCTGCTGCACGAAGCCGTCCTTCATGACCACGATGCGGGTGCCCATGGTCATAGCCTCGGTCTGGTCATGCGTTACGTAAATGAAGGTGGTCTGCAGGCGCTGGTGCAGCTTGGTGATTTCGGTACGCATCGCCACGCGCAGCTTGGCATCCAGGTTGGACAGAGGCTCGTCCATCAGGAACACTTTGGGCTCGCGCACGATGGCGCGGCCGAGGGCAACGCGCTGGCGCTGGCCGCCGGACAGAGCCTTGGGCTTGCGGTTCAGCAGATGGTAAATATCCAGCACCTTGGAGATTTCTTCCACGCGGGTCTTGATCTGCGCTTTGGGCACCTTGCGCAGCTTGAGGCCGAAGGCCATGTTGTCAAACACGGTCATGTGGGGGTAAAGGGCGTAGTTCTGGAACACCATCGCGATGTCACGATCTTTGGGGGCCACGTCGTTCACCAGACGCTCGCCGATGTACAGCTCGCCGCTGCTGATTTCTTCCAGGCCCGCCACCATGCGCAGCGTGGTGGATTTGCCGCAGCCCGAGGGGCCGACCAGCACGATAAATTCCTTGTCTTCGATGTCCAGGCAAAAATCGCTTACGGCGGTTACGTTACCGGCGTACACTTTGTAAATATGGTTGAGGGATACGCTAGCCATGAATCCAACCTCCTCCAGTTTGTTTCCGGCAGGCGCGCCGGAACACGCGCCGACCATCCATGCCGTTATTATACCGTTTTCGACCGTGCTTGCAAATGGAACAAAGTGCCAAACTTTGCGTGCCCGGTTTGTACACGATGTACACGCAGGCCTGAAAATGGCCGAATTGGCTGGGTCTGGGGGCTGGTGCGGCGGCGCGGGGGTGATTTTCGGCGGCGCGCGTGGTATAATGGCATGGGCTGAAGCCAGGCCCGGAAGGATGGGTTTGCATGGTGCAGGGAGTGATTTTTGACCTGGACGGCGTTATCGTAACGACGGATGATTGCCACTACCGGGCTTGGAAGCGGATGGCCGACGAGGAGGGAATATCCTTCGACCGGCACATCAACGAGCGGCTGCGCGGCGTAAGCCGCATGGCCAGCCTTGAAATTTTGCTGGAGCGTGCGGAGAAACCCTACACCGTGGCGCAGAAGGAAGCGATGGCTGCGCGCAAGAACGCCTACTATGTCGAGCTGATTGACAGCCTGACGCCGGCGGATGTGCTGCCCGGCGCGATGGACGTGCTGCATTCGCTGCGCGCGCGCGGCATACGCATCGCTATCGGCTCCTCCAGCCGCAACACGCCGCTCATCCTGCGCCGCATCGGGCTGGAAACCGCGTTTGACGCGGTAGCCGACGGCAACCAGATTACCCACAGCAAGCCCGACCCGGAGGTGTTCCTGCTGGCGGCGCGGCTTATGGGCCTGTCGCCTGCGGTTTGCCTTGTGGTGGAGGATGCCGACGCGGGGGTGGAAGCTGCGCTCGCAGGCGGCATGAAGGCGCTGGGCGTCGGTTCCGCCGCAGCAAACCCGCGCGCCACTTACCGCGCCGCAAGCCTTGCCGAGGTCAATCTGGACATGGTGCTGGCCTGAGCATACCCCCGAAAGGAGTCAGGGAATGAAGGAATACGCAAGGGACGCGCTGGACGCGGCCCTCTCCACCGGCGGGAGCTTCGCCGAGATCTTTTTTGAGGACAAACGCACCAACACTCTCCAACTGATGGACGGTCATGTGGAAATGATTAACGCCAACCGCGCGCACGGCGCCGGGGTTCGGGTATTCGACGGGTTAAACGCCGTGTACGCCTACACCAACGATACCGACCGCGAGGGGCTTTTGCGCTGCGCGCTGCAGGCGGCCTCCGCCGTGCGCGAAAAGCAGCGCCCAACGGCGCGTACGCGTGCGCTGAGCACGCCGGAGCTGCCGCCCCCGCATGTGATCCGCCAATGGCCGTCGCACACCGATACGGCCCGTAAGCTGGACTACCTGCGCGCCGCCGATGCCGCAGCCCGTGCTGCGGGCGCGGAAATCGCGCAGGTGAGCTGCTCGCTGAACGACAGCGAACAGGACATCATCCTTTGCAACAGTGAAGGGCTCTATGTGGAGGATACCCGCGTGCGTACCCGAATGGCCTGCGTGGCTGTGGCGGGCAATGGGGAGGAAAAGCAGGAGGGGCACGAAGCCCCCGGCGCGCTGATGGGCTACGAGCTGTTCACCGCCCGGGTGGATGCGGCGCGCGTGGGGCGCGAGGCGGCGGATTCCGCGCTTTTAATGCTGCACGCGCCCGAGTGCCCCGCCGGGGAAATGCCCGTGGTGATTGACAACGGTTTTGGCGGCGTAATCTTTCACGAAGCCTGCGGCCACAGCCTGGAAGCGACCAGCGTGGCCTTCGGGCTGAGTGTGTTCTGCGATAAGCTGGGTCAGCAGATTGCCTCCAGCTGCGTAACCGCCGTGGACGACGGCACCCTGCCCAACGAGTGGGGCAGCCTGCGCGTGGATGACGAGGGCCTGCCGACCACCCGCCTGGTGCTGATCGAGAACGGAATGCTTAAAAACTATATGATCGACCGCCTCAACGGCCGCCGGATGGGCATGGAGCCGACCGGCAGCGGTCGCAGGCAGGGCTATGCGTTCGCGCCGACCTCGCGCATGCGCAACACCTACATTGCCGCCGGGCAGGACGACGAGCGCGCCATGATCGCCACCATGGGCGACGGCCTTTATGCCAAGAAGCTCGGCGGCGGCTCGGTGGACCCGGCCACCGGCAACTTTAACTTTGCGGTGTCGGAGGGCTATCTGGTACGCGACGGACGCATCACCACGCCGGTGCGCGGCGCGTCGCTGATCGGCAAAGGCGCGGATATCCTGATGCAGATCGACCGCGTGGGCCGGGAAATGCGCATGGCGCAGGGCATGTGCGGCAGCGTCAGCGGGCAGGTGCCGGTCAACGTGGGGCAGCCGATGATCCGCGTACGCCGCATGACTGTCGGCGGCCGCGGGTAAGGGGGAGTGAGCGATGCAAACGGATGAATTTATCCGGCAACTGCTGCAGGCTGCCGTGGTGGCGGGCTTCAGCGTGGCGGAAGCATACCTTTTGGAGGATGAGAGCTTCCGCGCCGTGGCAACCAACGGGGAGATTACCCAGTATGCCAGCCATGCCACCCGTGGGCTGGGTTTTCGCGGCATGTTCGGGGGGCGGATGGGGTATGCCTCCACCGAGGCGTTCGACGAGGCGGCCGTAGACTGGCTGTTGCAGCGGGCCAAGGATAGCGCTACCCTCTGCGAGGACCCGAGCGAACAGCTGCTGTACGACGGCCGCGAACCGGTGGCCGACCTGCCGCTGACGGGCAGTGACGCCCCCGCCGAGGAAAAGCTTGCCTTTGCGCTGGCGCTGGAACGCCATGCCAAGGCGGTTGATCCGCGCGTGGCGCAGGTGGGTTACGATACGGTGGTAACCGGGCGGGCACGTGTGCACATCACCAACACGCTGGGGCTGGATAAGGCGTATACGGAAAGCTTTTGCGGCGCCTACCTGCAGCCGGTCGCCCGTGAGGGCGACAGCACCTCCACCGGGATGGATGTGCAGTTTGCGCGCGATTTTTCCGCGCTGGACGCGCTCACGCTGGCCGAGGCTGCGGCTCGCAGGGCGCTGGATGGCCTGCATGCCGCGCCTGTGCCCTCCGGCAGCTACCGGGTGGCGATTGAGAACCTGGCCATGACCGATCTGCTGGAAACTTTCGCTCCCGCCTTCTCTGCCGAGAATGCGCAAAAGGGGCTATCGCTCCTGCAGGGTCGCATAGGCGAGGCGGTGGCGGCGCCCTGTGTAACGATTACGGACGATTCGCTGCGCCCGGACGGCTTCGGCAGCCGCCCCTTCGACGCAGAAGGCGTGCCCGGCCGCCGCAACACGGTGGTGGAGGGCGGCGTGTTTCGCACCTTCCTGCACAACCTGAAAACCGCCCGTAAGGACGGGGTGCCCAGCACCGGCAACGCCAGCAAGGGCAGCTATGCCGCCCCGGTGCGGGTATCGCCCACAAATTTTTATATCGAGCCGGGCGAACAAACGCCGGAGGCGCTGCTGGCCGCGCTGGGCGACGGGCTGCTGATTACCGAGGTGGAAGGCCTGCACGCGGGCGCGAATGCCGTTACGGGCGATTTTTCGCTGCTGAGCAAGGGCTTTGTTATCCGGGACGGGCACCGCGCGGAGCCGGTGGAGCAGATCACGGTGGGCGGCAACTTTTTTACCCTGCTTAAGAACATTCGCGCGGTGGCGGCGGATTTGCGCTTCCCGTCGGGCGGCATTGGCGCGCCGACGGTGGATGCAGGCACCCTGCGCGTAGCCGGGAAGGATGCCGGCGCAGAAGCCTGACCGGGCTACCCCGTTGCGGTGGGCAGGCAACGACGTGATGAAACGGGTGTGCCACAGCGACCGGTAACACGGCGATCGGCGCAAGAGGAGCGGTCCACAGGCGGTTCGCCTGTCACGCAAACCCCGCATACCCTCCATGCGCGAGGGAGCTTCCTTCACAGCCGGTTGTTGATGCGCATTGCATCACAGCCGGAAACCGCTGTGGCTTTTCAAAAAAGAAGAAGCACCGTTGCGGACAGATGTTCCGCAGTGGTGCTTTTTCCGAATCCTAAGGAACGAACAATTCCTGCATCCTTTTTACAGCAGTGATTGAACTGCCCCGATTAAAAACGACCCGCCGAAATACAGCAGCATCGCGCCCAGCACGCCCACCAGCCATCGGTAGAAGGTGGGGTTCAGGAACCGGCGGGTGCGCCCGATCAGCCAGGCGATAAACCCATACCACAGGAAATCGGTGGCGATATGCCCGGCAAACCAGATGCCCGCGCCCAGATAACCGTAACTGCGGTAAGCGCTCAGCAGAAAGCCCAGCCCGATGATCGCCCACCACAAAAGAAAGTAGGGGTTCATCGCGCTGATGAAGAACCCGGAGGCCACCATGCCCCGCGCGTTGCCCGTGCCGTCGGCCTGCACCTGCAGGCGGTCATGCCACGCGTCCAGAATCATGCCCACGCCCATCCAGGCAAGCAGCGCGCCGCCCACCAGACCGATGACCGTCTGGGTGACCGGGGATTGGAGCAGCAGGTCGAAGCCCAGAAAGATCAGCGTAATCAGCAGCAGTTCCAAAAGCGCGTGCCCGAGGATGATCGTCAGTCCCGACCGCAACCCGCCCGCGAATGCCTGCCGGATGGTGTAGGTGAGCAGCGGCCCGGGCATGACCGCGCCGGAAATGCCAATCGCCATCGCGGAAAGAAAGACGCTCACCATGCCCGCCACCCTCAATCTGCCTGTAGTTTGCGTTAGCATACCATGCGCGCGCGGCGAAGGCAACGGTCTGTGCACAGAGAAAACAACCGCCGTACAGCTCTGGGGGTTCCGGCTGCGGTTATGCAGTGACCGCTGCGGAAAGTGGCGGTTCGACGCAAAATGGGCGCAGTCCGGTCGATCAAGCCGGACTGCACCCGTTCAAGCTCAGTTTTTTATTTGTTGCCCAGCAAGCTGCCCAGCGCGTTGCCCAGCAGGTCGGCCACCACATCCCCGGTTTTGCCGGTGCCGGTGGCGGTGGTGCTCAGCAGCGAGGGCACCAGATCGTCGCACTTGCCCTGCAGCACGTTGGCGGCGGCCTTGCGGGCATCGGTGCCTGCCGCGCGGTAGTAGCCGATCAGCTTTTTTTCGGTGGCGGTCACGCGCATCGTCAGCCCTGCGCTGGCGGGCGTGGCGCTTGCTGTCGAGGCGGTGGGCTTGCTGGGTTTGGAGGCGTTCAGCAGCGAAGCCTGCGTGACGCTGGTAGCCAGCGCAATTTTCTTGAGGGCCGCGTTGGTCAGGGTCGCCTCGCCCCGCTCGGCTTTGCCGATGTCCGAGGCCGTAACGCCGCCACCAACCTTTTTAGCCAGTTCCGCCTGCGTCAGGCCCGCGTTCTGCCGGGCCTGTTTGATCAGAGTACCTACCTTAGCCGCCATACTGTCTGCCTCCCGTGCGCCTGTGGCGCGAATCATCCGATTTGGAAGTCCCTTACATGAGTATCCACCAATGTGGCGCGCGTGTCAATGGGCTGCGCGTGGTATCGTAACATCTCCGTTGACAGCGCGGCAGGGGCATGCTATGATAACGTAAACGTTTACGTTCAAGAACAGCAAAGAAACGAGTGTGCAGGATGGTCACCATCAGCGAAATCGCCAGGTATTGCGGCGTATCCATTGCGACGGTCAGCAAGGCGCTCAACCGCGGCGGGGATATCAGCGAAGCGACCGTGCAGCGCGTGCGTCAGGCCGCGCAGGCGCTGGGGTATGCGCCCAACGCGGCGGCAAGGGCTTTGAAAACCAAACACAGCCACAATCTGGGGCTGCTGACGCAGCTCAGGGACAGCCACGGCCGCGCGCATGAGTTTGTGTCGCTGGTCATCAGCGCGTTTCAGGCGGAGGCGGAGCGCCGGGGGTACGATGTGACGCTGGTCAGCCAGCAGGCGCAGGGCTCGACCATGAGCTATGTGGAGCATTGCCGTTACCGCGGGTTTGATGGTATTGCCCTGATCTGTGCGGATTTCTTATCCCCGGCTGTGCGGGAGCTGCTGGAAAGCCTGCTGCCCTGCGTGACGGTGGACGCGTACCCCACCCGCCACGCCTCGGTGATGACCGACAACGAGGCGGCGCTGGACGCACTGGTCGCCCATGCCTATGGTTTGGGGCACCGGCGCATCGCCTACATCGGCGGCAAGGGCTCGGCCATCGCGGAAATCCGCGCCGCGGCGTTCCGCAAGGCATGCGCACGGCGCGGGTTGCAACCGCCCGCCCCCTATTTGGACAGCGCGGAGTTTAACGACCTGCGCTCCGCGGCGGCGGCCACACGCCGGCTGCTGCGACTGCCCGAGCGGCCCACCTGCATCCTCTACCCGGACGATTACGCCTGTCTGGGCGGTATGGCGGAGCTGGAGGCGCAGGGGCTTTCCGTGCCCGGGGAGATGAGTGTGATTGGCTTTGACGGTTTGCAGCTGGGGCAGCTGTTGCGCCCGCACCTGACCACCTACCGGCAGGATACCGAAGCCATCGGTCGGCTGGCTGTGCAAAGGCTGCTGGAAACGGTGGCCGACGGAAGCCGCGCCCCGGCGGAGCCGCTGTGGATTCCCGGCGCGCTGATCCCGGGGGAAACGGTTGCCCGCTTGCCCAAGCCTCCCGCGATCCCGTCGCGCGTCGCCAACACCCCGTAAACCTGCGTGAACGGTCAATCAACTACAGTTTCAACCTAAAATGGAAAGGAAGAACAACCCATGGATATTCGGCAGATCGTAACCCAGATGACTTTGGAGGAGAAAGCCGGTTTGCTCTCCGGGCAGGATTTCTGGCACACCAAACCCATTCAGCGGCTGGGCGTACCCGCCTACATGGTCAGCGACGGCCCGCATGGCCTGCGCAAGCAGGACGTGGATGCGGAAAACGCCGGCGTGAACGACTCCATTCAGGCGGTTTGTTTCCCGACGGGCTGCGCGGCGGCCGCATCGTTTGACCGGTCGTTGCTGCGCGCCGTGGGCGAGGCGGTGGGCGACGCCTGCCAGCACGAGGGCGTATCCGTGGTGCTGGGCCCGGCGGTCAACATCAAGCGCTCGCCGCTTTGCGGGCGCAACTTTGAGTATTACAGCGAGGATCCGTGCCTGGCGGGCGAAATGGCGGCCGGGTTTATCGAGGGGGTGCAGAGCCGCGAGGTGGGCACCAGCCTCAAGCACTTCGCCTGCAACAATCAGGAACACCGCCGCATGAGCAGCGACAGCGTGGTGGACGAGCGCGCCCTGCGCGAAATCTACCTGACCGCGTTTGAAACCGCCGTCAAGCGCACCCAGCCATGGACGATCATGTGCAGCTACAACCGGGTAAACGGAACCTATGCCTGCGAAAATCCGTGGTTGCTGACCGACCTGCTGCGCGGGGAATGGGGCTTTGAGGGCTATGTGATGAGTGACTGGGGCGCCACGGACGATCGCGTGGCCTGCCTGCGCGCGGGGCTGGATTTGGAAATGCCCTCCTCTGCAGGGGTAAATGACAAGCGCATCGTGCAGGCCGTGCAGGACGGGTTGCTGGACGAGGCGCTGGTGGATCGCAGTTGCGAGCGCATCCTGCGCGTGCACCAGCGCTACCGCGACAACGCCGCGCCGCAAACCCCGTGGGATTTGGACGCGCAGCACGAACTGGCACGCAGCCTTGCCGCTGAGTGCATGGTGCTTTTGAAAAACGACGGCGCGCTCCTGCCCCTGCGGCGGGATGCCCGCATGGCCGTGATCGGCGCATTTGCCAAGCAGCCGCGTTTTCAGGGCGGCGGCAGCAGCCACATCCGCAGTGCTCGTGTAACCAGTGCGTGGGATGTGCTGGGCACGTTGCCGCACGTGACGTATGCTGATGGGTATGTCATTGAGCAGGATCAGCCGGACCCGCAGCTTCTGGCACAGGCGGTGGAAGCCGCCGCGAATGCAGAGGTGGCGGTCGTGTTTGCGGGCCTGCCGGACGCGTTTGAAAGCGAAGGCTATGACCGCACGCACCTGAGCCTGCCCGACTGCCAGATCGCGCTGATCGAGCAGGTGAGCCGCGCTAACCCCAACACCGTGGTGGTGCTGCACAACGGCGCCCCGGTGGAAATGCCGTGGATCGGCGGTGTGCGCGCGGTGCTGGAGGCTTATCTGGGCGGTCAGGCGGTGGGCGGCGCGGTGGCGGATGTGCTGCTGGGGGATCGCAACCCCTGCGGCCGCCTGCCTGAAACCTTCCCCCTGCGGCTGGAGGATAACCCCTCTTACCCATGGTATGGCGGCGAGGGCGACCGGGCCGAGTACCGCGAGGGCGTGCTGGTGGGCTACCGGTGGTACGACCGGCGGCAGATGCCCGTGCTGTTCCCCTTCGGCTACGGGCTGAGCTATACCACCTTTGCCTTTACCAATCTGCGGCTGAGCGCTTCGGAAATCCGCGATACCGACACCCTGACCGTGACGGTGGATGTGACCAACACCGGCGCCGTGGCGGGCAAAACGGTGGTGCAGCTGTATGTGGCCGACCGGGAAAGCACGGTGCTGCGCCCCGTGCGCGAGCTGCGCGATTTCTGCAAGGTAGCGCTGGAACCTGGCCAGACGCAAACCGTCACGTTTACGCTGGGCAAGCGCGCCTTTGCCTACTGGAACACCCAGCTGCACGACTGGCATGTGGAAACGGGTGCCTTCGGAATCCAGATTGGCGAATCCAGCCGGGATATCCGGTTGGAGCAGGAGGTAGGGGTGCGCTCCACCGTGCCGCTGGACACGCCGGTGACCCTGAATACCATCTACCTGGACCTGATTGCCCGGCCCGGCGCGTCTGCCGCGGTCGAAGCGCTTAAAACCATGATGGCCGGCACCCTGCACAGTGAAAGCGATGTGGCCGCCAGCGCCATTTCCGAGGAGATGAACCGCGCGATGCTGGGGTATATGCCCATCCGCAGCCTGCTGAGCTTTGCCGCCGGCGAATATACCTACGAGCAGCTGACCGCGCTGGTGGAGCAGATTAACCGCGGGGAGTGACCCGCACCCGGCGGGGGGCGCGGTTTGCGCCTCCCGCCGGAACCGTTGTGGCTGTAAAAAGGGAGGGGATGCGATGCGGTTTTCCCTGCGCAAAAAAATCATGCTGAGCTATACGCTGCTGGTGCTATTGAGCATTACCATCAGCTCGGTTGTTTTTCTGTACTCGCGCGATTACGTGACCAACCGCTCCATGCAGGATATCGCGCTTGAAGCCATTCAGGCGGATAACCGCACGTTTGACACCACCCGCCAGTACATCCACAGCATGTCCATGGGCATTATCGCCAACCAGCTGGTGCAGAACGCGCTGACCCAGTACGATTGGGAGGCCGACCGTGTGGCCCAGCGGTTTGTGATGGAGGCCGTCAATCTGGACCCCATCGTATCCTCCACCTACATCCTGCGGCCCGACAACATCCGCTACTACTCGGACAAGGCAACACTCAAGCCCATCAGTTACGATTCCGTGCTGCAGACGGCCACCTACCCGACCATTGCGGCGCGCAACGGCGGCGATGTGGTCACCCGCAACGCGGCCGGGCTGATCACGGGGGATGTGGAGTATTTCTCGTTCATGCGCATCATCAACAGCCTGAAAACCCTGCGGCCGATCGGTATCCTGTGCATCAACGTGGAGTTTGACAAGGTGTTTAACCCCCGCAAGGAGCCGATCCAGATTCTGGACGCGGCCGACGGCACGCTGGTGCTGTGGAACAACGGGGAAGGGCTCATCCGCCCGGAGGATGTGCCGGGCCTGTTTGCCGGGCAGGATTCGTTTTCGGTGATCCGCCGCAGCCAGAACAAGAACTTCGTTCTCGTAGGCATGAAAAACGAAAGCCTGTCCATGACCTTTGTGCGCTGCATCCCGGTGTACACCGCGCCGCTGCCGCTGAGCATGTATACCACCATCATCGCGCTGACGCTGTTGCTCAACGGCGTGCTGTTCATCTTCGGCTCGTTCTGGATTTCCCGCTACATTTCCCGCCCCGTGCACACGCTGATCGAGGCAATTGAGGGCGTGTACAAGGGGAACTTCAACTACGTGACCACCATTACCACCCATGATGAGATCGGCCGCTTTCAGGATGTGTACAACACCACAATCCGTAAAATCCAGCAACTGATTGCAGACATCATTGAGGAGCAGAAGGCGCTGCGCCGTGCGGAGCTGGAAATTACGATTGCGCAGATCAACCCGCATTTTCTGTACAACACCCTTAATACCATCAACTCGCTGGCTGTGATGGGTAAAACGCAGGAAGTCTGCCAGACCATCAAGGCGCTCGGCGATTTTTACCAGAGCAGCCTGAACAACGGGGAAGACCTGATTACGCTGGAAAAAGAGCTGGACTCCGTCCGCTCCTACCTTTACATCCAGCAGCTGCGTTATGCCGGGATGTTCCGGGTGGATTTCGACGTGCAGCCGGAAACGCTGGGCGTGCGCGTGCCCAAGATGATCCTTCAGCCGCTGGTGGAAAACTCCATCTACCACGGCATTCGCATGGGGGTGGAGGAAGACGGGCGCATTTGCATCCGGGCGTGGATGGAAGGGGACATGCTCTATTTGGAGGTAACCGACAATGGCAACGGCATGACCGAGGAGCGGCTGTGCGAGGTGCGCAAGGGCAAAAGCGTGGGGCTGGGGGCCACCATGCGGCGCATCGCCATCGTCGGCGGCGAGGGGAGCGAGTTCCTGATCCTGAGCACGCCGGGGGAAGGCACCACCGTCAAAATTCGGATCACCGGAGGGTTGTAAGCCATGCAAAAGCTGAAAGTGATGCTTGTGGAGGATGAAGCGCTGGAGCGGATGCTGCTCAGGCGCTTTGTGGAGGCCGAGCCGGACGTGTACGAGGTGGTGCGCGAGGCGGCCTTTGCCCAGGAAGCGCTGGAATATCTGGACGAGCACGCCGTGGATATTGTGGTAACCGACATCAATATGCCCGTGATGGACGGGCTGGAAATGGCCGAGCGCATTCTGGCGCTGGACCCGGATGTGCAGGTGATCGTAACCACCGGGTACAGCGACTTTGCGCACACCCGGCGCGCCATTCAGGCCGGGGTAACGGACTACCTCGTCAAGCCGGTGGACGGTGCGGAGTTTGCCCGCATCCTTGCCGGGGCGCGTGTCAAGCTGGAGGCGAAGCGAGGTGCGGCTGTGGCCGCGCCCGAGGTGGAGCGGGAAATGACGGCGGCCATGCCCGCCCTGCGCGACCGGTACCTTTGCGACCTGCTGAACGGGCGCGTGGATCCGCAGCGGATTGCCGAACGGCTTGCCTTTTTTCAGGTGGCGCTGCCCGGCGACTGCTTTCGGGCGGCTTCGGTGCAGCTGCTTAACCCGGACCATGACTTGGCGCGGCGGCTATACACGCTGTTTACGGCGCAGAGCATGGTGCGGCAGGCGTTGGGGTCGGTTTGCATTGTGGTGGAGGGGGAGGGGCGGCTGGCGCTGTTGTGCGGCTACCCGGCGCAGCGCGCTGCGGATTTCGACGCTTTGCAGCGCTTGCTGGAAAATGCGTTGGAAACCCCATTCATGTTAGGGGTGGGCGGCGCGGTCGACAATCTGGCGGAGGCGAGCCGCTCCTATGCGCAGGCGTTGCGTGCGGTGCGGTGCCAGAGCGCGCAGGGCGGGCGGCAGGCTGTGTATTATCAGGACTTAGGTATCGTGGAGGAGCCGCCGCTGTGGGCCGAGCCGTTGCAGGCGGTCGTGATGGGGCTGGAACAGACGGGCTTCGACCTGCAGGCGGGGCGCAATGCCGAGGCGCGCGCATGGCTGGAACGCCTGTTTGGCGACCCGGCCGAAAATGTGGAAAGTGCGCGGCTGCGGGCGGCGTGGGTAATCGCGGGGCTTTCGACACTGCGCGCCACGCCCGGCGTGGATGTGCGCGAGCGCATCGGGCAGGTGTTTGAGTTGCCCGCGCCCGCCGATGTGCGGGAGCTGCTGCTAGCGCTGGCCGGCGAGGCGACCACCACGCTGGACAGCATCCGCACCAGCGCGGTATCCCGACAGATACAGGAGATATTGGACTATATGCGCGACCATCTGGCGGAGCCGACGCTCTCGCTGCACGAAACGGCGCGCCTGTTCTTTTTCAATGCCAGCTACCTGAGCCGCATTTTTAAGCAGAACACGGGGCTGGCGTTCCGGGATTATGTGAACCGCCAGCGGATCGAACTGGCGCGCCGTTACCTGGACGAGCCGGGCGCAAAGGCTTACGAGGTCGGCGCGCGTGTGGGCATCGACGACCCTAACTATTTCTCCACCCTGTTTAAGAAATACATGGGTATGACGGTCAAGCAGTATCGCGCCGGGAACGAGAATGGCTGAAAAGGTCAAAATTCAGTCAAATAATTAAAGGTTGCAGGTCGAATTTCTCCATGTGATTTTCTGGAAAATCCGGTATCATGGTTTTACCGAACAAAATCGGAATGGAGGAGGCACAACCATGAAAAAATTCTCCCGGATTCTGGCCTTCACGCTGGTGCTGACCATGGGCCTTTCCCTGGCGCTCGGCGGCGCCGTCGCGCAGGAAAAGAAAACCCTGAACGTTTGGAACCTGTGGACCACCGAATCGGATGCCAACGCGAAGTCCTTTAATATCGTGCTCAAACAGTGGCAGGCGCTGCACCCCGATGTGGATGTGGTGATCGACGCCACCGAAAACGAGGCCTACAAGACCAAGATCAAGACCGCTATGGCAGCCAATGAGGTGCCCGACGTGTTCTTCGCCTGGGGCGGCGGCTTCGCCAAGCCCTTTGTGGAGGCCGGGCAGGTGCTTGCGCTGGACGATTACCTGACCGACGGCACCAAGGACCGTCTGCTGGGCGGCGCGCTGGACAATGTGACCTACGACGGCAAGACCTACGGTCTGACCTTCATCCAGTGGGTCGGCACGCTGTATTGCAACAAGGAAATGTTCGATGCCAACGGCATCACCATCCCGACCACCAACGACGAGCTGCTGGCCGCCGTAGCCGCCTTCAAGGCCAAGGGGATCGTGCCCATCACCGTTGGCGCCAAGGACGGCTGGCCCGCGATGTTCTTCCAGAATGTGTACGCGGTTCGCACGGCGGGCGCGCAGATGTGCAACGAAGCCCTGTCCGGAGCCGCGACGTTCAACGCGCCGGAGTTTGTCCAGTCCGCTAAATATCTGGACGATCTGGTCAAGGCCGGCGGTTTCGACCCCGGCGCGCTGGCCCTGAGCTATGACGAAGCCAAGATGCCCTTCCTGGCCGGCCAGGTGCCGATGATCTACCAGGGCAGCTGGCTTGCCGGCGAAATTCAGGATCCTACCCTCAGCCAGGTGGTGGATAAAGTGGTCGGCATCAACTGGCCTTCCATCGCCGACGGCAAGGGCGAAGCCACGCAGATCCTCGGCGGCGCCATCGACTGCCTGATGGTCAGCAACAACGCCAAGGAAAAAGATCTGGCTGTGGACTTTGTCAAGTATATTACCGAGAACATGTCCCGTGAGAGCTTCAAGCTGGGCGCCGGGATTGCGACCTGGAAGATCGACATGACCGGGATCGAAGTAAGCCCGCTTGTGCAGAACATCATCGACTTCGCGGCCAAATCCACCGGCTCCGTGCTGGCCTGGGATACCTTCCTCTCCGGCGAGGCTGCCGAGCGCCATAAGAGCCTTGTGCAGGAAATCTTTGCCGGGCAGCTGACGCCGGAAGACTTCGCGACGGAAATGGCCAAGCTGCAGTAGTCGCCTGCCGGTCGCGCCATGTAAGCGCGCGCGGCCGCACAACCTGACCGAATAGCACGATCCCCTACGGAACCCGGTTTCGTAGGGGATCGTGCGCAAATGGCCGCCGGGCCGGGAAAGACTGCGTAGGGGTGGTTGCTGTGGACAGGGTGCTTCGGGATAAGTGGGCGATATTGGCGTTTGTGCTGCCCGCGCTCTTGGTGTTCAGCGCGGTGGTGATTCTGCCGATTGTGTTTTCGGGGTATTATTCGCTTTTGGAATGGAACGGTGCGGGGCAGGGCAAGTTTATCGGCTTTCAGAACTATGTGGAGATGTTTACCAACCCTTCGACCTATTTTGTGAAGGGCATTGTCAACTCCGCCATCCTTGCGGCGCTGTCGATATTCGTGCAGGTACCGCTTGCACTTGGGTTGGCGCTTCTGATTTCGCGCGGCATCCGGCTGGAGGGGCTGTTTCGCAATGTGTACTTTATCCCCGTGATCATTTCCACGACGGTGATCGGCCAGCTGTGGATGAAAATATACCACCCCAATAACGGGATGCTGAATGTCCTGCTGACCAACTTCGGTCTGGAAGCCTGGAAGCGCAACTGGCTGGCAGACCCTACGATTTCGCTGGGTGCGGTGTTTTTTGTGCTGATCTGGCAATACATCGGCTACCACATGCTGCTATTGTATTCCTCCATCAAGGCGGTGCCAACCAGCCTGTACGAGGCCGCGGAGATTGATGGCTGCTCCCGGGGGCAACTGTCGCGGCACATCACCATTCCGCTGATCCTGCCAATGATCAAGGTCTGCATCACTTTTGCGCTGATCGGCTCGCTTAAAACCTTCGACCTGATCTATGTGCTGACCAAAGGCGGGCCGATCCACGCCACGGAAGTGCCCACTACGCTCATGTTCAGCAATATTTTCCTGAACTACCGCTACGGGCTGGGCAGCTCCATGGCGATCTTCATCCTCCTGGAATGTCTGGTGTTCACGGTTTGTGTGCAGCGGCTGTTCAAGGTGGAAGACCTTGAGTTTTAAGGAGGGCGCCGATGGAACGCATGTCGAGGAACGCCCGTAAAACGCTGTTGTATGTGTTTCTGTTTGCCGTTGCGGCGGTGCAGCTGTTTCCGCTTTACTGGCTGTTTACCTTTTCGCTGAAGGATAACATGCAGATTTTTGGGGCCAATACCCTGGGGCTGCCTTCGCCCTACCGGTGGGAAAACTTCACCAACGTGCTGCAAAACGGGCATGTGGGCACCTTCCTGCTCAACAGCATGCTGGTAACCACCGCGACCATCCTGATTTCCACGGTGGTATCCACCATGGCGGCGTATGCCATCGCGCGCATGAAGTGGAAGTGGAGCAATGGCACGCTCCTGTTTTTCCTCATGGGGATGATGATCCCGCTGCACGCGACGCTGGTGCCGCTGTTTATCTTCCTCAAGCGTACGCAGCTGTACGATACGCCCTTCGCGCTGATCCTGCCGTACACGGCCTTTGCCATTCCGATGGCGATCTACATTTTTGTCGGGTTCTTTAAAACCCTGCCCCGGGAATTGGAAGAAGCCGCCTGTTTGGACGGCATGAATATTTACGGCATCTTCCTGCGCATCATGGTGCCGCTGATCCGTCCGGCCATTGCCACGGTGGCAATTTTCACCTACCTGAGCTGCTGGAACGAGCTGATGTTCGCCATCTCCTTCATCAGCAAGCCGCAGTGGAAAACCCTGACCGTCGGCATCATGGGGATGGTGGGCATGTACGCCACCAACTGGGGCGCGCTGGGCGCGGGGCTGGTGGTGGCCACGGTGCCCACGCTGCTCATATACCTGCTGATGAGTGGCGAAATCCAGAAGAGCTTTACCACCGGCGCCCTGAAGGGCTAAAATATGTCGCAAACCTCCCCCAGGTCAACGGAACGGCCCCTTCCGCCAAAGCGTTTGGCGGAAGGGGCCGTTCTAAGGATAAATCTGATAAAACCCAAACCTGCAAACGCTGGGCAAAACGGTTTGTTCCGGGGTTTATCCAGCCTGCGGGCGGAACCGCAATGCGTTGATTCTCCAAATCCTGATGGACGAAACCGCAACCCATAGAAAACCAATGGTTGTATCGGAAATGGATGGGTTGTCCTTACCGGACAGCCACTCCCCATCGCATGCGCAAACCCCGAAAGAAAACCCGCGATGGGACTGGCTTTGCGGATGGTCACCCTGAATGGCTGTCGGACGAACCGTAGTCTGCGATCTGGATGTACGGAATACCGCTACGCTTTCCACATTACGGCTCGCAGGGTGCGACCGCCTCTACCGGGGCATCCGGGTTGCGCCAATAGGCAGAGCCATCAGGCTTGCGGATCAGGAATCCGTGATCCACCAGCTCCCGCCGGAGCAGAAAGATATCGTCGAAGGTCTGGCAGCTTGCGCAGACGCCGTTGACCTCCGTTTCGTTGTAGATGCAGCCCGGCTCGAACAGGGCTGCCACACGGGCCAGCACCGCAAGCCGCACCGCGCGCTTCTTCGGCAGCTTGGTGATTTTCCCGTCCGCATCGAAGAATGGATCGATTCTGATTGGTTGTTCCATCGTTCTGACTCCTTACACCGTCGCGTCTGCTTGCGTTTTTTCCGCCCACAGCTCCAACAGTACGCCGAGGTCCTCCCCAAACTCTGCGTCGGTCTGGGTGTCCTTTTTCGTAAGCGTTTCCAGCACCGTAAAAGTGAAGGACGCGGCACCGTACTGGAGCCATTCCGGCCGCATGCCGGGTTCCGGACAGCTGCCGATGGCCATGGCAAACTCGTATTTATGGCGCATCCCCGCGATGTTGGGGCTGGCCTTGAGCCATCGGCGGCGATTGCCGCTGCATTCGACGCAAAACACGCCGCCGACAGCAGCCTGTTCCTTGTAAGCGTTTTTCAGGTTCCTTCGCTGAGCGGATTCCATGGAGAACATCCCTTTCTGTATGGAGGCAAGGGCTGGATGCGGGTTGCGTGATATCGGCCCGTGCTTTGCCCCCGTTGGGAGCATGGCCGTTTGCAGAGGAGACCGGCCGAGCGCCGCCGCATCCGCGCCAGCCGCTTACGGTTACGCCGCGCATCGCGGAGCGCTCCGGTCTGGCTGCAACCAAACGCCTCAGCCCCTGTCCACCCGTATCATACCCGAACCGGGCGGGATGCGCAATCAACGCTCCGTAGAGTTGCCGGCGGAGGCATCGAAAAAGGACTCCCGGTAAATCGGGAGTCCTCGATAAACCTGGGTTATTTACTTGCTGGCTTCCTCAATCGCCACGGCCAGCGCGACGGTCGCGCCCACCATGGGGTTGTTGCCCATGCCGATCAGGCCCATCATTTCCACGTGCGCCGGAACGGAGCTGCTGCCCGCGAACTGCGCATCGCTGTGCATGCGGCCCATGGTGTCGGTCATGCCATAGCTGGCGGGGCCGGCGGCCATGTTGTCCGGATGCAGGGTGCGGCCGGTGCCGCCGCCGCTAGCCACGGAGAAGTAGTGCTTGCCGTTTTCGATGCACCACTTCTTGTAGGTGCCGGCCACCGGATGCTGGAAGCGCGTGGGGTTGGTGCTGTTGCCGGTGATGGACACGTCCACCTTCTCCAGCTGCATCACGGCCACGCCCTCGGTTACATCGTCGCAGCCGTAGCAGCGCACCTTGGCTTTTTCGCCGTTGCTGTAGGCGGTTTCCTTCTCGATGGCCACTTTGCCGGTGTAGTAGTCCATCTGGGTTTTCACATAGGTGAACCCGTTGATGCGGCTGATGATGAACGCCGCGTCCTTGCCCAGACCGTTGAGGATCACGCGTAGCGGCTCTTTGCGTACCTTGTTGGCGGTGCGGGCAATGCCGATGGCGCCTTCGGCGGCGGCAAAGCTCTCGTGCCCGGCCAGGAAGCAGAAGCACTTGGTTTCGTCCCGCAGCAGCATCGCGCCCAGGTTGCCGTGGCCCAGACCGACGGCACGCTGATCCGCCACCGAGCCGGGAATGCAGAAGCCCTGCAGGCCCACGCCGATGGCCTCGGCAGCTTCGGCGGCGGTTTTGATGCCCTTTTTCAGGGCGATGGCCGCGCCCAGGGTGTAGGCCCACACGGCGTTTTCAAATGCGATGGGCTGCACGCCCTGCACGATGCCGCGCACGTCGATGCCCTTGTCCTTCACATACTGCGCCATCGAATCCAGATCGGAGAAACCGTACTCCGCGAGTACCTTTTCGATTTTGGCGATTCTTCTGTCGTATCCTTCAAACATAGCCATTGTTTCTCACCTCTTGTCAAATATCGGATTACTGATGGCGCGGGTCAATGTACTCGGCGGCTTCGGCAAAACGGCCGTAGGTGCCGATGTTCTTTTCGTACGCTTCCTTGGGGTCCACGCCCTTCTTGATGGCATCCATCATCTTGCCCAGGTTCACGAACTGGTAGCCGATTACTTCGCGGTCCTTGTCAAGACCGATCTTGATTACGTAGCCTTCGGCCATTTCCAGATAGCGCACGCCTTTTTTCACGGTGCCGTACATGGTGCCAATCTGGCTGCGCAGGCCCTTGCCGAGGTCTTCAAGCCCGGCGCCGATGGCCAGGCCGCCCTCGGAAAAGGCACTCTGCGTGCGGCCGTAGGCAATCTGCAAAAACAGCTCGCGCATCGCGGTGTTGATGGCGTCGCACACCAGGTCGGTGTTCAGGGCTTCCAGCACGGTCTTGCCGGGTAAAATCTCGGCGGCCATCGCGGCGGAGTGCGTCATGCCGGAGCAGCCCAGCGTTTCCACCAGCGCTTCCTGAATGACGCCTTCCTTGACGTTCAGGCTCAGCTTGCAGGCGCCCTGCTGCGGCGCGCACCAGCCAACCCCGTGCGTAAAGCCGCTGATATCTTTGATTTCGCGGCTCTGCACCCATTTGCCCTCTTCGGGAATCGGCGCGGGGCCGTGATCGGGCCCCTTTTTCACGCATACCATTTCTTCCACTTCTCTGGAGTACTGCATGGATCGTATCCTCCTGTTCGGCGTTAAAATCTGTGATGTGGGCACACCGGAATAGTATACCATATTTTCAGGCGTGCAGAAAGGGCAGCGCGGGATTTTGACAAAAAAGTATCAGGGACTTGACGCCGCCCGTTGCGCCGCAGGGCGGAATCCGGTATGATGGGGGAAAGCCGGACATGCGAGTAAGGGGGTAAAACCTTGGATGTGCAACTCAGACCTGTTGCGGATGCCGATCTGCCGACGCTGGCAGCGTGGCTTGCGCAGCCACATGTAGCGCCGTGGTTTACCCCCGCGGAGGATTGGCTTACCGAGGTGCGCGGCCGCCGCGGGCGTTACGCCTTCATCCGCCACCGCATCCTGATGGTGGATGGGCAGGCGGTGGGTTTTGGCCAGCACTACCCCTTTGCGGCGGGTGGGGAACACTGGCAGGGCGACCTCCCGCTTGCGGGTACGTACAGCATCGATTACCTGATTGGCGATCCGCGCTATCTGCGCCGGGGCCTCGGCACGCGGGCCGTGCGGCTGCTGGTGGGCGAGGTGTTTGCCCAGCCCGATGCGCAGCGCGTAATTGTGCAGCCGGAGGCGGAAAACACCGCCTCATGCCGCACACTGCTGGCCGCGGGCTTTGCCTACGATGCACACAACGCAGTGTTCATCCTCACGCGGGAGGATTTTAAACCGCAAATTGCACGTCCGGGTTCGGCCGTGCTATAATACAGCCACCTCGAATCCAGATTTAATCGAGGGTTGAAGGAGCGCCGCCATGGATCGTAAGGAAGAAATCATCCGTCTGCAAATGGACGTGATCAACCAGATGACGCAAACCAACCTCCGGCGCATCGCCGACGATCTGTGGGGGATGCCGACGCTCCAGTCCGGCGGCGTGCCCGCCGTCAAGGGCACGGCTGAGCCGGGCACGCCCATCCCCGGCGAAGCGCCCAAGGCGGATGCCCCCGCGCAGGCAGCCGAGCCGCAGGCCGCGCAGAAAGCGGAGGAGGAGAATCCGCCCGAACCCATCGAGAACCTGAAACAGGAGCTGAATGGGTACATCGGGCTGACGCAAATTAAAAAAGAGGTGCAAAGCCTCATCAATCTGGTTATGGTGCAGAAGCTGCGCCGGCAGAACGATCTGCCGGTGGAGGATTTGTCGCTGCACATGGTGTTTTCGGGCAACCCCGGCACCGGCAAGACGATGATTGCCCGCCTGATGAGCCGTGTTTACCACAGTTTGGGCATCCTGTCCAAAGGGCAGCTGGTGGAGGTGGATCGCGGCGGGCTGGTGGCCGGTTATGTGGGGCAGACGGCCCTGAAAACCGGCGAAGCCATCCAGAAGGCCTTGGGCGGCGTGCTGTTTGTGGATGAAGCCTATGCCCTGACCGACCATGGCGAAAACGACTATGGGCAGGAGGCCGTGGATACCCTGCTCAAGGCCATGGAGGACCACCGCGACGATCTGGTGGTGATTGTGGCCGGTTACACGGAGCTGATGGAAACCTTTGTGCATTCCAACCCCGGGCTGGAAAGCCGGTTTAACCGCTTCATGCATTTTCCGGACTATACGGTGGAGGAGATGCTTGCCATCTTTGACATGCGGTGCGAGAAAAGCGGCTATGCGCTGGCGCAGGATGCGCGCGATCTGCTCAAGGGCCTTCTGGCGCTGTTCAGCCTTGATACGAAGGGCTTCGGCAACGCGCGTGGGGTGCGCAACCTGTTTGAACGCACGGTAAGCGCGCAAGCGGATCGGCTGGCATCGCTTACCGAGGTTACGCGGGAGACCCTGATGCTGCTGACCAGCGACGACCTGCGATTGGCCGCGGGGCAGGAGCAGGCCGCTGAAACTAAAACTGCCCAAACGGATGCGACGCAGGAAGCAACCGACGAACTTCCCCCGGCCGAGGAGGCGCCCCCACCCGAAACTGCGGACGCGACCAATCCGGAGGATGCGACTTCCACAACCGCCGTGGACACGGCGGGGGAGCCGAACGAGTAAACCGGGCACAACGGTGCCGCGGAACTGCGCATGAATACACAGGGCCGGAATGCGGATGCATTCCGGCCCTTACGCTGAGCTTTAGCAAGTTGAAACTATTTATAGGTTCAACTTGCTAAAGCTCAGCGTAAGCCAGTATCTTTTGACACTGGCAGTTTTAAGCCCATATAAGACTTTGTCATGCCACCCTTCTTAGGGGTGCCATGACTTCCTTACTTGAACTCAAGAAAAAGGGGTAGGTCGGCGGCCACCTTCAATAAATGTTATATTATTATAGTAATCTTCAAGTTTGAAGTATTGCCCATTGGTTGTCGCAAAATCCCTCAACATACGGTGGCATGCTACATTCCATGAATACACCTCAAACTTCCAGCCGCGCGTTGCTAACCGCTTTGCATCGGCGAGAAACCCCTCGCCCGAATTAATACCGGCTCCATCACCAGTGAGTAAAGCCACTATATCTGGTTCGGGTTTATCCATCGCCAAACGGAGGAGAGCAAGCTGCAAAACATGGTCTGTTGTATCAGCTTCGCCGTCAGTGATGCTGCGTGGTAATAGTTTTGGTTTAATACCCAAACGGCGCAGAGAACCCCACAACATATCATTTTTTGGCGGAATGCTTCCCGCAAGAAAAATATCATCAATGAATCGATTGCGCGTAACTAGCTCGAGCAAACCGGCAAAATATGTTCGATAGAATTCCCTTGGGACGGAAGCTTCCATAAGCGGAAGAACTTGGTTCAACCCAGCATAATGGATATTTGAGTTATCCCAAAAAATGTACATGACCTCACATCCTTTTACAAAATATACCATACTAGTCAATGAAAATCAACATGGGGCATATTGTTGTTGACATACGATTATTTACCATCTGTCTGGACTTAATGTTGTTCTTTCACTAGGTGGTACTACCTAAAACTATTGCGGGGGCATTCTAACATTCAAACGACGCTGAACATCTACCCACACGTTCAAGCGAAGCATATGGCCGTTGACAAGGGACAGTTACAGGGTATCTTTGCCACAGAGGGCAACCTACTTTGTGATAATTATCAGCCGCTAGAAGCTATTGGCTTATAAATGCTTTGGCAAGCATTTGTGCATCATTTGTGATATTTTCGGGAAATGCAAAAAGGCGGAGGATGCCAAAGCATCCCCCGAACTCTTGTCCCATATGGGAAAACCGTTATATCACTTGCCGAAGTACCGCTTGAGCAGCCCTTCGTAGCCCTTGCCGTGGCGGGCTTCGTCCTTGCACATTTCATGCACGGTATCGTGCACCGCGTCGTAACCCAGCTCCTTGGCCAGGGTAGCGAGGTCTTTCTTGCCCTGGGTGGCGCCCCACTCGGCTTCTACGCGCATTTCGAGGTTCTTCTTGGTGCTGTCGGTCAGCACCTCGCCCAGCATCTCGGCAAAGCGGGAGGCGTGGTCGGCCTCTTCAAAGGCATAACGCTTGAAGGCTTCGGCCACCTCGGGATAGCCCTCGCGGTCGGCCTGACGGCTCATGGCCAGATACATGCCCACTTCGCTGCACTCGCCGGTGAAATTCATCCGCAGGCCCTCGATTACGCGCTCATCCAGACCCTTGGCAACGCCTACGCGGTGGGCATCCGCAAACACGCGCTCGCCCGCCATGAGCGTGAACTTTTCCTTGGGTGCGCCGCATACGGGGCATTTTTCCGGGGCTTCCGCGCCTTCGTACACATAACCGCAAACCGAGCAAACCCACTTCATAATGAAATTCCTCCTTTATTGCATCGCAAGTTTTTAACCTGCCTTGCGTTTCGGGTATTAAGTACCCCTGCGCGCCTCCGGGTGAAACGGGGAATTCAATCCGTTTTGAAAAAATCCGCCGCTTTCCGCAAAGAAAGCGCCGGATCAGGGATGCGGTCAGTGGAAAAGCCGCCTGCGTTTCCAGTAGTAGATACACACCAGCAGGCCGACCAGCAACGTGATGCCAAAGCCGATCAGGTTTTCCGGCGACCGATCATTATACGCGCTCATTGCCGCAGAAACGACGTTCAGCACATACCCCAGGATCAGGATCAGCACACCCACCGTACGGCGTTTGGCCAGCAGCACTTCGCTGATCAGCGCAAACAGGAACGCCAGCGTGAAGAAGCCGAACAGGAACCACAGCATCAGCCGCGCCGCCTCGCTGCCGTCGCCGTCCAGCCGATCCTGCAGCGCGGGCAGCGCAGGCACGCCCAGCAATGCGCACAGCGCGATGACGGCCAGCCCGCCCAGAACCAGAATCCCCAGCGGGTTCAGCAACCATACGTACAGGTTGTGGAATTTCATGGGCACATGTTGGTTGGGGCTGTACCGCTTCATCCGACATCCTCCTTTGGCGGGCATTACGCAACGCCCGATCTGTTGGAACGATAGAAAAACGCACCTGCTTCCATGCGGTACTTTTTCGCCGGAAGATGTGCGCTTTCCTGTATCGGGGCGGTGTAGGCCAAAGAAAATGTTGTGATTCCTACTTCTTAAGCGCTTCGAACAGCGCCGCTTCCATGCCGTCGCGCTCGCACACGGCGGTGTGGCGCACCGGCAGGGTTTTCAGCTCCGCAATCTGCCGCGGCACGGGCACGCCGCTCACCTCGCTGAGGCGCTCGGCACAGGCAAAGGCATCCAGCCCCTCTACCGCCTGCGCGCCCTGAAGGGAACTCAGCACGTCCGAGGCGAATTTGTACGGGCTGGCTGTGGCAATCAGCACCGCGGGGGACTGATCCCCCGTCTGTTCGCGGTAATCGTTGAGCACATGGCTGCCAACCGCGGTATGCGGGTCCATCAGGTAGCCGGTGTGTTCAAACACGCGGCGAATCTCCTCGCCGGTCATCACATCGTCGGCAAACCCGGCGGAGAACGTCTTTTGCAGCTCCGCCAGCCGCTGCGCGCCGATGGAGAAGCTGCCGCAGTCGGCCAGCAGGTCCATCCACGACTTGACGATGCGCCCGTCGCGGTCGGCGCTTTCATACAGCAGCCGCTCCAGGTTGGAGGAGATCAGGATATCCATGCTGGGCGACATCGTCTGGAAGAACGTGCGGTGCGTGTAGTATACCCCGTCGGTAAAGAAATCGCTGAGCACGTTGTTGCGGTTGCTGGCGCACACCAGCCGCCCGATGGGCAGGCCCATGCGCTTGGCGTAATAGCCCGCCAAAATATCGCCAAAATTGCCGGTGGGCACAACAAAATTGAGCGATTGCCCCATGCGCAGCGCCCCGCGGTTAACCAGCGTGATATAGGCGGTAAAGTAGTACACCACCTGCGGCACCAGCCGGCCGAAGTTGATGGAGTTGGCGGAGCTGGGCAGTTTGTCCATCGCCGCCATTTTTTCATGGAAAGCGGGGTCGGAAAACAGTCGCTTGACGCCGGTCTGCGCGTCGTCAAAATTGCCGTGTACGCCGATCACGTAGGTGTTATCGCCCTGTGTGGTGGTCATCTGCAGCTTTTGCATGTCGCTGACACCGTCCACCGGGTAAAACACCGAGCAACTGGTGCCGGGCACATCGCGGAAGCCTTCCAGCGCAGCCTTGCCGGTATCGCCGCTGGTGGCTACCAGAATGCTGATTTCCCGCTGCTCCTCGTTCTTCTGCGCGGCCAGCTTAATCAGATAGGGCAACAGTTTAAGCGCGATATCCTTAAACGCGAGCGTCGGCCCGTGAAACAGTTCCAGCACATGCGTGCGCGCATCCAGCGAGTGTACCGGCGCAATGGCCGGATCGTCAAAGGCGGGCGCCGCATAGGCCGCGTTTACTGCCGTCTCGATCTCGGGGATGGAGTAATCCTCCAGAAAGCAGCGCAGCACGCGCTCGGCAATCTGCTGGTAGCTCATCGGGCAGAAACTGGCGATCTTTTCCGGCGAAAGCAGCGGGTACATGGAGGGCACATACAGCCCCCCGTCCCGGGCCAGACCCCAGAGCACTGCCTGCGAGGCCGTTACGCACGCGCCTCCGCGCGTCGAAAAAAAGGACATGTTCTCACTCCTTCACTGCACACGGTGCGCCCGTGGTAGGTTTGTCCCGGCGGGCGGGTGGCGGCCCGCGAAAATTGCGGCGCAAACCCCCGCGTGCCGCATACGCCGCCGATGCGGCGCACAGGCGCGCGGGGTGTCGCGCGCTCGCCTGCAACAAACGGAAGCCCGTCGGCTTCCGCTTGGCTATAAGCACCGAGTTCAGATGGCGTACTTCTTCACGAAATCCGGCAGTGCCTCGGGATCCTCGCTGATGGAAAGGATGAAATCCACGCTGTGCTTTTCGCTGAGACCTTCGAGCCGTTCAAACAGCCACGCCGTGGTGGACAGTTCGCATTTTACCAGTTTGAGAAACGCGTCGATCAGGATCAGACCCACGTCGAAATTCTGGGCGACGGCGCCCGCCAGGAAACCCATAAACATCTGGTCGTTCAGCAGGTTGTACTCCCCCGCGTTGATGAAGCGGACTTCATGGCGCAGGTCGAACATGTAACGATTGTCGTCGTCGATAAAGACGATATCGTGCTTGCTCTCCTGCGCCGCCTGGTTAGCCATATCAATGATCCGTTTGGTTTTACCCGAGCCTTTTTTGCCGGCGATCACCTGAATCAATGGGAACGCCTCCTTCACTTTTCAATCCACTGCGACCGCGCGCCCCGCAGGCGGGGCCGCCTTACGTGCTCATTATACATGAAGATCAGGTTAAGCGCAAGGGATACTGCGCGACCCGGAGGCCGGGGCCTCACGCCCCGTCGCCGTCGGTTTCGCCCTCTGCCGGGGCAGCGCCGTCCTCCCCGCCTTCGGGCGGGGCTTCGGGCGCGCCGGTGGCCGACAGCGGTTCTGCGGCACCGTCCGGCCCTTCGAGGCGCTCGCGCAGCTCCTCCAGCGTCAGGGGCGGCAGCTCCCGCAGGGCCGCGCCGCGCGCGTCGGGGTCAAACCCGCACACCAGAGGATAATCGCAGTGGGCGCAGCTGGCTACGTTCCCGCTTTGCACGGGCAGCACCGCCGTGTCGCCGCCGTACAGCGCTTCGGCCAAGGCGGACGCCTGTTCCCGCGCGTGGCGCAGCAACGCCTGCATCTGGGGCAGGTCCAGCGTGCGCGCATCCTTGCGCAGGCCGCCTTCCCGCTTGAACGTCGTGCCTATGGCCACGCCGGTATCGCTTGCATCCATCGCCTGCAGAGCCACCTCGTCGGCCAGCAGCACGCCCTTGAGGCGCAGCCTCCGCGCGATGGCTTCCTCCGCGGCGGCGGGATCGTCCTGCTCCATCGGCGCGAGCGGGTCGGCCACATGAAAGTAGAAGGCTCCCGCAGGCACGGCGCCCGGCGTACCCGCCACCGCCGCGTCCAGGTAGACGGTCAGCTGCAGTTGCAGGCCCCACCAGGTTTTGGCGGGTTCCAGCGTAGCCAGGCCGCTTTTGTAATCCACCACACGCAGGTAGGTTGTGCCTGCCGCGTCGCAGCGGTCGATGCGGTCGATCTTGCCCTGCAAATCTACACGGGTGCCGTCGGCCAGGCGCAGCGGGACGGCCGGGAGGCTGTCGGGGCGGGCATAACCAAACAGCGCCTCGGCGCGATCCAGCGTAAAATCACCCGCAGCCAGATGCCGGGTCACGGTCAGGCAGGCACGGCGCACGATGCGCTTTGCCCGTTCGAAGCCCGCCAGCCCACGCGCATTGTCGCCCATGGGGCCGCGCAGCAGCGCCTCCACCAGCGGCTGCACGGCCTCGTCGGCCATCGCCTCGGCCTGCGCGTCGTCCACGCGCGGGTAATCCGGCTGCCGGTTTGCCAGCGTCGCAAAGTTTTGCAGACTGCGGTGGAAAAACACGCCCAAATCCACCGGCTCCACGCCCCACTCCCTGCGGATCAGGGGGCGCAGCCCGTAGGCGACAAAATGCTTGTACGGGCAGGCCGCAAACTCCTCCAACCGGCTCACGGAAAGCGTGCGATCCGGAAACAGCGCGCGCGCCGCGGCAGGCTCCAGCGGCACGCTCTGCACGCGGTAATCGGCCGCGCGCAGCAGGCGTGCCGTGGCATAGGCGGTCTGTTGGCTGCTTAAAAGCTTTGCGAGCCGCTCCTGCCAGATGGGCGGCAGAGCTGCCACATCGCCGTCGGCATAGGCGCGCAGCACGCCGCTGAGCATCGCCAGCGCCTGCACCGCGCTCAGGGGCAGGGCTGCCTCGGGCACGGGCGCTTCCGGCAGACCGTCGAACAGACGCGTTTGCAGGGGGTTGAGCAAATCCAGCGGACGCAGCGCCGCGCCCATCGGGTCGGTTTTAGCATAGCTGAGGAACAGGTACCGCTCCGGCTGCGTCATGGCGCGCTTCAAATCCAGCCGGGCAAACTGGGCGCGGCTTTCGTCCGTCATGCCCAGATAGGTGCCGGTGGAACGCTCCGCATCGCGGCGCTCGTCGTCGGTCAGCAGGCTGTCGGCGGCGCGGCTGAGTACGCCGTCGTTCAAGCCCAGCAGAAATACCGCGTCCAGCGCGCCGGGCAGCGCGTGCCCCAGCGTGCCTGCGTGCACCATATGACTGGCCGGGGGAAGGGTGCCCAGTTCCAGCGCGGTCAGGCCACAGGCAAAGCGCTCCCGAATCTGGTTAAGCGGGATGCGTGCCCCGTCCGACAGCGCGTAGAGCTGATCCAGCAGCGAGAGCACTGCCTGCCACATCTGGCTGTTCTGCCCCGCACGCACCGTCAGCCCCGCGTCCAGCAGGGCATCCTCCTCGGCGCGCAGGGTGTCGTAGGCGTGCACCTCCTGCAACAGGCCCATCACCGCGGCGAGCGAAGCCCGTGTATCCCGCGCCGCGACGATAGCCGCGCGGGCCTTCTGCAAAGGCTCTATCAGCCGCAGGCGCAGCGCCTCGCAGCGTGCCGCCAGCTCGTCGCCGCCCAGCCGGAAAGGGGAAAGCCACTTTTTGCGGTTGATGCCGTAGGCGCGGGCATAGTTTTCCAGCGTGCAGGCCTCGTTAAAATCCAGCGGGGCATAGCCGGATTTGAGCACGGCCAGCACCGCCTCGCGCTCGTAATCCGCGGCTATCGCGTCCAGCGCGGCCAGCAGGAAGCGCGCCAGCGCGTGGCTCATGGCGGGCAGCTTTTCGTCGGTATAATAGGGCAGGCCGCTGTCGCCCAATGCGGCGTTCACGGCAAAGGCGTAGCCGTTGCGATCCGGATACAGCACCGCGATGCGCTCCGGGTCCATCCCCTCGGCGCAAAGGCGCAGGATTTGCCGCGCGGCATAGGTCGCCTCCTCATGCGGGCTCAGGTGCTGGCTGAGGAAAACCGATGCCTGCGTGCCTGCGAACCGCTGCTCCGGGTAGGCGAAAAGCGCCGCGTCCAGATGGTCGAGGGCCGGGGCGTGCCCCAGCGCCTCTGCTGGCAGCGCCCGCACCGCAAGCGGCAGCCCCTGCGCAGCCAGCGCATCGGCAAATCGGCGGATGCTCTGGCGCACAGGGTCGTACAGATCGCCGTCCGGCGCGGCCTGCGCATCGCAGGTCAGGGCCACGGTCAGGCACTCGCAGCACGCGCCCACTGCGCACAACAACTCAATCAGCTGGGCGGGCAGCGCGTCAAACCCGTATGCGAAAACCGCCTGCCCCTGCACAACGCCACTTTCCGGCAAGCGCCGGGCCACATAGCGCAGCTGATCGTCACTGTCGCCAAAGCGCTCGCCCAGCACCTCCCGGTACGCCGTGTACAGGGTAACCACATCGCGCAGCTTGGCGCGGCGCATGCCCTCGGGCAGGGTCTCGGCAAACACGGCCAGCCGCTCGGGGGTCAGCCCGCCGCGCTTGCAGTCGGTCAGCAGCGCGGCCACCTTGGGCGCAAAACCGCGCCGCCGGGCCGCGGCCTGATAAAATTCCAGTTTCTTTTCGCACCGTTCCAGCGCGTAATGTACGGCCATCTGCCGCCCGGCGGAGGTCAGCGGCTCGCGCCCATCCGCCCCGGCGGCCGCGAGCACGCGTTGCGAAAGCCGCGAGGGCGAAAGCGCCTCAATGGTAAAAAAGCCCGGCAGGTGCAGCCGATCCAGCAGTTCCCGCTCCGCCTGCAGGGTCAGCTGCTCCGGCACCAGCAGGATGCAGGGCGTGCCCAGCGCGTGCAGGCGGCCGATCTCTGCGGTCACAGGGCCAAGCAGCCGGTGTGCGCGCGCCGTCCAAACCGTGATTTCCCCCACAGGCAACCCTCCTTTGCGTGCGAAGCTCCCTTTATGGTATGATAGCACAGAATCGAACCTTTGGGGAGGGTGTTGCATGCGGGATACCATCGTGGGGGTGGCGACCGCCGAGGGCGACGGCGGAATCGCCATCGTGCGCCTGAGCGGCGATCAGGCGGAGGCGCTGTTCACGCGCGCGTTCCATGCCGCGGGGCATCAGCCGCCCTATGAGGATCATCGCCTGCTGTACGGCCGCATTACCGACGAAAGCGGCGCCCCTTTGGACGAAGCCATGGGCGTGGTAATGCGCGCGCCCTATACCTACACCCGTGAGGATGTGTGCGAGGTGCACACCCACGGCGGCACGGCTGCCGCTGCCGCTACTGTGCGGCTGTTTACGGCGCTGGGCGCAAGGCCCGCCGAGCCGGGCGAGTTTACCCGGCGCGCCTTTTTGAACGGGCGCATCGACCTTTCGCAGGCCGAGGCCGTGATGGGCGTGATCGGCGCGCGCTCGGCAGCGGCGCTGCGCAGCGAGGCGGCGCTGCTGGCAGGTGGCGCGAGCCGCTTTGTGCGCGCGGCGCAGGATCGGCTGCTGGCGCTGGCCGCGGGTGTGGAGGCCCATCTGGATTACCCGGAGGAGATTGGCGAGGCCGAGGCGGTCGGGGAGCTGCGTCAGGGGTTAAGCGCGCTAATAGCCGACCTGCGCGCCGCCGTGGATGAGCGCGGCGCACGCATCCTGCGCGACGGGTTGCGTGTGGCGCTGTGCGGCCTGCCCAACGCGGGCAAGAGCACGCTGTTTAACGCCCTGCTGGGGGAAGACCGCGCCATTGTGACCGATATTCCCGGCACCACGCGCGATGTGCTGGAGGGTTCCCTCGCGCTGGAGGGGCTGAATGTGCAGCTGCTGGATACCGCAGGATTGCGCGACAGTGAAGAACCTGTGGAGCGCATCGGCGTGGCGCGCGCCCGGCAGGCGCTGGCTCATGCGGACGTGGCGCTGCTGCTGATCGATGCCAGCGCTCCGCTGGACGCGGAGGCTTGCGCCCTGCTGGCCCAGCCCATGGATTGCCCCTGCGCGGTGCTCCTGAACAAGGAGGACGCGCCGCAATGCGTGACCGTGGAGGCGGTGGCCGCCCTGACCCCGCATGCGCCCGTACTGACAGTATCCGCCCGGACGGGGCAGGGGCTGGCGCAGGTGCGCGCCTATCTGGCGGCGCAGGCGCGGCTGCCCCGGGAGGGAATGCTGACGCATGAGCGGCACATGGCCGCCGCGCGCGAGGCTGCCGACCGGCTGGAACAGGCGCTTTCGGCGCTGGATAAGGGCTTGCCGCTGGATTTGGTGGCGCTGGATTTGCGGGAAGCGCTCTGGACGCTGGGGCGCATTACCGGCGACAGTGTGGATGATCGCCTGCTGGACGAGATATTTTCAAACTTCTGCGTGGGGAAATAACCCTGAAACGAGGTTCAGAGTTAAAGCTGCTGCACTCGGGGGCAGGATAGCTGCGCCGCAGGGAGCGCCCCGGAACCGGAAAGCCGCGCCGAAGTTACGGCGCGGCTTTCCGGTTCTGGGCTTTTGCATCTCGCCGGATGTCTGTACCTTTCAGGGTTGAACGGTCGGCAGGCCTTCCAGCAGACGCATGCTCTCCGCGTCCATAAAGGCGGGGGTATAGGCGCTGGTGGCGGCTTCCTTCTCCTGCAGGTAGCCGTCCAGCCCCAGTGAAAACAGCGTTTCACAGGCACGCGCGTACTCCCGCGCGGTCAGCCGACGCGTAAGCCCCGGCGCGGTAACGCCGTTCATGGGGGTGTACTGGCGCATCAGGCTTACGGGCGTGCCGGGCGGCAGCTCCCGCGCAATCGCCTGCAGGATCGCCTGCGTCTCGTCCACATGCAGGGGCAGCACCAGATGCCGCACCAGCGTGCCGCGCAGGAGCATCCCCTGTGCATCGTACACCGGCGCGCCGGTTTGCTCGCACATGGCGCGGATGGCCTGCATCGCCACGGGAAAATAATCCGCCGCGTTGGCCAATGCCGCACCGGTGGCGGGTTTCCAGTATTTCAGATCGGGCAGGAACACATCCACCAGCCCGCGCGAAGCGTGCACCGTCTCCACGCTTTCATAGCCGCTGCTGTTCCACACCACGGGGATGCCCGGCTTGCGCAGGGCCAGTGCCTCCAGCACGGCGGGGGCAAAGTGCGAGGGGCTGACCAGATTCAGGTTGTGCACGCCCAGCGCTTCCACCCGCTGGAATAAAACGCTAAGCGTCTGCGGGGTCAGGGTACGGCCCCGCACGCCTCCGTGGCTGATGGCCGCGTTCTGGCAGAACACGCATCCCAGCGCGCAGCCGCTGAAAAACACCGTGCCGCTGCCGCGCGTGCCGCTGATGCAGGGCTCCTCCCAGTCATGGCGGGCGGCACGTACCACCGCGGGCAGGGTACCGGAGTGGCAGGCCCCCTCGCCTGTGGTTTCGGTGCGCAGGGCGTTACAGTGCCGGGGGCAAAGGTTGCATCGCATTGGTTTACGACTCTTTCCGGGCGCGGTTCACAGGGCGGCGCCGCCCCTCCATTATACCGGAAACCCCGCGCGTTGCAACGCCTGCCTGCAAACAGTATGGAAAAGCGGGGCTGCGCTTGTTCAACTATTGACGCGCCGGGGTCGCGGGGGTATCCTGTACGTTGACAGGAATCGCGTTCGGTTTACCTGCCGCGCCGCCCCGGTCTGTGATCGGTGCGGCGCGTGGGCAGACGGCGCGAAACCGCTGAAAGGAGCATTTCCCATGAGTTTAACGACCATTCAAAACGGCACCCTTTCCGTGACCATCGCCTCGCTGGGAGCGGAACTGCAATCCATCCGCGATGCGGCGGGCGTGGAGCGCCTCTGGCAGGGCGATCCGGCCTTTTGGGCCAACCGCGCGCCCATCCTGTTCCCGGTCGCGGGCGGCTTCCGCGAAGATTGCTACGAGCTGGACGGCAAGCGTTACCCGATGCCCAAGCACGGCTTTGCCAAGAAAAAAGAGTGGCAGCTGGAAAGCGCCACCGCCGGGCAGGCAACGTTCCTGCTTACGGAGCAGGACCCCGGCTTCCCCTTCGCCTACGAGCTGCGCGCCCGCTACACCCTGCAGGGCAATGCGCTGACCGTGACCTACGCCGTGCATAACGCCGATACGCGCCCCTTCTATTTCAGCATCGGCGCGCACGAAGCCTATGCCACCCCCGAAGGGCTGGAAGAATACGAAATTGCCTTTGACGAGATGGAAACCGTCGAAAACAACAAGCTGGTGGGCAACCTGATCCTGCATGAGCGCGAAACGCTGCTCGCGCAGACGCGCACCCTGCCGCTGCTGACCCGCTACTTTGCGGTGGATGCGCTGGTGCTGCGCACGCTCAAGAGCCGCGGCGTCACCCTGCGCAGCAAACTGCATAACCGCGAGCTGCGTGTGGATTTCCCCGGCCACGATACGCTGATGCTGTGGACAAAGCCCGGTGCGGGCTACATTTGCATTGAGCCCTGGTGCAACGCTCCGGATTTTGTGGACGCGGATTACCGCATCGACCACAAGCCCGGCTTTATCCGCCTGAACGCGGGCGAAGCGACCGAGCGCGCCCATACCATTACTGTGCGCTGATAAGCTACGCCCCTGTTTAAGGAGGGATATGCATGGATATGCTGCAAAACCTGCGCAGCAAAAACCCCGGACTACCCTTTCATTCCGTGTTCGACTCCGCCTTCCGCCCGTTTGGGCGTGTGGTGGATTTCGATGCCGCCGCGCTGATTGCCGCCTGTGAAAAAGCCGCCGCAATGCCCGCTTCCGGCTGCCTGTATGTAACGGACATGCCCGCGCTGGAGGCTCCGGCGCTCTTCGGCCCGGTGGAACAGGTTCTGCGCGGCGAGGGTGGCTGCCAGATTGGCTGCTGCTGGGGGTTTAACACCCGGCTTAACTGTCTGGAATACCACCGCACCAGCGAGCACAACATTGCCGTGACGGATATGGCGGTGCTGCTGGCGCCCCAGCAGGCCATGGAGGGGCTGGACCTGCCCGCCGGGCAGGTGGTGGGCTTCTTTGTGCCCAAGGGCACCACGGTGGAGTTTTACGCAACCACGCTGCACTACGCCCCCTGCCAGACGCAGGACAGCGGCTTTTGCAGCATTATCGTGCTGCCGCGCGGCACCAACAGCCCGCTTGCACACCCCCGGCCCGAGGCGGGCGACGGGCGCCTGCTCTGGGCGCGGGATAAATGGCTGATCGCCTGCCCCGACAATACAGCAGACGTGCAAAACGGCGCTTACCCCGGCCTGCACGGCGAAAATTTCGACAT
The DNA here is from genome assembly GCA_963666755.2 of Candidatus Limiplasma sp. Classification (GTDB taxonomy): domain Bacteria; phylum Bacillota; class Clostridia; order Christensenellales; family Aristaeellaceae; genus CAXXOK01. The sequence continues at coordinate 486,896 of CAXXGW010000009.1, forward strand.
CCGCTACTGAAGAGGCGGAAAGACTCGGCCCGAAACGCGCCCTGCATGACAGGCAGTGCGCGGGCAAGCCACAAACGACCCCCTGCCTTCCCTACAGCAAAGCCACCCCATTGCAGGGTGGCTTTGCTGTAGGGCGCAGCTTGCCGAACCACAGTCAGGTTCGGCAGCAAATCCGGTTTTCGGGTATGAAGTTTGAAGGTATCCCATAGGTTTTTCAACATCTCCGAGCAGGAGTGGCGCAGCATGGACACACGCCAAACCCGTTGCCCCGCAGGCATCATGCAGGGAAGTCGCTCAGCCTTCTTTACCAGAAAGCCATGAGCGCAACTCTGAACAGGGGAAATACTGTAAGACGTATCCTCTCACCAATGGTTCTGTTGCGTTCAATACAGCAGCGTTTGTTACACATATGAAGTAAATCATGGCAATTCTGGAAGGGAAACCCTTCCGCCGCCGCAAACCCTAATGGCAGGTAAACGCTTTTTATGACAATGGCGCATAGCCGCCGTCCAAGGGTTTACCGGCAGCAAGAAGGGGTTGGTCCGTTTGGAATTGGTTCGGACGGAAGAGGCGCACAGGGAAAGCCTGCGGCGCTGGGTGGGGTTTGCTATTGGCTTCGGGCTGGTGCTGGCTTATCTGCTGATCCGCAACGAGCAACAGAAGCCTTACGACGCGTGGACTTACACAGAGCTATCCCAATGCTTTACGCGCAACGGGCTGTTCAACTTCGGCGCCTTTGCCGCACAAAATGCGGACAGTATGCGGGGGTATCTGTTCCCATGGATTCTTGCGGCCTGTCAGGGGCTGTCGGGGCTGATTCCCTGGCTGGATTACCGGCTGATGCTCAGCACGTTTGTGGCGCTTACCTGCGCAGTGGCATTGCCGGATTTGTTCGGAATGCTGCAGGGCCTCCGCGGGGTAAGCGTGTGGCGGCGAGCGGCAGTGCCTGCGCTGGTGCTGCTGTTTTGGAATGGGCTGCTGGCCTATCCGCTGACCGACCTGTGGAGCGCGGGTTTTGCCATCCTCGCCGCGTACGGACTGGTGAGTGCGTTCCACCAGACCGATGCGCCCGGGTGGAAGCGTGCCTGCCGGATGGTACTGGCGGGCTTTTCCATGGGCGCGGCGTACAACATCCGCACGGTGTACCTGTTTCTGTTGCCGGGCTTTGCGGTGCTGTACGCAGGGCTGTGCGTTACGCGCAGGGAGCGCGCCGCGCGGCATTGGCTGAGCTGGGCGGGTTGCCTGCTGGCCGGTTTTCTGGCAGTATCCCTGCCGCAGATGGCGATCAACATGCAGGCGTATGGATCGCCCTCGTTCCTGCTGATGAGCCAGTCGGGCTCAAGCCTGTACATCAACAAACTGTACGACGGCATCTATCTGGACAAGTACGAATCCTACACCGGCGTGGATTACGGGTATGAGGCCCTGTATTTCATTGACCCGGCCGGGCAGGAAATTCTGGAACAGGAAGGGCTGGATGAGAGCTTCCAGTTCGGCACGGGGGAGGCGGAGCTGGGGAGCGTGGGCGCTTACCTCGGGCTGGTGCTGCGCCATCCGCTGGATTTTTTGGGGATTTACGGCCGCCACAGCAGTAGTTTGCTGGATGTGCGTTACCCCAACATCTATGTGGATACGCTGGAAGGGGACGCGTGGACGCCGCTTGCGAACTACACGCTGCTCTACCTGTGCGTGCTGGCGGCTGTGGATGCCTGGCGCCGCCGCCCGCAGGGCAAACGCCTCCTGCCCGCCGTGCTGGGTGCCCTGCTGCTGCCGGTGCTTGCCGCCATACCGGGGGCCATCGAACCGCGCTACGGCGTGCTGCTCTACCTCGTGGTCTGGGGCGGCGGGCTGAGCCTGTGGGAACCGCGCAGGCTAAAGGGACGGTCGATCGCCTGCGCGGCAGTGGGGTACATCGCGTTTATCATGCTGCTGTGCGCCTGCAATGGCGCGGTGGAAGCCTCGCTGCTGGAATACCCGCTGCTGTACGCCTAGACGGTTTGCCATTCAAAGGTTTGCGCGCAGCTTCCGTTCACTCCTCTGCGCAGTTGGGAAAATGCAACAGGAGCCGACCCGCGGGGTCGGCTCCTGTTGCGCGTCCGGCCTTCCCGAACGGGGCGGTTCCGTACGCCGGAAGCACCGTCGGAAGGTTCCTGTTCAGGCCTGCGGAGTTTACGGCAAGGGCTCAGGCGCGTTTTCGGCTCCGGCCAGATAACGGCTTGAACTCCGCTTGCACGGCGATGGAATCAGAGCACGTTGCTGGACGTGCACTCCACGTAGACGCTGCCATCCTTGCGGCGGGTCAGCTTGGCTTTGTTGCCTTCACCGTCGTCCAGCGTCATTTTTTCGATGTCGTTCAGGGTCAGAAAATTGACGGCGTCGCTTTCGACGAATGCGACCCAGTTTTTACGGTCCCGTTTCACATGGGCAGGTTTATCCTCGGTCATTTCCTGAATGGTCGCGCGTTGGTCGGTCATAGGGGTGCCTCCTTCCATAATGGGAGGCACCAGCATAGCGTAAACGGCGGTAAAATGCAAGCGCGGTTCGGCCGTGCGTTTTGTCCGGGATTCGTCACGGACAAATACGTATCCGTCCTTGACGGCCCGGAAACGCGCCCGTATAATCAAAAGCAGAAAAAGGAAATAAAGGGGGGCTTGCTGTGTCCTGCAGCGACCTTTTCGCCCGCAATCTTCGGTCGATCCTGCTACAGTTCGGCATCTCCAGCGTGCAGCTGGCCAAGGCGGTGGGGGTCGATCCCTCACTGGTCAGCCGTTGGCGCAGGTGCGGCTGCAGCGGTCGCAACGGAACCGCCTACGCGCTTGCGGTCGCGGCTTATCTGGCGGATAAGAACCGCTCGCCGGAAAACGCGGCCTGGCTGGCGGCGCGCCTGCGCGATGTGCCACTGCCGCCCACGGCCCCCGACACGGCGCGGCTGGCGCTTTGGCTCTACCCTGACGCGGATGTGGACGCGCTGCTTGGCGGCGAGGACGAATACCCCAACCTTCTGGTGGTGAACAGCTTCCGCGATGCGGCGGTGCTGCCCGGGCGGCGCACCCTGCCCCCGAACGGCGGGATGGCGGGCGCGGAGCAAACGGTCAGCGCGGGCATCGGGCAGACGGAAATCCTGACGGCACTGCGCGGCGAGCTGGAACGCGCGCCCGTGGAGAGCCTGCTCTCCATCCACCTGTCCAGCGAAGCGGCGGCCATCGTCACCTGCCGTCCCTGGGTACAGCTGCTGCATGAGGCCGTGCAGACCCGTGGCTTGCGCCTGCGGATGCTGGTGCAATCCGCCAACAACTCGGCGGCGTCCAGCAAGCTGGTATCGGCGTACATGCAGCTGCTGGTTGCGGGGTCACTGGAGCTGTGCATCATTCAGGGTACGCCGCAGACTTTTGCCACGACCGTGCATGTGCTCATCCCCGGCGTGTCGGCGCTTACCGTGAGCGAAGCGCCCCTCAAGGACGCGCGCCCCGTGATGACCCTTGTGCGCGACCCGGAAATGGTCAGCGGCCTGCTGGACAATTTCGAGCGCTCGCTGCGCTTTGCCCGACCCATGATGACGGCGTACGACGACAGCTTTGCCCGCAACATCATCGAAACATTTTTCGAGGAATATGGCGTGCCCGGCAGTCTGGATGTGATCAAGTGCGGGCTGAACCCCATGTTCATGAGTGTGGAGCGCTACCGCGAGGTGCTGCGCGCCTTCGGGCACGAGGGGGAGCAGTACCGCTGGCGGCATCTGGAGTTTGCGAGGTTTAAAAGCGCGATGGCGCAGGTGCTGCAGGATTCGCGCTTCCGCGAGGTGCTGTCGCTGCAAAAGCTGCGCGAGGTGGCGCGCACCGGGCAGTGCAAGATGCCCGCCATGTACTTCATGGATACGGGCGTGTGGCACCTGAACGCCGCGGACTGCGTGAACATCCTGGACGGCTACATTGAGGCGCTGGAAAGGGTGCCCAACTTTCACGTGATCCTGCTGGAGGACGAGGCGCTTTTCATGCCCAACTCCTGCTGGCACATCAAGAGCAACCGGCACATCATGATCCATTCCTGGAATACGGACCGGCCGATGATGGTCTACTCCGACCAGATGATGCTGATCGATGAATTCCAGAAGCATTTCGACCATCTGTGGAGCAAGGTAAACCTGGGCGGCTCCAGCAAGCGCGCCGCCATCGAAACGCTGCGGCAAATCCGCACGCAATGCGCCGAAAGCGGATTACGGCAGGCAGCACAGTAAAGGCGCGCAGCCGGGATCAGGTAGAAGCGGGAGCTTTTTCGGCAGGGTTGCAGGGTGGCGGGCCATGAAGCTGGCCCGCCGCTTTTGCTTTGCTCACGGGTCGGTTTTCAGGAGAGGTTTTTGCCGGTCTCGAGCTTTTCGATCCCTTTCTGTATGGTTATACATCGATCCGTGTGCGACGGCCGGATGTCGGCTGGTTTTCGGCATGTTTCAGCTGAAAACTGTCAGCGCTGTGAGCGAACATGCCGATCTGTTTTGCGAAACCGAAGTTTTTTCCGTATTGCATAAACAGCAGACAGCTGTGGAATGGGGCTGCTCTATTCAAGGACTTCAAGTAGAAAACAGCCTGCCGAGTGGCAGGCTGTCAAACAGATGATATGCATGCCTTAAGATGGGTCATACCCGTAAAAAGCAACAGGCAGTGCTATACGGCGGTGGTCGGCGGTGTCGGGGCGTCTGCTGCCGGAGTGGTCGCCATAATGGCAGGGGCAGGCGACACTTCGGCCGGTGAGGAAACACCGTCGGGCGGAAGGCCGGGCTCCGGTTCCTGCGGGGCAGGTTCGTCGGGCAGCGGTTTACGGCTGCGGCGCAGGTTGAGCAGCTCGTCCGTGACCACCAGCAACCCGCCGACCAGCAACTGCATGTAGTAGGTGAACAGCCGCCACAGGAGCATGGCGCTGTATAGCAGCGGCTGGGGGAACACCATGGCAAAAAACAGGTAGAATCCGCCCTCGGTCGCGCCGGCTGCGCCCGGCGTGGGCGCGAAGGATACGGCCAGATACAGGAACACCTGCATAGCCAGCAGCTCAAAGTAGGAGGCTTCGTGTAGGCCCATGCCCCGGTACACCAGATAGGCCACGGAAAACTCGCACAGTACCCCGCCCAGCAGCAGCACAAACGCACCCAGACAGCGCAGCGGATTGCGGAGGATGCACGCGGCGGCAACGCTGAATTCGCGCACGCCCTTATCAAGCGCCTGTAGCCAGGGCTCCCGGCGCGACTGTAAAAACCGTAGGCGGGTCAGCCCCCGCACAATGCGCTCGCCTGCCGAGCGCACCAGCGATGCGCGCGAAAGTAAAAGCGCCACCATCACGATGGATAGAAAATTGAGTAAAAACCCCAGCGCCGTGAGCCAGAACACCAGCGGGTATTCCGCGAGCACCCGGCGGCCGTTGGCCGCCAGCGCACACAGGTATAGCGCGCAGATGGTGCTGAGGTATCCGATGTAGCGCACCGCCAATATGGACGACGCTTTGGCGGGGCTGACCCCGTAGCGCTTATAATACCCGACCTGCATGGGCTGGCCGCCGGTGGCAAACGGGGTGATGGCGCTGTAATACTCGCCAAACAGCGTAATGCGCAGGCTGACCCAGAAGGAGGTGCGCGCGTCCACCACACGCTCGATCCCGGCGAACGCGCAAGCCTGTAACAGCCAGAACAGCACCATGGCCAGCGCGCACAGCACAAGCCAGCGCCCGTCCAGCGGCAGGCGGCCGGAGAACAGCGAAGCCAGCTGCCGGTCGTTGCCGCCCAGCAGCAGGATTAGCAGCAGCGTGCCAAAAATATAAATAAATTGCCATAGCAGCCGCCTGCGACCCTTGCCGGGGATGGGGGAGGAGGCCTCGGGCTGTTGGGTGCGGTTCATGCGGTATCGTCCAGCTCCTTTATTACAGCGGCGTTCGGCAATCCTATCGCATGGGTGGCGCCCGGTGCGTACCGTGCCATTGTACCCGATTCGCCGTCGGTTTGCAAACCTGCCAAGCGGGTGCAAGACCATATCTGCATACGGATTTGCATACTTATGAAAAATAAAAATAAATTCCACACAAGGCCGATCCTGTGTAAAAAAGTGCTTATTCCGGGCATTTCAGCAATGCATAAAACGGGGGGATGCAGCTAAAGCAAGGAAAATCAAACGTTTTCTGCCTTTGCGGTTCCAATGCGGCCCGGCGGGACGCCGATCTGCCCGGCGGTTTACCGGCCGTTGCGTATATTGATTTTTGCTGCCTTTTTTGCTATCCTACTGATGATTATTCTATGTAACAATCTACGATATGGGCTGGTGGTTACCGGTGGTCGTCGAGATCCTGGTGATATGCCTCATTGCAAAGGCGAAACGGTTTCGCCTCTCCTACCTTTGGCGCACGTGGACGTTTTACCCCATCCTGCTGGCGCAAATCGCCCTGGTCGCGGTGCAGGCAACCGTCTTTGTGCGGGATTTCCGGCTGGTGCCCTACGGCTCCTATGTGGAGATCGGTGTCATCCTCTCGTTCCTGTTTGCGCTGCTGGCGTTCGGGCTGTATAAACCCGCACTGCTCGGGAGCCTGAGCATCGCGGCGGGCACGGTGCTCAACCGCTTTGCCATCGCGCAGAACGGGGGACACATGCCGGTGTTCCCGACGCTTTCCTACCTGACCGGCTATATCGACCCGGCAATGTTCGGCACGGCCGACCAGCTGCACACGCTGGGCAACGCGGCTACCCGGGTATGGTTCCTGACGGACTATATCGACTACGGCTACAGCGTCCTGAGCCCCGGCGACCTGCTGATCCATCTGTACGCCTGCCTGATGTTTTACGCGCTGATACGGGCGGTCAACCTGCGCTACGCGCCCCGCCAAGGTTTACAAACGAAGGGAGAATCCTGACTATGAGTCCGATTTCCGTAAGCCCGCAGATTTTACTGATCAAGGGAATTCCGGAGTGCCTGGTGGTGGCCTGGGCCATCCACATTTTTACCCGCACGCCGTTGGAATGGAAGAAGTACCTGTTTTTAGCGGGCGTCTACATCCTCTCCACCTATCTGATCCGTTTTCTGCCCATCACACTGGGGGTTAACACGGTTCTGTCGCTGTTTGTGCTGATTTTTGCCTACCAGATTATTTACCACGCGGAGCTTTCCAAAGTAATCCGCGCGGTGATCTCCTCGGTGGTCGTGCTGATCTTAAGCGCGCTGTCGGAACTGCTGAATGTGCTGCTGCTTTCCCTCCTGTACGGTCAGCAGCAGGCGGATCAGATGTTCCGCTTCTCGGATGAAATGACCCGGGCGCTCTGCTCGATTCCTTCCAACGTTTTCCTGTTTCTGTTTGTGCTGGCGGGGTATTTTCTGCTTAAGCGGTTTCCCCCCAAGCCCAAGCGGGAGGGTAAGATGGTGGACCCCGCAGAGGATCCGGACAGTCTGGACGATCTGTAACGGCCCGCGGCCGCGTTCGTCCCGACGGAAAAGGTGGTATGGGCAGCCATGGAAAAGTGGATCAGGCGGTTTGTACGCCGCATGGCGGTAAAAATGGAATTCGATGCCGAGCGGGAGGCGGTTGTGGCCTACGGGCTGATTGCACTTGTGCAGATTACCGTAACGCTTGCGCTGGTGTTTGCGCTGGGTTTTTTGGTGGGGGCGCCGGTGGAGGCGCTGATCATCTGCCTGTCGGTAAGCCTGCTCCGGCGGTTCAGCGGAGGCGCGCACGCGCATGACGCGGATTTTTGCACGTTGCTGACCACCCTCTACTGTACGCTTACGGCCGCGCTTTCCCGTGCGCTGATCCACTTCTACCATCCCTACGCCATGGTCACGGCGGTGCTGGTGCTCTACGCGGCGGCGTTTTTAACGGTGTACCGCTATGCGCCGGTGGATTCCCCCAACAAACCTGTCAAGTCCGAAGCCAAAATACGCCGGATGCGCAAAGCCAGCTTTGTTACCTTGGCTGTCTACGGCTTTGCCTCCGTTTTGTTTTATATTCTCGGCTTTCCGTACTACTGGTTTCGCGCTTACGGAATCAGCTTGCTTTTTGGCGTGGGCTGGCAGGCTTTTACCCTTACGCCGATAGGTGCCATTCTGCTGGATAAGCTGAATGTTCTGCCTAAATTCGCGAGAAAGGAGGTCTCCCCATGAAGAAGTTTTACGGCCTGGTTGCCGCTATCAGCACTGTTGTTGCGGCCATGATCGCGTCCTCGGCGTGCTATCTCTTCCTGTACCAGCCCGAGGAGCCCGCATCCCTGAGGAATGAGTAAGGATGCGTCTCCCGTGGGAGGCGACGCGTCGCCTCCCACCATCGCTGCTGCCAAGGATATTGCAGGAAGGCTAAGGGATTGATATGGACAAGGATAATCGTATTCAAATCCGCCAGATTTTGAATATTATTAAAATATCGTCACTGGTCTTTCCGGCGATCGCCTTTTTGCAATACTATTCAAAGATGCCCGATTTTTTAATTTCAACGCGGCATGCGCTTTTGATTATCTCGCTGCTGCTGATTATCCTGCTGATTTATTCAGCCTGGGTGCTGATCCAATCCAAAATGCGCCGCACAACGATCGCCAAGCAGCTGATCGACCCCGCCATCTCGATGTCCATCGCGTTGCTGTCGGTTTTGCTGACAGGCTCCTACCAAAGCAATTATAAGTTTCTGTTTGTGTTTGTGATCCTGTTTACCAGTATCGAGTGCCGAAGGTCGATCAGCTTGGCTGTGTCGGCGCTGGCCGCGGGGATCATTCTGGCGATGGATCTGGTGTTGTACCCCGGTGCGGATGTGAATACTTACTTCGAGTGCGACATCGTGCTGGCTAGCGTGTTTATGATTATCTCCTGGATGATCAGCTACTACGACAACATCCGCCGCAAACATATTGCCTACCTGCGGGAACTGGTGAATATCGACGGGCTGACGCAGCTGTACAACCACCGCTATTTTCACGATTACCTGACGCGGCAGGTCGCCGTTGGCCGCAAGACGGGCACCCCGGTGTCGCTGCTGTTTATCGACATCGACAATTTCAAGTATTACAACGATATCTACGGCCACCAAAACGGCGACGAGGTGCTGCGCACCATCGCCCAGCTGATGAAACAGGTATTGCCGGAAAACGCCTTTATCGCCCGCTACGGCGGTGAGGAATTTGCCGCCGTATTCCCCGATACCAATGAAAAACAGGCATTGCTGGAAGCGGAAAAGCTGCGTCTGGCTGTGCAGGAATATCCCTTTGACGGGCAGGAAAGCCTGCCGGGCGGAAACCTGACGATTTCGCTGGGGGTTTCAACCTTCCCGGACAAGGCCAAGAGTGATGCGGAGTTGATCAAGGGCGCCGACGATGCCTGCTACCGGGCCAAGTTCCTCTGTAAAAACAGGGTGGAAACCTACTTCTCCATTCTGGACGAGATGCAGTTCGGCAACGAGATCATTACGCAGATCAAGACGCTGATCGCGGTCATCAACGCCAAGGACAAGTACACCTACCGCCATGTGGAGCGAGTGGTGTTTTACTGCAACATGCTGGCGGACGAACTGCACCTGGAGGAGGATCGCCGCCGCAACCTGATTTATGCAGCGTACCTGCACGATATCGGCAAGATCAACATCGCCGAGGAAATTCTGACCAAGACCGAGCCGCTGACCGCCGAAGAGTGGGCGACGCTTAAAAACCATCCGCAGTACGCGGTGGATATCATCAACAACAACCCGCTGTTTGACGAGATTCGGCCGATCATCCTGCAGCATCACGAGTGCTTCGATGGGCACGGGTATCCGGGCGGGCTGCACGGGGAGCAGATTGATCCGCTGGCGCGGCTGCTGACCGTAGTGGACAGCTTTGACGCGATGACGTCGCTGCGACCCTACCAGCGCACCCGCACCTATGCCGAGGCGCTGGACGAGCTGCAGCGCTGCAGCGGTACGCAATTTGACCCCGAGGCGGTAACCGCCTTTACCCATTGCATCGAAACCCGCAACCGCTACCATCCGGAGCCGATCGACACGCCCTACGCCTGCAGCTTCGGCCTGCCGTCCGGCGAGCCGTAAATCGTTGGCAGACGAGTCAGCCCCCGGCGGCGAAAACCGCACCCGCCAACAGAGTGACCATTCGCCGGTGATTCCGCTCTGATAATGAAGACTTCCTTCCTACGGGAATCGTTCCGCCGCGCCGCTTTCCCCGCTTTGCGGGCGAAAGCGGCGCTTTGGCATGCCCAAAAAGGCGGCGCTGCCGGGGACGGTGCCTTTTTATGCAAAGCGCAAAGAAGAATCCCCCTGTTGCAGGATGGCTCCCTTCGCGGCACAGGCAGGGGCGGCAAGACGGTTGTTCCTCTGATGAGGGCACTTATGCCTTTGTGTTGTTTGCCCTTTGCCGCATTGGTCAGGGTTTCACGGAAGCTTCATCCGCCGTTCAAAGTTTGTCCACATCTGGGCGAATCTTTATTCACATGTGTTCGCTACAATAAGACGAAAACGAACCGACGGGAGGAATCACATTGATCGAGGTTCAAAATCTGACCAAGGTGTACGGCAACCACGTCGCCGTGGATCATGTGAGCTTCACCATTGATTCCGGAAAGATCTACGGCTTTCTGGGACCCAATGGCGCGGGCAAATCCACAACGATGAACATCATCACCGGTTGCCTGGCCGCCACGGAAGGAACCGTGACGGTGGACGGGCACGACATCTTTGAGGAGCCGATTGCCGCCAAGAAATGCATTGGCTACCTGCCGGAGGTGCCGCCGCTCTACCCGGACATGACCGTGATCGACTACCTGCGTTTCGTGGCCGAGGCCAAGGGTGTGTCCGGCAAGAACATGGCTGCCGAGGTGGCGCGCGTCATGGAAAAGACCGGCGTCACCGACATGCGGCTGCGCCTCATTAAAAACCTGTCCAAGGGCTACCGCCAGCGCGTCGGGCTTGCGCAGGCAATTCTGGGCGATCCTAAAGTCATTATTCTGGACGAGCCGACCGTCGGCCTGGACCCGCAGCAGCTGATCGAAATCCGCGACCTGATCCGCGAACTGGGGCGCGACCGTACGGTGATGCTCTCCAGCCACATCATGCAGGAAATCAGCGCCGTGTGCGATATGCTCATCATCATCGCCAATGGTCGCCTTGTGGCCGAAGATACGCCCGAAAATCTGGAACAGCGCGCCGAGCACGAGCAGACCCTGCGCCTGCAGGTGCATACGGACGAGGCGCACGCCCGGCAGATCGTATCGACGCTGGGCGACGCCGTGGAGGTGCGCACGGCCAAAGGGGCCGGCACGGAGGAAACGGAGCTGGAAATCGGCGTGCTGACGACCGAGGATATCCGGGAGCGGCTGTTCTACGCCTTTGCGGACGCGCATTGCGCCATCCTTTCCATGGCGCGGGAGAAACAGAGCCTGGAGGATGTGTTCCTGACCCTGACCGCCGGGAACGCTTCGGCTCAGCAAGGAGGCGACGCGCAATGATTGCGATTTACAAGCGGGAGCTGAAAAGCTACTTTACCGGCATGATGGGCTACGTGTTCGTGGCGTTTGTGCTGTTGTTTATCGGCATCTACACGGCGGCCATCAACCTGAAATATGCCTACCCCGGCTTTGAATACGTGCTGAAAAGCGCGACTTTCATGTACCTGATCGCTGTGCCGGTGCTGACGATGCGCGTTTTCGCCGAGGAGCGCAGGCAGTATACCGACCAGCTGCTCTACTCGCTGCCCGTGCGGGTGGTGGATGTGGTGCTGGGCAAGTATCTGGCGATGGTTACGCTGCTTACGCTGCCGCTGCTGGTGTCGGCGCTGTATCCGCTGATGGTGGGCAGTTTTGGCCCCATCAGCTACGCCACGGCTTACGGCAGCCTTCTGGCCTTCTTCCTGCTGGGCTGCGCGCTGATTGCGGTGGGCATGTTCATGAGCAGCATCACCGAAAACCAGATTATCGCGGCAGTCATGTCGCTGGGCACGCTGGTGCTCTGCTACCTGATGACGGCCCTTTCCAACCTGATGACCTCCACCTCCCTGGCCTCCACTGCGTCGCTGATGATCGTCGCGCTGCTGCTGAGCCTGATTGTGCGGCTGATGACCAAGAGCTGGACGGCGGCGGGCCTGACGGCGGTGGTGACGTTCATCCCGCTGGTGGCGCTGTACCTGATCTCCCCGGTGGCCATGGAAGGCGCCTTTACCAAAGCGCTGGGTGCGTTGGCGATTTTCGACCGCATGTCCAGCTTTACCGACGGTATTTTCGACCTCACGGGGATCGTCTACTTCGTGTCGGTCGCAGCGCTGTTCTGCTTTTTCACGGTGCAATCCGTGGAAAAACGGCGCTGGAGTTAGAGGAGGAAACCGAACATGAAACAAATGCAAAAACCCTCCGTATTCAAAACCCGGCGGTTTAAAAGCGGCGGTTATGCCGTGCTGGTATTGGTGATTGTGGTGGCCGTGGTGGTGGCGGTCAACCTGTTTGTGGGGCAACTGCCTTCGACCGTTACCAAGATCGACAACACCGCGCAGAAACTGTTCACCTTCTCCGAACAGACGACCCAACTGCTTGCGAATCTGAAGGAAAACGTCACCCTGACGCTTGTGGCTGAAAAGGGCAGCGAGGATGAAACCACGCAGGAGCTGCTGGCCCGTTACAAAGCGCTGAGCGACAAAATTACCATAAACACGGTGGACCCCGTTGTGCAGCCCAAGTTTACCGCCGCCTATACCAGCGACAAAGTGGACAGCAACAGCGTGATCGTGGAAAGCGGCAAGCGCAATAAGGTCGTCGGCAACGACGAGATTTACCTGTACGATTACTCCAACTATTACACCACCGGGAATTACGACGTGAGCTTCGCCGGTGAAAGCGCGCTGACCAGCGCGATCGACTACGTCACAAGCGATACGCTGCCCACGATCTACCAGCTGCAGGGCCACGGCGAAACCGCGCTGGCCGGCGACCTGCAAACCGCGGTGCAAAAGGATAACCTGACGGTGAAGGACCTGAGCCTGCTGGCGATGGAAGCTGTGCCGGAGGATTGCTCCTGCCTGCTGATCTACGCCCCCACGGCCGATCTGAGCAGTGAAGAAACCGATAAGATTCTGACCTATCTGGGCAACGGCGGGCATATGCTGCTGCTGACCGATTACAGCGACACCGCGCGCCCCAACCTGCGCAAACTGATGAACAACTATGGGGTGGATATGGCGGACGGCATCGTGGTGGAAGGCGATATGAACATGTGCCTGCGCGATTACCAGCACTATCTGCTGCCGACCGTGAACGCGCACACCATCACCCAGCCCCTGATCGACGGCAAGCTGTATGCGCTCATGCCCATCGCGCAGGGCATTGTCAAGATGGACACCGTCCGTTCCAGCCTGAACATTACCAGCCTGCTGACGACCAGCGCCAGCGCCTATAGCAAGACCAACCCCAGCACGCTCAAATCGCTGGACCGTGCCGATGGGGATCAGAGCGGCCCGTTCGATGTGGGCGTGGCCATTACCGAGGCGGGCAGCGCGCAGGGCGAAACGCGCCTGGTGTGGTTCTCCACCTCGCAGTTCCTGGTGGATCAGATTAACCAGATGGTCGGCGGCGCCAATCAGGACCTGTTCCTCAACAGCCTGAACTGGATGTGTGAGCGGGAGAACAGCATCTCCATCCGCGCCAAGAACCTCAGCCAGGAGTACCTGACCGTACCCAGCGGCTCCGCAAGCATCCTGAGCGCGCTGATTGCCGTGATCCTGCCGCTGGGCGTGCTGGGCGCGGGCATCGCGGTGGTTGTAAAGAGGAGGAAGCGCTGATGAAGAAGGGAAAGCGCCTGCTGGTTCTGGTGGCCGTCGCGGCGGTCTTCAGCGTCGGCGCTTATCTGCTGAACCTGAACGCCAAACAGCAGGAGGCTGCGAAGGAAGCAGCCAAAGAGGAAGCCAAAACCGTGCTGATGACCACCCCCGCGGATACGCTGGCACAGCTGAGCTATACCCGGGGTGGCGAAACGCTGACTCTGGCCCGCAAGGACAATGCATGGGTCTACGCCCCGCGGGAAACCTTCGCGCTGGACACCGACAAGGTGACCACCATGGCGGGCGACCTGCAATCGGTGGAGTCGGTGCGCACCGTGGCCGACACGGAGGATGCGCTGGCGGACTACGGCCTGCAAACCCCGGCCCTTGTGATTACCGCCACCGATACGAAGGGCGCGGCGCAGACGATCTCCCTGGGGGATAAGAACGCGACGACCGGCAACTACTACGCCACGGTGGCGGGCAAACCCGGCATCTACAGCGTGTCGGCCGACCTGTACAACGCGTTTGACGTATCGCTGATGCAACTTCTGAAGGACGAAGCTTACCCCACCGTGGGCGAGGCCGACGTAACCGGCATGGACTGGAGCGACGGCAGCGAAACCCACAGCCTGACCCACCGCGTGGAAGGGGACGCCAACGCCTATACCGCAGCCTATACCTGGTTTGACCAGCAAAAGAACGGAGCGCTTACGCCTGTGAACGACACGGCGGTGCAGGATTTCCTGAGCGCGGCGACGGGCGTCACCTACCAGAGCACCGTAACCGACCAGAAAGATGATCTGGCTGCCTATGGGCTGGACGCGCCGCAACTGACGGTAACCCTGCACTATACGGAGCAGGTGAAGCAATCGGAGGCGGAAGCCGCCATTGCTGCGGAGAAGGCGGCCGCACAGCCGACCCCGACCCCGGCCGCAACCACTGCGCCGACCGCGACCCCGACGGCCACGGAAGCGCCAACCGCCACACCGATTGCCACGGCTGCTGCAACCGCAACCCCGACGGCCACAGCTGCCGCAACCGCGACCCCGACGTCCACAGCTGCCCTGAGCGGCCGTGCCGGAGCCGCCCTAGCGGAGGATGCGAGTGCCGTGCCGGGCGCTACCGACGCCACAGCGGAGCCGACTGCAACGCCGGAACCGACCGTCGCGGTGGAACGCACCCTGACGCTCTGGTTTGGCAAAGCCGATGCCGACGGCAACGTGTACATGACGCACAACAAGACCCAGCGCGTGTTCCTGGTGAGCGCCGATACGCTGACTGCTCTGCGCAAGCTGACCGCGGCAGACCTGAAGCTGAACAAGCCGTTGGCCATGTCGCTGAACGAAGTGACCGGCATGACCGCGACCATGGGCGACGTAACCAAGACTATCGAAGCCGCAACCACCACTACAACCAGCTCCGACGGCACGGCGGCCACCCAGACCACGTACCGCCTGAACGGGCAGGAAATGAAAACCACGCAGTTTACCCTGTTCGTGAACAACCTGAAAGCCCTCAAGGCGGAGTCGTATACCGATACGCCGGTGTCCGACGGGGCGCAACCGATCCTGCTTGCGACGTTTACCCAGAGCCGCCCCGGGTTTGAGACGGTTACCGCCGCTTACTACCCCTATGACGAGAACTTCGATCAGGCAGTGGTTAACGGGGATGCAACGATGCTGATCAACAAGCGCGATGTGGAAAAGCTGCAAACCTACTTTGACGCGATGGTGGCCGTTACCCCCACCGCAACCCCGACGGCGACGGTCGCCGCCCAGTAACCCGCGCCACGGCGGTCGGTGGGGGCAGCCCCTCGCCTTTCTGAGCCGACACGCGCCGGCCGCCGTTTCCTCCTCCCGCCCCGCGCCTTTCTTCGCGCGGGGCATTTTTATGGAAAGAAAACCCGTTGCGCCGTGCATCACGATGGCGTTGCAGCCGGTATGGCGTGCCCGGCGGCGTGCCGGGGCTATACAGAGGGATAGAATCGTGCTACCATGGTTGCAGAAAAGGGGATGAACCGTATGTGGAAAGTTATGCTGTACCGACTGGCACAGGTCGCTGTCCGACTGGTTGCGCCGCTGATGCCCTGGCATGAACCGGATTTGCTGACGGGGGAAGGTTGTATTGAACGCCTTCCGGAACGCCTGAAGGCAGACGGCGTGCATAAGCCGTTGCTGGTAACAGGCCCCATGCTGCGGCGGCTGGGCGCAGCGGATGGCCTGCTGGCTGCGTTGCAGACGCAAGGCATGCCGTGCGCGGTGTTCAGCGATGTAGACGCCGACCCGACCATCGCCAATGTGGAGGCAGCCGTGGCCGCGTATCGGGCCAATGGCTGCGATGCGATCATCGCGCTGGGCGGGGGTTCGCCGCTGGACTGCGCCAAGCTCTGCGGGGCGAGAATCGCGAGGCCGCACCGTCCGGTAACGGCGCTGCGGGGCACGCTGCGCGTGCGGCGCGCCATCCCGCCCCTGTACGCCGCGCCGACGACGGCGGGCACCGGAAGTGAAGTTACGGTGGCCGCCGTTGTGCGGGACGAGCACCACCGTAAATTTGCTGTGATTGATTTTGCGCTGATCCCGCGCGTGGCGGTGCTTGACCCGGCGCTTACGTACGGCATGCCCCGTAACGTGACGATCGCGTCGGGTCTGGACGCGCTCTGCCACGCGGTGGAGGCGTATGTAAGCCGTAATGCTACGGCTAAAACGCGCCGCGCATCGGTGGAGGCGATCACGCTCATCTTTGCCAATCTGGAACGCGCTGCGGATAACGGGCAGGATCGGGAAGCGCGCACCGCCATGCAGCGCGCCGCCTATGTGGCCGGGGTCGCATTTACAAGGGCGTATGTGGGGTACGCGCACGCGGTGGCCCATGCGGTGGGCGGCAGGTACGGCGTGGCACACGGCTTGGCCTGCGCCATTGCGCTGCCCGCTGTGCTGCGCGCCTACGGCAAGGCTGCGGAACCCGTACTGGCGGCGCTGGCGGACGCGACCGGCTTTGCTGATGTGGCGCAGACCCGTGCGGATAAAGCCGAGGCCATGCTCGCCGCGCTGGAGAGCCTGCAGGCGCGGTTAGGAGTGCCGAAGGGCTATGACCAACTGCAAAGCGGGGATATTCCGGTACTGGCCGCACAGGCAGCGCGGGAAGGCAACCGGACGTACCCCACACCGCGAATTCTGCTGCGCGGAACCTTGGAAACCCTTCTGCACTCGCTGCAAACCCCGCACACCGCCTGAAAAATGGGTCAAGGGCTGATAGCCCTTGCGGGGCTTGGGGCAGCGCCCCAACGTTCCCCCCGGCATACCCAAAAACCCAGCGAGCGAACAGCCCGAAGGGCTATGAGGCGAGCGGACAAAGCGCTCTGCAAGCAAGCAGGCAATTATTCTGCGTACTTTGCCTTGCAGCGGAGCTGCGCTGGCAAGTTGAACACCCCTTTCATCAGAACGAAATGGGTCAAGGGCTGATAGCTCTTGCGGGGTTTGGGGCAGCGCCCCAACGTTCCCCCGGCATCTAAAAACCCAGCGAGCGAACAGCCCGAAGGGCTATGAGGCGAGCGGACAAAGTGCGCTGTATGCGGAAAGGCAACAATCCGGCGCGCTTTGCCATACGGTGAAGCAGCGCCGGAATGTTAAACACCCCTTTCATCAGAGCCCAAAATGGGTCAAGGGCTGATAGCCCTTGCGGGGTTTGGGGCGACGCCCCAACGTCCCCCCCTGAGTGTTCCTGCCGTTTCCAACCATGGCATGGGTACGAACACCCAAACGAAGCGCCAATCAAACAACTGTTAACAGAAAAAGCAGCGCGCCCTCCCCGAACGGGGAGGGCGCGCTGCGGTTGGAAACAAGCCGCGATCAGCGGTTGCCGTACATCTGCTGATAATAGTTCTGGTAATCTCCGGCGAGAATCTCTTCCCACCAGCTGCGGTTGGTCAGGTACCACTGCACTGTTTCCCGGATGCCCTGATCGAAGGGCGTGGTCGGCAGCCAGCCCAGCTCCCGGTGGATTTTCGCCGGGTCGATGGCATAGCGCCGGTCATGGCCGGGGCGATCGGTTACATAGGAAATCAGGGTTTCAGGCTTGCCCAGCTCGCGCAGCAGGGTGTGTACCACGTCGATGTTGCGGCGCTCGTTATGCCCGCCCACGTTGTATACCTCGCCCTCGCGGCCTTTGCGCATCACCAGATCAATGGCGGCGCAATGGTCGCCGACGTACAGCCAGTCGCGCACGTTCTCGCCTTTGCCATATACCGGCAGGCTTTGGTCGGCCAGCGCGCGGCTGATCATCAGCGGGATCAGCTTTTCGGGGAACTGATAGGGGCCGTAGTTGTTGCTGCAACGGGTTATGCTGACCGGCAGGCGGAAGGTGCGCGCATAGGCCAGCACCAGCAGATCGGCGCTGGCTTTGCTGGCGCTGTAAGGGGAGGAGGTGTGCAGCGGCGTTTCCTCGGTAAAGAACAGGTCGGGCCGATCCAACGGCAGATCGCCGTAAACCTCGTCGGTGCTCACCTGATGGAAGCGCCCTACGCCGTAGACACGGCAGGCATCCATCAGCGCCTGCGTACCGATGATGTTGGTGCGCAGGAAAACCTCGGGGTCAGTCACGGAACGATCCACATGCGTTTCGGCCGCAAAATTAACCACGATGTCCGGCTTTTCCCGCTCAAACAGGCTGTTGACCACGGTGCGGTCGGCAATGTCCCCGCGCACGAAGGTGAAGTTCGGCTTGTCCAGCACGTTTTTAAGCGAAGCCAGATTGCCCGCATAGGTAAGCGCATCCAGGCAGAGGTACTGATCCTCCGGGTGCGTACGCAGTTCGTATTCACAGAAGTTGGCGCCGATAAACCCCGCGCCGCCGGTAATGAGAATTTTCATCGGGTGTTGTTCCCTCCATATCCGCGCGCCGCAGCGGGCGCGGGTTAGTCCGCGGCGTCGCGGCTGCGGTCGTACTGGATGCGCCCTTCGGCTACGCGTTTGAGGTGCTCGCCGTAGGGGGATTTGCCGTAGCGCTGGGCAGCGTCCAAAAGCTTAACCCGGTCGATCCAGCCACGGTTGTAGGCGATCTCCTCCAGCGCGGCGATCTTGATGCTCTGGCGCTTTTCCACAATCTGCACAAAATTGGTGGCCTCGGCCAGACTGTCCATGGTGCCGGTGTCCAGCCAGGCAAAGCCGCGGCCCATCACCTTGGCGACAAGCGAGCCATCCTTCAGGTACAGGTCGTTCAGGCTGGTAATCTCCAACTCCCCACGGGCGCTGGGGCGCACCTGCTTAGCCAGCGCGCACACGCGCCGGTCGTAAAAATAAAGGCCCGTAATGCAATAATTGCTCTTGGGGTGCTGGGGTTTTTCCTCCACCGAGAGCACGCGGCCGTTCTCATCAAATTCCACAATGCCGAAGCGCTCCGGATCATTCACAAAATAGCCGAAAATAGTCGCCTTGCCGTGCTCGGCATTCTCCACCGCCTCGGCCAGCATCCGGGAAAACCCGTTGCCGTAAAAAATATTATCCCCCAGTACCATGGCGCATGCATCGTCCCCGATAAAGGATTCCCCAATCAGGAAGGCCTGCGCCAGCCCGTCGGGTGAGGGCTGCACCGCGTAGGAAAGCGACAGCCCATACTGCGAGCCGTCGCCCAGCAGATCCCGGAAACGCGGGGTGTCGGTGGGGGTGGAAATAATCAGGATGTCGCGGATGCCCGCCAGCATCAGCGTAGAGAGCGGGTAGTAGATCATGGGCTTGTCGTATACAGGCAGGAGCTGCTTGCTGGTTACCATCGTCAAAGGGTACAATCGCGTGCCCGCGCCCCCTGCCAGGATAATCCCCTTCATGCCAGAACGCCTCCTTATTCCCGGGGCGCGCCCACACAACCGGCGCCGCAGCCTGCGCGGGCACGGGCGCTGGGCCGTCCTGCCTGCGCCGCGTGCGAAGGGAGGAAAGCTGTGCGTCTGTCCGGCCCGCATGCCCCGATGGTCAACGCCATTATACAGGATTCCGGCGACGCGCGCAACCCGACGGCGGATGCGATTTGTGCGGGGCCTGCCCTTGTAACCGCAGCGCCTTGTATGCTATACTAAAAGCCACCTGCGGGGCATTCTTCCGCAGGCAGTACGGGCGGCGCATGGAGCTTGCCGCCGCAGGGAACAGGGGGCGCGCAACGCGCATGGACGGCAGTGACAAACGCAGGGGCGAGCAACCGCGAACACTTTGCCGCGAGCTGAGCTGGCTGCAGTTCAACCAGCGGGTGCAGGCGGAGGCAGACAATCCCGACAACCCCCTGCTGGAGCGCGCGAAATTTCTGTCGATTGTTGCGTCCAACCTGGATGAGTTTATTCAGGTGCGCTACCACCGCCTGCTGGAGGCCGCACAAGGCCCGGACGCAGGGCGGATGCTGGCCTGCGGCCTTACCCCCGCGGAGCTGATGCTGCGCGTTAACAAGGCAATCCTGCGCCAGCAAAACCTGCAGTACATGCTCTACGAAGGGGTGCACAGCGAGCTGTACCATCAGGGGGTGCAGTTTTATCCTGTTTTTATGCTGACCGATGCCATGCGTGCCCGCTGCAAGGAAATTTTCCTGCACGATTTGCTGCCGCGATTGCATCTGGCCGCATGGAATGAAGAGCTGGAACCCCTGCCGCAAAAGAAACTGCTCATGCTGGTTCGTCTGCGCCCCCGCACCGGGGGCGCGCCCCGCTTTGCGACGGTGGCGCTTTCCAGCTCGCAGAAGCGTATTTACGACCTGCCCGGCGAGGAGGGAACGCGCTACTGCATCCGGCAGGAAGACCTGGTCAAGCAGTTCCTGCCGCTGCTGTTCCCGGAGGACCAGGCAGAGGAAGCATCGCTGTTCCGCTTTGTGCGCAATCAGGATTTTCCCCTGAACGAGGGGGACGACGTAGCTACCGCCGTGCGGGAGATGCTGCTCAAACGTCGTACGGGCGCCGTGATGCGTCTGGAGGCGGAGGAGCGCATGAGCGCCGATATGCTCGCGCTGCTGATGAAGCGCTTCGGCGTGCCGCCGGAGCGGCGCTACCGGGTTACCGGGCCGCTGGACCTGAGCAAGCTGCTCATGACCCTGTACGGGCAGATGGATCGGCCGGAACTGAAATACCCGAAAGCAGAGCCTGTAACCGTCAAGGCCCTGACCGGGGAGGACATTTTTGCCAACATCGCCCGCAAAGACTGGCTTTTGTACCACCCGTACCACAGCTTTGAGCCGGTGGTGAACCTCCTCAACCGCGCTGCCGCCGATGCGGATGTGTGCAGCGTCAAGGCGACGCTTTACCGCGTGGGCGGCAACAGCCCCGTGGTACGGGCACTGCAGCATGCCGCAGAAAACGGCAAGCAGGTCACGGTTCTGTTTGAAGCGCGCGCCCGCTTTGACGAGGAGAACAACCTGCTGCTGGGCGAGCGCCTGCGCCGGGTGGGCTGTACGGTGCTGTTCGGGATACCGTACTACAAAACCCACAGTAAAGCCCTGCTCATTACCCGGATGGAAAACGGAGAGCTGAAGCGCTACCTGCATCTGGGTACCGGCAACTACCATGACGGCACTGCGCGCCTGTATACCGATCTGGGGCTGCTAACCGCCGACCCCCGCCTGGGGGAGGATGCCGCGCGTTTCTTCTACGGGCTGGAAGGCAACGGCCAGCCGTTCGCCATGACCAGCCTGTATAAAGCCCCGGAGGATTTGAAGCCCGCTCTGCTTACCCTGATCGGTCGGGAAACCCGCAACGCCCTTTGCGGTTTGCCCGCCGGCATCGTGGCCAAGATGAACGGTTTGCTGGACGTAACGGTGATCAATGCGCTGTACGAGGCCAGCCGTGCCGGAGTTCCGGTGGAACTGATCGTGCGCGGTGTGTGCGCGCTGATGCCCGGTGTGCCGGGGCTGAGCGAGAACATCCGCGTGACATCTATCATCGGTCGGCAGCTGGAACATGCGCGCGCGTTCTGTTTTTTAAACGGCGGGGAGCCGGAGGTCTACCTCTCCTCCGCCGATTGGATGGGCCGCAACCTCGACCGGCGGGTGGAGCTGATGTTCCCCGTGCGGGACGCGGCCTGTAAGCAGGCGGTATGCAATCTGCTCCGGCTGCAGTTGGCCGATACGTGCAAGGCATGGCGGCTGCTGCCAGACGGCACCTATATACGCTCCCCCGCGGATGGCCGCCCCACCCTGAATGCGCAGGAAACCCTGCAAAGCAATGTGGATGCGGTGCTTGGGGGCGGCGGGGTGTGGATCGACACCCGGCCCGAACTGGATGGAAAGGCGGAAACCCCATGAATTGGAAAGAAAGACGCGAACGCGCCCGTGAGGATGTAGCGGCCGTACTGGCCCGGGACCCTGCGGCCACCAGCAAGCTGGAGGTACGGCTTTGCTACCCG
This sequence comes from Candidatus Limiplasma sp., assembly GCA_963666755.2. Classification (GTDB taxonomy): domain Bacteria; phylum Bacillota; class Clostridia; order Christensenellales; family Aristaeellaceae; genus CAXXOK01. The sequence goes on from CAXXGW010000009.1 coordinate 509,003, forward strand.
GGGCTGTCGGCGCTCAAGGCGCATCGCATTGCCAATACGCTTTATAAAAATGGACATAAGGTGCTCGCCCGGTGGCTGAGCCAGCGTTCGCGCCACCGCACCGGCATCGAAATCCACCCGGGGGCGGAGATCGGCCGCCGCGTGTTTATTGACCACGGCGACGGCGTTGTGATTGGCGAAACCACCGTGATCGGCGACGATGTGACCATCTATCAGGGCGTGACCCTCGGCGGCACCGGCAAGGATACCGGCAAGCGCCACCCCACCATCGGCAACGGCGTGACCATCGGGGCCGGAGCCAAGGTGCTGGGGCCGATCCTGGTGGGGGATCACAGCAAAATCGGCGCGGGCGCCATCGTGCTTAAGGCAGTGCCGCCGGAGTGCACCGTGGTCGGCAACCCCGGCCGCATCGTCAAAAAGAAAACGCCGCTCCCCGATGTCGATCTGGATCAGGTCAATTTGCCCGACCCGATGCTGGATCGCATGGAATCGCTGTATACGCGGCTGGTGCATATGGAGCATTGCCTGGCGCGCCACGCCGAGCGGCTGGGCTGCTACGAGCCGGGGGAGAACCCGCCTGCTGCCGGGCGATGTCCGGGGGACTGTTCCAGCTGCCCCGACGCGTTACCGGTTGATAAGGAGGAGTCGCTTTGCTGATTTATAACAGCCAAACCCGCAAAAAAGAGGAATTTGTGCCCCTGCACCCCGGCAAGGTGGGCATTTATGCCTGCGGCCCGACGGTGTATAACTATTTCCACATCGGCAACGCCCGCCCGTTTATTATCTTTGATGTGCTGCGCCGCTATCTGGAAACGCGCGGCTACGAAGTCACGTTTGTGCAGAACTTTACGGATATCGACGATAAGATGATCCGCCGCGCCAATGAGGAAGGCATCACCGTGCGGCAGCTGGCCGACCGCTACATCGCCGCGTATTTTGAGGATGCCAGGGCGCTGGGCGTGCGGCCCGCGACGGTGCACCCGCTGGCGACCGAGCACATGCCGCAGATCATCGCGCTGATCCGCCGCCTGATTGACAAGGGCCTTGCCTACGAGGCGGACGGCGATGTGTACTACCGTGTGCACGCCTTTCCGAATTACGGGTGCCTCTGCGGCCAGAATCTGGAGGATTTGGAGAGCGGCGCACGCGTGGATGTGGGCGAGCGCAAGGAAGACCCGCTGGATTTTGCCCTGTGGAAGGCGCAGAAACCCGGCGAGCCCGCGTGGGAAAGCCCGTGGGGCATGGGCCGCCCCGGCTGGCACATCGAGTGCTCCGCCATGAGCATGGCCTATCTGGGAGAAACGTTCGACATCCACGGCGGCGGCAAGGATTTGCTGTTTCCGCACCACGAAAACGAAATTGCCCAAAGCGAGGGCGCAACCGGCAAGCCCTATGTGCATTACTGGATGCACAACGGTTTTCTGAACATCGACAATGAAAAAATGAGCAAGTCCACGGGCAACTTCTTTACGGTGCGCGACATCGCCAAGGAGTTTGATCTGGAAGCCGTGCGCATGTTCATGCTCTCGGCGCATTACCGCAGCCCGCTCAACTTCAGCCGGGAGTTGATTGCGCAGGCGGCCAGCAGTCTGGAGCGGCTGTACGGCGCGCGCGACCAGCTGCGGTTTTTGCAGGAGGGCGCGCTGGATCGCGCCCCCGACGAGGCGGAACAGGCGCTGATGCAGGAGGCCGACCGGGCGCTGGAAAAGTTCAACGCCGCCATGGACGACGATCTGAACACCGCCGATGCGCTGGGCGCGCTGTTTGAGCTGGCGCGTGAAGTGTTCAAGCTGCCTGCGGGCGGCGCGAGCCGCGAGGCGGTTGCGTATGCGCAGGAGCGTTTCCTGCGCATGGCGGACGTGCTGGGCATCTGCACCCGGCAAACCGATGATTTGACGCCCGAGGTGCGCGCCATGGTGGAGGAGCGGGCGCAGGCGCGCAAGGCAAAGGACTGGAAGCGCAGCGACGCGCTGCGCGACGCGATCCACGCGGCGGGTTATACGCTGGAGGACACCCCCGCCGGGCAAAAGGTGCGTAAAAACGTGTAAGCCCGCATTGGGGTTGGAAAGCGGGGTTTCGCATGGCGTATACGGGGCGTAAACCGCTGGGCATGGTGGTGGCCGCACTGGCAGCCGTGGCCTGTGCCGCGCTGTTGGCTGCGCATGCGCTGCCTGCCCCCTTTACGGCCGTACAAACTGTGCTGCCGCGCGCCGCAAAGCGCACGGCGCCTGCCGTCCAAGCCTTGCCCGCAGGCACGGTGGATGTGAACACCGCCGATGTGGCGGCGCTGTGTACGCTCAAGGGCGTCGGCCCGGCGCTGGCGCAGGCCATCGTGGCGGAACGGGAATTGAACGGCCCGTTTTCATACCCGGAAGATCTGATTGCGGTCAAGGGCATCGGGGCAAAAACCCTTGCGCGGTTTCGCGATCAGCTGGATTTTCGCGCGCGGTAAGGCGGAAGCGATCCGCAACGCCAAACGCCCGCGGCCTGTGGGCCGCTAAGCGGTTCTGCCCGTGCGAAGGGTTTCGCGCGGGCGGGCCGTGTCAGGGAGGATGTAGGCATGTACCAACGGTTTGGCAAGCGCGCGCTGGATATTATACTGTCGGCGGCGGGGCTTATTGTACTCAGCCCGCTGTTTCTGGCGGTTTCCCTCTGGATCAAGCTGGACTCGCCCGGCCCGGTGCTATTCCGGCAAAAACGGGTCGGCAAGGATAAGGTGCTGTTTGAAATCCTCAAATTCCGCACCATGCGCACCGATACCCCGCATGACGTACCTACGCACCAGCTAAACCACGCGCAGCGCTACATTACCCGCAGCGGCCGTTTTCTGCGCAGAACAAGCGTGGACGAGCTGCCGCAGCTTTTGAACATCCTGCTGGGGCAGATGTCCGTAATCGGCCCCCGGCCCGCGCTGTGGAATCAGGATGACCTGATCGCCTGGCGTGACCGTTACAGCGCCAACGGCGTGTTGCCGGGGCTGAGCGGCTGGGCGCAGGTGAACGGGCGCGACGAGCTCACCCTGGAAAGCAAAGCCCTGCGGGACGGGGAATATGCCCAGAATGTGAGCTTCGCGCTGGACGCGAAGTGCTTTTTCCTGACGATCATCAAGGTGTTTAACCGTGAGGGAATCGCCGAGGGGAAAGAGGGCCGGCACTACGCCGCCAAACGGACGGAGGGGGATCGATGAAACGCATCGGCATTGCGGGCGCGCACAGCTACATCGGCGAAAGCCTGTCCGCGTGGCTTGCGTACAAGCCCGAACGCTTTGAAACCGTCACCATAGATGTGCGGGGCGAGGGCTGGCGCTCATTTGACTGGGCTGGGCTGGATGCGGTGGTGCTCGTGGCAGGGATCGCCCATCAGGCGGAAACGCCGGATAACGCGCCGCTCTACGAGGCTGTAAACCACCGGCTGGCTGTGGAAATCGCCACACGCGCCAAAGCCGACGGCGTGGGGCAGTTTGTGCTGTTCAGCACCATGAGCGTGTACGGGCTCACGGTGGGGCGCATCGGCCTGGAAACGCCCACCGCCCCCACAACGGCTTATGGGTGCAGCAAGCTGAACGCCGAGCAGGATATTGCCGCGCTTGCGGACGACCAGTTTCACGTGGCGGTGCTCCGCCCGCCGATGATCTACGGGCGCGGCTGCCGGGGCAACTACCCGAAACTGGCCGCGCTGGCACGCAAAACCCCCGTGTTCCCCCGGGTGGCGAACGAGCGCAGCATGCTTTACATCGACACGCTTTGCCGCTTTATGGCCCGGCTGCTGGAAAGCGGCGCGGGCGGGCTCTATTTTCCGCAAAACGCCGCCTATGTGCGCACTGATGCGCTGGTGGCGGCCGTGGCCGCCGCGCACGGGCGGCGCTTGTGGCGGCCGCGCGGCTTCGGGTGGCTGCTGACGGCGCTTGCACGGCGCGGCGGTGCCATCGGCAAGGTGTTTGGCACGCTCACCTACGACCAGTGCCTGAGTGAGGAATTTCGTGAGCAAACCGAGCCCACGCTGGAAGAAACCGTGCGTGCGACGGAGGCCAACGCATGAAGCCGAAGGTGCTGTTCGTCGCCACGGTGCTGCGGGGTCATATTCTGGTGTTCCACGAGCCGTACATGCGGTGGTTCCAGCAGCAGGGGTACGAGGTGCACTGCTGCGCCCGCAACGATACCGGCGACCCTGCGCCTGTGGTGCCCGGCTGCGACCGCTACATCGACCTGCCGTTTGAGCGCTCGCCCCTGCATCCGGGCAACCTGCGGGTATACCGGGAGCTGCGCCGCCTGATCGACACGGAAGGCTACGCGCTGGTGCACTGTCACACTCCCGTGGGCGGGATGCTGGCGCGGCTGGCCGCGCGGGGCGCGCGCAAACGCGGGCTGCGCGTGGTGTACACGGCGCACGGTTTTCATTTTTACACCGGCGCGCCGCTGCTCAACTGGCTGCTGTTTTACCCAGCGGAGCGACTGCTGGCGCGCAAGACCGACCTGTTACTGACCATCAACCGGGAGGACGACGCGCGGGCAAAGCGTTTCCATGCGCGCCGCACGGCGATGGTGGAAGGGGTGGGCGTGGATCTGGCCCGTTTTGCCCCGGCTGGGGAACGCGACCGCACGCGCGCCGCGCTGGGCCTTGCGGACAACGCCTTTGCCGTAATCACGGTGGGGGAGCACATCCCCCGGAAGAACCACGAGGCCTGCCTGCGCGCCATCGCCGCTGTGGAAGGGGCGACCCTCCTGTTTTGCGGCGTGGGCGAGCGGGAACCGGCGCTGCGGGTGCTGGCACAGGCGCTCGGGGTCGAGAACCGCGTACAGTTCCTCGGTTTTCGCAGGGATGTGCCGGAGCTGTTGCACGCCGCCGATGCGTTTCTGTTCCCCTCGTATCAGGAGGGGTTGCCCGTATCGCTGATGGAGGCGATGGCGGCGGGGTTGCCGTGCGTCGCTTCCCGCGTGCGCGGCAATGCCGATTTGATCGAGCCCGGCGTGGGCGGTACCCTCTGCGCGCCGGACGATGCGCCTGCCATGGCCACCGCGCTGTGCGCCCTGCGTGACGACGCGGCCCTGCGCGCCGCCATGGGCGCCGCCAACCGTGCCGCCGTAGAACCGTACGGGCTTACACGCGTGCTGGAACGCATGGCCTCGCTGTACCGCGAGGAAATATCCGCCGGGGAGGCCTGCCGATGCCGACAATCCTCTTTGTGATGAAGTATCCCCTGCATTGCCGCGACAATCTGCAAACCAAGTTCGACGGGCAGATGGCCGCGGCGCGCGCGCTGGGCTGGCGCGCCTGCTGCATTGGCTGGGATCGGCGCGGCATGAGCCTGGTGGAGGAGGAGCGGCGTGTGTTCCTGCGCCGCTGCCCGCTGGCCCGCATGCCCGGCTACGACCATACGCTGATCTTTGCGGATTTGATGGCGGCCGTGCGCAAGGCGCTTACGCAAATCCATCCGGACGTGCTGTACCTGCGCTACATGCCCACCTTCGGCAACGCGCCCGGGGTGCTGCGGGCGTGCAAGGCGGCGGGCTGCAAACTGGTGGTGGAATACCCCACCCACCCCATCGAAACGGAGAACAGCCGCTTCTTCCTGCGGCGGCAGGTTTTTCGCTACAGCGACCGGGTGCTTGCGCGCATCCACCCGATGGTCGATCTGTACACGCTGATCGGCGCGCCCTGCGGGGGCACGCTGCGCGGCCGCCCGGCCATGAACATTGTAAACGGCGTGGATGTGGAGCGCGTGCCGCTGCACCAGCCAAACCTCGCGCTCGGGGTGCGGCTGCTGGCGCTGGCCAGCATGAGCGGCTGGCACGGTTACGACCGCCTGCTGCGCGCGCTGGCCGCCTATCGGGGGGATACGCCGGTGCGCATTGATTTTGTGGGCGGGGACGGCGACGGTTCCCTCGCGGCGTGGAAGGCGCTTGCCCAGACGCTGGGGGTGGAGGCGCAGGTTACGTTTCACGGGCCGCTGTACGGGCCGGAGCTGGATACCGTGGTTGCCGCGTGCGATGTAGGCGTAGGCAGCCTCGGCATGTTCCGCTACGGGTTGCAGCGCGGCATGACCCTGAAAACCCGGGAGTATATGGCGCGGGGGCTTCCGTTCCTGACCGCCGTGGAGGATCCCGCTGTGCCGGACGATCCGGATTTTGCGCTGCGTGTGCCGAACGACGAAACCCCCATCGACATGGATGCGGTGGTCGCGTTCGCGCTTCGCGCCAAACAGAACCCCGGCCTTGCCGGGCGCATGCGCGCGACCGCGCAGGAGCGCCTCTCCTGGCAAAGCATCCTGCGCGGTGTGCTGGAAAGGGTGAACGCATGAAACGGACAGTGGTCTATTGCAGCTCCTGCGCGCTGGACGGCGCGGGCAAGCCCGACCCTTTCTTTTTACAGGAACTGCCCTGGCTGCTCTCGCATTTTGACCGGGTGATCCTGTGCAGTTATTACGGGGTGGCGGAGATCACCGACCCGCGCCCGGCCAAGGTTACGGTACGCACGCCTGCTTTGGGTAAACTGCGGGCCAAGCTGCATGCGCCGTTCAGCATGGAGCTGTGGCGGGAGTTGCGCCGCCTGCACCGCGACGGCGGGCTGACCCCGACGGCGGCGGCCAAGCTGCTGTTGTTTACCGTGCGCGGGTATACGCTGGCTTACTGGATGCGGGCGTTGCTGCGCCGTGACGAGCAGACCACGCTGTACGCTTTCTGGATGAGCTATGAAGGGTACGCGGCGGCGCTGTGCAAGCGCCGTAACCCCGGCCTGCGCGCCGTAGCGCGCGCGCACGCCTTTGATATCGACCGCGCCCGCAATCCGCTGAATCCTTACCTGATGAAGCGCTTCATGGGCCGGGTGCTGGATGGGCTTTACCCCATCAGCGAGGATGCGAAAGCCCGTCTGCTGGACGGCGTAACCCTCCCGGAAGAGAAAATCCACGTGCTGGGGCTGGGTTCGCCCGGGGGAGCCGCGCAGAAACGCTTCCCCGCGCCGCGCTACAAGGACGGGGTATTTCGACTCCTCAGCTGCGCAAGCCTGATCCCCATCAAGCAGGTGCCTCTGCTGATCGACGCGCTTGCCCTGTGGCAGGGCGGGCCCGTGCAATGGACGCATGTGGGCGGCGGCCCGGAGGAAGCGGCGGTACGCGCCCATGCGGCGCAAGCACTGGGGCAGCGGCACGGGATCGAGCTAAGGCTTCTGGGCGCGGTGGAGCATGAGGTGGTGGAGCAGCTGTACGCGGTGCAGCCGTTTGATGTGTTTGTGAACACGAGCCGCAGCGAGGGCGTGCCGGTGTCCATCATGGAGGCGATGCGCGCGGGGGTGCCGGTTGTGGCGCCTGCCGTGGGCGGCATCCCGGAACTGGTGGACAGTGCCGTCGGCTGTTTGTATGAGCCGGAGGGCGGCGCGCAGGCAGTGTGCGACGCGCTGGCATCCATCGCAGCGCAACCTGCCGGGCAGGCGGAAGCCATGCGCGCCGCTGCGCAGGAGCGCTGGAACGAGCGCTGCCGCAGCGACCGGCTCCTGGCCCAACTGCTGCCCGAGGGCCGGAAAGGGGAGAGCGCGCCGTGAACAAACGCGTGCTGTTGATCAGCTACCATTTTTCGCCGCAGAACGTGATCGGCGCGGTGCGCCCCACCAAGCTGGCAAAATACCTCACCCGGATGGGCTACGATGTGACCGTGGTGTGCGGCAAGGGGCTGGGTGTGATGCGCGACCCGCTGCTGGCACGCGATCTGGCGGAACTGACGGATTTGCATGTGGTGCGGGAACGCAGCCTGCTGCGCTGGTGGAAGGAACGCGGTGAGCCGACGGAAACGGTGCGCACGCTAACCGACCGACCCATCCTGCCGGAAAAGGCGCTGACGGACGAGGCCATGCGCAAACAGGCCGAAGCATCCCACGCGCGGGCGCAGGCCGGGGCGAGCAATCCGGTGCAGCCGCGCGCCTCCTGGGCGGCCCGCTGCAAACACGCGGCGCTGAACACGCTCTACCTCTGGCTGTACGACTGCGCCGACCGCGCGTTTGCGCGCGAAGCTTTCCGCACGCTGTACGGGCTTGGGCGGCATTTTGACGTGGTGCTTTCCACCTATGGGCCGCTCAGCTGCCACACCGTGGCGCGCAAGGCCAAGCGCTGGAAAATGGCCGACCGCTGGATAGCGGATTTCCGCGACGAGGCCGCGGTGCCCTTTCCCTGGCAGCGGGGTCGGCTGCGCCGTTATGTGCAGAGCGTACGCTGCAATGCCGATGCGATCACCTCGATTTCGGAAGGTTGCCTGACCGTGATGGGGCTGGCACCGTTTGGCAAGGTGATCCATAACGGGTTTGATACGGAGGATCTGGTGGGCTTGCCCGTGCCGGAAAAGCACCGCGACCGCCTGACGTTTATCCACTGTGGGCAGATGTATGGCGAGCAGCGCGATCTGCGCCCCTTTTTCGCCGCGTTGCGCGATCTGGCGCAGGAAGGCGCGGTCGATCTTCAAAAGATTGCGCTGGCCTATGCGGGGCGCGATACCGGCGCCTTTGCGCGGCAAGCCGCCGAGGCGGGGCTGGCCGACTGCCTGAAAAACTACGGGGCGCTGCGACGCGACGAGGCGATCCAGCTGCAACGCTCGGCGCACGTGCTGCTGCTGGCCGCGTGGAATGACCGGGCCCGGCAGGGCAACCTGCCGGGTAAGTTTCTGGAATACCTGCTGCTGAATATGCCCGTGCTCTGCTGTGTAAAGGGCGATCTGCCCGACAGCGAAATTGCGCAGATCATCCGCCGCACAAACGTGGGTGTGTGCTATGAGCAGACTCATGCGCGGGAGGACGGCGAGGCCCTGCGCGCCTACCTGCGCACGTTGTACGCGGCGTTTGAGCGGGGCGAGCCGATCCCCTTTGCGCCGGATACGCAGGCGGTGGCGGCCTTTGCGTCCGCCGGCGTGGCGCAGGCCTTTGCGGATTTGATCGAGAGTGTGTAAGCGCCAAAGCGGCGCGGAAGGAGGCGGCGGGGTTGAAAATCGTAACCGTGGTGGGCGCACGGCCGCAGTTTATCAAGGCGGCGGCGATGTCCCGCGTGCTGCGCCGGACGCATACCGAGGTGCTTGTGCACACCGGCCAGCATTACGATGCGCAGATGAGCGAAGTCTTTTTCCGGGAGTTGCACATTCCCAAACCGGATTATGATTTGGGCATCTCCGGAGGTACGCACGCGCAGATGACGGCGCGTATGCTTGTGGCGGTGGAGGAAGTGCTGCTGGCGGAAATGCCCGACGCGCTGCTGGTGTACGGGGATACGAATTCCACCCTGGCGGCGGCGTTGGCGGCGGCCAAGCTGCATGTGCCGGTGTTGCATGTGGAGGCGGGCAACCGTCTGGGCAGCCTGGTCAACCCAGAGGAGATCAACCGCATCCTGACGGATCATGTGGCCGCGATGCTGTTTGCCTGCGTACCCAGCGCGATGGAGCAACTGCGGCTGGAAAACCTCGCCGGTCGCGCCTGGCTGGTGGGGGACCCGATGCTGGACGCGTTTCGCTACTACCGCGGGCTGGACGGCGGCCATGCGCCGCAAACCCTGCCGGGGCTGGACGGCGAGCCGGTGTCCGTGCCGGAAGCGTTTTATTACCTGACTTGCCACCGTGAAGAAAACACCCGCGACGACGCGCCGCTGACCGAAATTTTGCTGGCGATGGAAAGCCTGCCGCATCCGACGTTCTACCCGGTGCACCCGCGCAACCGCGCCGCCGCCATACGGCTCAGGCAGGCGCTGGGGCTTCAGCAGGTGCGGTTTTTGCAGCCCGTGGGCTATCTGGAATCGCTGGCGCTGGTGGCGCACGCGCAACGCGTGGTGACGGATTCCGGCGGGGTGCAGCGCGAGGCGTTCTTTGCGGGCGTGCCCTGCGTGACGGTGTTTGATTACGCCGTATGGCCGGAAACGATGGTGGGCGGCTGCAACGTGCTGGCCGCGCCGAACCGCGCGGAGCTGCTTGCCAAACTGGAAACCCGGCCGGTGTGGCCGACGGCGGAAAGCCCGTTTGGCGACGGCCATGCCTGCGAGAAGATCGTTGGCTTGCTGGACACGGATTTTCCGAGCAGAGGCGCAAAATAGGCGTTGCCGTAAAGACGGATGTGCCCGAATCGGCATGAGATGAGACAAAGAAGCGCAAGCAGCACAGGCTTGAACCCATCATAAGTGTGAGCGCTGCGGCGGCCTCGGGACACCGTACCGCATGGCAGCATGCGCTGTGTGTGTGCTTTAAAACGATGTGAACCCTCAGCTTAGCGCGGATGGTAAGTCGATACCACGTACAGCCTGGGGATGCCGCGCGTCATACACGAAGCAGGGGCACCGTTTTTGATCGCCGATTGCTCTGTGTAGCGGTGCTTTCCGCCTCCCTGTGTTCATCAACAGGCTGCTGGCGCATAATTTGGACAGAAACGAACAGGGAGCCGGCCTTCTGGCCGGCTCCCTGTTCGTATGCCGATGAACTTACACGCTACGGAAGAATCGTAACCCGGTAAATAGGGTAGGCATGATCCAGCACGTAGCCGAGTTTTTCCGCCAGAGCGACGGAGGCAAGGTTGGCCGCATCCCAGCTGGGGAACAACCCACGCTGCAGGCTGGCCTGTATCAGCGCTGCCCCGCATGCCAGCGCCAGCCCCTGCCTGCGGTAATCCGCGCGCGTGTCGATTTCAATTTCCAGCCCGCCGTTGCAAACCACGTAGGAGGATGCGCCCGCGACGGGTTCCCCTCCGGCCAGCGCCATGAACCCCAGCCCGCGCGTTAGATAATCCGTTTCGTCTGCGAATTGGCTGACCAGATCACGCGACCAGTGTTCCGTCAGGGCGGCGCGGTACAACGGCCCATCCAGCGGGTGCAGCAGCACGCCCGGGGGCAGCGCCGTCTGAAACCCTTTCAACTTCACAGGGTCAAAGCAGTACACATCCCGGCGGAAGGCGTAACGCTCGTCCGGCACGGCGCTGGAGCCGAACGCGTTGTGGATCAGCGCGGCCCAGGCCGCGTCGCGGGGTACCATCAGCAGCGTGCCCGTGGCAAACGCCGGCGGCAAGTGCGCGACCAGCGCATAGGCATCGGCGCAGGCCGCGTCACCCGCAAAAAAGACAAAATCGCCACTCACGATCTGCGCTGCGGTGCGTGCCGGGTTGGCATACGCGCAGCCCATGTACCCGTCTAACGCAGAGCGGATCAGCGTTTCTGCCCAACCCTCAAACAGCGGGGCTACCGCCTCGGGGTCGGACACCCGCTCAACCGACATGATGGGGTTGCCAATCGGACAGCTGTTGGCGCACGTACTCCAGCCCCAACAGTTTATCCATCACCTGCTCCACATTCAGCAGCTCGGTGTTGCTGCTGTTAAACTCCGTGAGCACCTGCCGCTTCTGCATGCCCTCGACCACGTACTTATCGTAATTCAGGCCGCGGCTGTCGGCAGGCACACGGTAAAAATCGCCCATGTCCACGGCGTGTACGCATTCCTCGTTGGTCAGCAGGGTCTCAAACATCTTTTCCCCATGCCGGATGCCGATCATCTGCACCGGGTTATCCGCCGAGAAAACGCGCTTCACGGCTTCCGCCAGCACGCCGATGGTACAGGCGGGCGCCTTCTTGACCAGAATATCGCCGCTCTGGGCATGTTCAAAGGCAAACAGCACCAGATCGACAGCCTCTTCCAGACTCATGATGAAGCGCGTCATCTCCGGCTCGGTCACGGTCAGCGGCTTTCCGGCCTTGAGCTGCTCGATAAACAGCGGGATCACCGACCCGCGGGAGCACATCACGTTGCCGTAACGCGTGCCGCAGATGAGCGTCCGCTCCGGCGACACGGTGCGCGCCTTGGCGACAAACACCTTCTCCATCATCGCCTTGGAGGTGCCCATAGCGTTCACAGGGTAAGCCGCCTTGTCGGTGGAAAGGCAGATCACCTTGCGCACGCCCATCTCAATGCAGGCGGACAGCACGTTTTCCGTGCCCAGCACGTTGGTGCGCACCGCCTCGATAGGAAAAAACTCGCAGCTGGGCACCTGCTTGAGGGCAGCGGCGTGGAAAAGATAATCCACATTGTACAGCGCGTTTTTAACCGACGCGAGGTCGCGCACATCGCCGATGTAATACTGAATTTTATCATTCTGGTAGCGGTGGCGCATGTCGTCCTGCTTTTTCTCATCCCGGCTGAAGATGCGGATTTCGCGGATGCCGGTGTGTAAAAACCGGTTGAGCACCGCCTCGCCGAATGAGCCCGTGCCGCCGGTAATCATCAGCGTTTTGCCTTCAAAAAAATCCTGCATGTCAGGTGTCCTCCTCGCCGTTTTGGAATACATAGCCGGTCATGCGGTGGAGCACGTCGCGGTAGGCGTTCTCCACATCCCCCAGATCGCGCCGGAACCGGTCGATGTCCAGCGGCTCATGGGTGCTGGCGTCCCAAAACCGGCAGGTGTCGGGTGAGATTTCGTCGCTGAGCAGAATCTCCCCGTGAAAGCGGCCAAATTCCAGTTTGAAGTCGATCAGCTCGATGTTGATGTCGCGCAGCACTTCGGTCAGGATCGTGTTCACGCGCTCGGCCACGCACTCCATCGAGTGGATTTCCTCTACCGTGGCCAAATCCATGGCGGTAATGTGTGTCAGGTTCACCAGCGGATCGTCCAGATCGCTGTCCTTCAGGCAATACTCAATGACGGTGTTTTTCAGGTGCGTGCCCTCGGGGTACCCGGTGCGGCGCGCCAGACTTCCGGCAACGATGTTGCGCACCTTGACCACCACAGGGATGATCTCGACCTGGCGCACCAGCGAGCTGCGATCGTCAAGGCGGCGGATAAAGTGGTTGGGAATCCCCTGCTGGGTCAGCAGCGTGAACAGGTACTCGCTGATGCGGTTGTTAATCTCGCCCTTGCCGATGATGCGGCCGCGCTTGAGCCCGTGAAAGGCGATCGCCTCATCTTTGTAGTACACGACGGCTTCCTCGGGGTTTTCGGTGGCGTAGAGGCGTTTCCCCTTCCCTTCCGTAATCAGCCCTGTGATGTTTGTCATTCAAACCTCCCGCAAGCCCGGCTTGCGGCCGGAAGCCCACGGCTTCCCACCCTTGCCTGTAATGCGCAACTATTGTAGCACGATCCGGGTACGCCCGCAAGCGCGGGGCGTGGCGCGGCATAGACAAAACCGGGGCGAATACGGCTTTGCCGTGTTCGCCCCGGAATGCGCGCGCTCAGTGCACCAGCGCCAGTACGTCGGAATTGGCAGGGTAGCTGACCCACTCCAGCTGGCTGTCGGTCAGGGTGTAGTTTTTCTGCAGCTTGCCGTTGCGGTCGTAGAAGCCCGTGTCGGTGCTCCAGCCGGTAATACAGAAGCACAGCTCCGCCAGCCCGTCAAAATCACTGGCATTATAGAAGGTAAAGCGGCCGTGCCTGCTGCTCTCGCCCGGGGCCAGCGCCATGTTGTAGGAGCCTTCCAGCACATAGGCGTCGCCGATGGTGCTCATCACGATCGGTTGCAGGCTCAGGTCATACCCCTGCATCAGGAAACGCACCTGCGTGATGTTCATGTCCGACTGGTTTTTCACCGTCAGGTAAGGTTTGCCGTCGCGGATGGACACTTCCGTCACGGTTACGGCGTGGCGCAGGCTGCCCACATCCACATACACTTCGACGGTAAATGATCCGTCTTCGGTGGTGCCGGTCACCTTGCAGCGGCCCCAGCGGCGGCCCTTGACGCTGAAACGGTTGGTGGTGCCCTTGACGGAAGCGATTCCCTCATCGCTGCTGACCCAGGTCATCGCCTTATTGGAGGCGTTGGAGGGTGAGATGGTGGCCGTAAAGCTGTCGCGGCTGCCGACGCTCACGCGCACATCCTTGTACTTGTAACTGACGCCGGTTACCGGCACAATCACTTCGACGGTGGCAGCGGCGCGCTTCTTGCTGCCGTCGGTTGTAGTCGCGTACACGATGGTTTTCCCGCCGGATACGCCGGTGACCACGCCGTTTTCATCCACGGTGGCGATGCGCTTGTTCTTGACGGAGTAAGTCACGGTCTTGTCGGTGGTAGCGTCGGGCAGGACGTTGGCATACACCTGCGTGGTCTGGCCGACCAGCACGCTGTAAAGCGAGGTGTCAAAGGATACGCTCTGCGCAAGCTCCATGCCCTGCACCGGGATGGCAACCGACACGGCGGGGTCGGCGCTGCTGGCGCACAGAATCTGCGTCTGACCGACGCTTACGAGGGTCACCTGCCCCTTGGCGTTCACGGTAGCGATGCTCTCGTCGGCGGAGGTCCACTGCACGGTTTTATCGTTGGCGGTGGTGGGGGAGACGGTTGCCTTGAGCTGCACCTTGCGCCCTGCAGGGCCGGAGACGCTCTCCGGGGTTACGGTGATGCCCTCGGGCAGCTGCGCCACGGTTACGGCGTACACGGCCTTGGCATAGCCGTCCGTGGATTGAACGGTGATTTTCGCAGTGCCGCGCTTGACGCCGGTCACGACGCCGTCGGCCGTGACGGTGGCTACGCTTTCGCTGGAGGATTCATAAGTTGCGCCCTGCAAGGTTGCGTCCGCAGGTTCATAGGCCACCTGCAATGCGAGCGTCTGCCCGACGGCTACGGTATCGGCCGCGGCTGTGACGGTCAGCTTTTGCACGGGCTGCACCACCTGCACGGGGATGGACTGCGATACCGTGGGATCGTACACGCTGGTGGCGGTCAGCTGGCAGGTGCCGAGGGCCACGCCCGTGACGACGCCCTTGGCGGTTACGGTCGCAACGGTTTCGTCGCTGGTGGTATACCTGATGCCCTTTTTGGTTGCCAGGTAGGGCTTTGCGGCGGCGCGCGCCGTTGTGCTTTTCCCGACGGCTACGCATACCGTATCCACCGGGAAGGTTACGGTGGTGGTTTCCCCCAGGGCAACGCCAGCCGGCAACAGCAATCCGCTGAGCAGGGTCAGGATCAGCAGCAGGGTCAGGGTTTTTTTCATGGCGATCCCTCCATTATAAAGTACAAAGTACCTGTAATTATCGGTTTTTAGCTCTTTTCATTATACCATAGTCGAAGGCGTTTGCCTACCTCAAACGCTTTGTTTTGCAGACGCGGCGGGCCTTTGCGGCAAAACAAAAAAAATACGGAGGAGAATTGTCAAAAATCTAACACGCCGGCAGGATTTACAGGGGAGCATAGAGAACATAAAGAATTGGGAATAAATTGAGCTTTTTCAATACTATCCCCTGAAGACCATTGAACCCGACGGAAGGAGAACGGAAATGCAGAACTCTCAAGACCTCAACAAGGTGCAGGAGCTTCGCACCGCCCTGAGCGCAGGCGAGGAGAAACGCCTCAAGGCACAGCGCGATGCCGGCAAGCTGACTGCCCGCGAGCGCATCGAGAAGCTCGTGGATGCGGGCAGCTTTGTGGAGCTGTTTGCACTGGTAAGCGGGAACGACGGCGCGGCGGGCGTTGTCACGGGTTACGCAACGATTCAGGATCGACCGGTCTACCTCTTTGCGCAGGATTTTACGGTGCACGGCGGCGCCATGGGCAAACTGCAGGCCCAGAAAATCAACAAAACGCTCGACCTAGCCCTCAAGACGGGCGCGCCCGTGCTCGCCCTTTGCGACAGCGCCGGTGTGCGGATTGACGAAGGCGCCGAGGCGATGAACGCGTATGCCGAGATTTATAAGAACCTTTCGCGGCTCAGCGGCGTTTGCCCCACGGTCGCGGTGGTGCTGGGCCCCTGTATTGGCGGCGCGGCGCTGATCGCGCAGCTGGCGGACGTGAGCGTGATGGCTAAGAATGTCGGCTCCATGATGGTTTTTGGCCCGCAGGTGCTGGCCGCCATGAACGGCATGGACGTGAAAATCGACGCGCTGGGCGGCGCGGACCTGATGGCCAAGCAGGGCGCCTGCTCGCTGGTGGCCGCCGATGAGGACGAAGCCCTCACCCTGGCCGCTCGCGTGCTTGCGTTGCTGCCCGGCTGCAACGCCGAGGATGCGGACCTGGTGGACGGCGATGATCTGAACCGTCTGCTGCCCGCCATGGATGCCGCCGACGTGGATGCGCTTTTGAACCAGACGCTGGACGCGGGCACGATGCTGGAGCTCAAGGCCGCGTACGAAACCGGCGTGCGTACCGTGATGGGCCGCATCGGCGGCCGCTCGGTGGGCGTGGTTGCGACTGCCGCCGGTTACCTGACCGCCGGCGCGCTGCAGAAGGCCGCCCGGTTTGTGCATTTTATGGATTGCTTCAACCTGCCTGTGGTCAGCTTTGTGAACACCAGCGGCGTGCAGGTGGATAAGCTGGACAACCAGAGCTGGCTGATGAACGCGCAGAGCCAGCTGCTCTACGCCTATGCCACCGCGACAAGCCCCAAGGTTGCGGTCATTACCGGCAGCGCCGTCGGGCAGGCTTACATTGCCATGGGCGGCAAAGCCAACGCGGATGTGACCTTCGCCTGGCCCGGCGCCGTCGTAAGCGCGCTGACCCCCGAGGCCGCCGTGGCGGTGCTGTACACCGAGCAGGTGAAGGCCGATAAAGCCGCCCCCGCCGAAGCGCGCGCCAAGTATGCCCAGGCTTACATCGACGATGTGGCCGGCGCCCTGAACGCCGCCAAAGCCGGTTTGGTGGATGACGTGATCGATCCTGCCCAGACGCGCAAGCTCCTGATCGCCACGCTGGAAATGCTGGAGAGCAAGCGCGACAGCAACCCCGCCAAGAAGCATGGCAACATGCCCCTTTGAGCGTGAAAGGAAGGTTCGACCATGAATGAGTTGATTTTCGGCCTTTCCGTGGCGCTGGTCGGCATGGGCGTCGTGTTTGTGGGCCTTGTAATCCTGATCGGCTGTATCAAACTGATTAGGATCGCCGGCACCGAACGGAAACCCAAGGCCGCCCAAACCGGCGCGAAGGAAATCGCTGCCGAGCCCGCGGTGGAAATCGCCGCGGCCGAGGGCGTCACGCCGGATGTGCTGGCCGCCATCACCGCCGCCATCGCCGCCGTGTGGGAAGGCGATACAGGCTTTGTGGTACGCCGCGTGCGCCGCGTGCATAACGCGCCGGCCTGGAACCGCGCCGGGCGCGAGGATCAGATTTACAGCCGGATGTAACGCCGCCATGAGCGGCAGGCTCTAAGGGCTATTTAGACAACACAAGGAGGATACACCCATGCGTCAGTTTAATATCACCGTGAATGGCACTCCATATCAGGTTTCTGTGGAAGAAGTCGGCGCTGCTTACTCGGCTCCCGCTGCCGCGCCTGTAGCCGCGCCCGCGCCCAAAGCCGCCCCGGCTGCCGCGCCCGCGCCGGTCGCCGCCGCGCCTAAGGCTGCGCCTGTTGCCGGTGGCAACAAAATCAGCGCCCCCATGCCCGGCACCATCCTGGACGTGCGCGTCAGCGAAGGCGCCGCCGTGAAAAAGGGCGACGTGCTGCTGATTCTGGAAGCCATGAAGATGGAAAACGAAATCCTTTGCCCGGTGGACGGCACCGTCAAGCAGGTGCTCGTGAACAAGGGCGCGTCGGTCAACAGCGGCGATGTGCTGGTTGTGATCGGCTAACGCCATCGCACTTCCCATAACGCGATAAAGGAGTGGATGGACGACCATGGAAAGTTTCAACTTGGGCGAAAGCCTGGTCAAACTGGCGCAACAATCCGGCATCATGATGCTGATCCAGCAGCCGCAGAGCCTCATCATGCTGACTGTCTCCTGCGTGCTGATTTACCTGGCAGTCGTTAAAAAGTATGAGCCGCTTTTGCTTTTGCCGATTGCCTTTGGCATGCTGCTGGCGAACCTGCCGCTGGCCGGACTGATGGACGGCCCGACCTATGAGTACTTTACCGAAGCGGTGCACAGCGGCAAAACCGGCGTGCCCGTAATCCTGCAGGACGGCTCGACCGTCTACCAGTACATCAAACAGGCCGGCGGCCTGCTGTACTACCTGTACCAGGGCGTCAAGCTGGGTATTTACCCGCCGCTGATCTTCCTGGGCGTGGGCGCGATGACGGACTTCGGCCCGCTGATTGCCAACCCCAAGAGTCTGCTGCTGGGCGCTGCGGCGCAGCTGGGCATCTTCGTGACGTTTATCGGCGCGCAGCTGCTTGGCTTCACCCCTGCGGAGAGCAGCTCCATCGGCATCATCGGCGGTGCGGACGGCCCGACCGCCATCTACCTGACCGGTAAACTGGCCCCGCATCTGCTGGGCCCCATCGCTGTGGCGGCATACAGCTACATGGCGCTGGTACCGGTTATCCAGCCGCCGATCATGCGCGCGCTGACCACGAAAAAAGAGCGCATGATCGTCATGGAACAGCTCCGACCCGTCACCAAGCGGGAGAAGATTATCTTCCCCATCGCGGTGACCATCATCGTGAGCCTGCTGCTGCCCTCCGCGGCGCCGTTGATCGGTATGCTGATGCTGGGCAACCTGTTCCGGGAAAGCGGCGTGGTGGAGAGGTTGAACAAGACCGCCCAGAACGAGCTGAGCAACATCGTGGTTATCTTCCTGGGTACCACGGTGGGCGCGACGGCCAACGCCGCCACCTTCCTGAAACTGCAGACGCTGGAAATTATCGTCCTGGGCGTGTTCGCCTTCGGGTTTGGCACGGCGGGCGGCGTGCTGCTGGGCAAGCTGATGAACAAGCTCAGCGGTGGCAAGATCAACCCGCTGATCGGCTCCGCGGGCGTATCCGCCGTACCGATGGCGGCGCGCGTCAGCCAGGTGGAAGGCCAGAAGGCCAACCCGGGCAACTTCCTGCTGATGCACGCCATGGGGCCCAACGTAGCCGGTGTGATCGGCTCCGCGATCGCCGCGGGCATCCTGCTGAGCATGTTTGGCGCCTGAGCGCGGCCGCATCCTGACGTTTGAAAGGAGAACCTGTTATGCCTAAAGTCGGAATTACCGATACGATCCTGCGCGACGCACACCAGAGCCAGGCGGCGACGCGCATGCGGATTTCGCAGATGACCCCCGCCTTCGAGCGGTTGGATAAGGTAGGCTACTACTCGCTGGAGTGCTGGGGTGGCGCGACGTTTGACAGCTGCCTGCGCTTCCTGAACGAGGATCCGTGGGAGCGCCTGCGCACGCTGCGCAAGGGCTTGCCCAACACCAAGTTGCAGATGCTGCTGCGCGGCCAGAACATTCTGGGCTATAAGCACTATGCCGACGACGTGGTCGATTTCTTCGTGAAAAAGACCCTCGAAAACGGCTGCGATATCATTCGCTGCTTTGACGCGCTCAACGATC
Organism: Candidatus Limiplasma sp.; assembly: GCA_963666755.2. Taxonomy (GTDB): domain Bacteria; phylum Bacillota; class Clostridia; order Christensenellales; family Aristaeellaceae; genus CAXXOK01. The sequence continues at coordinate 528,181 of CAXXGW010000009.1, forward strand.
TGCGTAACATGCAGACGGCCGTGAGCGCCACCAAGAAGTACAAGGGCATCGCCGAGGTGGCCATGAGCTACACCATCAGCCCCGTGCACACGGAGGATTACTTCGTGAAGCTCGCGGGCGAGATTGCCAAGATGGGTGCGGACATTATCTGCATCAAGGATATGGCGAACCTCCTGCTGCCGTATTCCGCCTACAGCCTCGTTAAGCGCCTGAAGGCCGAAACCGGCCTGCCGATCGTGCTGCATACGCACGATACCACCGGCACCGGCGCCATGACCCTGCTTAAGGCGGTCGAGGCGGGTGTGGACGTGATCGATACCGCGCTCAGCCCCCTGGGCGGCGGCACCTCGCAGCCTTCTACCGAGGCGATGGTCGCCACGCTGCAGGGCAGCGAGTATGACACGGGCCTCGACCTGAAACTGCTGATCGACCTAGCCGGCTACTTCCGCGGCGTTGCGGATACGCTGACCAAGGAAGGTTTCCGCGACCCGGCCCGCGTTCTGGCGACCGACGCCAACACGCTGCTGTACCAGGTGCCCGGCGGGATGCTGAGCAACCTGATCGGCCAGCTGAAGGAAGCCAATGCCATGGACAAGTACTACGACGTGCTGGCCGAAGTGCCGCGTGTACGCAAAGACTTCGGCTATCCGCCGCTGGTGACACCCACCAGCCAGATCGTGGGCACCCAGGCTGTGATGAACGTGCTGGGTGGCGAGCGGTACAAGATGGCGTCCAAGGAATCCAAGGCGCTGCTGCGCGGCGAGTATGGCCGCCTGCCCGCGCCGGTGGACGAAGACGTGCGCAAGAAGGTCATCGGCGATGCCGAAGTGATTACGCACCGCCCCGCCGACGACATCCCGCCGGAACTGGACAAGTACCGCGAAGAAATCCGCGATTACTACCAGCAGGAAGAGGACGTACTCAGCTACGCGCTGTTCCCGCAGGTTGCCATCAAGTTCTTCCAGTACCGCCAGGCCAAGCAGCTGGGCGTGGACAGCACCATGCTGGACAAAGACCAGAAAACGATGCCCGTGTAAGGCATTGCAAGCCAGAAGCCCGACGCACGCAAGTGCGCCGGGCTTCTTTGCTGTTTAACCCATGCTCCGCCATAGCACAAGGGGTCAAGGGCCGACAGCCTTTGCGGCGGTTAAGCGTCGGAGGGAAGCGTGCGCCCAGTAACCGCTCCGCCGCAGGCGAAGGCGACCCGCAGGCGGGGCGAGAAACGAGAAGGCAAACGACAGTACGGACTGCGAAGGTTTAACGCCCGGGTCTGAACCGGCAAATCTATTGTGATGCGTATGCGGTGATATGAGCGAGCCGCCCGAAGGGCTAGGAAGCAAGCATGTAATATACCCAGCATATAGGGAGCGATGGTTAAAACGTTTCCGGATCGCGGATCATCAGCCGGTCGTGCTCGTTGTGGAAGCCGAGCTTCTCATACAGGCCGTTGGCAGTTTGCGTCAGTAAAAGTCCCTTGCCGCGGCAAAGCTTCGGATGGGACAGCGCGTAGCGCACCATCGCAAGCCCAAGCCCTTTGCCGCGCTCCGCCTCGTCCACAATCACATCAGCCAGGTAGTACATGGTGCCGTGGTCGGATGTGATGCGCAGAAAGCCGACCAGCCGTCCATCCGGCGCGAAAACCCCAAAGGGCGCGGAATGCCGCAGGCTCCTGCGCGTAACGGCGGGCGTGCGCGACTTGGCCCAGTAGGTTTGCTTAAGCAGCGGCAGAATGGCGCGGACGCGGAATTTCCACCGTTTGCAGCTGATGGTGTAGCCTTGCAGGTGCAGGTCTTTCATTGACGTTCCCTCCCGGTGTGTTGAAAATTATGGTTCGTATACGGCTTCCACTGTGCAGCCGCGCGCCTGCAGCTGGGTAAGCAGACTGTCCTCCGGCAATACGAGGTGCATCAGCCCAACCGTAACAAAGCACGTGCCGCCCTTTTCCAGCATGGCATACAGCCGCTCCGCCATGCGTGCGTTGCGCTGGGTAATCAGAGCCTTGTGGTATTCGGCGCCTTCGGCTTCAAACCCAGGTTCCAGATAGCTTTGCAGGTACTGGTCTGCAAAGGCCTGCGCATCGCCGGCGCGCCACCATGCGGGCCAGAGGGCGATCGTGGAATCCATCCCGCGCGCGCTGTCCGGGTGGAGGATCACCTGACACTCGCTCTCCAACAGATAGCGTTGGAGCGCATCGCTGAAGCCTTCCAGCACATCCACCTGCTCCTGCGGCGTTTCCAGATAGGCGACGGCTTTATGCAGCGGCGCGGCCTTCGCGCGCACCTGCTCTTCCACGCCCAGCGAAAGCGCCTGATTGGCGCTGTCGGCCTCGAGCTCCGCCGCTGTGGTATACACCGCCAGCGTGTTGATGACGGCCCACGGCCGCAGCCCGTCCAGCGCAGCAATGGGAAGGCCCAGATGGTCGCACACGGCGCTTACCTGCGCGTACAGATCGTCCCCAATCGCATCGGCGAGGGTCTGCCCCTCGGGCAGTGCCATGCGCGCCCGCAGCGCCGCCTTCGCCTCGGCAGAGGTGGTGTCGCACTCGTATACGAAGGTATCGGAGGCTTCCATCGCGTGCTGAATTTCCGAATGGAACGGGTACATCGCCGCGTCGCCCACGTGGATGGAACCCAGGATGTACGCCTGCCCCTGTGGCCCGCTCACTTTATACAACAGGCCCCGACTCCCTTCCGCCGCAGGCGGCACAGCCGCCAGCGCGAACGCCGCCACCAGCGCAAACAGGGCGCGCAGGGCGGTGCGTTTCGGCTTTTGCATGTTATTCCTCCAAAGCATCCAAGGCGCGCGCCGCGCCCGCGATCGCCTCATTGGTGATGCGCCATTCCGGCGGCAGCAGGCGCAGGTAGCTCGGATCATAATATCGGTCGTCCAGCAGGAGCACCAGCCCCCGGTCGCGTTCGGTGCGGATGACGCGTCCGGCGGCCTGCGTAACCTTCTGCATGGCTGGGATCATCCACGCGTACAGAAAACCGTCGCCAAAGCGCTGTGCGTAATACCCCTGCAGGGTTTTCAGCCGCAGCGAGGGGGTCGGCAGCCCGACACCCACAATCATCGCGCCGATCAGTTGGTCTCCGGGCAGGTCAACCCCTTCGGCAAACAGCCCGCCCAGCACGCAAAGCCCCAGCAGCGGCCCCGGCTGCTCTGTAAACCGCTGCAGAAAAACAACGCGCGCCGCCTCGTCCATTTCCGGCTCCTGTACGCACAGGGGCGGCAACGACAGGGTTTCCAGATGGGCAAGCACCAGTTGCAGGTAGGCGTAGCTGGGAAAGTAGGCGATATACTTGCCCGGGCGCGCAGCGGCAGCCTCCGCGATGCTTTGTGCTACATGGGCGGCGCCGGCCTCCCGCAGGGCAAAGCGCGTCTGTGCCCGGCGGCGCACCACGGCCAGCCGCTCCGGCGGAAAGGGGGAAGCAAGCGCAAAGCAGGCATCCGCCTCATCCCCGCCCAGTAGCGCGCGCATGGCTTCCAGCGGGCTGAGCGTGGCCGAAAAAAACACCGCGCCCCGCATGCCATGTGTGGTTTCGGCAATGGTTTCGGCGGGGGAAAGGCAATAGAGCTCCAGCGTGCATTCCCGCCCGTGGCACTCCAGCAGCGTGGCGTAGGAATCGCCAAAGCGCTCCGCCGCATAGCCGAAGGTGGCCAACCGACGCAGCGCCTCGACGGCGGCATGGCGACTGTCGGCATCGGGCAAGCGCGTTTGCAGAAGGCCAACTACGGTTTCCAGCAGATCACCGGCTGCGGCCAGCACAGCAACAGGCGGTTCGGCCAGCCGGTAGGCGCGGCTGCTGCGTGGGCGCGTGGCACGTGCGGAGGGGATGCCTGTGTCGGAAGTGTCCGAGGGCGGCAGCTCCGGTGTGGGGCCGGCGTTGTCGCCCGGGGAAATCGACTGGGTTGCAACGGACACCGCAACGGCAAGGTCGGCTTTCGGCACGGGCGCGCCGGGAGCTGCCGCCGGATCGGCGGGCATACCTACGGTAGCTTCCGTTTCCGACGCAGCACACGCAGGCTCAAGCGCCGCCAGCGCGTGCAGCAGCGCCGTCAGGCGCACATAGCAGGGGTGCTTGCGTCCAAGGGCCTTGCCAAACAGCGTGCGCCAGGCGCGCAACTCCCGCGTGTCCAGCTTGCCGGAAAGGCTGTCACGCACCCGTTCCAGCAGGTGGTGCGCCTCGTCGATCAGCACGGTCAGGTCGCGGCGGCGTTTCCAAAGCCGCAGGATGCGCGCAAACGGGTCGAACAGGTAATTGACGTCCATCAGCACCACGTCGGCAAAGCCGGTGAGCGTCAGCGCCAGCTCAAAGGGGCAAAGCAGGTAGGCATCCGCGGCAGTCCGGATCACCTCGTCGGTCCAGAACCCGTCCGACGCGAGCAGCGCCCGCACCGCGTCCGGCTCCCGCAGATAGTAGCCCTTCGCGCGCGGGCAATCATCCGGGTGGCAGCGGGTCGGGGCCGGGCAGAGCTTTTCCTTGGCGAGCACGGTGGATACGCGGATGGCCGCCCCCTGCGCGCGCATACGTTCCAGCGCCTGCAAGGGGCTCTGGCGGGTGGTGTTGCGGGCCGTCAGGTAGAGGATTTTACGCGTTTTGCCCTCGCCCAGCGCCTTGAGCGCGGGGTAGAGCACCGCGGCACTTTTCCCGGTGCCTGTGGGCAGGCTCGCATACAGGCGCTTGCGCCGGGTAATGGCGGTGTAGGTTTGCACTGCCAGCTCCCGCTGCCCCGCGCGGTATTGCGGAAACGGAAACACAAGCCCTTGCAGGGTTTGATCCCGCACAAGGGCCCGATCCCGCTCAGGCACCTGCAACGCAAGCCAGTCGGTCAGCAGCGATTCCAGCTCGGCGAGCAGCGCGGCACGGGTCTGGGTTTCGGAAAACACGCGCAGGGGTTCGCCGTCTTCATGCACATACACTACGCGGGTTTCGACGGTTTCGGCCCCGGTGGTGTGTGTCCAGAGCGCGGCATAGAGCCGTGCCTGCGCCGCGTGCTCGGGCAGGGCCGCTTCCGGCGGCGTGCGGCAGAGCTTGATTTCCTCCACCGCGGGCGGGCAGCCGTCGCAAAACGCGTCCATGCGGCCGAACACCGTCACGCATTCGCCGCCAAGCGGAATCTCGGCGCGCACGGGCTTTTCCAGCTCGAACACCGCCGCCTGTACGGCCTGGCGCGCGCGATGGGCGCGGCCGCCGGCCAGCATATCCGCAAGGCCGCCCGCGGGCGTAAGGTCCGGCGGAAACCAGCGAAAGGCCACCAGCTCGCGCACGGAAACGCGGAATGTTGCCTCCACCGGCGAGCCTCCCTTCGCAATTCAGGCGGATGCGGGGTTAGTCCCGACGGTTGCGGGAGAGCAACAGCAGCCGAACCAGCTGCAAAAGGCTGCTGATGGCCGCCGCCACGTAGGTGAGGGCCGCCGCGTCCAGCACAGCTTTCACGCCGCGCAGCTCCTCCTCATCCACATAGCCGCCCTGCGCCAGCATGGCTAGCGCGCGGTGGCTGGCGTTAAACTCCACCGGCAGCGTCACGAGGGAGAACACGAATGTGAGTGCAAAACAGACGATGCCCACCGTGATCAGCGGCTGCCAGGAAAACACCAGCCCCAGCAGGAAAATTGGGAAATACAGGTTGCTGCCGATGTTCACCGCAGGCACAATGGCGGTGCGCAGCTTAAGCGGCCCGTAATCGTGATGGTCCTGCATGGCATGGCCGCATTCGTGCGCGGCTACGCCGATGGCCGCGATGCTGTTGTGCCCGTACACGCCCTGCGAAAGCCGCAGCACATTCGCGCTGGGGTCGTAATGGTCGGTCAGCTCTCCGGCAATCGGCTCGATGGCGATGTTGCCGTTACCGTCGCGGCTGAGCAGATCACGGCTGACCTGCTCGGCGGTCACGCCGCGCCGCGTGGCGATGCGGCCGTATTTGGCATAGGCGCTCTTGACCTTGATCTGGGCCCACAGGCCCAGCAACAGCCCCGGAATCAGCAGCAGCATGGTCCAATCCAGATAATACATGGAATCCCTCCACAGACAGTTCGTTTTGTGCTACAATCAAAACAGGATGGGCGGCGCAACCGCCACATAGACAGCATACTCGTTTTCTGCGACAGGACAACCCGAGGCGGCTCAAATGTCGTTTGCGCCGCACGGAGCATGGGAAAGGGGTCGTTTGCATGCGACAGGTATCTTTTGATGAGGCGGCGGCGATGGTGGCCCGCCAGAACGCCAATGGCGGCGTGTTCCTCTGCACATCGGACGGCGCGCGCACCAACGTGATGACCATAGGCTGGGGCGGCGTGAACCGCTTCTTCAACACGCCGGTTTTTCTGGCGCCTGTGCGGGCGAGCCGTTTCAGCGACACGCTCCTGAAGGTGCGCGGCACTTACACCGTAAGTGTGCCGACCAGCCCGCTCAAGCAGGAACTAGCTAAAGCCGGAACGCTGAGCGGCCGCGACGGCGATAAATGGACGGCCTGCGGCCTGACCCCAGTGCCCGCGATTGCCGTGGATGTGCCGATTGTGCGGGAATGCGGGCTGCACATCGAGTGCGAGCCCATGGGCACGGTGCGCCAGGCAGCGGAGCTGTTACCCAAAGAGGTGCTGGATCGCTGGTACCCGACGCTGGACATGCACACCTTCTACCTGGGCAAGATCGTGCAATGTTACGCTACCGACTGAGCAGGCCGCTGGTGCGGGGTCAGTGGAACACCTGATAGATACCACATTTTAAGTACTGCGTTTCCGGCGCGGCAGGCAGGATGGGGTGATCGCGCCCCTGGGTGCGGAACTCCACCTGCCTGAGCTGCACGCGGGCGTCCTTTTGCGCGTCCAGCAGCATTTCCTGAAACAGCGGCGGGGTCACGTGCTGGCTGCAGGAGCAGGTAACCAGATAGCCCCCGTCGCGCGTCAGCTTCATGCCGCGCAGGTTGATCTCCTTATAACCGCGCAGCGCGCCGGCCACCGCAGCACGCGTTTTGGTAAACGCAGGCGGGTCGAGCACTACCAGATCGTACCGCTCGTGCTGATCCTGCGCGGCGTGCAGAAAATCGAACGCGTTGGCGCAGGTGAAATGCACGGTTTCGCCAAAGCCGTTCAGGCGTGCATTATCCGCCGCGACGGCGCAGGCGTCTTCACTGATATCCACGCCCGTAACCTCTGCGGCGCCATAACGGGCCGCGTGCAGGGCAAAGCTGCCGGTGTGGGTAAAACAGTCCAGCACGCGCGCGCCCGGCGCAAACGGCGCGATGGCGGCGCGGTTCTCCTTCTGGTCCAGAAAGAAACCCGTCTTTTGCCCCTCCTTGACATCGACCAGGAAATGCACGCCGTTTTCGACCATCTCCACACGGTCGGGCACTGTGCCGTACAGAAGCCCCGTCTGCAGGGGCAAGCCTTCCAGTGTGCGCACGGGCACATCGTTGCGCTCATACACGCCGCGGGGGTGCAATTCCGCTACCAGTGCGTCTACAATATCCTGCTTGAAGGGTTCCATGCCCCGGCAGAGTACCTGCATCACGATCACATCGCCGAAAGCATCGGCAATCACGGCAGGCAGACCGTCGCTTTCGGCAAACAGCAGGCGGCAGCTGGTCAGGTCGGCAAAACGCCGCCGGTACGCCAGCGCGCGCTGCACACGACCTTGGATAAAGGCGCGATCCACCGTTTCTTCCTTGCGGGTGAGGATGCGCAACGCAATCTGGGATTGCGGGTTGTACACGGCCATCGCCAGAAACTGCCCCCGGTCGCTGAGCACGCGCACCACGCAGCCTTCCGCGTCCGCCCCCTCCACACGCTGGATATCACTGCGGAACACCCACGGATGCCCGCCGTATACTCTCTGTTCTTTCCCCCGGACCAATACAACCGTTGCCATGCGCGGCCTCCCTTGGCTTTGATGATGGCATTATAACACGCCGGAGGCGCGCCCGCAACGCGGGCGCGTCTCCGGCGTGTAGCGACTCCCCGGGAGAAACATGCCGTTATCCCTGACGAGGGCTCTCAGTCACGGCGCCGGACACATTCCGCCCGGTCAGCCATGCGGTTGGGTTTCCGCTCAGCTGTTGCCGCCGGCTTCTTCATTGGGCGCCTGGCTCATGTCCAGCGCAGAGGTGGGGATAAACCCGCGCGCCTTCTGTCCGTTCATGGTGGTTTCGACATAAGCCCAGTCCTTGCGGTTGGAATACGTGGTCAGGTAAGTGACCGGGTCGCCCGCCGACAGACGGCGGATGATCTCGCTCTGCGTCACGGGGTCGTCGGTCAGGTTGGCAGCCTGCTGGCAGTACAGTTGCGTGAAGCTGAAGAAAAGCGACGGCGCGTTCACGGTGCCCTTAAGCTTGGCACCGTCCACATAGCCGACGCGTACGGCGCTCTTGTTGGTTTCATACATCAGCAGCAGCCAGTTGCCGTCCCATCCGGCTACGTATACGGTGCCGTTGGTGCTGACCACGGCCTTGCCGTTAGCTCCGCGATAGGCGTCGGCAGTCGGCGCGGCGTAGACGGGCAGCTTTTGCCCGGCCTGCAGGCTTTGCAGCGTGAAGCCTGAAAGCACGTCAAACAGGTCGGTGCTCACATAATCGCGAAAGTCCTTGCCGCTGTAATTGGCGGTATGCTGGGCGCGCATGTCTGCGCGCACATCCTTAACCAGCCGCTCGTTGCTCCACTCCAGGTTACTCAGCTTGGGGTAGCAGGCCGCGCTGTTGTTGCTGTTGGTGTTGGGGGTGTACCAGGGCCGGTCGGAAAAGAAGTTGTCGTACTGTCCGCCCTGGATGAAGTTGTAGCCGTGCCGGGCAAAGATTTCGTTGAGGATGTAACCCAGAGACTCGTAATTCCAGCCCCAGAGTTCGTCCTCGGTCAGGGCGCGGGTGTCGCTGTCGGGGATGATGTACTGCCGACTGGCCAGCGCGAACGCGGGGATCAGCAGCAGCACACACAGCAGAGCCAATGTACGCTTGAACATACGCATCGCCTCCATGCAAGTTTTTGTTTTGTACATTTTACAGGCTTGATCTTTGGGTGCAAGAGTATCTTCTATCCTATTATATGGAAATCGACAGTTTCTGTCAAATCGGCATTGAATGCGAAAAGTGTTCACCTGGTGTTCACGAAACGGTGCTAAAATCGCGCTTGCCGGTCTGTGGAAGTCTTTGGCGTATGCTGCGAAGATTTGACAAATCAGCGCCTGTATACTATGATAGGGCCATCGCGCCACGCGCGCCGGTTACACACGACCCTATCGCACCGCCGATTCCGGCAACTCTCCCTCTCCAATCGCATGCTGAACCGCTCTGTCGTACAGGGGCCGCGGGCTTGAATGGGAGGCTTCATGAACGGTCAACCCTCATATGCAAAACATATCCGCAGATGGGTGGGGTTTTTATGCCTTGCACTGGTTTTGTGCTGCGCCGTGATGGGCGTGGCACAGGAGCTGCCGTTGCGCGGGTATACGGCGGATGGGGGCTGGCAGTATCTGGAGCTGGGGATGTTCCCGCAGACGGTGGAAGGCGGGCTGGAGCCGATTCTTTGGCGCGTGTTGGCGGTGGAAGACCAGCAAGCCTATCTGGTGAGCGAATATGTGCTGCTCAACCGGCGCATTCACCCGGATGATGTGGCGTATGCCGCTTCCGGCGGGGATTTTGGCGGCACGGAGCTGAGCGCTTATCTGAACGGGGCGTTTCTGGACAGTTTCAGCGCTGCGGAACAGGCAGCGCTGGTGCCGTTGGAGGGGCAGCGGATTACGCTGCTGGCGGCGGAGGATCTGCGCAACGCGGCGCTGGGGTTTACGGGCGACGCGGCGCGCACAGCGCTGGGTACGCCCTGGGCGCTGCAAAACGGGCTGTTTCAGTACGGCAGCGGCTATGGGGGTACCAGCCCCTACTGGACGCGTACCCCCTACGACGGGCAGGCTTACGCGGCCTGCTGCACCAAGGCGCGCGGGAACATCGGCTGGATTCGGGTGGTGGTGCAAAATGAAGGATGCCGCCCGGCTTGCACCCTTGCCCTGCGCGGCGTGTCGCTGGAGAGCGGCAGGGGCGACCGCAGCGATCCCTTTCGCCTCATATTGGATGAAGGTCGTGTACAACAATGAACATCGGAAAGTGGAGACTGTTCTTCTTTGCGCTGGCGCTGGCCGCGCTGCTGTGCGTTGCGGGGTTGGCCGGTGCGGAAGCGGCGCAGGAGATTACGCAGGAGTGTACGTTTGAAACCTCCTACACCCATAAAAAGCCCGCGCTGATGACCGACGGCAAATACACCACCAACTGGAACAGCATGGAGTCGATCCAGCCTTACGTAATCGTGAATACGCCCACAGGCCTCCCCTGCTACGGCGTTTACATTTGCTTTGCGAAACTCCCCACCGAATGGGCGCTGCAAACCATCAGCGGCGGCAAGTGGACCGATGTATCCACGGAGATTGATAAGGATTTTTGCCATGTGTTTGTGCCGCTGTACGGGCTGAACATGTTCCGTATTGTGGTCACGGATGCAAAGATCGCGCAGGAGCTGGCGATCAATGAAATTTTCCTGTTTGGCGAAGGGGATGTGCCGGATTGGGTGCAGCGCTGGGAACCGACCCCGACCGACGCGGATGTGATGTTTCTGGTGGCGCACCCGGACGACGAGCTACTGTTTATGGGCGGCGCAATCCCCACCTATGCGGTGGAGCAGCAGCGCAAGGTGGTGGTTGCGTACATGACGTACAGCAACACCACGCGGCGCAGCGAGCTGCTCAACGGCCTGTGGGCGATGGGGGTACGACAGTATCCGGTGATCGGCAGTTTCTGGGACACGTATACCAACAGCATCAAGGTGGCCGAAAAAAAGTGGGATAAAGCCAAGGCGCTGGCCTATGTGGTGGGCCTGTACCGGGAGTACCGGCCAAAAGTGGTCGTTACCCAGGACTTTGATGGTGAGTACGGCCACGGGATGCATAAGCTGACTGCCATCCTGGCGCAGGAAGCCTTTGATAAGGCGGCGGACGGCACCTATGACACCGACTCGCTGAAAAAGTATGACGAGTGGCAGGTTCAAAAGCTGTATTCGCATTTATACGCCAACAACCAGATTACCTTCGACTGGAGCGTGCCGCTGCAGTCCATGGGCGAAAAAACCAGTCTGGAGCTGGCGTCCGAAGCCTATCTGCTGCATGTGACCCAGCAGACCACCAAGTTCAGCATGGAGACGACCGGCAAGGAGTACGACAACCGGGTGTTCGGCCTTGTGCTGAGCACCGTCGGCCCCGACGTGCGCCATGATGATTTTCTGGAAAACGTGCTGGACCCCGTTGGCTATGTGCCTGTTGTGGCGACCCCGGAACCCACGCCCGTGCCTACGCCGGTGGAAGGGTATGTGAGCCTGATGCCGCCCCTGAACGACGCGGGCTTCCTGGACGAGGGCGAGTTCGTCTATACCGATGAGGACGAGGGCGTATGGGTGTACGTCTCCCAGACGCTGAAAGTGGTCATCGAGCGCAAGTTCGACCCCAAAGCCCCGCTGCGCTGGTATGAGGCGGAAATCTGGTCCGACGTAGGCGCGGGCGAGATGTTCAAGGCCATCCAGTATGATCAGGAAAAGATGGGCAAGGTGCGCGTGGACGCGTCGCAAACGGCCAAACGCTATGGCGTGGTGTTCGCCCTGAACGCCGATTATTACACCTACCGCATGGGCAGCCCGCGCCGCGAGGGCGTGGTGATCCGCAACGGAAAGGTGATTCTGGATGATCCCTACACGAAGTACACCGCGACCTTCCCCAACCTGGATACGCTGGCGCTGTTCCCGGACGGCAGCATGCAGGTGCATACCTCGCAGGAGATGACCGCCGCGGATTTCCTGGCGGCGGGCGCGACGGATGTATTCTCCTTCGGCCCCTATCTGCTCAAGGATGGCGAGTTGAACCCCGAGGTCTATGAGGTGAGCACCACCACCAACCCGCGCTGCGCCATCGGGATGATCGAGCCCGGCCACTACGCCGCCATCATTGCCGAGGGGCGGCTGAAGGACAGCAGCGGCATCACCGTGGCGTATCTGGGCAAGCTGATGCGGCAGAAGGGCTGTCAGGTGGCGTTCAATCTGGATGGCGGACAGACGGCTGTGATGCTCTTCATGGGCCAGCAGCTGAACAAAATTGGGGTGTACAACGGTAAGTACTGCGCACGCCCCACCTCCGAGGTGCTGGGCATCGGCCACAGCGATCAGGTGCCTCCGGAAGATGCCGCCGCCGTCGTGGAAACCGACGATACCGCGACAACCGATTCATCCACCGGCAATGAGGATCAGGCAACCGCGCAGGAGGAATAACCCACCCGCGCGCAGAACCTGAACACTTGCAACGGAAGCGCCTGCCACAGGACGGGTGCGACGGTTACGGCCGCCGCGCCCGTCCTGTATCGTGCGGGTATTTCCGGAGCCTGAATGTGGGAGGGATGCCCATGCGAGCGGCAAGGCTGGCCGCAATCCTGATGGTACTGCTCTGCCTGTGCGGCGCGGCGTTTGCGGAAACGCAGCTGACGCTTACCTTTGTCGGGGATTGCACGCTGGGCGGCGAGGAGCGGCTGATGGGCAAAGACTACTCCTTTGCGCAGGTCGCGCAGCGCGAGGGGTACGCCTATTTTCTGTCGGAGGTTGCGCCGCTGCTCCGCCAGGACGATGCGACGGTGGCCAACTTCGAAGGCGTGCTCAAGGCGGATGCGAAGGGTAAGGCAAACAAAACCTACTGTTTCCGCGGTTTGCCTGCCTATGCGCAGATACTGCCGCTGGGCAGTGTGGAGATTGTGAACCTTTCCAACAACCACGCGGCGGATTACGGTACGGCCGGGCTTAAGAGCACAAAGGCGGCGCTTTTGGAGCAGGGCGTGGGCACGTTCGACGCCACACAGGCTTACTGGCTGCGCAAGGATGGCGTCTCCATTGCGTTTTGCGGTTTCTGGCGCACCGGGTATTATAAAAACCGCGACGCGTATCGGCAGACCATCCGCGACCTGCGCGCGCAGGGAGCCGACGCGGTGGTGTGCATTTTGCATTTTGGGCAGGAATACAGCCCCGCGCACAGCGCGGATCAGGAGGAGATGGCGCACACCATGATCGACGCGGGCGCCGATCTGGTGGTGGGGCACCACCCGCATGTGGTGCAGGGTGTCGAAACATACGGAAATCGGACAATCCTTTATAGCCTGGGCAACTTTGTGTTTGGGGGCAACACCTCGGTGCGGGCCAACGATTGTCTGGTGGCCCGCGTGACCCTAACGTTTGACGCGGCGGGCGCGTACGGCAGCCAGCAGTTGCGCCTGTACCCCGCCCATATTTCCGGCGATGCAACACAGAATTCGTATCAGCCGCGACTGGTGCAGGGAGATGCGGCGCAGGCCGTGTTTGCGCTGGTGGACGCGGACGGCGCGGGGCAGCCGACCGTCGCCGCACAAACGGACGAATACAGGGATTATGTGGTGCTGCCCGCCATGCGGAAGGGCGTGCAGCCATGAGGCACGGTAAAATGGGGCGGGCAGCCCGCGTCGGCGCGGCGTTGCTGGCGTTGGTCTGCCTGACGGGCAGTTTGCCTTTGGCATGGGCGGAGGAGGAAAGTCCGCAGCCGCCCGCGGTGACCGCCGTTGCTGAAGCCGGTTTGAGCGAAGGCGCCGCGACGCTCTCCCTGCTGGGGGATTGCAGCATTGGGGATTCGTACCGCGCGCGGGGCGTGCCCGGCAGTCTGACTTCCACAATCGCGGCTAAAGGGCTGGACTGGCCCTTTTCCACGGTTGCGGCGCTGCTGCAGGCCGACGATATCACGGCCGCCAATCTGGAAGTGTGCCTGACGGACAGTGAAAAGCCCGTCGACAAGGCGCATCCGCTGATCGCCCCGCCAGCCAACGCCGCGGTGCTGACCCGAGGCGGCGTGGATGTGGTGAACACCGTCAACAACCACTGCTTTGACTATGGAACGGACGGCTATGCCGACACCCTCGCTACGCTGGACGCGCAGGGGATTGCGCACTTTGGCACTGCGATCCGCGGCGGAGCGACGGTTTCGGCCCGAACGGCCATCGTGGAAGCGGAGGGCCTGCGCTTCGGCTTTGTGGGGTTCAGCTATCCGCAGGAATCAACCCTGACGGCGATAGGCGAGCAGATCCGGGCGCTGCGTGCCGACGGTTGCGATGTGGTGATCGTCAGCCTTCACTGGGGGCGCGAAACCTACGCGACACCCGGGGTGGGGCAGACCCGCTATGCCGCCCGCGTGATTGATCTGGGGGCGGATGTGGTGTGGGGCCACCATCCGCATGTGCTCCAGCCGATTCAGTTTTACCGGGGCAAGCCGGTGCTGTTCAGCACGGGTAACTTTGTGTTTGGCACCATGTCGCAGGTAGATCCCTCCACAGGCATCTTCCAGCTGCGTTACAAGCAGACCGCGCAGGGCGCGCGGCTGTACAGCTTGACCGTGATCCCCTGTGGAACGCGTGGTTCCGGGGATTACCGCCCGCAGGTTTTGCAGGATGCCGATGCGCAACAGCGGGTCTGGAAAAGGCTGCGGGTACGCAAACCATACGCTGGATATACGAACCTGCCGGAGAGTTTCCTCACGACCGGCGAAGTGTGGCTCAAGGAGGACGGGAGCCTTGCCGATGGGTCGCCGGACGGAGGTGCGGAAGCGACGGAATAACGGGGGCAGGCAACAGACCGGCAAGGAGTGGGGGCGTAATGCCTTCCCTGCAAAAAGCATAGCAAGAAGCGCCCGGCACATGCACATGTGCCGGGCGGGGACTGTCGAAATATCGGCAATGTGACACCGAAGTTCGCCTCATAGCGTCTGTGGCACTGTTCGCTCACTTTCGCCAATGCGCTGCGGCGTAGGGGTTTGGGGTTCCACCCCAAACTCCGGCAGGAAACAAAGCCTTCTGCAGCTTCAATTTTTTGACAGTCTGAGCCCGGCACATACACATGTGCCGGGCTCTTAGCATTCTCTTTTAACCTGCATCCCTACCGCCAACCGAATCGGCGCGCAAGCGTATACAGCGCGTCGGTCAGCTTCCGCTGATCCTTGCGGGAATGGCTCTCCATCTGCTGCGCTAGCTCCTGAATGCGCGCTGCGGCAGCCAGCAGATCGCCGTAGGCATTGCCTGCGACCTGCGGCCCGCGCGGCGCAACAGTGTATTCCCGCGCGGGCTGGGCGCCCTCGCCCTGCGCACGGGGCGCTGCGGCGGCCTCATGCCGTTCTTCGGCATGCTTGCGTTCCGCCTTCTGGCGCGTGCCTTCGGTCACCATCGTGTCGGTGGTTAAATCCCAGCACTCGCCGTTATACGGGGCGGTGGCCGCACGGTGCAGATCATCATGCAGGCGGGCGGCAAAGCCCTCGGCCACGCTATCCTCGCCATGGGTAACAAATACATGGCGCACCTCGCCGGCAAAGCTGCCGATCCACTTGAGCAGGCCGCTCTGATCCGCGTGACCGCTGATACCGCCGAGTTTCCGGATTTCCGCCGCAACGGCGATGGTTTCGCCAAAGAGCTTGACGCTCTTTTCCCCATCCACCAGCATCCGGCCGAGCGTGCCTTCGCCCTGATAGCCCACGAACAGCACGGTGCATTCCGGGCGCCAGAGGTTATGCTTCAGGTGGTGGCGGATACGCCCCGCATCGCACATGCCGCTGGCGGAAAGGATCACCTTGGGCGTGGGGTCAACGTTGATTTGCTTGCTTTCGTCGGCGCTCACGGAGGTATACAGCCCCTCAAACTGGATGGGGTTGATGTGCTGACGCATCAGCGCGGCGGTTTCTTCGTCCATGCTGTCCAGCATGTGCTCGTTAAAAACGTTGGTGGCTTCCACGGCAAGCGGGCTATCCACATACACGGGGAAGTTCGGGTAGGCTTTGATCAGCCCGTCCTGCTTGATTTTACGGAAGAAGTAGAGCAGCTCCTGCGTGCGGCCCACGGCGAAGCTTGGGATGACCACGTTGCCGCCGCGCGCGAAGGTTTCCGTCAGGATGGCGACCAGCTCGCTCACATAATCGGGCACGGGGCCGTGGCTGCGGTCGCCGTAGGTGGATTCCATCACCACATAATCCGCCTGCGTCAGGTAATGCGGGTCGCGCAGCAGCGGCTGGTGCAGGTTGCCGATATCGCCGGAAAAGGCGATGGTCTGCGTTTTACCGTCCTCGGTGATGGTTACGGCGATGGACGCGGAACCCAGCAGGTGGCCGACATCCACCAGCCGGATGCTTACCCCCTCACAGACGGACACATCCTGATCGTATTTACAGGGCACAAACAGCTTGACCGTTTCGGTCGCCTGCGCGACGGTATAAAGCGGTTCTTCCAGCGGGGCCGCGCTGCGGGCGGCCTTGCGGTTTTTCCACTCGGCCTCCATCTCCTGAATGTGGGCCGAATCCTTCAGCATGATATCGCACAGGTCGGCCGTCGCCTCGGTGGCGAAAATCTTTCCACGGAAGCCCTGCTTGTACAACAGCGGCAGCCAGCCGCTGTGGTCGATATGCGCGTGGGTCAGGAACACGTAATCCACCGCCGAGGCTGCCACGGGCAGCGGGGTGTTTTCATACACATTGGCGCCTTGTTCCATGCCGTAATCCACTAGCATCCGTTTGCCGCAAGCCTCTAAAAAGTACCGGCTGCCGGTCACCTCGCGCGCCGCGCCCAAAAAGGTCAGTTTCATAAGGGGATCCTCCTGTCAGGCAATCGGGGCGGCACGGTTGGAATTGTCATGGTTGTGCAGTACCGGCTCCGTTAGCGCCATTATAACAAAAACGGGCCGGGTCTGCAAACCCGAACCCATTTTGTGTTAAGCCGTCTGCGGTGCGCTCAGCGCGCGGCGCGTGCCCGGTCGCGTTCGAGCACGGGCTTCAGGTAGCGCCCGGTGTAGCTTTCCGCACAGGCAGCCACGGTTTCCGGCGTGCCCTCGCACACCAGTTTGCCGCCGCCGTCGCCACCCTCGGGGCCGAGGTCGATCAGGTAATCGGCGCACTTGATCACATCCAGGTTGTGCTCAATGACCAGCACCGAGTTGCCGCCCTCCACCAGCCGTTGCAGCACTGTGAGCAGGCGGCCGACGTCGTCCACATGCAAGCCGGTGGTCGGCTCGTCCAGCAGGTAGATGGTGCGGCCTGTGGCGCGGCGGCTAAGTTCGGTAGCCAGCTTGATGCGCTGTGCCTCGCCGCCGGAAAGCTGGGTGCTTGGCTGGCCGATTTTCAGGTACCCCAGCCCAACGTCAAACAGGGTTTGCAGCTTGTTGACGATGGGCTGGTGCGCCTCGAAGAACTCCAGCGCCTCCTCCACCGTCATTTCCAGCACTTCGTAAATGTTCTTACCCTTATAGCGCACTTCCAGCGTTTCGCGGTTGTAGCGCATGCCCTTGCACACGTCGCAGGGCACATACACATCCGGCAGGAAGTGCATCTCGATCTTGAGCAGGCCGTCGCCCGCGCAGGCTTCGCAGCGGCCGCCCTTGACGTTAAAGCTGAAACGGTTCTCTTTATACCCGCGCGTTTTGGCGTCGGGCGTCATGGCAAACAGCTTGCGGATCAGGTCGAACAGCCCCGTATACGTGGCGGGGTTGCTGCGCGGCGTGCGGCCGATGGGGCTTTGGTCGATGGCGATGATTTTGTCCAGTTGCTCCACGCCCTGAATCTGGCCGAACCGGCCCGCCCGGGTCTTGGCGCGGTTGAGCACGCGGGCCAGGTGGTTGTACAGGATGCCGTTGACCAGGCTGGATTTGCCCGAGCCGCTGACTCCTGTGACCACGCAGAACACCCCCAGCGGAAAGCGCACGTCGATGCTTTGCAGGTTATGCTCCGCTGCTTTGGTCAGGGTAAGCCACGCTTCGGGCTGCCGCCGGGTTTCCGGCAGGGGGATGAACTTCTGCCCCGACAGGTACTGCCCGGTCAGGGAGTTGGGGTTGGCCACGATCTCGTCATACGTGCCCTGCGCGGTAATGTAGCCGCCGTGCACGCCCGCGCCGGGGCCGACATCCACAATGTAGTCGGCTTCGCGCATGGTGTCTTCGTCATGCTCCACGACGATCAGCGTATTGCCTAAATCCCGGAGGCGCTTAAGGGTATCGATCAGCTTGTGGTTATCGCGCTGGTGCAGGCCGATGGAAGGCTCGTCCAGAATGTAGAGCACGCCCATAAGGCTGGAGCCGATTTGTGTTGCCAGCCTGATGCGCTGCGCCTCGCCGCCGGAAAGCGTGCCTGCCGCGCGGGAAAGCGTCAGGTAGCTGAGACCCACGCTGTCCAGAAAGGTTAGCCGGCTGTCGATTTCCTTAAGAATCTGGGAGGCGATGAGGGTCTGCTTTTCCCGCAGTTTCAACTGGCGGAAGAAGCCGCTGTCTGTGTGATGGAAAGATCGCACACCTCGCTGATGTTGCGATCCCCCACGGTCACAGCCAGCGCCTCCGGTTTGAGCCGCCGCCCGCCGCACGTGCCGCAGGGCTCGGCGCTCATGTACTCCTCATAGGCGGCCTTCATGCCATCGCTGGAGGTTTCACGGTAACGGCGCATCAGGGTGTTGATGACGCCCTCAAACGTGGTGTCAAACCTCCCCTGCCCGTGCGCCCCTTCGTAGTGGACGGTAATTTTCTCGTTGCCGGAGCCATACAGCAGCAGATCGACAATCTTCGGCGGCAGGTCGCGGAAAGGCACATCCAGACTAAAGCCGAACTTCTCCGCCAGCGCCTTGAAGTAGGTGTTGGCCATGCTGGACGGGTCGGCCACGTTCCAGCCCATGGCCTGCAGCGCCCCTTCGTTGAGGGTCTTGGTGGGGTCGGGCACGATGTTGTCCACCCCGATACGCAGGATGGTGCCCAACCCGCCGCACTCCGGGCAGGCGCCGAAGGGGCTGTTGAAGCTGAACAGGCGGGGTTCCAAATCCCCGATGGAGATGCCGCAGTCCGGGCAGGCATAATTCTGGGAAAACAGCATCGTGCCCTGGTCAAACAGGTCGATCAGCACCAGCCCTTCGGCTGCGCCCGCCGCGGTTTCCAGACTGTCGGACAGGCGGCGGCGGAAGTCGTCACTGTCGTGCACCACAAGGCGGTCGATCACGATGCTTACGTCATGGCTGCGCTTTTTATCCAGCTGGGGCAGATCGTCCAGCTCGTAGGTGTGGCCGTCGATCTGCACGCGCACGTAGCCCTGCCGGAGGGCGTCCTCCAGCAGCTTCTGGTGCTCGCCCTTGCGCTTGCGCACCACGGGGGCCAGTACCTGCAGCTTGGTGCCGTCTGTCAGCAGCAGGATCTGATCCACCATCTGATCCACGGTCTGCTGGCTGATCTCCTTGCCGCAGCGGGGGCAGTGCGGCGTGCCCACGCGGGCGTAGAGCAGGCGAAGGTAATCGTACACTTCCGTGACGGTGCCCACGGTGGAGCGGGGGTTGCGGCTGGTGGTTTTCTGGTCGATGGAGATGGCGGGGGAAAGCCCCTCAATGCTGTCGATATCGGGCTTGTCCATCTGGCCCAGGAACATGCGCGCGTAGGAGGAAAGGCTCTCCACATACCGGCGCTGCCCCTCGGCATAGATGGTATCAAACGCGAGGCTGGTTTTACCGGAGCCGCTCAGGCCCGTGAACACCACCAGCTTATCCCGCGGGATGGTCAGGGTTACGTTCTTCAGATTGTGTTCGCGTGCACCGCGAACGATCAGCTTATCCTGCACTGTTGTTTCACCTCTGTTTGGTCGGGCCGACGCGCGGGCGGGCACGGCGGCAGTTAAGGGGATGCGAACAAACATCCCGGGAACACCAGTTCACTCTTTTGGGGATAGGTTCCCCTTGGAGGGCGCCTCCCCTCCCGTTGCGGGGAAGGGAAGCGCTCCGCAGGGGGTGTTGGCCGCGCGGCTTACACGCGGATCAGCTCGTATTCGGTGGTGCCCAGACCGATCTTCTGCGCGTGCTCGACGCCTACGCGCCAGTTGGTAACAGGGTGCAGATCGTGGAAGTGGTCGCCCGTAAGGTGCTCGCATTCCGCCAGTTTGCTGCCGGGTAGCGGGGGCATCTTAAGTACGGCCTCGGCGCAGGCGGTGTCCAGCGCGACCGGGTCGGTGCTGGCGAACATGCCAATATCGGCGACTACGGGTGCGTCGTTCTCCGCATGGCAATCGCAGTAGGGGGATACGTCCATCACCAGCGAAATGTGGAAGTGCGGCTTGCCCTGCAACACCGCCATGGCGTATTCGCTGATCTTGCAGTTGAGCATATCGTTGCCGCCGTCCGCCCCGCCAATGGCGCCCTGCTTGTAGCATGCGCCCACGCAGCGGCCGCAGCCGGAGCACTTATCATGGTCGATCACGGCCTTGCGCCCCTGCGGGGTTTTAGCCAGCGTGATGGCGTCGCTGCCGCACTGCCTGACGCACATGCCGCAGCCGATGCAATCCTCTTCGCTCACGGTAGGCTTGCCGTCGCAGTGCATTTCGCGCTTGCCGGCGGTGGAACCAAAGCCCATGCCGAGGTTTTTCAGCGCGCCGCCGATACCCGTGCCCTCGTGGCACTTGAAGTGCGTCAGGCTAATGATGGCTTCCGCATCCACCGCGGCGCGGCCGATCAGCGCATGGTCGCAGTACTCGCCCTGCACGGGCACGCTCACAAAGTCGGTGCCCAGCAGCCCGTCGGCGATGATGACGTGGCAGCCGGTCTGCAGCGGCGAGAAGCCGTTCAGGTACGCGGCGTCCAGATGATCCAGCGCATTGCGGCGCATACCGGGGTACAGGGTGTTACAGTCGGTCAAAAACGGGTGTGCGCCTGCCTCTTTAAGCGCATCCACTACCACGCGCGCAAAGTTGGGGCGTAAAAACGCAAGGTTGCCCGGCTCGCCGAAGTGGATCTTGATGGCGGTAAATTTGCCGTCCAGCGGCAATGCCGACATGCCCGCCTTTTCCAGCAGGCGGTGGAGCTTTTCCAGCAGGCTGGAGGTGTTGTGGGTCCGGAAATCGGTAAAGTAGACCTTGGCCTTCTCCATGGATTCGCTTCCTCCTTGGTTGGTCTTGGACGAGTATAACACAGAAAACGGGAAAGGAATATCCCCCGGAAGGCGAAAACATGTTCTTATTTAAAAGAAATTTCATTTCTAAAGTATCATTGA
Source organism: Candidatus Limiplasma sp. (assembly GCA_963666755.2). GTDB lineage: Bacteria > Bacillota > Clostridia > Christensenellales > Aristaeellaceae > CAXXOK01. The sequence continues at coordinate 549,245 of CAXXGW010000009.1, forward strand.
TAAGGAAGAATTATCCATACGTGCAAACATGCCGCGTCCGTGCCGCGCAAACGCGCAGGGCGCGCGCCAAACGGCGGGTTTGGGCTTGAATTTGGCCGGAAACCCTTGTATAATAAGCATAAACTATGAAAGGACAAACGCCGTCATGTTTAAGGGATTTCCCGAAGATACGATCCGGTTCTTTCTGGAATTGCGGTACCATAACGATGCCGAATTCTTCAACGCCAACCGGGATGCGTACGAAACCTATGTGCGCAAGCCGTTTGACGCATTTATTGAGGCAATGGCACCGGCCATGCGCACCGTGGCGGACGATCTGGACCTGCGGCCCGCGCACTGTCTGGCGCGTATCCGCCGGGATACCCGCTTTTCCAAGGATAAAACGCCTTACCGCGACCACATGTGGCTGCTGTTCCGCCGCGGCGGCGAGCCGCGTGAGACTTCGGCCATGTATTGGTTCGAACTGGCGCCGGAGCGCGTGGAGTGGGGGCTGGGCTTCTGGGACCAGAACCGCCCCGCGATGGACGCGTTGCGCCGCCGCATGGTGCAAAAGCCGGAGGAGGTGCTCGCCGCCTTGACCGAGGCGCGCGTGCCGGAGCCGAACCTGAACCTGTACGGAGAGCGCTACCGGCGCATGACGGTGCCACCGGAGTTGCCACAGGCGCTGCAGGAGCTGTACCCGCTCAAGGAGCTGTACATCAAGCGGACGGATGTACCGCTGAAAACCGCCTACACGCCGGAGCTGGTCGAGATGTGCGCGGCCGACATGGTGCGGCTCAAGCCTCTGTACCAGCTGTTGCGCAAGGCATCGGACGAGGGAATCGCCGCGTTGCAGGGCTGAGCGCCCGGCTGCGAATCGGTGGGCGCGCCGCGGCCAATGCCGACGGGCGTGTGCTGGCTTGGACTGGAAAGGAGCTTTCTATGGATTTTCAAACGCTTAAAAGCGGTTCGGACGTTCGCGGTCTGGCCGTGGGGGACGACGCGGTGCTAACCGAGGCGGTTGCGCGCACTTTGGGCCGGGCCTTCGCGCTGTTTGTGGCGCAGAAGGAAAACCTGCCGCCCGAAAAGCTGACGCTGGCGCTGGGGCGCGACAGCCGCGTTACGGGGCCTGCGCTGCTGGCCGCCACGGCGCAGGGCATTGCCGATGCCGGGGCCACGGCGCACGATTACGGCATGTGCACCACGCCTTCCATGTATATGGCAATTTTAACGGAAGGCTTTCAGCCGCAGGGGTCGATCATGCTCACGGCCAGCCACCACCCCTGGAAGCTGAACGGGCTTAAGTTTTTTACCCGCGAGGGCGGCTTGGGTTACCATGATCTGGACGCGCTGCTGGCGCAGGCGGCCACGCTGGGCGCGCCGCCCGCGCAGCCCACGGGTAAGGTGGAGGCCAAGCCTTTCCTTGCGCATTATGTGGCGCAACTGCGCGGCCTGATTCAGGAGCGGTTGAACCCGGAGGTAGCCAAACCCTTGCTGGGCCTGCATGTGGTGGTGGACGCGGGCAACGGCGCGGGCGGCTTCTACGCCCAGATGCTCAACGATCTGGGCGCGTGGACGGAGGGGAGCCAGTTTCTGGAGCCGGACGGGCATTTCCCCAACCACATCCCCAACCCCGAAAACCCACAGGCCATGGACTCGCTCGCGTCGGCGGTGCTGCGCGTCGGGGCGGATATCGGCGTGATTTTCGATGCGGACTGTGACCGTGCCGCCATTGTGGACGGCACCGGCAAGGAGATCAACCGCAACCGCCTGATTGCCCTCATCAGCGCGATTCTGCTGGAGGACGAACCCGGCGCGACCATCGTGACGGACTCGGTTACCTCCTCCGGGCTGGCGGAGTTTATTCAGGAATGGGGCGGCGTGCATTACCGCTTCAAGCGTGGTTACCGCAACGTAATCGACGAGGCGGTGCGGCTGAACGCGGCGGGCATCGACTGTCCGCTGGCCATCGAAACCAGCGGGCACGCGGCGCTGCGGCAGAACCATTTTCTGGACGACGGCATGTATCTGGTTACGCTGCTGCTGATCAAGGCCATGCAGCTCAAGCAGCAGGATCAGGTGCTGGGCTCGCTGCTGGAGGGGCTCAAGGAGCCTGTGGAGAGCACGGAAATCCGCCTGCCGATTCTGACGGCGGCGTTTGCACAGACCGGCCGCCAGGCGATCGAGCAGGTGATGGACTACGCCACCCGCAAGCCCGGCTGGCACATTGCCCAGGACAACCGCGAGGGCGTGCGCATCAGCTTTGATCTGGACGGGGGTCTGAACAACGGGTGGTTCCTGCTGCGGCTGTCCGTACATGATCCGGTCATGCCCCTGAACGTGGAAAGCGATGTGGCGGGCGGGGTGAAAACCATCCTGCGGGAACTGCGCGCCGCGCTGCAAGACGCGGAGGGCGTAGACTTTGTCCCGCTGGACGCGGCGCTATAACAGACGCCGCACAGGGTCGTTGCGGCAGGAGGTACCATGGGCGAATATATCCTGGACCTGCGCAAAAAGGTCGGCTCGATCCCGTTGATGCAGTGCGGCGCTTCCGTGATTGTGGAGAATCCGGCGGGCGAGGTGCTGCTGGAACTGCGCGCCGATACGAAGGATTGGGCCTACATCGGCGGCGCGGTGGAGCTGTACGAGCGTGTGGAGGATGCCGCCGCCCGCGAGCTTCGGGAAGAATCCGGGCTTGTGGCGGAGGAGCTGACCCTGCTGGGGGTTTTCTCCGGCGAGCCGATGCGCTTTGTGTACCCCAACGGGGATCAGGTAAGCAATGTGGACGTGGTGTTTGTCTGCCGCCGTTACCACGGCGCGCTGGAGTGTGAGGAGGCGGAGGTGGAACGGTTGCAGTTTTTTCCGGTGGACGCGCTGCCGGAACCGTTCTTCCCGGCCAACCGCCCCGGCATGGATGCCTATCTGGCGAGCCGCGCTGCCTGCGACCGCTCGGGAATGGTGGAGTAAGGACAGGGCACCCACAGCGAAGCGCCGCATCCGATTGGATGCGGCGCTTCATGCCTAACAGCGTATAACATGGGGTGAACAGGCTGCGCAGGCTCAGGCCTTGCGAAACAGCCCGATGGATTCGCACCAGGCAAGCGTATCGCGCAATGTATCCCGGAAGGGGCGGGGCGCGTACCCAAGCTCCCGCGTCGCTTTCTCATGGCTGAACAGGGAATTGCTTTCCAGCGTAATAATGCTGTAACTGGTAAACAACGGTTTCTGCCGCAGACATTTATAGTATAGTTCTGCCATTGGGGCCACCGCGCGGATGAACCACAGCGGCAGAAAGGTGCGGATGCGCCGCCGCCCCGTCAGCTCGGACAGCAGGTTGAAAATATCCGGCACGCTTACGTAGCGGTTGGTTAACAGGTAACCTTCGCCGGGGCGGCCGTGCTCGCAGCAGCGCAGGATGCCGTCGGCCACATCCCGCACATCCACAAAATCGTAGCCGCCGCGGATTCCGGCAGTCAGGCGGCCGTCGTGCCAATCCCGAACCAGCTGTGTCAGGTGGTTGTTGCCGTAATCATTGGGGCCGCAGATGCCCGACGGGTGTACAACCGAGGCGTTCAGCCCCCGTTCGCGCACGGCTTTGAGCACATAGGCGGTTGCCTCGGCCTTGGTTTGCGCGTACAGCCCGACAACCTTCACCGGGTCAAAATCGGCAATTTCGCGGATCACCTCGCCATGGGGCAGCGAGGGCAGGGCATGCACGGAGCTGACGTAGACCAGCCGCGTGATGCCGTGTTTCAGGCAAAGCTCGGTTACATTCTGTGTTCCCTGCACGTTTACGGCATACACCAGCGGGTCGCGGCCGGAGGCGATGGTCACGATCCCGGCACAGTGGATGACCATGAGCGGGCGGCCCGGTTCCGGAGTAAAGGCGGCTTCCATCGAAGCCATATCCCGCACGTCGCCGGTGAAAATCCGTACGCCGTCGGGCAGATGCTGTGCGGCGGGATCGTCGGGGAGCACCAGCGCGCGCACCGCGTCCCCTCGGGCAAGCAACGCCTCCACAACGGTCAGGCCCAGATGACCGGCCGCGCCGGTAACCAGTACTTCGGGTTGCATCGCAAACCCTCCTTTCCAGAGCTTACCGAAAATATTCGGAATTTACCATGCACAGTATACCATATCGGCGGGTAAATTTTGTGCGTACTGTACAAAGTTTACCGTTGGTTCACAGCCGCGCCCCTTGTTTGACAGCCACGGTGGGCTGTGCTATCATCATCGGGTAAAAAGTGCGTATCCTGAAGGAGCGAATCACATGAAGATTCCTTTTTTTAATCTGGATCGGCAGTATCAGGCTCTGCGGGAGGAAGTCGAACCCGCCGTGCTGGAAAGCCTGCGCGCCTGCGCCTATGTGGAAGGGCCTCCCGTCAAGGCGCTGGAAAAATCCCTGCAGGAATATCTGGGCGTGCAATACGCGATTACCTGCGGCAATGGCACCGACGCGCTCAAGCTGGCCCTGCGTGCCTGCGGCGTGCAGCCGGGCGACGAGGTGATTACCACCCCGTTTACCTTCTTTGCCACCGGCGAGGCGATTGCCGCCGTAGGGGCCACACCGGTCTTTACCGACATCGACCCTGAAACCCTGAACCTTGACCCCGCAAAGATCGAGGCCGCCATCACCCCCCGCACCCGCGCCATCCTGCCGGTGGATATCTTCGGCATGCCCGCGGATATGGAGGCGATCCTGCCTCTCGCAAAGAAACACGGCCTTCGCGTGGTGGAGGATGCCTGCCAGGCGATCGGGGCGACCGAACACGGCCATCAGGCGGGCAGCCGTGCCGACGCGGCTTGTTTCTCCTTCTATCCGACCAAGAATCTGGCCGCCTACGGCGATGGGGGCATGGTGGTTACCAATGACGAAGGGGTTTCCACCCTGTGCCGCGCGTTCAAGGCCCATGCCAGCGGTGTCAACGGCGCGCGTGCCGCGCGCCTGCTGGGCATAGACCCGGGCGAGGAGTTGCAGGCGGGCAAGGCCGACGGGCTGTATGACCCCAGCAAGTACTACAATTATCTGATCGGCGAAAACTCCCGGCTGGACAGTGTGCAGGCCGCCGTGCTGCAGGTAAAGCTCAGGCATCTGGATCGCCTGAACGCCATGCGGGAAGAAAACGCCCGCCGTTACGATCTGGGCCTGCGCGGCACGCCGCTGCGTCTGCCCCCGATGGATCGGCCCGGCATTCACCCCTGCTGGCATCAGTATGCCGTGATGGCCCCCGACAAGGGCGCGCTGATTGCCGCGCTGGGCGAGGCCGGGATTGGCACGGGCGCATTCTACCCGATCCCGCTGCATTTGCAAAAGGCCTTCCGCAGCCTTGGTTACGCGCCGGGCAGCCTGCCCATGGCGGAGCGCGCCTGCGCCCAGTCTGTCTGCCTGCCGGTCTATCCGGAGCTGACCGCCGAGGAAGGCGATTACATTATCAAGACCATCCGCGCGCATTACGGACTGGCCTGACCAGTTTCCGAGCTGAAAACCCCCGCCGACAGATTTGCCTGCCGACGGGGGTTTGCTGTTTGGGGTAAACGGTGTTGCTTATTCCGCCAGATTGGCGATGATGCCCAGCAGGCCCGGGCCGGTGTGCACCGCTAATACGGGGCTGACCGGGCGGATCATGCTCTGGGCGATATTGAGCGTCTGCTTGAGCTTGTCCATCAGCGCCTGCGCATCCTCCAACGCCTGACCGTGCACCACCGACAGGTTGATCTTCGCCTTGCCGAAACGCTGCACGGCTTCCTGCATCATGGTTTCTACGGCGGCCTTGTAGCCGCGCGCCTTGGCGATGGTCTGGTAAACGCCGTCATCATTGATGTAGATGATAGGCTTGATCTGTAAAAGGTTGCCGACCACGCCTTCCACCAGACCGATGCGGCCGCCCTTGCGCAGGTATTCCAGCGTCCGGATCACAAACATGCCCAGCTGCGAGCTGCGCGCGTTTTTAGCCTTCTGCACCGCGCTGTCGGGGTCCTCGCCCGCCTCCAGCGCCTGGGCGGCCACCAGTACCATGGCGCCCAGCCCGGTGGAAAGGGTCTGCGAATCCACCACGCGGATGTTCATCTGCGCTTTATAATCCTCCACGATCATGCGTACCATGTTGTAGGTGCCGCTCAGGCCGGAAGAGATGCACAGGTGCACCACGTCGGTGTACCCTTCGGCAACAAGGCCATCATAAAGGGTGCTCACATCCTCCGGCAAAGGGAGGCTGGTTTTGGGTAATTCGGTTTTCAACATATCGTAAAGCTGCGCCTCAGACAGCTCCACACGGTCACGGTATTCCGCGTTCTGGAAGACGATGCGCAGGGAAATCATCCGGATCCCGTAAGCCTGCAGCTGTTCGTCGCTCAGATCGCAGGAAGAGTCTGTTACAAGGGCGATCTTCCGGGTCTGCGTCATGGGTTCTTCCTCCTTGGATTCGTCTGGGTCCGACTGTTCTTTTCCTTATTATTATATCATGCGAGCGCCCCGCGTCAACGCCGCGCGCGGCCTTTCCCATAGGATTTACGGTTTATTCATGGTTTTTCTGCAATGAAAGTCAAAACTTGTTCCGTTGGTTGACAAGCACAGTCGGTTGTTTTACTATCTAAATTGGCTTTTTTCGACTTGATTGGGCAGTATCGGAGGCGAAGGATTGAATGATCTTCACCCATCGGCATAAAACGCGCGGGTTACGGTGGCTTGCGCTCGCGTGGACGGCGGCCCTTCTGGCCGCGGGTTTCGCTGGCTTTGCGGGCGCGCAGGCGCAGGGCGCAACCACGCTGACCCTGACGCTGAAAGGCGTAACCCCGACCGATCCGGACAACTGGCTTACCCTGCCCCTGACCGCACGCTTTGACGTGACGGTGGACGGTCAAACCGTCGGGCAGGTGACGGCCAATCCCAGCGCCGAGCAGACCGCGCAGGGGCAGAGCGATACCCTTTCCCTGCCGGACGGCGGTACGGTTACCCTGCAGCCGGTTGAGGCGGACATCCCCGACGGCTATGTGTGCCAGGGGCCGATCCCGCTGACGCTGACCGCGGGCGAAGCCAACCGCAAGACGGTGTTTGCGTATGCAAAACGCGGTTTCTTCAGCGTGCAGAACGTGTCTGCGGCAGACGGCCGCGCCCTGCCCAACGCCGAGTTTGTGGTGCTGGACGCGCAGGGCTCGCTGCTGCAAAGCTTTGCCACAAATGCAAACGGCGCTTATGCCGCCAAGCAGCCGCTGCCGGAGGGCACCTACCGCCTGGTGCAGATGCGCGCGCCCCAGGGTGCGCTTCTGGCGGATGAGCCGGTAGCGCTGACCATCGGCACCTACACCGGCAAGGCCGAAAGCGTTACGCAACTGACGGTCGCCAACGAACCGGCGCCGGTGGCAAACGGGGTGACCGGCGCGCTGCGCGCCGAGTCGGACGGCTTTGCCCGGGAGCAGGACGGACTGTATGCCACGCTGAACCTGTCCGGCCTGTGCAATGGCGAAAACACTGTGCCGCTGGATGCCTATACCGTCACGGTGCAACCCGCGGCGCTTGCCGTGGGGCAGAGTGAACTGCCTGCCGGGCAGGCCGTACGCGTGGAGGCCGTAACCGTCAACCGGGACGGCACTGGCCTATGCCATGCGCAGGGTCTGGATGCCGCGGGTGCGCCCGTGGGCGACCCCGTGCCCTGCGGGGCGGGGGAAACGGTGCTATTGCAGGATGCGGCCGGCGTGGCCGTGACCTACCTGAACGAACAGGGCGAAACGACGTTGCCCGCAGGCTTTGCGGCGGGCACGCTTTCCGTACGGCTCCGCTATGAGGCGACGGCGCTGTCCACTGCGGCGGGCACGCCGGGGGGCGTGCGGGTGCCGGTAGCGGTTGGCTATACCTTCCAATACCCGGGCGAGGATGGCGTGAGTCTGGTTACCGCCCAATCCGCAGTGCCCACAGCCACGGCGGAGGTAGCGATCCCCGATGCGCGGCTGCAGCTTGCGGCGACCGCGACCGTGCAGAAACTTGCGGACGGAACGCAGGCGATCGCGCTGGCTGCCGAATCGGCGGACGCGTACCCTGTTGCGCTGTCCATGGCGGCGGCGCTGCCTGCGGGTGCGCGCGTGCAGGAAGCGGCGCTGCCGGAGGGGCTTACGGTGCTGCGCACCCCGGATGCGGACTGGGTTGCCTTTGACTCGGCACAGCTGACGGCAGGCACGGTGGTCCTCCCCTTGCAGGCGGGCGCGGTATCGACGCTCACGCTTTGGGCGCTGGACCCGCAAACCCAGCCGGTTACCGCCGATGCGCCGGAGGGCTATGCCCTGCGCGCGGATACGCATGCCGCCCAACCGATGTTGGACGCGCTACTGGCACAGATCGAGGGGCAATACGCCTCGGTGCCGGTCGCGCTGGATACGACGCTTGATACCGGTAAAACCGCAGACACGCTTACCGTGCTGGCCCAAGGCAGTGTTACGGAGCAGACCGACGGGGCGGCAACGCCCGCCGCTGGGCTGGGCGTAACACTGGCCGGGGCGGGCCGGGTTGTGTACGGCGCGTTGACGGATGGAAACGGTGGCTTCACGGTGCTCGGCAGCGCCACAGAAACGCTGGGCGCGCTGCGGGTGGCGCTTCCGGAAAACGCGGTGAGCACGGCTGGGGAATCCGGCCAAAGCCTGCTGCCGGGGCTGACCCTGCCTGCCGCAAACCTGCAGGTGAGTTTTACCCGCATGAGCGGTCTGGCCGGAATGGCGGCCACCCCGGCGGGCGTGCCGGTCGGCGGCGTAACGCTGATACTCCAACCTGCGCAGGGCGATGCGCTGGACGTGCAAACCGATACGGACGGGCGCTATGCCTTTGACGCGCTGCATGCCGACACCTATACGCTGACCGCAACGCCGCCCACCGGCGCAGCGCTGCAGGCCGCGGACGCGCAAACCCAGACCGGGGATGGCCTGACTTTTGCAAACCTGACGCTTGGCGCAGGCGAGCAGCGAACGCTGAACCTGCTGGCCGTGCAGCTTTGCGCGGTGCGCGGCACCGTGACTCGCGGCGGGTCGGCGGCGGACGGCGTTGCCGTAGCGCTGACGAATGAAGCCGGAAACGCGCAGGCGACCCGCACCGATGCGCAGGGCGCGTATGCCTTTGAGGGGCTGCCCGCCGGCACCTATCAACTGACCGTAACCCCGGACGCGCACCAGACGGTGGGCACGGTAAACGGCGAAACGTGGCAGGGGAACGCCCCCTATGCGGCGACCCTTACCCTGCAGGATGGAGAAACCCACACCGATGTGTTTGCGCTGCAAGCGACTGCAACCCTGCAGGGGAAGATCGACAGCCTGCCGGAAGGCCAGCAGGTAACCGCCGCTTCGGCAGCCGGGCAATGGACCGCCACGGCGCAGGCGGACGGAACCTTTGCGCTGGAGGCGCTGCCCGGCGGGGATTACACCGTGTACGCCCCCCTGCCCTCGGGGCTTGCGCTGTTGCCCGGCTCGGACTGGCAGGTATCCCAGAAGGGGGATATGGTTTGGATCTCCGTGGCCGTAACGGCGGGGGATTCGCAAACCCTGCCCGGCGCGACCTATGCGGCTGTGACCGCCATTGAGGGCGCCGCCTATGTGGATGCGAACGGCGACCTGACACTGAACGACGGCGAGCAGCTGATGAGCGGCGTACCCGTGGCCCTGCAACGCAAGGACGGCGATACCTGGGCCGATGTGGCCTCCGCGGCGACCGACACCTACGGGCGTTATGCCTTCAACAATCTGGCGCCGGGCGTTTACCGCGTGGCGTCGCAGGTCGAGGCGGGGCTGAGCGTCGCCGCGGTGGGCGGCAGCGACAACCCGCTTGGGGATGGCGCGCTGGGCGTCAAAACCAGCGGAGAGCTGAAATTGACCAGCGGCACGACCCTGCGTGACCAGAGCGACATCGCCCTGAACGATCCCGCGGGCGTGCGTATAACCGCCTTTATGGACAGCAATGAAAACGGCACGCGCGGCGAGTATGAGCGCGCGCTGGCCGGCGTCACGGTGGAGGCCGTGTCCGCCGCCGATCCGCAGGGGCAGGCGGTGGCAACAGCGCAGACCGACGCAAACGGGCAGGCGACCCTTGCCTCGCTGACGCCCGGCACCTATGTGCTGCGCGTTACCGCGCCGGACGGCATGCGTTTTACGCTAAAAACCGACCGGTTTGATGCGGATGCCAGCTGCGTGGGCGATACCGACGCAACCACGGCCGTGTCCGACCCGCTGACGCTTATGTCTGGGCAGACGGCGGAGGCCGGGGTGGCCGCGATCCCCGTCGGCTCGTTTGGCGGCAAGGTGTGGAGCGACCTGAACAACAACGGCCTGCTGGACGAGGGCGAGCCGGGCGTGCCCGACGTGGCGCTGACGCTTACCGCCGTGCGCACCGGGGCGACGCAGACTTTAACCACCGACGAAACCGGCGCCTACCGCTTTACCCAGCTGCGGGACGGCCTGTATAACTTTACCGCCGTCATTCCGGACGGGATGCTGTTCGCCCGCTATTCGCAGACGGGCGGCAACCTGCGCAGCGTGTTTACCACCGAGGGCACAACCTCGACCCGCCAGTTTGTGGTGGCCGATGCCGAAGATGTGGATAGCATGAACGTGGGCGTGGTGCAGACGGCGGGCCTTAGCGGCCTTGCCTATCTGGACAGCAACTACAACGGCGTGTTTGACAACGGTGAGCCTGCCTACGCGGGCGTGACGCTGGAGCTGGTGAAGAACTCCAACGACCGCTCCATGGGCAAGATTGTTACCGGGGACGACGGGCGCTATACCTTTAACGCGCTGCGCGGTGGCGATTACCGGCTGCGCGCCATTCTGCCGGACGACGGCAGCATCTTTACCGTGGTTACCGGCGAAGCTTCGGACGTAAACAACGGCTTCACCGCGCGGGAGGGCCGGCGGGAGAATACGCTGGCCTCCGTAACGGTCGCAAACGGGCAGACCACGCAAACCTGCGTGGGTATTGCGCTGGGAGGCTCCATCTCCGGCACGGTGTTTCAGGACCGCAAGTACGACGGCGTGCGCGATGAGGGCGACCCCAATGCCTCCGGCGTGAAGATCCAGCTGGTGGACGCGGCGGGTACGCTGGCGGCGAGCACCACCTCCAACGCCAACGGCAACTATACGTTAACCGGCATTATGCCGGGCACCTACACCGTGCGTTTCCAGCGCAAGGACGGCTATGCCTTTACGCGCTACCGCCCGACGGAAAAGAACGGCAACCATGTGCGCGTGCTGGCCAAGGACGGCTATGGCGAGACGGAGACCATCGACGTGGCCATGGGGCAGGCGGTGGAGAAAATCAACGCCGGGATGCTGCCCAGCTCCACCCTGACCGGCGTGTTCTTTGACGACCGCAACGACAACGGTCTGCGCGACGCCGAGGAGGCGGGTTACACCGACGGTACGGTGCGCCTGCGTTCCGCCGACGGCGAGGTGGATTTGACCGAGACCGTGGCGGAGGATGGCACCTACTTTTTCGACGGTGTGATGCCCGGGGAGTACACCGTGACCTATCTGCTGCCCGAGCACGCCACACTGGCCGCCGTCGCGGAGGGGGGCAACACCCTCGCCATGCAGGGTCGTGAAAACGTGCTGGATGGCCTTAAGGTAGAATCGGGCAAGGCCTACACCGCGCCGCTGGTGGGCGCGGTCACGCTGGGCTCGCTGCAAGGCGTCGCGTTCCATGATAAAAACGCCAACGGCGTGCGCGACGAGGGGGAGGAAGCCCTCGCGGGCGCGACCGTTACACTGACCCCCGGCAAAACCGGTCTGCAAACCGCCGACGCGACCACCGATGCGGACGGCCGCTTTGCCATTGACAGCCTGCGCCCAAGCACCTATACGCTGGGCATCAGTCTGCCGGAAGGATACATCTTCTCTGCCGATCTGGAGGCGAGCGGGCTTACGCTCAACCCTGTGCAGACCCAGACGCTGGATTGCCCCTGGACGGCGCTGACCAACCGGGAGGAGAACGCCATCGGCGCGGTGCAGCCCGCGACCGTGAGCGCCTCAGTATGGCTGGACGAAAACCGCGATGGAACCCACACCCAGGGTGAACGCCTGCTGGAAGGGCTGACATACGAACTGTACGACGAAGCGACCGGGCGCGTCGCGCAGACAGCCGTATCCGGCGCGGAGGGGCAGGTCGTTTTCGACAGCGTGCGCCCCGGAACCTATACGCTGCGCTTCACCCTGCCCGCACAGGCGCAGCCCGTGGAGGACGCGCAGGGCACCTTCACGCTCACGGGTAACCGGCTGAGCCATACGGGCATTGTGATTGCCGAAGGTGAAACGTTTGACGACGCGACTGCCGGGCTCCTGTGCCAGACCAGCATTGGCGGCACGATATCGCTGGATGAAAACAACGCCCGCACCCCGCAGGCGGATGTGCCGGTATACCTGTATGCCGGGGACGACGGCCAGCCTGTGCAGGCGACCAAGACCGACGCGCAGGGCAACTACCGGTTTGACGGCCTGTGGCCGGGGGAATACCGCATCGGGGTGGAACAGCCGGACGGCATGGTGTTCGTCAAGCCCGACGATCCTGACTATACGCTGGGCGACGGTGCCATACAGACCGTGGAGGATAATACCGGCATGACCGCGCCCTTCGCGCTGGCCATGGCGCGTGATGTCCTTACGACGGATGTGCTGCTGATCCGCCCCGCCCGCGTGGGCGATCAGGCGTGGCTGGACACCAACGCAAACGGGCTGATCGACGCGGACGAGCCGCTGCTGAACGGTGTGACCGTGCGCCTGCTGCAAAACGGCGAGGCCGCCTACACCACCACCACCAACGCGTGGGGGTATTATGAGTTTGACGGGGTGTACCCCGGCGAATATACGCTGGAGGCGCAAGCCTATCCGGAACTGACCATCACCAAGAGCATCCCCGCGCTGCGGATGATTTCCAGTTGCCTGACCAGCGGGGACGGCGAAAGCGCGCAAAGCGACGCCTTCCGCGTTGTGAGTGGGAGCCGTAACCTGGACTGCGATCTGGGCTATGTGCTGCGCGATGGGCAGACCCTGCCGGACACCGTGACGCCCGGCCCCGTCCAACAATGGAGCAGGGAAAACGCGACGACCAACCCCTGATGGGTAGCGCCTATGCAAAGCCGCTGCGATGGAAGCATCGCAGCGACTCAGCCTGCTGAAAAAGGCCCATCTGCTTTGTCGCCGGCACCGGATAAAGGCGGTCATGTACGTCCGTGCACGCTCCCGCCCTTATCCGGTTTGGCTTCGCGCATCTGAACCTTTTTGAGCAGGCTGCTTTCTGGCATCTTTAAGGGGTTTGTCAACGGTCTGAGCCGCTGCGATGGAAACATCGCAGCGGTTTTGCGTTATCTGTGGGGCTGGTTTTTACAGGGCGGAACGGAGAACACGCAGCACTCCCCGGATGGCTAAGCCGGGGAGGGACCGGTTGCCCCCATGGAATGGAACGTACACAGCGCGCGTAAAACCCTCTTTTCTGCCCCCTCGTGGCGAGGGTTCCGGTTTCACGGCACCGTATGGCGCAGGGCCGCGCTTCAGGAGAGCTGCACAGCCTTGTTCTTCTTTTTCACGGCGATGCGTGCTGCGGCGTTGCTTCGCCCTTTGCCTTACAGCTCCGCAACCCGGCTGGCGGGCAGCACGCGCAGTCCGTTTTCCTTGAGCAGTCGCGCGGTCAGACCGTCGCCCACAACCAGCGCATCGGTAAAGCTGCCGTCGTGGATCAGCCCACACCCGCAGGACGGGCTGCGATCCTGTAACAGGGCGCAGTCGCAGCCCATCAGGCGCGCGAGCTTCAGGGCTTCCTGCGCGCCCTTGGCAAAGGCGGCAGTCACGTCGGCGCCGTCACGGGCTACCACCCGGTCGCCCCGGATTTCGGAGGGCAGGCGCGGGGTTGGCAGGCCGCCGTATGTTTCGGGGCAGAAGGGGATCAGCGTATGGTGCGCGCGCAGCGCAAGCACCGCGGGGTTTTCCTTGGCGCGGCCGTCATAACGGCAAGCCAGCCCCAAAAGGCAGGCGCTTACCAGAATGGTCATGAAAATCCTCCTTTGCAGTCGTGCTTCCCGCATTGTACCACAGGTATATGCGGCGTGCCACCCTGCCGTACCCGATGCTTGACACGCCTTGCCGCGCGTGCTATCCTACCTTTGTTTGGGTGCAACGGATAGCCCCGGCGGTTGGCGGCGGCGCCGCGCCGGATCGGCTTCGCGGCGGGAATGCAATACCAATGGAGGCTGGCATGAGCAGGCAATACATCCAATCACAGCTGATGAAAACGGTCTTTCAGTTTTTGCTGTATGTCAGCTTATTTTTAACTTTTTTTCTGTTATTATCCACCAACAACCCGCAGATTATCAACATGAGCCGTACCGCGGCCACCACGATGGCGACGTTCGCCATCGTGCTTGCCATCCTCACGTATGTCTACGGCGGCTATCAGCTGGGCGTGCGCAAGGCACGTTCGGTGTTTTCCTCAATCCTGATTGCTATTGTGCTGACGGATATCGCCACCTACCTGCAGTTGCAGATCATGAACGTGAACCCCGCCAACAACGATCGGCTGATCCTGTTTGGCGAGGATTTTTGGCTTTTATGCGCGGCGGTGGTTTTGCAGGTAGGGCTGATCTACCTGTTTGTATCGCTGGGGTACCATTTCTATTTTACCATCAACCCGCCGCAAAAGTGCTGCGTGATCGCCTCCAGTCAGGAGCAGGCGGAGCATATCGCGCAGAAGATGTCCACCTTCCGCCAGAAATACCGGCTGAACGATGTGCTGCATTACGCCTGTGCGGATGTACGCCAGACCATCCTGCACCATGATGTGGTTTTTCTGGCCGGCATCCCCGACACCGAAGAGGCGGAGCTGAAATCCTTCTGCTATAAGAACGGGAAAACCATCTACCTGCAGGCGGAACTGGAGGATGTAATCGTCTCCACCTCGCAGCAGAATGTGATTGACGATACGCTGTTTCTCTACATCCACCGCGTAGAGCCGACACTGCTCCAGCGCTTTGTCAAACGCCTGTCGGATATTGTATTAAGCGTGGTCGGGCTGCTGGTGGCAAGCCCGTTAATGCTGTTTTCGGCGCTGCTGATCTTCTTTTCCCATAACGGGCCGATTTTCTTCCGGCAGGATCGGGCGACGATTGGCGGCAGGGTGTTCCAGATCATTAAATTTCGCACCATGTATCAGGATGCGTGCGACGCGGCGGGCAAATCCGCCTGTGAAAATGACGACAGAATTACCCCGGTGGGCCGGTTCCTGCGCAAGTACAGGCTGGACGAGCTGCCCCAGCTTTTGAATGTGCTGGCGGGAGATATGAGCATCGTCGGCCCGCGCCCGGAAATGATGGAAAACGTGCACCGCTATACCCGCGAGGTGCCGGAGTTTGAGTACCGCAAGCAGATGAAGGCGGGCCTGACCGGCATGGCGCAGATCGACGGCAAGTACAACACCACCCCCCGGGATAAGGTGATGCTTGACCTGCTGTACATCGAAAACTTTTCGCTGATGCTGGACGCCAAGCTGATCCTGCGCACGGCGACCATCTTCTTCCGCCGGGACAGCACCGAGGGTTTCCAGTCCGAGCGGCATGCCGTGTGCCCTGCGCTGCGAACCCAGACGCGCTATGATGTCGATCCGCTGGAAACCGGCGCCGATGAGCTGCCGCTGGACGGCGAAGATGTGGAACTGCGGCCGGAACCGGAGCCCACGGCGGAAGCCCCCGCTGCGGCTGCGCCCGCGCCGTCTGTTCCAGCTGATTTCACACCGGAGCTTTCCGCGCCTGAAGAAGCGGAAATCGTGCACGAGAATGAGCCGATGGAAACCCTGCTGGATATAACGTTACTGGCGCAGGAACCCGCGACGGAAACGGCTGCGCCCGATACTGAGCCATCGCCCGATACTGAGCCATCGCCCGATGGCGAGCCTTGCACCGATACGGATTGCGAGGCTTGTATCGCCGGAACCCAGCCAGAGCCGACAGACGGGGTACCCGCCTCACCCGCGGCTGAGCCGATACCGGTGGAAGCACCGGAGCCTACGGCCGCCGTGCAGAATTAACGAACCCAGGCGCAAGGGTTGCGCTTAAAACGCTTGTGGGAGGAATCGTACATGGATAAGACGCTCCTGATTATGGCTGCCGGGATGGGGTCCCGTTATGGCGGCAACAAACAGGTAGACGGCATGGGCCCGCATGGGGAAATCCTGTTGGAGTACTCTGTCTACGACGCGCTACTGGCCGGTTTTAACAAGGTTGTCTTTATTATCAAGCATGATTTTGAAGATAAGATTCACACCTTGATAGGGGACGCCTTGGCGAAAAAGGTCAAGGTCGAGTATGTGTACCAGGAGTTTGACACCCTGCCCGCTTTTTACCAGAAACCCATTGAGCGCAGCAAGCCTTTCGGCACGGTGCACGCCTTCCTGTGCGCGCAGGACGTGATTCACGAGCCCTTTGCCGTAATCAACGCGGACGATTATTACGGACGTGCGCCTTACGGGATCATCGGCAGCCGGATCGAAACCCTCAAGCCCGAACGGGAAGCCTGCATGGTCGGCTACTACCTGAAAAACACCGTGAGCGACCACGGCCATGTGACGCGCGGCGTATGCGCCACCACGCCGGAGGGCAAGCTCCAGTCGGTTACGGAAACCTACAAAATCCAGCGCTTTCCCGACGGCACCATCCGCGATACCTTTACGAACGAAGCCGGGATCATTCTGAGCCCCGACAGTCTGGTCAGCATGAACCTGTTTGGGTTTACCCCGTGGATTTTCCCGATTGCCCGGAAGCGGTTTGAACAGTTCCTCAAAGGGTTGGCCGCCGACGAGCTCAAGGCTGAGTATGTGCTGCCCACCATGGTCGATCAGCTGATGCATGACGAGGGCCTGTCCGTGGATGTGCTCAAGACCGACGCAACGTGGTTCGGCGTGACCTATCAGGAGGATAAGCCGCTGGTGCAGGCGCAACTGCTGGAAATGCACGAGAGCGGGATTTACCCCGATCAACTATTTTAAGGCAGGAGGCGCACACATGACGATACTGCTCACAGGCGGCGCGGGCTTCATTGGCTCGCATACCTATGTGGAGCTGGTCAAGGCCGGGTACGAGGCTGTGCTGGTGGATAATTTCTACAACAGCAACCGCGAGATTATCAGTCGGCTGCAAACCATTACAGGTAAACCGGTCCGGTATTACGATGTGGATGTTTGCGACCCCGATGCGCTGGATCAGGTGTTCTGCAACCATTCATTTGACGCTGTGATCCATTTCGCAGGCTATAAGGCCGTGGGGGAGAGCGTCGAAAAACCGCTGGAATATTACCGCAACAATCTGGATACGACGCTGACCCTGTGTGAAACCATGCGCAAGCATCAGGTCAAGCGGATTGTGTTCAGCTCTTCGGCTACGGTTTACGGCATGGCTACCGAAATGCCGCTGCTGGAAGATATGCCCACCGGCTGCACCAACCCATACGGCTGGACCAAGTACATGATCGAGCAAATCCTGCGCGATGTGGCGGTGGCCTACCCGGATTGGGCGGTGGCGTTGCTGCGGTACTTTAACCCCATCGGTGCGCATGAAAGTGGGCTGATCGGCGAGGATCCCGTGGGTATCCCCAACAACCTGATGCCTTATATTGCGCAGGTTGCCGCCGGGAAGCGGGCCAAACTGAACGTGTTCGGCGCGGATTACCCCACCCCGGACGGTACGGGCGTGCGCGATTACATCCATGTGGTGGATTTGGCACGCGGGCATGTGGCCGCCTGCGCCTATCTGGCGACGCACACCGGCTGTGAAGCCATCAATCTGGGTACGGGCAAGGGGCAGAGCGTGCTGGAACTGGTGCATACATTCGAGCGGGTAAACGGTGTGCCGATCCCTTATCAAGTGGTTGCACGCCGCGCGGGCGATATCGCCACCTGTTATGCCGACGCGACCAAGGCCAAGGAATTGCTTGGCTGGACGGCGGAAAAAACGCTGGACGACATGTGCCGCGATACCTGGCGCTGGCAAAAAAAGAATCCCAACGGCTTCCGCAGCGAAGCCTGAACCCGGTTTAGCGCTGAGAGGCCGTGGCAATCGCCACGGCCTCTCAGCCTGCTGAAAAAGGCCCATCTGCTTTGTCGCCTGCACCGGATAAGGGCGGTCACGTACGTCCGTGTACGCTCCCGCCCTTATCCGGTTTAGCTTCGCGCATCTGAACCTTTTTGAGCAGGCTGCTCCCTGGCATCTTTAAGTGGTTTATCAACGGTCTGAGAGGCCGTGGCATTTGCCACGGCCTCTGTGTGTTAGTTACACCTCGGTTCATCCAAACCGGGTCAAGGGCTGATAGCCCTTGTGGGGTCTGGGGCAGCGCCCCAGCGTCCCCGACCGTTCCTCTTGTTTCGTTTCGAAATCTTCCCCGTATAGCCCGTTCCCAGTAAGCGTGCCCTTATTCGACGGTCACGCTCTTGGCCAGGTTGCGAGGCTTGTCCACATCGCAGCCGCGTGCGACCGCCATGCAGTAGGCAAACAGCTGCAGCGGGATCACCGCGAGCAGCGGGGCCAGCAGATCGTCCGCGGCGGGGATGGTCAATACCTCGTCGGCCTCGCCCAGGGTGCGGTCGTAGAGATCCTCCCGGCAGATGGCGAGGACGCGCGCGCCGCGCGCCTTGATTTCCCGAAGGTTGCTAAGAGTCTTGTCCAGCAGGGCCGGCTGCGTGATGGTCGCCACAACCAGCCGCCCGTCCTGTAAAAGCGCAATCGGCCCGTGCTTGAGTTCGCCCGCCGCGTAGGCTTCGCTGAACACATAGCTCACTTCCTTGAGCTTGAGCGCGGCCTCCATCGAAAGTGCGTAATCCAGCCCGCGGCCTACGAAGAACACGTGTTTTTTCAGACTGGCGGTGCTGGCGAACCATTGCAGCTTTTCTTCGCTCAGCAATGCTTTTTCCGCCTTGCGGGGCAGGTCGGCAATTTCCGCGCGCAGGCGCAGGGCTTCTTCCGGCGTAATGGTGCCGCGCATGTCGCCCAGCGCCATGGCGATCAGCACCATCATTTCCACCTGAGTCATGTAGGCTTTCGTGCTGGCAACGGCAATTTCCGGCCCGGCATAGGTGTACAGGGTGTGCGTATCGCCCACCTCGCGCGCAATGCTGGAACCTACCACGTTGCAGATGGCGATCACCTTGGCGCCGCGGCGCTTGGCCTCGCGCAGCGCGGCCAGGGTATCGGCCGTTTCGCCGCTCTGGGATACGGCGATGAACAGCTCGTCCTCCCCGATGATGGGGTCGCGGTAGCGGTACTCGCTGGCGATATCTGCCGTGACGGGGATGCGCGCGAGCTTCTCGATGGCATATTTTCCGAAAACTCCGGCATGGTAAGCCGTGCCGCAGGCGACAACGCTGATTTTACGCAGCGCCTTGGCTTCGGCGGGGGTCACGGGCAGCCAGCCGTACGTGTGCGGATCGCCGGTGTTGCGGGGGGTAAAGGTGTTTTGCAGCGCGGTGGGTTGCTCATGGATTTCCTTGAGCATGTAATGGGCATAGCCGCCTTTTTCGGCACTGCTCAAATCCCATTCCACATGGTACAGCTCGTGCTTGAGCGCCGTGCCAAACTGGTCGTACACCTGAATGCCGCTGCGGCTGAGCACGGCAATCTCCTTATCCTGCAGGAAGATCACATCCCGCGTGTGACTCAGCAGCGCGGGGATGTCGCTGGCGATAAAGGCCTCGCCTTCCCGCGCGCCGACGACCAGCGGGCTTTCGTGCCGGGCACAGAAGAGGCGATCCGGCTCCGCGTCGCACAGCACGCCCAGGGCATAGCTGCCCTCGATCATCCCCATGGCTTTAAGCAGGGCGGTTTTCATATCCCCTTCATACAGGGTGCTCAGCAGATGGGCAACCACCTCGGTGTCGGTCTGGGACACAAACACGCAGCCCAGCCCCTTGAGGTAGCGGCGCAGGGCCTCATGGTTTTCGATGATGCCGTTGTGCACCACAGCCACTCCGCCCTTCACGTCGGTGTGGGGGTGGGCGTTCAGGTCGCTGGGCTCGCCGTGGGTAGCCCAGCGGGTGTGGCCGATGCCGGCCAGCCCCTGCGGCGGGTTGGCGTCCAGAATCCCGGCCAGATTTTCCAGCCGCCCCTTGGCTTTTTGAATGCAAATTTTCCCCTGCGGGTTAAGAATGGCGACGCCTGCGCTGTCATACCCGCGATAGCTGAGCCGGGAAAGGCCTTCCATTAAAATCGGGCAAGCACTTTGGCCGCCGATGTAGCCGACGATTCCGCACATGGACGATTCCTCCTTGTAATACGGTTTAAGACGTTTTGAATTGTATCATAATGTATTAGAATTTGCAACGTCAATGTCCGTCATCCCTGTAAAAAGCACTCGCTTGCATCCGTACGCAGAAGTTGCTATGATACCAGCAGCAATCAAGGGGGATAAAGGGATGGCAAAGATCCTGATTACGCATGGGGTGCCGATGGACGGCTTCCGTTGGGCGCTGCGCGGGCATGAGCTGATCGCGCCCCCGGCAGGC
The DNA here is from genome assembly GCA_963666755.2 of Candidatus Limiplasma sp. Lineage (GTDB taxonomy): Bacteria > Bacillota > Clostridia > Christensenellales > Aristaeellaceae > CAXXOK01. Next base: position 569,721 of record CAXXGW010000009.1, read on the forward strand.
GAGCGGTTTACGCAGGCGCAGCTTTTGCAGCTTACATCGGAGTGCGACGCCATTGTGGCCTGCGGCGCGTTTAACCGGGAGCTGATACAGGCGTGCGAAAAAGCGCGGCTGCTGGTGTGCTACGGCGCGGGGTATGATTCCATCGATGTGGCGGCGGCCACTGAGTACTGCCTGCCGGTGGCCAATGTGCCCGACAGCGTGACCGAAACCACCGCGGAGCTGGCGCTGGCGCTGATCCTTGCGGGCACGCGGCGCATCTGTGAGCTGGACCGCGTCCTGCGTGCGCCGGGCGATACTGGGGCGCTGTTTACGATGGGCGCTTCCATGGGTGCGCTGCTGACCGATATGACGCTGGGCATTGTGGGCATGGGTCGCATTGGCGCGCGTGTGGCGGAGCTGGGGCGCGGCATCGGCATGCGGGTGGCATATGCGGGGCATGACATCAAACCCTTTTCCGTGGCTGGAAACGCGCGGCATTTGCCGCTGGAGGAGCTGGTGCGCACGGCGGATGTGCTTTCGCTGCATTGCCCGCTGACCCCACAAACGAATGGGTTGTTTACCCGGGAGCTGCTTTTTTGCATGAAACCCACCGCTTTTTTGGTTAACACTGCGCGCGGCAGGCTGATCGACGGGGAGGCGCTGATCGATCTGTTGGAGCGGGGGCGCATTTCGGGCGCCGCGCTGGATGTGTACGAAAACGAGCCGGAGGTATCCCCCCGGCTCAAGGCGTTGCCCAATGTGGTGCTGACCCCGCATATCGGCAGCAATACGCTGCGTACCCGCAACCGCATGGCGGAGCAATGCGCCGACCGCATTCGCGACGCGTTGGCGGGCCGCCAGCCGCAGAACCTGCTAAACCCGGAGGTTTGGCCCTCGCGGGGTTAAAACGCCGACAGTGCCGAAAGCTGCCGTGGCAGATCGGCCAGCGTTTGCAGGCGCAAATCCGCCTGCAGGCCGGGGAAGAAGCCGCCCGGGTCAAACAGCGCGGTATGGACACAGGCGTTGCGGCCCGCCTGCAGGTCAAGGTCCCGATCCCCGATCATCCAGGTATCGCGGGCGGCGAAGCCATGTTTGCGCATCAGGTACAGGATGGCGTCGGGCGCGGGCTTGTCGGCAAAGCCATCGGTACGGAGCACGGCATCCGCAAACAGCGGTAACAGGCCGTCGCGCGCCAGTGCATCCAATGCCGAACGGTCGCGGTGGGTAAACAGCGCCTGACGGCAGCCGAGGGCGGCGCAGGCGCGCAGGCAGGCGGCCGCGTCTGGCATCGGCGGCGGAAGCCCCATGGCGGCGTGCCGTTTGCGGTACGCCACCAGCAACGATTCCACCGAAAGCCCATGCCGTTGCGCGTACACAGTGCAGGCATGGTACAGGGTTACTTTTTGCAGGGTGTAAATCTCCGCGATGTTCGCGGTAACGGAAAAATCCCGCAGGGCGAGGCGCAACGCCTCGGCCATCTGCGGGTAAGAGTCATACAGGGTGCCGTCGAAATCCCAGATCAGAAAAGGCTTTGCCATGCGCATCAGCGCCCTTCCGTCGCTTCCTCAGCCTTCGGCTCCGGCAGGATTTTGCTGACGAGCGCGGTTTCCACCCGGTGCTCGCTCATCTTCTCTACCTGGATATGCAGGCCGTTCACATCCACCACAGGGGTGGAGCCATCATCCGGGATGGCCGTAAAGCAGCTGAACACCATGCCGCCCAGCGTATCATACTCCTCGTCCAGCGGCAGTTCCATCCCAAGTTCCTCGCCAAGGGTTTCCAAATCGACGCTGCCGTCGCAGCGCCAGAGGTTTTCCTCCAGCTGGGTGATTTCGCTTTCCTCGGCGGGGTCGAACTCGTCGTAGATGTTGCCGACGATCTCCTCCAGCAAATCCTCCATGGTCACGATGCCGCTCATGCCGCCGTACTCGTCCACGACGATGGCCATGTGCACCTTGCGCTTTTGCATATCGCGGAAAAGTGCATCCGCCTGTACGGTTTCAGGCACCAGGTAGGCGGGCCGCAGCAGATCGCGCAGGCCCTTGGGTGGCTCGGAGTGTACGTTCAGCAGGAAATCGCGCGTGTTGAGGACCCCCACAATGTCGTCGATATCCTCATCGTACACCGGAAAGCGGCTCAGGCCGGACTCCCGGATGGTATCCAGAATGTCGGCAAACGTCTCGTCCACCTGAATGGTGACCACATCCATGCGGTGGATCATGACGGATTCGGCGGTGGTGTTGTTAAACTCGAAGATGTTCTCGATCATCGTGCGCTCATCCTGCTGGATGGTGCCGCTTTCCCCGCCGATATCCACCATCATGCGGATTTCCTCTTCGGTTACCTGCTCGTTGGCGGCGTGGGGGTTGATATGGAACAGCCGCAGCATCGCATTGGTGCTGGCGGACAGCAGCCATACGATGGGCTTAAAAATCTTCTGCACGACGCGGATCACGCTCACGCTGAAACGCGCGACCTTGTCCGGGTTCTGCATGGCGATGCGCTTGGGGGTCAGTTCCCCCAGTACCAGCGTGAAGTAGCTGAGCGTGAGTGTAATCACAATCAGGCAGAGGGTGTTGAGCGCGCTGGGGGACAGCAGCGTGAACCCCGCGTCGGTAAGCACCTTGGACAGGCGGGAGGCGAAATGATCCGCCGCGAAAGCGCTGGCCAGGAACCCGCTCAGGGTGATACACACCTGGATGGTCGATAGAAAATCGTTGGGGGATTCCGCCAGCTTGAGCATCAGCGCGGCCTTGGCATCCCCTTCATCGGCCTGCCTGCGCACCTTGTTTTCATTGAGCGAGATCACGGCGATTTCGGTTGCGGCAAAAAAAGCGTTTACGAGAATTAACAGAAACTGAATGAGTAATTGACCGCCTATCGGGTCATCCAAAGAAAAGCCCTCCTTAGTTTGCGTTCCGCAATTCCGGAGGCTAACTGTCCCCCGGAACCGACACCCACCATTATACCATGAGCCACAATCTTTTGCACGTGCAACCTCATTTTTCCTGCGGGAATGACGGCAGGGGTGTGCTGCGTCCGGCCGCGCAGCGGCCGGACGCAGCCTGCTGAAAAAGGCCCATCTGCTTTGTCGCCTGCACCGGATAAGGGCGGTCACGTACGTCCGTGTACGCTCCCGCCCTTATCCGGTTTAGCTTCGCGCATCTGAACCTTTTTGAGCAGGCTGTATCCCAGCGTCTTGGTTGGTTTGTCAGCGGCCGGACGGGTGTGGCAGGGTTCAGGCCGGGGTGTTTTCGGGGGTTGGGGCGTCCGGCTGGGGCGGAAAGCGGAGGGTGATGGTCGTGCCCTCGCCCGGCTTGCTGCGCAGGGTGATTTCGGCTGCGTGCAGCTGCGCGCCGTGCTTGACGATGGACAGCCCCAGCCCGGTGCCGCCGGTTTCCTTGCTGCGGCTCTTGTCTACCCGGTAAAAGCGCTCAAATACGCGGCTCTGGTGTTCCTCCGGGATGCCTACGCCGGTATCGGCCACGGTGATGCAGGGGCGCTGCCCGTCCATGGCGGTGGTCACCTGCACGCGCCCGCCGCGCACGTTGTATTTGACGGCGTTGTCCAGCAGGTTGAGGGTCATCTCCTCCAGCAGGGTGCGATCGCCCAGCACGACGGCGCTTGCGCCTTCCACGGTCAGGGTGACGTTTTGCAGGTGGGCAAAGTCGCTCAGCTTGGAGGCGCAGGAGCGGGCCAGCAGTAACAGGTCGATGGGCTGTTTTTCGCCCACGGCGCCCTCGTCCAGCTTGGAAAGGCGCAGGATATCCTCAATCAGCGACAGCATCCGGCGGCTTTCCTGGTGGATTTTCCCGGCCAGCTCGGGGGTATCTTCCGGGCGGGCGAGGCCGGTAGCCAGCAGCTCCGCATAGCCGCTGATGGTGGTCAGCGGGGTGCGCAGCTCATGGCTTACATTGGCGCTGAACTGCTGGCGGTTTTGCTCGGCAGTCCGCTCCTCCGTTACATCCTGCAATAGCAGCACAAGGCCCAGATCGCGCCCCGCGACGCTGGCGGATACCCGGTATATGCGGCCGTTGGCGGCCAGCTCGCCGACGCCGTCGGCGTCGTGCAGCAAGCGTAAAAGCGTTTCATGGCGGTTGAGCTCCGGCAGGAGCCGGCCGGTCCAGTCGGCATCGCCCGCGCCCAGTATCTTGCGCGCGGCGGGGTTGATGGCCAGCACCCGATGGCCTTCGTCCAATACGACAAGCCCTTCGCGCAGGCCGCTGAGGATGGCGTTCAGCTCCGCCTGCTGGCGGCTGAGGCGCTCCATCTGCTGCGCGATGCGCCGGTTTTGGGCGTCCATGCGCCGCAGCATGGGGGAAAGCTCCTCGTACCCGTCGCTGAGCAGCGGCGCGTCGAGGTTGATGGCATTCAGCGGGCGGATCAGCGTCCGGGTAAGCGGACGCGCCAGCAGGGAGGCGAGCAGCGCGCACAGGGCTACGCCCAGCGCCAACCACCCGACCATCCCGTTTACCATCGCCAGGATGCTCTTTTGCGTGCCCGCCACGCGCAGCACCTGTCCGTTCTGTAACCTACGGGCGTAGTACACGCTGGTTTCCCCCAGCGTGGCGCTGTTGCGCTGCGACCAGCCGACGCCTTTTTGCAGGGCGTTGATGACCTCGGGCCGCGCGGCATGGTTTTCCATTTGCACCGCGTCGGCCTGGCTGTCAAACAGCACGACGCCGTCCGCACCGATCAGCGTTACGCGATCGGGGTAGACGCCGTGGGTCAGGGTATCGACCGCAGCGTCCTGCTGCCCGTTCACACGGTGCGAAAGCGTATCCGCTTCCGCTACCAGCCGATCGTGCAGCTGTTGGCTGAAGAAGAAGTACAACCCCCCCAGCAGCAGGGCGCAGAGCAACAGCGATATCGTGAAGGAGAACCCGACCAGGCTCCAGAACAGCTTCTTACGCATGCTAGACCTCCAGCTTATAGCCCACGCCGCGTACGGTGTGGATCAAACCGCCGCAGGGGCCCAGCTTTTGCCGCAGCGAGCGGATATGCACGTCCACCGTGCGGGTGTCGCCCGCGAACCCCAGCCCCCACACATCGTCCAGCAAAACCTCGCGGGTTACGGCTTTGCCGGTATGCACCATCAAAAAGGCGAGCAGCTTGAACTCCATGTGCGTCAGTTCCACCGCCTGCCCGGCGGCGTTTACCAAATGACGTTCGCGGTCCAGTGTCAGATCGGCCACGGTCAGCACCGGTACGGGCTTGCCCTGCTCGCTGCGCCGCAGCAGCGCGCGCACGCGGGCCAGCAGCTCCATGATGCCGAAGGGCTTGGTCAGATAATCGTCCGCGCCCGCATCCAACCCGCGCACCTTGTCCATTTCCGCGCCCTTGGCGGTGACCAGTATCACGGGCAGGCGGCGCGTTTTGGGGTCCCGGCGCAAACTTTGCAGCAGGGTAACGCCATCCTCGCCGGGCAGCATCACATCCAGCAGCACCAGCGCGGGGGTCGTCTTTTGCAGCGTCGCCTTAAACGCGGCGGTGCCGGCGAAGCCTTCGGCTTCGAACCCGGCCTGCCGCAGGGCGTACAGCTCCAGCTCGCGCACGCCGTCGTCATCCTCCACCACGTGGATCATTGCAGCACTTCCCCTTTATACAGTCCGGTTACGCTGTATTCCACCCACTCGGCGATGTTGGTCGCGTGGTCGCCGATGCGCTCGAAATATTTGGCGATCATCAGCAAATCCAGCGCCTCGCCGCCGCGGGAGGCATCCGCGGCCAGCAGCTCGATCAGCTCCCGCTTGACGTCGGTAAACAGCTGATCCACCGTATCGTCGCTGACAATCACGGTACGGGCCAGCTCCACATCCTGCCGCACATAGGCGTCGATGGCGCGGTGCACCATATCGATGGCCGCGCGCGACATGGCCCCGAAGTGCTCGGGCTGCAGCGCCGCGGAATAATCCAGAAACGTGACGATTTCGCTGATATCGGCGGCGTGATCGCCAATGCGTTCCATATCGGTTATCATTTTAAGCGCAGAGGAAACGACGCGCAGATCATGCGCCACGGGCTGGCGGGTGAGCAGCATGCGCAGGCAAAGGCTTTCGATTTCGCGCTCCTTGCGGTCCACCACCGAATCCCCTTCGATGATGGCGCGCGCGCGGGGCAGGTCGGCGGTCTGCAAGGCCTCGCAGGCGCCTTCGATGGTCGTTTCGATCATCGCGCCCATTTCGATCATTTGCGCGTTCAGGATTTCCACCTGTTCGTCAAAACGGTTTTTCATCAGCCGAACCTCCCGGTAATATAATCCTCGGTGCGTTTATCCACCGGCATGGAGAAGAGTTTCTCCGTATCGCCCACCTCCACCACCTCGCCCAGCAGGAAGAAGGCGGTGGTATCGCTTACGCGCAGCGCCTGCTGCATATTGTGCGTGACCATGACCAGTGTGTAGTCCTTTTTAAGCTGGGCGACCAGCTCCTCAATCTTGGCGGTGGAGATGGGGTCCAGCGCGCTGGTGGGTTCGTCCATCAGCAGCACTTCGGGCTGCACGGCCAGCGCGCGGGCGATGCACAGCCGCTGCTGCTGCCCGCCGGACAGCCCCAGGGCGCTCTTGTGCAGCCGATCCTTAAGCTCCCCCCAGATGGCGGCGTCCACCAGCGACTTTTCGACAATCTCGTCCAGCATGGCCTTGCGGCGCACGCCGTGGGTGCGCGGGCCATAGGCGATGTTGTCGTAGATGCTCATCGGGAAGGGATTGGGTTTTTGAAAGACCATGCCTACGCGCTTGCGCAGCTGGTTTACGTCCAGATTGCCATAGATATCTTCGCCGTCCAGGGTCACGCTTCCTGTTACGCGGCAGCTGACCACCAGATCATTCATCCGGTTGAGGGTTTTAAGCAGCGTAGACTTGCCGCAGCCGGATGGGCCGATGAATGCCGTGATGCGGTTGGGCTGGATGGAGAGGTTCACGTCCTTGAGCGCTTGCAGATCTTCATAGTACAGATTCAGGGTTTCAATGGCGATTTTTTGCATGGCCTACTCCTTTATGATTCTGCGGGAAATCAGGGAACTGAGGCCGTTCATCACCATGACGAACGCCAGCAGAACCGCGGCGGTGGCATAGGCCTCGCCGATGTGCAGCCCTTCGCCGCTGAGCACGTACATGTGCACCGAAAGCGTGCGCCCGGAGGAAAGCAGCCCCGAGGGCATCGCGGCGACTGTGCCTGCGGTAAAGAGTAGCGCCGCGGTTTCGCCCACGATGCGGCCGATGGCGAGCACTACGCCGGCCAGGATGCCGGGCGCGGCCGGGGGCAGCACGATGCGCCATACCGTGCGCAGCTTGCCCGCGCCCAGCCCGTAGCTGCCCTCGCGGTATCCGTCCGGCACGGAGAGCAGCGCCTCCTCGGTGGTGCGCAGGATCAGCGGCAGCACCATCAGGCTGAGGGTAAGCGCGCCCGACAGGATGGACAGCCCCAGCCGCAGGGAGATGACGAAGAACATCATGCCGAACAGGCCGTACAGGATGCTCGGGATGCCCGCCAGCGTTTCGGCGGTCAGCCGCACGGCGCGCACCAGAAAGCTGTCGCGGTGCGCGTATTCACTCAGGTAGATGGCTCCGCCCACGCCGAGCGGGATGGCAATCAGCAATGCCAGCGCCGTAATCGCGAATGTGTTGACCAGCGAGGGCAGCAGACTTTGGTTATCGGTGGTAAACTGTGGGTCAAACAGCGAGGCGCGCAGGTTGGGGATGCCCTTGATCAGGATATCGGCCACCAGATCGGCCAGCATCAGCAGGGTGATGGCAATGCTCAGCTTGGTCAGTAGCCGTAAAAACGCGGAGCCGGGGTGCCGCCGCCAGTACAGCAGGGAAGCCCGCATCGCATTGACAAGCGGCGAGCCGCGCATCGCTTTTTGCGCGGCGGGGTTGCGCAGGTAGCTCATACGGATTCCCTCCTTTTCAAAGCGGAAAAGAGGAAGTTAATCAGCAGGATAAACACGAACAGCACTACGCCTGTGGCGATCAGCGCTTCGCGGTGCAAATCGGCGGCATAGCCCATTTCGGTCACGATGTTGCTGGTGAGCGTGCGCACGCCTTTCAAAAGTCCTTTGGGCATGCGCGCCTGATTGCCCGCCACCATGACAACAGCCATCGTTTCGCCGATGGCGCGGCCGATGCCCAGCACGATGGCAGCCAGGATGCCGCTCTTGGCTGCCGGCAGCACCGCGCGGAACACGCTGCGCTCCTCCGTCGCCCCCAGGGCCAGGCTGCCTTCAAAGTAGGTTTCCGGCACGGCGCGCACCGCGCTGTAGGTAAGCTGCAAAATGGTGGGCAGGATCATCATCCCCAGCAGCAGGCAGGCCGTCAGGATACTGAAGCCGTTGCCGCCAAAGGTTTCCCGCACCAGAGGCACCAGGTTGGTGATACCAAAGAACCCGTACACCACCGAGGGGATGCCCGCCATGAGCGCCACCAGCGGCTGCAGCACCCGTAAAAGCCCCTTGGGGCAGAAGCGCGCCATGTAAACGCCCGCCAGAATGCCGATCGGCCCGCCGATCAGCAGCGCGCCTGCCGTAACATACAGGCTGCCCACGATCATCGGCAGGATGCCGTACACCCCGTTGCCGGAATCGTTCACATCCGGCGCCCATTTGGTGCCGGAAAGAAATGAGAACAGGTTCACCTTCTGGAAAAAAGGGACCCCGTTTGCAAACAGAAAAATACAGATCAGCGCTACCGCGGCGATGCAGACGCTTGCCGCCGCAGCGAAAACCACCCGCATCACCCGTTCCTTACCCCGCATTCCCATCCTTCCTTTCATACGGTTACAGCATACAAAAACTGTGTTAGCCGGGCGTTTGCGAATTGTAAAATGTAGGTTAAATCGTATTTCTTCCTCATAAAGCAAAGTTAAAAGGGGCGTGCGTCGATTTTACACAGAGTTAACGACCGCAGTACGGAGGCTTAACAATGCCGCCGTATGATAAGCCCGAACCGAAAGAAAGGAAGGAAACACATGAAGAAGGTAATGGGAATCCTGCTGACGATCGCTCTGGGCTTGAATCTTGCCGGCACCGCGTTTGCGGCCAGCGAAATCACCGTGGTCAGCCGCGAGGCGGGCAGCGGCACGCGCGGCGCGTTTATCGAACTGACCGGCGTGGAAGTGAAGGACGCGGATGGCAAGAAGGTTGACATGACCTATGAGGATGCGATCATCCAGAACGGCACCGCGCAGGTGATTACCGCTGTGGAAGGCGACGAAAACGCCATCGGCTACATCTCCCTGGGCTCCCTGGGCGACACCGTGAAGGCCGTGACCGTGAACGACGTGCAGGCGACTGCCGAGAACGTGACCAACAAGAGCTACAGCCTCTCTCGCCCCTTTAACATCGCCGTGAAGGAAGGCCTCAGCGACACCGCCAAGGACTTCATCGCCTGGATTCTGAGCGCAGAAGGCCAGCAGATGGTGGGCGACAACCACTACGTAGCCCTGACCCCCGCCGATTACACCGCGGCCCCCGTCGCCGGCAAGATCGTGGTGGGCGGCAGCTCCTCCGTGGGCCCGCTGATGGAGAAACTCGCCGAAGCTTACAAGACCCTGAACCCCACGGTGGAAATCGAAGTGCAGATCAGCGACTCCACCACCGGCATGACCGGCGCCGCGGACGGCACGTTTGACATCGGCATGGCCAGCCGCGAGCTGAAGGACAGCGAACTCGGTGCGGGCCTGACCCCGACCGTGATCGCGCTGGACGGCATCGCCGTAATCGTGAACAAGGCCAACGCCATCGAGAATATGACCACCGAACAGATTCGCCAGATCTTCACCGGCGAAGTGACCGACTGGGCCGACGTGAAGTAAGCATCCCCCCTCTGGGGTTTTACCCTAAGCGCAGAACGCCTCCGTGTGCCGAAGCACGCGGGGGCGTTTTGCGTTGCGGATTCGGTTGGCAGGAGGGGGGCTACAGGTTGCGGTACTGCTGCGGGGTGCAGTCCATATAGCGCTTGAACACGGTGGTAAAGTGGCTCTGGGAGGAAAACTGGTAAAACGCCGCGATGTCGGGAATCGAATCGTTGCCGTAGCGCATGAAGCGCGCCGCTTCCTCCACACGGCGGCGGAGGATGAAGCTGTGCAGCGCCTCGCCCGTTTCCTGACGGAAGCGGCGCGAAAGGTAATCCGGGTGCACGTACACATGCCCGGCGATGGCCGGCGCGTCCAGCGGCTCGGACAGGCGTTGCTCAATGTAGTCGATGGCGCTGCGCACCAGCCGGGAGTAGCGCTGTGTGCGGTGCCGCTCCACCCGGTCGATAAAACGCAGGATAATCTGCTCCTCAATGGTGGAAAGGAAGCGCAGGTCGCTCTGCTTTTCGATGGTCTGGATAAAGCTGTCGCTCAGGGTAAACGCTTCGTCGCTGGGCACGCCGCCGGTGATGGCCGCGCGGGTGAACAGCGTAACCGAAGCGATCAGCGAGTTTTTAAGCGACCGGAGCGGGTTATCCGCCAGGGTGGCGCGGGTCAGCCGGTTCAGCTCCGCCAGCGTCTGCATGGCCTGTTCCCGGTCGCCCCCGATAATCTGCCGGGTAATTTCCTGCTCAAAAAAGTAGGGCGGGTGCTGGTACATGGCCATGCGGTTGCGGTAGGCGTTCTGCTCAAAGCGGCGCGCCAGTTCCTCGTCGCTGGGCAGGCCCTCGGCCGCACCGGGCTGGGCGGACGCATCCATAAGCGTGCGCTGGAGGAAAAGGCCGGTGTAGTAGGCGTGCATATCGTTCAGGCGGGGCAGACCTGCGTAGTAGGCGTGCAGCTGTTCCCGCTTGTCCAGCGGCAGGCGCAGGGAACGGATCAGCCTCAGCACATCGCCGTCGGTAAAGGGCTCGGGGCAGTAGGGGCCGCAAAGTAGCAGCACGCCCTCGCCAAGCGGGGCATAGAAAAACCGCTCGGCGTACGCGTTTTCCACCGGAGCGACGCCGCCCTGTGCGGCACGGTCGATCTTCAGCCCTGTCAGTGGTGCGGTTGGGTCGTTCAGCAGCGTGCCTGCCAGATGCACATCGTGCGGTAATGCGTTTACCAGCGAGCCGTCCCGCAACCAGAAAACCGGCAAACGTGTGGTATAATGGATATAGCGCGCCCGCTGCGCCAGTTCGTTTTCCTCCATGGCCGATCCCTCCCCAGATTGAACATCTGCATTATAACAAATACATCGGAAATATGAAATACTTCCGCCGCGTTTTCCCGTATAGTAAGGACAACGACAGGGAACGGCACCGGGCCTTTCCCGTACGCATAGGAATACAGGAGGGAAAAATCCATGAAAAAAATGCTGGCAGTTCTCTTGACTCTTGCGCTGGCGCTGGGCGCCACCGCCGCGATGGCCGAGCCGGTAACCGTGAAGTTTGCCGCGCAGGCCGACCCCACGCCCGCCACGCAGGCGGTTGTGGATGCCTTTAACGCTTCGCAGGAAGCCTACAAGGTGGAATGGGTGGATATGACCAACGATTCCGGCGCGATGCGCGAGCAGCTGACCACCTCGCTGCGTGCCGGCAGCAAGGAATACGACATCATCTCCATGGACGTGGTGTGGGCTGGCGAGTTTGCGGCGTCCGGCTACATCCAGCCGCTGGATATGATGCTGGAGGACGCGGGCCTGAACGTGGCGGATTACAACGCCGGTTCGATGGCTTCGGGCACCTACAACGGCAAGGCGTATGTGCTGCCCTTCTTCCCGGACCTGGGGCTGCTCTACTTCCGCACCGACATCGTCAGCCAGGATGACGCCGCCAAGCTGGTTTCCGGCGATTATACCTGGGCCGACCTGCTGGCCATGGCCGAGAAATACATGGGCCAGGGCGGCACCAAGGACGGCGTGGTGTTCCAGAGCGCGCTGTACGAAGGCCTGATCTGCAACGCCAACGAGTTTACCGCCAACTGGACGGATATCAAGGGCGGCCTGACCACGATGAAGCAGTTCATCGATTCCAAGGCTACGCCGGACAACATCCTCAACTACACCGAAGGCGAAACCGCCAACAGCTTTATCAAGGGCGAGAGCGTATTTGCCCGTAACTGGCCCTATCAGTGGGGCGCCATCAAGAGCGACGGCACCATCAAGACCGAGCAGGTCGCGGTGGCTCCGCTGCCCGGCGGCGATACCGTCGGCGGCTGGATTCTGGGCATCAACGCCAACAGCGCCAACCCCGAAGGCGCCTTCGCCTTTATGAGCTTCCTCAACAGCGAGGATGGGCAAGTGCTCATGAGCGAAAAGGGCGGCTATCTGCCGGGCCTGAACAAGATGCTCACCGATGAGCGGATCATCAAAGCGGATGATCGCCTCGGCATGGTCGGCTTCCAGAACGCGCTGAAAAAGACCATCGCCCGCCCTGTGAGCGCGGAGTACTCCAAGGTATCCGATACGCTGCAGCAGGCGATCTACCCCTACCTGAGCGGCAGTGCCGAAATCGACGCGACCGTGGCGGCCGTACAGGCCGCGCTGGCCCAGTAAAACGCAAAATGGGCCGCCGGGCGTTCAGCCGCCCGGCGGCCTTTCGCACGCAATCCATAGGAGGTGTGGTTCATGCAGCGCCGAATGACCTGGAAAGAATTCTGCTTCGTGCTGCCGCTGCTGGCGCTGGTCACAGTCTTCTCCCTGTACCCGATCCTCTCGTCGTTCGTGTACACGCTGTTTGACTACCAAACCAACAAGCAGTCGAAAAATGCGCTGTATACCGGCGCTACGCTCAACGCGCGCCTCTATGCCGAGGATTGCGATTATCTGGCCCATTATCTGCAAAAGGACGCGGATGCCGCGCCCGTGGCGGATCAGCCCGCGCTGGCTGCCCTGCGCGACGCGTTTACACAGCAGCGGGATTTGTATAAGGGTGGCGAAAAGACGCTGGCCCTGCCCGCCGACACGGGGGCGCAGATCGCCGCGCTGCTTACGCAGGCACGGCAGACGCTGCAGGATGTGCAAACCCGCGCCCCGGATTTGCGCTTTGTAGCCAAAGGTCCGCAACTGCTGGATGAAATGGAAACCTGCCTTGTGAGCAGTAACTTTGTGGGGCTTACCCAATATAGCCGCCTGTTTGGGGATTCCCGTTTCGGGCAGGCGGTGGGCAACACCGTGGTGTTCACGCTGATTTCGGTTTTTCTGGAGCTGGTGCTGGGCATGGCGCTGGCGCTGGTGATGGACAAGGCGATGCGCGGCATCGGGCTGGTGCGCACCACGGCGCTGATTCCGTGGGCCATTCCCACGGCGGTATCGGCGCTGATCTGGTGCTACCTGTATGACGGCACCAGCGGCATCGTAGCCGCGCTGTTTACCCGCATGGGGCTGATCGCCTCGCCGGAGCTGCTGCTGACCACAGCGGGCGGCACCATGTTTGGCGCGATACTGGCGGATGTATGGAAAACCACGCCCTACATGGCGCTGTTGCTGCTGGCCGGTTTGCAGACGATTGACCGCGGGCTGTACGAATCCTCCGCGATTGACGGAGCGGGCGCGGTGCGAACCTTTACCAGCATCACGTTGCCGCTGCTCAAGCCCAGCATGCTGGTGGCGCTGCTGTTCCGCACGCTGGACGCCTTCCGCGTGTACGACCTGATCGCGGTGCTGACCAAAGGCACGCCGGAGACGCTCTCCATCTACGCCTATAAAATGATGATCGGCCAGAGCAACTACGGCTACGGCTCGGTGATCGTGGTGGCGATGTTTGCACTGGTGGCGCTGATCGCCTTCGTGTACGTGAAGGTGCTGGGCGCGGAACTGATTCGGGATTAGGAAAGGAGGGGGGCATATGACTGCCATACCGGCAAAGATTCCGGCGCGGGATCAGGAGCGCCGCAACGTGGGCCGCGCGCTGATGTGGGTACTGATCGCCTGCTTTATCGCGATCAACCTGTTTCCGTTTTTCTGGGTACTGGTCACCTCCTTCAAGCCCGGCAGCGAAATTTACGGTGCGGACACGGCTTTCCGCGTGGTGGCGCTCAACCCCACGTTCGGTAACTACACCACCGTGGTGCAGAAGGGAATCCTGCACTCGGTATTCAACAGCCTGCTGGTGAGCGGCATCACCACCGCGTATGTGGTACTGGTGGCGTCGATGTCCGCCTATATGATCGCGCGGCTCCATTTTCGCGGCCGCACGGCGCTGATGGCGCTGATACTGGGCATCTCGATGTTCCCGCAGATGATTATCGTGGGCCCGATCTTCAACATGTTCTATCAGTTCCAGATCCTCAACAGCTACTGGGTCACGCTGGCGTATTCCACCATCACGCTGCCCTCGGCGGTGTGGATCATGGTGGCGCACTTCAAGCGCATCCCGCTTTCGGTGGAGGAGGCGGCCCGCATCGACGGCTGCACCCAATGGCAAACGCTGTGGAAAGTGATCTTCCCCATGGCGGCGCCGGGCGTGTTCACGACGGCCATCATGACCTTTATTGCTGCGTGGAACGAGTATCTGCTGACCCTGACGCTGAATGCTGAAAAGGAATACCAGACGGTGCCGGTCGCTATTAACGCGCTGCGCACCCAGTTTACCATCCTCTGGGGTGAGATTACCGCCGCGACGATTCTTGTGGTGATCCCGACACTGGCGATCGTGCTGCTTTTCCAGAAGCAGATCGTGTCGGGCATTACCTCCGGCGCTGTGAAGGAGTAAACCGTGAAATTGACACAAACCTGGACGCGTGAAGGCTTTGCAAAGCTGGAGACGCTGTTTCACAACGCCAATGGGTACCTGGGCGTGCGCGCCGCGCCGGAGGAAGGCCCCGCCCCGGGGGTGGACAGCATCCGCGGTACGTACCTGAATGCGTTTTATGAAATCCGCGATGTGCGCTACGGCGAAAAGCTGTACGGGTTTCCAGAAACCCAGCAGGTGATGGTGAACGTGCCCGACGCGCAAACGGTGCGGCTGTTTGCGGGGGATGTGCCCTTCAGTATGTTTGCCGACGAGGTAACGGAGCGGGAACAGACGCTGCGCATGGACGCGGGGGAGACGGAGCGCCGCTGCACGTGGCACACCGCGCAGGGGGACCTGCGCGTGGAGGTGCGGCGCATGACGCCTTTTGCGCACAAGGGGCTGTTCCTGCTGCGGTACCGTGTCACCTCGCAGGGGTATGCGGGGCCGGTGAAACTCTGCGCCGTGCTGGATGCGGGCGTGCGCAACCATGCCGCCGCCAATGATCCGCGTGTGGCAGCGGAACCGCTGCGCTGCCTGCAGGTGGAATCCATCGGCATTGCCGACGGGCAGGCGCATGTCGCGGCGGCAACGCTGCGTTCCGGCCTGCGGCTGGCCTGCCGCACGGCGACGGTCTGCCATTGGCCCGCGACGTATGCGCAAACCGAAACCACGGTGCAAACCACCTTTGCGGGGGTGCTTGCAGCCGGGCAGAGCATCGAGCTGGAACTGTTCGCCAGCTATGCCGACAGCCGCCGCGAGCCCGACCCGGAGCGTGCGGCGCAGCATACGCTGGACACCTGCCTGCGCATGGGCGCGGAGGCGCTCGCACAGGAGCAGGCCGCTTACCTGCAAGGCTTCTGGGCGGATGCGCGGGTGGAGATTCAATCCAGCCCCGCGCTGCAGCAGGCCATGGATTTTAACCTGTACGAGCTGTTGCAGTCCACCGGCGTGGACGGCGTGAGCAATGTGGCCGCCAAGGGCCTGAGTGGCGAAGGGTACGAAGGCCATACCTTCTGGGACAGTGAAATCTACGTGGCTCCCTTCTTTATCTGGACACGGCCGCAAGCGGCGCGCGATCTGCTGCAGTACCGCTGCCGTATATTGGATCGGGCGCGGCGCAACGCCCGTATGCTGGGCTTTGCGCGCGGGGCGCTGTTTCCGTGGCGCACCATAGACGGGGACGAATGCTCCGCCTATTTTCCGGCAGGCACGGCTCAGTACCACATTGACGGAGATATTGCCTACGCCTTTTTGCAGTACTGGGACGCGACCGGCGATCTGACTTTTATGGCGGAGCACGGCGCCGAGGTGCTGGTGGAAACGGCGCGCTTCTGGCTGGAATTGGGGCACATGGCGGAGGACGGCTTCCGGATTGACTGCGTAACCGGGCCGGACGAATACACTTGTCTGGTCAACAACAACTTCTACACCAACGCGACGGCGCAGCACAACCTGCGCGGCGCGGTGCGCATGCTGGAAGCACTGCATTCGGCCGGGCTGGACGGCACGGTGCGCGCCGCTACCGGCGTAACCGACGCGGAGCTGGAACACTTCCGTGAGGCGGCGGATCGGATGTACTTCCCCACGGACAAACGGCTCGGGGTCAGCCCGCAGGATGATTCCTTCCTGCACAAGGCGGAGCTGAATCTGGCAACCATCCCACGGGAGAACTTCCCGCTGCTATTGCATTACCACCCGCTGTTTCTGTACCGCTATCAGGTGTGCAAGCAGGCGGATACGGTGCTGGCGCATCTGCTGTTCCCGCATACGGCGGACGCGGCGACCGTGCGCCGCAGCTTTGCCTACTACGATCGGGTAACGACGCATGATTCCTCCCTGTCGCTGTGCGTGTTTGCGATGATGGCGGCGCGGTTGGGCATGGGGGAGCGTGCGGCGCGGCAGTTTGCCGAAACCGCCACCCTCGACCTGCTCGATACGCATGGCAACACCCGCGACGGGTTGCACACCGCAAACCTCGGCGGCTCTTACCTGTGTGTGCTCAAGGGCTTTGCGGGGCTGGAGCTGGACGCGCAGGGGCTTTCGCTGGCGCCCACGCTGCCGCCGGGCTGGCAGGGCTACGGGTTCTCGCTGCACTACCGGGGCGGCTGGTTCCATTGCGCGGTGGACGCCAACGGCACGACGCTCACCTACCGCAAGGGCGAACCGATGCGCCTGCGCCTGTATGACACGTGGGTAATGCTCAGCCCGGATGCGGCGGTGGCCATGGGGGAACATATTTAAGAAAATGGGTATGGCGAGCCAAACGCGGGAGCCTTGGCACAGGTAGGATTGAAAACTGGAAACTTTCTGCCGGAAGCGAGCTTCCGGCTTTTGTTATTCAGGATACGCCCGCGTAAAAGCGCTGCGGTGCAAGGGATACGGGGCATAGAATCGCGTACGCAGCTTTTGCAGACCGCACATTCATGTTCTGTTTATAGGATGCTCCGCCTACAGGGTGCTATCCCCTGCGGCGCAGTGCCCACCGACCGCATGTTTCCTTTTAGGATGAAAAACCCGCCGGGAGGAAGCGCATTCTGTGCCTCAGCTTTTGAATCCGCATGCGTGACGCGGAATTTTCTCCCCGGAAAGGAGTCCAGGGTGTGGGCGCGGAATACCAGACTCAACGCACAACCTTGTGGCCTGAGGGAGGAGAAACCTATGCAAAACGAGCTGCATCCGGCTTTGCAAACCCTGATGGAGGAACATCCCGCGCTGCGCGGCACCGCGGCGGATTTGCAGGCAGCCTATACACTGCTGCTAAAGAGCTTTCAGGACGGCGGCAAGCTGCTCCTGTGCGGCAACGGCGGCAGCGCCTGCGATTGCGACCATATTGCCGGTGAACTGATGAAGGGCTTTCTGGATCGCCGCCTCCTGAATGCGGCCGAGCGGGATGCGCTCCGGCAGGCAGGGGATGATGGCATTCTGGCCGAACGCCTGCAACGGGCTGTGCCGGTGCTGGTGCTGCACGGGCTTGGCGGCATGAGCTCGGCCTTCCTGAACGATGTGGACGGAACCCTGACCTATGCGCAGCAGGCGTTTGCCTATGCGCGCCCCGGCGATGTGCTGCTGGGCATCTCCACCTCCGGCAATGCGCAGAACGTTTGCTATGCCGCTATTGCTGCCAAGGCGCGCGGCGCGCGGGTGCTGGGGCTGACCGGCGAAGGCGGCGGCAGGCTTGCGGCGCTGTGCGATGTATGCGTGCGCGCCCCGGCCCATGAAACATACCGCGTACAGGAGTGGCATCTGCCGCTGTACCACGCGCTGTGCATCGCGCTGGAGCAATCGCTTTTCGGGGGGGATGCGGCATGAGCGTGCTGGTGGGAATAGACCTGGGCGGCACCAAGTGCGCCGTATGCGTGGGCATGGAGCAGCCGGAAGGGTTCCGGCTGCTGCGGCGGGAGGCGATCGCGACCCCGGCGGATCAGCAGCATGCGATGCAGGAGCTGTGCGCCATAGCCAAGCGGATGACGGAGGGGGAAACCGTGGCGGGCACGGGCATCAGCGCGGGCGGCCCATTGGATGCCGCGCAGGGTATGCTGCTGAGCCCCCCAAACCTGCCCGGCTGGCGGGACATGAACCTGACCGCGATGGCGCAGGAGTGCCTGCATGCGCCTGCGATGCTGGAAAATGACGCGAATGCCTGCGCGTTGGCGGAGTGGCGCTGGGGCGCGGGCAAAGGCAGCGGGCTGATGGCGTTCCTCACATTTGGCACGGGGCTGGGCGCGGGTATTGTGGCCGATGGGCACATCCTGCGCGGCGCGTCCGGCGATGCGGGCGAACTGGGCCATTGGCGGTTGAGGGAATTTGGCCCCAGCGGGTACGGGAAAACGGGCTCGTTTGAAGGCTTCTGCTCCGGCGGCGGCCTGCGGCAACTGGCACTGACCGTGGGGGAGCGCTATCGCCAGAACGGCGCCGTGCCCGGCTACCCGCTTACCTCGAGCGTAAGCGCGAAGGAAACCGCCGAGGCGGCCCGCGCGGGCGACCCCGCCGCGCTGGAGGTGTTCGGGCTTTGCGCCGATGCGCTGGGCCGCGGGCTTTCGCTGCTGCTGGATTTTCTGAACCCGGACTGTGTGGTGCTGGGCTCCATCTATACCCGCTGCCGCGACCTTCTGGAGCCGCGTATGCGCGCCGTGCTGGCGGTGGAAACCCTGCCCCGGGCGCTGGCGGCCTGCCGGATTCTTCCGGCGGCGCTGGGGGAGCAGATCGGCGATTACGCGGCGCTGGCGATTGCCAAAAGCGCGGCTGAGCGGAACAGCAAGTAGCATCCTTTATCCCCACGTCGGGGTTTGGGCGGTAAGGCGACCGGTCGCTCTCCGCCATGGGGGAAGGCGGCCCACAGGGAGTCAGCAATGGGCAGGTATGCGGGATTATTGTCCGTAGTGTTGGATCGCCTGCATTCACCCCCCAAGGCCATAAAGCGCAGTATGTTTTTGGACGCTAGCGGTTTGTGGAATAGAAAAGGAGAGGCGGAAAGCCGTTTCCCCATTATACGTATAGGGCTCGCTCAAAGAGCCTTTTTGTTTTCGATTTTGCGAACGTTTGTGGGGCTGGCTTTGGCGTAGCCATAGCGGTTATCAGGCTTTCGCTTCATTGGGATTGACCATGTGTATTGGCGAAGGCTTGAAAAAACTGCGTGCCGTCTGAATGGGTATGCAACAATCTGATGCGTGAATCCTCCAAGCGGCATAAGACTTTGCGGGCTCCTTGCACAGGGGTCGTGCCTGTGAAAAACTTCGGAAAAGGGGTTGACAGGTGCAGGTTCTCCGCTTATAATCATCTCATAAGTTGTGCTACAAGTGATAAGTTACATCATGCGTAACACAAAAGCGGAACGAAAGCAAAACGGCGCAGTGTTTCTCCCCGATGGAGGCGAGGCGTACTGCAAGAGCCGGGAGCGAACCCGGGAACACCGCTGTATCGCGTCTGCAAAAGAATCCGAACGTCGCACGACCTGCTCACGCGCAGGTTGTGGCCGTTGTGCAGGAAATGCTGTCTGCCGCCGGTTCTGGTTAACCGGCAGGCTTGGTTTTGTTTGCGTTTACACAGGGAAAGATTCGACGCCGAGCATGGTGGAAACGCCCGGCCGGGAATGACAGCGAAAAAGGGTACGGAGGTGTCATGATGGAATGAGCGCAGAAACAATATTGGAGTTCAGGCACGTTGGGAAAACCTTCCCGGGCGTGGTCGCGCTGGAGGATATCAACGTGGATTTGTACCCCGGCGAGGTTCACATCCTGGTGGGGGAAAACGGCGCGGGTAAATCCACGTTGATGAAGGTGCTTTCCGGCGCGTATACCGCCACCTCGGGCGAGCTGATCTTTCAGGGGAAACGGGTGGAGAAAAACTCCCCGCAGATCAGCGCGGAGCTGGGCATCAGTATGATTTATCAGGAGCTGAACCTGGTGCCGGATCTGTCGGTCGCGGCGAACATCTTTCTGGGCCATGAGCTAAAAAATGGCCCCTTTGTGGATGCGAAGGCGCAGGAGCGGCGGGCGGCCGAGCTGCTTACGGAAATCGGCATCGAGGTGGACCCCCGCACGGTGGTTAAGAATCTGGGCATCGGCACCCGGCAGATGGTCGAAATCGCCAAGGCGCTGTCCCGCAACGCCAAAGTGATTGTGTTTGACGAGCCGACCAGCTCGCTGACCGATTCTGAAATCGCGGAGCTGTTCCAGATCATCCGCCTCCTCCGGGAACGCGGGGTGGGCATGTTCTACATCAGCCACAGGCTGGAGGAGCTGTTCCAGATTGGCGACCGGGTATCCGTGCTGCGCGACGGCCACCATATCCTGACGGATTCGATCGCCAGCCTGAACATGGAAACGCTGATCGAGAACATCGCGGGCCGCCGGATCGACAACCTGTTCCCGCATGTACGCAAACCGGCAGGGGAGGCGGCGTTGGAAATCCGCAACCTGAGCGGCGAAAAGTTCCGCGAGGTAAACCTGACCGTGCGCGCGGGCGAGATCGTGGGCGTGGCGGGGCTGGTAGGCGCGGGCCGCAGCGAAACCGTGCGTGCAGCGTTTGGCATCGACCGCTATGCCTCGGGTGAGGTGCGGGTGCGCGGGCAGGTGCTGCGCAGGGGAAGCCCCATGCGTGCCAACCGGCTGGGCATGTGCCTCCTGCCGGAAGATCGGAAGGTCGAAGGGCTTGCGTTGCCTTTAAGCATCCGGGAAAACATGGTCGTCTCCTCCCTGCGGGCACTGAACCCCTCGGGGCTGGTGAGCGCCGTGCGCGAGCGTGAGCAGGTTAAGGGTTATGTGGAAAGTCTGGAAATTGCCACCTCGTCAATGGACAAGCTGGTGCAGTTTTTGAGCGGTGGCACGCAGCAGAAGGTGGTCATTGCCAAATGGCTGCTTTCCCAGTCCCAGGTATTTATCTTTGACGAGCCGACCCGCGGCATCGACGTGGGTGCCAAGAGCAGTATTTACCGCCTGATGGACGAGCTGGTTGGCCGGGGCGCGGCAATCCTGATGATCTCCAGCGATTTGACGGAGATTTTGGGCATGAGCGACCGCATCTACGTCATGTCCGGCGGAGCGGTGGTTGGCGAAATGGATCGGGAGGGCGCGACACAGCAGGAAATTCTGCATCTGGCGTTCTCCAACGTATAAGGGGGGATGGACGATGGGTAACCGCCGGTTTGCGTTTCTCGGCAGGGCGCCGGGGGCGATCTACATTTTCCTGATTGTGTTTGTGGTGGCATCGGTTGCAGTGCCCAATTTTCTGAGCGTGGGCAACCTTTCTACGATGCTGTTGCAGGCTTGTACGCTCACGGTGCTTTCCGTCGGCATGGCGCTGAGCCTGATGATGGGCAACATCGACCTGTCCATGGGCGGTGTGGTTTCCATGGCGGGGGTACTGATGGCCGTGAGCATGCGCGCCGGGATGAACGCCTGGTTCGCGGTGCTGATCGGCTTTGCGGTCGGCGCGCTGTTCGGCCTGTTTAACGGCTTGTTGGTAACCAAGCTGCGCATCCCGGCGTTTATCGCCACGTTCGGGTCCATGGGCATTGCGCAGAGCATCGCCAACACTGTCAGCGATTTACGCACTGTGGCGTGGGAAGCGGGGCCGAAAACCCACCTGATTGATTTTTTGGGCAACAAGGCGTTTTCCATCCAGATGGGCACGGAGGCCGCGCAGACGCTGTCGGTTTCCAACCTGCTGGTGATCACGGTGCTGGTGGTGGCGCTGGTGTGGGTGCTGTTCAAGCGCACCACGCTTGGCAGCAACATCTACGCGCTGGGCGCCAATGAAGAAACGGCGCGCCTCTCCGGCATCGACACCGTCAAATGGCGCATTCTGGTGTACATGCTCTCCGGTACGCTGGCCGCGCTGGGCGGCATGATTGTGATGGTACGCAGCAACAGCGTGCAGCCGACTATCGGCAGCAACATGGAGTTTCAGGCTTGTGTGGCCGCGGTGCTGGGCGGCAATGTGATGGAGGGCGGCAAGGGATCAGTGCCCGGAGCGGTGCTTGGCGCGCTCACCCTGTATGCCATCCGCAGCGCCATGAGCCTGCTGGGCATCGACACCAGCTGGGTGCAGGTGGTCATCGGCTGTGTGCTGGTAGTGGGGATGCTGCTCAACAACGCCTCCGCCGCCGGTGAAAAGCGGCGCGGGCTGCTTGCCCTCAGCCGTGCGCATGCCAGCCGCGCAGCCCGGAAGGAGGGTGCCGAGCATGTCTGAATTGCGTCGTAAAAAGCTGCTCAAGCAGGTGTACAGCCTGTCCACCGTCATGATTGTCGTAGCGGTGTTTCTGGTGTTCACCATCGCGTCGGCGTTCAGCGGGGTCAACTTTCTGAAACCGTCCAACCTGAGCACGATCATGAACCAGGCCAGCTTTCTGGTGGTGCTGGGCATCGGGCAGGCGCTGGTGATCCTGACCGGCGGCATCGACCTGAGCGTGGGTGCGCTGATGGCGTTTACCACCGTGTTCTGGGGCGAGGCGCTGCTTAAAAACAGCGGCGCCCACTACATGACGGCGGTGCTGGTCATCCTGCTCACGGGGGCGTTCGTGGGGCTGCTGAACGGGCTGATGATTACCAAACTGAAGATTCCGCCGTTTATTGCAACGTTTGCCACGATGTACGCGTGCCGCGGTCTGGGGTGGGTGTACCTGCGCAACCGCGTGCTCTACCCGCTGGATGAAACGTTCCGGCAGATTTCCATGCTGCGGATCGCCAGCATCGACCGGTTCCAGATCAAGAGCCCGATGCTGATCGCGCTATTGCTGCTGGCGCTCAGTTGGTTTGTGCTGCGGCGCACCAACATTGGCCGCAGGCTGTACTTTACCGGCGCCAACCCGATGGCGGCGCGCTTCTCCGGCATTGATACCGACCGGGTGAAGATCGGCGTGTATGTGGCGTCCAGCGTGTTTGCCGCCTTTGCGGGGCTGATGTACGTAGCGCGCCTGAACGCCTGCGAGCCGGGCCTCGGCATGGACAGCAACTTTGAGGCCATTACCGTGGCGCTGATGGGCGGCTTCTCCATGGCGGGCGGGTACGGCAACATCTGGGGCGTGGCGGGCGGCGCGCTGGTGGTGTACACCATTCAGGCGGGCATGAACAGCCTGCAGATGCCCAGCCAGCTACAGGACCTGATCAGCGGGGCGCTGATTATCTTTGCTGTGTACATGAACCAGACGCTGGCCAACCGCCGTATGCAGCTGGAGAATGATTTACGCGATCACAAAACCGGACGCGCGGTTTATAAAAGCTGACGCCGCCGGGATCGCTTGTGGGGAGGGAAACAGGATGGACCCGATTGTACTGTTGATTGCGACCTTTGATACGAAAGGGGTGGAATCCGATTACATCAAGCAGCGCGTGGAGGCTAACGGCGCGCGGTGCGTTACGGTGGATGTGGGCGTGGGTGGCACCCCGACCGCCGAGCCGGACGTATCGCTGCGGGACCTGTGCCAAGGCAGCGAATATACGGTGGAGCAGGTGCGCGCCATGGCGCGTGGCGACGCGGTAGCCATATCCTCCAACCTGGTGGAGCGCTTCGTGCAGGATCAGTTCCGGCAGGGGCTTTGCGCGGCTATCATCGGCATTGGGGGCGCGGGCGGTACCCAGATTTGCACGCAGACCATGCGCAGCCTGCCGCTGGGGCTGCCCAAGCTGATGTTGACCACGCTGGCGGCCGGTAATGTCCGCTGGTATGTGGAGGACAGCGATATCGCCATGTACCCGTCCATCAGCGACGTGGCGGGGCTTAACTGCCTGACGCGCATGGTGTTTGACCGCTTTGCGGCGCAGGCGGCCAAGGGGGCGCAATGGTATGCCGAGCGCTTTGCCCTGCATGCCGCCGAAATGGCCGACCGGAGCGTGCTGCGCGTGGGGCAGACCATGTACGGCACCACGACCAAAGGCGTTACCTGGGCACGCGAGGCGCTGGAACGCCGTGGGTACGAAACGCTGGTGTTCCATGCCAGCGGCGCGGGCGGCCGCGCGATGGAAAACCTGGTGCGGCAGGGCGTGATTCACGGCGTGCTGGATATGACCATCGCGGAAATCGGCGCGCATCTGGTGGGCGGCCTGCACGACGCGGGGCCCCACCGGCTGGAAGCCATGCGCGATACGGGCGTGCCGCTGGTGCTGGTGCCCGGCGCGGCGGATACCATCGTGCTGCCGCCGATGCAGGATTTGCCGGACAAGTTCCGCACCGGCCGCATCCTCAACCGGCACAACCCCACCATGACCACCATGCGTACCAATGTGGAGGAGAACCGGCGCATCGGCGCGTTTATCGTGGAAAAGCTGCGCGATGCCAAAGGCCCCGTAAAAATTCTGATCCCCACGGGCGGCCTTTCCTCCATTGATAAACCCGGCGCGATCTTTTATCTGCCGGAGGCCAACGAGGCGCTGTTTGAAACGCTGCGCGAGGGCTTCCGCGGCTCGAAGGTCGAGGTCATTCTGGACAAGCGCCACCTGTACGACCCCGGTTTCGGCGAGGATGCGGCTGCGCTGCTGGATTCCCTGATGCGCACGGCCTACGCCCGCTGACGATAGCCTATTTCACACGGAGCGTTTACAGGCTCCCAGAAGCAAGGAGGAGAAACCCATGGCCCGGAAGTATTCCCGGAGCGAACTGCTCCAAACCCTGCGCGCCAAGCGCGCCAAAGGCGAACCCATCGTGGTGGCGGGCGCGGGCAGCGGCCTGACCGGCAAAGCCATCGAAGCCGGTGGCGCCGATATGCTGATGGTTTTCAACAGCGGCAAGTACCGCATGGCGGGGCACGGCAGCCTGAGCGGGTGGCTTGCGTTCGGCAATGCCAATGAAGTCGCCCTTTCCATGGGCGCCAACGAAGTGCTGCCCGTGGTACACGATGTGCCCGTGATCTGCTCCTGCTTTGGGCAGGATGTAACGCGGGAGATTTCCACCCACCTGGATCGCGTCATGGGGGAAAACTTCAGCGGCATCAACAACTTTCCCACCATCGGCATGGTGGACGGCAACTTCCGCGAGCAGCTGGAGCTGACCAACCTCGGCTTCCAGCGCGAGGTGGACATGGTGCGCATCGCCCGCGAGAAGGACATTTTCACGATCGTCTATGTGTTTAACGCCGAAGAATCCGCCGCCATGGCCAAGGCCGGCGCCGATGCGATCATCGCCCATGTGGGGCTGACCGTGGGCGGCATGATCGGCACCACCAAGAGCCTGAGCATTGAGGATTCCGCCAAGCTGACCCGCGAGATCATGGAGGCGGGCAAGCGGGAGCGGGACGATGTCCTCTACCTGGCGCACGGCGGCCCGCTTGCCACCCCCGCGGACTTTGCGGCCTTCCTGCGTTACCTGCCGGAGATTGACGGCTTTGTGGGTGCCTCCAGCATGGAGCGCATCCCCACGGAAAACGCGATCATCGCTACGGTCAAGGAGTTCAAGGCCGTGCGGTAACCCTTGAAACCCGGATTTCGTTGGACTCGTCACGACAAGGGCTAAGGTTCTGCCAAAAATGAAGGAGGTTCCTATGAAAAAGTTCGTATCCCTGTTGCTGGCTGTGGCGCTGTGCTGTGTAGCGGTGTTTGGCGCCGTCGCCGAAACCGCGGTCGCTCCCCGTACGTACAATTTCGTGTTCATCGTCAAGAGCATGCAGTTCAGCTTCATGCTGAGCATGATCGACGGGGCGAACGCCGCCGCCAAGCTGGTGGATAACATCAACATCGTCTGCGAAGGCCCCGAAACGCCCTATAGCGTTGCCGAGCAGATCGAGCTGGTGGAACAGGCCATCACCAACGGCGTGGACGCCATCCTGATTACCCCGGCGGATTCCACCGGCATCATCCCCGCCATCGAGGCGGCCAATGCCGCGGGCATCCCCATCGCCACGCCCAACACCAAGGCGTACGGCGGCAATGTGCTTACCTGGGTAGGCGTGGATAACTACACCGTCGGCTACCAGCTGGGCAAAGCCCTGTGCGATGCGCTGAGCGGCAAGGGCGACGTGGTGCTGATCGAAGGCACCGCCGGCAACTCCACCTCCACCGAGCGCGTGGATGGCTACAAGGCAGCCTTCTCCGAGTATCCGGACATCAAGCTGCTGGATTCCCAGCCCGCTGATTTCAACCGCGAAAAGGGCATGACCGTGATGGAGAACTTCCTGGAGCGGTATGATCATATCGACGGCGTTGCCTCCGTCAATAAGGACATGACCATGGGCGCGCTGGAAGCCGTGAAGAGCGCGGGCCGTGAGGATGAGATGATTCAGGTGACCTTCGACGTGGATAACGACTGCCTGGACGCGATCGAAGCGGGCGAAATCCTGCTGACCGGCGCACAGGAAGAGAAGAGCCAGGTCGCCAACTGCATCTATGCCTGCATGCTGGCCTGCAACGGCTATAAAGTTGCCCCGCAGCAGGTGATCCCGATGACATTGGTTACCAAGGACAACATTTCCCTCTACCGCTGAGCAACCCCTGACCGGATGGCACAACCGCCCACCCCGCGCCCGAGCGCGGGGTGGGCACCCCGCAGAACCCGGGGCCTTGTCGAAGTGTCCGGCCAAATACAGCGGCCCGCGCCCCGTAGCGCGGGGTGCGGGCCGTACGATTCCTCTTTGCGCATACCGGGCGCGACAGCGCGCCGTGCCCGGTTCCTGCGCAGTGCATCCGCACAGTTTAACGGGTCGATTCCCAGCAGACGCGCGCGTTTTCTTCCACCAGTTCCGCGCAGAACTCCGCCTCCCGCGCGGTGGCGGCAAAGGCGACCACGCCGTGCTCCTCCAGTAAGAAGCAACAGGCGTCGGGCCGCGCATCCAGCATGGCAAGTACGGTGCGCATCCCTTCCTCGGTTACGGTGTTGCTCTGGAGCTTGCACACCGGCACCGGGCCTTGCATCAGCTGCTTCATCTGTTTAGTGACCAGAGGCATTTCCGTAAAACGGCCCGCGCAGAGCATCGCGTACACCGGATGGGCGTGCACTACCGCGCCGATGTGCGCATCGCGCCGGTACAGGCCTCCGTGCAGGATGGTTTCCTTGGTGGGCTTCAGGTTGCCCTCCATCACGTTTCCGTACAGGTCCGTAATCAGCAGGTTATCTTCCGCCGCTTCCCCCAGGGTGATGCCGGAAGGCTTCACAAGCATCTGGTCGCATCCGGGGATGCGCACGCTCACGTTCCCGCCCGACGCCGCGGCCAGCCCGCAGGCAAACGCGCGGCGCGACGCGGCGATGTAGTCATTTTTGGCGGCGATAAACGATAGAAACATGGTTTTACCCCTCATTCCGTTTTCAGTTTCCAAAGCCATCTTAGCATGGTACAATCGGTTTGCCAAGACCAAACCCCGTCGGGGGAGGGAGAGATGCCGATGAAACGATGGTTGTTGCCGCTTGCTTGTCTGCTCTTGTGCCTGTTAACCGCCTGTGCCGCCCAAAGCGGGCTGCAGGGCGCGTACAGCGCCGTGAACCCGCCCGTGGAAAGCGGGGAGATGGTGATCCGCGATCTGGATTTTAACGGGAACAGCGTCACGATGGCTTCCGGTGAGGTGCGGCAGACAGTGCCCTACACCGTTGCCAACGGAACCCTTACACTGCAGACCGGTTACGGCGATTTTTCCTTCGCTTTTGCGCAAAACGCCGACGGCTCGCTGCTGATCGACGGGGTTACCTACCGGAAGCAACCGTAGAGGAGGGGCGCGCATGATCCTGAAAAACGGCGATTACCCCCGCAGTGAGGATGCACGCAAGCACGGCGGCCAAGGCGTGTTTGCGGTGGAAACCATCCTGACCCGGGCGCAGCTGAACCGGGCGGGTCGGCTGTTTGCGCGCGGAACGCTGGCCCCCGGCGATTCCGTGGGGATGCACACACACCTGGGCGACATGGAGCTGTGTTACTTTTTACAGGGCCGCGGGCTGGTGCGGGAGCCGGACGGCGAAACGGAAGTCGGCCCGGGGGACAGCAACCTGGTGTTGCCGGGGCAGGCGCATGAGGTGGTCAACATCGGGCAGGAGCCGCTGGTCTACCTTGCGGTGGTGCTCTTCCCCGACGGCGCAGCGCAAGCGGCTCCCTCTTGCGAAACGGACGAAAAGTCAGTATGATAGGGCAGAGCGTTCCGATGGAATTTTTTACCGCTGGGGAGGACTGAGAAACCGTGAATCTGATCCCGAAGAACAATCTGGTGAACGAGGTCTATAACCAGCTATTACAGATGCTGGCTACGGGGGAGTACCCCGAGGGAAGCAAGCTGCCCTCGGAAACACAGCTGTGCGAGGCGCTGGGCGTGAGCCGCAACACCGTGCGTACCGCCATCAGCAAACTGATCGCGCTGGGGCTGGTGGATAACCAGCAGGGCTACGGCTACCGCGTGCGCAACATGAACGTGGGGCTGTATGCCAACACCATCCTGCCCTGTATGCTGGCGAAAGCTTCCGACCTGATCAGCGTGACGGAGTTCCGCATCGGGGTGGAGAGCATGGCCGCACGGCTGGCCGCCGAGCGCGCGACGGCCGAGCAGATTGAAAACCTCCGCCTTGCGTGCGAGGAAGCCGGCCGCCATAAGGACTCGTGGGACGCGTTTGCCAAGTATGATATGGAGTTCCACCGCATCATTGCCGAAGCCAGCCAGAACCCGCTGTTCATCCGTACCTCGGAGATGATTGAGGCCATGTACACCGTCTGGCTGATCGGGTTCCAGCGCAACCACGGCGTGGAAAAGAGCCACGATTTCCATTCCAACATCTATCAATCCATCGCCGAGCACAGGCCCGAAGCGGCGGCGGAGTATATGCGCAAGCATCTGGAGGATGTGCTGGGCAAGGTGGTGCAGGACACGCGCCTGCGGGGCGATGCCGGGGCGGCTGCGCCGCTGTCCGGGGCGGAACGGCGCTGAGCCGCCGCAACGCAAACACGCAACCTTCCGGCCCAACCGGGGTAAAAACCGTCCGCCGTACCGATGGGTACGGCGGACGGTTTTTGCGCTGCCCTGCGACTCGCTACCGACCCGCATCGGGGGAGGGCGCCGGTGTGCCCGTTACAAGCCAGGTGCCATTCTGACGCCGGTATTGCAGAGGGCTGACCTTGAACTCCCTCTTGAACACATCATAGAATCGGCTTACACTTTGAAAGCCGGCTTCAAACGCGATATCCAGCACCGGATGGTCGGAGTGCTGCAGCATGTTGGCCACGTAGTTGAGCCGCAGCGCGTTTACGTACGCCGAGGGGGACGTGCCAAGATGCCTGCGGAAGGTGCGGCAGATATGCTCCTTGGTGTTCTGGGATATCTGCGCCAGATCGTCCAGCGTGGCGGTAAAGTGCACGGGGTCGTTCAGCCATTCCAGCAGTTGGCTGAACCAGCGGGGGTAGGCGCGCGTGCCCTCGTCCATCAGCACGGGGATGAAGTGATCGATAAAAATCTGCAGCAGCAGATGCCGCAGGTGCATGCGCACCAGCGCCGGGCTGGACAGTGGGATGCAGTTGAGCTGTTGCAGGCTGGTTTGCAGGAGCAGCGTTTCGCCGGGGGTCATGTGCGCCGCAGGAAGGGGCCCGCCCTGCATCACCGTATGGGCCAGTTCAGGCATTTTCAGGTAATCCAGCATTTCCTGAAGCGTCTGGGTGGGAAACGCCAGATTGATGTGGCGGCAGTTGCCGGAAGCCTCCTTGCTGTGCACAATCCCCGCGTGGGTAAAAACCAGATCGCCGGATCGCAGCGTATAGGCTTTTCCGTCGGCAGTGTAGGTCATCTGCCCTTCGGTCATGAGCATCAACTCGCAAAAATCGTGCACCTGCGGGTATTCTCCGCTGGGCACCTGCTTGTGGAAGCGGTAATGGGTTTCGCTCTGCAAATCGATGGCATCCCGTGTATTGATTACGTGCAGCATACGGCGCACCTGCCTGTCGTTTGATGTCGTCTTTGGGGTATAAGATCAATATACAGGAATCATGACAAAAAGCAAGAAGAAATCTCCCCCCCAATACCCTATAATGAGGACGCTGAAGGAAACGGAGCAACACAACAGAAATGGGGACGCCGACCGCCTATGACAAGCATGAAACTTGGGCTTGGCCTGTACCGACATATGCTTAAACCGGAGTATTTTCAGTTTGCGCAGCAGTGCGGCTGCACGCATCTGATCGTGCATCTGGCCAACTACTATACCAGTCAGGACGAGATCGTGCCCGCGACGGATGCCAAGCGCAACTACGGCAAGGCGGCAGCCTTGGACCCCATCTGGGAGCCGGAGAGCCTCAGGGCTCTGCAAAAACAGGCAGCCGCCTTCGGGCAGCAGATTTACGGCATTGAGAATTTCAGCCCCGCGGACTGGTACGATGTGCTGCTGGACGGCCCCCGCAGGGACGAGCAGCTGGAAAACCTCAAGCGCATCCTTCGCAATGTAGGGCAGGTGGGCATTCGCGCTTTCGGGTACAATTTCAGCCTCGCGGGGGTGTGGGGTCACCAGAAGAAACACGCGGCCCGGGGCGGGGCGCTGAGCACCTGCTTTGATGCGTCGCTGCTCGATCTGGATACGCCCATCCCCAACGGGGAGGTCTGGAACATGACCTATGGGCCTTCGGACGGCGGCGTTCTGGCCCCGATCACCTCGGAGGAGCTGTGGCAGCGCCTGCGGTATTTTCTGGACGCGGTGCTGCCCGTGGCGCAGGAGGCAGGGGTGGAGCTGGCCCTTCATCCGGACGATCCGCCCATGCCCAGCCTACGGGGTACCCCGCGGCTGGTGTACCGGCCGGAGCTGTACCAGCAGCTGATCGACATGAACCCCTCGCCTGCTAACAAGCTGGAGCTTTGTCTGGGCAGCCTGCAGGAGATGCAGGGCGGGGATATTTATGAGGCGGTGGAAAGCTACGCCCGGCAAGGGCGCATCAGCTATGTGCATTTCCGCAATGTCAAAGGCAAGGTGCCCTGTTATGACGAGGTGTTTATCGACGAGGGCGATGTGGACATGCTGCGGATGCTTACCATTCTTGAAAAAGAGCACTTTGACGGCGTGCTGGTGCCGGATCATACCCCCTACATGGTAGGGGACGCGCCGTGGCATACCGGCATGGCGTTTGCGCTGGGGTATATGCGCGCTGCATTTACCCTGTTGGATCAGGGACGCCTCGGGTAACCGGGCGCATTCGGGAAAGGGGACGGAACCATGGATCAGGAAGCGATGGGCCGCGCGTTTGGACTGACGGGAAAACGCGCCTTGATTACGGGCGGCGGTAGCGGGTTGGGGCTGGCGATTGCCCAGTGTATGGTGGCCGCCGGCGCGCGGGTGGCATTGGCGGGCCGCCGCCGCGAGGTGCTGCTGGAAGCCTGCGCCCAGCTGGGGCCGCAGGCGGAGCCTTTTGTATACGATGTGACCGATACGGACGGCGCACCCGCCTTTGTGGCGCGGGTGGCCGAAACGCTGGGCGGGCTGGATATTCTGGTGAACAATGCCGGCCGGCACTGTAAAAAGCCGTTTACCGAGGTCAGCATGGCCGACCTGCAAAATGTGCTGGATGTACACCTGTTTGGCTCTTTCGCGCTGTCGCAGGCGACGGTGCCGTATCTGCGCAAGGCAGGCGGCGGCAGCATTCTGATGATCTCCTCCGAGTCAGCGCTGATGGGGCTGACAAACGTTACGGCTTATTCTGCCGCGAAGGCGGCCATGCTGGGGCTGGTCAAGACGATGAGCGGCGACCTTTCCGCCGAGGGCATCCGTGTGAATGCCATTGTACCCGGCTTTATTGAAACGCCGATGTTCCACGAGGCGACCGACAAGGACCCCGCGCGCCAGCAGAAAATTTTGGGGCATACCCCCATGCACCGCTACGGCGCCCCGGCGGATATCGGCTGGGCGGCGGTGTATCTGTGCTCGCAGGCTGCATCCTTCGTGACGGGTACGCAGCTTGTGGTGGACGGCGGCTGCTGCATCGGGTTTTAAAGGAGGGTACGACCATGCGGGCTTTTCTGGATGACGATTTCATGCTGTATTCCGATACGGCGCGCCACCTGTACCATACCTACGCGGTGGAGCCGCCGATTCTGGATTACCATTGCCACCTGACCGCGCGGGAAATCTACGAGAATAAACCCGCGACCAGCATTACGCGACTGTGGCTGGACGGCGATCACTATAAGTGGCGCGCCATGCGCGGCAACGGCATCCCCGAGCGGCGCATCACCGGCGATGCGGACGATTACGACCGTTTTCTGGCCTATGCGGAAACCTTGCCGCAGCTGATCGGCAACCCGCTGTACCATTGGAGCCATCTGGAATTGCAACGCTATTTCGGCATCCGGGAGACGTTAAGCCCCGAAACGGCCGCCGACATTTACCGCCGCGCCAACGAAGCCCTCGCGGACGGCACCCATACCCCGCAGACGTTAATCCGCAACAGCAACGTGTTTGCGATCTGCACCACCGACGATCCGGCGGACGATCTGCGCTACCACGCGCTGCTGGCCGCGCAGCCGGATTTTGCCACCAAAGTGCTGCCCGCGTGGCGGCCGGACGCGATGCTCAGCATGGAACTGCCGGGCTGGCGCGCCTATATGGATCGCCTTGCCGGAGCGGCGGGGTTGCCGATCACCGGGCTGGCGGAGCTGAAAGAGGCGCTGCTGCGCCGCATGGACGCGTTTCAGGCGCAGGGCTGCGTCGCCAGCGACCACGGCATGGAGGCGATCCGTTTCGAAAAGGCGGACGATGCACAGGCGGATGCGATTCTGCGCGCGGCGCTGGCGGACCCCGCAAGCATGACACCATGGCAAATCGACGCGTTCAAAACCACGATGCTCCTGTGGCTGGCGACCGAGTACCACCGGCGTAACTGGGCTATGGAACTGCATATCGGCGCCATGCGCAGCTGCAACCGCCGGATGGTGGCGCAGGTGGGCGAGGCGACCGGGTTTGATTCCATCTGTGACCATCCCAGCGCGCTGGCGCTGGCCCGCTTCATGGATACGCTGGATTTTAACCGGCAGCTGCCCAAAACCATTCTGTTCTGCCTGAACGAGACGGAAAACTCCGTGTACGCCTCGATGCTGGGTAACTTTCAGGGGGAGGATATCCCCTCCAAGATTCAGTTCGGCACCGCGTGGTGGTTCCAGGATCATGTGGCGGGCATGGAAAAACAGATGCGCGATCTGGCTGCGCTGGGCGTGTTCGGGCGCTTCATCGGGATGCTGACGGACAGCCGCAGCCTGCTGAGCTACCCGCGGCATGAATACTTCCGCCGGATTCTGTGCAACCTGCTGGGCGCCTGGGTGGAGGCGGGCCAGTACCCCAACGACGAGCAGGCGCTGGCCGTGATGGTGCGCGGCATCTGCTTTGATAACGCCCGCCGCTATTTCGGGCTTTAAGGAGGAGTTAACGCCATGCTCTGGCAAAATGAGCGGGAAATGTTCGCCCTGATGAAGGAAAAGCTCTACACCCCCGTTGTGGGCGACATTCTGGACGCGATGGGCTACCGCCACCAGTTTCTGCCGCAGGAAATCCACCCCCTGCGGGAGGATATGAAGCTCGCGGGCAAGGCCATGACGGTGCTGATGATCGACGTATTTGACGCACAGGCAAAGCCCTTCGGCTACCTGACCGAGGCGCTGGATCAGCTTCAGGAAAATGAGATTTACGTGGCGACCGGCGGCACCCGCCGCTGCGCCTACTGGGGCGAGCTGCTGACCGCTACCGCCCGCACCCGCGGCGCGGTGGGCGCGGTGGTGAACGGCTGGCATCGGGATACGCCGCAGGTGCTGGCGCAACAGTGGCCGGTGTTCAGCTGCGGCTGCTATGCGCAGGATTCGTCGGTGCGCACGCAGGTGGCGCAGTACCGCTGCCCCATTGAAATCGGGCAGGTAACCCTGCACGACGGCGATCTGCTGTTCGGCGATGTGGACGGCGTGGTCGCAATCCCACAATCGGTGCATGTGGCCGTGCTGGAAAAAGCGCTGGAAAAGGCGGCAGGAGAAAAGCAGGTGCGCAAGGCCATCGAAGGCGGCATGTCGGCTACGGCCGCGTTTGCTAAATTCGGCATCCTCTAAGGTTCCCAACCCCAGAAAATAAGTGCCCGTGTCAGCACTTATCAATACTGCAAGGAGGTACCCCCCATGAAAAAGATCGTAGCTATCTTGGTCTCTCTGGTTCTGGTGGTTTCCGCCACCGCCGCCCTCGCCGCGGAGAAGGTTTACATTGCCGGCACTTCCGGCGCGACCGACACCCAATCCATCGCCCATCAGGAACTGGCCGACCGTCTTAACGCGACCGGCAACTGGGACGCCGAAGCCAAAATCGGCGGCGCCATGGGCGAAACCGACGACGTGACCGAGCAGGCCATTCAAGGCATGCCCGTGCTCAACGCCAGCGACCCCGGCCGCATGGCCGCCTATGTGCCGGATTACGGCCTGATCCAGATGCCCTACATCTTCCCGGATTACACGTACCTGGACAAAGTCATGGATACCGAACTGTATGCCACCTGGGAAAAGGCATTTGAGGAAAAAGGCATCAAGCTGGTCACCTCCAACTGCTTCTCCGGCATCCGTTCCGTGATCCTCAAGGACGACAAAATCGTGCACCAGCCTTCCGACCTGAAAGGCTACAAGCTGCGCACCATTGGCAATGATCTGTTCTGCGGCACGGTGGAACTGATGGGCGCGATCCCCACCGCGATGGCGTGGGGCGAAACCTACCAGGGCATTGAGCAGGGCGCCGTGGACGGCACCGAAGCGCAGATTCCGGGCATCTACTCCATGCGCTTCTACGAGGTTTGCAAATCCCTGAGCCTGACCGAGCACTTCTACCTGATCGGCTCCATCGTTACGGGCACTTCCTGGTTTAACACCCTGGACGAAGCCCACCAGACCGAGCTGATGACCTTGGCCCGCCAGACCTACCACGACAATCAGGAGCTGGTAAACGAGCTCTCCGCCAAGTATCTGGAGGAGATGCAGGCGGCCGGCCTGCATGTGGAAACCATCGACAAGACCCCCTTCATCGAGGCCGTGCAGCCGCTGTATGAAAAACTCGGCTATACCGACCTGAAGAATGAGCTCTATAAAGAGCTGGGCCTGTAACCCCACACAGCGCGCAGGCCGCGGCCAAGCCGCGGCCTGCTGCCCTGCGGGGCGCGCGCAATCTGCCGCGCATCCCGCAGGGCAGCGCGGGTACCCCTGTAATGCAAGGGAGGGCAACCCATGAAAAGAATCTATCGCGCCTACTGCAGGGCGGAGGTGGCCGTGAGCGCTTTGTTTTTTGCGGCCATCGTGACGCTTAGCTTTGCCAGCGCCCTGATGCGGCTGTTCGATATGCCGCTGATCTGGGCGGAGGACATCGCCAAACTGCTGTTTTCCTGGACGGCGTTCCTGGGCGCGGACATCGCGCTGCGCAAATCACGCCTTGTGGGCGTGGATATCCTGACCAGCAAACTGCCGGTGCGGGTGCGTAACAGCATCCTGCTGCTGGTGCATGTGTGCCTGCTGGCACTGCTGGGTGTTTGCATTGTGTACGGCTTCCAACTGGTGTTTTCCAACTGGACGCGGGATTTCCAGACCATCCCGATTTCCTATGGGTTGGTAACCCTGAGCCTGCCCGTATGCGCCATCCTGATGTCGATCAACTGCCTGATTCGGATGAGCCGCGTGATCCGGCATTTTCAGGACCCGGACTACAGCCTTAAAACCCCCGAGTTTGAAGAGGACGATAAGCCCATCGAGGACGACGCGGTAGAGGAGGCTTTCCGATGACGCTGCTGATACTGACTTTCCTGATCCTCCTCGTGCTGAATACGCCTATCGCGTTTGTAATCGGCATTGCCGGTACCGTCTGGTTTCTGGTGGACGGCCCCAGCCTGACGATTGCCGTGCAGCGCGTGGTAGCGCAAACCCAGTCCACCGCGTTTCTGGCGGTTCCGTTCTTTATTTTTGCGGGCAACCTGATGAACTGCACAGGCATCACCCGCCGCCTACTGCGCCTGTCCGCACTGCTGACGCGCCGCATGGCGGGCGGTATCGCGCAGGTATCGGTAGTGCTGAGCACCCTGATGGGCGGCGTGTCCGGCTCGGCCGTGGCGGACGCCTCCATGGAGGTGCGCATTCTGGGCCCGGATATGCTCAAGCGCGGCTACACCAAGGGTTACACCGGCGCGGTCATTTGCCTGACCTCCCTGATTACCGCCACCATCCCGCCCAGCCTTGGGCTGATTCTGTACGGGTTTGTCGGCGAGGTTTCCATCGGCCGCCTGTTCGCGGCGGGGATCATCCCCGGCTTCATGATGATGGCGGCGCTGATGCTGACCGTACACCTGACGGCGAAAAAACGCGGTTTCGACCTTCCCTCCAAGGAGATTCGCCGACCGACGGGGAAAGAGATTCTCAACGACCTGAAGGATTCCGTCTGGGCGCTGATTTTCCCGGTCATCCTGATTGTGGGAATCCGTTTCGGCGTGTTTACGCCCACCGAGGCGGGCGCGTTCGCGGTGTTCTATGCGCTGTTCTGCGGCAAGTTCATCTACCGGGAACTGACGTGGCAAAAGTTCTGGCGGGCGCTGAAAACCTCCGTGATCGATAACGGCGCGATTATCTTTATCATTGCGCTGAGCGGCATCTTCGGGTTTGCCCTGACGATGGAGGACGTGCCCCAGTACCTGGGCGGCTTCCTGTTCAACATCACCAACAGCCCGCAGATCATGCTGATTATCATGGTGCTGTTCCTGACGGTTACGGGCATGTTCATCGACTCCAACGTGGTCATCCTCCTGCTGACGCCCATCGCTCTGCCGGTGATGAAACAGATGGGCGTGGACCCAGTGCATTTCGGCATTATCATGATGACCATCGTAACCATGGGCTGCATGACGCCGCCGGTCGGCACGGCGCTTTACATTGTCTGTGATATTCTGGGCTGCCCGGTGGAGGAGTACCTCAAGGAGAGCCTGCCCTTCTTCGCGGCGATTATCGTATTGGTCATCCTGTTGATTTTTATGCCCAACGTGGTGCTGTGGCTGCCCAATCTGGTGTACGGCGGTTGATGCACCCAGGCGCCGCCGCGCCCTTTCGGGGGTGCGGCGGCCGTGGGGCTACCCCCGGGAGGTTTGCGTATGGATGAGGTTCTCCGCCTGCAAAACGTGGGCAAACGCTACGGCGCCCAACGCGCCGTGGAAGGGGTCGGGTTTTCGCTGCACCGCGGCGAAATACTCGGCCTTTTGGGGGTTAACGGCGCGGGTAAAACCACGACCATGCGCATGATCGCGGGGCTGATCGAGCCCAGCGAGGGAAGCATCTCGCTGTTGGGCAAGCCCGTGCGCCCCGGCTGCGGCGCGCAGTACCGGGCGCTGGGCTACATGCCGGAGGCTGTACCGTTGTATACCGACCTGACCGTGCGCGAGCAACTCCGCTTTGTCTGCGGGGCGCGCAGGGCCGCGCCGGACGCGTGGGAGCGCGCTGCCGCCGTAACTGAGCTGGAGCCTATGCTCTCCCGGCTGATCGGGCACCTGTCCAAGGGGTACCGGCAGCGTGTGGGCCTTGCGCAGGCGCTGATCGGCGATCCGCCCCTGCTGTTGCTGGACGAACCCGCCTCCGGCCTGGACCCAAGGCAGGCGGCGGGTTTGCGCACGCTGCTGGAAACGCTGGCCGCCGGGGGTACGGCGGTGCTGGTCAGCTCTCACATCCTGTCGCAGATGGGCGCGGTGGCAACGCGGCTGGTGGTGCTGCACCACGGCCGTATGGTGGCCGACACTACCCC
Source organism: Candidatus Limiplasma sp. (assembly GCA_963666755.2). Taxonomy (GTDB): domain Bacteria; phylum Bacillota; class Clostridia; order Christensenellales; family Aristaeellaceae; genus CAXXOK01. The sequence continues at coordinate 607,483 of CAXXGW010000009.1, forward strand.
GGCGGCTCTGACCGGCTCCGAAAACCGGCTGGTGCTAACGGTGGAGCAGGTCACCCCCGCGCTGCTGGACGCGCTTGCGGCCCTGCCACACCTGCAGGTGCTCAGCAGGCAGGAAGGAACGCTGCTGCTCAAGAGCGATGCGGGGCATGACCTGCGCGCCGAGGTTTCGCAGACAGTTACGCGCTGCGGATGTGTGCTGCTGGAGCTGCGGCGGGATACGCACACGCTGGAGGACGCGTTTCTAAAACTGATCTCCTGAAAGGAGGGAACGGGATGCGCTTTATCTGGCAAAAGGAATGGAAGCACCTGTTCCTGTCCATGACAGGGTACGTGTTTCTATCCATCTTCCTGCTGGCGTCGGGGCTGGTGTTTACGGCAGTGCACCTGCTGGGCCTCAGCGGTGATGTGAAGGACTATTTTACCGTCGCGTTCTGGATTGTGCTCACGGTGGTTCCGCTCCTGACGATGCGCACCTTCAGCGAGGAGCGCCGGGCGCATACCGACGATCTGCTGCGCACGCAGCCACTGTCCAGCTGGGCCGTGGTGCTGGGAAAATATCTGGCGGTCATGGCGGCGCTTGCGCTGGCGCTTTCGGCCACGGGCGTGTATTTCGCGGTTATGGCACGTTACGGGGTGGTCGATGTGGCGGCGCTGTGCGGAAATTTGCTGGGGCTGCTGCTGCTCGCCTCGGCGTTTACCGCAGTGGGGATGTTTGTTTCCAGCAGGAGCGATAACCAGTTTGTAGCGGCTATCGTTACGCTGTTCCTGCTGCTGCTGTGCGTGCTGCTGGAATGGCTGACCCCCTTCCTGCCAACGGCCGCCCTGCGTGCGGCCGCGCGTGGGGTTTCGATGGTGGATCGCTACCGTACATTTACCTACGGCCTGTTTGACCCGGCCGCCGTGGTGTATGATCTGGGGGTTACGGCGCTGTTTCTGGCGCTGTGCCGCACCCGTTTTCTGCTGCGCCACGGCATGGCGGAGCGGGTGTTCAGCGCGCTGCTGGCGGTGCTTCTGGTATGTGGCGTATCGTTTGCCGACACGCTTAGCACCCGCTACAGCCTGACGCTGGATTTTTCAGAGGCGGGGCTGTACCGGTTCGATGCCGAAACGCAGCGCGTGCTGGCAGATCTGCCGGATGCTGTCACGGTGAGTGTTTACAACGACCGGGATGCCTACCCCGTGGTGGCGGCGACAACGCTGGAACGCCTCTGCGCGCTCAGCCCGCGCCTGACCCTGCGCTATGTAAATCTGTACAAAGCGCCGGCCGAGGCAAAGATGCTGGCCGATCGCGGCGTGAGCGTCAAGGAGAACGACGTGCTGCTTACCGGCAGTTACCGCGACCGGGTGCTGGCGCTGGAGGATCTTTGCGTGTACGATGCGGATGGGCAGATCACGGCGTTACGCATTGAGGAGCAGTTTGTGAACGCCCTGCGCGCGGTAGCGCGGCAAACGCTCCCCACGGCGTTGCTGACTGACGGCCACGGCGAAACCCCGACCCAGTCGCTTACAAACATACTGGAACAGGCGGGGTATCAGGTGAGCTACACAACGCTGGAAGCAAGCCTGTGTGCGATCTGCTTGTGCTGGCGGCACCGGCGCGTGATCTGGACGCCGCCGGGCTGGCAATGCTGGACGCCTACCTGCGCGGCGGCGGCCGGGCGCTTGTTTTTGCCCAGCCCACGAGCAGCCGCCCGGAAGGGCTGTACGACCTGTACCTGCGGTATGGCGTGCGGGTGGGCACCGGCATTGTCGCGGAGGATTCGCAGTATCTGTCGGATAATCCGCTAAACGTGGTGCCGGGATATCGCACCCATGCCATGACGGAGGTGTTTGCGGAGCGTCGTATCTTCTGCGTGATGCCGTCGTCCACGACGCTGGGCATCCAAACGGCCACGCTTACGGAAACGACCGTGCAGCCGGTGCTGATGACCAGCCAGAATGCGTACCTTAAGCAGGATTTGCATTACACCACGCTCAGCCGGGAAAGCGGCGATACTGCCGGGCCTTTCTACCTGTCGGTCACGGCCGAGCAGGGGGACGCGCGGCTGGTGTTTTTCGGCTCAACCGAAATGCTGGGCAGCGCTGTGCTGCAAAACGATGCTTACGCGGATCGCACCCTGCTGATACGGGCGCTGAACTGGCTGGACGCGCAGGTGGCCGCCGTTTCCATTGCGCAAAAAACGCTGCGGCCCGCCAATCTGGCCGTACCGGTTGCGGAGGCGCGGGCGTGGATGTTCTGGCTGGCGGTTGTGCCCTCGCTGGCGGCGCTGCTGGTCGGCGCGGCTGTCACATGGAAGCGGAGGCGGGCCTGATGGGAAAGCCGTACCGGAAACATGTTTTGGTGCTTGTGCTGATTGCGGCGCTGATCGCCGCACAGGCGCTGCTTCCGCAAAAGCAGGCGGATACGACGGTTGCAGACGCCACCTATACGGTTGCCAACCTTTCGGTGGCGGAGGTGGCTGCCGTAGCCATCCGCAACGCGCAAAGCGTAATGGGGCTTACGCTGGGGGCAAGCGGCATCGAGGTGGACCCCGGGGCGAAGCTGAACTACGCGCAAACGGAGCTGCAAAGCACGGTGTACAGCCTCTGCCATATCGACGGCACCCTGAAGCTGGTAACTCCGGAAAGCCTCGCACCGCTCGATTTTTCCAACCCGCAGGCATCCTTCGCACTGCTGCCCGCCGCGGGCGAGCCGCTGCGCTTTCGCTTGAGCGCCCAGCGTGCCCCCAACGGGGAGTGCTACCTGTATAGCGAGGCGGATCAGGCAGCCTATCTGGTGCCCGCCGAAATTGGCGAGCGATTGCTGCGCACTGAAAAGGATTATGTGGAGCAGACGCTGTTTACCGCCTTTACCACTGGGGATACGACCACCGGCGCCGTACAGGTGACTTACCCGCAGGAGGTTGACCGAAATTTTACTGTAACGTGGCAGGCGGGCATGGCTTTTACCCTGACGGAACCCGTGCGCGCGCGCCTGAGCGCGTTGCAGGCCGTTACCAAACTCTGGATTCCGGTTACCGCCGTCTATCCGGATCAGGTGGTGGCGCTGGATGCCAACCTTGCCGATTACGGGCTGGACGCGCCGGGACTGGAAATTGCCTATACCCTGAACGGCGTAACGCAGAAGGTGCGCTTTGTTGGGAACGACGATGGCTACATGGCAGCGCGGGAGGGGGAGCGGACGGTATTCCACATTTCGCGCGACAGCCTGCTGTTCCTCGCCTCCGGGTACGAGGGTTTGCTGGATGGCAAGGTGTTTCAATTTAACGCGGCCGACCTGAAACAGGTGCGGCTGGAAGCGGCCGGGGCGCAGACAGTCTGGGAAGGGGATGCCCTCACGCAGCAGACGGCGCTGCTGAGCGCGCCCATTGCCGGGGTTGCGCAGGGCGCAACGGCGGAGCCCGCTATGGCGCGGCTCACATACACCCGCCAAAACGGCGGCGTTACGGAGGTGGCCTTCGGCCCGGCGAACAACGGACTGTGCGCCGTGGCTGTGGATGGGGACGTGAGCTTTATGGCCCCGGAAACCTATGTGCAGGCGTTGCTGGCGCTGGCCGCGCCTGCAGGCGGCGCAACGGAAGGCGCCAATCCCTAGCGGGAGCGTTTTCGCACAGGCGCGTGAAAAGGGTTGCAGCGGCGTTGCGGCACGTTGACGGATGTGCCCCGCTGAGGTATAATGCAGACACAAATGAATAGCGTGTGTATCTGCATGGCAACATGCGGCGCTGCAAGGCGTCATGGGAACACGGATGTGATTTCCGGACTATCCCAGTAACCGTGAAACGGACGAAAGGGCAACAGCCACTGCCAATGGCGGGAAGGCGCCCCGGTAGGATGATGTGAAGTCGGGAGACCTGTTTACACAGCAACGCTCCTGGGGATGGGGATATGCTATGCATAGATGGACTATGCCTGTTAAGGTTGTCCCTCCTCAAACGGGGGGACAGCCTTTTGCCTTCCCAGCCATTCATTTGAAGTATGGGAAAGGGGTTCTGTTCTATGCAATCGATTCGGAAACTTACCCTGTGGCTCGTCGTACTCCTGATGCTGACCGCGCTGCTGGGCGGCGCGCTGGCCGAAACCGCCGGCCCGGTTACCCTGACGGACATGAAGGGGCGCGAAGTGACCCTGAGTGCGCCCGCGACGCGCATCGTAGCGCTGTCGCCCGCCGACTGCGAAATCCTGTATGCCATCGGCGCGGGTGCCACGCTGGTGGGGCGCGGCGAATACTGCGATTATCCGGCGGAGGTTGCGGATGTGCCCTCCGTGCAATCCGGCGCGGAAACCAACATCGAGCAGATTGTGGCGCTGCAGCCGCAGGTCGTGCTCATGGGCACCATGGCGCAAACGAAGGAACAGACGGCGGCGCTGGAGGCTGCAGGCATTCAGGTGGTTGTGAGCGAGGCGCAGGATATTGCCGGCGTGTATACCGATATCCGGATGATCGGGGCCGTGACCGGGCAAACCGAAGCGGCGGACGCATTGGTTACAAGCATGCAGAACACTTTCGCGTCGATTGCCGCCAAGGCCGCCGGAGACGGCACCAAGACCGTGTACTTTGAAGTATCCCCCCTGCAGTGGGGCCTGTGGACGGCGGGCAGCGGCACCTTTATGGACGAGCTGGCTTCGATGTTGGGCCTGCGCAACGCCTTTGCCGATGTGCAGAGCTGGGCGCAGATTTCCGAGGAGCAGGTGCTCGCGCGCGATCCGGACTATATTGTAACGGTTGCCATGTACTTCGGCGAAGGCCCGACCCCCGTGGAAGAAATCCGCAGCCGCGCCGGTTGGCAGAACCTGAAAGCGGTGCGCAACGAAGCGATTTTCAACGTAGACACCAATGAAATTTCCCGCCCCGGCCCGCGGCTGGCGCAGGCGGCGGAGATGCTGTATGCGTTTATCTACGAGCCGGAAACGCTGGTTCCGGCGGCCTGAACCATAACTGCGGCAATGTAGGAAAGGGGCCGGTTCGCCGGCCGCTTTCCCGCTGGGGGAGGCACCATGAGCGGGATGCAAGAGCGGGGTTTCCGCTGGCCCATCTACCTGTCCCTGTCGCTGGGGGTGGTCGCCACGGCATTGCTTTGCGTGTGTGTGGGCAGCGTGAACATTCCGCTGGGGGATACGCTTACAGCGCTGTGGTGCACACTCAGGGGGCTGCCCGCGCCCGAAGGGGTGGCAACCTCCGTAATCATGTTTGTGAGGCTGCCGCGCGTGCTTTGCGTAGCGCTGACGGGCGCGGCGCTTTCCCTTTGCGGAGCGGCCATGCAGGGGTTGCTCCGTAACCCGCTGGCGGACGGCTCGACCCTTGGTGTTTCTTCCGGCGCGTCGCTTGGCGCGGTGCTGGCCATCGCGCTGGGGTGGACGCTTCCGGGGGTCAATTATGCCGGCTCGATGGGGATGGCGATGCTGTTTGCGTTCCTGTCGCTGGTGTGCATCCTTTCGCTGGCTTACCGGCTGGATCATTCGCTGGCAACACAGACGATCATCCTGATCGGCGTGATCTTCACAATGTTTGCGCACAGCCTGATCAGCTTGATTATCACGTTTTCCGGGGACAAGGTCAAATCCATCATGTTCTGGACCATGGGGTCGTTGGCGGGCAGCAGTTATGGTAACGCGCTGGCGCTGGCAGCAGCGCTTGTGGTATGCGGCACGCTGCTGTGGCGCAGCGCCCCCGAACTGAACGCCTTTGCCATCGGCGAGGACAATGCCCGCCATGTGGGTGTGGATGTGAAGCGCGTCAAGCTGCGGGTGCTGATTGCCGCTTCGGTGCTGATCGGGGTTTGCGTATCCATCGGGGGCACGATCGGTTTTGTGGGGCTGGTGATCCCTCACATCCTGCGCATGGTCACCGGCCCCAACCACCGGCGGCTGTTGCCCGCCACCCTCTTTGGAGGCGCGATTTTCCTGATGCTGACGGATTTGCTGGGCCGCACGATCCTCAGCCCGCTGGAAATCCCCATTGGCGTGATTACGTCGATGATCGGCGCGGTGGTGTTTGTGTCGGTGTTCTACACGTCCCGAAAGGCGAAGGCATAATGCTGCAAGTTGAAAATCTGACGGTCCGGCACGGCGCGCTGGAGGCGCTCAATCAGGTAGGGTTCACGCTGGAGGCCGGACAATGGCTGATGGTGGCAGGCCCCAACGGTGCGGGTAAATCCACGCTGATTCAGGCGCTAGCGCAGACGGTGGCCTATCAGGGCACCATCCGCTACCATGGACGGGATATCCGTACAATGCGGCCGGCAGCGCTGGCGCGGGAGATGGCGGTGCTTTCCCAAAACCACCCCATTGCCTATGCCTTTACGGTGGAAGAGATTGTCCGGCTGGGGCGTTATGCCTACGAGCGCGGCCCGTTTTCCGCCGGGGATGCGCAGGGTACCGCGAAGGTGGAGGCTGCGCTGGAGATGACGGGCATGCGCGCCCTGCGGAGGCAGTCGGTGCTGACGCTATCCGGCGGCGAGCTGCAGCGCGCGTTTTTGGCGCAGGTGTTTGCGCAGGACCCGAACCTGCTCTTGCTGGACGAGCCGACCAACCATCTGGATTTGAACTACCAGCGGCAAACTTTTGAGCTGGTTAAAGCCTGGTTGCAAACACCCGGCCGGGCGGCCCTGTCGGTGGTGCATGATTTGAGCCTGGCGCGCGCGTACGGCTCGCACGCGCTGTTGCTGGATGCCGGGCGCTGCGTAGCGTACGGCGACCACCGCGCCGTGCTCAGCCGCGACCATTTGCATGCTGTTTATGGGATGGATGTGCAGGGCTGGATGCAAAAGCTACTGGCCCAGTGGCAGGATACGCCGCAGCCGTGACGGTCGGTGCTTGACATCCTTTGGTGTGAGGCTTAGGATGAACGCGGAAGGGGTGTGCGAATGGACACGTTGGAATGTATTCAAGCCCGGTGCAGCTATCGGGGCAGTTACCTGCCCAAACCTGTGACCCGTGCCGATCTGCAAACGGTCATGGAGGCTGGGTTGGCCGCGCCTTCCGGTTGCAACAAGCAGACCGTCAGCCTGATTGGGGTGGATGATCCGGCGTTGCTTGCCCGACTGCATGCTTTGGTGGTGCCGCCGATCGGGGCCACCGCGCCCGCGATGGTCTGTGTGCTGACCCGGCACATAATCGCGTACCGGGATCGCTGTTTTCAGGTACAGGATTACGGGGCCGCCATCGAAAACATGCTGCTGGCCGCTGTGGCGCTGGGGCTGGCCAGTTGCTGGGTGGAGGGGCATATTACCGACCGCGACCAGATTGGTCGCCAAATGGCCGCTGTGTTGGGTGTGCCGGAGGAGTATGAGTTAGTATGCTTCCTGCCGTTGGGCTATCCGGCTGAGGAAGCGCGCCGCGCAAAGAAAAAGCCTTTTTTGGAGCGGGCTTGGTTTAACGGCATGGGGGAAAATGCGGATCAATAAAAAGAGCGTAGCCACCGGCGCCGCCGGTGGCTCAGCCTGCTGAAAAAGGCCCATCTGCTTTGTCGCCGGCACCGGATCAGGGCGGTCACGTACGTCCGTGTACACTCCCGCCCTTATCCGGTTTGGCTTCGCGCATCTGAACCTTTTTGAGCAGGCTGCATCCTGGCATCTTTAAGGGGTTTGTCAACGGTCTGAGCCACCGGCACCTGCCGGTGGCTTCGCTTTGAACAGCACCGAAAACGAGGCAAGGTGCAGGTCGCTTTGCAACCCCGTGGGTTTAGTTTTACCTTGGCTTCGCTGTCTTGAGACATGGCTAATAATCTTGATTGGACAGAAAAGGAGGGTCAAGGGCTGAAAGCCCTTGTCAGGATTCCAAAGGGTGAAACCCTTTGGCGGTGATTCATTCCGCCTGAATAACGATCTCAACTCCATTACAGCAAGCATCACACAGCAGAAGGCGCTGCCCGGTATGCTCCCGGGCAGCGCCTTCTGCTGGCTGTTTCTATGCCACGCCTGTGAGGTTACAGCACCTTGCGCAGGAAATCCTGCGTGCGTGTATTTTTGGGCGATTCGAAAATCTCCTTGGGAGTGCCTTCTTCCAGCACGATGCCTTCATCCATGAACAGCACGCGGTCGCCCACCTCGCGGGCAAAGCCCATCTCGTGGGTTACAACCACCATGGTCATGCCGTCCTCGGCCAGCCGTTTCATGACGTCCAGCACCTCGCCCACCATCTCCGGGTCCAGTGCGCTGGTGGGTTCGTCAAAGAGCATCACATCCGGGTTCATCGCCAGCGCTCGGACAATAGCAATGCGCTGCTGCTGACCGCCGGACAGCTGCTTGGGAAACGCGTGCGCCTTTTCCAGCAGGCCAACGCGGGTGAGCAGGGACATCGCTTTGTCGATGGCTTGCTCCTTGGTCATCACCTTAAGGGTGATGGGCGCCAGCGTGATGTTGTCCAGCACGCTTAGATGCGGAAACAGGTTGAACTGCTGAAACACCATGCCCATGCGGCAGCGGATGGCGTCAATGTTGGTCTTGGGCGCGGTAATCTCCGTACCTTCAAAGAAAATCTGCCCGCTGGTGGGGGCTTCCAGCAGGTTCAGGCACCGTAAAAAGGTGCTTTTCCCGCTGCCGGACGGGCCGATAATGACGACCTTTTCGCCGGGCTTGATGTGCTGGTTGATGCCGTTGAGCACCTCAAGGCGGCCAAAATGCTTGTGCAGGTCTTTAACGGTTATCACCCTGACGCAGCCTCCTTTCCAGCATGCCCAGCAGTTTGGTCAGCACCCCGGTTACCACCAGGTACAGGATGCCGGATACGATGTAGGGGGTAAAGGCGCTGTAGGTTTTGCTGCGAATGTAATCGCCCGCTTTGGTCAGCTCCGTCAGCGCGATGTAGGCGAGGATGGAGGTTTCCTTAATCAGGGTGATAAACTCGTTGCACAGTGCGGGCAGCGCGGTTTTCAACGCCTGGGGAAATACAATCAGCCGCAGGGTGTGCCATGAGCTCAGGCCCAATGAGCGCCCGGCTTCGGTTTGCCCCTTGTCCACGCTCAGGATGCCGCTTCGCAGAATTTCGCTGACGTAAGCGGCGCTGTTAAGCCCGCAGGCAATCACCCCGATGATGACGCGGTCAATGGCGATGGTGCCGAAAAGGCCGAAGTTGATAATCAGCACCTGTAACAGCATCGGCGTGCCCCGGATGATGCCCACATACAACCCTGCGGCTTTTTGCAGCGCGCCGACGCGGCTGAGGCGCATCAACGCCAGCAGCGTGCCCAGCATCAGGCCGACGATGGCGGCAAAAAGCGAGACCTCCAGCGTGATCCCCATGCCTTTGAGGTAATTCAGCCAGCGGTTGTTATAAAGAACATTCTGGTAAATCTCTTTATAGATGTTTTCCCAGAAGTCCAGGTTGCCCGCGACAGCCTTATCCTTAATCGCCAGCCACCACTGGTCGAAAATCGTGGCATTGGCGGCTTGGGTTGCGCCGAGCATGAGCGTTGCAAGCATTCACGTACCTCCCCGTGGGCGGTGCGGCCACGCCGCCTCCGCATGGAACGAATGAAGGCGGGAAGGTGGCTGACCGCCCTCCCGCCGTAGAACCCCGGATCAGGATCGACTGCGCGTTACTGCGCCGCTTCGACCAGACCGCTGGTGATGCCCCATTTTTCCACCAAGGCGGCGATGGTGCCATCGTCGGTCATGCGCTTGATGGAGGCGTCAATCTTCGCCTTCAGATCGGTGTTGCCCTTGGGGATCGCAACGCCGTAGTATTCCACATCGAAGGTCACGGTCGGGCTGATGGTCAGGCTCGCGTCGTTCAACTGGGCCAGAAGGAGCTTGGCAACAGGCGTGTCGGTGATGACCGCGTCCAGCTTGCCGCCCTGCAGATCCATCACGGCGTCCAGCGCCTTGGTGTAGCTGTAGACGTTGCTCTCGTCGGTGGAAGCTTCCGCCGCGTCGATGCCGGTGGTGCCGGCCTGCGAGCCGATTTTCTTGCCCATGAGGCTGGCGTTATCGGTGATGCTGGTGTCGCTTACCTTGACGATGCAGCTCTGCCCGTCCTGCAGATACGGCGCGGAGAAATCGACGTTGGCCAGACGCTCTTCGGTGATGTAGATGCCGGAGATGCCCAGATCGTACAGGCCGGTCTGCACGCCGGTCACGATGCTGTCAAAGCTGGTGGATTCGAACGTGAGGGTCGCGCCGATATCCTTGGAGAGTTCGGCGGCGAAGTCTGCGTCGAAGCCGATTACATTGCCCGCGTCGTCCAGCGATTCAAACGGGGGAAACTCAGGGTTGATGCCAACTTTGAGCGTGGTGGCCTCGGCCAGGGCGGAGACGCTTACCAGCGCCATAACGAGCACAACCGTCAAAGCGAGTAGCTTTTTCATGGATGAAACCCTCCTACAAGTCGTTTTGCCTTGGAATGTGCATAGTATACATCCATTCGGGGGGTCTGTCAACCCTAAAATGTATAATTATTCAACTTTTTTGCGCCCGGATGCCGGAGCGCTTTCCAGATAGCGTTTTTGCCCCTCGCGGTAATAATCGCCGCCCCGGCAATCCAGCGCAACCGTCAGCGGCAGATCGCGCACCTGCAGGCGCTTGACGGACTCGGTGCCCAGATCGTCATAGGCAACCACCTGCACGCTTTCGATGCAGTCGGCCATATAGGCTGCGCAGCCTGCCGCCGCCACAAAATACACGCTTCCGGTTTCCATCAGCGCATCCCGCACGGCCTGCCCGCGCTCCCCTTTGCCAATGATGGCCCGCAGCCCGTAATGCAATAACTGCGGGGTGTAAGGGTCCATGCGCACGCTGGTGGTGGGGCCGATCGAGCCGGAGGCCCGGCCAGGCGGGGTAGGCGTTGGGCCTGCATAAAAAACCGTTTGCCCCTGCAGGTCTACCGGCAAGGCTTCGCCCCGGTCAAGGGCGGCGCAAAGGCGTGCGTGCGCGGCGTCGCGGGCGGTATAGACGGTGCCGCTGAGCAATACGGCATCCCCCGCGCGGAGGGATTGCAGCGTTTCGGTATCCAGAGGCGAACGGATGCTTTTCGGCATGAAAACCTTCCTTTCAGGGCGGCGCAAAGGCGGTGGGCCTGCCTGGCGTTGCTGCATATGAGTGCATAGTCATACAAACCGAGGATGGCGATCACTCGCGGCAGTTACAGCGTTTCGCTGGCGTGGCGGGTCACATGGCAGCCGACGTTTACCGCGACGGGCAGGCCCGCAATGTGGGTGGGCGCGGTTTGAATGCGCACCTGCAGCGCGGTGTGCAGCCCGCCGAACCCCTGCGGCCCGATGCCCAGCGCGTTGATCTGCTCCAGCAGCTCCCGTTCCAGCGCATCATAATAGGGGTCGGGGTGCGGGCCTTCGCGCAGCGTCACAAGCGCTTCCTTGGCAAGCAATGCCACCTGCTCGAACGTGCCTCCAATCCCTACGCCCAGCATAATCGGGGGGCAGGGGTTTGCGCCGGCCAGTCGGACGGTTTCCAATACAAAAGCCTTGACGCCTTCCACCCCGTCGGCCGGGGTGAGCATGGCAAGGCGGCTCATATTCTCACTGCCAAAGCCCTTGGGGGCGACGGTCAGCTTAAGCCGATCCCCGGCGACAAGGCGAGTGTGCAGTACGGCGGGGGTGTTGTCGCCGGTGTTGCCGCGCCGCAGGGGGTCGGCCACAACGGATTTGCGCAGCCAGCCTTCGGTATAGCCGCGCGCTACCCCGGCGTTCACGGCGGCCTCCAGCGTGTCGCCCTCAAGGTGCAGGTCCTGCCCGACTTCAGCAAACACAACGGCCATGCCGGTATCCTGGCAGATGGGCGCGGGCCGCGAGAGGGCCACATCGGCGTTGCGCTGCAGAAGGTTCAGCATTTCCCGCGCGGGGGGGTAAGGCTCCGTTTGCGCCGCCGCGTCCAGCAGCGTGCGCACAGGGCGCGGTAAAACCGTGCAGGCCTGTATGCAAAGGCGTGCCACACAGTCGGTAACGGCCTCGGCCGTAAGCGTGCGAAGGTTCGCCATCGGTTCCACTCCTTCCAAAATCGGGGCGTTGGTCTGGTCAGGATAATGTGCACCGAAAGGTCTTGCTCTTTGGAACGCAGGAAATTTACAGGGATTGGTTTTCAAAGAAGGAGCAGCGGCTGCACCTGCCATATGCCGGGATCATCGGCAGGCGCATCGGAATGCGCTGGCTGAGCCTATGGCGACGAACCGTCTTTCCCTCCGTATGCCCGGGGCATAGCCAATCCGGAAAATCGGTTGGAACGATCCTGCGGAAGGATCGGCCATGCTAGGCACCCTAAGGCGTTTATACGGAACAGGCTTAATCCAGCTCCAGCTGCAACACTTCGCAGGGGTTGCCCCAACGCGGTGCGGGCACGGGGTTTCCGGCCCCCGCGCTGATAATCATTCGCCCGTCCACCACGCCGCGGGTATAACGGGGGAAAATCCCCTGCCCCGGTGCATACAGCCCCTGTCCGAAAATGCGAATCTGCCCGCCGTGCGCGTGTCCGGCAAGCACCAAATCCACATCCGCGCCGCGAAGGCAACGCATGTATTCCTCCGGTTTATGGCACAGCAACAGGCGGAAGCCCGGCTCGGCGGCAAGGGCTGGCACAATGTCCGGCGCGCCATAACGCTCCGGCCGGTACCAGCAGCCAATCGCCAGTTCGCCCAGCCGGGCAGTCTGGTTAAACAGCAACTGGGCCTGCGTGCGCCCGACCGCCTCGCGGAAGGCGGCAAAGTGCTTTAATCGCATTTCATGGTTGCCGACGCCCACAAAGGTGGGCACGCGCCGCGAGGCTTCATCCAAAAAGGCGATGCCGTTGCCGTAACTCTGCCGGTAACGGTTTGCTGTATCGCCGGCGGCAATCAGCGCATCCATCCCCTCCAGCAGAGGCAGGATGTCCTGATAGGGCGCGTCATGCAGATCGCTGACCACCAGCAGCCGCAGGGGGTGGGTCAGCCTGCCGGTATGCCATTGGTAAGGGGTTACGGTTCGCATGGGTTCCCTCCGTTGCTGTGTCCGGCCGCAGGGATAAGCCCGCGGCATGCGTGAGGGGCGGCCGCTTTGGCCGCCCCTCGGGGAGGAAGCGCGCGGCCTCAGTCGGCCAGACGATCCTTATAAATCTTAGCCTGCGCATCCGTGACCCACTGGGTAACGGCGGCGTTGTAGACTTCGTCCTGCTTGGTGGAGAGCAGCTCCGCCTGCAGGGCGTCCTTCACATCCTCCAGCGCGACGGCGCCTTCGGTCACATCGTCCACATACTTAACAATGTGGATGCCGTAATCCGTCTGGAAGGGCGCGGACACATCCCCGGGCTTGGCCAGCGCCATCGCCTCGGTGGTGAAGGCCTCGACCCACTGCGTATCGCCGGTGCAAACCAGATAGCCTTCGGTTTTGCCCGGATCGCTCTGCATGCCGGTATCTTCGCCGTACTGGGCCATCAGGGCGTCGAAATCTTCACCCGCGGCCAGCTTGGCGACGATCTCGTCCACGGTGGGCTGCAGGGCGGCATAAGCCTTGGCCTTGGCGGCATCCAGCTGGGTGTTCAGATCGGCCAGCTCGGTTTCCAGCTGCGTTTTGGCAGCGGCCAGCTCCGTGCGGCTCTGCGCCTGATCGGCGGTATCGGTGGTCGCATCGGTCGGCAGCGCCGCGATGCTGGTGGCGTTGGTATCCAGATCGCTTTGCTTGGCAGTGATCTGGCTCTGCAGGTCGCTGATGGCGGTGCTGTCGGCATCGCTCAGCTTGCGCAGAATGTTCTTGACATGGCGGTAACCGGCCGGCCGGTAGTAAATGGTCGCGCCGTTGCTCACGTCGGTGGCGTACTGCACCAGATTGCTGGCGTAGCTGCTCTTGGCGGCGTCCAGCTTCTGGGTGTAGCTGTCGGAAATCTCCTGATCGGTCACGGTCACGTCCTTCACCACATCGGCGCGGAGCTTTTCCGTTTGCTTGCTCTTGGTCTGGCTTTCCAGCAATGCGTCCTTGGTGGGGTAGCCGAGCTCCGCCATCTTGGCGGCAACGGCCTGATCCAGCGCATCCCCGGTCAGGGTGGTGTCGGCAAAGTTGGAGGCTTTCACGTTGTCGATGTAGCCGGACCACGTTTTATCCACGGAAGCCTGCACATCGCTGAGCTCCTGCTCGGTCAGGGTATCAAAACCGAGCTCCTGAATTTTCTGGTTGATGACCGCGTCCTGAATCAGCGCCTCAATGGCGGAATCCTGCGCGGCGGAAATCGACTCTGCGCTGGTGGGGTCAAAGCTCATGCCGTAGGCGTTGTACATGTACGCCTGGTAATTCAGGGTGTTATCCACAGCGGTCTGCACTTCCGCCTTGGTGATGGTCTTGCCCGCAACCTCAATGATGGCGGTCTGTGCGTCGACCGTCGCGTCCCTTTCGATGAGGCTGCAGCTCGTGGTCAGCACGATTGCCGCGATCATCAGTACCGCCAGAAATACACGCTTGCGCATACTCGGTCTCCCCTTATCGTTCCTATAATCGCCGAAGCTCAAATCATTATACCCGATCCCAGCACAATCGGCAACCATTTCTTATGAAGCTTCACGCATTGTTCACGCACGCGGCGGCACTTGATTCTTCCCGGAGGTTCAGCGTATAATAGGCGCGTAAACAGCGACGAGGGGCGTGGTGGAGATGCAAACCCCGCATATTCGGGATTTTCAGGGGAAACCCATCCATATGATCGGCATTGGCGGCAGCAGCATGAGCGGCCTGGCGCGGCTGCTGCTGGCGCGCGGCTACCCGCTGACCGGCAGCGATAATCTGGAAACCTACGCCACGCGCGCCCTGCGTGAGGCGGGCGTACCGGTGACAATCGGGCACAAGCCCGAAAACGTACAAGGTGCGGCGCTGGTGGTGTATACCATCGCCATCCTGCCGGATAACCCCGAGCGGGTGGAGGCTGAACGGCTGGGCCTGCCCACGCTGGAACGCGCGACCCTGCTGGGGCAGCTGATGGAAGGCAGCCCCCGTGCCGTGGGCGTTTGCGGCACGCACGGTAAAACGTCTACCACCTCGATGCTGGCGCAGGCGCTGGTCGAGGCGGGCACGGACCCTTCGGTGCACATCGGCGGGTCGCTGGATTTTATCGGCGGCAGCACGCGCGTGGGGCATGGGGATGTGTTCCTGACCGAGGCGTGCGAGTTTAACGAGAGTTTTCTGCACCTGCGCCCTACTGTGGCGGTGGTGACCAACATCGAGGAAGATCACCTCGATTACTACAAGGATTTGGCGGCGATCCAGCGCGCGTTCGGGCGGTTCCTCGCGCTGTTGCCCAAGGACGGCTATGCCGTGGGCAACGGGGATGATCCCCGCGTAGTGGAACTGTTGCAACAGCTCGACTGCCACACCGTGACCTTTGGCGTAGGGCAGGCGTGCGACTGGCGGCCCGCGAACCTTTGCTACGACGCGCAGGGCCGCGGCAGCTTTGACGCCTCCCGGCACGGTAAAACGCTGGGGCATGTGAGCCTGCGCGTGGCGGGTTTCTTCCATGTGTACAACGCGCTTGCCACCGTCGCCTGTGCGTACGCGCTGGGCGCAGACCTGAATCGCGTGTGCGCCGCGCTGGGCCAATTTGAGGGAGCACACCGCCGCTTCGAGTTCACGGGGGAAATCGAGGGCGTGAAACTCTACCACGATTACGGGCATAATCCCACCGAAATGCGCAATGTGCTGGGGGTGGCGAAGCTCCAGCCGCACAACCGCCTGTGGGCGGTCATGCAGCCGCATACCTACAGCCGCGTCAAAGGGCTATTTCAGGATTACCTGACCTGCACCTGCGATGCCGACATCACACTGGTGACCGATATTTACGCCGCGCGGGAGAAAGACCCCGGGGACATCAAGGCCGAGCAGATTGTGCAGGGCATGCGCGAAAACGGGATCGAGGCCGTGCATACCCCCAGCTTTGACGATACCGAACGCTACCTGCGCGAACACTGGCAGCCGGGTGATCTGGTGCTGACCATGGGCTGCGGCAACATCAACCAGTTAAACGAACAGATGCACGCGCACGTGGCAACGGCGCCGCAGGGCTGAGCCTGCGCCCTGTGCCCGCTCCTGCCCATACATGCGCAAGGGTGCGGGCAGGGGCGTTTCGCCGTACTTTCAAACACGCAGGCGCATGGGTATGCAAACGCGCCGCAATCGGGTATAATAAAATGCAACGCAAGGGCGCGGGGCGGTTGGCCGTCGTGTGTCCGCAGAAGGGGGGCGACGGCATGCGCGTACGGGGTCTGCTCTGCTTTTGCTGTGCGGCGATGCTCTGGCTGGGCGCGCCGGCCATTGCTAATGCCGCGACCGATTACCGCATGGCGGGTTTCGACGGTGAGGGAAGCGAGCGCCGCTGGGAAGAGAACGCTTTTTTTACCCGCATGGAGGCTCGCACCGGTGTGCAGTTTACCTTTGAACAGGCCGCCAATGCCGATGCCTGGCAAAAAGCCAAAGATACAATGTTTGCCACGGGCGATCTGCCTGACGTGCTTTTTAAGGCGCAGCTGAGCCTGCGGGAGCAGCTGGCCTGCGCGCAATCCGGGCAACTGATCGACTTGAAACCCCTGCTTAAGGACAACACGCCGCATCTGTGGGCGCTGCTGGAAGCCCACCCGGACTGGCTCGCGGCCATTACGCTGCCCTCCGGGCAGATTGTCGCCCTGCCGGACATTCAGGAACTGCCCGCTGAAAACGCAATGTGGATTAACCGTACCTGGCTGGACACGCTGGGGCTTGCCATGCCGGAGGATTGGGCGTCCTTTGCAAAGGTGCTGCAAGCCTTCCATACCGGCGACCCTAACCGGAATGGCCGCGCGGATGAGGTTCCGCTTTCCTTCCTGGGCCCGTGGGATTTGAAGTTTCTAGCCCACGCTTTCGGGCTGGTTGCCAACGATTACAATGTATATGCGGATGCGCAGGGCACGGTGCACTTCATGCCGGCGGAGGAAGGGTACCTGAATCTGCTGCGCTCGCTCAATAGTCTGTACGCACAGGGGCTTTTGGACCGCAACGGGTTTTACACCGCCGATACGCTGCGCAAGCAGACCGACAGCAAGGCGGCGCCTGTGTATGGCGTGTTTTTCGGCCCCAATCCGCTTACGCTGCTGCCGTATGAAACAGCCTCGCAGTATGTGCTGCTGCCGCCGCTTTCCTATGAGGGTTCGCGCGTCTACCGCGAGCTGACGGGCCCTGTGGCGGGCGGTGCGTTTGCCGTCACCAACGCGTGCGCCGATCCCGCGGCGCTCCTCCGCTGGGTGGATGTGCTGTACAGTGAGGATGGGGCCGCCGAAGCCATGGCCGGCATAGCCGGAACGGATTACTTAGCGGATGCCTCGGGCGCATGGCACTATACGGCCTCGGCGGAAAACGCAACCGAAACGCTGCAAAACCTGAGCGTGTACGATACGGGGCTGATGCCTTGGCGCTTCCCGCAGACGTTTTATGCGCAGTATGACGATGCGCAGCTCGCGACCTTGCAGACACAGCTGACGGAGCTGCATGCCCTTACGATGCGGCCGTTCCCGCTGTGTACGCTTTCCGCGGCGCAACTGGATGCCCTTGCCCCACTGCAGACGGCGCTTGGCCGCTATGTGGATGAAAGCCTGGCGCGCTTTACGCTGGGCGAGTGGAACCCGGACGACCCCGCCGCGTTGCAGGCCTACCGGGAAGGGCTGGACGCAAACGGGCAGGCGGCGATGGTGGCCCTCTGGCAGGAAATTCTAAATTCGTTAACGAAATAACGAACAAGCCGAACAGACGAACCGACAGGCACGCAACCGCGGCGGTTGCCGATTCCATGTGAAGGATGGCAGATAGCATATGAACCAGTACGCACAGATGATCCGCCTGCTGAAAACCCCCGAAGTCATGAAACGGCTGACGCGCCTGTACGGCCAGCGCGACGGCATGCTGGTACAGCAGACCACCCGCTATACCCACATGCTGAAAAAGCATGAGGAGTATTTTAACGCCGGCGGATCGGTGCTGCTGGTCAGTGCGCCCGGCCGTACCGAAATCGGGGGCAACCACACCGACCATAACCGCGGCAAGGTACTGGCGGCGGCTGTCAATCTGGATACGCTGGCCGCTGTGAGCAAGCGCAGCGACCGGACGGTGCGCATTTACAGCGAAGGGTACGAGCCGCTGGTGTTGCAGCTGGACGATCTGCACCCGCAGGCGCAGGAGCAGGGCACCACCGCCGCGCTGGTGCGCGGCGTAGCGGAGAAGATTGAGCAGGAAGGCTTTACGGTTGGCGGTTTTGACGCGGCCATCAGCAGCACCGTGCGTTCGGGCAGCGGGCTAAGCTCTTCGGCGGCGTTTGAGGTGCTGATCTGCGCGGTGTTTGACGCGCTGTATAACGGCTGGCGCATGGACGAGAAAAAGCGCGCCCAGTATTCGCAATACGCCGAGAATGTCCATTTTGGCAAGCCCAGTGGGCTGATGGATCAGATGGCGTCCAGCGTGGGCGGGCTTACGTATATCGACTTTAAGTATGACGAGCCTCGGATCGAAGCCATTGCTTACGATTTTGCCGCCAAGGGCTACGCGCTGGTCGTGGTGAACACCGGCGGCAGCCATGACGATTTGACCGACCACTATGCCGCCATCCCCGCGGAGATGCGTGCCGTCGCGGCCTGCTTTGACGAGCCGTATCTGCGCCGCGTGCGCCCGGAACAGCTTATGCAGAACCTCCCGATGGTGCGCGAGCGCCTGCAGGGGGCCAACGCGGATCGCGCCATCCTGCGCGCCGTCCACTATTTTGAGGAGAACCGGCGCGTAACCGAGATGGCCGAGGCGCTGCGCGCCGATGATCTGCCGACTTTCCTTGCCGATGTGATCGATTCCGGCCGCAGCAGTGCCATGTACCTGCAAAACATCTACGCTTCCAGCGATAGCGAAGAGGTCGCGCTGGCGCTGATGCTGGGCGACCGCCTGCTGCGCGGCAAGGGCGCGTGGCGCATCCACGGCGGCGGATTTGCGGGCACCACGCTTAACTTTGTGCCCCAGAAGGAAATGGACGGCTTCCTCAAGGAAATGAGCGCGGTGTTTGGCGAGCGCAGCTGTCAGGTGCTGGACATCCGGCCCGAGGGCGCGGCGGTCGTTAACCTGATCCCCTGATGCGCGGGGATGCCGCACTTGGCGTTGACAAGCGCTTAACCCTGTGGTAAGATGTGCGCGTAAATCCCATAGATGGCTTCTTCGGGGCAGGGTGAGAATCCCTACCGGCGGTACAGCCCGCGAACCTGCGAAGGAAATATTCCTTCCGGGCCGATTCGGTGAAATTCCGAAGCCGACGGTAAACGGCGTTTGGCCGTGAGTCCGGATGAGAGAAGAGCAGCCTCCCATTGTGAGTGGTTGCCCCTGATGCTGAAACCATCGGGGGCAATTTTGTCGAAATGCGGAGGGATTGGGTATGACCATCCAAAACAAGAGGCGTCTGCAAACCCGGGAGGCGGCTACCATCGCGGTGCTGGCGGCGGTCGCCAGCGTGCTGTTTTTCCTTGAAATTCCGGTCGTGCTGTTCTACAAGCTGGACTTCAGCAACCTGCCGGTGCTGCTGGGCACGTTTGCCATGGGGCCGTCGGCGGGTGCGGCCATTCTGTTTATCAAAAGCCTGCTGGGGGTGCTGCACAGCTCCTCCCAGGGTGTGGGCGAGCTGGCTGATTTCCTGATGGGGCTTGCGATGCTGCTGCCCGCGGGGCTGATCTACCGGCGCAACACCTCGCGCCACGGCGCGCTGTTGGGCATGGTGGTCGGCGGGCTGTGCGCCACGGTGGCCGGGGTGCTGACCAACGTGTACCTCCTGATTCCGTTCTATGCTGCGGTGTACGGCATGCCGGTGGAGCAGATTCTGGCCATGGGGCAGGCGCTGATTCCGGGGCTGGACACGGTATGGAAATTTGTACTGGCGATTACCGCGCCCTTCAATCTGTTGAAATGGACCGCCATCTGTGTGGCGGGCTGGTTCCTCTACAAGCCGCTTTCGCCTATCCTGCACGGGCGCGGCGGCAAGGCGGCCAAACCGAAAGCCTGACGCTTACCCGCCGGAGCCGGGCGGGCAGGAAAGGGAGTATGACCCTTGAACGAATATATCACACACAGCGCAGCCGAAACCCGTGCGCTGGGCGCGCGGCTGGCCGCGCAGCTCTGCCCCGGGGATACGCTGCTGCTCGTAGGGGATCTGGGCGCGGGGAAAAGCGAGTTTACGCGCGGCCTGGCCCGCGGGCTGGGCATCCGGGGGGTTGTGCCCAGCCCCAGCTTTACTATCCTGCAGGTGTACACGGACGGGCGACTGCCGCTGTACCATTTTGACTGGTACCGCCTGCAGGACGCGGAGGAGCTGTATGAGCTTTCGATGGACGAGTACCTGTACGATCGCGGCGTGGCCGTGGTGGAATGGCCGGACAGGGTGCCTGAGGCCATCCCGGAAACGCATCTGCGCATCACGTTTGAACCGCTGGGGGAGCAGGATCGGCGGCTTACGCTGGAACCTGCGGGCGGGTTTCATCCGCTGGACCTGACGGCGCTGGAGGGGAACGCATGAACATTTTGGCAGTGGACACCTCTGGCCCGGTATGCGGGGTGGCCGTGTGTGACGAAACCCGTGTGCTTTACGAGGGCGCGGCCGTCAATCGGCTGACCCATTCGGTCAACCTCCTGCCCATGGCGCAGGAGGCGCTTTGCCGCGCGGGCCTGACTGTCGGGCAGGTGGATTTGTTTGCGGCGGTAGTCGGGCCGGGCTCGTTCACGGGAGTGCGCATTGGGGTGAGCACCGTCAAGGGCATGGCGCACGGCGCGGGCAAGCCCTGTGTGGGGGTGGACGCGCTGGAAGCGCTGGCCGCAGGTACGGCGGATCGGCAGGCGCTGGTTTGTCCCATTCAGGATGCGCGCGCGGGGCAGGTCTACGGCGCGGCGTTTGAGGGATGCTGGCCCCCGCGCCGCCTGATGGAAGATCAGGCCGCGAAACTGGATGCTTTTCTGGATTCGGCGCTGGCGGTGGCGGAGGGAAAACCGCTGCTGTTTCTCGGCGATGGTGTAATCCCATACCGCGAGGCTATCGCCGCGCGGCTGGGAGAGCGCGCGCTGTTCGCGCCTGCGCATCTCACCTACCTGCGCCCCGCGTCGGTGGCCATGCTGGCACTGGAGCACCGCGCCGAGGCGGTGGACTACCTGACGCTGGCCCCCCGGTACCTGCGCGCACCGCAGGCCGAGCGGGCGCGGGCCGCACGCCTGAAGGCGGTGCAGCCGTGAACATACGCCGGATGACCGTAGACGACGTGGAAGCGGTGTATGCCATTGAAGCCGCCACCTTCGCCATGCCGTGGTCGCGCCAGAGCTTTATGGAGGAAATGACGCGCAACGCCTGCGCCCGCTACCTCGTGGCAGAGGAGGCGGACGGGTGTATCCTTGCCTACGGCGGCGCGTGGATGATCTGTGAAGAGGCGCATGTGACCAACGTGGCCGTGGAGGAAGCGCACCGGGGGCAAGGCATCGGCCGCGCGCTGATGCAGGCCCTGATGCAGTATGCCTCCAATCTGGGTGCGCAGTACCTGACGCTGGAAGTACGGCGCAGCAACCAGCGCGCACAGGGGTTGTACCGCAGCCTGGGGTTTATGGAGCTGGGCGTGCGCAAGCATTATTATGAAGATAACGGCGAGGATGCGCTGCTGATGGTCTGCGACCGCCTGCCGCCCGTAGACCCTGATTTTACCGAAGACCCGCACGGTGCGGAGGGCTGAAAGGCGGCTGCTGCTCGGTTCTGTCGAGCGGAACAGGCACGGCGTTTTCGGGAGAACACTGTAAACGCATTGCTCATGATTGGCAACTGCTCGTAACTCTTGAACGGCAGCATGCGGCGGTTGAAAAGTAAGTATAGCCGGAAATCAGGCTGGTTTTCTTTACAGAGGCCAGTCCTGCGGCATGTTCCGGTGGCAGGGAAAGCCTGCCCCTGTCAAAGCCCCATGAATATTAAACAGCTTGTCTGTTTGCGTACACTGCATGTTTCAGTGGCAGGGTTAGCCTGCCCCTGTCAGAGCTCCGTAAACACAAAACAGCCCGCCGGTCTGCGCCAAGCGGCGCGGCAACCAGCGGGTTATGGGTTGTGTGGATGAGGTCAGTCGAAGCAGCAGAACTCGCATTCCAGCCGCCCATTGTACAGGCGGCGTTTGCGATCCGCCCGGCGGCCGAAGGAGCGTTCAAAGGCCGGGTCGGAGGCGATCACGCCCATCTTCCACCCGGGGTGGCGCTTGCGTAGCAAGCCCAGCTCATGGTACAGGGCGCGGGCGCTCTCCTGATCGCCCAGTCGCTCGCCGTACGGGGGGTTGCACAGGAACACGCCCTGCGGCTGCGGTAGCTGGAGCGTGCGCAAATCCGCCTGCGTTGCGGTAATGCGCCCGGCAAAGCCCGCCTGCTCGATGTGGCGCTCGCAAAGGGCCAGCGCCTCGGGGTCGATGTCGCTGCCGCCAATGTCCAGCGGTGCATCCGCCAGACAGGCGGCCTGCGCCTCGGCACGCAGGGTTGCGGACGCGTCCGGGGGCAGGAAGCCGTACCGCTCGCAGGCAAAGGTGCGGTTCAGCCCCGGCGCGCGGTGCGTGGCGCGCATCGCGGCCTCAATCAGCAGGGTGCCGGTACCGCAGCAGGGATCATACAGCGTCATGCCCGGCCGCCACGGGGAAAGGTCCACCAGAGCGGCAGCCAGCGTTTCGCGCAGCGGGGCTTCGCCGTTCCAGGTGCGGTAGCCGCGGCGGTTGAGGGCTTCGCCGCTCATGTCCAGCGTTACGCGCAGGCGATCGGTGTGCAGGGCAATGTCGATGGGGTACGGCGCGCCGGTTTCCGGCAGGTCGCCAACGCGCAGGCGGGTCATCAGCCGGTTGACGATTGCCTTTTTGGCGACGGCCTGACAGTCGCGCACGCTCATCAGGCGGCTGCGCACGCACTTGCCCGTCACGGGGATAGCCGCGTCCTTTGGGAGCAAAGTTTCCCACGGGATGCCACCTACCGCCTGAAACAGATCTTCAAAGGTGGTTGCCTCCCCTTCGTAGAGCACCATCAGTACCCGGTCGGCGCTGCGCAGCCAAAGATTGGCGCGCAGCGCGTCGGCCGCATCGCCGCTGAAACGCGCCCCGCCGGGTTCCGCCTTGGCTGCGAGGCCCATTCGTTTTAGTTCACCGGCCACGATGCCTTCCAGTCCAAAGGCCGCCGTGGCCAGAAATGTTGAAGTCATGTCTTTCCCTCCTGTTCTCCGTCATTGTACGGGTTGGGGGGCGGAAAGTAAAGTGCTTTTCAAGCGCGCGTTTTTCATGTAAAATAGGAAATACGGAAGCCAAAGGAGGCGAGCCCGATGAAACGGGTCTTTCTGATTGTGCTGGATAGCGTCGGCGCGGGCGCTCTGCCCGATGCCGCGCTCTATGGCGACGAGGGCGCCAACACCCTCGCCCACACCCTGCAGGCTGTCAGCCCCGACCTGCCCAACCTGACCGCGATGGGGCTGGGGTACATCCCGCAAATCCCCTGGGCGCGCCCGGCCGACGCGGTGGGCGCGTACGGCCGCGCGGCAGAGCGCAGCCCCGGCAAGGATACCACGACCGGCCACTGGGAAATGTGCGGTGTAACGCTGCAAAAGCCGTTTCCCACTTTCCCGGAGGGTTTCCCTCCGGAAGTGATCGCGGCGTTTGAACTGGCCATCGGCCGCAAGACGCTGGGCAATTACGCAGCCAGCGGCACGGTGATTCTGGACGAACTGGGCGAGGAGCACCTGCGCACCGGTTCCCCCATTGTGTATACCTCGGCGGACAGCGTGTTCCAGATTGCCTGCAACGAGGCGATCATCCCCGTGGAAACGCTGTACGACTGGAGCCGCAAGGCCCGCGCAATCCTGACGGGCGATTACGCCGTGGGCAGGGTCATCGCCAGACCGTTTATCGGCGACCACCGGGGCGGGTTTACGCGCACGCCGCACCGCAAGGATTTCAGCCTCGAGCCTATCGGACGCACCCTGCTGGATGCCCTCTATGAAAAGGGCATCTGGACCATGGGCGTGGGTAAAATCGAGGATATTTTCTGCATGCGCGGCCTGCGCGACAGCATCCATACCGCGGGCAACCCCGCCTGCACCGAGGTGTGGCTGGACACCATGCGCCGGGATTTTACCGGTCTGGTGTTCGTTAACCTGGTGGATACCGATATGGTATACGGCCACCGGCGGGATGTGCAGGGATATGCGCAGGCGCTGGCGGCGTTCGATCAGGCGCTGGGGCAGGCCAAGGCGCTGGCCCGGCCGGAGGACCTGATTCTGATCTGCGCGGATCACGGCTGCGACCCCACCTTCCACGGCACGGATCACACGCGGGAGTATATCCCCTTGCTGGCCTGGACGCCGGAAATGCGGGGGGTGACCGATCTGGGCACCCGTAAGACCTTTGCCGATATTGCCGCGACGCTGGCGGAGCTGTTCGGCCTGCCCGACCGCTTCGGCGCGGAATCGTTCGCCGCAGACCTGATTTCAAAGGAGGGTTAACCCCATGACGGAACAGAAAACCTATCTGGAAAAAATCGACCGGGCGGCGGAAGCCATTGAGCGCGCGTGCGGTCGGGCGGAAATCGGCATTGTGCTGGGCAGCGGCCTGGGGGATTATGCCGAGGCGCTCGTCGGGGCGCGATCCATCGATTATAAAGACATTCCGCATTTTCCGGTTTCGACGGTGCCGGGCCATAAGGGCCGCTGGCACGCGGGCACGCTGCACGGCAAGCGCGTCTACATGATGCAGGGGCGTTTTCATGCCTACGAGGGGTACGATCTGCTGGACGTGACCCTGCCGGTGCGCGTCATGCAGAAGCTCGGCGTAACGACGCTGATTGTGACTAACGCGGCCGGCGGCGTAAACCTCGATTTTGAGGCGGGCGATTTAATGCTGCTTACCGACGTGATCAACCTGACCGGTAAAAACCCGCTGACAGGCCCCAACCTGGATGCCTTCGGCCCGCGCTTTCCGGACATGAGCCGGGCGCTGGACAGAGATTTGCAGGCGTTGGCGCTTTCCACGGCGCGGCAGCAGGGCATCCCGCTGCGGCAGGGCGTGTATTGCTGGCTGAACGGCCCCTGCTTTGAAACCCCCGCCGAAATCCGCATGACCCGCACCCTCGGCGCGGACGCGGTGGGCATGAGCACGGTGCCGGAGATCATTGTCGCGCGGCACGGCGGCATGCGCGTGCTGGGCGTGAGCTGTATTACCAACATGGCGGCAGGCGTGCTGGATCAGCCTCTGAACCATGAGGAAGTCATGGCTATGGGGGAAAAGGTCAAGGGTACCTTCCGCGCGCTGCTGGACGGCGTAATCGAACGCCTGTAACCTTCCGGCCGGGCGCGCGGGCCGCGCCCGGCCGTACCGCTTTTGAAACGAGGTTTTTCCGTGAGCATCCTGAATCGTCTGCAAGCCTGGGGCAGTTGGCTTACCTCCGATCCGGTCGGGTTTATCGTGTTCATGCTCTATTTTGCGGTGGCCGTGCTGCTGACGCTGATGCTGCACGAGGTGGCGCACGGCTATGTGGCCTACCGCTGCGGCGACCCTACCGCGAAAATGCTGGGGCGGCTGACGCTGGACCCGCGCAAGCATCTGGACCCGATCGGCACCATCTGTCTGGTGCTGCTGGGCTTCGGCTGGGCCAAACCGGTGCCGATCAACCCCCGTAATTTCCGAGGGGATGCCCGCAAGGCGGACTTCCTTGTGTCCATCGCGGGGGTGGTTACCAACCTGACGCTGTTCATCCTGGCGTTGTTTTTTGCCTCGCTGCTCAATCCGCTGCTGTGGAAGCCCGAAGTGCTTCGCTACTACGGCGCAAACGAGCTGCTCTCCTCCAACGGCATCGCCTTTGGGGCCATCCTCTACGGCGTGGTGGACGACGGCCTCCTGCGCACGCCGTGGCTGATGCATGTGCAGCGGTTCCTGCTGCTGTTTGCGTCCATGAACGTTTCCATCGCAGTGTTTAACCTGCTGCCCATCCCGCCGCTGGACGGGTTCCACGTGCTCAACGACCTGATCCTGCGCGGCCGGCTGACGATGAACCGACAGTTCTTCCAGATTGCACAGGTAGTCCTGCTGGTTTTGGTGTTTTCCGGCGCGCTGGGTGGGGTGCTGACTGCCGTAACCGACGCGATTGAGGGGGGCGTGCTGCACCTGTTCCTGCTGTTGGAGGGCGCGGCGTAATGGCCATCCATATCCGGCTCAAACAGTTTGACGGGCCGCTGGATTTGCTCTTGCACCTGATCGGCAAAGCGAAGATCGACATCAAGGATATTTTCATCAGCGAAATTACCGAACAGTTTATTGAAGCCGTCCGCAACGCGCCGGATTTCGACCTGGATGCCGCCAGCGAGTTTATCGCCATGGCGGCGCTGCTGGTGGAAATTAAGAGCCGCGCGCTGCTGCCTAAGCCGCCCAAAACCGACGAGGAGGAGGACCCCGAGCAGGCACTGATCGCCCGCCTGACCGCCTACCAGCAGTATAAAGAAGGCGCGCAGGCCATGGCCGAGCGCGAAAAAGACGCGCTGCAGGCTTACAGCAAGCTGCCCGAGGAAATCCCCCTGCCGCCGCCCACGCTGGAAATCGACGGCCTGACGCTGGATGCGCTTTGGCTTGCCCTGCGCCGCGTGAGTGAGCGTAAACCCCGCGAGGATCGGGAGGTGGACTACCGCCTGCGCGATATCCGGCGGGACAGCTACAGCGTGGAAGGTTGCATGGAGCTGATCGAAAGCCGGCTGACGGTGGGGGATGTGCGCTTTGACGAGCTGTTTGCCGGCGCGGGTGGCCGTGACGAGGTGGTTACGCTGTTTATTGCGCTTTTGGAACTGCTCAAGCTGGGCAAGGCAACGGTCACGCAAAACGGTACGTTTGAGCGGATGATCCTGCATGCGGGGAGGAATCAGGTTTTTGGAACTGAATGAAGCGCCGCTGGCAATCGAGGCGATCTTGTTTGTGAGCGGCGAGCCGGTGTCGGTGCCGGAGCTGGCGGAGGCGCTGGGCCTGAGCGAAATGGAAACCATGCACGCCGTGGAAGCGTTGCAGCGGCAGTATGAAAGCGGTTCGCGGGGCATTGCCCTGCGCCGTTACGGCGATCACCTGAAGCTGGAAACCCGGCCGGAATACGCCCCCTATGTGGAGCGGATGCTCCAGCCGGTGCAGCGGCAGACCCTGAGCCAGGCGGCGCTGGAAACCCTTGCGGTAATCGCCTACAGCCAGCCCGCCACCAAGGGCGCGGTGGAGCAGGTGCGCGGGGTCAAGTGCGATTACTCGGTGCAATCCCTGCTTAACAAAGGGTTAATCAAGGAGGTGGGCCGCAAGGAAGCGTTGGGGCGGCCCATCCTGTATGCGACCACGGACAAGTTTCTGGAGCATTTCGGCATCACCGATGTGCGCGAGCTGCCGCCGTTGCCCAAAACACACGCGGTTTCTTCCGACGGGGAAACCCCGCCGCTGGTGCCTTGACCCGAACAAGAGAGAGTGCCTGCGCTGGGGTTTACCCGGCGCAGGCACTCTTATGTGTTCAAGCAGTGATTTGCGGAGGGCGGGGTTTAGCGCCACGGTACGTTTCCGATGCTTACAGAAAGCTTCCACCGCACAAAGCAATGAAAAACGCCGGGAACCCCCCGGCGCATCGATACGGCCCGTGTAGCAGACGCGCCTTGCCCGGCGAGGCGTCCGGCGGCACGGTTTTGTGCTTTAGCTGTTTGGCTGCACCGGCGCCTGCCGGTACATCAGCCCCGCGGGAAGCCCGGCGCCGAGCGCCCACAGGTCATAGGCACGTGCGTCCAGAGCGTACAGCGGGTTTTGCGCGTCCCCGTGCGCGGCTTTGGCAAGGATGGGTAGCCCACCCTGCTTGAGCAGCGCCAGCGCCTCCCGGTCGGCCGGGTCGAAGCCCAGCAGCCGCGCATAGGGCGGCAAAGGATAGTCGTGCAGCAGTTGCGCGGCCACCCCCAGCAGCGCGTGGGTAGCCAGCCGGTTCAGGCGCGCATAGGCGTAGCGGCGGGTTTTCAGGGATGCAAGCAGCTCCCGACGGGTCGCGGCTTGCCTTGCGGCGCGTTGCAGCCGGTTTTCCAGCCCTTCGCTGCAGTCGGGCAGGGCACGCAGCGCTTCGGGGGGCATCCGCCGCAACAGATCAATCAGCGCGGGGTCCAGCGCAGCCGGGGGATGGTGCAGTGCCCCGGCCAGCGAATAGCCGCAAGCAGCTTCGGCGGCAGGCAGATCGCCCCGCAGGTAGGCGGCGCGTGTGGCGCTGGCGGAGGGGTAGCCTTCGGCATCCAGCGTTGCGGCGTGGTAGGCCCCTTCGCGCACAACCGGCAGGGGGAGGATGGAGCTGTGCAGCCGCCTGAGCGCACGCAGGTAGCAGATGGCCAATATATTGTTGGGCTTGCGCAGCGTCTGGGCAAGATCGTCGGCGTCCATGGGCCGCGCTTCAGCTCCGACGGAGTCGGACGCCTGCGTGAAGGCTTCCACGGCGGCCAGCGCCTGCGCCTGCGCAAACGGCCTTCCCTCGGCCAGCGCGGTTTTAAGCGCGGCGGTGTAGGCAGGCACGGGTTCTTCCAACAGGGTGGCAACACGGGTTAAAAGCGGCAGATCCGGCGTTTCACAGCCAAAGGACAGGTGGGTCACAAACCCAAGCGAATCGAGGAGTCCGACCGCGCCCAGCGCGAAATTTTCCGCCTCGCGCACTGCAAAGGCGCAGGGCAGTTCCAGCACCAGCGATGCGCCCGCCCGCAGCGCGGCCTGTGCCCGGAACGCGGGCGCAAACAGCGCGGGCATGCCGCGCTGGGTAAAGCAGCCGCTCATGGCGCAGACGATGCGCGCCTCCGGCAGCGCCTCGCGTACCAGCGCAAACTGGCGTGCGTGCCCCCGGTGGAAAGGGTCGTATTCGCACACGATCCCGACGGTTGGACGCATGGGTTCCCTCCCGGGCGGACGGCGGTACGCTTTCCGTTTTTCCGCCCGCGTTTTTTCGTGAATCCCTTCCAATTCCTTGGGGATAGGTGTATAATATTACGGTTGTATACAAATGGGCTTCATTTGTATTCTATCACATAAGGGAGGAAACCGCCATGTCCGTGATTGACAAGATTAAGGCGAAGGCCCGGCAGAACGTAAAACATATCGTTCTGGCGGAGGGCTCCGAGCCCCGCACCGTACAAGCCGCCGCGCAGATTGCCGCGCAGGGCCTCGCCCGCGTAACCCTGCTGGGCGACCCTGCGGAGATCGCCTCTGTGGCTGCGCAGACCCATACCGACCTTTCCGGCGTTGCCCAGATCAACCCCAAAACCAGCGAGAAGGCCGAGGCGTACGCCAACCTTCTTTTTGATCTGCGCAAGGCCAAGGGGATGACTCCCGAGCAGGCGCACGCGCTGGTGACGGGCGATCCGCTGTACTACGGCGCGGTGATGGTGAAAACCGGCGATGCGGACGGCATGGTGGCCGGCGCCATCAACTCCACGGGCAATGTGCTGCGCCCGGCATTGCAGATCATCAAGACCGCCCCGGGCATCTCGGTGGTCAGCGGCGCGTTTATCATGGAAGTGCCGGATCATCAATACGGCGATAACGGCGTGCTGATTTTCGGCGATTGCGCCGTGATCCCCGACCCCACGGCGGACGAGCTGGCGGCCATTGCCATTGCCAGCGCCCAGACCGGCAAACAGCTCACGGGGCTGGAGCCGAAGGTTGCCATGCTCTCCTTCTCCACCAAGGGCAGCGCCAAGCACGACAACGTAACCAAAGTGCAGCAGGCTACCGCCAAGGTGCATGAGCTGGCCCCCGACCTCCAGTGCGACGGCGAGTTGCAGGCCGATGCGGCGCTGGTGGAAAGCGTCGGCGCACTCAAGGCGCCGGGCAGCACCGTGGCCGGGCATGCCAATGTGCTGATCTTCCCCGACCTGCAGGCGGGCAACATCGGCTACAAGCTGGTGCAGCGCTTTGCGGGCGCCACGGCCGTGGGCCCCATTGTGCAGGGTCTGGCCAAGCCGGTTAACGACCTGAGCCGCGGCTGCTCCGTGGAGGACATTGTGAGCGTCGTCGCCATCACCGCTGTCAAAGCGCAAGGGTAAGGAGTTATCTACGAAATGAAAGTTTTAATTCTCAACGCGGGTTCCTCGTCGCTGAAGTATCAGCTGATTGACATGAACGGCGAAAAACTGCTGGCCAAGGGGCTGGTGGAGCGCATCGGCATCGAGGGCAGCCACATCTGCCAGAAGGTCGGCGATCAGGTGTTTGACGCCGTAGCTCCCATGCAGACGCATACCGATGGCATCCAGTGGATGCTCAAGGCTCTGACCGACCCGGTCAAGGGTGCGGTGCGCAGCATGGATGAAATCGGCGCGGTGGGCCACCGCGTGCTGCACGGCGGCGAGCGGTTTACCGCCAGCGTGCGCATCAATCAGGATGTCAAGGACGCCATCCGCGACAACATCCCGCTGGGCCCGCTGCACAACCCCGCCAACCTGATGGGCATTGAGGCCTGCGAAAAGGTAATGCCCACCACCCCCAACGTGGCGGTGTTCGATACGGCCTTCCACCAGACGATGCCGAAAAAATCCTACCTGTACGGCGTGCCGATGGAGTACTACAAAAAGCTGCATGTGCGCCGCTACGGCTTCCACGGCACCAGTCACCGCTACGTCAGCAAGCGCGTGTGCGAGTTTTTGGGGATGGATCGCGCGCACAGCCGCGTGATTACCTGCCATCTGGGCAACGGCTCCAGCCTTGCCGCGGTGCTGAACGGCAAGTGCCTGGATACCAGCATGGGCATTACGCCACTGGAAGGCGTGCTGATGGGCACCCGCTCCGGCAGCCTCGACCCCGCGGTGGTGCAGTACATTGCCAACAACGAGCACATGAATGTGGACGAAGTGCTTTCCCTGCTCAATAAAAAGAGCGGCCTTCTGGGCGTCAGCGGCATTTCCAGCGACATGCGCGATATCGATGCCGCGGCCGACGCAGGCAACGAGCAGGCCATCATCGCGCGGGATATGCTGGTGTGGGGCATCCGCAAGTACATCGGCGCGTATGCCGCCGAGATGAACGGCGTGGACGCGATCGTGTTTACCGCCGGCATCGGCGAAAACAACACCAACCTGCGCGCCATGGTCATGGAAGGGTTTGACTATCTGGGTACGAAGCTCGACCTGGAAAAGAACAAAACCCGCGAGGAGGCTGTGATCTCCACCGACGACAGCCGGGTGAAGGTTTGCGTGATCCCCACCAACGAAGAGCTGGTGATCGCCCGCGATACGCTGGCGATTGTGGAGGGCAAACCCATCACGGACTGACCCCCGCCCGTAAAATTCCATTTGACAAGCGGGTAAAAGCGCCTTATAATACAACTTGGTCACGTTTGAGGAGGAACCTATGGAGTTGGATGTTTCCAAAGCCCTGCTGACGCCGGGAACGGAGTTTCCGTTTGCGGTCGAGGTTACGGTTCCGCCGCAGGATGTGGTCGGAGAAACGGTTACCTTTGACACGGTCGCGTTGCAAGGCACTTACAGCGCGCTGGACGGCGTTGTCCAGCTGGCAGGATGGCTGACGACCACAGCCCACGCCGCATGCGCCTTGTGCCTGAACGCAGTGGACGCCCCCTTGCGCATCGCATTCGACGAACGCTACCGCAAGGACGCCAATGAGATCGAAGACGAGGCTTTCCGTTATGAGGGGAGCAAGGCGCCCCTCGACCAACTCGCGCTGACGCTGCTGATGCTCAACCTGCCCATGCGCTTCCTTTGCGAAGGGGGCTGCGGAAACGGGGCGGAACATCCGGCGGGCGTACAGACCATTTTCAAGAGCTCGTGCGAAGAGGAATCGCCGACACAGCGTCCTTTTGAAGCATTGCAGCGCTTGCTGACAAAGGATGAGGAGGTGTAGACCATGGCTCTTCCGAAAGGAAAAATTTCGCGTGCTCGCGGCCGCAGCCGTCGCGCCAACTGGAAGCTGACCCTGCCCGGCATCGTGGAATGCCCGCAGTGCCACCAGAAGAAGCTGTCCCATCGTGTGTGCAAGCATTGCGGTTATTACAACGGCAAACAGGTCGTTGATATGACCGAAAACAAAAAGGAAAACGCGTAAGTTTTCCCATTCCCGGGGCCGCGCAAGCGGCCCCGGCGAACTTCCGCCTGAAGAACGGGAGGAGTACGCACCCTCGCCCTGCAGAGAGAACGATCCGCTGGCTGGAAGATCGTTTGGAATGCGGCGGTGCGGAAAGTCGCCCGGGAAGGCGCAGCGTGAGGTGCGCGGGGTTTGCCCGTGCGTTTAGCGCTGTCGGCAGCGCCCGTTACAGCGCATTCGAGGCGGCGGCGTTGAGCCGTCGCGCAGCAAGGTGGTACCACGGAGCCGCTCCGTCCTTCGGACGAGGTGGCTTTTTGCATTTTGGAGGGATGGGTATGTCGTACTGGGAGGGTGTGATTTCCCGCGTGAATGTGCCGGGGTTGCTGCTGCTGCTGGTGGGGGCGCTGCTGACCTACGGCGCGCCGAAACTGGCGCCCCGCATCGATCCCAAAGGAGGCGATCGGGCTGTCGTGCCCCTGAAGGTCGCCGGGTTGGTGCTCGCGGTGGCGGGCGCGGTTCTCAGTTTGCTGATTCCGTAGGCCTGTGCAGGCCCATGTTAAAGGAGCGTAAACCCGATGAGTGAAACCAAACCGACGCTGGATATGGACAAGGTGTACAACCCCCAGGAAATTGAAGATAAGCTCTACCGCATGTGGGAGGAGTCCGGCGCGTTTATAGCGCGCCGCGTGGAAGGGAAAAAGCCCTATACCATCGTGATGCCGCCGCCCAACATTACCGGGCAGCTGCACATGGGGCACGCGATGGATTGCCTCCTGCAGGACGCGCCCATCCGGTACCACCGCATGAAGGGCGACCCGACCCTTTGGCTGCCCGGAACCGACCACGCGTCCATCGCCACCGAAGTGAAAATCGTGGAGCAGCTGAAAAAGGAAGGGCTCAGCAAAGAAGCCATCGGCCGCGACGCGTTTCTGGAGCGCGCCTGGAAATGGAAGGCCGAGTACGGCGGGCGCATCAACCGGCAGCAGCGCCGTCTGGGCGCCAGCTGCGACTGGACGCGCGAGCGCTTTACAATGGATGAAGGCTGCAACCGCGCCGTG
Source organism: Candidatus Limiplasma sp. (assembly GCA_963666755.2). Lineage (GTDB taxonomy): Bacteria > Bacillota > Clostridia > Christensenellales > Aristaeellaceae > CAXXOK01. The sequence continues at coordinate 640,539 of CAXXGW010000009.1, forward strand.
CGCGAGGTGTTTGTGAACCTCTACCGCAAGGGCTTGATCTATCGCGGCGATCGCATTATCAACTGGTGCCCTGTGTGCCGCACGGCCCTGTCCGACGCCGAGGTGGAGTATGAGGAGCAGCACAGCCACCTGTGGCACATCCGTTACCCGGCTGCCGACGGCGGGCCGGGCGTGGTGGTAGCGACCACGCGCCCCGAAACCATGCTGGGCGATACTGCCGTGGCCGTGCACCCCGACGATGCGCGCTACACCGCTCTGGTGGGCAAGCAGGTGGTGCTTCCGCTGGTGGGCAGGCTGATCCCCGTGGTGGCGGATACCTATGTGGATATGACCTTTGGCACCGGCGCGGTGAAGATCACCCCGGCGCACGACCCCAACGATTTTGAGGTGGCGCAGCGCCACCAGCTGGAAATCCTCCGCGTGACCAATGACGACGGCACCATGAACGAGCTGGCCGGCGTCTATCAGGGCATGCCGGAAACGGAGTGCCGCAAAGCCGTGGTGCAGGAGCTGGAAAAGCAGGGCTATCTGGTGAAAACCGAGGATTATACCCACAACGTGGGCACCTGCTACCGCTGTCACACCACCGTGGACCCCGTGACCAGCCTGCAGTGGTTTGTGAAAATGGAACCGCTGGCCAAACCCGCCATCGAAGTGGTGCGCAACGGCCAGACCCGATTCCTGCCGGAGCGTTTCTCCAAAATCTATTTCAACTGGATGGAGAATATCCGCGACTGGTGCATCAGCCGCCATTTGTGGTGGGGGCACCGCATCCCCGCGTGGTACTGTCAGGAATGCGGCGAAATGATGGTGGAACCCGAAGCGCCGGATCGCTGCCCCAAGTGTGGCAGCACCCGCCTTGTGCAGGACGAGGATGTGCTGGACACGTGGTTTTCTTCGGCGCTGTGGCCGTTCAGCACATTGGGCTGGCCGGAGCAAACGGAGGATTTGCGCTATTTCTACCCCACCAATATGCTGGTGACGGGCTACGACATCATTTTCTTCTGGGTGGCGCGCATGATTTTCAGCGGCATCGAGCAGATGGGGCAGACTCCGTTTGATACGGTGCTGATCCACGGCCTGGTGCGCGATGCGCAGGGGCGCAAAATGTCCAAGAGCCTTGGCAACGGCGTGGACCCGCTGGAAGTGATCGACCAGTACGGCGCGGACGCGCTACGCTTCTCGCTGGCGATGGGCATCAGCCCCGGCAACGACACCCGGTATTCCACCGAAAAGGTGGAGGCGGCCCGCAACTTTGCCAACAAGGTGTGGAACGCCAGCCGCTTCGTGCTGATGAATCTGGAACAGCGCGAAACTATCGACCCCGACGCGCTGACCCTGCCTGACCGGTGGATCCTCTCCCGGTTGCAGAAAACCATCGCGGAAGTGAGCGCCCATATGGAGGACGGCGATTTCGGCCTGTCCGCCAACCGCATCTACGAGTTTACATGGAGCGAGTTCTGCGACTGGTACATTGAGCTGAGCAAAGGCCGCCTGACCGGTGAGGACGAGGCGCAGAAGCGCAACGTGCGCGCGGTGCTCGCGCTGGTGCTGGAAAGCCTGCTCAAGCTCCTGCATCCGTTCATGCCCTACCTGACCGAGGAGGTGTACCAGCACCTGCCCGCCGCACAGGGGATGCTCATCCTCGCGCGGTGGCCGGAAGTGGAACCCGCCTATGCCTTTGAGGCCGACGAGCGCCGTATGGAGGGTCTGATGGAGATCATCCGCGTGATTCGCAACCTGCGCGCGGAGATGAAGGTGGCCCCCGGCAAGCGCACGCATGTGACGTTGTTGCCCGAAGCGGGCTGGGAGGACACCATCGCCCTCGCCGAGCCGTACCTGCAACGGTTGGCCGGCGCCAGCAGCGTGACCGTGGGCCATAAAGGGGACACGAGCGCGGCCAAGACCGTTTCCGCCGTGTGCGCGCCCGCGGAAATTCGCATTCCGCTGGGCGAGCTGGTGGATTTGGAAAAGGAAATTGCGCGTCTGGGCAAGGAGCACGCGGCGCTGGCCTCGGAGATTGAGCGCACCGAAGCCCGGCTGCAGAACCCCGGCTTTACCGGCAAAGCGCCCGCAGCGCTGGTGGAACAGGAGCGCGAAAAGCTCGCCACCAACCGCACCATGCTGGAGGCGCTGGCCCAGCGTTTGGAAAGCCTGCGCGCCGACGCGTAACCAGCCCCGAACCGAACGACGCGGCGCAAGCCTGCGGAAAGGAAGGGCGAGCATACCCGGGAACCGGCCCGGGTTGACTCGCTGCCGATAGCCTATGGCACAATCCTTTCACCATGTGCCCGTGCTCTTTGCCGAGGTCATGGCCTGGCTGGCGCCGCATCCGGGCGGGGTGTACCTGGACGGTACGCTCGGCGGCGGCGGCCACAGCGAGGGCATCCTGCGCGCAGCCGACGGGCAGGCGACGCTTTACGGCATCGACCGCGACCCGGCGGCCATCGCTGCCGCGACGGAGCGGCTCAAGGCGTATCCGGGCTTTCATGCGCTGCACGGTAATTTTCACGATGCCGGGGCGCTGCTGGCCGAAGCGGGCGCGCCCCCTTTGGACGGCGCGCTGCTGGATTTGGGGGTCAGCAGCCACCAGCTGGATACCGCGGAGCGCGGCTTCAGCTACCATGAGGATGCGCCGCTGGACATGCGCATGGACCCCTCGCACGGGCGCACCGCCGCCGAATACCTGGCGCAGGTGAGCGTGGCGGAGTTCCGCCGGGTGCTGAGCGAGTACGGCGAGGAAAAATGGGCGGCGCGCATTGCCACCCTGTTGGACGAGAAACGGCGGGAAAAGCCCATCCTGACCACGCTGGATTTGGTGGCCGTGGTGGATGCGGCCATCCCTAAAGCCGTGCGCCGCAAGGATGAGGGGCACCCCGCCCGCCGCACCTTTCAGGCGGTGCGCATCGCCCTGAATGACGAACTGGACCCGCTGGAAGCCGCGCTGCGCGACCTTGCGAACCTGCTGGCCCCGGGCGGCAGGCTTCTGGTGATTACCTTCCACTCCCTGGAGGATCGGGTGGTGAAAAACACCTTCCGCAGCCTGCAATACCCGTGCACCTGCCCGCCCAAAGCCCCCATCTGTACCTGCGGCAAAACGCCGCTGGGCCGCGTGCTGGGCGGCGGCGCCATTCCCCCCGGCGCGGAGGAGCTGGAAGCCAACCCCCGCGCACGCAGCGCTAAACTGCGGGTGTTTGAACGCCGGGCGCAGGCATAATCGCTGGCTTCAACCACGAAACCTGATTCGCCCCGCGCTTGACAGCCGCGGGGCGAACGCCTATGCTGTGGGGCAGGGGTTCCCGGTCGGCAGGGCGAGGGAACCGTTTGCAATGCAGGAGGTGGATCCCCATGCCTACGCTTTACGTGGTCGCCACGCCCATCGGCAATCTGCAGGAATGCTCCCCCCGCGCGGTGGAAACGTTGCGCGCGGTGCGGCTGATCGCGGCGGAGGATACGCGGGTTACGCAAAAGCTGCTGGCCGCGTTTGATATCCACACCCCGCTGACCAGCTGCCATGAGCACAACGAGCGCGGCAAGGCGGAGCAGATTGTGCGGCGGATGCTGGACGAGCAGATCGACGTGGCCCTGACGACGGACGCGGGCACGCCCTGCATCAGCGATCCCGGCAGCCTGCTTGCGGCGGAGGCGATCCGTTGCGGCATCCCCGTGCTGGCGGTGGCAGGCCCGACCGCGATGGCCGCCGCGCTGAGCGTGAGCGGTTTTACGGTAGAGGAGTTTACGTTCTACGGATTTTTACCCCGCGCCCGGGGCGAGCTGCGCGAAAAGCTGCTTGCCATGGCGCGGCAAAGCAAGCTGGCTGTGGTGCACGAATCGCCCCACCGGGTGGTCGATCTGCTGGAATGTGTGCGCGATGTGCTACCGCAGACCCTCGTGAGCGCCAGCTGCGATTTAACCAAGAAATTTGAGCGTACCGTGCGCGGCGGGGTGGACGCGGTGCTGGACGACCTGCGGGCGAACCCCAAGGCGGAGCGCGGGGAATACTGCCTTGTGCTGGAGTGGCATGATGTGCCGGAGGCGCCCGCGCCGCCCAGCCCGCTATCGCTGGAGGCGCGGCTGTTTGACGGCGTGGCGCGCGGGCTTACGCTCCGCCAAAGCATGGAGGCGCTGCAAGCCGAAGGGGAACGGAAGAACGCCGTTTATGCCGCCGGGTTGCGCGTGAAGGCGCTCTTGGCGGAGGATGCCGACGTATGACCTTGCGGCAGGAACCTCCGGGGCAGACGAAGTTTACGGTGCTTAAAACCTGCTTTGGGTATGACGCCTTCCGCGAGGGGCAGGAGGAGCTGATCGACGCGCTTTCGGCTGGGCGTGACGCGCTGGGCGTGATGCCCACCGGCGCGGGCAAGTCGGTCTGTTATCAGGTGCCCGCGCTGTTGCGCTCCGGCGTGGCGCTGGTGGTTTCGCCGCTGATCTCGCTGATGAAGGATCAGGTGGCCGCGCTGAAGGCCGCGGGCGTGCCCGCCGCTTACCTGAACAGCTCGCTGACCCCCGGGCAGCAGCGCGAAGCATTGCGGCGCGCGGCGCTGGGCGCGTACCGTATTGTGTATGTCGCGCCGGAACGGCTGGAAATGCCGGAGTTTGTCACGTACGCCCGTGCGGCGCGGCTTTCGCTGGTCGCGGTGGACGAGGCGCATTGCGTATCCCACTGGGGGCAGGATTTCCGCCCCAGTTACCTGAAAATTGCGGAGTTTATCGACCGCCTGCCGACGCGCCCGCCGGTGGGTGCCTTTACGGCAACCGCCACGCCGCAGGTGAAGGCGGACATTGAGCGACTCCTGCGCCTGCGGGAGCCGCTGATCCGCGTAACGGGGTTTGATCGCCCCAACCTGCGGTTTCGCAACCGGAAGCCGCAGGATAAATTTACCGCGCTGATGGAAATTGTGCGGGGCCATGCCGGGGAATGCGGCATTGTTTACTGCGCCACCCGCAAAACGGTGGAGGAGGTTTGCCAGCGCCTGCAGGCGGAAGGCGTGGAGGCGACACGCTATCACGCCGGTTTGCCGGACGAGGAGCGCGCCCGCAATCAGGATGCCTTCCAGTATGACCGCGCCACCGTGATTGTCGCCACCAACGCGTTTGGGATGGGCATTGATAAAAGCAATGTGAGCTATGTGGTGCATTACAACATGCCCAAGTGTCTGGAAAGTTACTATCAGGAGGCAGGCCGTGCCGGGCGCGACGGCAGCCCCGCCGAGTGTGTGCTTTTATACGGCGGGCAGGATGTGATGACCGCGCGTTGGATGGTGGAGCATGCCGAGCCGAACCCGGACCTGACGACCGACGAGCAGGAGGAGTTACGCCGCCGCGAGCTGGAACGTTTGCGGCTGATGACGGCATACAGCACCTCCCGGCGCTGCCTGCGGCAATTCCTGCTGCAATACTTTGGCGAGAAGGCGGCCGACCGGTGCGATAACTGCTCGGTCTGTCTGGGGGAACCCTTCGAGGAGGCGCGGGAGCCGCAACCGGAGGAGGAACGCCCTTCGGCACGCCGGGGCCATGCGGCGGAAGAATCGCCCCTGTACCAGACGCTACGGGCAGTGCGCTTGCGGCTGGCGACTGAACGGCACGTGCCCGCCTACGTGATCCTGACCGACGCAACGCTGCACGCGCTGGTAGCCCGCCGCCCCCATACGTGGGAAGAGCTGCTGGACATCCCCGGCATGGGCGCTGCGCGGCGCGACCGCTATGGCGATGCGCTGCTGGCCGCGCTTGGCGCTCACGATGGCGTCCCGTACCGGCCGCAGGGAACGGGCGAACGCCCGGAGCACAGCCATGCCGGCAAACCATGGTCCACCGATGAAGATGAACGGCTGCGCGACGCGTTTGAACGGGAGGTCGGCATCGGCGCGCTGTGCATCGCACACGGCCGCTCGGCGTATGCCATCCGGGCGCGGTTGCGTCGCCTTGGCCTTACGGAATAGGCGGCGGTCTGGGGGATATGATAAAACCCGCTGTTTTAGCGGGAGTGGCTGTTGGCCGGTTGTTTTGCGACATGGGCAACGAGGGGATATTTGCGGCTTTTCCTTTATGGCTATAAATCTGGCTGATGCGGCTTTCGAATGCACGCTTTGTGTAAAGAACAGGCGGCGGTTTGGACGGAGCAAAAAAGCCCGCCGGATTAGGCAGGCATGGATGGTACCGGTTGGCATGCAATCGCGGCAACGCGGGGTAAGCATTCGGTTTCATTTTGCGTGACTGTACGGATGGAGATCAGGGCTCAGGCTGATTGGCTTCGGGTAACAGTTCCACCTCGCCGCCGCGCAGGGTAAGCAGCTGTCCGCCGTCGGTGCGCACGCACAGCGCGCCGTGCGCGTCGATAGCCTCGGCCATGCCGGTCAGGGATTGCCCGCCGACGGTGCAGCGTACCCGCCGTTGCAGCGTGAGCGAACGCTCGCGGTAACGGGTCAGGTAGGCGGTATCCGCCGGAGAATACTGGAGCAGCGCGTCGGCGATGGCCGCGCCCAGCGTGTTTTTAATGGGGGTTTCGCAGCGCAGGCTGCCGATCACCTCGCGCCAGGCGGCTGGCGGTTCGGCAGGCCGCAGGTTCAGGCCAATCCCCACCAGCAGCGTATCGACAGTGCCGCCTTCCAGATCGGTTACGGCTTCGGTCAGGATGCCGCACACCTTGCGGCCATCCCAATACAGATCATTCACCCATTTGATGCGCGCATCCCGGCCTGTCAGGCGAAGCAGCGCGTCGGTTACACATACGGCCGCATAGGCGGTCACGCCCAGCGCCTCCTCCACCGCAAGCCCGGCGGAAAGGGCTACCGTCATGTAAAGCCCTGCTCCCTGCGGCGAAAAAAAACTGTGACCGCGGCGGCCCCGGCCTTCGGTTTGCCCTTCCGCCACGATCACGAACGGCGCGGGCTCACCCGCGGCAACGCGCCGCCGCGCCTCGCTGTTGGTGGAATCCAGCGTGTCGAACGCGTAAACCGGTACGGGGGCGTGCATTTCGGCGGCAAACCCGGCGGCGGAGAGCCGGTCGCAATCATCCGCCAGGCGGTAGCCGCGGTTGGGGGTAGCCAGCACCGCGTACCCTTCGGCCTGCAGGGCGTGGATGGCTTTCCACACGGCGTTGCGGCTCACGCCCAGTTGTTCTGCCAACGCCTGCCCGGATAACGCAGTGCCCCGGTTCTGTTCCAGCGCGGCCAGAATACTCTGCTTTACGTTCATAAGCCCTCCCTGAGGCGATTGTCCTGCAGGGCCATTATAACAGGGATGCCTGCACGGCACAAGGCGTGCGGCGGTGCTACAGGAGGGTTAATAAATCCTAGTATACCAGTTGACGCGGCGAATCGCCCCATGGTATCATGAGGCAACTGCAACAGAACTGCCGCGCTGCACAGGGCGGCCACGGTGTTTGGGAAGGGAGCGTTTTCCATGAAAATGACATTCCGCTGGTATGGCTCCAAGAGCGATGCGATTACGTTGAAACAGATCCGGCAGATTCCCGGCTGTTCGGGCGTGATGGGTGTGCTGGATACAAAAGCTGCGGGCGAAGTTTGGCAGGAGGATGAAATCCGCGCGTACGTGGAGGAAATCCATGCCGCAGGGCTCGAGTGCGAAGTAATCGAAAGCGTGAACGTGCACGAAGACATTAAGATGGGGCTGCCTACGCGCGACCGCTACATCGCAAACTATTGCCAGAGCATCCGCAATCTGGCTAAATACGGCGTGAAGGTAATCGTCTACAACTTTATGCCGGTGTTTGACTGGCTGCGCACCGATCTGGCCCGGGAAATCCCCGAGGATCACAGCAACAGCCTGTATTTTGACGAAAAAGATTTGCTGGGCATGACGCCGCTGGAAATCGTGCGCCGTACCGCCAGCGGGAGCAACGGCTTCACCCTGCCGGGCTGGGAGCCTGCGCGGCTGGCGGAGCTGGAGACTACCCTCAAGCGCTACGCATCCGTTACGGAGGATGACCTGCGCGCCAACTATAAGTACTTTCTGGACGGCATCATCCCTACCTGCGAAGAAGTGGGCGTGACCATGGCTGTCCATCCGGACGATCCGGCGTGGCCGATTTTCGGGCTGCCGCGCATCGCGCATACGCAGGCGCAGTTCGACCAGATTGTGGCCCTGCACGATTCGCCCCGCAACGCGCTGTGCCTGTGCACCGGTTCGCTGGGCAGCAATCCGGAAAACGACGTGCCTGCCGCCATCCGCCACTTTGGGCAGATGGGCCGCATCGGGTGCGTACACGCGCGCAACGTCAAGCACCTGGGCTACCGCCACTTCCGCGAGGCCAGCCACCTTTCCTCCGATGGCGATCTGGATATGTACGCCGTCATGAAGGCGGTGTACGACACCTGCCCGGATACCTACATCCGGCCGGATCACGGCCGCATGATCTGGGATGAGAAGGGTCGCCCCGGTTACGGCCTTTTCGACCGCGCGCTGGGTATCGCCTACTTGAACGGCCTGTGGGAAGCCATTGTCAAGGAAAATCGCTGAGCCGCGCGCAGCGAAAGCATGGAAGCCATTGCGGCTGGGGCTATGACAGGTGCGGTGGGGTTTGGGTGAAAGCCAACCCAGACCGACTTGCCGGGTAAGCCCGCGGGATCGGGCAGACGGCGCGCCCATCGTTTCGGACTGCCGTGCCTGAACCGGCATCCCATACAGGCGGCTGTCCGGCATGAGGATGCCCGCTTCGGCTGAAAACAGTGTTCAAATACTCCGCAACCCTTTTCGGCGGGCCGTACCCCTTGCGGTACAGCCTGCCTTTCTGTATCAACGGGGAACATCGCACAGTTTGGGCTTGTGCGTGAACCGGAAAGCGGCTATACTGGGGTTGCATCCAAACCGAGGAGGAGTAAACCCATGTACAAGCTGGGCGTCTATTTTGGGCGCTTCTGCCCGCCGCACAGGGGCCACCTGTACCAGATGATCGAGGCCTCCACCAAATGTGAAAAGCTGGTGGTGGTCATCAGCGACAATGCCGCGACCACACGTGAGATTTGCGAAAGCGCGGGCCTGCCCACCATCACCTACCAGTTGCGCAAACAATGGATTTCCCAGCAGGTGCAGGATATGGAGCATATCGTGGTGCGCGTGCTGGACGAAAGCGACCTGCCCGCCGACCCGGATGGTTGGGCGCTGTGGAGCGAGCGCCTGCGCCAGGTGGTGCCGGAAACCATCGACGCGTTTTTTGTGGGGGACAGTGAGGATCAGACCATGCTGGAATCCTACTTTCCCCAGAGCGTGGTGGAGCTGTTCGACCCCGCGCGCACGCGCTACCCCATTTCCGCCACGGCCATCCGCAACGATATTCTGGGCAACTGGCACTATATCCTCGGTTCGGCGCGCCCCTTCTTTGCCAAGAAAGTGCTGATTGCGGGCACCGAAAGCTGCGGTAAAACCACGCTGACCAAGTGCCTTGCCAAGTTGTACAACACCTCCTGGTCGGAGGAAGTGGGGCGGTATTACGCCCGCGACTATCTGGGTAACGACGAGACGATCTTTACCGACATGGATTTCGGCCGGATTGCACATTTGCAGTACGAGCAGGATTATCAGGCGCTGCGCTCCGCCAACAAGGTTTGCTTTTTTGACACCGACGCAACGTATACCGATTACTTCAGCGAGCTGTACCTGGGCCGCCGCAACCCGCTGGTGGAGGCCTATATCGACCATACGCGCTACGACCTGATGCTGTTCCTCCAGCCGGATGTGCGCTGGGTGGCGGACGGCCAGCGCCTTAACGGCGATCAGCAGCGCCGCATGGACCTGAACGAGCGGTTGCTGAACATGTATAAATACCACGGCTTTGGCGGCAAGCTTGTGGTGGTGGACGGGGATTATACGCAGCGCCTGTCCCGCGCCATTGAGCTGGTCGATCGGCTGATGGAGGGCGCGCAGACGTAACGGCAAGCCAAACGTGAACGAGTTGTGAACAATCCTGCGGGAGCTTGACAGACAGGCTCCCGCTTTTTATACTGTTAGCACCCTAACAATCACGGAGGCGGATATGGGATACACGGATACGGATCACGCACGGGAAGTAACCTTTGTGGTGCGCAAACTGCTCAACCTCATGCGGCGGCTGTCGGAGGCCGGTCTGCCGCTGCGGCGGCAACTGACCCCCATGCAGGGGCGCACCATCGGCTACATCTGCTGCCACGCGGGCACAGATGTCTTTCAGCGCGATCTGGAGCAGGAGTTTCAGATCCGCCGCTCAACAGCCAGCGCGATGCTGCAAACCATGGAGCGCAACGGGCTGATCCGCCGCGAGCCCGTGCCGTACGACGCGCGGCTTAAAAAGCTGGTCCTGACCCCGGAAGCCATCGCGTTTAACGACCGTTTCAAACGGGAGATGGCGCGCGCGCAGGCCGTGATCATCGAAGGGGTAACCGAGGAGGAGCTGGATGCTTTTTTTCGGGTGACCGCGAAATTTGAACAGAACCTCAACCGCGATCTGGCCGCCAGGCAGGCGACCGACCGTGTACGCCTGGGGGAGGAGAAGGCATGATTAAACGATTGGCGCAATCCATTCGCAACTATCGCAAACAGACAATTCTGACACCCTTCTATGTGAGCCTGGAAGTGGTGATCGACGTGGTGATCCCGCTTCTGATGGCCAGCCTGATCGATCAGGGTATTACAGCAGGCAGCATGAGCAGCATCCTGTACTACGGGCTGGCGCTGGTGTTCAGCTGCGCGTTCTCGCTGCTGTTTGGCGCGCTGTCCGGTAAAAACGCGGCCATCGCATCGGCGGGCTTCGCGCACAACCTGCGGGAGGATATCTTCGCAAACGTGCAGCGGTTTTCCTTCGGCAACATCGATAAGTTCTCCACGGCAAGCCTTGTTACGCGCATGACGACCGACGTGACCAACGTGCAGAACGCCTTTCAGATGATTATTCGCATTGCGGTGCGCGCGCCGCTGATGGTGCTGTTTTCTTTGCTGATGGCGTTTCGCGTAAACGGGGAGCTGTCGCTGGTGTTTCTGGGTACGGTGCCTGTGCTGGCGTTGGGCATGTTCCTGATTATCCGCAACGCGCACCCGGTATTCCGGCGGGTGTTTAAAACCTACGATCGGCTGAATAAGGTTGTGCAGGAAAACCTGCGCGGCATCCGCGTGGTAAAGAGCTATGTGCGTGAGGAGCATGAAGTGCAGAAGTTCGGCGCCGTGTCGCAGAGCATCTACAAGGATTTCAGCCTTGCGGAGCGGCTGGTGTCGCTTTCCATGCCGCTGATGCAGGCGGCCATGTACGCCACCATCCTGCTGCTCAGCTGGCTGGGCGCCAAGCTGATCGTCGGCTCGACGATGACCACGGGACAGCTGATGAGCCTCATCAGCTACGCTTCGCAAATTTTGATGAGCCTGATGATGCTTTCCATGGTGTTTGTGATGATTACCATTTCCCGCGCGAGTGCCGAGCGCATCGTCGCGGTGCTGGAGGAGCAGACTGATATTGCCGACCCGGCCGAACCGGTCATGACGGTCAGGGACGGTTCGCTACGGTTCGACCATGTGGGGTTCAGCTATACGGGCGACCCCGACCATCTGTGCCTGCAGGATATTAATCTGACCATCCCCTCCGGGTCGGTGGTCGGCGTGCTGGGGGAAACAGGCAGCGGAAAATCCACGCTGATGCAGCTGATCCCGCGGCTATACGACGCAACGCTGGGCAGCGTGCAGGTAGGCGGCGTGGATGTGCGCCAATATGACCTGCAAGCCCTGCGGGACGCGGTAGCCATGGTTTTGCAGAAAAACGAGCTGTTTACCGGCACCATTGCCGAAAACCTGCGCTGGGGCAACGAGCAGGCCACCGATGCGGAGCTGGAGCATGCCTGCGTGCTCGCGCAGGCGGACGGGTTTATCCGCCAGTTCCCCGACGGGTATCAGACCCTGATCGAGCAGGGCGGCGCCAACGTATCCGGTGGGCAGAAGCAGCGGCTCTGCATCGCCCGCGCGCTGCTGAAAAAGCCGAAAATCCTGATCCTGGACGATTCGACCAGCGCGGTGGATACCGCAACCGACGCACAGATCCGTAAAGCCTTCCGGGAGGAACTGCCGCATGTGACCAAGCTGATTATCGCGCAGCGCGTCGCCTCCGTGCAGGACGCGGATCAGATTCTGGTGCTCAGCGGCGGCCGGGTGGCGGATTTCGGCACCCATGCGCAGCTGCTGGAAACCAGCGAAATTTACCGGGAAGTGTATGAATCCCAGACGAAGGGAGGCGAGCGCGAATGATGCGCGGAGCGCCAATGCGGGGCGGACACCCCCAGGGCATGGGCATGCGCGGCATGGTCAAGCCGGACAAAGGGGTTATCAAGCGCCTCCTCAGTTACCTGAAGCCCTTTCACGCGCGCCTGCTGGTGGTGCTGGTCTGTATCCTGATCAGTTCCGTAACGGGCGTGATTGGCGCCAAGTTCCTGCAAACGCTGATCGACGGCTACATTACCCCGCTGCTTACACAGGCTAACCCGGTGTTTGACGGGCTGCTGCACGCGGTATTGACCATGGCGGCCATCTACGTGGGCGGTGTGGCGGCGTCCTTCCTGAGCAATTTCCTGATGGTGGCGGTCGCGCAGAAGACGCTGAAGAACATCCGCGACGAGATGTTTGCGCACATGCAGCACCTGCCCATCCGCTATTTCGATGCCCATTCCTTCGGCGATGTGATGAGCCACTACACCAACGATACCGATACGCTGCGCCAGATGATCAGCCAGAGCATCCCGCAGACGCTCAGTTCGCTGGTAACGGTGCTGACCGTGTTTGTGGCGATGTTGCTGACAAACCTGATCCTGACGGCGTTTGTGGTGCTCTCCGTGGTGCTGATGATGCTGCTGGCCGGCAAGATCGGCGGCAACAGCGCCAAGTACTTCGTCAGGCAGCAGAAGGCGCTGGGGTCGCTGAACGGGTATATTGAGGAAATGACCAACGGCCAGAAGGTCGTCAAGGTGTTCAACCATGAGCAGGTGGCACGCGCCGAATTCGGCCAGCGTAACGACGAACTGTTCGACAGCGCCGCCAACGCCAACATCTTTGCCAACATTCTGATGCCCATCATGGGCAACCTCGGCAACCTCCAGTATGCGCTGATTGCCGTATTGGGCGGCGCGCTGGCCATCGGCGGCGTGGGCGGCCTCACGCTGGGCGGCATCGCGGCATTCCTGCAGCTGAGCCGCAGCTTTACCATGCCGATTACGCAGGTTAGCCAGCAGATTAACTCCATCATCATGGCGCTGGCCGGCGCGGGGCGCATCTTCCAACTGATGGACGAGCCCGCGGAAACGGACGACGGGTATGTGACGCTGGTGAACGCGCGTCAGGACAGCGACGGCACGCTGCATGAAACGGCCGAACGCACCGGGCTTTGGGCATGGAAACACCCCCACAGCGACGGCAGCGTGACCTACACCCGCCTGATGGGCGATGTGGTGCTGGAGGATGTCGATTTTGCCTATGAAGAAGGCAAGCCGGTGCTTAACGACATCAACCTGTATGCGCGGCCCGGGCAAAAGGTGGCTTTCGTTGGGTCCACCGGCGCGGGAAAAACCACCATCACCAACCTGATCAACCGCTTTTACGACATTGCGGAAGGGAAAATCCGCTATGACGGCATCAATATTCAGAAAATCCGCAAGGATGATCTGCGCCACAGCCTGGGCATTGTGTTACAGGATGTGAACCTGTTTACAGGCACCGTAATGGAAAATATCCGCTACGGCAAGCTGGACGCGACCGACGAGGAGTGCATCGCCGCGGCGCGGCGCGCCAACGCCGATACCTTCATCCGCCTGCTGCCCAAGGGGTACGACACCGTGCTGGAGGGCGACGGTTCCGGCCTGAGCCAGGGGCAGCGGCAGCTGATCTCCATCGCGCGCGCGGCGGTGGCCGACCCGCCCGTGATGATTCTGGACGAGGCAACCAGCTCCATCGACACCCGCACCGAAGCCATTGTGCAAAAGGGCATGGACGCGCTGATGCAGGGCCGCACGGTGTTTGTGATCGCGCACCGGCTGTCCACCGTACGCAATGCCGATGTGATTATGGTGCTGGAGCACGGCCGCATTATCGAGCGCGGCACCCACGCGGAGCTGTTGGCCCAGAAGGGCAAGTACTACCAGCTATATACCGGCGCCTTCGAACTGGAATAACGCTGCGGGGCGGGCCAAAGAAGGCCCGCCCTTTGCATTATCCCGGCGGTTGTGGTATACTGAAAACTCCGTGCGCATTTCATACCGCAGGCGTCGGTTGTGGGGCATCGGAGGGTGGGCGTTAGCGCCCCTCTCGCACCCAACGCCCCGCACGGAGCGGCTGCTTGAACCGTGGCCGCCTTACGGAACCGATACGTTCCCCGCCCGATGCGCGGAACGTGCTTTTTGAAAGGATGGAACCATGACGTTTCAAGACATGCCGCTGATTGCGCCGTTACTGAAAGCGACGCAGGAGGCGGGCTACACCGAGCCGACCCCCATCCAGCGTGAAACCATTCCGCTGGTGCTGGAGGGCCGCGATGTGCTGGGCTGCGCCCAGACCGGAACCGGTAAAACCGCCGCGTTTGCCCTGCCGATTCTGCAACACCTTTTCGCGGAAAAACTGGACGGCAGCCGCAAGCCGCGCGCGCTGATCCTGACCCCGACGCGGGAGCTGGCCATTCAGATTCAGGAAAACTTTGCGCTATATGGCAAACACCTGCCGCTGCGCAGCTGTGTAATTTTCGGCGGCGTAAGCCAGGTTGGCCAGGTGGAGCAGCTCCGGCGCGGGGTGCAAATCATTGTCGCGACACCGGGGCGGCTGAATGACCTGATCGGCCAGGGGTACATCAACCTGAGCCAGATTGAAATCTTTGTGCTGGACGAGGCCGACCGGATGCTGGATATGGGCTTTATCCATGATGTGCGCCGCGTGATCGCCCAGCTGCCCGCGCAAAAGCAGACGCTGTTCTTTTCCGCCACCATGCCCGCCGAGGTGGAAAGTCTGGCCATGAGCATCCTGCACGATCCGCAAACCGTGAAGGTGGATCCAGTCAGCAGTACGGTGGATACTATCCGCCAGACGCTTTACATGGTGGACAAGAACAATAAGAAATTCCTGCTGGCAGAACTGCTGCAAAAGTCTGAGGTGGAAAACGCGCTGGTGTTTACCCGCACCAAGCACGGCGCGGATCGCGTTGTACGCGAGCTGGGGCACATGGGTGTGCGCTCCATGGCCATCCATGGGGATAAAAGCCAGAGCGCACGGCAACAGGCCATGGGACTGTTCAAAAATGGCGAGTTGAAGGTGCTGGTGGCGACGGATATCGCCGCGCGAGGCATCGATGTGGTCGGGCTTTCGCATGTGTTCAACTATGATCTGCCGGTGGAGCCGGAGGCCTACGTGCATCGCATTGGCCGTACGGGCCGTGCCGGACTGGGTGGCGACGCGATCAGCTTCTGCTGCATCGACGAGATGAAAAGCCTTTACGCGATTGAAAAATTAATCGGCAGAAAGCTGCACCGCGAGGAAAGCCGCTGGCCCATGCAAGTGTTTACCGAAACCGTCAAGGAACCGCGCCAGCCCCGGCCGGAACGCGTCGCCCGCGTGAACCAGCGCGGCGAGGCCGTGGCCGAGCGCAAAACGCCCGATCTGCGCCGCCGCAGCACGACGACTGCACCCGCACAGGCGACCCATGCCCCCGCACAACGCGGTGGCGCGAGCCGCACGCCGCTGGCACAGGCCGTGCGTCCGGGCATGACAAGCACCGCCGGGCGCAGCCCCGCACCGCGTGGGGCACAGAGCCGGGATATGCGCGGCACGGCGGTGCATGCACCCCGTACGGAGCAGGCGCCCGCCCGGCGGTTCGGCCCTGTGCCGGAAACGCACGGCGAACCGATGGGTACTAATCAACAGCGCCGCAACCTGGAGGAGCGCAACCAGCCGCATGCGCGTAAGTACGCTTCCCGATAAACCAGTAACACCAACGCCCCCGCGAAGCTTCGCGGGGGCGTTTCCATGTGTTCATGAATATAACAAAGCGCTTGCCCGTTCGCTGCATCGCCCTGCAGGCTGCTCGTTTGCTATACCTTTCGGGGTGGGATAGGGGATGCTGAAGTGTTGATTTGGGCGTTCAGGGTTCGCAGGCGACACCGCCGTTTGCCTGCTCGCTACATGCTTCGATGCGATTCGTTTTATCTGCGTCGAAGTAACCACCGGCTGCATGCTTCCCTGTATTGCTCAGACTCCGCAAGGCTTATTGTCCCTTGATCCGGTTCCGCGACGGTGGGGGAATGTACAAACCGAAGCTCCTGCGCAAGTTCGCAGGAGCCTCGGAGGTTATAAAGCCTTTACTTCTTCTGATCCCGGTGCTGCACCGCCGCGCCCACAAAGGCACGAAACAGCGGGTGCGGCCGGTTGGGGCGGCTCTTGAGCTCCGGGTGGAACTGTACGCCCACAAAGAACGGATGCTCGGGAATTTCGACAATCTCCACCAGATTCCGGTCCGGATTACGGCCCGCAATCGCCATACCGCCCGCCATAAACCGTTCCAGATAGGCGTTGTTAAACTCGTAGCGGTGGCGGTGGCGCTCCCAGATGTCGTTGGTACCGTAGGCCTTTTCGCTGCGGGTACCGGGGGCAATCAGGCAGCGGTATTTTCCCAGCCGCATTGTGCCGCCCAGATTTTTCAAATCCTGATCGGCCATCAGGTCAATGACGGGGTAGGTGGTGTGGGGATCCACCTCGCTGGTATGGGCATCGCGCATTTCCAGCACGTGGCGGGCAAACTCGATTACCGCCATCTGCATCCCCAGGCAGAGGCCCAGGAAGGGCAGGCCGTTCTCCCGGGCGTACTGGATGGCGTTCATCTTGCCTTCCAACCCGCGGGAGCCGAAACCGCCCGGCACCACAAGCCCATCCGCGCCGGCCAGCTTTTCCTCCACGTTTTCCGGGGTTACATCCTCGGCGGGAATCCAGAGGATTTTGACTTTCACACCATGGTGGATACCGCCGTGCGTCAGCGCCTCCACCACGCTTAAATATGCGTCCGGAAGCTCCACGTACTTGCCGACCAGCGCGACGGTCACGCTGGTTTCGCTCTCCATCTGGCGCTGCACCATGGTTTTCCACTCGGTCAGGTCCGCTTCGCGCTCCGGCAGGTTCAGCAACTTGCACACCTGATAATCCAGCCCCTCGGCGTGCAGCAGCAGGGGCACCTCGTACAGGCTGCGCGCGTTCAGGTTTTGGAACACGTGCTCTACCGGGAGGTTGCAGAACATGCTGATCTTGGCGCGCACCTCATAGGGCAGCTCGTGGTCTGCGCGGCAGACGAGGATGTCCGGCGCGATGCCGATGCTGCTAAGCTCCTTGACGCTGTGCTGGGTGGGTTTGGTTTTCAGCTCGCCCGCGGCGTTGAGGTACGGCACCAGCGTTACATGCAGGTACAGGCAATTTTCGCGGCCTACCTCGGCGCGCATCTGACGGACGGCTTCCAGAAAGGGCAGGCTTTCGATATCGCCCACGGTGCCGCCGATCTCGGTAATGACCACGTCCGGCGCGTTTTCGGTGCGGCTGACTGCCAAAATGTTGCGTTTGATTTCATTGGTGATGTGCGGGATCACCTGTATGGTGGCGCCCAGGTATTCGCCGCGCCGCTCGCGGTCGATGACGGTTTTGTACACGCGGCCGCTGGTTACATTGCTTGCCTGGGTCAGGCTTTCGTCGATAAAGCGCTCGTAATGCCCCAAATCCAGGTCGGTTTCGGCACCGTCGTCGGTTACGAAAACCTCCCCATGCTGGTAGGGGTTCATCGTGCCGGGGTCGACGTTCAGGTAAGGGTCGAACTTCTGGATGGAGACCCGCAGGCCTCTGCTTTTGAGCAGCCGCCCAAGCGACGCGGCTGTGATCCCCTTACCCAGCGAGGAAACCACGCCGCCGGTGACAAATATAAATTTCGTATCCATATCCGAAGTTCCGCCTCCTTCGTGAAATCAAACAGATTTGATTGTATCAAACGGAGTGCGGGTTCGTCAAGCTAAAGATGGTGGGAGGTTTTTCCGGTGGGGGTGTGCCCTGCGGCAAGCGCAGAGGGGACTTTCGCGGTCGTTGCGACGCTGTTTTGCCTGCATGCGGTTACTGTGTGAGTAGAAATTTTCCGATTCGGTCAGGGCTTAATCGCGTTTCCTAAAGTTTTTAAAGAAGATGATTTCACAGGAGCAAATCAGTAATTCTCGTTTAAAATCTCCAACACATCCGCCTCAGAAAACGCGACGGGGTTGTTATCCATGCGTCCGGCGGTAAAGGAAAGCGCCGCAACGGCGGGCAATTCCTCTTTCGTAAAGCCGAAAGCGCGCAGGGTGAGGGGTTGGATGCCCTGCGAAACCCGATGCAGCCAAGCCTCAAACCCGCCAGCAGGGGCGAACACTGCCGTCAGCCGTTTCAAATCCGGCACAGCTGCGGCATTGCGCTGCAGCACCGAGCCTAGTATCAGGGCAACGGCGAACCCGTGGGGCACCCCGCGCAGCAGGGTAAGCGGATAGCTGATGCTATGGCAGGCGGTGGTGCGCGTCTGGCTGAACGCAAGCCCGGCAAGCAGCGCGCCCAGACTGAGCGACTGCCGGGCAGCCGGATCATCCGGCGCTTCAAGTGCGCGGGGCAGCGCGGTTGAAAGCAGAGTGGCGGCATCCAGCGCCAGTTGGCTGGAAAGCGGGTTACGCGCAACCGCCCAGAAGGCTTCCATCGCGTGAGAAAGCGCGTCCAGCCCGGTGGAGAGGGTCAGCGCCGCGGGCATGCCCAGCGTCCACTCCGGCACGATTACCGCCGCGCGCGGGTAACCCTGCGGCAGGTCGAGCGAGAGCTTGCGCTGTTCCGACGGGTCCCAGACGGTGGCCCAGCGGGTCACTTCGCTGCCGGTGCCTGCCGTGGTGGGCATCGCGAGCAGGTCGATGCAGATATGCGGCTGTAAATAGGCACGCTGAACCAGTGCTGCGCGAACGGCCGCCTCGCCGGTTGTATGCGGCAGGTGGTACAGGGCCGCCACCGCCTTGCCCAAATCGATGCAGCTGCCCCCACCAATCGCCAGGATGGCGGTCGGGGCAAACGCGGCTTCGCGCAGGCGCGCAAGCAGCGCGGCCACATCGGAAACGGCAGGATTGGCGGGAATGTCCGAAATGAGCTGCACGGCATGCCCATCGCCCTGCAGGGCCGTCAGGAAAGGGGTGAGCCCAAGCTGCGCCAAACGGGAGCGTGAAGCCAGCACCAGTAGCTGCGCGGGTTTATCCAGCTGTGCGCGCACTGCGCGCTGCGCGTCCTGCGGGTTGAGGATTTGCACCTCTACCGGGCAAAAGGGCCTGAACATGGTCGCACCTCCCGTCGGGTTCGGTTCCTCAATCCTCGGTGGGGATCAGCGTCAGGATATCGCGGATGGACAGGCACAGCGATTCGGCTTCCAGCGTGCGGCCGTGGGCGAGGGTCAGCTCGGCGGTCTTTTGCATCGCGGGGAAGGCGCTGCGCAGCAGATGGTTGGCGTGGATCACGATATTGGCCCCGTGCGCGGCCAGCTCGGCTTCGGTGGCGGCGTTGTAGGTGGTGGGTACCACCACCACGGGCGTGGCCGGGTTGGTTAGCCGGAACGCGTCCAGAAAGGCGAATACCTCGTCCGGGGTTTTACGGCAACTGTGGATCATGATCCCGTCTGCACCCGCGTCCACATAGGCGCGGCAGCGGGCCAGCGCATCCGCCTGCCCCTGGTTCAGGATCAGGCTTTCGCAGCGGGCAAAGATCATAAAATCCTGACTGCGTTGGGCTTTCTTGCCCGCGCGCAGCTTCTGGCAGAATTCCTCCACGGGGGCCTGCACCTGCTGGGCTTCGGTGCCGAACAGGGAATTTTTTTTCAGGCCGATTTTATCTTCAATAATAATGGCGCTCACGCCCAGCCGTTCCAGCGTGCGCAGGTTGTAGACAAAGTGCTCGGTCAGGCCGCCGGTATCGCCGTCCAGAATGATCGGCTTGGCGGTGACCTCCATAATTTCTTCCAGCGTGTGGATGCGGCTGGTCAGGTCCACCAGCTCGATATCCGGCTTGCCTTTGGCGGTAGAATCGCACAGGCTGCTCACCCACATGGCGTCGAAGCTGCGCACGCCGCCTTCCACCGGCACGCGCGCGTTTTCCACAATCAGCCCGGTCAGGCCGTTGTGAGCCTCCATTACGCTCAGGCAGGGCTTGAGCTCCAGCAGGCGGCGCAACCGCCCGCGCCGTACCTCCGGCATGTTCAGGCGCGCGTCCGGCGCGTTCAGGGCCTGTTCGGTCGCACTGTGCGTGTAGGGGAACTCCACCAGCTCGCCGCCATAGCTTTGCAGCACAGCCAGCGCCTCGGCACGCACGCCGCTTTGTACCCCGGTTAGCCAATCGTCCCCATGCACGAGGATGTCCGGCTTGAGCGTGGTAAGCGCTTCACGGTAGCTGAGGGTACGCTGCGGCACCACGTGCCGTACGCTGCTCAGGCTTTCAAACAGCTGCATCCGATCTTCCAGCGGGATCAGCGGATAGCGCTTGTAGGTGGCGATGGCTTCGTCGGCCAGCACGCCCACGGTCAGCTCGCCCAGCGCGGCGGCGCGCCGGATAATGGCGATGTGCCCGCTGTGGAGGACATCGGTACTGAAGCACATGTAAACGGTTTTCATGCGTGATCCCTGCCTTTGCCGAGTTGCGCGGCGACGAGGCGCGCGCGGATGCTGTCCAGATCCTGCGGGTTGTCCATTTCGGCGCACAGCCGGCCGCCCAGTTCCAGCGGCGCGAGCGGGAGCGTACCGTCCAGCGCGTTGAAGGCGTTCTCGGCGTACACGTTACGCTCGCCACGGCGTACGAAAGCCTCGATGGCGTCCAGCCAGCGCGCAAAATCCGCGGCGGTAAACCGGTAGGCGGGCTGGCAGGCCACACAGTCCGCACCGAAAAACTCCACGCCCACCGCCACGATTTGCCCATTGCGCAGCCGGGCTTTAAAATCCTTGTCGGGCAGGGGCAGGGTGCTGTCCACAGCCATTGCGCTGCGGGGGGCGTTCAGCAGCTCGGCAAGGATGTCCGGCTGCAGCACCAGATCGCCGTGCAGCAGAAGCACCTCCTCGCCGCGCAACTGGGGCGCCGCGCGGTGCATGCTTACGATGTAGTTGGTGGAGGCATACTCCGGGTTGTGCACATAGGTGATGTGCAGCGGGAGCCGCAGCGCCGCCGCGTGCGCCTGCAAGGCATCGGCGAACGGCCCGGTGGTTACCACCGCTTCACGGAGGCCTGCCGCGGCAAGCTGCGTCAGCTGCCGCCCGAAAAGTGTCTGCCCGGGGGTCAGCTCTACCAGCGCCTTGGGCCGATCCTGCGTCAGGGCTCCCATGCGGTGGCCAATACCGGAATTCAGGATGAGCGCCTTCAACGAACCCGCCTCACTTTGCCAAAGAATCCAGCAGCGCTTGCAGGTTTTCCTGCGGGGTCTGGGTCGGGCGGCCCAGATCGGCGCGCGAGCCGGGTTGGAGCAGCACTTCCAAAAAGCAGAGTTTGCCCTGCGATATGGTGCGTACGCGCGGCAGCAGCGCCTTCAGCTCGCCCCCGCTCTGGGCGGTAAACACGGCCTCAAAACCGGCGGCGCGCGCCAGCGGCGCAAACCAGTAACTGCCGCCCGCCACGGGCATGCCGCCGACGCTTTCGTGCGCGCCGTTGTTCAGCAGCACATGCACCAGGTTCAACTGCCGCTGCTGCGCTTCGAGCACTAACCCGCCCAGGTGCATCAGCGCCGCGCCGTCGCCATCCAGGCACCACACGGTCAGCTCCGGTCTTGCCATTGCCAGCCCCAGCGCGATCATGCTGGCATGGCCCATGGAGCCGACGGTCAGAAAATCGTGCGTATGATCCTGCCCGAGCTGCTCGCGCAGCTCAAATACCTCGCGGGAGGTTTTCCCCGTGGTGGTGATGTAATAATCCGTTTCGCCGGAGTCGGTAAGCAAAATGTGCAGCGCCTCCTCCCGCAGGAGCGAGCCCTGCGCGGGGTAGGCGGCTGCCTCGCCGCCGGTAAGCGCGCCCGGATGTACCAGGAATGCCACGCTGCGCCCTTCGCGCAGGGCGGGCGCTGCCTGCGAAAGCAAGCCTTCCAGCGCGTGCGCGTCGGTCTGCGGGGTCAGTTCCAGTATGGGCAGCTCCAAAAGGGTGAGCAGTTCCGGGGTAATCAGCCCCTGAAAGGCGTGCTGCGGCTCGTCATGCACGCCGGGCTTGCCGCGCCAGCCCACCACGAACACACAGGGGATGCCGTACACCTTTGGGTTCAACAGCGACGCGATGGGATTGACGGCATTGCCCAGCCCGCTGTTTTGCAGGTACACCATGGCCGGGTGGCCCGTGGCAAGATAATGGCCCGCCGCAAGCGCAACCGCGCCGCCCTCGTCGGCGGCCACGACATGCGCCCCGGTCAGGCCGTGCCGCGCATACAGGGTATCGTTCAGGGGCTTAAGCAGTGAATCCGGCACGCCGGTGTAAAAATCGACGCCCAACCGCGCCAGCCCCCGCAGAAAATCCTTCGCATCCATCGCGCGCACCTCGTTTGCGTTCGTTCCTTGCGCCTATCATACACTGAAAAACGGGAAAAATCAAAGCCAACTTGGCCGTGCGTACTGAAAAACGGCTCCGGCCCTTGCAATTTGCCGATGAGGGGTCTATGATGAAACGACGGTATTTCTGCCGGAAAAATCCAATGAAGGTGATGGCATGCAGGTTTTTTTTCTGGTCTTAAACCATACGGAATGCATGGACACGCTGCTGCAACGGCTGCTGGAAAGCGGTGTGCGGGGCGCGACAATCTTTGAAAGCACGGGGATGATGCGCGTGCTGGATCAAAGCGGCGACGATGCGCCCATGTTCGGCGCGCTCCGCCAGCTGTTCGACCCCACCCGCCGGGGCAGCCAGACGCTGATGATGGTCCTGGAGGATGAACAGGTTACGGGCGTGCGCGCGCTGGTGAACGAGATCACCGGCGGTCTGGACAAACCCGATACCGGCGTGATGTTCGCCATGCCCGTGCTCTTTGCGAGGGGATTGGGGGTTGCCGGTCATGAACACGTTGCTCGCACTGGCCCTCGCCATCGGCGTGGGCCTGCTTTTCAGCCGTGGCGCAAAACGCGTGCACTTGCCCAACGTAACCGCTTTTCTGTTAGGCGGCCTGGTGGTGGGCCCGTCCGTGCTGGGATTGATCCCGCAAAGCGCGGCCGATTCGTTCTCCATCATCACGGAGGTTGCGTTGGGCTTTATCGCCTACTCCATCGGCGCGGAGTTCAAGCTGAACTATCTGCGCAAGATCGGCACCAAACCGCTGATCATTACAGCGTTTGAAGCGCTTACCGCCGTATTTCTGGTGGATGTGGCCCTGATTTCGCTTTCGCTCTTGGGCGTGCCGGGCTTCGACATGCCCATGTGCGTTGCGCTGGGCTCCATTGCCGCCGCGACGGCACCCGCAGCCACGCTGATGGTGATCCGCCAGTACAAGGCACGCGGCCCGGTCAGCGAGATGCTGCTGCCCGTGGTCGCCATGGATGATGCGGTGGGGCTGATTGCCTTTGCGGTATCGATGAATATCGCGCAGGCCATGGCCAGCGGTGCGGCGATGACGGTAACCAGCATGCTGCTGATCCCGCTGGCGGAGATTGTAGGTTCCATTTTGCTCGGATCGCTGTTTGGGCTGATTCTGAGCTATCTGGCTAAATTTTTCGCCTCGCGCGGCAACAAGCTGGCACTGACGATCGCCTTTATTCTGCTTTCGCTGGCGCTGTGCGATATGTGGAACCTCTCCAACCTTTTGTGCATCATGATGCTGGGCGCGGTCATGACCAACCTCTGCCCCGTGTCCGACGCGATTGTAGAGCAGACGGACCGCTTTACGCCGCCCGTATTTCTGCTGTTTTTCGTGATTTCCGGCATGGATTTGAACCTGAGCGTGCTGCCGACGGTAGGGTTGGTTGGCGCGATTTACATCGTGGTACGCGTGGCCGGCAAATGGCTGGGCGCCGCGGTGGGCAGCCGGATTGTGCAGGCGCACCCGAATGTACAGAAGTATCTGGGCCTGACGCTGATCCCGCAGGCGGGCGTCGCCATCGGCATGGCGCAGCTGGCGCTGGATCGGTTGCCTGCCTATGGGCATAAAATTCAGGCAATCGTGCTGGCTGGGACGCTGATCTACGAGCTGGTCGGCCCCGTGGTAACCAAGCTCGCGCTGACAAAGGCCGGGGAAATCGGCAAGGCTGTCGCGCCGGTGTGCCCGGTTCCCGCAGCGAAGGAAAGCTGACGTACATTAAAAGCATGCAAACAGCGGGTTGTTTTCCGGAAGGAAGGCCCCCCGCTGTTTTGTAAATCTGCCCATTAGCCCAATTCAACAATATCCACGGAGGAGCAAAAGTACACCACACTTTACTTTCCGCGATTGTACCTGGCATTTCCCTGCCACGGACAGGGCATGAGGGCCGATCAACGGCGGGGGCGAATGTAAAAAGGGCTGCGACGCTTCCGCCGCAGTCCTGCCAAGTGTCGATCAAGAGCGCATCCCCGCCTACCCCTACGGGCATTCCGAAAGTTGACAGCAGTTTCTGTGTTGAACCTGTTATCATTACAGCGTGCGCATGAAGTTGGCGTAGTGCGCAAACACGATGCCCGGCTCCTCCAGCGTCGTATCCCAGCGCTTGACCCATTCCAGAGAATAGAACCCCGCATACTGGCCCGCCTCCAGCACACGCACCGCTTCGGCGATGGGCACGTCGCCAAAGCCGGGCAGGGCGTAGCGGTAGCCGTCGCCGGTGCGAAGGCTGTCCTTAAAATGGGTGTGGCACAGCCAAGGCTTGAGGTTATCAAAGGTGGTCTGCGGGCGTTCGCCCATAAAGCGATAAGGGTGGTGCACATCCCACAGCGCGCCCACGCCGTCCGAGCCGATCAGGCTGAGCAGGCGGGCCAGCTTTGCGCTGTCGCTCCATACCCCGTGGGTTTCGATCAACAGCCGTACCCCATGCGTACGGGCCATGGCGCCCAAACGGATGGCGCGTTCGCGCACATACCCTTCGTCGATGGTGCCCATCGGCTGGGGAACCGGCGCGGTAGCCATGATGCGCACATAAGGCGCGCCCAGCTGCTGTGCAAGGGTAACATAGGCTTCGATCTCCGCGTCTACCGCCTTCTCGTTTTCCCTCAGGTGGATGCAGCAATCGCTGTCCAGGCAGGGGATGGTCAGGTTCAGGCGGTGCAGTTCCTCCCGGGTATGCGCGAGGTTTTCGGCGGAAAAGTCGGGGATGCTTGGGGCGGATATATCCTTGCCGATGCCGCGCACCTCAATGCCCTGATATCCCAGGTCTACCGCCGTCGCCAGGATTTCCCGGAAGGTCCAGCGCGGGCAACCCAGCGTGGAAAAGCTGATTTTCATGACGATCCCCCCGTATTGCATATCGGATTCCCTTATGATATCATTGCAGCAGGGGTTGGTCAAGTGAAAATCCTTATACGGCGGGGCCTGCCGGAAAAACAGCATGTGGAGGGCAAGTCATGCGGAGGCGACGCAGACGTTCGGGCGGCATCACATTCGGCACGGTGTTGGCACTCGCCTTCACCCTGCTGGTGCTGGGCGGCCTTGCCTATCTGCTGCCGAAACTGGCGGGCGACATCGACCTGCGCGTAGATCCGCAACGGCTGGGGGTCGCGGTGGACGCGGCCCTGCGTGGCGCGCCGAATGCCAGCATGCTACCCGCAGCGCAGCCGGAGGCAACGCCCGCCACCGCGCCGCCGCTGGACGTGAGCACCGTGGCGCCTGCCGCCACACCGGCGACGGTTCGTGCGTTTTCGTTTACAGCGGGCGGCTCGATCGCGGTGGATACGCAAATCCAGAAAGCCTGCACCGGGGCGGACGGCTACACCTTTGGCCCGGTATTTGAGGCGCTGGCGCCCTCCCTGACCGGGAACCTGAACCTGGCAACGCTTGAAAACCTGGTAGTGCCCAATGAAAAACTGACGGATGTGAACATGCCTGCGGATGCGCTGGCCGCTTTGCGTGCCAGCGGCTTTGATACGTTGTGCACCGGGTTCTACGGCGCGCTGAACAACGGCCTGACGGGGCTTTCCCAGACGCTGCAGGCCATCACCCTGAACGGGATGAACGCTTATGGCGTCTACCCCTCGCAGGAAAGCCGCAAGCACGTGGTAACCCTGACCGCCGGGGATGTGACGGTCGCGCTGCTCAGCTTTCAGAGCGAGCTAAGCGCCGCAGGGAAAAAACGCACCACCGCGGAGGAGCAGGCGTTTGTGATCGCGCCGCTCACGCTGCCGACCATTACCGCGGATATCATGGCGGCGCGCGCAGCGGGCGCGCAGGTGGTGATCGTATCTCTGTGCTGGGGCAAGGTGGGCGCCACCGCCCCCAGCAATACCCAGAAGGAGCTGGCGCAGGCTATTGCCAACGCGGGCGCGGATGTGATTCTGGGCACGCACAGCGGGGCCTTGCAGCCATTGGAAGTGCTCAGCGCCACCCGCGCCGACGGCTCTGCGCATCAGGTGCTGTGCGCCTATTCGCTGGGCAACCTTCTGGAATCGGATCGGGCGGACCGGGAGTCGATCTCCGGGGCGCTATTGCATGTGAACATGCAGTATGATCTGGCGGCGGACAACCTGACGTTTGAATCGCTGACCTATACGCCCACCTATGTGTGGCGCGGCCGGGTGGACGGGAAAACCGTTTACCGGGTGCTGCGCAGCAATGCCGAGCCTCCGGCCGAAATGGACAGCGAACAGCGCAAGGTGATGGAGCGTTGCCTGAAGCTGGTGCGCGACGCGTGGGCGGACTCGCCGGTTACGGAAGCGCAGTAAGCCGGGAGCGGCAATATGGAAGCAACACACAAGCCCGGGCGGGCGTTAAAGGGGTCGTAGACATGCAGACCAAAACATGGATGAAAACCGGCGCGTTCCTGCTGAGCGGGGGCGTGTTCCTGCTGATTGCGCTCAACCTGCACAACGATGCCATGCTGGCGTTTGATCTGCGTGTATCCGAGGCGCTGGCCGCGGCGCGCACGCCTTTCTGGACAACGGTGCTGCGCAACGTAAGCGCGCTGTGCGCACCGGTCGTGTTGCTGGCGGTTTGCCTGACGCTCATGGCTCTTTACCACCATAAGCATTACAGCATCCCGATTGCCGTAAACCTGATGGTGTCGGTCACTTTTAATTACGCGCTCAAGTGGACGTTCCTGCGCGACCGCCCGCCCGTGGCCCTGCGCGCCGTTGTGGAATCCGGCTACAGTTTTCCCAGTGGGCACGCGATGGCGGCAGGCGCGTTTTATGGGTTTCTGATTTACATGGTGGCGCAGTCCGCCTGGCCGCGGTGGCGCAAACGAGGGGTGATCACCGCGCTGGGGGTGGTCATCGCCGCGATCGGTTTCAGCCGCATCTATCTGGGCGTGCACTATCTGACCGATGTGATCGCGGGGTTTGCGGTGTCGGTTGGCTATCTGTTAATTTACGCGGGGCTGGTGGGCGTATACCTGCGCGCGGGCGAGGCGGAGAAAATCGTCTGCGAGGGTGTGGAGAAAGATACGCGTCTTTTAACCAGCTTCCGGCACGCGTTTGAAGGCGTGGCCGCGGCATTCAAGCGTGAACGCAACATGCTTTTACACTTTGCGATGATGGCGCTGGTTACGGTCATGGGCTTTCTTTTTGGGCTGAGCGAGAGCGAGTGGCTGGTGTGCGTGGTGCTGTTCGGGCTGGTTATCGGCATGGAGCTGGTCAACACCGCGGTGGAAGCGGCGGTGGATTTAACCATGCCGCGCTTCGACCCCCGCGCGAAAATGGCCAAGGATACGGCGGCCGGCGCGGTGCTTGCGGTTTCCGTCGCGGCGGCGGTGGCGGGGGCGATCATCTTCCTGCCCAAGTTGTGGCCGATGCTGCGGTAAAGTGCGCAAGCGTTTCTGCCGCCGGTTTGCCGGGATTCCTTTTATTTGAGGAAGGGATTGACCATGCTGGAATACCTGAAATGGCGCGGGGATCTGTCCTGGAGCGCGGCGCCGCTGAATGAGCTGGACGCGCTGGTGTTTTCGCAGTTAAGCTACCTGCATTTTTGCGATGCGCTGGGCGAGCAGGGCGCCCCCCTGCGCGCGGCGTGGCGGCTGGTGGAAGCGCTGCCGCCCGAACCCGGCAACGCGCAGGCCGTGGCCGACCGGCACAGGCTGCTGCGCGCGGCGGGCGAAAGCGCACGCTTCGGAGGCCTGACCATCAACCATTGCGTGGACGTGTTTGACGCGGAGCGGGAGATGCAGTTTGCCGCCGTGACCTATGATCTGCCGGACGGTACGCGCGTGATCGGGTACCGGGGCACGGACGCGACGGTGATCGGCTGGCGGGAGGATTTTAACATGTCCTTCGCCTGCCCCGTGCCTTCACAAACCGAAGCCGTGCGGTATCTGGAGCGGGTGGCCGCGCGCACGGTGGGCCGGCTCAGGCTGTGCGGGCACTCCAAGGGCGGCAATCTGGCACTGTATGCGGCGGCGTGCTGCACCCCCAAACTGCGCGCGCGCATCGGGGAAATTTTCCTGTTTGACGCGCCTGGGTTTGACCAGGCCACCTTGCAGGCCGAGGGCTACCGCGAGGTGCTGCCGCGAGTTCGCAGTTACGTGCCGCAAACATCCGTCATTGGGCGGCTGATGGGCGTGCCGGAACCGTATACCGTGGTGCACAGCACCGCAACGGGGTTGGGGCAGCATAATGTGTTCAGCTGGGCGCTGGACGGCCCGCACTTTGAAACCCTGCCCGCACTGGATAATGCCAGCCGCCTTTTGAAGGCGACCATGGATGATTTTTTAAACGACAGTACCCCTGAAATGCGCAAGCTGCTGGTCGAAACCGTGTTTGCCGTGCTTGGGGCGGGCAACGCCCATACGCTGGGGGAATTGGCCGAACGCTGGACGGATACCGCGACCGCCATGTGGACGGCCCTGCGCGGGCTGGATCCCGCCACGCGGCGCGCGACGCTGGCGGTGCTGGGCACACTGGCCGCCAGCGGGATGGACAGTGCCAAGCGGTTTTTAAGCGAAAACAAGGAAGACGCTTCCGCCGCGGAGCCTGCGCCTACCCTGCCGCCCGCGCAGGGTTGAAAGCCGCATATACGCAGGCGATACCCGTCTGCACGGCGTATAACGCGCGAAATCCGGCGCAAAGCCCTTGCGCACCCCACACGCCCGTGCTATAATAACGCCAACCCGGAACCATTCCGGGGCAAAAGCGATGACGGAGACCAAAGCCCGCGCAGTTGCGGTTTGCAGAGAGGGCGGCAAACGCTGTGAGCAGCCCATTCCGTAAGCGGGTCATTCCCTCCCGATGCTGTTTCGCCGAAAGCGCAGGCCGGTAAGCGAAACCGGGGATCAGCACACCCCGTGATCAAGCGAGAGCATTTTCGCGCAGGCGAAGATGGAATTTGGGTGGTACCACGAGGCAACATGCCTTCGTCCCATGCGTATGCAGGGGCGGGGGCATTTTTGTTTGGCAAAACGGCCGCCCGCCCGGGCAAACCCCTACGGACCAAAGGAGGAAGCGCGAATGTCTGTCATGGATACGTTACAGGAAATCAAGCGCCGCGCGGGCGAAGAACTGGCGCAGGTGGACGCGACCGCGGCGCTGGAGGCGCTGCGCGTACGCGTGCTCGGCAAAAAAGGGGAGCTGACGGCACTGCTCAAGGGGCTGGGCCAGCTGGCCCCGGAGGAGCGGCCCGCCGTGGGCGCGCACATCAACGAGGCGCGCGCCTGGCTGGAACAGCGCATGGACGAGGCGCAGAGCACCCTGCGCCTGCGTGAGCGAGAAGCCACCCTGCGCAGTGAAACCATCGATGTGACCGAGCCCCGCCCGCTGCCGCGCGTTGGTACGGATCACCCCATCACGCTGGTGATGAACGAGCTGATCGAGTGCTTCGCGGGCATGGGTTTCGAAGTGATGCAGGGCCCCGAGGTGGAGCTGGATCACTATAATTTCGAACTGATGAACATCCCTAAAAACCATCCGGCGCGCGACGCGCAGGATACCTTCTACATGGACGACAACGTTGTGCTGCGCACGCACACCAGCCCCATGCAGGCCCGCGCAATGCTGACGCGCAAGCCGCCCATCCGCATCATCTGCCCGGGACGCGTGTACCGTGCCGACGAGGTGGACGCGACCCACAGCCCGGTTTTCCACCAAATGGAAGGGCTTGT
This sequence comes from Candidatus Limiplasma sp., assembly GCA_963666755.2. Classification (GTDB taxonomy): domain Bacteria; phylum Bacillota; class Clostridia; order Christensenellales; family Aristaeellaceae; genus CAXXOK01. The sequence continues at coordinate 670,724 of CAXXGW010000009.1, forward strand.
GGTTGATGAGCACGTGACCATGGCGGATCTGCGCGGCACGCTGACCGCCTTTGCGAAAAAAATGTACGGCGCGGATGTGGAAATCCGCTTCCGCCCCAGCTTCTTCCCCTTCACGGAACCCAGCGCCGAGGTGGATCTGACCTGCTCTGCCTGCCACGGCGCGGGCTGCCGCATCTGCAAGGAGACCGGCTGGATCGAGGTGCTGGGCTCCGGCATGGTCAACCCCAAGGTGCTGGAAATGTGCGGCATCGACAGCAGCCGCTACAGCGGCTTCGCCTTCGGCATCGGGCTGGAACGGCTGGCGCTCAGGCGTTTTGACATCCATGACATGCGCCTGCTTTACGAAGGGGACGCGCGCCTGCTGGGCCAGCTGCGCTGAGCGCGGGAGAGGAGAAGAACGGAATGAAACTGCCTTTGAATATGCTGCGGGATTATGTGGAAATCCCCGTAACCCCGGCGGAATATGCTGAACGGATGATTATGACCGGCACCGCGGTGGAGGGGCTGGAAACGCTGGGCGGCGAGATCGACCGCGTGGTGGTGGGCCGGGTGCTGACCTGTGAGGATGTGGAGGGCACGCACCTGCACCAGTGCACCGTGGATGTGGGGGACGGGGAGCCGCTGCACATCGTCTGCGGCGCGCCCAATGTGTTTGCGGGCGCGCTGGTGCCCGTGGCGCTGGACGGCGCGCGCCTGCCCGGCGGCGTGAAAATCAAAAAGGGCAAGCTGCGCGGAATGGTCAGCGAAGGGATGCTGTGCGCCGCGACGGAATTGAAGGTGCCCACCGACCTGTACCCCAATGTTGGCGATGCGGGACTGCTGATTTTTCAGGAGGAGTATCCGCTGGGCAGCGACGTGAAGCCCATTCTGGGGCTGGACGATACCGCGGTGGATTTTGAAATTCTGGCCAACCGCCCGGATTGCCTGTGCGCGCTGGGCGTGGCCCGCGAAACCGCCGCGGCGCTGGGCACAACGTTTCGCGCCCCGCAGGTGACGGTGCGGGAGGCGGAGGGCAACATCGCCGACGCGGTAAGCGTGCGGGTGGACGCGCCCGACCTGTGCCCCCGCTATGCGGCGCGCGTGGTACGCAACGTGCGCATCGGCCCTTCGCCGATGTGGCTGCGTAAATATCTGTACGGCGCGGGCCTGCGCTCCATCAACAACATTGTGGATATTACCAACTTTGTGATGCTGGAATACGGACACCCGATGCACGCTTTTGACCTGAGCCGGGTACGCGGGCGGCAGATTATTGTGCGCAAGGCGGGCGAAGGGGAAACCCTGACTACGCTGGACGGCGAAACCCGCACCCTGCGCGCGACCGATCTGGTCATCTGCGATGCGCAGCAGGCCACCGGGCTTGCGGGCATCATGGGCGGGGAAGAAAGCGAAATTACCGAAACCACCGCCGAGGTGATGTTCGAGTGCGCCAGTTTCGACCGCACCGCCATCCGCCTGACCAGCCGGGCACTGGGCATGCGTACCGAATCCAGCGGGCGCTTTGAGCGCGGCGTAAGCCCCGCGACCGTCATGGATGCGCTGGACCGCGCCTGCGCGCTGGTGAACGAGCTGCAGGCCGGCGATGTGCTGCACGGCTGTGTGGATTTGTACCCCAACCCCGTAACACCCCAACCGCTGAAGGCGAGTGTGGCGCGCATCGCCGAACGCGCCGGGGTGGACATCCCTGCCGAGGCGATGGAGACGATCCTCAAAAAGCTGTTCTTTGCCGTGACGCGCGATGGCGATACCCTGACCGTAACGCCGCCGCCCTTCCGCAGCGATGTGGACGGCGAGGCCGACTTGTGCGAAGAGGTGCTGCGCATCTACGGGTTTGAGCACATTGGCTGCACCCGCCTGCGCGGCGAAACCACGCAGGGCGGCATCACCCCGATGCTGCGGCTGCACCGGCGCATCGCGGCCATCCTGCACGGGCTGGGCTACATCGAAGTGATGAACTACAGCTTCCAGAGCGTGCGCGACATTGAAAAGCTCGGGCTGCCGGAGGGTGACCCGCGGCTCGACCCCATGCCCATCCGCAACCCGTTGGGGGAGGATACGTCCGTCATGCGGCCCACGCTCGCGCCGGACATGCTCAAGACCCTGAGCTTTAACATGAACCACGGCACCGCCGCCGCGAACCTGTACGAACTGGCTGCGGTGTTCGACCACCACCATCCCACCGCGGAGGGCCTGCCTGTGGAAACCCAGACCCTTTGCCTGGGCAGCTATGGCGAGGATGCCGACTTCTACACCGTGCGGGGCGCGGTGGAAGCCATCCTGCGGGCCGAGGGCATCGCCTGCGAGGTACAGCCCGGCGCGGACGCGTATTACCACCCCGGCCGCAGCGCATGCCTGGTGGGCGACGGCATCGTTTACGCGCAGGTGGGCGAGGCGCACCCGGCCGTGCGCGAGGCGTTTAACCTGCCGCGCCGTGCCGTGCTGGCGGAGGTGAACCTGCAGGCGCTGTTGGAGCACGCCGTGCCCATGGGAGCGCTTAAGCCGCTGCCGCGCTACCCCAGCGTTGCGCGTGATCTGGCTCTGGTGATGGACGAATCCGTCGCCGTCGGCCCGCTGATGGCCGCCATGCGCCGCGCGGGCGGCAACCTGCTGGAAACCATCGAGATGTTTGACGTGTACCGCGGCGCGCAGATCGGCGCGGGGAAGAAGAGCGTCGCCTTTGCCCTCATCTTCCGGGCTTCGGACCGTACGCTGACCGAGCCGGAGGTGCTCAAGGCCATGGAGAAGGTGCAGCGCAGCTGCGCCGCACAGTTTGACGCCGTGATCCGCTGAAAAGCGAATCCGCAGACGGTATCGTTCTGACACACAAAATGCTCCGGGCGGGATGGGGCGGGCTCAGGCTCGCAACACCCTGCCCGGGCCTTCGTTTCTCTTTTCACTTTCTGATTCTACAAACATAAACAGCCCGGGCTGCGAAACCTTACGCCGGTGTAAGCTCCAGCGAACACTTTGGTAAGGAACGGCTCCAGTGCTTTACTTTCGGGCACGGAACTGTTATGATGCGGCCTGAGAACAGAACCGGAGGCTTTGGACGTGCGCGCGTATATTCAACCCATTCTGACGGCCGCGTGGCTTTTCCCGTTTGTGGCGGCTGTCATTACCCTGCCCTACATGCTTTTCCAGTACCGCCGTTACGGCGCTATCCTGCTGATGCGCACGACGATCCTGTATTCGTTTGTGCTGTACCTGATGTGCGCCTATTTCCTGACCATGCTGCCCCTGCCCAGTCGTGAGGAGGTCGCGTCGCTGACCACCCCTTATCTGCAGCTGGAACCTTTTAAGGATGTGGTCACCTGGATTCAGAAATCCGGGTTTAACCCCGCGCAGCCCGCCACATGGAAGCGTCTGCTGATAAACCGCGACCTGTTTGTGATACTGGCCAACATCGTGATGACCATCCCGTTTGGCATGTACCTGCGCTACTATTTCGGGTTGAGCCTGCGTAAAACCGTGCTGCTTTCGCTTTGCCTGAGCCTTGTGTTTGAGCTGACGCAGCTGAGCGCGCTGTTTGGGATTTACCCCCGGCCGTATCGGCTGTGCGAAACCGACGATCTGATTACCAACACGCTGGGTGGGTTGATCGGCTACCTGCTGGCGGGGCCGTTAGCCAAGGTGCTGCCCGATCGCGCACAGATGAACGCGATTGCCTACCGCCGCGGCACGCACGTGAGCGTAACCCGACGCATCACCGCCGCGCTGGTGGACTGGATACTGGTGGGGTTTGCGCTGCTGGTGCTGTGTGCCACCTCACAGCCGTTGAATCAGTTCCTGCGCGAGAACGCGGATATGTTCGTCTGGCTTGGGGTGTTTCTGGCGCTGTATATCGCGGCGGTTTTACTCTACTTTGCGGTGGGGGTCTGGCTGCAGCGGGGCTTGACGGTGGGCAAGCGCCTGACGCATTTACGCCTGACGGACGATCGGGACGGCTCCCGCCCCAAGCTGTGGCAGTGCGCGGTGCGCTACAGCATCCTGTATTTCGCGTTTATTCCGATGCCGTTTGTGGCGATGCTGCTGTTTATGCTGGCAGTAGGGCGCGGCGAGCTGGACTGGCTGATGCTCTCGCTCTGCCTGGCCTGCGGGCTGTTCTATGCGGGCGGGATGGTGCTGGTGATCCTCGCGGTGCTAAAGCACCGCCGGGAGCTGCCCCATGGGGCGCTTAGCCATACGCGCATCGTGAGCACCCTGCTATTAACCGAAGACATGCTCTCCCGCGTGGGGCAGAAGCCCTATCAGGACCCCTTGTGGGAAGAATCCATGCACAACGATGAAGGGCCGCGCCTCAATGAATGAGGCTGCGGCCCTTTTGTGAAATGGGTAAGCGGTATACGGGAAGGGCATTTGCGACGGATGTCTCTATGCACATGGGCCCTTATCCATGCGGGTTTGCTGTTACGGCGATCAGCTGCCTGAATGAAAATCAAGCCTGTCCCCGAACCTGATTTGTGCAAGCGAACTTTTCGGAGATGCCCGCGCAGCGCAGCGTACAGCCGCTTGAACGAAAATCAAGCCTGTCCCCAAACCCGATTTGCACAAGCGATCTTTTCGCAGAAACCCGCGCAACGCAGCGTATAGTCGCTTGAATGAGAGCCAAGCCCTTCTCCGAACCTGATTTGTGCAAGCGAACTTTTCGGAGATGCCCGCGCAGCGCAGCGGGCATCCGCCCGGCTGCTTCCGCCATTCCGCCCGGAGCCTTTATCGGCCCCGGTGTTTCTGTTTGCGCTTTGTCTGCCGCAGCTGATAACGGCGCTCATCCTCGGCATCCCGCATGGCACGGCTTTGTGCCTTGCGCTCCAGCCCGTGCAACTCTCGCTGCTGTTGCAGAGCCTGCTGGGCATAGGTGCCGATGCCTTGCGCCGCCATGTGGTGCGCGGCCTCGCGCTGCATGCGCTTGGGGTTTGCGGGCGGCGGCGCGGTCTGTTCCGCCGCGACGGGCGGGCTGAAGCGCAACTCCGCGTAATACTCCAGCACCGAAGCGTACACCTCGTAATCCTTCGGCTCCGCGCCGAACACCGTGCGTGCCGCCGTCAGACTTTCGCCTTCCTGCCGCGTAAACACCCCCACCCAGAATGGATCGTCAAAATAGACGGTCAGCTGTACCGACACCGTCTCCATGGAAATCCTCCTCCTTAGCACCGGAATCCCGCAAAGAAGGGACAACCAAGGAGGCAGGTTACTGACGGCAGCGCCGCGCCCACGACTACCAACGGGGACTGTGTTTTTATCTTTGCGTGCGTATTGTAAACCCGGCGGCGGAGGCTGTCAATCGTCCAGCGTCGGCAATCGGCGTTCGTTTACGAACATGCCCGTCAGGCGCGGCACGCCGAAGCGGCGCACAAAGTAGGGGCATTTGCACAGCAGCAGGTAGTAGACGTTCAACCCGCAGCCACTCAGGGTTTCGAAGTTGGCCTGCCCCTTAGAAAGGATTACGTCCGCGCTATCCAGCAGAGCGACCGCCTCCACGCTGAGTGCGCTGCGCACCGTGCCGGGGTAGCCGTTGCCGTTGCCCAGCACCGGCACCATGTCCGTAAGACCAACGTCGTGGGCATCGTCCAGCGTGGCATCGTTCAGGATGGGAGCGCCCCGTACCAGCACAGTGATGGCGGCATCGGGGTATTGCGCTTGCAGCTGGTCAATCAGGAGCTTATCCAGCACAATCTCGCCGGCGTTATCGGTCAGGTAGAGCACGCGGCTGGCCCGCGCCAGATCGGCGCGCAGGGCGGCGTATACCTCCGCGTCCAGCGGTTCGGTGTGAGCCTGATCCAGCAGTGCCTGCAGCTCGTCGTCCGAAACGGTATGGCGGCCTGCAAAATCGATATAATTGCCCACGCGTGCCAGGCGCAGGGCATCGGCCAGCGGATCGGGCGCCGCCGCGACCGTGGCGCGCAGCTGCGGCTCTAAAGCGAGCATACGTTCGTTGTAAATACGTTTCAGGGTGTCGAAATCTTTCTGCCGCCGCTCGCCAAAATGTTGGTTGAACACCTCGGCCAGCTGTGCGGACAGTTCCGGCGTGCTTAAAGCGGGGTCGCTGTCGGCGGCGCAGCGCATGGCATCGCGCAGGTAGGCGGTGCGCGCGGCGGCGCCCCGATCTTCGGGCACTGCGGCCAGATCCCGCGTGAGCAGGCAGAGGATACAATCGGCACAGGTTTTCATTCGGGAGCCCTCCCTTATTAAAACATTCTCCCGCATCCTACCATAAACGGAGGAAAAATGCCAACCGGCACGGAATACTCCAAAGGGGAAGGGGGAATGCGCATGACCATCCGCGAACAGTGGGAGGAGCATGAGGCGCAATGGCTTTCCGCCTATGCCAAGCGAAGCGTCGATACGCGGGGGCGGGCGCGACCGATCCCGCCTTGCGAAGTCCGCACGGATTTTCAGCGGGACAGGGACCGCATCATCCATTGCAAGGGGTTCCGGCGGCTCAAGTTCAAAACACAGGTGTTTCTGGCCCCCAAGGGCGATCACTACCGCACGCGGCTGACGCATACGCTGGAGGTTTCGCAGGTGGCGCGTACGCTGGCACGCGCACTGCGCCTGAATGAGGACCTGACCGAGGCCATCGCTTTGGGGCACGATCTGGGGCACACGCCCTTCGGGCACATTGGCGAAAAGACCCTCGACCGCCTGACCCCCGGCGGATTCAAGCACAATGTGCAGAGCCTGCGCATGGTGGATGTGCTGGAAAAGGAAGGGCAGGGCCTGAACCTGACGTTTGAGGTGCGCGACGGCATCCGCAACCACAGCGGCGAGGACGAGCCCGTAACGCTAGAGGGCTGGTGCGTGCGGCGCGCGGATCGCATTGCCTACATCAACCACGATATCGACGATGCCATTCGCGGGGGCATCCTCAAGGCGTTCGAACTGCCGCGGGAGTGTGTGCGCACGCTTGGCGATACGCACAGCAAGCGCATCAACACCATGATTCTGGATATTGTGCGCAACAGCGCCGAGCAACCTTATGTGCGCATGAGCCCGGAGGTCAGCCAGGCCAGCGACGCGCTGCGCGCCTTCCTGTTTGAACGCGTGTACAACGACAGCTGGCGCGCGCAGGAGGAGAAGCGCTGCGATTTTGTGCTGACCTCGCTTTTCCAGCACTACTGCGAGAACCCCACCCAGATGCCCGACGAGTATGTGCAGATTGTCTACCGCGAAGGGGTGGAGCGCGCCGCGTGCGATTTTCTGGCCTGCATGACCGATCGCTATGCCACGGACGATTTTACCGCGCTGTTCGTGCCCAACGATTTTGCAATCCGCTGAGCGCAGCCCCAAAAATGTTAAGGCCCGCGGCAGGAAACAAACCGCGCGCGGCGAATCAGAGAAGGTGAAACGGCAATGGCAGGAAGGTTTCCTCCGGCGTGGCTGGAGGAACTGCGCACGCGGGCAGACATCGTGCAGATCGTGTCCGCATATGTTCCGCTGAAGAAGAACGGGCATAGATACGTGGGTCTGTGCCCGTTTCACAACGAAAAGACGCCGTCGTTCAACGTGGATGCCCAAAAGCAGGTGTATTACTGCTTTGGCTGCAAGGCGGGCGGCAGCGTCATCCAGTTCGTGATGGACATCGAACATCTGGATTTTCAGGAGGCGGTGGCCGCCCTGGCCGACCGCCTGCACATGCCGCTGCCACAGTTGCAAAACGATCCGGAGTACGAGCGGAGGCGCACCCTTCGGGAGCGCGTGTATCAGCTCAATCAAGCGGCCGCGCGGCTGTACCATCAGGCGCTGTGGGAACCGCAGGGCGCGTCGATCCTCGCGTACGCGCAGAAGCGGGGCTTAAGCGACGCGGTAATCCGCCGGTTCGGCATCGGCGCGGCTACGGGCGCAAGCCTGATGCCACCGCTGCTGGAGCAGGGCTTTACCCGGGAGGAGCTGCTTGCCGCCGGACTGTGCATGGAACGGGAGGGCCGCGTGCGCGACCTTTTCCGCCAGCGATTGCTGTTTCCCATTCTGGATGCGCACGGGAACGTGCTGGGCTTCGGCGGCCGCGCCATGGGCGACGCCCAGCCCAAGTACCTGAACACCCCGGACACACCCGCCTTCAACAAGCGCCAGAACGTATTCGCCGCTAACCTCCTGCGCAAAGCGCGGGGCCTGACCCGGGTGATCCTGGTGGAAGGCTACATGGATGTGGCATCGCTGATGCAGTTTGGCGTGGAAGGCGTTGCGGCGACGCTGGGCACGGCGCTCACCCCGGAACAGGCGCGCCTGCTGACGCGTTTTGCCCCTGAAGTGTGGCTGGCCTATGACGGCGACGGCGCGGGCCAGAAGGCCATTTTGCGAGGGCTGGATGTGCTCGAAGCCGAGCATGTGCCGGCGCGCGTGCTGGATTTTCCCGGCGGGCTGGACCCGGACGAGTTTATCCGGCAGGAGGGCATTGCCGCGTTTGAAGCACTCAAACCCATCAGCGGCGTAACCTACCGCATGCGGCGCGAGAAGGAAAAGCATGACCTGAGCGCCGAGGAGGGGCGTGCCGCCTATGCCAAGGCGTGCGCGGAGATTTTAAAAGCCGTGCGCGAACCGGTGGAACTGGAAACGTATTTAAAGCAACTGGCCTTTGAAAGCGGCTTCAACCGTGAGGTGCTGCTGGCGCAGATCGGCGTCGCGCCGCAGCGGCAGCGCGCCTACGTGCCCCGACCGGAAAGCGTTCGTAAAAAGCCGGATGATGCCGTACAGGCGGATCGCAACGCCTGCACCCTGCTGGCAGTGCTCTCGACCGGCCGCCTGCCCGATGGAGTGGTCAGCGCCGACGAATTTACAGACCCACAGCTGCGCGCCATTGCCGAGGCGCTGCTGCGCGGCGAGTCGGTCGCCGCTTTGATGGAAAGCCAGCCGGACGACCGGGGTCGCGCGCTGGTGGGCGCGGTGCTCGCCATCCAGACCGACGAGGACGATGCGGGCCTGATGCGCATGGCACAGGATTGTCTGCGTAAAATGCGTGTTGAAAGGCTTGCGAAGGAATGGGAGGAAATCCAGCGAACGTTGCCGAATGTACCTGAGAGCGAACAGCCCGCCCTGATGGAGCGTGCGGTTCGCCTGACCATCCAGCTCAAGGCGCTGGAATAACCGCGAAGGTTGCGATTGTGGTTTCAAACCGTCCTCCGGCAGGACAACCCACCCTAAGGGGCGCAAGCCCCGGCTTTCCCCGACGCGGCGGCTGCGGCCGCCCCTTTTCCCCCGCGTGCCGCCCCGCGACACGGCCCTTTCACATGAAGGAGTGATGAAGTTGAGCAACCATTCGCCCGAGGCGATCAAGGTGAAACTCAACGAGTTATACGAGGACGCAAAGAGCAAGGGCACGATCACCCGCGACGAAATCGCCAATCAGGCGATGGAGCTGGAGATTGATGCCGATCAGATGAACAAGATCTACGAGACGCTCGAAAATATGGGTGTAGACGTGGTGAATGAATTTGATCCCGTGCCAGCCGATGAGCTGATCGAGCCGGATAAAATCGACCTGAGCGTCCCCGATGGGGTGAGCATCGACGATCCGGTACGAATGTACCTCAAGGAAATCGGCAAGGTGCCCCTGTTGACCGCCGAAGAGGAGATCGACATCGCCAAGCGTATGGAAGAAGGCGACGAGGATGCCAAGCGCATGCTCACCGAGGCCAACCTGCGGCTGGTGGTGTCCATTGCCAAACGCTATGTGGGCCGTGGCATGCTGTTTCTGGACCTGATCCAGGAAGGCAATCTGGGCCTGATCAAAGCGGTGGATAAGTTTGACTACCGCAAGGGCTATAAGTTTTCCACCTACGCCACGTGGTGGATCCGGCAAGCCATCACCCGTGCCATTGCCGACCAGGCGCGCACCATCCGCATCCCGGTGCATATGGTCGAAACCATCAACAAGCTCATTCGCGTTTCCCGCCAGCTGCTGCAGGAATATGGCCGCGAACCCACGCCCGATGAGATTGCCAAGGTCATGAACATCAGCGAGGGCAAGGTGCGCGAGATTATTAAGATCGCGCAGGAGCCCGTATCGCTGGAAACCCCCATCGGCGAGGAAGAGGACAGCCATCTGGGCGATTTTATCCCCGACGAAGACGCGCCCGCCCCGGCCGAGGCCGCGAGCTTCACCCTCATGAAGGAGCAGCTGCTGGACGTGCTGGACACCCTCACCCCCCGGGAGGAGAAGGTGCTGCGCCTCCGCTTTGGGCTGGACGACGGCCACCAGCGCACGTTGGAGGAGGTGGGGCGCGTGTTCAAGGTCACGCGCGAGCGCATCCGCCAGATCGAGGCCAAGGCGCTGCGCAAGCTCCGCCACCCCAGCCGCAGTAAGAAACTCAAGGACTATCTGGACTGAATGACGGCGATGGAACAACCGCCCCGGATGCCGCAAACCGAAGGCGTTGCGGAGGCCCGCCGCCCGGGCAGGCCGCCCCAGCTGGACGCGCGCCTGCGCGCTGCCGCCGATTGGATTGCGGATAGCGATATCTGTGCCGATATCGGGTGCGACCATGGGCGGTTGGGCGCGGTGCTGCTCAGCGAAAACCGCTGCCGACAGCTGCTGGCGGCCGATGTGAGCGCCAAGGCGCTGGCAAAGGCACGCCGCCGTATCGGGGCGCTGGGGTATGGGCCGCGCACGGTTTTTGCCGTGGCGGACGGCCTTTCTGCCCTGCAAGCCCTGTCGGGCGGCCATGCGGATACGGTGTGCATCCTCGGCATGGGGGGCGACACCGTGGCGGGCATCCTGCGCCGGGGGCAGCAACAGCTTGCCGGTGCGACGCTGATCCTGGGTGCGCAGACGGAGTTTTCTCTGACGCGATTGGCGGTACAACAGATCGGCTACCAACTGAAGGACGAGCGCGTGGTATGCGCCGGAGGCAGGCTGTATCTGCTGCTGCGCGCTATGCCGGCGGCGTGCCCTGTGATGTATACCGAACGGGAGCTGCTCTTGGGGCCTTGCCTGCTTGCCGGGCAGCCGCCCCTGTGGCGCGTATGGCTCATGCGCAAGCAACGGTTGCTCAGCGCCGCCGTCGCAGCCATGCATCAAGCCGCGGCCCCACGGGAAGCCGAACGTCTGGCGCTGGCTGAGCGCGAGCTGCGCTACACCGAGGAAGCACTGCTTGCGCTGGAACCCGCGCCGGAAGGGAAACCGCAGCAGATTCGGGAGGGGGAAGCGGGCCGGTGACGGTACAACAAATCTGGGACTGGCTTGACAGCTTCGCCCCGTTTGTAACGCAGGAAGCGTTTGACAATGCCGGGTTGGTGATCGGCGATCCGTCGGCGACAGTGGAGCGCGTGCTGTTTGCGCTGGACGCGACGCTGCCGGTGGTGCGCGAGGCGCAAACGTTGGGCGCACAGCTGATCGTCACGCACCATCCGCTGCTGTTTGGCGGCGTCCGGCAACTGCGCACCGACCGGCCGGAAGGCGCGGCGATTGCGACGATTGCGGGGTCGGGGCTAAACCTGATTGCCGCGCATACCAACTTTGACCAGGCCCCGGGCGGCACGGGGTACAGCCTCGCTTTGGCTCTTGGGCTGACCGAAATCCTGCCGACACCGGGCACTCCGTACCTACGCACCGGATTTTTACCGGCGCCGATGCGGGCCGCTGATTTTCTGGCCGATGTGAACCGCAGGCTTGGCGCGTGCGCCCGCCTGTACGGCGATCCGCAGATGCTGCTGCACCGTGTGGCCGTCGGGCCCGGCGCGTGCGGCGACGCGGTCGCGCTGGCCGCTGCCGACGGCGCGCAGGCTTATGTGGTGGGGGAAATCAAACACCACGCGCTTTTGGAGGCGCAAGGCCTCGGCCTTACCGTGCTGGAAGCCGGGCACGGCTGCACCGAGCAGCCCGGCATCACGGCACTATACCAACGTTTTCTCTCAGACGCGCAAGCCGGGCATTGGCCCGTGCAGGCGCACCTGACTGCCATACGGCCCTGCGGCTGCACAACCGCCTGATACGGCTGCGGCCCCGGGCACAGACGCTCCGCAGGGAGCACGCACACTGCAAGGAGGGTACCATGGATCAGATTGCTATGCTCTGGGATTACCAACAGGCCGACATGGAGGCCGACGCGCTGGAGAACGACATCAAGCGCTCGCCGAACCGCCTGGCGCTGAAGAAGAACCGAGACTTCCTGCTGGAACAGCAGAACACCGTCAAACAGATGGAGGAAGAAGTTGCCGAGATGCTGGACCGCGTGGATATGATCAAGGACGCGATCCTGCGCCAGCAGGAACAGCTCAAGGCGCTGCAAGCGAGGCTGGAGGACAGCCCCCCCGAAAATCTGGAACAGGCCCGCGCCTATAGTCAGGACGCGCAAAAGCTGATTTCCGACATCCAGAACTACGAGCAGGAAATGAAGCGCATCCAGCTGGACGCGGCCGAGCACGAACGCGCACAGAAGGAAATCGGCATGAAGTTTGCCAAGGTCAAGGCCGAGTACGAAAAACAGCGCGTGGAGTATGAGGACGAGTACCGCGAGCAGATGAAGGCGCTGGAAGAAAAGCGGCACATCGCGCAGGAAAAGGGCAAGGATATCGACACGGCGCTGATGGAACGCTATCAGGTGATTAAAAAGCACTGCATCCCCCCAGTGGCAAAACTGGTGAACGATCAGTGCGGCGGTTGCTTCATGAGCCTGCCGTCGGCCACGCTGCGCAACATCAAATCCGGGGCGCAGATTATCGAATGCGAATCCTGCGGCCGGATGATCGTGCAGCTGTAAGCGCATCGCGCGCGGGCGTCGGCAGACGTCCGCGCGTGCGTTTTTTCACAGGAAAGGGAGCGTACGGGGCATGGATATCGTTTCCATTATTGAAAAAAAGAAGCTGGGCGGCGCGCTCAGCCGGGAGGAGATCGCCTTTTTCGCCAACGGCGCAGCCCGGAAAACCATTGAAGATTATCAGCTGGCTGCGCTGCTGATGGCCATCCGCCTCAACGGCATGGATCGGCGGGAGACGGTGGATTTGACCCTTGCCATGGCCGAATCCGGCGATATGGTGGATTTAAGCGCCATCGAGGGCATCCCTACGGACAAGCACAGCACCGGCGGCGTGGGGGATACGACCACCCTGATCCTCGCCCCGCTGGTGGCCGCGTGCGGCGTGCCCGTTGCTAAAATGAGCGGCCGGGGGCTGGGCCACACCGGCGGCACGCTGGATAAGCTGGAAAGCATCGCCGGGTTTCAGGTGGAGCTTACCATGGAGGATTTTATCGCGCAGGTGCAGCGCATCGGCGTAGCGGTGATCGGCCAATCCGGCGATCTGGCCCCGGCGGATAAGGTGCTGTACGCTTTGCGGGATGTCACCTCCACCGTGGACAGCCTCCCGCTGATCGCTTCCAGCATCATGAGCAAGAAGCTGGCCAGCGGCGCCAAAGCCATTGTGCTGGATGTGAAAACCGGCTCCGGCGCGCTGATGCAGACGCTGGAAGAAAGCCTGAACCTGGCGCAGACCATGGTACGCATCGGCGTGGATGCGGGGCGCCGCATGGTGGCGCTGGTAACTGATATGGGCGAGCCGCTGGGCAGCCATGTCGGCAACGCGCTGGAAGTAAAGGAAGCCATCGATGTGCTGGCGGGCCGCGTAACCGGGCCGCTGCTGGACGTATCGCTGGCGTTGGGGGCGCAAATGCTGGTGGCTGGCGGTGCCGCGGATACGCCAGAACAGGGCGAGGCCCTGCTGACCCAGGCCCTGCGCAGCGGCCGCGGGTTGGAAAAACTGCGCGAAATGATTACAGCGCAGCATGGCGACCCCCGCGTTTGCGACGATGTATCGCTTTTGCCGCAGGCGAAGGTGATTGTCGATATCCCCGCGCCCGGCACCGGCTTTATCCAGCGGATGGAAACCACCCGTCTGGGCACGCTGGCGCAGCATTTGGGCGCCGGTCGGCGGAAGAAGACCGACGCGCTGGATTACAGCGTCGGCTTTGTACTGCACCACCGCGTGGGCGATTATGTGACCGCGGGCGAACCGCTGGCCACCGCCTACTGCCGCAATCACGAGGATGCCAGCATGGCCGAGATTACCATCCAGAACGCAATCCCCATCCTGATGCGTAAAGCGCCGCCGATCACCCGTGTGCATGCCGTGGTGGAGGCGGATCGGATCATCCGCCTGTCCTGAACCCCGTACCCGGGTCGCCCGCCCCTTGGCGGCGCGCCCCCTGCCAGAAAGGAGCGTACCCCATGCGCAATTCGAAACGGAATATCGCCCTGTTGCTTTGCACCCTGCTGCTTTTGGCCGCCGTGCCCGCACTGGCTGCCGATGCCTTTTCTGCGGCGGATTTGAACGTGAATACCGTTTCCGCCGGTGCCACCCCCGATGAGGTACGCGCTGCGCTGGGCGACCCCGCAAACACTGCATCCTCGGAACAGGCGGCCACCGGGCAAAGCCAGGAAACCTGGCAGTATGACGGGCTGACGTTGGTCTTTACTGAGGGCACGCTGAGCGATGCGCAGTGGACCAACCCGGCGCTGATCGGCCCGCGCGGCCTGCGGGTGGGCGATGGGCAGGAGACGGTGCTCAAAGCCTTCCGGATGGACACGGCCCCGGCGGAAACCGGGGTGCTGTACAGCACGGGCACGGTTGCCGCGACAGGCGCGCCTTTGCCGCCCTGCGGGGTGCTGAGCGCGACCGGCGATGCCGCCCAGGTGCTTTACCTTGCCCCGGTTACGCCCTACGGGGCCGATGTGCAGGCCGATCCGTCCAGCTATGTGTATCAGAGCCATGCTTCGCTCACGCTGACCCTATCCGGCGGGGATCGTACGGTTTCGGCAATCCGCTGGTCGCTGGGCGCGCTGGCGGAGTGACGGTTGCGCAAGACCCGCACAATGTCGTCTGAAAACCGCGCCTGTAGAATTGACGGCCGCGGCGGCTTATGGTACAATTTGACCAATTTCATAAGCCATGAGGGAGTAATTCGCGCACACGCGCGGTTCGGTCAACAGCACTGCGGGCGCAAGCCCGCCTGGCCGGCCTTAATGAATGAGACTCATGTACAGCGCTGCCTGTATATGAGTCTTTCTCTATGGGGCGGGGCATGAGGGAGGAGCGATACCGGTGAACTATTATACGGAGGAACCCGGCGCGGCGCTGCAGGCGCTGCAAAGCGAGCATACGGGGCTGACGGCGGCCGAGGCGGAAGCGCGGCTGGGCCGTTACGGCCTGAACCGACTGGCGGAGGGGCGCAAAAAGAGCCTGATGAGCCGCTTCCTGCAACAGCTGGCGGATCCGATGATGATTGTGCTGCTGGTGGCGGCTGCTCTGAGCGGCATCACCTCGGCGTATGCGGGCGAGTCGTTTGCGGATGTGTTCATCATCCTGTTTGTGGTCATCCTGAACGCGGTTCTGGGCGTGGTGCAGGAAAGCAAGGCCGAGGAAGCCATTGCGGCCCTGCGGGAGATGACGGCCGCCACCTGCAAGGTGTGGCGCGACGGACATCTGACGCAGGTGAAAAGTGAAGCGCTTGTGCCCGGCGACGTGATCGCGCTGGAAGCGGGCGACGCCGTACCCGCGGACGCGCGCCTGCTGGAATGCGCAAGCCTGCAGGTGGAAGAATCCGCGCTGACCGGCGAATCCCTGCCGGTGACTAAAACTACCGAAACCCTGACCGTCGATGAAGATGTGCCGCTGGGCGACCGGCGCAACATGGTGTATATGGGCAGCGCCGCCGTATACGGGCGCGGGCTGGCCGTGGTGTGCGCAACCGGCATGACGACCGAGATGGGCAAGATTGCCGCTGCGCTGGCGCAGGCGGAGGACGAAGCCACGCCATTGCAACGCAAACTCTCCGCGCTCAGCCGCACGCTTACGTGGCTGGTGCTGGGCATCAGCGTTGTAATTTTTGCGACGGGCATTTTCAAGGCGGGGCAACTAACCCCCGATGTGTTGATCGATACCTTCATGCTGGCTATCAGCCTGGCGGTGGCCGCCGTGCCCGAGGGGCTGGCCGCGGTGGTGACGATTGTGCTGTCCATCGGCGTAACGCGTATGAGCCGCCGCAGGGCGATCATCCGCCGCCTGACCGCGGTGGAGACGCTCGGCTGCACACAGATCATTTGCTCGGATAAAACCGGCACCCTGACCCAAAACCGCATGACTGTGGTGGACGCGCAGGGGGCCGACCTGCCCCTGCTGGTGCGCGCCATGGCCCTGTGCACCGATGCCGAGTGGGACGAAACCGGCACGGCGGTGGGCGAGCCTACCGAATGTGCGCTGGTGGAATACGCCGCCGTACAGGGGCAGCCCAAATCTGCACTCAAGGAGCTTTACCCGCGCGTGGGCGAAGCACCCTTCGACAGCATGCGCAAGCGCATGAGCACCGTGCACCGTGACGGCGCGGAGACGGTGCAGTTTACCAAAGGCGCGCCTGACGAGCTGCTTGCCTGTTGTACCCATCTGCAAACAGCGGATGGCCCCGTGCCGCTGACCGATGCGCTGCGTGCTGAAGTGCTGCATGCCAACAAGCGGATGGCCGACCGCGCGCTGCGTGTGCTGGCCGGTGCGTACCGCCGCTACCCGCAGCAACCGGAAACCTTTGCGCCGGAGCAGCTGGAAACGGGCCTGACGTTTTTGGGCCTGACCGGCATGATCGACCCGATCCGCCCGGAAGTGAAGGCGGCTGTGGACGAGTGCCGTACGGCGGGCATCCGCGTGGTGATGATTACCGGCGACCACATCGACACTGCTACAGCCATTGCCCGGGAGTTGGGCATCCTGACCGATCCGGCGCAGGCGGTGGCGGGGCAGGCCCTGAACCGCCTGAGTGACGAGGAGCTGGACGAGGCTGTGCAGAATTACAGCGTCT
The DNA here is from genome assembly GCA_963666755.2 of Candidatus Limiplasma sp. Taxonomy (GTDB): domain Bacteria; phylum Bacillota; class Clostridia; order Christensenellales; family Aristaeellaceae; genus CAXXOK01. Next base: position 687,501 of record CAXXGW010000009.1, read on the forward strand.
ACGCCCGCGTGCAGCCGGAGCATAAGGTGCGCATTGTGAACGCGTGGAAGCGTCTGGGCCGTGTGGTAGCCATGACCGGGGACGGCGTGAACGACGCGCCCAGCATCAAGGCGGCGGATATTGGCATCGGCATGGGCATCACCGGTACGGATGTAACCAAGAACGTGGCGGATATGATTCTGGCGGATGACAACTTTGCCACAATCGTGAACGCCGTGGAGGAAGGCCGCAAGATTTACGCCAATATCCGCAAGGCGATTCAGTTCCTGCTTTCGTCCAACCTGAGCGAGGTGCTGGGCATCTTCTTTGCCACAATGCTGGGTTTCACCCTGCTGCAACCGGCGCACATCCTGTGGATTAACCTGATTACCGATAGCCTGCCCGCCCTCGCGCTGGGCATGGAAACCGGCTCCGGGGACTCGATGCGCAAGCCGCCCCGGGATAGCCGGGAGGGAATTTTTGCCGGCGGCGTGGGCGGGGATATCGCCTATCAAGGCGTGTTGGTTGCGGTGCTTACGCTGGCGGCCTACCTGATTGGCCACCGGATTGAGGCGGGCGTCTGGGAATTGGTTACCAGCCGCGACGGCATGACCATGGCGTTTTTAACCCTCTCCATGGCGGAAATCTTTCAGGCCTTCAACATGCGCTCGCGGCGCGGGTCACTGTTCGCGCTACGGCGGCAAAACCCCTACCTGTGGGGGGCGGCCGTGGGAGCCCTGGCACTGACGGCGGCGGTCATCTATGTGCCTTTCCTGCGTGATGCTTTCAGCTTTACCGCCATCAGCGCCATGGAATACGCTGTGGCGCTGGGGCTGGCGCTGCTGGTGATTCCGCTGGTGGAGCTGGTCAAGGCCCTGCAACGGACCCATGGAAAACGCAAAGCCAATGCCGGGGACGCCGTCAAGCGCTGACCGGAGCGGAGGTCGTTTCTGCACCGGCCCATGCTGCACGTGGAATGGTCTGAGCACCGCTTGCGTCAGAACGGACAGTTGGTCGCTTCCATTGCACATGCGGGGGGTATTCTCGTGTTTAGTGAGTGTAGACAATGCAATGAGTAGGCTGCTGTGACTGCCGCGACAGAGCGTGAGCGGTTTGCATCCAAGGTAAAATGACGCCGAAAACCTAATACGGTAACGAAAAACGGCCGCTCTGCGACATAACTTAAACGCACGCTTATGCGCCCGTTTCTCCTGTTCCGCAACGGCAAACGGATTAAAATGGCGAACATGCGTAAGCATGGACAACCGGCCCGGCGGCTTATGCCGCCGGGCCGGTTGTCCGTGCCGCAGGCACGCAAACACCTGTGGCATGGATAGAAGGCAAAGCCGCATCTTGACTTCCGTACATGCGGTTTGTATACTGATCAAAACGGCTTCGGAGGCGCGCATGGATGAACAACGGAACCAGTCTACCATCCGGGCAACGTCGGCGGCGACGGTTCTTGTGCTGTACGCCGTTTTATGGTTCTGCACCAATTTTCATTATGATTTAAATGACGACGCTATCCTGTTGCGCTCCTTCGCGGGCTGTGTGGGTGGCGTTTACGAGTCGTTTAACGCCTTTACGCATACGGTTTTGGCTTACGCGCTGCATGGGTTGAGCCTGCTTTGGCCCGGGGTTGCCTGGCTTTCGGTGGCGCAGGTGGCGCTGTTGGCGGGAGCCGCGTATGCCATGCACAGCGCGGTGCAGCAAATCGCCTGCCGTGCGGGCTGGCCCGGATGGATCGGCTGGCTGGTGGCGACGCTCAACCTGCTGTGCTTTGGCATGGTATTCCTCACCAGCATCACGTTTACCACCACAGCGGCGCTGCTGGGCGCGGCGGGGGTGTGGCGGCTGCTTGCGGTCGATATGCGTCTGTCGCGTGCCCGTGTGGTGCGGGGGCTGCTGGCTTCGTTTGCCTGGGTAGCGGCCGCTTACCTGCTGCGGGAGGTATCGGTGCTGCCGAACCTGTGCTTCTGGGTGGGAGCGCTGGGCTGCCGGGGTTTGCTGGAACCCGCGACCCCGCCGGAGCGTCGGGTGCGCTGGCGCATCCTCGCGTATGCGCTGGGGGGCTCGTTGCTGGTTTTGGGAATGCTTATGGCGATACGCGCGGCAGATATCCGCCTGTCCGGTGAAGGGGCGTATCTGCAATGGATTAACGCAAGCGTAGACGGGATTGATTACGGCGGCATCCGCAACGCGCCCGCCTCGGCGCTGGCCGCCGTCGGCTGGACGGAAAAGGAGCGCGCGCTGATCCTGAACTGGTACTTCATGGAGGATAACATCACCGCTGAAGCGTTCGCTTCGTTTGCGGCCTACGCCAACGTGCCGTCCGTAACTACGGCGGTCGATGCCGTGACGCGGTTGATGGCGAAAAGCCGCAACATCGTTTATTTTACGGTGCTGTTGGGCATATACTGCGGGGGCGCTTTTCTGGCGGCGGCCCTGGATCGGCCCCGGCGGCTGTGCGCGTTTTTAGCGCCGGCAGGGGTTGCGGGGGTGGCGCTGGGCGCGCTGGGACTGCTGGCGGTGCGGGGTCGCCTGCCGATGCGGGCCGCGGCCTCAGTGCTGGTGCCCGCCTGCGCGCTGGCGTTATGGCTCCTGTGGCACAGCCTGTTGCGCCTGCGGGGGCGGGGGCTGGCGCGGCGCGTGGCGTTAACGGCGCTAGCCCTGTTGCTGGGGCTGGTTGCCGTGAAGGGCGTGCGCTCCGCCTGGGGGGATATCTACAACCCGGTGTTTACACGCGCGCCGGAAAGCACAAACCGCTTTACACAGCTGGAAACCTACGCCATGGCCCATCCCGACCGCCTGTATGTGGCGGAAAACGCACTGGGGATGGATTGGCGGCTGTTCCCGGACTGGCAAAGCGGTAAGGCAACCAACGTGCTGTATAACTGGGGCGGTTGGAATAACTATTCCGCGGGCTATCGGGCGGCATTTGCGCACTGCGGTTTGGACACGGCGCAGTTTACCGTGAAGGACTTCTGCGACGGTCCGGTACGGCTGGTGGGCGCGGGGAGCGAGCCCTCACCGCTGCTGATGGAGTATCTGCAGGAGCAGTTGGGCCGGCAGGTTCAGGTGGAGGTCGAACTTGCGGGAGACGGATTCACCGTGTTTGCGTTGCACGCGCAGGTGCCGGGGGCACAACCTTCGTTCAGGTAGCAACAGTGCTCCGCGATGTTGCGCAGGTTATGCTCCAACAGCGGCAGGTTCAGCCGGTGCAGGTCGCGCGGGCGCACAACGAAGGTCAGTTGCCGGATTTGCACAGAATTTCGGGGCATCTGGCAGAGAAATGCGCAGGCGATCATTTCGAGAATCTGCTCTTCCGTCAGGTTCACGCCTGCGGGGCCGGAACCGATGATTGGCATGGCGAGTTTCGCCTCTGAAACATCCAATGTCTGTACCGCTTCAAAGAAGCTGAGGAACGCTTCGCGCAAGGTGTCGGGTGAGGTTTGAATCACATGATCTGTGATAATGTTCGACATCACCAGAAAGAAACACTGATGCCCGCCCACTTTCTCCGTCGCGGTAAACGTATATCCGTTCGGGAAAATGCCATTTATATCGGCGTGGGTTCCGCGCTGTGCATCAAAGGCATTTTCGATGGACTTCTCCTTTTCGGTTTCCAGCTGCATCAACTGGCTGTGGAGGCTGTTTTCCCCGATTCTGTGTGTATCACAGCTGAGCTCGTTGTTAATACCGATCGCAATGCTGCCCCCACGTACTTTCAAGAGGCTTTTTACGCGCACGTGAATTTCACAGATGCTACCGTGAACATGGATGCTGCTCCACAGCAACCTGTATTTGCGGTACAAGAGCGTGATCAGAATCATCAGCGGCAGGCCGATTAGCCCTACCAAAGGGTCTCTCAGCCAGGCCGGTGCCGTGAGTCCCATGCAGGCGATGCCCTGCAGCGCAGTCCACCAAAAGCCGATCGCACCCAATGCCACCTTAAGTGCTTGCCAAAACAGAACCCAACCCATGAGAACCCCTCCGATTTCTTCCGGTATTGATAAACGCTGTGCCGCGTAAATCGCGTGGGATTACGGGGAATAGGATTGTGAACCGAACGAAAGGAACCTTGCGCTGGAAGAAACTATACTATTAGTCATATATGTAACACAAAAGAAGGAATTTGTCAATGGGCCGCATTGGCCGTGCAGCCGGAGTCGAACGGAGTGCCACAGTTGCACCTCCGGGCGGAGAAAGACTTGCGCTGCAACCGTTCGTGCACAAAGGGAGTGCAAACATGATCCTGATTTGTCATGGATGCTTCGCCTGAATGATTGACTGGATGGGAGAAAAACACTATACTGACGCCATGGAGAGGATGCTCCGTGCCCCAGGATTTCCGTTGCCCGGCGGTTGCCGCCCGGCGCCGCCCGCCCCTTGACCCGGGAAGGATGAGGAACATGCGCCTGAAGCGATTGCTCACATGGATGCTGCTCTGCGGCCTTTGCCTGAACGGTCTGCCCCTGCGCCCGGCGTTGGCGCAGACAAAGGACTACGGCGCTTATGCCACCGCGCGCGATGCGGCGCTTGGCGCGCTGGTAACGCGCATGCAGGCCATGCGTGACGGGTTGACCGTCTACCATGATTTTTCTGACACCGAGAACCACTACACCCAAAAGGCCAAAATGTGGGGGATGGATGCCAATGGCCCGAAAAACATGGACGAGAACTGGCGCGATCAGCCGCAGGCGGGGGATACCTGCATCCGCTGTGAGCAGAGCGTCGGCCTGTCCGACTGGGGCGGCTGGCTGTTCCTGAACGGTTACCTGCCGGAGGGCGAAGCTGTCGCGCGGCTGAACGAGGGGCTGCAGCCCGGACAGGGGCTGGATTTAACCGGCGCGGAGGCGCTGCGCTTCTGGGCGCGGGGTGAACAAGGCGGCGAAACGGTGGAGTTTTTTACTGCGGGCTTCGGTTACGACGGCCAATGGGGAACGCAGACCGTGCCCTACCCCGACAGCGCCCCAAAGCAGACGCTCGGGTTCGTGAGCCTTACCAAGGATTGGAAAGAGTACGTGATCCCGCTTAAGGGGCTTGATTTGCAAAACATCGCCTGCGGGTTTGGGTTCGTGCTCAGCGGCATGAATTCCGGCCCGGGCACCCATGTGTTCTATCTGGACGAAATCCGGTTTACCGGCCCTGTCGCATCGGCGGGGAGCGCGCCCATGCTGCTGCGCTCCTACGATACACAAAACCCCTACATCCACAACGCGGCCTTCTCCTACGACAATGCGCTGGTGGCGATGGCGCTGCTCTCGGCCGGGCGTAAAACCGAGGCTGCCGCGATTTTGGATGCGTTTGTTTTTGCCGTGGCGCATGACCGGCAAGCCCCGGGGCGGGTGCGCAACGCCTATGCCGTGGGCGATTTGCAGCCGTTCGCGGGGTGGAGCGGCGGCGTACGCATGCCCGGCTGGTATGACCCGACGGCAGAGGTAAACGGCGTCTGGTATGAAGATCGGTATCAGGTGGGCAGCAATGTGGGCAACACGTCCTATGTGGCGCTGGCGCTGCTCCAGTACGACGCGGCGGAACCGAACGCGCAGTATCTGCAAACGGCCGCAACCCTGATGCGTTGGGTGCTGGATACCTGTCAGGACGGCAGCGACGGCTTTACGGCGGGTTTCGACGGATGGGCGGAGGCGGACCCGCCGGTGATCTATCCGTTTACGTACAAATCCATTGAACACAACATCGACGCATACGCCGCCTTTATACAGCTCTACGCCCGCACCGGGGAGCAGGCGTTTGCCGATGGCGCCGAAAGCGCGCTGAATCTGATCCGCGCGATGTACGATGCCAAACAGGGGGTGTTTTACACCGGCACCACGGAGGATGGGCACACCCCCAGCACGCAAAACATTGTGCTGGACGCGCAGGTCTGGGCTGCGCTGGCGCTGGGGGAGCGGTTCGCCCCCTACGAAACGTCGCTTACGCGGGTCGCGAAGATGCGCGTGGGGCAAGGCGGCTACCCCTTCTGTGAAAGCAACGTAAACGGCGGCTGGTGGGCGGAGGGAACGGCGTATACGGCGCTGCTCTATCGCCTGCGCGGGCAGGATCAGGCGGCGATGCAGACGCTGGACGCGCTCAGCGGCATTCAACTGCCGGGCGGGTTATTCCCGGCGGCAACGGTGCCTGATCTGGCGACCGGGTTTGATCTGTTCGACGGAAGCCCGTGGGTGTATGGACAGGATGCGCACATTGCGCCCACGGCCTGGTTCATACTGGCGGTAAACGGCTTTAACCCCTATGCGTTCGATTAATTGAGTTTAAGAGAAACAGCACCGCGGGCCGACGGACTCCCCTGTAGGGGAGCGCGTACGGCCCGCGGTTTTGTATAGGAGGATGGCATTGTTGTAGGCTCGAACAGCTTAGGGCTGTATACGCGCGTACACGGTTGTCAAGGGCTGGCCAAAGCTGCGCGTCTGGGATACGATCGGTTGTTCCGCCTTTGGCTTCCAGCCGTTGATAGCCGCATAAGTGGTGTTGGAGAGCGTGTAGGTAGCGCCGATGCTGCCCAGCGGCAACACCCGCAGGCGCGCGCGCTGCGCGTCGGGCAGTAGTTTATACGCGGATTCCAGCCCGTTTTGCGAGCCGTAGTCCGAGCCGGTCACGGAAAACGTCCGCCCATCGGGCACCTGATCCGCCGCGGCGCGCAGAGTTTGCAGCGCCGATACGTTCCAGTAATCCAGCTCGTAGGTTTCGGGCAGGTCACTGCGCAGGGTCAGTGCGTTGTAATAGGTGTACTCGTTGGGGTAAGCGGTAGCCATCAGAGCGGCGGTCATCCCCATGCACAGGGCCAGAATTCCTGCACCCACACGCCGCAGGGTGGGGGTGCGCGGCCGATCCAGCAACGCGCGTAGGCGGCCCAGCCCGTATGCCGCCAGCGCGAGCATTGGCCCGTAGAGGAAGTAAAAATGACGCCAGCCGTTATACACGTTGGGGCGGGCCAGCACCGCATAACCTAGCGGCAGCACCCACAGCAGCGTGCACAACAGAAGGGTGGCGGATACATCCTCCGCAAGCGGATTTCCGGGTCGCTTGCACAGGCGCGCCAATGTGAGCAGCTGGCCGAGGCCAATCAGCGCCAGCACCCAGAGCGGGGTGGTCAGCACGATCATCCAGGGCAGGTACCAGCGCGGCAGGGGATTGCGCGACGGCATGTACAGCGTACCCCCAAACAGCACCTCGTTATTCCAGCGGCTGAAACCCGCCGCGTTGCCCAGCGTGTAGCGCAGGTAACCCAGCGGATCCGCCCACAGGGCCGGGGTGAGCAGCGCGTAAAACCCCGCGAAAAGGAGCAGCGTCATCAGCCCGACGCCAAAGACCCGCCGCGTCATGCGCCTGCCCGCGATCTGCCGCAGCAGCACAAAAAGCGCGCACAGCCCCCAGAACGCAAGCCCTATAATTTTGGTATTGGCAGCGGCGGCGCCAACCAGCGCAAACCAGACCGCGCGACGCAGAACCGGCTTTTCCATCAGGCGCATCGCCTGCCACAGGGTGAGCAGCCCCAGCGCAAGCAGCACAAAATCTTTATTGTTATAATGCCCCTCGGCAAACATGCGCGGGCTGAGCACCAGCGCCAGCACCGCCGCGGCACTGAGCAGGCGCGAAAGCCCCAGCCGCCGCGCAATGCACCACAGTGCTGCCGCCCCCGCCATAAACCAGAGCCAGGTGTAGGCATGCCAGAGCGTCATGCGCTGCGCGTCGGTCAGTGTTGCGTCGGTTACGAGCAGGAACGCCGGGTAATAGGCGCACTCCCCATGGTCGCGCTCCACGCTGTCGGTAATCAGGCCGCTTGTGGGCTTTTCCACCGAGGAGGTGAGGGTGAGCCGCGTTTCCGAGCCGACTACCGCCAGGTACTGGTTCAGGTTCATGCGCAGGATGTCCTGCTCCCAGGGCTCATCCCACGGCTGGCCGTAACCCGGCGCAGTAAGCAGCCCCAGCGCAAGCAAGGCCAGAAAGAAGAGGGCGACCGGCCATGCGGCCCTGTGGGGGGACGGACGTTTTACCTGCATACGGCAGACCCGCTTTCTATGGGTTTGGAAGGGAAGGGTGAATTTCGACGCGTGTGTTAGCGCGCAGCGGGGTCCTGCATGGCGGCAAGCCAGGCTTCGCCCCGGCGGATGCTTTGCATAACGGTGTCGGGCGCGGGCCCGCCGCGCAAGCTGCGCCGGCGCACACAGGCATCCAGCGCTATGGCGGGGTACACGTCCTCATCAAAGGCCGGGGATACCGCGCGAAGCTCCTCAAGGGTTAAATCTTCCAGATTGCGGCGCTCACGCACGCACTGGGCTACCAGCGTTCCACTCACGTGATGGGCATCCCGGAAGGGCAGGCCCTTGCCCACCAGATAATCCGCCAGATCGGTGGCGTTGGTAAAGCCGCTCGCCGCGCTCCTGCGCATTGCCTCGGTTTGGAAAACCGTGGTGCGCAGCATTTCCGTAAGGGTCGGCAGGCATTTGCACAGGGTGTCGTACGCGTCAAAAAAGGCTTCCTTATCTTCCTGCATGTCTTTGTTATAAGCAAGCGGCAGCCCTTTCATGACGGTTAAAAGCGCCATCAGATCGCCGTAGACCCGGCCGGTTTTGCCGCGCGTCAGCTCGCAGGCATCGGGGTTTTTCTTCTGCGGCATGATGCTGGAGCCGGTGGCGAAGGCATCGTCCAGCGTGATGGTACCAAACTCGTTGGTGGACCAGAGGATCAGCTCCTCGCACAGGCGGCTCAGGTGCATCATCAAAATGGAGGCGGCGGCTAAAAAGGACAGCAGAAAATCCCGGTCGCTCACGCCGTCCATGGCATTGTCCGTCACTTCCGGAAAATCAAGCAATTCCGCCACGCGCTCCCGGTTGAGGGGGTATGTGGTGCCCGCCAGCGCGCCGCTGCCCAGCGGCATGACGTTCGCCTCGTCATACGCCTGCCGGAAGCGCTTCACATCCCGCCGGAGCATCTGGAAATAGGCCATTAAGTGGAAAGCGAGCGTAACCGGCTGCGCTTTTTGCAGATGGGTATAGCCCGGCATCACGGTTTGCGTATGGTCTTTGGCCAGCGAAAGCAGCGTTTCCAACAGCGCGCGCACCAGCGAATCGGCGTGCAGGCAGGCTTCGCGCGCGTACATGCGCACGTCCAGCGCCACCTGATCGTTGCGGCTGCGGCCGGTGTGCAGGCGCTTACCGGCATCGCCGATGCGGCCGGTCAGCTCGGCCTCGACAAACATGTGCACATCTTCGGCGTGCAGGTCAATGGGCAGCGTGCCCGCCTCCGCGTCGGCCAAAATGGACTGCAGCCCAGCCACGATGGCCGCCGCATCCTCCGTGGGGATGATGCCCTGCTCCCCCAGCATGGTGGCGTGTGCGACGGAGCCCCGCACATCGCAGGCCAGCAGACGCTGGTCAAAGGGAATGGAGGACTGAAAATCGTCCAGCAGCGCGCTGGTGGGTTTGGCAAAGCGGCCCGCCCAGAGTTTGGTCATCGGGATTCTACCTCTTTCCTGCGGCACGCCGCAAACTTGCGCCCCGCGGGGCATGGCTGATTATAGCACAGCCAATGGCCCTGTGGAAAGAACGCGGCGCGCGAAAATCCGCGCGGGCACTTTCGCTGCGGCATGCGGGGAGGCGCATACAGTCTGCTTGCCTGCCCGGATGCGTGCGTTTGAACCCGCGCGGCGCGCAACCTTCGATTGGCTTTGACAAACCCCCCGTTCCATGATAGGCTAGGGTGGATTTGGATAAGGGGGTACACCACCGGATGTTAACGCTCACGGATGTCAGCCTTCAATTTGGAGGCGATTTACTTTACAAACACGTAGATTTACTGTTCCAGCGAGAGCAGTGCTACGGCATTATCGGCGCAAACGGCGCGGGCAAGAGCACGCTGCTGCGCATTATTTCCGGTGAGCTCACGCCCACCTCGGGCACGGTTTCCATTACTAAGGAAGACCGGATGAGCGTGCTGGAGCAGAACCACTTCAAGTATGACGCCTACCCCGTGCTGGACACCGTAATCATGGGCAACCGCAGGCTTTACGAAGTCATGAAAGAGAAGGAAGCCCTGTATGCCAAGGCGGATTTCAGCGATGCCGACGGCGTGCGCGCGGCCGAGCTGGAAGGCGAGTTTGCTGAAATGAACGGCTGGGACGCCGAAACCGAGGCCGCCCAGTTGCTGACGGGGCTGGGGGTGCCGCCGGAACTGCACACGGCCGGCATGGATACGCTGGACGGGCGCCGCAAGGTGAAGGTGCTGCTCGCGCAGGCGCTGTTCGGGCAACCCTCCCTGATCCTGCTGGACGAGCCGACCAACGGTCTGGACGTCGAAAGCACCGAGTGGCTGGAGGAGTTTTTAATCAACTGCCCAGCCATTGTGATTGTGGTCAGCCATGACCGCCATTTCCTCAACGCGGTTTGCACCCACATTGTGGATGTGGATCACGGCACGTGCAAGATGTACGCGGGCAACTACGATTTCTGGTATGAGTCCAGCCAGCTTTTCCAGCAGCTGCTGCGCAACCAGAACAAGAAGCGCGAAGAAAAAATCCGCGACCTGCAGGAGTTTATCCGCCGGTTCTCGGCCAACAAATCCAAAAGCAAGCAGGCTACCAGCCGCAAAAAGGTTCTGGACAGCATTCAGGTGGAGGAAATGCCTGCCTCCAGCCGAAAATCCCCTTATGTGGGGTTTGAGCCGGAACGCGAGGCGGGTAAGGACATCCTGTTTGTGGAGGGCCTGACCAAAACGGTGGACGGCGTCAAGGTGCTGGACAACGTGACCTTTACCGTCAACAAAGGAGATAAAATCGCCTTTGTGGGTGATAACGAGGCCGGGGCGACGGCGCTGTTCCGCATCCTGACGGGGGAGCTGAACCCCGACGCGGGCAACTTCCGCTGGGGGGTCACCATCACGCAGAGCTCCTTCCCCAAGGACAACACGCGTTTTTTTGAAGGGTTTGAGGGCAGCCTGATCGAGTGGCTGCGCCAGTTCTCCTTCGACCAGACGGAAACGTACCTGCGCGGCTTCCTGGGCCGCATGCTCTTTTCCGGGGATGAGGTGTACAAGCCCGCCAAGGTGCTTTCCGGCGGCGAAAAGGTGCGCTGCATGCTCAGCCGCCTGATGATGAGCAAAGCCAACGCGCTGATTCTGGATCAGCCGACCGACCATCTGGACTTGGAAAGCATCACGGCGCTGAGCGCGGGGCTGGTCGCCTATCCGGGCAACCTGCTGTTTGCCTCGCATGACCATCAGTTTATCGACGAGGTTGCCAACCGTGTGATCGAGCTGCCCCTGAACCAGTCCGGCTGCCTGGATCGCACCGGCACGTTTGAGGAGTACCTCGAATGGAAGCGCGGCCGCAACGCCTGAGGAGGCCGCCATGCAGGAACCGCGCCCCGGCGTATACCGCCACTTTAAGGGAAATTACTACCTGCTGCTTTCGGTAGCGCAGCATACCGAAACGCGGGAGCCGCTGGTCATCTACCAGGCGCTGTACGGCGAGCGCGGCCTTTGGGCGCGCCCGTTGGCCATGTGGAGCGAAACCGTGGAGCGGGATGGCGTTACGCAGCCCCGGTTTGCCTATGTCTGTGCGACCGAGGCGGATTTGCCGCTGCTGCGCCCCTGAAACTGGGATCAGGCGCTGAAAAGAGTGCCACCCCCAACGGAGAAAAGGAAACTCGCCCCCGCGAGGCGCAGGCGGTAAGCACACCCTTAAACCAATCGAGCAGGATCGAAAGCTTAATCAGCATATCCCTTTATGCCAGAATCGAACAGCCTAGTGTTGAAAAATCAACAGTATGTCGGAAAGCCCGCTGTGTTTACAGCGGGCTTTCCGCATTATCGCACACCGGCCCACCCGATACGGAAGACCGTTAAAACCAGCGGAACAGTTGCAGGAAATGAAAGCTTCAGAACTCTTTAGCTCTGACTGTAAACGAATGTTTTGCCTGTAGCGAAGGTTGCGAATGATCGAGCGGCCTGCGGTCGGCACATGACATTTACCCCGGCGCATCGAGGCATTACAGCCTTGCAGTCGGGTTTTCCCTCGTGGTGGTCGGGTTTAGGGGTTCGGGGGAAGCTCGCACGAGCCCTGCGCGGTGCAGCAGCGGTTCTTGCCCTGACGCTTGGCTTGGTAGAGCGCCTGATCGGCGGCGCTGTACAGCGCGGCAAAGGTTTGCCCGTCCGCGGGCACGCCCGCTACACCGATGGAGCAGGTCACCCGACGCTCCCCGGCATGCTCCGCGTTGATCTGCTCAATGGCGGCCAGCAACTCCCGGCCTTTTTCCAGCGCGGCCTGCAACGTGGCGTTGCGTAAAAGCGCCACAAACTCATCGCCGCCCAGACGGCCGACGATGTCGCTTTGCCGGAGGTGCGTGCGCAATACGCCGGCTACATCGCTCAGCAGCGCATCACCCGCAAGGTGGCCATACTGGTCGTTCACCTCTTTAAAGTTATCCACATCCAAAATCAGCAGGCAGCCGTTTTGCGGATCGTCCTGCAGGTAGCGGTCGATGCGTTCTTCGGCGGTCGAGCGGTTCAACAGCTGGGTCAGCCCGTCGATGCTGGCCTTGATTTCCAGCTTTTTGAGCGCCTCGATCATCTTGACGTAGCCGATGCCGCTGACGCTTTTGCGGCTCTCCCCCTGCGACAAATGCAGGTTCATCTCCAGCCAGATCCATTGCTGGTGGCGGTTCAGCGCGCGGAAGGGCACGGTCAGCTCCCGCTTGCCCGCGCGGTATTGGGTCGGAAGCGACGCCGCGTCCAGCGCGTTGCACAGCGCCTCCCGATCATCCGGATGGACGAGGGTCTGGTTCATTGCCGGGTCCAGATAATGCAGATACGGCGCAAAACCCGCGCCTTTGGGGTCCTCGCAGCTGAGCAGGTGCGGCCCGGTGCCGGGCAGGTCGAAGGCGAACACAAACAGGCTGACGCTGTCCACCGCACGGCGGAATACGGTTGCCTGCCCCAGCTGCTTTTCGCGCGCCTTCTCATCCTGAATATCCACCACGCGGCCGATCATGCGGTACAGCGCGCCGCGCTCGTCCGCCAGACAGCGGAAGTAGGCGCGGTACCAGCGAAACTCCCCGTTGGACTGGTAATCGGCCTGAAACTCATACATCCCGGGATCGCGGGTGCGGCAGAACCGGCGCAGGTTGCGGATAAAATCGGGAATGTAATCCGGGTGGATAATCGCGCTTTCGGGCAGGTGCTTCTGGTATTCGGGCACTACCCGATCCTCCCGCTCGCCGGACAGCAGGCGCACGGTGTAGTTCATCACATCTTTTTCCAGATCATAATCAAAGAAAATCTGCCGTGAATCCTCCATGGTGATGCGGTACAGCTCGCTCTGGCGGTTGTAGGCGCGCTCCATTTCCACCTGACGGCTCACGTCCACCAGCACGGCATAGCAAAGAGGCGGAGTGCTGGCCTGCGGCACAATGGTGTAGTAGGTACGCAGCCAGAAGGTGGCGCCATCATCCCGCGCGACGCGCATCACCTCGCCCAGATCGGTCGATTTGTCGTTCACCGCGCGGATCACGCCGCCGCTGTCAGCCTCGTCCGTCCGGTAGTTGTCCAGCCGCAGCAGCTCCATAAAACGCTGGGACTGGTGATCCTTCAGCCCAAACATGCTGAAGGCGCGGCTGTTGACATACAGCGGCCGTACGGGATGCCCCAGTTCAAAGAGCGTGACGCCGACGGGCAGGTTCTCCAGCAGGTGCTGGAGCATGTCGCTGGTGCGCTCCAGCGTTGCGCGGGTATGTTCCAGCCGCCGTTCCTGCTCGCGCTGCACGGTGGTGTCCAGCAAAACCAGCTGCACCATTGGCCGACCGTCGGCCATGTGGCTGAGCGCTGCATTTCCGCGCAGACTACCCAGCGCCCCGTGCGGGCGCACGATGGTTACATCGATGTTTTCGACGCTGTGGCGCTCGCGGCAGCGCCGCAATTGGCTCAGGAACTCGTCCCGGTCGTCCGGGGCGATCAGGCTGAACAGGTCGCGGTCGGCCACCTCGTCGAAATCCTCCTTGGAGGCGAAGCCGAACAGCTCCCAGCAGGCGCGGTTAAAGAATACCGGGCGCGGCGGATCATGCAAATCCAGCTGCAGGATGCCGCAGGGCAGCGTCCAGTACAGGTGGCTGAGCATGGTCAGCCGCCGCTCCGCCTGCTCGCGCTGTTGGTCCAGCTGCAACTGGGTGCGGTGCTCCTGATCCACATCGTTCACGGTGGCCAGCACCGTTGTAATGCGCTGATCCGGCCCGCGCTGCACCGCAACGTTCAGGCGGCACCAGTGGATATCGCCCTGCAATGTCGCAAGTCGCACCAGCCGGGAGGCGTTCACCCGATCCTGCAGGCTCAGGAAAAACGCCGCCAGCGCCGACAGATCCTCCGGATGGGCTACGCCTTCGGGCAGTATGCCGGAAAACAGCTGCCGACAGGAGAGCGCGCACAGGGGATAGGTTTGCGCCAGCTTGTTGCCTTCCGCCTGTTCAGCATCCGGTGTCCAGGCAAACAGCGCCGTCTGCGTCTGTTCCAGAATGATCTGGTACCGCTCCTGCTCCTGCTGTTTTACGCGCAGCAGCGCATACTCGGCCTGCATCTGCTCGCTCTGCTTCTGCTCGTCGATGTTGCGGTTGCAAAGCAACGCGCGGAACTTGCCGCCCGCATCCTCAATGGGGTGCAGCGTCAGCCGTGCCCATTGATAGGGTTGGTTGTCCGTACGCAGGCGCAGTTCCGCCGACAGGGAGCGCCGGCCCTCCTTGCGGAAGGCAGTTTCCAGCCGCACCTTATCGCAAAGGGAAGCAAACAGGGGCTGATCCTCCGGGTGCACGCGCGTTTCGGCATAGATTTGCAGGTGGGAATCCAGCTGCTGGGTGTGGGCATGGTAGCCGCCTGCCGGGCTGCCCAGTGAAACGCTGGTAACCAGATTGTCGGTATAGTTCAGCTCCCGCACTTCGCTGTAGGCATCCAGCATCACGGTGCCGTACTGGTACAGCAGGAAGTTGTGCTCCAGCTCCTTCTGGTGGGTCATATCCGTCAGGGCAAAATAATACAGGTCTTGCAGGTTGACGCGGCCCAGATGGCGCAGCTTGATGTCCAGCCACATCAGGTGCCCGTCGGTATGGGGGACGCTTACCTGCGCCAGTTCTACCCCGTGGGTTTGCGCGGCGCGGTTGCAGGCGTTCAGGATCGTCTGCCGGTCGGCGGGTTCCAACCCCTGCAGCGCGTTGCGGCTGCTGAGGAGCGATTGCGGCGTGGAGCCGGTCAGCTCGTAATACCCTTCGTTTACGCGCAGCACTTCCAGCTTATCGCCGGTTTTTTCGTACAGGGCCATGGCTCCCACCATGCCGTTAAACAGGAGCGATACCGGCTGGCTGTTATCCCACAGGCTTTTCAGGTCGAAGGTGTCCAGCAGGCGCTCGCGGTCGGTTACGTTTTCGCGGCGCAGGGCCTCGGGGTTGCGCAGCAGGACGGTAAATTCTTCCGTGGGCATGGGGCGCGCATAATAGTAGCCCTGTACCTCGTCACAGCCGATGGAGCGGAGAAAATCCACCTGTGCCTGGGTTTCCACCCCTTCGGCGACGACGATGATTTCCAGCCACTTGGCCATGCGGATGATGCTGGCCATGACGTTAGCGGCACGGCCGTTGTTTTCCATGCCGGTGATGAAGCGCATATCCACCTTAAGGATATCCACCGGCAAATCCTTGAGCATGCTCAGGGAGGAATACCCGCTGCCGAAATCGTCCATCAGGATTTCAAACCCGTAGGAACGGAGCGTGCGCACGGCGCTGAGCAACTGTTCCGGGTGGTCGGTGTATGCGCTTTCGGTAATTTCCAGCTTGATGAGCGATGGGTCCAGCTCATAGCGGGCCACCATGGCCCGGATATCTTCACATAAATGAGGGTTAAACAAGTTTAACCGCGACACATTGACCGAGATGGGCAAAAGCCGCAACCCCTCGGCCTTCAGATCATGCAGATACTTACAGACGCTCTCCCACAGGTACACATCCAGCCGGGTAATGAAGCCGTTGCGCTCAAACAGCGGGATGAAATCCCTTGGCGGGATCAGCCCCTTGGTGGGGTGGTTCCAGCGCACCAGCGCCTCGGCGCTGTTGGGCTCGCCCGTGGTGATGCTGTACAGCGGTTGCAGGTAAAAACAGAACTGCCCCTGCTGCAGCGCCAGATTCATTTCGTTGCTGACGCTCTGCTCCAGCATCAGCTGGTCGCGCATGGCGCTGTCGTAAAAAGCGAAGCGGCGGTGGTAGTTGCCCTTGACGGTTTTCAGCGCCATGGAGGCGCGGTCGCACATCTGATCCACGCTCAGGGTGGTATCTTCCACATTGTAGATGCCGGCGTACAGCGCGATGCGCATGCCGACGCCCAACTCCTCCAGGCGCTGGTTTACGCCGTCCACCAGATCGCGCGGCTCATACAGGCGTTGCGGGTAACACAGGGCGAAGCGGTCGCTCTCCAGCCGGGCATAGGTGCCAACGCCGCGCAGCTGCTCGTCCAGATAGCGGGCGATGGCGCGCAGCACCCGATCGCCCACCGCGGTGCCGAGCTGATCGTTAATGACTTTAAAGCGCTCCACATCCCACAGTTGCAGCTGGCAGCCGCTTCCCTGCTTTTTACGCAGCAGGCGCGCGGTGCGCTTGTCAAAAGTGTGGCGGTTAAAAATGCCGGTCAATGGATCCCGTTCCAGCGCGCGGCGCAGCGACATGTTTTCCTGTAGGCGGATCAGGTTGCGCACGCGCTGCAAAAGCAGCTCCGGCTGTACGGGGCGGTAGGTGATATCCGCCACATCCAGCTTGAGCGCGCGCTGCGCCGCTTCGGCATCGTCCGGGTTGCAGAGGCCGAGCACCGGCACCATATGCGCCAGCGTATCCAGCCGTTTTGCATTTAAAAACTCGCACGCGCAGGCGCAGGACAGGGATAGCAGTACGCACTCCACGATGTCGGGTGTCTGCTTAAGCAAGCGGAGCGCCTCTGTGCCGCAGGGTGCTTCCAGCAGCTCGTAGCAGGGTTCTAAAATTGCCCGCAAGGAGGCGCGCCGTTGCGTATCCTCCTCCACGATCATCAACCTTCGGCTCATCCGGAGACCTCCGCTTTGCGATAACAGGTTACATGCACAGACCAGACGACGTGATCAGATGGGATTTCTTGTGTATCAGTATACACAGAAACCATGCGATTGACAAGAAAAGGATTTCCGTTGCCATGGAACACATAAGCGCCCCCACGCATCCGCGGGGGCGGTGGGGGTTACCTGAATGCGGCTGTGAGCGGACACGCGTATAACTGAACAGGCGCCACCCTTCAGCCTGCCGGAGCATCCCAGATAAAGCGGAACGTCGCCCCGTGCCCGGGCTGGCTTTCCACAACGATGCGCATCTGGTGCCGCGCCGCAATTTCCTTTGCAATGGAAAGCCCAAGGCCGCTGCCCTGGCTTTCGGCGGTGGCGCGCGCACGGTGGAACCGCTCAAACAGCTGCGGGATTTCCTCCAGCGGGATGCCGGGGCCTTCGTCGCGCACCTCGGCATAGGCGGGCGTAAGCGTCACGGTTACGGCGGAGGCTTCGGGCGAGTATTTAACGGCATTGTCCAGCACAATCAGGAACATCTGCCGTAAACGCCCATAATCCCCGGTCAGGGGCACCGGTGCTTCCGGCAGGCGGCGCTCCAGCCGGATCGACTTGGCCCGTGCCATCTGCCCGGCACTGTACAGCGCATCGCCCAGCACTTCCGTCAGGTTGACGGGCGCGTGCTCGGTGGGGAAGTCCGGGTTTTGCAGCCGCGCCAGGTCCATCAGATCGTTGACGAGGCGCTGCAGGGTCACAGTCTCCCGCAGCATCTGCCGGTGGTAGGCTTCGGCCTGCGCGGGCTCGGTTATCACCCCGTCGCAAAGAGCCTCCAGCGAGCCGCGCAGCACGGTTACGGGCGTGCGCAGCTCGTGGGATACATTGGCCAGAAAATCGCGGCGCTGCTGCTCCTGCCGATCGGCGGCGGCACGGGCTTCCTCAAGGCGGCCGCCGAGGCCGTCCATCGCCACCGCGAGGCGACCGATTTCGTCCCGGCGGTGTACGCCGGTGCGGGCAGCATATTCTCCTTCGGTCAAACGCTGCGCGGTGCGGCGCATCTTTTCCAGCGGGCCTGCAAAACGCCAGGACAGGAGCGCCGCCAGCACGATGGCGACGGCCAGCGCCGCCGCGCCGCTGGCCAGCAGCACCGTAACCCCCTGCGCGGCCACAGCCTGCACGCCGGATACCGCATCGTGCAGGAGTAGCGCGCCCGCGATCCGATCCCCTTGCCGGATGGGCGCGCCCACGGTCAGGGTGGGGGTGCCCAGCAGGTCGCTGAACCCTTCGCTGATGGGCGTTTGCCCCGCAAACACCGCCTGCACCACCGCCTCGGCATCGGCAGGCAAATCCGCATAGGTCAGGGTCAGCCCCTTCATATGGCCGCCGGAAAGAAACTCCAGCTGCTCGTCCAGTATCCAGACGTTCGGCTCCACACGGCTGAGCACGCGCACATACGCACCGTACCCCATTTCGGCCCCATTCTGCGCCCCGCCCGCACCCTGCGTGCCGCCTGCACCCTGCGCGCCGTTGCCGGCGCCGCCCGCTGCGGAAGTGCCGGAGGCGTTGCCCTTACCCTTGCCGCCTGATCCCTGCGCCCCGCTGCGGGTAGTGCTGTCGGGCACGGTGGCGGGCGTCTCTGCCGCGGCGCCACTGCCGGTTACGGCGGTGGTTTCCGAGGCGGCGCCGCTGTCGGTCAGTACCTCCGAAAGCATCCCGGCAAGCGAGGTGGCGCGGGTCAGCAGTTCCGCGCGTTTGGCTTCGACCATCCGCCGGGAAAACATCGTCTGGAACAGCGTGCCGCTCAGCCCGGCGAACACCGCAAGCGCGACGGCAAAGTACGCCAGCAGCTTGAGCGCGATTCTATGCTTCATGCAGATTTCCCTCAAATTTGTACCCTACGCCCCAGATGGTACGGATGGCCCAGCCCTCGGGGCCGAGTGCCTCCAATTTGGCGCGCAGGCGTTTAATGTGTGAATCCACGGTGCGGGTATCGCCCAGATAATCGTACCCCCAGAGGCTTTCCAGCAGGTTGTCGCGCGTGAACACCTTACCGGGGTAGGAAGCGAGCGTCCAGAGAATTTCCAGCTCCTTTTTGGTGAGCGCCGCCGCTTGCCCGCCCACCTGGGCGGTGTAATCGTCCAGGCGCACGGTCAGGTTGCCGCGTACAAGCGTCTGGGCGCTGTCGGTGCGCTGCATGCCAATGCGCCGCAGCGCCGCGCGCAGCCGCGCCATTACCTCGGCGGGGGAGAAGGGCTTGACGATGTAATCGTCCGCGCCGATGTCCAGCCCCATGATACGCTCAAAATCTTCGCCGCGCGCGGTAATCATGAGTATCGGTACAGTGGAGGTCTTGCGGATTTCACGGCACACGGCAAACCCATCCAGCTTGGGCATCATCACATCCAGCAGCACCGCGTCGGGCTTTGCGCGTGCAAACAGGGCAAGAGCTTCCTCGCCGTCGGCGGCCAGCACAGGGGTGTGGCCTTCCTTTTTAAGATATTCTTCCAGAATTGAGGCGATCTGCCGGTGATCGTCCGCAACGAGGATTGTGGCCATGGGGGAACCTCCTTTGCATTCCGTCAGGTTTAAGGGAAGTGTACGCCGCAAACGTGGCGGAACTGTGGCATATGCGCCATGAATTTTGACCGGAAAAGACACATTTTCGCCGTATCCGTTTGCTAGGATGGCGCTAAGGAGGAGGATGCACATGCAAACCAAACGGAAAGTAAAGAACCGGCTCCGCCGGGGAATCCAGATCGGAATCTTCTCCCTTATCGCGGTACTGGCCGTCGGCAAGGGACTTAAGGATGCGGGCGCGCTGCCCTGGTGGCCCGAAATCTCACTGCACGCCATCTGCCCCTTCGGTGGTGTGGTCACGATCTATCAGTTCATCACCACGGGGGATTTTCTGCCCAAGCTGCACAGCGCCGCGTTTATCCTGATGGCGCTGGGGCTGATTACGGCCACGCTGTTCGGCCCGATTTTCTGCGGTTACGCCTGCCCGCTGGGCAGCTACCAGGAGTGGATCGGCCGCCTGGGGCGCAAGCTGTTCCCCAAGCGTTACGGCAAGCTGATCCCCCCGAAGGTGGATCGAGCGCTGAGCTACCTCCGTTACGGCGTGCTGGCGCTGGTGGTGTACCAGACGGCCGTGGTCGGCAAGCTGGTGTTTGCCGATGTGGACCCGTACTATGCGTTGTTTAACTTCTTTACCGGCGAAGTGGCGTGGACGGCGCTGGCGGTGTTGGGCGCGGTCACGGTGCTTTCGCTGATTGTGGAACGGCCGTGGTGCCGCTACCTGTGCCCGTACGGTGCGCTGCTGGGGCTGTTTAACCGCATCCGCATTTTCCCGGTGCGGCGCAGGGAAGCGACCTGTACTCACTGCAAGAGCTGTGACCGGGCCTGCCCGATGAACATCAACGTTTCCAAGGCCGGCGCGGTACGGGATACGCGCTGCATCAGCTGCAACCAGTGCCTCAGCGGCAACGCCTGCCCCGTGCCCGACACCCTGACCCTTTCCACCCCGCAAGGAGGCGACAACGCATGAAAGTGAAACCCAACACGGCGATCCTGCTGTCCACCCTGATTGTGGCGGTTGGCGTAGCCGTTACGGCGGCGACCGGCCTGTGGAAGACCAGCGGCACCGCGACGCCGCGGCGATTGGAAGCGGTGCAGACCGGCGAAACGGCGGCCGGGAGCGAAACGGCGGAAACCGGAACCGCCTATGACCCCGCCGATATCCGCGGCTCTTATACCTTCGGGGAGATCACCTCGCTGTACGGCCTGCCGCTGAACGAGCTGGCAACGGCGTTCGGCCTGAGCGACACCGAGGCGGAGGGCTTTCAGGTAAAGGGGCTGGAGAAGCGCTACCCCGAAGGCGAAACGGCCGCGGGCACCGCGTCGGTGCGGATGTTTGTCGCCTACGCACTGGGCCTGCCCTATACCCCGACCGAGGATACCTATTTACCGGCTGCCGCCCTCCCGATCCTGAACCAACACGCCCGCATGACGGAGGAGCAGACCGCCTACGTGACTGCCCATACCATCCCCTGACACGGCAGCGAGCGAAATTCGTACGCAAAACGGTTCAAAAAGGACAAACTTCTGCCACAAAGGTTCGGTAGTCTTACATTGCAGCAAGGAAAGCTGCAGGATTCCCAAACAACAACAGCGACATGTTCGCAAAGGAGTGAATTTTCATGAAACGGATGTTCAATTTGGCGGCTCTTTGCTTGGCGGCCCTGCTCGCCCTGACGCCCGCGCTTTCGCTGGCGGAGGACACGACCACAACCGCGCCCGAGGCGCAAACTTACACGCTGGAGCAGATGCTCACCCTTGCCATGCAGGATGAGTACAACGCGCAGGCTACGTACGACGCAATCCTGAACGCCTTTGGGGAAAACAACGCGTTTACCAACATTGTGAAGGCGGAAGTGACCCATCAGGAGGAGCTGCGCACGCTGTTTCAAAACTACGGCATTGCGATGCCGGAGAACACCGCGGCACAGAACGTGACGGCTCCCGTGAGCCTGCAGGAAGCCTTCGCTGCCGGTGTGGACGCGGAGAACGCGAACATCGCCATGTATCAGGCGTTCCTCGCCCAGAAAGACCTGCAGGACGATGTGCGTAGCGTGTTTAACACGCTGGTGAACGCCTCGCAGAACCACCTGACCGCCTTTACCCGCAATGTGGAGAAAAACGGGCTGGGTCTCAGGCAGGGCAATGGGCAGGGCATGGGGAATGGTCAGGGCTCGGGCAACAGCCAGACCGACACCGATACCGACAGCACGGGAAACGGCAACGGCCGCGGGCGCAGCCGCAGCAACATGCAAACCAACAGCGGCACGCGGGCCTATGAAGATTGTCCGGACTGCACCATCGCCACCGGCGCCCAGAGCGGGCGCAACGGCCGGCGTTAAGGGAAGCGTTACAACCCGGGCGGCGGGGGAGCCAGATGGCTCCTCCGCTCTTTTAATGCAAGTAAGGGCGGCTGCAGCCGTCAGGGCGCGGGCGGGTGCGCGGGCCGGGCGCAACCGTCGGTATAACACTGCGTAAGCGGGGCAATCGACAGGTATACGCCGCCCGGCGCGGTACGGGCGATGCGCGCCACCGCCTCGCTGAGCTGCTGCGCAAAGCGGTCGCACGCCCCGGCTTCCACGGAACCCGCAACCCGGACGTCGCAGAAGGCGCAGTTCCCGGCCGCATCCCCCAGCGTGAGCGCCTGGCCGCAATCCAGATGCACCAATACGGCGCGGCGGGGCTTGCCGAGCAAAGCCATCGCATCCAGCGCCGCGGTGCGCAGCAGGCCCTGCTCCTCCGGGGTCAGCGCGGCGGTAGTGGCAATCCGCAGATAGGGCATGTTTCTTCCTCCCAACGCGCACAGGTTGCGCAAAGTCTTTTGTGTACTAGATACGGTGTGGGTTGCCTTTCTTCCTGCCGCGAATTGTGATATGATAGGGCGATGATCCGGTATGGAGGGATGCGGCATGGAACAACGGTTTGACCTTGCCTATGGCGACGGGAGCGTGCCTTTGACAGTGCGCGCGGCGGAGATTGCGGTGCTGGAGGCAAGCACGCCGCCCCCGATCCACGATTGGGCGGAGGCGTTTCGCGCGGCGGTGGAGGAGCAGGCGATCGACAGCCCCCCGCTGGCGGAGGCGCTTGGCCCCGACGATGCCGTGACTGTGGTGATCAGCGACCTGACCCGCGCATGGATGCACCAGGAGCGCCTCTGCCCGCTGCTTTTGGATTATCTGCACGACCGGATCGGCATCCCGGACGAGCAGATTGTGTTTCTGGTGGCGCTGGGCACGCACCGCCCGATGGCGGCAGCCGAGCTGCGCAAGCTGGTTTCCCCGTCGGTGGCGGCGCGGGTACGCGTCGTTAACCACGAGGCGGACAAGCCCCTGTGCAGGCTGGGCGTGACCACGCGCGGTACCGAGGTGTGCGTCAACCCGCTGGTTACGGGGCGCAAGGTCATCCTGATCGGCGGCACGGTACACCACCTGCTTGCCGGGTACGGCGGCGGCCGCAAGAGCATCCTGCCGGGGGTAAGTGGGGAAAACACCATCCGCCAGAACCACGGTTTGGCCTTGCACCCCACGGAGCCGCGCTCCAACGAGGCGGTTGGCTGCGGAATGCTGGCCGGCAACCCTGTGCATGAGGATATGCTCGAAGCCGCAGCCATGGTCGGGCCGGTGTTCGGCATCAACGTGGTGGTGGACGCGGCGGGCGAGCTGCTGGCCCTGCCCAGCGGGCACTACGTGCACGCCTGGGAGCAGAGCTGCCGCCTGGTGGATCGCTACAACGGCGTGCCCATTGAGGGCAAGTATGATGCGGTGATCGCCTCCTGCGGCGGGTTCCCGCGCGACATCAACCTTTACCAGTCCAGCAAGACCCTGATTAACGCGTTTCAGGCGGTGCGCCCGGGCGGCAAGCTGCTCTTTTTAAGCGAGTGCCGCGAAGGCGGCGGCCCCGCCGCGTTTTTCGACTGGAGCCGCTACCAGCGCGATGGGACGCTGGACGCGCAGATGCGCCGCCACTTTACCATCGCGGGGTATATTTTCTACGTCTGCTGCGAAATCGCGGCACAGACGAAGTGCCACATTCTGAGCGCCATCCCGGCGGAGACGCTGGCCCCCATGCGCATCCACGGCCATACAAGCGCGGCGGAGCTTGCGCCGCTGCTGGATTTTGGCGCGGGTCGTGTGGCGGTGCTGCCGCATGGCGGCAGCACCGTGCCCATGTGCAAAAAAAGCGCGCCGGGGGGTTGACAAACCACGGCGACCGTGTTTTAATACTGGAAACCGTTGACGCGGAGATCACACCGACAGCGCACTCCCAGAGAGCCGGGGCAGCTGGAAACCGGCAGGAAGCGGGTTGGCAAATGGACCGCCGAGGGCACGCCCAAAGGGAGCAATCCCGAGTATCGCGTGACGCAATGCCAGCGTGAACAGGCAGCGAGTGTGTCGGCACTTGCAGGAGGAGGACGGGCAACCGTCAACCAAGGTGGTACCGCAGATGTAACCGCATCTGTCCTTGAAAACAGGACAGGTGCGTTTTTGCGTACTGCAATGGCAAACCGACGGAATGAACCAGACCGGGATCACAGAAAGGATGGGATTTCCATGAAAAAACGGTTTGCTCTGCTCGTAGCCCTTCTGATGCTTGCCACGTTTTCCGTCGCCACGGCCGAAACCCCGAAACACTACACCGTGGGCATCGTGCAGATGGCCGACAACGGCGCCTTTACCGACATGCGCGAAGGGTACATTGCCCGGATGCGCGCGCTGGGCTACGGCGAAGATGTGATGACGTTTGACTACCGCAACGCCCAGGGGGATATGACCAACCTGGCCTCCATCTGCCAGGCGATGATCGATGAGAAGATCGACTTTGCCGTGACCATCGCGACGCCGCCTTCGCAAGCTTTCCTGAACATGGACAGCGGCATCCCGATGTTCTTCATTTCCGTGTCTAACCCCGTGGGCGCGGGCATCATCACCGAGATGGCCAAGCCGGACAAGAACGCGACCGGCACCAGCAACGCCATCCCCGTGGATGAAATGTTCAAGCTGAGCGATCAGCTCACCCCCGGCTGCAAGACCTATGGGCTGATTTACTGCACCAGCGAGGTCAACTCTGTAACCACCGCCAACAACGCCAAGGCGTACATGGATCAGAACGGGCTGAACTACGTCGAGGCTGTGGTGACCAACTCCGGCGAGGTACAGCAGGCGGCCCAGTCGCTGGTGGGGCGTGTGGACGCGATTTTTGTGCCCAATGATTCCGTGGTGCAGACGGCCATGAACGCGCTGGCCGAAGTGGCACGCGACGCCAAACTGCCCGTGTACGGCTCGTCAGCCGTGATGGTGGCCTCCGGCGCGTTTGCGACCATCTCCATCAGCGATACCGAAATCGGCAGCATGACGGCCGATATGAGCAACCAGTACCTCAAGGGCACCGCGATTGCAGATATCCCCGCCGTGGTGGTGAGCGACTTTACCATGGTGGTAAACAAGACCACCGCGGATGCCATCGGCGTGACGCTCAGCGACGATGTGCTGGCCAAGGCGAAGATTCTGGAATAACTTTTCTCCGGCGCAATCCGGGCCCCGTCGGCAGCCACAGGCTACGGCGGGGCATCGGTGCGCGCGGGGGCGGAAAAACGGGGGTACGGTATGACTCTTTTCGTAGGTTCGCTGCAACTGGGGCTGATGTACAGTCTGCTGGCCATGGGCGTGTACGTGAGCTTTCGCGTCCTGAACACGCCCGACCTGACGGCTGAGGGCAGCTTTACGCTGGGGGTGGCGGTTTCCGCCATGGTCACGCTGCAGGGCATGCCGTATCTGGGGCTATTGGCCGCGTTTGTGTGCGGCATGGCGGCGGGCGCGGTTACGGGGCTTTTGCAGACCAAGGTGGGGGTGCACCCGATCCTGGCGGGGATTCTGACCATGAGCGCGCTGTATACCGTGAACCTCGCGGTCATGGGGGCCAGCGCCAATGTATCCCTCATTGGCAAGGCAACGATCCTGCAGCAACTGTACGAACCCCTCAAGCCTCTGGGGAAGGACGGGGTCAAACTGCTGACGGGTGGCGTGCTGGCGGCGCTTACGCTGGGGCTGCTGGCGGCGTTTTTCAAAACCCATCTGGGGCTGTGCATCCGCGCGACGGGCAATAACGAGGCGATGGTGCGCTCCTCCTCCATCAACGCCGGGCGCATGAAAACTGTCGGGCTTGCGGTGTCCAACGGCTGCATCGCGCTTTCGGGCGCGATCGTGGCGCAGTATCAGGGCTATGCCGATATTTCCAGCGGCATCGGCATTCTGGTGGTAGGGCTGGCTTCGGTCATCATCGGCGAGGCGCTGCTGGGCAGGCGGGGCGTGACGCTGGGGCTGGTTTCGGCGGTGGCGGGCTCGGTGGCGTACCGCATCCTGATTTCGCTGGCGCTTTCCACCAACGTGTTTCCGACCTACTTCCTCAAGCTGATCTCCGCGGTGATCGTGGCAATCGCCCTCAGCCTGCCCACGCTGCGGGAAGGGCTGCGCAGGCGGCGCATTCGCAGGGAGGGAAGACGCCATGCTTGAACTGCAAAACATCCGTAAAACCTTTGAAAAGGGCACCGTAAACGAGCATGTCGCGCTGGACGGCATCACGCTGAGCGTCGCCGACGGCGATTTCATCACCATCCTCGGCTCCAACGGCGCGGGTAAAAGCACGCTGTTTGGGGCGATTGCGGGCGCGTTCTGGCCGGATCAGGGGCACATCCTGCTGGATGGGGAGGATCTGACCTACCAGCCGGAGTACCGGCGCGCGCGCCACATTGGCGTTCTGTTTCAGGATCCGCTCAAGGGCACCGCGCCGGATCTGACTATTGCGGAAAACCTGGCGCTGGCCTATACCCATGGACGGCGCTTTCCGCTGGCGCGCGCGCTGCGCCGCGCCGATCTGGAAACTCTGCGCGGGCGGCTGGCGGCCTTCGGCATGGGGCTGGAAGACCGCATGAAAACCAAGGTCGGGCTGCTGTCCGGCGGGCAGCGACAGGCGATGACGCTGTTGATGGCAACGATCGCCCAACCGCGGCTGCTGCTTTTGGACGAGCACACCGCCGCGCTCGACCCCGCCACGGCGGAAACGGTGCTGCGCATCACCGTAAGGATTGTGCAGGAGCAGCGCGTGCCAACGCTGATGATTACCCACAACATGCAAAGCGCGCTGGCGCTGGGCAACCGCACCCTGATGATGGAACGCGGCCGTGTGGTGCTGGATGTGGCGGGCGAGGAACGCGCCCGGATGCAGGTGGAAGACCTGCTGCGCCTCTACAGTGCGCGTGAAGGCCGCGCCTTGGATAACGACCGGATGCTTTTGCCCGGCTGACCGCATGGCGGCCGGGTTGCCGGCAGCGGGCGGTTGTGAATGCCACCGTTCTTTACAGGCTCCGCGGCAGGGTTCTCCCCTGCCGCGGAGCCTTTTTACACCCCGCATGTATTTTAGGAATGAAATTTACGCCGGTTTGCGGTATACTACTTGCGTACACCCATCCGGCCGTTTTTTGCAGGGACGCGCTCCCGCGCCCCGGCCGGAACAAGATGAAGGAGAACAGCGCATGAGCGAACCCCTGAC
The DNA here is from genome assembly GCA_963666755.2 of Candidatus Limiplasma sp. Classification (GTDB taxonomy): domain Bacteria; phylum Bacillota; class Clostridia; order Christensenellales; family Aristaeellaceae; genus CAXXOK01. Next base: position 714,667 of record CAXXGW010000009.1, read on the forward strand.
TGTGCAGGAGGCGACCGACCAGCTGGCGGAGGCGATCCGCGCAAGCGATGCATACCTCGCTTACAGCGACCTGCGGGCCACCGTGATGGCCGACGAAACAAACCGTACCCTGCTCAAGGAATACCAGCGCACGCAAATGCGCCTGCAAATGGCGGCCGTGACCGGGCAGCAAGCCGATGCGGACGATGTGGAGCGTTTCAACCGCATGTCGTCCCTGCTACTGCTCAACGCCGATGTGGCGCAGTACCTGCTGGCGCAGGTGCGGCTGCAACAGGTGACGGGTGAAGTGTTCCAGCGCGTAACCGCCGCCGCGGAGCTGGAACTGGAACTGCCCGGCATGTAGGAGGGACCCCATGACCAAGCATCACCGCCCCTATGACCCCGAAACATTGCGCGACGAGCGCCGGTACGGCTTTTACTGGTACAGCGGCCTGTGGAACCTGCTCAGGCCGCTGCTGGTTGGGCTTACGGCGCTGCTTTTGGTGTTCGGGCTTTGCTCCACGCTCTACGGGGAGCTGGACACGCGGTTTTTAAGCCCCGTGGACCCCACGGATCAGACCGAGACTCCCTTTACGGTGGAAAGCGGGCAGAGCCTGACGCGTGTCAGCCGCAACCTTTCGGAGCAGGGGTTGATCAAAAACGGCTCGGTGTTCAAGTATTACTGCGACTTTGCCGGGCTGGGGCAGAAGATTCAGGCCGGCGATTACAAACTGAAAAAGAGCATGAACATCTTCCAGATTGCGGAACTGCTGACCACCGGCGACGGACGGCCGATGACGATGGTCATTACCGTGATTCCGGGCTGGACGGTGCAAGATATTGCCGCCATGCTGGTGGACAAGGGCATCTTGCGCGATACAGACGCCTTCCTGACCCTGTGCCGCTCGGGCGAGGGGCTTACGGATTACGCCTTCCTGCAGGACGAGATGAAAACCGACCGCATCAGCGAGCGCAAGTATCTATTGGAGGGATATCTGGCCCCCAACACCTATGAGATTTATACCAACGCGACCCCCACCGACATCCTGAAAAAGCTGCTGGATCAGACGGACAAGGTGTTCAGCTTTGAGTGGCAGGAGCGCGCGGCGGAGATCGGCCTGACCGTAGACCAGACGCTGGCGCTGGCGTCGATGATCGAGAAAGAAGCCAAGAACGCCGATTTTGCCAAAGTTTCGGCAGTATTCCACAACCGCCTGCGCACCAACATGAAGCTGGGCAGCGACGTGACGGTGCACTACGCAACCGGCGAGCGGCGCATGGCGCTGCGGGACAGCGATCTGGCCGTCGATTCACCCTACAACACCTACAAATATGCGGGGCTGCCGCTGGGGCCGATCTGCAACCCATCCTCCGCCGCGATTCAGGCGGCGCTGTACCCGGATGAAACCTTCATGGCCGAGAAGTACCTCTACTTCTGCAGCAAAGACCCCAACACCGGGGAATTGGTGTTCAGCAAAACGCAGGAAGAGCATGACGCGGCCGTGGCCATCTACGCCCCGCTGTGGAAGAAATACGACGAGGAGCGCGGCATCCAATGATCGCTATGCCGCGCGAGAAACCGGTTGCGCTGTTTGACCCCGGCGCGCACCCGCGTCCGGAACTGCTGGCCCCTGCGGGGGGCATGGCGCAGCTGACTGCGGCCCTGCGCTTTGGGGCGGACGCGGTTTACGGCGGTCTGACGCAGTTCGGACTGCGCGCCGGGGCCGAAAACTTCACCCCGGAAACGCTGCGGGACGGCGTAGCTCTTACGCATGCACAGGGGAAACGCTTTTACGTAACCCTGAACCTGATGCCTACGGACGCGGATTTGCCCGCGTTTTTGCAGACCGCCCGCGTGGCAGCCGACGCCGGGGTGGATGCGGCTATTGTGAGCGATCCGGGCGCAGCGCTGCTGCTGCATGAAAACCTGCCGCAGCTTGCGCTGCATGTCAGCACCCAGGCAAACGTGCTCAACACGCCCACGGCACGGCTCTGGCACACGGCCATGGGCGCAACGCGCATCGTGCTGGCGCGGGAATTATGCCTTGCGGATATGGCGGGCATGCGGGCGCAGCTCCCCTCCACGCTTATGCTGGAAGCCTTTGTACACGGTGCGATGTGTGTGGCTTACAGCGGCCGCTGCCTGCTCAGCGCGGCGCTGACGGGTCGCAGCGCCAACCGCGGAGCGTGTGCACAGCCCTGCCGCTGGCAGTATGCCCTGATGGAAGCCAGACGCCCGGGCGAGTACCTGCCTCTGGTGGAAGAAGGCGACAGCACGGCGCTGTTTTCCGCTTACGATTTGTGCATGTTGCCGCACCTGCCTGCCCTGTTGGCGACTGGCGTTGGCAGCCTGAAAATCGAAGGGCGGATGAAAAGCCCCTACTATGTGGCCACGGTTACGGGCGTGTACCGCCGTGCGCTGGATTTGCTGTATACGCAGGGCGAACAGGCCTACCGCGACGCGGTGCCGCAACTGCTTACGGAGCTGGACAAAGCCAGCCACCGCCCCGGCAATACCGGTTTTTATTTTGGAACACCGCAGCCCGTCGCGGGGGCTGCCGCCTGCAGCCAGACCATGGAGTTTGTAGCGCAGGTGATACGCGGGGCGGAGGCGGGCATGCCAGCCGAGGTAGAGCTCAAGAATCGGTTTTATGTAGGCGATCAGCTGGAAGTGCTCACCCCCGAGGGCAGTTTTCCCTTCACGGTCGAAAATCTGGCTTTTGCCGATAGCGGCGAACAGACGGACACATACGGCGTAGCCGGAGCGCGCCTGCTGATGCGCTTTCCTTTCCCGGTTGCCGCAGGCGATCTGCTGCGCGGCCCCAACCGCAACCACCGCGCGCCCGAGGGCGCTTAGCCGCAGGGGCTTATCAACCGCAGGGAGAGGGGAGTTGCCGCCATGGCCGGGCCGACCGATGGCTTTGAGCAGTTTTTCGCCGAACAGCGGTGCAAGGAACCCGAAACCCTCCGTGGGATGATCGAAGGCTGGACGGTGCTGGAAAGCCGGGGCACCGAGGGGCACCGCGTGCTGCTGCTGCAAAACGCGCAGGGGCAGAAGCGGGTGCTCAAGCAGTTTTCCCACGCGCAGAACGCGCGCATGCGCGCCGAGCTGGACGCCCTCAACCACGCTGAGGAGGCGGGCATCCCCAAACTGTACGATTACGCGGAGGACGAGCGCTACGTTTACCTGCTGCGGGAATACGTGGAAGGTCGCAATCTGGAGGAGCTGGTCGCGGAACGCGGCACGCTGCCCGCGCTGGAAACGGCGCGTATCGGCATCCAGCTTTGCGACGTGCTAACGCGCCTGCACCGCCGCAACATTATCCACCGCGACGTGAAACCCCAGAACGTGATCGTGACGCCCGATGGAAACGTTTACCTGATCGATTTTGACATCAGCCGCAAGTACACCGCGGGGGAAGGTTCCGATACCGAATACCTGGGTACGCGGGGCGTGGCACCGCCGGAACAGTTCGGCTACGGGCAGACCGACGCGCGCACCGATCTGTATTCGCTGGGTGTTGTGTTGCTGTACCTGTCCACCGGCAGCTACGACTTGCGCGCCATCCCGCGCCTGCCCCGGGCGCTGGCGCGCGTGGTGCGGCGCTGCACCTATTTTGCGCCGGAGCAACGCTACCATTCGGCGGCGCAGGTGCGCAAACGGCTTATGCTTATGCAAAACCTGCCGCACTTGCGTGTGGCGGGGGCAGTGGCGGTGGCGCTGCTGCTGGGCGCGGCGGTGTTGGCGTTTAGCCTGCGTCCTGCGCCACGCACCTATCCGACGCTGCCGACACTGGCGGCCGACGCGGTTGTGACCCTGCGGGAACCTCTCATTGCGCAATGCGTGCGCGCTCAGCTGGGCAAAGCCGCGGATGAACCGCTGCGTGCTGGAGAACTGGCGACGGTGACGGAATTGTACCTGTACGGCGATTATACCGACGGCACGGCGCATGACCCCGACTACCGGGGCGATCAGGTGTTTGTGAACGGAGTGCAGATTGCCTTCGGCACCGTGGATGACCTGAGCGATTTGCTTTACATGCCGGCATTGCGCGCGCTGCGGCTGTACCGGCAGCCGATCCTGCAGGCGGATGCGTTGGCGCCGCTGACCCGGCTGGAGGAGCTTTCGCTGGACGAGTGCCCGGAGCTAACGGATGTGGCGGCCATCGCCAGACTGGGCAACCTCCGGCTGCTGGACCTGAGCGATACCGCCGTGACGGACCTGAGCCCCTTAAACGGTTGCCCGAAACTGCGGCAGATCAATCTGGAGCGCGTGCCCTGCCGGGATTTTAGCCCGCTTGCACGCTACCCTTATCTGGAGTACCTGAACGTGAACGAAGCCCCGGCCGACGCGGTGCTCCGCGCTATCAGCGGCAAGATGATTGACTATCTGTGGCTGGATTACGCCCACCTGACCGACATTCGCCCGTTTGCACAGGTGGAGGGGCTGATCCAACTGCACGCCAAGCATAACGACATCCGCTCACTGGAAGGGATCGAGGCCCTGACCGCGCTGGAATATGTGGACGTGGCGTATAACCCGATCGACGATCTGGCGCCGCTGCTGGCGCTACCCAAGCTCAAAGCGGTGCGCATCGACAAAGGGATGGCCGCGGCCTGGGAGCGCATCGCGCCGCAGGCGAAGTTCAAGGTGGAATGGGAATCCTGACCACCGTGCGCGCCAACGGCGGACATATTGAGGGATTGAGGGGGAATCACCCATGGGGAATAGGATTGAAAACCTCAACCGCCGCGTCGGCGCATGGATGCTGCGCGCGGGGCTGACGCGCAAGCAGCTGGCGATGCTGTGCGGCGCGCTGGCGGCGGCTTCGCTGGTGCCGCTGGTGCTGATCGCGCTGTACAACTACCCTGCGGATGATGATTTTGCCTTTACCCTGCCCGCCGCGATGGCATGGCTGCAAACCCACTCACTCTGGGCTGCCTTACAGGCTGTGGTGCAGAAAACGGCCGAGACCTACCAGACCTGGCAGGGCAATTTCGTTTCGACGGCGCTGTTTGGGCTTTGCCCGATGGTGTTTGATATCCGGCTGTATTTTATCAGCAATTGGGCGCTGCTGGCGCTTGTGTGCCTTTCGGTGGGGTATCTGCTCAAGGGCTGGACGAATCATGTGCTGCAGGCCACGCCGCATACGTTTGCCATTGCGTACTTTGCGGTGCTGGTGCTGGTGCTGCAGTTTATGCCCTCCATTGGGGACGGCGTCTACTGGCACAACGGCGGCCAGTACACGGTGGCGGCCTGCACGCTTTTTTTGACGGGTGGCCTGCTGATGCGCTGCGCACGGCCCCAGAGCCGCAAACGCAGCCTGCTGCGGGGCGCGCTGGCGGCGCTCTGCGGTGCAATGCTGGGGGGCAGTTTTTACGGCCCGGCGCTCGGGGCGTTTGTGCTGCTCATGCTGGCGACGGCAGTGGGATATGCGCGGCACGGGGCGTACCGCAGGCACGCGCTGGCGGCGCTGGTGGGGTTTGGCATCACCTTCGTCCTTAGCGTAACCGCGCCGGGCAACCTGCTCAGGCAGGAGCGCACCGGCGAAACGGTCAGTGCGCTGACTGCGGTAGCCACGGCAGTGATGGACTCCTTCGATCTGGCCGGGGGATGGGCTTCGCCGCAGTTGCTGGGGGCATTATTGCTGATTCTGCCGGCGCTGTGGAAGCCCCTGCGGGAAAGCAGCCTTCCCTTCCGGCATCCCTTCTGGGTGCTGGTGGGGCTTTACGGGCCGTTTGCGGCTTCGCTTACGCCCGGTATCTACACGGGTTTTGGCTATGACACCCCGCGTTACCTGAACATCGTCTATTTCTATTTTCTTTTTTGGGCTATTGGTGGCGCTGTTTATCTGGAAGGCGCGCTGATCCGCCTGCTGGAGCGCCGTAAGGTGGAAGAAGCGCCCCGGGTACTGTTGCAGCTGGGCGAGCGGCTGGGCGAGCGGTTTGGCTGCCTTTACCTGACGGCCTGCGTGGCGCTGTTCGCGCTGGGCGGGTTTGGCAACACGATCATGAACACTTCGTCCCTCAGCGCCGCGAAATCGCTTGCAAGCGGCGAGGCCGCACAGTTCCGGCAGGAGATGGCGGAACGGCAGGAGTACATCCGTGTAACGGACAGCGATGTGGTGGCCGTGCAGCCGCTTTCTGTGCAGCCGCATGTATTCAAGTACGACAGGCTGCCCTTTCAGGGGATTTACGGGCGCGTGCGCTACATGAAGTGGTATTTCGAGCTGTTTGAGGGCGCGGCACCCACGCCCTGAACGAAAGGAGCACAGCAAAGCCGAAGGGCGACGGGAGTATTCTCCCGTCGCCCTTCGGCATGAAGGCAGGTGCGCCGCAATCGGCCCTGAGCTATGTAAAGGGGTATACAGCCTACTTCTGCTTTGATGCAGCCGTACAACAGAGCTAGCAAAACGGATTATGCTTTATGGATCATTAGGATGTGTTGTTCGAAAAAACCAGCACGGTGAAGCGCTGACCCTTAGGTCGCTTTGCAAAACTGCAAAAACACGGGATTAGGCATTGCCCGATCCCGTGTACAGTTCGATTGAATCCGGCGGTTGAGCCGTCGGTACGCCGCCGCAGATTCCGAGAAACGAAGTCTCTGTTATTTGAGGTTCTTTTCCAGAATATCGGCGATGTATTCACTGGCGTGCCCATCCCCGTAAGGGTTGACGGCGCCTTCCATCTCATGGTATTTCTCGGGGTCGTGCAGCAGTTCCATAACAGCGTCAAAAATCGGCTGTTCGCCGGTGCCCACCAGCTTGAGGGTGCCCGCTTCCAGCCCCTCCGGCCGCTCGGTGGTGTCGCGCATCACCAGCACGGGCTTGCCCAGCGAGGGAGCTTCCTCCTGAATGCCGCCGCTGTCGGTCATAATCAGGTAGGCGCGCGCCATCACATTATGGAAGTCCAGCACATCCATCGGCTCGATCATATGGATGCGATCCTGCCCTGAAAAGCAGCGCTTGGCCATTTCCCGCACGCGCGGGTTCATGTGCATGGGGTAAATCAGCTTGACGTCGGGGGTTTCATCCACCACGCGGCGGATGGCGGTAAACATGTGCAGCATCGCGGTGCCAAGGTTTTCGCGGCGGTGGGCCGTCAGCAGGATCAGCCGACTGCCGCGTGCCCATTCGATCTCGGGGTGGTCGTAGTCGGGGCGCACGGTGGTGGCCAGCGCGTCGATCACGGTGTTTCCGGTCACATAAATGGCGCTCTGGGGCTTCCCTTCCCGGATGAGGTTCTGCCGGCTCATCTCGGTGGGGGCAAAGTAGAACTTGGCAATCAGATCCACCGCCTGGCGGTTGAACTCTTCCGGAAAGGGGGAGTGCAGGTTGTAGGTACGAAGCCCTGCCTCCACATGACCTACCGGTATTTGCAGGTAGAAACAGGCCAGCGATGTTACAAAAGCGGTAGACGTATCGCCGTGTACCAGCACCACGTCCGGCCGCTCCGCCTCCAGAATCTCACGGATTTTGAGCAGGATATTAATGGTTACATCAAACAGCGTCTGCTTTTGCTGCATAATGCACAGATCATATTTCGGCGTTACCTGAAAACAGGTCAGGATCTGATCCAGCATCTGGCGGTGCTGCCCAGTCACGCATACAACGGTTTCAAAGGCGGGGTGGCGCTCCAACACATGCACCAGGGGGCACATCTTGATCGCCTCGGGGCGTGTGCCGAAGATGAGCATCACTTTTTTCATGCACAAACCAACCTGTCCCGCTGCATACAGCGATTGTCCTTGCGTGGCTATTGTACCGTATCGCGCCGCGAAAAGCAAGCCGGGCGGGCTATACCGACGCAAGCCAGGCCTGCATGCGCTGCGGCACGGCCGGATCGGGCGATGTGCTCAGGAAGGTGATTTGCTCCCGATCACCTGTGCGCGCGGGGGCCAGCAGGCCCCGCTGGGCCAGCAGCGTTTTCAGCTGCCGTACGGTGCCCGCGTTGCCGTCTACCAGCGCGGTGGGCGGAGGGAGCAGCGCGGCGATGGCGCGCCGGACGAACAGATAATGCGTGCAACCCAGCACCACAGCTTTCACCGGCTGTTGCAGGTACGGGCGCAGTAATTGGGCTAAAAACGCCTGCAGGCGGGGCCCGTCGGTTTCGCCCGCCTCAATCAGCTCGACCAGCCCGGGGCTGGGTACGGGGATGGCGTCACTGCCGTAGCGTTCCATCAGGCGCAGGAATTTCTCCTGTCGCAGGGTCATAGTGGTAGCCATCACCAGCACCGTGCCGCTGCCCGGCAACTGCGAGGCAGGCTTGAGGGCGGGCTCCATGCCCACAATCGGGAGCGGAAGCTCGGCGCGCAGCGTAGCCGCAGCCGCGCTGGTAGCGGTGTTGCAGGCGATCACAATGGCTTTGGCGCCACGGTCGATCAGCTGGCAAACGCCTGCGCGGGTAAAAGCCAACACCTCGGCTGGGGTGCGGTCGCCGTAAGGGGCGTGCAGATTGTCGCCTAAAAACAGAAAATCTTCATCCGGCAAAGCGCGTGCAGCCTCCGCCAGTACGCTGATGCCGCCGAAACCGCTGTCGAACATGCCGATCGGTCGCCCATCCAAGGCCGTCCACCTCCGTTTTCAACGGTTCCCATTATACCCGCGTACCGCTTCTTTGGCAAGGTAACGCGCGTAACTCGTGAACCGGCCCAGCAGGAGGTCAGGTTGTGCCGGCGCCGATCAGCGTAATGGTGCGGGTGTTCAGCTCGTCGATGGAGGCGGTCAATAGGGCGAGCGTATCGTTCACCTTTTGCCCGCTGGACAGCTTCGCATCGTAGGTGTCGATGATGTTGTAGATATTGTCGAACATGGATTGCTGGTACAGGCGGCCTACCTCGCCGAACATGCCCACGTTCAGGTCGTTGATGACCTCAATGCCGTGCACATACTGCCGGATTTTACCCAGCACGTTGCTGGTAGTGGTAGCCCCCAGCCGGGAAAGTGTGTTGGTCTGGCCTACGGCGTGCTGGATTTCGGCGCGCAGCTTGGCATTGCGCTGGCTTTCAAAATTGGCTTCGTTCAAGCCGCCCACGCCCACCAGCTTGAGCAAAAGAAACGCTGCAACGATGATGATCAGAATCACCAGGATGGGGCGGTACCGGTTGGAACGCATCACGGCATTGAAACGGCTCTGGTTGTTATAGCGGTACAAGGTTTTTCCTCCTTATCGGATCAAGGTTTGCACCTGTATGCTGCTTATAAGGCACGGGGCGGAGCCTGCCCGATGAACCGTTGTTATTATACCATAGCCTTTGGCTACGGTAAACCGCCTCAAACACAGATTGCCGCCGCAACGGCCCTGTGGTATGATAGAGGCGGCCCGGGCGGCGGAAAGCCGCGCTGTGCGCCGGAGGAAACCTCACATGACCGTGCGGGAGATTATCAACCCCGATGCGCGTACCTTCAAGCGGTTAACGTCGCTTTTAACCGAGTCCTTCTGGAAAACGCCGCTCTTTTCCGAGTTTCTGTTTCCGGGCCGCAAGCCGCTGGCCCGTACCTTTCTGGCGGCGCTTTTGCAGTATGGGCTGCGGGCCGGGCGCACGTTCGCGGCGGAGGACGGCGAGCGCGGCATTGTCGCCTGTGCGCTGTGGAGCAACCCGGACGCGCCGGAGTTTAACCTGAAAACATGGCTCAAACTGGGCATATGGCCGCGCATGCTCTCCATTGCGCTGCGCAGCCCCACCGCGATGGGCCGTATCGGGGAACTGTTTGCCATGCTGGACCGCTATGCCCCGGAGGAACCCTGCGCGACGCTGGAATTTTTGGCTTCGGCGGAAAAGGGCGCGGGCGCGGCCGTGGTGCTGGGCAGCCTATCCGCCTATGCGGGCTGGCCGCTGTATGTGGAAAGCATCGTATCCAAAAACGACCATGCCTATTATAAGCAGTTCGGCTTTGTACCCTTTGCGCGGACTGATTTTCACGGCACGGACTACGCCTTTATGCGCATCGAAGCCTGAGCGTGCCCCCGGGGAAGCCGCGTGTGCGTTTTGGGGGTTGACAAACCGCGCGGGCTTCGCTATAATCAACCCAATTTAACGCGATGAGCGGGCGCGGCGCGCGCAAGAGCCCTCCAGAGAAGCGTCGGTTGGTGCGAGACGCCGGGGCTGCGCAAACCTCCTCCCCCGCGAGCGGCCGACGGGAACGGCAGTACCGTCGGACGGGCAGGCCCGATACAGCCCATACAAGCGGGAGCGCAAGCTCCAAGCGAAGTGGTACCGCGGAAGCAACAGCCTCCGTCTTCGATTTTCGAAGACGGGGCTTTTCTTTTCGCCAGCCAGCCAGAAGGAGGACGCACCATGACCTTTGTACCGACAACCGACCTTCACGCGTACACCATTCCCGGCCTGCTGAAGAGGAATGCGGAGCGATTGCCGGACAACGACTGTGTGGTTGCGCCGGAGTTTTCCATCCGCTGGAGCTGGAAAGAGTTTGACCGGCTGACCGGCGTGGTGGCGCGCGGCCTGTATGCCATGGGGGTGCGCAAGGGCGACCATGTGGCCATCTGGGCAACCAACGTGCCGGAATGGCTGCTGATTATGTTTGCCTCGGCCAAGCTGGGGGCAATCCTGGTCACGGTCAACACCAACTACAAGCAGTTTGAGCTGAACTATCTGCTTACGCAGAGCGACGCCAAAATGCTGGTCATGATCCCGGAAGTGAAGGGCAACGACTACATCGACCACATCACCGGACTGATGCCCAGCCTCCTGACCGAGGAGCCGGACAGCATCGGCGAGGCAAAGCTGCCGTACCTGAAACGCGTGGTGCTGATCGGGGAAAGCGCCAAGCGCCCCCGCGGCATGCACGGTTTTGACGAGCTCTATACGCTGGCGGATACAGTGCCCGAGCAAACGCTGGAGGAGATCACGGCCTCGCTTACGACGCACGAGGTTATCAACATGCAGTATACCAGCGGCACCACGGGCTTCCCCAAGGGCGTGATGCTGACGCATTACAACATCACCAACAACGGACAGTTCATGGGGGATTGCATGAAGTTTACCGGAGACGACCGGTTGCTGATCGTCGTGCCGCTGTTCCATTGCTTCGGCTGCGTGCTGGGGGTCATGTCCTGCCTGACGCACTGCACCACCATGGTGCTGATGACCCGCTACAACCCCCTGCAGGAGATGGAATTCTTGCAGGCGGAGCACTGCACCGCCGTACACGGCGTGCCGACCATGTTTATCGGCATGCTGGAGCACCCGGAGTTCGACCGTTTTGATTTCAGCCACCTGCGCACCGGCATCATGGCGGGCAGCCCTTGCCCGATCAAGACCATGCGGGATGTGACAAGCAAAATGCACCTGTCGGAACTGACCATCACTTATGGGCAGACGGAGTGTTCCCCCGGCATGACTATGAGCCGCACCGACGATCCGCTGGAGCTGCGGGTGAGCACGGTGGGCAAGCTCCTGCCGCAGACGGAGGGGAAGATCATCAATCCCGAAACCGGCGAGGAGGTGCCGCGCGGCACGCCCGGCGAAATTGTGACCCGCGGCTACCATGTCATGAAGGGCTACTACAAAATGCCCGAGGCGACCCATCAGGCGGTGGATGAGGATGGGTGGCTGCACACCGGCGATATCGGCACCATGGATGAGGACGGCAATTTCCGCATTACCGGCCGCCTGAAGGATATGATTATCCGTGGCGGCGAGAATATCTATCCCCGTGAAATTGAGGAATTCATGTACACGCACCCCGCCATCCGGGATGTGCAGGTGGTGGGCGTGCCCGACGAAAAGTACGGCGAAGAAGTCTGCGCCTGCGTGATCTTCAAGGACGGGATGAACGTGCCGGACGATGAAATGATCGAATTTGTGCGCTCCGGGATGAGCCGTTTCAAAGCGCCGCGCTACATCATGCGGCTGGAGGAGTTCCCCATGACGGCCAGCGGAAAGATTCAGAAATTCAAGCTGCGCGAAATGGGTGTGGAGATGCTGAACCTTCAATCCGCCGCCAACATCGAAACCGCCTGATACCAGACCCGGCTTTTTTAGGCCCGCAACCCGCACGCTGCCGCGTGCCGTGTTGCGGGCCAACCTTTTTACACCGGTTTCGAAAGGCGCAAACGCCCGCGCGCACTTGCTGTTGCAGGTACCGCAAACCCTTTGTACGCTTGACGAAAGGGTAAAACCGTGCTACATTGAAGCGTACCAGGATTTCCATATTCCAACATGAGGTAGCGTAATGAGCGGATACGGACCCTATGACGGCTACGAGCCTAACGAACCCACGCCCCGGCGCCAGCGCCCGCTCGCGCCTGCGCGTACCCTGAACACACCGCCGGACCCCTCTGCCGACCCTGTGGAAGGGGCGGGTTTTCCTTATGCCCGCCGCACCTGGGATGAGGAGGAGTATACCCCCAACGAACCCGCGCCTGCGCGGGCCTCGGCGGCCATGCCGTATGAGCCGGAGGCGGAAAGCGCCGCGCCGCGTCGGGAAAACCCCTATGCGCGCCCCACCTGGGATGAGACGGCTTTTGAGTCCGGCCATTCCGGCGTAACGAACGTGGCAGGTAGCGTAACGCCCCGCACAGGCCGGCCGCAGGCGATCCGCTTCGACGCGGATGCGGATGCCGTAGCAGATGTACAGCCGGAGGGTGGCGCGGACGCGATCCGCCGTAATCCCTACGCGCGCCCCGCCGCAGATGTTGCGGACAGCGTTTCCGACCTGAGCGCGCGCTTTGCCCCGCCTTTGAAATTTGAACTGCCGAAGGCAACCCTTTCGGACCCGCTGGATGCGGGCATGTCTGCCGGGCCTGCGCAACCCAACGTATACCAAACGCGACGCCCTGCGCAGCAGGGCATGACCCTGCAGGAGCCCAACCCGTCGCAGCATGCTGCCGCCTACCGCGTAGAAGCGGACGGCGCCACACCCGCACGCCGCAAACGCCGCCGGCGCGCCGTGCGCCGCTGGCTGCTGGTACTGCTGGTTTTAGGCGGGCTGGGGTATGCCGCCTATGTAAACCGGGCATGGCTGTTGGCACAGCTTCAACCCCTGCTGGGCGAAGAAGCGGTGCAGAGCGTCAATCAGGCCATCGAAGGGCCCAAACCCACCGTGATCGGGTACGATGCCGCGCCGACCCTGCAGGTGGGCGCGCAGGCGAAAAAAGGCATCAGTGCCGTGGCTGGCGCGCTGGATTTGCAGCCTTACGCGGTCACCGCCGGAAATGTGATTGCCCGCACCCCGCTGGGGGACGGCACCTACGATGTGTATCTGTTTGCAGCCGCCAACGGGCAACTGCTGGGCTATTATGAAAAGCTGAATGAAAACGGCTTTCTGGTCTGCGCGGGGGATGTGTATTATGTGGCGCAGCCGCCTTACCTGATCGACGCGCAGGGTCTGCCGCTGATCGACCCCTCCCGGTACGCGGTTGCGGGTGCCGACGCGGTGCTCTGGCCGCTGATCAACGGCTGGGCGGTCGTCGGCCGTGCCGACGGAAAAGCCTACAACTACATCAACGCCAAAGGGGAGCTGCTCAGCACGCTGTGGTTTTCGCGGGCCTACCCCTTCAGTGCGGGCGAGACGCTGGCTTATGTGGATACCGGCAACGTGGCCGATCCGGCGGAGCGTTATGCGCTGTACGTGCTCAGCCAGGATGGCGAAATGAAGCTTTGGCGGCATGCTGCCGACATGAGCGATGTGCTGGGCTGCGCTGCGGGGCTTGCCTGCCTGACCACCGGCGAGGTCGTGCGGCTGGACAGCCAGCCGACTACGCTGTGCATAACCGACGATGCCGCTATTTACGCCGATTGTGGGGCTCTGGTAGCCCGCGACCCGCAAACCGGCAAGTATGGGCTGTTTGTAAACGGGGAGCAGCATTACGATTTTGCCTACGACAGCATCGCGCCGGTTCCCTCCGACCTGCATTGGGAACCGTTGCAAAATGGTTTTTACACCCGCTATACGGTTACCGACGCCGCCTACCCGCTGCCGCTTTCCCACTATTTTGCGCTGACCAAGGGCGACGCGCAGGAGATGGTGGCGCTTTCCACCGCCACGGTCTATCCGCTGCTGCTCAATGACTGATCGCTAGGAGGGTACGCCGATGAAACGTTTTTTGGCGCTGCTGACGGCGCTTTGCCTGCTGGCTGCCTGCGCCGCCGCCGAAGGAACCGACGCGACACAGGAGGTGGCCGCCGAGCGCGACGGCCTTACGGTGCTGCGCATGAAAACCAGCGGGGAAACCGATACCCTGCAATACAAGGTGGATTACCCCGCCTTCCAGAGTGAGGATACGGCGCTGGCCGACTACCTGCAACAGACGGTCGCCGAGCCGCTGCTGACTCTGCGCAAGCTGGACCGCATGAGCGCCGACGACACCGCCTACGCCGAGGGCACGAAGGACAGCGTGCGCATGAGCTTTTTTGCCTCGCTGGATTTCAGCGGCATTTTATCGCTGGAAGCCTCCGTGCGCAACCGCGCTGCCGATCAATCCAAGGACGAGATGCTGTTTTTCTACCGCATTATTGACCTGAACGCGCGGCAGGAGCTTACGGTGTACGATCTGTTTGAGGAGCCGCGGGAAGCGGTGGATACGGCCGTGCGTGCGGCGGTGTTCGCTATTGAGTCGAAAAAGGACGGCGTGGTGGTGACCGATGCCGCGCAGGTGCCCGCGCCCAATTCCTACTACCTGACCACCGATGTGTTTCGCTGCCTGTTCGCGGCGGGCACGGTGGAAAGCAAGGCCGTCGCGGTGGATGTTCCCTGGGGCGATCTGGGGTTAACCCCTTCCGCCCTGCTGACCGGACAGGAGAACGCGGACGGCGCCGATCTGACGGCTGCCGACGCTCCCGCGCAGGACACTGCCGCAGAGGACGCAACCCCTGAGGCCACAACGGCACAGACCGAAATTCAGGATGCGCTGAACGCCGAAACGCTTACGGCGCTGTTGCCCGCCAACGATTGGAAGGCGGACGGCGGGTACCTGCGCTTTGCCGCCGACGGCAGCGTGAGCGATCCGACGGGTGCCGAAGCGCTGTTTACCCACTATGCGTTTACGGACGGCAAACTCTACCTTTCCTCTGAGGAGCGCCCCGATCAGGGCGTGACGGTGCAGACGGCCAACGGTGGCCTGCTGCTGACGTTCGATCCGGAAACCAGCGATTACACCACCTTGCAACTGACCGCGGCCAGCGTGCCTGTGGAGGTGGCACAGCCTGCCGAGGCGACTGCGCCCCCGGCCGCGGTGGATGCGGCAACCCCCACGCCGATGCCCCTGACCGGCGAGGATGCCGAGCTGGCGGCTTTTCTGGCGCAGGGCCTGTGGAAGCCGCTGGGGACCGACGGCAATACTTACTATCAGTTTACCCAGGACGGGAAGCTGCTGACCATTCAGGTTTCGCCCTACACGATTGCCAATGGAACGCTGGAAAGCGACGCGTTAACCGGGTCGGTCGCGGCGGGCGGCACAGCCTTTACGCTGACTTTAGGCGACGGCTCGCAGGAAGGGTATGTGCTCAACCGCAGCGCAACGGCCATCCCAGCGTCTGCGTTTGTTACGCCTACGCCTACGCCACCCCCGACACCCACACCGCCGCCGACGGCAACGCCTACGGCATCGCCGACTCCTACCCCTTCGCCGGCCCCTACGCCCACACTCAGCCCGTACGAGCAGGCATCGCAAACCGCGCCGACGCTGGCAACCCTCGGGGATGCGAGCTTTACCAAGCGCCAGACCTTCAAGGTGTACAGTGCGCCCGACGAAGCCAGCTTCCGCGACAGCAAGGCGCAGGTAACCACCGACGAAACGGTGAGCATTTTCGGCGTGACGGGCAACTGGGTGCTGGTGGGCTACACCATCGGCAACGGCTCGCGCGGGCGCATCGGCTACATCGGCACCGGAACGCTGGCTAACCCCGATCAGGTGGCACAGATCGCCTTTGCACAGATCGACCTGACTCTGACCAAGGACGCCAAGGCCACGGATGATCCGCTTAACGGCAAAACGACGCTGTTTACCATCAAAAAGGGCGCGACCGTCAAGCTGCTGGCGTTCCTCGGCAAGGATTGGGCCTATGTCGAAACTACCTACAAGAGCAAGGTCTGCCGTGCGTTTATTCCCCGCGCTTCGCTAATGGCGGAAAAGTAACGCGTTCGGAATCGCTTTCCGACATGGAGTGGCGAGGTGCTGCGACCTCCCAAAACGGTTAGTCTGAAAGCCACCATTATCGACTGAACGATAGCGCGTGGCGTAGAACCGGGTATAAACCCTTGCGGTAAGGGGAATAGCACAGAGCACCTAAGGGGAGCGGAGGCCACGGCCTCCGCTCCCCTTAGGTCGTTAAAGCGGGAAGGAGGCACCGCCGCTTGCTTCATGGCTCCTTGGGCGGTTTGCTCACTTACTGCAGAACGCTGTGGCGTTAGGTTTTGTGGCGCTGATCCGGGCGTTCAATCTCCGCAGGCAGCATGGTCGTTTGCCAGCTCGTTACCCGCCTCGCCTGCGGATCGCTTTCCCCTGCGGCGAAGCGGCTACTGGGCGCAGGATTGCCTCCTGCGCCCAAACCCCGGCAGGAGGCAATGACTCCTGCACGGCCACTTACTCGACAACCTGAAAGGAGCGGAGGCCGCAGCCTCCGCTCCTTTGTGCAATAGATCAGGAATCCGTCCGGGTTTACTGCGCGTCCCCGGGGGTGAAGGTCGGGGCGAAGCCGCTGTTCACGATCAGGTCGTACACCTTCTGGGTGTAGATCGCCTTCTTAAGCGCATCCACCCAGGGCGCGTTTTCGTTGCCGGTTTTGACGGCAATCAGGTTCACATAGCTCTTGGCGGCCAGGCTGTCGGGGCCTTCGGCGTAGAGGCCGTCCACATAGGGCACCAGACCGGCCAGCACGGCGTTGTTGCCGTTAATCACGGCGTACGCGACGTCGCCGCGCAGGCCGGGGATCAGCTCGGCATTCACTTCGTAGATGTCCAGCTTGTGGGGGTTGTCCACGATGTCCAGCGGGGTGGTGGTGCTCTCAAGCGTGGTGCCTTCCGGCAGGGTAATCAGCCCGGCATCCTGCAGCAGCAGCAGCGCGCGGTTTTCGTTGGTGGGGTCGTTGGGGATCGCCACACGGTCGCCCTCGGCAATGT
Organism: Candidatus Limiplasma sp.; assembly: GCA_963666755.2. Classification (GTDB taxonomy): domain Bacteria; phylum Bacillota; class Clostridia; order Christensenellales; family Aristaeellaceae; genus CAXXOK01. Next base: position 731,727 of record CAXXGW010000009.1, read on the forward strand.
CGGTCAGGCTAGTTTTGGTGCCCGCATACAGGGCCAGCGGCTCAAAGTGGGTAAACACAACGCCCACCAGCTTGTTGGCATCATCTACGGTGTCGTTGTAGCTGTTCAGGTAGGGAATGTGCTGGAAGAAGTTCGCCTGCACAGACCCGTCGGAGGTGGCGGGGTTCTCGACCACGTAATCGGTTACGACAGTCAGGTCCAGATCATAACCCAGCGCTGCCAGATCGTCCTTGACGAGTTCCAGAATCTGCGCGTGAGGGTTCTCCGTGGCGATGATGGAGAGCTTTTCGCCCGCGAAGGCGGAGGTGAGCGTCAGGCTGAGGGACAGGGCCAAGACCAGAGCAAGCAGTTTTTTCATTTTGAAATACCCCTTTCAATTTCAGCGTCGTTTATGGTCCAGGCGACGCGTCATCCGCGTGCCGAACACCGTAATCAGTTGCACCAGCGCCACCAGCAGGATGCTGGCCGAGTACATGATATCGAATTTGCGTATGTTCAGGCCCTTGACAATCGCCAGGGCCCCCAATCCGCCGCCACCGGCCGCGCTGGCCAGCGCCGTGTAGGCGAGGATGGTCGTTACGCTGATGGCCGCGCCGTTAATCAGCGAGGGCACAGCCTCCGGCAATAGCACCTTGAAGATGATCTGCGCATTGGTGGAGCCCATCGACACCGCGGCTTCCTGAATGCCCCGGTCCACCTCCAGCAGCGAGCCTTCCACCATACGGGCGATGTAGGGGAAAGCGCTGATGACCAGTGGGAAGATGACCGACCGCGTGCCGATGGCCGAGCCCATTACGGCGCGCGTAACCGGGAACAGCAGCGCCAGCATGATGATGAAGGGGATCGAGCGCAGAAAATTGACCGTAACCCCCAGCACCGCGTTGAGCGTCGGGCGCGGCAGGATGGAATCCCGACGGGTGATCACCAGCAGTACCCCGAGCGGCAGCCCGATGGCATAAGAGGCGATGCTGGCCCAGAACGTCATGTAGACGGTTTCGGTCAGCCCCTGCCAGAGCAGGGGCGCGAGTTGGCTCCATGTCATTGGGGGTGCACCTCCTCTACCGTCAGTCCGAAGGAACGCAGGGTCTCGGTCAGCTTTCGGCGCTCCTCATAACCGTCGGGCAGCGAAACCAGCATCTGCCCGTAAACCTTGTGGTTCAGCTGGCGAATATCCGCCGAGAGGATGTTCACCTCGATGCCGCACTCCCGTACCATGCGGCTGATGAGCGGGCGCTCCGCCGATTCGCCGTCGAACACGATGCGCAGGGAAGGTTCCACCGGACGGCTTTGCTCCGTGTCGGGCAAAACGCCGAAGAGGCGCTTGCCCGCGGCGGATTTGGTGTGCAGGAACACCTCGTCTACGGTGCCCTGTTCGGCAAGGGTGCCGCCGTCCAGGATGGCCACCTTGTTGCAGATTTGGCGGATCACGGCCATCTCATGCGTGATGAGCACCACGGTAATGCCCATGCGGCGGTTGATTTCCTGTAACAGCTCCAGAATCGACTGCGTGGTCATCGGGTCCAGCGCGCTGGTGGCTTCGTCGCACAGCAGCATCTCCGGGTCTCCGGCCAGCGCGCGGGCGATGGCGACGCGTTGCTTCTGCCCGCCACTCAGCTGGCCGGGGTAGGATTGGGCCTTTTCTTCCAGCCCAACCAGATGCAGCAGCTCCTCCACCCGCGCGTTTGCCTGCTTTTTAGGCACGCCCGCAATTTCCAGAGGATAGCGCACGTTACGGGCGACGGTCTTTTGCATCAGCAGGTTAAAGTGCTGGAAGATCATAGCCATGCGGCGGCGTGTGGCGCGCAGTTCCTGCGGGTTCATGGCAAACACGTTGTGGCCGTCGATCAGCACCTGCCCCTCGGTGGGGCTGTCCAGCCGGTTCAGGCAGCGGATCAGCGTACTCTTGCCCGCGCCGCTCATGCCGATGATGCCGTAGATATCCCCTTTGTCGATACGCAGGCTGATGTCGTTCAGGGCGACCACATCGCCCTCCGGCACGGGATACACCTTGCGCAGATGCCGAATCTCAATCTGCGGCGTCGTCCCTTCGCCCGGTGCGCCCTGCGCCGGCATTCGCTCGCTTTCCCTGTCCAAAGCGGTTCACACTCCCTTGACCACAATCAAAAAGCCCACTTCGCGCATTGCGAAGCGGGCTTTGAAGGCGGTTTGTTACCTCAAGCGGCGCAACACAAAGGACGCGAGCTGCAATCGCACGCGCGCATCATCATGCACATCGCCATAGCGTTTTGAATGTTCACGCGAATGCCTCCTCGTCCGGCGTCTGCCGTTACTTTTGGGATGGGTCTGATGTTAGCACAGCCGGTCGGGATTGTCAACGGTTCCGGTACATTGGATACAGGATACAATTTCATTAGCCGTGCAGATACCGATCCTGCTCGGGGGTCAGGGCATCAATCGCAACACCCAGCGCCGCCAGCTTGCGCTTGGCCACTCCCTGATCGATATCGGCGGGTACCGCCAGCACATCGTGGGGGAGAGCCGTGCCCTGCTCGGCCATACGGCGTGCGCACAGCGCCTGCAAGGCGAAGCTCATGTCCATGATCTCGGCGGGGTGGCCGTCGCCTGCGGCGAGGTTCACCAGCCGCCCCTCGGCCAGCAGGTACACGGTGTTTCCGTTGGGCAGCACATACCCCTCGATGTTGTGGCGGGCTTCAAAGTGGCTTACAGCCAGCTTGCGCAGGCCAGCCACGTCCACTTCCACATCGAAATGCCCCGCGTTGCTCATTATGGCGCCCTGCTTCATGGTCAGCATATGCGCCGGGGTTATCACACCCTCACAGCCTGTCACGGTCACAAACACATCGCCCAGCGGCGCGGCCTGCGCCATGGGCAGCACCGTAAACCCGTCCATCACGGCCTCGATAGCCTTGACCGGTTCCACCTCGGTTACAATCACCTTGGCGCCCAGCCCCTTGGCGCGCATGGCAACGCCCTTGCCGCACCAGCCGTAACCACCGACCACCACGGTGCTGCCCGCCACCACCAGGTTAGTGGTGCGCATGATACCGTCCCAAACGCTTTGGCCGGTACCGTAGCGATTGTCAAACAGATGCTTGCAATCCGCGTCGTTAATGTTGAACATCGGAAAATGGAGCTTGCCCGCCCGTACGCGCGACTGCAGTCGCACGATGCCGGTCGTGGTCTCCTCACAGCCGCCGCGGAGGTTCACAGCCCATTCCGGGTGTTCCTCATGCAAAATATGCACCAGATCGCCGCCATCGTCGATCATCACATCGGGGCAGACGGACAACGCCAGGCAGGCGTAGCGGTGGTAGGTTTCCATATCGCAGCCATGGGTCGCCAGCACCTTGACCCCGGCGGCCGCCAGCGCGGCGCACACATCGTCCTGTGTGCTGAGGGGGTTGCTGCCGATGGCATACACTTCGGCGCCACCTTCGCGCAGCACCTGCGCCAGATAGGCCGTCTTGGCTTCCAGATGCACGCATACCACCACCGTTAGCCCCTGAAACGGCTGGTCACGCCGAAACTCCGCGGCAATGCCGGATAATACAGGCATATGCTGCCTGACCCACTCGATTTTTGCCGCGCCCTGCGGTGCCAGCGAGGCATCCCGGATGATGGATTCCACAGGCAAACCCTCCCTACGGTATAACAATCCAAACCCAGTATACCAAATCCGGGGCGGGGTGCCAACCAGAAAAAATGGGAATGCAAAACCCCGGCCGCGCTGCTGCGGTCGGGGTTTGATGGGACGAAAGGCGGCTTATGCCAGCATTTTACGGATCGCGTCCTTGCCGCGTGCGCCTACGGCCTGTTGGGCCACTTTGCCGTCTTTGAGCACCAGCAGGGTGGGGATGCTCATCACGCCGTAGCGGGCGGCCAACTCGGGGGATTCGTCCACGTTCACCTTGCCGACCTTAAACGCATCGCTCTCCTCGGAAAGCTCGTCCACCAGGGGGCTGACCATCCTGCAGGGGCCGCACCAATCCGCGTAAAAATCGACCAAAACGGGCTTCGCACTCTGAAGCGCTTCTTTTTCAAAATTCGCGGTCGTTAACTTAATCACTGCCATTTTCCTGACCTCCTTATCATTGGGAACCACTTTATTCTTACCCAGCGTTGCGTTGGGTGAAACAGGGTGCCCGTTAATTTTCGTCGATTTCGGCAGGCATGGAGGCAACGCGTTTTTCCATGCTGTTCAGGCGGGCGACGTTCTTGGCGCGCTCGGTTTCCATCTGCTTTTTCATGGTGTTCATGTTGGAGCTCAGCGGACCAATACGGTAGCTGAACATCACGTTGGAGTTGGGGAATTTCTGGTAGAAGAAGCGCTTGATGCGCTCCATGACCATGCGGCCGCTGTCCATGCTGACGGTGGGCAGCAGCAGCGCGTACTGGGAGGGGCTGAAATGCGTAATCGTATCGCCCTTGCGCAGGTGGGCCTTAAGCACTTCGCTCAGGCCTTTCATGATGTCGTCCAGTTTCAGGGGGGAGAGAGGTTCGCCGTCCATGCTGGTAATCATAATCATGGCGATGTACATGCTGGAGCCGAGGCGCTCGAGGTTACGCATCTGCATGTTGTAAATTTCGCGGAACACCGCATACTCGCATTCGAAAGCGCCGTGTACGTCGCCAAACTCCTGTAGCTCGTCACGGATGGTGTCGATGTTCATATCCAGCGTATCGCCCGCCTGAATAATCTGCTTGTAAAACTCCTGAATGCCTTCCGGTGGCTTGACGCCCAGGTAGCGGAAGTGCATATTGGTCACATGCTTATACTGCATCAGGGCTTCGTTGTTGCGGCTGGTTTTCACCAGCGCCTGCATCAGCTCCAGATGCAGCCGCTCGTCAAAGGGATCGGTTTCCAGCGCAAAGCGGCAGTTCTGGATAATCTCCTCATACCGCTCCGCCTTTTTGAGCAGTGCCAGATAGGCGTAGACAATTTTGATGTACTGGCTGTGCAGGTTCACGCTGCGGCTGATGGCCCAATCGTCCTGATCGTTGCCGGCCAGCAGGTCCCCGGTGTAGAGGGTCAGCACCTTTTGAAACAGCTCGCTGGTTTCCTCGGTCAGCTCCGTATAGCCTTCCAGACGATCCACCAGGGCTTCGAATTCAAACATGTCCACCGTCATGTTAGGCAGCAGCTGGAAGCGATAGCCCCCGCGGCTGGCGGCGATGCAGTTGCCCAGCCCTTCACTGCAGCTGTTGAGGATGGCCCGGAAACGGCTGATCAGGGTTTTCAGCGCGTTTTCAGGGTTGGTGCTCTCCTCGTTGGGCCAGAGCACCTCGATCAGTTTATAATTGAGGACGACCGCGTCCTCCTTCAGGATCAGGTATTGCAGCAGGGACATGCCCTTCTTGGATTTTGCAATCACCTGATCCATGCACTCGTTATTCACAAAAAGGCTGAAACCGCCGAACATGCGGATACGGATCTGGTCGGCCATGTGGAGCTCCTTGCTTGCCGCCGGCGCACCGGCAACACAGTTTGTCGTTCGCTGACAGTATAACAAGTAACCGGAAAAAGTTCAAGCGCGCGCCGTTGGAATACGCAGATTTTGGAAACCGTGTTGGGTCGGATGGAAAATGGGGCTGGAAATTTATCGGCGTTTAGCGTATACTGGGATTGGTTAAGTTGATGTAACGGAGGCGAAGCCCATGTCGCAGCCCCTTCCGCCCTATCCCCCGGAGCAGGAGCCCCGCGAGGCGCAAATGACGCACAGACCGAGGCCGCGCCCGATGGGCCGTGCCCGCCGGGTTTTCCGCGGTTACCTGATGGTGGCGGGCGCGCTGGCAACCCTTGCGGCGCTTACACTGCTGGTGGTGCGGCTGTTTGTGGAAATCGGCAAGTGGGCGTAACGCCACCGAAAGGAGGCCCTGACGCATGAACCAAGTTCCCCCCCGGGATGAGCCTGAGTACCGCCCCCGCAGGCGCGGCCACGGCTTGCGTCGGTTTTTCCGTACGCTTTTTTTACTGATTTTATGCTTTGCGTTGGCCTATGTGGCGGTACGCTTCGGCCCGAACCTTTACCGCCGCTTCTTTGGCGACGGCAACACCAGCTGGATCAGCGAACGGTTTGGCGAAGAACTGAAAACGAAAAACGAGCTTGTGGTGTATGAAACCACCCTGACCGGGCAGGAAACCGTAGCCCAGAACGCCTGGCTGATCGGCAAGGTGCAGGAAGTGGTCATACCCTATTCCTTCAGCGTAAGCTTTGTGGTGGATCTGAGCCATGCGGCGGTAAGCGTGGATACCCCGGCCGACCTGATTGTGGTACGGCTGCCCGCACCGGTGGCAAAGTACCAGAAGCTTACGGTGGACGAGGAGAAGATGAAGAAGTTCGATCTGCTCTACCCGCTCACCCCGGAGCGCTATGCCGAGATAAAAAGCCAGATAGAGCAGAAACTGTTTGACGAGTGCCGCGCAAAGCCCGAGTACATCTCCGCAGCGTGGGACAGCACTGTCCATAACATGGAAAGCCTGTTTAAGACCATTGCGGAACAGAGCAGCGACGGCGTAACCTGCACCATTCAGGTATTGCAGGACGATTCGCTGGCCGAGGTCACCCAAACGCCTTCGGAAGCGCCTGCCGCTACGCCTGCCGCAGCCTGAACAAGGCACACAAAACCGGATCGTACAATTCGTGGCCCGCGCCCAAAGGGCGCGGGCCACGGTGTATGCGCTACCGCAGCCGCATTGCGACGATGCACACATAAAAGCCGCGCTCCTGGAAGCGCGGCTTTTATGAACGACCGCCTGTGCGAGGGTTATTCCGCCAGACGGTAAATTTCGATAATATCCCTGCGGTGGAGCGTGATGTATTCGCCGATGGTGCTTTCCTCAGTGGGCAGGGCGCGGGCGGCCAGCGCGGCGTAATCCGTGCCGGAAATGCCGGCCTCTTTCAGCGAGGTGGGCATGCCGATGGAACGGTAGAACGCTTCCAGCCGACTGATGCCTTCCAGCGCGATTTCCGTTTCGGAACCGAAGCAGGTGGGCACATCGAACACATCCGTGGCGAACTGCGCCAGCTTGGCGGGGGCCTGCCGCAGCGCGTACTTCATCCACGCCGGGAACACAATGGAAAGGCCTGCGCCGTGTGCGATATCGTACTCCGCGCTCAGCTCGTGCTCCACTTTATGGCTGCCCCAATCGCCAATGCGGCCGGTCTGCAGGAAGGTATTGTGCGCAAGCGTGCCCGTCCACATGATTTCGGCGCGCGCGTCGTAATCGTCCGGGGTTTCCAGCACGCGGTGCGCGTTGCTGAGCACCGTTTTCATCCCGGCGACGATCAGCCGGTCGGTCAGCTCCACATGCTCCACGCGGGTAAAGTAGCGCTCCATCATGTGGGCCATGATATCCACACAGCCGCAGGCTGTCTGGTATGGCGGCAGGGTGAACGACCACTCCGGGTTGAGGATGGAGAACGTGGGCACGTTGGTAATCGAGTTGTAGCCACGCTTGAGCATGCCGTCCTCATTGGTGATGACGGAGGAATAGCTCATTTCACTGCCCGCAGCCGGCAGGGTCAGAATGGTGCCCAGCGGAAGCGACTTTCTGGGTATGCGCTTGCCGATGTAGAAATCCCATACGTCGCCATCGTCCGGGACGCCGTTGACGATGCCCTTGGCCGTATCAATCACACTGCCGCCGCCCAGCGCCAGCACCAGCCCGATGCCTTCCCGGCGGCATAGGTCGATGCCTTCGCGTACCCTTGCCAGCCGCGGGTTGGGCACAATCCCGGACAGCTCCCACACGGCGATGTGGCTCTCGCGCAGCGCATCCAGTACCTGATCGTACAGTCCGATCCGCTTGACACTACCGCCGCCGTATACCAGCAGCGCCTTATTGCCGTACTGCGCGGCCTCTTCCCCCAAATGGGAAAGCGCGTTACGTCCGAAAATGATCTTTGCCGGATTATGGAACACAAAATCGATCAACCCAATCACTCCTTTGCGGTGTAAGCCCTTACCCCGATTATACACACTGACGGGCCTTGCGTAAAGGGCAAGGGCGGGATGGTTTTCGTCCAATTTTCGCTCGGTGGCTGTTGGAAAACGCCGTGACGGTTGCCCTTTACCCGACGGATCACCCCGGTAACACAGCGTTGGTGCTTACCAGTTGGCTCTTCGCACCGTGTACGTTTGAGGCAAGTCATGCCGGAGGGAAGTTTTGGTTCTGATCCGGGCGCTCTACCCTTACGGCACGCTTTCGGTTTGACTGTATATTTCCCATGCAGCCTGCGGGGGGAACTGGACTGTGTCAAAGCGGTGGCCGGCCATATTCCGCATTCTGCCATGCGAGCCTGACAGGATGTGGCCCAGTACATAAACAGAGGGAATGCGCCTTGCGCATTCCCTCTGTGGTGATTTAACTGTTTTCTGGATCGACGATCATCACCTGTACGCCCGGCAGCAGGGCGGCCAACGTTTCCGCGATGCCGCCCGCATGCTCGCCGTCGCCAAGGATCACCTGCCGTGCGCCCTGCTGGGTTGCAAACTCCGCGATGGCCGTTACCGCGACGTCGGCGGTCAGAACCGTCATCTGCGCCCCGGCCTCGCCGGAGAGGGCGTAAAGGTAATCCAGCGCGTGCGCGTCCATGGCGTGGGCGGAGTCAGCCTGCTCCGGGTTGACCATTACGTGGAGCACATGCAGCGGGCAGTGCTGTTTCAGCGCCAGGTCCGTGCCGTGCCGGATCAGCCTTGCGCAGGCGCGTTGCAGAGTCACAAGCACCAGAATGGGGGAGGGTTGCTCCATGGTCAGCTCTCCTTTGGGAGAATTTCAATCCCGGCAACCATGCGGTTGTTGCTGCGGATGCGCAGGATCGCGCCCGGATCACAGGCGGGCAGGGTTTTCATCGCGTCCAGATAAAACAAACGCTCATCCTCCGCAGCGTCTGCCGGGCCGACATTGAGAACAAACGACAGGCAATCCAGCCCCTCATGATCAGCGGGCACGGTGTTTACGGATACCAGCCTGCCGGTGGTTTCCCGCAGACGGTCGCCGAGCATGTACTCCAAATGCCGCCGGTACAGCGTAACGGGGTGCAGATAGACGCCGTTCATAAACAGCGCGTAGGCGCCGCCCACGATGGTAATCAGGCCCGTGACCCACCAGCCGCCCACATCATGCCGAAGCCGAAACCAGATAAAGCTGGCGATGGCCGCGGCAAACAGAAACGCGGCGGGCAGCCACACCCATAACCGGCGGCGAGCCTGCTCTGCGCGGGCCTGTTCAAGGTCGGCCGGTGTATACAACATGGCTTAAGACTCCTTCGATTTGCTTTTTTTGCCGAAGTTCTGCATCAGCTTAATCGCCAGAAAAAACAGGAACAGAACCAGAAACACGCCCAGGAGGCCGAACAGTGTGGTCAGCAAGCCTTTGGTAAAAAGGGGCAGGTTCGTCAGCGACGTGCTTACGGGGGCGGCCGTCGCGGCCACGGCCTGCGTTAAAGTGGAAAGCCACATGCCAAACATGAAAGCTCCTTCTTTCTCTATCGGTTCGGAGAAACCGTCAGGCAACCCAGTTAATCATCATACCGACTAGCGTAATCACCAGGCCGCCCGCGACGATGGAACCGAGCTGCCCCGCCACGTTGGCGCTGATGGACTGCATCAGCACAAAGTTATAGGGGTCTTCGGCTTTCGCCATCTTCTGCACCACGCGCGCGCTCATGGGGAAGGCGGAAATGCCCGCCGCGCCGATCATGGGGTTGATTTTGTTTTTCCGGAACAGGTTAAGGAACTTGGCAAACAGTACGCCGCCCGCCGTGTCAAACACAAAGGCCAGCAGCCCCAGCCCCATGATCAGCAACGTATCCCAGCGCAGGAAATTCTGCGCGACCATGGTGGAGCCGATGGTCAGGCCCAGCAGGATGGTCACCAGATTGGCCAGCTCATTCTGTGCGGTTTTGCTGAGACGCTCCAGCACCCCGCATTCCCGCAGGAGGTTGCCAAACATCAAGCTGCCGACCAGAGGCACGCTCATGGGCACGATGATGCCCGCCAGAATGGTTACCAGAATGGGGAAGATAATCAGCGCTGTGCGCGGGGCGCGCTGTTCGTTATAGGTCATGCGGATGGTGCGCTCCTTATGGGTGGTCAGCGCGCGGATGACCGGCGGCTGAATCACGGGCACCAGCGACATGTAGCTGTACGCCGCCACGCTGATGGGCGCCATATAGGCGGTCAGGCGGAAATGGTTGGCGACATAAAGCGTAGTTGGCCCGTCCGCCGCGCCAATAATACCGATGGCGGACGCCAGACGGATGATCAGGCTCTGCTTTTCGGGCCCGTCCGCCATGGCGGCGATGTCGGGCAGAAGGTTGGGGATCAGCACCAGCGCGATCAGGAATGTGGCGAAAATGCCGAACTGCGCCGCCGCGCCGAAAAAGATCATCGACGGATCCTTGAGCAGCGGGGAGAAGTCGATCATCGCGCCGACGGCGATGAAAATCAGGATGGGGAACAGCTCGTTCTGGATGCCGGACTTGAACAGCACCGTCAGGAAACCTTCATCCCCCAAAACACTGGGGAACGCGGCGCCCAGAATCGGCGGCATGTTGGCCAGAATGGCGCCAAAGCCAATGGGGAGCAGAAGCGCGGGCTCATAGTCCTTCTTGATGGCCAGATAGATCAAAACCCCGGAAATCACCAGCATGACGAGCGATTTCAGCCCTTCCGCGGTGCCCAGATAGACCACGCCGGAGAACAGATCCTTGAGAAACGAGACGTCCACAGAGGTTCCTCCTTATTTACTGTACCGAATGGCAAACTAATCATCATTATAGCATTGTCGGACGGCGCGTGTCAAAGCCTGCGCGAAGGCTGAGCCCTCAGTGTGGAGCGCGTCGGCTGGCTTCCCGCCGCGCTTTGCCAATTTCAAAATCAGCACGCTGCTGCTCGGTTTCCAGCACGAGGGCGGGTACCGCCACGGGGCGTTTATCGCGCCCCAGCGCGACCATGGTTACGTAGGCGCGGTTCACATGCGTGCGGTTTACGGTTTCGCAGGCGGAATCTTCCACAAACGTATCCACGCAGATCAGCATGCTGGTGCGGCCGACATACACCATCCGCCCCTGCAGCACGACAATGTCGTCCAGCTTGGCGGGGGCCAGAAAATCCAGCCGGTCGATGGCGGCGGTGGTCACCTCGCAGGCGCAGTGGCGGCGCGCCACCACGGCGGCGACCACGTCCACCCATTCCATCAGCTTGCCGCCAAACAGGCGGAAAGTCTGATTGCAATCCTTCGGCATGATGATATGCACCTGTTCGGCACGGCTGTAATCCACCGTATGGGTCAGGTTCGGGTTTACACTGCAGCTCTCAGGCATGTGGCTCGTTCTCCTTTGCTTCCGTAAGAATATCGCTTGCATGCTGCGGTGCGGGCAGCGCTGCAAGCAGGGGCCGAATTTCGGCGCTTAAAAGTGCCGGATCAAACAGGGGAAGCCATAACAGCCCGCGGGCGGGCAGCGGATGCAGCACAAACAGATCGGGAAATTTTCGGATCAGCCGCCGGTAGAAAGCTGCCTCGGCAAACCCGCGGTGCATTTCGGCATCCAACTGGGTAATGGACTGCGCCTCCTCCAGCAGGAGCTTGATCAGGCGGCGCGGCACCACAAGCAAAGTCGCGTCCGGTTCGTTCGCCACCCAACCGATGTGCACCCGATCGTCCAGCAGTACGGTAAAATCCGGGCAGGCCTGAGGGCATACGGGATGGGGCATCGCGTCGAAATCGACCCAGGCAAGGGTGTCGAAGGTCGGATACGCCCGCATGGCGCGTTCCAGCAGTGCGATCCGGCCGCGTGCGAACAGCTGCCGCCGGGTTGCCCCCGCAGCGGTCAGGGCGCGCGGTAGCAGCGCGTGTTCCGGATACGCCAGCGTGTTGGGGAACTTGGCGCGCAGGGGACGCTCCAGCTCGCCACCCGCATACAGCGCAAGCGGCAGTGCGCGCAGGGCGCTCAGGTAGACAAAGCGAAGCAGCGCGAGTTGCGGCGGGCAGGGCGGGTCGGGGGTATCCACCCACGCGGTCACTACCAGAGGCGCGGGTTCGGCTGTGCGCTTGAGGAGCGAGGCGGCGGCGCGCTGCAGGGCAGGGGCAAGGGGCATGCGTTGCGCATATCCTTCCTCAGGCCCAAACAGCCCCCAAAGTGCGCGCGGCGAGAGGATTCCTCCGGCCGGGTCCGCCCCCAGACGCTGCGTAAACCGCTCGACCGCAGGCGGAGGCAGCAATTCCGGCCCGGGCAGGCGAAGCATGGCAACTGGGAGTTGGCTAAGCGGCCAGAACGGCGCGCGATCCAGCGCATACACGGGGGTTTCGGTGCCAAAGGCAGCGAAGCTGAGCAACGCGGGTTCCAATCCGGCGGTTCGTAAAAACGCAACGCGGCCCAGAACGCATCCGGGATGAACCAGCAGGGTGCGCACCGGCGCGGCGGAACACACCAGCGGCAGACCCGCGCCCAAAGGCGCGCCCTGCGGCCCGAAAGGGCCAGACAGGGCGGGCAGGCAGGGCTGCGCCTGCGCTTCCTGCCCAACAATCACGGCAGTCAGAAGCGCGCGCGGGGCGCCGGTGCGCGATAGCCTCGAAAACAGCATGCGATCCCAGCCCTGCGCAAACCCGTATACACCCGGCAAGGACAGGAAATGCGTTTCATCCGTGAGTAGCGGCGGCAGAGCGGCCAGCCCGGCGGCTTCGTTATAAAACAACAGATCGCTCTGTTTGAGGGCCGCTTCCGGCGGCGCGGCGGTGCGCACCTCCTGTTCCAGCGGCACAGGCAGGGCAAACCGCAGACTGAACGGATGCCGGGCATGCGCAAGCGCATCCAGCACCATCCAGAGGCCGGTTTCCGCATCCGGCAGCGCGGAAAGGACGATCAGCAGGCGGGGGTTGAGCATACGCCCTCCTCGGTTTAACCGGCGGCCGCAGGTGGGAAAGCCCAACGGCGCCGTGGTTCTGCCCCCATGATAGCGGGAAAGGATAACGCCGTCAAGAGGCCGGTTAGACAGAAGAAGGGGGCTGGGAACAGAATCCCTCGTACCATTTCCAAAGGGCGCACCCCTTTGGAAATGGGGAGCGAGGCAGAAGCCCCGGGTTACGCCGCGAAGCCCGGGGCAAGCGAAGCCAATCTGTCTTTGTTTTGCTCACAAAAACGGACGAACCGCCGTGGCGGTGCGCCCGTGGAATCTGCCGGGATGGCTCGAAGTGCTCTCAAACCCGTTATTCTCGATTCATCAGGAAAGGAGAGGCTCCACCACTGCAGAGGCATCGGACGCAGCATGCGCCTCACAAGGGGTTTCGATCACAACGCACAGGGGCCGGACATGCGGCTGTTTTTCAAACGCGGTAAAGAGGAAGGACAGGCAGACCGACGTTCCGTCCGCTAAGGAGAGGGTGCGCGCGACATCCGGCAAATCTGCGTCCGGCAGGGGCATGAAAGGCTTAAACAGCACCGCGCGCATCCCGGCCGGATCGGCCGGACTCTCCGGCTGGGGCATCGCGGTTAGTAATGAGGTCATGCGCGTGTTCTCATATAGGGGTTCTGCGGTCTGATCCAGATTGTAAATCCCCACGGCTAGGGGGATGCGGTTCATCAGAGCCCGCAGGCTGGGGTGTACCGTTTTGTATTCGGTGATATTCTCCATCACGGCAAAGATGCGGGTCGAGGCGCCGTCCGGGCCGGGGTAGAGGGTGTTGAGCGCGCGCAGCCAAAGAATACTGCCATTTTTATGGAATACGCGGTAGTCGATCTGGAAGGGCTGTTGCGTGCGCAGCAGGGTGCGCGTGCCTTCCTCAAAACGCGGCACATCTTCCGGATGCACGCCTGCGTAGGAGGTCAGGTCGTCAAACAGCGCTTCCTGTTCGTCGTAACCGATCATCTTGCGGTAGCCGGGGCTCAGGTACAGAATGCGCTGCCGTCCGTTACGCACCTCAAAAATGCCCATGCCCACCATGAAGTTTTCCGCAAACGCCCGGAAGCGCATCTGCTCGTCCAGCAGAGTCTCCCGGATTTTCATCTGATCGTCAATCAGGCTGATGGCAACGACGCAGCGGCGTATGTGCCCCTCTTCATCCGGGGCCAGCGTGCAAAGCAGGCGGCACCATAGGGCTTGCCCCGCATGGGTGAGCAGGCGCAGGGTGACGGTCGCATTGTTGTGCGCCAGCAAATCATTCACAAAGGTACGGAACACGCTCAAATCCTGCGGGTGCAGGTAGGGCTCGACATCCTTGTAGGAGGTCAGGAAGCGCATATCATACCCGCTTAGCGAGAACTGTTCAAAATTGCGGGAAGCTGTTGTCTTGCCTGTATGCAAATCCCATTCGAACAGTGAGGTTCCCAGATGCTCCAACAGCGTCTGGTAGCGAGCCTGCTCCTGCTGCTTCATTTGCAGCCAGCGGTTCTCCATCAGCAGATTTTCGGCGCGCTTGTGGTTGTCCACATCCGCAATGCAAAGCAGGTAGACTTCTTCCATTGCATCGTTGGGGATGCGCAGGAACGTGAAGGAAGCCCAGCGCGGCTGTCCGTCCTCCCCGTGAATCCTGCGTTCCAGCAGGTAATAATCGCTCTGTGTTTCGCGCAGCTTTTGTTCCAGATAGCCGGGCGCGAACACATCATCGGGCAGTTGATCCTCCGCATCCACAAACATCCGGTTCAGCCGTTCAGTCAAAGCGGACAGGGGTTCGCCGTCGGGGAGGCCCGTCCGACCGTCCGTGTGGTAAATCATACGGGAGACGCGGCTGTTCAGGTTAAGCTCGAAAACGAGAGAATAAACGCCCCGCAGCACCATCGCGTAGTTGCGCAGCGCCCGCGCCTGCTCAAACTCCTTTTGCTCTGTTACGTCGTTGTAGAGGAAGAACAGCACATCCCGGTCGCCCGCCTTGCCCAGACGGCGCAGCCGTGCTTCCAGCCACACCTGGCGGTTGTTGCGCCTGTGCACATGGCGGCAGACGCAATGCTCCACCTGCCCGCTGCATGCGGCCCGGTGGGAGGCGGCCAGCAGCGTATCCCGGTCGTCCGGGTGAATGGTGAGTAGGGCATTCTGCGCATCGTCGAACACCTGCTTGGGGGTGCAGCCGAACAGCTCGTAATAGCCGTCGTTCACGCGGCGGATTTCCAGCGTATCGCCCTGCAGCTCGTAGATACCGATTCCGCCGATCATGCCGTTGAAAAGCGCGTCGATTTGCAAGTTGTTGTTCCACAGAACCGAAAGCTCCACCGTGTCGCACAGGGTAGGCACCAACGCCTCCGCAACCGTTGCGGAGGGCTGGATGTAGCGCGCTTCGAAATCCTCGGCGCTCATGGGTGCACCCAGCAGGTACCCCTGCACGTGGTCACACCCGATGGAACGCAGGAAGGCGAGCTGCTCGTCCGTCTCCACGCCCTCGGCTACCACGGGGATGCGCATCCATTTGGCCATGCGCACTACGCTGGTCAGGATGCTGGCCGCGCGTGGGTTGGTGCGCAGTGCGGCCAGAAAACGCATGTCCAGCTTGAGCGTATCCACGGGCATATCCATCAGCACGTTCAGGCTGCTGTACTCGCTGCCGAAATCGTCCATCTGGAGCAAAAACCCAGCTTCACGCAGCCTGTTCAGGACGGCAATCAGCTCACCCGGCGCTTTGGCGTAGGCACTTTCGGTAATTTCCAGCCGCAGGGCGTCAGGCTCGATGCCGTGGCGGCGGGTCAGGTCAAGCAGCTGCTCGCAAAGCCTTGGGCTGTACAAGTCCGTACGGCTGATGTTGATGGACAGCGGGCGCGTGTATCCGGCCCGGCGCCAGCGGGCCAGCAGCGTGCAGGCCTGGTTCCAGGTGTGCAGATCCAGCTTGGTAATGAAGCCGTTGTGCTCAAACAGCGGGATGAACCGCCCCGGCGGGATAAGCCCCTTGAGAGGGTGCTTCCAGCGCACCAGCACCTCGGAGCCGACCAGCTCGCGGGTATCGATGGAGAAGATCGGCTGCAGGTAAGGCACAAACTGTCCCTGCTCCAAGGCGTCGTTCATTTCGCTGAGGATCACGTTTTCTTCCAGCATGGTCTGGCGCAGCGTCTCGTCGTAATAGGCGAAGCGGCGCACCGCGTTGCCCTTGACGGTTCTGAGCGCCATCATAGCCCAGTCGCACATGTAATTGATCGGGATATCGATGTTATGGATCGGGTAGATACCAAACGAAAGCTGCAGGCGGAAGTCAATTTTCTGGTGCTTGAAACCCGCTTCGACCAGAGATTGAATCCGTTCCATATCCAGAAACCGCTGGGGAAAGCAAGCCACAAAATGGTCGGATTCCAGCCGCGCATAGGTGCCGATGTGCTGGAGTGTGCGCCGCAGCCAGTGAGCGATGGCGATCAGCACCCGGTCGCCCGCTTCCTTGCCGAACAGGTCGTTCACCAGCTTGAAGCGGTCGATATCCAGCGCGAGAATCACAAAGGGCGTCTCTCGGTTTTGCCGTAACAGTTCCGCCGTTTGGGTATAAAACGTTTCCCGGTTGCTGATGCCGGTCAGCGCATCGTGCCCGGCGCGGTAATACAGTTCGCTCAGCATTCGCTCGTTTTTTTCTTCGGTTTCTTTTTCCCGGGTCACATCGATAAACACGGCGTTGCAAAGCAACCCTTCGCCCACCGGTGAGACGGAGGCGCGCATCCAGTGCACGGTGCCGTCCTTGGACAGCACGCGGAAGTAATCCTCCATCGATTGCGGTTTTTGGCGGAAACGCTCGATCATGGAGATGAGCATCGCGTGGTCGCGCGGATCAACCAGCCGCAGGTAATCCTCCCGCATGATCTGGTCGTATTCTTCGATGGTATAGCCGCACATGCGGCGTAAAATATCGTTGTAATATAATAATTGGGGTGTGGTGGTCAGGTCGTACACGGCGATGCCGCCGGGCACGGTGTTCATCAGGGTGATCATTTTACGGTTGCTGTCCAGCAGGTTTGAGTCAGGCTCCGCGGCGAAAGGAATATCCGAGACGCAGGCCAGATATACCGGTTGTTCCCCTTCCATGCCGGGCATGCGGGTGGCGCGCAGGTGCAGTTTGTACTGCGCCGGAGACTGCAGCCCCTGCGTCAGCACCAGGTCGATTGGTTTGCCGGGGAGGGGGTTCTCTTTCTCGGCCTGAAGAATGGCCAGTTCGTCTGCATCGTTTACGACCGAGTCCAGCGGGATGCCCGCCGGTTGGCTGATCGCGCCGTAGCCGGTCAGCCGCGCGATCATCCCCGGTGTGGCGTATAAAAGGCGCACCCGGTTATCCGCAAACGTAAAGAGGCCGATACTTTCCTGCGCGCAATCCAGCAGGGTCCGGAGTTCCGGGGTAACCCCGCCTTCCCGGTTGAGGGCCAGCCGTTGCAGGTTACGGTGGGCGTGGGCAAAAAGCGCGGGGCGGATCGGGCGGTAGACCAGCTCATCCGCCTGCAGGGAAGCCTGTTCGGCCAGAGCCATATCGTCCGGGTCCAGGCAGAAGGCGATGGCCAGCTTAGCGCCGCCGCGCCGTGCACGCAGGGTGCCAAGGGTGTGCAGGGCTTGCTGCGCATCGGGCAGATCGATCCATACATATGGGATTGCAGGCAGTGACTCCAAAAGCAAAGCTGCCTGCACGGCATTCTCCGCGTACTGCAGGGTCCAATTCGGAGTGAAGCGTTCACGCCAGGTGGAACGCTGTGCGTCGTTTACAAGGAGCACAGTTTGCACGTCGGTCATGGTGCGTCCTTTCCAGTCCGTCATCTGCAGATTTGCGTAAACGAGATCAAAACTGTTAGTATTGTAACAGAATCCTGTGGCGCATTCAAGGGCCAGCCGCGGATTCCTGCTGGCGCAAAGCCGCGCATGGGCCAATTTGTACGTTTTGCGGCGCACAGTCATGGCGCCGTTCAACAGGATCGGAACCGCGGTGCTACCGTTAGTTGACTTTAATCCGATACAATAAGCGATGGGTGATACTTGTGAATTTGCACATAGCCGAAAACATTCGTCAGCTCCGCAACGCCCGGAACATGACACAGGCGACGCTGGCCAAGCGGGTTGGCGTTACCAACGCGACAATCTCCGCCTACGAGGTGGGGGCCAGAGTGCCTTCCTTTGAAGTGCTGATTAAGCTGGCACAGGTGTTTCACGTATCCACAGACAACCTGCTTGGCATCAGCAACCGCTTTGTGGTGGATGTGACGCGGCTGACCATGACCCAGCGGGCCGTTGTGCAGGACATTGTGTCCCTGTATGAGGAGCGTAACGAGCACGCGCCGCTGCCGCAGGCCGAAGCCGGGGCTGTGTTTCCGGTAGCCGCCGGGCAGCCCGCACAGCCCGCGCAGGAGATGCACACTGTCGATTAACGGCCGGGCTTTGCCTGCCGTAAGCCGTCGCGCCCGCGCGTGCGCGACGGCTTTGCTGTGGTTTTTTACAGTTGCGCCGGGGTTTGTGCCGCCTGCGCCGCTTGCATGTTGGCGTCTTTCTGCTATAATACTGGAAGTTGTTGCATTTGAGGGCGATTGCGCCCGTTGCGAGGGAAAGGATGATTTGGATTGGCAAATCCTGTGTTTGAACTGATCATGGAAAACGGCGGCATCATGAAGGGGGAACTGTACCCCGAAACTGCGCCCCAATCGGTGGGCAATTTCATTGCGCTGGCCAACAGCGGCTTTTATGACGGGCTGGTATTCCACCGTTGCATTCCCGGGTTTATGATTCAGGGCGGCTGCCCGAAGGGCACCGGCACCGGCGGTCCGGGGTACTGCATCCGCGGGGAGTTTGCGCAAAACGGCGTGCCTAACCCGATCCGGCATACCTACGGGGTGCTGAGCATGGCGCGCAGCATGCAGAAAAACAGCGCCGGATCGCAGTTTTTCATCATGACCAGCGACAGCCCCCATCTGGACGGCTCCTACGCGGCGTTTGGCAAGGTGCTGGAAGGAATGGACGTAGCCGATGCGATTGTGGCGACCCCCACCGATTCCGGCGACCGCCCGCGCACCCCGCAGGTGATCCGCTCGATCCGGGTGGAGACCAACGGGCAGGTGTACCCGTTCGACCAGCTGTAAGCAAAACGCGCCGGGCGCGGGGCGGAGACCCCGCGCCCGGCTGTGCTCAGGGGAATGAAGCGGCGCAGGCCGCGCGGAATGCGGGGGAGGCAAACCATGGAACTGCTTTCGCCTGCGGGCGACGAGGCGGCGTTGCGCGCGGCGGTCTGCGCCGGTGCAGACGCCGTTTATTTAGGTTATGCCAGCTTTGGCGCTCGCGCCTCCGCCGCCAATTTCGACGCCGATGCGCTGGAGCGCGCGGTTGCCTATGCGCACCTGTACCGGGTGCGGGTGTATGTCACGGTCAATACGCTGGTGAAGCCCGCCGAGGTGGACGCGGTTTATCAGGTGCTGCAAACCATCGCCGCCTGCCGTGCCGATGCGGTAATCGTGCAGGATTTTGGCGTGGCCCGCATGGCGCGGGAGAACTTCCCCGGCCTTGCGCTGCACGCAAGCACGCAGATGGCCCTGCATACGGCCGCCGGCGCGCGCTTTGCCCTGCGGCACGGCTTGCGCCGCGTGGTGCTGGCACGCGAGTGCGACCTGCCGACCATCGCCGCTGCGGCCCAAACGGGCGCTGAGGTAGAGGTGTTTGTGCACGGCGCGCTGTGTGCGGGCGTGAGCGGGCAATGCCTGCTGTCCAGCATGGCGGGCGGTCGCAGTGGAAACCGGGGCCGGTGCGCGCAACCCTGCCGCCAGACGGTTACGCTTAACGGGGCGAGCGCGGCGTGGCTCTCCACCCGCGACCTGTGCCTGCGCGACCAGCTGCCGCTGTTGCAGCAGGCCGGGGTTAAGGCGCTCAAGATCGAAGGCCGCCTGAAACGGCCGGAGTATGTAGCCGTGGTCACGCAGAGCTACCGCCGCGCGTTGGACGCGCTGCACCGGGGGCAGTTCCAGCCTGCCGATGCCGCCGAGCGCGAAAGCCTTTTGCAGGTGTTCCACCGCGGCGGTTTTACCGTGGGGCATGCGCTGGGCGCTGAGGATGCGGACATAAGCTCCGCGGCGCGCGTCAATCACGGGGGCGTTCCCGTGGGGCGTGTAGCTGCTTTGCGCGGCGGGCTGGCGGTACTGAAGCTGGAAAAGCCCCTGCACGACGGCGACAGCTTGCGCGTGGAAGCAGCCCAGGATGTCGAGCTGCGTTACAGTGGCCCCGCGCAAACAATGGAAGCGACCGTGCGCCTGCGCCCCGGCGAGTCGGTGCGCGTGGGGGATCGGGTGTGCCGCACCGCAGATGCGTTACAGCTGGAGGCGGCGCAAGCCTTGCGGGAGCCGCCGATCCCGGTTACGCTTGCGGCGAGGGTCCGGCCTGACGAACCCTTGCGCCTGAGCGCGTCGGATGGCCGCAGCACCGTGGCCGTGGAAGGGGAACCGGTGCAAACGGCCCGTAACCGGGCCCTGACAACGGAGGATGTGCGGCGCTCGCTCAGCCGTCTGGGGGAGAGCCCCTTTACACTGGCGGGCCAGCCACAGGTGGATACCCGCAATGCGTTTGTGCCCGTGGCTGCGCTTAATGCGCTGCGCAGGGAGGCGCTGGAACAACTGGCGCAGGCAAGGCGCACAGCGTTCGAAGCGGAAGCGCAACAGCAGTCCGAAGCTTTGCGCGAGGGTGTGGCCAAGGCGGGTTTGGCCTCCGCAGGGGTGCCGCAGGCAGCGGAGAACCACCGGATGCCCTGTTCCCTGTGGGATACGCTGGCGGTGCGCTTTTTTGACGCAACACTGGGAGAGGATTTCTTGCAGGCGGGCGCGAACCTTCTTCTGTATGCACCGCCGGATTGGCGGGCGGAGGCATTAGGCCCCGCGCTGGAGGCGCTGCCGCCGGGTACGTGGGTTGCGGTGCCCGCCCAGCTGAGCGATGCCGCTTTTGCGCAGGCACGGCCGCTGCTCCAAAAGCAGGCGGATCGGCTGGCGGGCGTTGCGCTGGGTAGCGTTGGGCATCTGGGGTTTGATTGGCCCCTGCCGGTCGCGCTGGGGGAGGGAATCCCGCTGACCAACCCCGAAGCCCTGCGGGAACTGCTGGATGACCGCATCGCTTTTTATACGCTGTGGCCCGAATTGCGCTATGAGGAGCTGGCGGCGCTGCATCCGGAAAGGACGGCGTGTCTGCTTGGCGTCTACGGGCGTGAACGCCTGATGCTTCTAAACCATTGCCCCCTGCGCGTGGCGCGGGGTTTGCGTACGAGCCGCGCAGACTGTATGCTTTGTGGCCCGGGCGATCGGGCTTGCGCCAGCCCCGACGCGGCGCTCACGGATCGGCGCGGTTTCCGTTTCCCGCTCACCCGGGTACGGATGCCCGAAGGCTGTCTGTTGGAGTTGCACAACACCGTGCCGACCGACCTTGCCCGGCAGGAAAACCGCCGCAGGGAACTGGGCGCGGGGATGCTCCTGCGCTTTACGGTGGAAACCCCGCTGGAACAGCTCGCCGTAACGCGGCGGTTTGCCGCGCTACAGCGCGGCGAACCCGTGGCGCCGCCGGAAGGGGAAACCACGTCCGGGCATTTCCTGCGCGGGGTCGAGTAACGCCGCCGGATGCGTTCGCCGTATCAGACGGAAAGGATAAACCCGCCGTGAACCCGGACGGCGCGTCGACCACCGCCGAGACGCTGCCGGAAGCCGACCCTAGCCATGGCGAGAACAGCCTTCCAAGGCAGGGCGCGGGTTTCAGGGTGGAATCACCTGCGGTCACACAGCCCATGAGGGTGAAAACGCCTTCCGCTGTACCTTTCCCCACACCTGCGGCCGGGCGTTCCGGCCCGACCATCCCCAACCCACAGCGACCCCTGCCCGGCACGGCCGGGGCCCTGAAGGAGGAGCCACGCATGGAACCGAACCGCGAATTGCGGGTACTGGAATTTACCAAAATCCGGGAACAGCTTGCCACCTTTTGCATCACGCCCATGGGGGCGGAGCGCTGCGCAAGTCTGGTTCCCTATGCCGATTATACCGAAGTAAGCCGTGCGCTGGATGAAACGGAAGAGGCTGTGGTACTGCTCGCCTTTTTGGGCGGGTGCCCGCTGGTCTGGTTCGGCGATGTGCGCGAGCAGCTCTCGCTGGCCCAAAAGGGCGCGGCGCTTTCGCCGCGCGCGCTTTTGGATGTAGCGGGCTGCCTGCGTGCCGCCCGCGCCGCGCGTACCGCGCTCGTGCGCGATCGGGAGGATACCCCTATCCTGACCGGGCTTGCCAGCCGCCTGACGGTGCTGCCGTCGGTGGAGCAGGAGATCAGCGACGCGATCCTCAGCGAGGAGGAAATCGCGGATCGGGCTTCGGCGGAGTTGGCGGGCATCCGCCGGCAAATTCGCTCGGTTAATGAACGGATGCGCGAAAAGCTCAACAGTATGGTGCACAGCCCGAGCTTTTCCAAATATCTGCAGGACTCGATTATCACCATGCGTGGGGATCGGTACTGCATCCCCGTCAAGGCGGAATGCCGCGCCAGCGTGCCCGGGCTGGTACATGACCAGAGCGCCACGGGCGCGACACTGTTTGTGGAGCCCGTGGCTGTGGTGGAGATGGGCAACGATCTGAAACAGCTGCACATCAAGGAAGAGCAGGAAATCGCCCGCATCCTGCAGGCGCTTTCCGACCACATCGGCCCCTATGCGGATGATTTGCGCAACGATATCGACCTGCTCAGCCATCTGGACTTTGCCTTTGCCAAGGGCATGCTGGCGCGCGATATGCGCGCCGTGCTGCCCAGGCTTAACCGGCGCGGGTACATCAAGATCATCCGCGGGCGGCATCCGCTGATCGACCGGGAGAGTGTGGTGCCCAGCAACCTCTGGCTGGGGGAGGAGTTTACCACCCTAATTATCACCGGGCCGAACACCGGCGGCAAAACGGTCACGCTGAAAACCATCGGCCTCCTGACACTGATGGCGCAGGCCGGGCTGCACGTGCCCGCGGAGCTGGGCACGGAGCTGGCAGTATTCCGCCGCGTGTTTGCGGACATTGGCGACGAGCAATCCATCGAGCAGTCGCTTTCCACTTTTTCCAGCCATATGCGCAACATCGTGGATATTCTGGATCAGGTAACGGGCGACGATCTGGCGTTGTTTGACGAGCTGGGCGCGGGCACCGACCCCACCGAGGGCGCGGCACTGGCCCAGACCATCCTGCAAAGCCTGCTGGCCGCCAAGGTGCGCACCGTGGCTACCACGCATTACAGCGAGCTGAAGGCTTTCGCGCTATCCACCTCCGGGGTGGAAAACGCCAGCGTGGAGTTTGATGTGACGACGCTGCGCCCCACGTACCGGCTTTCCATCGGCATCCCCGGCAAGAGCAACGCCTTTGAGATCAGCCGCAAGCTCGGCCTGTCCGAACCGCTGATTGAGCAGGCGCGGCAACTCCTGTCCCAGAACGATGTGCGCTTTGAGGATGTCATCGCCAATGCCGAATACCACCGGCAGGTGGCCGAAAAGGAACGCGCCCTGGCGGAAGAAACACGGCAGGAAACCGTGCGCCTGCGCGACGAGGCCGAGGCGCTGCGCCGTGAAATGGAGCAAACCCGCGAAAAAAATCTGCGCAAGGCGCGCGAAGATGCCAAGCGCGTGATGGAGAACGCCCGGCGCGAAGCCGACGCGATCCTGACGGAGCTGAAAACGCTTAAAAAACAGGCCGTTGCACCGGAACACGAGGCGCAGGCCCTCAAGCGGCGCATGGAACAGGGAATCGACGCTCTCAGCGAAGGGCTGGCCCAGCCCAGCGAGGTACACTTCGTCGCGCCTAAGACCGTGCGTGTGGGCGAACATGTGGAAATCGTCAACCTGAAAACGCGCGGCACCGTGCTGGCCTTGCCCGACGGCAAGGGCGAGGTGCTGATTCAGGCGGGCATCATGAAGCTGAAAGCCCACCTGAGCCAGTTGCGTGTGGTGGAGCCGCCGCAGACGAAAAAATCCAGCGTGCAGGCAAAGACCGGCGCGGCTGTGCGCAATGTGCCGCTGGAACTGGATGTACGCGGCCTTGCGCAGGACGAGGCGCTGCCCGAGGTAGACCGCTATCTGGACGAGGCGACGCTGGCAGGGCTGCACGAAGTGAGCATCATCCACGGCAAGGGCACGGGCGTGCTGCGCGCCGGTATTCAGCGCCATTTGAAGGGACACATGGATGTGAAGAGCTTTCGCCTTGGCGTGTATGGCGAAGGGGAGGACGGCGTGACCGTCGTTACCCTGAAATAAACAAACCCATCGACCAAACGACGGCCGGTGTATAAGGAGGGGTCGGACATGGCGGACAAGCAGAGGATTTTGTTGGTGGACGACGATACGAACATCAGTCACCTGATCCGGCTGTATCTGGAAAAGGAAGGCTTTGAAGTGTGCGAGGCGGCCCGCGGAGACGAGGGGCTGGCCGCCTTCAAGCGCCTGCAGCCGGCGCTGGTGCTGCTGGACGTGATGCTGCCCGGCGTGGACGGGTTGGAAGTGCTGCGCGAAATCCGCAAGACCAGTAAAATGCCCGTGATTATGCTGACGGCCAAGGACGAAACCTTCGATAAAGTGCTGGGGCTGGAGCTTGGCGCGGACGATTACATTACCAAACCCTTTGAAAACAAGGAGCTGGTCGCGCGCGTCAAGGCCGTGCTCCGGCGCAGCGGCGCCGAGGCGCAGCCGGACGAAGCGGACGATATGCTCACCTTTCCGCAACTGACGATCAGCCTTGCGCGCTATGAAGTCACCTTTGAGGGCAAGTCGGTCGAGATGCCGCCTAAGGAGCTGGAAGTGCTTTATTTTCTGGCTTCGCACCCCAACATGGTTTTTACCCGCGAGCAACTGCTGGAGCGGGTGTGGGGGTTTGACTTCTTTGGCGACAGCCGCACGGTGGACGTGCACATCAAGCGCCTGCGTGAAAAGCTGGTGGGCTGCGAACAGTATGGCTGGGAAATCCATACCGTGTGGCGCGTCGGCTACAAATTTGAGACCAAGTAGCCCGGTACCGGGCCCGCGAAGCGAGGGATTCGCATGTTTCACAGCATGTTTTCGCGTCTGTTTCTGCTCCTGCTGCTGATTATTCTGGTGGTAGTGTTCATTGGCGCGGGGTTTTCAATCTTTGCCATTCGTAACAACATGATCGCCAGCCGCATGGAAAGCCTGCTGGTGCAGGCCCGGGAGATTGCCTTCCTGGCAAGCCGTGTGGATGATTCCACCCTGAGCGACTATCTGGGGCTGGGCACCTCCACCGAAACATACCTGCAATGGAAGGCGGCTACGGTGTATCAGGATTTTGGCGCCTACATCCTGATTGTGGATCGCAACGGCCGTGTGAAGGACAACATGAACACCGCCATCCAAAACAACCCCGACACCGTGGAAAGCCTGAGCACCGCCGATGTGACGGATGCGCTGCATGAGGTGCTGACCGGCAAGGAAATTAAAACCCGCATCACCAACGCGGCCAAAGGCACGGTGTTTACCGTGGCGGTGCCGTGGGTGCAGAACGGCGATGTGTTGGGCGCGGTGTTCATCCACACCAGCGCGCAGATTATCGAAACCGAGTACCGCGGGGTGGTGTTCCAGATTGTGGCGGGTTTCTCCATCGCGGCGCTGGCGGCGGCAGCCTGCGCGCTGCTGTACACGCGTAGCATCGTCAAACCCCTGACGGTGATTACCCGCGCCGCCGAGGATATGAGCCGCGGCCGTTTTAACGCGCGCGCAGCGGTTACAGGCGTAAATGAGGTGCGCCAGCTGGCCGGGGCGTTTAACGTTATGGCGGATAAGCTGGCTCAGGTAGAAGAAAACCGCCGGGAGTTTGTCGCCAATGTGAGCCATGAGCTGCGCAGCCCCGTGACCAGCATCCACGGTTTTGTGGAGGGGATGCTGGACGGAACCATCCCCGAGGAGGAGCATCCCCGCTACCTGAAGGTAGTCAGCGATGAAACCAATCGGCTTAAGAAGCTGATTGCCGATCTGCTGGAGCTCAGCCGCATGGAAAAGGGTGTCGTGCAGCTCCAGTACACCAATTTTGACGTAAACGAGGCGGTGCGCCGGGTGCTGATCGGCCGCATGACCGAAATCGAGCAGCGCGGCATCGAACTGCATCTGGAGTTTGAGGATGAGCCCTGCGTGGCGCACGCCGATCTGGACCGCATCACGCAGGTGATCTACAATCTGGTGGACAACGCCCTCAAGTTTCTAAATGATCGCGGGAACTTGACAATTCATACCTCTTTGGTGCATGATAAGGTATCGGTTGAGGTTGCCAATGACGGCGCGCCCATCCTGCCGGAGGATCGCCCGCATATTTTCGATCGGTTTTATAAAGCGGACAAGGCGCACACGGTTGGCAAAGGGTCCGGGACAGGGCTTGGGCTGAGCATCTGCCAGCGCATCCTGCAGCAGCATGGGCAAAGCATCCGCCTCCTGCCCACGGAGCTTGGCGCGGCCTTTGCCTTTACGCTGGAAGCCGGAAGCCGCGCAACCCTGCCCAGCGAAAGACGGGAAACCGACACAGCGGAAAGGGAGTAGGGCCATGGAGCGTCATATCTTTCTGGTGGGGATGCCCGGAAGCGGGAAAAGTGCGCTGGGTCGGCGCGTTGCGCTCAAACTGCAGACTCCCTACCTGGATACCGACGCTTACCTGACTGAAATTTCCGGCATGAACACCGCGCAGCTTTTTGAAACTTATGGCGAACAGGCCTTTCGGGACGGTGAAACGCGCCTTCTGTGCGACCTGATCTGCGCGACGCCGGGCATCATCTCCACGGGGGGCGGTACGGCGCTGCGGCCGGAAAACCGGCAACTGATGCGCACGCACGGCTTTGTGGTGCTGATCGACCGACCGATCGACGATATCCTGATGGATATCCGCGCCGAAAAGCGCCCGCTGCTGGCGCAGAAGGGCCGCGAGGAGATCGAACGCATTTATGCCGAGCGCATGCCCATCTACCGGGGCGTGGCCGACGCGGTGCTGGATAACGGCAACGGCTTTCACAACGGGCTGGCCGCGCTGGAGGCGCTGGCCCGCAAACTCGGGGCTAAAGAGCCCGGATAAGAGTCTGCATTGAATCAAAATAAACCGGGGCGTCGGGGTAGACGCTCCGGTTTTTGTGCGTGACAAAGCCAAACCCATTCTAAGCTGCGCGGGGAAGCATCTTTACTGCGTTATAAACTCCTGCCCGCGCTCCGGCAGCACCGTCAGGCTCAGCAGGCGCAGCCGCAGGTAGGAAATGTCGTCCTCCTCATACTGCTCCAGCGTGCCGACGGCCCGCACCCAATCGTTTTCGGCAGGGTAAACGGCGGCGGGATCATCCCAGAGCACTTCCAGCCCGGTGATGCCGTCGTTGCCGCAGCAGCCCGGGGAGCGACGGTACACCAGATGATAGGTCAGGGCATCCCCTTCCCCATAGGTACCGGAGGTAAACATCCCTTCCAGCGCGACGGTTTTCCCCAGATAGTCGGGGGTGTTGGTCATCAGCTCGGTAATCTGCGTGAGAAACATCTTTTCCCGAATTTCCACATCCACAGACGGTTCGGTGGACTCGGCCGACGCGGCGGCAAGGCTGGCTGTCAGGCACAGCGCACAAACCAGCGCGATA
This sequence comes from Candidatus Limiplasma sp., assembly GCA_963666755.2. GTDB lineage: Bacteria > Bacillota > Clostridia > Christensenellales > Aristaeellaceae > CAXXOK01. The sequence goes on from CAXXGW010000009.1 coordinate 759,228, forward strand.
AACAATCGTTTCAAGCGGGTCGCCTCCTTCGCATCAGTGCCCCGGCCAGGGAGAACAGCAGGAACGCCAGCAGATTGACCGCCACGATGCTGGCTCCGGAGGCGGTGGCGAACAGGTAGGAGCATATCATGCCCACCCAGAAGCACGTAACCGACAGGAACGCCGAAACGATCACCACGGAGCGGAAATGTCTGCAGACCCGCATTGCCGTAAGCGCGGGGAAAATAATCAGGCTGGAAATGAGCATCGCGCCCATCAGACGCATCCCCAGCACGACGGTCACGGCCGTCAGGAAAGCCATCAGCAGGTTATACAGGCGCGCGGGCACCCCGGTGGCGGTGGCAAAGCTTTCGTCAAACGTTACGGCAAAAAGCCGGTGGTAGAAAAACCCGAACAGCAGGAGCACCACCACGCTCATGGCGATCGAGAGCCGCACATCCGCAACGCTCATGGCCAGGATGGAGCCAAACATGTAATTACACACATCCGTGTTCATGCCCGTGGTCATGGAGAGGATGAGCACGCCCAACGCCAGCGCGCTTGTGGAGAGGATGGCAATGGCCGCATCCCCCTTGATGCGGCTGGATTCGCTTAAACGTAACAGCAGAAAAGCGGCTAATACAACCACCGGGATGGACACGGCCAGCGGCGCCAGCCCCAGCGCCATCGCCGCGGCCAGAGAGCCGAACCCGACGTGGGAAAGGCCGTCGCCGATCATCGAATAGCGCTTGAGCACCAGATTGACCCCCAGCAGCGCCGCGCAAAGCGACACCAGTGTGCCGACCAGCAGCGCCCGTACGATAAAATTGTAGGAAAACAGCTCCCTTAAAATCTCAATCATGGGACACCCCCCGGAGGAACAGCCGCCCGACTTCGCTTTGCCGATAGGCTTCGGCGGTGCCGAAGAAAAGCGGCGTCTGGTGCAGGTGCAGGATGTGGCTTGCAATATCCACGGCGGCGCCGATATCGTGAGAGACCATCAGAATGGTGATGCCTTCATGCCGGTTCAGATCGGCCACAAGGCGGTACAGCTCCTGCGTTGCCAGCGGATCCAGCCCGGAGGCGGGTTCGTCCAGCAACAGCAGGCGACGGCTTGCGCACAGCGCGCGCGCCAGCAACACCCGCTGCTGTTGCCCGCCGGATAAGGCGTGGTAGCTTACGTTTTCCAAATCCGCGATATGCAGTATGCGCAAAGCCCAGGCGGCCCGCTCTTTTTCCTGCGCGCCGTAATACGGGCGCAGCCCCATCTGGTTCAGGCAGCCGGAGAGCACAATTTCCCGCACGCCGGCGGGAAAATCCCGCTGGCGTGCGGTTTGTTGCGGCATGTAGCCAATCTGGGTACGCTTTAACCCGTCCCCGAAGCGGACGGAGCCACCGGCGACCGGCATTAACCCCAGGATGGCCTTCACCAGCGAGGTTTTCCCGGAGCCGTTCTCCCCTACGATAGCCAGAGAATCGCCCGTATCCACGGTAAAGGATAAGTTGTCCACCGCCGTGACGCGCTCATAGCGCAGGGTTACCCGGTCGCAGGTGAGCAGCGTCATGTCAGTTCAGGGCCTCCTTAAGGGTTTGCAGGTTCTCGGTCATAAAATCCACATAGGTTTTCCCTGCGGCAAACTCATCGGCGGTCAGGTTGTGGCAGGCGTAGAAGATGTGCGTGGGTACGCCCGTTTCCTCGCTGATGGCGTCGGCCACCTTGTGGGTGGAAAGCTCCGGGTACAGGATCAGGGGCACCTTGTCCTGTTGCACTTTGCCAATCAGGAAAGCGACGGTTTGCGCGCTGGGTTCAGTTTCGCTGGAGCAGCCGGGGAAGGCGGCGTAGTAGGTCAGCCCGTATTCCGCGGCGAAATAGCGCAGCGCGAACCGGTCGCCGAAGATCACTTCCCGGCGCTTGCCGGTTTCCACCGTCTGGCGGAAAGCGGCATCCAGCGCCTGTAGCTTGGCGATGTACGCATCCGCGTTGGTGCGGAAGGCCTCGGCATGGGCGGCGTCCAACGCGGAAAGCTCGTCGCACAGCGTATTGACCATCGCAATGGCGTTCACTGGACTGGTCCAGACGTGCTCATCCAGTTCGGGGGCTTCTTCGGCGTCAGCAGTTACTTCGGTTTCCTCCTCGGCCTGCATGCCCTCGACCAGTTCTTCCTCTACGGTGGGTACCATGTCCATCAGTTTGAGGGCTTTCACGCCGCTTTCGGGCATGGAGTCAAGGATATCCTGCACCCAGGCGTCGGATTCGCCGCCGATGTACAGGAACAGATCGGCGTTGCCAATGGACAGGATATCCTGCGGCGTGGGTTCATAGGAGTGCATTTCTGCGCCGGGCTTAAGCAGCATGGTCAGTTCGACCGCGCCGGTATCGCCGGCAATAGCGCGCACAAAGTCATACGGCGGAAAAATGGTGGCGACCACACGGATGGGCGCGGTGCTCTGCGCAAGGGCGGGCGCGGTGGTCAGCAGCAGTGCAAGGGTCAGTAATAGCGTTATCATTTTTTTCATAAAGATTTCCTCCTAATGGATTGTTGTTAAGAAGCGGGTGGGCCGGAATCTCAATCGTTCAAACGGGTACGCAGTGTAACCGGCGTGCCGCGCACTACGGGCGGAACGTGGTGGTGCGGTGTGGTGCGTAACGGCGGCAAACGTACCGCGGCGCCAACCAGCACAGCCAGCACGGCGCCAACAAGGTGCAGCAGCGCCTGTAAACGGCGCAGCTGCAAACAGATGGAGCAATCCGCCCCGATGCAAACGTGGTGGGTTTCCGCAAGCGAAAACAGCAGCACCAGCAAGAATGTAAGCGCCAGAAGAACCGCCAGAATCCATGCCCTGCGGCGACGCGCGGTTTGTGCTGCGGTGAACATCGGCCGGTTCTCCTTTCAAACGGTGATAAGAGGGTTCCTTACCCAAAATAAAAATGATATTCGATTTCAAATTATAGCCCTCTGCCGCATGCCTGTCAAGGGGGCGCGGCGGAGAGGAAATGCTGCCCAGAGACCGCAAAGCCTTTACAGAAACGGGATTTTATGCTAGCATAACGGACAGAAAACACCATTTATACTTCATAGAAAATGCCACGGAAACAATCGGCTACGGGGAGGCCAGCGCATGAAACGACCTCGGAAGGGGATTCTGACCCTTACGCTGATGGGGCTGACGATTGCCGCAGCGGTGCTGCTGGTGCGCAGCCTCGATTATCTGAAAGAGACGCCTTTTGCCTGGACGCGCGCGTGGCAATCGCCTTCGGCGGTGTCGGTTGCGCCGGACGGTAGCCTTGCCGTGGTGGAAAACAGTAAAATGCTGGTGACCCTGACCGATCCGCAGGGTCGGCTGACCGCGCGCATCCGCGGCGGCTCCTACGATACCGATTCGTTCTACTATGCCGAGCACATTGATACCGACGGCGCGCATGTGGTGCTGGCGGAGGTGCGGCATACCCCCAACAGCACTTTTGTGGAAGCCGAACGAATTTTACGCTACAGCATGGATGGACAGGACCGCGAAGTGCTGTACGAGGTGGACTACCAGCCGGAGGATCGGCCCCGGCAGCTGGGCCGCATCCTGAGCGTGCACCTGAGCAAGGGGCAGACGTTTTTCACGCAGGTAGAAGGTTCCACCGTCTCGGCGCTGCACTGTGAGGGCGGCAGCGCGGTGCCGCTGCTGGCGGCGATTGTGCCCGACTGCGACGATGTGCTGCGCGCCTCGTACGAGCCGCAGACCGGCGCGCTGTGCCTGACCACCAAAAAGGGCCTGCTGGGGGTGGTTACGGCCACACAACCCCTGCAATGGCTGGCTTATGGCGATGGGGTGCGCGTGCCATGGGATGCGGACATGGCACCCGACGGCACGCTTTATGTGTGCGACCTGACGGCAGAAAGCGTTGTTGCGCTGCGTGACGGCGAACCGCCCGAAACCCTGTGGCAGGGCGGCCTGGTGTACGATCTGACGGCGACGGCGCAGGGCGTGGCCTTCAGCGATGGGGCAGGGGTGTTTGAAGTGGGCGGCGCTTCGCTTGCACTGCCGACGGTCACGCTGGCCCCAATGTTTGCCCTGCGGCTGAGCTTGACCTGGGCGGCTGTAGCCTATCTGGCGCTGGCGGGGCTGTGGCTTTTGTATCGCCTGGTACGCCTGATGCGGGGGCAGCCCGTGTCGGAGGCGCGGCGGCGGATGCTGATCGCAGCCGTAAGCGTGCTGGTTACGGTTACGCTGGTGATGGCATTCCTGCTCTCTTTCCTGCAAACGCAGTTGCAGGAGCAGACCAACCAGAACCTGTCGCAGCTGGCGGAGTCGATTTCGGCTACGTCGGGGACTGTGTTTGGGGATCAGCTCGCCTCCATCCGCACGCTGGAGGATTACCGCGGCCCTTCGTACACAACTGTCAAGCGCTATATGGACGCCTTCTGCGACGCCAGCTACCGCAACGGGGCCAACCTGTACTATGTCCTCTACCGGTTTGACGATTCGATGCTCTGGGGCGTGATGGATTACGAAAACACCACGGGCGTACACTATCCCTATTGCCCGTTGGGAGAAACGCCGTACGGCGAAGTGGTCACGACCGGCAAACCCCTGCGCGTGGATGGCGAAGCCGATATTTATGGGCTTTGGAGCTATACCGTCGCGCCGGTGTTCGATTCGGCGGGCCAAACCGTGGGGCTGGTGGAAATCGGCACCAACCAGTACGGCGAGGTAGTCGCGCGGCATACGCTCGTGCGCGAGGTGCTGACAGCGGTTCTGGTGGCGCTGCTGCTGGCCATGCTTGCGTTTAACGAATTTACAGCCTTTCATGACCATCGGGTGCAGTGCCGGACGCTGCGCGCACAGGGGGATGGACGGGTGGCGCTGGGCTTCATCCGGGCGTTGATCTTTCTGGTTTTTATGGCGGACAATATGGATGCCGCCTACATCCCGCAGCTCTCTGTCGATCTGGGGCTGGCCTCGGCGGGTTTTCTGGGCATGGGCCTGGCATCCGCGCTGCCGATGTCGGTGCAGCTGCTGATGATCGGGCTTTCGGCGTTCCTGAGTGGGCGCGTGCTGGATCGCAGCCGCCCCCGTTCGGTGCTGCTGGTTGGCTTCGGGCTGCAAATTCTGGGCGCGGGGCTGTCCATCGCGGCAATTCTTTTACGGAATTACGGCCTGTTTGTGTTGGCCAAAGCGGTCGGCGGGCTGGGCACGGGCGCGGCGGTGGTCACCTGCAACGCTTTGCCCGGGCGTGCCACGGGCGATGCGGAGCGGCAGTGGCTGATCGCGGGGCTAAACGTCGGGGTAATTACCGGCGTGGTGATGGGCTCCTCCGTTGGCGGCTACATCGCGGACTATCTGGGTTACCCGGCCGCCTATCTCGGGTCGATCCTGTGCGTGCTGGCGGCGGCGGGGCTGATGTGGCAGAACCTGCGCGGGGTGGAACACCTGAGTCTGGAGGAAACCGTACCCGATGCGGCAGCGCAGCGGGGGCAGGCGTGGCGGTTCCTGCGCAACCCGCAGGTGTTGAGCTTTTTCCTGATGATTATGCTGCCCTACATGCTCATGATGTATTTCAAGGATTACCTGTTCCCGCTGTTTGCGGCGGGCCTGGGCAAGACCGAATCCGTCATCGGCAGCGTGATGCTGTTAGGCGGCGCGCTGGCGATTTTTCTGGGGGATGTGTTGCCCGGCGCACTGCTCGACCGGCTGGGTGCGTGGAACGTGCTCCGGCTGAGCAACCTCCTGTGCGCCTTCGCCTTGGGCGTATTTGCCCTGAACCCGGGCTTTGAAACGGCAGTGCTGACGGTGTGCATGCTGGGCATCTCGGCCAGCTTTGGCTATGCGGCGCAGGGCGTGTACTACACGGCGATGATCCAGCGCGCCGGCATTGGCGATGGCAAGGCCATGGGCGTATTCTCGCTGTTTGACAATCTGGGGCAGACCAGCGGCCCGCTGGCATTAAGCGCGCTGCTGTTCCTGGGCGCGGCTGCGGAGTGCGGGGCAATCGCCCTGGCGGCGACGGGGCTTCTGGGGGCAGTATCGCTGGTACGGCGGTCGTTAGGGGGTGCGCGCCGGAATGCGTGACGGGCTGAGCGTCCGCCCTTTGACGCCGGACGACCTGGAACCGCTTCTGGCGCTGCACGCGGCCTACCTGAACTACGGCGAAGGCATCCGAAGCCATTTTCAACAGGCGCTGACCGACCCTGCGACCATTGCGGTGCAATGCACGCAGGGCGGACGGATGATCGGCGTGGATATCTATACCCGCGGTGTGGCGCTGTCAGGCGGGCACCCGGAGCTGTGCAGCCAAATTCTTGCCCTTACGGGGGATGCGGTGGTCTACACCGGTGATGCGCTGCTGGTGGTGCCGGACTTCCGCGGCCGGGGTGTGGATGCGGCGATGCTGGCCGCCTGCCGGGAGCGCATGCGCGCAACCGGTGTACAGTTTGTGCTTTACGAGCTTTGGGTGCACCCGGACGGGCGCATGCCCGCGCACCGGACGGTAGAGCGGTATGCCCACGTGCTGAATTTGGGCCTGCACCGGGATTTTTATGTGGATTTTGACCATTACGGCTACTATTGCCCGATCTGCGGGGCCAAATGCCGCTGTTCGGCACACCTGTACCTTTGCCGCGTGGATTGAGCGGCGCTGCCGAAAGGGGGGCCTTCGATGCGCAAGGCCAGTATCCGAACCAAGGTTGTGCTTCTGTTTTTGGCACTGGCGCTGCTGCTGACCAGCTCGGTCGGGCTGGTAGCCTATCTGCTCAACTACCGGATGCTGGTCAGCCAATACGGCGATCTGGCGTCCAGTGCCGCGGAACTGGCCGCGATGCAGATTGACGGCGACCGAGTGCCTGTCTACCTGGCCGACGGGGAGGACGCCACCTACCTTGCGGCGCAGGCCAAGCTGCGCAATATTAAAGATAAACTGAACCTGCGCTTTCTGTACGTATCGGTGCCGGATCTGGCGCGCAACGAGGCGGTCTATGTGTTTGACATCGCGCTGGAGGGCGAGGATTTAAGCCTGATCAACCGTCTGGGCGACCTCTCCGGCGCATCGGATGTGTACGACCTTACCTCCGGGGTCATGCGCAGCGGGAAAACGGCCACCAACCCGCGCATCACAACAGGCACGTTTGGCTACCTCCTTTCCGCGTACGCGCCGCTCAAGAACAGCGCGGGGCAGACGGTGGCGGTCGTGGGCGTGGATGTGGATATGCGCATGGTGCTCCGGCAGATTGTGACCCAATCGCTGCAGCTGCTGGCGATGGTGGCGGTGGTGATCGTGCTGTTTATCCTGCTGGCGCTGTTGACCACCAACCGAAGCGTGGTGCGGCCCATCAAGCGGCTGTCGGCGCACATGGCAGCGTTTGATAAAAACGCGGCCACGCTGGACTTGGCGCCGTTTGAAACCCACAGCCAGGACGAGGTGGGCGTAATGGCCGCCAGCTTCAACAGTATGGCGGAAAACATCAAGGCATATGTAGAAAATCTGCGCGCCGTCACGGCGGATAAGCAGCGCATCGAAACAGAACTGAACGTGGCCCATACCATCCAGACTGCGATGCTGCCGCGCATTTTCCCCTATGCGCCGGATCGGCGGGAGTTTTCCGTGTACGCCACCATGCAGCCCGCCAAGTCGGTCGGTGGGGATTTCTATGACTTCTATATTCTGCACGGGCCGGAAAGCACTGGCACGCATCTGGCCTTCGTGATTGCGGACGTATCCGGCAAGGGCGTGCCTGCGGCGCTGTTCATGGTCATTACCCAGACGCTGATTAAAACCCGCGCCTTGCAGGGGGAAACCCCGGCACAGATCCTGACGATGGTGAACAACCAGCTGTGTGAAAACAACGATGCCGGCATGTTCGTAACCGTGTATATGGGGCTGCTGGAGCTGGCGACGGGCAAGCTGCTGATCGCCAACGCGGGGCATAACCCGCCGCTGGTCAGGCATCGCGGCGGCCGGTATGAATGGCTGCGGCATAAGCCCGGCTTTGTGCTGGCCGGCATGGAAAACCGCAAGTATACCGATGTGGAATTGCAGCTGCAGCCGGGGGATCGCCTGTTCCTCTACACCGACGGGGTGACGGAGGCGCTGAACCCTGCCCTTGCCCTGTATGGGGAGGATCGGTTGGAGAAAACACTGAACGACAGCGACAACCGCCCCGCAAGCGTGATGTCGCTGCTGCGCACAGTGCGCACCAGTATTGATGCCTTCGCCGACGGTGCGGAGCAGGCGGACGATGTGACCATGCTTGCGCTGGACTGGTTCGGGCCGACCTCGGGAACAGTAGCCGGTCGAAAAGAGACGATTCAGGACGAACCGGGGGACGAGCCGGAGGCCTGACGGATATGATGGGGTTTACGGGCAGCGGCTGTTGCCTCCTTCGCCGTAATAAAAGGGGTCAAGGGTATCGCGGAGCTGGGGGTTTCCGACCCACCCGGTGCTTTCGTGATCGACCTATTGTCTTAAAATGAAGCCTGTGATTCTGGATTACGCTGAAGCAGGCGATACAATACAGGAGGCGGTTTGCCCTGTTGGGCAAACCGCCTCCTGTCAGGCTGTCAAAAAAAGTGGGTCAAGGGATGAAATCCCTTGTCAGGTTCCAAGGGTGAAACCCTTGGCATGGTTTGGGGCGGAACCCCAAAGCCTTGCGTTGCAACGCATAGCTCAAGCGAGCGAACAGCCCGCAGGGTTATGAGGCGAGCGGCAATAGCGACCCAAATGGGTTTTTCGACAAGCTAACAGGAGGCGGCTAGCCCTGTTGGGCAAACCGCCTCCTGTGGTCTTTACATCCTTCGCTACAGCGAAAAGAGTCAAGGTCTATTGGCCCTTGCGGGGTTCGGGGCAGAGCCCCGACGTCCTTCCCGCACAGGATTGCTCCCGTAATGGAGGCAAAACCGATGCCATAACAATAGAGTGGTAGCGTTCAGAGCATTCGTGTACGTACAAGCTGCGCTGCCGGGCAGAGCATCACGGCTGATTACCGCGGCTACGGGCTGAGCAGACGCGTGCAGGGGGTCAAGAGCCGATAACAGCGCGTTTACGCTTCTTCCGCCTCGAAGGGAAGCGCGATGCGGTTGCCGTCGTGCTCCCAGAGCCGATCCAACCGGTAGAACTCACGCTCCGCAGTGCGGAACAGGTGCACCAGCACCGCGCCGAAGTCCAGCACAATCCAGCGGGCATCCTGCTGGCCGTCTTTGCGCAACAGCGGTACACCGGCTTCGGCAAGCCGGTCTTCCACCTCGTCGGCCAGCGCCTTGAGCTGTAATACGTTGCGGCCGGTGGCGATGACCATCGCATCGGTAATCACGGTCAGGTTGGTCACATCCAGGGCAACGATGTCCTGGGCTTTCTTGTCATACAGGGCTGCGGCTGCTTTCAGCACGATCTGTTTCGCTTCCATCAGGGCGATCTCTCCTTTGGTTTTCAACACGTTCGGACGGTAATCTTTCCAGCCAGCGGATCACGCGCTGGGTAGAGGGGTGCGGGGTTGCGTTCTGCCGGGCCACGTAGGCCTGTGTGGAACGCATGGAACTGAGCGTAGCGGCTACCAGGCTTTGCTGGGCCAGCTTGCGCACGGTTTCCAGCGCAGGGTAGCTGCGCCGGGAGGGCTCGATTTTATCTGCCAGAAACAGCACCATGTCCAGCGGCAGCATCCCGACGCGGCCGGTGGTGTGGCAGCGGATCGCGGACAGGATGCCGGGATCGTTTACGCCGTAGTCGGTTTCCGCCACCACCGCGCCGACGGGGCCGTGCAGCAGGTTGGCGTTGGCGAACGTTTCACGATCCAGCAATAGCCGGTGCTCGCGGGCGATGCGCTGGAGCGTACCCAGCGGCATGCACTTGGCACAGTCGTGCATCAGGCCGGCCAGCTCGCATTGCGCGGCGTCCAGCCCGTGGCGCTCGGCCAGACGGCGGGCGGTGTCGGCTACCAGCAGCGAGTGCAGCAGGCGTTTGTCCGTCAGGGCTTCGCGCAGGCGGGCATACCGCGCGGGGGCATCCACCGTGTAGGAAGGCACACCGTACAGCCCCATCAGCCGGATGTACTCAAATACGGCGGGGGGAAGCTCCTCCGGAGCCTCGCCCCGGGCCAACTGCGCACGGATCGCGGTGGCGCTGATGTCGATCGGCGGCAGCGACAGAAACTGGAACCGCGCCCCGCGCGCCTCCAAAGCGGGCACCAAAGGGTTTTTGCGGACATCCTCCGCCGCGCGGCGGCAGACCAGAAAGCTGCATTGCCCAAACACACGATCCGGCGTGCGCCAGTTGGGCAAATCCAGCAGGGTGTCATCGCCGATCAGATAAAAAAACTCGGCGTCCGGAAGCTGTTTATGCAGCAGCTGCAATGTGTCAACCGTATAGATGACGCCCTCGCGATCCAGCTCGATGCGGGTAGCGGAAAAGCGCGGTTCCCGCAGGGTCGCCAAACGCGTCATTTCAAAGCGGTGTTCCGCGTCGGCCAAATCCTGGTGCTTGTGCGGCGGGTTGCCGGTCGGGATGAAAACAATCCGATCCAGCTTCGCCTCCTGCAGTGCGCTGGCGGCAATCGCCAAATGGCGCGCATGGATGGGATTAAACGACCCTCCCATCAGTCCGATGCGTTCTTTAGCCACGCATGCGCCCCCTTCCTGTTTTCCATTATACCTGAAAACCTGGCCGAGGAAAAGGGCTGCGGTAAAAATGCCCGTGCCACGCGCACCGGGCGGCTGCGGTTGACATCCAACTGTGGAATCGCTATAATTTGCAGGGTATGGAACCGTTTTCGCGGCAGGGGGGTTCGGCGATGAAAAGCGTAAACATTCAGGATATCGCGCGGGAGGCGGGCGTCGGGAAGGCGACCGTATCGCGCGTCATCAACGGCAAGGGGTATGTGAGCCGCGAAACGGCGGAGAAAGTGCGCGCGGTCATGGATCACTACCACTACCAGCCTTCGGCGCTGGCGCGCAGCCTGTCCCGGCGGGAAAGCGACGCGATCGGTCTGATTATCCCCGAGGCGAACAACCCGTTTTTTTCCGGCCTGCTTACCGGGGTGAGCGAGGTTATGGACAAGTGCGGCTATACGCTGATCCTGCGCACATCCGGCAACCGCAAGGAGAGCGACTACCGCGCGCTGGAAGCCATGCGCTACCAGCGTGTGCGGGGGTTGGTGTATGTGCCTGCCTGCAATTATGAGGATGAGGCGGACTTTCAGGAAATGGCCTCGCGCCTGAACGACCTCGGCGGCCCATATGTGATTCTGGATCGGCCGATCAACCGGCTGAACTGCGACTGCGTGTTCAGCGACAATTTCAGCGGTGCCTACGCCGCCACGGAGGCGCTCATTCAGGCGGGGCACCGCGCCATCGGCGTGCTGGCAGGCAATACCCAGCTGATGATTGGCCGCGAGCGCGTGGAGGGTTACCGCAAGGCGATGCTGCAGAACGGGCTGGCGCTGCACAAGAATTTCCTGATTACCGGCACCTTTGGGCAGGAGGAAGCCTACCGCCGGGTTTCGGAGCTGATGCGCTCGCCCGAGCGCCCTACGGCGTTCTTTATCGCCAACAACCACAGCGAGCTCGGTTTTCTGAGCGCAATGCGCGACCTGCGCCTGAAAATTCCGGCGGACGCAGCCTTTGTGGGTTTTGACGAGCTGCCCGGGCAGCTTTTGTTCGAGCTGCCCTACAGCTGTCTGGACCGCGAGGTGATCATGCTTGGCGCCAAGGCCGCGCAACTGCTGATCCGGCGCTTTGACGAACCGGCGCGCCCGGCCGAGCGGCTGGTGGTGGTGCCGCGGCTGTCGCTGCGCGGGTCGGAAAAGCGCATACCCCGCCGTTAAACTGGCATATAACGTTTTCGACGTTTCTCGCAGCCATCCGCCGGACGCATCGCCGCCCGGCGGCTTTTTTCCCTGGGGGCGGCGCTTGTGTTCGCAAGTGCGACGTGCTAGAATAAGGCCAGTTCAAAATTGTATGGAAACGCCAAACGGGCCCGGAGAGGGTTAAATCAGGCCAAACGGGCGCATTACGCCGCATCGGGGCGAATGACCCGTACGGAGGCAGAGCGAAACCGGTACGGACAACCGGGCGCGTTTATGCCTTTCATAAGGAGGAGAACTGTCTGTGACATCGCACCGCATCCGCCTTACCATCCTTTGCCTCATGCTTACCCTCAGCATGGCGGCGCTTTGCGCCTGCACCCCCGTGACCCAGTCCGCCTCTCCGGCCGCGGAAGACGCGCAGGTGCTGCTGGGCTTTTCCCAGTTGGGCTCGGAGAGCGCCTGGCGGCTGGGCAACACCAAATCCGTACAGGAAGCCGCCAAGCGGGCGGGCGTGCGCCTGATGTATGAAAACGCGGAGCAGAAGCAGGAAATGCAGATCAAGGCTATCCGCTCTTTTATTGCCTATCAGGTGGATGTGATCGCTTTTTCCCCCATCGTGGAGGACGGATGGGATAACGTGCTGGGCGAGGCCCGTCAGGCCGGAATCCCGGTACTGATTACCGACCGGCGCATTAAAACGGCCGACGACAGCCTGACCGTGGGCTTCGTGGGCTCGGATTTTTGGGAAGAAGGACGCAAGGCCGGGCAGTTTGTGCTGCGCAAAATGGCCGAAGCCAAACAGGTGAATATTGTGGAAATCAGCGGCACAGTGGATTCTACCCCCATGCGCCAGCGCGGGGAAGGGTTCCGCAGCGTCCTGGCGGGGGACGACCGCTTTATGATCTTAGAGAGCGTTTCCGGCGATTTTCTGCGTTCCAAGGGCAAGGAATGTATGCAGGCGCTGCTGGAAAGGCATCCGCAGATCGACGTGCTCTATTCCCATAACGACGCGATGACGCTGGGGGCGCTGGAAGCGATTGAGGATGCGGGGCTGATTCCCGGCAAGGATATCGTGATCGTATCGGTGGACGGCGAGCAGGCGGCCATCGACCTGCTCAGGGAAGGAAAGCTGAACTGCGTGGTGGAGTGTAACCCGATGATCGGGGATCAGATCATGACGCTGGCAAAGAAACTGGCGGCGGGGGAGTCGATCCCCCATAACATCTATACGCCGGAACGCGTGTTTTCTGAATTTGACGCGGATTTGAACAGCCTGCCGCCGCGGGGGTACTGACATGCGCGCGCTGTTTGAACGGGTCTTTACCCGTATGGGCGTCGGCAACAGTCTGGCGGAGCGGCTGCGGTTTAGCTTTATGGTGGTGCTCGCACTGATGCTGATCCCGGCGCTGGTCAGCATCTGGACGCTGCGCACCTATGCGGATAACTACCATCAGGCCATTTTGCAGGTGGAGCGCGTTTCCTCCCTGAAACCGCTGGTCAATACCGAAATCCCGGACGAGATGTGGAGCATCGTCGCCGGTCGCGTCACCTTTCAGGAGGGCAGGCAGTACCTGCTGCTGGACGAGGTGAACCATACCATGGAAGCGCTGATGACCACCGCGGCCGGGGGCAGCTCCATTGAGCTGACGGTGGCGCGCCGCACCATGGATACGCTTAAAAGCTACATCGACCGCATGGGGGAGCAGATTGCGGCCGGCGCGCTGGTGGCCGACAACGAGGCGCTGCTGGAAGAGGTGCGCAGCGTCGCCTCCCTCGTGGGGGATATGCTGGAAAAATACATCACCGTGGAAATCGCCGCGACTTCGGCCACCAGCCGTCTTTTGCAGGATCAGCTGATGCTGGTGGTGTGGATGATGCTCCTGCTGCTTGCCTTAACGTTTGTTTTTGCAATGCTGGCGCAAAAATCGCTTTCCAAGGCGATTCGCACACCGATTGCGGATCTGGAACGCTTTGCCGGGGCCATTGCGGAGGGCGACCTGCGCGCGCGTGTGGATAAAGCGGGCGTAACCGAGCTGCGCGGCCTGACCGAGAGCCTGAACGTGATGGCAGGCAAGCTGCAGCAGCTGATCGACGAAAATCGCCGTGAACAGGAAAACCTCAAGCGCAGCGAACTGCGCACCCTGCAGGCGCAGATCGCCCCGCATTTTCTGTATAACACGCTGGATGCCATTGTATGGCTGGCCGAAGCCCAACGGACCGACGAAGTGATCCACATCACCCGCGCGCTGAGCGATTTTTTCCGCATCTCGCTTTCGCAGGGGCGGGACTGGATTCCGCTCTCGGAGGAGATACGGCACCTGCAGGGATACCTGACCATCCAGAAAACCCGCTACCGCGACATTCTGGATTATGAAATCGACGTGCCGCAGAGCATGTACAACCACCAGATCCTCAAGCTGCTTTTACAGCCGTTGGTGGAAAACGCCATCTACCACGGCATCAAGCACCGCCGGGGGCGCGGGCTGATCCGCGTGACGGGCAGGGAACAGGACGGCCGGATGCTCCTGACCGTGCAGGATAACGGCGCGGGCATGACGGCGGAGCGGCTTCGACAGGTGCTGGACAGCCTGGAGTGCGATGCGCCTGCGGACGGCGAGCACGGCTGCTACGGGCTTTTCAATGTAAACAAGCGCATCCAGCTGTATTACAACCAGCCGGAAGGCGTACGGATCGAAAGCGACGAAACCGGCACAACCGTTTCGCTGTGTGTGCCGTTCGGGAGGGTCGAGGATGTACAAGGTCTTTCTGGTGGACGATGAAATTGTGGTGCGCGAAGGCATCCGCAGCAATTTTCCGTGGGAGCAGACGGATTTCATGCTGGCCGGCGAGGCCCCCGACGGCGAAATGGCGCTTTCGATGTTGCAGGATATCAAGCCCGATATCCTGATTACGGACATCCGCATGCCGTTTATGGACGGGCTGAGCTTTGCCGCGCCGTGAGCGCCACCATGCCGTGGATGTATATTGTGATCCTGAGCGGATATGACGATTTTGCCTATGCGCGGGAGGCGATCTCCCTGGGGGTGAAGGAGTACCTGCTTAAACCCGTCAGCGGGCAGGAGCTTTTGCAAGTGCTCAACCATCTGGCGGACAGCATCCGGGAGGATAAGCGCCAGCAGGCTAACCTGCGCACCGTGCGCGACCAGCTTGCCTCGTCCGGGCAGATTCTCAAGCAGCGACTGCTGACCGACCTGATTTCCGGCACCCCGGAAACCGAGGTCATGGAACGCGCCCGCGCCCTGCAAATGAGCCTGACTGCCGGCCGCTATCTGGTGATGGTGGTGGATTTGGGGCAGGAAGCGGTTAGCGCCGAGGAAACGCGCGCCGCCGAGATCGTGCTGTGCCGCCTCGCGGAAAGCAGCAACGGCGCCGTATGCTTAAGCCAGGTGCAGGGGCGCTTTCTGATGCTGGTCATGGGCGACGACGATGGGGATATTGAGGAGCGGACGTACGGGCTGGCGCAGGCCGTTCGCTTTGAGGTGGAACGCAACACCGAGTTCAAACCCCTGATGGCGATCGGAACCACCGTGCATGCTTTGGGGGACGTGCCGCTTTCCTACGCCGACGCAACGGCGCTGCTGCGCACGCTGCATAAGGCGGACAAGGCCCACAGCGAGCGCCGCATTGTAGGTGTGCTGGACATTGCGCCCAAGGAGAGCATGACGCTGGCTAACGTGAAGGTGCCGCAGATTTTTGAACAGCTGCGCAACGCGGATAGTGCCGACGTGGATACGATCCTGTCGGAATACCTCCGCTCCATCGGGCAGAGCGCCGCGCAGAGCAAGCTGATGATTAACTACATTTTCGTGGATATTGTGCTTTCCGCTTCGCGGATTATCCGGGATTGCGGGGGCGACCCGCAGGAGATCATCCCCACGGCGTTTCAGGCGGAGAACAAGAGCGCCACAGCCGCTACGCTGGAAGAGGCGATGGACATGGCGCGCGAGCTTTTACATTGCGCGCTCGCTTTCCGTGACGAGCAGGGTTCCACGCGCTATGGGGTGGTTATCCGTAAGGCGAAAGCGTTTATTGACGACCGCTATGCCGACCCCAACCTGACCCTGCGCGAGGTGGCGGGGCATGTGGCGCTGAGCAACAACCACTTTTGTACGGTCTTTTCGCAGGAAACGGGAGTCACCTTTACCGAGTATCTGACCGGGGTACGCATGGCCAAAGCCCGCAGCCTGCTCAGGGATAAGCAAATGCGCACGTCGGATGTGGCGTTTGCTGTAGGCTATAATGATCCGCACTACTTTAGTTATCTGTTTAAAAAGTATACAGGGCTATCACCGCGCGATTACCGAAAAGGAGATGAAATGAAACTCTGACGGCGGCGTGCAATGCCGGGAACGCCATATATGGCAACGGTTACGCCCTGATCGGCCATGAATCGGCCTCGCCGCATCGGAAAAAAGCCCCTCTATTGACCGGAAAAATCCAACCGTTTTATCCTCCGGGCCGGAAAACGTATGGACAAATTCAAAAGAAACTCACCCAAAACGAGAAATCCCTGCCTTTTATTCGGGAACCATCCTCGATACAATAACGATATACGCGGGAAGTACGGACAGCTTCCCGGGAAATCAATATGAGGAGGTTCCCATCCATGAAGAAACTTCTTGCTCTGGTAACCGTGCTGGCCATGATCTTCGGCCTGTGCAACGTTGCTTTCGCCGCCGACCCCATTAAGGTTGGCTTCGCGCAGGTAGGCCATGAATCCGACTGGCGTAACGCCAACACCGAGAACTACAAGTCCGTGTTCAGCGCCGAGAACGGCTTCGAACTGAGCTTCGTGGACTGCGACAACGACAACGCCGTGCAGCTGGAGGCTGTGCGTAACTTCATCGAGCAGGGCGTGGATTACATCGTGATCGCCCCCATCGAGACCGCTGGCTGGAACACCGTGCTGGCCGAAGCCAAAGAAGCGGGCATCCCCGTGATCATCGCTGACCGTAGCGTTGATGCCGATCCTTCCGAGTACACCACCCGCGTGGGCACCGACATGACCAAGGAAGGCGAAACCGCCGGTATGTGGCTTGCCGAGTACATGGGCGGCAAAGATGCCAACATCCTCGTGATCGAAGGCTCCGTGGGCTCTTCTGCGGCGCTGGGCCGTACCGAAGGCTTCAACAAGGTTGCTGCGGATCATCCCGAGTGGAAGATCATCGACAGCCAGAGCGGCGATTTCACCCAGGCTGGCGGCCAGCAGGTTATGGAAAGCTTCATCAAGTCCTACCCGGGCCAGTTCAACGTTGTGGTTTGCCAGAACGATAACGAAGCCTACGGCGCGATGGACGCGATGAACGCTGCCGGCATCACCTACGGTGTGGGCGGCGATGTGGTGCTCGTTTCCTACGATGCCACCAAAGCCGGCCTGACCTATACCCTCGATGGCAAAATCAACGCCAATGTCGAGTGCAACCCCATCCAGGCTGCGTTTGTGAAGACCGTTATCGATGACCTGCAGGCCGGCAAGACCGTCGAGCCCTTCACGCTGGTTGTTGACCAGGCCTTCGTCGCCCCGGGCATCACTTCTCAGTATGCCACCACGATGACCAAGGAAATCCTCGAGGCCCGTCCGTACTAAGCCTCGTCGGAAATTGCTCATGTAGCAACGATCATTGCGGAGAAGTGGGAGAGGCCTTACAGCTCCTCCCACTTCTCTGTATGGCGGAGAGGCCGGCACGACGGCGTCTCCGCCGTCCAAGCCACAGAAAGGAAGGATTGGATGACGATGGAGGATCAGGTCGTGCTGACCATGCGCGGGATCACCATGACCTTTCCGGGAGTCAGAGCATTGGATAACGTCGATTTTACCCTGCGCAAGGGTGAAATTCACGCGCTGATGGGCGAAAACGGCGCCGGGAAATCCACGCTGATTAAGTGCCTGACGGGCGTGCACGCGTTCGATAGCGGCGAAATCCATGTGGACGGCATCGAAGACGCCATCCGCAACCATTCGACTCTGGAAGCGCAGCAACGGGGCATCTCCACCGTGTACCAGGAGGTAAACCTCTGCCCGAACCTGAGCGTAGCGGAGAACCTCTATATTGGCCGCGAGCCCATGAGCCGGCTGCATACCATCGACCGCAAGGCGATGATGAAGGCGGCACAGAAACTGATGGAGAGCTTTCAACTCAATATCGATGTGCAACAAAACCTGGAAAACTATTCTCTGGCGATCCAGCAGATGATCGCTATTGCCCGTGCCGTGGATATGGAATGCAAAATCCTGATTCTGGACGAGCCGACCTCGTCGTTGGACGATCATGAAGTGGATAAACTCTTCGCCCTCATGCGCCGCTTGCGCGATCAGGGGGTGGGGATTCTGTTTGTAACGCACTTTCTGGAGCAGGTGTATGCGGTGTGCGACCGGATTACCGTGCTTCGTAACGGGCAGCTGGTGGGTGAATACCCCGTGGCGGAGATGCCGCGCGTGAAGCTGATCGCCGCCATGATGGGCAAGGATATCGACGATCTGGCGCAAATCAAACCGGAAAACTGCCAGAACCGCTGCAACGATGCGTTGATCGACGCTAAGGGCCTGAGCCACGTCGGGAAAATCAAGCCGTTCAATCTGGAAATCCACAGCGGCGAAGTCGTGGGTCTGACAGGTTTGTTGGGTTCCGGACGCAGCGAGCTGGCACGGTCGATTTACGGGGCGGATCGTGCCCAGACCGGCACCTTACGTGTTAAAAATAAAACAGTACATATCAGCCATCCTATTGATGCGATGCGCCTGGGCATGGGGATGCTGCCGGACGACCGCAAAGCCGAAGGTGTGATTGCCGACCTGAGCGTGCGGGAGAACATTATTCTGGCGATGCAGGCCCACCGCGGCATGATGCGGCAGGTACCCATGAAAGAGCAGTGCGAGATTGCCGATCGGTTTATTGCGCTTTTGCAGATTAAGACTCCTAGCCGTGAAACGCTGGTGCGCCAGCTATCCGGCGGCAATCAGCAAAAGGTGATTATCGCCCGCTGGCTGGCGACCGACCCGGATTTCCTGATCCTGGACGAGCCGACGCGCGGCATCGACATCGGCACCAAGACCGAAATCCAGAAACTGATCGTACAGCTTGCGGAGGAAGGCAAGGGCGTGTTGTTCATTTCCTCAGAAATTGAGGAGATGCTGCGCACCTGCAACCGGTTGGCCGTATTGCGCGACGGCGAAAAAGTGAACGAACTGGACGGCGAGCAGACGCAGGAAAGCGTGATGCACGCCATCGCAGGGGGTGAAGCACAATGAGCAAGCTGAAGCAGATTACGCGGATGCGGCTATTCCTGCCGATTTTCAGCATGGCGCTGGTGCTGATGACCAACATGATCTATGATGTGGTCAACGGCAACGCGATTTTTAACTTTTTTACCATCTCCATCCGTAACGGCATCCTGTATGGGCGCATCATTGATGTGCTGAACCGCGGCAGCGAGGCGGCGATTCTTGCTATCGGCATGACGCTGGTGGTGTCGGCCTCCGCCGGCGCGGATATCTCGGTGGGCTCGGTCATGAGCCTGGCGGGCGGTATGTGCTGTATGATTCTGGCCGGGTTTGGCAACGCCAACGTGTCGGAGTATGCCAACCCGCTTTGGATGGGGATGCTGGCCGGGCTTGCGGTGGCTTGCCTGTGCGGCGCGTTTAACGGCTTGCTGGTGTCCTACCTGAACATACAACCTATGGTGGCAACACTGATCTTATTTTCCGCAGGGCGCGCGATCGGCCTGCTGCTCTGCAACAGTACCATCGTGTACATCCGCGAGCCCTCGTTCCAGTTTCTGGGAGGCTACTGCTGGATCCTCCCGACGCCGATTCTGGTTGCGGGCGGCTGTATCCTGATCATGTCGCTGATCCTTAAATTTACGGCGCTGGGCATGTATGTGCAGAGCGTGGGCATCAACCCCAACGCGGCGCGCATCGCGGGCTACCAGTCGCGGCGGATCATCTTTACGACGTTTGTGATCAGCGGCCTGTGCGCGGGCATCGCGGGGCTTGTGGCGACCAGCCGTATCTACTCCGCCGATACCAACAACATCGGGCTAAACCTCGAGCTGGATGCCATCCTGGCAGTCGCGCTGGGCGGCAACAGCCTGGGCGGCGGTAAGTTCCGGCTTTCGGGCTCCATCATCGGCGCGTATACGATTCAGGCCATCACCACCACGCTGTACGCGCTGGGCATCAGCTCTGCGCAGGCGCCGGTGTTCAAGGCTGTGATCGTGATCCTGATTGTGACGATTCAAGCCCCCGCCGTGAAGGCCTACTTGCAGAAGCGAGCCGCCGCAAAACTGGCGGCGTCTACGAAGGAGGCGATCGGCACATGAGCCGCTCCACCCTTGAAAAGCACTCCAGACGGCAGATGAACAACAACAGCATGCTGCTGATCATTACCATCGCGCTGTTTGCCCTGATGTATACCGCGGGGTGCATCGCTTATTCGGATAAGGGGTTTGACCACTTCCAGACGTTCCTCAACATTCTGATTAACAACTCGGGCCTGATTTGCGTGGCATGCGGCATGACGTGCGTCATGCTCACAGGCGGTATTGACATCTCCGTAGGTGCGCTGATCGCCATGGACTGCATGTTTCTGGCGGTGGGCATCGAGACCCGCGGCGTGCCCGCCCAGTGGCTGATGATGGAAGTGCTGCTGATCGGCATCGCGTTCGGCCTTGTGCAGGGTTTCTGCGTGGGCTATCTGGATATCCAGCCGTTTATCGTCACGATGTCGGGCATGTTCTTTGCCCGCGGCATGACGGCGGTTATCAGCACGCAGCAGGTGACCATCAAATCCAGCGAGTTCTTCGTAGGGCTTGCAAACCTCAAGTTCTATATGCCTTTTGCAATCGGCGCGTATGTGAACAACAAAGGAAAGCTGATGGTACCCTACTTCCGACTGCCGGTGCTGATTGCCCTGTGCGTGTTGCTGGCTGTGTTCCTGATCCTGCGCTACACGCGGTTCGGGCGCAGCCTGTACGCGGTGGGCGGCAACCAGCAGTCCGCCGCCCTGATGGGCCTGGACGTAAAGAAAACCCGCCTGAAAGCCTACACACTATCCAGCTTTCTTTGCTCCATCGGCGGCATCTGCTATTGCCTGAACACCATGGCAGGCACCACCACACAGGCAACGGGGCTGGAAATGGACGCGATCTCCTCCTCGGTGATCGGCGGCACGCTGCTGACAGGCGGCGTGGGCAATGTGGTTGGTTCCTTCTTTGGCGTGCTGATTAACGGCACCATATCCAGCCTGGTGAAAACAAATGGTAAGCTGATCTCTTCGTGGAGCAACGTGGTTTCGGCACTGCTACTGTGCTTTTTCATTGTGCTGCAGGCCGTGCTTACGAAGGTGAAAGAGCGGAGCAAGCGGTAAAGCAGCAAGCGCATCAGTTATGGCAGCAGTCCCCCGCCGCAGCGGAGAGGGGGTCAAGGGCGATAGCCCTTGCGGGGTTTGGGGTGGAACCCCAAAGCCCGTGCCGCAGCACCTGCGACAAAGCGAGCGAACAGCCCGAAGGGCTATGAGGCGAGCGACTGTGCACTTCGCAATAACAGGAACGCACAAGAAAAGCCCGGCTGATACAATCGACCGGGCTTTTTGTGTGCTTTGCTTTCGAAACCCTACAGGGAAAGGAAAGAAGGTAACTCCGAGAAACCAAGACCTGCCGCTGTCCCTAAGTAAACCGGATGGTAAGATTATACCAACAAGCAAGTTTGTTGATGGGGTGATTAGCGTAGCGCTGCGAATTCAACCGTTGGAAGAACTGTAAAATGGCTATGCGGCATCATGCCAATAGGGGCTTATAGGCGCAAAGCTGCCTTAAAGGACTCGAAGATGCTCCGCCCATCAATCACTGATGGTCTGCCACAGCATCTGATGTTCGGCAAACAACACATTCACGCGGCCCGCATCCTTAAGCCAGGCAAGGTAGGAGCGAACGGTGCTGCCCACCAGCGCGTACTGCTCGTAATTCATGGTAAGGCCATAATGGGCAAACACCTGCTGCAGCGCGATTTCAAAGGGGATGGGGGTGCGGCAAACCTCCAGCAGGAAATCAGCTACGGCAAGCACCTTGACACGGTTGTAGGCAGCCAGAGCCGCCACTTCGGCGGCGGCATCCGCATGCGCGGGCACGAACATGGCGGCCTGCATGGTTTCGACGGTGTGCAGGGTTTGCAGGTGTGCCTCCACATCAAACAGGAAGGGTACGCCGTACTTTTCCAGCGTCGCTTCACTGCTCAGGCAATCCGCCAGAAACACCGTATGATCCGGTGTGCGGAAGCCGACCATATCAAAAAAATGCCCCGGCAGCGGGATCACTTCGATCTGTGCGGGAAAGTCCGGATGGTGCAGATCCAGCGCGTCGCTGTCCTGCGCCATCAGAAACTTGTGGCGCAGCTCCGCAAACGGATAGCCACCGTACAGGAACGACGGCTCCAGCAACGGGTGGCGCGTGAAGGAGACTTCCGCGCCGTTGGCAAAAATCTTGCAGCCGGTTTGCGCCTGCAGATACTTGTTGCCGCCGATGTGATCGGCATTGGAATGGGTGTTCAGGATCGCCTGCAATGTCCAACCCTGCCGATCCAGCACCTGCCGCACCTTTCGGCCAGCTTCCTTGTCGTTACCGCTGTCGATCAGCACGGCGTGTAGGCCGTCCGGCGTCCAGACGCCAATTTTCGCCGGGCATTGAATGTAATAACTCTGCGGGCCGACCTGTACCAGTTCATACATAAAAGCACCCCCGAGCCCCTTGGGCTCGGGGGTAGCATAACACACAGGCACAGCGCATACAACAGCTTGTTGGGGGAAATGCGCGGGAAATACCAAAAGGATACAGTCCGCGCTGTCAGGACTCCGTGGTATCCGGGGTGGGCGGTTCTTCTGCGGGGGTGTCGGCAACGGACGTCTCGCCTTCGGAAGGCGCGGCGGTTGCGGAGGTGTCCGCCTCGTCGGGCATTACGGGCGTTTCCTGCGTCGCTGCCTCGGCGGGGGCTGTGGTTTCAGGCTCCGCGTCAGTGGCAGGCTGCGTCTCGGCGGTGTCGGGGTGCGGGCACGCGTCGGCGGGCACCTTGGCATACTTCTGCGCGCGCAGCACGCTCAGGCGATCCTCAATTTCGCTCAGTTCCGCCAGCATAGCGGCCAACGGATCGGGCAGGGGGACGCCCTTCTGCCAAAGCTCGAAGGCTTGGAGGCTGAAATTGGTCAGAATTTCACGCCGTTTGTTTTCCAGATTGATTTCGTTTACCTTGAGCTTGGCGTTGCTCGCCATGTTGGAGGCGGAGGTGCCGACGGCCTCCATCCCTTTGAGTACGGCGATCTTGACCTTGCTGGAAAAATTGCTGATAGACATCGCGCTCACTCCGTTTCGATCAGGCGCATGCGTTCGTTCCGGGGCGGGGCCGCCCGGCAGGCGCGGGGGATGGCTCTATGGATACTGTTCGCGCTGGACGGGGCTTTTCCTGCCGACGGGCGTAAAGCAACGCTCGTCAGAATGTAAAAACAGGCGAGGGCGCCTCCCATTCAGTCCACGGCTTCCTGCGAGCCGGGCCAGTGCGCCAGCAACGAGGCAGGCTTGCACACAAACCGCGCGCTTTCCATGGGCAGGATCTCACCATCCATGTTCATGCGCATCTGCGGGGAGCTGATGGCGCAATGCGGCGTGCGGTAATGATGCGCAATTTTGGTATTGACCAGCGTGCCGCCGAGGATGGCCGGCAGGTAAAACGGAATGCGCCAGGGCGGCAGCGGATCCACCACCAGCACATCTAAAAGCCCGTCATCCACCCGCGCGCGGGGCATGATGGGGATGCCGCCGCCGATGTAACGGCCGTTGGCGATGCTACAGATCATATACTTGCCCTTCAGCTTCAGCTCGTCGCCGATTTCCACCAGCATCTCAAACGGGCGGAAGGTGCGAATAGCGGCCAGAACGCCGTACAGGTAGGGCCAGATGCCGCGTACGCGCTTTTTAGCGCGCAGGGCAAAGTCCAGCACCATGACATCAAACCCGGCGCCGCAAACATTGATAAAGAAGGAATCGTTAATGGTGCCGGTATCCAGCGGATGCGCGGGATGGGTCAGCACATACTCCAGCGCGTCCTGCCACTTGCGGGGCGTGCCGATCACTTTAATAAAATCATTGCCCGTGCCCGCGGGGATTACGCCCAGCGCGGTTTGGGTGCCGACAAGCCCGGCAGCCGTTTCGTTCAGCGTTCCGTCGCCGCCGACGGAGAGCACCGTTTCCACTCCCTGAGCGGCAGCCTGTCGGGCAAGCTCGGTAGCATGCCCCGCACGCTGGGTAATCTGCATCTGATGCGCGATGCCGCGCTGGGTGAGCTGTGCGTCGATTTTCTGACCGACATCCAGCGCCAGACCGTTGCCGGCGATCGGGTTGACGATAACTGTAATCATAGGCTGCACCTTCCTGCACTGAATCGTTGCCATTGTATCGTGTCGGAAAGGAATTGTAAAGGGAAACTTTACACGGGAAAGCCTTGCCTGTGTAGGCTTTTGCGGGTGGCGCTCCCTGTGCGGCAGTGATGAAAGCATCATCGCCTGCGGGGGTGGAAAAGGCGGGCCGAAACAGTGCGTTTCGGCCCGCCTTTTTGGAAACGGATGGTTACTTTTTCCCGGTCAGGCTGCCCAGCAGATTACATGGGAGGGGATAGATTCATGAGCAAACCGATGGTTACTTTTTCCCGGTCAGGCTGCCCAGCAGGCCACGGGCCAGACTGTTGACAACAGAACGGGTCGCGGTGTTGATGGCGGTGTTCTTGATGCGCCCCAGTACGCTGTCGTTGCGGCGGGCACGGTCAGCGCGTTCGTCACGCAGCGCGTCGGCTTCGGCGCGACGCGCCTGCATATCGGCTTCCTTGGCGGCGCGGGCGGCATCCTTTTCCGCTTTCGCCTTGGCAAGCTCAGCGGTTTTTGCTGTCTGCGCGGCGGCCCGGGCCTCGGCCTCGGTCATGACGGGCACATAACGCCCGGTGGCAGTGTCGAGGGTGAGGGTCATTTCCTTTTGTACATATTGGCCGGTTGTGGGATCCAGCACCAGCACATTCTGGCGCATGGTAGGCCCGGCCGCGGGCGCGGCGGGTGCGGCAGGCGCGACCGGCACCGCTTCGGTGGCGGGGGCCGTTTGCGCATCGGTTACGGGGGTCATGGTATCCAGCTGCTTAGCCACATAGCTGTTGGTGGCGGGGTCAAAGACCATGAAGGTGGTAGCGGGCGTGGCACTTTGCACCGGAGCCGCAGCCTGCATGGGCATTGCGGATTGCGCAGCTTTGGGTGTGGGTACGGCTTGACGGCCCAGGTTCATGGTGGCGGCCAGATACTCATAGGCGCTCTCCCGGTCTACCTGCGCCTCGTATACGCCGCTGAAACGGCTGGTATCAATGAAGGTCTTGCGCAGCTGGGTATCGATCGCGCCCATATAGCTCTGCGGCGGCAGAATGGTCGCGCGCGTGACTACGCTGGGCGCGCCCTTCTCATCCAGGAAGGAAAGCAGCGCTTCGCCCGTCTGCAGTTGGGTAATGGCTTCCTCCGTATCAAAGGCGGGGTTGGCGCGGAAGGTCTGCGCGGCCACCTTGACGGCCTTCTGATCCAGCGGGGTAAAGGCGCGCAGCGCGTGCTGCACGCGGTTGCCCAGCTGCCCCAGGATTGTCATGGGCACGTCGGCGGGGCTCTGGGTGATGAAGTATACGCCCACGCCCTTGCTGCGGATCAGGCGCACCACCTGCTCGATTTTATCCAGCAGCTGCTTTCCGCAATCGTTAAACAGCAGGTGCGCCTCGTCAAAGAAGAACACCATGCGCGGCTTGTCCTGATCGCCCTGCTCGGGCAGGGTTTCGTACAGCTCGCTGAGCATCCACAGCAGGAAGGTGGAGTACATAAGCGGGTTGAGGAACAGCTTATCGCAGGCCAGAATGTTGATAAAGCCGCGGCCGTCCTCATCCTGCTGCATCCAATCGGTGATGTTGAGCGCGGGTTCGCCGAAGAACCGATCGCCGCCCTGATCCTCCAGCACGGCCACAGCGCGCTGGATGGCGCCGACCGTCGCCTTGCTGACGTTGCCGTAGTTAAGCGTGTACCGGCTGGCATTCTCGCCCACATAGGCCAGCATGGCCTTGAGGTCCTTGATGTCCAGCAGGAGCATGTTCTCGTTGTCGGCAACGCGGAACAGCACGTTCAGCACGCCCGCCTGGATGTCGTTCAGGTTAAGCATGCGAGCCAAAAGCAGCGGGCCCATCTCGCTGATGGTAGTCCGTACCGGGTGACCCTGCTCGCCGTACACATCCCAAAACTCGGTGGGATAGGTTT
Source organism: Candidatus Limiplasma sp. (assembly GCA_963666755.2). Taxonomy (GTDB): domain Bacteria; phylum Bacillota; class Clostridia; order Christensenellales; family Aristaeellaceae; genus CAXXOK01. The sequence continues at coordinate 785,317 of CAXXGW010000009.1, forward strand.
CAAACTTGAAGTTGTTCACGCCCACAGCCATCAACCGGGAGGCAATCTTATCGGTATTCTCGCCCATGCGCACCATGCCGCTCAGATCGCCCTTGATATCGCTGAGGAACACGGGCACGCCCATATCCGAGAACCCTTCGGCCATCACCTTGAGGGAGATGGTTTTGCCGGTGCCGGTAGCCCCGGCGATCAAACCATGACGGTTTGCCATGGTGGGTAGTAAAAAGATCGGTTTCTGATCTCCGGAGCCGACCCAGATTTTTCCGTCCTGAAGCATGAGTACCCCTCCTTAATGCTGGATATCATATCCATATCATACAACGCCTAAACCGATTCCGTCAATGAAAATCCAGCCTGCGGCCGCATATTGCCCCTTTTTTGGAACAACCCCGGCAGGGGGGGCAACGCCCTCCCTTGCGTGCCGGTGCGTGGCATGGTATGATAGCCCCCGGAGGGGATGCCATGCGGATTACGGTAGTCGGGTGCGGCCGCTGGGGCGCTTTTCTTGCCTGGTATGCGGATCGGTGCGGGCACAGCGTCACGCTGTACGGGCGGGAGGGTTCCGCCCATTTGGAGGCGTGGCAAAAGAACCGCGATAATGGATTATTCACGCTGCCGCCTTCGGTGGCGCTGACTTCGACGCTGCCCCGCGATGCGGAACTGACGCTGGTGTCAATCCCCTCGCAGGCGCTGCGGGATTTTTTACAGGCGCAGGCGGATATGTTGCGCGGCGTGCCGCTGACCCTGTGCATGAAGGGCCTTGAAATTGGCACGGGCAAACGCCTGACGCAGATTGTGGCGGAGGAGCTTGGCGCGGCGCAGCCCACGGCCGTCTGGCTGGGCCCCGGCCATGTGGAGGAATTTACCCGGGGCGTACCCAACTGCATGGTGGTGGACAGTGACGATGAGGCGCTGAAAGCCTTCGTGATTGAGGCCTTCACCGGTTCGCTGATCCGCTTTTACTACGGCGGCGACCTGATCGGAAACGAAATTGGCGCGGCGGCAAAAAACGTGGTCGGCATCGCCGCCGGGATGCTGGACGGTCTGAAGCTCGGCACGCTGAAAGGCGCACTGATGAGCCGCGGCACCCGTGAGGTTGCGCGCCTGATCGCTGCGCTTGGCGGGCAGGAACAGAGCGCCTACGGCCTTTGCCATCTGGGGGATTACGAGGCCACGGTGTTCTCCCCGCACAGCCACAACCGCCGCTTTGGCGAGTGCTGGATTACCGGAGAACCGTACCGGCAGCTGGCGGAAGGGTACCACACCGTGCACGCGCTTTTGGATCTGCAAAAGCGCACCGGGGTGGAACTGCCTATCAGCGAGGCGGTGTACCGTGTGCTCTATGAAAATGCTGACCCGCCCGAAGCCCTGCAGGCGCTGCTGACCCGAAGCCTCAAGGCAGAGTTTTAACGCCGCGCTGTTTGCGCAATGCGGCAGGAAATCGACCGGAACTGTCGAAAGTTGTACCTTGCCCGATCCATGGGCAGAAAGGAACCGAAAACGATGAAGAAAAATCAGGGCGGTTGCCCGCGGGTGGATATCGGCGGTCAGGCGGTTATGGAGGGCGTGATGATGAAGGCGCCCGAGGCAATCGCCATTGCCGTACGGAGGCCGGACAATACCATCGTGGTGCGCCGCGACGCGTATATGAGCCCCGCTAAAAAGCACCCCTGGATGGGCAAACCGTTTTTTCGGGGGATGGTCAGCATGGTTACGATGCTCTCCATGGGCATGACCACCCTGCAGCAGAGTACGGAAATGCTCGGTATTTTGGACGAAGAGCCTACCAAGTTTGAAAAATGGCTCAGCCGGAAGCTGGGCAAAGGCATCGATAAAATAGTGATGGGCGTGGCCGTGGTTCTGGCGGTTGCTCTTTCCATCGGCCTGTTTTTTGCCCTGCCGGAGCTGTTTGCCAAGCTTTTAAAGAACGTCTGGCCGGATCGCTCCATGAGCTGGCTGGTTAACCTCCTCAGCGGTATCCTGCGTATTTTGATCCTGATCGGCTACATCCTGTTCTGTGCGGCGGTGCCGGAAGTGCGGCGCACCTTCGAATACCACGGCGCGGAGCATAAAACCGTGTACTGCCATGAAAACGATCTGCCGCTTACGCCGGAAAACGCGCGGCCGTTCACCACGCTGCACCCGCGCTGCGGCACCAGCTTCCTGCTGATTGTGTTTGTGATTTCCATCATCCTCTTTACGCTGGTGGGCTATCAGGGTAACGTGTATATCTGGCGTTTGCTCAGCCGCCTTGCACTGCTGCCCATTGTGGCGGGCGTCAGCTACGAGGTGCTGAAGGGGCTGGCGCACAGCGACAGCCTTACGGCGCGCATCCTGCGCTGGCCGGGCCTGCAGATGCAGCGCCTGACCACCCGCCAGCCCACCGACGCGATGCTGGAGTGCGCCATTGTGGCCATGAATGTGGCGTTGCATGGCATGCCGGCCGCCGCGCCTCGTACCGCCGAAGGATGGGCCATTCTGCACAGCTACGCGGAGAGCGACCCTGCCTATGTGCCTGAAACTGCCGCCGAGCCCGCAGCCCAGACGAGCGAAGGGCAACCGGAAACGGATGCCGGGGAAACCGAAAAAGCGACGCCCGACGCGCAGCCGCTGAGCGCGGCTATGGACTGAAAAACGATGCAAACAGGCCAAGCCCTCCGTATGGGGGCGGATACATTGCGCGGCGCCGGGGTGCCGGATCCGGAAACGGATGCGGCGGCGCTGCTTTGTGGGGTTACGGCGCTCACACCCTTGACCCTGAGGCTTACGCCGGGGCGGGAGCTGGAGCCCGAGCAGGAGGAGCGGTTTCGCTCCCTCCTGCTTTTGCGTACCCGCAGGGAGCCCCTGCAATACCTGCTGGGCACGCAATGCTTCTATGGGCTGGATTTCCATGTAGACGCGCGGGTGCTGATCCCCCGGCCGGAAACGGAGCTGCTGTGCGAGCTGGCTATTGACTGGCTGCGGGAGTGGAAAGCTCCCCGCGTGGCGGATGTATGCACCGGCAGCGGCGCGATTGCCGTGACGCTCAAGCACCATTGCCCGCAGGCGGAGGTCTGGGCTACGGACATCAGCGCCGATGCGCTGGCGGTTGCCCGCGAAAATGCGCGGCGCAACGCGGCGGATGTTCATTTCTTGCAGGGCGACCTGTTGGAACCCCTGCGTAACGTGCCGCCGTTGCAGATGATCGTCTGCAACCCGCCGTATGTGGAGCGTGACGCCTGCGCGGCGCTGCAGCCGGAGGTGCGCTACGAGCCGCCGCTGGCCCTGAACGGCGGCGCGGATGGGCTGGATTTTTACCGACGGCTTGCACAGGAGGCTCCGAACCGGTTGCTGCCGGGGGGATACCTGCTGCTGGAAATCGGCGATGCGCAGGGCGCACGTGTGGCGGCACTGCTGGAGGCTACGCGGCGTTTTACCGATATTACCGTGCGCCGCGACCTTTGCGATCGGGAACGGTTTGTGACCGCGCGTTGCGCTTTGCCGCCCACTTAGCGGTGCCGGACGGCGGAAATCGTTATGACGCCCCCTAAACCGTTGCGCAAAGGAGACCCACGATGTTTGAAAAGTTTGATTGGATGATCGGCCGTTATCAGGAGTTGAGCGAAGCTATCGGCCAGCCGGAAATCATCGCTCAGCCCGATTTGTACCAAAAAATGCTTAAGGAACACGCCGCGCTGGAACCGGCCGTCGTGGCCTACGCTGCTTACCAGCAAACCCTCGAAGGGATGGAGGAGGCGCGCGAGCTGCTGGAGCAGCCGGACATGGCGGCCATGGCGCGGGAGGAGCTGGAAACTCTCCTGACCCGCAAGGAAGAGCAGGAAAAGGAACTACGGCTGCTGCTGATCCCCCGCGACCCGGACGACGACCGCAACGTGGTCATGGAAATCCGGCAGGGCGCGGGCGGCGACGAGGCTGCGCTGTTCGGCGCGCTACTGCTGCGCATGTATACCCGTTATGCCGAGCGGCACCGATTCAAGCTGGAGCCCGTCAGCTATTCGATGACGGAGCTGGGCGGCGTCAAGGAGGCGGTCTTTAACATCCGTGGGGCAGGCGTGTACAGCCGCCTCAAGTACGAAAGCGGCGTGCACCGTGTACAGCGTGTGCCCAGCACCGAATCGACGGGTCGCATCCATACCAGCACCTGCACCGTGGCCGTGCTGCCCGAGGTGGAGGATGTGGAGGTGCAGATCAACCCCGGGGATTTACGCATCGACGTGTACCGCTCCACCGGCCACGGCGGCCAGTGCATCAACACGACGGACAGCGCCGTACGCATCACCCACCTGCCCACCGGGTTGGTGGTCACCTGTCAGGATGAAAAAAGCCAGATCAAAAACCGTGCTAAGGCCATGATAGTGCTCAAGAGCCGCCTGTACCAGAAGTTGCGTGAGGAGAAGGACGCCGCCTACGCCGCCAACCGCAGGGGCCAGATCGGCACCGGGGATCGCAGCGAGCGCATCCGCACCTATAACTACCCGCAGGGGCGCGTGACGGACCACCGCATCGGCCTGACTCTGTACCGCATTGACGATGTGATGGACGGTGATCTGGAGGAGCTGATCGAAGCGCTGACGCTGGCGGAACAGGCGGAAAAGCTCAAGGAAACCGGAGAGCAGGCGAATCTGGCATGACGAGGATCGAACCCCCTACCGATACCGCCATTCAGGAGGCGGCGCGCCTGCTGCGCGCGGGCGAGCTGGTCGCCTTTCCTACCGAAACGGTGTACGGCCTGGGCGCGGATGCACTGAATGAGGCGGCGGTACGCAAGATATTTGCCGTCAAGGGCCGCCCGGCGGATAATCCGCTGATCGTACATGTGGCCGAACCCGCGGCCGTGGAGCCGCTGTGCGTGGTGGATGCCCGCGCAAGGGAAGCGATGCGCCTGTTCTGGCCGGGGCCGCTGACGCTGCTGCTGCCTAAAAAGGCAGGCATCCCCACGGTGACCAACGCGGGCCTGCCCAGCGTGGCGCTGCGGATGCCCAGCCACCCGGTAGCGTTGCAGATGCTGCGTGCCTGCGGCGTGCCGGTAGCGGCGCCCAGCGCCAACCGCAGCGGCCGACCGAGCCCCACCACAGCCGCCCATGTGCTGGCCGATCTGGAGGGGGAAATCGAGCTGATCCTGGACGGAGGCCCGTGTGATGTGGGGTTGGAAAGCACTGTGCTTGATCTGACCGCCGAGGTGCCCACCATTGTGCGCCCCGGCGGGGTCACACAGGAGATGCTCGCCCGCGCGCTGGGGGAGGTACGCATCGCCGACAGTGTGATGCGCCCCCTGAAACCCGGGGAAAAGGCCGTTAGCCCCGGGATGATGTACCGCCACTACGCCCCGCGCGGGGAACTGACGCTGGTGCAGGGCGCGCCGGAGGCAGTGCGCAGCGAGTGCCTTCGCCGCTACCGGGAGGCGGAGGAAGCTGGGCTGAAGGCCTGTGTGCTGGCATTTGCCGAGCACGCGGAAGGGTACCGAGGGTGCCGTACGCTCCCGATCGGCAGCCTTGCACAGCCGGAAACCATTGCTCATGCGCTGTTTGCCGCCTTGCGCCGGATGGATGACGAGGGCGTACAGGTGATCCTCTGCGAGGCGGTAGCCACTGAGGGCATCGGGCTGGCCATCATGAACCGTATGTGTCGGGCAGCCGCTTTCCATGTGGTGCGGGTGTAAACAGGACAACCGGAGCAAATCAGGGTACACAAAGGAGGCGCGCCATGCCGGATGTATTGTTTGTCTGCAGCGGCAACACCTGCCGCAGCCCTATGGCTATGTGCCTGTTCAACGACCGCTGCGCGCGTCTGGGCCTTGCCTGGCGCGCCGAATCGGCGGGCCTGTACGCGCGGGAGGGTACGCCTGCCAGCGACGGCGCCTTTTATGTGATGAAGGAGCGTGGCCTTGACCTATCCCGGCATGTGGCGCAGCCCGTGACCATGGCGCTCCTGCGGGAAGCCCGGCTGGTGGTGACCATGGGGCAGGCCTATGTGCCACGAATTTTAGAGCGCTGGCCTGCTGCCCATGTGCTGGCGCTGGAACCGCCGGTGAACGATCCGTTCGGCGCGTCACTGGAAGCCTACCGCGCCACGGCGGACGAGTTGGAAAAACACCTGCCATGCGTGCTGGAACAGCTTCGTGCCCTGCCGTAAGCGGCTCCTGTGCCGGTGACGGAACCGGATGGGCTTATCGGCGGAGGGGAGGCAACAGGGTATGCAAGTTTTTTCGGATTCGATGCCGTTTTTCAAAGGCAATTTGCACTGCCACACGACCGCAAGCGATGGCGTCCGGAGCCCGGCGGAAGCGATTGCTCTTTACCGCTCGATGGGGTATGATTTTCTGGCGATTACCGATCACCGGAAAACCACCGTCGCGCAGAGCTATTTAGAGGCTGGGATGCTGGTGTTCTCCGGCATCGAACTGGATTATATGCTGTCCAGCGAAGTGGTGCATCTGGTGGGGTTTGGCATGACCGAGAACGTGGAGCCCCGCATCCGCTACGAGCAGGGGCCGCAGGCGGGCGCCGCCTGCATCCGCGCCTGTGGCGGCCGGGTGATTGTGGCGCACCCGCACTGGTCGCTCAACACCGCCGCGACCCTCATGGCCATCCGGGGGGTAACGGCGGCGGAGGTGTTCAACAGCATGTCCTTTGCGCGGCCGGACAGCTCCCACATCCTGGACGTGATGGCGGCGCGCGGCGCGATGCTCCCCTTTGTGGCCTCGGACGATACGCACGCCTATGCGGGGGAGCAGGGGATGGCCTGTACGATGGTGCAGGCCGAGGCACTTACCCCGGAGGCCATTCTGGAAGCGATGGATGCGGGCCGGTTCTATGCCAGTCAAGGGCCGCGGATCGAGCAGATTACCCTTGCGGACGGCATGTTTACGGTGCGTTGTTCACCCGCGGCGCATATCTACTTTCACACCAACCTGCCCTGGACGCCGGGGCGGATCGTAAACGGCGCAGGCCTGACGGAAGCCTCGTACCAGACCCTACCCGCGCGGGGCGAGTGCTTTGTGCGCTGTCAGGTGATCGATGCAGCGGGCAAGTGCGCGTGGAGCAACCCGCTTCCCCTCGGAACCGTATGAAGGAGCTGAACGCATGATTCGATGGAAACGGAGTCTGGCAATCCTGACGGCGCTGGCGCTGCTTTGGCTGGGCACAACAGCATCCGCCGCGGCCAAAACCTTGCGGGTGGATGCCGCCGCCCATCCGGTGCAGGCCGGGGAGGCCTATACCGCTATGGAGGAGGTTGCCGTCTACCTGACCCGTTACGGCAGCCTGCCGGACAACTTTATCACCAAAAAGCAGGCGCAGGCGCTGGGCTGGGATAACCGGCTGGGCAACCTTGGGCAAGTGGCGCCCGGCCAAAGCATCGGCGGCGATACGTTCGGCAACTATGAGGGACTGCTGCCAGACACCAAGGGCCGTCGCTGGACGGAGTGCGACATCGAAGCCGACGGTGGCTACCGCAACGGCAAGCGGCTGGTGTTCTCCAATGACGGGCTGCTGTATTACAGCGACGATCATTATGCTAGCTTCCGCCCGGTGGAGGTATACGGTTTGGACGCGGCGCAGGCAGAAGCGACCGAAACGCCCGCGGTTACGAAGGGGAAAGCTTATCTGACGCGGGACGATGTTGCCGCTTACCTGCACCAGTACGGCACGCTGCCCCCCAACTACCTGACCCGTGATCAGGCCAAAGCGCTGGGTTGGAGCAGCCGCAAGGATAATCTGGGGCAGGTTGCCCCCGGCAGCGCGATTGGCGGCGACCGCTTTGAAAACCGCGAAGGCCTGTTGCCTGCCGCCAAAGGTCGCACCTGGAATGAGTGCGACGTGAACATCACCGATGGCCACCGCAGCGACGAAAGACTGGTTTATAGCAACGACGGCCTGATTTACTACACGTCCGACAACCACAAGAGCTTCGAGCAGCTTTACAAGTGAGGAGGCAACAGCCATGCAGGATTGGGAGCTGGACATCACCCCGTTTGAGGAAAAGATTGCCCTGCACCGCTATTTAAAGGAGCAGATGGGCTTCCCCTTCTACTACGGCGGCAATCTGGACGCGCTGTTTGACGAGCTGTCCAGCGTGACGGAACCGACGCAGATCACGCTGACGTATTCGACGCGCCCCAAGGGAATCATGGCGGCCTACACTCCCCGGCTGCTGCATGTGTTCGGGGATGCGTCGCGCACCAATTACAACCTCAAGCTGACCGTGCGTGCCGTGGACTGAGCGCCGGGCGCTGCAAATGCAAGAAGTGGAACAGAGCAAAGGCTCCGTTCCACTTCTTTGTTCCATACTCTTCCGCGCACATCGTGCAGCCGATGCATCTTTCCCGCCGGGCCGATGATTCGTGGGGGAAGCAGCACTATGGGGGCGAGTGTCGGGCTAACCCTCAAGCTCCAAAGGGTTTCACCCTTTGAAAAACAGCCTGGGGATTTCATCCCCTGACCACTCTTTGCTTGTCATGTATGGTTCTTTCCTTGGGAACCTTACTCAGTCGAACCTCATAGTAAAGAATGGGGATAGAAAGCAGGCCCAAAGCAATAGTCCGGACGGGTAAAAAGTGAGGAAGGTACGCTATCTTGGTTTACGGTTTACGTGAGCGCGCTTTTTTCCTGCAGGGGTGTCTTTGTGGTCTGGCTTGTCTGGCTTGGCGGGCATGCGACGGCGCAACGCAGCGTCCCCGGCGACCGCAAACCCGAAAAAGCCGATCTCCGGCCCCAGCGCACGGTATTTTCCATGCACAAAGCCGACCAGCTGCATTGCTGCTTCGTCGATGGAGCCGTCAGGGCGGAAAAAGGCCTCCTGAACGTGTACCTGCAGGATTTCCGCAAGGAACAGGTCATGACTGCCCAGCGGGAGCACCTGCTGCACCCGGCAACTGAGGAAAGCGGGAGCCTCCGCAAGGGCGGGGGCATAGCGCAGCTCCGGCGTCGGGATGGCATGCAGACCCAGCACAGCGAATTTATCCACATCGCGGCCGCTCTTAACGCCGCAATAATCCATGGCGCGCAATAACGGCTCGCCCACAAGGTTCACGGTAAACTCCCGCGTTTCGGTCAGCAGCGTGTGGCTGTGCCGCTCCGGACGCACGGCGATGCTCAGCATCGGGGGGTGGCTGCAGCAGATGCCCGCCCATGCCACGGTAATCAGGTTTGGCCGCCCGGAGCCCTCCGGGGCCTGATGAGCCCCGGCACAGCCGATCAGGACGGCGGGCGTCGGGTACAGGTACGGAGTTGCCCCAATGGCACGAAAGGTGTCGTTAGTTTGCATGGCGGTTCGCCCCTTGTCGTTCGGATGCCGATAGTGTACAATAGGCACAAGAAATCTGTCAACGCTTTCACAAGGAGGGATTCCCCTGCCACGCCCCCGCTACCGCTACCGCAAACCGCCGCGCCGCAAACCGCGGCTGAAAACGTTACTGTGGGTGCTAGTCGCGCTCCTGTGCCTTGCCTACCCATTTTTTGAAGCCTATCACCTGACGGTGGACCGCCATACGGTGTCGATCAACGGTTTACCCGCAAGCATGAAGAACCTCAAAATTGCGTTTGTGACCGACATCCACGAAAGCGACCGCTACCCGCAGCGCATGGTGGATGGACTGGTGCGAAGGATCAACGGCCTCAGCGCCGATATCGTGGTGCTGGGCGGGGATTATGCCGATTCCAGCGCCGATACGATCGCCTTTTTCCGCAACCTGCCGAAAATTCAGGCACGGCTGGGCGTGTTCGGCGTGCTGGGGGACTGTGACCGCAGCGACCCACAAACCAACTATGCGTTGGTTGTGAAAGCGATGACCGCCGCCGGCATCACACCGCTGACCAATTCGGTGGCAAAGGTCAAGCTGTCGGATCGCTACCTGAGCCTTGCGGGGGTGGACGATCTGTTTGCGGGCAAGCCCGATGTGGAGGCGGTCGCCTCCCAACTGCGGCAGGAGGATTTTGTGATCTTTGTGGCCCACAACCCGGATTTATTGCCGACCGCAATTAAAACGAATGGGGCAGACGGCGATAACCACTGGTTTGATATCGCGCTGTTTGGGCATACCCACGGCGGGCAGGTAACGCTGTTCGGCTTCCCGCTGCTGGCACAGTTTGTGCCCGATCTGGGCGACCGTTACCTGAGCGGCTGGCTGGAGGAGAACCGGGCTGCGATTCTGGTAAGCAACGGTGTGGGCACGGAAGGCTTCCCCGCGCGGTTGTTTGCCCCCTCGCAGATTCACCTGATTACCCTGAAGCCTAAAACAATATAGGATTTGCGAATCGCCTGTGCTCCGCCGACAGGCAATGTGCCCCGTTTTCTCAGGCCAGACATAGGTCTAAAGTAAAAAAGTATGCCGAATGAACGCTTACGGCGTGGCCTTTTGTGCATTCCAACTGGTTAACAAACCTGCCTCCAAGGGATGCGAGCAGGCTCAAGGCCATGCACTGCCGTATGCGTAGAAGGACGGGAAGGCCCGCTTACGGTCGGAGATGATGCGTATACAAGCAGATAGGGCCGTTCGCTGACAGTCGTAGCCGACGCGCTGGCGGGCGTGAAATGAGGGGAATTGGGAATGCAGCCTGCAAAAGGGAAGACCCAAATCAACGCTCCTATTCCATGCAAGGATAATGGAGAAGGCCCGGCGCTGTTCAAAGCGCCGGGCCTTCTCCGGTTACAGTCGGCTTAATCCTTATAGTAGGACTGGCCGTAAATAAACTCCTGCATGGCTTCAATGTTTTCCTTGATGCGCGCGTCGCTGCGGAACACCGTCAGCGTCGCGTCGGCGTCGCCGCCGTATTTCCACGTGCCGTCCAGCGGCAGGCGAAGCTGTTCCACCACGCTCTGGCCGCTTTGCAGGTTAGCCATGGCGGAACCGCCGATCACGTACCCGCCCAACTGGAACATATCCGCAGCGGTCAGGTTGGTCTTGCCGTAAGGCAGCGCCGTTTCGATCAGCTCGAGCAGCTTGGCGGTGTCGATGTTCTTCATGACTTGCGCCATCAGGGTGGATAGCAGCTTGCGCTGGCGCTCGGTGCGGGCAAAATCGTCATCAATGCCGCGGATGCGCGCGAAGGTGACCGCCTGCATGCCGTCCAGATGCTGCACTCCTTCTATATCCTGCACTTTCTGGCGCTTGACCTTATCCATGGGCTCTTTGCGAAGCTCGTAGTTGATGCGGTTGGCTTCGATGCTGGTCATGTCCATATCCACACCGCCCAGCGCGTCAATGATGCTGGCCAGGCCGTGAATGTTCACCAGCACGTACTTGGAGATGTTCATCTGGAAGTTGCGGTTGACGGTTTTCATCGCCAGATACGCACCCTTGACCAGATCGCCGTCCTTGCTGCCGAACTTGAAAGCGCAGTTGATGCGGTTCTTGTTCTTGTAGCCCGGGATGACCACCGCGGTATCGCGGGTGACGCTGGTGAGCTTCACGGTGCCGTCCTTACGGATGGAGCAGATGATCACCGCGTCGCTGCGGCCGGTTTCCAGCTCCTCGGAGCGGTTATCCACGCCCAGCAGGAGGACGTTGACCACATCGTCCGGCAGATCGGCGTTGAGTTCCAAATTTTCCAGCGCCTTGGCGTCCAGCTGGGAAGAATCGTCCAGTTCCCCTTCCAGCTGCGCAACCAGCGCGTCATCCTGCGTTGCGGTGGTTTCCTTCGTGGCATCCTCCGTGGCCCACGCCTGCCATTGCTGCTTTTCGGCATCGGTCAGGTCAGGGTTGGCGGCAATGCTCTGATCCACATCCTCGGTGGCGTCCAGCGAGCTCTGGGCCAGCGCGGCGAAGGGCATGGAAACCAGCAGGGCCATACACAGCAGGGTCGACAGAAGACGGTTCCAAATACAATTCATGGATCGGGATCCTCCTTGCGCATGGAAGCGCGATAAACTGCGATCAGGTCAGGGCGAGACGGTCAGGCCGTACAAACCGTTGCGGGCATGCCGTACCATCAGGTACGGGCTTGTGCGCATGACAGCCGTATAGGGGTATGTCTCAGCCTCGGATGCAGTATAGGGCACCACAAGGCGGCTGTCAAGCTTTTCGGTTTTGGTGTTGAAAAAGTTGAGTTTCGCGCCCAGCTTGCGCAGGCGGTCTTTCATCAGCTTGAGCACCAGCTCCATATCGTCGGCGGTGATGCTTTCATCGTCTGCTGCGGAAGCGTCGCGCCCGTTGGTGATCTCGCGCAGCGCGGGCTGATCGCTCACCACGTCGGCCAGAAGGCTGCCGGTATCAAACAGCGTGCGGGCGCTGGGCAGGAGCTTGGCAACATCCAGCGTCTGGGAGCCGTTTTGCAGGGTTACGCTCACGTCCATCATCTGCGCGCCGAGCGCCTTGGCGTTCTGCGCGGCCTCCGAGCGGTCGGCCAGATCACTGACGCGGTTGATGGGGTGCAGCGTAACCTGATACCGGGTGCCGCTGACGGACATGCCCGCTTCCGCCATGGCGGCGCGCACCGGCTCGGCGCTGAAATCCGCCAGATCGACCGTGAACATAACGCCCTCCAGCCGGAAGCCCAGCGTGGTGATGTGCTGGCTCCGGAAGCGGCTCAGATGGTAAGCGGTCAGGGTGAGGGTGCGATCCCCCAGCAGGATGTTGCCGTCGGCATCGGTGGCATAACCGCCGTCGTCGTTAATTTCCGGCTCCGCCTCCAGAATGACCATCGCCTGATTGTACCCGTGCTTAAGGCGCAGTTCGGGGGTAAACGGCCGGGTTTTACGGTCGTCCGGGTTGGTTACCAGCGGGCCGTAGGTGGTTTTGCTGATGGTCAGCCGATCCACCGTGCGCAGGATCAGGTCGAGCTTGGTGCCGTCACTGTACAGCAGGGTCTGGTGCACCGGGTCGATGATGGACATCGGGTCCACCTTGATGTAGTGGCCGGGGCCCCAGTCGATAAAGAACATCGGGCTTTCGGGGTCAAGGCGCAGCTCGTAGATACTGGGCGCGTTCAGCCCCCACGTGACGTAGGGGTAGTTGCCGTGCAGCTCGCCCTTTTCGCGGTAGAGGTTTCCCGTCACCTCGTCGTCGTCGAACATCTCGCTGGTAAAGTAGGTAAACTCCGGGTCCTCCTCGCCCTTGAGCTTGGAGGCGTAGTCCGGGTAAATCCACACGATTTTATGGGTGATGGTCACCTTGGCCGTGACGACGCCGGGGAAGTAATCCGGATTGCCTTCGGGGATGACCACCGTGGCGGTGTACGACCCGATGTCGGTGGGTGCGGAGGGAAGGTCATGCCCGTTTTTAGAGAAGGTGACGCTGGCATCCTTGGGGATCAGCCCGGAGGCGAACTTGAAGGGCTCGGTATCATATTCCTTGGTCTGGTCGGCCAGCGTGTACACCTTGCGTATCTTGGGGGCCACGAAGGTGTAGATATCGCTGAACTGGAAAGCGTCGGCGGTTTCGGCATTGAGCGGCTGCCCCGCGCCGCGCGCCGCATACACCCGGAAGGTGACCTGGTCGCCTTCCTTAAGGCCGGGAATGTTGCACTCCCCGTAATACCGCAGCACCTGCATGGCGTCGGCCACATAGGTGTCCGGCATATCCACGCCCGGGCGGTTGAGGTACACCTGAATGCCGGTGGTTTGGGCATTGGTGGCTGTGTAGGTCACGTAGCCCTCCGGGTGGATCGTCACGCCGGAAATCACCGGCAGCGCGTCGGGGCTGGCCGGGCCGCCGGTCAGGATATCGGCATAGGTGTTGGCTTGCGAAAGTACGACGACCGACGCGCCGCTGATCGTCTTTTTCCCCCATAGGGTCACATGTCCGTCGGCGGCGGTGGTGGTGGCAAAGGGGGTGGCGGTGCCGATCTTGAGGGTGATGGCAAGGTTGCTTACCGGCATGGCGGAAGCGTCCGTCACGCTGATTATGGTTGGTGCAAGGCTGCTGCCGCCCAGCGCTGTGCCGGAAACGAGGGTGACGTTGGTGTGCGAACCAACGCTGATGTTCGCGGCCCCGGAAGCCTCCACCCGATCGGTCTGCAAAGCGCCGGAGCCGTTCAGCGAAAGGGTCGCCCCGTTGCCAAGCGCAATGCCACTGTCCAGCCTGTTGCTGCGCTCCAGCGTGACGGCCGCGCTCGCGCCTTCGCCAAGGGTCAGGCTGCCGCCGGTGCGCGCGCCGCGCAGCGTAAGCGTAATGCTGCGCCCGTCGGGCACGGTCAGGCTGCCGGTGCAGGCGCCATCGGTCAGCACCACATAGTTGCCGTCGGCGGCAAAGGTATAACCCGCATCCGTCAGGACGATCGTCTGTGTGGAGGTCGGCATTTGCGTTACAACTAAATCCGTGCCGCTGGCTTGCACGTCATAGCGCATTCCGGCACCCGGCGCGGGCAGCGGGCTATACACGGTGCCAGAATCGGCGGGGGTGGTGGCGACGGCATAGGAGCGCCCCTCATAGATCAGACCTGTAACAGTGTCGGCGGCGATGGGCGAAGGGAGGGTTTGCCACGCGGAAAAAGCCGTGCCTCCGGCAGACCCAAACACGAGGCGCACCGTGTGTGCGCATTGCAGCGACGCAACGGACAGCGTGCCGATGGTGAAGGTACCCGCACCGGTAAGCGTTGCCGAGGAGGAGCCGGACAGGCTCTGGATGGCGCTGGAGGCCTTCAGGTGCAACCGTGCGGGCTGATTGGCCACCACATCCGCCTGCGCGGAGAAATCCACGCTGTTAAACAGCAGGCTCACGCCGGTCTGATCCACCGTAAGCGTATGCGCCTTGGGCATGCCGCCGGAGGAAAAGATGGAGTAGCTTCGATCGGCGGCGGAAGCGAAAGTTGCGTCGCTATCCATGTCAAAGGTGATGATACTGCTGGGCTCCTCGGCTACGGAGCGCACGGTCAGCACAGTGCTTTCGACGCTGGCGCGGTAGGAAGCCCCCGCGTCGGGCGGCGGCAGCCAAAGGTGCGCCATATCCAGATTATCCACCGTGGTAAAGGGGAACGAAGCACCGTCCACCGTGGCGCTGGTGGCCCCGGCGGCGTAAAAATGATAGCAGGAATTCCCGTTCTGGCTGACCGCCGCGCCCGGCAACAGCAGGTTGCCACCGCCCATGGTCATCAGCACGGTGGTAAAATCATCCACATTGTCGATGGTGAGGCTGCCCAGACCGTCAAAGAGAATTTCCGAATCCGAGGGCCGGAGCAGGCCTACGGTGCTGACGCCGGTAAAGCCAAGCTGCAACGAAACCTTGGTGCCCAGCGTGATGCGCTCCAGCGTGGCATCGGCCAGCACCAGTGCAATAGCCAGATTGTCCCCGATGACCAAGCGGCTGGTGGGCAGACCGCCGGTCAGCACATAGGTGCCGCTGCGGTAAAGAGTGGTGGTGCCGTCCGTAAGCACGATGGTTTTCGGGTCGGTCGCGGCCATCAGCGTGAGCATGGTCATCACGGTGGCGTCCAGCGTAAACGCCGCGGCAGCCGGGGGCGCTTCCACCTCGCCGTTGTCGATCATCCATTGGCCCAGCGGACACAGAGCCGTCCAGGCGCCGTCGGGGCCGAGGGTCACGTGCGGGCAATCAGGCAGATCACAGGTGGGGCGGGTTGGCTCTGTGGCGGGCGTTCCCGCAGTGGGAACGTCCGTGGTAGGCGTATCCGTGGTGGGCGCATCGGTAACCGGCGCGTCCGATTCACCGGCATCCGACGGGGCGGGCTCTGTGCTCTCCGTCGGTTCGGTGGCAGGGGACGGGTCTTCCGCAACAGGCGATTCCTCGGTCGTAGCGGCAGGCACCTCCGTGTCGGGCGCGCTCTCGGCCGCAACCGCAGCTTCCACCACGGTATCCGGAGCGGGTTCGGCCCCCTCTTCCGCCCAGGCAGGCAGAGCCTGCAAACAGAGCACAGTGCACAGCAACACGGCCAACGCCGCGCGCAGCCGTTGGCCTAGCGCTTTCATACGGAGATCGCGTCCTTTCGGGGAGAATTACGGCAAACGCCGCTCCTTAGATTAACGGAACAGAAGTGGATTTTCTTCAGGGCTCATCATTTTTTCCGGCGGGCGGGTCCGGCAGGTTGGAACGTTGCAGCGCCAGCAGCAGCGGAACCCCCAGAGCGTAGACCACCGCGGCTTCGCCCAGCCCCACGCTTGCCATGGTGGGGAACAGCAACGCATCCGCCAGAGTGAAGTGCAGTACCACCCCGATAATAACGGCGTTGCACACCACGGGCGCGGCGGCCGCCAGCCAGATGTTGCGGCGCAGGCGCCGGGTGAGCAGCGCGGCCAGCAGGGTTGCCAGGGTGCCAAACACAACGTCCCACGGGGTGGCGCTCCCCAGAAGGTTGGCCAGCAGGCAACCCAGCGTCAGGCCGGGCACGGCGGAGGAAAACAGCACGGGCAGAACCGTGAACGCCTCGGAAATACGGAACTGAACCGGGCCGTAGCTGACCGGGGCAAACAGCAGGGTAAGCGCGGCATACAGTGCGGCGATCGCGGCCGCAAGCGTGAGATTGCGCAAGGAAAACGAAGGTTTTAACATGGTGAATCCTCCAAACATGCGCCCTTGCAGGGCGGTTTTTTATGCGGGAGCGGCGCAGGCAGCTCCCTGCCAAACCGGGCGCGCCGCGGATGCGGGTTGCCGCAGGATGGTTTGCGGGGTGTCAGGGGTTCGCGCTACGCATCCGCCAGCCAGCGAAGCCACGCGGCCTCGTCCACGCCGATGGTTACGGCATTGCCATTGCGCACAATGGGGCAGACCAGCGCGAGCGGATCCTCTGCAAGCGCGTCCAGAATCAGGCTTTCCGTGCTCATATGTGCCACGGGGCGCTCCAGTGCCTTTTGCCCGGCGCGATCCACCAGCGCAGCCGCGCCGCCTGCGGCTTTGGCAAACAGCGCCAGTTCCCGCGCGCCAAGCCGGTGCTTGTGCAAATCCACCACCTGGCAGGGGATGCGCCGTTCCTTAAAAAACCGTTCGGCCTTCAGCACGGCCGGATTCTTTTTGGTTACGTAAATTTGGATGTTCATGCGTCGCCTCCGGGGGCGGGGGTTTTCCCCAACTGCTTACGGATATCGTCGCCGATAAACTTGAGGGTGCGGCAGTTGCGGCTGTCCAGCAGCCGGGAGGTGACCCGCTCGGTATAGCGGCTGCGCAGCTCCGGCAGGTTCAGGTTGGTGCTGATAATGGTGTGGCGGTCGGCGTTCTGGCGCTCGTTCAGGAGGTTAAACAGCTGCGTAACGGTGATGTTCTCCATCAGCGGCTCGGTGCCCAGATCGTCGATCAGCAGCAGCGGCGCGTCCATCAGCGGTTGCAGAAGCTCGCTATTGTTTTCAAAATACGCCTTGCGCAGCGTTTCCAGCATTTTGTAAGCGCTCAGGTACTGCACGCTGTAGCCCCGCTGTGCGACGCGGTGGGCGATGGCTTGCAGCAGAAACGTCTTGCCCAGCCCACTTTTGCCGGTAAACAGCAGGTCGCGCACCTCGGTTTGCGGGTACTGGTCGGCATACCGCTCGCACAGGTCGCGGTTGCGGCGCATCTGCACCCGCTGGCTTACGGGGCCATCCTCCCGCGCGTCGCTGAAGCACTGCTCGTCAAACGCCTCGAAGGTGTGGTTCGGCTGCAGGCCCAGCTCCGTGAGCATGCGGCGGTTCAGCTCCGCCTCAAAGCAGGAGCACATGCGGCGCACGGGGTCATACACAAACCCCTCGTCCTTGCACAGGGCGCAGGTGTACAGGGGTGCCAGCGCATCGGCGGGCTGGCCGCAGGCCGCCAGTTTTTCGGCGATTTGCCGGTTATATCCGGCCAGCGCCGTGGGCAGGGTCACATTCGCCTCCGCATCCCGGTGAGTGGGATACAGCGCGCTGCGCAGCCCGTCCATCATGGCGGTATGACGCGCGTCCACCAGCGCACGCAAGCCCTCGCAGCGGGCACATACGGCTTCTACGCGCTCGTCGTACAGGCGCAGGTTGTCCTCGCGGCGTTCGGCGTATTCCTGCTGGAGCTTCCCGATCAGGCGCTCACGTGTCATAGCGCAGAGCCTCCTCGATTTCCGCCTGCGTCAGGCCGTTATACTGGGCGGGGTCGTACTCCCTCTGCTCATAGCGCTGTTCGATCACGGTTTTACCGGGCTTGCCGGTGGCGGTAGCCCCGCCGGTCGCGGCCTGCGCGGCATAGCTTTCGCGCAGCCGTTCATGGTCGGCGATGGCGGCCTCCACCGTGGTGATGCCGGCGGCATGGTAGTTGTCCAGTACCTTATCTAAAAACGCCATGGGGGAGGTTTTGCCGGACGCGTACCCGGCGGCCTGATCGATCACCGCGTCGTTAAAGCCCCATGTGCCGCTCCATTTGGCGAGCAGCTCCCGATCCCGCTGGGAGGGCGCGCCCTCGCGCCCCAGTAGGGCAAACAGCGCGCGCAGCCGCTCATTCTGGGTGCGAACCTGCGCAAGGTAGGCTTCGACATCGGC
Organism: Candidatus Limiplasma sp.; assembly: GCA_963666755.2. Classification (GTDB taxonomy): domain Bacteria; phylum Bacillota; class Clostridia; order Christensenellales; family Aristaeellaceae; genus CAXXOK01. Next base: position 803,677 of record CAXXGW010000009.1, read on the forward strand.
GGTTTCCCGCAGGCCGCGCGCGCTCCAGGCCTGCACCAGTTCGGTGAGCTTTTCCAGCGACTGGGACTTTTTACGGCGGCTGATCTCCCTTGCGGCCAGCACGATGGTTTCGTGCGGCAGCAGGGCGCGCATATCGCGGTACACGGCGCGCACGGTCTGCTCGTTTGCGTTGGCGCCCAGCCCTGCGGCGCGCAGCACCTCGCGGATCAGCTCCGCCTCGTCCTTCTCACGGGTCAGCTGATGGGTCAACTGCTCGGCGGTGGTCTGCTTGCGCTCGCCGCGCTCATGGATGCCGCGCAGGATGCTGTCCAGATAGCGGAAACTCGGGTCGCCGCCGGTCATTTCGGCGCAGGCGGTTTCGATCGCCTTGGGGGCAAAACCCCATTCCCGCGTCCATTTAAGGTAGAGATCGATTTCGTCCACGGTGGGGGCGCGAAACTTGCTCATGCGGCGCAGCACGCGCTGCGTTCCCTCCCAGGCGGCCTGGCTGCGGGCAAAAAACTGCTCCGCATCCTCCAGCGTAACAATGTGGCGCTCCGTGAGTTCCACGGCCAGCTTTTGCGCTTCCTTGAAGCTGAAATGCACGCCCCGCGTGGTAGCCAGATGCTGCACCAGCAGCAGCACCACCTCGCCGGGCAGGCCCAGCTGCTCCACCCACTCGTAGCAGAGCTGCGTTTCGCCGCCGTGCAGCTTGCGCTTATCGCCGAAAATGGCGTAAAGCGCCTGCGCAAACTGCATGTAGGCTTCGTCCGCCGGCATGGACTGCCGCCCGGTAAGGGCCTGCTGCACGCTCAGGTAGGCATAGCGCGGCGGCTGATCCTGCGTGCGGGCGACCAGGCGGCAGCGCTCCCAATACTGGAAAGCCGCCTGCACTTCGCTTTCCTCCATGCCAAGCTCGCGCGCGAGCGCCGCGAGGGAAAGACCTTCCCCGGCGGCCGGAAAACGGGCGTATAAAAGCCCGTAGAGGTACACTTTCACATACCCTTCGGGCGCGGCCGGCATGTATTCGCAGATGAAGGCGTTGGGCAGCGCCACAGCCTCCCAGAGCACGCCGGTTTTATCCGCGTCAAACAACGCCATGGACTCGCCTCCTCCGTGGCCGACCCCGGGAGGGAGCCGGTTTTGATTGCCATGAGTATAACACAGTGGGCGGGGCGCGGCAAGCGCCGGGGTTGCCGCAGGCCGCGGTTTGCGGTATACTCAGGCGGTAAGCAGCGTCCCGTCCGCCCGCAACGTATAACCGTACAGGAGGCACCCCCATGGCATTTGCCCATCTACATCTGCACACCGAATACAGCCTTTTGGACGGCGCCTGCCGTATCAAACCGCTGGTCAAGCACTTAAAGGCGCTGGGCTATGAGCACTGCGCCGTAACTGACCACGGCGTGATGTACGGCGCGGTGGATTTTTACTCCGCCTGTAAGGAGGAGGGAATCCACCCCATTATCGGCTGCGAGGTTTACGTCTGCCCCGACCGCTTTGACAAGACGTATGTCAGCCGCGAGTACAGCCACCTGATCCTGCTTTGTGAAAACCAGACGGGCTACCAGAACCTGATCAAGCTGGTAAGCCTAGGTTTTACCGAAGGCTTTTATTACCGCCCGCGGCTGGATTACAAGTTGATCCGGCAGCATGCCGAAGGGCTGATCTGCCTGACCGCCTGTTTAAGCGGCGATTTGCCCAAGCTGCTTCTGGAAAGCCGCCGGGAGGACGCGCGCGCCTATGTGCGCGAGATGCGTTCGATTTTCGGGGATCAGAACTTCTTTATCGAAATTATGGATCACGGCATCCCCGAGGAGCGGCAGGTGCTGCCGGAGTTGATCGCCATCGCGCGGGAAACCGGCACGCCGCTGGTGGCCACCAACGACTGCCACTACCTGCTGCGCAAGGACGCGGCCGCACAGGAAGTGCTCATGTGCGTGCAGACCGGCAAGACTTTGCAGGACGAAGCCCGCATGCGCATGGAAACGGAAGAACTGTATGTGAAAAGCGAAGCCGAGATGCGGCAGGTGTTCCCCTCGCTGCCCGACGCGATTGACCGGGCGGCGGAGATCGCGCAGCGTTGTCAGGTGGATTTTGATTTTAACACCCGGCACCTGCCCAACTACCCTATTGAAACCGGCGAAACGCCCCTTGCCATGCTCACGCGGCTGTGCATGGAGGGGTTGCGCCGCTTTTACACCGGGCAGGCGGATGAGCCCGACAGCGAGCCCCGCAAGCGCCTTGCCTACGAGCTGGACGTGATCGCCCAGATGGGGTTTGTGGATTATTTCCTGATTGTGTGGGATTTTATCGACTATGCCAAGCATAACGGCATCATGGTGGGCCCGGGGCGCGGCAGCGGCGCGGGCAGCATCGTGGCCTATTCGCTGGGCATCACCATGCTGGACCCCCTGCGCTACAACCTGCTGTTTGAACGCTTCCTGAACCCGGAGCGCATCAGCATGCCGGATATCGACGTAGATTTCTGCTATGAGCGGCGGCAGGAAGTGATCGACTATGTAGCCCGCAAGTACGGCGCGGATCATGTGGCGCAGATCATCACCTTTGGCACCATGAAGGCGCGTGCCGTGGTGCGAGATGTGGGGCGTGTGCTCGGCATGAGCTACGCGGCGGTGGATCAGGTGGCCAAGGCGATTCCCTTTTCGCTGGATATGACGCTGGAAAAGGCCGTGCAAATCAGCCCGCAACTGCATGAAATGGTCAACACCGACCCTGCCGTGGCACAGCTGATCGAAACCAGCATGACGCTGGAAGGCATGCCCCGCCACGCGAGCACACATGCCGCGGGCGTGCTGATTACCGCCAAGCCCGTGACCGAGTATGTGCCCCTGCAGGTGAACGACGAGGTCGTCACCACACAGTTCCCCATGGGCACGCTGGAGCATCTGGGGTTGTTAAAGATGGACTTCCTGGGCCTGCGCACGCTTACGGTCATCCGCGACGCGCTGGATTTGATGCGGCAGGTTGGGGTGGATATGCGGGCGGAGGACATCCCCATGGATGATCCGGAGGTGTACCGCATGATTTCCGCCGGGGATACGGACGGCGTGTTCCAGCTTGAATCGGGCGGCATGCGTCTGTTTTTGCAGAACATGAAGCCCGCCTGCTTTGAGGATATCATCGCCGCGATTTCACTGTACCGCCCCGGCCCGATGGAGAGCATCCCGCGCTATATCGCGGGCAAGCATGACCCCGACAGCGTGCGTTACCCCACGCCGCTGCTCAAGCCTATTTTGGACGTGACCTACGGCTGCATGGTGTACCAGGAACAGGTGATGCAGATTGTGCGCGATCTGGCGGGCTATTCGCTTGGCCGCAGCGATCTGGTGCGCCGCGCGATGAGCAAGAAGAAAAGGGATGTAATGGCCAAGGAGCGCGCGTGTTTTGTGCACGGCGTGACGGACGAGGCAGGACACGTGACGGTGGAAGGCTGTGTGCGCCGTGGCGTGCCCGAGGCGGTGGCCGAGCAACTGTTTGACGATATGACCGCTTTTGCCAGCTATGCCTTTAATAAAAGCCACGCGGCAGCCTACGGCGTGGTGGCTGTGCAGACGGCATGGCTTAAAAAGCACTATCCGGTGCAGTTCATGGCGGCTATTATGAACAGCGTGATGGATAACAGCGGCAAGGTGGCCGGGTACATCCAGTACTGCCGCAGCCGTTCCATCCCCGTATTGCCGCCGGATGTAAACCAGAGCGGCTGGAAGTTTACCGTCGGCCGTGACGAGGCGGGCACCCCCGGCATCCGCTTTGGCATGGGGGCGGTCAAGAACGTGGGGTACGGCGCGGTGGAGGCGGTTGTGCAGGCACGCGCCGGGAAGCCCTTTACGGACTTTTTCGATTTTGTGGATCGCGTGCCCGCCGAGGCCATCAACAAACGCGTGGCCGAAAGCCTGATTAAGGCCGGCGCGTTAGATTTCGGCCGGTATAATCGGGCGCAGCTGCTGAGCGTGTACGAGCGTGCGATTGACGATGCGGCGCAGCGCCGCAAGGACAATCTGTCTGGGCAGGTAAGTCTGTTTGATATGATGGGCGGCCTGAACCGCCCCACGCATGCCGCCGTGCCCGATATGCCGGAGCACAGCCGCAAGGCGCTGCTCAACATGGAAAAAGAGATGACCGGCGTTTACATTTGCGGCCATCCGCTGGACGAGGTGGCGGAGCTGCTGCGCACCGGGTTCACCTCCGTGCTGGATGTGCAGGCCATGGCCGAAAATGAAAATCATGGGCTGGATCATGACGGCGACGCGGTAACCATGGCGGGCATCCTGACGCTGGCTAAGGGGCGCATTACCAAGAAGGGCGCGATGATGGGCATCATCACGCTGGAAGATTTGACCGGGCAGATCGAGGGGCTGGTGTTCCCCAAGGTGTACGACCGGTTTGTGAACCTGCTGATGGCCGATAATCTGGTGGTGCTCACCGGCAAGCTCTCCTTCCGGGAGGACGAGGACGCAAAGCTGCTGGTGGACACCGTGCAGCTGCTGACCCCGCAGACGGCGCGGCAGGCACTGGAACAGCCCGCCACGGCGTGGCCGCGCGAGGCGCGGGCCGCCGCAGCGGAGGCGCTCGTCCCTACGGAATGGGCGCATGACCCGGCCAAGCCCTTTGCCCGGCTTTCCGAAGCCAACCTTGCCATGATGCGCGCTTACCCCGGTGCGGAAACTGCCGTGACGGTTAACGATCAACTGTTCAGCGGCGCGCCGCGCGCGCTGCCAACCGCCGGGGAGGCGCCTGTCGCTTCCGCGCGGCAGACGGCGCGGAAAGCATCGCCCCCTCAAGAGGATTTTTCAATCGACGCGTCGGAGCTGACGGAGGAGACGTCTTTGCAGGATGACTTGGCGCCCCTGCAAGGGATCGAAGCCGAGGACGATGCAACAATTCTTCCGCAAGCGGAGACGGTTTCCGCTGCACCCGCAGGGCGAAAGGTTGCCGAAAGCCCTTTGCGGAAGCAAACCCAACCCGTAGCCACGGAGGAACCGCCGCTGACCGCCGCACAGCAGGCAAAGGACGCACCCCGGAAACTGCGCCTGACTTTACCCACGCGTGAGCCTTACATGGCGCAGGTCAAGGCGGTGTGCGAGGCGCACCCGGGCACGGTGCCCGCCTACCTGCGCATTGCGGACGAGGGGATTACCTTCCTGCTGGATCAGGCCTATTGGCCGGACGCATCGGCCGAGCTGCAAAGCGCGCTGGAAACGTTGCTGGGGCAGCAGGGGGTCAGCCTTATTTAAACCCAAACCGGAACCGGGCAATGCTTTAGCGAAGCCTTATATAAGCTGTAATGCGCGCGGACGGCTCAGAGAATATTCGGCTGCAAATCAGAAAAGGAACCCATAGCCGTCACAAATACGTCAAATTTCATTGGTATCCTGCCTTTGGAATCGAACAGAAGCTGGAGGCTTGATACGGATGAAATGGCTACGTAAGAATCAATGGAAATGGATCCTCGACCTGGGGATGGCGCTGGGTCTGGCTTTGCTTTACAATAAGCAGGTTTTTGGACTGGCGTTTCATGAAATCGCAGGGCTGGCGCTCGGCGGCCTGTTTATCCTTCATAAGCTGCTCAACGGCCGGTGGATCAAGGCGGTCGCCAAAGGCTTGTTCAGCCGTACTGTGCCCCTGCGGCAGAAGCTGTTCTGGGGTTTGGACGTGCTTCTGCTGCTGAGCTTTGGTTACGTGTTGGTCAGCGGCATCCTCATCAGCAAAATTGTGTTCCCGACCTTTGGGGGCAACAAGGCGTTTACCGCGGGGCATTACGCGGCGGCGGCGCTGGCGCTGGCGCTTACCGGGGTACACGTGGGGCTGCACTGGGGTTGGATTCGTCAGCGACTGCCGCTTGTGAAGAAGCTGCCCCTTGTGGCGCGGCGGATTCTAGCGGTAACGCTGAGTGTGGCTGTGCTGGCGCTGGGGGGTGTACAGCTGGCGAACACCGCTTTCCTGCAATGGATTGGCAATGTGGGTTCCATCTTTAGCACCACCCAAGCGGAGGGCGGCGGCAACGGAAACGGCTGGCGCGGCGGCGCCGGGGCGCAATCTACGGAAACCATCGCTGCGGATGGCACCGTTACGGAAGCGCAAACTGGCAGGCAAGGGCATAACGGCTCGGGGCTGGGCGGCGGGCAGGGCCTGCACAGACAGGAAGGCGCTGCGGGGTCGCAGGATGTCGGCAGCGTACTGTTACAGTATCTGAGCCTGCTATTTTCCTTTGCGGTGGTCACAGCCTGGCTGGACGGTTTCTGGAACAACCGCAGGCGCAGCAGAGCGCGCAGGCTGGCAACCGGGGATGCGGTAACGGCCTGACGGACAACCCCGACCTGATGGCTTTCGATCGGATGCGCAGCGCGGCGCAGGGCAAAGGCCCCGTGCCGCGCTGCCGTCAGCGGAGTACTTCCGCTTTCTCTGCCTTGGTCAGCATATGGAATGGGTCGAACCAGGAGGCGCGGTACCGGGAACAAACGCCTTGTTTTGATCATCGGATTAAGGCGGAACCGAAGCTGGTGCAAAGAAAATCAATCGTTTGATCCAACGCGGCGCGACGTTCGCCGTGTTGGACTTTTCAGGTTATGAACAGGGTAAGGCGCGTTGTATATCCGAAAGCAGGCGAAACCGATTTTGTTTGTTTTGCCAAACTTGTGTAAAGCGCTTGACAAACCGATCCTGAATCGTTAGTATACAAAATACAAAGAAAGTACAAGGGGTGTCGGAATGTCAGTCATGCGCTTTACTCCCTCGGTCGAAAGCAAACCGATTCGCGAAATCGCCTACGAAACGCTCAAGCACGCCATCATCACAGGGCAGATTCCGGCAGGCTCGCGCATCGTGGAAACGGAGTATGCCGATCGGCTGCACATCAGCCGCACGCCGCTGCGCGAGGCATTGCGCAAGCTGGAGCGGGACGGGCTGGTGGAATATGTGCTGCGCCGCGGCGTGGTGGTGCGTGCCTTTACCCTGGCCGATGTGGAGGAGATTTACACCATCCGCAACGCGCTGGAGATGCTCACACTGCCCTCCATCATTGAGAACGCGACGGCGGAGGATATCCGCTCCATGCGTGAGAAGCTGCATAAGATGGATGCCTACATTGCCAAGAGCGACATCGAAGGCCTTTCTCCGCTGGCACGTGCTTTCCATGATCAGCTGACCTCCATTTCGGGCCTGAACCGCATCCTGCGGGTGATCCAGAGCCAGGACGAGTACATCCGCCGCTTTTCGGCGGTCAGCATCGCACGCGAAACCCGTCGAAAAACCGCGCATGAGGAGCATTACAAGCTGGTGGAGCTGGTGGAGCAAAAAGACCTGCCCAGCTTTGAAAAGCTGATGCGTAAGCACATCGAGCGTAGCAAGGAAACCTGCCTGGCGGCGCTGAGCGAGGCACATTTCCAACAGGAAAAGGAATGAACCGCCGTTCCCGCCGCACACCGGCGGGAACATATTTTTATGCCCGCACGGCAAAGGAGTCGGTCACAATGGAAACCACATGGGACCTTGGCGTGTTTTATCAGAACTTTAACGACCCAGCCCTGCGGGCGGATATCCAAGCGATTCCCGCGCTTGTGGCGCAGGGACACGCGCTTCTGGCCGCGCTGCTGAGCGATGTGGAGCGGCTGGAACGGCTGGTAGGCCAGCTGGAAGCGTTGCAGAACAAGCTCTCCCGCACGATGCTGTATTGCCAGCTGACGCTGGCCGCCGAAACGGAAAACCGCGAGGCATTCCGCATGCTGGAAGAGCTTAGCGCGCTTTCGGTGGATGCGCAGGTATTCCAGAGCGCATGTACCCGCTGGATTGGCGGTGTTGCGGATTTGGAAGCGGCTATTGCGGCCAGCCCGACGCTTACGGCCAACGCCTTCGTACTGCGCGAGGCGCAGCGGGAAGCCGCGCATATGCTGCCGGAAAGCATGGAAAAATGGATGCTGCGCATGTCGTTAAGCGGCGGCGACGCGTTCCAGAAACTGCGGGATCAGCTGATGGGCACGCTGACCGTCGAGCTGGACGGCAAATCCCTTCCGCTGCCTGCGGTGCGCGGCATGGCGTATGATCCGGACCCCGACGTACGCAAGCGCGCCTATGAGGCGGAGCTGAAAGCCTACCCCAAGGTGGCGCTCCCGATGGCGTTCTGCCTGGGCGGCATCAAGGGCGAGGCGCTTACCATGTGCGAAGCCCGCGGCTATGCCGATGTGCTGACCCAGCAACTGGCGGAAAGCCGAATGGATCACGAAACGTTGGATGCACTCTGGACAGCTGTGCGGGAGGCGCTGCCGGACTTCCGCCGCTATCTGCGCGCCAAGGCGAAATTGCTGGGGTATGCGCAGGGGCTGCCGTTTTATGATCTGTTTGCGCCGGTGGGCAAGGATACGCGCACATACTCGCTTGCCGAGGCGCAGGCGCTGCTGCGCGAGGCCTTCGGCAAGTCGCACCCTGCCATGGCCGACTTCATGGCGCAGGCGATGGACAGCCGCTGGATTGATTACTTCCCGCGCGAGGGCAAGGAGGGCGGCGCGTTCTGCGCCGAGAGCCACGAGCTGCGGCTGAGCCGCATCCTGACGAACTTTGTGGGCAGTTTTTCGGATGTGAGCACGTTGGCGCATGAGCTGGGGCATGCCTGGCATGCGCACTGCCTGGAGCAGGTACCCGTGCTGATGGCCCAGCCCCCGATGCCGCTGGCGGAAACGGCTTCCACCTTTAACGAAACGATGCTGGCCCGGACCGTGCTGGCCGATGCCGATCCGGAGACGGCCTTTGCTCTGCTGGAAGGGCAACTGATGGAAGCGACCCAGTGCATTGTGGACATCTACAGCCGTTTTCTGTTTGAAAGCGCGGTGTTTGAGGCGCGAAAGACCCATACCCCCGCTGTGGAGGAACTGCGCGCCCTGATGCTGGACGCGCAGGAGCAGGCCTACGGCGATGGGCTTGACCCCGCCGTGCGCCATGCGGATATGTGGATCAACAAGGGGCATTACTATACCGTGGGGCTGCATTACTACAACTTCCCCTACGCGTTTGGGCTGTTGTTCGGACTTTGCGTATACCGGAGGTTTGAAACCGAGGGCGCGGCCTTCCTGCCCCGGTATGATGCGCTGCTGGCAGCCTGCGGCAGCGACAGTGTGGCGAACGTGGCGGCCGGCGTAGGCATCGACGTACGCAGTGCGGATACCTGGCGCGGTGCGCTGGATGTGATCCGGGAGGAGATCGACGCGTTCGAGCTGCTGGCGGCGCGCAAGTCTAAGCCGTGAGCGGGGAAGCGTACCGCGCTCCGTGGCTGGTAACCGCCGCCCAAGTGTTTGCGGCGGCGGACGCGCCCCTGTATGCCGTTGGCGGCGTTGTACGCAATGATTGCATGGGCCTGCCCGCCAGCGATGTCGACCTGTGCGGCCCCACGCGGCCGGAGCAGGTGGCGGCTTTCTGCGAAGGGTCTGCCGTGCGTACCGTGCTGCGCGCCGCGCACTTTGGCACGGTGGAATTGCACGTGGCGGACGCCGATGGGCGGCACATGGGGGAGTACACCACGTTTCGCGTGGATAGTTACCGGGGCGGACACCAGCCCTTTGCGGTGCGGTTTGCCGATACGCTGGAGGTGGACGCCCTCCGGCGCGATTTTTCGGTGAACGCGCTATATCGGCGGTTGCTGCCGGAAGGGCCCGGGCCCATCAGCGATCCGACCGGCGGGCTCACACACTTGCAACGGGGCATCCTGCATACCGTGACCGAGGATCCGGACCTCGTGCTGCAGGACGACGGCTTGCGCATCCTCCGGGCGGCGCGTTTTCAGGCGGAACTGGGGCTGCGCCCGACCGGCGCGCTGCTGGCATCCGCGCAAAAGTATGCGCCGTTGCTTTCACAGATTGCCCGCGAACGCCTGCGGGATGAACTGGCAAAGCTGCTCACAGCCGATACGCGGTATCCGACCCTCCGGCGTGAGGAGGCCCCCGTGCCCGCGGGGCTGCGAACCTTGCGCGCGGTGGGGGCGTGGCCGCTGCTGTTTCCGGATTTTTCGGCTGATGAGGCGGCGATTGCCGCGCTGGGCACGTATCACCCCCCGGAGGGAATGCCCGCCCTTGCGGGCAAGCTGGCGCTGCTGTTCCATACCGCCGAGCCGAATGCGCTATCCGCATGGATGCAAACCTACCGCTTTGCGCAAAAGGATGCGCTGGCGGCCGCTGCCGCGCTGACTGCCACCCGGGCCCTTGCGGAAGGCAAGCTGACCCTTGCGGATGCCATGCGGCTTGGCAAACCCGTGATCGCGCACGCGTGCGAGGCTTTCGCCGCGCTGAAGGCGCAAGGGGTTGCCTGCGATGCGGCGTTGGACGCGGTCCTTACGCTTGCCGAAACGATGCGTGATCCTGCTCTGCCCCCAACCCTGCGGGAACTGGCCGTGCGCGGAGACGCACTGCTACCGCTGGTGGAAACCGCGCAAATACCGCGCTCCGAGGTTGGCAGGCTATTGGAGGCTTTATGGCGCGCAACAGTGGAGCGCCGCGTCCCCAATGAACGGGAGGCGCTTTTGCAGCTTGCGGCGCAACTGCTGCGAACGGATAAGCCCATACCGGGGAAACCATACTGACGAAAACAGCGTGCGATGGCTTGCCGGAAACACAAATACAAGCCAAGTGAGGCACACGTTTCCCGTTGGTCAATTTGCCCGTGCATAACGCGAATGGTTAATCATGTTCGGTGGCTATTGTTCAGGCGATACTCCGGTATGATGATAAAACAACGCAGTAATGCGTTACGGAAAGGCTGCAAAGCGAATTAACCAACAGTACGTGGGGGATTCTGCCTGCGTAGATTGGAAGTCAGAGCAGATACAGGCAGCCCAGAAAAGACCTGATCGCCTGAGAACCGTCTGGGAAACCCGCAGACAACCCGGCAACCAGACGAACCCGGCAACATGCGCAAAGATTATAGGCGTTGCGGTGGTTCCGAAATACCGCAAGCGATACTGATTGTTGGCCTCAAACGCAACCCTGCCAACGCATTCGCAAGGACGCACATCGCGGACGGAACGTATCCCGGGCGCATTCCCTCGGCTGCACGACGAAAAAACTGGCAAACCTGCGAAAAAGGCTTGCTAAGTAGCGGGTAATATGATACAATCACATTCGCGGTTCTAAGAACCTGACACAGCATGCGCAAAAGAGGTGAATTCGCGTGAAAGAAAAAATCCATCCGAAATATGGCAAGGCCATCGTCCGTTGCGTATGCGGTGAGACGTTTGAGACCGGTTCGACCAAGCAGGAGCTGAAGGTGGAAATTTGCTCCAAGTGCCATCCGTTCTTTACCGGCAAGCAGAAGCTGGTAGACAGCGGCGGGCGCGTGGATCGCTTCAAGAAGCGTTTCAACATCGAATAACGCAACAATGCGGGCGGAGGGTTACCTTCGCCCGTTTTGTCTGCCCGAAAGAGAACCGCCGGTGATGCCGGTGGTTCTCTTTTCGCGGATAACAATTTTTCCAACAAGGCACTGAGGAGAAACGGAGCGCCGCCAGTGGACAAACTGCATGGAGAGAACCGGAGAATCCGGGAAACAGCATGCTGCATGAATAGGGATGTTTCATTAGGTGCCGGTATTCCCAACAGGCCATTTGCTTACGGTAGCACTAACACAAAAGGAAATCCTTTAGAATTTATCCATCAACAGCAGAAAAAAGCCGGTGTTCCCGGCAAGCCATTTGCCTGCGGAAACACCGGCATAAAAGGGAACCCAGCAAAGTCAATCCCTGCGCGATTTTTGTCCACGCTCGGAAAGGTGGCCTCAGCAGCCGGACAAGAGCAGCGGCGTTACTGTGCGCTGCTGGCGGAGCCGTTCAGCGAACGGTCGATGGCCTCGGCGGCATGCTTTCCTGCGCCCATGGCGAGGATAACCGTGGCAGCGCCGGTTACGGCGTCCCCACCGGCATACACGTTGGGTCGGCTGGTCAGGCCGTCTTCGCCGTTAGTGAGGATGCAGCCGTGCCGATCGGTGTCCAGCCCGTCCGTGGTGTTGCGGATCAGCGGGTTGGGCTGTGTGCCGATGGCGACGATCAGGGTGTCGATCTCCAGCGAAAACTCGCACCCTTCCTTCACCTTGGGGCTGCGGCGGCCGCTGGCGTCAGGCTCGCCCAGTTCCATCTGGGCGCAGCGCACGCCGGTAACCCATCCTTTTTCATCGCCCAGCACTTCCACCGGGTTGGCCAGCGTGTGGAAAACGATGCCCTCTTCCTGCGCGTGTTCCACTTCCTCGGCGCGGGCGGGAAGCTCCGCCATGCCGCGTCGGTAGACGATGTACACCTTTTCCGCACCCAGCCGCATGGCGCAGCGCGCCGCGTCCATGGCGACGTTGCCGCCGCCGACCACGGCCACCGCGCGGCTGTGCTGGATGGGGGTACGGCTGCCGGGCTGGTAAGCCTTCATCAGGTTGACGCGGGTCAGGTACTCATTGGCGCTGTACACGCCCTTCAGGCTTTCGCCCGGCACGCCCATAAAGCGCGGCAGGCCCGCGCCGCTGCCGATGAAGATTGCCTCAAAGCCCATCTCAAACAGCTCGTCCACGGCGAGGGTCTTGCCTACCACCACATCGGTGGCGATTTCAACCCCCAGTGCTTGCAGGCCTTCGATTTCCTGCCGCACGATGGCTTTGGGCAGCCGGAACTCCGGGATGCCGTACACCAACACGCCGCCCGCCAGATGCAAGGCTTCGTAGACGGTTACGGCATACCCGCGCCGGGCCAGATCGCCCGCGCAGGTCAGCCCGCTGGGGCCGGCGCCGACCACGGCTACGCGGTGCCCATTGGGCGCGGGTTTTTCGGGCACGTCCTGCCCATGCTCGCGGTGCCAATCGGCCACAAAGCGCTCCAGACGGCCGATGCCGACGCTGTCGCCCTTGACGTGGCGCACGCAGGCGCCTTCGCACTGGGTTTCCTGCGGGCATACGCGGCCGCAGACGGCAGGCAGGGCAGTGCTGCGGTGCAACACCGCGTAAGCGCCTTCCATATCTTCCTGTGCCGCGCAGGCGAGAAACGCGGGGATGTCGATCCCCACGGGGCATGCCGCCACACAGGGATGGTGCTTGCACTGCAGGCAGCGTTTGGCTTCGCCCACGGCCTGCTCCAGGGTGTAGCCCAACGCTACCTCCTCAAAGTTATGCCGCCGAATCTCGGCGGGTTGGGTGGGCATGGGGGTCTGTTTTAAGCTCATGTTGCGTTCGGGCATGTCAATGCACCTCCTGGGTAAACAGGTTGCAGGATGCATCCCGCTCGTGCTGCTCAAAGGAGCGGTACATATCGCCGCGGCGCAGCGCTTCGTCAAAGTCCACCTGATGGCCGTCGAAATCCGGGCCGTCCACACACGCGAACTTGATCTTGCCGCCCACGGTCAGGCGGCAGCCGCCGCACATGCCCGTACCGTCAATCATGATGGGGTTCATGCTCACGACGGTCTTAATACCGTACTTGCGTGTGGTCTGGGCGACAAACTTCATCATGATCAGCGGGCCGATCGCAATTACTTCGTCATACTGGTTGCCCGCCTGAATCAGGCTCTCCAGCGCGGCGGTCACCAATCCCTTTTCGCCGTAGGAGCCGTCGTCGGTCAGCAGGTGCAGTTCATCGCTTACAGCGCGGAACTCCGGCTCCAGAATGACCAGATCGCGCGTACGGAAGCCGATTACACTGTGCACCACGGTTCCCTGATCGTGCAGTTTCTGGGCGACCGGCAGGGCAATGGCGCAGCCTACGCCGCCACCGACCACGCACACCTTATTCAGCCCTTCGGTTTCGGTGGCACGGCCCAGAGGCCCCACCAGATCGCAAAGCGCATCCCCTTCACGCAGCGCGTTCAGTTCCATGGTGCCCGCGCCAACGATTTGGAAGATCAGCGTAATGCTGCCAGCGGTACGGTCGTAAGCCGCGATGGTCAGCGGCAGCCGCTCGCTGTCCGCCCCCGCGCGCACAATCACAAACTGGCCGGGTTCCGCTTTGCGGGCGACCAGCGGCGCAAAGATGCGCACCCGCGTTACGGTGGGGTTCAGCGCCTGCTTTTCCAGAATTTCGAACATGCCTATCGTTCCTTCCCGCGCCCGTGAGGGCGCACGGCCGCTTACACCGCGGCGATGCACTCGATTTCGACCAGCCCGCCCAGTGGCAGCGCCGCTACCTGCACGCAACTGCGCGCGGGAAAATCACCCGAAAAATAGCTCGCGTACACGGCGTTTACCGCGGCAAAATCCGCCATGCTCGCAAGGAAAATCGTCGTCTTAATAATGTTTGCGTAGCTCAGCCCCCGCGCCTCCAGAATGGCGCCCAGGTTGTGCATTGCCTGCTGCGCCTGCGCCTCCACCCCATCGACCAGTTTTCCGGTGGCGGGGTCAATGCCCAGCTGCCCGGATGTATAGAGCAACGCTTCGGTGCCGACCGCCTGGGAATACGGCCCGATGGCCTTGGGCGCGGCGGCAGTGTTGAGGATGGTTTTCATGCTCTGTTTCCTCCTTCGTATTGGATAAGCGCCGCCTGGCGCATGTCTACGACATTTTAGCATTTTCGCCCGAGTGATGTAAAGGGATGAAGGATTTGATATTCCCTTAACGACCTTTGGGCCCTGTCAACCGCATTGACATTGCGCGGGCTTTTGCTATAATGAAGGAAAGATGCAGGCGTTGTTTCAGAGACGTTTCAGGTTACAGCTGTAAGGACATTTGTTCCATCGGAAGTCAACGTACCGCCGTTTCATGGACAGCAGGCGGGTTACGAGCCGTTTTACGGGTCGGGAATGCGACGGCTCCCTTCATTCCATACAAACCAAACAAAGCATTTTCAAAGCCTGAGTGCTCGGGCGGGAAGGAGGAACCCTCATGCGAAGGCACGGTATGCGGCTCCTGTCCGGTTTTCTCTGTCTGGCGCTGCTGGGCCCGCTAACGCATGCTTCTGCAACCGTTACGGTGCAGCTGAACCCCAAGGCGCCGCAGACGCTGATGATCTGGCATTATTATAACGGAATCCAGCAACAGGTGTTTGCCCAGCTTTTAATGGAGTTTAACGAAACCGTGGGGGCGGAACAGGGCGTGATTGTGGAAGCTCACAGTCAGGGCAGCATCAACGATCTGACCACCCGTCTGCTCGCTTCCGCCGGGGCGGAACCGGGCGCCGACGTGATGCCGGACTTGTTCGGCGCGTATGCCGATACCGCGTATCAACTGGATCAGATGGGGCTGGTGGCGGACTTGCGCCCCTATCTGTCCGATGCGGATATGAACTCGTTTGTGGATGCCTATTTACACGAGGGCGAGCTGGGGCAGCCGGGCACGCTCAAGGTCTATCCCATTGCCAAATCGACGGAGCTGTTCCTCCTGAACGAAACGGATTGGGAACCCTTCGCGCGGGAAACGGGCGCGGACAAGGCGCAGCTGGCCACCTGGGAAGGCGTGGTACGTCTGGCAAAAGCATATTATGAATGGACCGACGCGCAAACCCCGGCGGTGGAAGACGACGGCAAAGCCTTCTTTGGGCGGGACGCGTTTGCCAACTACATGCTGATCGGCAGTTTACAGCTGGGGGTGGAGCTGTTCCGGGTAGAAGACGGCGCGCTGCGTCTGCAGGTGGACGAAACCGTCATGCGCAGGCTCTGGGATCATTATTATGTGCCGTTTGTCAACGGATGGTTTGGCGCTTACGGGCGTTTCCGCAGCGACGATATCAAGACGGGGCAGCTGATCGCGCTGGTGGGCTCCACCAGCGGTGCGCTGTACTTCCCCAACGAGGTTACCCGGGATGATGGAACCACTTACCCCATCGTGTGCGAAGTGTACCCATTGCCCAACTTTGAGGGCACGCAGCCCTGCGCTGTACAACAGGGGGCGGGGATGGTTGTTACCAGGAGCACGCCGCAGAAGGAATACGCGGCGACGCTGTTTTTGAACTGGTTTACGCAGGTGTCGCAGAACATTGAGTTTGCCATCCACTCCGGGTACCTGCCTGTGCGCAAGGACGCGGCGCACTCTGCATTGCTGGATCAGAGGCTGGGACGCGAAGACGTGACCCCGCTGCTGCACAGCATCATCGACGTGGGCATCACGATGACCGACAGCTACCGCCTTTATACCAACGACGCGTTTGCGCATGGGTATGAGGCGCGCATGGTGGTGGAAAAAAGCATGACCGAGGCGGCGGGCAAAGCCGTGGAAACGCGCAACGCGCTTGTCCTGAGCGGTACCCCGCGCGCCGAGGCGGTGGCTTCCCTTACTGGGGACGCGGCTTTTCAGGATTGGCTGGCCTCCTTCAAGGAGGCTCTCCAAGCCGCCGTGCAATAAGGGCTGAACCCGGAGCGCGCACCGATCGGGAGGGGGCGAAACGATGAAACGGAACAGAAGGACGACCATCCGCAGCCGCATCGTCGCGCCCCTTTTGCTGATGTCGCTCTTGCAAACCCTGCTGATGATAGGGCTGCTGATTTCGGGCGGCGTATTCCGCCAATTGCGCGAAAATGCCCTGAGCATTCTGGATGAGCGTACGCAAAACAAGCTGCAGTCCCTGCAGGCGGAAATGACGCTCAACTGGAACTACTTAAGCAGTACCGAAGAAAAAATCAATACCTTGGTGGACAACCTGCTTACGCAGGAACAGAAGAGCTATACCGATATTGCTATTGATACGGAGCTGAACGCGCGACTCTGCGAGGCAGTGTCCGGCGAGCTGATCGCCCGGCTGCGCGCCAACAATGTGACGGGCATCTTTTTTGTGCTGAACGGGGCGGGGGTTCCGGGCAAACAGGATAGTTATGCCGGCGTCTATATCCGGGATACGGATCCGGTAACCGACGC
Source organism: Candidatus Limiplasma sp. (assembly GCA_963666755.2). Taxonomy (GTDB): domain Bacteria; phylum Bacillota; class Clostridia; order Christensenellales; family Aristaeellaceae; genus CAXXOK01. The sequence continues at coordinate 820,468 of CAXXGW010000009.1, forward strand.
GGCGGATAACAGCGACCTGCATATGCTGCGCGGACTGCCACCGCTTTCCCGCGCGCTGCACCTTTCGCTGGATAGCTTCTGGCAGGCCGGCTTCCTGCTTACGGGCGGCGAGGAGAACCCGGATAACCGGTACTACTTTGCGCCATTCCTGTCCGCGCATGAAGGGGTTACCAAGGAACATCGCTATGACGGGTACTGGAGCCTGCCTTTTCAGATTAACGGCGCGGACGACGGCGCAGCCATTACCTACAGCGAGGCGCTCTGTAACAGCGAAGGACGACCCTACGGCGTGCTTGGTGTGGAAATCAGCGAAAGCTATCTGGCCGCCCTGTTGGGCAAAGGCGAGTTTTCCGGTACCAAGCATGGCAGCTATTATTTAGGCGTCACGGAGGACGGCGGCCACAGTTACCGAAAGGTGACCACCGGTGGCATCAAGTATAAGCAGTTTTTCCGTGCGGAGGATCAGACGCTTACCCCCAGCGAGGTACAAGCGAACGGCCGCATCCGCCTGCTGGGTACCCGGGATGGCGAGGCGATCCGCGGCACGGCGCTGCCCTTGAACCTGTACCCGGCCAACACGCCCTTTGCCTCGCAGCAATGGACGCTGATCGGGCTGGAGGATGAGACCAGCCTCTATGCCTTTACCAATCTGGTTATTCAGCTGTGCGTCGGCGCGGCGGTGCTGGCTGCGGCGCTGGGCATTGTGGTTTCAACCCTTGCAGGGCGCGGGGTGGTGGCGCCGATTATCCGGCTGGCCGACGGGCTGCAGCAGAGCGATCCGAATGCGAGGCTGCAACTGCCCGATACCGGCGTGGATGAGATCGACCGCCTTGCCGGAGCGTTTATCAGCCTGAACCATGACGTGCTGGAGGCTGCCAACCGCCTCAGCCGGGTATTGCAACTGGCGGGGCTTCCGGTGGGCGTGTTTGAAATCAGGGACGACAGCGACCTGGCGTACTGCTCCGACGATGTGTTTACATTGCTTGACAGGGAGGCGCTGCACCCCCCCAACAACCTGATGCCCAAGCTGGAATGCAACGCCATGGTCGATCAGGCTATGCGGGAGAAGGAGGATGCGGAAGTATACCGCATCCACACAGCACAGGGCATGCGTTACCTACGCATCCGCCGTATGCGGGATACACGCCTGACGGTGGGCACTATTCTGGATGTGACGGCGGAGGTGGAAGATCGGCGGCGTATTGAACGCGAACGGGATTATGATCTGCTGACCGGCATCCTGAACCGGCGCGCGTTTGAAAGCCAGGCGGAAGAACTGTTCGCGGTTAAGACCGAAGAGCTGGGCGTTGCCGCAATGCTGATGCTGGACCTGGATAACCTGAAATACCTGAACGACACCTATGGGCACGATTGCGGCGACGGCTACATCCGGTCGTTCGCGGAGGCGCTGAAACGCTTTGGGCCGGATCGGTCGCTGATCGCGCGCCGCTCGGGGGATGAGTTCTATGTGCTTTTATACGGTGCGACCGATCAGGAAAGCTTGCGCGAACGGATCCGTCAGGGATGGGAAGGCATCCTGAACAGCGCCTACCCTCTGCCGGACGAAACATCCTACCGCATGCGGGTTTCCGCCGGCGTCGCCTGGTACCCGGCGGATACGCGCGACCTGGCGCAGTTGATCCATTATGCGGATTTTGCCATGTATCAGGTCAAGCGAAGCTCCAAGGGCACGCTGGAGGAGTTTAACCTGCAGGATTACCGGGAGGATGCGATCCTGCTGAACGGTCGCGATGCGCTGGATCGGATGATCGACAACCAGATGGTGCGCTTTGCGGCGCAGCCCATCCTCTCGGCGCGTACGGGCGAGGTTTTCGGGTACGAACTGCTGATGCGCTCCGTGGTGCGCGAACTGCCCGACCCGCTGACCGTGCTACGGCTGGCGCGGGCGCAGGGAAAGCTGCAGCATATCGAGCACCTGACGTGGTTCAAGGGGCTGGAGGCGGCGCAGCTGCTGGCGACCAACCATACGGCGTCGCAGGAAATTCGGTTCTTCCTCAATTCCATCGGTACGCAGGGACTCTCGCAGGACGAGGAAACGCTTTTGGAAACGCGCTTTGGTACGCTTCTGCCGCGCGTGGTGGTAGAGGTGACCGAAGGCGACCGCAGCGATTTGATGCGCACCGAGCAGAAGCTGGCATTTTTCCGCAGGCACGGCGGCATGGTAGCGATTGATGATTACGGCGCCGGGTACAACGGCGAGGTGGCGCTGGTGCTGATGACCGCCGATATCATCAAGCTGGATATTGCCTTTGTGCATGGCGTGGATACCGACAGCGACAAACAGGCGCTGATCCGCAACCTGGTTGTCTATGCGCGGGAGCGGGGCATTGCGGTGCTTGCGGAGGGCGTCGAAACGCGGGAGGAGATGCGCACGCTGATCCGCGTCGGCGTGGATTATTTACAGGGGTACTATCTGGGGCGACCGCAGTATCAGCCGATGAACGTGGATCACCTGCTGAAACAGGAGATTTGCCACATGGCGGAGCAGATCGGGGAAGAGGGCGATCGCTGATGGGCGCGTGTTGCCACGAGCCGGAGCAGCCGTTTCGCCCCTCCTAAATCAGGCAGGTGCGCGGGGTTCTCGTTTTGTGAGGCAGGCGGACAGGGCAGACGTTATCCGTTAAGGGAGTGTGCGCCAGAAAGACACTGCTGGTGTGCGCAGAAGGCACTAAGGATGCCGTTATCGAAGAGAAACCCCCTTGCACAGAGTTGCAGTGCAAGGGGGTTTGGCGTAGCTCAGGGGGATTGGTTGAAACGGCTTGCAGAGGGTATCAGGTATTAAACCTCTGGCCGGCGTTCATCGCGTTCCCGGATGGCCCACAGGGCTTATCACAGGAGGGTGCGGCTTCCGATACAGTCACACGGTTGTGTTTCCGGATTGCGGTGTAAAAGGGAAGCATGCCCTTCATTACTGCCGGGAAAGGCGTGGAAGCATGGCGCCCCGTCAGCCGTGCCGCTCGTCCAGCGCGCATTCGACTGCGTGGATGACCGTTTGCAGCACCTTGAGTCGCGCGTATTGCTTGTTATTCGCCTCGACTACCGTCCAAGGCGCATAGGCGGTGTTCGTTTTCTGGAGCATTTCATCCACCGCGACGGCATACTGCGGCCATTTTTCCCGGTTGCGCCAATCATCGGAGGTGATCTTCCAGGATTTATCCTCCGTGCTTTCGCGCTCGCGGAACCGGGTCAGCTGCGTGTCGGGGTCGATGTGCAGCCAGAACTTGCACAGAATTGCGCCGTGGTTCACCAGATCCGCCTCGAAGCGGTTGATTTCCTCATAGGCACGTTTCCATTGCGGCTCGGTGCAAAGCCCCTCCACGCGCTCCACCATCACGCGCCCATACCAGGTGCGGTCGAAGATGGCGATAGTTCCGTCCCGCGGAACCGTGTCCCAGAAACGCCACAGATAATGGTGGCTCAGTTCCAGCGGTGTCGGCGCGGCGATGGGCACCACATCATAGGCGCGGGCATCCAGCGAGGCGGTCAGGCGGCGGATGGTGCCGCCCTTGCCCGCCGCATCCCAGCCTTCGAAACAGACAATCAGCGGGATGCCCCGGCGGTACAGCTCGTCCTGCAATTTGCGCAGATGCTTTTGCGCCTTGTCGATTGCGGGCTTGTAGGGGGTCACCAGCGCCTGCTCGGGGTCGAATGTGTCCAGCGGAGGGAAGGTGACCGTCTGTGACTCCTCCACATGTGGCAGGAAGGGCGTATCCCAGCTACGATCCCCCGCGGCGCGATTGGCTAGCGCGGCTTCGAAGGTGGAGATCACGGTGTCGTAAATCTGCTTGATGCAGACATGGCGGTTGTCGCTGCGCAGAACGTGCCAGTTCGCACCGTCAAAGTGCGTGCGGGCGATCATCGCGTCATACAGGCGCAGATATTCCTCGTAGTGCTCGTTCTGGAACCAATCGTCCTTATCCACGCGCCAGCGGGTGCTCTTTTTACTTTCCAGCTCCTTGAGGCGGCTCTTCTGCTCCTTGCGCGGGATGTGCAGGAAAAACTTGAGCAGCAGCGTGCCGTCGCACACCAGCTGGTTTTCAAGACTCATGATTTCGCTGTAGCGCTGGTTCAGCCGCTTGCGGCCGGTTTTGCCTTCGTAGCAGGCTTTGGTAACCTCGCGGTACCAGCTGCCGCAGAAGAGGGAAATGTTCCCTTTGACAGGCATGCTTGTCCAGTACCGGCGCATGGGGGGGAAGGCGCGATCCTCCTCCGAGGGTTTGCGTATGGCGTAAACCTGATAACCGCGCGGGTCCAGCCCTTCCACCAGCTTGGAGAGCATGGTGCCTTTGCCGGACGCATCCCAGCCTTCAAACACGATCACCACCGGAATGCCCGCGGCACGGATTTCCTGCTGCAAAGCCGTCAGCCGGACGCGCAGCGGGCCCAGATCGACATCCTCATCGGCCGGAAGATCAGCATCGTCGCCAATTCCGGGATACGCCTCAGGCGCGGGAGCGGCCTCGGAAGCGACATCGGTTTGCGGATCGGCCGGTTGCGCGGGGGCGGCGTCCGTGGCGGGTTCGGGGGATGCCTCAACGGGGGAAGATGCCAAATCGGGCTTCTCAGGTATCCGGAGGGTTTCCTCCTGCGTGGCTGCAGTGGAAGGCATTGCTTCCGGCACAGACGCTGCGGGCGGATTGCTCACAGAAGCAACAGCCACAGCCGCCTCCGGTTTTGAAACCGTAACGCGAGGCTTGCGCGTGGCGGGCGCATTTGCCGCGCCGGTAGCCGCCGGTTTGGCCGTCGTGTTCGTTCTGGCGGCGGTTGATTTGGGGGTTGTACTCCGGGCGGGTTTGGCTTTAGCGGTAGCAGCCGTGCTGCGGGCGGTGGTCTGTTTTGCACCGGCGGCGGGCTTGGTAAGCGGTTTCTTCGGTTCCGGCAAGAAAATCCCTCCACTCTGTTCGGGGTCGGGTCGGATCGTTCCCGGCTATGCGTGTTATAATGGATACAATTCCCGGAATCAGGTTGGTTTTCCTGCCGGATTCTCCGATTTTACACGGCATACCGGCTATTGCTGGCGTAAGGTCGGCATGGTACAATAGGGGCAGATTAACGGAAAGGGCGGTTTGAATTGAATATGAAGGCATTGTTTATTGGCGGAACCGGCACCATCAGCACCGCGATTTCTGCGCTTTGCGTGCAGCGCGGCTGGGAACTGTATCTGCTGAACCGGGGCAACCATCCCGATCGGATGCCCGAGGGCGCGCATTCCATCCCGGCGGATATGGCAGATGAAGCTGCCGTGCAGGCGGCGCTGCAAGGGAAAACCTTTGACGTGGTAGCCGATTTTATTGCCTACACGCCGGATCAGGTGGAACGGGACATTCGTCTGTTTGCAGGCAGAACGGGGCAGTATTTTTTCATCAGCTCTGCGTCGGCATATCAGAAACCGTTATCCAGCCCGTGGATTACGGAGAGCACGCCTCTATGCAACCCGTATTGGCAGTACAGCCGCGATAAGATCGCCTGTGAGGAAGTGCTGACACGCGCTTACCGGGAAACGGGTTTCCCAATGACGATCATCCGCCCGAGCCACACCTATGGGGATAACGGCGTGCCGGTTGCGATTCACGGATCACGCGGCAGCTTTGCGGTGGTGGATCGGATCCGGCGCGGGTTGCCGGTGCTGGTGCCGGGCGATGGGCTTTCCTTATGGACGCTTACGCACAACACAGATTTTGCCAAGGCGTTCTGCGGGCTGATGGGCAACCTGCATGCCATTGGGGAAACCTACCAGATTACCAGTGACGAGAGGCTCACCTGGGATCAGGTACACACGGCCGTCGCCAATGCGCTGTGTGTCCAGCCGCATCTTGTGCACATTGCCTCGGAAACGCTGGTTGCCTGCAACCCGGCGTTGGAAGGCGAACTGCTGGGCGACAAGAGCCACTCGGTGCTGTTTGATAACAGCAAGATCAAGCGGGCTGTGCCGGAGTTTGTCTGCACCACGCGTTTTGACCAGGGTGTGCGCAGGACGGTGGCTAACCTGTACAGCCACAAGGAACTGCAGGTGCCAGACCCGGCGTTTGAGGCATGGACGGATCGTATGGTCGCACAATACGAAAAGCTTTCGGCGGGTTTGCCCCATTGGGAGGCCGAGTAGGCGAACCATAAGCGTGGAGTATGCGCATAATGTACGGATATATACGGATGTTGAGGACGGTTATACATTAGAACATTCGATGTTTGAAAATACTTGAAATTTCCGGCCTAAATCCTCAAAAAAGGTGTTGACAGTCGGTACGCTGGGTGGTATTATAGTCAAGCTCGCTTGAGAGCGCCGAACCTTGAAAATGATACAGAGCAAAGAAACGCAAAGCGCAGTCAAAGAATTTGAGTAAATGTGCTTGACCCTTGGAGGCTGAGAGGTCTTTAGGGGAAGAATCAAGAGCATACAGGATTAAACATAAGAGTTTGATCCTGGCTCAGGACGAACGCTGGCGGCGTGCCTAACACATGCAAGTCGAGCGGGGACAGGGAAGTAGCAATACGGAACTGTTCTAGCGGCGGACGGGTGAGTAACGCGTGAGCAACCTGTCCCAAACAGGGGGATAACGAACCGAAAGGTTCACTAATACCGCATGAGACCACATTGCCACATGGCAAAGGGGTCAAAGGAGAAATCCGGTTTGGGGTGGGCTCGCGTCTGATTAGCTAGTTGGTGAGGTAAAGGCCCACCAAGGCGACGATCAGTAGCCGACCTGAGAGGGTGATCGGCCACATTGGAACTGAGAGACGGTCCAAACTCCTACGGGAGGCAGCAGTGGGGAATATTGGGCAATGGGCGAAAGCCTGACCCAGCAACGCCGCGTGAAGGAAGAAGGTTTTCGGATCGTAAACTTCTATCCTTGGTGAAGATAATGACGGTAGCCAAGAAGGAAGCCCCGGCTAACTACGTGCCAGCAGCCGCGGTAATACGTAGGGGGCAAGCGTTGTCCGGAATGATTGGGCGTAAAGGGCGCGTAGGCGGCCTGGTAAGTCTGGAGTGAAAGTCCTGCTTTTAAGGTGGGAATTGCTTTGGATACTGTCGGGCTTGAGTGCAGGAGAGGTAAGTGGAATTCCCGGTGTAGCGGTGAAATGCGTAGAGATCGGGAGGAACACCAGTGGCGAAGGCGACTTACTGGACTGTAACTGACGCTGAGGCGCGAAAGTGTGGGGAGCAAACAGGATTAGATACCCTGGTAGTCCACACTGTAAACGATGAATGCTAGGTGTAGGGGGTATCGACCCCTTCTGTGCCGGAGTTAACACAATAAGCATTCCGCCTGGGGAGTACGGCCGCAAGGTTGAAACTCAAAGGAATTGACGGGGGCCCGCACAAGCAGCGGAGCATGTGGTTTAATTCGAAGCAACGCGAAGAACCTTACCAGGTCTTGACATCCAGTAAAAACCTGAGAGATCAGGTGTGAGCTTGCTCATACTGAGACAGGTGGTGCATGGTTGTCGTCAGCTCGTGTCGTGAGATGTTGGGTTAAGTCCCGCAACGAGCGCAACCCTTGTGATCAGTTACTAACGGGTAAAGCCGAGGACTCTGATAAGACTGCCGGGGACAACTCGGAGGAAGGTGGGGACGACGTCAAATCATCATGCCCCTTATGACCTGGGCTACACACGTGCTACAATGGCCACTACAGAGAGAAGCAAACCCGAGAGGGGGAGCGGATCTCAAAAAAGTGGTCCCAGTTCGGATTGTGGGCTGCAACCCGCCCACATGAAGTCGGAGTTGCTAGTAATCGCGGATCAGCATGCCGCGGTGAATACGTTCCCGGGCCTTGTACACACCGCCCGTCACACCATGGGAGTTGATAGCACCCGAAGTCGGTGAGGTAACCGTAAGGAGCCAGCCGCCGAAGGTGAGATCAATGACTGGGGTGAAGTCGTAACAAGGTAGCCGTATCGGAAGGTGCGGCTGGATCACCTCCTTTCTAGGGAGCAAACTCGACGCGAAAGCGAAGAGTTCATTTCCCAGGTCGATCCCGGCAGGAAACTGCCGGTGAGATGGAACCGCTAGGTTCCAAAGAGAATTGCGAATGCGTTTCTGCTCTGTATCATTTTCAGGGTTCGCGCCGGATAGCCGGGCAAGCCGGGATACAAGTCCCGCCGCACCTTGACAACTGTATATGAAGGACGAGATCTAAAAGATCAGATCATTTCTGTTCAGTCCGGCAAAGAGATTTACCGGAGAAAAGAAGATTGGTCTTAGGAGAATCGACGAAAAATCAAGCGAATAAGAGCATAGGGTGGATGCCAGGGCACCATACGCCGAAGAAGGACGTGGCAAGCTGCGAAAAGCTACGAGGAGCCGCAAGCAGGCATTGATTCGTAGACATCCGAATGGGGAAACCCGGCTGGGGCAATGCCCAGCCATCGCGGAATGAATACATAGTTCCGACGAAGGGCACCCGGGGAACTGAAACATCTCAGTACCCGGAGGAAAAGAAAGAAACATCGATTTCCTGAGTAGCGGCGAGCGAAAGGGAAACAGGCCAAACCAGGGAGCATGCTCTCTGGGGTTGTGGACCGGCATAACGCATTGAGGTAAGGTAGCGGAAGCGCGTTGGAAAGCGCCTCCAAAGAGGGTGAAAGACCCGTACGCGAAACCTGAAGACAGCAAGCCGGCACCAGAGTACCGCAGGACACGAGAAATCCGGTGGGAAGCAGGGGGGACCACCCCCCAAGCCTAAATACGATATGGTGACCGATAGCGCATAGTACCGTGAGGGAAAGGTGAAAAGAACCCCGGGAGGGGAGTGAAAGAGAACCTGAAACCCTATGTTTACAAGCAGAGGAAGCACGATATAGGTGCGACCTTGTACTTTTTGTAGAACGGACCGGCGAGTTACGTTATGTTGCGAGGTTAAGGGCTGAAGGCCTGGAGCCGAAGCGAAAGCGAGTCTGAATAGGGCGACAAGTAACATGACGTAGACCCGAAACCGGGTGACCTATCCATGGCCAGGTTGAAGTGGGAGTAAAATCCTATGGAGGACCGAACCAGACGTCTGTTGAAAAAGGCGGGGATGAGCTGTGGATAGCGGAGAAATTCCAATCGAACCCGGAGATAGCTGGTTCTCCTCGAAATAGCTTTAGGGCTAGCCTCGTATTAGATTATCGGAGGTAGAGCACTGAATGGGCTAGGGGGTCCAAAGCTTACCGAACCCTATCAAACTTCGAATGCCGATTAATTGATGTACGGGAGTCAGTCTGCGAGAGATAAGTTCCGCGGGCAAAAGGGGAACACCCCAGACCTGCCGCTAAGGTCCCGAAGTTCACGTTAAGTGGAGAAGGATGTGTGATTGCACAGACAACCAGGATGTTGGCTTAGAAGCAGCCATACATTTAAAGAGTGCGTAATAGCTCACTGGTCGAGTGGTCATGCGCCGAAGATGTACCGGGGCTCAAACGTGACACCGAAGCGCAGGATTCGCAGCAATGCGAGTGGTAGAGGAGCATTGTGTACGGGCAGAAGCAGGATCGTGAGGACCTGTGGACTGTGCACAAGAGAGAATGCCGGTATGAGTAGCGAGAGGCATGCGAGAAACATGCCCGTCGAAAGCCTAAGGTTTCCTGGGGAAGGTTCATCCGCCCAGGGTCAGTCGGGACCTAAGCCGAGGACAATAGTCGTAGGCGATGGACAGCAGGTGGAGATTCCTGCACCGCCATGAGAATGAAGCAATGACACAGGAGGATACCGTGAGCCGGGTGATGGTCAACCCGGTTGTTCAGCGAGGGTGGCAATTAGTCAAGTACGGTTGCCGTAAGCCTGAGCGAAGACGAGAGCGAAATTAGAGTAGCGAAACACGGGATTTCACGCTGGCGAGAAAAGTTGCTGGTATATTGAAATGGCGCCCGTACCGCAAACCGACGCAGGTAGGCGAGGTGAGAATCCTAAGACGAACGGGAGAATCCCTGTTAAGGAACTCGGCAAAATGACCCCGTAACTTCGGGAGAAGGGGTGCCGATTGAGAGATCGGTCGCAGAGAATAGGCTCAAGCGACTGTTTAGCAAAAACACAGGTATCTGCGAAAGCGAGAGCTGACGTATAGGTGCTGACACCTGCCCGGTGCTGGAAGGTTAAGGGGAAATGTCATCGCAAGAGAAGCATAGAACCGAAGCCCCAGTAAACGGCGGCCGTAACTATAACGGTCCTAAGGTAGCGAAATTCCTTGTCGGGTAAGTTCCGACCCGCACGAATGGTGTAACGACTTGAGCGCTGTCTCAACAGGGAGCCCGGTGAAATTGAAGTATGGGTGAAGATGCCCATTACCCGCGACTGGACGGAAAGACCCCGTAGAGCTTGACTGTAGCCTGATATTGGATTTCGGTAACGGATGCACAGGATAGGTGGGAGGCTGGGAAGCGAGAACTCCGGTTTTCGTGGAGCCACCGTTGGGATACCACTCTTCTGTTACTGAAATTCTAACATAGCGCCGTAAACCGGCGGATGGACCGTGTCAGGTGGGCAGTTTGACTGGGGCGGTCGCCTCCGAAAGAGTAACGGAGGCGCCCAAAGGTACCCTCAGAATGGATGGAAACCATTCACAGAGTGTAAAGGCAGAAGGGTGCCTGACTGCGAGAGTGACAATTCGAGCAGAGACGAAAGTCGGGCTTAGTGATCCGGCGGTATGAGAGTGGAATTGCCGTCGCTTAACGGATAAAAGCTACCTCGGGGATAACAGGCTGATCTCCCCCAAGAGTCCACATCGACGGGGAGGTTTGGCACCTCGATGTCGGCTCGTCGCATCCTGGGGCTGAAGCAGGTCCCAAGGGTTTGGCTGTTCGCCAATTAAAGCGGCACGCGAGCTGGGTTCAGAACGTCGTGAGACAGTTCGGTCCCTATCCATCGTGGGCGTAGGAATCATGAAAGGATCTGTTCCTAGTACGAGAGGACCGGAATGGACGCACCTCTGGTGCAACTGTTGTCGTGCCAACGGCATAGCAGGGAAGCGAAGTGCGGAAGGGATAAACGCTGAAGGCATCTAAGCGTGAAGCCCACCTTAAGAAGAAGATTCCTGGCGCGCAAGCGCGAGAGACCCCTTGAAGACTACAAGGTGATAGGTCATCGGTGGAAGTGCGGTAACGCATGCAGCTTGATGATACTAATCGGTCGAAAGCTTGATTTTACGATATCCTAAAGACCAACGGAACGGAAATGATCGTCCTTCATATACGGTTGTCAGGGCGCGGCCGCTGTGCCCCGATAACAATGTTCTCTCTTTGCGGCGGCAATGGCCTGAGGGTTCCACCTGTTCCCATCCCGAACACAGAAGTTAAGCCTCAGCACGTCGAAGGTACTTGGCTGGTAACGGCCCGGAAGACTAGATCGCCGCCGCATTCCATATCACACCCCCGGCTTCCGTAACATCGGATGCCGGGGGTGTTTTACATTGCGAAGCTTAACGTAATCTACCCATCAACGGAGATGGTGTGTATTCAGCGCATCTTGAAAAACGGTTAGTTTGATCGCACTTAACGTGCGGTGCTTACCACCAGATCAGCCGGTGGTTTTGATTTGTGTTTTAAGTGTTGCCGCCGGAGCGGTTCAAGCAGTTTTGCGGATGCGGCGCAACGGAGAAAACATTCAGAGGCTCTGATACAACGCCAGCCACGCTGTGCAGAACTTCAATATGCCCATAGTGCATCCCTATTGGAATTAATCGTTCGTGTTAAAGTTGGCTTAATTTGGGCCCCACGGATATTGATGAGGGATGCATTTGCTGAGAAACTGACGCGCGGTTCAATTGAGGGAAAGCAGGGATGCCCCCGGCTTCATTCTTGGATACGCTGTTCTGCTCGCTTGTAATGCAGCGCGGCAAACTGTCCATACCTGCGTATATCCAGCAGTTCCAACCATTCTTCTCCGGTGTGGGGCAGGAACAGCGGAATGCCTTCCCCCAGCAACGATGGGGCGATGGTGATGATCCATTCGTCAATCAAACCTTCTGCACGAAAACTATCGATTAAGCCGCTTCCCCCTACCAACCAGACATTCTTTCCGGTTTCTTCTTGCAAATGCTCTACAAACGGCCGAAGCGGCTCCTGTACAAATTCCACCCGTCCGTCCGGCACATGCGAAGCATGGCTAAAGACATAGCACTTTTGCGCCCGATAAGGGAAACCCTCCGGGCCCAGTTTATCGAGTAACCAATCATAGGTTCGCCGACCCATCAGGATTGTGTCTACGGTTTCAAGAAATGCGGCGTAACCGTTATCCCCTTCGCCTGGGGTTTCTTCCAGCCAGTCCAGAGAATCCTCTTTGGTTGCGATGCAGCCATCCAGGCTGGCAGCAATAAAGACGACAATCTTTCGTTGCATGGTACCTCTCCTTCTGGGATGACAAACCCGCAGGGAAATCAGTGTACGAAAAAGGTCGTCGACACAAACGGTCGGCGACCTGAACGCCGGGGTAAAGCGCGCCCGGCATTTCGGGGGCTTACTTGTTGACGCTGTCCTTCAGGGCTTTGCCAGCCTTGAATACGGGCGCCTTGGACGCGGCGATCTTGATCTGCTCGCCGGTGCGGGGGTTGCGGGCGACGCGGGCGGGGCGCTTACGGACCTCAAAAGAACCGAAGCCGACGACCTGTACCTTCTCACCGGAAGCGAGAGCCTCGGTGATCGACTCGGTCACAGCGCCAAGGGCCTTTTCGGCGTCTTTCTTGGTGAAGCCAGTCTTTTTCACGATAGCGGCAGTCAATTCAGCTTTGTTCATGGGTAGTTCCTCCTTTGTTATTGGACCACTCACATGGTACATTTCGGGCAAACCATCGAAAAGCAGACTTGTAGCCCACAGGGGCCGACTACGCTTGCTTTTCTGCTTCCCAGTATACATCCATTTCGGATAAAGTCAAGTGTTCTATTGATTTTCCGGCCTCTTGGATGGATTTTTCCATTTTTCGGAAGCGCTCAATAAACTTCTGTGTTGAAATGTTCAGCGCGATATCGGGGTTCTTATGGCAAAGCCTGCAAACATTGACCACGGAGAAGAACAAATCCCCCAGTTCCATCTCCGGATCCTCTTTGTTTTCAAGGCATGCAGCCACTTCTCGCGCCTCTTCATCCACCTTGGACAGGGCGCTGATCGCATCGGGAAAATCAAAGCCGATCTTGGCCGCCTTCCGCTGTACCTTTTCGGCGCGCATCGCGGCGCTCAGCCCGCAGGAAATATCGTCCATCGCTTCGGCTACGGAACGAATTCCACGCTGGCTGCGCTTGATCGCCTCCCAGTTGTCCAGCACCTGCGCGGATGTGTCCGCGCGCACGGTACCGAAGATGTGGGGGTGCCGCTCGATCATCTTGCCAGTAATGGCGGTGGTTACGTCATTGATGTCGAAGTTTCCGTGCTGGCGGGCGATTTCCGCGTGAAAGACCACCTGTAAAAGTACATCGCCCAGCTCGTCGTACATGTGGTTGGAATCGCCCTCGCGCACCGCGCCGATAAACTCGTAGCATTCTTCCAGCAGGTTTGTCAGCAGCGTTTCGTGCGTCTGTTCCTTGTCCCAGGGGCAGCCGTCAGGCGTGCGGAGCTGGGTCATGACGGCCACCAGATCGTCCATATCGAAGCGGGAGCGCTCGGTGCGCGCCAAAGCGGGGATGAAGCAGGCCGTCAGGTGATCGTATTCCGGCTGCCGATCCAGCGCGTACAGCGGGATCGAACGCATGGTAAGCGCACCGCGCGCATTGGCGGTAAAGAAGCGAATTTCAGCATCGTCCGGCAGCAACGTGGCCAGACGGAGTTTGCATTCTCCAGCGCAGGCCTGGCTGTGCAGCTCGCAGAGCAACAAAGGCTCGCCTGGGCTGACGCGCGCGCCGCGGAACGCCTCGGCTGCATATAGGCGATAGCCCTCCGCAGGCAAATCCAACAGCGCAAGGCATCGGTCCGCATGGCTCACGCCCGGCAGCGTTTTAAGCGTTACGGAGGTGGTACGCTGCGCGCGCAGCGCGGCTACCGTGGCATCCACCGCGGGGTCGGCTACGGCGTACAGAATGTCGCTTTGGGCGGCGAGGCGCAGCAGGCGTTCGACAGCCGCGCAGTTGAATGCGTCAAAATCCTCGCTGGCGTCGTAGAGTGAATCCAACGTTTCGAAAGGCAAGCTGTGCTCCGCAAGCCACACGGCTACCGGATGGCGGCCGGTGCGCAGAACACGCGTGGTTGCCTGCGTAAGCGCCTCCACGGCCTCACGGGTCAGGAGCGCGTCATCCCCGGTGGACAGGGTTGCAACGGTAATCGTAAACAAGCGCATTCCTCCTTATGGTTACTCCGTCCGCCCGGAACCGGCACGGCGGCGATGCATCCGCCGCAGGAAGGGCTTCAAATCCTCCTGGTTCAGCGCGCCCAGCAGAAGGCCGAACGCCGCATATGCCACCACGCCCAATAGAATCAGCAGCAGGGTGATGCCGCGGCTGGCAGGCAACAGGCGTTTGAACAGCCAAATGACGGCGCCCATGCAGGCGGTTGCGCCCAGCGGTTTGAGGAAAATCCGCACCGGATCATAGGGCAGGCGGGCATATTTATGCACATAATACAGGTTAGGCAGCATGCTGACCAGATAACAGATCAGCGAACCCATCGGTGCGCCGTAGATGTTGATTTCACGGATGCCGATCAGGTTATAGTTCATCAGGATTTTAAGCGCAACGCCCAGCAGAAGTGTGTACATGGGGATGCGCTGTTTCCGCAACCCCTGCAGGATGCCGCTGGAGGCCTGCACCACCGTAAACAGCACGATGGTGTAGCTGGACATGGAGAGCAGCTCCGCCGTCTGGTTCAGCGCCTCCCGGGTGGGAAAGCTGTAGATCATGGTCAGAATTTCGCGGCTGAGCATGCTCATTCCCACGCTGCACGGCAGGCCGATCAGGAAAGCCATCCGCAGGCCTGTGTGGCTTTGCATGCGTACGGTTTTCCAATCCTTGCGCGCCATCCCGGCGGATACGGCGGGCACCAGACTCATGGAGATCGCCTGCGCGAGCGCCGTAGGTACGTTAATCAGGTTGATAACATAGCCGGAATAGCGCCCATACATCGCGCGCGCCTCTTCCCGCGCGAAGCCGGCGGAGAAAATCAGATTATTGACCACCATGCCGGAGTCGATAAACGAGGCCAGCGGAACGATACAGGCAGCCAGCGTAATAGGGATCGCCAGCGAAAACAGCCGCTTGAGCATTTGCCCGCGATTGATCGGGGGGATCGTTTCATCCTGCGGGTGGCGCAGGAGCACCGGCTTGTTTTTGCGGTAGATGATCGTCATATAGAACAGCGCGCAGGCTTCGCCGATGGAATTGCCCAGCAGCGCCCCCGCGGCCGCGTAGCCGATGTTGATTTTCTGCGGATCGGTCATGCCGACGCGCGAACCCACATAAGCCAGCGGCAGCGAAATCAGCACCTTGCTGATTTGCTCAATCAGCTGGCTCATGGCGGTGGGGTTCATGTTCTGCTGGCCCTGCATCAGGCCGCGGAAGGCGCTCATGGTGCAGACAATGACCAGCGCGGGCGCAATGGCCACAAACCCCATCTGCGTTTCGGGGTCGCCCACGCGGTCGCTCAGGAAGGGGTTGAACACGATCATCAGGAGCGTGCCCAGCGCGCCCAGGAGTGTGAGCACCGAAAGGGCGTTGCGGAACGTGCGGTGCGCGTTGCGCGGGTCGTTCTGGGCCAGGCTGTAGCTGACCATCCGGCTGATGGCCACCGGCAGACCGGCCGAAGAAAGCGTCAGCAGCAGATTATAGGTGGGAAATACCAGCTGAAAGGTGCCGATGCCCTGCTCGCCGATCAGCCAGGCCAGCGGAATGCGATAGAGCACCGCGATCACCTTGCAGATCAGCCCCGTGATGCCCAGCACCGTCATACCGCCGACAATGGATTTCTGCCTGTCGCTCACCCTTACGCCTCCGCTCAGTTGGTCAACGATCATTATAACAGATTCTGCGCCCGAGGCAAGTGCGGAGCACGGCGTAACCTGCTATGCCGGAAAATGAGGCAATGCAGGTGTTTCAGCATGCCGTAATCCGAGTAAAACCCTGTTAAGGCTTCCGCCGGAGAGCGAGCCTCCAAAGCCGCAGTAAATAAAGAAATCTTGCGCAATCCCGGAAAATGCTTGTATTCGCGGCTTTGCTATGGTATACTATTTTTGCTTGTGACCGACGCGCAAGCTTGAACGTACAGAATCGACCCAAACAGAAAGAAGGGTTTATCGAAAGAGTGGATATTGCTTTCCTGAGCCGCATGACAGATCCCTTCCGGTACGGGTGCGCACAAGGTTTTGCAGCGCCGTGCCGAGCGGGGAGCATGGGGCGAATGGGAGGCAATAGTATGCCGCTCTTTTTGATTGCTCCGGAACGGGAGATATGCAGTTGAAACAGAAACCACAGAAACAGCCCTCCACACACGCGGCACGGGCCGTGGCGGAACCACTGGCGCTGGAACAGGGGCTGGAATTGGTGGACGTAACCCTGCAAAAGGAACCGCAAGGCCGCACGCTCTGCCTGTACATCGACAAGCCCGGCGGCGTATCGCTGGATGATTGCGAGCGCTTCCACAAGGCGGTGCAGCCACTGCTGGAAACGGTGGATTACGATTATCTGGAGGTGTCCAGCCCTGGAGCCGACAGGCCCGTGCAGACGCAACGCGATTTTGAAAAGAACCGCGGCGCGCTGGTGGAGGTGCGGCTGTTCGCCCCGAGGGACGGGGCCAAGACCTTTCAGGGTCTGTTACGCGGCATGGACGATGCGAGCGTGACCGTGGAGACAGCCGACGGGGGCGAATTGACCTTTCCCCGCAAAGCCGTTGCTCTGGTGAAGCCCGTGATTGTATTTGATGAGCAAGAATAAGGAAACAAAAGATGGGAGTATCGGGAATGAAGGCGACGAAAAAGACCACGGTGCAGAATCGAGAGGCGGAAATCATTGACGCTGTACGTGCCCTGGCCTCTGAGAAGGACATCAGCGAGGACATGCTTTTCAGTGCCATTGAGGAAGCGTTGAAGGCTGCGTACAAGAAAAACGTTTCCCGCAACGAGGTTGTGCCCGCGAACCTTTCCGTGACGCTGGACCGCCGCACGGGCGTGGCGCACGTGCTGGCCCGTAAGCTGATTACCGACGAAATCGAGGATACGGCCAACCAGATTACGCTGGAAGATGCGCAGCGCATCCGCGCCGATTACCAGATGGGCGATATCGCCGAAATCGACGTGACCCCCACGGGTTTCCTGCGCACGGCGGCACAGACGGCCAAACAGGTGATTATCCAGCGCATCCGCGAAGCCGAGCAGGGTAAGATTTACGACGAGTATTCCGAAAAGGAAAACGAAATCCTGACTGCCATCGTGCAGCGCGTGGAACCCAGCGCCGTGTATGTGGAACTGGGGCGCACCGAGGGCGTGCTGGAAAAGAGCGAGTGGATGCCCAATGAGGAGTACCAGAGCGACGACCATATCAAGGTGTACGTGCTGGAAGTGATCCGTACCGGCAAAGAAATGCTGCGCGGGCCGCAGGTGCGCGTCAGCCGCATCCATCCCGGACTGGTCAAGCGCCTGTTCGAAATGGAAGTGCCGGAAATTGCCTCGGGTGTGGTGCAGATCAAGTCCATCGCACGGGAGGCGGGCAGCCGCACCAAGATGGCCGTTTACTCCACCGACGCGGTAATCGACCCCGTGGGCGCCTGCGTAGGCCCGCGCGGCAACCGTGTGGATAAAGTGGTCACCGAGCTTAAGAACGAGAAGATCGACATCATCAAGTGGTCGCCCGACCCGGCGGAATTTATCGCCAACGCGCTTAACCCCGCGCACGTCCTCAGCGTGTTTGTGGCGGACGCGGAGAAGGCCTGCCGCGTGGTGGTACCGGACAACCAGCTGAGCCTGGCCATCGGCAAGGAAGGGCAGAACGCGCGCCTGGCCGCGAAACTGACGGGCTGGCGCATCGATATCAAGAGCCAGACACAGGCCGCGCAGATGTTTGAAATGGCGCAGCCTGAGGTAGAAGAGCCGCTGGGCTATCAGGAATACTACGAAGAGCCGGGCGAAGAGCCCCTGGAGGATCTGGGCCTGCCGGAGCTGGCGGATTTGCCGCTGGAGCCCACCGACGGCGACGATACCCTCTGATCCAGCCCAGCGACGAAGGAGGCGGACTATGCCGGCCAAACCGCGCAAAACCCCGATGCGGATGTGCGTCGGATGCCGCGAGATGAAGCCCAAAAAAGAGCTGATTCGCGCGGTACGCTCGCCCACGGGCGAAGTAAGCCTCGACCCCACGGGAAAAAAAGCGGGACGCGGCGCCTATGTGTGCTATAATGTGGAGTGCCTCAAGCGCGCGCTTAAACAGCGCCAGCTGGATCGGGCGCTGGACGCGCACCTGGACGAGGCCGCCAACCTGCAACTGACCGAAACGATGCAACGCCTGCTTGCCGAGCGGGCCTCGGAGGGCCAAACTTGACAGAACAGACGGTGCAACGGTTACAAGGGTTTCTGGGGCTATGCGGACGCGCCGGGGAGATTACCCTGGGGCAGGATGCCTGCGTGCAGGCCGTCCGCAGTGAAACCGCCGCCCTTCTCCTGATGGACGAAGGCAGCGCCCCGACAACACGCAAGCGCTTTTCCGATTCCTGCGCAAGCCATCATGTGCCGCTTTACAGCGTGCCGCCGGGGCTGATCGCGCAGGCGCTGGGCAAGGACGGTCGGATGACCGTCGCCATAAAGCGGGGCAGGATGGCGCAAAAGCTCCTGGAGTACCTACGGGAGGACAGTCCCCTGACCGGGGCAGACTCCGAGCCGGAACGAACCTGACCCGACAGACAGAATTTTTGAGCGCAGAATATGCGGGGGTGCAAGCGGTACAATGACCAAAACGAAACTCAAGGATGCCACCAAGGATCTCCTGAAGGACGCGGAAACCGTGATGGAAAGCGTCGCCAGTGTCCGTAAGGGTGCGGACGAACTTGTGCAGACTTTGCGTAAGTTCGAAACCCAGTATACCCGCGAGGAGGAACAGCGGCGCGCCGAGGAAAAGCAGGCCGAGCAACAGCGTCTGGCTCAGCAGCATACCAAGGCCTATACCATGCCCGACGCGGATGAGGAGATTCCGGCAGCGGCAACCGCGCCCAAGGCGGAAGCCGTGCGCGAGGCGGTACAGTCTGCCGAAGCGGCTACCCCTGCGCCCAAGGAACCCGTGCAGGCGGCAACCGCGCCCACGCCGGTGCAAACGCCTGTGGCCGAATCGCCCAAGGCGCAGGAAGCCGCAGCCGTGAAACCGGCTGAAGCAGCACCCGCCGCGAAAGTGGAAGAAGTTAAGGCAACCGGCGACGAAGCCAAGCCGGATGCATCGGCAACCCCGGCGGTAACCGCCGCGCCCGCCCGCCCGGCTGCGCAAAACGCACAGCCCACAGCGGCAAGGCCCATGCGCCCAGCCGCGCCTGTAACGCGCCCCGCGGTGCAGCCTGCGGCTTCCGTAGCCACACCGGCTGCGCCCGCGCAGCCGATGCAACCCGCACAGGCGGCTCCCGGCGCACCTCGCCCGCTACAGCCTCGCCCCGCGCAGCCTGTCGGCCCCCGCGGCCCGTATGGCCGTCCGGTCGGTGCGGCGGCGCCTGGAATGAATCCGCAGGGCCCCTATGGCCGCCCCGCCAACCCGCAAGGCCCGTATGGCCGTCCTGCCAATCCGCAGGGCCCATATGGCCGTCCCGCCAACCCGGCGGCGCCGGGAATGACGCCGCAGGCTCCGTATGGCCGCCCGGCGAACCCGCAGGGCCCGTACGGCCGTCCTGCCAATCCGGCCGCGCAGAGCAGCGGATTTGCCCGCCCCGGCGCACCGCGCGGCCCATTCGGCCGTCCGGTAGGCGCGCAAGGTGGCGCGCAGCAGAGTGGCTATGGCCGCCCTGCCGGTGGCCCACGCCCCGGTGGTGCCGGTTTTGGTCGCCCTGCCGGCGGCCCCGGCCGTCCGATGGGTGGGCCTCGTCCTGCAAAGGGCGCGGATCTGACGCCCGTCATGGAGAAAGAGCGCGTCAGCAATTATGATCCCAACAAGAAGATCTACGAACGCCAGCATGACCCGGAACGCGTGGCGAAGAATCGTAAGCAGATGGCGCGGGAAAGCTTCCGCAACGGCGAGGACGATGTGGTGCGCGGCGGCCGCCGTGCGCGCGCCAAGCGGCCCAGCGCCCAGCAGATGATGGCACCGATCCGCATCGAAAAAGCTTATATGACCGCCGAAACCATCACGGTGAAGGAACTGACCGAGCGTATCGGCAAACCCGCCGGTGATATTCTCAAAAAGCTGCTCCTGCTGGGCGTGATGGCCAACATCAACAGCGAGCTGGACTTTGATACGGCCGGCCTTGTGTGCACCGAATTCGGCGTCGAGCTGGAAATGAATCTGGCCAAGACCGCCGAGGACGCGCTGACCGAGACCGATGTAGAGGATGCCGAGGAAGAGTTGGAAGTCCGTCCCCCGGTGATCACCATCATGGGCCACGTCGATCACGGCAAGACATCGCTGCTGGACTACATCCGCCATACGCATGTCACGGCGGGCGAGGCCGGCGGCATCACCCAGCACATCGGCGCCTACACGGTGGACTTGGATGGCCGGGCGATTACCTTCCTGGATACGCCGGGCCATGAGGCCTTCACCGCCATGCGCGCCCGCGGCACGCAGGCCACCGACATTGCGGTGCTGGTCGTTGCCGCAGACGACGGCGTTATGCCCCAGACCATTGAATCCATCAACCACGCCAAGGCGGCGGAAGTGCCGATAATCATTGCCATCAACAAGATGGACAAGGCCAACGCCGATCCCGATCGCGTCAAGCAGGATTTGACGGCTTACAACCTCGTGCCCGAGGAGTGGGGCGGCGACACCATCATGGTGCCCGTCAGCGCCACGACCGGCGATGGGGTGGACAATCTGCTGGAAATGATCCTGCTGCAGGCGGATATCCTGCAACTGCGCGCCAATCCCAACCGCATGGCCAAGGGCGTCATCATCGAGGCCAAGCTGGACAAGGCCCGCGGCCCCGTGGCTACGGTGCTGGTGCAAAACGGCACGCTGCATGTGGGCGATAACATCGTCGTCGGTCTGGCAAGTGGCCGCGTGCGCGCCATGGTCAGCGACAAGGGCGAGCGCGTGGAAAGCGCGGGCCCGTCCATCCCGGTGGAAGTGGCTGGTTTCTCCGAAGTGCCCAGCGCGGGCGACGATCTGATGGCCGTATCCGACGACCATTTGGGTCGCCAGGTGGTGGAAGAGCGCCGCGACAAGCTCAAAGTGGCGCGCGTCGCCTCCTCGGTTGCCAAGGTATCGCTGGATAACCTGTTCAGCCAGATCGACCAGGGCAAGGTGGTCACGCTCAACCTGATTATCAAGGCGGACGTGCAGGGCTCTGTCGAGGCTGTCAAGCAGGCGCTGGAGAAGCTCAGCAACGATCAGGTCAAGGTGCGCGTGCTGCACAGCGCGGTCGGCGCCATCAATAAGGACGATGTGAACCTGGCCAACGCGTTTGGCGCGATCATCATCGGCTTCAACATCCGCCCGGACAACAATGCCCGTGATGTGGCGGATCGCGAGGGTGTGGATATCCGCCTCTACCGCATTATTTATCAGGCCATCGAGGATGTGGAGAAGGCCATGAAGGGCCTGCTCGCGCCCGAGTTCAAGGAAACCCTGCTGGGCCATGCCGAGGTGCGCAACGTGTTCCGCATCACCGGCGCGGGCACCGTGGCCGGCTGCTACGTGACCGACGGCAAACTGCAGCGCAACGCCCAGGTTCGCCTCCTGCGCGACAACGTGGTGGTGTTCGAGGGCAAGCTTTCCTCCCTGAAGCGCTTCAAAGACGATGCCAAGGAAGTGGCGCAGGGGTACGAGTGCGGCGCCAGCCTCGAGGGGTACAACGACATCAAGGAAGGCGACACCGTGGAATGCTTCGTGATGGAGCAGATCGAACGCTAAGGGTAAACCGCCCTTGCAAGGAGAGTTTCATTGAGCTATCAACGCATCGATCGCATCAGCGAGGAGGTCCGCCGGGAAGTGGACGCGATCATCCGCGAGCAACTCCACGACCCGCGGATTCGCGGCACCTACAGCGTGACGCGCGCGGAAGTGACGCGCGACCTGCGTTATGCGAAAATCTACGTAAGCGTGCTGGAAGAGGCCGACCGTGCCCCGCTGCTGGCGGCGCTGAAAAGAGCCGCAGGGTTTGTGCGGCATGAGCTGGGCAAACGGATGATTATCCGCTATGCGCCGGAAATGCTCTTTACGCTGGATCATAACATTGAATACGGCGTACACATCGCCAGCGTGCTCAAACAGGTGCAACCGGAGGTGGAACCCCATGACGACGATCCCCAGTGAACGCTATCAATTTAACGAGCTGCTGTCCGCGATTCAAAACGCGGGCAGCATCTTGCTCTTTCCTCACGTTTCGCCGGACGGCGATACCATTGGCAGCACCCTTGCCCTCAAGATGCTGCTGGTGCGGCTTAAAAAGCAGGTAACTGTAGTGCTGGACGGCGTACCGCCCCGCAACCTGTCCTTCCTGCCGGATATTTACTGCGTTCGTTCATACGATGAGGCGGTAGCTGTGCTGCACCCCGGCGCCGGTTCGCTGGCGATTTCCGTGGATGCGGGGGATGAGGAACGCCTCGGCCGCGCTGCGGAGATGTTCCGGCAGGCTTCGGTAACCGCGCAGATTGACCACCACCCGACCAACCCGGGCTTTGCGCAGCTGAACGTGATCGACCCGCTCGCCTCCGCGACGGCGGTGCTGGTACATCGTCTGTTCGAGGCGTTCGGCCTGCCACTGCAACGCGAAGAGGCTGTCTGCCTGTACACCGGGCTTTCGACCGACACTGGGAACTTCGTGTATAAAAACGTGACGGCGGAAGCGTTCCAGATGATGGCACGGCTATTGGAAGCAGGACTGCCGATTGCCAATTATGCGCGGCTGCTGTTCCGCTGCAAGGACAAGGCGCACATCGCCCTGCTGGGCAAGGCGCTGCCCACCATGCGCTACCTGTGCGGTGGTGAGATCGCGGGCATGCACCTGTCGATCGAAGCCTTCCGCGAAGCGGGGGCTACGGGCGAGCATGCCGACGGCGTGGTGGATTATGCCATCGATGCCGAAGGGGTCAAGATTGCGTATTTTGCCCGCGAAACCGAAGAAGGAACCATCAAGTGCAGCTTACGCGCCCTAACCCCGTACCGGGTGGACGGCGTGGCTGAGCGGCTTGGCGGCGGCGGGCACCAGCTGGCGGCCGGCTGCACCGTGCCCGGCCCGATGGATAAGGCGCTGCTGGCGATTGAAACCGCGCTGCAGGAAGCGTATGTGGGAGGCGGCCAGGCGTGACGCATCCTCTGCCGGGGGCTGAGCCCTGCTGTGGCTTTTTGAATGTACTGAAACCGCCGGGCATGACCTCCTCCCAGGTGGTGGGGCGCGTGCGCTGGTTGCTGGGGGGCACCAAGGTGGGCCACGCGGGCACGCTGGACCCCGAAGCGGCGGGCGTACTGCCCCTGATGGTGGGCAAGGCGGCTCGGCTGTTTGATTATTTACAGGACAAGGAAAAAGCGTATGTTGCCGAGGTTGCGTTCGGCACTGAAACCGATACGCAGGATGCGCAGGGCACGGTAACGGCTGAAGGGAACGCTTACCCTGACGAGGCGGCCATCCGTGCCGCGCTGCCAACGCTCACCGGCGCGCTGCTGCAAACGCCGCCAATGTTCAGCGCCTTAAAACGCGACGGGCGGCGGCTGTATGAGCTGGCCCGGCGCGGCGAGGCGGTTGCCCTGGAGCCGCGGCCGGTTACGGTGCATGCCCTGACGTTTTTGGGGCTGATGCCCCGGCAGGGTGCGCGGCTCGAAGTCCGCTGCTCCAAAGGTTTTTATGTGCGCACCCTTTGTCAGGATTTGGGGCGCGCGGTCGGCTGCCCGGCGCACATGCGCTTTCTGCTGCGCACCCGCAGCGGCCCGTTTACATTGGAACAGGCGTATACACTGGAGGAACTGCAGGCGGCAGCCGAAGGCGGAACGCTGACGTCCTGCTTCGCGGGGATGGAAACGGCGCTCACGCACTTGCCGGTGCTGGATGTGCCGCCGACGTTGCTAAAAAACCTGCGCAACGGCATCCCATTGCCTGTGCGGGCGGTGCCCGGAGCCACGACGTTTGCGGAGGGTCAGCCCGTACAGCTGCGGGGCAATGGCATCCTGCTGGCCATTGGCAGCCGGGAAGGGGAACTGCTCTACCAGCGCACCTGGCTGGAGGAGGCTTGAACCTCTTTGCATACGCACGGCACAGCACAGGAAACAGTTTATTACAATCATGGAGTGGAACACATGCAGATCAATACCGACGGCCGAATCCAAACCGAAGCATCCGTGGTGGCGCTCGGCATGTTTGACGGGGTGCACCTCGGGCATCAGGTGCTTTTGCGCAAGGCGCGCGCCGTGGCCGACCGTTATGGCGTACCTTTAGTGGTGCAGACCTTTGCCGAACATCCTTTACAGCTGATTACGCCGGATCGCTGTCCGCCGCTGCTCACAACGCCCGCGGAGCGCGCCCGGCTGATTGCCGGGTTGGGTGTGGATATTTACTTTGCGCCCCCCTTTACGCAGACGATGCGCACTATGCCGCCCGAGGAGTTTGTTGGCCGTCTGGTGCGGCAGTGGCACCCCAAAGCGGTGGTGGTGGGCTTTAATTACACCTTTGGCGCGGACGGTGTCGGCACGCCCGCGTGGTTACGCACACTGGGGCAGGCGCTCGGCTTTGAAACCTATGTGGTGCCAGCCATCCGCCATTTGGATCAGGTGGTTAGCGCCACGGTGATCCGGGAGCATCTGGAACGCGGCGATGCGCGGGGCGCGCGCCTCCTGCTGGGGCGCTGCTACACGCGCTCGTTTACGGTGCAGGCGCGCAGGGGGCAGACTCTGCGCCTGCTGGCGGAACCGGACGGCAAGGCGTTGCTGCCTGCCGGGCGCTACCGCGCGCTGGTGCAGGCGGAGGGAAAAGCCTATCCCGCTACGGTGCTGGCAACGGACAGCGCCCATGCGGTGTACCGGATTCCCCAAAACGGACCGCAGACCGAAACGGTAACCCTGTGTTACCTCGGTGCCGCAGAACGCTGATTGGAGCCTGCCGGGGCGCAGTAAACTTTCAACTTGCCGTTTACAAGCCGGTTTAGCCATGGTATAATTAAAGCTGTGCTTATGCACAGGTGAACCGTCCGCGCAGACGTTCGAACGCCAACGGCGGACTATGCGGGCGGCGATTACCACGGGGCGCAGGAATGCGTACCCAGTCTAAGGAGGCAAACACGATGGAAAAGTCCGGAATCATTCAACAGTATGCCCGCCATGAGGGCGACACGGGTTCCCCCGAAGTGCAGATCGCGCTGCTCACCGAGCGCATCAACCACCTCAACGAGCACCTGCAGACCAATAAAAAGGATCACCACAGCCGCCGGGGCCTGCTGCTGATGGTCGGTAAACGCCGCGGTCTGCTGGATTACCTGAAGAAGACCAATATCGAAAGCTACCGTACACTGATCGCGCAACTGGGCTTGAGGAAGTAAACGTTGGCAACACACAACCGCGCAGTCGGCGGGTTCGGGCTGGCCTGATCCTGCCGAAGCGCGGCTGTTTTGCAAAGTGCGGGAATCGCTCCGCACAGGAAGCGGCCGCGCCATGCGCGGCGGATGGATGTTGCGGCGGGCAACGAGGCCCGTGCGCAGAGAAGAGGAGTAGGGAATGGATTACAAGGCTTATTCTACCGAGTTGGCGGGGCGCCAGCTGACCATTGAATTCGGCAAATACTGCCAGCAGGCGGCGGGCTCTGCGTTCGTGCGCTACGGCGATACGGTTGTGATGGTGAACGCCACCATGAGCGAAACCGCCCGCGAGGGTGTGGATTTCTTCCCCCTGTCGGTCGACTTTGAAGAAAAACAATACTCTGTGGGTAAAATCCCCGGCGGGTTTATCAAGCGTGAGGGCCGCCCCACTGAGAAAGCGACCCTGACCTGCCGCCTGATCGACCGCCCGCTGCGCCCGCTGTTCCCCAAGGGCATGCGCAACGATGTGCAGGTTGTGGCGACGGTGCTGTCCGTGGATAAGGATATCCCGCCCGAAGTGCCCGCGATGATCGGTTCTTCCGCGGCGATGGCGGTCAGCAATATTCCGTGGAACGGCCCCACCGGCACCGTCGTGGTGGGCTGTGTGGACGGCAAGTATGTCATCAACCCCGATGAAGCCCAGCGCGAGAAGAGCACGATGCACGTGTTCGTAAGCGGCACGGCCGATGCGGTGCTGATGGTGGAAGCCGGTGCCAACGAAGTGTCCGAGGATGAGATGCTGGGCGCGATCCTGTTCGGGCATGAAGAGATCAAGCGCATCGTCGCCTTCATCGACGGAATTGCCAAGGAAATTGGCAAGGCCAAGAGTGAGGTTACGCTGGTAACGACCGGCGCCGACGTGCAGGATGCGGTGCGCGCGTTTGCGTATGACCGCTGCGTTTGGACGTTTGACACGGAAGTGCGCGCCGAGCGTCAGGAGCGCGAGGAGCAGGTCAAGAAGGAAACGCTCGAGCACTTTGCCGAAACGTTTGCGGGTCGGCTGGGCGAGGTTTCCGACGCGCTGTATTACCTGAACAAGGAAATCATGCGCCGTAAGATTCTGGATCAGAACATCCGCCCCGACGGCCGCGGCCTGACCGACGTACGCCCCATCTGGTGCGAAGTTGGCGTGCTGCCGCGTACCCACGGCAGCGCCATCTTTACCCGCGGCGAAACGCAGGCCCTGACGGTGACCACCCTGGGCTCGATGAGCGACGTGCAGATGCTGGACGGCCTGGGCACGGAAGATTTCAAGCGCTACATGCACCATTACAACATGCCGCCCTACGCCACCGGCGAAGCGGGCCGCATGAAGAGCCCCGGCCGCCGCGAAATCGGCCACGGCGCGCTGGCGGAGCGTGCGCTGCTGCCTGTGGTGCCCGGCGAGGATGAGTTCCCCTACGCGCTGCGGCTCGTGAGCGAAATCCTGGGCAGCAACGGTTCCAGCTCGATGGCTTCCGTGTGCGGCAGCACCCTGAGCATGATGGATGCCGGTGTGCCGATCAAGGCACCGGTGGCCGGCGTGGCCATGGGCCTGATCAAGGATACTAAATCCGATAAGATTGCCGTGCTAACCGATATCCAGGGCCTGGAAGATTTCCTGGGCGATATGGACTTCAAGGTCGCGGGCACGGTCAAGGGCATTACCGCCATCCAGATGGATATCAAGATTGCGGGCATTGACCGCGTGATTCTGGAGCGGGCGCTAGGCCAGGCGAAGATCGGTCGCCTGCACATCCTCAAGATCATGCTGGAGACACTTGCCAAGCCGCGTGAGCACCTGAGCAAGTACTCGCCCAAGATCATCCGCTTCACCATCAACCCGGAGAAAATCCGCGAAGTCATCGGCCCGGGCGGCAAGATGATTAACAAGATCATCGCCGAAACCGGCGTGAAGATCGACATCGAGGATGACGGCCGCGTGTACATTGCCACGCCGGACGAAGCCGCCGCCGCGAAGGCCCGCAAGATCATTGAGGGCATCGCCAAGGATGTGGAAGTCGGCGATGTGTACCTTGGCAAAGTGGTGCGCATCATGAACTTTGGCGCCTTTATCGAGCTGACCGGCGGCAAGGACGGCATGCTGCACATCAGCAAGATGGCCGACCACCGCGTGGAAAAGGTCGAAGATGTGATGAACATCGGCGATGAGATCGAGGTTAAGGTTAACGAGATCGACTCGCAGGGCCGCATCAACCTGATCCGCAACGACATGGTGTACGCCTCCAACACCGGCAGCGCCGACCGTGGCGGAATGGATCGCCGCCGCCCGCCGCGCCGTGACGGCCGCCCGGGTGGCAACGACAGGAACTAACCAACCATCGCCGCCGCAGGCGCAAACGGCGGGGCTTGCCCCGCTCCGCACGCAGTGCTCGCATATCGGGCATACGGGCGGGTGCGCACCTGCGGCGGCGTTTTTTATGGGCGCACAGCGCCAATTGCAAAGCAGGGGGAAGGGAAACAGAATGTTCGATCAGCATACGCTGCCAAACGGCCTGCGCATTGTCGGGGAGCCGCTTACGCATGTGCGCAGCTGCACGGTTGGCTGCTGGATTAAAGTTGGTTCGATGAATGAGCGGCCCGAGGAAAACGGGCTTTCGCACTTTATTGAGCACATGGTGTTCAAAGGCACCGCAAACCGCAGCGCGCGCGACATTGCCGAAGAAATGGACGCGGTCGGCGGGCAGCTGAACGCGTTTACCAGTAAGGATTGTACCTGTTTTTACGCGAAGGTGATCGACGAGGATCTGCCGCTGGCGGTGGATATTCTGGGCGATCTGGCGCTGCGCCCCAGCTTTGACGACGGCGAGCTGCAAAAGGAACGCGGCGTAGTGCTGGAAGAGATCGCCATGGTGGAAGACACGCCGGAGGACCTGGTGAACGACGTGCTGAGCGAGGCCCAGTTTGAAGGGTCGCTGCGCCGCCCGATCCTGGGTTCGGCGGCGCTCATCCGTAATTATACACGTGAGGATTTGCTGCGCTACTGGCGCAGGCATTACCACCCGCAAAACGCGGTGCTCGCTATTGCCGGGCATTATGACTGGGATGCGTTTCTGGCGTTGGTGGAGAAGTTTTTTGCCGATTTCCCCAACGAGGCGGCACCGGCGACCGAGCAGGAACCGCAGCGCCTGTGCAGCGGGCGCATGGCCCGGGAAAAGGATACCGAGCAGCTCCAGATTTCGCTTGGATATCCGGGCGTGGCACTGGGGTCGGATGATCTGTACGCCCTTTCGGCGCTTAATAACGCCGTCGGCGGCGGGATGAGCAGCCGCCTGTTCCAGCGTATCCGGGAAGAGCTGGGCATGGCTTATTCCGTTTACACCTACCCGACCAGCTACCCGGGGCTGGGCAGCTTTACCGTGTATGCCGGAACCTCGCCGGAGAATGGCGAAAAGGTGATTGCCGAAATCCAGCTCGAACTCAAGAAGCTTCTGCAGGGCGGGCTGACGGAACCGGAGTTCCGCAGCGCCAAAGCGCAGCTGCGCAGCGGCTTTGTGCTGGGGCTGGAAAGCTCGTCCGGGCGGATGCAGTCGCTGGGACGCAGCATGCTGCTGCTCGACCGGTTGCTCCCTGCGGAGGAAACACTGCACAAAATTGAAGCCATTACCATGGAGGATGTGCTACGCGTGGCGCACCAGACCCTGACTGCCGAGCCCAGCGCCGCGGTGGTAGGCAAGAAGGCGGAACGTTACCTAAAGCGGATCGGGGGCGAGCTGCATGGATAAGCTGGAACAGATTTTTGCGCTGCAACAGCAGTTTCAGGACAAGCTGAAACGGGAGCGCAACCTGCAGGATGTGCCCATGGAGCAATGGCTGCAAAAGCAGACGCTGGCGATGGTCAGCGAGTTGGCCGAACTGCTGGAAGAAGTCAATTTTAAATGGTGGAAGAACCCGCATCCGCTGCATGAGGAGCAGATCCGGGAGGAGATTACCGACCTGCTGCATTTTTTGGTGAGCATGTGCATTGAGGCCGGAATTTCCGCCGAGGATTTGTACCAGACCTATGTGGGCAAGAACCGTGAAAACGTGCGCCGCCAGGACGGCTTAAGCGCAAAGCCTGGGTATGCGGTACACCCTGACGGGGCGGAAGCGCCGACGAAGCCCGAATAAGCCTCCCCGAGCGGACAGTAAGCGCACCTTGCCACCAGTGCCATGGCAACAGAGGCGGTTGCTTGCTGTAGCCTTGCAGACAGGGCACCGGCAAACGGCATCATGGACGCGGCAAGGCTGCAAACGTGCGCGCAGCGGATTTTGGAGTTGCATAGGAGTTTGGAGCACGCTCTCCGCGCCATGCAGACTCACTGATGGACACTTCGGTTTCGCTTCAGACAGGACGCTTTTCTTGCAAGCGATTCATACGCAAAGCGAACGCCGCCGACAGAATGTCGGCGGCGTTCGCTCAGCCTGCTGAAAAAAGCCCATCTGCTTTGTCGCCGGCTCCGGATAAAGGCGGTCACGTACGTCTGTGTACGCTCCCGCCCTCATCCGGTTTGGCTTCGCGCATCTGAACCTTTTTGAGCAGGCTGTACCTCAGCGTCTTTATAAGTTTGTCAACGGACTAAGCGAACGCCGCCGACAGAATGTCGGCGGCGTTCGCTTACCTTACAATCAGATTGCTTGCATCCCATCAGCACGGCGCCGTAAAATGCTGCAACCCTGCGCCGAAGCGCGGCTTCAGGCAACGGGCACGATGGTGAGCGTGTTAATGAGCAGCTCGGCGGCGGTGATGTCGTCATCGCCCAGCACGGCGTACTGATCGTTCCACACGGTCATCTGGATGAAGTACCCCTGATACAGCAACAGCAGCATGGCGCTGTCGGTTTCGGAGTTGTCGTTCACCAGCATGTAATCGTAGCCGTTGTCGGTTTTGCGCATCTCATAGCTGGGGTCGTCCATATCGGCGCTCACGGTGGTAAAAAGGGCTTCCAGATCGTCCTTGGACAAATCCGCGATGGAGGCCACATCGTACTCCTCAGTGGCGGCGACGCTCAGGTAGATTTTCGGCAGCGTCGCATCCGCAAAGGAGATGAAGGTGTAGGGGACGTCGTCAAAGGTTTCGACGCGCACCGTGGCGTTATCGGGTAGCTCCATGGTCAGGTCAAACCCGCTTGCGTTTTCGGTCAGCTTGACGGGTTCCGCCGCGGCGAAGGTAACGAAGGTGAGCATGCAAAGCGCCAGCAGAAGGGCAATCAGTTTTTTCATTATGTACACCTCCAATTTGCTTTGGTGCCGGTTAGTTCTTGGCAACCAGGAATTCCGCCATCATGAAGCCGGCTACCTGGTCATCCTCATCGTAAACCTGGCACCAGACGCCGTTTTGGGCAATCACGTGCAACGTGCTCCCGTTATAGTAATCCTGCTGTACCGGCTGCTTCTTGCTGGGCGCCCAGCGCAGGTGCACATAGCCGCCCGGAGAGGAGGGGCGCACCGTCGCGCTGTAATCGCAACGGCTAAAATTGTCGTACAGGCTGCTGGACTGCGTGGGCGTGGCGGTTTTCGTCGGTTTGGGCTTGGGGCCGGGCTTCGAGCTGGACAGGTAACGGTACATGCAGTAGCCGTCGCCGCCGCTGAGTTCTACATGCGCCCAGGTGCTGCCGACAAAGCCCTCGTCAATGGTTACTTCGGCGCCGTAGGGCAGAGTGTAGATTACGTTGCCGTCTTTCGAGGGGTAATCGCGTACGTTCAGGGATTTACCGTTGCTGGTATCCACGTACATGGTGGTTGAAGCCAGTGCCTGCACGGCCGGCATCAGGGTCGCAACCAGAACAATCGCAAAGAGAATGGATAACGCCCGTTTACGCATGGGAATCCCTCCTGCTGGTTTGAATCAGGTGAACGCCGATAGGTCTGTAACCGTATTATAACATCTTTCCCAGAAACTGCAAAGAGATATATTGTAAAAGCGGTTACAAACGGTCACTCCGATGCGGAGGGGTAAAGACACGATAGGAAGAATTTGCCTGTCTGTGTTTTAAACAGCGTTTCGTCGGTATGGCGTGCGGTAGCGGCGTCCAGCCCGTCTTCCACAAGATTGACCAGAAAATCTGCCTCCACCAGGATTTGATAATCCAGCCCCTGAATATCCCGGTAGGTGTGGTGGTGCGCAATCAGCCAGCAGACGCGCTCCGTCACGGCAGGGTTAATGCCCAATTTCGCAAGTAGCTGCCGCGCTTCCGGCGGGCCCTCCTGCTGCTGGTAAGTGCCGGAAGCGCTTCCGTACAGGCGCTCGCTGTTACGGATGCCAATATCGTGGGTCAGAGCAGCGATTTCCAGGCAGAACTGGGTGCCTGCGTCGAGCGATTCCAATTCGCCAATGGCTTTGGCATACGCGTAGACTTTCAGAAAATGCTGGATACGCCGCGCGTCCCCGGCATAGTAGGCAAGCATCGCGTGCTGTACAAGGCTTACAGGGTTCAAGGGCAGGGCCTCCCTTCGGAAATGGGGATTCGCCGGGGGTATCGAATCCGCTTGCACGGATTATACCACGGAATGCCGTGGCGGTGGAGTATCTTGCGCAGACTGTTAAAAAAGGTGGGTCAAGGGGTGAAGTCCTCTGTCCGGTTCCAAGGGTAAAATTCTATTGAGTCCTGAGGACGACCCCAAGCCTGATGTCGCAAACGAAAGCACAAGTGAGTGAACAGCGACACAGGTGCTATGGGGCGATTGACAGCAGCAGTTTACCGGGGTTGTCTAACAGCCTGAAGCCTGCCTGTAAGGCAATGCTTGCGTTGGCTGCGCGGAACTGGCGAAATCTAGCGACTGTTTAATCGAACACCGGCGATGTTGCAGTTCCGGCAGTGGGTGGGAACGGCTGCGCATGGTATCCGCCTGTAAAAAACGCCCCTCCCGTGATACACGGGAGGGGCGTTTCTGGGCTATTCTACAGTGATGACGTTTACGGGGCAGCCGTCCGCGGCCTCCTGCGCCGCCGCTTCGTCGGCGGGGGGCACGGTTTCGACAGTAACTTCAGCCAGACCATCATCTGCCATGCGGAATACAGAGGGGCAGGTTTCCGTGCAAAGGCCGCAACCGATGCAGCCACTACGGTCAATCGATGCTTTCATGGGGCTTCCTCCTTTAACTTCAAGCGTTCAGGAACAGGGCCAGATCATCATCCGGGGTACCAATGCCGGCAATGCCGAACTTTTCCACCAGCACCTGCGCTACGTGCGGGGACAGGAACCCCGGCAATGTCGGGCCCAGGTGGATGTTGCGCACCCCGAGGGAGAGCAGCGCAAGGAGCACAATGACCGCCTTCTGCTCGTACCACGCAATGTTGAAGGCAATGGGCAGCTCGTTGATATCCGCAAGCCCGAATACCTCCTTGAGCTTGAGAGCAATGACCGCCAGCGAGTACGAATCGTTGCACTGCCCGGCATCCAGCACGCGGGGAATGCCGTTGATCGTGCCCAGCGGCAGCTTGTTGTAGCGGTACTTGGCGCACCCGGCGGTCAGGATCACAGTATCCGGCGGCAGTTTGCGGGCGAACTCCGTGTAATATTCGCGGCTCTTCATGCGGCCGTCACAGCCCGCCATAACGAAGAACTTGCGAATCGCGCCGCTTTTCACCGCTTCGACAATGGCATCGGATAGCGCAAGCACCTGGTCGTGGGCGAAGCCGCCGATAATTTCGCCGGTTTCAATCTCCTCGGGCGGGGGAAGGGTCTTGGCTAACGCGATCAGCGCGGAGAAATCCTTGTGACCCTTCGCGTCGGTCTCGATGTGGGTGCAGCCGGGAAAGCCCGACGCGCCGGTGGTGAAGATGCGCGCGCGCACCTCCTCGCTGCGGGGCGGTACAATGCAGTTGGTAGTGAACAGGATGGGCCCGTGGAAGGTTTCAAACTCCGTCAGCTGTTTCCACCAGGCGTTGCCGTAGTTGCCCGCAAAGTGCGGGTAACGCTTGAAGGCGGGGTAGTAATGCGCGGGCAGCATTTCGCTGTGGGTGTACACATCCACACCGTTGCCCTGCGTCTGCTCCAGCAGCTGTTCCAGATCGGTCAGGTCATGCCCGGAAATCAGGATGGCCGGATTGTTGCGCACCCCGATGGCTACATGCGTGATTTCCGGTTTGCCGAAGCGGGAGGTATTCGCCCCATCCAACAGCGCCATGGCCTTAACGCCATATTCCCCGGTGCGCAGCGTAAGCGCCACCAGCGCGCCCGCATCCAGTGTATCGTCCAGCAGGGCGGCCAGTGCTTCGTACAGGAAAGCGCTGATCGTTGCATCCTTATGGCCCAGGTTGCGTGCATGCTCCGCGTAAGCGGCCATGCCCTTCAGGCCGTAGGTGATCATTTCCCGCAGGGAGCGCACATCCTCATCGGTAGTCGCCAGCACGCCGACAGCTTCCGCTTTGGCGAGCATAGCCTCGCGTCCCTGTACGGTAAAGGTGGCGGCGTCATGCAGCGGTGCGGCGGGGATGGGTAGCGCGTTACGCAGGGAAAGCATCCGCTCGACCTGCCCTTCAAACGCGGCCGCGTCGAAGTTGGCGTTCGTGATGGTCATGAACAGGCTGCGCAGCACCTCGCCGTTCAGCGTGTCGAGCGCGGTGGCATCGATTTTGGCGGCGACTACGCGCTGGGCGATCCCCTTGAGC
This sequence comes from Candidatus Limiplasma sp., assembly GCA_963666755.2. Lineage (GTDB taxonomy): Bacteria > Bacillota > Clostridia > Christensenellales > Aristaeellaceae > CAXXOK01. The sequence goes on from CAXXGW010000009.1 coordinate 854,656, forward strand.
ACATACACCAGTAAATCCTGCAGCTTTGCGACGGTTTCATCCTTGCCGCATACGCCGCGCAAGGTGCAGACTTTACCTCCGGCGGTTTCCTGACATTGGTAGCAGAACATCGACATTGGACATCCTCCTTCTTTAGGCACGGGGTTAGGGGGCGCCGTCCTTTCAGACGGCAGGCGGCGGCGCTTTGATGACGAGCAGTTCCAGGGTTTCCGCATGCAGGTTGCGCACCAGCATGCGTATCTGCACCGCGATTTGCAGAAGTGTTCCGGCGGGGTAGACGTGCACCGGCTGATCCGCTAGGCGGATGGACAGCTGCCCGCGCACCACCGTCATGTAGAGGGTGCTGTTGCTCAGATGCTCCGGCAGGCCCTCGCCTTCGGCAAACACCATGTGAATGTAATGCAATGCCTCGTTTTGGACGACCCGCTCCACGCCGCTTTCGGTGGAGAGGGGGAAAACCTGTTCCAACATGGTTGACACCTCCCGATTCGTGGGTTTCCATGGGGTTGCTTTCTTACATGGGGTTTTGGTTTCTACGTTCTGATTATACAAAAAAGTAATGAAAAAAGTCCGTTGGAAAACCAACGGACTCTAGAAACTGGACAGGAAAATTTAGGAAAGTTACACGCCCAGATAGGCCTTGCGCACGCGGTCGTCCTCCATCAGGTCCGACGCCTTGCCGGACATGGCGATAACGCCGGTTTCGAGCACATACGCCCGGCTGGAGATGGAGAGCGCCACTTTGGCGTTCTGCTCCACCAACAGAATGGTGATCCCCTTCTCGTGCAGGGTTTCGATAATGCGGAAGATTTCCTTGACCAGGATGGGGGAAAGGCCCATCGAAGGCTCGTCCATCAGGAGGATTTTCGGGTTGGCCATCAGCGCCCGGCCGGTTGCCAGCATTTGCTGCTCGCCGCCGGAAAGGGTGCCCGCCACCTGCTTGGAACGCTCCTTGAGGCGCGGGAAGCTCTTAAACACCATTTCGATGTTCTCTTTGACCTGCTCCGCATCGTGCAGCGAGTAGGCGCCCATGCGCAGGTTCTCCAGCACCGTCATACGGCTGAACACGTGGCGGCCCTCCGGTACGTGCGCCATGCCCAACTCAATAATCCGGTTGGGCGGGGTGGTGCGCAGGTTGGTCTGGTTGTAATGAATCTCGCCGGAGGTGGCTTTCACCAGCCCGGAGATGGTATGCAGAATGGTGGTTTTCCCGGCCCCGTTGGCGCCGATCAGGGATACGATCTCGCCGTCGTTCACTTCCAGCGAAATGCCCTTGATGGCGTGAATCGCGCCGTAATGCACGTGCAAGTCTTTGATTTTCAGCATTGCAACCCCTCCTATTCGCCCAAGTAGGCCGCAATGACCTTCGGGTCGTGGGAAATCTCCTCCGGCAGGCCTTTGGCGATAATCTCGCCGTAGTCGATCACGATGATGCGCTCGCAGATATTCATGACAAGGCTCATGTCGTGTTCGATCAGCAAAATAGAGATGGAGAACTTGCGGCGGATGGTGTTGATGCACTCCAGCAGCTCTGCGGTTTCGGTGGGGTTCATCCCGGCGGCGGGCTCGTCCAGCAGCAGCATTTTGGCGTTGGTGGCCAGCGCGCGGGCGATTTCCAGCTTGCGTTGCTGCCCGTAGGGCAGGTTGCCGGCGTTCCAGTCCGCCTTGTCCTGCAGGTTAAAAACGCTCAGCAGTTCCATGGCCTTTTCGCGGATGTCCGCTTCCTCTTTCCAGAAGCCCGCGGTGCGGAAAATGCTGCCGGGCAAGCCGTAGCGGATGTCCTTGGTGAAGGCGATCAGCACGTTTTCCATGACCGTCATCTTTTTGAACAGGCGGATGTTCTGAAACGTGCGCGCGATGCCTGCGGCGACGATATCATGGGTTTTTTTACCGTTCATCAGTTGGTCGCGCAGGTAGAAGGTGCCTTCCGTGGGTTTGTAAACGCCGGTCAGCAGGTTAAATACGGTCGTCTTGCCCGCGCCGTTGGGGCCGATCAGGCCGACCAGTTCGCCCTCGCGGATGTCGATATCAAAATTGTTTACGGCCTTCAGGCCGCCAAAGGCGATGCCCAGATTTTTCGCGCGCAAAATGGATTCAGGCATGGTCAGGACTCTCCTTTCGCAACGCTTTGGTCAGGACTACCGCGCTTATGCCTGCGTCGGGTCAGCAACTGGTACAGGGAGACCTCGTAATTGCCGAACAGGCCGGTGGGGCGGAAGATCATCATCAGCACGAGGATGATCGAGTAGATCAGCATGCGGTAGGAGGAGAAGGCGCGCAGCACCTCCGGGATGACCGACAGCAGCACCGCGGTAAACACTGAGCCCGTCATGGAGCCCATGCCGCCGACGACCACCATGATCACGTACTCCGTGCTTTTCAGGAAGGTGAAGTCGCTGTGCTGTAATGTGCCCAGGCCGCGGTGCGCGTAAATCGCGCCCGCCACGCCTGCAAAGAAGGCTGAGAACGTAAAGGTGAGCACCTTGTAAAACGTGATATTGAGGCCCGCGCAGCTGGAGGCGATATCATCCTCGCGGATGGCGATAATCGCGCGCCCGAACTTGGAGCGGACGAAGGCAATCATCGCCGCCACACAGACGGCTGTAACCAGCAGCAGAATGTAAAGATCGTTCATGCGCATGATGCCGATCAGCGCCTGCCCGGCCTGACCGTTGGCAAGGCCCTTGCCCCCGGCAAACGGCAGGTTCTGGATCACAACGCGGATAATCTCGCCGAACCCAAGCGTGATAATAGCCAGATAGTCTCCGCGCAGGCGCAGCGCGGGGATGCCCACCAGCAGACCGAAGAGCGCTGCCATCAGCGCGCCGCACAGCATGCCGATAAAGAACTGCGCCAGCGGGGGGATGGGGGCGATGGTTCCGGCTTTGATCCCCAGACCGATGGCCTTGGTGACCAGCGCCGAGGTATAGGCGCCCACCGCCATGAATCCGGCATGCCCCAGCGCAATCTGCCCCAGGTAGCCCATCACCAGGTTAAGCGACGTCGCCATGATAATGGCAAAACAGCATTGGATAAAGATGCCGCGGATGTAGTTATCCATCAGACCTGCGAGGTCCGCCACCCAAACGAGCAGCGCCAGCAGCGCCACACCGGCAAGCGTGATCCACAGCCTTTTCGTGCGGTCTTTTTTAGCCAGCATATCGCAGCACCTACACTTTCTCTCCGGTATTCTTGCCAAGGATACCGGCGGGCTTAACCAACAGCACGATAATCAGGATGCTGAACACAATCGCGTCGGAAAAGGCGGAGGTAATCAGCCCGCCGGTCAAGGGGGCGATATAGGCCTTGGAAAGGCTCTCCACAATGCCGATCACCAGCCCGCCGAGCATCGCGCCCGGGATGATGCCGATGCCGCCCAGTACGGCGGCGACGAAAGCCTTCAAACCGAGCATGGAGCCCATCATGTTGGTTACCTGATTGTACTGCGCCACATACATGAGCGAGGCGACGGCCGCCAGCCCGGAGCCGATGGCAAACGTGAGCGTGATGGTGCGGTTGACGTTGATGCCCATCAGCAGCGCGGCATTCTTATCTTCAGAAACCGCCAGCATGGCCTGCCCCGGACGGGTGTATTTGACAAACACCGAAAGGCCGATCATTACGACCACGCCGATCACGATTGTCAGGATGGTGTTGCCGCTTACACCCAGCAGCATGGGCAGATCGAAAATCGTTTTTACCTGTTTGGGGGAGGCGCCGAACAGCGTCTGCGCCAGATTTTCCAAAAACAGGCTCATGGCGATAGCTGTAATCAGCGCCGACATGTTGTTGCCGCGCGCACGCACGGGGCTGTAAGCCAGTTTTTCCACCAGCACGCCGGTGATGGCGCACACCAGAATCGCTATAAACACGGACAGCCACGCGGGCATCCCGGCGGCCACCATGAGCGGAATGGTAAAGAACAGCGCGTAGGCGCCCACCATAATAAAATCTCCGTGGGCGAAATTGATTAACCGAATAATGCCGTATACCATCGTATACCCGAGCGCGATCAAGGCATACACGCTGCCCACGCGCAGTCCGTTGATGATCTGCTGGATAAACAGGGCTAGCCCATCCATGTCAGACATCTCCCTTCCGTTGCTTGCGGCCTGTCCCAGTAACGCGCGGGCGGTTTGCCCGCGCGCCGGCCGGCGGATGTTATGTCAACTATACCATAAGGGTATAGATATGCGCAATTTCAAGCCCCTGTGAGGCTCTGCCCTCCCACTGTGGAGAAAAGACAATACGGGGCGGACTTTCGTCCGCCCCCTGTTGTCCTTCGGCGGATAGAAACGAGGCTCATCTCTATTCGCGTTTCGGTTTGCGTTCGTTACACGTAGGCGTAGAACTTGGCAACGCCGTCCACGTATTCGATCACAGGCGCGGCCTTCTGCGGGGTGCCGGTATCGTCCAGCGTGAAGGTGCCGGTTACGCCGGAGAAGGAGATGCCGTACATCGCGTCGATCACAGCGGCGGTATCGTCGGTGCCGGCGGCGTTGATGGCGTCCTTAAGCATGTAGGCGGCATCATAGCCCAGGGCGGCCAGCGCGGTCAGGCTCTCGGCGCCGAAGGTCTCGGTGTACTTTTTCACAAAGCCCTGCACCAGATCGGAAGGATCGTCGGGCGCATAGTGGTTGGTGAAGAAGCACTTATTGTAGAGGCTCTTATCCTCCACCATGGTGTTCTGGGTGCCGTCCCAGCCGTCCGCACCCGCGAAGTAACCGGTGAAGCCGGCGGCGCGAGCCTGCGGGACGATGTAGGGGCCGATGGAATCATAGTAGTAGGGCGCGTAAATCAGCTCGGCGCCGGAGGCGACGATGTTGGTTAGCTGCGCGGTGTAGTCGGTATCGGTGGTGCTGGAGGAGCTCTCCGTAGCCACGATTTCCAAACCCTGGGTAGCGGCGGCAGCCTTGAAGGCTTCGTACAGACCTGCGGAGTAGGTATCCCCGGACGCGTAGAGGATGCCAACCTTCTTGACGCCGAGCTTGGCGGCCAGTTTGGCGGCGATTTCGCCCTGGAAGCTGTCGCGGAAGCAAGCACGGAATACGCCCTTGACGCCGTCGGTCACGGTATCGGCCGTGGAGGTGGCGGTCAGCAGCAGCATGCCTTCGGAGTCGGCCAGAGTGGCCAGACCGGCGGTCACACCGGAGGTTACGGAGCCGATGATGGCTTTGGCGCCGTCGGCAACCAGCTTGTTGAAGGAGTTGGCACCCTCGGTGGAATCGCCCTTATCGTCCATGTAGGCAATCACTTCGAGAGGACGGCCGTCCAGTACGCCACCGGCCTGATTGATTTCGTCGATGGCCAGTTTGATGCCGTTGGTGGTGGATTCGCCGTAGGTGGCGAGGCTGCCGCTCATGGGAGCGATGACGCCGATTTTAACGGCTTCGGCGGCATTGGCCATCGCGGGCACAAGCAGCGCCGAGAGGACCAGTACGAGCGCGGTGAGGAATGAGACCTTCCGTTTCATGCGATAGAACCTCCTTTAGTGTGGGTTTGCCGGGGCGTTGCCAGGCGGGTGTACAAAAAAGCAATGAAGGAGTAGTACATCAAGTATCAAACCCAGCTCCATTGCTTTATGATTATTGTAGTGAAGGAAAGGGGTTCTGTCAATTCATTCTGGGCCGGAAAGGCCGATAAAACAATAAAAGTGCAATTCCACACGAAAAACCTAGGCAAACCAATGCAAACGCTTTCGAAGTACGGTTCAAATCCGCAGTTTTACAAGCCCGGATGCAGGAGAAGGCGGCTCAACGCGGGTGTGATTAGGGAAAGCGGAACGGAGCGCGACGAAAAGGTTCCTGCGCTGTACCGCTAAGACGGCAGCGCTTTACCACGGAATGCATAATCGGCACAGTTTTCCTTCAAAGCTGAGAGGACCTGCCGTATCCGCATCCCGGCAACGCGAATGCGGCCCCGCAAACGCGCACAACGTGCGTCTGCGGGGTCGCATCACCCGTGAGCCGGGGGAAGGGGGTGTGATTCCCCTCAGGGCAGAAGCCGGATCAGCCAGAAGCCAACCAGCGAGGTCACGCCGCTTACAAAGCTGCCCCAAAGCAGGTCCAGCACCGTGATCAGCACAGGCCAATCCTTCACGGTGGCGAGGTTGGTCAGATCATACGTGGCATAGGTGACCAGCCCGAACAGCAGCCCGGGCAAAAGCGCGGCTTTCCAGCTGCCGGACAGCAGAGCCGGCTGCACCACAAACACCTGCAAGCCCACAATAAACAGCAGGTAGAACAGCAAAGCCGCCAGGAGGTTCGGCTTGGGGGCCATCAGGTAGCCCAGCTTATCCGCATACAGGCGTTTGGCGATGCCCATCAGCCATACAAGGTCGATCAACAGGAAAATGGCCAACAGGATCAGGTAATTGCGCAGGTCCGACCAGTGCAGGGAGTAATTCATGTCTATGCCTCCTTATCCGGATGGGTTTTTTTCGGAAACCAGGGGATGAAAATGGAGGTTTGCCGTGCGTATTCCGCATAGCCGGGGCGGTCTTTCATGGACTTTTCAAGCATCGGCACGCCGGATACAAACAGCAGCAGCAGCGTGATCGTGATCGGGCTGATAACAGCCCACGCCGGAACCCCGCCGCTGAGCGCAAGCAGGAAAATGCCCCACCAGAGCGTAGCTTCGCCGAAATAGTTGGGGTGGCGGGTATAACGCCACAGGCCAACGGTCATCAACCGGCCCCGATGCGCGGGATCGCGCAGGAAGGCGGCCAGTTGCGCATCGCCAATCACTTCAAAGGAAAAGCCGATCAGGAACACCAGAAGCCCGGCCAGCAACAGCGCAGGCTGCACCTGCGCGGTGCGCGCATCCGCAAGGATCATGGGCAGCGCGATCAGCGTGAGCAGCAAGGCCTGCAACAGATATATCTGCACAAACGCGCGCGGCACCGCGTACCGGCCCCAGGATTTTCGGAAGTTGGCATACCGGAAATCCTCCGGTTTGCCGTGATTGCGCCGCAGGATGTGCACAAAGAGCCGCAGCCCCCAGGCGGTAACGAGCGCGGTCATCAGGATGCGCAGCGGCGTGATTGGCGGGCGGAGCCAAAGCATGGCCAAGGATACGAGCACAAAGCCGAAGCCCCAGCCGATATCCACCACACCGTTGTTGCGCCGCGCGGTGCCAAGGAGGAACAATACCGTAAAGTAACCAATGATCAGGATTGCTGCCGAGACCATACGCTCACCTCTCTTTTTCAATCAGGCAGACGGCCACCGTGCCCGGCCCGGCGTGCAGGGCAACCGCCGAAGAAATTTCCGTGATAAATACCGGTTCCTGCCGGGTCAGGCGGACAAGTTGCTCGCGGTACGTTTCCGCCAGCGCGGGGTTAGCGCCGTGTACGAGGGCGTAAGCTTCGATTCCGGTGCGCCGCATGGTTGTTTTGACCAGCCGCAGGATGCGGCGCGTGAGCCCTTTCTGGCTGAAAGCGGCGCCAAACGCGGCACCGTGGCCCCGCGCATCCAGCGTCATGATGGGGCGCAGGCCCACCAGTATCCCCAGTTTGCCGACGGTATTGGGTACGCGCCCGCCCCGTACGGCATAGGCCAGTGTGTTGAGGCAAACATAGATATGCGTATGGGCAAGGCGCGCCTCCACCGCGGCGACGATTTCGTCGTGTGTGCGCCCCTCTTTTAACAGGAGGGCCGCGTGCCGCACCAGCAGCCCCTGCGCCCCGGAGTTCTGGCGGGTGTTGATGACCGTGATGCGATGCTCCGGGGTTTCCAAAGCCGCGGCCGCCTGCACCAGCGCCCGATAGGTGCCGCTCAGCGGCTCGGCAACGCTCAGCACAATCAGCGAATCGAACGCTTCCAGCCGCTCTCGCAGCAAGGCTTGAATCCGGGCGGGCTCGGGCTGGCTGCTGGTGGGGTAGTCGTCCGGGCGATCCATTTCCGAAAACAGGCGGCGCAGCGAGAGCGTGACCTTGTCCAGATAGGCGGTGCCGCGCACCAGCACCCCCATGGGCAACACGGAGATGTGGTTCTCCCGCAGAAACGCGTCCGGGAGGTCGGCAATGGAGTCGGTCAGCAGGCCGATGCCGCCGCGCGGGCGCGCCCGCAGCGCGGTCTGCAGTTGCAGATCGTCCGCTTTCTGTTCGAGAATCTGCCCTTCCGCCTCCAGGATTTCCATCACGCGGTCGGGGTGGTCGGTGTGCAGGTGCAGTTTCAGCCGGGAGCCGTAGGGGGTCAGGATCAGGGAATCGCCCAAAGGGGAAAGCCGTGCGCGCAGTGCGGCGATGGCCTCCGGCGAAGGGTCGGGGGTACGCAACTCCACCGAAGCCTCGGTGCAGTAGCGGTAAAGCGTGGTTTCCAAATCCGGCAGGATTTCAGGCGCGGGCGCGTCCGGGATGGACGCGGTTGTATGATCCTCGCTGAACACCCGGTTAATTCCCTCCAGAAAACGCACGAACCCTGCCGCGCCGGAATCGACCACCCGGTAGCGGCGCAATACGGCCAGCTGTTCCTTTGTTTTTTCGAGGGACTCGTGCGCTGCGGCGTACGCGGCGGCAAACAGTTCCGGAAAGCCGGAAAAACGCTCGGCGTTACGCTGCAGGGATTCGGCCCAGTCGCGGATGACGCTCATCAGCGTACCCTCCTGCGGCTGCTCCACGGCCCGGTAAAGGTGCCGTACCGCCCGCTGCGCGATGCCCGCGAACTCTCCCGCGCCTACGCGCTCATAGGGGCTGCTTTCCCGGGCAAGGCCGTCCACATAGGCGGCGAAAATCACGCCGGAGTTGCCGCGCGCGTTTTCCAATCCGGAACGGGAAATGGACTGGAGCATGCCCGCAAACGATCGGTTGGGCGTGGGCTTCTCGGCCATGGCGCGCAGGGTAGCCGACAGGTTGGAGCCCGTATCGCCGTCCGCTACGGGAAAGACGTTGATCTGATTCAGATAGGTGCGGTGCGCCGACACTTCCTGTGCGCCGGAGGCAAACCAGCGTAGCACATCGTCGCCGCTGGCCTGCAGCAAGGTAGCTCGGAATTCCATTGCGTAGCCCTCCTGTCTGACGGTTTGCTGTGGGATTTGCTTCTATCAGCATAACACAAAAAATGGGAAATAAAACACAGAGAACCAAAAAGCCGCAGAGTTACTTCCGTTTCGGGTTGCATACGGAACGGCGGTCTGTTCAGTGCATACTCTTGATTGAAAGGAGCAAGCCGGGATGCGCGGCTCGCACACAGCGCAGCTGTGTGAAGCAAAGCGTTTTTGCGTCGCGCTGCGGAACGTGCGGGCGGCCTACCGTACCAGAGGCGCAGGCATGGGCTGTGCTTGATCGATGGTTATTTTGCGTCGGGTTGATCCTCTACCAGCGGGAGCAGATCAGCATACCCTTGCGCGGCCATCTGGTCCCGCGGCACAAAGCGCAGGGAGGCGCTGTTGATACAGTAACGCAGGCCGCCGCGCGCGCGGGGGCCATCCTCAAACACATGGCCGAGATGCGCGTCGCCCACCCGGCTGCGCACCTCGGTGCGCACACGGCCCAGTGAAGCGTCATTGCGCTCCCTGAGTACGTTTGGGTCGATCGGTTTGGCAAAGCTGGGCCAGCCGCAGCCGGATTCAAACTTATCGGAGGAAGAAAACAGCGGCTCGCCGGTGGTCACATCCACATACAGGCCGGGGGTAAACTGCGCAAAAAACGCGTTATGGAACGGGGCCTCGGTCGCGCTGTGCTGGGTTACCTCAAACTGCTCCGGCGTCAGGGATGCGCGCAGCGCCTGCGGATCGGGCGCCGCATAGGCGGCGGGGTTTACCACGGCGCGTGCCGCCTGCTGCATCTTGGCGGGGCTGATGTGGCAGTACCCGCCGGGGTGATGGTCCAGATATTTCTGGTGGTAAGCTTCGGCTGGGTAAAACTGGTCGAGGGGAAGCACCTCCACGGCAACCGGTTTGGTGAGCCCGGCCTGCAACGCGGCCAGCGCCTGATCAATGGCCGGACGGTCGGCGGGGTCGGTGTAGTAGATTCCGGTGCGGTATTGCGTGCCTTGATCGCCCCCCTGTCGATTGACCGATACGGGGTCAATGGCGCTAAAGTACAAATCCAGCAGGAAGCGCAGCGGCAACTGCACAGGATTATAACGGACGCGCACGGTTTCGGCGTGGCCGGTATCGTGGTGGCAAACGTCTTCATAGGTGGGGTTCGCGGTGCGGCCGTTGGCGTAGCCAACCTCCGTGCTCTCTACGCCGCGAATACCGCCGATATACTTTTCCATGCCCCAAAAGCAGCCGCCTGCCAGATAAATTTCCGCCATACTGGTTCCCTCCTGCGGAGCGCGGGTTTACGGTAGCGCTCCGTTTTCTCTTTTAATGGATACCCATCCATCCCCATTGCTGAAACCAAAAGGGCGGCGGGGAAGACGTATGTCTTCCGCCGGCCGCCCCTGTGCATGCAATGCTACATCCGCTCTCAGACGGACTGCTTTACGTCTTTATAGGCCACCACCGAGCAGCCGCGCTGCTTGACCAACGCGCGGGTCGCCTGCTCGGAGCGGTGCGTTGCGCCCGCGCCGCCAGCCGACACCAGAATCAGCTGCACGTTCTTGCCTTTGGGCAGCAGCTCAATCGCCGCGTTGAACGCGGGCGCGGGGTGCGATGCCCATACGGGGCCCATGAGGGTAATGAGGTCATAGCTCTTCAAATCCTGCGCAACAGGCTGGATGGCGGCGGGTTTGCGCATCATCGCGCGCGGGCATTCCACCAAAAAGGCACGCAGCTTGCTGACAGGCTTTACCGTTTTGATTTCTACAACCTCGGCGTTTTGCGAACGCGCCAGTTTTTCCGCGGCTTTTTTTGTGTGGCCGGACAAAGAATAATAGAGAATAATCGCTTTCATGAACGATCCACCTTCTGGCAATGCCGCGGTACGGGAGGCGGCTGCCTGTATTTGTTTCCATTATAAATTTGCGCCGCGTGGCTGTCAATATCGGATTTTTACCGGTTGCGGCTGTCTTCGATAAACAGGCGGCGGAACTCACCGGCGGGCACGGGCCGCCCCGCCAGATAGCCCTGCAGCTGGTCGCAGCCCATCGAAACCAGCAGGTCCATCTGCTCCTGCTTTTCCACCCCTTCGGCAATGGTGCGGATGCCGAGTGTCCTGGACATATCCAGAATGGACTTGACCACCAGCGCGCCGCTGGCCACGGGGCTTAGCAGGCTGTCGATCAGGGACTTATCCAACTTGATGCGGTCGAAGGGGAATTTGCTCAGGTATCCCAGCGAGGCATAACCCGAGCCGAAATCATCAACGGAGATGGAGAACCCCATCTCCCGCAACGCGGTAAAAACCGCCTGCATTTCGCCGGTGTTGCGGATCATGACCGTCTCGGTGATCTCGATATCCAACGCGGCGGGATCGGCGCCGGTTTCGGCAAGCAGGGTACGCACCGTATCCAGAAAACCGGGCTGGTCCAACTGGAGCGGAGATACGTTCACGCCCAGCTTGAGCGGCTTTAAATGCGTATGGCGCCATTGGACGCTTTGCAGAAACGCTTCCCGCAGCACCCAGGTGCCGATCTGGACGATCATCCCGCTTTTTTCCGCCAGGGGAATGAAGTACCCCGGCGCGATAAACCCGTGCTCGGCACTGCGCCAGCGCAGCAGCGATTCCGCCCCGACCAGTTCCAGACCGGGCAACGCAAACTGGGGCTGGTAGTAAAGCTGGAACTCTGCCTCCACGCCCGGTTTGCTGAGCATCAGCTCGATACGCGAACCGTTGGTCAAATCACGGTTGGTCAGGGGATCAAAAATCTGAAACCGCCCATACCCTTGTGAACGGGCCTGTTGCAGCGCGCTCTCAGCGCTTTGCAGCAACTGCCCTGAACTGTGCGTCGGCTCGGTTTGCTCGAAGGCGCCAATGCTGACGGAGAGTTCAAACTGGTTATTGCCCAGCTTATAGGGCGTCTGAAAGCGCGCCATCAGCTCCGAACAGAGGTTGGTAAGCTGCGCGGAACTTAAAGGTTCGCGGTAAAGCACGGCAAAATCATCCGCACCCATGCGCGCCAGCAAACCGCGGCCCGCATTCCATTCCTTCAGGCGGCGCGCGACTTCCCGCAGAACCTCGTCGCCCGCTACGGGGCCATAACTGCTGTTGATGATCTTGAACCGATCGACATCCACCAACAGGAGGGAAAGCGGCTCTTCTTCATCCATCGCCTGTTCCAGGGCCTGTATAAAGCTATGCCGGTTCCATAAGGAGGTCAGGCTGTCTTCCTGGGTCAGCCGGGTGAGCGCCTTGACCTGCTCCGCCACGCGCTGCTCCAATGTGGCGGTGTTCTGTTTTTCCAACGCCAGCAGGCGCTCATTTTCAATGGAAAGTTGAATGTAGCGGGAGATGAGCCAGTGCAGGAAGATCAGCAGCAGCGACCAACTGTAATCCAGCGGGGTTTGCGTGGTGGGGGTAAAGTTGAGGAGAAACAGCATAAAAATTGAGGCAGGGAAGATCAGCAGTACGGGCCAGCGCCCGCGAAGGCCCACATTACTGATTTTGGCCAGCGGCTGAGGGGCTCCGCTCGCACACAGACGCCCCAACCCGCCGATTGCCATGCCGGTAAAAGTAGCCACGCTCAGCACGTCCAACAACGACGTAGGGAGAGGATAGTTCCACAATTTCATGTACAGCTGTAAGATACTCAGCAGCGCAAACCCGTTGGCGCTGACCGTCAGCAGCAGGATGGAGGGGGCCATCTGGCCGGAACGCACCGATACGATCCATTGAAAAACACCCATGCAAACCAGCAAATCCAAGATCAGGGTCATCAGGTCGGTCGTATTGCCGGTAGCAAGCCGCGCAATGCTGGAGGCATCTTTCCGGAAGAATATCTGCCATAAGAATAGCAGCGACAGGATCAGGATTGTCAGATTATCCACCAATAGCTGCACAAAATTGCGCCGCGTAAACAGAGAGTGCCATACCACCACAAAAGCGCCGGCGAGCAGCATGTTCACCAGTAAAAACGTGTATTCCGGAATGGCCGTGTGTGCCTGATGGCCTTTTTGCAATACAATCAGGAGGGATTGCACCTGCCCGCCGGCCCAGATCAGGCAGGAGGCTGCCAGCAGAATATAGGAATAGCGGGTGTCGATCGCTTCTGGCAATATGCGGTACACCTGAAACAGATAGGCGGATGCCAGTAGAAGGGCAAGTACGGCCAGGCTTTCCGTAAGCGGCTCCGGCATGAAAAGCGCCGATAGCCCATACAGACAAAAGAGGACGAGAAGTACAACAGTCATCCGGATACATACCCGTTTCAGACCCATATGCATCCCTTCCTGCAGTGAGATTTGCCGATCAGGGTACGGATTGTCTGAAGGATAAGCATAACCGGCCGATACTGTCACACATGCCATGTCGCGGTTACGCGCGGTTCTGCCTGCCTGTGGTTGGCGTTTAGCTTTCGAGTCGGGTTCCCTTACCCGTTTCATGGCTTAGAAAGTACTAACTTTGGAATGAGTATAGCATATTCGGGGGGAATGTCAAGAAACCCCATACGCTGCAATTGATCGGGGACAAGCAAAAAGCCCCCGGCAGCGGTTGGCTGCGGGGGCGGAACGCACTGTGGATCAGCGCAGTTCGGCGGAAACCCGGCGGCAGGTATCCTGCAACTGCGTGAGCACGGTGTTCAGCTTCTGCTGCATCCGCTCGCTGGGGCCGGAGGCGCTGATGGCGGCCACCGCCGCACCCGTGTAATCGAATACCGGCGCGGCCACGCAAAAGAGCCCCTGCTCGCTTTCTTCTTCATCAAAACCATAGCCGCGCTCCCGGATGGCGTGCAGATCGTTCAGCAGCGCTTCCGGGCTTGTGAGGGTCTTGGCGGTATAGCGGCGCATGGCGGTGCTCTGCGCGTACTGTGCCTGAAAAGAGGGGTCCCGATAAGCCAGCAGCACTTTGCCCGTGGCTGTGGAATAGGCGGATTTTTGCGCGCCGATGGTCGATTCCATCCGAAACGAGGTAGTTGGGCAAATGACCTTATCAATAAAACAGGCTTGCTGGCGATCGTCCAGTACCACGAGATGCACCGTTTCGCCGATGGACAGGCTCAGCGACTCCAACTCCGGATGCGCCACACGCGCGATGTCGAAGGTGTTCAGCACCAGCGATCCCAGATAGGCGATTTTCAGGCTCAGGCGATACTTGGCGTTTTCGTCCTTCTTCACAAACCCTCTGGATTCCAGCGTGCTCAGCAGCCTGAAGGCCGTGCTCTTTCCGATGCCCATGAGCTTTGCGGCATCTCCGACGCCGATGGAGGGGTTTACGCTCAATACCTCGAGCATCTGCAAGGCGTGGTCTACCGATTGCAGAAGGTTGTCGTTGCGGCGCTCGGGGTTCACATCTATAGGTGCCATTCCGAATGTTCTCCTCTCCCTGGGCGAACGCCCGAGGCGTATGCCACAGTGTATCACGCGCGGGGCCGTAACGCAAGCAGGGCGCGGGGATGAATCACGCAAAGAAAAGTTTCGGAAAGTCTAAAAAGGGGATTCACAAACCAGATCAGCTATGTTATAATCAACCCAGAAAAACCGCTATGCGGAAACGTGTATCGCATAGCGGAACAAGAAAGGGGAATATCCGATGACCAGGCGAATTCTGTCCCTCGTGCTGACCCTGTGCATGATCCTGACCCTGACGTCGCTGCCCATGGGCGCGGCCGTCGCCGAAGAGCCGATCGTGCTCAAGCTGGGGCACATCAACCCGGAGACCGGAAACTACCACCAGTATGCGCTGGCTTTTAAAGAAGCGGTGGAAACCCGCAGCAACGGCCGACTCAAGATCGAAATCTACCCCGCCGGTCAGCTGGGCTACGATCGGGAACTGCTGGAAAGCATTCAGTTTGGCAACCTCGATCTGGGCATCATCACCTCGTCGCCCATCGCCAACTTTGTGCCCGCCTTCATGGCGCTGGACTTCCCCTTCCTGTTTGACAGCTGGGATCATGTGCTTAAGTTTATCCAGTCCGACGCCTGCAAGGAACTGATGAACGAGGGCGCGGCCGATGGTCTGGTGGGGCTGGGCATGCTGGCCCGCGGCTTCCGCAGCACCACCAACTCCCGCCACCCCATCCAGACGTCCGCCGATTTTGCGGGCCTCAAGATGCGCGTGATCGAGAGCCCCATCTACATTAAGACCTTCGAAGCGCTGGGCGCGACGGTGAGCGCCATGTCCTGGGGCGAGGTGTTTACCGCGCTGCAGCAGGGCACCATCGAGGCGATTGAGCTGGACTACCGCACCCTGTATGACGAGCGTGTGTACGAAGTGCAGAAGTACCTCTCCGCCACCGAGCACATTTTTGCCTTCGCCACCATGATGACCAACCCCGCCGTGCTGGACAGCCTCCCCGACGATCTGCGCCAGATCCTGACCGACTGTGCGATGGAGACGGCAATTTCCACCTCCCAGGCGCAGGTGGACATCATCAACTCCTACATCCAGAAGCTGCAGGATGCGGGCATCCAGTATAACGAGTGCGACCGTGAGGAACTGCGCTCCAAGGTTACGTCCGTACGCGACTGGTTCACCTCCACCTATGGGGATAAATATCTGCTGGCCATCGAAGCCTGCAAATAAGCGAACCGAAGGCATGCGGCGGGCGGATATCGCCGCCCGCCGCGCAGCGCCGCGGCAAGCCCGGCCCCAACCCCATGGAATGCGAAAGGAGGCTCCCGCATGCAAACGCTCAACCGCGTCCTTGGCAAGGTTGCCAAGGCTTTGGAAACCGTGATGATCGCATCGCTGATGGTGATGGTCGTGGTCATGTTCATGCAAGTGGTGCTGCGCTATGTGTTTGCCACCGGCTTTGCCTGGACGGAAGAACTGTCCCGTTTTCTGATGATCTATATGATCTTTATCGGCAGCGCCGTGCTTGCCAGCCAGGATGGGCATATCAGCGTCACAATCCTGGACGATCTGCTCAAGGGCATCCCGCGTAAAATCCTGAAACTGGTGCAATACATCCTTTGCCTTGTGTACAGCGCGCTGGTGGCGAAAATTGGCTACACCACGCTGGCCATCGTGGGCAAGCAGAAAACCCCCAACATGCAAATTACCATGGACTGGATTTATGCCGTGATACCGGTCTCCATGGCCCTGATGTTTATTTACCTGCTGGTAAAGAGCGTGCTGCTGTTTACCGCCCCCGCCAAACTGACAAAGGAAGGTGAAGCCGCATGAGCCCGCTGGTGATTTTGTTCTTCGTGGCCGCGGGCGTGATGCTGCTGCTGGGCGTACCGGTCAGCATTACCATCGGCGGCGCATCCCTGCTGTATATTTTCACCTCCGGCATGAAAGAAATGGTGGCGATCCAGAAGCTGTTTGCGGGGGTTAACTCCGTGGCGCTGCTGGCGATTCCCTTCTTTGTGCTGGCGGGCGACCTGATGAACACCGGCGGCATCGCCAAACGGCTGGTTCGCCTGGCCAACGCCTATCTGGGCCGTCGCACGGGCGGGCTTGCGACCATCGCCATCGTGGGCTGCATGTTCTTTGCGGCCATCTCCGGCAGCGGTGTGGCGACGGCGGCCGCCATCGGCAGCATCATGATCCCGGCGATGGTTGCCAAAGGGTACGACCGGAACTTTTCCTGCTCGGTCATTGCGGCGGCAAGCCCCATCGGCGTGGTGATCCCGCCGAGCATTTCCTTTGTGGTGTATGGGGTGCTCACGGGCACTTCCATCTCCGACCTGTATCTGGCGGGCATCCCCGCGGGGCTCCTGATGGGCCTTGCGCTGATCCTGACCTCCTACATCATCAGCAAACGCCATGGGTACAAGGGCGAGGAGATCAGTGAGGACAGAACGGTAATCAAGAAGGAACGCCGTGCCGCCCTCAAGGACGCCATCTGGGCGATCATCACCCCGCTGATCCTGATCGGCGGCGTGTTTGGCGGCATCTTCACCCCCACCGAATCGGCGGTGGTCGCGGTGGTGTACGCCATCGCGGTGGGCATCTTCGTGTACAAGGATATGAAATGGTCCGACCTGCCGCAGATTTTCCTGCGTTCGGCCAAGACGGCAGTCAGCATCATGTTCATCATCGCCAACGCGAGCCTGTTCGCGTACGTGCTCACCTATGAACGGATTCCGCAGACGATTGTGGAAAGCCTGCTGCGCATTACCAGCGATCCGGTGGTGCTGCTGCTCATCATCAACGTAATTCTGCTGATTGCGGGCACGTTTATGGAAACCAGCGCGATTCTGATTATCATGGTGCCGCTGCTGCTGCCTGTAATTAACCAGATCGGGATGAATCTGGTGCATTTCGGCATCATGATTACGGTCAATACCGCCATCGGGCTGCTGACGCCGCCCTTCGGCGTATGCCTTTTCACCACGGCACGTATCGGCGAAACCAGCATACAGGCGCTTTCCAAAAAAGTGGGCTGGGTGCTGTTTGCGCTGATCGCCTCACTGATGCTGATTACCTATGTGCCGCAGCTAATTATGTTCATGGTGCCTTAGCAAACTCAATGTGAAATAAGGAGTGACTTCTACTGTGCAACGCCTGAAATTTTACGGGCTGGGCGGGCAGGGTGTGGTGACGGCCGCCAAGGTGCTTTCCACCGCGGTGTCCATCCATGAGGATCAGCACGCCGTCACCATTCCGGCTTATGGCCACGAGCGCCGCGGCGCGCCCGTGTATACCGATGTGATGGTCGATCAGGCCCCCATTCAGCTCAACTGCTATGTGTATGAACCGGACATCGTGCTGGTGCTGGATCAGGTCATGATCGACAAACACGTGGATGTGGGCGCCGGCAAGCACGATGGCACCGTGCTGGTGCTCAACACCGCCGACCCTGCGGTAGCGCAGATGTATGCCGAGCGGTTCGGCTTCCGCGAAGTCTGGTATGTGGACGGCACGCAGGTGGCGTTGGATACCATTGGCCGCGGCATCCCCAACGGGTCGATGCTGGGCGCGCTGGCGCACACCGGCGTGGTGCGTATCGAATCGCTGGAAGCGGCGCTGATCGAATTTTTCGGGAAAAAGGCGGGTGAAATGAATGCAAACGCAGCCAGAAAAGCCTATGAACAAACCAAACGCCTCTGAAGCCTACCTGGGGCCCTGCGCCTTGGAGTTTACCTCGGCCAATACCGGCAGCTGGCGGCTGGAACGCCCGGACGTGAATTTTGCCGCCTGCATCCGCTGCGGCACATGCCGGATGTACTGCCCTACCAACGTGATTACCATCCATAAGGATCAGGAAGCCTGCGTGACGTTCCTTTGGGATTACTGCAAGGGGTGTGGCATCTGCGCCAACGTCTGCCCCAAGCAGTGCATCACCATGGTTAAGGAAGGGGGCGCGAAATAATGGCCCATTACAAAATGCTGGACGGTAACGCCGCCGCTGTGGAAGCCATGAAAATGGCGCGCGTGCAGGTCATCTCCGCCTATCCCATCACGCCGCAAAGCTCGATTTCCGAAAAGCTGTCCGAAATTGTGGACAGCGGCGAGCTGAACGCACGCTACATCCGTGTGGAATCGGAGCACAGCGCTATGAGCTGCGCCATTGGCGCGCAGCTGACCGGCGTGCGCGCCGCCACGGCCACCGCCTCCAACGGCCTGGCGCTGATGCACGAGGTCGTGTGTGTGGCATCCGGCTGCCGCGTGCCCATCGTGATGCCGATTGTAAACCGCTCCATCGCCTCCCCCTGGAGCCTGTGGTGCGACCATCAGGATTCGATGGCCGAACGGGACAGCGGCTGGCTGCAGTTCTACTGCGAAAACGTGCAGGATGTGTACGATACCATGCTGTGCGCCTACCGCATCGCCGAGGACGCCCGCGTGCAAACCCCCGCGATGGTCTGCCTGGACGGGTTCTTCCTTTCCCACTCGATGCAGAAGGTGAATTTGCCCGAGCAGGAGCAGGTAGACGCGTTCCTGGGCGCGTACACGCCCAAAAACTATGTGCTCGACCCTAAGAACCCGGTGGTGATCGACAACCTGACCTCCTCCGGCGAAGTGACAGAGATGAAGTACCAGCAGGCGCTGGCGTTTGAAACCTCCAAACAGGTGATGGCCGAGGTGTTCGCCGATTTTGCGGCGAAGTTCGGCCGTGCCAAGGCCGCCGTGGAAGGCTACCGCACCGAGGATGCCGAGGCAGTGATCGTGACGCTGGGCAGCATGTCCGGCACCGCCAAGTATGTGGTGGATGCGCTGCGCGCCAAGGGGCAGAAGGTTGGCGCGGTGAAAATTACGTGCTTCCGGCCCTTCCCGGTGGAAATGCTGCGGCAGGTGATCGGCTCGATCCCCAAGGTGGCGGTGCTGGACCGCACCAACGGCTTTGGCGCGCAGGGCACGCCGACCTGGCTGGAGGTACGCTCCGCCCTGACCGGCACGCCGCAGGTGAAGGGCTACATCGCGGGCCTCGCGGGCCGCGACGTGCACACCGGCACGCTGGAAAAGGTGTTTGCCGATATTCTGGCCGAACAGGGAACTACGTTTGACGCGCCGGTGTGGATTGACTGCCGCACCGACGAAGCTTTGAAGGTAAGGCAGGTGTGCGTATGATCCGGCTGATGACGGAGGCGGATGATTATATTGCCCACGGCGTAAGCGCCTGCGCCGGCTGCGGGATGGAACTGATCCTGCGCAATGTCCTCAGCATACTGGGCGAGGATGTGACGGTGGTCATTCCGCCGGGTTGCTCCGCGCTGTTTTGCGGTTTCGGCAAGGAAACCGGCATGCGGGTATCTGCCTTTCAGGGCAATCTGGAAAACACTGCCGCCTACGCGGCGGGTATCAAGGCGG
Source organism: Candidatus Limiplasma sp. (assembly GCA_963666755.2). Lineage (GTDB taxonomy): Bacteria > Bacillota > Clostridia > Christensenellales > Aristaeellaceae > CAXXOK01. The sequence continues at coordinate 874,400 of CAXXGW010000009.1, forward strand.
GGTACGAGGTGCAGGGCAACACCCACACCACGGTGCTAGGCTTTGCCGGAGACGGCGGCACGGTGGATATCGGCCTGCAATCCCTTTCCGGCATGATGGAGCGCGGCGACAAGGTGCTCTACATCTGTTACGACAACGAAGCCTACATGAACACCGGCATTCAGGGCAGCAGCTCCACCCCGCTCGCGGCGTGGACCACCACCACCCCCGGCGGCAAGCCGACGGGGCGCAAGAACCTGCTGCGCATTGCCATGGCGCACAACATCCCCTACTGCGCGTCGGCCAGTGTGGCCAACATCCCCGACCTGCGTAAAAAGGTGCAGAAGGCCAAGGATACGGACGGCCCTTCGCTGTTGCACATCCATACCCCTTGCCCGACCGGCTGGGGCTTCGAGCCCGGGCTGTCCATCCAGATCAGCCGACTGGCGGTGCAAACCGGCGCATGGGTGCTGTACGAGTACGAAAACGGCAAGCTGACCCTGAACCAGAAGCCCAAGGAACTCAAGCCCGTAGCCGAGTACTTCCGCCTGCAACGTCGGTTTAAGGGCGTGCCCACGGAAATGCTGGACGCCGTGGAAGCGGAAATTCGTACCGAATTTACCAAACTGGTGCAGGAAGCGGAACGCTGAGCAGGCTGCCGGCGCATCGACCCAACCGCGTTTGCCCTTGTCGCTCGGTGTTTCTCCCCGTGTGCGGCGGGCGCGTTGCAACCCCTGCGGAGCTTTGGCACCGCTGCGTACGCGCGACGTTCTGTGGTTGCGGCCGATGCGCCGATTTTTTCCCGCGCTGCGGCACAACACGCGGCGGGCTCCGGCCTCCCTCGGCCGCCCCGACGCGCGCCGTATGGCGCGCACCGACCCCCTAATCCGATTTTTGACCGGAAGCGAGGCGCCGTATGAAAACTTACCGCATTGCCGCCATCAATCTGGGTTCTACCTCAACCAAGTTTGCCTACTACGAAAATGAAACCTGCGTTGTAAAGGAAAACCTGATCCATAAGGCGGAGGAGATCAAGACCTTCGCCACAATCTGGGATCAGTACGAATACCGGCTGCGCGCCGTGGAGGACTGCCTGCAGCGCCATGGCATCGCCGTGGCGGAGCTGGACGCCGTCGTGACCCGCGGCGGCCACAGCCAGCCGCTGGAAGGCGGGGTATACCGCATTAACCCACTCATGCTGGAACAATCCGCCAGCATGCGCTATGGAAACCATGCCTGCGATCTGGGCTTGAAGATCGCCGTAGGGCTGTCCGCGCAGGGGCCGATTGCTCTGACGGTGGACCCGCCCACGACCGATGAGTTTGAACCGCTGGCCCGCTACAGCGGCCTGCCGGAACTGCCGCGCCGCAGCAGCTTTCACGCCCTCAACCATAAGGCGGTGGCCCGGCAGTATGCGCGGGAGCACGGCACCACCTATGCGGCGCTTAACCTGATCGTCGTGCATATGGGCGGCGGCATCAGCGTAGCGGCGCATCAACACGGGCGCGCCGTGGATGCGAACAACGGCCTGACGGGAGACGGCCCGTTTTCCACCAACCGCACCGGCACCCTGCCTGTGGGCGCGCTGGTAGACCTGTGCTTTTCCGGCACGGTGACCCATGCGGAAATGCGGCGCAAGCTGAACGGGCTGGGCGGCATGATGGCGTACCTGGGCGAGAACGACACTCTGGCCGTGGAGCAGCGCGCCGAAGCCGGAGATGCAAAGTGCGGCGAGGTGCTGGACGCAATGTGCTATCAGGTGGGCAAGGAGATCGGCGCCTGCGCGGCTGTGCTACACGGAGCCGTGGACGCAATCCTGATGACCGGCGGCATGGCCAACTCCAAACGCCTGACGGAGTCCATCGCGGCGATGGTGCGCTTTATCGCCCCGGTACACGTGTATCCTGGCGAGTTTGAAATGCAGTCGCTGGCGCTCAGCGCGCTGGAAATGTTCCGCGGCAACGAGCCGCTGCGTGAATTGCAATAAGGAGGCGGGACGATGTTTCAGAGCTTTGCGGAAATCGAAACGCATGTGCTGAGCCTGGGGCTGCGCAAAACCATTGCGCTGGCAGGCGCGCACGATCATGAGGCGCTCTCCGCCGTGGTGGACGCCAAACGGCGCGGGCTGGCGCGGGCTATTCTGGTGGGTAACACCGAGGCAATCCATACGGAGTTGCTCGCCTTGCAGGAAGACCCGACGGACTATGAACTGGTGGAGGCCTCGGGCGAGCAGGAAACGGCCAACACCGCCTGCAGGCTGGTGGCGCAGGGCAAGGCGGACATCCCCATGAAGGGGCTGATGCAGACCTCCAGCTTCATGCGCGCGATCCTCAATAAGGAGCACGGCTTCGTGCCGGAAGGGATGCTGCTAAGCCACTCCATCCTTGTAGAAAACACGCGGGAGCAGCGCCTGTTCCTGATTACAGACTGCGTAATCAATATCGCGCCTGCCTATGCAGACAAGGTGAAAATCCTGCAAAATGCAGTCGGACTGGCACACAAGCTCGGCTGGGAGATGCCGAAGGTGGCCGTGCTGGCCCCGGTGGAAGTGGTCAACCCCAATATGCAGTCCACCATTGACGCGGCCATGCTAAGCAAAGCCCAGCAACGCGGGCAGATCAAGGGCTGCGTTGTGGATGGGCCGCTGGGGCTGGATAACGCCATCAGCCTCGAAGCCGCGCGGCACAAAGGCATCCAGAGCGAGGTGGCGGGCTGCGCGGATATTTTGCTGCTGCCCAACATCGACGCTGGGAACATCTTCTGCAAGTCGCTGACGTATTACGCGCAGTTCCCCAACGCGGGCGCGCTGACCGGCACCACCGTGCCCGTGGTGATGACCAGCCGCACCGATACGCCGCGGGATAAGCTAAACGCTATCCTGCTGGCCATTCTGCAGTCGCTATGACGGAGTGCCGCAAACAGGGAGCCGGGTTTCTGGCGGGGCTTGCGGTCTGCGCAATCATCTGGTTTCTGCCCATCGACGGCCTGCCGGAGGCGGGCCGCCGTTGTTTAGCCATGAGTTTGACGGCGGTGGTCTGGTGGGCGACCGGCGCCATGCACCCGGGTTATGCGTCAGCCGCGCTGCTGCTAGGGTATTGCCTGCTGCTGCCTGCGGATGTGGTGCCAGGTTCGCTGGTGTTCCAGCTGTGGACCACCCCGACGATGTATCTGGTGATCGGTGGGTTTCTGCTGGCGGTGGCGGTGCGCCAGAGCGGGCTGGGGCAGCGGCTGGCGCTGTACCTGATCGAACGCTATGTGCACAGTTACCGGGGCATCCTGCTGTTCTGCTATGTGCTGGGTTTTGCGCTCAGCCTGATGATTCCGCACCCATGGCCGCGATCCTTCCTGCTGATGTCCATACTGGAACACGTAATCCGCGCGGCGGATTTGGGCAAGGCGGAGGCCCGTAACGTAGGGCTGGCGGTGTTTGCCGGCTCGGTGCCGACCGCGATGATCCTGCTGACCGGCGACAGCACCCTGAACCCTGCCGTGGCGGGCTTTGCGGGCGTATCGGTCAGCTGGATGCAATGGTTGTTGTACATGGGCGTGCCGGGGCTGTGCGCCACAGCGCTGACGTTTGGCAGCCAGCTGATTCTGTTCCCCGGCCCCAGGCATATTACGCTGGACCGGCAGGAGATTGCCCGCTGCCGCGCGGAGCAGGGCCCTATGACGGTGCAGGAAAAGCGCGTGCTGGCGGTTATCCTTCTGGCGGTGGCGCTGTGGGCGACCGATTCACTGCATGGTATTGCGCCCGGATGGGTTGCCATCTTTGCGGTTGTGCTGCTGGCCAGTCCATGGGTGCGCGCGTTGGACGGGCAAAGCTGGTCCGCCGTGCCAATGGGCACGCTCCTGTTCCTGACGGCGGCGCTGGCGATCGGCACCGTTGGCCGTGCCACGGGCATGAACGCTTGGGTGGTGGAACGGTTGATGCCTGCGCACGCACCCACATCCCCCTGGCTGTTTGCGCTGGCGACGGCCGCGCTGTGCATGCCGCTGCATATGGCGCTGGGCAGCACGCTGGCGGTGCTTGGCATCGCCGCGCCTGCTGTGATTGCCTTTGGCATGGAGGCGGGCATCCCACCGCTGGCGGCGGCGCTGCTTGCCTATACGGCGGTGGCCTTGCACTGGTTGCTGCCCTTCCACCACATGAACCTGCTGGTGGGCGTGGGGGAGCATGCGGGCGGCTACGGCAATCGGGAAGCGTTGCGCATGGGCTTGGCCCAGACGGGGGTTACGCTGCTGATCCTGCTGGTGGAAGTGGCGTGGTGGAAAGGGATTGGGCTGCTGGGCTGAAGCTGGTAAACCTACTGCCGATCAAAGGGAGGGCTGTATGCCTTCCCTTTTCATGTTGGAGATAGGGCACGAGCATAAGAGAACGTATGCGGCCATCAATCACAGCATTTCTGAAAATGATCGGAATTTTTAAACGTATAACTTGACAAACGATCGATCGTTTGTTATACTCAGATACAAACGATCGATCGTTTGGAGGAAGAACATGGCAGAGCTGTTTTTCGGAGATATGCTCAAGGGGATTACCTCGGGTTTGGCGGTGATATTGCTGCTCTATCTGTGGGGCACGGTGGTTTACGGACGCAAAATGCAAGCGTGGGGTCGGCGGCTGGTGCCCGCTGTGATTGTGGGCACGGCGCTCAGCGCACTTTCCGCAACGCGGGACGGATTCATGGCGCAGGGCGCGCTGTTTGCACCCGACGGGTTTGTCAGTCTGGCATGCGCCATAGCAGGCGTCGCCGTTTACCTGCTGGCTATCGCCGCGGTGGTGGTGCGCAAGCAGGGTTTCCGCAAAACGGCGTTTGTCCTGACGGCCGCGCTGCTGTCGGTGCAGATCGCGCTGGTCGAGGGTGCGCGTATCCTGCTGTGGAGGGGAGGACTTTCATGAATACACGGGAAAAAATCCTTGCGGAGGCGCTGACCCTGTTTTCCCAAAAGGGGTTTGACGCGGTGTCGGTGCGTGATATCGCGCGCGCGGTCGGGGTGAAGGAATCATCGCTTTATAACCATTTTGCCAACAAACAGGCAATTTTTGATTCCATCCTGCAAGCCTATACCGTGCAATGGAATGCGCTGTTCGCCGGGTTGACCATTACGGATGCGGCAGGGGCTTTTCATGCGGATGCGCAAACCGTGGAACAGTACCGCAGCATGACGGTCATGCAGTTTGAGGCGATGGCGGATACCCTGTTTGACGCCTACATGACCGACGATGTAAATGTCAAGGTGCGCAAAATGCTAACCATGGAGCAGTACCGCAGCCGGGATACCGGCGCGCTGTTCAAACAAATTTCTTTCGGGGATAGCTTGGCTTATCAGGAGGTGCTGTTTGCCCGGATGATGGACGCAGGGCTTTTTCATACGGCAGACCCGAAAATGCTCGCGTTGGCTTTCTTTGCGCCGATTTTTCTGTTGTTTTACCAGTATGGGGATGCACCCGAGCAACTGGAAGAAGCCCGCGAAGTGTTCCGGCGGCATTTGCGACACTTTCGGCAAACATATGGCGCAAAAGCGCCCAGGGAGGAGTAACGGATGAAGATTACCGTCATCAATGGCAGCATGCGGCATGGAAGCACCTGGAACCTGAAAGAAACGGTGCTTCAGGCGCTGGCGCAGAAAACAGAGACTTCCGTGCAGGAGTTTGACCTGCCCGAGGCACTGCCGCACTTCTGCAGCGGCTGCTTCAGCTGTTTCCTGCACGGGGAGCAGACCTGCCCGCATGCGGCGTTTGTGCAGCCGATTGTGGAAGCGTTGCTGGCCAGCGATCTGCTTGTGCTCACGTCCCCCGTGTATGGTCTGGATGCATCCGGGCAGATGAAAGCGTGTCTGGATCACCTGTGTTACCTCTGGATGAGCCACCGCCCGCAGGCGGCGATGTTTCATAAGTTGGGGCTGGTGATCAGCACCAGCGCGGGCATCGGCATGGTGCGCACCGCCAAAACAATGCGTTTGAGCTTGCAATACTGGGGCGTGCCAAAAATCTTTACCATGGCGCAGTCAGTGGCCGCCATGCGCTGGGAGGGAATCGCAGCGCCCAAACGCGCCAAGCTGGAAAGGAAAGCACAAAAGACCGCCGATGCGATCCTCCGTGCGGCAAGCAAGGGAGATCGACTGCGTAAACCGATCCAGCGCAGCCTCCTGTTCCGCATGATGGCCGGGGCGCAGAGAAAGAACGACTGGAACCCCACAGACCGCAACCATTGGGAAAAACAGGGCTGGCTGTCCGGAAAGCGACCCTTCTGAGCAAAAGGACTGTGGTTTCGAACTAATTTGCGTTCTTCAAAACAAGACCATGGATTGCACCCTTGACTCATTTTGAAAAGGGAATCCCATGGGGAGAGCCGCGTATGGGATAAACCCATTCCTACAATTCCCGCAGTCTGTAAGGATGGTTTCCGTATCGCCGGTATCAACCTTTTGCCGATGGCGAAGCGGCTGCTTTCCGTCTGTGTGCCTCTGGCATCCAGTGCCTCGGCAACTCCATTTTCAACAAGCTAAGGGCCGACGGCATTGCCGTCGGCCCTTTCTCCGTGCCGGAACTTGTTCAGTTGCGCGGCAGGTTGCGATCCTGAATGATGCGCTTAAACACGTCCACGGTATCCTGCGTTTCGGCCAGATCGGCGCGCAGTTTGGCGTTTTCGGCTTCCAGCGCCATCAAGCGCGGGCTTTCCGAAGCGTCGGGGCGTGCACGGGACATGCCGATGATCATCCCGGGCGTGGTAGCCCGCTTGGCGCCGGGGCTGTGCTGCAAATCCACCACGAATACCTCATCGGTCAGCTCGTTGTAGCGGCCGCGCGGGGTATAGTGGGTATGCAACAGCTCATGGGACAGGTGGCCGTTGGGGTGTTCCAGAAACTCGGCGTAGATTTTTTGCACAAACGGGTTCTCATGGGATTTGCGCAGCGTCTTGCTCTCGTCCTCGTCGTACAGGGCCTGCATGCGCTTGACGCGCACGTCCGCATCGTCGCTGCGGGGCTGGCCTCCGCCGGTAATGCAGCCGCCCGGGCACCCCATGATCTCGATAAAGTGGTAGGGCGAAGTGCCGTCCGCAATCTGATCCATCAGGCGTTTGGCGCCGGCGAATCCGCTGGTAACGGCCACCCGTACGTCCACGCCCTCCAGGAAGGCATAGGCGGGCAGCGGCGCTTCGATGTGGATGGTCGCCTCCTTGATTTGCTCCAGACCCACGATTGGCTCCACATGCAGCTTTTCAAAGGGGAGCTCCCGCCCGGTGACCAGCTCGTACACGGTGCGCAGCGCCGCCTCCATCACGCCGCCCGTGACGCCGAAAATGTCCGCCGCGCCGGTGGACATGCCCAGCGGGTTGTGGAAGGCGCTGTCGGCCAGCGAGCTGAAGTCGATGCCCGCGCTGTGGATCATCTCTGCCAGCTCGCGGGTGGTCAGCACCGCATCCACATTGGGCAGGCCGCCGTTGCGCATCTCCTTGCGGTCGATCTCAAACTTTTTGGCGGTGCAGGGCATGACGGACACCACGAACAGATCCCGCGGATCATAGCCCTGCTTGTCGGCATAATAACTCTTAACGATCGCACCCATCATGGTGTGCGGCGATTTGCAGGTGGACAGATGCTCCAGCTGCTCGGGGTAGTTGTGCTCGATATATTTGATCCAGCCCGGGCTGCAGCTGGTGATCATCGGCAGTGTTGCGGGCGCGCCGGTCAGCGCGGCCTGTACGCGGCCAAGGAACTCTGTGCCCTCCTCCATGATGGTCAGGTCGGCCGCCCAGTTGGTGTCAAACACATCGTCAAACCCCAGTTCCTTGAGGGCGCTGGCCAGCTTGCCGGTGCAGCGGGTGCCGGGCGCCAGCCCAAACTCCTCGCCGATCGCCACGCGCACCGCCGGGGCCACCTGTACCACCGTGCGCTTTTTCGGATCGTTCAGCGCGCCCCAGACCCGCTCGGTGGAGCTGGTTTCCCGCAGCGCGCCTACGGGGCAGACCACCGTGCACTGGCCGCAGAAGGTGCAGTTCACAGCCCCCAGCGGCAGACTCATGGCGGGGCTGGCCTCGGTTTTGAAGCCCCGGTTTTGCAGGCTGAGCACGCTGGTCTGCTGGATGTGGTTACACACCGATACGCAGCGGCGGCACAGAATGCACTTGCTCAGGTCCCGCGTAATGGATACGGAGGTATCCACCTTGCGGGTGGAACGCTCGCCCTCGAAGCGGGAGCGCTCCACGCCCAGTTGCACACCCAGACGCTGCAGCTCGCAATGCTGGTTGCGCTTGCAGAACAGGCAATCCTTGTCATGGTCGGAAAGGATCAGCTCGTAGAGCACCTTGCGGCTGTCGCGCACGATTTTGGAGTTGGTGTAGATTTCCATTCCCTCGGCGGCCTGCGTCACGCAGGCGGCCTGCAGCGTTTTGGCCCCTTTGACTTCGACCACGCAAATCCGGCAGGAGCCGATCACGTTGATATCCTTGAGGTAGCACAGCGACGGGATGTCGATGCTGTGCATCCGGGCCGCTTCCAGGATGGTTGTGCCTTCAGGAACCTCGATGGGTTTTCCGTTAATCGTCAAATGCAGCATTTCAGTCACCTCCTGTCACAGTGCAGGCAGCGCATCGATTCGGCGATGGCGTTGAGCTTGTGGTAGCCCAGCAGCACCTCGTCGAAGCTTTGCGTACGGGTTGCCACCGGCAGACAATCCTGCGGGAAACGGTTGTGCAACAGAACCTCATCCTCATCCACCGTCACGGGGATATCGATGGCGCGGCCCTTGTTCAGTTGCCCCTTGCCGCCGCAGAACAGATCGATGGATACGGCCGCGCGCTTGCCGTCCGCAATCGCGCGGATGACCTCGTCCGGCCCGCGGGCCACATCGCCGCCGGCAAACACGCCCTGCATGGTGGTCATGAGGGTTTGCGGGTCGGTAATAAACGTGCCCCACGGCGTAACGCCGATGTCGGATTTGCGGATGAACGGCAGGTCGGCGTACTGGCTCACGGCGGGGATGACGATATCCACATCGATCAGGAAGTTGGAACCCTCGACGTGCGATGTGTTGCGACGCCCGGAGGTATCGAAGTTGGACATCTTGCGGCGCACACACTCCACCTGCGCCACATGGCCGTCTGGCCCGGGCAGGATGCGAATGGGCGTTACCAGCTCGATCAGCTCCACACCCTCCTCGAGCGCTTCCTCCACCTCAATATCATAGGCGGGCATGGCATCGCGCGTACGGCGGTACAGGAGCATCACCTTGGCGGCGCCCAGACGCAGCGCGCTGCGCGCCGAGTCGATGGCGGTGTTGCCGCCGCCGACCACGGCGACCGTCTGGCCGGTCAGGTCTACGCTCTTGTAGAGCTTCACGTTTTTCAGGAACTCGATGCCCGGGAGTACGCCGGGCAGTTCCTCCCCGGGGATGTTCATGCGCTGCGGCAGCTGTGTGCCTGTGGCGACGTACACCGCATCCGCCTCGCGGCGGAGCCGCTCAAAGGACACATCGCGACCGACCATCGTGTTCAGGTGGATGTTGAAGCCCGAACGGCGCATATGGTCGATTTCCCGCTCCAGCACTTCCGAGGGCAGGCGGTATTCCGGGATGCCGTAGGCCAGCACGCCGCCCGCGACCGGCTCGCTTTCGTAAACGTCCACCTCATAGCCGATACGGCTCAGGTAGTAGGCGCAGGTGAGGCCCGACGCGCCCGCGCCGATAACCGCCACGCTCTTGCCGTTTTTGGGGAATACGATATCCTGCTCATACTGCTTCTGGTTTTTGTAGGCGTAGTCGGCCACGAAGCGTTTCAGGCTGCAGATGGAAAGCGCTTCGTCCACCGAGGCACGCCGACACTTGCTTTCGCAGGGCCGGGTACAGATGCGGCCGCAGACCGAGGGCAGCGGGTTTTCCTGACAGATCAGGTCGTACGCGTCCAGGAAACGCCCGGCGGCGATCAGCGACAGATACCCGGGGATGTTTACATTGGCGGGGCAGGTGTTTTCGCACGGAGAAATGAACATATCGCTGCACACGCCGGCGCGGCAATACTTGTCGCGGATGTGCTCCTCGTACTCCTCCCGGAAATAGCGGATGGTGGAAAGCACAGGGTTGGGGGCGGTTTTGCCCAGCTCGCACATGGCGGTCTGCTTGATGACGGCGCCCAGCTCCTCCAGCAGCTCGATATCGCCTTCGCGGCCCTCCCCGTGGGTGATGCGCTCCAGAATGGCGAGCATCCGCTTGGTGCCGATGCGGCAGGCGACGCATTTGCCGCAGGATTCTTCCTGAATGAAATCCATGAAGTAACGGGCCGTATCCACCATGCAGGTATCCTCATCCATGGCGATCAGGCCGCCGGACCCCATGATGGCCCCCAGCTTGGCGATCGACTCGTAATCGGTGGGGGTGTTCAGGTTTTCCTTGGTGATGCAACCGCCGGACGGGCCGCCGATCTGTGCGGCCTTGAACTGCTTTTTATGCGCAATGCCGCCGCCAATGCGGAATAGGATTTCGCCCAGCGGGGTGCCGATGGGCACTTCCACAATCCCGGCGTTTACAATGTCGCCTGCCAGTGCGAACACCTTGGTGCCTTTGGAGGTCGCGGTGCCGTACTGGGCGTACCACGCGGCCCCGTTCAGGATGATCTGCGGGATGGCCGCCAGCGTTTCCACATTGTTGATGATGGTCGGCTTGCCGAACAGACCCTTCTGGAACGGATAGGGCGGTTTCTGCACCGGCTCGCCGCGCCGCCCTTCGATGGAGGCCATCAGGGCGGTTTCCTCGCCGCAGACAAATGCGCCCGCGCCGATGCGGATTTCGATGTCGAAGGTGAAGTCCGTGCCCAGAATGTTCTCCCCCAGCAGGCCGTATTCGTGCGCCTGCGCGATGGCAGCGGTCAACCGTTCGATGGCCAGCGGGTACTCCGCGCGGATGTACACATACCCCTGCTTTGCGCCGATGGCGTAACCGCCCAGCATAATCCCTTCCAGCACCGCGTGCGGATCACCTTCGATCAGGCTGCGATCCATGAACGCGCCGGGATCGCCCTCGTCGGCATTGCAGACCATGAACTTTTCATCCCCGGCAGCCTTCATGCCCGCGTCCCACTTGACGCCGGTGGGGAAACCCGCGCCGCCGCGGCCGCGAATGCCGGAATCCTTGACGGTCTGGATCACCTCGGCGGGGGTGCTCTGCGTCAGGGCACGCGCGACTGCAAGATACCCATCCCGCGCGATGTAGGCATCAATGCTGCCGTAGGCGATGGCCCCGCAGTTGCGCAGCGCGATTTTAACCTGCTCCTTGAAAAAATCAATCTCGTCGATGCAGGGGATGTGCTTACCCAGCGACTCGCTGAAGAACGTGTGCTCCTCCAGTATTTTCTGCTCCGTCAGGTGTGCCTTGAGGATGTCCTTCGTGCTTTGCGGGGTGAGCTTCACATAAAAAGTGCGCTCCGGCAGGATAATCATCACCGGGCCGACGGCGCAGATGCCGATGCAGCCCGTTTCGATTACGCAAACCTGCTCGCTCAGCCCCAAATCCTTCAGGGTAGCGACGGCGGCATCCCGCACCTTACCGCAGGCGGCGGATACGCAGCCCGCACCGGCGCACACAAGCACCTGATGGTGGTACTGCGCCTGCTGATCCAGGTATGCCTGTCTCACGCGGGCGAGGTCTTCGATGGAATGTATCACAGTACTCATACGCCGCACCCCCTACTGCAACGCGGCCAGAACCGCGTCGATTTTGCTGGGGGACATTTGCCGGTACACCACATCGTCGATCATCAGCGCGGGCGCAAGGCCGCAGGCGCCGATGCAGCGCGCGATTTCAAATGTGTACTTCCGATCCGGCGTTGTGCCGCCCACCTCGACCCCCAGTTTCTGGATCAGGTGGTCGATAATCTTCTTGCCGCCGCGCACATAGCAGGCCGTGCCCAGACAGACGCGGATGGTATGCTCCCCACGGGGGTTTACGGAGAAAAAGGAATAGAACGTGACCACGCCTGAAACTTCGGACAGCGGAATGTCCAGCTTGTCGGCGATGTACTGCTGCAGTTCCAGCGGCAGGTAGCCGTACAGCCCCTGCGCCGTATGCAGCACCTGGATCAGGCAGCCGCGCTTCCCTTTAAAATAAAGGTCGATCAGGTCCCCAATTTCGTGAAAGTCCGTCGTTTTGGGTTCGCAAACAGGTACCGGTCTGTCCGACATGTTTTGCTCTCTCCTTCTCTGTGTTCTGTTGTGGGGGGAACGGTCAGGCGGGTGCGGGTCGGTCGGGAAGGGGCCGCGGTTTGCCGGAACGTTGGTATACAAGCAGAATAGACCAATGGGCCGGGAACCGTAACCTTAAAAAACGCACAACACGCATTGCTGTTGGCAATGCGGGGAACGCAAAAAAACCTTTCCGGTTGTCGGTTCGACAGTTTTACCACATGCGGTGTACGGGTCGTACAGTACCCCGAAGGGGCGTCATGCGGGAAACGTTCGTTCGTCGGTCGGGCGGTTCAGGTTTATCCAATTTTAGGAGATTTCGTTGCTCCTATTGTAGGAGGTCGCCCCGAGTTTGTCAATAAAAAAACGACAAACCGAAGGAAAGGACGCGGGGGCAATGGCCATCGACACAGAAACAGGCGAACAACTCGTAATTCCAATGGGATCGTCAGGAAGTGGGGAAAGTACTTGACGGAGGTTCATGAAAAACCCTGCCGGAGTGCCGACAGGGAAAGCATTTACCGTTCAACCGAAAGGAGTGGAAGAATGAAAAGGTGAATAACGTTTCTTCTTCCTTCCGATACGCAACATTTCCGCTGCCTTTCGGCATTACTCTCCATGCCGATGGGGTAGCAATCGGCTTGGATGAAGGAAACCGAATTGTAAATGGTTAACATATAAATTGAACATGTGCAGTCTAAGACAAGAGGGTCACCTGCAGGCATAGGGGGTACGACGGACTGCTGCTCCGTTTGCAGACGTTCCGCAGGAGGGAAATATGCTCTGCCTGTCGATTAGATTATTCTTTTGCCTGCTGCCGTGCCTCCCACGTACCGCTCATCGCGAAGCATGTCTCCCCTTCACAGTTGCCCCGCAACAGGCTCAGCGGGCCTTCCTGCTGCAGCGAAAGCTCCGCGGTTTCACCCGGCACAAGTTCGCGGTCGTAGTGGATCAGTACCTCTTTCAAATGCCAAATACGGTGGTGCTCCATGGGAAAGCAATCGCAAAACCAATCCGCATAACGCGCGTTGTTCACATGCCGGTTCAAATCAATATCCGAATAGCGTACCGCCCGCCTCATGTTTTGCACCGAAGCCTGCAAAACAGGCAAATTGCCCGGCAGCGGAAGGGCGGGCTTCAAGTCACAATCCAGCGTATCGTTGCCGCCAAGCCAGGGCTTGGCCATTTTACGCTCCGTTAAATCCAGCTGCACATACAGGGTGGACGCGACGCCCAGTACCTGCCCGTCGGCCTCGAACTGATAATACCGCGGAAAAAAACTATGCTTGGGCGGTTTGGGCCAGGTTACCACACGCACCGCCTGCCCGATTTTCGGCAGCGTTTGCATACGCACATGCGCGCGGGCAACCACCCACGCCAGATTTTGCGCCCGCATGGCATACACACCGAGGCCGTTGTGCTCGCAATGCGCGGCGCCGGCTTCCTGCATCGTCAGGAAAATATCGCTGAAACGCCACTCCTCGCTGAAATCCACATTCTCCGTCCGTAATAGGTGTTCTTCTTCCCAAAAGCCGTTCATCTTCCATCACTCCCGCGTACAATCTTTCGCCCCGGAGGCGTGTTTCCCTGCCGAGCCTGAAGCCTGAATCACCCGCGAAGAAAAACAGCGACATGCAACCTGCGGGGCTCCTTCCGCATCTATATAGGGTAAGATCGATTTTACCGGCATCCCACTTCACAATGGAGGGGCAAGATGACGCAAGAGGAGTTTTCCGACCGCATCATTGCGATGCAGGATACGCTCTACCGCGTATCCACCACGATCCTGCCGCAGCTGTGCGACCGGGAGGACGCCGTGCAGGGAGCGATTGAAAAGGCCTGGGCTAAACAGAGCAGCTTGCGGGATGAGCACGCCATGCGTGCCTGGGTGATCCGCATCCTGATCCATGAATGCTATGCCGTGCTGCGCCGCAGGAAGCGGGAAACGCCCTGCGAGGACCTGCCGGAGCGGGAAACGGGGCCTGATGCGCACCCCGACCTGTATCGACTGTTTACCGGGCTGGATGAAAAATACCGCTTGCCGATGGTGCTGTTCTATGTGGAGGGCTACTCCATTGCGGAGGCTTCGCACATGCTGCGGATGCCGCAGGGCACCCTCAAATCGCGGCTGCATCGCGGCAGGCTGCTCCTGAAAGACGAGCTGGAGCTCAAGGAGGTGTGCCCATGACGCGGGATATACTCAAGCAGATGTATGGCCAACCCCCGGAGCGTTTTCAAACCCGTATTGCCCATACGCTGCGGCAGACGGTGTACGCGCCGCAAAAACGTAGGGTCAGGAAGCGCACCGTGCTTCTGGTGGCAATGATCCTGCTGCTGTTGACGGCGGCAGCCTATGCGGCCTTCTATTCGCAGGGAATTGCGCTGTTTGGAAAACTGCAGGGCGAGGTCATGGAAACCTGGCTCAGACAGGGGGAATTGGACGATACCCGCCAATCGATGGAGATGGATGGAGTTCAGTTTACGCTGGACGAGTTTATTTACCGCAACAACGGGCTGTTCGGGGTAGGCACCATCCGCCCGGCGGCGAACGCCAATGTCGTGCTTCTGCCGGTGGATCATACCCCGGATGAGCCGTACGGTTACGATGTGTATGGCGAAAGCGGTGCGCCGGAAATGGCGCCCGACGGTACGCCAACCATTGCTGATGTGGCGGAGGAGAAGGGCGCAACGCTGCTGGTTGCGCACATCCTGCCGCAAGAGGTGGGTGTGGACGGAGGCACCATGCTGGGACTGCCCGAAGTTGGCTACACCATGGCACCCCAGCGGGACGGCAGCATTCGTTATACTTTTGAAATGACTGACGCTTATGCTGTGGAGGAGGGGCAAATCTATACCCTGCAGCTAAGGATGATGGTCTGCCCGATGCAGCCTGACGGCACGGTGCTGGAAACCTCCCGGCACAGACAAAGCTGGACGGTGCAAATCCGACCCACGCCCATACAGGCGAAACCATGAACGGAGGGTTTTTATGAAACGGTTAGTTGCGATTCTATTATGTCTTGGGCTGCTCTGCATCACACCGGCTTCGTTGGCAGAGCCGGAGATTCTCGTTCCCGATGCCTATACACAAACCGGTACTCTGCCTGTTTACAAAGCGACAGCGCGTAACTTTGGTGAAACCCTGCAGCCCGAGCTGTTCAACGGCAGCGGCATTGCCAGCCGGGGCGACTGGACCTTGACCTATAACGACGAAGCCACGCTGGAATGGGCGCCAGAGGCGCTGTTTTATAGGGAATACAGCGGTACCTTCAATGCCAACGCGGGCACGGAGTATCCGGCTGCCATCACCGCGCGGCCCGCGTTATCCAGCTCGATCGCCAGCCTTGCATCCTGGGCAATGTTTGGCTGGCCGGATGGCGGAATGGTGTTTACACTGGAGAAAACAACGCTCACGCATCTCACACTTACACAGGCGCAAACTGTATTTGAAACCCTTCTCAGTCAGCTGGGCCTGCAGGGCTATGCCTGCGATTATGCGCTGGATATGAGTTTGGAGCGCATTCACACGCTTGGCGACTCGATGAACGCAATGATCCAATCCGGCGCGTTTTCCACAAACATCCCGCCATGTGATTATCAGCTGGCTACAGCGGAGGATGAGGGCTTCTACCTGAGCTACCACCTGTACGGCCACGCAGACGGAGCCGGAGATCAGTTTAGCGCCTATGCACTGGTTACAGCAAGGGGCGTCGTAGACGCGTCCATCCGGGATGCGTACATCCCCGGCGAGGTGTATGAAACCCCTGAAGCGCTGGTGAGTCCGGAAACGGTGCTTGCCGCCCTGCCGAAGGAGATCGCGGCATCCCGCTATCCTGAGAAACTGGTCAGGGTTTTGCGCGTGGAACTGACGTATGCGGCGATGCGCGCATCTAAAAAAGCGGACGGCATGGTGCTTTCCCCGATCTGGAGCGTGACTTATCAGGATGAAATGGCGGGCGAGGAAGGATACACGAGTTGGGCGGATTTCGACGCGGTGGATGGAAAGCTGCTCAATGCCATTTTTAAGTAAAGGAAGATGTCACGACAGTAAAACGCGACGGGGGCCGACAGTTCATGTTCCGTTTCCAAAGAAGGATACCCATTATTTGGCGTTGGAAAAGCCCAGGGCTAGTGCCACGGCGATGGTTCGCAAAGCGAGCGAATAGCGTTGTAATCGCTACGGGCAGAGTGATATTTTCGCTTTGTCAGGAGTCAAACAAACATGGAGCCGAACCTTCTCCAGCGAAGGGGTCGGCTCCATGCTTTTCTCATGGAACGGGAGGGGAGCCGACAGTCCTTGTTCCGCTTCCAAAGGTGTGGGAACCCCTTAGGCATGTTCGAGCAAAGCCCAAGCCCTGCACCGCAGCGCTAAGCCATAAGGCGCGCGAACAACGCCGAGGGTTTATGCGGTGAACAACAGCTGCACATTGCCGCTGCTTTCCGGAACCGTGGTAAAAAATCCGCAGCTTTACACATCAATAGGCGTATACATAGGGATCGGCGGGCGGTTCGCAGGGTTCTACGCTTTGCGCCAGCAGGCGTAGCTCCTGCTGACCATTTACGTCAACCATCTCCAGCGGCCCCATGACGGAAACCCAGTCCCCCTCCGAGAGCGCTTGTGCGGAGTCAAACTGGCACTTGAAACCGATGGTGTACAGGTCGGCCACGCAGCAGGTCATCAGTTCCCGCGAGGGCGAAAAGCAGTCATTGGTAAAGAATTTGGGGTTTTTAAGCACCTTGCCCATGGTATGAACGTTGGTGTGCAGAAAGGGCGTCGGGTTACTGTAGATTTCCGTCAGCCAGAAAAAGGTCTCTTCCTGCGGGATGTTTAGAGTCTGGGTTGCCGGATCGTACCCGTGCAGGATACGCCCTTCGTAGCCCTGCGCCTGCATGGCGTAGGCCTCGCCAGTGGCGGAGGGTTCCGTTTCCGCTGCCGGGAACAGCGGCAGGCTCCACAGCTGCTGCTGCGTGATGGAACCGGCAAGCAGCAACAGCGGGATCAGCAACGCCAGCAAAGGTGTGTAACGGCGTACGTGCACGACCTCAAACAAACGCGCCAGATCCAGCGCGCCAACCGCCAGCAGCGCTGCAGCAGCAAAGTACAGGTAGGGCAATGTGCGCGGCGTGACGTAGTGCAGATAGGCATGGGTGAGTGACAGCCAAAGCAGACATAACGCCAGCAGCATGGCCGAAAGCCCTTCGGCAAGCTTGACAGGGTTTACGGCGCGCCTCATGCGAGCATCCCTCCCAACCCCAGCGAGAAGGCGATATACACGCACAAAAAACTGACCCCGAATGTCGCCAGCAGCAATTCCACCATGAAGCGTTTGGTAAAGCTGGAGGACATCAGGATCAGGTTTTTGATATCCATCATCGGCCCGAATACCAGAAAGGCCATCACGGCCCCCATAGGCAACGAAGCTCCCATGTTTTTGCCAACCACCGCGTCGGAGGAGGAGCACAGCGAAAGTAAAAAGGCCAGCGACATCATAGCAAGCATTCCGATCAGCAAGCTGTCAAATTGCATGGTCTGGAGTTGCTTGTTTAGCAAGGTCTGCAATATGGTCGAAACACCGATGCCGATCAGCAGGAACTTGGCGACCTCGAAAAACTCCTCGCGGAAATGCGTGAGCCACTCGATCAGGCGAAGACGGACGCACGGGAAGCGCTGCGCTGCCGTAGTTTTAGCATCGCCCCCGGTCTCCCCATCGTGGGGATGCGCTTCGGTGCTTTCTTCCGTATGGGCGTGGCAACAGGCGCACGTGGGGCCTTCGTTGGGCTTGAACACGCTTTGCTTGCGCAGGGAGAATAAAAGGCCGATGAGCACCGAGCACACGATGCCAAAGCCCATGCGGGCCAGCATGATGCGCACATTGCCCCCAAACGCATAGTAGGTGGACAGCAGCACCACCGGGTTGATGATGGGGGCGGAGATCATGAACGTGACGGCCGCCGGCAAAGGAACCCCCTTGCGCACCAGGCTGCGGAATACCGGGATCGATGCACAGTCGCACACTGGCAACACAAACCCACCCAGCACCCCGAACAGCATTCCGCCAAACAGGTTTTTCGGGAAGATGCGCTGTAAAAACTCCGCCGGTACAAATACCTGTATCGCGGAAGAAAGCAGGATACCCAGCAGCAGAAACGGCAATGCCTGTAGATAGGTGCCTAAAAACACCGATACCGTATCCGCAATCGAGTACCCCAGGCGGCCGAGCAACAGCAGCAGAGAGCCGCTTACCGCAAGCGTCAGGAAGAAACGGAGGGCCTCCACGGGATTAGCGCCCGATAATAGCGAAGCAATTTCCCGGCTGTTGGCAAGGGAAATGACCTCAAGGTTTGGCTGACCGGCACGCACCTGCCGTCGCAAACGCTTAAGCGCGTGCGGCTCGGTTTCCTCTGTAACCAGCAAATCGCATTGCGAAAGCGTTTCGCGCACATCTGCACCGCCGTCGAGTACCCGGTGCAACGCGGTATGACTGTTTGCGCAGTACACAACGGTGCGTAAACGGCAATGTGCGCGCAGTTCGGGGGTTTGCAGCGAAAGCAGCAGGGGTTGCAGCGAACCGATGCTGTTCCAGTCCATCCAGAGGGCATCAAAGGGGGCCTTGCGCAAACAATTGGCAATCGCTTGCCCTACATCGGCGGGCGCTGCGGTGGTGTCGATGCGGCAAATCGCTTCCTCGCCGTCTTCGGGCTCCGGCTCAGTTGGGCCAAACTGCACGAGTAGAGGTTGCTGCGCGGTGCAGAATTGCCGTAGAAAAGCGGCACGGTGTTCGGCGTCCGCACCGCACAGGAGGTACACAGGGATTTTTCGCATTGGCCATGAACCTTTCCCAGAATCACATCGGCGCAAGTCGCGCCGCAGGGGGCGGAAACGCACGGCACCCCGCCCAGTTCAGGCAAAGTATACGCACCATCGGGCACTGTTGTCAATGCCGAGCCCTCAATGATACAAAGATGACGGTGCACACTGTGATTGACAGATGCCAATTACAGTGCTATTCTAAACTCATAATTGGCATATGCCAATAACGGTGGCAGCAATGCCGAACAGGCACCGGTTGCCGCTGTAAACAGGGAGCGAAGGGAAAATGCCAAGGCCCAGAAAATGGAGGAATGTCTGCTGCCTGCCGCCAGTGGACAGCTTTATCCCGCAGGCGCCGGACGCCGCGACAGGCGAGGCGGTTGTCATGACGGTGGATGAATACGAAACCATTCGCCTGATCGACCACGAAGGGTTTTCGCAGGAAGCCTGCAGCGGCTATATGAACATCGCCCGCGCGACGGTGCAGCTGGTTTATAACAACGCCCGCCGAAAGATCGCCCGCGCGCTGGTGGAGGGGCTTGCCCTGCGCATTCAGGGCGGTGAATACCACCTGTGCGACGGGCGGGAAGCAACCTGCGGCTGTGGCGGCTGCCACAAACACCGCTGCGGCCGTCGGGCGGATGTACAAGGAGGTACGGAGCATGATTGTTGCCATCCCGATTGACCGTTTGGAGGCGCAGGCGGAGGTATGCGTATCCTTCGGGCGCGCGCCCGGGTTTTACCTTTACGATACGCAAACCGAAACGGCCCAAATGCTGCCCAACCCGGCGGCCGATGCGCAGGGCGGCGCGGGTATCGCAGCCGCGCAGTTTGTGGTGGATCAGAAAGCGGATGTGCTGATTACCCCGCGCGGCGGCGAAAACGCCGCCGAGGTGCTCAAGGCCGCCCATGTGAAGGTGTTTAAGGCACAGGGTTTGAATGTGGCGGACAACCTGACCGCCTGGAAGGTGGGGAAACTCAACGTGCTGGAAACGTTTCACGCCGGTTTCCTGCATGCGCAATGAGGGTGGCGGTGCTTAGCGGCAAGGGAGGCACGGGCAAGACCTTTGTTTCGGTGCGTCTGGCGCTGGCCGCGCCTGCTGCGACCTATGTCGATTGCGATGTGGAGGAGCCGGACGGGCGGCTGTTCCTCCAACCGCAACAGGTAACTCGCGAGCCGGTGGAGGTTACGCTGCCGGATTTTGATACGCAACGCTGTACCGGCTGCCGGAAATGTGTTAATTTCTGCCGCTTCCACGCGCTGGCGTTCGTCGGCGGAAAGCCGATGGTCTTTCCGGAGGTTTGCCACGGCTGCGGTGGCTGCGCAAGGGTTTGCCCGGTAAACGCGGTCGGGGAGCGGCGGCGCGAGATCGGCGTAGTGGAGCGGGGGGTAAGCGGCACGGTACAGGTGGTTACGGGCGTGCTGCACCCGGGCGAAGCCTCCGGCGTGCCGGTGATCCGCGCGGCGTTGCGTGCGGCCCATACGCCTGCCGACACACTGACTGTGATCGACTGCCCTCCGGGCAGCGCCTGCACGGTACTGGAAAGCATCGCGGAGGCGGATTTTTGCCTGTTGGTTACCGAACCGACTGTATTTGGGCTGCACAACCTGCGCATGGTCGCAGAGCTGACCCAGCTTATGCACAAGCCGCGCGGCGTGGTGCTCAACAAGGCGCAGGAACCGTTTGCGCCGCTTACGGAATACCTGCGGGAGCAGCGGATTCCTCTCCTGGCGGAGATTCCTTACCGGGCGTCGCTGGCGCGGGAAATCGCGGCCGGTCTTGCCCCACAGGGGCGGGATGCGGAACTGGATGCGCTGTTTCAAACCTTGCTGCGCACATTGCAGGGGGAGGGATGCCCATGAAGAAGCTGCTCGTGCTCAGCGGCAAGGGTGGCACCGGGAAAACAACCGTTGCCGCGGCATTGATTCACTTTTCGCAGGCACGCGCCATTGCGGACTGCGATGTGGACGCGCCCAACCTCCACCTGACGGTGCCATTGCCCGCCGCACAGGAACGCATTCCGTTTTTCGGTTCGGAGAAAGCCTGCATCGAAGCCGACCGCTGCAACGGCTGCGGCCTCTGCGTGGAGGCGTGCCGGTTTCAGGCTTTGCGCCGCACGGCGTCTGGCAAAGTAGACGTCAATACCCTCGTCTGCGAAGGTTGCGGGGTTTGCGCATATATCTGTCCACGGCAGGCGGCCGTGCTGCGGCCTGACCTCGCGGGTTGCAGAACGCTGTACACGGGGGGCTCGGTCTTTTCCACCGCGACGTTGCGCATGGGGCGCGGCAACTCCGGAAAGCTGGTCACAGCGGTTAAAACGGCGCTTGCGCAGGCCGCGCCGGATGCGCCGTTGGCGATTATCGACGGGTCCCCGGGCATCGGCTGCCCCGTGATTGCCTCTGTGAGCGGCGCAGATCTGGTGCTGGTGGTTACCGAGCCGACGATTTCGGGGCTGAGCGACCTGCAACGCCTGCTGCATACGGCCGCAACGCTGGGCGCGCGCATTGCGGTGTGCGTGAACCGCTTTGATGATTAT
Organism: Candidatus Limiplasma sp.; assembly: GCA_963666755.2. Taxonomy (GTDB): domain Bacteria; phylum Bacillota; class Clostridia; order Christensenellales; family Aristaeellaceae; genus CAXXOK01. The sequence continues at coordinate 895,902 of CAXXGW010000009.1, forward strand.
CCCGAGGGTGGCGAACGGATCGAGGCGTTTTGTCGGGAGCAGCATATTCCGCTGGCAGGGCGGATTCCCACCGACCCGGAGGTACGGCGGGCGCTGAACGCGGGCCGCTCCGTCGCGGAGGTGGAGTGCCCGGCCCAAGCGGCGCTTTTAGAGGTTTACCACGCCGTGCAGCGTCTGCTGGGGGAGGAAACGGCATGAAGATCAGCGTTTTAATGGACAACACCCCCAGCCGGGACGGGTTCCTGTTTGAACATGGGCTGAGCCTTTATCTGGAAACGGAAGGCCGACGCATCCTGTTTGACATGGGGCAGAGCAAAGGCTTCCAGCGTAACGCGGAGATGCTTCACATCAACCTTGCCGGGGTGGAGCTCGCGGTGCTCTCCCACGGGCATTACGATCATGGAGGAGGGCTTGAAACCTTTTTGCAGATCAACCCCCAGGCGCCTGTGTATGTGAGCCGCTACGCGTTTGAACCCTGCTATTCGGGCGCGGAACGCTACATCGGTCTGCAACCCTCACTGGCAGCCAACCCACGCCTGCATCGCACAGGCGAAATGCAAATCCTGAGCGATGCGTTGTCGCTGCACGCCTGTAACGATCAGCCCCGCCCTTACCGGATGGAGGGGGAAGGCTTGTTTGCCCTGCGGGATGGGCAACTGATCCCAGACGACTTTCGCCATGAACAGTATTTACTGATCCGGGAAGGCGGGCGGCGCATCGTGATCAGCGGATGCTCCCATAAAGGAGTGGAGAACATCGTGGAATGGCTCAAGCCGGATGTGCTGGTCGGCGGGTTCCACTGGATGAAGATCGACCCCCAGGGGCCGCGGCGCGCGGCGCTGGAAGCCGCTGCCGACCGCCTGCTGGCAAAGCCCGTGCAATACTATACGTGCCATTGCACTGGGCTTGCGCAATACGCCGCCCTCAAACCCCGTATGGGGAACCGCCTGACCTACCTTGCAGCCGGGGCGCAGGTGGAAATATAACGGTACTGGGGAACCGACACACCACAATAGAACGGACAAAAAGGAGCGTATGCACATGAAAATCGCGGTAGCATGCATGGGAACACAGATTGCGGAACACTTCGGGCATTGTGAAAACTTCCGGTTATTCGATACGGAAAACGGGATGATCCTCACCGAGACAAGCATCCCCAATCCTGGCCACAAGCCGGGCTTCCTGCCTAATTTCCTGGGTGATCAGGGCGCGAAGCTCGTGATTGCGGGAGGCATGGGCGGCGGCGCTGTCGAAATCTTTGGGGAACGGAATATCCAGGTGGTCGTTGGGGCGAGCGGCGACGCGCGCAAGGCGGTTGAAGCCTACCTCAAGGGCGACCTGCATACGACGGGCGCCGTTTGTCACGAACATACCCATGCGGATGGCTGCGGGCACTGAGCGGTAACCTTGCCAACCGAAAGCCGCCCAGCCCAAACGCCGCACACAACCGACAATTTGAAAGGGGTCGATGCCATGAAACGCTTTGTATGCTCCGTCTGCGGCTATGTGTACGACGAGGCGCTGGGCGCGCCGCAGGCGGGTACGCCTGCGGGAACCCGCTGGGATGCGCTGGCGGAAAACTGGGTCTGCCCCCTGTGCGGGGCGGCCCGCACGGCGTTTTACCCGGAAGGCGCGGGAAAAACCCCGCAACCCATTGCTCCGGTAGCCGCCGCCCGGCAGAGCGACCTCAAGCCTCTGCCCGCGGTGGAAATGAGCGCCGTATGCTCCAATCTGGCGCGTGGCTGCGAAAAACAGAATCTGCCGGAGGAGGCAGGCTGGTATCGTCAGCTGGAGGCGTACTTCAAATCACTGGCCGGAACGCTGCCGGATGCGAGCGTCGAACAGCTGTATGCGCTGGCACTTGCGGATCTGGACACCGGCATCGCGCAGGCAGCTACCGTCGCCAGGGAGGAAGGCGACCGCGGTGCGCAGCGCGCGCTGGTGTGGGATGAGAAGGTGACCCGCATCCAGCAGTCGCTGCTGGAACGGGTGCAGCGCGAAGGGGAAAGCATGCTCAACGGCGTGCATGTGTACGTTTGCACTGCCTGTGGGTTCATCTCCCTGGGGGCGGAGCCGCCTGCGCTTTGCCCTGTCTGTAAAGTGCCCGCCTGGAAGTTTGAACAGGTGGAAGGGAGGGTTCAGGCGTGAGTAACCGTTATGCCGTGCGCAATATCCGCCTGTGTACCAAGGATTGTCTTTGCCTGTATGTGTGCCCCACCGGTGCGACCGACACCGAAAACAGCGTGATCGACGTCGCACGCTGCACCGGTTGCGGCGCCTGTGCCGAGGCTTGCCCCTCCAAAGCCATATCGATGGTGCCCCACACCTACCCGCCGCAGCAGCTGAAGACACCCCGCACGGTGGAGGCACTCCGCACGCTGACGCGTAGCAAAGCAAATGCTGAGGCGCTGGCGGCATCGCTACCGGGTGCGCTGGCAGCCGCGCTGGAAAAATCCAACCGGCTCCTGCTGGAAGATTTGCTGCGTGAGTCCGGCTACATGCTGCCACAAAGTGCCAATGCGAAACAGTTCCTGCGTACGGCGCTGCAACGGGAAACCGACGCGGCATTTCCGCGCGAGGCGGCGGAAAATCTGCTGAAACAGACCCGCTGGAACGAGCCGGAACCCGGCACAGTACCCGAACGCTGGAAATGCGTCGTGTGCGGGTATATTCAGGAAGGGCCGCTGCCGGAAGGGTTCACCTGCCCGCGCTGCGGAAAACCTGCGGCCGTGTTCCTCCGGTTGGAGGATTCGACGAATTAAGCGGCTCGGCGCTTGCGCTCTTGCTGCGATTGGCAACCGTTAACCTTCTGTATGCGGCATTCCGTGGCGGTAGTGCTGCAAAGGAAGGGCTGTAAGCCCCGCCATGTGTTGCCGTAAATCAATGTATGAGCCACTCTAGAACTTCTCTGTCCTGTTTACGGCAACCAGACTTGGCGTGCGCTCCATGCCTTTGCGTATTGCTCGGGATGGGCTCGGGACCACCCAGATTGCCTTTACGCCGGACAAACCCCTCGCAAGGAAGGTATGCGGTTACTGCTGCAAACTGCATCAATAGAAGGTGGAGCGGAAGTGCCGTTCCGCCTTCTTTGACGATGGCTATGGAGAAGGAGAGCCTCGGGTTTGTATAACAGCCGGGAATAGAGCGGAAAAGCACCGCGGCAAGCCGCTTTTCGCCGACCATACGTTTCGTTTCCACCATGTTCCCAGTTTCGTCACAGTTTGTTTACATCCCGTGCAACAAACGGTCACGTTTGCTCGTCATAATACAGGAGAGGTGATCGTATGGCGAGGACGTTGATCTATGGTACCGACGAAATCGTGACCCGGAAACTCATGCAAACATTGCAGAAAGAGGGGTTCGAGGCGCAGGGTTGCGACCCCCTGCTGCCCCTGCCCGCCCCCCTGGAAAACCCAACGCTTGTTGTGCTGGACGCCCGTCTCAAATGGGCGGTGTGCCGCCCGCTTTTTCACGCCATCAAGGCAGCTGGGTATCCGGTGCTGTTTTTAACGGCGGATAAAGAAATGAACAACCATCTTTGCGCGCTGTACCGCGGGCAATCCGATGTGCTGATGCTGCCGTTTGCCGGAAAAACCGCCGTAGCCAAGGCGCAGGCGTTGCTGGGCAACGCGCAGCCCCTTTGCGCGCTGACGCTGGACGAGGCGGAGCGTGTGGCGATGCTGGACGGCGAGCGGGTAGAGCTGACCGCGCAGGAATACGCGCTGCTGCTGGCCCTGATGGAGAACCCGGATATGCCGATCAGCCGCGAACAGCTGCTGCGCAAGGCGTGGGGCTACCAGAGCATCGGCGAAACCCGCACGGTGGATGTGCATGTGCAGCGCCTGCGTAAAAAATTAGGCATGGATCGCATCGAAACCGTGTATAAGTGCGGCTATCGCCTGAAAATGGCCTGACGGAACCGAGCGGGCCTTTCAATCCCATAGGGGGGACATCTGTCTGTCAAGGCGGGTTTTGCGGGGTGTCAAAACCCACCCCTGCGTTATGTATCGCATGCAGAAAACCAGCCGCTGACCCGATTGGGCCGGCGGCTGGTTTTCTGCGTATTGCAGAGCAGTTATCGTGGAAGGGCTCAGGCGGCGGCGCGACCGGGTTTGCCCACCACGCGGTCAAACTCGCTGAGCACATCCTGCTCAGGGGCTTTGGTGCACAGGCTGACCACAACGTTAATCACAATCGCGACCACAAACGCGGGCAACAGTTCGTAGATGCCCCAGAAGCCGCCCAGAGGCCGCAGCAGGAACTTCCAGATAAACACCATAGCCCCGCCGCCGATCATACCGGAGAGGGCGCCCCATTGGTTACTGCGCCGCCAGAACAGCGCCAGCAGCACCACCGGGCCAAACGCCGCGCCGAACCCGGCCCATGCGAAGGATACGATACGGAACACCGAACTAGTGGGGTCCAACGCAATCAGGATCGAGATCGCCGAGATGCCCAGCACCGTGAGCCGCGCAACGCGGATGCTGCCCTTTGAGGTCAGCTTGACGCCGAACGCATCCTCCAGAATGTTGCGCGATACGGCGGAGGCGGCGGCCAGCAACTGAGAATCCGCGGTGGACATCGTGCTGGCAAGAATGCCGGCCATGACGACGCCGGCCAGCAGAGCAAAGAAGAATCCATATTGGCCGAGCAGCTGCGCGATCCTGATCAGGATCGTTTCACTGGCGGAACCGTCCAGCAGGTTGATTTTCCCGGCGGCGGTCATGCCGTAGCCGATCACGCCGATCAATGTGGCCACCAGCAGTGAAATCACAACCCAAACGGTGGCGACGCGGCGGGAAAGGGTCAGCTTGCGCTCCTCCTTAATCGCCATAAAGCGCAGCAGGATGTGCGGCATGCCAAAGTACCCCAGCCCCCACGCAAGCGTTGAAACGATAGTCCAGAAATCGTACGTGCCGGTGGCGCCGGTGCTTACGTTGTGGTAGGCCTGCAGGCTCAGGTAATCGGTCAGCGAACGCGCGTTTTGCAGCACCGCGTCCACGCCGCCTGCGCTCAGGATGCCGAACACCATCACAATCAGCAGTGCCGCCGTCATCACAATGGACTGCACAAAGTCCGTGGTGCTCGCAGCCAGGAACCCGCCCAGCGTGGTATAGGCGACGATAACCACGGCGCTGAGGATCATCGCGGTCAGGTACTGCACGCCGAACAGGCTGTTAAACAGCTTGCCGCAGGCGGCAAACCCGGATGCGGTGTAGGGGATGAAGAAGATGATAATCAGCAGCGCCGCAACGCTCAGCAACGCTTTGTTTTTCGCGTGATACCGGTTGGCGAAGAAGTCCGGCAGGGTAATGGCGTTGCCGCATACTTCGGAGTAACGGCGGATGCGCCGGGCGACAAACAGCCAGTTTAGGTAGGTGCCTACGGCCAGCCCGATGGCCGTCCAACCGGCCTCGGCCATGCCGGTCAGGTATGCGACGCCCGGCAGCCCCATCAGCAGCCAGCTGCTCATGTCCGAGGCTTCGGCGCTCATTGCGGTAACCAACGGCCCAAGCCGCCGCCCGCCCAGATAGAAATCGTCGCTGGTCTTGTTGTTCTTAGTAGTCCAGAAACCGATGGCGAGCATTCCGATCAGATAGAGTACAATGGCAAGAATAATTCCGATTTGTGCAGACGTCATGAATCCGACTCCCGTCCTGTTTAGTTTTGCAGGGCCTTCTGCCAAACAAAATAACCATATCACAATCGACCCGGCGGGTCGATAGGATACGGCGTATAGACTAAAGTCTAGACGAAATTGCCACTTCTACTCAAATATCGTTACAGAGAAACAGATTGAAACCATACGGCATTCAGGATATCGGGGCGACGATTCTGTTTTCTTTTTGTTTTTCCCGGATGAACTGTAGGAATCGGGGCATCATCCGGGCGGAATAGGCACTTAAGGAATACTCGCCGCCCAGCAGGCACCAGTCATACAACAGCGCGCGTTCGCATAGGGCGTAGGCTTTCACAATCTCGGCGGCGGGCAGCGACCGGTTCAGCTCGCCCTGCTCCTGCCCGCGCAGCACGATTTGCCGCAGCAGCCGGAAGTATACGCGGTTATGGTCCAGCAGGTGCTTGGGCCCTTCCGTAACCAGCTGGGTGGAATAAAGGCGCGTCAGCAAGTCCAGTGAGATGCTGTTTTCCACCATGGTAAACAGCTCCCGGTTCAGGGCCATGAGTGTATCAAAACTGTCCTGCTCCGGGGGCAGGCTGGCGGCCAGCCGGGTATACTGATCGTCAAACAGCTGGCTGAGTGTGCCCAGCAGCGCATCCTTACCGCTAAAGTAGTGGTAAAACGTACCCTTGGAGGTGGCGCTGGCCCGGATGATATCCTCCACGGTGGTCTGGGCATACCCCTGCTCATAAAACAGCTTCCACGCGCTGGTGACGATTTCCGCGCGGGCATTGCGCTTTGGGTTCATAGCACCTCCGACGGATGGGCCGCAGCCGGATGGATCGGCCGGTTCACTGGGATTGCAACATGGGGGCGAAAGGGCAAACCGCCGTTGCAGTGCAGCCGGCGGTGGAGGCTCATTTGCTCTTGCGGCGCTTGATGGCCGCTGTGCGCCGCGCACCCAGCAGCTTTTCCGCCAGACGGATAACCTTCTCCTGCGAAAAATAGGCTTCGTTTGGCGTGGGCGGTTCCTGCATCACTTTTGTCCAGGCTTCGGGGGTGATGTCCAGCTTTTTCAGGATGTATTCCTCATCCTCGCGCATCTGCTCTTCCGGGTAAGGCGGGTTGGCAAGCTCCGCCAGCGCCTCATCCCGGGTGAGCTCGCCGTTGTTAATCAGGCAGGACAGGTGATAACGCCGCTTGTCATACCCGAATTTCCGGGGCAGGTAAACGGACTGGAACCACTTGGTAAAGCGGCTTTCAAAATGCTTGCCGCCATAATACTCCCACCCGAATTCCCGGCTGAGGGTGGCAATCGCATCCTTCTTGGAATAGGGCACATAGTTAAGCAGGTTGACCTGATCGATGGCGGCGAACTTCCAGCGCGCCTGCACCAGCGACAGGTGCGGATACTTGCGCAGGCTCTTGCCGCGGCCCCACCGGCGGTAGACGCTTTTCAGGTGCCAGTAGTCCATACAGCTCAGCTGTTTGGAAAATGGGGAGGACGCGCCTTCCGTAGCGATGTTGGTGCCGTTGAGCACATAGCGCACGCCGTACTCCCGCGCAAACCGGTACACCGCGGCCACCAAGAGGTGATCCTGCGGCACATCCAGATTCGCCAGCCCGGAAAACAGGTAGGCGCGTTGCAGCTCTTTCATGGTCGGCCAATCCATCACAATGGTGTGCAGCTGCAAACCAAGCTGGTTGCAGAGGCGTTCAATGTTGCGCACGGCCACTTCACTGTTCCAGCCTGTATCCACATGCACGGCCAGCATCCGCAGCCCCAGCCGGTGCGCAGTGTAGGCCAGGTAGGCGCTGTCCACCCCGCCGGAAATGCCGATGATGCAGTCAAACTCCTTGCCCTGACCCGCGGTTTTCAGGGTCTGCACAAGCGCTTCCAGCTCGCGTTCGCTTTCGCCGGGGCGGTAGCCGCGCAGCGCTTTTTGCGCGTCGTACTGGTGGCAGCAGCTGCAAACGCCCTGCTCGTCAAAGGTTATGGAGGGGTCGCTGCGATCCATGACGCAGCGGGTGCAAAGCTCAGGCATCCTGGTACACTCCCAACGCAATCAGTTCTTTTTCTTCCGGCACGTGGATCAGCACGGCGCGGCGCGGCCCGTAAAACACATACATGCTGCCCGCGGCGGCTGCGTGCGCCCCGGCCTGTTGCAGCGCGGCTTTCATATCCGGTGCGCCGCCCGCGCCGCCGCAGGCGATCACGGGGATGTGCACGGCTTCGGCTACGCTCTGGATCAGCTTGAGGTCATACCCCTGCATGACGCTGTCCCGGTCGATGCTGTTGAGCAGGATTTCGCCCGCGCCCAGCGCCTCTGCCTTCTGGGCCAGCTCCACGGGCGTGCCGTCGACCACGCGGGTGCCGCACTGGGTTATGCAGCGGTTGCGGCGCAGCAGGTCCTGCCGGACGTCGATGGAGGCGATGATGCTCTGGGAGCCGAATTTGGACGCCGCCTCGGCCATCACCTCCGGATGATCCTGCCAGACGGTGTTGAGCACCACCTTCTCAAACCCGATGTGGAACAGCCGGCGCACCTGCTCCACGCTGGTGACGCCGCCGCCGTAGCTCAGCGGCATGAAGGCTTCGGTGGCGATTTCCGCCAGCAAAGCGAAATTGGGCTCGGCGCCCGTCTTGCTGGCTTCGATATCCTGAATGCAGAGCTCGTCCACACATTTTTCGCTGAAAATCTTGACCGCGTTAATCGGGTCGCCCAGATACACAGGGTCCTTGAACTTGCGGGTCTTGACCAGATTGCCGTCCGAAAGCAGCAGGCAGGGAATCAGGCGCGGGCGATGGTACATGTCAGCACACCTCCGCGAAGTTTTTCAGCAGCGCCATCCCGAAACGATGGCTCTTTTCCGGATGGAACTGGGTGCCGCGCACGTTTCCGTGCCGCACCGCCGCTACGAAGGGAATGCCGTAATCGCAGACCATCAGCGCGTCGGCGGGGTCCTCACAGGCGGCGTAGTAGCTGTGCACAAAGTAGTACCGCGGCGGCTCCGCCTGCCCGCGCACCAGTGGGTCTTCCGGATCAGGCAGGGAGACGGTATCCCAGCCCATGTGCGGCACCTTGAGCTCCGGTGTGGCCTCCAGATGAAAGCGCACATTGCGGAATCGGATGTACCCCAGTCCGGGGCTGGTACCCTCCTCGCTGTCAAGGCCCAGCATCTGCATGCCCAGACAAATGCCCAGCACGGGCTTGCCGGCCTGTACGGCGGCATCCAGCGCCTCGCGCATGCCGCTTTCGTTCAGACGGGCCATTCCGTCGTCAAAGGCGCCTACGCCGGGAAGGATCAGCTTATCACAGGCGGAAAGCTCCTGCGCGGTATGCACGATCACGCTGCCGGAGCCTGCCTTTTTGAGCATGTTTTGGATGGACCCCACATTGCCGACGCCATAATCCAGGATGCCGACCAAACAGAGCGCCCCTTTCCAAAGCGGCGGCACACGGCCGCAACGCAGTTTCATCAAAATACGACAAAAGCGCGAACGCCCTTGTCGTACCCGTAGCATAGCATCGCAGGGTAGAAATGTCAACGCCGGGGGTCTGTGGTGGGCGCGCTGCAGCGCTTGACGAGGGTCAGCACATTGCAGCCATTTTCCCGCGCATAGATCTGTTGTTCGGTCATGCGCCGCACCATCAGGATGCCCAACCCGCCTACGTTTCGCTGCGCAGCGGGGAGGGTCACGTCCGGGTCGGCCATCGCCAGAGGATCGAAAGGGCGGCCGTCGTCTGTAAAGCGCAGGGTGATTTCGCCGTTAACGTAGCTGAGTGCCAGCTCGGCAAACGTGGCGCCGGAATGGTGGGCAATGTTCACAAACACCTCTTCCACCACGGTTTCCAGCGCGATATGCGTGCGTGCATCACAAGCAAGGCCATCCAGAAACGCATCCAGAAAGGCCGTGACCGCCGGCAGCTGTTCCGTACTTGGGGAGAATCTCAACTGGATCCCTCCCAGGGTTACTCGATTGTCAGGATGTCCACAAAGCCGGACATCTCCAGCACTTCCATCACCATTTTATCCACATGGCGCACCACCATGTCACCCTGCATGCCCATGCGCTTCTGCAGCGCAAGCAGCACGCGCAGCCCTGCACTGGAAATGTAGGAAATCTTTGAAAAATCCAGAACCAGATGCTTGACGCCCGCCAAATCGGCGAGTGCCTGCTCCAGATCGGGCGAGGTGATGGTATCCAGACGGCCATCCAGGGTAACGATCAGGGTATCGCCGGCGGTTTGTTTGGCAATGGTCATGGAAAGCGACTCCTTTCAAAACAACGGATGTATCGGATCAGTTTGCGCCGGGCAGGCGTTTGACAACGGTTACTTCCGCGCGGGAAGGCCGGGCGCAAACGGTCACATCGTCGGCCAGTCCGCGCAGCAGATTGGCTTCCAAATCCTTGAAATCGTCATTCGGTATATCCGAGGCGGGCGTATGGTACCCGCTCATCAGGGATAGCGGCATGTAATAACTGCCTATGGGTTCGTTGCCATCCATGAACAACGGCACATACTCGGCCGCCTCGGTCATGAACGCGTCGGAGAAGAAAGCGCCGATACGGGCAAACACGCCTTTGGGCGGCTGGTTGCACTGGCACTTGGAAAGATCCACCAGCCGATCGCGCGTGGCGTCGCTCAGCACACCTTCCAGCTTTAAGTGGATTTCCATATCCTGCTCTGTGGTGTCCACCCAGAGGGTGGCTTCCGTATCCTCCAGGGCAAAGCGGATGCTGTGGATCAGTTCCTCCGTCAGCAGCCGCATCCGCTCGCCAAAGGCGACCGGATAGCCGATATACAGGACTGTTTTCTCCACAAAATCCAATGCGGGGGCAATGTTCTGTGCCGATACGGCGATCACGTCCGATTGCATGGGCACCCCTCCCTGCGGCGTTGAAGCCGTTTGCCTCAAGGGCTATATTCCTGTGCACAGGATACCACAAATTGCGGTTTCTGGAAAGGGAAGGTTCAAATTTTACCGGCCTGCGGTATTGCGGCGGGTGGGTTGCGCAGGGCGTACCCGTTGCCGGTCATGCAGGCGATTAACGTATGGTGCTGATCGTAGACCGATACGCGCACCAGGCAGGTGGAGCCGCCGCGCGCCACGCATTCCGCCTCGGCGTACAGGCAGGGGCCACGCCCGGGCTTCAGGTAGGTAATTTCAGCACTGCGGCTGACCATAAGCTGATTCCCGGTGTTGGCGGCCACGGCAAAAACCGTATCGCAGAGGGTGTAGATGGCCCCGCCCTGCACAGTGCCGTTGGAATTCAGGTGCCGGGGGGTGATGGGCATGCTGCAGCGCGCGCCGGTGTCGGTTACCTCGTCGATCTCGATCCCGCAAAGGTCGGTGGCAAAACGGTCCTGCGCAAACAGCGTCTTCATCTGCGCCAGGTCCATCGTTCAGGCCTCCCCGACGGTGTAGGTGCGAAGCGTGCTGCCGTCCATCGCTTTGATGGAAAAAAGCCCGGCTTCCCAGTCCAGCGTCATGTAGCTTTTCGGCTGGTTCTCCTTGGGCAGGGCGGCAGAGCCGGGGTTGATGTAAGTCAGGCCGTCGCTGGTTTCCACGGTATGCACATGGGTGTGCCCGTGGATGAGCACATCGCCCTTACGGTACGGCGGGCGCACGGCCAGGTTGTACAGGTGCCCGTGCGTTACGAAGGCGGCATGCCCGTCCTTAAGCGGCAGGAGCATGTAGTCCGCCATCAGCGGAAATTCCAGCACCATCTGGTCGATTTCGGCATCGCAGTTGCCGCGCACGGCCAAGGGCCTAACCGGCATGGCGTTGAACAGCGTGGCGACCGCCATGGGGTCGTACCGTTCCGGCAAGGGGTTGCGGGGGCCGTGGTATAAAAGATCGCCCAGCAGGATCAGACGGTCGGCCTTTTCCGCCTCCATGCGGGCCAGCACGGCTTCGGCGGCGGCAAGGGACCCGTGCAGATCGGAAGCAAACAGTATTTTCATCGGTTACACCTCACAAATCAGATTGAAAAAGGGTCAGGTTTCAGGGTCGCGCAGGGTTAACAGTACCGGGCAATGGTCGCTGCCGAGCACCCCGTCGTCAATCTCGGCGGCCAGCACATGGTCGGCCAGCCGACGGCTGACCAGAAAATAGTCAATGCGCCAGCCGATATTCCGGGCGCGGCTGTTCATGCGGTAACTCCACCAGGAGTAGCGGTCGCGCGCGTCCGGGTGCAGGTGGCGGAAGCTGTCGATAAATCCCTGTTCCAGCAGGCGGGTCATCTTGCCGCGTTCCTCGGGGGTGAAACCGGCGTTCTGCGTATTGGTTTTGGGGTTTTTCAAGTCGATTTCCTGATGCGCCACGTTCATATCCCCGCAGACGATTACGGGCTTGGCCGCGTCCAGCGAAGTAAGGAAGGCAGCAAACGCGTCCTCCCACGTCATGCGGTAGGGGAGGCGCGCCAGTTCCTGCTGGCTGTTGGGGGTGTAGACGTTTACAAGATAAAAATCCGGGTACTCCAGCACGATCACGCGGCCTTCATGGTCGTGTTCGTCAATGCCCAGCCCGTAGCGTACGCTCAGCGGTTCGCGGCGCGCAAAGACTGCCGTGCCGGAATACCCTTTTTTATCGGCGCTGTTCCAGTAGGCATGGTAGCCTTCCGGCGCAAAATCAATCTGTCCGGGCTGCAGTTTGGTTTCCTGCACGCAGAAAAAATCGGCGGCCTGCGCCTGAAAGTAGTCCGCAAAACCTTTGCCCATGCAGGCACGCAGCCCGTTTACATTCCATGAAATCAGCTTCAAGCGGCGTTCTCCTTTCCGGTCGTGGAGGAATGGCATTACCTTATCATACCATATGGACGTGCATGCGGCAATCCGAAACACGCCGGGGCGGAAGGGCAAGGCGCTTCCGGCTCCGGCACGCAGGCTTACAGCAGACGGTTAACCAGCGGAATGTGCTTGAGCAGCCATGCCAACCCCCAGGCGATCAGGAATACGCCGACCTCCCAGACGAGTGCGGCCAGAAACGGATTGACGGCCTGGCTCATGGGGGCGAAGAACCGGTAGCGGGTTTCGGCAATGAGCAGGTCCTGCATCAGGTAGATCGCAAAGGCGCAGCCGCCGACCGTCGCCCAGCGGCGGATCGACGAGGCGCTGCGCGGCTCGCCCATCTGGAAGGCTTTACGGACGAACTGCATCGTGCCCATGGCGCACAGGATAATGAAAATACTGGGGGCGGTGCGTTCGTCCATAAACCAATAATGTTCCCCGGCGCCAACGCGACCGTACTCCAGCCGGGTCAGGGCCACCGAGGCAGCCAGCGACGCCAGCACCAGCAGCAGGTTCCAAAAACGGCTTGGCTGCGTCGCATAGGTGTGCAGGGCATGGCCGGCAAAGAATAACCCGATTAAAACGCTGAACAGCGGTATGTCAAAATACTGCGGCAGCGCAAGCGCGGGTACATAGTGTGTCAGCAGGGGCCATACGGCATACACTCCAAAGGAAACCAGCAGGAAATAGCGCAGATCCGCCTTGCCCATGGCCGCGGCAAGCTTGCGCAGGATCGGCAGCATCACCATCAGGCCAAGGTAAAAATACAGGTACCAGAACGAATCGGTAATGCGTTTCTGCCAGATGCCAAGCAGGAAGCCGGGAATATCCAGCGCGCGCTGCACCGACCAGTTGGTTTGCCAGACATCCACCAGATAGTAGACATAGGAGGCCAGCACCAGTACCAAAAGCACCCGAAGGAAGCGCTCGAAGGTGCGGCGATAGGTTTCGCGGCGGGGCAGCAGGCACGCGCCGGATACCATAATGAACAGCGGTACGGCAATTTTGCTCAGGTAGTACCAAGTGAGCGATAGCCACCAGGTTGGCTCGGCAGGGGAGAGTTTTTCAAATACCAGACTGTTGGTGTGATTGACGATGACCAGAAACGCAGCCAGAATGCGCAGAAAATCCAGATAGGGGAAACGCTTGGATTCGGTTGCGGGCTGAGTCATGCGAACGCCTCCGTTTCTTGCCGGGCAGGGAGTGGGTTACACCGTCAGTTCCAGCTGCACGCCCTCCGGGCCGAGCACACAGCTTTCGTAATATCCGTCGCCGGTTACGCGCGGCTCGCTGGTCACGGGATAGCCGTCGGCACGCAGCTGCGCGGTCAGTGTATCCACCGCCGCATGGCTTTCCAGCCGAAAGGCCAGATGGATCAGCCCCAGAGGCGACGGCACAACCGGCACGCCCTCCGGCAACGGACGGGCCATCAGCTCCAGCCGCGCCCCATTGCCAAAGGTCAGGAAATAGGTGCGCAGTCCGGTTTTGGGGTTGTGGTACCCGCCGTTGGACAGCGCTTGAAAATAGCGGAGGAAAAATGCACGCGCGGCTTCCAGATCGCGTACCTGTAGGGCGATGTGCTCAATCGGCATGGGCGACTCCTTAGGCTGTTTTCTCGATGGTATAACGGACGTGCTGCGTTGTCAAGAGCTCAGCCTGCAACAAAAGGCCCAGCTGCTTTGCCGCCGACACCGGATCAGAGCGGTCACATACATCAGTGTACGCTCCCGCCCTGATCCGACTTGGCTTTATGCGGCTGAACCGTTTTAAGCAGGCTATATTCCAGCGTCAAAAACGGGTTGCTAATAGCCGCAGCCCCGCGCACAGGCGCGGGGCTGCGGGGGTGGGCTGTCGTGGCTCAGCGAAGGGTCAGGCGGCAGTAATTCTTTTTCCCTTTACGCAGGAGCAGCCCGTCCGGGCCGATCTGGGAGGCGTCTACACGCTGCTCGGGGTCGGTTACCTTAGTTTCACCCATCAGCACGGCGCCCGCCTGCACCATCTTGCGCGCCTCGCCACGGCTGGCACACAGGCCGCACAGGGCCAGCAGGGTCGTCACGCGGTTATCTTCAGCCAGAGTGGCGGCGGTAAGCGTATAGGTGGGAGCATTTTCCAGCCCGCCGTTGCCGCCGAACAGCGCCTGCGCCGCATCCTGCGCCTTCAGGGCTTCTTCCTCGCCGTGGATCATGCGGGTGATCTCGAAGGCCAGCACGCGCTTGGCTTCGTTGATGGCGCTGTCGCGCAGCGCGCCCAAACGGCGTACTTCGTCCATCGGCAGGAAGGTGAGCAGCCCCAGGAAACGCTCCACATCCGCATCCTGCACGTTGCGCCAGTACTGGTAGAACTCATAGGGCGAGGTGCGCGCGGGGTCCAGCCACAGCGCGCCTTTCTCGGTCTTGCCCATTTTTTTGCCGTCGGCAGTCATAATCAGCTTGCAGGTGAGGGCGAAGGCATCCTCCCGCTCCTTGCGGCGGATCAGGTCTGCGCCGGAAAGGATGTTGCTCCACTGATCGTCTCCGCCGATCTGCAAGCGGCAGCCGTAACGGCGGAACAGCTCCAGAAAATCGTAGCTCTGCATCAGCATATAGTTAAATTCCAGGAACGTCAGCCCGACTTCCAGCCGCTTTTTGTAGCATTCGGCGGCCAGCATGTGGTTTACGCTGAACATGGCACCGATATCGCGCAGGAAATCCACGTAATTCAGCTGTAAGAGCCAGTCCGCATTGTTGGCTAGCACCGCCTTGCCCTCGCCAAAATCAATAAACCGGCTCAGCTGCTTTTGAATGGCGCGGGTGTTTTCATCAATGGTTTCACGGGTCATCATCCGACGCAGTTCGGTTTTGCCGCTGGGGTCGCCCACCATGGCGGTGCCGCCGCCGCACAGGATCACGGGCCTGTGCCCCGCGCGCTGCAGGTGCGCCGACATCAGGATGGGGATGAAATGCCCCACGTGCAGGCTGTCGGCGGTGGGGTCCACGCCTAGGTAGAAGGTCATCGGTTCCTTCTCCATGGCCTTGTAGAGGTCTTCTTCAAAGGTTACCTGCGCGATAAAGCCGCGCTCCTTCAGCGTATCCAGAATGTGCATGGGGTTTGCTCCTTCTCAGTTACAGATTGGCGGTAAACAGCTCGCGCAGCATGCCCATGCCCTGATGGATTTGCGCAAGCGTGCTGTTGGAAAAGTTGAGGCGCAGGGTGTTCAGGTGGCCGCCTTCGGGGTAGAAGCTGGTGCCGGGCACGTAAGCCACCCCGCGTTCGACCGCTTTGGCAAACAGGGCGCTGGCGTCAAAACCCTCCGGCATGGTTACGAAGAGGAATAGGCCGCCTTCCGGGTGTGTGTACTGCGTGCCCTCGGGAAAGGTGGAAAGCTCCTCCAGCATGGCGTTCAGCTTGGCGCGGTAGCCGGGGATAATATCTGCGATATGGGTAGAAAGCATGCCGCGGCGCAGATACTGGTCGACAATCGCCTGGCTCAGGTTGGCGGTGTGCAGATCGGTGCCCTGCTTGCCGATGGCGCACTTGGAGATGATCTCCTCCTGCGCGATCATGTACCCCACGCGCATGCCGGGGCTGATAATCTTGGAGAAGCTGCCCATGTACACCACATGCTCCGTCTTGTCAAACTCCTTGATGGGCGGAAGCGGCGTGCCCGCATAGCGGAGGTCACGGTAGGGGTCGTCCTCCACAACCAGAAAGCCATAACGGGAAGCCATCTCGGCGATGGGTGCGCGGCGTTCGGCCGCAAGCGTACGCCCCGTGGGGTTCTGAAAAGTCGGGATGATGTAGAGCAGCTTGGGCTTGTGAGCTTTCACGGCATTCTCCAGCCGGTCCAGCAGCACGCCCTGATCGTCGCTTTCCACCGGCACCAGATGCTGCTGGTAGATGCGCAGGGTCTGCATATTGCCCAGGAAGGTGGGGCTTTCGACCAGCACCGTATCGCCGGGGTTGGTCAGGGTTTTACAGAGCAGATCAATGCCCTGCGTGCTGCCGGACAGGGGCAGTACGTTTTGCGCTTCCACCGCGAAACGGTAATTCGCCTTCAGGTAAGCCAGCAGGCTTTCGCGGAAGGGTGGGTACCCTTCGGTGGCACCATACTGGAGGATTCGCTTGCCGTCCGAAAGCAGCGCGTCGGACGCGAGTTGCGCGCAAATTTCGTTGGGCAGCGCCTCGTTGCTGGGGTTGCCACCGGCAAAGCTGATCATGTCGGGCTTGTTGAGCACCTTGAAGATGGCGCGGATCGCGCTGCCGCTGATGCCCTCAAACCGGTCTGCAAAAGTGACGCCGCTGGGTAACATGAAAACCCTCCCTTTCCCTGTGCCTGATCAGAATAGGAAAAACGCCCGCCTCCCCGAAGGGGAGGAAGGCGTTGTGACGCGGTACCACTTCCCGACGGCCCGCCGTGCAGGCAAGCCCTTGCGGAGCAGGCGAATAAGTAAACGCCTTCTCCCGCGCTATATACGGCGCACCGTAAACCGCCTACTGAGTCTGTGCCGTTGGGGGTTTCGCTCCGGGATGTATTCACCGGCGCACCGCCGCCTTCTTGCACCGACCGAAGGCTCTCTGCAGGCGTGTTTGCCGGGTACTGGTTCCCATCCTTGCGTTGCAAGCATTATAGCCAGTCCGCCGGGGGTTGTCAAGGCCTGCACAGGGAGTCGGCAAGGGAATGAATCATCCGAATTGAAAACAGGAGGGAGCTGTTGCCCTCGGAGGGAGGCTTCCCCCCATCCGCACAGCGTTGCGCATTGCCGCTTGCCGCGCATCGGCTGCTGTGCTATGCTATTGCTAACAGGAAACAGGGAGAGGCGGTGCGGCATGGACGCATTCTGGCGTACATGGCTAACGGGCTTCGCGCAGGGGTTGTACCGACTGCCCGCGCGAAGGCGGACGGCGGTGCTGCGCGCTTGCGGCAGCGCCTGCGCCAAACCGGAGATTTTACCCGCCGCACTGGCGCTGCGTGCGCAGGCAGCCGGGACGGATGCCTTCTTTACCCTGTATGGAGCACAGAGCGACGCGGTGCGAACCGAACCGATTGTGCCTGACCGGGTGTATGCGGTATGCTACCCGCGCTGCGGGTGCCTCCTGCACGCGGAGGCGGGCATCGACGG
The DNA here is from genome assembly GCA_963666755.2 of Candidatus Limiplasma sp. Lineage (GTDB taxonomy): Bacteria > Bacillota > Clostridia > Christensenellales > Aristaeellaceae > CAXXOK01. The sequence goes on from CAXXGW010000009.1 coordinate 913,418, forward strand.
CGCGTGGCTTTGCGAATGCTCCCGCCAGAGCCTGCGCTGGGTGATGGAGAGGGTATTCCCCGACCGCAGGGTTTCGGTCACGCTCAAATCTTCGGTGCTGCGCGGCGCGGCGCAATGCCGCCTGCAGGTACGCCTGAGCCGACGGATCGGCCGTCCGGCACAACACCGCGATGCAGGAGGGGTTGCATGAGAACGTTAAAAAAGGAGAGCCTGCCGTTCCTGTACTGTCTGCTGGCGGCGGCCGTCTGCCTGGCGATCTGCTCCAAATCCTCCTTCTTGTACCCGATTAACGACTGGACGGATGCGAACGCCTACCTATCCTGCGGCCGGGGCATGCTGGCGGGGCGCGTGATGTACCGCGACCTGTACGAGCACAAAGGGCCGCTGCTGTATGCGCTGCATGCCCTTTGCTGCCTTGTGGATCACGGCGGCTTTCTGGGCGTATATCTGCTGGAAGTGCTGGCGGGCGGCGTTTTTCTGTGGTTTAGCTACAAACTGGCGATCCTCTACGGGGCAAACCGTACGTCGCTTTGGCTGGCTCCGCTGCTGGGGGCGCTGATCTATACCTCCTTCAGCTTCCAGCAGGGCGACAGTGCCGAGGAGCTTTGCCTTCCATTGTTGCTTGCGTCGCTGTACAGCCTGCTGCGATGGCTGCGCACGCAAACGCCAAAGCGAATGACCGTTACAATGCTCGTATGGAATGGCTTTCTGGGCGGTTGCGTGCTGTGGATCAAGTTTACGCTGCTGGGGTTTTACGCGCCGTGGCTGCTGGGGCTGATGGTCTACCACCTGATCCGGCACGAGGGCCGAGCGGCTTGGACGGTGCTGTGGGCTTTCGCGGTTGGGGCGCTGCTAGCAACGCTTCCGTGGATCGTCTATTTCGGGGTGAACGGCGCGATCCTGCCGTGGCTGAAAACATACCTGTACGATAACCTGTTTCTGTATGCCGACAGCGGCGCGATGACGCTCAGGCAGCGGCTGGGGGCAGCCTTCCATGCCGGGTGGGATTGGCTGCGCCTGAACCCGGCGTATACCGCGCCCATGGCGCTGGGTATGCTTTGGCTTACGCTGTGCCCTCGCGCGCAAAAGCGGCCCGGGCAGAAACCCGGCTTGCTACCGTGCGTTTCCGCAGCGGAAAAAGCGTTCGTGTGGGCACTGCTGGCGTTTACAACGACGGGCGTCTTTATCGGTGGGAAAAGCTACGTGTACTATGGGCTGATCTTAGCGGTGTTTGCGCCGCTGGGGATGGCGGCAGTCGCGCGGGCATTGCACGCGCGGGAAACAAGGCGGCGCTGGCTCGGTGCGCTGCTGGCGGCGCTGGCATTGCCGCTTGCGGGCGCGTACAGCCTGTGGCAAAGCCCGAATGTGACGGCCCTGCTGGAGCCGCGCGCGCAAACCATGCAATACCAGTTTGCCGCGCTGGTGAACCGAACACCCAATGCCACGCTGCTGAACTACGGCTTCATGGATGCCGGGTTTTACACCGCCTGCGATATCGCGCCCAGCGTGAAGTACTTCCACCAGACCAATGTACCGTTGGAGGAGATGCTCAGTGAGCAGGAGCGTTATGTGGCCGAGGGCGTAACCGACTACGTGGTGACCCGGGGGCGGCAGCCGGATTCCATCGGATTGCATTATACCCTGATTGCTACGGCCAAGCCGCCCACGGATTTCTGGTACGATACGGTTTACCTGTACAGGCGCAACGATATACAACCGTAATGGGCAACGGTTCCGTATTTCATCAGGTTTCGGGATAGTTTCGGACGGAGGCTGGTTGCGTGATACTTCCGTCGCTACCCTGCAGGCGCGCTGAACGGCAGCATTCCGCCGCTGCGGACACCCGGTGGCGTCGCATCTGCCAAAAAGCAAGCGGAATTTTATCTAAAATTCTGCTTGCTTTTTCGTCTTTCTGGCATTATACTAAGCAGACGAAAACGATGTAGTGGAAATATGTCCATGTGCGGGTTCCAAACTGGGTATGGGGGAGGTGCGGACGTGGCGGTGACCATTCGGGAGCTTTCCAAGCGCTGCGGCCTGTCGATTTCAACGGTCAGCAAAGCGCTAAACGGCTACACCGACATCAGCGAGGCCACGCGCGAGGCGGTCACGCAGGCGGCCAAGGAAATCGGCTACTATCCCAACGCGCATGCGCGGGCGCTGAAAACCAAACGGAGTTACAACCTGGGCGTGCTCTTTGTGGACGATCTGCAAAGCGGCCTGACCCACTCGTTTTTCTCCTTTGTGTTGGAAAGCTTCAAAAAGGAAGCCGAACGTAACGGGTATGATATCACTTTTATCAGCCATAAAATGGGCGACAGCAACATGACCTATCTGGAGCACTGCCATTACCGTGAGGTGGACGGCGTGTGCATTGCCTGCATCAACTTTCAGGATGCGGAAATTACCCAGCTGGTCAACAGCGAGTTACCCGTCGTGACCATCGACCATTTGTTTAACAACCGCAGCTGCATTCAGTCCAACAATATTATTGGCATCCAGACGCTGGTGGAGCATGCGTTCGCGCGCGGCCACCGCCGTATCGCCTACATCCATGGCCTGAAAAGCTCTGTAACCGACACGCGCCTGGGTTCGTTCTACCGTACGGCCGACGCGTTGGGCGTGGACGTGCCCGACGAATACGTGATGGAATGCGAATACAACGCTCCCGCCTCCGTCTGCAACGCAACCAAGCGGTTGCTGGCTCTGCCCGTACCGCCGACCTGCATCCTGATCTCCGATGATTATGCCGCTTTGGGCGCGTACGAAGCCGCCTCCGATCTGGGGCTGCAAATCCCGCGCGATTTTTCCATCGCCGGGTATGACGGCATCCCCATCATGCAGCTGATGCGGCCGCGCCTGACCACCATCCGGCAGGATACAAACCGCATCGGCGCCGAAGCTGCCCGCAGCCTGATTGCGCTGATCGAAACCCCGAAAATGTCTATCCCGGAAATTACCGTGGTTCCCTGCGCACTGCTCGAAGGCGAAACGATCCGGGATCTGAACGCCTAATAGGGAAACCTCTCATTCCGCAGGTTGCCGAGTGTTTACGGCAAATCGGCCAGCCTGCGGAATGTGTGTTATGGGAACCGAAACCGATATCGCTGCTAGGAACCAATCTTTTGCGCAGAGAAGGCCGCGCCGCAGCCCCGCAAATTATACTGCCATCATTACGAGGAGGAGCTTTCCATGCACTACGGTTACTTCGACGACGCAGCCAAAGAATATGTCATTACGCGCCCCGATACTCCCTACCCCTGGATAAACTATCTGGGGGGAGAGGCGTTTTTTTCGCTCATCAGCAACACTTCGGGCGGGTATAGCTTTTATAAGGATGCCCGGTTGCTCCGGCTGACACGGTATCGTTATAACAACGTACCCACCGATGTGGGCGGGCATTATTTTTACCTGCGGGACGGCGATACTGTCTGGAACCCCGGCTGGCAGCCCACCCGCACGCCGCTGGATGCTTACGAGTGCCGCCACGGGCTGGGGTACACGGTGATCCGTTCCCAAAAGAACGGCCTGCAGGCCGAACAGTGCACCATGGTGCCGCACGGTTTTAACGCCGAGGTAACCCGCCTGACGCTGACCAACCAAAGTGAAACAACGAAAACCTTAAGCCTTTACAGCTTTGTGGAGTTTTGCTTCTGGAACGCGCTGGACGATTCGACCAACTTCCAGCGCAATTATGCCCTTGCGGAAATGGAAATCGAGAACGGCGGCGCGGTGCTCTACCATAAGAGCGAATACCGCGAACGCCGCAATCAGTATGCGGTTTACGCCGTAAACAGCGCTGTGGACGGGTTTGATACCGATCGGGAGAGCTTCCTTGGGCTGTACAACGGCTTTGATAAACCCGATGTGGTACTGGCCGACCAACCGAAAAACAGCGAGGCGCACGGCTGGGCGCCCATCGGCAGCCACTGCATCCGCCGTACGCTGGCAGCGGGGGAGAGCGTAAGCTTCCTGTTTGTGCTGGGGTACTGTGAAAGCCCGCGCGACCATAAGTTTATTGCACCAAATGTGATTAACAAGGACGAGGCGCACGCGCTGCTCAAGGAGTTCCAGACCGACGCGCAGTTTACGCAGCGCCTTTCCGAGCTGAAAGCCTATTGGGAAGCATTGCTGACCCACTATACCCTGCGCTGCGAAGACGAAAAACTGAACCGCCAGATCAATATCTGGAATCAGTATCAGTGCATGGTCACCTTCAACATGAGCCGTTCGGCCAGTTATTTTGAAAGCGGCATCGGCCGCGGGATGGGATTCCGCGATTGCAGCCAGGATTTGCTGGGCTTTGTGCACCTGATCCCGGAGCGGGCGCGGGAGCGGATTCTGGACATCGCAGCCACGCAGTTTCCGGACGGCAGCGCCTACCACCAGTACCAGCCGCTGACCAAACGCGGCAATCTGGATGTGGGCAGCGGTTTTAATGACGATCCGCTTTGGCTGATTTACGCGGTGAACGCCTACCTGAAGGAAACCGGCGACTTCTCCCTTCTGGAGGTGCCGGTGGACTTTGACAACGATCCTGCGTTGGCCGCGCCGATGCGGGAGCACCTGCGCCGCGCCTTCCATTACACCGCGGAGCATCGCGGCCCGCATGGGCTGCCGCTGATCGGCCGGGCGGACTGGAACGATTGCCTGAACCTGAATTGTTTTTCCGATACGCCGGGCGAGAGCTTCCAAACGGTAACCAACAACGATACCGGCATCGCGGAAAGCGTGTTTATCGCCGGGATGTTTGTGGGCGTGGCGGAGGATTACGCGGCCCTGTGCGAACGGCTGGGCGATACGGACGAGGCTGCCTATGCGCGCACCCGGAAGCGCGAGATGGAAACAGCAACCGAGCGCTTCGGTTGGGATGGGGAGTGGTTCCTGCGCGCGTACGATGCCAACGGCGATCCGGTGGGCTCGCAAACCTGCGAAGAGGGAAAAATCTTCATCGAGCCGCAGGGCATGTGCGTCATGGCGGGCATAGGCCGGGAGAATGGCATGGCGCAAAAGGCGCTGGACGCGACCCGGGAACACCTGATGTTTGAATACGGTGTCGTGCTTAACTGGCCCGCTTACCGCAGCTACCACCTGAACCTGGGGGAGATCAGCTCCTACCCGCCGGGATATAAGGAGAACGGCTCGGTGTTCTGCCACAACAACCCTTGGATTGTGATTGCCGAAACGGTGCTTGGCCACGGAGATCGCGCCTTTGACGTGTACCGCCGCACCGCGCCTTCTTATATTGAAGACCAGCAGCTGCACCGCACCGAGCCGTATGTGTACAGCCAAACCGTAAACGGCAAGGAAAGCTTCCGCCCCGGCGAGGCAAAAAACAGCTGGCTCACAGGCACCGCGGCGTGGAATTTCCACGCGGTATCGCAGTCCATCCTGGGGGTCAAGCCGGAACTGGACGGGTTGCGGATCGACCCCTGCCTGCCCACGCACCTGCGCACCGTGCATATCCACCGCGTTTTCCGTGGCAATGTATACGAGATTTCCATTGAAAACCGCGCCGGTGGTGAAAAAGGTGCCGTATCGGTACGGTTGGACGGCAAGGCGCTTCCCGGGCAGCTGATCCCTGCCCCGGAAGGAGAAGGGAAGACTTTCCGCGTAGAGGTTACGGTCGACTAAGCCTGCGCGGGCGATATTTATGCGTACTCAGGGGCTGTTTGCCCCGCCCTATACACAGGAGCGACGCCGTTGTAAGCGTCGCTCCTGCCTTGTTGGAGGGCATCCGTTTCGCAAAGACCAACGTGTGGGCAACCCTTGCAATGGAAAACAAAGAATGCGTACTGATAACGAGCCTGATGCATCGGCCGGTGTGGAGCATTCATACAAAAGCGGGCAAGAATTAATTGCATAGTAAAAGACTATCCGTATGAGGTGGGATAGTCTTACCTCTGTGCGCTCAGCGGCTTCGATAGCAATCATAGCTGAGATGCCATTAAAAAGCTCATAAGCAATGCGTAACCAGCAAAAACCAGAGAAATGACGAGACATGGCAATCCAGATTGGTATGCACAGCTGAAAATGAGATGCATAAGGAATGCGAAGCCGTATTCCGTGAGCCGGACAACTGCGGCTATGCCTCCAATAAACGGGCAAGGGAAACGGCATCCCGGTAGGCGGCGTGCAGAGCGGCCAGCGGCACATCCAGGCCGTCCGTGGTTGCCTGCCGCAGGTACGGCATGCAGGCGACGCAAGCATCGTAAAGCGGCATAAGCCCCAGATTACCGCTCACCCCCTTCAGGGTGTGGCAAGCGACAGCCGCGTCGGCGTAACGCCCCTGTTCAAGCGCAAGCTCCATCACCCCATAGCTGGGGTCTTCGGGGAAACGGCGCAGGAATCGGAAATACAGGGCTTCGTTGCCGCAAAACCTTGCCAGTGTATCGGCAACCGGCACGCCGCACTGGGTAAGACGTTCTTGCAGGGCTTCCTCCATGGGCAGCTCCCTCCGTTCAGGATTGTGGCACCGGGACGCTCAGCTGCCTTTGCAGCGAAGTCCGGATCGCGTTCAGATCAATGGGTTTGGACAGGTGATCGTTCATGCCCGAATCCAGCGAGCGGGTTACATCCTCGGGAAACGCATTGGCGGTCAGTGCGATGATGGGGATCGTGGTCGCATCGGCCCGGGCGCTGGCGCGAATGGCACGGGTGGCGTCGTATCCGTCCATCACGGGCATTTGGATGTCCATCAGCACTGCCTGATAATCGCCGGGCTTGCTTTCCAGATAGCGTTGGAAAGCCTCCTGCCCGTTTTCCGCGGTATCTACCTGCAGGCCCAGTTCTTCCAAAAGCGCGCCCGCGATTTCACGGTTCAGGCCGTTATCTTCCGCAAGCAGCACACGGCTTCCGCTTAATTCGGCCGCGCTGCAGGGCAACGGGCCTGCGTGCGGCGCATGTTCGTTGGTTGCGGCCAACAGGTCGAGCAAATCCTGCGGTTTCACCGGACGTTGCAGGCAACCGGCCAGCGGCAGCCCGGCAGCTTCCAGCTGGGTGCCTTCACTGTGGGGCTCGAACACCGCAATCAGCCGTACGGTGTCGCCAAGTGCCTCATGCAGCTTTAGCGTGGTATCCAATGCGCTCATGCCCGTCAGGCCCCAGGCGATGCAGATGACGTCAAAGGGGCGGTGATCCGCGCTAGCCTGCAGGGCTTTCTGGAGGGCCACATCGCCGCTGACGGCGCTCTCACAGGGGATTTTCAGCTTCTGGAAAAGCTGGATGGCGTATTGCAGGGCGTGGTTGCGATGGTCGACCACCAGCGCGCGCGTCGGGGTATTGGGTACGGAGCGGACGCTTTCTTTCTGTAAGGCGGGTTCCAGGGCCAGCGGTACGGTCAGGGTGAAGCAGGTGCCGTCCCCCGGGCGGCTTTGCACACGGATGGTGCCGCCCATGGTTTCCACAATGTTCTTGACCAGCGGCAGCCCCAGCCCCGCACCTTCAAAACGGCGGGTTGTAGCGCTTTCAGCCTGTTCAAACGGATGGAACAGCCTGCTGAGCATCTGCTCATCCATGCCGATGCCGTCGTCCCGGACGGTAAAACGCAGGTATACGACATCGTCCCTGCGAGCCGTTTGCGCAACCGCCAGCGATGCATGCCCACCGCGGGGAGTGAATTTAATAGCGTTATCTGCAAGATATAAAAGCGCTTGCTGCAGGCGGGTGCGATCGCCCAGCAGTGTCTCGTCGGGCACGCTGTCCAGCTGAATGGACAGTTCCACGCCTTTCTGCTTGGCTTTGGCAAACACTACCGTACCCAGATCGCCCAGCAAATCACGCAGGTCAAAGGGCTGGATGTCCAGATGCAGGTGTTGCCCGTCTATGGCGGAAATATCCAGGATATCGTTGACCAGCGCGAGCAGGTGCGTGGAGGCTTCGTCCGCCCGTTGTAGGCTGTAGGCGAGTTTCTCCGGCGGATTGTTCGTTTGGCGGGCGATGGCCAGAAAGCCCATGATCGCGTTTAGCGGAGTGCGCAACTCATGACTGATACGGCTCATGAAGTCTGTTTTCACGCGGTTGGAACGCTCGGCGTTGCGCAAGGCTTCCGCCATGGCTTTGTACGCATCGCTGGTTGCCTGCTGTGCCTGATGGATATCCGCAATGCTCAGCATCAGGGGCGCCCCGGGCTGCATTGCCTCGCCGGCGGCTTGCATGTGCAGGCGGCACCAGCGAATTTCCCCGGTGGGGGTCAGGGTGCGAAAATCAAGCGTTACCGGTTTTACGCTACGGGCACATTCCAGCATTGCTTCGTGGGTTAGCAGCGCGCGAACAGCTTCGGCATCCTCCCGGTATACCTTGTCGCGGATAAAGCGGTCGGCATAGCGGGGCAACGGTTCCGGCACGGCGGTTTTTTGCAGCAAACCGTCCAGTACAAAATACTCATACCAGATCTGGTGCGTAAGGTCCAGTTCAATCAAATGGTCGAAGGTGGTCGATAACGCCGCCGTCAGGCGTAGGCCCTGCGCGCGGTAGCGGGCCAGCGTACGGCGGTATAAAAACAGGAACAGCGCACACAGCGCCGTTAAAAGGACAATCAGTAACCAGGAATGGGATTCGGGAAAGCCCTGCCGGATACCTGCGGGCACAACGGCAGCTGCCTGTATCGCCGTTGCCAAAGCGGGCGAAGCCTGCACTGTACACCCCGCAATCAGGATGGAAAGAAGCGCCCCCCAACGAACAGTACGAACCCGGGGATAACTCCGCATGGATCGCACCTCCTGTTGTGGTCGGACGCCCGGCTGACGCTTCCTGTCCTGCGGTACGGTTTTGCTTGTAGGGGCAAACGGTTCCTGACAGGGTATAGACGAAGCGGTTACGCGCTTTGGCCCCGGACGGCGATGGGGTTGCCGACGGGGCAAATGCCAAAAACAAAGGACAGCCCCTGAAATGCCTATGGAGTCGGAACGATTGATAAGTTACATAGAAGATATCATTTTCGTGCGGTAATGTCAATGAAAATCCTATCCTATATATGTAAATATCCACTTAACTTGGAATGTGAAAGCGCCTGATAAGCGATGCTGAAAGCATGACAGAGGAAGGCGCATCACCAAAGTCACATGAGGTCCATCGCAATGTAACCGGATCGACGGTGCGTTTGCGCCTGAAAAAAAGGGGAGACCGAGTGCAAAAAACGCCCCCGCGACGCTAGGCAGGAGCGCTGTTTTGTGGTAGGATCGTACAGTGCGTATGGGCGGCCGGTGGATCGATCAGCCGCACGGCTCGAGCGTGGCAGAGGCGGACGGCTCCGGCGTCGGCTCCTCGCTTTGGAATCCATCCGGCGAAGGTTCGGCGGCCTCTGGCGTAGAAACCTCCTCGGGATTAATCTGCGCAACCGGCGTGGGGATGGGAGGCTCAGCCGTGGGGATTTCGGCGGGCTGCATCGCCGTAATGCCCTGCAGGTTATCGGCCCAAAGGGTACGTTGGGCGGACAGATCGTCCGCGTAGGGATCATAAACGAAGTCGCGCAGGCCGGACGGGTTGTAGCTGACGATACAGGGCAGGTACAAAAGCGCTGTGCGCAGGCCGGTGATGTCGATCTCCTGCCCGGGTGCGTAGGCCGGCTGCACAATCTGGGCGGGGTTAAGGGTTGTCAGGCTGGAAACCGCAGAGAACAGATACACGGCGCATGCCTGTAAATCTACAGCGGCCGCATCCTCAAAGGAAAGGTCCACGCGCAGCCGATCCCCCTGCACGGTAAGCATCGCCTGCCCGATCAGGTACTGGTTGCTGGCGCATAGCGAAGCGGAAAAAACCCCCTGTGCGCGCAAGGCGTCCAAATCAAGCATGGTGCCCATAATCCAGGCGTCGGAAAGCGCGGGGTTTTGATCCCCCAGCCGCAGCCCGACGGTGCAGGCGCTGTTGCCGGTCAACCGTGGCCGGTACTGCATGAAGGGCAGGGCATAGGTCCAGTTTTCGATGTTCAGCGTGATTAAATAGGGAATGACGTTATTATCCACAAACGGCAGGTAAATGGTGCCGCTGTCGAAGGTGCCGCTCACGTAGCCGTAATTCTTGTCAAACACGACGGCGCTGGTTTCGGCCTGCTGGATGGTCAGGCGCACGCGCGCAGCCAGCTCGTTGCTGTCGCTGATATATTTACGCACGCGGATCCCCTGCGCCTGCGCCGTCAGGTTCGCGCTCACATAGGCGTTATCGTTTAGGCGGCTGGTATCCAGCGCATCCACGTCAATGGTAAAGCAATCCTCGGCAAACGCCGCCAGCGGCAGGAAAAGAACGCAGGCAAGCAGGCAGAGGAACGTGCGAATCCGGAAGCTCATTGGCAAAACCCCTTTGCATACTACAGTCGGGCACCCCATACAACGATAGGAACGCGGGGTTTCCTCCCGGCTTGGCAGAATTGGGAGGAAACACGGCAGTTCATGGATGTAATAAATTCGTAATAAAGACTTTACTTTTTGGACATGATTTGGTATACTACTCACACCAAAGCGGACGATCCATCGTCCACAAGGAGGAGACGCCCATGTGGAGAACCAAACGTGCCGTCGCAAACCGCCTGATGGCATTTGTGCTGGCCTGCCTGCTGTCAATCCCCGTGACCGGTTATGCGGCCACGCGTTACAGCACGCTGGAGTTTGGCTCAAGAGGCTCCAATGTGTTGCAGCTCCAGAAAACGCTTCTGGCGCTTGGCTTTGACCCCAACGGTACGGATGGCAAGTATGGCCGCGGCACCGAGGCGGCGGTCATGCTCTACCAGGCCAGCAAGGGGCTCACGTCGGACGGCAAGGCGGGTACGCAAACCCTGACCCTGCTGTACGCCGATGCGGATACCACTACCACCACCACAACGACGACCGATTCCGAGACCACCTCCACGGGCACTAACCCCAATACCATCCAGTATGGTGACAGCGGTGACCGCGTAACTACCCTGCAAACCGCATTGGTGAAGCTGGGTTATGAAATCGGCGGTGTGGACGGCCGCTTCGGCGCGGCGACGCGCAAGGCGGTGATCGCCTTCCAGAAAGCGAACGGACTTACGGCGGATGGCCTGGCAGGCACCAAGACGCAGAACATTCTTTATACCAAGGCCGATGCCGCCACGGGCACATCCACCTCGACGGGTACAACCGATACCTCGACCAGCAGCACCTCGTCCGGGTTTACGCGCACGCTGCGCAAGGGCTACACCGGCAGCGATGTGACCAGCGTGCAGACGCAGCTGACGGCACTGGGCTACTATACCTATACCGTGGACGGCGTTTACGGAGCCGGTACCATGGCGGCGGTATCCGCCTTCCAGAAGAACAACAGCCTGTCGGTGGACGGTCTGGTCGGCTCCAACACCTATACCAGATTGTTCTCCTCCAGTGCCAAGGCCAGCGGGAGCACCAGTACCAGCACCGATACCGGCACAAGCACCGACACATCCGGTAGCAGCACCTATGCATCCCTCAGCTACGGCGCGCAGGGCGATGAGGTCAAAAAACTCCAGAAGGCGCTGCAAGCTCTTGGTTACAATGTAACGGTGGATGGGGATTACGGCGCGCTGACCCGATCGGCGGTTACGGCATTTCAGAAACTCAACGGCCTGACGGTGGACGGCACAGCCGGCGCGCTCACGCAGGAGAAGCTTTACAGCGGAAGCGCCGCGGCTTACGACTCGTCGGTGGATCAGTCCACCCTGATTACGGACGACACCGGCAAATCCAGCGGGCCTGATGTGAGCAGCGTCAAATGCCTGTACTGGTATACCGAGGTCAAGCCCACCATCAAATCCGGCCAGCACATTACCGTTTTTGATCCGGCAACCAATCTGGAATGGACGCTTCGCCTGTACAGCCTCGGCCACCATGCCGACAGCGAGCCTCTGACCGCCACCGATACGGCGATCATGTACAAGGCATTCGGCTACACCAACACGTGGACGCCCAAACCGGTATATGTGCAGTTGCCCAGCGGCGTATGGACACTGGCCACCATGCACAACGTACCCCACCTGACCGGCTCCATTAAGGATAATGACTTTGACGGCCATCTGTGCGTGCACTTCCTGCGTACGGTGGAGGAATGCACCGCAAACGATCCGGATTACGGCATGCAGCACCAGAATGCCATCCGCAAAAAGTGGAAGGCAATGACGGGGCAGGATATCCCGGACTGAACAACGCCGCAAGCGCGGCGGGCCGACCGGCCCGCCGCGCTTTTTTGCATGCGCTTATTCCTGCCGGGGCCGGGCCGCGTATGCGGGTGCAATCTCGCCGACGCCGCTGAGCACGTACTTGGGCCGGTAGGGGAATTTGCGCATCTCATGCTCGGTGGTGACACCGCTGAGCACCAGCACCGTATCGATGCCGCTCTCCACGCCCGCGACGATATCCGTATCCATCCGGTCGCCAACGATGGCGGCCTCTTCCGCTTCGACGCCGAGCCTGCGCAGGCCGTGGCGCATCATCAGCGGGTTGGGTTTGCCCAGAAAATAAGCGTTGCGGCCCGTAGCGAGCTCGATGGGCGCCATAAGCGCCTTGCACGCGGGGGCGATGCCCCCTTCGATGGGGCCGGTCAGGTCCGGGTTGGTGCCGATCAGCTTGGCGCCAGCCCGCACAAGGGCTACCGCGCGCTCGATGCGATCGTAGCTGTAGGAGTGCGTCTCCCCCAATACGACATAATCCGGGTTGATTTCGTTCATGGTAAAGCCTGCGTCGTACAGCGCACCGACAAGCCCGGGCTCGCCGATCACGTAGACGCTCCCGCGCGGGCACTGGTTTTTCAGAAAGGCCGCCGTGGAAAGCGCGCTGGTATAGAAGTGGCTCTCGTCCACATCCAGCCCGAGGCGTGCCAGCTTTTGCTGCAGTTCGCGCGGCGCGCGCTCGCTGCTGTTGGTCAGGAAGAGGAAAGCCTTCTGCTCCCCCTTGAGCCAGTCTACAAACTCGGTTACGCCCGGCAGAAGCATGTTGCCGTGGTAGATCACGCCGTCCATATCAATAATGAAGCCCTTTTTGGCGCGCAGCGCTTCCATGGTGTGTGTTGCGGTTTCCGACATTTTATCCCCCTTTTCCGCCCTGCCGCCTTATCCAGACGGTTGGCGCTCGGCCGCGCCCGCGGCAAACCTATTATACCATGCGATGCACCGGCGCTGCAATGCAAAACACAGGCGTACCCCCGCGCAGGAAAATTTCATGCCGGTCATGGAGCGCAAATACTTTCAAAAACCAAATCAATCTGCTATAATCAAGTTGACGCTCGTTGTGCAGCGATGCACAGACAATTGCAAGGAGGAGACCAAGCATGAAAAAGGTTGTAACCATCCTTTTAGCCCTGGTACTCGCACTCAGTCTGGGCGTGACCGCGATGGCGGAGGGCATTTCCTACGCGCTGGTCACGGACGTGGGCAACATTGACGATCAAAGCTTCAACCAGGGCACCTGGGAAGGCGTGAAGAACTTCGCGGCCGAGAAGGGCCTGACGGAGAACGTCGATTACGCGTACTATAAACCTTCCGAAGACAGCGACGATGCGCGCCTTGAGACCATCAAAGCCGCCATCGACGCCGGCGCCAAAGTGGTTGTGCTGCCGGGCTACCTGTTCGACGCCGCGGTCATGACCGCCGCCGGCCAGTATCCGGACGTCAACTTCCTGGCTGTGGACCTTGACCCCGATTCCTTCCCCGCGAACGTAACCAACATCAAGTACACCGAAGAAGTCAGCGGTTACCTGGCCGGCTACGCCGTGGTGAAAGACGGCTACACCAAGCTGGGCTTCCTGGGCGGCATCAACGTGCCGGCCGTGATCCGTTATGGCTTCGGCTACATCCAGGGCGCCGATGCTGCCGCGCAGGAACTGGGCGTGCAGGTTAGCGTGAAGTACTGGTACAGCGGCAGCTTTGCCCCCAACGATGAGATCAAGGCCAAGATGGACAGCTGGTACGCCGACGGCACCGAAGTGGTGTTCGCCTGCGGCGGCGGCATCCTCTACAGCTGCATCGCGGCGGCTGAAGAAGGCAACGGCAAGATCATCGGTGTGGACACCGACCAGGGCTACATCTCCGACCGGATCATCACCTCCGCGTACAAACTGATCCCCGTCAGCGTTCAGGCTCTGCTGGAGAAGCTGGATGCCAACCAGGGCAAATGGCCGGAAGATATCTCCGGTAAGAACGTGAAGCTGGGCATCAACGAGGGCGCCGTGGGTCTGCCGACGGCCGCCGATAGCTGGCGCTTCTCCAAGTTCACCGTGGATGAGTACAACACCGTGTACGAAGCCATCAAGGCCGGCACTGTGACCATCAGCGATGACATCACGGTCAACCCGACCACCAGCGCGTCCGTGACGGTGGATTATCAGAACTAACCTTTGCTCCTTATGCACGCCGGGTCGGGGCTGACCCGGCCCGGCGTGCTTTGCCGCAAGGTTCGTGCGTCCGGCGGACAAACGGACACGGCGACTGTAAGCGATTTCGCATACCGCTGGGTCCGGCGTCCGCTTGCCGCCCGACAAGGCTCCAGGCGAGCCGCATAAGGCTAGGCGATTGCTTAGCCTTTTTCATATTCCGTACCGGGTTGAGATATGGACGCTCCAAACCGCGCCCACAGTGTTTATATGTCAATCCAGTATCACTACGAAGGGATGAGGAGTCGGCGCATGAACGAATACGTCATCGAAATGCTCAACATCACAAAAAAGTTCCCGGGCATCCTGGCCAATGACGACGTAACCCTCCAACTGCGCAAGGGGGAGGTTCACGCGCTGTTGGGGGAGAACGGCGCGGGCAAGAGTACGCTGATGAGCGTGCTGTTTGGCCTGTATCAGCCGGATGCGGGCGTCATTAAAAAGGACGGGCAGGTTGTACAAATCAACAACCCCAATGACGCCAACCGGATGCACATTGGGATGGTACACCAGCACTTCAAGCTGGTGGAAGTTTTTACCGTGCTTGAAAACATTATCCTCGGCGCGGAGCGTACCAAGAACGGCATCCTGCAAAAACGCGAGCCGCGCGCCAAGGTGTTAACGCTGTGCGACCAGTACGGTTTGCAGGTGGACCCGGACGCGATGATTGAGGATATCAGCGTCGGGATGCAGCAGCGTGTGGAAATCCTCAAGATGCTTTTCCGTGATAATGAAATTCTGATTTTTGACGAACCGACGGCCGTGCTAACTCCGCAGGAAGTGGACGAACTGATGCAGACCATGCGCGGCTTTGCGCGCGAGGGCAAGAGCATCCTGTTCATCACCCACAAGCTGAACGAGATCATGGCTGTGGCCGACCGCGTGACGGTGCTGCGCAAAGGCAAATGCGTAGGCACCGTGGATGTGGCCGATACCAGCGTGGACGCGCTGGCCGAAATGATGGTCGGCCGCAAGGTCAGCTTCGACATCCCCAAGGGCGAGTTGCACGCCGGTAAAGCGATGCTGCGGGTGCAAAACCTGTCGGTGGCGGGCCGCAATACCACCAAAAACAAAGTAAACGACATTAGCTTTATGGTGCGGGCCGGCGAGATTGTGGGCGTTGCGGGTATCGACGGCAACGGCCAGTCCGAGCTGGTTTACGCGCTGACCGGGCTGATCCCCGCGACACGAGGGCATGTGTATATCGGCGATCAGGAAGTGACGGGCGCCTCGGTGCGCGCACACAACAACCTGGGGCTTTCGCACATCCCGGAGGATCGCCACAAACACGGGCTGGTGCTGGATTATTCGCTTGCGTATAATCTGGTGCTGAAAAGCTATTTTGAGCCGCAATACCAACGCCACGGCTTTCTGCGCTTCGACGCGGTTCGGATGCATGCCGACGATCTGATCCAGCGGTTTGATATCCGCAGCGGGCAGGGCGCGGATACGATTGCGCGCAGCATGAGCGGCGGCAACCAGCAAAAGGCGATTGTCGCCCGCGAGCTGGATTTGGAGCCGAATGTGCTGATTGCCGTACAGCCGACCCGTGGGTTGGATGTGGGCGCGATTGAGTACATCCACCAGCAGATTGTCGCCGCGCGGGATGCGGGGCGCGCCGTGCTGCTGGTTTCGCTGGAGCTGGACGAGGTCATGAGCCTGAGTGACCGCATTCTGGTGATGCATGAAGGCGAGCTGGTCGCCGAGGTTGACGCGAAATACGCGACCGCGCAGGAACTGGGGCTGTATATGTCCGGGGCGAACAAGCAACAGATCACAACGGAAAGCGAGGTAGGTGCGCAATGAAAATGCGAAAAGTACGGAATCCGCAGGGACTCATCAGCACGCTGGCATCGCTTTTATCCATCTTGCTGGGCCTGTTGGCCGGTTTGGCGCTTCTGTTCATCCTGAATTCCAATTTTGCTCTCTCTGGCTTTGGGAAAATCCTGACCACCGGCATAGCCTCCACCGAGAAGCTGGCCAAAGTGCTCTATCAGGCGGCCCCGCTGATGCTCTGCGGTCTGGCGGTAGCGTTTGCCTTCAAGACGGGCCTTTTCAACATCGGGGTAACGGGCCAGTATACCATGGGCGCATTCTGTGCGTTAACCGCAGGGATCGCGCTGCAGCTGCCCTGGTACGTGGCGTTGCTGTTCGCGATTGTGGGCGGCGCCATTCTGGGGGCGATTCCGGGCATTTGCAAGGCGCTGTTTAACGTTAACGAAGTGATTACCTCCATCATGTTCAACTGGCTGACCATGTATGCGGTCAACCTGGCGATCAACAACATGCCGATGATGCTGGCCAACTACTGGGCCAAGAGCAGCATCAAGGATCGTACCGCCGCGCTGGCGGACGCCAATCCTGCGGCGGTGCTGCCCAAGGGCGGGCTGGATACGCTTATGAACAGCAACTACATAAACATCGGCATCTTTATTGCCATCCTGACCGCTATCCTGATCTGGGTGGTGCTGCAGCGCACCGTGTTTGGCTACGAGCTCAAGGCTTGCGGCTACAACCGCCACGCCAGCCAGTACGCGGGCATCAACGCCAAGCGCAACATCATTCTTTCGATGGTTATTTCCGGCGCGCTGGCCGGGCTGGGCGGCGGCGTGTACTACCTGAGCGGCACCGGCCAGTATACGCTGCTCAAGGCGCTGCTGAGCATGGGCTTTAATGGCATCCCGGTTGCGCTGCTCGCCAGTTCCAACCCTCTGGGGGTGATCTTCAGCGCGCTGTTCATTTCCTACATACAGGTTGGCGGCGATGCGCTGCAACCCCACTTTATCAAAGAGAATATCGATACGATCATTGCGACGATCATCTATCTTAGCGCGTTCGCGCTGCTGATGAAGGGCTGGATCGGGCGCCTGCTGCTTAAGGGCTCCATTGAAAACGCCAACGCCGAGCAGGACGCGGCCGCTGCGGACGACGATGACACCGTGGATGCGGATAAGGAGGCTAAGCCATGATTTTTGCGGATATTTTAAGCGCGACAGTCCTCTTTGCGATTCCGCTCCTGCTGGTGGCGCTGGGCGGCATGTTCTCGGAGCGCAGCGGCATCGTTAACATCGCGCTGGAAGGCATTATGATTATCGGTGCCCTGTGCGGGTGCCTCTACCTGCGTTATACCGAGCAGGCGGGCTTCGGCTCGTCCGCGCCGCAGCTGCATATGCTGATCGCAATCCTGATCGCGGCGGTCGCGGGCATCCTGTTCAGCATGCTGCTGGCGTTTGCATCCATCCACCTAAAGGCGGATCAAACCATCGGCGGCACGGCGCTGAACATGATGGCGCCCGCGCTGGCGGTTATTGTCACCTGGGGCGCGCAGGGGCAGGCGCAGACGACCATCCTGATCCCGAAATGGATTCGCATCACGCAGGAAAGTCTGGGCATGACTGCCGGGACGGACTTCCTGTCGCGGATGCTGTTTAAAAGCCTTTACCTGACCACACCGCTTGCACTGCTGCTGCTGGTGGCGGCCACGATCTTCCTGTACAAGACCAAAACCGGGCTGCGGCTGCGTGCCTGCGGCGAGCATCCGCAGGCGGCGGACAGCGTGGGCATTAATGTCTACCATATGCGCTACCTGGGCGTGGCGCTGTCCGGCATGCTGGGTGGCATCGGCGGGCTGGCCTTCACGGTGGCGGCGGGTTCCGGGTTCCAGAGCACGGTGGCCGGTTACGGCTTCCTGGCTTTGGCGGTAATGATTTTCGGTAACTGGAAGCCGCTCAACATTCTGGGCGCAAGCCTGTTCTTCGCGCTGTTCAAGATTATCGGCTCCTACGCGGGGATGATCTCCTTCCTGCCTAAGTTTGAAGGGGTCAAGAACGCCGAGTATATTTACCTGATGCTGCCTTACGTGGTCACGATGATTGTGCTGATCCTGACCAGCAAGAAGAGCCGCGCGCCTAAATCGGAGGGTATCCCGTACGACAAGGGCGGTCGGTAAAGACCGGGGAAAATACACACAGAGCGGCCGCTTGCGCATGGGTTCATGTGTTGGCGGCCTTCTTATATGCCGACCACGGAGCTGTTGCCACATCTTTGATAGCTCTTTGGTTTATGTGCTTGGTCAGGCAGAGAATCCTGGTACGGGCGTTGCGTTTTCTCCAAGCCAACCAAGATGCGTTATTTCACAGAAACCCTGATCATGATTGATGTTGCTTGGTTTTTGAAAAGAACAACCGCCTGCGCATGGGGTTGCGCGGGCGGTCGTCCGTACTGTGACGTTGCAGGAAAGCGCTTTGTGATTCGAGGGAGTCACATCCGGTTGGCAATAAACTGTGCGATTTCCTGCCAGGCGAGTTTGCTTTCCGGCAGCAAATCCAGCGCGCCCTGGAACACATGGAACATCCCGTTATAGACGGTCAGCTCGCAATCTATATGATGGGAGCGGGCATTCTGGTAGATCATTTCGCTGTCACTCAGCAGGACTTCGATGCTGCCGGCCTGTAAAAGCATCGGCGGGAAGCCCTCGTAATCCCCGAAGGAAGGGGAGAGGTAAGGGTCGGTCGCATCCAGACCGTCGGCGTAGGTGCTGTTGACCCCGATGGGCTGGCCGTGAAAATCGGCTGCCGCTATACCGAAGGAGGGGTCCGCCGTCGCGTTGTAAACGTGCGAGGAGCCGGAGTTGCTCAAATCGGCCCAGGGGGAGAGGCACACAAACCCTCCCGGCATCGGAAGCTGCCGGTCACGCAGCCGCAAGCCCAGCGATAGCGCCAGATTGCCGCCCGCACTGTCGCCGACCACGAGAATGTTCTCCGGGGCGTAGTGAAGCGTCTGCGTCAGGTAATGCCAGGCATCCATCGTATCCTGCTGCTGCGCCGGGTATGGATAAGCAGGTGCCAGCCGGTAGTCGAGTGTGGCAACCAGCGCATCCCCGTAAAGGCGGCTGTAACGCAGGGCAAACTCGCGGTAAAGGTCGTACAGGCCGGAAACGAACGCGCCGCCGTGCAGCTGCAGCACAGCGCGAGGGTTGTCCGCTACGTTTTTCGTCAGCAGTTCCAACTGGGAATGGGAAAGCGGCGTAACACGCAAGGCGTAGCCTTCCGGTGGCTGCCAGTCACGGTCCCCCAGAATGGTGGAGCCAAGCGCCTGATCCTGCGGCGGCAGGCTGGTAAACGTGCGCACCATGCCCCGGCTGACCTGTGCCGAGAAGGAAATATCCCATGTGGGGCGCGCAATGTAGAGCCCGAAGGCTGCCACCAAATAAGCGCTAAAAAAGCAAAGGATGCTCCGCCACCCATGCCAGAAGGGGCGGCTGTGCATCCAAAACAGAACCCAGAAGGAAAATGCGGCCGCGAGCCACCCGTACCAGAGTGCGCCCAGCATGGCCAGACAGAAAAACACGGGCAGGTACAAGAGCAGCGACATCACGATGAAAAGCACATGCGGGCGGGGTTTGAGGGTTGCCTGCATCGGAGCCTCCTTTCCGCTCAGCCGGGGAGCACGCGAATCAACGATTGGTTGGCTTTCAGCCAGTCACGCTGTACACGGTAGCGGGGCAGATGCCGTTCGACCAGCGCCCAGAACTGGGCGGAATGGTTATGGTGGGCGATGTGGCACAACTCATGCACGATCACGTAATCCAGTACATCCGGCGGGCAGTGGATCAGCGCGCGATTCAGGCTGAGGGTGCCGCGCGTGCTCATACTCCCCCAGCGCCCGCGCGCGCGCGTCAGGCGGAATGTAGACGGTTGCAGCGAAAGCTGCGTGCCCAGACGGTTAACACGTTCAAGCAGCAAAGCTCGCGCCTGCTTTTCCACCCAATGGACGACAGGGCCTAAATCCTGCGTATCGGCCGGTACAAGCAGCGTCGCGCCATCAAGACGTACGCGGGTCGTCGGCGCAAGCCGCAGGTTCAGCTGTCCACCCAGGTAGGGGAGCGTGGCCCCGTCCGCCAGCATCAGCGGCTTTTGGGGCGGGGGCAGTTGGGCAAAACGCGCCTTGGCATGGTCAATCCAGCCCTGTTTTTCCCGGATAAAGGCTTCCACCTGCGATACCGGCATGTGCAGCGGTGCGCGCGCAATCACGCGCCCTTCGCGATCCACGGTCAGGGCGAGGGTTTTCCGGTCGCTGCGAACCAGTTCGTACCGCATGGCAGCCTCCCGTCAATCGTAATTAATGCCGGGGTAGAGGCAGGCGGTGCGAACAAACGTCGCGCCGCAGCTCTGCGCCAGTCGGCACTGCGCAAGGTTGCGACGGATCACGTCCGCCTCGACATTGGCAACGCCGTGCTCGTTCAGCATCCGCATCCCGGCGGATATCAGCGTTTTGGCGAGGCCCAGCTGCCGGTAGTTGCGCATCACGTAAAGGCCGATCAGGTGTGCGGTATCGCCCGTGCCTGTAAAGGCAATCTCGCCGACGATCTCCGGCCCGCGGCTCAGGTAAAGCGCGGTAAAATGCGGCATGGCCATGTAGCGCTGCAGCATCGGCTGCTGCAGCACATCCAGCCGGTAAGTGTTCATGCGCATCAGGAAAGCGGTCTGCTCCAGCACCTGGGTAAGCGGAACCTGCCCCAGCTCATACCCCATCGGGGCCATCGGCTTGGCGCTTGGCGCGGTAATGCGCACCACATCCAGCGCATCGTCCGGTAAAAAGCCGCTCTCCTGATAAAAAGAGAGCATGGACGCATCCTGCATGCCCACCTGGGCAAAGACGCGTGCCTTCAGGTTGGGGGTCTGCTGGCGCAGCTGCACGGCGCGCGCCAAAAGCGCGCCCATGAGCATATCCAGCCCCGGGCCTTTGGAAGCCAGATTCAGGTACAGGTTAATCGGCCGTTCCGGGAATAAATAGGGGTGGTAGGTTTGCACCAGATAACCCTGCGCGACCGTGGTGTTGGCGTTATCGGCCACAAAAAACACGTTCTCTGGCGCAAGGCCGTTATAGGCTTGCGGGGGATGGTATACCTGCATGCGTGCGCTCATCCTTTCCAGGCCCGGCGAAACAAAGCGCCGGCCTTATCGGTAAGCGGAAAAGTAGCGTTCTTCATTTTACGACAAAGAGAACCAATTTGCAACCGGCAGCATGGAAAAGTGGATTGCCCGCGATGCGCTTCAGCGGCAAAACTTGTCGATGTATGCGTTCAGGCACTTTTCGATCACCTTTTGTGCATCCTCAGCCCCGCGCAGCTCGTCTACGACCGTTTCCTTGCCTTCCAGGCTTTTGTAAACGGAGAAGAAGTGCGACATTTCTGAAAATATGTGGCTCGGCAGATCGCCGATGTCATGGTAGCTGTTATACGTCGGGTCCTGAAAGGGGATGGCGATGATCTTCTCATCCAGATGGCCCTGATCCAGCATGGTCAGTACGCCGACGGGGTAGCAGCGCACCAGGCTCATCGGCTGGATCACCTCGCTGCAAAGCACCAGCACGTCCAATGGATCCTGATCGTCCGCATAGGTGCGGGGGATCAGCCCGTAGCTGCTGGGGTAATGTGTAGACGTATACAGAATGCGGTCCAGAATCAGCAGCCCCGTTTCCTTATCCAGCTCGTATTTCTTCTTGCTGCCTTTTTCAATCTCCACCACGGCAATAAAATCCTGCGGGGTGATACGGGCGGGCGATATGTCATGCCAAATGTTGCTCATAAGCGGCCTCCTGTGTAAAATCGGCTTCATTGTAACAAGCCGGAGGGGAAATGTAAAGCATTCCACCTGTAAATATGCTATAATGAGGCTGCCGTGCCATATGCCCCAACGGATCGTGCGGCGGAAAGGCGGAATAGAATCGTATGAAAAAAGGGTTGCTTGCAGCCTTATGCCTCTGGCTTGTGCTCGCCTTGGCGGGCTGTGCCACCGTAAACAGCGAGAACAGCTTCCAAAGCCAGGCCCCTGCGGAGATGGCCGCGCCGACCGCGGTGCCCGCGCAGACGGAGCCCGCCACGCAGGTTGAACAACCGCAGGCGCAGCCGACGGCCGTGCCGGGCGAAGCCCCCACCAAAGACCCGAACGCGGCAGGCTTGAATGGCTGAGCCGTGCCCACCAAACTTCACCGAGGAGGGAGTACCCCGATGAAAGCCCTGATCCTGAACGGTAGCCCGCATGAACACGGCACCACCCGACGCGCGCTGGACGAGATGATCGCCATCCTGAAGGAGAGCGATGTGGATGCGGAAGTGATGACCGTTGGCAACAAGTCCATTCGCGGTTGCATCGCCTGCGGACGCTGCAACGGGCGTTGCGTTGCCTTTGATGACGATGTGAACCGCGCGCTGGATCGGATGGAACGCGCGCAGGCGCTCGTGATCGCATCGCCGGTCTATTTCGCCTCGCCCAACGGCACGCTGCTCAGTTTTCTGGATCGCATGTTCTCCGCAGGAGACGATCGCGCCTTTGCCGGCAAACCCGCCGCCTGCCTGACTGTGGCGCGCCGCGCCGGCACGACGGCCTCGCTGGATGTGCTGATGAAGTACCCCGGCATCAACGGCATGCCGCTGGTCACCTCCACTTACTGGAACATGGCGCACGGCTCCAACGCCGAGCAGGTAGAGCAGGACCGCGAAGGCCTGCAGGTGATCCGCAACCTGGCGCGCAACCTTGTCTGGCTGATGCGCTGCATTGAAGCGGGCAAACGCTCCGGCGCGGAATACCCCAAGCCTGAAGAGCCTCCGCAGCGGACGGATTTCATCCATTAAGACAACCGGCCCATCAAGGTGGATGCCAACGATCGATCCAAACGGCTGCCAACCGACGGATGCTGGGCAAGCAAAAAGGCCGTCGCTCGACGGAGCGGCGGCCTGTCGGCTGTTCTGACCCCAGCCTTTATCCAAGCAGGGCGGCTATGGCCTGCGTGGCGGGCTGCACAGCAGCCGGGGCATCGGCGATAACGCCGGTGGCCTGCAGCACGATAACCGCAATCCCCAGTACGATCACGTACAGCGCGAACCAGTTGAGCGAAATGTGGGCGATCACGCGCAGCATGTAGCGAATCGCCAGATAACCGCTTATGCCCGCAACCACCATGCCCAGCAGAATCGCGGCCCAATCGCCCGACTGCGAGAAGGCGCCAACCTTATAGGCGGAGTAGCCCTCGCTCAGGAAGCTGGCAAGGATGGCGGGCATGCTCATCATGAAGCTGAACTTCGCCGCGGTTTGCCGATCCAGTTTGGAGGCGACGCCCCCGAACAGCGTCGAGCCGCTGCGGCTGACGCCGGGCAGCATCCCAACGACCTGCATCACGCCCATAGCCAGCGCGTGTGGCGCGCGGACGGTGCCGGTTTCGTTAGCGGAGTCGCGCCGGGCGGAAAGCCACTGCGTCAGCAGCAGGAGCAGGCCTGTAAACAGGAAGCTCACGCCTAAAAGGCTGTTGTGGGTTTCCAGCCAATCGAGCTGATCTCCAAAAAGCACTTTGGCCGCCAGCGCGGGCAGCGACGCGAGGATCAGCAGCCCCAGCGTGTGGTTACGGATGGGGTGCAGGATCATGGCGATCCAATCCTTCCAGAACACGGCGATTACGGCGATCAGTGAGCCGACGTGCAGCAGGATGTTAAAAAGCAGCTGGTGCTCCAGGTTCAGCCCGAAGAGGGCCTGGATCAGGTTCAGGTGTCCGCTGGAGGAGATGGGCAGGAATTCCGCAAGCCCCTGCACAAGGCCCAGGAATGCGGCCTGGAGGATACTCATCAAACATCGTTCCTTCCTATGCTTGGTACGGTTGCATCAGTATACACCATAACGTTGCGGCTGTCACGCGCATTCCTGCGCATGACGGCCATGGGGGAAAGGAAGTCGGGTTTTCGGCATGGCAAAAAGGATGGAAGCGCTGGCGCTTTCCGTATTTGTGTGGGCGGCCTGCCTATCGCTGCCGCTGTTGGGCGCCCGTGGTTCCAAGGCGGAGGCGAAGGAACAAGCCGAGGCAACCGTGCGTATCACCTTCATCAATGTCGGCAAGGCGGATGCGGCGCTGCTGTGTTTGGGCGATCTGCGCTACCTGATCGACACGGGGGCGAAGGAAAGCGCGGACGCCCTGCTGCGCGCTCTGGTATTCGAGCAGGTAGACCGGTTGGACGGGGTTTTTATCACCCATACCGATAAGGATCATGTGGGAGGCCTGAAAGCATTGCTGAAATCCGGCATTGCGGTAACGCAGTTGTACGCGCCGTACTACCATAATGAAAGCAGCAATGAAAAGCATCCTGCGGTCAAGCTGGCGGAGAAATACACAGTGCCTTTTACCTGGCTGCGCGCGGGGGATACCATCGAACCTTTGCAGGGAATGCGTCTGCAGGTGCTGGGCCCGCTCAGGCAGGATACCGCAAACGAAAATAACAATTCGCTGGTGTTGCGCGTCAATACCCCACAGGGCGACCTGCTGCTGACCGGCGATATGGAAACGCCGGAGGAGGCGGAGCTGCTGGCGGCCGGTCTGGTACAGCCAGCGGCGGTGCTCAAGGTCGGCCACCACGGCGAGGGGGATGCCAGCAGCGCCGCGTTCCTGTATACGGTTAAACCGCAGATCGCGGTAATCTCCACCGACAGCGCGGCGGATTCGGATACGCCGGACCCCGGCGTCATGAGCAAACTGTGGAACATCGGCGCGGAGGTTTTTCTGACGCAAAAGGCCACCTGCGGTGTGCAGGTGACCCTTACGGACGGCAATGCAGTCGGCCAGTTGATCCAGTATACAGTGCAGTAGCGCGTTAGCGTTGCAATACACGGCTGAGGAACTCGCGGGTGCGCGCCTGCCTGGGGTGGGTGAAAATCTCCTCCGGCGTGCCGTCCTCGGCGATCAGGCCCTGATCCATGAACAGTACGCGGCTGCAAACATCGCGCGCAAAGCTCATCTCATGCGTCACGATCAGCATGGTCAGGCCGCCGTCGGCCAGCGAGCGCATCACCTCCAGCACCTCGCCGACCATTTCTGGGTCCAGTGCGCTGGTGGGCTCATCAAACAACAGCACCTCCGGGTCCATGGCCAGCGCGCGCGCGATTGCGACGCGCTGTTTCTGTCCGCCGGAAAGCTGCGCGGGGCGGGCATTGCGGTACGGGCCCATGCCAACCTTGTTCAGGTAAAACAGGGACTTTTCATTGGCGGTTTTGCGGTCGCGGCGCAACACATGCATCTGGCCGCTGTTGCAGTTATCCAGCGCCGTCATGTTGTTGAACAGGTTGAAGGACTGAAACACCATGCCCACCTTGGCATGGTACTGGGCGCGTTTCCACTGCGTTTCGGCATTGCGGCCGTGAAAGAGCACCTCGCCTGCGGTCGGCTCCTCCAGAAAATTGATGCAGCGCAGCAGCGTGCTCTTGCCCGAGCCGCTCGCGCCGATGATGCAGGTTACGTCGCCTTCACCGACGGTCAGGGAAATGTCGGATAGCACCTCATGGGTGCCAAAACGTTTGCGAAGGTGGCTGATTTCCAATACGGGCGTGTTTTTTTGCATGGGTCAGACCTCCTGATCCGTTCCGGTCACGGTGATGGCGCTCTGGCTGTCCGTCTGGGAACCGAGGATGGTGTAGGTGTTGCTGCCGTCCATCCTGCGCTCAATCAGCCGCAGAATGCGCGTGACGGTAAAGGTGAGGATCAGATAGATCACTGCTGTGATGGCGAATACCTCAAAGTAGCGCAGGTAGGTGCCGGCTGCCGACTTGCTCATGAAAAACAGCTCGCTGACCGCGATCACGTTCAGCACGCTGGAATCCTTGATGTTGACGACAAACTCATTGCCGATGGAGGGCATGATGTTGCGCACCGCCTGCGGCAGCACTACGTTAACCATGCTTTGCCAATGCGTCATGCCGATGGCGTGCGCGGCTTCCTTCTGACCCTTATCCACGCTGATGATGCCGCCGCGGATAATCTCCGCCATATACGCGCCGGTATTGATGGACACAATGAAGATCGCGACCACCGGGATGGGCGTGGTGCGCCCGATGAGGCCAGCCTGCATGGCCCCATAATAAATAACCATGGCCTGCACGATCATAGGCGTGCCGCGGAACACCTCAATGTAGATGCTCAGGATCAGGTTGAGCAGCTGCTTTAACCCCCGAACCGGCACCGAGGCGCGCCGAGCGGTGGGAATGGTGCGCAGGATGGCGACCAGCAGGCCGATCAGGAAGCCGATCACCGTGCCGGTCAGCGAGATCAGCAGCGTCATGCCTGTGCCCTGCAGGAACAGGACGCCGTATTTCTGCAACAGGAAAAGTACCCACCCTAAAAAGTCCGACGGTAGCTGCATGTGTATCCCTCCGAAAACAACGATAAGGGAACGTGCGCGGCATGGCGCACGTTCCCTGTCTTTCCCTGGGGGTGCTTACTGGGCCAGCGGCTGGCGCGCCGTAGCGTCCAGCATCATCTGGTTGCGGGTTTCAGCGTCCAGCGTAGCCAGGATGGCATTGATGGGGGCTACCAGATCGCTGCCCTTGTTGACGGCGACGGCGACGCTCACATCGCTTTCCGAGGTGGTGAAACCCTTGCCCTCGTCAAACTTGATGTAGGTCAGGTCGGGGTTGGCGGTGGTATCGGCAACCGCGCCCGGACGCTCGGCAATGTAGCCGTCGATCGCGCCGCTCTGCAGGGCGACGATCATCGCCGGGAAGGATTCCATCGCGGGCAGCTGGTTTACACCGTCGATCTGATCAATCACAGTATAGTGGAAGGTATTCAGCTGCGCAGTGATGGCCGCGCCGGAGAAATCGGCCAGCGAGGTGGCAGCGGCAAATTTGCTGTCCTTTTTCACGACGATGACCAGTTCGCTGGTGTAGTACGGGTCGGTGAAATCCAGCGTGGCTTTGCGCTCTTCGGTCGGGCTCATGCCCGCGATGATCGCGTCGATCGCGCCGCTGGTAACCGCGGGGGGCAGGCCGTCCCACTCGGTTTTCACAATCACCAGTTCCTTGCCAAGGCCGTCGGCAATCGCTTTGGCGATCTGCACATCGTAGCCGTCGGCATAGCCTGCGCCGCCCTCGATGGGCACCGTGAACTCGCTGGGTTCGGCCTGGGTCCAGTTGAAGGGCGCATAATTGCATTCCATGCCGACGCGCAGGGTGCCTTCCGCCAGGGCGGACGCGGTGCCGGTCAGCAGAGCCAGGACAAGCAGGACGGTCAAGAGCTTTTTCATGGGGTTTGCCTCCTCTTGCGTGTTGTGGTGGGGGGAAGGAACGAAAAAGGCGAAGGCCTTTGCGCCTTCGCCGATTCCAACTTCTTTGCGGGGTAGAAGGGGAAATCACGAATAGCGCTCCACAGCAACCGCTGTGACAGTCGGCGGGATTTTCTCCCGACGCCCAATGCCGGACGCTTCGCCTTGCCCGCATTTCGGCGGCTGACCCTTTCCCAACGCGATCCAAGCCCGACGAAAGGCTCCCGCGCGGTACTCTTGTCTGCCGCACCTCTATTCCGCCGAACGGTTTCCCATCCGGCTTCCGTTTCATTGTACAACGAAACGCCGTCAAGTCAATACCGGCGTTTCAAAAAACATGCAAAGTACAGGTGGGAACGGCCTCAGGCCTTGGGCGGCAGCATGGTCAGGGCGATGCGCTGCTTTTTCACATCCACATCCACCACCCATACCTTGACGATATCGCCCACCTTGAGCACCTCTGCGGGGTGCTTGATGAAGCGGGTGGACATGCGGCTGATGTGCACCAGCCCATCCTGATGCACGCCGATGTCGATAAAGGCGCCAAAGTCGATTACGTTGCGCACGGTGCCCATCAGTTCCATGCCGGGCTGAATATCCTTGATGTCCAGCACGTCGGTGCGCAGGATGGGCTTGGGCAGATCGTCGCGGGGGTCGCGGCCCGGCTTGGGCAATTCCCGCAGAATATCCCGCAGGGTCGGTTCGCCAATTTGCAGCTCGCTTGCCAGAGCACGAATGCCCTTTTCCTCGGCGCGCTTTTGCAGATCGGCCAGATTCCCGGCCCGCACATCCTGCAGGGTGTACCCCAGCGCCGCAAGCATCGCTTTAGTTGCCGCGTAGCTTTCCGGGTGCACGGCGGTCGTATCCAGCACGTTGTCACTATCCGCCACACGGATGAACCCGGCGCACTGTTCGAAAGCCTTGGGGCCGAGCTTGGACACCTTTTTGAGCTCTGTGCGGCTGTGGATGCCGTTTTCTTCCCGGTAGGCGACAATGTTCTTGGCCAGAGCGGGGCCGATCCCGGCCACGTGGCTTAAAAGCGCGGCCGAAGCGGTGGAGGCTTCCACCCCCACGGTGTTCACGCAACCTTCTACCACGCCTTCCAGCGCGCCGGTCAGGTCGCTCTCCTTCAAATCATGCTGGTACTGGCCCACGCCGATCGCCTTGGGGTCGATCTTGACCAGCTCGGCCAGCGGGTCCTGCATGCGGCGGGCGATGCTTACGGCGCTGCGCAGCGATACGTCAAACTGCGGAAACTCCTCGGCTGCCAGCTTACTGGCGGAATAGACCGACGCGCCCGCTTCGCTCACGATCATATAAGCGCAACCCTTCGGCAAATCCGGCAGGAGTGATACGATAAACTGCTCCGCCTCCCGCGAGGCGGTGCCGTTGCCAATGGCGATGGCGGTTACGCCGTGCTTGCGGCACAGCGCGATGATCTCGCTGCGCGCGTGCGCCTTGGCGGCCTCCTGCCCCGGCAGGGTAAAGTGCCCTACGCCCGTGGCAAGCACTTTGCCGTTTTCATCCACCACGGCCAGCTTGCAGCCGGTACGGAAACCAGGGTCTACCCCCAGGGTCACGCGGCCCTTGACCGGCGGAGCCATGAGCAGTTGGTGGAGGTTTTTACCGAACACCTGCACCGCGGCGGCACTGGCGCGGTCGGTCAGGTCGGTACGCACCTCGCGCTCGATGCTGGGGGCGATCAGGCGCTCCCACGCGTCGGCGGCGGCCTGTCGCACCTGTTCGGTGGTGGTGCTGCCCTCGCGTACAAACGCGCGGTTCAGCACATCCAGACTGGCCGCGTCATCCATGTGCAGTGTGACCTTCAGAAAATCCTCCCGCTCGCCGCGGTTGATGGCCAGCACCCGATGACCGGGCAACGCGCGCACTTCCTGCCGGAAGGCGTAATACTGGCTGTAGACGCTATCCTCCGCCTTGGCCTGCGCCGATTCCAGCACGCCGACGTGGAAGGCCAGCTCGCGCACGCGCTTGCGCACATCCGCATCGTCGCTCATCTGTTCGGCCAGAATGTCGCGCGCGCCCTGCAGCGCCTGTTGCGCGTCCTCCACGCCTTTTTCCGCATCCAGAAAGGGCGTTGCCAGGGCTTCGGCGGTTTTCTGTTTTTCATTTTGCATGAGCAGCAGCAGAGCCAGTGGCTCCAGCCCCTTTTCCCGTGCGATGGTGGCGCGTGTGCGGCGCTTGGGCCGGTATGGGCGGTAAAGGTCTTCCAGCTCCGCAAGGGTCGAGGCGGCGGCAAGCCCGGCGGTCAGCTCGTCGGTAAGCACGCCCTGCTCCGTCAGGCTTTGCTGAATTTCCGCGCGGCGTTTGTCCAAATTGCGCAGGTACTGCAGGCGCTCGTATACCTCACGCAGCAGCTGATCGTCCATCGAGCCGGTCATTTCCTTGCGGTAGCGGGCGATAAAGGGGATGGTGTTGCCGTCGTCGATCAGCGACACCACGTTCTGGCAGGCGGCGGGTTGAATTTGAAACTCCTTGCAAAGTATGCTGAGGATATCCATATGTTGCGATGTTCCTTTCCTGTTGGCGGGTGTGGCGCGCGCTGGGCGCGGTCTGCTATTATAACACGCGCGCAGCCGTGCGGCAATGGGCGCAGCGGGCCGGGCGCGGGCGTGCCTGCGGCACTGTGAAGCGGGAAAACCGAACCTTTGTGTGATTGTACTTCCTCTGTTCCCGTATTGTCACACGGGAAAAGCGGATGCTATAATAGCGAAACGTCGACCGGGAGGGCTTCTCCCGTACGCCGTTCCCGATCTTTCGGAAACCCACCGACCCGAGCGGAGGTTAGAACATGACCGATCAAGGATTGCCCCGACAGCAAGGGCTGTATTCGCCCCAGTACGAACATGATGCGTGCGGCATCGGGATGCTTGCCAATATCAAGGGCGTGCGTTCCCATGCGGTGTTGCAGGACGCGATGGAGACCCTCAACCACCTTTCCCACCGCGGCGGCACCGGCGCCGAAGCGGACACCGGCGACGGCGCGGGTATCCTGACGCAGATTCCGGATACGTTTTTTCGAAAAGTTTGCCCTCTGGAAGGAATGGTGCTGCCTGCGCCCGGCTCGTATGGCGTCGGCATGCTTTTTTTATCCCGTGACGACGAACGCCGCGCCGCGACCGAGCGTGCTTTTGAGGCGGTTGTCGCGGAGCATGGGCAGACGTTCCTCGGCTGGCGTACGGTGCCGGTCAACCCTTCCACGCTGGGGAAAACCGCGCTGGCCTGCATGCCCTGCATCCGGCAGGTGTTCATCCAAAAGAGCGCCGATTTGACCGACGATATGGCGTTCGAACGGCGGCTGTACCTGATCCGCAAAGTGGCGGAGCGCCGCCTGCGTTACGCCAAAGCGGGCACGGTGGGGGATTTTTATGCTGCGAGCCTGAGCTGCCGTACCATCGTTTATAAAGGGATGCTGCAGGCCCGACAGGTTAGCGAGCTGTTTCTGGATTTAAGCGACCTGGACTACACCACCGCCATCGCGCTGGTGCACAGCCGCTACTCCACCAACACCTTCCCCAGCTGGGAACGGGCGCACCCCAACCGCTACACCATCCATAACGGGGAGATCAACACCATCCACGGCAACCAGAAACGTATGAACGCCCGCCAGAGCAGCGTGCACACCGACCTGTTCGGCGACGATGTGCGCAAGGTGTTCCCCATTGTCAATGAGGATGGCAGCGACAGCGCCATGTTTGACAACGCGCTGGAGTTTCTGCTGCTGTCCGGCCGCAGCCTGCCGCACGCCTCCATGATGATGATCCCCGAACCGTGGGAGAAGAACACCACCATCTCCGAGGAACTGCGCGCCTGCTACGAGTTCCACAGTCATGTGATGGACGCGTGGGACGGGCCTGCCGCCATGGGCGTAACCAACGGCGTGCAGGCACTGGCGATGCTGGACCGTAACGGCCTGCGCCCCGCGCGTTACTGCGTCACGGCGGATGATATGCTCATCATGGCCAGTGAAACCGGCGTGCTGAACATCCCGCCGGAACGCGTGCTCTACAAGGAGCGCCTGCGCCCCGGCCGGATGCTGCTGGTGGATACGGAAGCCGGGCGCGTGATCAGCGACGATGAAATCAAGAGCCGTATGGCGGCCATGTACCCCTATGCGCGCTGGATCAAGCAGTTGCAACTGACCATGGCGGAGCTGCCCGACAGTTCGGCGCCGGTTCAAACGCTGAACCTGCCGCTGTGGCAGCTGCAAAAGAACTTCGGCTATACCCACGAGCAGGTTCGTAAGGTAATCCTGCCCATGGCCGAGGCGGGCATCGAGCCGACCGGCTCCATGGGCGCGGATATGCCGCTTGCGGTGCTCTCCGAGCGTCCGCAGCTCCTGTATGATTATTTCCAACAGCTTTTTGCCCAGGTAACCAACCCGCCTATTGACGCCATCCGCGAGGAGATTGTCACCTCCACGCGCGTCTACATCGGCTCCGAAGGCGATCTGCTGGCGCCTTCGCCACAGAGCTGCCGCCAGCTGTTGCTGGCGACCCCGCTGATGACCGACGAAGAACTGGCTAAGGTGCGCGCGCTGGACAGCGAAGGCTTCAAGCCCTGCACGCTTTCCATCCTGTATGAGGCGGCGGCGGGCGGCGAGGGCATCCGCACGGCGATGGAACGGGTATATGCCGAGCTGGACGCGCAGTTTGCCAAGGGCTGCACCATCTTTATCCTGTCCGACCGCGGCGTGGAGGACGGCAAGGCCGCCATTCCGGCGCTGTTGGCGGTATCCGGCGTGCAGGCGTACACGATCAGCAAAGGCATCCGCACACAGTTGAGCATCCTGCTGGAAAGTGGCGAACCGACCGAGGTGCACCACTTTGCGCTGCTGGTGGGCTATGGTGCGACGGCCATCAATCCCTACTTGGCGCTGGAAACGGTGCGCGAAGGCGTGCGCGGCGGTATGATCCGCAAACAGACGGAGGCAGAGGCACAGGCGCATTACCTGAAGGCCGTTGTCAAAGGCATTGTGAAGGTCATGTCCAAGATGGGCATTTCCACCGTGCAGAGCTACCGCGGCGCGCAGATTTTCGAAGCCGTGGGGCTTGACGCAGCGCTGATTGACGAGTTCTTCCCCGAAACGGTGTCGCCCATCGGCGGCATCGGGCTGGAGGGTGTGGCGCAGGAAAACGCCGCGCGCCACACGGCTGCTTTCCATGACCCGCTGGGCGAAGAAACGCTGGATGCGGGCAGCGTGATGCAATGGCGCAAGGGGGAGGAGTATCACCTCTACAACCCCGAAACCATCCACCTGCTGCAACAGGCCTGCTGGACCGATGATTACAAACTCTTTAAACAGTACAGCGACAGTCTGGACAACAGCGACCAGCACGCTACCCTGCGCTCGCTGATGGATTTCTCTAACGAGCGCAAGCCTGTGCCGATCGACGAGGTGGAAAGCGTCGATTCGATCTGCAAACGCTTCAAGACCGGCGCGATGAGCTACGGCTCCCTGAGCAAAGAAGCGCATGAGTGCATGGCTGTGGCGATGAACCGCATCGGCGGCAAGAGCAACAGCGGCGAAGGCGGCGAGGATGAGGAACGCTATCAGCCGCTGGAGAACGGCGACAGCCTTTCCAGCGCCATCAAGCAGGTTGCCAGCGGGCGTTTCGGCGTTACCAGCAACTATCTGGTGCATGCCAAGGAATTGCAAATCAAGATGGCGCAGGGCGCCAAACCAGGCGAAGGCGGCCAGCTGCCGGGCGGCAAGGTGTATCCGTGGATCGCTAAAACCCGCCATTCTACCACCGGGGTGGGCCTGATTTCGCCGCCCCCGCACCATGATATTTATTCCATTGAAGATTTGGCAGAGCTGATTTTCGACCTGAAAAACGCCAACCGCAAGGCGCGCGTCAGCGTGAAGCTGGTGAGCGAAGCTGGCGTGGGTACCATCGCGGCGGGTGTTGCCAAGGGACTGTCGGACGTGATCCTCATCAGCGGGTATGACGGCGGCACGGGCGCCAGCCCGCGCTCCAGCATCAAGCATGCGGGCCTGCCGTGGGAGCTGGGGCTTGCCGAGACCCATCAAACCCTGATGCTGAACAAGCTGCGCAGCCGCGTAGTGCTGGAAACCGACGGCAAACTCATGACCGGCCGGGATGTGGCCATTGCCGCCCTGCTGGGCGCCGAGGAGTTCGGCTTTGCCACCGCGCCGTTGGTGACCATGGGCTGCATCATGATGCGCGTATGCAATCTGGACAGCTGCCCCGCCGGGGTAGCCACGCAAAACCCGGAGCTGCGCAAGCGCTTCAAGGGCAAGCCGGAATACATTATCCACTTCATGCACTTTATCGCGCAGGAACTGCGGGAGATCATGGCGCAGCTCGGCCTCCGCACGCTGGAGGAGATGGTGGGCCGTGTGGATCTGCTGAAGAAACGCGAAGGCCTGACGCACTGGAAACATGCCGCTATCGACCTCAGCCCGATTTTCTACGCGCCGGAAGGCTTTAAGGAGGAACCGCGGCACGCCTGCATGAAGCAGCACTCGCCGCTTGGCCATACGCTGGATGAAAGCGTGCTGGAAGTACTGGCGCAGCCCGCGCTGGACGGCGAACATCCGGTGGTGGCTTCCCTGCCGATCCATAACACCAACCGTGCGGTGGGCACCATTCTGGGCAGCGAGCTGACCCTGCGCTACGGCGAGGCGGGGCTGCCCGACCACAGCGTGCTGGTGAACTTTGAGGGCAGCGCGGGGCAGAGCTTCGGCGCGTTCCTGCCCAAAGGTATTACCTTCTCGCTGGAAGGGGACTGCAACGATTACATGGGCAAGGGTCTTTCCGGCGGCGTGCTGTGTGTACGCCCGCCGAAAAACAGCACCTTTGTGCCGCAGGAGAACGTTATCATCGGCAATGTGGCCCTGTACGGCGCCACCAGCGGCGAAACCTATGTGTGCGGCGTAGCGGGCGAGCGCTTCTGCGTGCGCAACAGCGGCGCGCTGGCCGTGGTGGAGGGCGTGGGCGACCATGGCTGCGAGTACATGACAGGAGGCCGCACCGTGGTGCTGGGCAAGACCGGGCGTAACTTTGCCGCCGGCATGAGCGGTGGCATTGCCTACGTGTTTGACGCGGATGGGAGCTTCAGCGACCGTTGCAACACCGAAATGGTCAGCCTGGAACGGCTGGATGACCCTGACGAGGAAATCCAGGTTAAGCACTGGGTGCAGAACCATGTGCGCTATACCGGCAGCCCGCTGGGTAAGGAACTGATCGCCCAATGGGGTACGGCGGTGAGCCGGTTTGTCAAGGTGTTCCCGCTGGAATACAAGCATTATCTGATGCAGCAAAAGGAGGCGCGCAGCAATGGGTAAATTGATGGGCTTTATGGAATACGACCGTTGTCTGCCGCCCGACCGCGATCCGCTGGAGCGGCTGCACGACTGGGAGGAGATTCACGAATCCCTGCCACTGGAAACCCAGCTGGAACAGGCGGCGCGCTGCATGTACTGCGGCGTACCCTTCTGTCACAGCGGCGTGACCATCAAGGGCGGGGTATCGGGTTGCCCGCTGGGGAACCTGATCCCGGAATGGAACGACCTGCTTTACCATGGCGAATGGGATGCCGCGGTGGAACGCCTGCTGCGCACCATCAGCTTCCCTGAGTTTACGGGCCGGGTGTGCCCCGCGCTTTGCGAGGGCGCCTGCACCTGTGGCATTCACCAGCCGATGGTGACCATTCGCCAGAATGAGCTGATGCTGATTGAGCATGCCTTCGAATCCGGGTACATGAAGCCCCGGCCCCCCAAGACCCGTACCGGCAAGCGTGTGGCGGTAATTGGTTCCGGCCCGGCGGGCTTGGCCTGCGCGGCGCGCCTCAACCGCTACGGGCATACCGTTACGGTATATGAGCGCTCCGATCGTATCGGCGGGCTGCTGATGTACGGCATCCCCAACATGAAGCTGGAAAAGAAGATCATCGACCGCCGCATCAACCTGATGCAGGAGGAAGGCGTGACCTTCGTGACCGGCGCGCATGTGGGGGTGGATCACTCCGCCGACGAACTGCTGAAAACCAATGATGCGCTGGTGCTGTGCTGTGGCAGCGGGAAGCCCCGCAACCTGAACATTCCGGGGCGTGAAGGCAGCGGCGTTGCCTATGCCGTGGACTACCTGACCCTGGCTACCCGCCATCTGCTGGACCCGCAGGTGGTTGTTCCGGCGGAATGGGACGCCAAGGATAAGCATGTGGTGATTATCGGCGGCGGTGATACCGGCACCGATTGTGTCGGCACGGCGCTCCGGCAGGGCTGCCGCAGCGTGCACCAGTTGGAAATCATGCCCCGGCCTTCGGAGGATCGCGCGGAGAACAACCCATGGCCGGAGTATCCCCGGACGCTGAAAACCGATTATGCCCAGCAGGAAGCCATCGCCAAGTATGGCGATGATCCCCGGCAGTATCTGGTGAATGCCCGGGAAATTGAACGCGACGAGCAGGGCGTGATGCACGCGGTTGTGACCGACAACGTACGCTGGGAAAAGGATGCCAATGGCCGCATGAGCCCCAAAATTCTGGAAGGAACCGCGCGCAAGTGGCCTGCCGATCTGGTGTTGATCGCCATGGGCTTCACCGGCCCTGAAGATACGCTGGTCGATGCGTTTGGCCTGCCGCGCGATTCCCGCACCAACGTACTGGCCGAGCAGTATCAGACCGAACGCCGCGGCGTGTTCGTGGCTGGCGATATGCACAGCGGGCAAAGCCTTGTCGTGCGCGCGATGAACGAGGGGCAGGAGGCCGCCGCCGCGTGCCATGCCTACCTGATGGCGCTAAAAGGCTGACCCCGATTTATGGGAAAACAGTCTTTGTATCTCTGCCCGCAGGATAATGCACTGGGCCTGCCCAGGCATTAGAAACACCGGGCCGCTGAGGCTGGATTGCGTTCCTCTTGCACAACGCCAGTAGCGGGCAATCTGGGTGCGATCCCTTTGGGCTCCGGTATGGCTGAAAGTCGGATAACGGGCGAACGCATACGGTTCGTCCATACATCTTCACAAGCCAGCCAAAGGATAAACGGGCCGTGTCCGATAACCGGGTGCGGCCTGTTTGCAACCTTGAAGCAGCATCGGGGTTTGCATGTCGTTTACGGCACGCAGGATGCAAAGTTCACAGTTTCTTCACGCACAAACGCCGCAAAAGGGCCTGCGGACGGGTGTGCGCGCTTGAAACTCACCCGGGATGGATGTATAATGGGGTCAATGTTTGGAGGTGGCTGTCCGTTGGAGGAAATCCGTCTGGGTGATGTGGTGCAGATGCGCAAGGCCCATCCCTGCGGCAGCGACCAATGGAAGGTCATCCGCATCGGAGCGGACATTAAAATCAAGTGCCTGGGTTGCGGGCGCATTGTAATGCTGGAGCGCGCCGTGTTTGTTAAGCGCCGTAAAAAGGTGCTCACCCAGGGCCCCGTGCCCGAAGCGGAAACTCTGAAACAAATGGCCAGCCAGCCATAAGGAGGCAGCGCAGATGCAGACCGAACCGCAGAACACGCCGGTACAGCCCGAAGACGAGAAGCCGGCCCAGCCGGAACAACCGGACAAGGCGCAGGGAAAGAAGAAAAACGTGACCAAAGAGATTCTCAGCTGGGTGCTGACGCTCGGCTCGGCCGTGGTGCTGGCATTGCTGATCCGCACCTTCCTGTTTGAGCCGATCCGTGTGGACGGGCAGAGCATGTGCGATACCCTGCAGAATAATGAGATCATGTTCGTTACCAAGCCGGAATACCTGTTTGGCGACCCGCAGCGCGGCGATGTGGTCATTTGTAAATACCCCGGCCGCACCGAAAACTTTGTCAAGCGCCTGATGGGGATTCCCGGCGATACCATCGAGGTACGCGATAATGTGGTGTACCGCAACGGCGAAGCGCTGGACGAACCTTACCTGACCCCCTCGCGCAATGACGACGGCTTTTCCATGAGCCCGGTTACACTGGGAGTGGGGGAATACTTCGTCATGGGCGATAACCGTGACAACAGCCATGACAGCCGTAATTATTACGGCTACGGCAAACCGGCAAGCCTTACGCGGGATCAGATCATCGGGCATGTACACTTTGTGGTGTATCCGTTCGACCAGATTCGGACGATCGAATAGCTGCCAGCAATACAAAGCGACGCTGCCGGGATAGCCCGGCAGCGTCGCTTTGTGCTACCTACGGAGGGAACAGATCGATCTGTCGTGGAACGGCTTCAACTTGCGCGGTAAAACGAAACCCTGCAGGGACAGGGCAGCGATACACGGGCGTTGATGTGGAACGTTGGAAATTGCATGAATTTGTTTTCCGGTTGAGCATACCGGCGGGATAGGCAGGCATAAATCGTTTGGTTTGAGTAAAGCCGTGCGGGATGCGAAGTTGCATCATACTTTCGAACGAATCGGCGATGCCCAGTGCCATGCCGGATCAGGCAAAGGGGTTGTTGTTGGAAAATAACAGGTCATACAGCCGTACCCATCGACCCGGAGATGAAAAAACAAAAATGCGCAAGAATTCCGGCAACGCCTGCGAATAATCTGATATATCATGGCAGATCCCATCCGAGCAGGCAGGTTGTTATAATAGGCGGTTATCAAGGCTGGAATGGCTGGACATGCGACTGCAAAAGAAACGCCGCCGAAATCCGGCGGCGAAAACGGTGCCCGATCCCAGCTCAGTGGAACAGACTGGCGATGGGGGTGTAGAGGAACGGAATAAAGATCGCGGGCAACAGATCGGCAACCCGGATTTCCGCTTTCAGGAGCATGTTGATGCCAACCCCGACAATCAACAGCCCGCCAACGGCGCTCATCTCATTGACGACCGCGGTGCTCAGGAGCGGCGCTACCAGATTGCCCAACAGCGCGATGGATCCTTGATACACCAATACCGGCAACGCGGAGAGGAGCACCCCCGGCCCCAGCGCGCTGGCAAACACCACAGAGGCCACGCCGTCCAGCGCGGATTTGGCAATCAGCGTGCTGTGATCGCCGCGGATGCCGCTATCCAGCGCGCCGACCACGGCCATCGCGCCTACGCAGAACACCAGGCTGGCAGTCACGAATGCCTTGGCAAAGGTCGAATCCTCTCCCTGGGTGCCGCGCACCAGCTTGCGCTGCGCGTAGGCACCCAGATCGTCCAGGCGCTTGCCGATGCCGATCAGCGCGCCCAGCACGCCGCCCACCACCATGGAGAGGATCACCAGCAGGATGTTGTCGGTCTTTAGCGCGCCAGTCAGACCGATCAGGATCACGCAAAGCCCCAGCCCCTGGAGCACCACATCCGCAATCGCCTGTTTAAAACTGCGGCGCAACAGCAGGCCCAGCGCCGAGCCCAGCAGAATTGCGCCGACATTGATCAGTGTGCCAATCAATTTTCACACATCCTTCCGAATCGGGGTCGCCTGTGCCTGCGAGGGTATAAGCAAGGAGCGCGGGCAAACCCACGCTCCTTACATTTCGGCGGCGCGCCGTGTTATTGGGCGTTTTCCACCGGATAGACGCTCACTTTTTTCTTGTCGCGGCCTTGACGCTCAAAGCGCACAATGCCGTCGGACAGGGCAAAGAGGGTATCGTCCTTGCCGATGCCTACGTTCAGGCCCGGATGGATGTGCGTGCCACGCTGCCGCACCAGAATGTTGCCCGCCAGAGAGAATTGCCCGTCGGCCCGCTTGGCGCCCAGCCGTTTGCTTTCGCTGTCGCGGCCGTTACGGGTAGAGCCAACGCCCTTTTTATGGGCAAAGAACTGCAGATTCAACTTCATCATGATAGGTTCCTCCCCTTAACAATGTTGAGTTTCACCAGTCGTGGGTATGTTTGGGACAGATCGGTCAGCCCCAGCACCGTTGTTTGCAGGATCGTCTGCGCATCATGATCCCGGTCGGAATCCACCTGCGGCAGACGGATGTCGATGCGCGCCAGCGCTTCGTCCACCGTCAAATCGGGGGTGACGCCCGCCACACGTTCCAGCGCGTTTGCGCAGTTCTGCACCAAAATGCTGACTGCGGCACACACGATGTTCCGGCCGGCTTTGGCGTTGCCCGCATGCCCGACGCATTCCAGACGGAGGATCCGCTCCCCCTGCTGCTCAACGGTAATGTTTGTCATCAGCCGACGGCGGTAATTTCCACCTTGGTGTACTGTTGACGGTGGCCGGCGCGGCGATGGTAGTTCTTCTTGCTCTTGTACTTGTAGATGATGATCTTTTCGCCCTTGACCTGCCCAACGATCTTGCCTTCGACCTTCGCACCCGCGACGGTCGGCGCGCCAACCTGCACACCCTCGTCGGAGCCGAGCAGCAACACGTCGAAATCAACCACGCTGCCGTCTTCCTGGTTCAGTTTCTCAACATAGATGGTATCGCCCTTGGTCACGCGGTATTGCTTGCCACCCGATACGATCACAGCGTACATGGCAAAGCACCTCCAAATCCATACTCGCCAAGCGTAAGGCGATGCCCTTAGGCATACTTAAATACCCCGCTTGTGCGGCTTACCGGGATAGACTACCATAGCCGCAGGTAAAAGTCAAGAAAATTCCTGAAGGACATAACCGCAAACCTCCCTGCGCACAGGCGTTTGCAGAGGTATGAACCCACTGCTGCGAACCGACGAATAAGCCGGGCCAAGAAAGGAAATATGTGGAAGCAATAACCAGAAATGAAACGATCTTGCTTGCTTTACGGAGGAAATCGTTTATAATGGTAACCAACGGGGAAAGGCCTTCCTTTTACCGCCGAACAGTGCGATGTGAGGCCCCCTTGTGACGCCGTTGTGCGGATTGACTCGGGCGGTATGAAGGGAGAACAGACGTATGAGCGCATACCTGCGCATTGATATCAACCTGTTTGCCACCCTGTATCTGGCCATTGTTTTTTCACTGGCGTACCGAAGATTGGACCATCAGGATGCTTTCAACCGCGTGTTTTTCATCGGTTCCGGTATCATGATGAGTATGACCCTGTTCGAGGCGTTTACCTGCCTGCTGAACCATAACCCCGCACCTTGGGCGCGGGGTTTGTCGACGGTTCTGCATGTTTTTTTGTTTGCCACACCGCCGCTGATTGCCTATTACTGGCTGCTGCTTGCCGATACGCTTACCCTGCATGGGGATGTCGCGCATATGAAACCCAACCTGCTTGTGATGATCCCAGTCTGGATCGGGCTTGTAGTTACGCTGCTGACGCCGTTTTTTCATTGGGTTTTTTATATCGATCAGGATGGGGTGTACCACCGCGGGCCGCTGTTTTTCGTGATTATGGTCATTGCCTACGCCTATCTACTGACGGGTTTTCTGGTTTTGCTCAAACGACGCAAGAACCTGATCGGCATGGACTTTCATTTTCTGACGCTGTTTTGCCTGATGCCGATGATCGGCGGCCTGGTGCAGGGTCTGGTATACGGCGTGCTGCCGATGTGGGCGTCTCAATCCTGCTCGCTTACCATCATGTACCTGTATTTACAGGAGCGTATGATCCAGACGGACTATTTGACCGGGGCGTGGACGCGCCACTCCTTTGAGTACACCATTGCCCAGAAGCTACGCAGTAATAAGCACACGCCCTTTGGGGTTGTGTATGCGGATATTGACAATCTGAAGCAAATCAACGATGCGTTCGGCCATCTGGAGGGGGACAGCGCCATCCGGGCAGCGGTTGCGACAATCCGTGAGGTGTTGCGCAAGGGCGATGCGGTCGCGCGTCTGGGGGGCGACGAGTTTGCGATCCTGCTGAATGTGCCGGATTGCGAAGCGTTGCAGAGTGTTGTGCAGCGCATCAGCAAGGCGCTGGATGCGTACAACAATCAATCCGGCAAACCCTACCGTCTCTCCCTGAGCCTGGGCGGGGATATGTTTGAAGAGGCGGCAGACGGAAACGTGGACGCGATTGTCGATCGGGTGGATTGCCTGATGTACGCGCAAAAGAACCGAAAAAACGGCTGTGCGCTCAACCTGAAACGCCGCAGCGACCAGCAGCCTTGCGAACCGACGGAGCAATCCGACGCGTCCGAAACGCCGCCCTCGGCGGATAAGCCCTGAAACCCTGCCCCGGAACGCACGGGGTAGAGATAGCCTAGCATGTCGGGAGGAACCTACATGGAACTGGATAACACGGATCGCCGCAGGATGCTGGAACGGATTCAGGCGCAGGAGGAACTGCTGCAATTTGAAACTTTCACCTTTGCTGATGGCTGGCAGTTGGGCTTGACCATCCGCGAGCAGGTGCTTGCGCATGGCGGCGACGCGGCTGTGGATGTGACGGTGGGCGGGGTACAGCTTTTTCGCTGTGCCGTGGGCAATCCGGCCCCCAATAATAGCCGCTGGATTCGCCGCAAACAAAACTCAGTGCTGGAGCAGGGGAAAAGCTCCCTGCGGGTGGCGCAGGAGATGGCCTTGAGCGGTCGCACCCTGGAGGAATTTGGCCTGACCGCGTCGGAGTTTGCGTTAAGTGGCGGCGGTTTCCCGATCCGCGTGCGGGGCATGGGCGTCATTGGCGTGGCGACGGTTTCCGGGCTGCCACAAACGCATGACCACCAGATGGTGGTAAACGCGATGGCGGCGGCCCTGCACCGTGACGTGCCGGACATCCGGGAGTAAAAAACGGAAAACCGGATTGGTATCAAGCCCGCAGTACCGGTAGCCTGCGGGCTTTTCTGCGAGACGGACAGGGCCGAGGGTTTTGCACAGGCTGTTTGCACCCCCCCTCTGTTTGCCTGCACAGCATCATGAACCTTTCGATCGCTTGCTGCGGCACCGTTGCAAACAAAATACGGATCGCGTACAATGGAGGCGCCGCTCGGGACTGCAAGCCAACACGCGCGGCTGAAAAGGGGTGCCGGAAGAGTGGATCAGTTTGCCCGGTCTGCATTGCTTTACGGGTCGGAGGGCATCGAGCGTCTCCGGCAAAGCCGTGTGCTGATCGCAGGCATCGGCGGTGTCGGCGGGTATGTGGTGGAAGCGCTGGCGCGTGCCGGTGTGGGTACGCTGGATGTGGTGGACGATGATCTTGTGTGCCTGTCCAACCTGAACCGGCAAATCCTGGCGACGCATGCGACGGTCGGCCGAGCCAAGGTAGACGTAGCGGAGGAGCGCATCCACGCCATCTGCCCGGACACGACCGTCATTAAGCACCGCTGCTTTTTCCTGCCGGAAACAGCCGACCGCTTTGACTTTACGCAGTACGATTTTGTGGTGGATGCGGTGGATACCGTTGCGGCGAAAATCGAGCTGGTGCTGCGCGCCAAAGCGGCCAACGTGCCCATCATCTCCTGCATGGGCGCGGGCAACAAGGTGGACGCGGGGCGTTTTCGCTTAGCCGATCTATACGCTACGCAGGTTTGCCCACTGGCGCGCGTGATGCGGCGTGAGCTGCGCAAGCGCGGCGTAACGCAGCTGACCGTCGTCTACTCCGATGAGGAACCGTTAACCCCGAAGGTAAGTGCGGCATGCAACTGTGAGGCGGATTGTGTTTGCCCGCCCGACGCGCCGCGCACCTGTGCGTCGCGTCGCTCTGTGCCCGGCTCTACGCCGTTTGCGCCTGCGATTGCGGGATTCCTGATTGCGGGTGAAGTGATCAACCGGCTCGCAACCGTAACAGAACATTCTTCCGGAGCGGCGGAGGATCGGGTTGCCGGGAATGCAGAGCAGAATGGCTTCGATTGAGCCGCCGCTGTTCACCGCGTACCGGTGCTACTATCGCATGAGAGATACCGTTCTGTAACCTCCTCATGTTAAAATCGAAGAAGCGAACGCCGGATAAAAAGATTGCAAATCATTCGAAAATAAGGAGAGCGCCATTTTCGGCGCTCTCCTCTGTTATGGTTTACTTGTTTTAAGGGGTTACAGAAAGGACGCCA
Organism: Candidatus Limiplasma sp.; assembly: GCA_963666755.2. GTDB lineage: Bacteria > Bacillota > Clostridia > Christensenellales > Aristaeellaceae > CAXXOK01. Next base: position 956,687 of record CAXXGW010000009.1, read on the forward strand.
GTTTCAGCAGCGCGCCCTTGCTGCCCTCAAACTTCAGCTTACCCAGCAACAGCCCTGCCGCCGGGTTCAGCTTGCGCTGGAATACGTGCAGCAGGTTGGTTTCCGTGCCGTAAACCGTCACATCCACCGCGTCGCTGGCCGCGCGTTCCTCAAAACGGCCGTCCGTGAGCGCAAATGCGGTTTCGTACCCCGTATCGTTGGCATGCAGCCGATAGGCGTAGGTAACGCCGCGCAGCGATGCTTCGTTGCGGCGCAGGGTCGCATACAGCGTGGGGATTAACGCGCTCAGGCTGCTGCTGGTATCCGCCAGCGCATACATGGCTTGAATATCCTGCTGAAAGGGGTCGCCCATCCGTGTGCCTCCTTAGAACTCCGCGCTGCCGGTGGTGCGGGGGAAGGGCAGCACATCGCGGATGTTGGTCATACCCGTGAGGTACATCACCAGCCGCTCGAACCCAAGCCCGAACCCGGCATGGGGGGTGGTGCCGTAGCGGCGCGTGTCCAGATACCAGGCGTACTGCTCTTCGTTCATGCCCAGCGATTCGAGGCGGCTGAGCAGCACATCCAGCCGCTCCTCACGCTGGCTGCCGCCGATCAGCTCGCCAATGCCGGGCACCAGCATATCCACGGCGGCGACGGTCTTGCCATCCTCATTCATGCGCATGTAAAAGGCCTTGATATCCTTGGGGTAGTGGTACACAAACACGGGCTTGCCGAAGTGCTTTTCCGTCAGGTAGCGCTCGTGCTCGGTCTGTAAATCCATGCCCCAGGACACGGGGTATTCAAAGGGATGGTTGCTGGCTTTGAGGATTTCGATGGCGTCGGTATAGGTGCAACGGGCAAACTCGCTGCCGGCCACACCGGTCAGCTTGTCGATCAGGCCCTTTTCCACAAAGCTGTCCAAAAACGCCATCTCGGCGGGGGCGGCGGCCATCACCCGGGTGATGACGTACTTGAGCATATCCTCGGCCAGCGCCATATCGTCAAACAGATCGGCAAAGGCGATTTCCGGCTCGATCATCCAAAACTCGGCGGCGTGGCGCGGGGTATAGCTGCGCTCGGCGCGGAAGGTGGGGCCGAACGTATAGACATTCCGAAACGCCATGCAGAAGGTTTCCACATTCAGCTGGCCGCTGACCGTCAGGCTGGCCTGCTTGCTGAAGAAATCCTGGGCATAGTCCACAGCGCCGGTTTCGGTGCGCGGTACGCTGTCCAAATCCAGCGTCGTTACCTGGAACATCTCGCCCGCGCCCTCGGCGTCGCTGGTGGTAATCAGCGGGGTGTGCACGTACACAAACCCGCGCTCCGCAAAGAAGGCGTGGATGAACTGCGCCGCCAGCGAACGGATGCGGAACACCGCGTAGAATGTGTTGGTACGCGGGCGGAGGTGCGCGATGGTGCGCAGGTATTCAAAGCTGTGGCGCTTCTTTTGCAGCGGGAAGGCGGGGTCGCATGGCCCGATCAGCTCCACGCGCTGCGCTTTGAGCTCGAAGGGCTGTTTCATGCCGGGGGTCAGGGTCAGCGTGCCGGTAGCACGCACGGCGCTGCCCAGCGTGATCTTGAGCGCGTCGGCGAAGTTCTCGGTTTGCTGCTCTTCCAACACAATCTGCAGGTTTCGGAAGTGGGTGCCGTCGTTGAGTTCGATAAAGCCGAACGCCTTGCTGTCGCGCACGGTGCGCACCCAGCCGGATACCGTGCACGCGGGCACATCCTGTGTCGGCGGTTGGTCGAACAGCGAACGAATGGGGACGTTTTCCATGGTTCAGGCCTCCTTGATGGGCTCCCTGCCCAGCATTGCAGCACCGATCATGCCCGCGTCCGCGCCCAGACGCGCGATTTCCACACGGGCATAGGGGAGAGTTTTAAACAGCAGGTACCGGGGCAGCTGTGCGCGTACCGCGTCCAGCAGAAAATTGCCCGCCTTGCTGACCCCTCCGCCCAGAATAATCATTTCCGGGTCTAAAAATGCGACGATGGTATCAATGCCCAGGCACAGGTACTTGACGTACCGGCGGAACACCTTCATGGCTACATCGTCGCCTTCCTTGGCGCAGTCAAACACCATCTTTGCGGTGATGGCGCTCAGATCGCCGCCGCAGGCCTTGTACAGATCGCTGTCCGGATGCTGTGCCACCGCCTGCCGCCCCATGCGGATGACCGCCGTGGCGCTGCAATAGCGCTCCAGACAGCCGTCGTTGCCGCAGGTGCACGGCTCGCCGTCAATATCCATGGGGATATGTCCGATTTCGCTGCCTACGCCGTGGAAACCGCTCCACGGGCGGCCGCCGATCACAATACCACCGCCGACCCCGGTGCCAAGCGTCATAAATACGCTGGAATGGCACCCTACGCTTACGCCGCAGATGCTTTCCGCATACCCGGCGACCGTCGCGTCGTTGTCGATATAGATGGGCTTCTGGATATACTTCTGCAATTCTACCCGCAACGGGATGTCATGCCAGTCCAGATTGGTGCAGAACACCACCGTACCGGTGCTTTGGTCGGCGACGCCCGGCACGCCCACGCCTACGGAACTGACATCCGTAACCGCAAAACCGCCGCGCGCGAGCGTATCCAGCGCGCAGGCTCCCATGTCCCGCACAATTTCCTGATACGGCCTGCCAACGAGCGTGGGCGTCTCCCCCCGCTCCAGAATGCAGCCGTTTTCATCCACCACGCCAACCTTGATGCCGGTGCCCCCGACATCGATCCCCAGATAAACCATAATGTCTCCCCCTACTTGTAAGTTGAAAAAGGGATCCAGACGATGCTGTTTGCTGCGTGTGGATCAGGATTCCGCACCCTTATTCTGGGCGATCATTTCGTTCAAGCGCCGGTCCAGTTCGTGCGCCGCGCTGTACCCCAGCCGTTTGAGGCTCAGGTTACGGGCCGCGACTTCGATGATAATGGCCAGATTGCGACCGGGGCGCACCGGCATGATCTGGTAGGGCACCTTGACGCCCAAAATCGTCACGGTTTCTTCCGTAAGGCCCAGCCGGTCGTACTCCTTGGTCTGATCCCACTTTTCCATGTGGATGACCATATCGATCGACTTGGACAGGATCACCGAGCCGACGCCGTACATGGCGCGGATGTCGATAATGCCGATGCCGCGGATTTCCATGAAGTGGCGCACCATCTCCGGCGCTTCGCCGATCAGCCGATCGTCGGCCACGCGGCAGATATCCACCACGTCGTCGGCTACCAGCTGGTGCCCGCGCTTGACCAGCTCCAAGGCGGCCTCGCTCTTGCCCACGCCACTTTCGCCGGTAAGCAGCACGCCCACGCCGTACACATCCACCAGCACGCCGTGACGGGTCACGTGCGGTGCAAGGCAGCGGTTCAGGTACATGATGGCCTGCAGCGAGAACTTGGTGGTTTTCGCGTTGCTCTGAAACACCGGAATATCGTTTTGCCGGGCAAGTTCCAACAACTCCCGTGGGGGAATCATGCCCCAGCAAACCACAATGCAGGGCAGCTTGTAGCTCATGTAGGGCTCCAGAACGCTGCGCCGCTTTTCCGGGTCCAGCGATTCCAGATACGTCATTTCCACCTTGCCGATGACCTGCGGGCGCTCATAGGCAAAGTACTCGTAAAAACCGCAGAATTGCATCCCCGGCCGGTTCAGGTCGGTGGATGTGATGTCCATCTCCTCCCGGGAGGACGCGTTGAGCACCTCCAGGTTGAGGGCTTTGGTAAAATCCTCGATTTTAATCACTGCCCGTCGCCTCCCTCATTCAAGGGCAGACCGTCCAGCACATGCGCCTGCACAAAGCGTGCTACGCCGTCCTCGGCATTGGTGGCGCACACGTGGCGCACGGTGCGCTTCACTTCGTCGCGTGCGTTGCCCATCGCCACGCTGTGCACGGCATACTGGAGCATTTCCACATCGTTCAGGCTGTCGCCAAACACCAGCGTGCGTTCCGGCGTCAGGCCCAGCTGCGCGGCCAGCGTGCGCAGCGCCGTGCCCTTGTTGATATCGCGCGGTTGCGCTTCCAGAAAATACGGCTTGCTGATGGTAAAGCCAAGCTCCGGGAAGGCCGCCTGAATGGCGGGATACAGTTCCGCCACGACCTCGGGCTCCGCTACGCAGAGAATTTTCGGCGTGGGGAAGTCCAGAAAGGCTTCCAGATCGCCCACGGCAATCCCCTGCATGCCGGTGGAGCGCTGGTAGCGTTCACTTGCGCCGCAAGCCTGCTCATAGTAAAAATGCGCGTCCCGATAGCACTGCATGTACTGCCCGCGCTCCCGCAGGTAGCGAATCAGCGCGCGGCCCTGCTCCGGGCTCAGAAAGTGGTTCTCAAACGGCTGATGATCCGTGCCGATCAGCTGCGCGCCGTTACAGGCGATGTACGGGAGGCCCGTGCCAAGCTCCTCCACGAAGGGGCGCATACTGTACGCCGCCCGGCCGCTGGCCGGGATCACACGCACGCCGCGCGCCGCGGCTTGCCGGAGCACCTGCACGGTGTAGGGGGAAAGCTTGGAAGTAGGATTGAGCAGGGTATCATCCAGATCAGATACGATGGCGTCAATTTGCAAAGCGATGTCTCCTTTGGGGGCGGTGCGCCTCAGGGTTTGCGCCGCGTCTGAAAAAATGTTTGCAGCAGCGCCTGCGCCTCGTCGGCCAGCAGGCCGCCCGTGCAGGGCACCCGCCACAGAAAAGCGGGGTCGGCGGGCAGGGCGTACACGCTTTCGCAACAACCCTGCTGCGGGTCGGGCGCGCCAAAATAACAGGCGCCCAGACAGGCCATTACCAGTGTGCCCGCGCACATCGGACAGGGCTCCAATGTCACATACAGGGTGCAATCGTCCAGCCTTCGCTTGCCCAATGCCTGCGCCGCCTGCCGGAGGGCCAGCACCTCCGCGTGCGCGGTGGGGTCGGCCAGCGCCTCACGGCGGTTATGTGCCCGGGCGATCAGTTCGCCATTCCGCACAACCACCGCCCCGACGGGAATTTCCCCCTCGGCGGCGGCGAGAGTGGCCTCCTCCAGCGCAATGCGCATCCAGCGTTCCTGCTCGGTCACGGGCGTTGCGCCTCCGGTTCGGCTTCCGCGGGGTCGGTGCGGGTGGTTTTGCGTTCGGCCTCTACACGCTGGTTCACCACGTCCGGCTCCTGAAAGGTGGGCACCAGCGTGTGCAGGCAGGCGCGCATATCGCCGTTTGCGTTCAGGCAGGTTTGCAACGTTGCCAGCATCGTATCCAGCGTTTCGGCGGTGACCACTTCCGGCTTGGCGATAAAGATTTTCTCCAGCCCCGTGCGCACGATGTTCTCATCGTCCATCAGCAGCTCCTCATAGAGCTTTTCGCCGGGGCGCAGGCCGGTGTAGACGATGGAAATGTGCTTCTCCCCGCCCTGCGCGGTATACAGCTGGATCATCCGCTCCGCCAGTTCCTGAATGCGTACGGGCTGGCCCATGTCCAGCACGAACAGCTCGCCGCCGCGCGCGATGGAAGCTGCCTGCAGCACCAGGCTGGCGGCTTCCGGAATGGTCATAAAATAGCGGATGATCTCCGGGTGCGTGAGCGTAACCGGGCCACCTGCGCGGATTTGCCGCTCAAACAGTGGTACGACGCTGCCGTGCGAACCCAGTACATTGCCGAAACGCACGGCGGTAAACTCGGTGCCGCCCCTGGCGTTGAGAGCCTCAATCGTCATTTCTGCCAGACGTTTGGTGGTGCCCATGACGTTGGTGGGGTTGACCGCCTTATCGGTAGAAATGAGCACGAACCGCTGCACGCCGTATTCCATGGCGACGGTGGCGGCGGTGTAAGTACCGAACACGTTATTCTTGACCGCCTGCGCGGGGCAATCCTCCATCAGGGGTACATGCTTGTGCGCGGCGGCATGCAATACCACTTCGGGTCGGAACTCGGCCATCACCTCGCCCAGCCGTACCGGGTCCTGGATGGAGCCCACGCAAAGGATCAGCTTTTGCTTCAATCCTTCGGGATACCGTTCCTGCAGCTCAAAAAACAGGTCGTACATATAGTTTTCACTGATGTCGTACAGCACCAGCTTCCGGGGGCCGAATGCCATCAGCTGGCGGCACAGCTCGCTGCCGATGGAGCCGCCGCCGCCTGTAATCAGCACTGTTTTATTCCGGAAATACGCGGCCGCGGCGGTCATATCGAGCTGTTCTTCCGGGCGTCCCAGCAGATCGCCGATGTTCAGATCACGTACATCGCTTTGCGCGCCACTCTCCCGCACCTCCTGCAGGGCGGTTACGCGTCGCACCCGGCAGCCGGTGGAAAGGCAGGCTTCGATCAGCGGTCGCAGCTCGCCCACAGGGGTGGCAATGGCAATGATGATATCGTCGATGGCGTAATCGGCGGCGTAGCGCGCCACCTGATCGGTGCCCGACAGGACGGGCACGCCGCTGAGCCGTGCGCCCGCGCGGGTTGGATCATCATCCACGGCGATAACCGGCACGCTGTTACCGTACCGTCCGTTTTGTAGATCACGGATCACGCCCGCGCCCGTCCAGCCGGCGCCCACCACCATTGTGCGGCGGATGCTCTCCCGCTTGCCGCGGTGCAACGGATAGAGGCCGCGCGCGTGCGCGATGCGGTAGGCAAACCGGGAGCCGCCGATCAGCACGGTCAGAAGCACCCAATACAGCAGATACACCATGCGGTGCAGCAGGTTGTAGTTTTCAGGCTGGGTAAACGCATAACTGAGCAGGGAAAACAGGTAGGTGGCGACCGCTCCGGTCAGGGTGGCTTCGAGGATTTGCAGCACTCCGTCCACCGAGGCATATTGCCACATGGCGCGGTACAGGCCAAAGCCCCAGAAGGAGAGGATGCACACGAGCGTCATGACGGGCGCCAGATGAAGGTAACGGTTGAAAAACAACTCGGGAATCTGCACTTCGAAACGGAACTGCTGCGCCAGAATCATGGCGACGTTGCAGAGAACCACGTCCAGCAGGATCCACAACGTTGTGCGCGGGGCGGCGTTCCGCTTTGGTTTCGGGTACGTCATGAGGAATGCCTCCGGATTGCTCGGTTTGCATACGCCAAGGCGCACACAGCCTTATTTTAGCACAGATTGCGCGGCTTGAAAAGCGCGTGTGCCGTTTCGGGAGAAAATCGCAGGAGGGAAGCTGTCAAACAGGCGCGCGACGCCCCGCCCGCGCAATTCCAGCGGGCGGGGCGGTGGCGGCTCCCCGGGAGGGGATGGCCTGTCAGGCATTGCGGCGGTCAGGGCTCCTCCATTTTAAGCACGGCCATGAAGGCCTCGCTGGGCACCTCCACGGAGCCGAACTGCCGCATGCGCTTTTTGCCTTCCTTCTGCTTTTCCAGCAGTTTCTTTTTACGGGTGATGTCGCCGCCGTAGCACTTGGCCAACACATCCTTACGCAAGGCTTTGACGGTTTCCCGGGCGATCACCTTGCCGCCGATGGCGGCCTGAATCGGAATCTCAAACAGCTGGCGCGGGATCACCTCCACCAGCTTTTCGGCAATGCCGCGGCCGCGTCCGTAGGCTTTTTCCCGATGTACAATCAGCGTAAAGGCATCGCAGATTTCGCCGTTCAGCAGGAACTCCAGCTTGACCAAATCGCTCTCCTGATAGCCCTTCAACTCGTAATCGAAGCTTGCATACCCGCGGGAGCGGCTCTTGATCTGGTCGAAAAAGTCGTAAATAATCTCGTTAAGCGGCATATGATAGGAAAGCTTGACGCGCCCGCCCTCGTACTGCATATCCAGAAAGGTGCCGCGTTTGTCCTTGCAGACTTCCATCAGTGTGCCCACATACTCCTGTGGGGTGTAGAGTGTCGCCAGCACGTACGGTTCTTCCATGTGCGCGATTTCGCCGATGGGCGGCAGGTTGGTGGGGTTATCAATCGCCACCATGGAGCCGTCGGTGCGGAACACGTGGTACACCACGCTGGGCGCGGTGGTAATCAGGTTCAGGTCAAACTCGCGCTCTAGCCGCTGGCTGATGATGTCCATATGCAGCAGGCCCAGGAACCCGCAGCGATAGCCGTAGCCCAGCGCGACGGAGGTTTCCGGCTCAAAGCTGAGGGAGGCATCGTTCATACGCAGTTTGGACAGCGCATCCTTCAAGGCATCGTAGTCCGCGCCGTCGGCAGGGTAGATGCCGCAAAAAACCATCGGTGTAACCGTGCGGTAGCCGGGCAGCGGCGTTGTGGCAGGGTTGAGCGCATCAGTAATGGTGTCGCCTACGCGGGTATCGGCAATATCTTTGATGGAGGCGCTTACATAGCCCACATCGCCCGCCATCAGCGCTTCGCAGGGCTGGTAGCCGGGGTGGAAGGTGCCGACCTCCACAACGTCAAACTCCGCGCCGCTGGCCATCAGGCGCATGCGCATGCCGGGCCTGACAGTGCCCTGCTTCACCCGCACAAAGCAGATGGCGCCGCGGTAGTTGTCATAATAGGCGTCAAATATCAGTGCCTGCAGGGGCGCGGTTTCGTCGCCCTGCGGGGGCGGGATGCGCTTGACAATCGCCTCCAGCACCTCGTCGCAGTGCTCCCCGGTTTTAGCGGAGATGCAGGGCGCGTCTGCGGTATCCAGCCCGATCACTTCTTCGATTTCCTTTTTCACTTCATCCGGCTGGGCGCTGGGCAGGTCGATTTTGTTGATGATCGGTACGGTTTCCAGATCGTGCTCCAGCGCCATGTACACGTTGGCGAGGGTCTGCGCTTCGATGCCCTGCGTCGCATCCACGACCAGCAGCGCGCCTTCGCAGGCGGCCAGCGCGCGGCTGACCTCGTAGCTGAAGTCCACATGGCCCGGCGTGTCGATCAGGTTGAGGGCATAGGTTTCGCCATCCTGCGCGGTGTAAGCCATGTGCACGGCTTTGCTCTTGATGGTGATGCCGCGCTCCCGCTCCAGATCCATGCTGTCCAGAATCTGCTCGACCATTTCGCGGTGCTCAAAAACGCCCGTCATCTCCAGCAGGCGATCCGCCAGCGTGGATTTGCCGTGGTCAATATGGGCGATGATGCAAAAATTACGGATGTGGGCCAGTCGTTCGTTCTGCAAGGCGTTCCCTCCGATATATGCCCGCTTCGGGGCGTTGGGTATTGCTCGGCTTATGATACGGGATTTTAAGGGAAAAGGCAATCGGCATTTTCCTGCCGAAGGCAGGCTCAGGGCTTTTTTGACTTTTCTGGTGGCAACGTGGCCGCCTGCGCGGGGCAGGCGGTTTCCAGCTCGCAGCGCAGGCGCAGCTTTTCTGCCTGCCGTTTTTCTTCGACGTCTATCTCCCAGTGTAAAAGGAAGGTAAGCAGGCTGCGCAGGAGGATGACGGCAGCCAGCGTACCCAGCTCGCTCCAGCCGCTTACGATGACCGAACGGAGCACCTCGCTGCCGATTTTGAACTCCAGCCCCAGCATGATGCCTTGCGCCAGCTCAATGCGCGTGCCCTCGTCGCGTCGCAGGTAGCCGATAAAACCACGCACCATGCTGATGACGATAATCAGAATGCCGGCCAGCTCGATCAGCAGGATCGCGCCTTTAACCAGCTGTTCAAAAAGCATTTCCACTTGCTCCATCGTCAAAACCCTCCGCTCGTGGTATGATGGCACCGGAGTCCGCAACATGCGCGAGGAGGCGTGCCGTGCTTTCATTATACCTGCATTTCCCGTTTTGTAAAAGAAAATGTTCCTATTGTGATTTCTGTTCCGGCGTAGGCGACCGGGCGGCGATGGAGGGCTATCTGCGCGCGCTGCGGGCGGAAATTGCCCTGCAGGCGTCCGTTTACGGCGCAATGCCGGTCGATACGGTGTATCTGGGCGGAGGCACCCCCTCCGTGATGCCTGCCGAAGCCATGCTGGAGACGCTGGCCGTGCTCCGCAACCGTTTTATGATTCTGCCGGACGCCGAGTGGAGCAGTGAAGCCAACCCCGGCACGCTGACCGACGATTGGCTGGACGTGTTGACCGAGGCGGGGATGAACCGCCTGTCGCTTGGGGTGCAAGCCGTGCAGCCGCAGCTGCTGCAGACGCTGGGGCGCATCCATACGTACCCGCAGGCGCTGGAGGCAATGCGGATGGCCCGCCGCCACGGCATGACCAACCTGAATGCCGATGCGATGTTCGGCCTGCCGGGGCAGACGGCGGCGGACTACGCCGAAACCCTTACGGCCTTTGCGGAGGCGGGGGTGCGGCATATTTCCGCCTATGCGCTTACGCTGGAGGAAGGCACCCCGCTGTGGCAGTCGGTGCAAAGCGGCGCACTGACCTTGCCCGACGAGGACGCGACTGCCGACATGCTGGAGGCGGGGGTGGAGCGGCTACGTCGTTTGGGCTACCCGCGCTATGAAATCTCCAACTTTGCGCAACCGGGCTTTCTTTGCCGCCACAACATGGGTTACTGGCGGCAGAAGCCCTATCTGGGGTTGGGGATCAGCGCGGCCAGCCTGTTGCCGCCGCCTGATGGGCAGCCCGGAATACGCTATGTACGCAGGGTGAACACGACCTCGGTTGCCAACTACTGCGAAGCTCTGGACGCGGGGCGATTGCCGGATGCCGATGCGACCCCCATCGGAGCAGCGGAAGCCATGTTTGAAACCGTCATGCTTAGGCTGCGCACCGTGGAGGGCGTTTCCTACGCCGACTTTTTACGGATGCATGGGGTCGCGCTGGAATCCGTGTACGGCGAGGCAATCGCCACGCTGCGGCGCGAGCGGCTTTTGCAGCCGACCGACCCGCAGAACCCGCATTTGGCGCTGACGGCACATGGGCTTGCGGTGCAGAACGCCGCGCTTATGCCCTTCATGCGCGACCGGGATACCGACGCATAGCGATGGACGTACGATCCGGTTCAGGAAAACTGATGCTATAAAACCGTGCATGTATCATCGTGCATGGTTTTTACGTTTGTAACTGTTTTGCAGTATTTTGCGTTCCATCTCAGCAATGTCTGCCCAAGGTTAAAAACCGGGAACGTTGGGTCACTTCCCGACCGAGCAGGGCGTGACTCCTTTAGAATAAAAGCCGATGGAGTTCGGCAAACAACAGCGAGGGATTCTGGCGCATCATAGCAATAGAGAAGCAACATTGGCTCAATTCTTTAAAATGTAGAGATTTATACTTGACAGAGAACCATGATGATTTTATACTCATATTGAACAACGTTTAATACAATGGTTAAAGCACTGTTCATGCGAGAGGATGGATGGCATGCCACAGCAAACCGAAGCCGAGGGCATCCGGGAAACAATCCTGCAGGCCACAATGGTGTTGATCCGGGAAGGCAGGGGAGACGCATCACAGATCACAACCCGCGCCATCGCGGCACGGGCCGGTGTGGCACCGGGACTGATTAACTATCATTTCCAGACGAAGGAAAACCTGATTACACAGTGTGTGCAGCGGATGATCCGGCAGGTGGTGGTGGGGTATCAGCCGCCTGTGATGGCGGGGGAGAGCGATCGACAACGCCTGTGCGTGTGGGCGTCGGGCGTATTTGCGTTTCTATTTGAAAACCCAGGGCTTTCTCGCCTCTCCATCCTGGCGGACCTGACGGCCGACGCGCCGCAGAGCAATACGCGCGGTACAAGGCTGGGGTTGATGGGCGCAATGCAAACGGAGGTTTTACCTGAAAACCGCCCGCTGCTTGCGTTTTTACTGGTGTGCGCGATGCAGTGCGCCTTCCTGTGCCCTGCCGGTACCACAGAGGCATTGGGCATGCCGCTGCAAACGGTGCAGGAGCGAAACGCGTGGGTGGAGCGCGTGGTGGATGCCCTCTGGTACGGCCTTGCGGCGCAAAGCGGTGCGAAACAGGAAATCTTGCCGGAGCAGAAAAGGGGAGAAGAAGCATGAACCGTTTATTAGGGAAGATCGGCTCGTTTACATGCCTGGCGGGCGTACTGGGGTTTGCGCTCAGCATGCTGTGTGGCAGCAACAACGGCTCCTACCTGACCAGTCTCTTCATCGCGCTGGGGTATGGGCTGTTTACCTGCGCGCTGGTGCAAACCGCTACGGCGGATAAACGCGTCGCCGGGTTTGCGGCGGTTATGTTTGCCTGCGTCTATATCACGTTGGCGCTGATGGTATATTTCGCGCAGCTGACCGCCGTACGGCTGGATGCGCTGGATGCGCAGGCCCGCGCCGTGCTGGATTACCAGACCTTCGGCCTGTATTTCAGTTACGATCTGCTGGGCTATGCCATGATGGCGCTTTCGACGTTCTTTGCCGGGCTGGCCCTTACCCCGCAGACGGTCGGCGACAAATGGCTGAAAGGACTGCTGCTGGCGCACGGCGCTTTTTTCCCGATCTGCCTTGTGATGCCGATGCTGGGCCTGTTCCGCAGCGGCGCCCCGGGGATGGAGTGGATCGGTACGGCGTTGCTGCTGTTCTGGTGCGCTTACTTTACCCCGGTCTGCCTGCTGGCGGCCAATGCCTGCCGTCGGATTCCCGATGGGCGGGCGGAACCCGGGGCTGGCGCATAAAATATTTGGTCAGTAATAGTCAGAAACGTAAGAAACCCTTTGCAACATAAGGGTTTTTTAATTATGAACAAATGTTGAATTCGCCCTCGGATACGCTTGACAAAACCATCAAACAGGCATATGATATGACCATGTTAGCACTCACGTTAAACGAGTGCTAACAATACCACAAACAGAAACCCCGACTACCGAACGAGGAGGTGATGGCATGTCGATGGACGCGCGGAAATTCCGCATTTTACAGGCGATTATCGACGACTATATTTTAACCGCCATCCCGGTCGGCAGCCGCACCATTTCCAAGAAATACGAGATGGGGCTGAGCTCCGCCACCATCCGCAATGAGATGAGCGATCTGGAAGAACTGGGCTATCTGGATCAGCCCCACGTGAGTGCGGGGCGCGTGCCCAGCGCCAAGGCTTACCGCCTGTATGTGGATCAGCTGCTGCAGTCGGGCCGCATCCATGCCGACGATGTGGAGAGCATTCGCGCGCATTTCAGCGAGCGAACCGCCAAGATGGAAGATGTGATCAACCGCGCGGCACAGGTGCTCAGCTCCGTAACGCATTACACGTCGCTTGTGCTCAGCCCCAAAGGCGGCGACCTGACGCTTAGAACCCTGCAGCTGGTGCCGGTTACCACCAACACCGCGCTGCTGGTAATCGTCACGGACAGCGGTATCGTGCGCGACAGCGTGATCCATGTGGACAGCGATCTGGATGCCGACGCGCTGTACGGCATCAGCCGGATGCTTACCGAGCACCTCAGCGGGCACACGATGTCCGAAGCGCAGGAATTGCTCCGTTCGCTCCGGCGGGATATGGCGGATAAGCGGGCGGTGCTCGGCGGCGTAAGCGAGCTGGTAGCCGACGTGCAAAACCAGCAGCTTAAAGCCAAGCTCGCCTTCGGCGGCACCAGCAACATCCTTAGTTTTCCGGAATATAACGATGTGGAAAAGGCACGCACCTTCCTTTCGCTGCTGGAAACCAAGGATACGCTGCTGCAGCTGTTGGAGCAGCATCAGAGCCTCGCCTTTACCGTGCGCATCGGCCCGGAAACAGGCGTGCCGGAGTTGCAGGACTGTTCGCTGGTGACCGCGACCTATTCCCTTGGGGATCGGACGCACGGCACCATCGGCATCCTCGGCCCCACCCGCATGCAGTACGGCCGGGTGCTCGGCGTCCTCAGCGCCATGGGCGAACAGCTCACACGCCTGTTCACGCAGGATAAGGAGTGACAGCAATGGCCGCAAGAAAGAAAACCCGTCAGAATGGGGGAAAACGACCCACTATGCAGCCCGAACCAAACAAGAAGACGCAGGAACCCCAAACCACAGACCCTGTCTCCAAAGCCGCCGAAGCGGAACGGCAGGAAGCGCTGGACGCAATGGCCGGTGAGCTGGAAGCCGCCGCCTGCAGCCCGGAGGATGCGCTGGAGGCCGAACAGGCCGACGCGCAGGCGCAAACCGTCGCCAACGAACTGGCCGACGCGCTGGCTGCCGCCAACAGCCGCGCAGACGAATACCTGACCCTGGCCCAGCGTGTGCAGGCCGATTTTGACAACTACCGCAAGCGCAACCAGAACGTGCGCAGCGAAGCCTTCGAAGACGGCGCCAGAGCGTTCATTGCCACCCTTTTGCCGGTGCTGGACAATCTGGAGCGCGCGCTGACCGTGGCGGAGGGCACAAACGATAAAGCCCTGCGCGACGGCGTGGAGATGGTCCGCCGCCAACTGGCGGAGGTGATCGCCAAACGCGGTGTCACCCCCATCGACCGCAAGGGGGAGCCGTTTGACCCCAATCTGGAAAACGCAGTGATGCAGGGAAGCCCCGAGGACGGAGAACCCGGCACCGTCTGCGAGGTGTTCCAGAAGGGCTATCAGATGGGCGGCTGCGTGCTGCGCCACGCGATGGTCAAAGTCGTGCCGCAGGATTAGGCGCGCATCCGCACACCGGCAGGGGAGAAGGCTCCCTGAGCATATACCGGACCCAAATAGACAACATCGAATGTGTAAGCATTTAGAGGAGGAACCATTATGAGCAAGATTATCGGCATTGACCTTGGCACTACCAACAGCTGCGTCGCCGTGCTGGAAGGCGGCGAACCCGTTGTGATCCCCAATGCGGAAGGCGCGCGTACCACCCCTTCCGTTGTGGCTTTTACCAAGGACGGCGAGCGTCTGGTCGGCCAGATCGCCAAGCGTCAGGCTGTAACCAACCCCGACCGTACCGTCATTTCCATCAAGCGTGAAATGGGCACCAACCATAAGGTGAGCATCGACGGCAAGAGCTACACCCCGCAGGAAATCAGCGCGATGATCCTGCAAAAGCTCAAGACTGACGCCGAAGCTTATCTGGGCGAAAAAGTGACGCAGGCGGTCATCACCGTTCCGGCCTATTTCAGCGACAGCCAGCGTCAGGCCACCAAGGACGCGGGCCGTATCGCAGGTCTGGAAGTACTGCGCATCATCAATGAGCCGACGGCAGCTTCGCTGGCCTACGGTCTGGACAAGCAGGGCTCCCAGAAGATCCTTGTGTACGATCTGGGTGGCGGCACGTTCGACGTGAGCCTGCTGGAAATTGGCGACGGCGTGTTCGAAGTGCTGGCCACCAACGGTAACAACCGTCTGGGCGGCGATGATTTCGACGACCGTGTGATCAACTGGATCGTGGATAACTTCAAGAAGGAAAACGGCATCGACCTCAAGCAGGATAAGATGGCCTACCAGCGCCTGAAAGAGGCGGCGGAGAAGGCGAAGATCGACCTTTCCGGCGTGATGAGCACCAACATTAACCTTCCCTTCATCACCAGCGACCAGAACGGCCCCAAGCATCTGGACATGACGCTGACCCGCGCCAAGTTTGACGAGCTGACCGCCGACCTGGTGGCGATGACCATCGACCCGATGACCAAGGCCCTTAAGGATGCGAACCTGACCTCCGAGCAGATCGACAAGGTCATCCTCGTGGGCGGCTCCACCCGTATCCCCGCGGTACAGGCGGCAGTCAAGAAGATCACCAACAAGGAGCCCTTCAAGGGCATCAACCCCGATGAGTGCGTGGCAGTAGGCGCGGCCATCCAGGGCGGCGTGCTGGGCGGCGAAGTCAAGGACGTTCTGCTTCTGGACGTAACGCCTCTTTCGCTGGGTCTGGAAACCGAAGGCCACATCTTTACCCGCCTGATCGACCGCAACACCACCATCCCCACCACCAAATCGCAGGTGTTCAGCACCGCGGCGGATGGGCAGACCACTGTGGAAATCCATGTGCTGCAGGGCGAGCGCCCCATGGCGTTCGATAACAAATCCCTGGGCCGCTTCCAGCTGACGGGCATCCCGCCCGCGCCCCGCGGCGTGCCGCAGATTGAGGTTACGTTCAGCATCGACCGCAACGGCATCGTGAATGTATCCGCCAAGGATAAGGGCACCGGCAACGAGCAGAAGATCACCATCACGGCCTCCACCAACATGTCGGAGGACGAGATTCAGAAGCGCGTGAAGGAAGCCGAGCAGTACGCCGAAGAGGACAAGAAGCGCAAGGACGAGGTGGAAACCCTCAACCGTGCCGACAGCATGATTTACGAGCTGGAAAAGCAGCTGCGTGACAACGAGAGCAAGCTGAGCGCCGAGGACAAGAGCACCGTGGAAACCGAAATCGCGGAGTTCAAGAAAGTGCGCGAGACCAACGACGCCGAGCAGATCAAGACGGCGATGGAAGCCATGGCGCAGAAGGTGTACGCAGTGTTCGGCAAGCTTTACCAGCAGCAGGAGGGCGCGCCCGATATGGGCGGCGGCTCCGATGCCGGTACGGACGCCGGCCCCACCCAGAATGACGATGGCACCGTGAATACCGATTACGAAGTGAAGTAAAGCCCCGCGTGGCCACTTCACAATCGCCTCGGCGGGGGTGCGGAGTTCGCCTCCGCGCCACGCCGGGGCGTTTCGCAAGCCATGCCCCGGCAAGGGGCGTGAACCGGACCGGCGCACGCAGCGCGGGCCGCCGGTTCGATTTACCCGGCCGTATCAGCGCCGGGCCATAAAGTAGGTGAGCATTTGGCTAAACGGGATTATTACGAGGTGCTCGGGGTGCCCAAGACGGCCACCGACGCCGAGATCAAAACCGCATACCGCAAGAAAGCCAAGGAATGCCATCCGGACCTGCACCAGAACGACCACTCCGCCGAGGAGCGGTTCAAGGAGCTGAACGAAGCCAACGAGGTGCTCAGCGACCCGGACAAACGGTCGCGGTACGATCAGTTTGGCTTTGACGGCCCGCCGATGCAGGGCTTTGGCGGCGGTTCCGGCGGCGTCGATTTTAACGGCTTCGGCGACCTCGGCAGCATTTTCGATTCCTTTTTCGGCGGCGGGATGGGCGGCGCAACCCGGCGCTCCGGCCCTTCACAGGGCGACGATCTGCGCCACGATATTACCATTACCTTTGAAGAGGCGGCCTTCGGCTGCCAGAAAACCTTCGAGTTCATGCGCAACGAAAATTGCGCCACCTGCGGTGGCAGCGGCGCCAAGCCCGGCACCACCGCGCAAACTTGCCCCACCTGTAAGGGCGCGGGGCAAATTCGGCAGGGCGGCGGCTTTATGGTAACGGTACGCACCTGCCCCACCTGCCATGGCGAAGGCAAGATTGTGCGCGATAAGTGCGCCGATTGTCAGGGCACAGGCCATGTGCGCAAGCGCCGTACCGCGACGGTCAAAATTCCGGCGGGCATCGACAACGGCCAGACCATCGTCATGAGCGGGCAGGGCGAGCCGGGGCCGCACGGTGGGCCGAACGGCGATCTGTACATCCGCGTGACGGTACGGCCGCATAAGCTGTTCCAACGCGACGGGACTACGCTGCGGCTGGACTACCCCATCACGATTTCGCAGGCGGCGCTGGGCGCGGATGTGGACATCCCCACCCTCAAGCAGCCGGTGAAATACCGCATCCCCGAAGGGACGCAGAACGATGCGGAATTCCGCCTGAAGGGTTACGGCATCGCAAACCTGCGGGGCGGAGGCGCGGGCGATCTGCTGGTGCACGTGCGGGTAGAGGTACCCAAACGCCTCAACGAAAAGCAAAAGGAACTCCTCAAAAAGCTGGAGGAGAGCCTGACCGGCAAGGAGTACGAGGCTAAGAAGAACTTTCTGGACAAGGTGAAGAGCCTGTTCAATTAACCCCACAGGCGGGCCTCTTGCACAGGCCCGCCTGCTGTGGTATGCTGCGGTCGTTGCGGAACCCCCGGAAGAAAACCGCAACCGTAAATTGGAGGAGGAACGCCGGATGCAATGGTGCGAGGCGATTGTGCATACAACGACGGCCGGGAGTGATCTGGTCAGCGACGGGATGGTGCGCTGCGGCGCGGTGGGCACCGAGATTGTGGATCGGGCCGATGTGCCGGACCCGTCCAAGCCGGGCGTCTACTGGGAGCTGTACGACCCCGCCATGCTGGCCGCGATGCCGGAGGATGTGCTGGTCAAGGGCTGGTTTGCGCAGGACGAGCATACGCATGACAGGCTGGCCGACCTGCGCGGGCAGTTGCAGCTGCTGGCCGCGGACGCGGTAATGCCGCTGGGGCCGCTTACGCTGGAGCTGAGCGATGTGGCCGATGAGGATTGGGCTGAAAACTGGAAGCAGTATTACAAGCCTTTTCGCGTCGGCAGTCGACTGGTTGTTAAGCCGAGCTGGGAGCCGTATGCCCCCAAGGCGGATGATCTGGTGGTGGAGCTCGATCCCGGCATGGCTTTTGGTACCGGCACGCATGAAACGACCCATATGTGTATGGAACTGCTGGAAACCTACCTGCAGCCCGGCATGCGGGTGATGGATGTGGGCACGGGCAGCGGCATTCTGGCCATTGCGGCGGCCAAGCTGGGCGCGCCGGCTGTGCTCGCGGTGGATATCGACCCGGCGGCGGTCAAGGTGGCAACGGAAAACGTTGCCCACAACGCCGTGCAGGGGCAGGTGCGCGTGGTGCAGGGAGATCTGGTCAACGGCGAGACGATGCCCTGCGATCTGGCAGTAGCCAATATTGTCGCGGATGCAATCCGCATGCTTTGCGGGCCTCTCACGCGTCATCTGCAACCGGGCGGGTTGTTTGTGTGCTCCGGGATCATCCGCGAGCGCGAGGCGGATGTGCAGGCGGCGCTGGACGCGGCGGGATACCTGCCGGTCGGCCGCCTGACGCAGGGGGAATGGGTCGCGCTTTGCGTGCGCGCCGGAGCCGCCCGTGCATAGGTGTTGGTTAGGGGAGATCGGCCTTCTGGAAGCGGGCGGGTGTATCACGCTATCCGCACAGGAAAGCGCGCATGTGGCGCGCGTGCTGCGCATGCACCCCGGCGACGCGGTGCAGCTGATTGCCGCAGAAGCCCTCTATGCGGGCACGCTTGAAAATGTGGACTTGCAGGCGACCACCGTGCGGGTGCTGGAGCGCCTGCCCGCGCCGGAATGCGAAACCCACGTCACACTGGTGCAGGGGCTGCCAAAGCTGGATAAGTTGGAAACGGTGATCCAGAAGGCGACGGAACTGGGCGTGTGGGACGTGATGCCTGTGGCGATGGAGCGTTCCGTCGCCCGTGTGGAGGGGAACGAGACCCACAAGCGCGAGCGCTGGGAGCGCATCGTGCTGGAAGCCGCCAAGCAGAGTGGGCGCGCGCATGTGCCGCAGGTGCACGCGGTGCGCAGCCTGCCGCAAACCTTACAGCTTCTGGAACAGGGCGGCTATGATGCGGTCTACCTAGCTTGGGAGGAAGAGTGTGAACTGCGCCTGAGCGAAGCCTTGCGCCGCTTGCTTTTGCAAACGCCCAAGCCGCGCGCGGTCGCCATCGTCATTGGCCCGGAGGGCGGCGTAACCCCGGCCGAGGCGGAGCAGCTTCGAGCCATTGGCGCCACCGCCGTAACGCTCGGCCCGCGCATACTGCGCACCGAAACCGCGGGCCTGTGTGCGCTGTCAGTTACCATGGGTGCGCTGGGGGAGATGTAAACATGCCCGGAACGGTCCGTTTTTATACGCTGGGTTGTAAAGTGAATCAATATGACAGCGAAGCCATGCTGGAAGCCTTTCTGGCGCGCGGCTATGAACCCGCGCCGCCGGGCGTGCCTGCCGACGTGTATGTGGTGAACACCTGCACCGTAACCGGTACGGGGGATCAGAAAAGTCTGAAGGCCGCCCGCCGTTATAAACGTCAAAACCCGGGCGGCGAGCTGGTGCTGGCCGGATGCCTGGCGCAGCGGATGGGCGAGCGCCTGCGGGATACCGGCGCCCGGCTGATCCTGGGCACGCAATACCGCGCGCGCGTGGCGGAACTGCTGGAGCAGGCAGTGGCGCAGCAAACGCAGCTTGTGGCGGTGGATAGCTTGCAGGCTGCGCCGTTTGAGGCGCTGACCATCCATGCCCACGAGGGGCACACCCGCGCCGTGATGAAAATTCAGGAAGGGTGCGACAACCGCTGCAGCTACTGCATTATCCCCTCCGTTCGGGGGCCGGTACGTTCCAAGCCCGTCAAGCAGATTGAGGAAGAAGCGCAAACCCTGACAGCCGCCAGCTATCAGGAGCTGGTGCTGACCGGCATCCACCTGACCAGCTATGGGCGGGATTTGCCGGATCGCCCCACGCTGACCGACGTACTGGCCGCCTTGGATGGGGTACCGGGCGTGCGGCGCGTGCGGCTGGGCTCGCTGGAGCCCATGGCGATTGACGAACGGTTCGTGGATGCCCTGAAAGGGCTGCATACGCTTTGCCCGCAGTTCCATCTGGCGTTGCAGAGCGGCAGCGACGCGGTGCTTGGCCGTATGCGCCGCAGGTACGATACCGCGCGCTATCGGGCAGCGGTCGCGCGCCTCCGTGAAGCCTGCCCGGGCGCAGCGCTCACCACGGATGTGATCGTCGGTTTTCCGGGCGAAACGGAAGCGGAGTTTGCGCAGACCGTCGCCTTTTGCCGGGAGATTGGGTTCATGCGGCTGCATGTGTTTCCCTACAGCCGCCGGGACGGCACCCCCGCCGCCGCCATGGAGGGGCAGGTGCCGGAGCCTATCAAGGAGGAACGTGTGCGCCGGTTGATCGCCGTGGGGGAAGAGATGGCCGCGGTGTACCGTGAGGGGCTGCTTGAGGCCGTGCGCCCTGTTTTACTGGAAGAGCGACTGGACGACGGCTGCCTGAGCGGCTATACACCAGAATATGTGCAGGTGACCTGCACACAGGGTACGCCGGGGCAAATCCTCAACCTGCGCCTGATGGCCGTCACAAAAGAAGGAATGGCCGGCGAACCTGTGGAAACCATGCAGGGGAATGCCGTACCGAATAAGGAGGACGCATGATGGACGACTGTATTTTCTGCAAGATTCTCAAAGGGGAAATTCCTTCCCGTAAGATTTACGAGGATGCGGACACCTATGCCTTCCATGACATCAATCCGCAGGCCAAGGCACACGCGTTGGTCATCAGCAAGCATCATGTGGAGGACTTGGCCCACCACGACGCGATGAGCGACCACGAGCTGGCCGCGTGCCTGCGAGCCTGCGCCACGGTAGCCCAGCAGCTGGGGCTGACCGAAGGCGGCTACCGTGTGGTGAACAACTGTGGCGAGAACGGCTGCCAGACGGTTAAACACCTGCACTTTCACGTGATCGGCGGGGAAAAGCTCTCCGAGCGCATGGCCTGAGGCAGCTCTTTACTGCGGTGGACGTGCGGATTTACGGGTTTTGCAGATTTCACTGTTGACGCGTGCGTGTGTTCGCGATATAATACCCGTATGGTCGTTGTATGCCCTCCCTTGTACCCTCGCATTGGGAGGTCAGCGGCGAAATGAGCGAGGGGAGGGATAACAGTGTCCGAAGTACGCATCCGCGAAAACGAATCCCTGGAAAGCGCTCTGAAGCGGTTTAAACGTCAATGTGCTCGCACGGGTGTTTTGGCAGAGGCTCGTAAGCGCGAGCATTATGAGAAACCCAGCGTGAAACGCAAGAAGAAAGCAGAAGCTGCTCGCAAGCGTAAGTGGTAATGTCACTCCCTCTCCGGTAGACCGGAGAGGGTTTTTTATGCCCTGAAGATTGGAAGAGACGCCGCGCGCAGTCCGATTATCGGGTAGTTTCACCATCTATGGGTAACCGGCGCGGAGGGGCCTTACGGTAAGCGCTCCTGCGCTTTTTCGCCTTAGGGGATGTCTTACCCGTACGGAAGAAGGATGGCTGCACGGCCTGCCCTGCGAGCTGCCGTTCGATCTGTCCGTGCACGGGGAGGAGGGCACACCTGCTGTAAGCGTAAGACAGATGGACCGAGTAGCGCGGAGCCGATGGGATCGTTCAGGGAACTGCGCTTTTCGGACGGAAGCAGTGCTGTTGCTCCGTGCGCAGGGAAGGACTGGCCGAATCGGCGCGGGTTCAGAAAAACACAGGGCACATTCAACAGATTGAACGCGTTCATTCAATATTGAACGCGTTCAATCAAACTTTCATCGGATTCAATGGGAAGGAAAAAATATTCAATGCGAAATAGATGGATTTTTTCTGCACAATGGGTATTTTTTACCGAATCCCGGGTTGGGGATCATTTTTCCACAAAGGCTTGCAAAGCCATATCGTTCGCGGTTTTTGTAAAGAGGCGGCGTAAGTTTCGTGACCGGATGCGGTTTAAAGCGCCAAACCTGAACGTTCACAGGATGTTCACCGAAAAACCATTGTTTTTCGAAACTCAATATGATATACTTCAACTAAGCGTAAAGCTCGTTACGTTCGTGAATGTTCCAGTGGAAGAGAGGCATCCCGTGCAGCTTGCCCTGCTTGTGAAATCACACCCCAACGCACGCTATGCACAGTCCATGCTTATGCTGGCTGTGCGGGAATGCGAATGCCTTCTGTTCGCATTGAATGCAAAAACGGATGTGCGCGTCGAAACGCTCGCCGGTACCCCATTTCTCATTTTGGATGTCCAGTCGATGCCTGAGGAAGATTGGGCCTATCTGGCCCGGCATTCCGCCGTCGCCCTGGCGGCTGTGTGTGAAGGCGAATGGCTCAAACCCGTTGTGTTTCCCACCCCTCAATATCTGGATGCGGACCTTTCGCAGGTACTGAAGTACAAAGGGAAAACCAATCCTGACTTTACCCGGCTGATGCTGAACTGTGCGCGATCCGCATCGGCATTTGCCCGTAGTCAGGAACCGCTGACCGTGCTGGACCCCATCTGCGGAAGGGGCACATCGCTGTTTTGCGCGTTGGAAACCGGAGATTGTGCCATCGGGATCGAGACCGACGAAAAAGCGATTCATGAAGCCGACGTCTATTTTATCCATTCATTGCAGTACCATCGCTACAAACATCGCCGGGAGGAACATTCCCTTACCCTTACGGGAGGCGGGGCGGTAAGGGAGTACCGTTATACCTTTGCAAACTCGCCGGAAGCGTACAAACAGGGCCGGACGCTCAGTATGCGGTTAATCCGGGGGGATACCAGACAGACCGATGCGATTCTGGGCGCGGAGCAGTGCCACCTGATCGTGGCGGATTTACCGTACGGGGTACAGCATGCGCCACGGGAAGGGCGGGGTGTGTGCTCGCCGGAAACTCTTTTACGGGAGGCTTTACCGGCCTATCGGAAAACCCTGAAGCAGGGGGGCGCTATCGCGCTGGCTTTCAACACTTACACGCTACCACGGGAAACAGTGCTTGCGCTTGTGCAGGCCGCTGGATTCACCCCAATGCAGGAGCCGCCGTTTGAATCATTCGCCCATTGGGTGGAGCAGGCGGTCAACCGGGATTTAGTCGTGGCTGTGAAAGGCCCGGCCCCCAAACCTTAAACCAAAGCAACATCCATTGCGGACGGCGGCGCGGAAGGCCCGGCTGCCGGAAACTGCATTCCGTTGCGGTCAGACAGATCGGATCGATGAAAAGCAAACAGGGAGGGTATCTCATTGAACATTGCGGAATTGCATGCCATGACGGTGCTGGATTTGCGCAAGCTGGCCCGTGAGAACGGCGTAAAGCTGAGCGCCGGGATTGATAAAAACGGCATCGTACAGCGTCTGGCCGAGGCGCTGACCGGGGAGCAGACAGCGGCCACGGAGGGCACAACGACGGCGGTGCCCGCAGATACGGCATCCTCCGGCGAGAAACGGGAAGACCTGATGCAAACCGCGCCGCTTTCTGCGGATGTGACCAGCGTGCAGCCGGGCGGCAGGCCCTGGGCCGGGCAAGCCCAGGGCGGGAATGAAATGCCGGGTGAATACCAGCCGATTTTCCGGCAAGCCATGCAAGCACGCCCCAACATGACGCTTAAGCAGCCGCTGCGCCAACCGGTGTGGCAACAGGCGCATAATGGGAACAGCCCTACGCGCTTCGGGCCGCCGGTCAACTTTACCGCTGCGCAGCCTGCCGTTACCCGAGCGGATGATGAGCCGCGCTATGCCCCCGCGTCGCAGCCACCGCAGCGGCCGCTGTTCCCGCAGCAGACGGTGGACGGATACCGTCTGGGGTACCGGGCCGCGCCGACGCGCGAATACGGCCGTCAGGACTACCGCAATAATTACCATCCCGCCACGCGGGGCGATTACCAGCGCCCAGCGTTCAATCAGGGTGGGTACGGGCAACAGAACTACGCCCCTACGCGCTATTCCGAGGTCTACACCAACGACGCGATGTATAAACCTGCGCGCGATCCGGCGTTTACCGAACCGTACGAGCCGGGGCAGCCGGTTCCGGAACTGTTGCAGCCGGTGGAAGGGCAGCCCGCCGCAGGGATTCTGGAGATCTTACCGGACGGGTACGGCTTCCTGCGCTCCAGCACGCTGTTACCCGGCAAGAAGGATATCTATGTTTCGGTGGCGGCCATCCGGCGCTTCGACCTGCGCACCGGCGATTATATCGAAGGCAAGGCCCGCGCCCAACGGGATCTGGACAAGTTCGCGGCGCTCATGCTGGTGGAAAAAATCAACGGCAAACCGGCGGAGGATGGAGCCGAACGCCTGTCCTTCGAGGGTTTGGTGCCGGTATACCCCAACCGCCGCATTGTGCTGGAAAGCGAACGCAACAGCCAGAACTGGCCCATGCGCATCGTTGATCTGATCGCCCCCATCGGGTTTGGTCAGCGTGCGATGATCGTTGCGCCGCCGGAAACCGGCAAGACCATCATCCTGCGGGAGCTTTGCAAAGCCATTAAGCAGAACGATGCCGCCGCGCATGTCATGATGCTCCTGATTGACGAGCGCCCTGAAGCGGTTACGGAAATCCGCGATGCCATCGGCACCGATGCCGAAGTGTATGCCACCACCTTTGCCGAGGCACCCGAAAGCCAGACCCGTGTGAGCGAAACCATGCTGGAACGCGCCCAGCGGTTGGTAGAGCAGGGACTGAATGTGGTGATCCTTCTGGATAGCCTGACCAAGTTGACCCGCGCCTATCAGGCAACCCTTACGCAGGGCGGCCGTGCCATGACCAACACCGTGACCCCCGCCGCGCTGGTACGGCCCAAGCGCTTTTTCGGCGCCGCGCGCAATACCCGCGAGGGCGGCAGTCTGACCATGATTGCGACCATTCTGGTGGAAACGGGCTCCCGCGTGGACGACATCATCTTTGAGGAGTTCAAAGGCACGGCCAACATGGAGCTGTGGCTGGACATTCCCGAGGCGAACGAGCCAATGTTCCCCGTGATCGACATGCACCGCAGCGGCACCAAGAAAGAGGACATGCTGCTAAGCGAACAGGAAATTGAGGGCCTGCGTGCCATCCGCACGGTGCTGAGCTCCACGACCAACCACGAGGCGCTTACGCAGTTGATCGGCATGATGAGCAAGACCAAGTGCAATGCAGACTTGTTTGCCCGCCTGAAGGATTGGGTGGCCATGTGGGAAAAGAGCGGTTTTCTGGTGCGCAAGTAAACCAACCCTGCAAGTAGTTAAGTTGCAATCGCTGATTACCCACCGGACTGCCGGTGGGTCAGCCTGCTGAAAAAGGTTCATCTGCTTTGTCGCCTGCACCGGATAAGGGCGGTCACGTACGTCCGTGTACGCGCCCGCCCTTATCCGGTTTGGCTTCGCGCATCTGAACCTTTTTGAGCAGGCTGCTTCCTGGCATCTTTAAAGGGTTTGTCAACGGTCTGAACCATCGGACTATCGGTGGGTTTTCGCATGTTCTGATAAATGTAAAAATGGAGGTGCAGGAGGCATTGCCTCCTGCCGGGTTTTGGGGCGATGCCCCAAAACCTGACACCACAGCGCTTTTCTGAAAATGAGCGAACAGCACGAAGAACTATAAGGCGAACAGCGCTGCCGAGTGTTGCTAATTAAACGCGAAAACCCACCGGCAGTCCGGTGGGTTTTCGCGTGTTCTGATAAAAGCAAGAAATGGAGGTGCAGGAGGCACTGCCTCCTGCCGGGGTTTGGAGCGGCCCCCGAAGCTTCTCGTGTGTCGTTCTGGAAAGGTGAATAAAAAGGTGTTCACGCAACAACCTATGGCACAGGGAAACTCGGGCGAACATCATACAACACCCCGCCGGTCATACTGGTGGGGTGTTGTGCTTGATTCAGCTCAGATTTGCGTTTCATTTTCGGCCGGGGTTTATTTCGTCGATTGCTGCTCCACCAGATGCCCGGCGCCGTAGCGTTCGCGCAGTTTCGGCTTTTCAATTTTGCCGGTGGGGTTGCGCGGCACCTCGGCAAAGATGATCCGGCGTGGGCGCTTGTAACGCGGCAACTCCAGACAGAAATCTTCGACTTCTGCCTCGGTCATGGTTACGTCGGGTTTCAGGGAGATGATGGCGGCGGCTATTTCGCCCAATCGTTCGTCAGCCATGCCGATCACAGCCACATCCTTGATCTTGGTGTTGGCACGCAGGAAATCCTCAATCTGCACAGGGTAGATGTTTTCCCCGCCGCTGATGATGACGTCTTTCTTACGGTCAACCAGAAAGATGAACCCGTCTTCGTCTACGCGCGCCATATCGCCGGTGCAGAGCCATTCGCCGCGCAACACCTCAGCGGTGGCCTGCGAGTTTTTATAATAGCACTTCATCACACCGGGGCCCTTGACGGCCAGCTCGCCGACAGTGCCCGGCTGCACATCGCACATCCGCTCGTCCACAATGCGGGTTTCCCACAGGTAACCGGCCTTGCCGATGGCGCCCACCTTCTGCACGTTCTCCACGCCCAGATGCACGCACCCGGGGCCGATGGATTCGCTCAGGCCGTAGTTGGTGTCATACTGCTGGTGGGGGAACACGCTCAGCCAGCGGGTAATCAGGCTGGGCGGCACAGGCTGTGCGCCCACGTGCATCAGCCGCCACTGGCTTAGCTGATAGCGGGTCAAATCCAGCTCACCGCGCTCCACCGCGTCCAAGATGTCCTGCACCCAAGGCACCAGCAGCCAGACAATGGTGGCTTTTTCATCTGAAACGGCCTGCAACACCCAATCGGGCTTGACCCCCCGCAGGAGCACGGCCTTGCTTCCGGTCAGCAGGCTGCCGAACCAGTGCATTTTAGCGCCGGTGTGGTACAGTGGCGGGATGCAAAGGAACACATCGTCCTTGGTTTGGCCGTGGTGGTTCTGTTCCGTCTGGCAGGCGCTGACCAGCGCGCGCTGGCTGTGCAGGATAGCCTTGGGGAAGCCGGTAGTACCGGAGGAAAAATAGATGGCGGCATCATCGTCTTCCAGTAGTTCCACAGCCGGAACGGTGGAGGAGGCATAGGCGATAAAACGCTCCAGATTGTCGGCAAAATCAGGCGTATCATCGCCCACAAAGAAATAGTGACGGATTTTTTCCAGATGCTTCTGCACCTGCTGCACACGGCCGACAAACTCCGGCCCCAGAACCAGCACGGACGCATCGGACAGGTCCAGACAGTATTCGATTTCTTCCGCTGTGTAGCGGAAATTCATCGGCACGGCCAGAGCGCCGGTTTTGAGAATGCCGAAATAAATGGGCAGCCATTCCAGACAGTTCATCAGCAGGATGGCGACCTTGTCCCCTTTGCGTACACCGCGCGAGAGAAGCAGGTTGGCCACACGGTTGGCGTTGCGGTCAAACTCGCGCCAGGTGATCTCCCGGCGGAATTTGCCGCCGGAAGAGGATTCAATCAGGTTATACTCACGCCATGTGACGGTGTGATCCGGCTGTAACGCGGGGTTGATTTCCACCAGCGCAACCTCGTCGGGCTTGATACGCGCATTCTTTTCCAAAAAATCGGTGATCACCATCTACGCTTCCTCCCAGTACGGCGACATATGGAAACTATTATATGACAGCGATGGATGGATGTCAAATCAGGGCTTCTTTGAAGCGCCTGTGTGCAAGGACGGTTTTATCGCATCGCAGCGGAAAAGCGTCGGTGCGCAAGAATGGCCGGAGGGATGCTCCGGCCCGTTCGGGCAATTCGCACCGGCGCGATCTGTATCAGCGTTTCAGCTGATGCACACGGCGCGTCAGTTCCTGCGGGTCTGCAGCCCGGAAGAAGGTAGTACCCATGACCAGCGTATCCGCGCCCGCCTGAACCAGCGCAGGGGCGTTATCCAGCGTAACGCCGCCGTCCACCTCAATTTCCCCGGCAAAACCCAGCCCGCGCAGCGCACGGATCTTATCCAGCATCGCGGGGTTGAGCGTTTGGCCGCCAAAGCCGGGTTCCACAGTCATGACCAGCACCAGATCCAACTCCGGCAGGAAATCGCGCAG
Organism: Candidatus Limiplasma sp.; assembly: GCA_963666755.2. Taxonomy (GTDB): domain Bacteria; phylum Bacillota; class Clostridia; order Christensenellales; family Aristaeellaceae; genus CAXXOK01. The sequence goes on from CAXXGW010000009.1 coordinate 984,752, forward strand.
CTCGGCGGCGGGGGTCGCAGGCCGGAGCGACGCGCCCGTGCGCAGCCCGCGCGACCGGATGCGCGCCAGCGACTCCGGAAAATGCTCGGCCTCCACATGAACGGTTACGCCGCTGGCGCCCGCGTCGGCAAACACATCTACGTACTTGAGCGGATCAATCAGCATCAGGTGCACGTCAAAATAGAGGGCGACCTCGGCCTTCATATCCTTGAGCAACGCAGGCCCAAAGGAGAGGTTGGGCACAAAGACCCCATCCATGACGTCAAAATGGACATAATCGCAACCGGCCGATACGATCCGACGGGCAGCGTCACCCATGTGCATCGTATCCGCTGCCAGGATAGACGGCGCAATCTTAGTCATAACGATTCCTCCAAGATTCTTTAACCCTTTCCAGCAGCAGATGGTAACGCTCCATGCGCGCGGCGGCAATCTCCCCGCGCTGGGCGGCGGCCAGCACTGCGCAGCCGGGTTCGCTGGCATGGTAACAGGGTTGGAAGCGGCACTCCGCTTCGTACAGTAAAAATTCTGGATAGAACTCTTTCAGCTTAACGGGGTCCATCGGCGTTTCCAGCGCAAGCAGGCTGAAACCGGCGGTGTCCAGCACCTGATAGGGTTCCCGGATCAACAACTCCGCGTGACGCGTGGTGTTCTTGCCCCGGGCAATCCGGCGGCTGATTTCGCCCGTTTGCAGCGAAAGACCTGTGATGGCGTTAAGCAGCGTGCTTTTGCCAACGCCGCTTTGCCCGGCAAAGCAGCAGGTTCCTTCGCGCAGAACCGCCTCCAGCGCAGTAAGCCCCTGCTCCTGCACGGCGCTGACGGCCAGCACCGGTGCATGCGCCCCGCGGTATTCCGCCTGTACGCGCGTCGCCAGCGCAGGGTCCAGTTCACTTTTATTGACAACAATCACCGGGCGGATGCCCTGCGCGTGCGCCATGACCAGCAGCGTATCCAGCAACAGAAAATCCGGCTCCGGTTCGGGCGCGAGCACAAACACCAGATGCAGGATGTTAGCCACCGGGGGACGGATCAGCTCGTTCTGCCGCGGCAGGATTTCCTCAATCCAACCGTGCTCCTCGCCTTCGCCGGGGGTAAACAGGATGTGATCGCCAACAAGTGGCGTCAGGTGGCGCTTGCGAAAGATGCCTTTGGCGCGCAGCACCGAAACTGTGCCCTGTGTGCCCCGCGCGTAATACAGGCCGCCGACGCCCTTGACAATCACGCCGGTTTGCGGTGCGGCGTTCATTGCAGCTCAACCTCCCGCTCGGCGGTTAGCTGCCCGTTCAGGTAGGCGCGGCATACCAGCATGCCCGACTGGTTGGAACTGACCGGTACAATGATGGAGTACGCGCTGCCTGCGTTGGTCATGCCGCTGTACTGCTCCACCTCGGTATCGCCTTCCACCAGCGTAACCCGCAGGGGTACGCTCTGGCTGACGGCAGGCACTTCCACTTCCATATCGGCATGGTAGGCCTTGCTCTTGGCGCCGACGGTCAGGCTCACCTGCGCATCCAGCACGGCCATGGTGCCGGCGGCGGGCGATTGGGCAAGAACCTTGCCGATCTGGTCTTCCGAGGCTGTATCGCCGTATTCCACCTTACCGGCGGTCAGGTTGTTTTCTTTGATCAGCTGCAGCGCATCCTCGTAAACCTGCCCGCTCAGGTCGGGCACCAGCGTGCTGCCGCCGGATATGGTTACCTCAATCTCCTGCCCCTGCGAGCAGGGCTCATCCCGCGCGGGGTTCTGGGCAATTACGGTATCCACGGGCTCGGCGGAGGGGCTTTTGAGCACGACCATGCTCAGCCCTTTTTCCTTGAGCCTGGCAGCCGCATCCGTGCGACTCAGCCCCATGACATCCGGGGTCAGCAGCCGCGTAGGCCCTAGGCTGACCGTGGCGACCACGCTGTCGCCCTTGCGCATCTCGGCGTCGGCCTCCGGGGTTTGGGAGATGACTGTGCCTGCGGCAATCACGTCATGGTTGACGTTGATCTGCTGCCAGTTGAGGCCTGCTCGCTTAACCAGCGCCATGGCTTCTTCCACCGTGGCGCCTGTAACGTCGGGCGCAACCGCGCTGTCCGTCACGGTCTGGATAACACTGACCACCCCGACGATCAACGCGATAAACACCAGCATGCCTGTTAAGATGGTTAAAGCGACCGTGGAACGTTTGCGCCGCCGTACCGGCGGATGGCGGGAGGTTTGCGCACCGCCGCGCGTGGGGGAGGACGGACGTCGCGCGGGGCCACCCGGCTGGGGGTTTGGCCGATCCGGCAGGGGAGAGGGGTTAGCCTCTTCTTTGCCGTCGCGGGCCTTCTGCAGCGCGTCGGCCATTTCGCGGGCGCTCTGGTAGCGCTTCTTGGGGGATTTCTCCAATGCGCGCATAATAACGTTCACAACCGCGGGCGGCACATCCGGGTTATAATCCGTGATGGGCGGCGGGGTCGCGTTTACATGTTGCATAGCAACGGATACCGGCGTATCCCCTAAAAAAGGGACGCGCCCGGTGAGCATTTCGTAAAGCACAATGCCGGTGGAGTAAATATCGCTGGTGGCTTCCACCACATTGCCGGTGGCCTGCTCGGGCGAGGAATAGTGCACCGAACCCACCACGGTATCGCCTTTGCTGATGGTAAAGGCATTAGTCATGCGGGCAATGCCGAAATCCGCCACCTTGATGTGGCCATCGGCATTCACCAGAATATTCTGTGGTTTGATGTCGCGGTGAATGATGCCGTTATCATGCGCGTGCTGCAGCGCACTTAAAATGCGCACGGCGATTTGCACGGCCGTGTTGGTGTTCAGGTGCCCGCGCTGCTGGATAATGTCCTTAAGCGTGCTGCCGCTTACATATTCCAGCACCAGATAGCGGAACTCGCCCTCTACGCCCACATCCAGAAGGTTCACGATATTGTGGTGCGACATCAGACTGGCAGCTTGCGCCTCGCGCTGGAACCGCTCTAAAAATTCCTTGTCGCTGTTGTATTCGGCTTTGAGGATCTTGATTGCCACGCTGTGCCCGGTGCGGATATCCACGGCGCGATAGACAAGCGACATGCCGCCCTGCCCGATGAAATCCACCAGTTTGTAGCGCTCGGCAAAGACCATCCCCTTCATCATGGCAGAGTCACCTCCGTCACGCGACACAGCAGCAGGCTGATGTTATCATGACCGCCGTGTTCCAGGGCGATCTCCAGCAGGCGGTCGGCCGCCGGTTCGTCCTTGAGGGTCTGCAGGGTTTCGGCAATTTCCGTATCTTCCACCATGTTGTAAAGCCCGTCGGAACAGATCAGCCAGACGTCGCCCTCCTGCTTTGGCACGGCAAACAGGTCCGGCTCCACCAGCGGATCGGTACCCAATGCCCGGGTGATGACGCTGCGGTAGGGGTGCGTTTTCGCCATGGCGGGAGTGATGACCTTGTTGCGAAGCAGCTCGCCTACGACGCTGTGATCCTGCGTGCGGCAGGTCAGCTCACCGTCGCGGTACAGGTATGCGCGGCTGTCGCCCACATGGGCGACCCAAACGGCGTCACGGCCTTCCCACAGCAGGGTAAGGGTGGTGCCCATGCCGCTGAGGGAAAGCTCGTGTTTCTGCATTTCATAAATACGGCGGTTGGCGGCGTCCACACCGATACGCAGGGTGTCTTCCTCCGGGGCTTTACCCTGTAAAAGGTTGCGCACCACCTGCACGGCGATGCGGCTGGCGGTTTCGCCCCCGCGATGGCCGCCCATACCGTCCGCTACGCCGTATAAATTGTGGGATACCAGCAGCGAATCCTGATTGGTCGGGCGCACCAGCCCCTTATGGGTTTTTGCGTAGATCTGCATGGCGTACCCTCCTTTCCGTACCCGCAAGGGTTTGAAACCCTTAAGCATTGATGATAGCAGGTTATTCTCCGTCTTTCAAGTGCTGATTGCGCAACTGGCCGCATGCTCCGCTGATATCCGCGCCCATTTCCCGCCGGACGGTGGCGGAAACATGCAGCGCGGTCAGCGTGTCCAGAAAGACCTGTACCGCTCTGGGGGATGCGGGTTCCATACTGCGCTCCGCTACGCGGTTCAGCGGGATCAGGTTGACATGGCATTGCAGACCCGAAACCAGGCGCGCCAGCTCGCGCGCATGCTCGGGGCGGCTGTTGAGGCCGTCGATCAGCGCGTACTCAAAGATCACGCGCCTGCCCGTGGTGCCGACATAGTCCCGCACGGCGGCCATCAGTTCGGCAAGGGGGTACCGGGTGGCGATCGGCATGATCTGCCGCCGGATTTCGTCGTTGGGCGCGTGAAGCGATATGCTCAGGGTCACGGGCAGCTTTTCGGCCGCCAGCTCCCGGATGCGCGGCACAATGCCGCAGGTGCTCAGCGATATGGCCCGCAGGCTCAGATTCAGCCCATCCGGGTGGTTGACCAGCCGCAGAAAGCGCACCACCGCCTCGTAATTATCCAGCGGTTCGCCGCTGCCCATCAGCACGACATGCCCCACCCGCCCGGACACACCCAGATAACGGTTTGCCAGTAGAATCTGGGCGAGCATTTCGCCAGCGCTCAGGTTGCGCACGCAGCCGTGCAGGGTGCTGGCGCAAAAGGCGCAGCCCATTTTGCACCCCACCTGGGTGGATATGCAAAGGCTGTAACCGTAGTGGTAATGCATCAGCACGCTTTCAACCAGATTCCCATCCGCGCAGGCGTTCAGGAACTTGACCGTCTGATCCTTGCGGGAGGGAAAACTGGCGCGCAGGCTCAGCGGCAGGTCGTACGCTTGTGCCGTCAGCGTTTCGCGTAAGGTTTTCGGCAGATTTTCCATATCGCAGAAGGGCACGCCGCGGTGCAGCCAGCCAAACACCTGCCCCGCGCGGAAGGCGGGCTGCCCCAGCTGGACAAAGTACGCGCGCAGCTCCTCGGGGATCATATCCAAAAGGATCGGTTTATCCGCCATGGTTAGCCCCTCGCTTTGCGAAACCGCGCGATGAAGAACCCTTCCACCCCGTCGCGGTGGGCCAGCAGCTGCAGCCCATGCGGCGTCTGGCGTGCGCACACGCTTTCCGGATAGCTGTCCGGCGGCGGCAGCAGCGTAAAGTCCGGGTGCGAGGCTAAAAAGGCTTCCACCTGCTCGCTGTTTTCCGCCGGGAGGATGGAGCACGTGCTGTATACCAGCAATCCGCCGGGCTTAACGTAGTTGCATACGGCATAGAGCAGGCGCTTCTGGGTGGCCACGATGGGCTGCACATCCTCCGCCTGCAAGCGGTACTTCAAGTCCGGCTTATCGCCCAGCACACCCAGCCCGGTACAGGGGGCGTCCAGCAGAACAGCGTCCAGCGTGCCTTCCAGATCGGGTTTGGGTTCGCCCGCATCCCGCACGGAAATGCGCAGGTTTTCAAGCTTCAGCCGACGTTTGGCAGCCTCCAGCAACAGTGCGCGCTTTTCATGGAGTTCCCAGGCATACACGCGGCCTGTTCCCTGCATGGCTTCGGCCATATAGCTGGTTTTGCCGCCGGGTGCGGCGCACGCGTCCAGCACGCGCATGCCGGGGCGGGCCTGCACAGCCTCGGCGGCGAACATGCTGCTCTGCCCCTGCACGGAGAAACGCCCAGCGCGAAAATCCTCATCCTGCGCAAGGTCGGTGGCACCGGAAACCAAATACGCGTGGGGGGCCAGACCGTGCCGCCAGGGCCAACCTTTGTCGGTCAGCAGGGTTTCAAAAGCCGCGTCGGTTAGCAGCATGGTGTTGGGGCGTAGCACGGTTTCGTGCGCCTGTGCCCGATATAGTAAAATCTGCTCCGCCGTTTCCTCCCCGTAATCGGCAATCAGCCGGTCGATCAGCCAGTAAGGGGCGCTGCCCATGATATGCAGGTAGGCGCGCAAATCCTCCTCGCGCTTGGGCCAGGGGATTTCGTCCTTGCTGCGCACCAGATTGCGGAGCACGCCGTTGAGGAACCCGGCCGCGCCTTCCAACCCGAGCGCACGCGCCAGATTGACGCCCTCGTTTACAGCGGCGCTGTCCGGCACCCGGTCATGGAACAGAATCTGGCAGGCGCTCAGGCGCAGGATGTCACGCTGCAGCGCATCCTCGGTTGGGTGCTCCATCAGCCGGTCGAGCGCGAAATCGATCTGCAGCTGCTGCTCCAGCGTCGAATAGACGATGCTGGTTGCGAGCCGCCGATCCGCCGGGGAGAGGTTAGCCTTGTTCAGCTTTTCCTGTAAAGCAAGCGCGGCGTAGGCGCCGTGCTCATGCACATCGCGCAGCACATCCAGCGCGACTCTGCGGGCACCTACGGTCGGGGCAGGCCGGTCGGCAGGGGCGCCGGGGCGGACGAACCTTGCTTTACGCGGTGCGGAATAGGAAGAACCGGCCGGAGATTTCGACGGATACGTGTGTGGTCCGGCGGGCTTGGAGAAGCGGCGCTCGCCGAATGCGGGTGCCACGGCAGGTCTTGCAAAGTGGCGTTCGCCGGAAGCGGGCGCACCGGCTGGCTTGCCGTAGTGACGTTCGCCAGAGGTGGGAGCCCCGGAAGGCTTTCCATAGCTACGTTCACCAGATACGGGAGTTCCGGCGGGCTTACTATAGTGCCGTTCGCCGGAAGAGGGTGCCCCAGTAGGCTTGGAGAAGCGGCGCTCGCCGAAAGACGGTGCCCCGGCGGGCTTGCCGTAGTGACGTTCGCCGGAGATGGGAGCCCCAGCAGGCTTGCCAAAGCGGCGTTCGCCAGAAGCTGGCGCACCGGCTGGCTTGCCGTAGTGACGTTCGCCAGAGGTGGGAGCCCCGGCAGGCTTGGAAAAGCGGCGTTCTCCGGATGCAGGTGCACCGACGGGTCTTGCAAAGTGGCGCTCGCCAGAAGCTGGCGCACCGGCTGGCTTGCCGTAGTGACGTTCGCCAGAGGTGGGAGCCCCGGCAGGCTTGGAAAAGCGGCGTTCTCCGGATGCAGGTGCACCGACGGGTCTTGCAAAGTGGCGCTCGCCAGAAGCTGGCGCACCGGCTGGCTTGCCGTAGTGACGTTCGCCAGAGGTGGGCGCCCCGGCGGGCTTGGAAAAGCGGCGCTCGCCGGAAGCGGGTGCCCCGGAGGGCTTGCCATAGTAACGTTCCCCAGAAGCAGGTGCCCCGGCGGGCTTGCTAAAGCGGCGCTCCCCATAAGCAGGAGCTCCGGCGGGCTTGCCATAGTGACGTTCCCCAGAAGCAGGAGCCCCGGCAGGCTTGGCATAGCGGCGTTCGCCGGATGCAGGTGCTCCGGCAGGCTTGCCGTAGTGACGTTCGCCAGTTACAGGTGCCCCGACAGGCTTGCCGTAGCGACGTTCGCCGGAAGCGGGAGCGTCGGCAGGCTTGGGGAAGCGTCGTTCGGCGGAAACAGGTGCCCCGGTGGGCTTGCCGTAGTGACGTTCGCCAGAGGTGGGAGCCCCGGCAGGCTTGGAGAAGCGGCGTTCGCCGGAAGCAGGTGCCCCGGTGGGCTTGCCGTAGTGACGTTCGCCAGAGGTGGGAGCCCCGGCAGGCTTGGAGAAGCGGCGTTCGCCGGAAGCAGGTGCCCCGGTGGGCTTGCCGTAGTGGCGTTCTCCGGATGCAGGTGCCCCGGCAGGCTTGCCAAAACGGCGCTCACCGGAGGCGGGCGTACCTTTGAAGGAACTGCTCCGGTTTCCGGCGGCAGGTGCCGCGTGACCCCGGACAGGAGCTCCGGAGGATTTGGAATAACCGGCGCTGTGGGAGGCGGAGGAAGGAGTGCGGGGCTTGGCATAACCGGTTCGATTCGATGCGGGTTTGTCCTGCGGCCCGCGCCGCCCACCATGATTACCCTGGTCGCTCATAGATGAACCTCACACAGCGGTTTTCCCGCTTCGATTGCGTGCCCGCGAAGGAACGCTCGCGCCTCCATACGGCGCGCATTGGGGGCTTGGATTTCCAACAGTTCCAGCGCGCCATCGCCGGTTGCGATGGTCAGGCCGCTGTGGGGGTCGGCGGTTAGTATGGTGCCCGGTGCGGCTGTATAGGGGGGCTGTACAGCCTTGGCACGCCATACCTTGAGCACATCCGTGGCCAGCGGGGCGTAGGCGCAGGGCCAGGGGTCCATGGCGCGCACGCGGCACTCGCAACGCCGTGTAGTTTCGGAAAAGTCCAGCAGACCCAGCTCTTTTTCCAATTTGGGCTCGTAGGTCATGGCAGTCTCATCCTGCTTTTCCCGGGGGCAGGTACCCGCGGCGAGGCGGTTGAGCGTTTCCATAAGCAGCGTCGCGCCGATATGGGCCAGTCGATCGGTCAGCGTGGCGGCAGTGTCCTCCGCGGAAATAGGGGTCTGTGCGCGCAGCAGCATATCGCCGGTATCAATGCCCTTGTCGGTCAGCATGGTGGTCACGCCGGTGATGGCATCATCCTGCAGAATGGCCCATTGGATGGGCGCGGGGCCGCGGTGGCGGGGCAGAAGCGAGGCGTGCACGTTAACCGTGCCCATTGGTGGCACATCCAGTATCTCTTGGCTTAAAATCTGCCCAAAGGCTGCCGTAACGCACAGGTCGGGCGCCAGCGCCTGCAAATCCGCCAACCCATCGCGGCGGATGCGCAACGGTTGCAGCACGGGGATGCCGTGCGCCAGCGCCAGCTCCTTTACAGGGCTCATCTGCACTTTACCGCCGCGCCCCTTAGGCCGGTCGGGCTGGGTGAATACGCCCACAACCGTATGGTCGGAATCCAGCAACGCTTGCAGCGAGGGCACGGAAAACGCCGGCGTGCCCATGAAAACAATCCTCAAAGGCATACCTCCCCTTCGCTGTTCGGCTTGGCAGGCGCGTCGGGCGTCACGGCAGTTGCGCCATCGTCCTCTTCCTCCTCAAGCACCAGCTCGCGCTCCATGATATCCACATACAGGACGCCGTCCAAGTGGTCGATCTCGTGGCACAGCGCGCGGGCCAGAAACCCGTCGCCGATGACCTCAATCGGCTCTCCCTTGGCGTTCTGGGCCTGCACGACAACGTGCATGGGCCGTTTCACCACACCCGCGCGTCCGGGAATGCTCAGGCAGCCTTCCGGGCCCACTTGCTCCCCTTCACGGGTTACGACCACCGGATTGACCAGCTCGTAAAGGTGATCGCCCGCATCCACCACGCAGGCGCGCTTGAGAATCCCCACCTGCGGGGCGGCCAATCCCGCGCCGTCGTTTTTATACATGGTTTCGGCCATATCCTTCAACAGAATTTTAAGCCGCAAGTCGAACTTTTCCACGGGTTTACAATGCTTGCGCAGCTTGTCATCCCCGATTTCCACAATTTTTCTGGTTGCCATCGTTTACTCTCCTTCAGATGCCGGCCGTGTGGCCGGGTTCACAACAGGTTGGCCGGGTTCACTTCCGCGTAAATCTGGCATTGGGGATCGCTCACCTGAGAAAGGTCCGCCAGCAGGTTCAGCACCGGCTGCGCGTCGGGGTGGGCGAACAGTTTCAAAAGCACATGGTAACGGTACTTGCCTCGCAGGCGGGCGACAGGCGCCTCGTCGGCGCGCAGCATCAGCACGCGCCGCTTTTGGGCTGGGTGGGCCTCCAGATAGGTCTGCACGGTGTCCAACAGCCTGTCGCACAACGCGTGCGCCGTATCTGCGGTTTCACTCTCCACCAGCAGGCGGGCAATCTGTGTAAAGGGCGGATACAGCCCGGTGCGGCGGCGCTGGAACTCCTGTGTGAAGAAGGCGCGGTAATCCTGCGCGGCTGCGGCCAGAATGCAGGGATGATCCGGTTTGTAGGTCTGCACCACAACCTCGCCGGGCGCGTCCGCACGGCCCGCGCGGCCCGCCACCTGAGTAATCAGCTGAAAGGTGCGCTCCTGTGCGCGGTAGTCCGGCAGGTTGAGCGACAAATCCGCCGCGACGACGCCTACAAGCGTCACCCGCGGAAAATCCAGACCCTTGGCGATCATTTGCGTGCCCACCAGCGCCTGCGCCTTGCCCTCCCGAAATGCCGTGAGCAACTCGTAATGGGCATCGCGCTTTTGCGTGGTATCCAGATCCATGCGGATGGTTTTGACATTCGGGAACAGCCGGTGCAATTCCTCCTCTACCTTCTGGGTGCCACAGCCGAAATAGCGGATGTGGTGGCTGCCGCATTCCGGGCAAACCTCCGGCGGCGGGGCGGTGGCGCCGCAGAAATGGCAGCGCAGCACGCCGCCTTCGGCGCCGGTTTCCTGATGCAGCGTCATACTGACGTCGCAGTGCGGGCATTTGACCACATAGCCGCAGTTACGGCAACTGATAAAGGTGTGGTAGCCGCGCCGGTTCAAAAACAGCATCGCCTGCTGGCCCCGCCCGAAACATTCCCGCAGCTTTTGCTGAAGCAACAGGCTGAAAAGCGAGCGGTTGCCTGCCGCGAGCTCGCTGCGCATATCCACAACGGTAACCGAGGGCATCGGGCGGTTGTGCACGCGGCAAGGCATCTCCACAAGGGTATAATCCCCGCGCCGGGCCATGGCGAAACTTAAAATACTGGGGGTCGCGCTGCTTAAAAGCAATGTCGCCCTTTCCCGCGTGCAACGGCTTTGCGCCACGCGGCGCGCGTCATAACGCGGGTGGTGGTCGCTCAGGTAGGTCTGCTCATGCTCTTCATCGATCACAATCAGGCCAAGGCGCTCCACAGGGGCAAAAACGGCCGACCGTGCGCCGACCACAACACGCGCGTCGCCCTGCCGGATGCGCCGCCATTCGTCCAGGCGCTGCCCATCCGTCAGGCGGCTGTGGAGCACCGCTGTGCGCGGGCCGAAGCGCTCACGGAACCAACCTACCATCTGCGGGGTCAGCGCAATCTCCGGCACAAGGATGATCGCTGCCTTGCCCAGTTGCAGTGCGCGTTGTGCCAAAGCAAGGTACACTTCCGTTTTGCCACTGCCGGTGACCCCGTTTAACAGGAATGCGCCGTTGCCGGTGGTCAGGCTGGGCAGCATCGCTTCCAGCGCGCGTCGCTGATCCATGGTCAGCTCCGGCGGCTCGCTGTGCCCGGAAGGCATTGCCTCATAAGGCAGGCGAAACACCTCACGGTCGAGCAGCCGCACCCAACCGTCGGCGGCCAGTTGCCTGAGCGGTTCCTGCGGTGCGGTAACCAGTTCGGCCAGCTCCGAAACGGCATGCGCCTCTCCGTCGGCTAATAGCTGCAAAAGGGTTGCCCGTTTCCGCGAACGCCCCTGCGCCGCCACGGCGTCGGAAAGCGTCTCGGGGTGTACAAGCTGGGCCAGGGGCTCCCGCTTGATTTGCACCCGACCGGTGCGCATGGCGGCGGGCAGCATGAGCCGAAGCGTTTCGGCCAGAGGGCAATGATCCTCCTGCGCCAGCTCCCGGGCCAGATCCAGCAGCGACGGGAGGATCGCGGGCAACTCGTCCAGCGCACGCATGACGGGGCGCAGCCGTTCGGCGGGCACATCGGTTTCCTGCGAAAGCTCCACGACGATGCCGTCCACCTGCCGCTTGCCCAGCGGCACGCGTACACGGGAACCAACCGGCAGGCTCATGCCTTCCGGGATCAGATAGGAAAAGGGCTTGGCAACGTTGCTGTGCACCACGTCTACCACAACCTGGGCAATCATGCGGCGTTACCTCCCCTCAGGCGCGGGCAGCTCAACGGAAATACCGGTTGTTGGGTTTGGGGATGTGACCCTTGCGACCGCCCCGGCGACCTCCGTCGCGGTGGAAAAGGCGCATCAGCAGCCGCAGCAGGCCATACAGCACAGCAAAAGGCAACAGCAGGTAAATCCCCGTTTCCACGGTTAACGGCGGGAAGGGGTTGGGGTCTGCGTAGGTGGCGGCCTCAATTTCCTCAATGGACTTGGGCGCGTTCTCGCGCCGGGCGATGGATCGGGAGGCGACCAGCTCGTAGGTGATGGCGCTGCCGCCGTCGGTGGGGTAGTAGGTCATGGTGCCGAATACTTCGCCCTTGGTTACGGGGGTGGAGAAGTTATCCCGCGTATACTCGATCAGCACGGTCTGCTTCAGGTTGCGGGCCATCGCCTCCACCTCGGCCTTGGTGGCTACGACGCTTACGGTGCGGGAGTCGGGCATGGCCTGAATATCCAGCTGCAACCGACCGATATCGTCATCCTCCATGGAATAGCCGGTGGTTTCGACCACGGTGGGGTTTAACTGGTACAAGTCCATCGGGGTGACGCTTTCAAACTGGGAGAAACCGTACTCCATCAGCTTTTTGGAATCCGTCCAGCGGCCTGTTTTGGTGGTGTAGAACACCACCGAGATCAGGCTGACCCCGTCCTTGAGCGCGGCGCCCACGTAGCAGTATCCGGCCCGCGCGTGGTAGCCGGTCTTGATGCCGACGGCGAAAGGATAGGCATACTCGTTATCCTCGCTGGCATTGAGCCAGTTATCGCCGTTGCCCACCAGTACGCGCGAACGGTACAGGTTGGTGGCCGGAAGCTTGTAGGAGTACGTCTTGGCGATATCACGGAAAGTTTCGTTTTCCATGGCCGCGCGGGCAATCTTGGCCATATCGCGTGCGGTGGTGTAATGGTAGTCGTCATGCAGGCCATTGGCATTGGCAAAATGCGTGTTGGTACAGCCCAGTTGCTGCGCCTCCTGGTTCATCAGGTCCACAAAAGCGCCGATGCTGCCGGACACCGCCTCGGCAATCAGGTTGGCGCCCTCGTTGCCGGAGCGCACCATGGTGGCGTACAGTAAATCTTTGAAGTTGATGGTTTCCCCGACGGAAAGGGGAATGGTGGAGCTGTCGCTGGGGATGTCCGCGGCGACGGAGTCCATCGTTACATTCGAGGTCAGATCGCCCATCTGCAGGCCCAGCAGCGTAGTCATGATCTTGGTGGTCGAGGCGGGGTACATGGCCTCGTCCGCGTTTTTTTCGAAGATGACTTCGCCGGTGGTGGCTTCGATCAGAATGGCGGATTTGGCGTAGAGCTGGTCCTCGGTCAGGTTCTCGGGGTGAGCTTCGTCGTAAGGCGGCGCGTCGGAGGAAAGCTTGGGGGCGATGAACTGCACATCCTGCACGGCCTGCGTATCCTGCGCATGGGCGACGGGTACGGGCAGGCACGCAACGATTCCCAGCAGCGCAACAACAGCTGCCGTCAGAATCCGACGGGACGCCTTCCTCAAACCTTCACCCCCCTGTGGCAAATCAATTCCAACTAAAGATTATACCGCTTGGGCGGGCGTTTGTCCAACCCGGCCGTCTAAAAGGCTAGGCGGGCGGTTCCAGCGTAAGATTGCGTAGCCAGCGGCCTTTGCGCAGTACGATCAGCCCAGGGAATATCCTGCCGTTTTGCAACACCTGCAAAATCAGCACCGTCATGAAGATGGACAGCTTCCCCGGCAGCAAAAGCGCAATCAGGATGCTGGCAGGCACCGGTACGGCCCAGAGGTAGCCGCCGTCCAGCAGGGCGGCGTCTCGCGTTTCGCCGCCGGCGCGCAGGCAGAAAAAGCAGAAGGCGTACACAAACCCGGCGGGGGAAAAGAGCGCCATTACCAGGGTCAGGCGTGTTGCCAGCGTGCGCAGCGAGTCGTTTAAGTTGTAGCAGTACGGCAGCACCAGCGCCAACCCGCTGCAGAGCATGGCGCTGATCAGCCCGATGACAATCGTCAGCGAGAAAAGCTTCTTGGCGTGGTCGCGCGCAAGGTCAAGCCTGCCCGCGCCCAGCTCTGCGCCGATCAGCACCGATACGGCGGAGGAGTTGCCTGTGAAGATCACCGCCGATATCTGGTACGCCAGCTCGGCAATGGTCAGCGCGGGCAGGGCGGTTTCATCCATGCGGGCGTAGCACCAGAAGAACATACTCAGCCCGAGGCTGTACAACAGCTCGTTCACAACCAGCGGCACAGCCTTGGCGCGGAACTGGCGGCGTACGGTTCCTTCCAGTTTCAGCCCGGCGCTGGGGGTGAACGTGTAATAGAGGCGGCCGCGCAGCATGAGCGTGAGGTAGAACGTCAGCTCAAACAGCCGTGCCAGCAGCGTAGCCAGCGCCGCGCCGCGCACACCCAGCCGCGGGAAGCCGAGGCTGCCGAAGATGAGCAGGTAGTTAAATGTGGCGTTGATGGCCATGCTGCAAAGGCTCATGATCATGCTGGTGCGATTCTGCCCGATGGAGCGCAGCGAGAAGATGCAAACCCCGCTGACCGCGGCCGGGAAATAACTGAAACTGATGATGCGCATATACTGCGCGCCCAGCTCCACCGTATGCGGGTCGGTTACAAACAGGCGCATCAGGGTTTCGGGAAACGAAAACAGGCACACAAAAAAACCTGCCGCGCTCAGGAGTGCCAGTGTGATTTCCAGCCAGAAGATGCCTACGCAGGATTTGCGATCCTTTGCGCCAAAATATTGGCTGATCAGCAATCCGCCTGCGCCCGCAAGCCCGAAAAGAATGCCGTTAAAAATCAGAATCGGCTTATTGGCGACACTGACGGCGCTCATGGCATATCCCTGCAGGTCCAGCGAGCCAACCATCAGGTTATCCACCATGTTGAACATGCTGTTGACGAACTGCTGTACCATGACCGGCAGCATCACGCTTAATGCGCCTTTGTTAAACGCACGGGACCCCAAAAAGGGCTGGATGCGTTCGTGGAAACGGTGCATGGGGGCTCCCTCCTCCCTGCTGCGCGGGGCATAGATTGCCTTGCCAATGCAAGGCGAGATAACCATTGTACCGCAAACAACCGTGAAAGGCAAACGGCGCCTCCGTACCCTGCGGCAGAGGCTGGCGCGACGGCCCGCTTTGGTGTACAATAACGGCAGAACAGAACGCGCGCTGCGCACAGGGAGGGAAACCATGGCATACCAGGCACTCTACCGACAGTGGCGACCGATGACCTTTGCGCAGGTGGTCGGGCAGGAAGCGGTGGTGCGCACGCTGCGCCGGCAGATCGAAACCGGGCGCATCGCGCATGCCTACCTGTTTTGCGGGTGTCGCGGCACAGGCAAAACCACGCTGGCAAAAATCATGAGCCGCGCTATCAACTGCCAGAATCCGGATCAGGGCGAGCCGTGCGGCGTGTGCGACCCGTGCCGCGCCATCCTGAGCGAATCCACGCTGGATGTGCTGGAACTGGACGCGGCCAGCAACAACAGTGTCGATAACGTGCGCGACCTGCTGGAGCAGGTGCGTTATCCGGCGCAGGTGGGTAAATATAAGGTTTACATTATCGACGAGGTGCACATGCTCTCCGCCGCGGCCTTCAACGCGCTGTTAAAAACGCTGGAGGAGCCGCCCGCGCATGTGGTGTTCATTTTAGCAACCACGGAGCCGCAGCGCATCCCCGCGACGATCCTGAGCCGTGTACAGCGGTTCGACTTCGGCCGCATCCCCGCGCCTTTAATGATCGCACGCATGGAGGAGGCGCTTGCCCCCCTGCACATTGCGGCGGAGCCGGAAGCCCTGCAAACGGTGGCGCGCGCAGCCGAAGGCGCAATGCGTGATGCGTTCAGCATTTTGGAAATGTGCGTGTCCGCCACGGCGGACAGCACGCTGCACGCGCAGACTGTGCGCGATGTGCTGGGCACCAGCGATAACGACTTTCTTTTCGCGTTTGCCGACCAGCTCGCGGCAGGCAATGCCGCCGGGGTAATGTGGAAAATCGACGAGCTGATGCGCTCCGGCCGCGAACCGCAGGTGTTTATCCGGGAGGTAGCGCGCCACGCCCGCGCTTTGCTTACGGTCAAGGCGGTGGGGGAGAACGCCGCACAGCTTTTGGAATCCACTGACGAGGATGAACGTCGTTACCGCGCGCAGGCGGAAAAGTTTACACAGGAGCGACTGCTGCGCATCATGGAAGGGTACATGCGTGCGGAAAGCGAGCTGCGCTATGCTTCCTCTCCCCGGGTGGGGCTGGAGGTCGCATCGTTGCGCGCCTGTGCCGAGACCCGTGCGGAGGATGCCGTCGCACTGCTGGAAAGGGTAGCGGCGTTGGAACAGACGGTGGGCGCGCTTTCCCGGGCATTGGAGCAGGGAACCCTGAACCAGACCGCGCCTACCGGAACGGAACCGGCTGCGGCACGCAAGAGCGCGCCCGCGCAGCCTGCCGCCGCGCCGCAGAAACCGGAGCGCCAGCCGCCGACGGACGAAAAGGAAATCTGGGAGCAGGCGCTGGCGCTGATTGCCAAGACAGAACCCCCGCTGCTGGGTCTGCTGAAAAAGGAACGCTTCATCGGCGCCAAAGGCTCGGTCTATCAACTGCAGGTTGCCTTTGAACGGAAAGATTTTACCTTTGTGCAGCTGAATAAACCGACCAAGCGGGAGAGCGTCAGCCGCGCGCTGAGCGAGGCGGCGGGTAAGCCGCTCACCTTTGAGGCGGTGCTGGACAGCGAAGCGGGGCGCAAGCAGCTGGACGATGTACGCGAACAGAACGTGCGCACGCTGATGGATGCGGTGGGGCGCGACCTGCTGCAAATTGACGACGCACAGACAAATCCCCCCCTGGGTGGCGCGGAGGGCTCACATTGAAACAGATGCAGGCACGGATGGTACACAGGCAGGATGGGCCTGTGCGGTATAAGCATGATCTGGGGCAGCATTTTTTATATGACACGGCGCTGTTGCGCTCGCTGGTGAACATGGCGGGCGTCCAAAAAACCGACCGGGTGCTGGAAATCGGCCCCGGTGCGGGTACGCTGACGGTGTGCCTGTGCGAGGCGGCGCAACGCGTGCTGGCCGTCGAGGTGGACGAGGCGGTTATCCCCTTTCTGCGGGTGGCAACCGAGGGTTTCGGCAATGTGGAAATCCTGCAGGGGGATATCCGCAAGCTGAACCTGAAGTCAATCGCAGCCATGCTCGACAACGATTTTCTGGTGGTCGCCAACATTCCCTACAATATTACTACGCCGATTCTGGACCTGTTCTGGGGAAGCGGCCTGCCGGTGCGCCGCATGGCCGTGATGGTACAGGAGGAGGTGGCGCATAAGCTGATCGCGCTTCCGGGGGATGATGCATTCTGCCTGACCAGCCTGCGATGCCGGTACTATTGCGAGCCCATGGTGCTGGCGTATGTCCCTGCGGAAGCCTTCACCCCACCCCCGAAGGTGAACAGCGCCTTTGTATCGATGGAATTTCGAAGCGCGCCCCCAGCCCCGGTGCGCAACGAGGCGCTCCTGTGGCGCATGATGAAGGCGAACTTCAACCAACGGCGTAAAACCTTGCCCAACGCCCTGAAAGGGGTGGAGGGCGTCGCGCCGGAGGCGTTGCGCGCTGCGTTGGAGGCGCAGGGGCATTCGCCCTCGCTGCGGGGGGAAGCGCTGGGCGTGGAAGAATGGATCGCACTCTCCAATACGCTTGCAGACTTTGCATAAGTCGGAAGTTCCCGTTTCAGTCGGCTCCCGCGGGGGGATTCCCTCCGGGGGCCGCTTTTTACAGCGCCGGAGCGCAAAGGATACTCCCGGCAAGGGCCAAACCGCCTTTGAATAAGCCGTACCGTGCGGCCGGAGGGGAAACCCTAGACGAAAAAATGATCTGATCCTGTAGAGCCGGGCAGGAGCTTCAGAAATGGAGACGCAGGATTTGGATACAAAACTTGCATCTTGAAGTCAAACCCACTTTAGCAACGGGTAAACGATCGGCGGCTTCGCAACGGAGCCGGGTAAGGTTCCTTTTCGCAAGCGGTGGAACTGTATGGGCTTGAACGCCGAAAAACGCTTAAAACCCTGCTCTGCAAGCCTTTTTTTCAAATAGACGCGGTGCTGACTTGTGAAAGTAAAAACAATTTTTGAAACTTTGCAGGAGTTTTGAAGCATTTATAGAAATATGTGAATTAGGGCGAAATTGTGCCATTTCACCCGCCCACTACCGCAAGCGCGGCTTCGGCCGCTTGGCAACCGGTTCGTTTCCCTAACATTATTCCAAGGAGGAAAACATCATGAGTCTGGACCTCTCTTACCTCGGCATTATTGAATCCAAGGCCGTCTACCGTAACCTGCCCGTGAGCACGCTGACCGAGTTTGCGCTTGCGCGCGGCGAAGGCAAGCTGAGCAACACCGGCGCGCTGGTCGTCAAGACCGGCAAGTACACCGGCCGCTCCCCCGAGGATCGCTTTGTGGTCGACGAGCCCTCCATCCACGACGAGATCGCCTGGGGTAAGGTGAATGTGCCGATCAGCATTGAAAAGTTCGATAACATCTATAACAAGATGTGCGCGTATCTGCAGGGCCGCGACCTGTTTGTGTTCGACGGTTTTGCGGGTGCCGACAAGGCCCACCGTATTGGCGTGCGTGTGGTGAACGAGCTGGCCAGCCAGAACATGTTCATCCATCAGCTGCTGCTGCGCCCCAGCGAAGAAGAGCTTGCCGGCTTCAAGAGCGATTTCACCATCATCGCCGCGCCGGGCTTCAAGTGCATCCCCGCAGCCGATGGCGTGCACAGCGAAGCGGCCATTATCATCAGCTTTGAGCGCAAGATCGTGATCGTCGCCGGCAGCCAGTACGCGGGCGAAATCAAGAAGAGCGTGTTCAGCGTGATGAACTACATCCTGCCCAAGCAGAACGTGTTTTCCATGCACTGCTCCGCCAACGTCGGCAAGGATGGCGACAGCGCCATTTTCTTCGGCCTTTCCGGCACCGGCAAAACCACCCTTTCCGCCGACCCCAACCGTATGCTGATCGGCGATGACGAGCACGGCTGGTGCGACAGCGGCATCTTCAACATCGAGGGCGGCTGCTACGCCAAGTGCATCAAGCTGTCCAAAGAGCATGAGCCGGAAATCTACGGTGCCATCCGCTTCGGCGCGCTGGTGGAGAACGTCGTGATGAACGACGAGACCCGCGAGCTGGATTTCGATGACGACAGCCTGACCGAGAACACCCGCGTGGGTTACCCGGTGGATTACATCAGCAATGCGGAGCTTTCCGGCACGGCCGGTACGCCCAAGACGGTCATCTTCCTGACGGCGGATGCTTTCGGCGTGCTGCCCCCCGTGAGCAAGCTCAACCGTGAAGCCGCCATGTACCACTATGTGAGCGGCTACACCGCCAAGCTGGCCGGCACCGAGCGCGGCATCGACGAGCCGCAGGCGACCTTCTCCACCTGCTTTGGCGCTCCGTTCCTGCCCCTGCCCGCCAGCCGTTATGCCGAGCTGCTGGGCCAGCGCATTGATGCGAGCGGCGCCAATGTGTACCTGGTGAACACCGGCTGGTCCGGCGGCCCTGCGGGCAACGGCGGCAGCCGCATGAAGCTGCCCCTCACCCGCGCGATGGTGACGGCCTGCCTGAATGGCGAGCTGGAAAAGAGCGAGTTTGAGCTCGACCCCATCTTCAACGTGATGGTGCCCACCAGCTGCCCCGGCGTGCCTTCCGATGTGCTGGCGCCCCGCAAGACCTGGGCGGACAAGGCCGCTTACGACGAAATGGCCAAGAAGCTCGCCGGCATGTTCCAGAAGAACTTCACCAAGTATACCAACATGGATCAGAAGATCATCGACGCAGGCCCCAAAGCCTGACACAAACCGTAACCCTCTGCCGCCCGGTTTCCAGATGGAAACCGGGCGGTTTCCGCATGCCGGGCGAGGCACCACCGGGTTCACTCCTTCCTGAATATACAAGGCAGGGGGGCGTATGGAATGCTTCCTTATTACAATTGCTATTTCCGTTGCCGGAATGTTTCAGAGCCGGATACAGAACCGAGGGTGCTTAGTTTGCAGAAAATTCCGTCTCTCGATGCGATTGAAAAAAAAGGTTGTTTCGTGGGCAGGATTCTGTTATAATTATGAAAAATATCCGTAATGTAAATAGGCAACACACGGTCGTTTACTGAATTCGGCCCTTGGTTTCCTGTACCGCTGTTGCATAGAATGTACAAATCGGAAATCGGCTTACTGCCGCGTCATTGCCGCCTACGGTTTGGAAAGAAACAGGTGGGGCAGTATGTGCACACTGGCTTATGTGGAAATGGACGCTATCGGGATTTTAATCATGCTGTTCTTCTGGCAGAACCAGCGTCGTTTTGGCGGACTTTCGCTGGATGATCGTCTGTTTAATGGAATCCTGTTTATAACGATCATAGAACAGCTCATGGATGCGGGGCAATGGTCGCTGGAAGGCGTCATCTTTCCCGGTTCTTACGCGCTGCAGATGCTTGTCTACACAGTCGGGCACGCGATCGCGCCGATGATCACCTGCCTTTGGGCCATGTACTGCGACCTGCGCACCAATCTGGACGAGCGGGGGCTTAAGCGGCGTCTGATCTGGTATCTGCTGCCGATGGCCCTGCATGTAGGGCTGCTGGTTGCCAACCTGTTTACCCCGCTGGTATTCCGTGTGGACGAGGCGCATGTTTACCACCGGGAACCGTTCATCGCGTGCTATATGATCCTGATGTTCGGCTATGGAATTCTGTCCATGTTACTGGTGATCCGCAGGGCGTTGCTACGCACATCGTCGTTGGAGCGCAGCGAGTTTCGCTTTATGTCGGTTTTTTTAATCCCGCCGTTTGTGGGTGGCGCACTGCAATGGATGTTTTACGGCCTTTCCCTGATCTGGCCTTGCTCGGTGCTGTCCATCATCATGGTATACACCAATGTGCTAAACCGGCAGATTTCGGCCGACCCCCTCACGGGGCTGAATAACCGGCGGAAACTGAACCGCTATCTGGATTTGAAAATTAACTCCTCCGAAGCGGACAGCGGCATGTACCTGATTATGATGGATGCCGACGGTTTCAAGGGCATTAACGACCGATACGGCCATGCGATGGGGGATCGGGCGCTGATTGCCATTGCCGACATCCTGAAAGAATTTTGTCAGGACAGCGACCACTTTTTAGCCCGGCTCGGCGGCGATGAATTTGTGATTCTGGGGCGGGAACACAATGGGATTGGGCCGCAGGAAGTAGCCGACGGCATTTGCCAACGGGTAGAGCAGTTCAATAAAACCGAGGCGCAACCGTTCCAGCTTTCCCTGAGCATCGGCTGGGCACGATTCGACCCCAAGCAAATTAATACCACAGACGCGCTATTAACCGCCGCAGATCAGAGCATGTACCGTGTCAAGGCGCAAAGGCACGCGGAAAACTTTTAACCGTAACAGACGGAACAGTGGATGGACTTGAACCGGACTGATGGGGTGGGGGAGCCCTTTACGGAAATGCGGTGCCGGACGGATACATCACACGCCAACCGTCAGCTGGGCACGCGGATTATATTCTGTATAAGGACACCGCTTTTTATGGGAAAATCTGATTATGACAGGAAGCGGTGCACCATAGTTGTAAAATGGGTACACTAGTTTCCCACACAAAGGAGCAGTCCCTTCTTGCATGGCGCAAAGAAGGGACTTCTCGTCAGGAGAAACTGTTCCGGTCAAACCGGCCTACGGAATGCGGGGGTTAATGATCACCGAAGCGCAACACCGTCTTGAGCAGCTCGCCACCACGGCTAGCCGCATTTTCAAAGGCCTCGGCTGCCTGCAGGTAGGAGTACTCCGCGCTGATGATCCCTTCCAGATCAATGCGATGCGCATTGGCGGAGTCGATCAGCTCCAGAAAATCCTCCCGAAGGGCGTTTCGGGAACCGAACAGATCCAGTTCTTTCTTCTGAATAATGGAGTAGAAGAAATCCAGACTGACCTTGCCGATACCGACCACGACCACGCGCCCGCGATAGGCGGCGGCATCAATGCAGTTCATGAAGGTTGAAGGCAGCCCGACCGCCTCGATGCAAACGTCAAATCCGTCGCCATGCGTCAGGACATTTACCTGTCGGTCGAAATCATCTTTGCTGGAATTGAGGATTGTGCCCGCCACCCCAAGGCGCTCTGTGTAGGCGAGCTTCTGCCGGGAGATGTCGCTGGTATAGACGTTTGCGCCCAGCATCCTGGCAGCGGCGGCCGCCAGATACCCGATGGTACCCGCACCCACGACCAGCACCCGTTCGCCGGGTTGGATATGGGCGCGTTTTACCGCGTGGTAACTGATGCAGAAGGGCTCCACCAGTGTCAGCAGCCGGGCAGAAAGCCCCTTGCCGTCGTAAATCCGCTCCACCGGCATGGCAAAATACTCCTGAAAAACACCGTCCCGCTGGCAGCCCAGGGTTTGATTTCCGGTGCAGCAGTTTACCAGCCCGCGGCGGCAGCTGTAACAGGTGCCACAGTTGTAGTAAGGGTTGCCGGTAACGACCATGCCAGGTTTCAGCCCGTGCGGGTTTTCGCCCACCGCGATGATCTCCGCGGAAAACTCGTGCCCGGGGATACGCGGGTACTGCGTGTAAAGAAAAGTGCCTTTGTACGTGCCGATATCCGAGCCGCAAATCCCGCCATAGAGGATTTTCAGCAACGCCTGCCCCTGCGCTAAAACGGGTTCTTCACAGTCCTGCAGGATCACCTTGCCCGGCCGCTCTATTAATACGCGTTTCAAAACGACATCTCCCTTGGATTAGTGGAATGGGTACGCACGTAGTGCATTGTGATAGTACACATCCTCCAGCTGGCGATCCGTAAACAGGTCGCCCTTTTGGAGGTAGTCAGTCAGGTGCTCATAGCTGTCCAGCGTCATGGGGCAGGGCAAGTCGCTGCCCCACAGCAGTTTGTCGTGCCCGACCGTATCCCGCGCGACAGCAATGTAGCGCTGCCCGGTGGGGTAAGGGTAGGTTTCAGGCTGCACATTCCACGGGATGGCGGAAAGGTCGAACCAGAGGTTTGGGAAACGCAACAGCTTCAGCGCCTTCTCCAGCGCCGCGCCATCGCGCAGGGTGGGGGCCAGCATGTGGCAGATCACCATGCGCATCTGCGGATGCGCCTTTGCAATTTCCGCCACGGCTTCCGGCTGGAAGCTTTCCATGCCGGGGCCGCCGATGTCCAGCACCAGCGTGCAGCCTGCCTTTGCCGCAAGCTCAATCAGCGGTTGGAGGCGCGTGCCGTCGATGGCAAAGGGAGTGTGGTAACCCATCAAACCGCCGCCGGAGCTGAGTTCAAATTTGACGACCCGCAAGCCCTCGCGCAGCACGAACCGCTCCAGAATAGCTTTGGCCTCCAGCGCGAAGGGGTCGGCGGTGCAGGCGGCCAGGAACATCTCCGGATACGCGCGCGCCACTTCCAGCGAGTACTCGTTCTGGTAACCGTAAAAACTGCCCTGCAGCAGAACGGCCCGCTCTACGCCCTGTTGTTGCAAGAAGGTATGCAGCCGTTCGCCTGTCACGTTCACATCCCCCAACTCCGGGGGGAAGAGCGGCATTTCTTCACCCGTGGCCCAACGGGCACGGCCGCCGCCGACGGCGCGGAACTCTCCGCGCCGGGCAAAACCGTGCAGCGTTTCAACCACATGGGTATGCACATCGATGCGTTTCATGCGTTTACGCCTTTCTGCGATGCCAAAAGCCTGCGATGGTGGCCATGGGTACGAGCCAGACCGCTGTTCTTGTTAATGGCATAAATATCGAAGGCAACCGCGACGATGATGATGACACCCTTGACCAGTGTGTGGTACGTGGAGGGTACGCCCATCAGCCGCATGCCGTTGTTGAGGATGCCTACCAGCATGGCACCGAACAGAGCGCCCTGAATGGAGCCTTCGCCGCCCATCAGGCTGGTACCGCCGACCACGATGGCGGTCAGTACATCGTTTTCATAGCCGGTAGCCGCCTTGGCGATGGCCTGCTGGTTCATGCTGGCCAGCACGATGCCCGCCAGTGCGGCCATCAGGCCCGAGATGACGTAGCACAGGAGCGAAACCTTGCGCACCGATACGCCGGAAAGGCTCGACGCCTGCGGATTGCCGCCCACCGCGTACACATGCTGGCCGAATACCGTCTTATTAAGCACGATGTACCCCAGCAGCATCATGAGCGCCAGGATGAAGATCGGCACCGGGATGCCCAGCAGTTTCGCGCCGCCAATGAAGGTAAAGCTCGGCGGGTCCATGGCCGCGATGGTTTTATTCCCGGTGGTCAACTGGGCAAGACCGTTTACGATGCTTTGCGTTGCCAGCGTAATCAGGAAGGCAGGCACCTTAAAGTAGGATACGATGGTGCCGTTCAGAAGCCCGACCAGCGCGCCGGCGGCCAGCCCCAACAGCACGCCTGCCAGAACCGCACCGTCGGTTTTCCCCATGGCGGACATCGATATGACCGTAATGGCGCCCGACAGGGCCGCGACCGGCCCAACGGAAAGGTCGATGCCGCCCAGCAGGATCGTAAAGATCATGCCGCAGATCATCACCCCGTAGATGGAAATGGCATAAAGGATGCTCAGGATGTTGTTCCATGTCAGGAACACCTTAGGTTGCAGGATCGTCATCACGGCGATTACAACCAGCAGGATCAGCGGCTTTTGAAAGCGTTTCAGCTGTTTTTTCAGACTTTGCATATTCAAGTCAGTTCACCTCGCTCGCATTCTCAATGCCCGACGCGGCGGCCAGCACATCCTCCTGGGTTACGGATACGCCGCGGAATTCTTTAACGATGCGGCCTTTGCGCATCACCAGAATGCGGTGGGACACACGCAGCAGCTCCCGCAGGTCCGACGATACCAGCAGCACGAGAACGCCGCTCTTGGCCAGCGATTCCATGATCTGGTAAATTTCTTCCTTTACGCCGATGTCGATGCCCGCGGTCGGCTCGTCCACCAGCAGCACCTTCAGGTCGCGCACAATCCATTTGCCGACGACCACCTTCTGCTGGTTGCCACCCGAAAGCTTGGATACGGCCATCGTGGGCAGGTTGGGGCGGACATCCAGCTTGCAGATCGCCTCGTCGCACATGTGCACCGCTTTATTCTGCTGCACGAAATGAAAGGCGTTGCTGAGCTGATCGTAATTGGTCAGCGCGATGTTTTTTTGGATGCTGCCCAGAGGCACAAACCCCTGCGCGCGCCGATCCTCCGGAATCAGGCCAAACCCCTTGCGGATGTTGCCCGCCACGCTGGGGTGCAGGGGCTTGCCCTGGAAGGTGATCTCGCCGGAATCAAACTTGTCGGCGCCAAAAATGCTGCGCAGCACCTCGGTACGCCCGGAACCGACCAGACCGCCGATGCCGAGGATTTCCCCTTTATGCACGTCAAAGCTGATGTCCTGAAAAACGCCTTTGCGGGTCAGGTTCTGCACGCTCAGCACCACTTCGGGATCGGGCTCCCGCAGTTTGGCCACATCGCCGCGGCTGACGAGGTCTTTGCCAATCATCATCCGAATCACTTCGTTGGGGTCGAAGTGGCATTTTTCCACTACGGCGACGTTCTTTCCGTCGCGCAGGATGGTCAGCCGATCCGCGAGCAGATACACTTCTTCCAACCGGTGGGTGATGTAGAGGATGCCGACGCCCTTCTCCCGCAGGTTGCGGATAATGGCAAACAGGCTCTCGCTTTCCGATGCGCTCAGCGAGGCGGTGGGTTCGTCCATCACGATCAGCGGCGCCTCGGATGTGAGCGCCTTGAGGATTTCCACCGTCTGCTGCTGGGCGATGCTCAGGTTTTCCACCACATCGTCCAGATTCAGGTGCAGGTTGTAGCGATCCATCAGGTCGGTGGCGCATTTGCGCATCCGGCGCGAATCCAGCAACCCGCAGTGTTGCGGCTCCTGCCCCAGCAAGATGTTCTGCATGACCGTTAGCGTCGGGATCAGGCTAAGTTCCTGATAGATGACGGCCAACCCAAGCTTTTGCGCTTCGGAGCGGCTGTTGATTTCCACTTCCTGCCCGCGGAACAGAACCTCGCCGCTGTCCTTGGGGTAAACACCCATCAGGATTTTAATCAGCGTGGATTTCCCGGCTCCGTTTTCGCCCATCAGGGCGTGCACCTCGCCAGCGCGGACTTCCAGATTGACGCCTTTGAGAACCGGCACATTCGCAAAACTTTTATAGATGTCCTTGGCGCTCAGCAAAACTGTTTCGCTCATGCTGCCGTTTCCCCCTCGCCGGCCAGGAGCCGCTTTTTCGAATCCTGCACCTTTTTTTCCAGATAACGCTGGTACAGCGCGTCAAACAGCACCATCACGATAATGACCACACCTTTGATAATGACGTGGTACTCGCTACCCAAATTGTACTTGTAGATGCCGTTGGTGAGCACCGCCATAAACAGCGCGCCGATCATGCTGCCGACCACGTCGCCGCGGCCGCCGCTGAAAGCGCAGCCGCCCACCACCACGGCGGCGATCACGTCAAACTCCAGCCCTGTGCCGAGCTCCACCGTGGCCGCGCCGGTGCGCGCCAGCAGGAAAATGGCGGCGATGCCGCAGCAAATGCCCGAAAATACATAAGCCAGCAATTTGATGCGCGCGGTGTTGATGCCCGACAGGTCCGCCGATTTACGGCTGGCGCCCGTCGCATAGGTATAAACGCCGTATTTGGTCTTCTTGAGCAGCAACTGCCCAATGACGACCATGGCGAAGAACACGATTGTGACATAGAAAAGGCCGTCGAGGTTGCCGCTGAGCTGCAAGAAGGTGTTGCTTTTGATCACCTGATTGCGGATGCGGCCGGCCACACGGATGGCAAACAACATCGTGAGGCCGCGAAAAATCCCCTGCCCGGCCAACGTGGCGATAAAATCAGGCAGATGCAACCGCGTGATGACCATCCCGTTCATGTAGCCGCCTAATGCGCCGATCAGCACGGAGAGAAGGCAGACGGCCCACACCGGCACGCCGGGCAGGTAAAACAGGAAATTGGCCATCGCCATGGCTGCCAGCGCGGATAGCGCGCCGGTGGAAAGATCAATACCGGCCGTGATAATGACAAAGGTCACGCCTACGGCCAGAATGCCGGTAACGGACGCGTCCCGCAGGAACGCAAAGATGTTTTGCGGCGTCAGAAAATAATCGCTCGTCAGGCTAAAAACCGCAATCAGCATAGCCAGCAGGCAAAGTGATATCAGCCGCCGGATGTTTTCCTGTCTCAAAGCCAATGCCCCCTCCAACAAAGCATGAAAGAGAGGGCTGCCTCAACCTTGCCCATTGAGACAGCCCTGTACGCCGTAGTCCGAACCTTACCAGCGGATGCTGGCGGGGATCAGGTCCAGGTTATCCTTGGTGGCTACGATGGGGCTCATCTTCACAACCGGCGTGGCGGTGAAGGTGCTGGGCTGGATTTCCGAGTTGAGTGCGTACAGCATCAGCCGGAACGCAGTCTTGCCCTGGTCAAAGCAGTTGGTGTAGATAGTGCCGGTCATTTTGCCCTGCTCGATGTATTCCAGAGCCTTGGACTCGCCGTCGGCGCCCCAGATTACCATCTCGCCCAGGCGGCCCATCGCCTCGGCAGCCTGAGAGGCGCCTTCGGCCATGGCATCGTTCTCGCAGAACACGCCGTCGATCTTGTCATACTTGGTCATGAAATCGCGCATGACTTCGTTGGCCTTCTCGGTCAGCCACTCGCCGCTTTGCTTGTCCAGCAGCGTGATGCCGGGATGGTTCTTGAGCTCGTCTTCGAAGCCGGCTTCCAGGTTGATGCCGCGGCTGGCGCCCGGCGTGGCCTGGATGATCAGCACGTTACCGGTATCGTTGATGCTCTTGGCAATCGCCTGCGCAACCATGCGGCCGGCTTCATAGTCTACCATGGCGACCAGCGCCGTGTGGGGGGTATCCGCGTCCAGGTTCAGGGTGATCACGGGGATGCCGGCGGCTTCGGCTTCACGGACGGAAGCGGCCAGCGCGGCGCTGTCGGTAGCCTGCAGCAGGATGCCGTCGTACTTCTGGTTGATGAGGTCGGTCATCTGCTGAATTTCCGTCTCCGCGGAGCTCTTGCCGTCAAAGCACTGCAGCGTGATGTTGGGGTAGGCGGCGACTTCTTCTTCCGCGCCCACTTTCCAGGCGTTGCCGACGGGGTGGCCGATGTTGTCGATGATGAAGCCGATCTTGAGGGTGTCGGTATAGGGGTTCTTCACGGCTTTGGGGCCTTCGGCAACGGCGACGCCGAACGTGGTAAGCGACAGGCAGAGGGCAAAAACCAGTGCGAGAGCGAGCAGGGAGCGTTTTTTCATGGGATTTGGTTCCTCCTTTATGGTGTTATGATGTATACATGTCGTATACATCTTAGGGTACACATTCCAAAGGTTTTAGATGCATCTATTTGCGCCCATTATACCCATGGATCACGCGGGTGTCAAGACCCTTTTACACCTTTTACCGGGAGTTTTTTCGGCGACCTGCCCCAGTACTGCGCGCTGCGCGGCAGATTATTGCCTGTGGACATCGCGTCTACCGCAGCTTGCCGCGAGTTGGTCAGGTGCAGGCGCATGGCTTTTTCCGCACCCTTAATGTCGCCGGCCAGGAGGCAATCGAAAATCTGGATATGTTCCGCCTTCGTCAGCTCGTTACGGCTCTTGACCTTGATGCCGGACAGGATGCGCAGGCGATGGTTCTGTACAAAAATCTGGTTCATGGTGTCGATCAGGTAGGCGTTCTGGCTGGCGTTTATCAGCAACTGGTGCAGGTCGTTGTCCAGCGCATACCCGGCGGAGCTGGTGTAGAGGGATTCGCTCTCACAGATGCGGTTGCGCTCCTGCTCCAGCACATCCCGCTCGATCCGATGGGCGTAGTTGAGGATCACGTAGGGTTCCATCAACATACGTACTTCGAAAATGTCGTTTACCGTGCTCATGGTAATCTCGCATACCTGCACCCCTCGCTTGGGGAGGATGCGTACCAGGTTCTCCTGCTCCAGCTTGTTCAGGGCTTCCCGGATGGGCGTCCGGCTTGCGCCGATCTGATCGATCAGCTCGCTTTCGATCAGGAAGGAGGTCGGCGCATATTCACAGCTTACGATTTTCTCCTTGATGATGTTGTAGGCACGGTCTTTTAAGGAGTTTTCTTTCATAGGCCACCTCATTCCTTTTGATTGCGCTCATTATAGCAATATTTTCCCATCAGTACAATGACCGATAACAGATTTTTTGCAACACGTCGAAAAAGGAGACACCGCCGTACGAAAACGTGGAAGGCCGCGCATCCTCAGAAAATGCCGCTAACGATGGGTTACATCAGATAAAATGATGAAGAAGAGGGGGTGCGCATTGCGCACCCCCGAAGGCTCAAGCCCAAAATCCGCGATGGATTTACTCGATGGTGTTAATCGAAGCCGCGATCTGTTCGGCCAGCGTGACGTACTCCGCATCGGACGCGGGGTAGAACACGAACTGGTACATGCCGATGCCGCTGGCGTTCAGCGTCGCAATGCTCATCACATCGTTCTCGCTCATCACATAGCTGACAACAGGAATATCGTTGATGGTCAGCAGCTGCACGTTTTCGTAGGTGGTCGCCAGCGCTTCGGCCACGGACTGGATGTCGGTGGCGGTTTCAAACTCGGAGTAAGCAATGGTGAAGGAGCGGGTGCCCTCCGGGTTGGCGCAGTTGAAGAAGATACCGGTCGCAGCCTGGTCTTCGGTTACTTCCAGCACATTCCAGTCGGAAGGCAGCGTAATCTGGAAATTGTGATCCGCGAAGGGCACCACAGTGCCGTTTTCCACGGCGGGAACCTCGACTACATCCGAGCCGGTCGCCGTTTCGGCAACAGCGGTGAACACCGGGAACACGAGCACAAGGGCCAGAAGTAGAGCAAACAGCTTTTTCAAGAGAGAGTACCTCCTAGTAATAAAGTAACGTTTTGCATTATAAACAATCGTATTTATGATTGTCAACTATTCTACAACCAGAATGATATATTTCCTTTTTGGAATCGATGATCCGGCGATTTTTGCATCCTTTGCAGCCATGGAAGGCTTCCGGCAACAGGAATATTCGGATAGCAAAGGCGATCCTGAATCGGAATGGGGGAGATTCGGCAAATTGATAACTGGATTCGCAACAAGGGTGTCAGAACAGATTGCTCTGAAACAGTTTACCTCAGGGTGAACAAAGCCGACAAAAACCAGTCATTTGAGATAGCCGTTCGTTTGCACGCTCCTCGGCCGGTTCGCTTGCCTCACAGCAAAATGGCAGCGGCATGCTTTGGAGCGCAGAATCGAGCACCCAGCCTTCAATGATTACCCTGTCGCTTACCTGCTGGTTTCCCGTACCCACTGTGGGGTATTTTCATATGCGGCGTTACAATGATCGGCCGCGTTCATCCCTTTAGCACTCAAACCCCGGAAGAAGGCAATGCCTGCTGTGCTTCTGCGTTTAACAGGCAGGGTTGCCCTGAGCCTGTCGGCTGCAGGGCAACCCTGCCATAGTGAGTGTTGTTTGCTTGTTTTGTTCCAAGGGGGAGATGCGCTTACCCGGCTACGACGGCGTAAACGCAGGGGGAATCATCACCTGGGTTCCGGGATGGGCAGGCTTCAGTGGAACTTCTCTTACGGGTCCTGATACCGGTCCATAAAATCGTCCTGCGTATAGGCCATATGGTGGATTCGCTGGTCGATCACCTGATCGAACATCTGCTGGGAGGCATCCAGCGCCTTATCGGCAATCGCGGCAAACAACTTGGCTGCCGTATCACCGTCTTTGCCGGAGTCCAGATAAGCCTGATCCATGGCGGTCATATCGCCGATCAGCTGCGTCTCCATTGCCTTCCAATAGGCGCGCACCGCGGTGCCGTAGCGCTGGCGATCTTCCACGCACAGGTTGGACAGGCGGCGGAAGCAATCATAGGCAACGTCCGAGGTATTTGTGAGCGTATCCCTTGTGTAGGCTTCCGGGGTGGAGGTCAGGTTGCCGTACAGCGGCAGGAATACGCTGAACTCCGGGTTGGCCAGCGCAACCCATTCCACGATCGGCAGGTTTTTACGCAGCCAGAAGAGGTGCGCCGCCTCCGTATAATTAACCCCGATGGGGCGGCACTGGCGGTTGGTGTTGGAATTATAAGGCGTATCCTCATACCGGTAACGCATGACCTCCATGCAATCGGCAAGGGAGACTTTCTGATCGGGCACAAAGAAGGCGTCGTAGTAGGCAGTCAGGTCGATATCGCCGGTTTGCGAAGGCGCCAGGAAGTGGCGCGCGCCCCAGAACCGGTACTGGCAGCCGTTCAGGTATTTCGCATCAAGACGGTCTGCGCCGTAGGTTTTCGCGGCGTGCGGTTTGCCGTCGCTTTCCACCAGGAACTTGTGCTCCTTGGCCAGCTCCCAGAAGTTTGGCGAAGCAATCACATGATCCTGATCGCTGAGATCCACACAGCCGAGCACCGCGGCGTTGGGAATCACGGCTACCTGATCGTCGGGGAGTTTGATAGCCAGCCACTGATGGCCGGTATAAATTTCAATGTACCACGCCTCGCTGGGGTCGGCAATCACCACACCGTTGCTTTCCGCGCTGCCGTATTCGCTCACCAGCGCGCCCAAACGGCGGATGCCTTCGACGGCGGTTTTCACATAGGGGATTACCAGCGTGGGGATGTTCGATTCCGCAATGCCGTTCAACACATAGGGGTCTGCCTCCAGTGCCTCCGGCTTGGCGATGAGCGTTTCGGTCGCGGAGATGGCCACATGGTATTCGTTTAGCGCGCTTTCCGCCCAGATGCCGGTATGCACGCTTTCCGCCCTCGGCGTCATGACATACTGGCAGCTTTCCAGCGGCAGTTCCATGGTAAACCCGTTATATTCATCCTTGAACAGAACGGGGGTTGCGGTCGTTTGCGCTGGAACGCTGACGATCTGCTCCTTACCGATGGTATGCGTATCGTCCGTGCGGCCGAAAATGAAGGAACCGTCGGCGCTGACCCCACGGCCCACGATGATGGTTGTGCAGGCGGATGCGAAGGAGGGCACCAATAGCATCAGTCCACAAAGGATAGCGACCCACTTCTTTCCCATTCTGATCCTACCTTCCTTGTAACAGTATGCAGTTTGTGAAACAGGACTGGGTTTTTCTGCCTTTATCTTAACAAAGGGCTTTCGGGGTGTCAAGATGGAAACGCAGGGGAGTGCTGCTTTTATACCACGGGAAATATGCTTAGTGCTAAAATGATGAGATCGTCGCAGTGTTGGAATAGAGAAACTGCTTTATTTTATGGCAAACTAAACAATCCTGAACAAAACCATCATAACTTATAATCACTTTTATACTTAAATTAAAATGTAATAAGGAACATGTGCATGAACACACCACGGTGCGTATATATTGTGTATGTGGAAGTTATTCCTGACTGACAGTGACAATATATGGATTGTCTTTTGTTCCAGCACCCGATACATAGAATAGATTCTCCGCATCAACCCCAATCATTGGCCTGATACCAATGCCTTTTCGCATTACAAAATTAACTCCTAGCGTTCCAGTAGATTTAACAATTGAAACAGTTTGGTCACCCCAAGGCGTTCTGGTAAAATAGGATGCCAAGTTATTTTCATCAAAATCAAGAGTAGTGTTATCAAATCCACTGTCTGCGCCTGTGGCACGGTTAATATCCGTTGATTCACTTGTAAAACCATACTCATAATTCATCAAGTCGTTTTTTGTTGGAATGGTTACCAGATTATTACCATCCAGTTGTCTAAGTAACTCAATTTCCTTCTCGCTAAACGTTTGATTCAAAAAATCTGTATTCAACCATTTGCAAAGCGAAGAGGTTCCCCAATTCGAAGAATCTTTATCAAATTGCCTGGATGTTAGAATTTTCTCCGATAAAAGAATCGCACACTTTGGATCTGTCGATAGAATACGCCACAAGATTGGACTCTTATCTTGCTTGTACCCCCAATATACGTAATTATATCCTTCACTGCGTGTCCACTTTTTTAACATTGAACTGATTTTTGGAGCAGGGGATGGTGTTGGATTGGGATTCGTTGGAGATGGAGTGGGATTCGTTGGAGATGGTGTAGGAGTCGTTGGAGATGGAGTGGGAGTCGTTGGAGATGGTGTAGGAGTCGTTGGAGATGGTGTAGGAGTCGTTGGGGATGGCGGAGAAGATGTTGTAGCAAATCCCGAGGTAGCCGATGCATTCATTATTTGTGGGATAACGCTCCATAAAAAAGCAATGATAAGCACACCAATGATAATAAATAAGTATATTACTTTCTTTTGCGAACAATAGTGTAAGAATAAAATCGTAATTACAATAAGAATACATATTGAAATGATAATCCAACGCAGAAATGGCTCGGAATGTAACACTCCTGTCATTATCGCTATCACCGAAGCGACTGTTGCTATAATATTTGTGAACACTTTTACCGAAGGCGTTTCGTCCATTTTAATCATCCTTACAAATTGATATAATCTTAGAACAAATATAGAAGATTGATAATAAATAGTTTATATTTCATAATAAACTATTAATGGTATTCACCTCAAATAGTTTTATTTATTGTATTACGAGTTTTATACATTGATTCATTCCCTGACTTTCATATTTTTTTTATATTATACCATAGAAGTAAGATTATTCCATAAGAACAAACGTTTTGTTAATAGTCACATGAGTTAAAATACGAATTGGAGATTGATTTGGCAGACAGGATAGTCTACAAAAAATTAATAACAACGTGAAAACCCCGGAAACCTAATGTTTCCGAGGTTTTCTCTGGTCTGGGTGACAAGATTCGAACTTGCGACCTCTTGAACCCCATTCAAGCACGCTACCAAACTGCGCCACACCCAGGCAGCTCATTTTGAGCACGGATAGAATCTTACCATGGAACGCGGTGTGTGTCAAGAGCAAAATCGATATGTTTCAACATTTATCGACAGGAGAAAAACTGCGATTACAGGATCGGTTCCGCGTTCGCGTAAGTGCAAGAATGTTATCAATACACTGTTACGGCATCTTGTCAAGCGAGGGCTGCGGTACTCCATTCGCAGCTTCCATTTCCGGTGCAAAACGGGTGACCCGGTTTTTGCCCTCACGCTTGGATTGGTACATGGCCTGATCGGCCATTTGGAGCAAACGGTCCAGCGTGGCATTGCCGGCAATCATCCCGATGCTGACGGTGCAGCGCAATCCATCGGCCACGGAAGGGAATGTCAGGCTCTCGACGGCAGAGCGGAGGCGTTCCCCAATCAGGCAGGCAGTGTCGGAAGGCGTCCCCTCCAGAAACACAATAAACTCGTCGCCCCCAAACCGGACGGCCGTGGTATCGCTTCGCAGCACGCCGCGCATACATTGCCCGATGCGGCGCAACACCTGATCCCCGGCCATATGGCCGTACTGTTCATTGATCTGGCGAAAATCATCCACATCCAGGAACAGCAGTATAAGCCCCTGTGGGCATTCCTTATTCCCGAAGCGCTCATGCAGGTATCGCTTGTTAAACAGCCCCGTCAACGGGTCCAGGTAACTGCTCTCCATCCACTCTTCCAGTTCCTGCCGCTGGTCGCGCCGGCTCTCCGTTACATCGGTAATGGTCAGCAATTTCGCAAAACCGCGATCGTCGGTATCAATGGGGTACTGCGTCAGGGAAAGGATTTGCTCCCGGCCGCCGCGCATCATGGATTGCTCCTGCTGGCGGTAGTTGGCGTCAAACTGATAGCCGGGGATATAATCCGTAATCCGATCGCCCGCATCCAGCTGGTCGTTCTGCAATATTTCGCGCGCAATGTGGTTGATGCTGATGATGCAGGCATTGCGGCCGATGATGACCGTACCGTCGCAGGCGTTCAGGAACAGTTTGCGAAACAAGTATTCCGACTGGATGTTGAGCAGCCGGTATTTCATGATCGACAGGAAAACGGCGATCACGAAAATCAGCACAGCTACAAACATCACCCGCAAATGTAGGTTCAAATGAAAAACGGTGGGGATCAGGTACTCCGAGCCGACGCTGGTCAAACAGGCAAAGGCGATGCCCCAGAAAATGGTGCGGAATTGCGCCTTCTTGCGCGGCTCGTGCAAACTGCGGTAGCGCCGTATCATCAGCACCAGGGAATAGAATACCGGCAGGCAGAAGGTCAGGGACATCAGCGGCGCCATTACCGGATCGGAAAGCCGCCAGAAGGTGGGGTCCGCATAATCGATGGGGTACAGATAACGGACGCCGATCATCAGCATGTTTACGGCTACCAGCAGGTGGAACCAGCGATCCAGCGGCCGAGCGACCAGCCGGTAGACAAAAAGCATGCAAAAAAGCGATATGCAAAGCATACTGAGCCAGTAGACCGTTTTCAGCGCAAGTGCAATGAAGGAAACGTCGGCATTGTCCACGCTTACACTCAGAACCATCCATAACAGCAGGATGCTCAGAAAGGACAGAAAAGCCTGATTCAGCTGATCGTGGCTGCGGTTGAGAAACACAAACGTCCAGATGAACATCATGATGCCGAAGATAAGGGCAAACCCGAGGTTTTGAAGCATCATGAACCACTCTCCCTGCGATGGATGAGGAATGCGGGCGAACGGCTGGGTACGCGCATGGTTTTGGCTTTACGGGGCGGGGGGCGTCTCGGCAACGGCACATTCGTCGTCCGGCAGCCCCATGCGCCAGAGCAGTACCGTCAGGTAAACCGCCGCGAGCGTCAATGCCAGGTTCAGGGCAAACGGCATGGCGGGGTTCCATTCCGCAAGGGCTCCGGCGATGGTGCTCAGCGGGGAGGTAATCAGCATGCAAAGCGCGTAGAAGAAGCCGAGCAGGCGCGCCCGCTCCTCCCGCTCGATGTTGACCATCTGCAGCGACGTGGTCAGCGGCGTAAGCAGGCTGAGCGCAAACGCCTGTAACACAACGCTGCCCATAACCAGCCAGTAAGCGCCCACGGGCATTACCAGCATCAGCACTTCCTGCGCTGCAAACAACACAAACCCCGTCAGCACCGGGTTGCGGAAGCGCCGCAGATCCAGCCGGGGCACAATCCAAAAATAGCAGCCCAGCATCAGCAAAGTTTTTACCGTATAAAACAAAGAAAGATTCTCCGCCGCGATGCCGAGCTTTTCGGTAACCAGCAGCGGCCAGAAAGCGTCGTTGATTCCACGGAAACCCGTAAAGCAGGCGATCAGCAACACGGTAATCATGGAGCGCCGGTCGTAGATCAGCTGCCGCAACACCTGACGGCTGTTCCAAAGCCGCCCCAGCAGGCTCTCGCTGCGGCTTTCCTGCATCCGGCGCAGGCCGACGGTCGTTTCCCGCGTTGTCAGGAACAGGATGACAAATTTGCTGGTCATCATCACAAATGCCAGCCCATACAGCACCCGCACGGTCGGCACCATGCCGTAGCGCTGCACAAAAACGTAGGCGATCGGGGCAAAGAAGCCCGCCAGCAAACCGGCAATCTGCATCATGGAATACAGATGCACCAGTTTGCTCTCCCCGACATCCTCAATCAGCAGCAGCCCCCACGCGGTATCGGTCACCCGCCACGCGCCGTTAAACAGCACCGCAACCGCAAACCAGCGCACATCCTGTGCCAGCATCCATAATAGTGTGGGCACGCTCCAGCAAACCAGATCAAATAAGAACGTCGTCAGGCGACGCCCCAGCTTATCCGTAAGCACCCCGCTGAGCAGGGCCCAAACCAGCTGGGATATCAAAAACAGGGTGTTGATCAGCCCGATCTGCATCGGGGATACGCCCAGTGCCGCCATGTACACCGATACAAAAGGCACATACAGGTTGTAAGGGATGCCCCACAAGGGTTCGGTCCACAGGCAAGCCCGTTGGTTCCCTGTGATTTCCAGCATTGTTTGCACCAAACCGTTATGCTTGCGGGCGCGTTTCATGAGCCTATGCCTCCGCGATTCACTTTAATCCGCCCCATTGTAGCCGAAACAGAGCGAAAACACAAGTGCTGTCTCAATTTTGCCGATCCTGTTCATACACGGTGCAAAGCGTGCTGCCGTAGCCCTGCAGCGTGAACAGCACATGGTAGCCCTCCGGCGCATCAACGCCGTACAGCTGGGCATAGGTTGCGTTATAGAAAAGGTAAGGGGCGTCAGGGGCGGCGGTGATCTGCAACCTGTCGCGCTCGGCGGCAGTCAGCACCGCATAACCGTGCTGGACGCCAAAATCGCTAATCGTGTCGCGGCTGCCCAGCAGCAGGGGCTCGGCCGTGCTGCCTTCTGCGGCGAGAGTGCACAGCTTTCGCATGGCGTTAACCGTGCTCACATCCCAGTAATCCAGCTCGAAGCGGGTTTGCACATCCCCAGCCAGAATGTTGTAATACGCATACTGATACGGATGCTGTGTGACTAGGCCGACGGCCTGCACCGCAAACATGGCTGCCAGCGCCGCTGCGGCGATCACCTTGCGTGTGCGCTTACGGGCAAATGCAAGCCATATCCCTTCCAGCCCAAGCGCCGCAAGCACCGCAATGCCCGCAAACACAAAGTAGAAGTGCCGCCAACCATTATAAAGCAACGGCTGCCGCGCCACCACATAGGCAACCGGAACCAGCCACAAAAGCGTGAAGGCGCACAGAAACGGCCAACGCGTGTCTCGCCGAAGGCAAAGGCGCAATGCCCGCACCTGTCCTGCCACAGCGAAGAGCAGCGTCCCAAGCGGGAGGGTCAGCGCGATCATGACCGGCAGGTAACTGTGCGGCAGCGGCAGCCCGTGGGCCGGGTCGTACAGTGCGCCCCGGTACAGCACAACCCCCGTCCAGCGGGTAAATCCGGAGGCGTTGGCAAGCACATAGGGGAAGTACCCCAACGGATCAGCCCAAAGCGCGGGGGTCAGCAGTGCATAAAACAGGGCGAACCCGCCCAGCGCGTACAGTGCGGCGCGCCAGATGCGGGGGGTAAGCGCGCGGCGGCCGCCCAACGTGGCGAACACGGCCAACCCCGCCAGCCCCCAGGCAAAAAAACCCACAATTTTGGTATTGGTAGCCATCGCGCCCGCCAGCCCGAACCAGAGCGCGTTGGCAAAGCCGGGCTTGCGCGCCAGCCGCATGGCGGAAGCAAACGTCCATAACACCAGCGCGAGCAGCACGACATCCTTATTATTGTAGTGTCCCTCGGCAAAAAAGCGCGGCGCCAGTACCAGAAACAGCGCCGCTGCACAGGCAACCCAGCGGCGCATGCCCAGCGAGCGGGCAATCGCGTATAGGGCATAGGCCCCCACCATGAACCAGAGCCAGGTATACTGATGCCAGAGGGTGGTCATCCGGGCGGGATCGCGCTGTTCCAGTTTGAGCAGGGGCGCGGCCGCGTAATAGGCGCTCTGCCCGTGATCGCGCTCAATGCTCTCGGAGATGGGCTGCACCCCAGCAGCCCGGTAAGCCTGCACGGCAGCGCTCTCCGGCCCCTGCAGACGCAGCGCATATTCCATCAGGTTTTCCCGCAGGATGACCTGCTCGGAGGGTTCGTCGCAGGGCAGGCCGTAATCCGCCGCGGTCCATATGCCGATCAGGGTTAGCGCCACAAAGAAAAGCGCTACCCAAAGGGAGGGTCTGATGCGCATGACGATCCGCTCCTTTTCCGGGTATATACAGGCGACCGGGTTTATGGTCTATCCGTGCGAAACGGCGGGCGCTGGTGTTCCGGTTTGTCCGTTATCAAGGATATCAAACGGGGTAAAGTATCGATACTGCAATGAAAGCGGGGGGAGGGTTCGCCGCCGTACGACCCGGCAGGCATGAACCCCGTTGAAGTATAGCATAGCCATGCTGATTGTCAACCAAACAGGGTTGCACCTGCCTGCATGGAAGAAACGGGCATAAACCGTACAATTTTCGAAAATTGATTGACAAATGTTCCGTTTCATATTATGATACACCCGTTTCTGGCCGTTCAGGCGGCAAGAACTTACAGACCCATCCGCCCACACGGGCGGGCAAAGGCCATACGGACAGCCGGGTCAACTGCCGAGTGCGGGCAACGCCGCACGTTTGATTGCGCGCAAGCGCAAATTTTATGAGTTGGCTACTGAATAGCCAGTTGGTTACTTCATAACCAAGTGTACTTGGGTACACGCTTGTAAAACGGTCAAAAAGAGTAGTAAAAGTAAGTTCTTACTGTATAGACTCTGAACGGTACCAGGCGCGGGCGATTTCACCCGCATCCGGCGCAGGCAGACCCCTGCGCCCCCAAAGCCCGGCTTTCCGTTCCGTGAATGCAAGGTGCGCCACAGTATGCTGTGACGCACTTTTTAATTGCATGCGGAGGGGTCGCCATGGAGCAGAAGCTGAAACTGTACGGGTTCAACAACCTGACCAAATCCCTGAGTTTTAATATTTACGACATCTGTTATGCCAAAACCGCGCGGGAGCAGCGCGATTATATCGCCTACATCAACGAGCAGTACAATGCCGAACGGCTGACCGCGATTCTGGAGCGGCTGACGGGGATGATCGGCGCGATTGTGCTGAACATCTCCCGGCAGGATTATGAGCCGCAGGGCGCGAGCGTTACCTGCCTGATTGCCGAGGAGGCGATGGCAAAGAAACGCCTGGGGGAAACGGTGGTCGGCCATCTGGACAAGAGCCATGTGACCGTGCACACCTACCCGGAATACCACCCGGAAACCTCCATCGCCACCTTTCGCGTGGATATCGACGTATCCACCTGCGGGGAGATTACCCCGCTTTCGACGCTGGATTTTCTGCTGGGCAGCTTCGATTCGGATATTATCACGCTGGATTACCGGGTGCGCGGTTTTACCCGGGATGTGAGCGGTAAGAAGCTGTTTATGGATCACAGCATTACCTCCATTCAGGATTACATTGCCCCGGAAACGCTGGGCAAGTACGATGCTGTGGATGTGAACGTGTACCAGTCCAACATCTTTCACACCCGGATGCTGATTAAGGAAATCGTGCTGCAAAACTACCTGTTTAACGCCGACGTGTATGAGATTGCGCCCAAGATTCGTTTGGGGATTACTAACGCGCTGCGCCGGGAGATGATCGAAATCTTCAGCGGTGCCAATGTCTATTGAAGGGAGACCCGCCGATGGATCAGACCCGCGCGCCTCTGATGGAGGCGCTGGACGCCGTGCGCACCGCGCGCATTGTCCCCTTCGACGTGCCGGGGCACAAGCGTGGGCGCGGCAACCGTGCGCTTACGGATTTTCTGGGCGAGCGCTGCCTGAGCGTGGACGTCAACTCCATGAAGCCGCTGGACAACCTCTGCCACCCCGTAAGCGTGATCCGGGAGGCGGAGGCGCTGACCGCCGAGGCGTTTGGCGCGGCGAGGGCCTTCTTTATGGTGGGGGGCACCACTTCGGCGGTGCAGGCGATGCTGCTGGCTACCCTCAAGCGCGGCGACAGCGTAATCCTGCCCCGCAACGTGCACCAGAGCGCGCTTAACGCGCTGGTGCTCTGCGGCGCGGTGCCGGTGTACCTGAACCCGCAGGTGGACGCGCGGCTGGGCGTCGCGCTGGGCATGAGCCTTGCGGAGGTTCGCCGCGCCATGGAGGCGCACCCGGAAGCCAAGGCCATCCTCCTGAACAACCCCACGTACTACGGCATCTGCTCCGATGTGCGCGCCATTGCAGAGCTGGCCCACGCCCGTGGTATACGGGTGCTGGCGGATGAGGCACACGGCACGCATTTCTATTTCAGCGAGGCGCTGCCGACCGCCGCGATGGCGGCCGGCGCGGACATGGCGGCCGTAAGCCTGCACAAATCCGGCGGATCGCTCACGCAAAGCTCGGTGCTCCTGTGCGGGCCGAATGTGAATGCCGATTATGTGCGCCAGATCGTCAACCTAACCCAGACCACCAGCGGCTCCTACCTGCTGCTGTCCAGCCTGGACATTTCCCGGCGCAATCTGGCGCTGCACGGGGAGGAAACCTTCGCCAAGGTAATGCGGCACGCCGCGTACGCCCGCGCCGAAATCAACGCGATGGGCGGCTATTATGCCTATGGACGTGAATTGATTAACGGCGACAGCGTGTTTGACTTTGACGAAACCAAACTGACCGTAAACACGCTGGAGATCGGTCTGGCGGGCGTGGAGGTGTACGATCTGCTGCGCGACCGCTACGATATTCAGGTGGAGTTTGGCGATCTGGGAAACTTTCTGGCTTACCTGTCGCTGGGGGATAAGGCCAAGGATCTGGAAAGGCTCATCAGCGCCCTGTACGACATTCGCAGGCTGTACGGGCGGGAACGCATCACCCTGCCGCGCAGCGAGTACCTGAGCCCGGATGTGGCGGCCACCCCGCAGGAGGCGTTTTACGCCGCCAAACGCAGCGTGCCGCTGGAAGCAAGCGCGGGCTGCGTGTGCGGAGAGTTTGTGATGAGCTACCCGCCCGGCATCCCGATCCTCGCGCCGGGGGAGCGCATCACCCCCGCGATTGTGGAATACATCCGCTACGCGCGGGCCAAGGGCTGCCTGCTGACCGGCCCGGAAAGCATGGATGTAAGCCGCCTGAATGTGTTAACGGAGGGAAAAAGCGATGGATGACCTGTGGTATAGCGAGTTTCACGCGCCGGATGTGAAGTTTTCCATCCGGGTAAACCGGCAGCTGCATGCCGAGCAAAGCGATTATCAGCAGATATCGGTGTACGATACGCCGCAGTTCGGCCGCATCCTGACGCTGGACGGCGTGCTGATGCTGACCGAGCGGGACGAGTTTATTTACCATGAAATGCTGGTGCACGTGCCCATGGCCGTGCTGCCGCAGGCGCGCCGGGTGCTGCTGATTGGCGCAGGGGACGGCGGCGCGGCGCGGGAGCTGTGCCGTTACCCTTCGCTGGAATGCATTGACGTGGTGGAGATCGACCCGCGTGTGGTGGAGGTCTGCAAGACCTATCTGCCGCAGACCGCCTGCGGCTTTGACGACCCGCGCGTGCACCTGCGCTTTGAGGATGGGCTGCGTTTTGTGCGCCATACGCGGGAAACCTACGACCTGATCCTTGTGGATTCCACAGACCCCTCCGGCCCGGGCGAGGTGTTGTTTACCACCGAGTTTTACGGCAGTTGCCTGAACGCGCTGGCGCCGGGCGGCGCGCTGATTAACCAGCATGAAAGCCCCTTCTATGAGGAGGACGCGCGCGCCATGCGCAGCGCGCACCGCCGTATCGCGGAGGTGTTCCCAATCAGCATGGTGTATCAGGCGCACATCCCCACCTACCCGTCGGGGCATTGGCTGTTCGGGTTTGCCTCCAACGGGGTGCATCCTGTGCGGGATTTGCAGGCGGATGCCTGGCAGGCGCTGCGCATCCCCACCCGGTACTACAACCCGGAGCTGCACGTCGGCGCGTTTTGCCTGCCGACCTATGTAAAGGAGATGCTTGCGCCCGATGCGGATGTCTAAGAATACGCAAACCTTTCTGGGCTGCGATGCCGAATACGCCGACGCGGCCGTGGTGCTCTACGGCGCGCCGTTTGACGGCACCACCTCCTTTAAGCCGGGCGCGCGTTTTGGCCCGGCCGCCATCCGGCAGGACAGTGTGGGCATCGAAACCTACTCGCCGTACTGCGACCGCGACCTGAGCGAGTTAAGCGTCTGCGATACGGGCGATCTGGAACTGGCGCCGGGAAGCCCCGCGCAAATGCTTGCGACGGTGGAAGCCTGCGCCGGGCAGATTCTTGCCGACGGAAAGATTCCCTTTCTGCTGGGCGGCGAGCATCTGGTGTCGCTGGGGGCGCTGCGTGCGGCCATCCGGCGAACACCGCGGCTGCACATCCTGCATCTGGACGCGCATACCGACCTGCGCGAGGCTTATCTGGGCGAGCCACTTTCCCACGCGTGCGTGCTGCGCCGCGCCTGGGAGCTGGTGGGGGACGGGCGTATCCACCAATTCGGCATCCGCAGCGGCGAGCGGGAGGAGTTTGCCTTTGGCCGCGCGCACACCGACCTGCATGCCTTTACGCTGGACGGGTGGGCCGAAACCCTGCGTTCGCTGGAAGGCGAGCCGGTGTATCTGACGCTGGACCTGGACGTGCTGGACCCTTCCGCCTGCTGCGGCACCGGCACGCCGGAGGCGGGCGGCCTCCGTTTTACCGAGCTGCTGGATGCCTTGCTCATGCTGCACACACAACAGCTGGTCGGCTGCGATCTGGTGGAGCTGTCCCCCCGGGACGATCCCAGCGGCGTATCCACCGCGACGGCCTGTAAACTGATCCGGGAAATCCTTCTGCAAATCAAAGGAGCGTGACCACCATGGGAAAATGTATGATTATCGGCTGCGGAGGCGTGGCCTCCGTCGCTATCCACAAGTGTTGCCAGAACAGCGATGCGTTCAGCGAAATCCTGATTGCCAGCCGCACGATCAGCAAATGCGACGCGCTCAAG
Organism: Candidatus Limiplasma sp.; assembly: GCA_963666755.2. Classification (GTDB taxonomy): domain Bacteria; phylum Bacillota; class Clostridia; order Christensenellales; family Aristaeellaceae; genus CAXXOK01. The sequence continues at coordinate 1,027,659 of CAXXGW010000009.1, forward strand.
CAGAAGCTGAGCGGCGGCCGTACGGTCATCCACACCGCGCAGGTGGATGCCGACAACGTGCCTGCCCTGACCGCGCTGATTCGGGATTTCCATCCGGACGTGGTGCTTAACCTCGCCCTGCCGTATCAGGATTTAAGCGTGATGGACGCGTGCCTGGCCGCCGGTGTGCATTATGTGGATACCGCCAACTACGAGCCGCCGGAAACGGCCAAGTTTGAATACAGCTGGCAATGGGCGTACCGCGAGCGCTTCCGCGAGGCGGGGCTGTGCGCGTTGCTGGGCAGCGGGTTTGACCCGGGCGTGACCAACGTGTTTGCCGCCTACGCACAAAAACATCAGTTTGATGAAATCCATACGCTGGACATTCTGGATGCCAACGGCGGCGACCACGGCTATCCCTTTGCCACCAACTTTAACCCGGAAATCAACATCCGGGAAGTGACGGCCAAGGGCAGCTACTGGCAGGATGGCAAATGGGTGGAAACCGAGCCGATGGAGATCAAGCGCACCTATGATTTCGACCAGATCGGCCCCAAGGACATGTACCTGCTGCACCATGAGGAAATCGAGAGCCTCGCGCTGCATCTGAAAGGGATTAGGCGCATCCGCTTCTTCATGACCTTTGGGCAGAGCTACCTGACGCACCTGCGCTGCCTGCAGGATGTGGGCATGACCTCCATCAAACCGATTTTGTTTGAGGGAAAAGAGATTATTCCCCTGCAATTCTTAAAAGCTGTGCTGCCCGACCCGGCCACGCTCGGCCCCCGCACGGTTGGCAAAACCAACATTGGCTGCATTTTTAACGGCGTGAAGGATGGAAAACCCAAGACCTACGGCCTTTACAATGTGTGCGATCACCAGGCCTGCTACCGCGAGGTGGGCAGCCAGGCCATCAGCTACACCACCGGCGTGCCTGCCATGATCGGCGCCATGCTGGTGATGAACGGTGTTTGGAACAAGCCCGGCGTCTGGAACATGGAGGAGTTTGACCCCGACCCGTTTATGGATGCGCTCAACCGTTGGGGCCTGCCGTGGGTGGAAACCTTCAACCCCACGCCGGTGGACTAATGGACGCGCTGGATCGGGACCTGCAAACCCTGCCCACGCCCTGCTACGTGGTGGATACGGAACTGCTGACCCGGAATCTGGAAACGTTAAAAGCCGTGGCCGATGTGGCGGGGTGTAAAATCCTGCTGGCGCAGAAGGCGTTTTCGCTGTACGCGCTGTATCCGTTGATCGGGCGCTATCTGGCAGGCACCACGGCCAGCGGCCTCTATGAGGCGCGGCTGGGGCATGAACAGATGGGCGGGGAAACGCATATTTTCGCCACCGCGTACCGGGAGGAAGAGTTTGACGATGTGACCGCGCTTTGCGGCCACATTGTGTTTAACTCCATGCGGCAGTGGGAACGGTTCGCCCCCCGTGCGCAGGCGGCGGGCCGCAGCTGCGGGCTGCGCATCAACCCCGAGTGCTCTACCCAGACGCATGGATTGTACGATCCCTGCGCGCCGTATTCGCGGCTGGGGGTCACCCGCGCGCAACTGCGGCCGGAGGCACTGCAAGGGTTGGAAGGGCTGCATTTTCATACTTTGTGCGAGCAGGGCTGTGATGCGCTGGTCGAAACGCTCGCGGCGGTGGAAAACCGCTTTGGGGATCTGCTGCCGGGGCTTCGGTGGGTGAACTTTGGCGGCGGCCACCACATCACCCGCGCCGGGTATGACCGGGACGGGCTGGTGCAGGCAATCCGTGCCTTCCGCAAACGGTACGGCGTAGAGGTTTATCTGGAACCGGGAGAGGCGGTTGCGCTGGACGCCGGCTTTCTGGTAACCCGTGTGCTGGATGTGGTGGAAAACGGCATGCCCATTGCCATTGTGGATGCGTCCGCGGCCTGCCACATGCCCGATGTGCTGGAAATGCCCTACCGCCCGCGGGTGCGCGGCGCGGGGGAGCCCGGCGAAAAGCCGTATACCTGCCGCCTTGCCGGGCCTACCTGCCTTGCGGGGGATCAGATTGGGGACTATTCCTTTGACGCGCCCCTTCAGGAGGGCGATCCGCTGATCCTGGAAGATATGGCCATCTACACCATGGTCAAGAACAATACCTTCAACGGCATGCGACTGCCGTCGATTGTGCTCAGGGAAGGCCCGGGCCGCCTGCAAACGCTGCATACGTTTGGCTATTCGGATTTTAAGAAGCGCCTTTCCTGAATCGGGAGGACGGATGTGGCGAACCCCACAAATTCATGAATACGGATTGACGGTCACATACGTAACGGTTATAATTATGCGGTACAATCTCTTGGGTTAGCCCGGTATCTTTAAGGAAAAAGGAAACAGGCCGCGATCCGTGCTCATGACGTTCCAAAGGGAATGTTCAGCCCTATGAGCACCCGTCTTTTATCCGTAAATCACAGCACCGGGGGTTGCATGTGCCCGCGCACAGAGGCGCATTGCACACACCGCGCGCCGACTGTTCCGCTACCGACGCATGAGCGACTCGTTCCAACCGTAATGCAACCGTCACGGGATATCATCTTCCCCTGCACGGCCCGGCCGCGCACTTTGGATTCACAGACGGGTACTGTCCGGCAGCTGCCGTACCAGCGTCCAGAAGGGATAGGTTTCCGAGCATGCAAATGCATGGCGCCGCAGGCGCACAGACCGATACCGCTTTGGAGAAAAACCTTCGGATCACCCGCAATGTGGGGTTGGTGCTGATCATCATGCTGGCGATTGCCTGTTCCGTAACCCTTAACCACGCCTGGCGGTGGCTGTTTGCGGCGGAAATGCAGGAAACGCTTGTGCTGGGGGAAACGGCGGGCGCGTTGATGGATCCGGCGGCGGTTCTTCCCCTTCAACCGGAGGCGGATCCGGCCGATCCGCAAACCGCGGCGGTGCAGCAAACCCTTGCACGGCTGGCCGACGCGAATCCGGATATCCGTTATGCCTACCTTTCGGTGCTGGATGCGGACGGCCGCCCGGTTGTCCTGATGGATTCCGGCGAGCGCGTAACCTCCGGCCCCTCGGTGGTGGAGGGAACCGACCTTTGGCAGGCGGCTATCCTGAAGGCGTTTGCCCAGCGGCAGACCATCCGGGAGTGCTCCGCCCGCGGCATCTGGAACTGGCAGCCGGGCACCCTTACGCCCATTGTGAATCCGGCGGATCAATCGGTTATCGCGGTGCTGGGGCTTCGCTTTCAGGCCGGAGAATTGTATCTGGCAACCTGCAAACGGATTTTCCCGGTGTTGCTCCTGTGTATGAGCGTTTTTCTGTTGTCGGTCGCGGTATTGCGCATTCAGATGCAAAATCGGTCTCTGCGTTGCTTCAGCGTTCGCCTCAAAGAGGACGAGGGGCTGTTTCACAGCGTGTTCGATCAGGCACCGGTGGGCATTTCCATCGGCTCGGATCATTTAACCACGTATGATTCGCCGCGTGTGCAGTACAGTGTCAACCGGATGTTTGAAGAAATCCTGGGCCGCAGCCATGACGAGCTGCGTAAAACCAACTGGATGGAAATTACCCATCCGGATGATCTGGCGCAGGATGTCGCGCTTGTGACGCGCTTCCGCGATGGGGAAATCCCCGGTTATACGATGGAAAAGCGCTTTTTGCGGCCGGACGGTTCCGTGGTCTGGACCAACATGACCATCGGGAAGCTTTCCGCCATCCCCAACGAGCAGCCGATGCACCTGTGCATTCTGGAAGATATCACCCACCGCAAACGGATTGAGGAAGCGCTTCTGGAAAGCGAGCGCAGCAAGAGTGTGCTGCTCTCGCACCTGCCGGGGCTTGCCTATCGCTGCCGGTATGACCGGAATTGGACGATGCTGTTCGTGTCCCCCGGTTGCGAGGCGTTGACCGGCTACAAGCCGGAAAGCTTGCTGAACAACCATGAAGTTTCCTATAACGACCTGATTGCGCCAGAGTATCGCGAACTGCTTTGGAATGAGTGGGAACGAGTGCTCAGCCAGCGTACGCCATTCCGCCATGAGTACGAAATCCTAACCCGCGGCGGTACCCGTAAATGGGTGCTGGAAATGGGGCAGTTCATCCTGGACGACAACGGCAAGCCCGAGGCGATGGAAGGGCTTGTGATTGACATTTCCGAGCAGAAACGCCGCGAGGCGCAGGTGCAGTACATGAGCGAGCACGATTTCCTCACGGGGCTTTATAATCGCAATCGCCTCGATCAGGAAAAGACGCGGCTGGAAGCCGAAGACTGCGCACCGCTCACGGTAGCCATCTGCGACATCAACGGGGTGCGCCTGATCAACAATGGGTTTGGCGCCGCCGAAGGGGATCGGCTGATTGCCGATGTTGCCCAGATGCTGAAGCAAAACTTCCGGCAACGCGATATTCTCTGCCGCACCGGCGGCGATGAGTTTACGCTGCTGCTGCCCGATACGAAGGAAGAGCAGGCCGCCGCGCTGCTGGAGCAGCTCTTCTACCGCGTGGAGCAATACAACCGGGGCGACCGCGCCCATCACTACGAGCTGAACCTGTCCATCGGGCTGAGCACGCGCACCAATACGGAGCAGGGGATTGAGCAGCTGATTACCGTAGCGGAGGAGCACCTGAACCACCGAAAGCTGTTAAACCAGAAGAGCTCGCACAACGCGATCCTGGCTTCAATCATGGCGGCGCTGTATGCCCGCAGCCACGAAACCGAGGAGCATGGCAAGCGCCTGACATGCCTGACCCGGATGATCGGCGAAATCATGGGGCTGGACGTTAATATGCTGGACGATCTGATGCTGCTTTCCATGCTGCACGACATCGGGAAAGTCGGCGTGGACGACCGGATTTTGAACAAACCCGGAGCGCTGGAAGCCGACGAATGGGAACTGATGCAGAAACATTCCGAAATCGGTTACCGCATCACCCGCTCCACACCGGAGTTGGAACACATTGCCGAGTATATCCTGCACCACCATGAGCGCTGGGATGGAAAGGGCTACCCTGCCCGACTGGCCGGGGAGCAGATCCCGCTGCCCGCGCGCATCCTGACTGTGGCGGACGCTTACGACGCCATGACGCAGGATCGTGTGTACCGGCGGGCAATCCCCGGGGAGGAAGCGCTTGGCGAAATTGAACGTTGCGCGGGCACACAGTTTGATCCGTCGGTGGTGGAGGTATTTCTGCGCGGCATGCGGCAGACGTCGGCACAGACGGTATAGCCGTTACCGCGGCGGGTTGCTGGAATGGATAAACGGGAGGGTACGGATTGCGCGTTTTTCTGTTGGTGGGTCTGGGAGGCTTTTTGGGCAGCGTGTGCCGGTATGCGCTTTCTTTGCTGCCGCTTTCCGGAAAGACAGGTTTCCCGTTTGCGACGCTGTTGATTAATGTGATCGGCTCGCTGCTGATTGGTATTCTGGCCGGCATTGCGCAGCGGGAAATTGCTTGGCACGCGGATTGGTTCGCTTTCCTGCGTACCGGTTTTTGCGGGGGTTTTACCACGTTTTCCACCTTTGCGCTGGAAACGGCCGGGCTGATGAGCGGCGGCCAGAGCGTGTGGGGCTTCGCGTATGTGGCGGCCAGCATCCTGCTGGGGCTGGGCGCGATCTATGCCGGGCAGGCGCTTGTATCGTAACACAACGCAAGGAAGCGGATGTTTCAAATTACAACCCGCTGTCCATATTCAAAAGAACAAGATATTGCGCAGAATGCAGAAGGAGCGTGTAAAACCATGAAGTGGGGAATTTTAGGAACGGGCGTAATCGCCCGCAAATTTGCGCAGACCGTACAGCAAATGCAAGCGGAAGGCGAAATGCTGCTTGCCGTTGCTTCGCGCAGCGAGGAGACGGCCAGGGCGTTTGCCACGGAAATGGGCGTGCCGCACGCTTACGGCACTTACGCAGCCATGATGGCCGATCCGGAGATAGACGCGGTTTATATTGCCACGCCCAACAGCTTCCATGCGGAACATTCCCGGCTGGCGTTGGAAAACGGCAAGCATGTGCTGTGCGAAAAGCCCTTTGCCCTTAACCCCGCACAGGCGAAACCCCTGTACGAGCTGGCCCGGCAAAAGGGACTGTTTATTATGGAAGCGTTCTGGATCCGTTTCCTGCCTGCGCTGCGCAAGATGCAGGAACTGCTTGCTGCCGGGGAGATCGGCGATGTGCGGCACGTCCGCAGCGATTACGGGTTTATCCCCTCCTCGCAGGATCGCGGCAAGCTAAAGCTTTCCGCTGATTTGGGCGCGGGGGCGCTGATGGATATCGGCATCTACAACCTGGGCTTTGTGCATATGGTGTACGATGCCGCGCCACAACGCTTTTCGTCCTCCGTGCATGTGAATGAGCAGGGCACGGATGATTTCAGCGCCGTGCTACTGGAATACCCCATGGAGCGCTCGGCAGCCATTGTGACCTCCATCGGCATGGATGTCCCCCGTGAGGCGGCCGTTTTAGGCACGCTGGGGCAGATTGTGCTGCACGATTTCCAGATGGCGCAAGGCTTTACCGTACGGAAAAACGACGGTTCGACCACAGAGTATGCATTTCCCTTTGACGTGAACGGCTTTGAGTACGAAATCCGCGAAGTGAACCGTTGCGTGCGCGCTGGATTGCGTACCAGTGATATCCTGCGGGAAAGCGATACCCTGACCGTGCTAGAGGCCATGACGGCCTTGCGGAAAAGCTGGGGCGTGCAGTTCCCGGGCGAGGCGTAAACCACGCATCTCCCGATGTGGCTTGACCCAACGCAAACGCTGAACCTGCTTGCCTGAACTGGGATAAAAACCCATACGCCCCCGAACGCCTGCGTACATCACAAGGCGTTCGGGGGCGTTCTATATTGATTGAAAAACATATCCCTTTGAACAAAGGTGTAGAGCAGCACATACGTGAAGTATGCAGGCGGAGCATCCCCTTGTTGAGCTTGGGTTTGCGGATGAAAGGCCTTGCCTGCCTCGATGGAGAATGACAACCAAATGCACAAACAAAGAGATAGGGGGCTGTTTAGGGGCCCGATTTTGTTTGGAAAGCAATATCGAACGGAGGCAGTTGTTGCAGATTTACTGTTGCGCGAACTTCATGCCGATGGGATTGAGAGAAAACGTGTCGCCAGCCAACCGTAACAGTCGCTTGCCCGTTGTTCTGAAATGCAACCGGGAACCGAATATTTCACGGGGCTATTTTTCCGGCAATGGACGCACAGGTGCAAGAGTGGAGGGCGGGGGCATCAGCGCTTCGATCGGGATCGCATGGAAACAGGCAGCGCCGGTCACATCCCGCCTGCGGTAATTGAACACAACCGCCACTCTGCCCGCAGCACCGTTCTCCGGATGAAAGGGGAAAACCTCCAGATGTGCGGTGCGTTCGGCGCGCAGGGAGGTTTCCTGCGCATACTCGGGCAGGTAGGCGGCAATATTCTCCGCATTCATGAAAAATCGCTGGATAGCCTCACGGTAGGCGGAGGATTCGTCCACAGCGATCCACTCCGGCAGCTTGTGCGGTTTTTCATGCAGCAGAAGATCGAATTTCGTAAGCCACCGCATTTTTTCGGTTACCTCCAGCCCCTGCGAGCGCACAAAGCTTTCCAGCAGGGCATAATAAGCCATATCGCTCAGCGGACGGCCGTCGCTGACCTGTTCATAATGCTTGGACAGCGCCTGAAAAAAGGTGAATGCGTCCGGGAACAGCGCCACCAGATGCTGAAGGATATGTTGGTAGCGAAAACTGTTGTAATAGACCTGTACCATGGAGGCAACCCCTTGCAGCGCAAGGATTTCGGGGTAACGGATCCAATGGGTTTCCAGCACCTCGTACGGGGCGTTTGCCGTGTAAAGCAACCCGTACGCCTGTGCCATCCGCTCCATTTTGGAGCCCGGGAGCACCTTCAAAAAGCCCAGTTGCAGTTGATGCGGCTTGCAGGCAAACACATCGTTGAATGAAGCCTGAAAGCGCTCGTACCCTTCGTAAGGGAGCCCGGCGATCAAATCCAGATGCACATGGATATTGCCCGGTTCCAGCAGCCGCTTTACCCGGCTGAAAAGAACCGTCAGGTTTGCGGGCCGGTCGATTTCCCGCAGTGTGGACGGGTTGGTGGATTGCACGCCGATTTCAAACTGAAAAAGCTGCGGGCGCACCCCGGCGAGAAAGCTTAACATCTCCTCATCCAGCAATTCGCCGGAAAGCTCGAAATGAAAGTTGGTCACGCCGTTATCGTGCGCGGCCAGCCATTTCCAGATAGACAGCGCGTGCGTTTTATCGCAGTTGAAGGTGCGATCCACAAACTTGACCTGCGGTACCCGGTGTTCCAGAAACACAGCCAAATCTGCGAACACCAACGGCAACGACCGTTTCCGCACGCCGCGCTCAATGGAGGAGGAGCAGTAGCTGCAGGCAAAAGGGCAGCCACGCATGCTTTCATAATAAAGGATGCGATGCTGCAACGTGTCCAGATCAGGGTAGGTAAAGGGTAACGCGTCCATGGGCAGGAGTGGTCGCGTGGGGGTGGCGACCGGGCGCCCACCCTCACGGATTACAAGGCCACGGCAGGCACCAAGCGATATTCCGTTCCGGAGCAGACTCAATAACTCGCAAACAGTCGCTTCCCCTTCGCCGGTTACGATAAAATCAATTTCCGGCTCGGAATCCAGCATCTTTGGCCCCTGATAGGAAACCTGCGGCCCGCCCAGCCCGATCTGCACATCGGGCAGCAGCAGCCGCAGGTTGCGGGCGACGCGAAGGATCAGCTCGATATTCCAGATATAGCAGGAAAACAGGTAGACGTTGGCCTCGCTCCGGTACAGGGCCGCCAGAATCTCCTGCTGGGGGGTGTTGATGGTCAACTCCAGCACTTCCACCGCGGTGTCCGTTTCCCGGCGCACATAAGCCGCGAGGGAGCGAACGCCAAGCCCGGTGTGGATGTACTGTGCGTTGACGGCGACCAGAGCTGTTTTATAAGCATGCTGCTGCATAGGACAACTCACTTTCAAAGTTGGTAAACGGGGGGCGATACTAAAAGGGAAGGCGACTTTCTTCAGCAGGGACGCGACAACCGCGTTCTGCGAGGCTGTCTGAAGATCACGCAATCATAATTATACCATAAACAGGCTGGGACGATAGGCTCTGCGGCTGTTTTTGACCGGCGATGAGCACACCCCTCCATTCAAATTGCAGATATGCCGAAGCGGATCGCACCTTGCAGCGCACGGCGTGGCCCGGCAAAGCCGCGACAATGCAAACCGACAAGTCTGGTTCACTGTCGTATAAAGCAGTTTGAACCTTAGAAAAACAGGAAGCGCTTGCAGACGGCACCCGCAGGCTAAAACAGCCGGTGGATTTCTGTTTGTGTTTTCCATGCATCTATAGTATCATCAAAGAGGTTGCCAGATTCGGTTCATTATCAGGCTGTCTGTAACAGACAGCCGATTTTCCGACCATCGGGGGTTCACACTTGTTCATGGGGGAGGCTGCGTATGTCTCTGCTGACAAATCTGCTCTTGATTGCCGCCATGTTTATTCTGATCGCATTGTCCATGCGCGTGGCAAAAAACCTGCAAACCATCGGGATGCCCGCTTTTCTGGCAATCATCATTTTCTTCTCCGTGTGGGTGGGCGGAAACCTGATTGAACTGAACGCATCGGATTTTCAGTGGAAACTTCTGGGCCGGAACATTCAGCAGATCGGCGTTTTTCTTACCCCGCTGTGCACGCTGTATTTCAGCATTGAATATACGGCCAACAAACGGATGCGAAAGTTCGCGTTTGCAATCAGCATTGTGCAAACCGCTTCGGTGCTGTTGATTTTTACGGATCAGGCCCATCATATCATGCGCGAAAGCGTATCGTTGCAGCCCGACGCCGTGTTGGCGCAGGCGGTTGTGGTACGCTCCACCCAAATCGGTTCCGCGTTGGTGGCGTTTAATTTTTGCATTCAACTGCTGGCCATCGCTTTGCTGCTCGCCTTTGCACGCAAAGTATCCGCCCGCCAGCGGCGCCCGCTCTGGCTGATTGCCCTAAGCATGGGGCTGACCGTACTGGTTGCGCTTTTACAGTCCACAGTGCTGACCGGCGCGGGCATCAACATTCCCATTCCGGTGCTGAACCTGCCATGCCTGCTGCTGTTCTCCTATGCCGTCTTTCAACAGGGTTTTATTGGGGTAACACCTACCGCCTTCAGCAAAGTTTTTGAAGTGATTGATCAGGGCATTATTGTGGTGGATCAAAACGGAACCGTGATCGAGTACAACCGCCGGGCTACTGATCTGATGGAGAACATGGTGCCCGCGAACCGGCTGCATCCGGGCGCCGCTATCATGCAATCCCTGACGCCGGGCAACGCCGGTCAGCCGATCGAGTTTAACCCCGCCAATCTGCCGGAGGAGTTGAAAAATGCGCAGCGCAATCAGTACATCGCGCTGGCGTATCATGCGCTGGAAGCAAACCGGGGCAAGCTGATCGGCTATGTGCTGGTGCTTACGGATATCACGCTGTTAAAAATCCGTGCGGAGATTGATTTCCTGACCGGCAGCTACAACCGGGAAGGTTTGGTGAACGCATTTGCGGATTTGCAGAAGGAAGCGGATCAGGTTCCGATCCTATCCACGCTGATTGTCGATCTGGACAATTTCAAGTCCATCAACGATACCTGTGGGCATCTGGCCGGTGATGTGATCCTCTGCGATTTTGTGGAGGTCGCACAGTCGCTGCTGTCCGGCAAACGCTTTCTGGGCCGCCTCGGCGGCGATGAGTTTGTGGTGATCCTTCCGACAGGGGTGGAGGAAGCCGCCGCACTGGCGGAAGCGCTTCGGCGGGCAGTATCCGCGCGAGCCGTCCAGTATCTGGATCACACCATCCATTATACCGTCAGCATCGGGGTTGCCTACTGCGTTAATGATGCCTGTGTTTTGTCCGATCTTCTCCGCAAGGCCGACCTTGCGCTGTATGAAGCCAAGCACCGGGGCAAGAACATCGTTCATACGGCGATGGAATCGATGGTCGGTTAAAAAGGCGGGCATTTTTGGCAATAGGAAGGATCCGGCCGACCTTGTAAATCAGGCTCGATTCCGTGCCTATGCAATCCCTGAAGCTGGACTGAAATGCGCAATGCCGCGCCTGTATGCGCGTTTGTTTGGAGGGTTTTACCGATGGTCGGAAAACGCCGGCTCGGCTGGACGCGGGCCATCCTGTTGCTGCTGCTGGTGATCAGCCTCCTGCCCATGATGCGGATTGCGTTTTACAATCACAGCAGTGTGGACGATTTCCGTTACGGGGTGCTGACCCATCAGGCGTGGGTGGAAACCCATTCAATTTTTACCGTGTTGCAAAAGGCACTGGAGCAAACGGCCATTACCTACCGCAACTGGCAGGGGAGCTATGCGGCGGTGCCATTGTTTGCGTTGCAGCCCGCGATTTTTGGCGAGGGATGCTATTGGGCCTCCTTTTTTATCCTGGTCGGCACATACCTATTGGCTGTTTTTACCTCGCTGCGCAGGGTCTGGAAAGCGTTTTTACCGGAGGTGGACAAACGCGTGGCCGACAGTCTGGCGGCGCTATACTGTCTGATGACCCTCCAGCGCATGCCTGTGCCGGTGGAGGCGTTTTACTGGTGGAACGGCTCGGTCTACTATTTCTTCTTTCACGCGCTGTTTCTGGTGCAGCTTACCAATTTGCTGGTTTTGCATCAGCGCCGGGAAAAGGGACGCGCCCACCCGTGGCTGCTGGTGGCAAGCCTGATGCTGGCGGTTCTGCTTTCGGGCTCCAACTACGTAACGGCGCTTACAACGCTGGAAATTCTGGCGCTGATGCTGGGGTACCAGTTCCTGCGCAAACACCCTGCCCGAGGGCAGCTGCTTGCGGTGTTTCTGACAGGGCTGACCGGGTTTGCCGTGAATGTGCTGGCACCCGGTAACGCCGTGCGGCAGGCGGAATCGCCGCAATCCAACCCACTTTGGGCCGTGACGCATGCCTTTATCGAGGGCTGGAATCATATTGTGGAATGGACGGGCGTTCCACTGCTCCTTTTCCTTGCGGCGCTTTTTGTGCTCCTATGGGCTGTGCCGACAACAAAATTGTTCGCGCGCTGGTGGGTGCTTCCGCTTATCACAGCGCTGATGCTGCTGGTATACGTATCGGGCTTTGTGCCTTCGCTGTACGCCATCAGCTGGAAAGGCCCGGGCAGGGCGAGGGATTTGTGCTTCCTGCTCTGGACGATGGCCTGCATCCTTGCCATGCTTAGCGTGCAGGACGGCTTGCGGCGGCTCAAGCGGCGGTACCCTCACAACCGGTGGTTAAACGCGCTGCAAACGCTGCGGCCCCGGCTTGCGCTTCCCTGTCTGGCACTTTGCGGGCTGCTGCTGGCAGCGGATGTGGGCATCAGTTTTATGACCGGGGATCGTACGCGCTATACCAGCGAATCCGCGGTACACTCCCTGCTTAGTGGAGATGCGGCTGCCTATGATATGGTCATCCAGGATCGGATGGAAATACTGGCCGGCGACGACCCCAACCCCATATTGCCTGAGTTCTGGCAGACGGTGCCTCCGCTCCTGTTTTTTGATGACCTGCGGGATAACCCAACCGATTGGCGTAACTACGAAATGTCAAGATATTTCCATAAGGAAACGATTGTCAAACTGCCGTGACCGGCCAGCACGCATAACGACACAACGGAGCTGAATCGGCAAGCGGTCTGTGCGGAACGTAAACTTGAATAGAGGATAAACCCGGAAGAAGAGGAGCGGGTACAGGGATGAAAACCTATCGACGCGAACTGGAACGGTTCCTCAAACACAGATGGTTCATGCTGTCGGTGCTGTTTGTGGCGATCTTATCCTACGGGTATGCGGCAACCAATCAGGCTGTCAGCATGGATGATCTGCGGGACGAGCATTATGTGGGCAGCGGCAATGTGATGCTTTCCATCGGTCGTTTCGGCATGACGCTTTGGTACCGGGTGCTGTCGCCCTTCATCAGCAGCGGGCCACTCTGGTCCTATACGGCGGATGTATTGGCTGTTGCGATGCTGATCCTGGCGGCGATTACCTGCTGCATTCTTTTTATCCGCTGCTCCGGCGACCGGTTTTCAATGCCGTCCTATACGATATTCGCCTGCCTGTTTATTTCCTATCCACTGATTCATGAAATCTGGGAGTACACGGGCGTCAATGTCTGCATCGCGGGCGGGTATTGGCTGGCGGCCGTCGCAACGCTGTTGATATGGGATGTTTGCCATCGGCGCCTTTCCCATTGGGGAGGGCTTACCGCAGCGATGCTGCTGCTGATGTGTATTATATCCGCCTATGAATCCCTGGCGGCGGTGTATATACTATTGGTGTTTGCCGCGCTTACCCTTCAGGTAGTGTTCGGGCAGGGGGAGGAGGCTAAACTCCTCACAGTGCTGAAACAGGGCTTGCTTTATGCGGCTGCGCTTGTACTGGCGCTGATCTTGAAGGAAGCGGTCTGGAAAGCGCTCCTCTGGATGCTCCAGATTCCCGAAACCAACAACACCATCCGCGCCACGGCGATTTTCTGGCTGGAGCGGGACTTCATGCGCGTGCTCAAGGGCCTGAAATTCTCCATTGTAAACAAGTACCTGCTTAACAGCATTGTGTATACGCCCCTTACGGAGGTGCTGGCAGCTACCGTGGGCTTCGGCTTCTGGACGGTGGTAACCGCGATCCACCGCAAGCGCCCAGCCCTGTTGCTGACGGGCTTTGGCGTGCTCCTGTCGCTGATTGTGCTTTCGCTTGTGCAGGGGGAAGCAACGCCGTACCGGACATGTCAGGTTTTTGCGCCTTTTGTGGCTTTTGCGGGGCTGCTCCTGACCGACTGGCTCTGGCGGCGCAAGCGGGAGTGGGTGCGCTATACGTGCTTCGCACTTGTGTTCCTGCTCTGTATCCATCAGGCGCAGACGCTTAGTTATTACCTGACGCTCAACACCGTGCGCTCCTCGCAGGAAATGACCATGGTAGACCAGATTGCCAACGACACGCAAAAGGACTACGACGTGAGCAAACCGGTAGTGCTGATCTGCCAAAAGCCTTGCCTTTCCGGCATGGTCGGGCAGTATAACCGCCCCCATGCGGCGGACTGGCAATGGAAGCTGTATGAAAAGCTGTTTGTCCCCTTTAACATGGTGGATCCGGAGGAAACGGACGTAAGGCAGAACCCCATCATCCAGACCAGCAGCACATCGGTGTTGGAATGGGCCTACACAGCGCCGCTCTGGCATGACTATGCGGATGATTTGTATGACATCTTCTACTTCCGCGGCTATGAAATCAACCTGCATTACGATGCGGTGCTGCGTAACGAGGCGCTTGCCTATGTGCAGCAAAATGCGGTTCCTGCGTACCCTCAAAGCGGCTATATTGTGGACAGGGGCAGCTATCTGCTTGTGAACGTCAGCTAAAGGTTGCCAATGATATCTGACCGCTTTCCGGGACGACTGTACATGGAACGCTGACCGATATGTTAGAACAAACGGGACGGCATGAAGCATGTGAAATATGACAAGTGAAATGCTTCGGTTGCCTGTACGCAGGATGAACGGCGCGTTGCCTCTGCGTGATTCCATAATAAAAATACAATGCCTTCTGCAATCTGCCTCATCCAATAACAAACAGGCCGCCGCCATCAAGGGATGTGCTGCGGCCTTTTTTATAGCGGCTGCTTAGCCACCGTTTTCCCGGCAAACGCAACAGAAATTCTGATGCATGCCACGGGAATGAAGGATCATAAGAAAAACGAGCCGCCTGAACGAATCAAAGCAGCCCGCTTTTGGCAGGGGCAGAAGGACTCGAACCCTCAACAAAGGTTTTGGAGACCCACGTGTTACCATTACACCATGCCCCTTCGGAACACGAGTGCAAGTATAACGGATTTCTGGCGGAATGTCAACCCTTTCAGTCGCGTTTTCTCCATGTTGTCCGGGTTTACGCACTGCATTTCGAGGCGGAACTTTCTCCCCGTCATCGCCATACGAACGGGGATGCAGGCACAGAAAACTGAATCGAGCTGCTTTTAAACAATCGACGTAACCGATTGTATGCCGGTTCATTTATAATAGGTAGTAAACCATTTGCGTTAAATGCGACAAATGTCTGATATGGCTTAGAATGAACCAAAATAAATCTGTTAAAATATGGTATTTATTGACGGAAGTAACCGGTTGCGTAACCCAAAAGCGGTTTAATGGTTTTGTAGGGTTTTGTGGTGAAACAGGACAGGGAGGTTTCTTGCATGCGGAAAACGGCGAAATGGCTTGTGATTGCGATGCTTTTGACATTCATGGCCACCCCTGTCCAAGCCGGATGGGCGGAAGAAGCTGCCTATACGGAGCCGTGCGCAGAGCAGGAACCCGGCATGGGATGCGAGCCCTTTCCGGAGGTGCAGGAGCCCGTGGCGGAGCAGGCACAGTGCCCTGCTGACGATGCGGAGACTTCCGAATCAAGCTCCGCGCTCCCGCCGGAGGCGCAACCAGTACAGTCATCCCCGGCAGAAACCGCTACGCCGGATGCGGCCGACGCAATGCCCGCGACAGAAGAGCCTGCGGAAGCGCCGACACCAGCGCCTGAAGCAACGCTTGCAACCGCAGCGACAGTTCTCCCGGAGGAAGAAACCGCGCAGGATGCACAGGCGGAGGAAATCGGCTGCGACCTGTCGAATATTCAAATAATGATTTGGCTGGATTGGGAAGGCACGCTGTCCATCGGGGATACCGCGCTGCTCAAATCCCGTATTGAAGGATTACAACCGGATGATTTTTACACCCTGCAGTGGCAGTATTTTGACGGCTCGCAATGGAATGACGCACCCGGAGCAACTGCGGACACCTGCAGCGTTACGGTCAATGAAACCAATGCCGGTTATCTGTGGCGGCTTGCTGTAAAAGCCGCATGAACAATTTGTTCCTGCCCATCACTATCAATGCGGCATTGCCGCGTTTGACGTTCCGACCGAAGGAGGCCCCAACCGTGAAAAAGGGATTCCGTCAGTTGCTATCCATCCTGACTACGCTTGTGATGCTGTGCGGTGCGATACCAACCGGCGCGTTCGCGGAGGACTCAAAAGACCCATCCACATCCTACAGCGGACAGGTGGCTCTTCCGGTAGTGCCGAAAAAAACGGAGGCTCCTGCCGACGCGGCTACGAAAGTGACCGTTCGCTTTGCGTATGGCGACGAAACCTTTGATCTGGTCGTGGATCAAGGGGCGACTGTCGAAACCGAAAAACAGGGGCCTGACCCGACACGGGAAGGGTACGTGTTTACCGGTTGGAGTCTGGACGGGCAAACCGTAAGCATTTTGGAGGATATTCAGCAGGATACGACGCTTACGGCGCAGTATGTGCAGCTGTTTACCATCACCTTTGAAAACTGGGACGGCACCGAGCTTGCCAAGGTGCCGTCGGTGCACGGGGGCACGAAATTTACCAGCGATGCGTATTATGACGGCACGCGCGTGAACCCGAGCCGTGACGGTTACCGTTTCCTACGCTGGGAGCCGGAAACCATTGAGAGCGTGGACGGGGATGCAACCATCATGGCCACGTTTACCGCGCTGGTGCAGCATACGGTTACCATCAACTATGTATTTGAAAACCAGCGTCAGGCAGAAAGCCCCTTTGTGGCGACGGTCAGCGACGGCTACTCGCTGGATCAGACGGTGCCTTCGCCTGCCGTGCAGGGGTACAGCCCCGATGCGGGGCAGGAATCCATCATCTTAAGTGGCCCTGTAACGGAAGATCAAACCTATACAGTTTTGTACCGGCCCAACGGTTCCACCCGTTACGAGGTGCATTACCTGCTGCAGAACCTGACAGACGACGGTTATACGCTGGATGCAACCCATACGGAAATCCGTTCCGGCGTGACCGGTAGCATGACCGACGTACGGGCGGATAACATCAGCGCCTTTACCGGCTTTTCCCTTGTGACAGACTTGCATGACGTAAACGACGCGATCGCGGCGGACGAAAGCACCGTGATCGAGCTTCGCTTTAACCGTGATGTGCATTATGTGATGTTTGACACTGCGGACGGTCAGTACATCGCGCCGCAGGTGGATCGTTATGGAACGCCGGTACGGGAGTATTCGCTGCATACGACGCCAACCAGGGCGGGGTATTCTTTCAGCGGGTGGGAACCGGAGATTCCGGCCACCATTGGCACGAAGGATGTCACGATTACCGCTGAATGGGATGCGCAGCTGGTTCCCTACACCGTTGTGTTCTGGATTCAGAATCCGGACGACGATAATTACAGCTACGCAGGGTATCAAACCCTGACGGGTAAATCCAGCAAGCCGGCGGGTACGGTTCTGTCAAGTCCCGGAGCGTATTACAGCGGGTCGCTGTCCAGTTATGTGAGACTTCGTGAACAAAACGCTTGTGAAACCGTAACCATCAAGGGCGATGGTTCCACAGTACAGAATGTGTATTATGATCGTAATATTTACACCCTGTCCTTTAATTTAAACGCGGGAAAAAGCGATACAAAAAGTAAAGATTTGTTTCTGTCTGCGAATGGGGTAGATTATTACGCAAACCAAACCTACTCGGGTTCTACCAAAGGGATCAGCTACCAGATTCGTGCGCGGTATGATGCCTATATACTGAATCTGTGGCCAAGCTCTGTGTCGGATACATCTTTCCAGGGCTGGGATTGCGGTGCTTGGAATGCCAGCCTGTTTGCTTCCAAACGTCCAACACTCAATGCCGAGCTACTGGATTCCTCAAATAACGGCTATACCTTTAAAGCGCAATACAAAGGAAATATTACCAATACGCTGGTCTATATCCTGGAGGATATTCACGGCAACTATGTACATGATCCTTCGCTGGATCAGGTGATTGCCTCCACGAACACCGATTGGGGCGCGAAAAAGATTTCAGGTTTTACCAACATTGATATCGATCAGGGCCACGTGGTCGGCGGGGCTTGCACCCGTACGTTTACTTACAGCCGCAACAAAGTGAACCTACGGTTGAAAAATGGCGATACCATCACCACGGAAAGCAACATCTACTTTGGTGCAAGTCTGGCGCCCTATGCCGACAAGTACGCCATGCCTTCACGTCCGACTGATATTGACCCTGACTATATTTTCACCGGCTGGTATACGGAAGCTGGTTGCAATGAGAACTCGAAGCTGGATTGGGGCACGGCGGTCATGCCGTTTAACGGGCTAATGATCTATGCCGGCTGGAAAAACCCGACCTATACCCTCACCTTCTATCTGCAGGACCCACAAACCGGGCTGTACCAAACCCAGACCGTGGAGCGCAAGGGAATTGCCACGACGCTTGTTCCGCCCACGAAAGAGGGCTACCAGTTTGATTACTGGTACTACCGTGACCCGCAGACGGGGCTGACCAAGCTGTACAATTTCAGCATGCCCATCACGCAGGCGCTGGAATTGTATGCGCACTGGTCGCCCATGACCGTAGCCTATACCGTGCAGTACCTGAACGGGAGCGGCAAACCCGCGTTCGACGAGAGCGGGAAAACCGTACTTACGGCGAAAACCGGTTCGGGCAAGGTAGGGGAACTTGTTACGGAAACGGCGGTTTCCGCGTTCAGCAGCTCGAAAAAAGCCCTGTTCCCGGAAAGCGTATCCAGCTCCATTACCCTGCAATCGGATCCCCCGTCCAACACGATCACCTTCCGCTACCACGAGCTGCCTTCCGTTTACTATTTAGTGCGCTATGTGGATGAAAGCGGCAACGAACTGCGCGATGCCAAAGGCCCGATTGAAACCACCAATACCCGGGTGACCGAAAACTACCTGAACATCAACGGGTATTCCCCCGATGTGTACCAGCAGACGGTCATGCTGGCCGGGGAAACCGACCCGCAGCAGGTTACGGAAAATGTAATTATCTTTACCTATCACCCCAACCCCAAGGGAACCTATCAGGTTCGCTACTATCTGCAAAACCTGAACGATAACGGCTATACGCTGCAGGATACGCAGGCTATGAGCGATGCGCCGTTGGGCTCTACCGCCCATGCGGAAATCCGCACCTATGAGGGCTTCTATTACGTGCCCGGCGTTTCTGTGGATTCGGGCGTCGTTTATTCCAGCACTGCAACGCCGCTGATCCTGAGTGTTTACTACAACCGCAAGCTGATCGCCTATACCGCCGGGTATCTTGATCACGATGCGTCGCCTGCGGTGAAGATCGCGGAGGATTCGATCGGCTACGCCCGTTACGGCCGCAGCGTGACGCTGTATGCTAAGACGATTCCCGGCTACACGCTGGATACTTCCGCCGTCGCTTCGCCCGTGACCCTGACCATGCAGGCGGACGAAACGCTCAACCATGTCGATTTTTACTACAACGTACAGGAAGGGCTGGCGGTAACCATCCGCTTCCTGGATGAGAGCGGTGCCGCGATTGCGGACGCGATTTCCATCACCGGGCGGGAGAACCAGAATGTGCGGCTGAACGCGACATTCCGTTATACGCTTGCCGACCGGCAGCGCACCATCCGCTACCAGAACACGGAAACCTTCCGCCTGCGCAGCGACGAAAGCGCGGAAAAATCCGTGACGGTTACGGCCGGGGATAATTATATTGATTACATCTACGTGCCGGACACCTTCCATGTGGCCTATGATGCCAACGGCGGCGCCAATCCCCCGACCGACAGCGCCGCCTACCGGGTCAATGCCCCGGTTCCGCTCGCAACGGACGCGCCCACGTATGGGGAATACCGGTTTGAGGGCTGGAGTCTGAACGAGGCCGTACGTGGGCAGGTTTACCGTACCGCAGAGGCGCTGCAGGCCGAAGAGGTCCAGCGGATTGACGGTTCCTTCCGGATGCCGGAAGCGGATCAGACGCTCTATGCCGTATGGAGCTACATCGATGTGACGCTCAGCTACCGCAGCGACGAGCCCTACACCGGCACGCTTCCTGCGGCGCACACCGTACCGGTGCAGCAGCCCACGGCCGTGGCGGGGAACGATACGTTTACCCGCACCGGATATACCTTTGCCGGCTGGAAACAGCATGATGCCGCCGGGAATCCCGTTGGCCTTGCCTACGGCACCGGCTCCGGGATGACCCGAGAAATTGTCCTGCAGGCGGATACTGTGCTGTACGCAACATGGTCGCCGGTGGGCTACGCTGTCACCTATCACAGCAATCTGCCGGAAACGGCGCTTGCAAGGCTGAACTGGAACGGCGCGCCTGCGTCGTATACCGTTGAAAGCGCTGCCATCACGCTGCCGACGCCGACCTGTACGGGTTATGCATTTGATGGCTGGTATCTGGACGGTAACGGCACGGTGGCGGCCGCCACACCCGCGATTCCGGCGCAAAGTACGGGCGAGCGTACCTTCTACGCCCGTTTCAGCCCGGCGCAGGTGCAGAGTTTCCGGGTTGAAAACTACAACGGTACTTACGACGGCAGGGCGCACGGCATCACCTTCCGTGCGGACGCGCTGTTTGACGGCGATACCGTCAGCTACGACCCGGCCAACGCCTTTATCCATGTGACCGACACACCGCAAACCGTGACCGTGACCGTGCGCCGGGATCAGGTTGTGATCTGGAGCGGCACCGGCACCGTGCAGATTGGCAAGCGGCAGGCAACACTCACGGCCGAATCGATCAATGAGCTATATAACGGCACGGCATACACGCTGGCTGTGCAGGTGGCGCAGGGCGTGGCCAACGAAACGGATCGGGCTGCCATCCTTGCCAGCCTGACCTTTACCCGGCAGGGTGCGCAGGTGGATAACCGGTTTACGGACGCGATGGCCCAGACCACCGTCACGGTGAGCGCGAACCATCCGGATTACACCATTACCCCGGCGGAGCCGACGGTGGCGATCCGTAAACGCCCCCTGACCGTTACGGGCGAAACGCGCAGCCACCCCTACGATGGGCAGGAGCACGCGCTGGCGAACTGGACGGTTGAAGCACCGACAGCCACGACCGGCCTTGTGGGCAGTGATGCGGTAAACGGCGTGTATTGGAGCGGCAACAGCCGTGTTGAGGTGGGGACCTCATACCCCGCTATCAGTGGCATCACCCTTTCCACCGGCAATCTGGCTAACTATCAGCCGATGCTGAACGCCGGTACGCTCACCATTACCCGCCGCAGTGATCTGACCCTGAACCTGAGCGCCGGAGCGGGTACCTATCCCTACGATGGGCAAGAGCACGGATTTGAAGCGGATACCGCCGGGGTTCCGGTTACGCTTTCTTACCGCCTTACGGGTTCTGCATGGAAGCAGGTAGACGCGCAGCATCCGTTGCCCAGCTTCACAAATGCGGGCACCTATACCCTGCAGGTGAAGGCGGAAAGCCCGAATTACGACAATACGCCGACGGCCGAGGCAACGCTCACCATCCTGAAGCGCACGGTGCGCGTGCTGGGTGGAACGCTGAACAAAGCGTATAACGGCAATGAGCACACCCTCACCAGCTGGTCCGTCGCGCCGACCGATGCGACAACCGGCCTGATCGGCTCGGATACCATTACCGAAGTGAAATGGGCCAACAACAAGCGAACCGCGCCGGGCACCGCGACCGCAACCCTGTCGGTCAGCACCTGGAGCGAGGGCTCCAACCCCGATAATTATACGCTGGAAACGACGGCGGGCACCCTGACCGTGACGGCGAGCGCCGACGCGCCCACCCTGACCGCACCGGATGTGACCCTGCTTTATGACGATCGCCCGCATCGCCTGACGTATGAGGTGACCGTCCCGGACGATTGCCCCTACACGCTGTACTACCGTACCTCGACGGACGATCCGTGGCAAGCCCTGCGCAAGAACGATCGGCTGCCTGAGCAGACCGAGGCGGGGGAATATCCGGTATACCTGCGGCTGACCAGCGATTACTACGCGCAAAGCACGGAAATGACGGCGACGCTGCATATTCTTCGCAGGCCGCTGCTGCTGAGCGTCGTGAGCGAAACCCGTACCGGTTACAACGGCAAACCCGTGACCGCCGGGTATACCGTGGAGCCGGAGAGCGATACGGGCGGCCTGCTGGTATTCCACCAGCTGGAAGCGACGCTGCTGAACGCGACGCAGACGGCGGCGGGCACGTATATCGTAACCTTCCTTGAAAGCGATACCTATATCCGCCATGGGAACAAGAACGTGACGGCTAACTACGACATCCAGTACCAGAGCGGGCAAATTGTGATCGGCAGCGCGGCCAGCCAGTCCAGCGCTACTGAAAAGATCGCGGTGTATGATGGCACGGCGCAAACCTTTACGGATCCTGTGCTGCTGGATGCGGCGGGCAAGCCTGTTCCCAACGTAACGCTTGCCTGGAGTCTGGAAAACCTTGCAGCCGACGCTTCCGGCTGGCAGGCGGCGCCTTTGCCCACGGAAACCGAAGTAAAGGGCTATGAAGCCGACGGTACCACCGCCGCCGCCTATCAGATTTATGTGCGGCTGAGCAACCCCAACTATCAGAGCGCGGTGGTCACGGCAACGCTGCGTATTGATCCTGCGGCGGTAACCCTGACCGCGGATCGTTCCCTGAACAATCCCTATACCCTGAACGCAGACGGTACTGCGAAAACTTGGTCCGTATCCACGGCGCACTGGGCTGTGGCCGGGCTTGCGCAGGATGTGCTCTACGCGGGCGACCGGATGACCTATGCCCTGAGCAACAATACCCAGAGCGAAGTAGGCGATGGGCATGCGGTCACCTTCTCGGCGTACGGGGTACAGCCGGAAGCGCATGCGAAGAACTACCGAATCACGCCTGTGGATGGGTGGATTCGCGTGGTACGCAGCACGGCGCAATCGACGCTGGCCCACCCGGGCCTGACGTTCACCTATGACGCGCAGGCGCACACGCTGCCCATGCCCACCGTATCGGTGGCGACCGAGGACGGCCTGCCTGTGGACAGAACCGCGAGTTTTACCTTCCAATATACCGTAACGCATAACGGCGTGGAAACGGAGTCCGAACAAGCGCCAGCCTTTACCGAGGCAGGGGCGTATTCCGTGACGATTCAGGCAAACAGCGCGGTGTACGCAAATCCGGAGCCGCTTACGCTGACTGTAACGGTGGATCGCCGGATGCTGACGCTCACCTCTGGCACCGTGCAGGCGCAGTATAACGCGCAGCCGCACAGCGCGCCGATCCTCTCGCTGGTATCGAACGTTGCGCCCGATACCGACCATGCGGTGCGCGCCAGCGCGCTGACACTGCTGGCCGGGCAAACGGCAACGGCAACGCTTGCGGGCGTTTACCCTGTGCAGATCGATCCGCAAAGCGTGCGGGTGTTCAGTGGCACGGCTGAAGTGACCGCGAATTACCAGTTTACGTCTGTGGCAGGCGCGCTGACCATCACCGCGGCAGCTGTTCCGGCGGAGGCACTGCCCTTGGCGGATGTCACGGTGGTTTACGATGGTACGGCACATTCGCTGACGCTGCCCGAAACCTATACCCTTAACGGCGTTGCCCTTGACCTGACGGATACGCAGCGCTTTACCGTTGCTTATCAGGATAAGGACGCCACAGACCCCGCGGCCGTCTGGAGCGACAGCGCGACCAACCCGAGCTACACCAATGCCTCCGTGCATGATGTGCGCGTGCTGATTACCGATCTGACGGGCAGCCTTACGTTTACGCCCCTCACCGGGCGGGTGACTGTGGAAAAACGGCGTGTGATAATCACCCCCAACAGCGGCGCGTTTGATTACGACGGTACGCCGCATGTGGTGCTTGGGCACGATCATCCCGTTGCGCAGCCGGGCTCCGATACGGGCTTTGTGCAGGGGGATGATGTCACCGTCACGCTGCTGAACAACCGGCAGACCGACGCGGGCACGTATGAAATCAGCTGGCAGGATCCGACCTCCCTTACGCAGGGCGATCTGGACAATTACACGCTGGTGCACGCAACCGGCACGCTGACGATCCGGCAGGCAACCGCACTGGCCCTGCAGGTGCAGCCGCAGAGCGGAGTATACGACGCGCAAACGCACAGCTATACCTTTACCACCGCCGAGCCAAACACGGAAAAACTGACCCTCGACTATAGCTTGGACGGTTCGCGGTGGATAGCCTTTACCGATGCGGCGGATTTGCCCTCTGCGGTGGATGCGGGCGAGTATCAGGTAAGGATTCGAGCATCCAGCCCCAACTTCACAGCCGAAGCGACCCAACAGGCGACCCTGCGGATTACTGCGCGCCCTGTAACCCTCACCCCGCAGAGCGATGCGTTCGATTATGACGGCACCGCCAAGAGCCTGAGCGTGTGCGATGTGGAACACGCCGTGCTGGATGCGAAGCAACTTCCGCTGAACGCGACCGGCCTTTTGGGCACGGATGACGTGACGGTGGCCTGGAACGGCAACGGCGTGACTGATGCCGGAGTCTATCCGGTTACCTGCGGTGTGGATGCGGCGGTTGGCGCCACGAAGCTTTCCAATTATGCGTTCCAATCGCAGACCGGGACGCTGACCGTCCGCAAAATTGCCAATCCCGGCTTAACCCTGACGGCGGAACCGGCTGTGTACGATGCGCAACCGCACGGCTTCGCGTTCGGTACGACGGCAGTAGGCGCTTACACACTGGAATACAGCACCGACGGCCTGAACTGGACGGCCTTTACCACGGCGGCGCAACTGCCGACGCGTACCGACGCGGGCACGTTGCAGCTGACCGTACGCCTGAGCAATAATAACTATACAACGCCCACCGCCACGGGCAGCGCTCTGCTTCCCATCGACTACCGGCCACTTACGCTTACGGTGGTTGGCAGCAAGCTTGCCTACGACGGACAGCCGCATAGCCTGCAGCTTCTGGCAAGCGGGCTGGCAACAGGCGACACGCTGAGCGCTTATCAGCTGAACCCGGCGGCAGCAACCAACCCCGGTTCCACGCTCATGCAGGTGGTGGAGGGGAATACGGTTATCGTGAGCGACACGCGCCCCGGGAACCAACTTGGCAACTATACCGTAACGCCTGTCGCGGGTACTCTGACCCTGATCGACCTGGCGCTGACACCGTATAACGGCACATACGATGGGCAACCGCATGGAGTTACGGCAGCTTGGAGCGAAAACTACGCGGATCACTACACCCTCAACTATATGGTGGATGGGGTGGCCGTCGAGGGTGAGCCTTCGCTGGTAAACGCCGGAAGCTACGATGTCGTGGCAACGGCTGAGCCCAATGACGCAACCGAGGGTCTGCCGAGCTTTACACGGCAGGCGACGGTTCAAATCGCGGCCAAAGCCATCAGCATGCAGGTAGACCCGATCCAAAAGACCTATGACGGCGTCGACGCATCGCTGCACATCACCCTGCCCGCGAACGCCGCCGCTAACCAGAATGACGCGGATACGCTGCTGAGCAACATCCGCGTGCTGGAGCGGGGGATTGAGATTCGCAACCACTTCCTGAATGCCGGCACGTGGAACCTGACGGTGGATAGCGCCTGCGACAACTACACGGTTACCCCTGTAGCGGCGAACGTCAATATTGCCAAGCGCCCGCTGACACTCACCGCCGGTAGCGCCAGCAAGGCGTATGACGAGCAGCCCGTCACGGTTGGCTACGGCTACAACACGGCCCAGTACAGCGGCACCGCCGTACTCAACGCGCAAGGGCTGCTCAAGCAGCATACGCTGGCCGCCGCACTGCTGAACCAGACGCAGACCGACATCTGCAACCAGGTGGAGGTTACCTTCCAGGAAGCACTCACCAGTATTCTGGAAGGCACAACGCTGGTGCGGGATAATTACGCGATCACCTACCAGACGGGGCACATCACCATTACGCAGCCCGCTTCGCTTACGCTGGCGCTGCGCGGCGTACAGACCGTGTATGACGGGCAGCCTCACGCGGTGGAAATCGTATCTGTGATGGACGGTACGCGTTCCGTGGCGACGGATCGCTTCAACTGGAGCTTCGGCCTCAGCGCGGACGCGGTAAACGACGCACAGCTGACCCGCACCGATGTGTGTGATCTGACCGTGTATGTGGTTGGCCGCAGTAAGGATCTGAACTACCCCAACGTGAGCGGCTCCGCGAAGCTGACCATCACAGCGCGCCCGGTGCAGGTTCAGGTCGGCAATCTGGAAACGACCTATGACGGCCAGCTTAAATCCATTACCGCCTTTACACCGGAATTGGCGCAGAGCAGCGGTGGGCGCGGCCTGCTTGGCACCGATCAGGTATCCGTCACCCTGACGAACGCGAGCCAGACCCTGCCCGGCACCTATGATGTGGGCTGGACAAACCCGCAGATGACGAGCGGAACCGCCTCGAACTATCAGTTTGAGGAAGGCAAAGGCCAACTGCGCATCCTCAAGGCATCGCAGGGGCTGACCATTGCCGCCGAGGATACGGAACCTGTGTATGACGCGTTGGCTCACAGGCTTGCGTATACCGTAACGGCGCCTGTCGGGTGCCTGTATACGGTGGAATACTCGACCGACAACGGCCAGCATTACCAGAGCCTCGGCGCAGACGGGCTTCTTCCCGCGCTTACGCAGTCGGGCTCCATATCCTACCTGCTGCGCGTAACCAGCCCATATTATGTGAACGGCTACATCGCGACGGCGCAGGCGACGCTTACCGTGCAAAAACGCCCGCTGACCGTAACCGGGGAAACCAACAGCTTCGTTTATGACGCGCTGGAACATACGGTGAACGGCCTGCAGACTCTCGGCGCCACAACCGCCCAAACCGGACTGGTGAATGACGGGGCCGGTACGGTGCACCGCATTGCGGACTATGCGTATGCGCCCGGTCTGGGCAATAGCCAGATCGTGGTAGGCGGGCATGCGGTACGCGTGCTGGAAAGCTCGCTGGTTATCCGCGATCAGGCAAACGCGGATGTCACGGCTAACTACAGCTTTACCCTGACCGATGGCCGCATCGATGTCACGGCACAACAAACCGGCATGGCGGCTACCGCCCGCAGCGCGATCTATAACGGGCAGCCGCAGGGTTTCACCCTGCCCACGTTGCTGGATGCGTCCGGAAGCCCGGTTACCGAACCGGTCAGCTACAAGTACAGCACGGATGGCATTCAATGGAGCTCCACACCCATTACGTTTGAAAACGTGCAGGTGAGCGACCCCTATACGATTTCCATCCGCGCGGAAAGCCCGAACTACGCCCCGGCGACCGTGAGCGCTACATTGGACCTTCAGCCCGCACCGCTCACTGTGGCGGTGGATAGCACCCAGACCTTTGTATATGCGCTGGACGGCAGCGGCGATCCGATGGAATGGACGCTCAACCGTGTAACCACCTCCGGTACGCTTTACAAGGCGGAGACGGTTGCCGCACAGTTTGCAAACAACACCCGCAGTGATGTGGGCAGCCAGCCTGTAACGCTGCAAGCCGCGCAGGTAATGCTTAACACCGTGGATGTGAGCACCAACTATGACATCACGCTGGTAAACGGCACCCTGACGGTGTTCCAGGGCACGGCGGACGCATACCTGTTAACTACCCCGC
Organism: Candidatus Limiplasma sp.; assembly: GCA_963666755.2. Classification (GTDB taxonomy): domain Bacteria; phylum Bacillota; class Clostridia; order Christensenellales; family Aristaeellaceae; genus CAXXOK01. Next base: position 1,055,068 of record CAXXGW010000009.1, read on the forward strand.
TGCAGCAAACCTACAACGGTACGGCGTATACGCTGCCGCAGCCCAAGGTGTATGTGCAGGCCCAGACTGGTGATTATCTGGATCGAACCGCCAACTACAGCTTCCAGTACAGCATCACCAAACAGGGCAGCAGCGACGTACGGAACGTTTCCAACACGCTGCCGACCTTCCGTGACGCGGGCATTTACACGGTGGCGATCACCGCCACCAGCACACGGTTGACCTCTCCGGTTACGGGTACCGCGACGGTGGAAATTGCGCAGCGGCCTGTGACGATTGCCAGCGGCGATAATCGCGCGGCCCCTTACACCTACAAAGCCGAAACGCAAAGCGTAGAGGCGGCGCTCGTGACCGGCGGCGATCTGGCGCTCAATGATGCGATCGACGCCACATTCTTTAGCGCCGGGTTTGAAAACACGGCGACGGATGTATGCGACCGTGCTGTAACGCTTACGTCGGTGCGCATTGTGCGCGGGTCGGAGGATGTGACCGATAACTACGCCGTCACGCTGGGCGGCGGCTGGATACAGATCCTCCCGAAACAAGTATCCGACGGGCTGACCCTGACGGGCGTCACGCACGTGTACAGCGGCGGCACATACCAGACCACGCTTTCGGATACGCTGCAAACCGGGCTTGGCGCGCTTAGCCTCGCGGGGGCGCAGCTGAGCGACGGCAGCGCGCGTTTCTCCGTCGCCTATCGGGTTACGGCTAATGGGATCACGACGGAATACGGCGCGACAGTGCCGCAGTTTATCGATGCGTCGGCGCAGACGGTAACAGCGGTTGTGACCGATCACAGCGGGAACCTGGCCATCAACCCCGCCAGCGCCACGGTGGAAATCACGCCTCGCCCGGTCACCATCACGCCGGACAGCGATACCCTTTCCTACGACGGGCTGGGCCACAGCATCTTAACCTATCAGCCGACGCAGGCAACCATGGGGACGGACGGCGTCGCGCTGGGGAACAGCGGCTTTGTGGGCAGTGACCGCGCAACGGTCACGCTGCAGAATGCCGGGCCGCATACTTTGCCCGGGCAGTATCCCGTCACCTGGGCGGAACCGGTGAGTATGAGCGTTGGCAAGGCCGATAATTACCTGTTGCAGCATGCTTCCGGGATGTTAACCATCAACAAGGCAAGCGGCCTGCAGATGGAGCTTGCGGCCGATAATGCAACCTATGACGGCTTGCCGCACGGGTTCAGCGTCCAGCCCAAGGTGCCGGAAGGTTGCCCGACAACGCTGGAATACCGCCTGCCGGGTGGCACGTGGGTGACTGTGACTGCCGAGACGCCTCTGCCGACCTACTTACACGCGGGCACCTATGCGGTGGAACTGCGGCTGACCAGCGATTATTACAGCGATACCGCGCTTGAAACCCTGACGCTGAACATCGCGCCCCGCGCACTGACCCTCGCAAGCGGCAACAATACCTCGGCCCCCTACACGTATACGGGCAGCGAACAGAGTGTAACGGCAGCATACGTGAGCGCAGGCGAGCTGGCTGATGGGGATCAGATCGACGGCACCAGCCTGACCTTTATCACAGGCCAAACCAACGCATCCACCGATGCGTGCGATCGGCCGGTCACGCTGTCGTCGGCCGTGATTCGCAACGCGGCGGGAACGGTTGTCAATCCGGATTACACACTCCAGTACCAGAGCGGTTGGCTGCGCATCCGCAAAGCGCCCTCCGCAACGGCATCCGTGAGCAGTAGCGCAACGTATACCGGCAGCGCTGTTGCCTTTGCCGCGCCGGAACTGAAGAACGCTGCGGGTAATCTGCTGACGGGTGTAACCTATGCCTACAGCCTGAGCCCGCTGACCGAGTCCGATCCGGGCTGGACGGAAACGGTGGAGATGCCGACGCGCACCGACGTAAACCGTGGGGTAGACGGCAGTGTGACGGCTTACACCCTGTACGTGCGGATCACGCACCCCAACTACGCGACGCAGATTACCCAATCGCTGCTTACCATCCAACCCGCGGCCTTGACCCTGACGGCGGAAAGCAACACAGGCTTCGTGTATACGCTGGATAGCAATGGCGACCCGATCGAGTGGTCGGTAAGCGGCGCAAGCGTGACGGCAGGCTCGCTGTACACGGGTGCAACGGTGGACTACACGCTTCGGAATAACCGACAGACCGCGGTCGGCAGCCATGATGTGTATGTGGACACTTACACCATCCGCATCGGCACGGCGGATGTGACGGATAACTACGCCGTAACGCTGGTGCCCGGCACCATCCGCGTGAGCCGCGGCACCGCGCAAAGCACCCTGACCGCCTATGGCGATACTGTAACATATGACGGCCAGCCGCATGGCATCCTCGCACCCATTGTGTCCGTCTTGCAGCAGGATGGGGTCGCGTCGGATCGTACGCGTGACTTCACCCTGACGTATGATGTGGCTCTGCAGGGAACAGATCAAACCTGGCACACCACCGATTTGGCGGATGTGGCCTTTACCGACGCGGGCACGTATCAGATAACCGTAAGCGCGGAGAGCGACCTGCACGCCACGCCGGACAACGCGACGGTAACCCTGCTGATCCAGAAACGCGCGCTGCACGTGCAAAGCGAGGATAACCGTACCAGTCCCCTCACGTACGACGGCAGGGCACAATCGGTGGACGGCGCGCAGCACATCACTGGGTTGGCTGACGGCCAGCGCCTGACGGAGCTGACGTACGTAGCCGGGCAGGAAAACGAAGCGACGGATGTGGTCAGCCGCATGGTGCAGGCTAATGGTGCACTGGTGCTGGATGGCCGCACGAACGTGACCGCAAACTACACGCTGTACTTTGATCCCGGTTGGATTACCATCCTCCCGCTGCCGATTGAGGCGGCGAACATCCCCATTACCGGTGTGGACGCTGAGTATGACGGGCTGCCGCATTCCGTGACGCTGCCGCTGACGGTGCGCACCAGCCTTGGCACCCTGACGCTGGCGGATGAGTTTACCATCGCTTACCTGAATGGGGATACGGGTGCGACCGGTTCCGAGAACCCGGGCTTTACCGAAGCTGGGAACCATACTGTAACGGTGAGCTTCACCTCCCGTAGCGGCAACTATGTGGCACCGCAACGGGGTGGGACGGTCAGCCTGTCGAAACGGGAGTTGACCATTCAGTACGGCACGCTTCGCGTGGCGTATGACGGATTGGAACACTCGGTGGATCGCACCGTAACCGGCCTTGCGGAAACGGATGTGCTGGCTGTGGTTGAGCCGAACCGTACGAAAACCAACGCAACCCGGTTGGCTGGCGGAGCGTTTGGCGCGCTTACGGTGGACGCGGAACGCGTGACCCTGACCTCGGCATCGGATGCGACGGTGGACCGTTCCGGCAACTACACGGTTGGCACCGCGCCCGGCACGCTTGAAATTACACCGCTGCCTCTGGAAATTACGGCAACCAGCGAAAGCCATGTCTACCGCGGCACGCCATACACCCTGTCGGGCTATTCGCAGCGCGGTTCGACGGCGGACGGGCAGACCGTGAACGTCACCTTCCGCAACGCGCAGGCGCTGCATGTGGTGGATCGTCAACCGGTTGAGATCGCTGGCGTGACGGTATCCGTGGCCGCGAGCGGGGAAGATGTTACGGCAAACTACCAGATTGCCACCACGGGCGCCACCCTGACCATCACCCCAGCGCCGCTGGTGCTGAAGGCGACAGATTCCAGCTTTGCTTACGACGGCCTGTCACACCAGCCCGCAGCGTTTGCCGTAAGCGGCTTGCAGGGCGATGACAGATTGAGCGCCTACACCCTGCTGAATATGCCGCAAATCGGAACCGGCGTGTATGCAAACGTCGGGTTTGAACCGAAAGCGACCCTGCTGCTGAATGCCGATGGCGCAAACGTAACAGGCGATTACACCATTACCTACCGTACCGGATCGCTGGAAATCTACATCCCGTTGGCCGCGTTTACGGTACAGTATTTCTATGACGGCGTGCTGGATTCCAACGGCACCGCGACCTACTACGGCGTCGTGGGGCAGACAGTTACCTCGTATCCGTCCAGACGGCTGACCGGCTATGCGCTTTCCTACACGGAAAACCTGCCGCTGGAGCTGAGCGCAAACAGCGCGCAGAACGTGATTAATGTGTACTACCGCACGGCAAACCGTCTGCTGACGCTGGACGATCTGGCAGTGCCGTTGGGCTTCAGCGGCGGCAGCCTTGAGGTGGGTGTCACGGCGGAGTAATTGAAAACGGCACCCCACACCGGGCGCAGCGCTGCGTCCGGTGTGGGTATGCCTGTTTGGAGGGGTACGGATGAAACGATGGTTGACGGTACTGCTTGCGTTGGGCATGCTGTGCGTGGCCTTGCCCGCGGTTGCGGAACAGACGGAGCAGAACGGCACAACGGTCGTCGCCTGTTCCACCCCCATGAGCGGATGGTTCTTTACCGATATGTGGGGCAATAACACGATCGATGCAAACATTCGCGCCCTGCTGCATGGGTACGGCACCGTGGCCTGGGATCCCGCCGGGATTTATAGCGTCGATGCAACCGTTGTCACCAACCTGACCGCCATGGAAAACGCGCGCGGGGATCGCACCTACACTTTTACGCTTGCCAGTGGCTTGACCTATAACGACGGCACACCGATTACCGCAGCAGACTATGTATTTGCGGTGCTGCTGCAAAGCAGTGCGGTCATCCCTGCGCTGGGGGGCATGAATACGAGCTACGCGGCGCTGGTGGGTTACACTGCGTATGCAGCCGGGCAGACAGACGTATTCTCCGGCGTTCGACTGCTGGATGCGCACCGGTTTTCACTGACGGTTTCGCATACGGCTTTGCCGTATTTCTATGAACTGACGTTGGTCAATGTGATTCCCTGCCCGCCGGGGGTGCTTGCTCCCGGTTATACCGTGCTCGATGTGGGGGAGGGTGCGTATCTGGCGATGCCGGATCCGGCCCAGCCCAACGCGGCTGTGCCCGCTCAACTGACCAAAGCAGTGCTTGAAAAAAACCTGATAGCACCCGACGGCTATCTGCACCATCCGCGCGTGACCTCCGGCCCCTACCAGCTGGATGCGTATAATGCGGAAGAGCATGAAATCACTCTCACGATCAATCCTGCTTATCTGGGCGATGCGCAGGGGCAAAAGCCAACACTTGCGCGCATCCGGCTTGTCAATATGGGTAATGCCGACGCATTGGATGCCTATCAGGCGGGCACAGTACAGATTATCCATAAGATGATCGACGCCGATACGGTGGCAAAAGCCAGACAATTACAGTTAGAAGACAAGGCTCAGGTGAGCAACTACATGCACTCCGGCTACACCTTCCTGGCATTTGCCTGCGAACAGGCCCCGACCGACGATGTGGCGGTACGGCAGGCGCTGGCGTTGTGCCTGGATCGCAACGCTTTCTGCACGGAGCTTTTCCGCAGCAATGCCCTGCCGGTATATGGGTATTACGGCTTCGGGCAATGGATGACCATGCAAAACACGCAGGCGCTGGCGGATTATGAAATCGGCTATGATCTGGAAGCGGCGCGCGCCCTGCTGGTGAAGGCTGGCTACACCTACAACGAAAAGGGAGAGACCTATCAGGAAGGCAAGCGGCAGGTGCGTTGCAAAATTGACGGTGGCGCGCTGGTACCGTTGGAACTTCGCTGGGCCAAGGCGCCGAGCGCCACCTCGGATTATGCACTTACACAGTTAAAACCGGCAGCCGAAGCGCTCGGGATGCGCCTGACAGTCACGGAGATGAGCTTTTCGGAGATGCTCGACCAGTACTTCCGTGTAGGCGGAACCCGGGATTACAATCTGTTTTTCCTGACAGAAAACTTCCTGACGGCGTTTGATCCGTATAGCGCGTATCAGACAGGGGATGCCTGGCAGGGATCGATCAACACTTCCGGCCTGCGCGACACCAAACTCATGAACGCCGCGGAAGCTTTGAACAGCGTTGCGCCCGGCGATACGGAAACCTATGTCAAGCGCTGGTTTCAGTTTCAGGAGCGCTGGCGGCAGATGATGCCGACGGCCCCGGTCTGCTGCAACGTTTATTTTGACGTTTGCCCGACCGCCCTGTACGGTTACGCGGAAAATGCGCCTTACGGTCTGGCGCGCGCCCTGCTGTATGCCACCGACCAGCCTCCCGTGGAGGTAACAGCGACACCAACCGCGACGGCGATGCCCTGACGGATCAAGCGTAGGGGACACAAAAGAAACAGCGCACAGAAGCAAGTTGTCTGTGCGCTTTCTCTATGGATAAAGGCGAGTCCGGGCAATGTATGTGCTTTATTTGTGTATAAACTTCAATCCCACAGAAGTGACGCATTGCAATGCGCAGATCATTAAAGCAATTCCAACAAATGGGGAAATCTTGCACTAGATGTACAAATCTCCTGTGCGGAAAGCCCTTCAGGCACTGGCGAGTGGGGAATTGCCGGCATCAGGCATTCTATAAGGCGTTAAGCGACTGTATACCGCGACAGAAATGCCCTTTGAAAACAAAACTTGCTACAAGGCGGGCTCCGCGGAGCGACGGTTGGCTTTCTGGCGATACAGGGCTTCGTCGGCGGCGGTAAACAGCGCATCCGGGGTTGCCATGGCGGCATTCCACTGTGCATATCCGGCGCTGATGGTCAGCATATAGGGCAGGTTAAGCGCCTGACAGTAACCGACAAGCCGCTTTCCGATGTTTTGCAGCAGCGTTTCCAGATAGGCTTCGTTGCTCCCGGTACTGATAATCAGGAACTCATCGCCGCCGTAACGGCTGTAGAAATCGTTTTTCCCGCAGGAGAGGCGCATGGCTTCCGCCAGAGCCCGCAAACCGTTATCGCCGGAAAGATGCCCGTACAGATCGTTAATCTGCTTGAAATGATCCATATCTAGTATTACCAGAAAAATCGGGCAATCCGGCGCGGCAACCTGCACAAGGCTTTGCAGATACGTATCCGCCTTGCGGCGGTTAAACAGACCGGTCAGCGGATCGGTGGAGATTTCTGCATTTTGCAGGTTAATAAACACCACCAGCAGCGAAAGTACCGTGGCCAGCCAGATGGTCGTGACGCTATCAAACCAGAATATCTGGATCAGCACAGCCAGAAGCGGAAGGATCGTGAACACCAGCAACGACCAGGACCGCCGCAGGCTGAAGCCGGAGGGCAGGCGGTAGCGGTTGTGCCTGGCATGGTGGATGAACAGCAGAAGCCGAAAAAAGATTACAAAAAGCGATACCGTGGCGAAGAGAAAGTTCAGCGCAAGCAGCGAACCGCGTGAATAGGTGTTTTGATCGCTGAGGTGGAAAAGCAGCGAATACTGGGGGCTGAGCGCTGTGAGCACCGCATTGCATATGACCGGCAACGCATACAGGTACACCAATTTTTTCCGTACTGCGTCCGGCGTACCGATGCGCAGCTCGCAGTACCAGGCATACAGGAATGACATCCCCGGCGTCAGGCAATAGTAGCCGATCGTCACAAGCAGGTTGAGCGTGCGTGCGCCGGCAAACTGCCTGCCGTTGAGCAGCCATGTGCCGGTGTCCAGCACAAGCAGCGCCATGTTCAGGTAGAGCATACCAAGGAACAGCCACTGATCCGGTGTGCGGTACAACCGCCAGCGTTGCCGGGAATCAACCCAGAGCGTCAGTAAAACCAGAAAGGCAAATGTGTTTACAATAAGGCTGGGCATCCATGGCAACTGCATGAGCAAATCCTCCAGAATAACGAGGGGGAAACGGGAAAAGAATAGGCTTACTATCTACAATATTGTATATGGGTTGATGCAATTCCTCCTGCCTGAAGAAGGGAATTGCAGAGACCGAAAAACGCGTTTCGAAATGTTGTATAGATAGGTTGTATCCATAAGGAATACAGGGAAAATACAGGCGTCAGCTCGAAATGGCATAGACAAGACACCGGTTTCGTATTAAGATGAAATTATCTTCCGATTCGTGAATCATATACAGGGTGCAGGAAGAAATCAGGAGATAAGGAGAATTTCGCACATGAAAAACATGGCTAGCAAGCTCGTATCCCTCGTGCTGTGCCTGACGCTGGTGCTGAGCATTGGCAGCTTTGCCTCCGCCGAAGGCGAAAAGGTGCTGAAAGTTCAAATCGAAACCGAAGTCCAGTCGCTGGACCCCCAGGTTGCGACGGACGGCACTTCCTTTGAGGTGATCGCCGACTTTACAGACGGTCTGTATCAGATGGACGCCAACGGCGCCTCCGTGCCCGCTCTGGCGGCCGATACGGCTGTGAGTGCGGACGGCCTCACCTACACCTTCAAAATCCGTGACGACGCGTTCTGGTCCAACGGCGATCCCGTGACTGCGGACGATTTCGTTTACGGCTGGCAGCGCGCGGTGGATCCGAAGTTCGCCAGTGAGTATGCCTTCATCCTGACGGATATCGGCCAGATCAAGAACGCGGCCGCGATCTTCGCCGGCGAGAAGCCCATGGAAGAGCTTGGCGTGAAAGCGGTCGACGACAAGACCTTGCAGGTGGAACTCGCGGTGCCCGTGAGCTTCTTCACCAGCCTGCTCTACTTCCCGACGTATTACCCGGTCAACCGCGCATTCTGCGAGCAGTGCGGCGATACCTATGCCACCAGCCCGGAGACGGTGCTGTCCAACGGCGCGTTCATCCTGTCTACGTATGAGCCTGCCGCCACGAGCTTCACCCTCACCAAGAATGCCAAGTACTATGACACCGACCGTGTCAAGCTGGACGGCCTGAGCTATCAGGTAATCAAGGACAGCCAGACGGCCCTGCTGAGCTATCAGAACGGCGATCTGGACATCGTGACCCTCTCCGGCGATCAGGTTGAACTGGTTGCGGATGATCCCGAGTTCTCCACCATGAATGCCGGCTACCTCTGGTACGTGGCTGTGAACGGCTCCGCTTACGAAGAACTGGGCAATGTGAACTTCCGCAAAGCCCTCAGCTGCGCGTTCGACCGTGAAGCCATCGCCGCTAACATCGTTAAAGACGGCTCTACCGCCGCCAGCTTTGCGGTGCCTGAGCAGCTTGCCACCGGCCCCGACGGCCAGGATTTCCGTGCTACCGCGCCCGCGTATGACGGCTCCGACAAGGCTAAGGCTGCCGAATACTATGCCGCCGCCTGCAAGGAACTGGGCAAGAGCGAGTTCAAACTGAACATGGTTGTGGAAGACGATGCGACTGCCCAGAACGTCGCCGCCTTCATCCAGCAGGAATGGCAGAACACCCTGCCCGGCGTGACCGTCGAGCTTACGGTGGAAACCAAGAAACAGCGCGTAAAAGACCTGCAGGACGGCAACTTCAACGTTGGCCTGACCCGTTGGGGCCCGGACTACGCCGATCCGATGACCTACCTGAACATGTGGATCACCGATAACAGCAACAACTACGGCCACTGGAGCAACGCTGAGTATGACGAGATCATCAACAGCTGCATCAGCGGACCGCTGGCGCTGGATCCCGCTGCTCGCTGGACGGCGATGCACGACGCGGAAAAGATCGTCATGGACAACGCCGTGATCCTGCCCATCTACCAGAAGTGCAACGCGATGATGATCCAGTCCACCGTTAAGGGCATCGAATTCCACGCCATCGCCCTCAACCGCGTGTACAAGGATACCACCATCGAGTAGTCCGCTTCGATCCTTACGCCGCGCAGCGTCCGTCTGTGGCCGCTGCGCGGTTTTTTCCCTGCTTTGACGTTACTGCACACGAGAGGAGCGTTGAGTATGCGACGCTATATTGCCAAGAGACTGCTGATCTCCATCGGCACGCTCTTTGTCGTGATCCTGATTTTATTCGTCCTGCTCCAGTTCATGCCCGGTTCTCCCTTTAACGACGAAAAACTGGATGCCGCACAGCGTGCTGTTCTTTATGAAAAATATGGGTTGGATCAACCCGTGGTTATACAGTTCTTTAAATATGTGTATAATATGCTGCGCGGCGATTTTGGCGTCAGTTACACCATCAGTAAAAACACGCCGATCACGCAGTTATTACAAAGCAGACTTCCCATCAGCCTGCGCATCGGTGGGCAAGCTGTGCTGCTGGGCGCCGTGATTGGGCTGATTCTGGGAATTGTGGCCGCCATCCGGCATGGCACCATCTGGGACACCATTTCAACCATCATATCCGTATTGGGGGTGAGCGTGCCAAGTTATGTGTTTGCCTTGGCATTGGCTTACGTGTTCGGGTATGAGCTACGGTGGTTCCCGCTTTTATACAGCGCCGACACGCCGCTTATGTCCTCCGTGATGCCCAGTATTGCGCTTTGTATGTTTACCATCGCCTCCATTGCGCGCTTTACCCGCAGCGAAATGCTGGAGGTACTGGGCAGCGATTATATTCTGCTGGCGGAGAGCAAAGGCGTGTATGGCGTCAAGCTGATTATGCGGCATGTGCTGCGTAATGCGCTGATCCCCATTGTAACGGTGCTGGCGCCGCTAATCGTAGGCCTCATGACCGGCAGCCTTGTGGTGGAAAAAATATTCTCCATTCCAGGCATCGGAAGCCTGCTGGTTACGGCGATCCAATCCAATGACTACAATGTGGTCATTGTGCTCAGCTTCATTTACAGCGCCATGTACATCGGCATTATGCTGGTGGTCGATATCCTTTACGGGGTGATCGATCCGCGCATCCGCCTGAGCAAGGAGGTTCCGCATGACTAACGAAACTTTGGTGCAGACCGTGGAATTCCTGCCCGACGATTTTGAGCTCAAGGGCGCGGAAGACACCAAGCTGGATATGAACTTCGCCAGCCAGCGGTTTTGGAAGGATGCTTATCTGCGCTTCAAGAAAAACAAGGGCGCGGTGTTCAGCATTATCACGATCGTCCTGATTATTCTGCTGGCCGTGATCGGCCCGATGGTATCACAGTATACCTACCAGCAGCAGGATATTGGAAAAACGAATCTGGCTCCGCGCGTGCCGGGGCTGGAAGCGCTTGGGATTTTTGACGGTAGCGAAACGCTGCGGACCTCCACCGGCAGCAAGGTAAAAAACGCGTATATTGTAAACAAGGAAACCGGCGAGAAGAACGATACCTACTATTGGTTCGGTTCGGACGCGCTGGGCCGTGACATCTGGACACGCACGTGGACTGGTACGCGCATCAGCCTTTACATTGCGTTTGTCGCGGTGCTGATCGACATGATTATCGGCATGAGCTACGGCCTGATTTCCGGCTATTTCGGCGGCAAGGTCGATTCTGTGATGCAGCGGTTTGCGGAAATTATCAACAGCATTCCGACGCTGGTAATCGTCACGCTGTTGATGTTGATTCTCAAACCGGGCCTGATGACCATTACCATCGCCCTGATGCTGACAGGGTGGATCGGTATGAGCCGCATCGCGCGCGCACAGATGCTCAAGCTCAAGGAGCAGGAGTTTGTGCTGGCCAGCCACACGCTGGGCGCATCTAATATGCGGGTAATTTTCAGCGAAATTTTACCCAACATCATCAGCCAGTTGATCACCAACACGATGTTCTCCATCCCCAATGCGATTTTTACCGAAGCATTTTTAAGCTTTGTGGGTCTTGGCATTCCGGAACCCATGTGCTCGCTGGGCTCGCTGATCAGCTATGCGTTTAAAAACTTCACGACGCACCCGTTCCAGATCGTGCCGCCGGTTGTGGTGCTGGCACTGTTGATGCTGTGCTTCAACATGCTGGCCGACGGTCTGCGCGACGCGTTCGACCCCAAGATGAAGGAGATGTGAGCAAGCCGTGGCAATCCAAAAAGGCGAACGGATCCTCTCCATCCGCGGGCTGGATATCAGCTTCACTACGACAGCCGGCGCCGTGCACGCGATCCGCGGGGTGGACATGGACCTTTACAAGGGCGAAACCGTGGCAGTGGTGGGGGAGAGCGGCTCCGGGAAAAGCGTAACCATGAAAGCCGTCATGGGCATCTTGGATAAGAACAGCGTTGTGAACAGCGGTACCATCCTCTACCATTATACGGAGCACGGCGAGGAGAAAACCGTCGATATCCTGAAACTGGATCGGAAAACCATCCGGCAGACCCTCAATGGCAGACACATCGCCATGGTGTTTCAAGACCCGATGACCTCGCTGGACCCGACCATGACCATTGGCAAACAGATCATGGAGGGTATTCTGCTGCACGACGGCGTCAGCAAAAAAGAAGCCCGGGAGCGGGCGATATCGCTGTTGTCGCTGGTAGGCATTCCGGACCCGGATAAACGGATCAAGAATTACCCGCACCAGTTGTCCGGCGGCATGCGGCAGCGTGTGGTGATCGCCATCGCGCTGGCCTGCGACCCGGATGTGCTGATTTGCGACGAGCCGACCACCGCGCTGGATGTGACTATTCAGGCCAAAATTCTGGAACTGATTAAAAGCATCCAGCAGAAGATGGAGCTCAGCGTCATCTACATTACCCATGATCTGGGCGTAGTCGCCAAAGTGGCGGATTATGTAAACGTCATGTATGCGGGCAATATTGTGGAACGCGGGCTGATCGACGAGGTGTTCTACGATCCGCGGCACCCCTACACATGGGGTCTGCTTTCTGCGATGCCGGATTTGGATACCAACGACGAACGCCTTTACGCCATCCCCGGCAGCCCGCCCAACCTGATGCACGAACGGACCGGCGACGCATTTGCGCCCCGCAATATTTACGCCTTGAACATCGACGACCGCGTGATGCCGCCGATGTTCCGCATCACCGATACCCATGCGGCGGCCACCTGGCTATTGCATGAGGATGCGCCGCATGTGGAAATGCCGCGCGAACTGCGCGAACGGATTGAGCGCATGAAGAGGGAGGCGGGAAAATGAGCACGCCACTCCTGAAAGTGGAAAATCTGAAACAGCACTTCCGCATCAACAGCCACTACACGGTAAAAGCCGTGGACGGCGTCAGCTTTGAAATCTTCCCCGGCGAAACGTACGGGTTGGTGGGGGAGAGCGGCTCGGGCAAAAGCACGATCGGCCGGAGCGTAATCCGCCTGTATGAGCCTACGCAGGGGAAAATCACCTTTGATGGGCTGGACATCAGCGGCAAACTCAACCGTGAAGGCGAACGGCACCTGCGCACCGGGATGCAGATGATTTTTCAGGACCCCATGGCCTGCCTGAACCCGCGCAAAAAGGTGAGCGACATTATCGCGCAGGGGCTGGACATCCATCACGTGTGCGCCAACACCCGCGAGCGGAACGCTAAAGTCTCCGAAATTCTGGAGCAGGTAGGCCTCGCGCCGGAGCACGCGACTCGGTATCCGCATCAGTTTTCCGGTGGGCAGCGCCAGCGCGTCGGCATTGCGCGCGCTCTGATTATGCGGCCCAAGCTGATTATCGCGGACGAATGCATCAGCGCGCTGGATGTGAGCATCCAGGCGCAGGTGGTCAACCTGATGAAGGATATCCAGCAGCGCACCGGCTGCGCGTACCTGTTTATCGCGCACGATCTGTCGATGGTGAAGTACATCAGCAACCGAATCGGCGTGCTGCACCTGGGGCATCTGGTCGAAACGGGCAGCAAGGATGAGATTTTCGCCAACCCCATCCACCCCTATACGCGCAGCCTGCTTTCTGCTATCCCTCACCCGAATCCGATTGTGGAAAAGCGCCGGATTGCGATCGGCTATGACTACCGGGAATTTGGGGTGGACTACAATAAGGGCAGCGAGCACCTTGTAGGGGGAACGCACCGGGTGCTGGCGACCGACGCGGAGTATGAAAAATGGGTGCAGGAAGCTGAAACCCTGAACCATAAGGCGGTTTAGGCGGCGTATACGGCAAAAGGCCCGGAGCCATTATGGCTCCGGGCCTTTTCGGGGTTAATCGGTTGCGGGATGCGCAACGGGTTTGTTTACTGCTGAATAACCAGCAGGTCTTTGCGGTCCAGCGCAAGTTCGATGCTTTCTCCAAGGTTCAGGATGCGCGCGTTCTGGTTGACCGCTTCAAAGTGCATCGGCTGACCATCGCAATCCAGTTGATAACGGATGATGCTGCCCAGCATGGAAAGCTGCGTGACGGTGCCTTTAAACCGCAGCGCGTCGGCACTGCCGGCCAGCGAAAGCGCTTCGGGCCGGATGGCGACCACCTTGCATTCCGGTGCGGTAATCCGGAACAGTTTGGCCGCGACTTCCGGCTTGAGCACGTTATAGTGGCCGATAAACCGCGCCACAAACTCGCTGTTGGGGCTTGCGTAGATTTGATCCGGCGAGCCTTGTTGAGCAATGATGCCGTCATGCATCACGAAAACCCGGTCGGAGATGCTCATGGCCTCCTCCTGATCGTGCGTGACAAAGATGGCGGTCATGTGCATTTTCTGCTGAATATCACGGATCTGCACACGCAGGTTCTGCCGAATCTGTGCATCCAATGCGGAGAGCGGCTCGTCCAGCAGCAGCACTTTCGGATCCATCACCAAGGCGCGCGCCAGCGCAACGCGCTGCTGCTGTCCGCCGGACAGCTGGCTGGGGCGGCAGACCTCTTTGCCTTCCAGCCCCACAAGGGCTACCATTTCCTCTACGCGGCGGTTAATCTCTTCCCGTGAGCGTTTCTGGATGGTCAAACCGAAGGCGATGTTCTGGCACACCGTCATGTTGGGGAACAGCGCGTAGCTCTGGAACACCATCCCCACCTGACGCTTACGAACGTCCACATCCGTCACATCCTGATCGTCAATCAGGACGCGCCCCTCCTCGATGGGGTTCAAACCGGCGATGGCCCGCAACAGCGTGGATTTTCCGCAACCCGAAGGCCCCAGAAGGGTTACCATTTCTCCCTTATTGACCCCCAGGGAAATGTTTCGAAGCACCGTATTGGCGCCGAAACGCTTTACAACGTTCTGAATCTCAATAAACTGGCTCATGTGCGTTCCTCCTGCCCGTCCGTTTTGCCGGCTTTTTACCGCCCGAAAGCTTGATCAGCGCAATACAGATCAGCGTCATGATGAATACGTAGATCACAACAATCGCGCTGGAAAGGTGGCCCGTCTGTTTCATGACCAGGTAGAGGTAGATCTGCACGGTTTCAAAGCTGCCGCCGATAAGCATGTTGGCGATAACGAACTCGCCAAACAGCGTGGAGAAGCTGAGCAGGGTGCTGACCAGAATACCGGGTCCGATGCCGGGCACAATGATGCGCAGGAAGGTTTGCAGGGTGGAAGCGCCCAATACGCGCGCCGCTTCCGAGACCGGGACGATGTCGATCGCGCGCATCGCATTGCTGATGCCCGAATACATGAGCGGCATGATGAACACGAAGTAGGAGCCCGCCAGCACCGCCACCATCGGCAGATCAGTGCCGCCGTAGGTGTTCAGGAGCGCCGTCGCGCTGATGACGCCCGGAATGGCGTACGGCATCAGCGTCAGGGCTTTGAGCAACCCCTCCAGCTTGGGGGTAAAGGTGATGACCACGTACACCAGCGGCGTCATAACCAGCACAGCCAACGATACGCCCGCGACGCTGATCCCCACACTGCGAAGGATGGCCGACCAAAAACGCTCGGACAGGAACATTTCAGCGTAGTGTTTGAGCGTGTAGCCTTCCGGGAGCACCGTGGTACTCCATTTGGATGCCAGCGAGTAGAGCCCGGTAATCACAAAGGGGATGAAGAGGTAAATGACCATCACAATGATAATCAGTTTAACCCCTTTCGATGTACGGGTCATGTTTTCAGCCCCCTTCGCGCAGCCAGCTTGCTGGCCCAGTCATTCAAAAGCATGATGACAATCAGCACCAGCGCAAGGGTTACGGCCAAGGCGCTGCCGATCTCCGGCTTGGTGCGAAGGTCGCCGCTGATCAACGCCCCGATGCGGATGGTTACCAGATTGTAGCTGGAGCTGACCAGATAGTAGGCCGTTGCGTACGCGCCCATGGCGTTGGCGAACAGCAGCGTAAACGTGGAAAGGACGCTGGGCAGGATGGTCGGCACGCCGATGCGCAGCCAGAACTGCGGCTGGGAAGCGCCCAGGATGGAGGCGGCTTCCTTCCAATCCTCCCGGATGCCCCGGTAGATGGGGTATAAAAGCATGATGCCCAGCGGCACCTGAAAATATGTATATGCGATAACCAACCCCTGCACGGAGTAAATACTGAAAGAATCGGTAATGTCAATCCCCATGCCCTGCAACAATATAATGAACATCCCGGTATTGCCCAGCATTAGCGTAAGGGCGAAGGCCAGAGGCATACCGGCGAAGTTGGAAGTCATGTTGACAACCACAAGCAGGTTGTTCTGGGTCTTTTCGCTGGCAAAACGGGTGAGCGCGAAGGAACAGACGAGTGCAATCAGAATGCCGTAGACGCTGGATTGCAGCGCAAGCATAATGCTGTTGATAAAGCTCAGCTGATAGAGCCTGCTGGTGAACACGGTAACAAAGTTGGCGAAGGTGAACCCGCCCGTTTTCGGCGTAGACAGCGAAGTGCTGATCAGCGAGACCAGAGGGATCGCCATAAACGCAGCCACAAATAACAGAAAAACCCCCATGGTAGTGAGGTAGAAGCTGTTCAGCTTCTTCTTTTTTCGCATACGGGAGACCCTCCTGTTTCATACCCCCAAAGAAAGGGAGGGGCTATGGTGACATAGCCCCGCCCATTTCCAGAGGAACAACGCGTTAGTTCATGTACACGCTAACCTGCTCCTGCCACTGGGTGGGAAGTTCTTCCACGGTGGCTTTCCAGGCAGCCTGATCCTTGATCTTGTAGGTGTTGGCATACAGGGAGGCATCCAGAATGCGGGCCTTGGCTTCGTCGCTCAGCTTCGCATCGTCACGGATGGGGCGGGCATAGCCCAGCGCGAGGAACGTCTGGCCGGCATCGCTCAGCATGATCTCACGAGCGAGCATCGCGGCGTAGGGGTTCTTGGCATACTTGTTGATAACGCTGGCATAGCCGGAGGTCACGGCGCCGTCGGAGGGGATGGTCACGGCGAAGCGATCCTTCTCGATCTGATCGCGGTAGCCCATGGCGTTGAAGTCCCACACGATGGCGACTTCGATTTCGCCGTTCTCCAGGTTGGCCACGTAGGGGTTGGAGGTGTTCAGACGGCCGTCCTTAGCCAGCTTGGCAAACGCGTCCAGAGCGGGCTGCAGGTTGGTTTCGTCGCCGCCCAGCGCCAGCGCGCAGGACAGAACGCCGTTGTAAGCCTGAGAGGCTTTTTCCACATCGCCGATGCAGACTTTGTAGTTGCCTTCCAGCAGCTCTTTCCAGGAGGTGGGGGCCTGTTTTACGTTCTCAAGGTCGGTGATGAAGGCGGTGGTGCAGGTGTACGCCTCAACCCACAGACCGTCGGCCTGCTTGGCCCAGTCGGGGATGGAATCCCAGTAGGAGGTCTTGAAGGGCAGAACGAGATCCTGCTCCACAGCATAATCCGTCAGCGCAAGGCCGATATCACCGATGTCCGCGTCCGCCTTGTCCTGCAGGGCGAAACGGGCCAGCTCCTCAGCAGAGGACATATCGGTGTCGGTGGTCTTGATGCCCAGCGTCTCAAGCTGCGCCCACAGGTCTTTCCAGTTGGCCCACTCGGGCGGCATACCGACGCTGAACACCTGGCCCTCTTCCTTCGCGGCAGCCAGCAGCTCATCATAGGTCATGGTAGCGGCTTTGGTGGCTTTCTCCACGTTGGCGCTTGCCAGGTCCTGAGCGGAAGCGACGACGGCGGTGGAGACCAGAAGGACGACGCACAGGATGGCACAGATCAGTTTCCTCATGGATAGACTCCTCCTTAGTAATGAGTTATAGGGATGGGATGGAAACGCTTCAGGATCGCCGGAACCCGTGCACGCGCCAATGCGGAGAAACGCCCGCCCGATTTGCTGTAACCGGAAGGACGGAGATGCTCCTGCAGGATTCCATGGCATGTGCCCCATTGCACGTGTTCACTTATGCGCCCTTGCATTGCTCTACGCGTATTATGCCGCAGGTGTAGCACATGTGTCAAGGGGGTTAAAGGCCTTTCATGGGTAGAATACAGGAATATTGTTAAATTGTTGGCAGGATTATATAAGAATATGGCGAAAATTGTGCAGTGTGTTTTACAAAGTAAAAAAGGGTAAAATTCAGTAAAAATGCGGCATTACTTGAACTTCAAGCTACTCAGGGAGCACGGTTTCAGGGCACGCAGGGGAGCATGGGCGATTGACAATCGAAAACAATCGGTTGTACAATACGCAAAACAGAGAAAAGCGGTGGTTCAGCGTGGAGGAAGAACGGATCGTCAGCGTCGGGATCGACATTGGCACCTCCACGTTGCAATGCATTTTCAGCTCCATGGTGCTGCGTAACCTTTCACCGGCGTTCGCGGTACCCCGCATGGAATTGGCGGAGAAGCGCGTGCTCTACCGCGCGCCGAACCGACTGACCCCGCTGAAAACCCCGGATACGATCGACGGCGACGCCATTGCCGCGTTAATCCGCGAGGATTACCGGCGCGCAGGCATCGAACCCTCCCAGATTCGCTGCGGCGCGGTCATTATTACCGGTGAAACCGCGCGTAAGCAGAATGCCCGCGAGGTGACGCAGTCGCTGGCCGGGCTTGCGGGGGACTTTGTTGTAGCCACCGCGGGGCCGGAGCTGGAAAGCGTGCTTGCCGGCAAGGGAGCAGGCGCTGCCGCTCTCTCGGTGGAGCGCGGCAAGACCGTGCTGAATCTGGATATCGGTGGCGGGACGACCAACTGCTGCCTGTTTGACCGGGGTGAGCCTCTGCACACCGGCTGCCTGAACATCGGGGGTAGGCTGCTGCGTTTTACACCGAGCGGCGAGGTGCTTGCCTATACGGATGCCATGCGCCTGATTGCGGAGGATGTGGGAGTAGCGCTCAGGATTGGCGAGCCGCTGCCCAAGGAAGCGGTGCTCCGCATTGCTAACCGGATGACGGCTGTTTTGGAGGAAAACGCGAACCTGCGCCCGCGCACCGCCTTGCATGCGGCGCTTACGGTGGGAAGCGCGCTGCCCGATACGCTGCACGCCGATCTGTACACATTTTCCGGCGGCGTAGCCGATTGCGTGTACCAATCCGCTCGTGGCGAGCTGGATTTTGACGACATTGGCGAGACGCTGGGCCGAAGCATCGCAGCCTCCCGTTTTTTTACGGAAGGGCGCGTGCTGCACCCGGCGGAAACGCAGCATGCGACGGTCATCGGTGCTGGCGCATACAGTATGACGGTTTCCGGCAGCACCATTGCGCTGGAGAACGTGGCCTTTCCGCTCAAAGGGTTGGCGGTGGGCAAAGTAAGGCTGGCGGAAGCGGCGGATATTAGCGGGCTGGCCGCGCAAATCCGCAAACAGTTTGACCTGTATGAGCCGCCTTTTGCCATTGGTTTTGAAGGGTTGCGCAGCCCGAGCTTCGCGCAGATTGAGCAGATTGCGGAGCAGATTGTGCAAGGGTTGGGCACACAGAGTCCGCGCATCCTGATTATGGCGGAAGACATGGCAAAGGCGTTGGGGCAGGCGCTGCTCCGTCGCTGGGGGTTGGGGGCTGCGATGCTCTGTCTGGACGGCATCAGCCTGACCCATGGCGATACGGTGGATTTAGGAGCCCCGCTTTCGGGCGGGCGCGTGATCCCCGTGGTGGTCAAAACACTCGCATTCGGATACTGAGGAGGGCTTCGGTTTGAGGCTTGCAACGCAGCTGTTCGGCAAGGGATACACCTTCGGCTCCATCCGCGAAGTGATGGGCAAGGCCAACGTTTCCAAGGCGGGCGATCGGCTGGCCGGCGTTGCCGCGTCTACACCGCAGGAGCGGGTTGCGGCCCGCGTCGTACTGGCGCAGCTGACCGTCAAGGAGATTTGCGAGCATCCCGCCGTGCCCTATGAGGAGGACGAAGTTACCCGCATCATTCTGGACGACCTGAACAGGCCCATTTATGAAAGCTTGCAGAACCTGACGATCGGCGAGCTGCGCGAAAAGCTGCTTGCTGCCGACGGCGCGGAGCTCACGCGCATGGGGCGCGGCCTTTCCAGCGAGGTAATCGCTGCGGTTACCAAGCTGATGAGCAATCTGGACCTGATTTACGCCGCCTCGAAAATGCGCGTGGAGGCGACCTGCATTACCACCATCGGGCAGGCGGGCACGTTCAGCGCCAGATTGCAACCCAACCACCCGTCCGATCAGGTGGAAGGAATCACGGCTTCGGTGTTGGAAGGCCTGAGCTATGGATGCGGGGATGCGGTAATTGGCCTGAACCCTGTGGATGCAAGCACGGAAAGCGTGTACGCCATCCTGAACCGGTTTGAGGAAATCAAGCAGAAGTATGCTATCCCCACGCAGATTTGTGTGCTGGCGCACGTAACCACTCAAATGGAGGCGATCCGTCGGGGTGCGCCGTGCGACCTGGTGTTTCAGAGTATCGCAGGCTCGGAAAAAGGGAACCGCGCCTTTGGCATCAGCGCCGATATGATTGCGGAAGCCAACCAGCTGGCGCATACGCGCGGAACCGCGCACGGGCCAAACGTACTGTACTTTGAAACCGGACAGGGCAGCGAGCTTTCCAGCGAGGCGCACTTCGGAAACGATCAGTTAGTGATGGAAGCGCGCTGCTACGGTTTTGCCCGGCATTATGCACCGTATTTGGTAAACACCGTGGTCGGCTTTATCGGCCCGGAATACCTGTACAACAATCAGGAGTTTATCCGCGCGGGGTTGGAGGATCACTTCATGGGCAAGCTGTCCGGCCTGCCGATGGGCTGCGACTGCTGCTATACCAACCACATGCAGGCGGATCAGAACGACAACGAAAATCTGGCCGTGCTCCTGTGCGCCGCCGGGTGCAATTACATTATCGGCGTGCCGCATGGCGATGATGTGATGCTCAATTACCAATCCACCGGCTATCATGATGTAGCGGCGCTGCGGGAGGTGTTCCATCTTTCGCCCATTCCGGCGTTTGCGCGCTGGATGGAACGCTGGGGCTTCTGGCAGGATGGCCGGCTAGGCCCGCGCGCGGGCGACGCCTCGGTATTTCTGTGATTACGCACCGGGAGGGCTTTGCACATGGATGAGCGGCAGATACAGCAAATTGTGACGGCCGTGCTGGAACGGCTGCGGTCGGATATGCCCGCGGCGGCGCAGCCTGCTCCGGCTGCCGCGCCACGGACGCCGGATGCCGCCCCGGGCGGCTCACGGGAGACGGAAATCCCAGATATTACGCGGTTGGACTTGCGCAAGCAGTATCTGGTGGAAGGGGCCAAGGATCGGGAGGCGTTTCTGGCGCTGAAGGAGCTGACCCCGGCACGCGTCGGCATCGGGCACGCCGGAGCACGGTACCGTACGCAGAGCATGCTCCGCTTTCAGGCCGACCATGCCGCCGCGCAGGATGCGGTTTTCAGCGATGTGCCGGATGCTTTTTTGGCGGAATTGGGGTTAAAACGGTATTGCACCGCCTGTGAAACGCGCGATGAGTTTCTGACCCGCCCGGATAAAGGCCGGATTTTTACCGACAAATCGCTGGCTGCCATCCGTGCGGACATCCCCGCCAACCTGCCGGTGCTCCTGTATATGGCGGACGGGCTTTCCTCCACGGCCGTCACCGCCAACGCACGGGATATCCTCCCCGTGATCCGCAGCGGGCTGGAAAGCTACGGCGTGCAGGTAAACCAGCCATTCTTTGTGCAGTATGGGCGCGTGGGCAGCATGGACTGCCTGAGCGACGCGCTCAAGCCGGATGTGGTGTGCGTGCTGCTGGGCGAACGCCCGGGCCTTGTCACGGCGGAAAGCATGAGCGCCTACATCGCCTATCGCCCGACCACGGGCATGCCGGAAAGTCGGCGTACGGTGGTGGCCAACATCCACCGCGGCGGCACGCCGCCCGTGGAAGCCGGTGCCTTTATTGTAGACTTGATCCGCATGATGCTGGAAAAGAAGGTCAGCGGTCTGGAACTGCCGATCTGACGGGAGGAAACCTATGCGCGGCGATCGGATACCGGCCAGCGTGCTCGCGGTGCGGATCATCCCCCGGGTGGACGCGGGGCTGAAGGCAAAGCTCGACCTGCCTCCGGACGCCCAGTCCATCGGGCTGATTACCTGCGACAGCGACGACGTGGGCTACACCGCCATGGACGAGGCGACCAAGAAAGCCGATGTGCGCGTGGCTTACGCCCAATCCATGTACGCGGGCGCAGCGAACGCCAACACGGCGCTGGCAGGCGAGTTTCTGGGTATCCTCTCCGGGCCCAGCCCGGAGGAGGTACGCAGCGGACTGAATGCCGCGGCTGATTTCATTCGCAACAGAGCCAGCTTTGTAAGCGCCCGGGACGACGACTCGATCGTGTACTACGCGCACTGCATCTCCCGCACGGGCAGCTACCTGTCCGCCGCAAACGGCCTGCCGGAAGGCGTGCCGCTCGCCTACCTGATCGCGCCCCCGCTGGAGGCTATCGCCGGGCTGGATGCGGCGCTCAAAGCCGCCAATGTGACGGTCGCCGCGTTTTATGGGCCTCCGTCCAACACCAACTTCGGCGGCGCGCTGCTCACGGGCACGCAGTCGGATTGCATGGCCGCCTGTCAGGCTTTCGCCCGTACGGTGGAGTTCATTGCCGGACAACCGCTGGAATTTGAGGAGTGAGTGCTTTGGAAGTGACCGCTCTGGGCATGATTGAAACCGTGGGGCTGGTGTCCGCCATTGAAGCGGCGGACGCGGGGCTGAAGGCCGCGGATGTGCGTCTGCTGGGTACGGATTACGTGCGCGGCGGGCTGGTCATGGTGCGCTTTGAAGGTGACGTGGCCGCCGTTCAGGCCGCGGTGGACGCGGGCACGCTGGCCGCGCAGCGCATCGGCAAGGTTTTTGCGGCGCACGTGATCCCGCGGGCGATGCCGGAAGTGTTCTGCATGCTTGCCTCGGACGTGGGGGAGGGCCCTTCCCGCCGCGCGCAGGACGGCTGCGCGCAATGCGGCGGTTGCGAGGGCGGCAGGCTGGCCTGCGCCATCAAGACCAAGCACGCGCAGACGGAAGCAAAGCCTGCCCGCAGCCGGAGCACCAGCCCCGTAAAACCCGATGCGGAACAGCCCGATGCCGGAACCGCACCGTTCACACCGCAGGAACTGTCCGGCTGGAAGGTTGTCCAGCTGCGCACCTATGTGCGCGGGCTGCCTGATTTTCCGCTGGCACCGAATGAGATTCGTTATGCGACCAAGCAGGCGTTGCTCGATGCGTTGGCCGCTTACAGGATAAAGGGGGAGTAAAGGTTGGAACTGGATCGTGACTTGGCGTCCATCCAGGAAGTTCGGGACCTGACTGCCACCGCGCGCAAAGCGCAGGCAACACTGGCGACGCTCAGCCAGCAGCAGATCGATACGATTGTGCTGCGCATGACGGAGGCCGCCGAAAAGAATGCCGAGGCGCTTGCGCACATGGCGGTGGAGGACACCGGCTTTGGCGTCTTGCAGGACAAGGTGGTTAAAAACCTGTTCGCCAGCCGCACGGTGTACGAATCCATCCGCGCCGTCAAGTCCATCGGCATTATCGGGGAAAATAAGGAAAAGCGGATGCTGGAAGCGGCGGTGCCCGTGGGGGTTGTGGCTGGCCTTGTGCCCAGCACCAACCCGACCTCGACCACCATCTTCAAGTCGCTGATCAGCGTCAAGGCAGGCAACGCGATCATTTTCTCCCCGCATCCGTCGGCGGTGCGCTGCATTACGGAAACGGTGCGCATCCTGACCGAAGCCGCCTGCGCGGCCGGTGCGCCGGAGGGAATTCTGGGCGTGATGTCGATGCCGACGCTGCAGGGCACGCAGGAACTGATGAAGCGCGTGAACCTGATTCTGGCGACCGGCGGTACGGCGATGGTCAAGGCCGCCTACTCCTCCGGCACTCCGGCGCTGGGGGTAGGCCCTGGCAACGTGCCTGCCTACATCGAGCGTACGGCGGATATTCCCAACGCAGTGCGGCGCATCATGGCCAGTAAGACGTTTGACAACGGCACCATCTGTGCCTCCGAGCAGTCGGTTGTGACCGAAGCCTGCATCCGCGACGAGGTGATCGCGGCGTTCAAGGCGCGCGGCGGCGCTTTTGTAAGCGGGGAGGATGCGCAGAAGATTGCCTCGCTGATTCGCAGACCGGGCGCAGATACCGTCAACCCCCGCATCGTGGGGCAGAGCGCCCTGAAAATTGCGGAGATGGCCGGGGTGCGTGTGCCCGCTGACACAAGGGTGATCCTCTGCGAGCAGGATCGCGTGGGGCCGGACGCACCGTTCTCCATGGAAAAGCTCTCGCCGCTGCTGGCGTTTTATACCGAGCAGGATTGGCGCAGCGCCTGCGAACGCTGCCTGCAGCTGCTCCGTTTCGGCGGGTTGGGGCACAGCCTGTCCATCCACACGCAAAACGAGGAACTAGTGCGCACCTTCCTGACCCAGAAGCCGGTATCCCGCCTGTTGGTGAACACCGGTTCCACCCAGGGCGGCATCGGCGCGACCACTGGCATCATGCCCTCGCTTACGCTGGGGTGCGGCGCGGTGGGCGGCTCGGCAACAAGCGACAACGTAACGGTATACCACATGTTCCAAATCCGGCGTGCGGCCTGGGGCCTGGTGGAACCTGAAGCCATCGCGCCCACACCCGCTGCGTCGGCAGCTTCGCCCGCAGCCCCGTCGGCGGGCACATCCGGCGAGATCGACGCCATTGTAGAGGCCGTCCTGCGCCAGTTGCGCAACGTGCAATAGAGGATACTCCGGGATTTCAAGCATGGATCGATATAAGGAGGAAGCAGTATGAACCGGGAAAAAATCGCTTTGGGCATGGTGGAAACCAAGGGCCTTGTAGGTTCCATTGAAGCGGCGGACGCGATGGTGAAGGCCGCAAACGTATCGCTGATCGGCAAAGTGCACGTCGGCGGCGGGCTGGTGACCGTGATGGTGCGCGGGGATGTGGGCGCTGTCAAGGCTGCGACCGATGCGGGCGCGGCAGCTGCGCAGCGCGTGGGCGAGCTGGTGTCCGTGCATGTAATCCCCCGCCCGCATGAAGAGCTGGAAGCCATCCTGCCCCATCTGGAAGGCGGAAACGACGAGTAAACGCATTGCGTGAGGAGGAACCCCCATGGAAATGATCGCTCTGGGTATGATTGAAACCCGCGGCCTTGTAGGCGCGATTGAGGCGGCGGATGCGATGCTCAAGGCCGCCAACGTGACTTTGATTGGGAAAACCCATGTGGGCGGCGGGCTGGTGACTGTCATGGTGCGCGGAGAAGTCGGCGCCGTGAAGGCGGCGGTGGATGCGGGCGCGGCGGCCGCCGAGCGCGTGGGCAACCTGGTATCCCGGCATGTGATCCCGCGGCCGCATAACGAAGTGAACGAGATCCTGCCCAAAATCTGATGTGCAAACGGTCTGCGGCAGGCTTCCGGATGGTGGCCTGCGGTAAGGCCGTACAGGAAAGGAGCGCCTCGTGCGCTACATCACCGAGCAGGAACTGCGTGACGCGTTCAGCAAAGGCGTGCCCGCGCACTATGAGGTGCCGCGGGAAGCCCGGCTGACCCCTGCCGCGCGGCAATACCTGATCGACAACCGGCTGTACCGACAGCCCGCAAACGGGGAAAGCGGCCCCATACGAACTGCCGCCACAACCAAGCCGGAGCACATGACCAACCTGGATGCGACCCGGCTTGTGGCCAAAACGCAACCGCGCATTGCGTTACGCGGCAAGCTGGACTCGCTGGAGGCTGATATCCTGCTGGTGCAGGCCACCGCTGCGGAGCGGGGCGACGCGGCGCTGCTTGCGCCCCTGCAGGACGCGCTGGGATTAACGCGGCGCATCCTCGCTGCGGAAGTGACCGGCAAGGCGCTAGGCGAATGGACGCTGAACGGCATGAGCCCGGAGCAGGTGCACGCCGCATCCCACAACCCCAAACAATATGGCTTCGCCGGGCATGTGATGCCCGACGCGGCGCAGGGCGTTGCCGCCGCACAGCTGAACCGGCTGCGCACTGCAGCGCGCGAAACGGAGCTTGCCGCCGCCGCCGCTTTCTGCGATGCAGAAGGCGTATGCGCGCGTGTGGATCTGCTGCTGGCGTTAAACCGGCTGTCGAGTTATTTCTATGTGCTCCAGCTGGAAGCGATCCGGCGGCGGGAGGGATAATATGGATCGAACCATGATCGAACAGGTCGTGCGCGCGGTGGTCGCGCGCATGGAGGAAGAAACCGGGAAGGCGTCTGCCGCGACGGTACCCGCCGCAGCCCCGGAACCCAAACCCTGTAACGGTTGCACCATTCCGGTGGAAATGTCGGCCAGGCATGTACACCTGAGCGCCGAAGACCTGCGGGCGCTGTTTGGCACGGATACCCTGCCGAGCCTGAAAGCCATCTCCCAGCCGGGGCAGTACCTGTCGGAGTACCGGGTGCGGCTGATCGGGCCCAAGGGCGTGCTGGATAACGTAGCGGTGCTGGGCCCGGTGCGCGGCGCGACGCAGACGGAAATTTCCGCCACGGACGCGCGTACGCTGGGGGTGAAGGCACCGGTACGGCTGTCCGGCGATCTGCACGATGCGGCGGCCCTGACCATCCAGAACGGAGAGCAGATGGTGCGGCGCGCTTGCGCGATCATCGCCCTGCGGCATGTGCACATGACCCCGGAGGATGCTTCCGCGTTCGGCGTGCAGCATGGGCAGCAGGTGACCCTCGCGGTGGACGGCGAGCGCCCCCTGTCGCTGGGCGGTGTGGTGGTGCGCGTTTCGAAAGAATCTGCGCTGGCGCTGCATATCGACACCGACGAGGCGAACGCGGCCGGCGCATGGGGCAAAGTCACCTGTCGACTGGTGCCGGATTGCCCGCCTGCCTGCGCTCGTGCCGAAATGGCTTCAGCCCCTACGGCACCGCAAACCACGCCTGCTCCGGCTGCCGAGGCAACGCTGGAACCCAAGCTGCTTTGTGAGCGGGATGTGCTCACCCTGAAAGGCAAGGGTGTAAAGACCCTGCAGCTAAAGCAGCAGCAGATCATCACCCCGCTGGCGCTGGACGCGCTCCGAGCGCTGGGCATCGTGTTGGTCAGGGAGGGGAACGAATGATTATTGCAAAAGTGGAAGGCAATCTTTGGGCGACCCGTAAGGAAGAAACGCTGGTCGGCCGCAAGCTGATGATCGTGCGCCCCTCAACCCTCGCAGGCGAAACCACAGGCGAAAGCTTTGTCGCCGTGGATGCCGTGGACGCGGGCATCGGCGAAATGGTTCTGGTGGCAACCGGCAGCAGCGCGCGTAAGGCGATGGGGCAGGAAAGCTCGCCCATCGACGCGACGATTGTCGCCATCATTGATATTCACGAGGTCAAACGAGCCGGAGGCAACGAATGAACACGCTGGACAAGCTCAGGGCCGGTGGTGTGGTCGGCGGCGGAGGCGCGGGTTTTCCCACGTGGAAAAAGCTGTCCGCGCCCGCCGATACCCTGCTGGTGAATGGGGCGGAATGCGAGCCGCTTTTGCAGAGCGATCAGTACCTGATGCTGCATGAAGCCGAGGCTCTAGTGCGCGCCGCATGGGAGCTGGGGCAGACAGTTGGCGCCAAGCGGACGGTCATCGCCCTGAAAGATCATTATCACGCGCAGCGCGAGGCGCTTGCACAGGCGATTGCACGCCTGCAGCTCCCCGTGGAACTGCACGACCTGCCAACCGTTTATCCTGTGGGGGACGAGCAGTCTGTGGTATTTGAATGCACGGGCCGCGCCGTGCCGCCGCGGGGGCTTCCGGGTTCCGTCGGGTGCACGGTGGTGAGCGTTTCCACGACGCTCAATGCCGGGCGCGCGCTGGCAGATGTGCCGGTAACCCGCAGGCTTGTGACGGTCGCAGGCGAGGTTGCTAAACCCGGCCTGTACGATGTGCCGGTTGGAACCTCCATTCCGGAAGTGCTGGCTGCCGCGGGCGGTATCACGACGGATACGCCGCGCATCCTGCTGGGCGGCCCCATGATGGGCGCGCTGCAAACCGATCCGGAGCACGCGGTGGTCACGAAAACCTGCGGCGGGGTGCTCGTGTTTGACGATCGCCACCTGCTGGTAAACCGCGCGCGCCTGACAATTGAGCAGATGCGCAGCCGTGCGCGCAGCTGCTGCATCCAATGCCGCAGTTGCACTGATCTGTGCCCCCGCTATCTGCTGGGGCATCCCATCTACCCACACCTGACGATGCGCGGTTTCGGCTCGGGCGCTCCGGCGGAGCCTTCGGCCATGCTGTGCATGGAGTGCGGCGTGTGCGAGCTGTTTGCCTGCCCCATGGGGCTTTCGCCCCGGCGCATCCAACAGCTGGAAAAGGAAGAGCTGCGTAAGGCCAAGGCAAACCCGAGCTTTGCGATGGTGGAAACCCAGCGCGAAACCCGACCGTGGCGGCAGGCGCCCTCCGGGCGCATCGCTCTGCGGGTGGATGTGGCGCGCTATGCCTTCGATACGCCCGCTACGGTCACAACGGTTGCGCCGCATACGGTACGCATCCCGCTTAAGCAGCATATCGGCGCGCCCGCGACCGCAACGGTGCGCGTGGGCGATAGCGTGCGCGAAGGGCAGCTCATTGGACAAATGGCGCCCGATGCGCTTGGCGCGGATGTGCACGCCAGCATCGACGGGCAGGTTACGGAGGTTACGGATTACGTAACCATCAGCGGGGAGGCGGGGGTATGATTTCCCTGGGTTTGTTGGAGCTCAGCAGCATCGCCCGCGGCATCGAGGCGGGGGATGCGATGGTCAAGGCCGCAGATGTGCACCTGCTCAAGGCAGGCACCGTCTGCCCCGGCAAGTATGAAATCCTGCTCAGTGGCGAGGTGGCGGCCGTTGCTTCGTCCATGGAGGTGGGGCGCGCCTGTGCCGCCGAGTATCTGGTGGACGATCTGGTGATCGCCAGCCTTGACCCGCAGGTGACGGCGGCGCTGGGCGGGTGTACGCCGCCGCCGCACATTGCAGCACTGGGCGTGATGGAGTTTTTTAGCATTGCCGCCTCGGTGGTGGCAGCGGATGCCGCCGCCAAGGCCGCCGAGGTGCGGCTGATGGAAATCCGGCTGGGGCTGGGCATCGGCGGTAAATCCTTCGTGACCCTCTGCGGGGATGTGGCGGCCGTACAGGCTGCGATTCAGGCGGGGGTCAAGGAAGCTGCGCAGAAGGGCATGGTGGTTTCCACCTGTGTGATCCCTTCGCCAAGCCCCGATATTTTTCTGGCAATGCTGTAAGGAGGCACCGATATGCCGCAGGTTGTTTACGGGCACCGGGGCGCGAGCGGATATGCGCCCGAAAATACGTTGGAAGCGTTCGAGCTCGCGGCCAAACAGGGCGCGTACGGGGTGGAACTGGACGTGCACCTGAGCCGGGACGGCGAACTGGTCGTAGCGCATGATGAAACCATCGAGCGCGTTTCCGACGGCGAAGGCTGGATTAAAGATCAGACCCTGCGGGAGCTGAAAGCTCTGCGCTTCAATAAAACACACCCGGAATACGCCGATGCCCGGATGCCCACGCTGGCCGAGGTTTACGCACTGCTGAAACCCTACGGCCTGCATGTGAATGTGGAATTGAAAAACAGCCTGATCGATTATCCGAATCTGGAACGCCGCTGCATCGAGCTGGCTGCGCAGATGGGCATGACGGAGCGTGTGCTCTACTCGTCCTTCAACCACCACAGCCTGCTCAGGGTCAAGGCCATCGACCCAAAGCTGCCATGTGGCCTTCTGTATGAGTGCAGCATGGTGCATCCGTGGGAGTATGCGCAAAAACTGCAGATGGACGCCCTGCACCCGCATTTTTCCGAACTGCAGATACCTGGGGAGTGCGAGAACGCCCATGCGCTGGGGCTGGAAGTTAACCCCTGGACCGTGAACGAGGAAGGCGACCTGCGCATGGTGGCGCAGGCCGGAGCCGACCGCATCATTACCAACTTTCCGGATCGCGCGTTGCGGGTGTTGGGCACTCTGCGCTAAGCGCGTTGCGAGCACCTCCGCATGAGGTGCAACCTCAAGCGGCAAACTGCAAAGGAGCCGGGCCATGAAAGCGTTTGTGAATGCCACCTTCCTGTCCTGTGAGGAGGAGAACCGTGTATTTACCGTGCTGGTGGAGCACAGGGGCCGCATCGTCTACACCGGAGATACGCTACCCGCCGCCTATGCAAACGCGCAAAAGGTGGATTTGCAAGGCGCTACAGTTGTGCCCGCCTTTGCGGATACGCATCTGCATTTTGAATCGTATGCGTTGTTCCATAGCACCGTGGATGTGCGGGACGCGAAGGACTTTACTGAGATGGGCAGCCTGCTGCGCGCCTATGCGGACGCGCATCCCGGGGAGAGCGTGATTGCCGCCTACGGCTGCACGGCGCACGTGGTCGCGGAAAAACGGCTGGTGGAGCGTGCCGATCTGGATGCGATGCTGGATCGGCCGGTGATGATCGTGAAGTACGACGGGCACGCCGCCGTGGTCAACAGCGCGCTGATGAAGCTGTTCCCCGCTGATGTGACCGAAGACCCCGGCTTTGATGCGCAAACCGGATGGCTGTATCAGAACGCTTTTTATAAAGGCGTGAATTTTATTACCGGCAAGGTGCCCATCCCGCGCATCCTGCGGGGGCTATTGGGCGCGTCGGACGAGCTGGCGCGGCAGGGCGTGGGGCTGCTCCACTCGGTGGAAGGTGTGGGCTATCAGGGCGATGTGGATGTGGACATGCTCCGTTTCCTGCGCTTTGGGCTGCCGCAGACCATCCGGATTTTCTTCCAGACGATGGAGGTACGCAAGGCGACCCGCCGTGGCATGAAGCATATCGGCGGCTGCTTCAAACTGGCGCTGGACGGTTGCTTCGGCTCCGAAGACGCCGCATTGTTTGAGCCGTATACGAACAACCCCGAGAACAAGGGCTTTTTGGCTTATACGCAGGAGGAAGTCAACCGCTTCTGCATCGAGGCCAACCGCGCGGGGCTGCAGATTGCCATGCACGCCATCGGCGATCAGGCGGTCGAGCAGGCGATTGTCGCGCTGGAAACAGCGTTGAAGGACATGCCGCGCAAAGATCACCGCCATATCCTCATTCATGCCGATCTGATCAATGCCGACCAGCGTGCGCGTGCCGCGGCGCTGGGGCTGAGCGTGGCGCTTCAGCCCGCCTTCCTTGGCTGGAAACAGGAGCCCGCGGAGTATCTGGAGCGGATTCTGGGGCAGGAACGGACGCTGGCCATCGAGCCCCTGCGCGATCTGGTGGATGCGGGGATTTTGATTTCTGCCGGTTCCGATGCACCCTGCACGCTGCCCGATCCCATCCGCAGCATTTTCCTGTGCTGCAACCATCCGGATCCGCGCCAGTCCCTGACAGTGGAGGAGGCGCTCAAGGCGCACACGCTGTGGGCGGCAAAGACCGCCTTTGACGAGGAGCAGCTCGGCAGCCTGACGGTCGGCAAATGGGCCAACATGAGCGTGCTCGCGCAAAATCCGCTTGCCATGCCGGTGGAAACCCTGCAGGATAACCGGGTGCTTGCCCTGTACATGCAAGGGAAAAAGGTGGAACCGCACCGCGGCGGCATCGGCCGGCTTATGTGCCGCAGTCTGGGCCGCAAGCTCGCAGGCGCGCGCGGCCGCTGATGGCTCTGCAAATTTTGGCGGCGACGGTTGCCTGAGCGATCCGTACCGCTACTGCCCGTGTGCAGGGTGGGTGTCCGTGACCCCACCCTGCACGGAGAGGAATCCATGCCTCCGAATACCTGTACGCTGATCTGGGAGGAGCCCCTGACCCTGCCTGCCGATACGCTGCGGGCCGTTTACTACCATCCGGAAACCCTGAAACCCCTGTGCACCGTGTGTGAGAACTACGGCTGCAACTATGCCTGCCCACCGCTCTCGCTGGATGTGGAGGCACTGCTGCGGCAGTACGCACAGGCGCACCTGCTGGCAGCCAGACTCCGTCTGCCCCCGACGTTACCCAAGGAGCTGCTTGCGAGCCTGTATGTAAACGCGATGGCAGTTTTTAACCGAAGGCTGCTTGCCTGCGAGGCGACGGAAGCCGGAAGTCTTGCGATTGCCCCCGGGCACTGTACGCTTTGCCCGCGCTGCGCCCGTGCGGACGGGAAGCCCTGTCCAAGCCCGGAACGGGTGCGGCTGTCGCTGGATGCGTTTTCGCTGGAAATCGCGCGGTTGGCAAGCGAGCTGTTTCATTTTGAAATCCAATGGTTTAACGATCGACCGCCTGCGTACCTGACGCTGATCGGCGGCCTGCTTTCAATGCGCCCGCAAATCCCCAAGCCGGAGGAATCATGGGTTTTTACGGGGCTGGAAGAAGCGGTCGCCCTACCGGCAGGCGGTTGAGTGCGCTGTTTGGCGGTTGCCGGGGTAGCAACCGGAAAAAAGGCAACGTTTTGCCCGTTTAATTGTTAATTGCTAGACAAACCGCTGCACATGCGCTATGATAAGCGCGCACCCGGCGGGCCGCCACGGCGCGCCGCTTTGTGCGGAGCCTTGCCCGCAAACAGCAAGCCCCATGGCGGTTCAAACGGGGCGACTGGGGCAGGAAGCCCCGCACCGAACTCTGTTAGAATATGCGCGCATTGCCGCGTTTGGAGGGATAGGACTTGAACACGGACATCCTGATTATCGGCGGAGGAGTGATCGGCTGCGCAGTCGCCCGGGAGCTCAGCGCCTACCAGGGAACGATTACACTGATCGAGCGCGGTTCCGATGTGGCCGAGGGTGCAAGCAAAGCCAACAGCGGAATCGTGCACGCGGGTTTCGACGCGAAAATCGGCAGCGTCAAGGCCCGGCTGAATGTGGAAGGCAGCAAGATGTACGAAGCCTTCTGCCGCGATGTAAACGCCCCCTACCTGCGCCCGGGCGCGCTGGTGCTTGCCTTTGACGAGGAACAGCGCCAGACCGTGGAAAAGCTCTACGAACAGGGCGTGGCCAACGGAGTCGAGGCGCTGGAGATCATCGGACGTGACCGCGTGCTGGAACTGGAGCCGAACATCAACCCCGCGGTGCTTTGCGCGCTTTATGCGCCGACCAGCGGGCTGACCAGCCCCTATGAGCTAACCTGCGCGCTGGCTGACCATGCCGCGGTAAACGGCGTTACGTTTACGCTGGAAACCGAGGCGCAGTCCATCACGCCGGAGGCAGGCGGCTATGCGGTTACGACAAACCGGGGGGTGTACCATACGCGCCTGCTGGTGAATTGCGCTGGGCTGCAATCCGCAGCATTGCACAACCAGCTGTCCCCCCGCAAGCTGGAAGTGATCCCCCGTAAGGGCGAGTATTACCTGCTGGATCACGAGCTGGTGCCCGTATTCCACCATACAGTGTTCCAAACCCCCACCAAGATGGGCAAGGGCGTGCTGGTCAGCCCGACCACACACCACAATCTGTTGCTGGGCCCGACCGCCGAGGATGTGAAGGACGGTCTGGACGTGAGTACCACAGCCGCCGCGCTGGCGATGGTCAGCGAAAAGGCGGCGCTCACCTGGCCCAAGGAAAGCCTGCGCACGGTCATTACCACCTTTGCGGGCATTCGCGCCCATATTGCGGCGGATGATTTTATCGTCGGCGCTACGGAAGGCGCGCCGGGCGCGTACGAGACCGTGGGCATTGAAAGCCCGGGGCTTTCGGCGGCGCCTGCCATCGCTCGCACGCTTCGGGAGCAGATGGTCGCGGAAAACAACCTGCAACCCAAGGCTACGTGGCTCCCCGCGCCGCACCGCAACAAACCGTTTTCCAAGATGGACGCGCAGGAACGTCAGGCTGCCTATGCCGAGAACCCTGCCTACGGCAGCATCGTGTGCCGCTGCGAGCAGGTTACCGAGGCCGAAATCCGCGAATCGATCCGCAGGCCGGTAGGCGCGCGCAACATGGATGCCGTGAAACGGCGCACACGCGCCGGCATGGGCCGCTGTCAGGGCGGGTTCTGCAGCCCGCGCGTGCTGGAAATCCTGGCTGAGGAGCTGGGCGTGGACGCGACGCAGGTCACCAAATGCGGCGGGAAAAGCAACCTGCTGGTCGGCACCATTGCGCAGGCGGCACGGAAGGGGGATGCGTAACATGCACGAAGGGTATGAGGTACAGCCTGTGGATGTACTGGTGATCGGCGCCGGCCCTGCCGGACTGGCGGCGGCAATCGCGGCCCGGGAAGCCGGGGTGCAAAATCTGCTGGTGCTGGAGCGGGAAACGGACATGGGCGGCATTCTCAAGCAGTGCATCCACAACGGGTTTGGGCTGCACCGTTTTAAGGAAGAACTGACCGGCCCCGAATACGCGCAGCGGGACATCGACCGCGTTAAAACGTTGGGCATTGACGTGCGCTGCGGCACCACGGTGCTGGAAATCAACGCCGATCGACTGGTCACCGCTATCAGCCGCGATAAGGGCCTGCAGTATTTTCAGGCGGGCGCCGTGGTGCTGGCAATGGGCTGCCGGGAGCGGCCGCGCGGCGCGCTGGCGATTCCGGGCACGCGGTGTGCGGGCATTTTTTCCGCCGGTACCGCGCAAAAGTTTGTAAATTTGGAAGGGTACATGCCCGGCAAGCGGGTGCTAATTCTGGGCAGCGGCGATATCGGCCTGATCATGGCGCGGCGCATGACGTTGCAGGGTGCGCAGGTGCTTGCCTGTGTGGAGATCATGCCTTACTCCAGTGGGCTGAACCGTAACATCGTCCAATGCCTGCACGATTATCAGATTCCGCTGCTGCTGAACCATACGGTGGTGGATATTCAGGGCCGGGAGCGGCTGGAGGGCGTCACCATTGCGCAGGTAGATGAAAAGCGCATGCCCATCCCCGGTACGGAGCAGCATTTCGATTGCGACACGCTGCTATTGTCCGTCGGGCTGATTCCGGAAAACGAACTGACCCGCCTTGCGGAAGTGGACATGAGCCCGGCCACGCAGGGCGCCGTTGTGGACGATACGCTGCAAACCAGCCGCCCCGGCGTGTTCGCCTGCGGCAACGTGCTGCATGTGCACGATCTGGTGGACTTTGTAAGCGCCGAAAGCCTTAAGGCCGGTAAGGCCGCCGCGGAATTTGCGATGGGCAAACGCCGCAACGGGGATATGGTTGCGGTTAAGGATGGAAACGGTGTGCGCGGCGTTGTGCCGCAGCGCATCCAGCGTTGCGCGCCCGGCGAAACGGCCGAGGGGATCCAGCTGCTGTTCCGCCCCGCGTGCGTGTTTGAAAACGCTGTGCTGCGCGTACTGGACGGAGATCGGGAGATTTACCGCGCCAAGAAGCGCATCCTGACCCCCGGCGAGATGGCGGAAGTGAACCTGAAGCCGGAAATCGTGCAGGCGCTCTCCGCCGATGGGCTGACCGTGCAAATTGAAGCGTGAGGGGAGTGGAAACACGATGGAACAGATGATTACCTGCATCAACTGCCCGGTCGGGTGCCGGATGTCCGTAACCGTGGAGGATGGCAAGGTGCTGAGCGTGACCGGGAACAGCTGCAAGCGCGGTTTGGATTATGCCATGCAGGAATGTACGGCTCCGCAGCGAATGGTTACCGCAGTGGTTCCTGTGGCGGGCTGCCGGATGCCCGTAAGCGTAAAGACCCGCACGCCGATCCCCAAGGAACAGATTTTTCCCTGCATGCAGGCGCTTGGGGCGCTGTCGCTCCGCCCGCCCGTCCATCTGGGGGATGTGGTTTGCCCCAATGTATGCGGCACCGGCGTGGATGTGATCGCCACCAAAACGGTCGAGTAACGCAAACCAGTTACGCGGCTGCCAAACTTCTGCCTGTACCGCATTCACCGCATGACGACGGCCGGAGCCTGCTCCGGGGAGGGATGCCCATGAAACGTCTGATTCTGGTCACTTCACCGCCGGCCTGCGGTAAAACCTACGTATCCAAGCAGCTGGCGAAAAACCTGAAGCATGTCGTCTATCTGGACAAGGATACGCTGATTGTGCTATCCAAGCAGATATTCGTGGTGGCGCATGAGGAGTACAACCGCAGTTCGGCCTTCTTTGAAGCCAACATCCGCGATTACGAGTACGCCGCGATTGTCGACCTGGCGCTGGAAGCGCTGGCATACGACGATATTGTGCTGATTAACGCGCCGTTTACCCGCGAGGTGCGCGATACCCAGTATATGAACAACCTCCGGGAGCGCCTGCGCGCGCAAGGGGCAAGGCTGACCGTGGTATGGGTACAGACCAGCCCGGAGGTATGCCGTGAGCGGATGATCCGTCGCAACAGCGACCGCGATACGTGGAAACTGACTCATTGGGACGAGTATATCGCCGGGGTAAACTTCAACATCCCCACCGAGCTGGATCAGCCGGACATCGACGATGATCTGCTGATCTTCAGCAATTCCAGCGATGCGGAGTTTGCCCAGTCCATGCAGGATACGCTGCGTATTATCGAAGGGTAAGGTTCGCTGCGTACAAGCGCGGCATGCCAACAGGCCCCCGTGCACAATCTGTGCCGGGGGCCTGTTGTACAATCTGCCCGGAGGTGGGCGGTTGCGCCAAACCGGGCGCCAATGGGTAAGAAGGGCGCTCAGTAATCTTCACGCACCCCGAACTCCGCGGCTTCTACCCAGGTATTGGGGCGGTTCAGGTGCTGGTACAGCTCCTCCAGTACGGACTGGTGCTTCTCTTCCTCCCGGGCCAGCAAGGCGTAGAGCACCCGTGAAGGCTCATCCGTGGAGGCTTCCAGCATGCGGTGGTAAAGGTTGGCGCTTTTCACTTCCAGCTCGCAGGCGGCCTCGTACGGCTCCAGCTGATCAAGCACTTCCGGGTGCTGTGTGTGGAAATCGTCAACCTGTCGGAAAACGTTCATGGAGGCGGTCAACGCGCCATTTTCGGCGGGCAGGTCGATGGGTTGCCCGGCGGCTTGCGCCTGCAACAGTTTCACGTGCTGGGCCTCCTCATCGGCGAGGGACTGGAAAACCGGGACAAGGATTGTATTTTGCAGTTTGGAAGCCTGCCTGCGGTAGTAGGCTTCGCTGTCCAACTCCATTTGCATGGCAAAGGCTAAGGTTTCCATGGTCGGGTCGCTCCTTTCGGGGGTTGTTCTGCGATTGACGGCATTACGATGTCGGTGCTTCCGAAGTTTTCGCTGTCTTTTTCACGCGCGGCTTAATCAGGTACATCAGCACCACGTGGGCGATGCCAAGCACGGCGATGGGGTAGATAAACTTGGTATGGAAATTGAGGATCGAGTAGGTCGGCAGCCAGGCCGACAGTAACCCGGTTTCGATCAGCGGCGCGGTGATGAGCAGCACAATGAACGAAAGCGCGAAAAGTTGTGTGACGATCTTTGCCATAATCACAAGGGTTCGTTTGGCCTGCCAATCCTGCCGGGTGATGAAAAACCGGGCGCGCAGCGCCGCATACAGGCGCTTGCGGCTTTTAAAACACGCTGGTAACAGCAGGAGAATCGGGAACAGCATCAACCCGGCGACCTCGTGCAGTTCCGAAGCGATATTGTAGGGAAGCACGGAGAAAGCCAGCATGAACCCCATGGTGATGTTCACCAGCGCCACGAGCATGACAACCGCATGCACCTTGGCAAAATCCGACCGAAACCATTTCATGCAAACGACTCCCTTCTTACTGGTTTGCGCTGTACATGCCCACAATGGGCACGCCGTCCAGCATTGAGGCGCTGTGTGGCGCCTGGGCCAGCGCGTCCGTCCAGTCTACACCGGCCTGGAAACGCCCGGCATGAGAACCATTTTTCCATTGCGGAACATCCGTTACGTCATACACCTTGCCGTCGACGGCAATGTAGGCGCGGTTGCCGTCTTGACCGGTATATTTCGCCAGTTCTTCAGCGGTGAAGGTTGGCAGCGTAACCTGTGCCGGCGTTGCGGTTGCCTGCGGCGCCTGCGTGGGAGCGGCGGTCGGCTGCCCGGTGCTTTGCGCGGTTTCGGCAGGGGTTGCGCTTGGCGTGGCGGCGGGCGGCTGCGCTGCGCAGCCTGCCAGCAGGGCTGCTACCAGTACAAGCAGGAGAATCCATCCAAGACGTTTCATCGGGGTACCTCCCATCGGTCGGTTTGTGTTGATATGCGATTTCAGGAACTGTTTGGAATGGGTTGATCGGAGATAAACGGAAAGCTTTTCTTAGCGTTTATCGTAGCATAATCGGTATGGACCGTCAAGATGAACCCGAAACCACGATTGGCCGTCAAGAGGGATGGGCAAGGCAGGCGACGGATGCTATAATGCAGAAAAGGCGCTTGCTTAACGACTGTAGTTGCCGCCGAGAACGGCATGAAAGAGGGGAAACCCATGACGCAAACCTTGCTCCTGACCCACATCCGGCATTTGGTCACCTGCGATGCGCAGGATCGCGTGCTGGAAAATGTGAATCTGCTGATCCGGGATGGGAAAATCGCCGCCATTGGGCCGGAGGTGTTACCGGCGGATCGCGTGCTGGACATGCAGGGCATGGCGGTGTACCCGGGGCTGATAAACACGCACCATCACCTGTACCAGATCCTGACGCGCAACCTGCCACAGGTACAAAACCTTCAACTTTTTGATTGGCTAACCGCCCTGTATGGACTGTGGAAAAACCTGACGGTGCAGGGCGTGTACCACAGTTCGCTTGCGGGCATGGCAGAACTGGCGCGCTGCGGTTGCACTACGGTATTTGACCACCACTACGTATTCCCGGATGGCTGTGGGGATTTATTGGATGCTCAGTTTGCCGCGGCGGAGGAGATCGGCGTGCGGATGGTGGCGGCACGGGGGAGCATGTCGCTCAGTCAAAAGGACGGAGGTTTGCCGCCGGATAGTGTGGTGCAGACGGTGGATGCCATTCTGGCCGACAGCCGCCGCGCGGTGGAGACCTACCACGACCCAGCGCCGTTTGCGATGCGGCAGATTGCGCTCGCTCCCTGCTCTCCCTTCAGCGTAACGGAGGATTTAATGCGCCAGACGGCTGTGCTGGCGCGCAGCCTTGGGGTGCGCTTGCATACGCACCTGGCGGAAACAAAGGATGAGGAAGCCTTTGTGCTAAAGAAAACCGGTATGCGGCCGCTGGCTTATCTGCAATCGCTGGGCTGGACAGGCCCGGACGTCTGGTTTGCGCACGGCATCCATTTTAACGACGACGAATTGCGCCTGCTTTCGCAAACCGGCACCGGCGTAGCGCATTGCCCGGCCTCCAACATGAAGCTGGCTTCCGGCGTGGCGCGCATCCCGGATATGCTACGCCTCGGCGTGCCCGTCGGGCTTGCGGTAGATGGAAGCGCCAGCAACGACGGTTCCAGCCTGATGGAAGAAATGCGCGTCGCCTACCTGCTGCATCGGCTTACATACCACGAAGATGCGCCCAGCGGCTACGATCTGCTGAAAATCGCCACCCGGGGCGGGGCGCGTGTGCTGGGCCGTCCGGAACTGGGGCAACTGGCTGTGGGAATGGCAGCAGACCTGTTTGCCATCCGGGAAAACAGGCTGGAACTGGCAGGCGCTACGCAGGATGTAATGGCGATGCTCGCAACGGTGGGGCTGCGCGGCCCGGTGGACTATACCCTCTGCAACGGTCGAGTGATCGTGGAAAACGGCATGCTGCCGGGGCTGGATACGGACGCACTGAGCCGTGCGGTTGATGCCGACGCACGGGCGCTGCTGCAAGGTTAACAGCAGAATAACGCCAAGGGGAACTGGGCGTAGCTATGCCTTGCAGGAAGCAATCATCAGGGAATCCTTAACCGGCAGGCGGCTTCATTGCATGAACCGGCTGCCGGACAGGGTATGGGAGCAGACTTTCGGTAGGCTCACAATGGATCGGCTGCCTGACTCATTCGGGAATGGAATACGGTCATTCTCCTGATTTGTAGATGGCACAAACCGCAGAGCTGGGCACAGAAGGGCCCCGACGTTCAGCCGGGGCTCCAGCCTGCTGAAAAAGGCCCATCTGCTTTGTCGCCGGCACCGGATAAGGGCGGTCACGTACGTTCGTGTACGCTCCCGCCCTTATCCGGTTTGGCTTCGCGCATCTGAACCTTTTTGAGCAGGCGGCTTCCTGGCATCTTTAAGGGGTTTATCAACGGTCTGACCCCGACGTTCAGCCGGGGCCCTTTGCCAATCATACGGATTGTACTTGCGCATGGTGTTCATGGAGTTATGGCTTTGGGCAGATGCTTTCTTCGATTCCGTTTTCGTAAGGCGCTACAGCTCTTTTGCCCGGAAAAGGCTAATGCGCCCGAGGCTCCGGCACCTTCAATTTGGGTGCGCGCCGCGTCTGGATGGCGACGATCGCCCCGAAAACCAGTGCAATAGCGGCCAACTGCCAGCCGTCAAACGTCCGGCGGAACACCAGCACATCCAACAGCGCGATTTCCAACAACATCAGGTTGTTGATGCCGCTGCTCTCAAACGCGGTCAAGTGCGCCTGGCTGCGCGTCCACAGCGTGAAACCCAGTGCGCCGCTCACCAGGCTCAGGTACGCGAGGATCAACACCAGATGCCAGCTGAACACCGGAGCCGGTTCCAACAGCAGCCCGGCCACCAGCAACGGCATGGCACCCCACAGCATCGGGCCTGCAACCAGCGCGCGGGCATCCGCCTGCCCCTTTGCCAGCAGTTTGCGGTTAAGCGTCATCTGCAACGCATACCCGACGGAAGAAAGCGCCATAAACAGGGCCCCCGGCCACGAAAACTCCCCGCTTTGCCACGGGCGGTAATACAGGGTGATGCCCCCCAGCAGCCAGAGCAGTTTAAGCCAGTCCGCCCGTGTTTGGGTTTCGCGCAGCAAGGCCCTATCCGCCAGCATGACCAGCGCGGTGTTGCCTACGCTCAGCAACAGGGAGGCCTGCGTGGGCGTTAAATAGGATTGGCCTACATACTGCAATCCCTGTGCAACGGCGTACCCCAGCAAGCCGAGTGCCGCGACGGTTCGCCAGGGCAGCCTGGCACGCGGTACAGGTGCTTTAACCCGATGGTTCAGGGCAAACAAAACCAGGGCGGCAAGCAGGTAACGCAACCCCGAAAGGGTCAGCGGCCCGATACCGCCCTGAAACGCCAGCTTATTGAGGATGTAGGAGCCGGACCACAGCCAGGTGGTGAGCACCGCGGTCAGGATGGCGCTGGAGCGCAAACGATCCCTCCTCATGCTTGGCGCTTATGCCGGTTTACGGTTGCGTTTCCAGTTGTACCCCGACTTTCTTTTCTACGGCGCACTTGATGATTTCTGCGCACTGGTCGCGGCCCAACCGTGCGCTGTTCAGGCTCAAATCGTAATATACGGGGTCCTTCCAGTTTTGCCCGGTGTAATATTTATGGTAATCGGCCCGATACCGGTCGGTGCGGCGCACAGCGCGCCCCGCTTCGGCCTGTGTCATGCCGGAACGTTGCATGATGGCCTGCACGCAGTTTTCAAACGGCGCCTGAACGCTCACGCTTACCACATTGGGCAGATCGCGCAGCACGAAGTTGGCCGCCTTGCCCATCACGATGAAGGACTCCGTCTGTGCCAGCATCCGCAGGATTTTCACCTGATAGTTAAACAGGTTGATGTCGGAAACGAATTTATTGTTTTCCGGGGTGAGCACGTTGCCGTAGTGCTCGCGGTCGGGAATCTGCATCAGCAGGTGGCGGTTGAGCTTCTCATCCGCTAGTGCGAACAGCTCCTCGCTGATGCCGCTGTCAATGGAAGCGAGCTGGAGAAGCTCTTTGTCCATGAGGCGGATGTTCAGATCACTGGCGATTTTCAGACCGATTTGCTTGCCGCCGCTGCCGAAACCCCGCGCAATGGTGATGACGAAGTTTTTCATAAATCTGACGCACTCCTTCTGAAACTTGCCGCAGAGTAGCCCACCGGTGTGCGGTTGGGTTCTGTATCTACATTTCTTGCCTGCGGCCGTTTTTTCCTGCAAGGGGTTGAAATATGCATGTTTGCATCAGCTAATGATGAAGGATGCAGGAGTGAAGCCATCAAAGCATGGATACTGAATACAGAAATTATACCGTGCTGACGAGGCGGATATATTGACAACGTTTTAGGTGAACGCTATAATGGGTCAATCAGATCGGCGGGGCCGATTTGCATAATAGCGCGACGCAACTTGCAACGCGCACCCTCGGCGCGCTGCCCAATCGGTTTTCACTGTGCGCCGGCAAGATTTGGGAAGCAAAGGGGCTTCTCAGGGCCAAGGCGTGCCCTGGGAAGCTTTTTTGAACTTTCGACCGGAAATCCCTTTCGGGTCGAAAACATAGAAGGAGGCGTCCATCCATGAAACGAGCCTTTTCCCTGCTGGTGTCGCTAACCCTCGCGCTTACCCTGCTGGCGGGCAGCGTGCCCGCAGTCGCCGAAGCGGCCCTACCGGTGATCAAGATCGCCAGCGTTACCCCGCTTTCCGGCAGTCAGGCCGCCATGGGCGAGACCATTAAAAATGGGATCGAGCTGGCGCTGAGCCAACGCGTGGAAGAGTTCAAAGCCCTGGGGTTTGACCTGCAATTCAGCCCCCAGGACGATCAGGCCGACGCGAAGGTGGGCGTGAGCGTCGCCCAGCGCCTGATTGAGGATAAGGACATTCTGGCAATCATCGGCCATTACAACTCCGGCGTGGCGGTACCCTCCTCCGAGGTGTACAACCAGGGCGGGCTGGCGATGGTTTCGCCGGCGAACACCGCCACTTCCGTGACGGATCGCGGGTTGCCGATCGTGAACCGTATTTGCGCGCGTGACGATGCGCAGGGCCCCGCGGGCGCGGACTTCCTGTTCGGCCTGGGGCTGACGAGCGTGTTTATTATTCAGGATAAGACCACCTACGGCCAGGGCGTGGCGGATGAGTTCCAGAAGCGCTTCCAGTCGATCGGCGGCACGGTGCTGGGTTATGAGGGCATCACCGCGGGCGAAGCCGATTACAGCGCCGTGGAAGAAATGATCCGCGCAACCGGCGCGCAGGCGGTTTTCTTCGGCGGCATCTACCCCGAAGGCGGCCTGCTGA
This sequence comes from Candidatus Limiplasma sp., assembly GCA_963666755.2. Taxonomy (GTDB): domain Bacteria; phylum Bacillota; class Clostridia; order Christensenellales; family Aristaeellaceae; genus CAXXOK01. The sequence continues at coordinate 1,097,835 of CAXXGW010000009.1, forward strand.
TCAAGCAGCTGAAGGAAAAGGGCATCGAGGTCGCTTTCCTCGGCCCGGACGGCATGGATAGCGCCGAGCTGGTGAGCATCGCGGGCGACGCGGTCATCGGCACCTACTACACCTCCGTAGCCGCCGACATTTCCGGCACGGAAAAGGGCGCCGCGTTTGCCGCCGCCTACACCGCCAAGTACAACAAACATTCGGAAGGCTTTGCCGCGTACGGCTACGACGCCATGAACGTCGCGCTGGACGGCATCAAGAAAGCCATCGCCGATAACGGCGGCGCGCTGCCCACCCGTGCGCAGGTGGCCACCGCCATCCGCGCGACCAGCGGCTTTGAAGGCGTTGCGACCAATGTAACCTTCAACAGCATTGGCGACAACACCGAGGCGACCGTGTACGTGCTTGGCTTCAAGGCGGCCGCGTATCCGCCGGAAGTGATCAAGGCGATCCCCGTGGCGGAGTATCTGCAGAAGTAGGCGACGGGCGTAAGCCCCGCTGCCAGCCAATGATTTTGCCATACGCGGGAAAGGGAGGCGCTCCCTTTCCCGCTGTGGCAACAGGGAGGTCAATGGAGTATGAACCAACTGCAGGTGCTGGTGAAAATTATCCCGCAGCTGTTGTCCGACGGGTTGGCGCTGGGTTTTGTGTACACCATCGTAGCGCTGGGCTATACGATGGTGTACGGCATTCTGGAGTTTATTAACTTTGCGCACAGCGAGCTGTTCATGTTCGGCGCGTTTGTCGGCACCGAGGTGCTGCTGCTGCTGCAATCGCTGGGTATCCTGCCCAATATGTCGCCCACGCTGGCGTTGCTGATTTCCATTACGGTAGCCATGGTCTGCAGCGGCGCGCTGGGCGTGGCGGTGGATCGCGTGGCCTATAAGCCGGTACGTAACGCGCCTAAACTGGTGCCCTTCATTTCCGCCATCGGCGTTTCCTTTATCCTGCAGGATGTGGTGCGCATGGTGGAGGAGGCGAAAAACGGCAAGTTTTACCTGAACGCGCCTACGCTGTTTACCAACCGCATCGCGCTGGCGCCCAACATGGTGGTGCCGGAAAAGACGTTCTATATCGTCGGGCTCAGCATGGTGATTATGATCGCGCTGACGATTTTTGTCAGCAAAAACAAGTGGGGCAAGGCCATGCGCGCTGTGGCACAGGATCGTGAAACTGCGCGCCTGATGGGCATCAATGTGGATAAGGTCATCTCCCTCACGTTCCTGATCGGCGCAGGGATGGGCGGCGCGGCCGGCACGCTGTTTTCCATTCAGTACGGCTCCATTTCGCCGTACTCCGGGTTTATCCTGGGCATGAAGGCGTTTACCGCCGCCGTGTTCGGCGGCATCGGGAAAATTCCCGGCGCTATGCTGGGCGGCCTTTTGCTGGGCCTGATCGAAGTTTTCGGCGCTTCGTTTCTGGGGGCGCTTACCGGAGGCATATTCGGCTCCGAGTACAAGGATGTGCTGGCGTTTGCCATTCTGATCCTGATCCTGATCTTCAAACCCAGCGGCCTGTTGGGCAAGCCTGTGGGAGAGAAGGTGTAAGCATGATGCAAGGATTAAAAACAAAGCTGACGGCAACGGACTCCATTCGCCTGAAAGATTTTACACCTAAAGAATGGGTCGTATTCGTGTTGCAGGCGCTGGTAATCGTTGCCGCGCCGCTGTGGCTGCTCACACAGCCGTCCAACAGTGTGGCGTTTATCGCCTTTCTGGCTTCGCTGCTGTTCCTGCAAAAGATTAAGCTCCCGGCTTGGCTGCGCATCGTGATCGCGGCACTGGACCTTGTTCTTGTGATGCCGGTGGTGGGCACCACCTCCGGCACCTTTGCGCGCGTGGCGACGATGATCGTCATCTACGCCATTCTGGCGATGGGCCTGAACATCGTGGTTGGCTATACGGGGCTACTGAACCTTGGCTATGCGGCGTTTTACGCGGTGGGGGCGTATTTATACGCCATCTTCGCCTCTACGCAGGCGCGCAACTTCATGCCCTTTGGCGTGTACCCGATGTCCGGCAACTGGTTCTGGCTGTTTTTACTGCTGGCGGTGATCGTGACGGGGTTTGTCGGTTTCCTGCTGGGGTTGCCTGTGCTCCGCCTCAAGGGCGATTATCTGGCGGTGGTGACGCTCGGCTTTGCGGAGATTATTCGTCTGCTGTTTAACAACCTGTCCAAGCCCATCAACATCACTAACGGCCCCATGGGGATTACCCCCATACAGCCGCCGATGCTGTTTACCCTGAAACTGGACAGGCCCGTGCATTATTACCTGATTGTGCTGGTGCTGTTCCTGCTGACTATTCTGGTGGTGCGCAACCTCCAAAATTCCCGCATCGGCCGTGCGTGGGTCGCCATCCGGGAGGACGAACTGGTCGCGCGCACCATGGGTGTGCCGGTGGTGCGGCTCAAGCTCCTGTCCTTTTCCATCGCGGCGGGGCTGGCCGGGATGATGGGGGTGGTGTTTGCGGCCATGCAAAGCTATGTGGATCCCACCAGCTTTACCTTTATGGAGTCGATCGTGATTCTGTGCATGGTAATCCTTGGGGGCACGGGCAACATCCAGGGCGTGATTATCGGCGCACTGGCCGTGGTAGTGCTGCAGCTGCAAATCCTGAAGGACGTATCCAACTACCTGACCTCCCTGACCACGGCGGGCATCCTGAACCTGCCGTCGTGGCTGAACCCAGCTAAGTACGAGCGCCTGATTTTCGGGTTAATTCTTGTGCTGATGTGTATTTTCCGTCCCAATGGGATGCTGCCGGAAAAGCGGGTGCTGAAAATTCGCCGGAAGCTGGGGCTCGGGCCCAAAGAGCAGCCTGCCGAGGGCGACGGCCCTGCGAAAGGAGGGCTGTAAGATGCCGCTATTGGATGTAAGGGGACTGACAAAAACCTTCGGCGGCCTGACGGCGATCAACCATGTGGATTTTTCGATGGAGGAGCATCAGATCGTCAGCGTGATCGGCCCCAACGGCGCGGGAAAGACAACCTTTTTTAATATGATTTCCGGGTACTATCCGGTGGACAGCGGCACCATTACGTTCGACGGCCACAGCCTGACCAAGCTCACGCCTGAAAAAGTGGCCTCGCATAAGATTGCGCGCACGTTCCAGAACATCCGGCTGTTCCAGAACATGCTGGTTTCGGAAAATGTGCTGATGGGCTGCTATATGGAAATGAAGTCCAACATTCTGGATGTGATTTTCCACCTGCCGCGCCTGCGCACGGAGGAACAGACGGCTTATACAAAAGTGATGCGCCTGTTGGAGTATGTCGGCTTGGCCGGGAAGGAAAACGAGCTGGCGCGCAACCTGTCCTACGGGCAGCAGCGCAGGCTGGAAATTGCGCGCGCGCTGGCCATCGAGCCGAAGCTGCTCCTGCTGGACGAGCCCGCCGCCGGCCTGAACCCCAAGGAAACCGAGGAGATGAAACGCTTTATCCTGCGCCTGCGCACGGATATGCAAACCACCATCCTGCTTATTGAGCACGATATGAAGCTCGTCATGGGCCTTTCCGACCGGATTACTGTGCTGAATTATGGCGAGAAGATCGCCGACGGCACGCCGGACGAAATCCGCAACAACGATCAGGTCATCAAAGCCTACCTCGGCGTGGAAGACGAGGAGGAGGATTTGACTTTGGCAGGAGGGGCGCAAGCATGAGCGATGTCATACTGGCGCTGGAAGGCGTCAACACCTTTTACGGAAAAATCCACGCGCTGCACGACATCTCCTTTGAAGTGAACAAAGGGGAGATCGTGACCCTGATTGGCAGCAACGGCGCGGGAAAATCCACCACGCTGCGCACCATTTCCGCCCAGCTGACCCCGGCCAGCGGCAGGGTGGTCTATCAGGGCAATGTGATCAGCAAGCTTCCGGCGCACGAGGTGGTCGGGCTTGGCATCGCGCATGTGCCGGAGGGGCGTAAGATTTTTCCGGCGCTCACGGTGGAGGAGAATCTCCAGATGGGGGCATTCCGCATCAAGGATGCGCGCAAGAACGCCGAGAACTTCGCGCGTGTATACACGCTTTTCCCCCGCCTGAAGGAGCGCGCCCGCCAGCGCGGCGGCACGCTGTCCGGCGGTGAGCAACAGATGCTGGCAATCGGGCGTGCGCTGATGAGCGAACCGACGCTGCTGCTGATGGACGAGCCCTCCATGGGCCTTGCGCCGATGCTGGTGGAACTGATCTTCGAATCCATCCAGCAGCTGAACCGGCAGGGCATCACCATCCTGCTGGTGGAACAGAACGCCAAGAAGGCGCTCAAGGTATCGAACCGCGGGTATGTGTTGCAAACCGGCATCATCACCCTGTCCGGTACAGGGCGGGAACTGCTCAGCAACGACACCGTACGCGAAGCTTATCTGGGGTAACCTCGGACAAACCGGGAGGCGCGGCGATTGGAGCCGCGCCTCTCTTTGTGTGTCGCGCGCAGCAGTGCGTTGCTTTTTTTTTACGTTATGGTATAGTAGGGTCAGATTCCAGCCGAGGCAGGAACGGGTGCGAGCCGCTCCGCGGCCCCGACTTCCGCCGCAAGACAACCGAAACGCACCCCATCGCCCCCCAGGAGGTGCTTTGCATGAAATTCCCCAAACAAAGCTGCATGAAAATCGTGCATGAAATCAGTAACATCATTGGCGAGCAGGTCAACATGATGGATCATGAGGGCATCATTATCGCCAGCACCGACCCCAGCCGGATCGGCACCTTTCATGCGGGCGCGCGCCGCGTGGTGGAGGAACGGCTGACCGAGCTGACCATTCACGGGCAGGAGGAATATGAAGGCTCCAAGCCCGGTGTAAACCTGCCGATTGAGTTCCAGCAGGATATTATCGGCGTGATCGGCGTTACGGGGCCGGAAACGTCGGTGGGGAAATACGGGCAGATCATCAAGAAGATGACCGAAATCCTGCTGATGGATATCGCCATGCGGCAGGAGACCGACGTGGAGCAGCGCATCCGTTCTAGGTTCCTGAACGACTGGATTCACAGCTCCCCCAAAGACATCAACCACCAGATGGTGGAAAACGGAAAGCAGATCGGGCTGGATATTACCCAGCCAAGACGCGTGATGCTGGTGGGCGTCCTCAGCCGCGATGCGACCGCGACCGTCGCCACGCAGCGTATTATCGACGCGGCCGAGAGTAACGTACGGCGGCTGGTGTGCGCGGCCACAGAGGCGATCGTGTTCAAATCCGGCAGTGCGGTGGTTTGCTGCGTACGTATGACAGACGATGAGGGCATGCTGCGGCTGGCCCATCAGGTAAAGGGTGCAATCGAAGCCGACGAGCGGCTGCTGGTCTGCATCGGGGTGGATGATCCGGCGGAAACCTTTGTGTTTATTAACACGGCGTACCAGCATGCGCAAAAGGCGCTGCGCACTTGCTTGCGTTCGCCGCTCAAGGACGTGCGCCTGTACGACAGCATCAACATGGAGATTTTTCTGGGCGAGATTGCGGATATGACCAAGCTGGAATACATCCGCCGCATTTTTCGGGACTGTACCACCGAGGAAATCGCCCGCTGGATCGATGTGCTGGATACCTATTACGCCTGCGAAGGTTCGCTGAACGAAACGGCACAGAAGCTGTTTATCCATAAAAACACGCTGCAATACCGGCTGCGCCAGCTTGCGGAAAAAACGGGGTATGACCCACGCAGCATCCGCTTTTCGTCGCTATACTATAACGCCATTCACTTTTACCACGATCTTGGGCTGAACGCACAGCCGGACGCCGAGGATGAGGAACCTGCGCCTGAGACGCCGCACACCGCCGGATAAACGCATGGGCAGAGCGCAACTCTATAAATGACGTGCGAAATTTTACAATATGTTTACAAAGACAATTTTACAGCCGCAACTTTGGTCTGTAAACCATAGCTGAAACTATAAAACCGGTTATAATGAGAACAAAGGGTACGCCAAATGACATAAGGAGGTTCTTGTATGACTGGTATTGGACTGATAATCGTGTTTATCCTGGCCATCGTGCTGATGATCGTTGCCATCAGCAAATGGAAAATCCACCCCTTCCTGTCGATCATGGGCGTCGCGCTCATTTTCGGCCTGATTGCCGGCATCCCCCTGTATAAATACACCGACGCGAACGGAAACGCCGTTTCCGGCATTGCGGATGTGATCGGCGCCGGGTTCAGCGGCACGTTCAGCAGCATCGGCATTGTGATCATCTTCGGCGCGCTGGTGGGCACCCTGCTGGAGCGGACCGGTGCGGCCCTCAAAATGGCGGACTGCGTGGTGCGCCTTGTGGGCAAGAAGCATCCGGAAATGGCGATCGAGCTCATGGGCTGGATCGTATCCATCCCGGTGTTCTGCGACAGCGGTTTCGTCATCCTGAACCCCATCCGTAAGGCAATGGTTAAGCGGACCGGCGCCAGCAGCGTGGCGATGACGGTTGCGCTGTCGATGGGCCTTTACATCAGCCATTGCTTCATCCCGCCCACGCCGGGCCCCATTGCCGCCGCCGGTGCGCTGGGCGTTGGCGACAGCCTGCTGCTGGTCATCGGGCTGGGCGTGCTGGGCTCCATCCTGCCGCTGATCGCCGCCTACTTCTTTGCCAAGTTTATTGGCAAGCGGGTCAAGGCGCGCGACGAGGCGGATAGCTCCGAATCCGTGAAAACCTATGAGGAACTGGTAGCGGAGTATGGCAAGCTGCCCAATGCCTGGCTGGCTTTCGCACCCATCGTGATCCCGATCCTGCTGATGGCGTTGGCTTCCGCGCTGGCCATGGCGAAAATGATCATTCCCTTCTTCGCCTTCCTGGGCACCCCGATTATCGCGTTGGCGGTGGGCGCCATCGTGGCAATCGTGAGCCTCTTCCTGGCCGGAAAAGGCAAGGATTTCTACGAGCTGACCAACGATACGCTCAAAACGGTTGGCCCGATCTTGTTCATCACCGCGGCGGGCGGCGTGCTGGGCAAGGTCATTGCGAGCTCCGACATCGTAAACTACATCAAAGCCAACGCGCTCACCTTCCAGTCCATTGGCATCTTCTTCCCGTTCCTGCTGGCAGCGATCCTCAAATCGGCGCAGGGTTCTTCCACCGTGGCCATTACGACGACGGCGGGCATTGTGGCACCGCTGCTGCCGATCCTGGGCCTGAGCAGCCCCGCGATGGCGTCCCTGATGGTCATTGCGATCGGCGCGGGCGCGATGACGGTGTCCCACGCGAACGACTCCTACTTCTGGGTTGTGACCAACTTTGGCGAAATGCAGACCCAGGACGGGTATAAGACCCAGACGCTGGGCACGTTGGTGGTAGGCCTCGCGGCCATCCTTAACGTGTTTATCATCTCCCTGTTCCTGCACTAAGCCTGCAAGGGCCGGGCTGTTTGCAAGAGCAGTCCGGCCCTTTTTCTGCCCTGACGCGCGTGAACCATGATACGATGAGCGGTTGGTGAAGCACATGCAATTACGGGAAACCTGCGATACGATCATTCGGGAGGCTATCGCGGCCGTACAGCCGGACAGCGCGGTGCGCCGCGCCCTGCAGGGCAAAGCCTTCGGCAGCGGGCGCGTGATTCTGGTTGCGATCGGCAAGGCGGCATGGCCAATGGCGGCGACCGCCCGCAGTGTTTTAGGGCAGCGGATCGACTGCGGCGTGGTCATCACCAAGTACGGCCATTCGCAGGGTCCGATTGAGGGGCTGACCATCTACGAGGCGGGCCACCCGGTGCCGGACGATCACTCCTTTCGCGCAACCGAGGCGGCACTGGCGCTCACGGCCAATCTGCGCAGGGAAGATACGGTGCTCTTCCTGATCTCCGGCGGTGGTTCCGCTCTGTTTGAATCGCCCAACATCGACGCGGCGGCATCGGCATCGCTTACGGCGCAACTTTTAGCCAGCGGGGCAAACATTGTGGAAATGAACACCGTGCGCAAACGGTTTTCCAAAGTGAAAGGCGGACGGTTTGCCTGCCATTGCGCACCTGCGCAGGTATTTTCCATCGTTCTTTCCGACATCATCGGCGATCCGTTGGATATGATCGCTTCCGGGCCTGCCTACCCGGACAGCAGCTCCGCGGCGGACGCACTGCGCATCGTGGAACAGTACGGCTTGCAACTTACCCCGGCGATGCGCGAACTGCTTCGCGAGGAGACGCCCAAAACGCTTACCAATGTAGAAACGATTGTGACGGGCAGCGTATGCGAGCTGTGCAATGCTGCTGCGGCCGCGGCGGCGCAGTTGGGCTACCGCCCGCTGGTACTGACCGATTCGCTGGACTGCGAAGCCCGCGAGGCGGGGCGCTTTTTAGCCGCAATGGCGCGTTTCCACCAAAAGGGCACTGAATCGGTGGCGATTCTGGCCGGTGGGGAAACCGTGGTGCATGTTACCGGGCACGGGCTCGGAGGGCGCAATCAGGAGCTGGCGCTGGCGGCCGCACCCGGAATCGCCGGGCTTGCCGAAACGGCAATTTTCTCCTTTGGCTCGGACGGAACCGACGGCCCAACCGATGCGGCCGGCGGCTATGTGGACGGGGATACAGCGGCTGTGCTTGCACGGGACGGAATCAGCATTGACACCATCCTGCGCAACAACGATGCGTATCACGCGCTGGAAGCCAGCGGCGGGTTGATCCGAACCGGGCCCACAGGCACCAATGTAAACGATGTCGCGGTTCTGCTGATCCGGCGATAAAACAGAAAACGCAAAATTTGCGCGGGAAGGGCGAAAACCCTTCCCGTTTCTCATAGCGGCTTTGTGCCGGATAGGAATCGAATGTGCCTCTGTGCATTTTCTCTATTGTAACAAATGAAAAATTGAAGTATAATCTTACCAAAAGAGGGACGCAATATTCATGCCCGTAGCGATGAAACGGGGCGCGTTGAATATTCCACGATGCAGGCAGAGATCGTATTCGGGTGGGTAGCGCCCTGTATATAAGGCGCGAATGCTTTTTAACGATATTTTGAAACACTCGCTGCGTAGAATCGGGATTGGCAGGTGCGAATCATGTGGGATCAGGGAAGCGGCGGGCAGCCGGTGCTCGGCGTATTGGTCGGCGATGTGTCCTACGATTTTACCGCCGAACTGATGAACGGCCTGGCCGATGCCGCCGCCGAGCAGAATGTGCGGCTGTTCTACCTGCTGGGGATGCAGAAACACTCCGAGGTTTGGGATCAGAATGCCGGCGCCACGGATGTCAGCAGCCACAACAGCGTGTATGATTATACGGACCTGATTGGCGCCAACGCATTCATCATCGCCTGCGGCTCATTGAGCGGCTTTTCCGGCGAAGGGATTTACCAGCAGTTTCTGGAGCGCTTTGGCGATTTACCGCTGGTGGTGCTGCAGGAGCGTGTGCAACTGGGCAGACCGAACCAAACCTACCTGGTTGTGGATAATTACCACAGCTACAGCCAATGTATCGAGCACCTGATCACGGAGCACCATTATACCAAAATTGCAATGCTATCCGGCCCGGAAGGCCATTCCGATGCCAAGGAGCGGCTGAACGCCTATCGGGATGTCATGGAGCGGCATCACCTGCCCGTAACGCCGGGAATGATTGCGTACGGCAACTATAGCGAATATGTGGATCATCAGGTGGCCCTGCTGATTGACCAGAACCCTGGGCTGCAAGCCATTGCTTTTGCCAATGACGAGATGGCGAAGGCCGGGTATCGGGAATGCCGCAGGCGCGGCCTGATTGTAGGTCGGGATCTGGCGCTGGTCGGGTTCGATAATTTTTCCGCCGCGCTTACGCTGGAACCGCCGCTGACGACCGTATCGCAGGATGTTTTCACCATGGGGAAAACGGCGGTCGAGTATGCGCTGGACCTGATGAACGGCAAACCCAAACCGCCGCTGGAAATGCGTACCGAGTTTCTGGTACGCCAATCGTGCGGTTGCCCGCAGAGTAACCTGAACCTGAACCCGGGCGAGGAGATTGAAAATGCGGGCACGCTGATTGATCTTGCCATCGCGAGCATCACGCACCGGTATGTGTGCAATTTCCCTGTTCCGGAACGGCCCAAGCATGAGGCGCCGCTGGTGAGCCTCCTTACGGAGCTGCGGGGCTTTGCAATGGACAAACCGGAAGAGGCGCTTGACTTGCAGACACTCGCGAGCCGGCTGAACCAGTCGTTTCAGCATTACACGCCGGCGGCGCTGCCGCTTACGCAAAGCCTGGAGGAGTTTTTACTGCAACTGCTGGCCGTGCATGGCCTGCCCTCCGCCATCAAGAAATTTGCAGCCTGCATCTCATATTTACAGCAACAGGTTCATATTCAGGAACTGCGAAGCCTGTCGGAACGCTTCGACACGTACCGCACCAAATCCTGGATTGCGCCGGAGTTGACGCGAAACCTCTATTACCAGAGCGACGAGGCGGAAACCTACCGCCTTGTGACAGAACGCCTGCTGGCCAGCGGTGTGCGCAACGTGCACATTTGCCTGCTGCCGACCCCGCAGCGCTTTAAGAAAAACGGGCTGGACCCGCGCCCCACGATGCTGCGCATGGTGGCCAGCGCCGAAGGCAGTCAGGTGACGGCGTACGCGGCGGAGAACGCCCCGGTCATTGACGCGGCGCACCCTTTCCACCGGCTGATTGCCCGGGGGGATACGCCCGTAACGCTGGGTTTCAGTATTTACTCGGGCGAAAACCAGTACGGAATCCTGCTGTGCGAATCGGATCGTATCCAGAACGCGTTTCTGCATGTGATCGGACTGCAGATGGGGATGCTGATCGATTTTCTGGATTTGCGCCGCAAAGAACGCGCCATCGTCGAAGAGTTGGAAGATATCCGGGAGAAAAATGAGATTTTGAACTTCCTGTCGGAGTACGATCAGCTTTGTGGTTTGCTGAACCGGCGCGGTTTTATTGAACGGGCCATCCGTCTGAACCGCGACCACAGCGGGCACAAAGCCTACTGCGCGTTTATGGATTTGGATTACCTGAAGCAGATCAACGATACCTACGGCCACTCGGAAGGGGATGTGGCGCTACAGGCGGTCAGTGACATCCTGCGGCAGATTACCCGCGCAGACGACCTGATCGGCCGCATTGGCGGCGATGAGTTTGTCGGTCTGTTCCTATCCAATGACGAGCGGTTCAGGGAACGCTTCAGCGACCGGTTGGCCGACGCCTGCGCACAGTACAACCTGACGCACCAGAAGCCCTACCTGATGGATATATCGGTCGGTGTAACCAGCTTCATCTGTCGGCAGGGGCTGGAAATCAGCGGGATTATCGCCTCGGCGGATAAGTACCTGTACGAGGCGAAGCACCGCCGAACCTTTACCGCCCTGCGGAGCAACCCCAGTTACATTGCGAACTGAGCACAGTCAAGGCTCATATGTAACGCCCGGCATATGGAGTGCCGGGCGTTTCGCAATCCATCAGGTTTAAGCAAGCTGAAACCTCGGATGGTTTCAACTTGCTGAAGCCTTGTGAAAGCCAGCATTCTTAGAAGTTGGTCATTTTTTACACCCACATGGGCTTTGCCTTGCCAACCCTCTTGGAGATGAACATGGTTGTGTTCCTGATGGAAAGCGTGGGGTGCGGCAGAGGCACGTTCAAGATCGTGAGACTGTAGATATCGGAGCATGTCGGATGCGGCCAAGGAATACAGGAGCAGCGTGTTTTATCGCAACTGTGTAGCACCAAAGACGTACGGCGCGGTGAACCCGCCAGATTCGCCAGAGGGTTCCTTTCCGGCGCTTACCCGCTTTGGTTGATCGGGAATGAGGTGTGCGGGCCAAGGGAAAAGGCCACGGCATGGAATGGGCGTTTGTTGCACAACGGCGGCTTTCATCTACCGGGAACTGTTCACGCACGGCGGTTTGTGTGCTATAATAACGGCAGCGAACGGCATCGTTTCCACCGCAGAAACGGAATAACCGCAGACAGGGGGGTATAGCGTGGATACCTTTACCTTGAAAAAAGGGATGCGCATCGGCACCGCCAGCGCCGCAACACAGATTGAGGGCGGCGCGCTGGAGCATACCTGGACGGACTGGTACCGCAGGGGCCGCATTGAGGATGGCAGCAACCCGGCGCGCGCCTGCGACCATTACCACCGTTGGCGTGAGGATGACGCGCTCATGCACGAGCTGGGCTTCCAGATTGCGCGTATCGGCGTGGAATGGGCGCGCGTGGAGCCGGAGGAAGGCGTGTTTGACGCGGAGGCGATTGCCCATTATGTGCGTGAGGCAGATACGCTCAACCAGTACGGCATCAAACCGCTGGTGACGCTGCACCACTTTACCAACCCCATGTGGTTTGAAAACAAGGGCGCATTTGAAAAGACGGAGAACATCCCCTGTTTTCTCCGCTTTGTGGAAACCATGGTGGAGGCGTTCGGTACCCGGGTTACGGAGTACATCACGATCAATGAGCCGAACGTGTACGCCACCAACGGGTATTTTTTCGGCAGCTGGCCGCCGGGCGAACGTTCGCTGCGCATGACCGTGCGTGTGATGGCGGTGCTTGCAGCGGCTCACATTCAGGCGTACGGGCGCATCCATACGCTCCAGCGCGCCATGGGGGTCGAACAGACGCGCGTGAGCTTTGCCAACCATCTGCGCGTGTTTACGCCTCAAAACCCAAAGAACCCAATGCACCGTTTTTATACGTGGTTCACCGCGCGATTCTTTCAGGGAAGCCTTTCCAAAGCCATGATGCTGGGGCGCTTTACCTTTCCGATTCGCAACCTGGCCCATGCGCCCAAGGGGCTTTACTGCGATTTTATCGCCGTGAACTACTACACGCGTTCCACCGTTTCCGGGTTGAAGGACGGCGTACGTGCCGGGGCGCCAGTGAACGATCTGGGCTGGGAAATCTACTCGCAGGGCATTGTGGAATGCGCGCGCGAACAATACGCGCTGTGTCCGTTGCCGATCTACATTACAGAGAACGGCACCTGCGACCGTGACGACAGCTTCCGCTGCCGCTACCTGTATGAGCACCTTAAGGCGCTGTGTGAAAGCGATTTGCCGGTGGAGCGGTATTACCACTGGTGTTTCACTGATAATTTTGAGTGGCTGGCGGGCGAAAGCGCGCGGTTTGGCGTGGTGCGGGTGGATTATGAAACCCAAACCCGCACGATCAAAAAGAGCGGCGCATTCCTGCGCGACGTAATCGCTGTTGGCGGCGTGAACGAGTGCGTTTATAACGTGTATGTCAAGAACCAGCGATATCCCACTAAACCCAGACAGGAAGGGGCCTGACCATGCAACCTTGGTGGAAGGAAAGGGTCGTCTACCAAATTTACCCGCGCAGCTTTCAGGATACCAACGGCGACGGTTTGGGGGATCTGCCGGGCATCATTTCGCGGTTGGATACGCTCAAGGCGCTAGGCGTAGGCATCCTGTGGCTATCCCCGGTATACCGTTCGCCGGATGCGGATAACGGTTACGACATCAGCGATTACCGCGACATCAACCCCAAATTCGGCACCATGGAGGATATGGATCGTTTGTTTGCCGAGGCGGCGAAGCGGGATATCAAAATTGTGATGGATTTGGTCGTCAACCATACGTCCGACGAGCACCCGTGGTTTCAGCAGAGCCGCGACCCGAAAAGCCCGTACCGGGATTATTACATCTGGCGGCCACCCGCGCCCAACGGCGGCCCGCCCAATAACTGGACCAGCTTTTTTATGGGCTCCGCCTGGACGCTGGACCCGCAAAGCGGCGAGTACTACCTGCACCTGTTTGACCCCAAACAGCCGGATTTGAACTACCATAACCCGCGCGTGATTGAGGAAGTGAAGGACATCCTCCGCTTCTGGCTGGACAAGGGCACGGCAGGCTTCCGCTGCGATGTGATTAACGTGCTGTACAAAACCTCGCTGGAGGATGGGGTGCGCCGCGTGGCGGTGACGGGACTGGAGCATTACAAGTCGCAGGAGGGGACGCACCGCATCCTGCGGGAGTTGCGCAGCGACGTGCTGGATCACTATGATTGCTTTACCGTGGGCGAAACCGCCATGGTGGATGTAGACGAAGCGAGGGACCTTTGCGACCCCGCACGCCGCGAGCTGGACATGGTGATTTATTTCGAGCATCTGGAAGTAGATCGCCGGGTGGCGCGCTACATCCCCCGCGCGTTCAAGGCCGCAAAGCTATTAAAGGTGTACACCAAATGGCAGCAGGGGCTGGACTGGAACGCACTGTATCTGGAAAGCCACGATCAGCCGCGTATTGTGTCCCACTATGGGGATGACCGGCATTACCGGGCACGCAGCGCCAAACTGCTTGCGACAATGCAGTTCACCCTGCGCGGAACACCGTTCCTGTATCAGGGGCAGGAGCTGGGCATGACCAATTTTGATTTTACCCGGCTGGATCAACTGAAGGATGTGGAGAGCTTCAATATCGATAAGCTGATGCGCGGCATGCACATCCCCAGGACGCTCCGTTGGCGGTGGATACGGGAATCGTCCCGGGATAACGCGCGCACTCCCATGCAATGGACGGATGGGCCGGGCGCGGGGTTCACCACCGGCGAGCCGTGGCTTGGCATCAACAGCAACTACCGGACGCTCAACTATGCGGCGCAGGAAGCCGACCCGGATTCGGTGCTGCATTATTACCGGCGCATGGTCGCGCTGCGCGCCGGCAGCGAAACCCTGAAATACGGCGCGTTTTCCCCGCTGTTCGGTAACCGGCGCGTAATGGCCTACCAACGCACGCTGGGGGCAGAACGGATCGCGGTGGCACTCAACTTCTCCGGGCGGCCCGCCAAAGCGGCGTTACAGGGCGAGGTCATTGCCTCCAACATTGGGACGACCGAATACCGCGGGGTGCTGGCTCCGTGGGAGGCCGTTGTGCTGCGCATGCCCGCGCAGGAGGTGGAAGCGTGATTCTGGTCACAGAAAACGAATTTCGCCTGCAAACCGCCCGCACCAGCTACTGGTTTCGCGTGACCCCGTTCGGGCATCTGGAACATGTGTATTACGGCCCGCGCCTGCCCGAAGGGCAAACCATGCAGCCTCTGGCACTCAAGTACACTGCGCCGGTCGGAGGCTCGGTTCTGTACAGCCCGACCGACGAAACCTACTGTCTGGATACCCTCTGCCTGGAATGGTCTGGCATCGGCAAAGGGGATTACCGCGACCCTCCGGCAGAAATCAAAATGCCGGACGGCACCTTTACAGCCGATTTCCGCTATCAGGGGCATACCCTGCAAAGCGGATGCGTGCCACCCCAAGGGTTGCCCTCCGCCTATGGCGCGGCGGAGGAGTGCGATACGCTGACCCTCACCCTGCGGGACGAAAGCAACGCCGTCACACTCCGGCTCTATTACACGGTGTTTGCGCAAACGGATGTGATTCTGCGCCGGACGGAGCTGGAAAACGGTAACGCGACGCCGCTGGCCATCCGTCGGCTGATGAGCCTGAGTATGGATTTGCTGAATGACCGTTACCGAATGATAACCTTCGATGGGGGCTGGATTCGTGAAACGCACCGGCACGAACGGCCCGTGACCTACGGCCTCACGGTAAACAGTTCGACCACCGGGGATAGCAGCAACCGGCACAATCCGGGCTTTCTGCTGGCAGCGGCGGATACGACGGAAACACACGGCGCGGTGTATGGCTTCAACCTCCTGTATAGCGGCAACCATTACGGCGCAGTGGAACTTTCCGCGCAGGATACGGTACGCGTGAACTTGGGCATCAATCCCCATTGCTTTGAATGGACGCTTGGGCAGGGGGAAACCTTCGCCACGCCGGAAACGATTGTCTGCTTTTCGCCGGATGGGTTCAACGGCTTTTCCCAGCGCATGCACGCGTTTGTGAACGGCAACATTGTGCGTGGGGATTGGAAAGGCAAGGAGCGCCCCGTCCTCCTGAATGATTGGGAAGCCTATTTTTTTAAGTTTACCCGGGGCAAGCTCCTCCGGCTGGCAAGACGTGCGCGGCGGGTGGGAGTCGAGCTGTTCGTGCTGGATGACGGGTGGTTTGGCCGGCGCAACGACGATCATGCCGGTTTAGGGGATTATACCGTCAACCGTCGCAAGCTCCCCCGGGGCATGAAATCGCTTGCCGCGCGCATCCACCGCATGGGGCTGCTTTTCGGCCTTTGGTTTGAGCCGGAAATGGTCAATGAAGATAGCGACCTGTACCGCGCACACCCGGAGTATGCGCTGCACACCCCCGGCAAAACCCCGGCGCTGGGCCGCAACCAGCTGGTGCTGGACCTCTGTAACCCCGCCGTGCGGGATTACATTGTGGAACAGGTGACGCGCATTCTGGATGAGGCGAAGATCGATTACGTCAAGTGGGATTACAACCGCCACATCAGCGACGCCTGCTCCGCCTGCCTGCCGCGGCAGGGAGAATTTTTCCACCGATACATGCTGGGCTTGTACGAGGTGCTGCACCGCATTTTCACCCCGCGCCCGCACATTCTGCTGGAAAGCTGCTCCAGCGGCGGCAACCGCTTTGATCTGGGTATGCTCTGCTTTTCCCCGCAGGTTTGGGCTTCCGACGATACCGACCCCATCGAGCGGCTCAGCATCCAACAGGGGCTCAGCTACCTGTATCCGCTTTCCACCATGGGGGCGCACGTATCTGAAGCGCCGCATCAGCAAACCCTGCGCGATACGCCACTGACCACACGCTTTAACGTAGCGGCGTTCGGCTGTCTGGGGTATGAGCTGGATTTGCGTTACTTAAGCCCGGCCCAGCGGGCGGAGGTACGGCAGCAGATCGCCTGGTACAAGCAGATGCGCCGCACCTTTCAGTACGGTACCTTTTACCGGGGCGAAGCGGAAAAACCCAACCAGTTCACCTGGCATTGCGTGGCGGATGCGGGGGAAACCTGCGTAAGCGGGCTGTTCCAGACGCTGTGCAGCGCGGCGCAGGGGCCGGATCGCCTGCGCGTGCCGGGGTTACGGGCGGAGGGGCGCTACCGGATGCAAACCTTGCCGCAGAGCCTTTTTATCAGCCGGTTTGGCGGGCTGGTCAAGCATATTTTGCCGGTGGCGCTCAACCCCAACGGATGGGTGTTGCGGTGGGCCAACCGTCTGTACCGCATGCCCGGCTGTGTGGAAACCTACGAGGCCTGCGGGCTGGCTTTACAGGAGGGGATTCCGCTCAATACCCCGTTCATTGGCACCGGGTATAACCCGAATGTGCGCCTGTTGGGGGACTTCGGCTCCAACCTGTACGTAACCCAAGCCGTGCCGGACGGCCCCACTGCCGGATAATCAGCGCATCCCTGCCTTACCTTTCACCCCCCAAAACCTGAAAACCGGAGGGCAACCAGAATGGAAAACAAGCTGGATCGACGCAACCATTATTGCTTTGGACTGGGCACCATCGGCCGGGATATGTTCTACACCATGGTCAGCATGTACCTGATGGTCTACATTACCGAGGTGCTGAACGTATCGGACGCGACGCTGGGGGTGATGACGGCACTCCTTCTGGCGCTGCGGATTTTTGACGCCTTCAACGACCCGCTGATGGGGCTGGTGGTTGATAACACGCGCTCCCGCTTTGGTAAGTTCAAACCCTGGATACTTGTGGGTGCGCTGGTCGGCGGCGCGTGCATGCTGGGCATGTTTACCGACTGGGGGTTGACCGGCGGGGCGTACGCGTTGCTTTTCGCGGTGTTCTACTTGCTGTGGGATCTGTTTTATGGCCTGAACGACATTGCTTACTGGAGCATGATGCCTGCGCTTTCGACCAGCCAGCGGCAGCGCGAGCGCATTGGCTCGTTTGCGCGCATCTGCGCCAACATTGGGCTGTTCGCGGTAGTGGTGGGCGTGGTACCTGGCACCAAGGCGCTGGCGGCGTTAGCGGGCAGCGATCGGCAGGGCTGGTTCTGGTTTGCCGCGCTGGTTGTGGCGCTGATGCTGGGCTTCCAGCTGATTACGCTGCTGGGCGTGAAGGAGCGGCGCGGCTACTTCAAGCAGGAGGAACATACCACCCTGCGGCAGATGTTCGGGGTGTTGTTCCATAACGACCAGCTGATGTGGGTGGCTGTGTCGATGTCGCTGTTCATGATCGGCTACTGCACAACCACCAGCTTCGGGGTGCATTTCTTTAAATATGCCTACGGGGATGTGAATATGTACAGCCTCTTTGCGCTGGTGCTGGGCGTTTCGCAGCTGATGGCGCTGAGCGTGTTTACGTGGTTTCGCAAACGCTTTACGCGCCGGGCGCTGTACACCGGAGCAACGGCGCTGGTCGTAGCGGGGTATGTGCTGTTTTTCTTCTCGCCGATGAACATGGCCTATATCGGCGTTGCGGGAGTGCTGATTTTCGTGGGGCAGGCGTTCATCCAAATGCTGATGCTCATGTTCCTGGCCGACAGCATCGAGTACGGCCAGCTCAAACTGCATAAGCGCAACGAGAGCATCACCTTCTCGGTGCAGCCGTTTATCAACAAGCTGGGCGGCGCCATCGCAAACGGCGTGCTCGGCCTTACGCTGATCCTTTCCGGCATCAACGCCGCGCCCACCCCGGCGGACGTGACCCCGCAGGGCATTCTGATGATGAAGCTGTCGATGCTCATCCTGCCGCTGGTATCGATCGTTTGCGGGTACATCGTTTACATGCGCAAATTCAAGATTGACGAGAAAACGTACGCGCAGATACTGGCAGACCTCCAGGCGCGCGGCGATATCGCCGCGGAGGGCACGGCAGAAGGCACGCAGGAGGTAGATGAATGAGGCGGCTACGCAACATAAGCCTTGCCTGTATGATCCCCGCGCTGGCAATGCTGGGTGTGAACCTGTGGATTACGCCTCTGCCGGATTGGGCGGTGCGCCTTTGCGGGATTCTTCTTCTGTGCGCGGTGTTTGCCCTATCGTTCAGCACCGTGCGGCTGCAAATGCGGAAATAGCGCTTCAGGCGCGAAAGGAGGATGTTCTTTGCGCAGAAAGGATCGGGAAGTAACGGCCCCGGAACGAATCCGGGAGATCATTCAGGCATGCGACTGCATTCGGCTGGGCATCTGCGATGGGGATACGGCCTATGTGGTTCCGCTCAGCTTCGGCTTTACGGAGGAGGGCGGCAGCTATGCTTTCTACCTGCATTGCGCCTCAGTGGGGAAGAAGCTGGATTTGCTGCGCCGCAACCCGCATGTGGGGTTTGAGCTGGATACGCATCATGTGCTGGTAAGTGGCGAGCGCGCGTGTGATTATACCCTGCGTTACCAAAGTGTGATGGGTACAGGCACCGTGACGTGGCTTACGTCGGCGGAGGCAAAAAAAGAGGCGCTGGGGCACCTCATGCGCCAATGCAGCGGGTTGGACCGCTGGACGTTTACCGACGCGGAGGTGGAACGCGTTACCCTGCTGCGGCTGAACGCGGCGGAACTGACCTGCAAGGAGCATCTCTGAACAATCGGTTAAATCAACGGGCTGCCATCCGGGCGCGGCTGCGGAGTATTCCGCAGACCGCGCCTGTTGCATGACTGGAACACGGTTTACGACAGGTGGGTACGAGTTTCTTTTGCGTTCATGCGGCCGTGCTATAATACAATTCCCGGGCTGGGCACACGGCACAGGCGGATCGGGCGGGGAGGGAGCGCCATGTTTCAGGTACTGGTCGTAGAGGACAATCTTAATGCGCGCATCCTGATGGAAAAGGTGCTGCGCAGGGACGGCTATGAAGTGTTTACCGCGGGTGACGGACGTGAAGCGCTCGCTGTGATGGACGCGCAGCATATCGACATCGTCCTGCTGGACATCATGATGCCCGGCATGGACGGTTACGCCTTTACCCAGGAATTGCGGGAAAACGGGGTGAACACTCCCATCCTCATGGTAACGGCCAAACAGCTGCCCGCCGATAAACACAAGGGCTTTCTGGTGGGCACCGACGATTACATGACTAAACCGGTGGATATGGAGGAGATGCTTTTACGCATCCGCGCGCTGCTCAGGCGCGCGCAAATCGTGAACGCTCGCCGCCTGCAAATTGGGGACGTGGTGCTGGAGTATGATTCCCTGACCGTAACGCGCGGGGAGGAACACCAGACGCTCCCGCAGAAGGAGTTTTACCTGCTGTACAAGCTGCTCTCCTATCCGGATAAGATTTTCACCCGGATTCAGTTGATGGATGAAATCTGGGGCATGGAGTCGGAAAGTACCGACACAACTGTGAACGTACACATCAACCGCCTGCGCAGGCGCTTTGAAAACTACCCCGAGTTTGAACTGGTGGCGGTGCGCGGGCTGGGGTATAAGGCGGTTCGACACGGATGAAGAAGCGACGCTTGAACCGATTTGGACTTTCGGTGGTGTTCTCGCTGGTGGTGTTCCTGATCTTCCTGATCACGGCGCTGATTGTGCTCAGCCTTGCGCTGCTGGCGCTGCATCTGGGCCTTGTGGAGCGGCTGGGCCTCAAGTACGCCTTTCCGCTGATCCCGGTCGCGCTGCTGGCCAGCGCCATTGTGGGCACGCTGGTGGCGCTGATGCTGGGGCATATTCCGCTGCGCCCGATCCGCGAGATTATCGACGCGACCAACCGGCTGGCCGCCGGGGATTTTTCGGTACGCATACACGCATGCCACCCGCCGGAAATGCGCGAGCTGCGCGACAGCTTCAACCGCATGGCGCAGGAACTGAGCGGCATCGAGCTGCTGCGCAGCGATTTCGTCAATAACTTCTCCCACGAGTTCAAGACGCCGATTGTGTCCATCAAAGGCTTTGCGGAGCTGTTGCGGCAGGAGGAGCTGACTCCTGCGGAACGCGCGGAGTATCTGGAGATCATTATCCGGGAATCGTCGCGCCTGGCTACGCTGGCAACCAATGTGCTCAACCTGAGCCGTGTGGAGAATCAGGCCATCGTGGCGGATCGCAAACCCTATGACCTGAGCGAGCAGGTACGCCGCTGCGTGCTGTTGATGCAGTCCGCCTGGGAGCTCAAGAACCTTCGCCTCGACATCGATCTGGACGAGGTGCGCATCAGCGCCAACGAAGAGCTGCTCCAACAGCTGTGGGTCAACCTGCTGGATAACGCCGTAAAGTTTACCCCGGAAGGCGGCGCAGTGAAGTTGCGTTTGCAGGCAGAAGGCGAAGCGGCGGTCTTTACCTTGCAGGACGATGGCCCTGGCATTGGCGCGCAGGAATTGCCGCATATTTTCGATAAGTTCTATCAGGCGGATTCGACCCGCGCCGTGCCCGGCAACGGGCTTGGGCTGGCGCTGGCACAGAAGATTGTGCAGTTGCACGGCGGCACGATCACCTGTGAAAGCGAGCCTGGGCAGGGGGCTACCTTTACGGTACGCCTGCCGCTGGGCTGACGCTTGCGCGGCCGCGGCGGATGCACTAAAAGACCCGGCTCAGTTTACCCACAGTTTATCAAAGCGCCCTATAATGCGCGACGGATACCATTGCAGGTTTTAGGAGGTTTGTTTGTGAAAAAGGGACGTTGGAAATGGATTTGGATCGTTGCGGTGCTGCTGGTGCTCGCCGTGGCCGGTACCTTGCTTTTAGGCGGGAAGCAGACGGAGCGCTATGCCGAAGCGACGGCTTCCACCGGCAATTTAAACACCTACTATACGTTCTCCGGTACGCTGGAAGTGAATCATTCGTTAACCGTGACAGCACCCACGGCGACTACCGTTTCGGAGGTGTATGTCAGGGCGAACGGGACGGTTGTTAAAAACGCTCGGCTGATGCGCATGGAGGACGGTACGGTGCTCAAGGCGGACATTGGCGGCGAAGTGACCAGCCTGCCCGTTACGGCGGGCAGCGTTGTGCGCGCGGGCGATACGCTGGCGGAGATCATGGATCTGTCCGATATGAAGGTAGATTTTGACGTGGATGAGTACGACGTATCCGCCATCACGCTGGGCAAGGACGTGCAAATGACGCTGGACGGGAGCGGCAGCGTGTTTAACGGCGCGATCAGCGCGCTGAACAAGCGTGCAACACAGGACAAAGCCGGGGATTTGAGCTACTTTACCGCGACGGTTGATCTGGCGGGGGTACAGTTGCCGCCCGAGGCGTTGCCGGGTATGCAGGTAACCGTCAGGGTACAGAACCGGAGCACGGAAAACGTGGTGCTCCTGCCCATGGACGCCCTGAGCTTTACCGCCCAGAACGAGCCTTACGTGCTTGTGCAGAACGGGAAAGAGGTGGCGCGCATGGATGTGCAGGTAGGGATTAACGACGGGATCAATGTAGAGATTACCGCCGGGTTGCGCGGCGGCGATGTGGTGCTGTATACACCCACCGCCACCAATACCCTGCAGGAAATGATGCAGAACCGCGATCAGGCGATCTCCAAGAGGTTTGATGATTATGCAAACTGAGTTCTTTCGCATGGAAGGCATCGTCAAGCGATACCTGATGGGCGGAGAATGGCAGACAGTGCTTAACGGGGTAAACCTGACGGTAACCGAAGGAGAGTTTCTGTCGGTGCTGGGCCCTTCCGGCAGCGGAAAATCCACGCTGATGAACATCATTGGCTGCCTGGATACGCCGACCGAAGGGGAGTACCATCTGCGCGGGCGGGAGATTGCCAAGCAGAACCCCAAACAGCTGGCCGCCATCCGCAATCAGGAAATTGGGTTTGTATTTCAATCCTTCCAGCTGCTGCCCCGGCTGGACGCGCTGCGCAATGTCGAATTACCGATGATCTACGCAGGCATGAGCGAGCGGCAGCGGCTGGAACGCGCCGAGCAGATGCTGGTGCGCGTTGGCTTGCAGGATAAGCTCCACAACCACCCCAACCAGCTTTCAGGCGGGCAGCAGCAGCGCGTGGCCATCGCGCGGGCGTTGGCGACCAATCCAAGCATTCTGCTGGCGGACGAGCCGACCGGCGCGCTGGATCAAACCACCGGGCGGCAGGTCATGCAGCTGTTTGAGGAGATCAACCGCGAGGGTCGCACCATTATCATGATTACGCACGATCTGTCCATCGCACAGCATGCGCGCCGTATTGTGCACATTCTGGACGGCGTGCTGCAGGAAGGAGACGCGATCCATGCTTAAAAAACGGCTGACCCTGTGGAAGGAAAGCCTGCGGATGTCCGCCATGAACATCTGGAACAGCAAAATGCGCTCCTTCCTGACGGTGCTGGGCATCGTGATTGGCGTCATGGCCATCATCGCGCTGATTACCATCATGCAGAGCGCCACCAACGAAGTCACCGAGGAGTTCAAGGCCATGGGCACCGGGCGGCTGGTGGTCAATGCCTCCGGCACCGCCCTCAAGCAGGGCTTGAACGCAACGGATATGCAAAACATCGCGGACATCCCGCATGTGGCGGGCGTATCGCCGGGGCTAAGCACCACCGTTACGGTCAAATCCGACCAAACCTGGGTCGAGGATGTGACGCTTGACGGGTATAACGAGGTCTACTTCCACCGTAACCCGGAGCTGGTTTTCCGCGGCCGCGCGCTGAATATTCTGGATGTGCAGAGCCGCAACGCCGTTGCGCTGGTGGACGCCACCGCGCAGAAAAACCTTTTCTACGGGCAGGATCCGATCGGGAAGGATCTCTACATTCAGGGCTTTGCGTACCGCGTTGTCGGGGTTCTGTCCGACGCGGATAAAAGCGACGTCATGGCGCAGGCGCAAGGCGGGGATACGGACGGAGGCCGCGTGATTCTGCCTTACACCACCGCGATGACGCTGGTCGGCACGCGCAACATCGTATCGCTAAGCGTCTATGTGGAGGATACCGTCTATACCGACGCTGTGCAAACGCAGCTGGAAAGCGTGCTGGACGCCGCTTTTAACTATAAAGACGACAGCTATAAGATCGTAAACATGGAAAGCCTGCTGGACACCATGGATACGATGATCTCCATGATGACGATGCTGCTGGTGGGTATCGCTTCCATCGCCCTTCTGGTGGGCGGCATCGGCATCATGAACATGATGCTGGTTACGGTTTCGGAGCGCACCACGGAAATTGGCCTGCGTAAGGCGCTGGGTGCGGAGCCGGGGCAAATCCAGCTGCAATTTCTGATCGAATCCATGATTCTGTCCCTCTCCGGCGGCGTAATCGGCGTGGCGCTGGGGTTGGGGGTATCGTATCTGTTCAGTGTCATTGCGAATCTGGCGTTTGTGGTTTCCCCCTCGGCCATTGTACTGGGGGTTGGCTTCTCGGCGCTGGTGGGCATCGGCTTCGGCTGGGCGCCCGCGCGCAAGGCAAGCGCCCTGAACCCCATCGACGCGCTGCGCAGCGTTTAAGTCGCAGAAAGGACTGTGAAATGAGTATGAAAAAACTGCTGACTCTGCTCCTGACTCTGGTTTTAACCTTTGGCCTGACGGCTTCGCTGGCGGAAACGCAGCAGGGGAGCGTCAGCTATTCCGGCGTAGTCACCTACCGGGAAACCATGACTGTGCGCGCGCCGTTTGGCGGCGTGCTGGCGGATTCGTCGCTTAAGGCGGGGGATTCGGTCAAAGCGGGCGAGCCCCTGTTTACGCTGCTGACCACCAAGGTGTATGCGCCGCTGGACGGCGTAGTGCGCGGCCTGCACGCCCAGCCGGGCGATGCAGCCGCAACCGTTGCCCAGCGCTACGGCGCGCTGTGCTATGTGGAGCCTGCAGGGCGCTACACCGTAAGCGCCAACACCGCCAACGCGTACGACAGTTCCTCCACCCATAACGCCAACCGTTACCTGAACGAGGGGGAAACCGTCTACCTGCGCAGCTCCGACGATAACGACCGCACGGGCGTGGGGATCATTACCCAGACGGATGGGCGCACCTTCCAGGTGGAGGTGCTCACCAGCAATCTGGATCCGGAGGATAAGGTATCGATCTATCGCGACGAAGCCTTTACCACCGCCAAGCGGATTGGCAGCTACGCACGTGTGCAGAAGGCGGCAGCCGTGGCCGTGACGGCCGAGGGCAGCATCCTGACCTGCGCCGTTTCCGAAGGGCAAACCGTGCATCGCGGCGACCTGCTGTTTGAAACGGTTACTGGCACGGTTGACAATCTGGCTGCGGCAAGCGCGCAGGTGCAAAGCCCGGTGGACGGCGTGGTGGTGAGCGTGGCGCAGACTTCCGGCCAGACGGTGCAGAAGGACGCAACGCTAGCAACCCTGTACGCCAGCGACGCGCTTTGCGTGCAGTTTGATATGGACGAAGGCGATCTGGATACGCTGGCGATCGGTACCGCAGTGCGTGCGACGCTGGATGCGCTGCCCCAGCGCGACGCGCTGATGGGAACCATCACGGCCATTTCCAACCTGAGTAAAGGCGAGGGGGACGCGCGCTACACCGCGACCGTAACCCTGACCGACACTGCCAACCTGCGCGAGGGCATGAACGTCTCTGTTACCCCGCAATAACGGTTCCATATTCCAAAATGGCAATCAACCGCCGCGCCTTAGGCGCAGCGGTTGATTGCGCTTTCTGCTAAAGCAAGCTGTACGGCTTTCAAAGCCGAGGAGTGAATCTATATGAGCATGAACCAGTGCCCGGTTTTACAAAACGGATTCAAACACGCAGCCGATATAGTTATCCCTGCGCATCTGCTGGGGGTTGCCCATTTACACAAGGGCAATTTCAACCTGTGCTGGAAATGCGGAAAGAACTGGCCTGCGCACAAACACCCTCAAGCCTGAATTTGCAAGCAAGGGAAGGCCCCCTTCTGGTGAAAACGGCCCGCACCGCAGGGAATTTGAACCCGTACGCAGAATAGGGGAGTATCACATCAAACGGAGGTTGTCTATGCCCGGCACTTTTTCCCAGTTACCGGAAACCGTAACGCTGGACGACGAACAAAGCGCACTGGTCATTCTGGACCAGACGCGCCTGCCCAACGAGGTGGTTACCCTGCGCCTGACCACGCTGAAAAGCATCTGTAATGCCATATACACCCTGCAAGTACGCGGCGCGCCTGCCATCGGCGTAGCGGCGGGGTTTGGGCTGTATCTGGCGGCCAAGGCGATCCGGACGGATACGGTTGAGGCGTTTTTGGCACAGCTACGGGAGGCGAAGGCGGCGCTTAATGCCACGAGGCCGACGGCGGTAAACCTGTCCTGGGCGCTCAACCGCATGGAGGGCGTTGTGCTGGCCCATGCCGACGAGCCTGTGCCCACCCTGAAGGCGCGGCTGCTTTCCGAAAGCCGGGCTATCTACGTCGAGGATGCGGACATGTGCCGTAAAATTGGCGAGTATGGCCTAACACTGCTGAAAGACGGCTGCGGGGTGCTCACCCATTGCAACGCCGGGCAGCTGGCCACCGCGCGCTACGGTACGGCGCTGGCACCGATCCATCTGGGCCGGGAGCGCGGCTACCACTTTCACGTGTACGCCGATGAGACGCGGCCGCTCTTGCAGGGCGCGCGCCTGACAGCCTTTGAATTGCAGGCGGATGGCGTGGAAACAACACTTATTTGCGATAACATGGCATCGCAGGTGATGCGCAACGGATGGGTGCAGGCGGTGCTGGTCGGCTGTGACCGTGTGGCGGCCAACGGGGATGTGTGTAATAAAATCGGCACTTCCGGCGTGGCCATCCTGGCGAAGCATTACGGCATTCCCTTCTATGTACTGGGGCCAACCTCCACGGTGGATATGAGCATCGCCGGCGGGGCGGATATCCCCATTGAACAGCGCCCGGCCGAGGAAGTGACCACCCGCTGGTATCAACAGCCAATGGCGCCAGCAGGCGTGCATGTGTTTAACCCGGCCTTTGATGTAACCGATCATACGCTGGTGACCGCGATCATCACCGAAAAGGGAATCCTGAGGCCTCCCTACGCCGAAGCGTTGCACGCGCTGTTTCCCAAAACCTATGCTGCCGCACAAGCCGGATGCTGAAGCCGGGCCTACGGTAGTCTGCTCCGATTGCGCATCAGGGTACGGCATGAAGCACGGACCGATTTATAATTAAACTTCGATCAGGGAAGCGTAACGTCCGTTGCGCCGTAAAACAGCAGATAGCTTTCCAGCAAATCAGCCCGCAGGGTGTGCCCGCCCGGATGTGACTGCATTGTCACCTGCACGCCCCGCACCGTAAGGGCCTCGGCAATCGCCTGTATTGCCTCGGCAAAGGGATCGTTTTCAACGCCGTAATCCATGAAAACCCGCAATGTATCCATGCCGTGCTGTGCCGCAAAGCGGACGTCCGGCGTCAGGCCTTGTTGCAGCGCGGTTCCGTACAGCCAGCGCTCCAGCTGCCCGTCGTCATAGGCGGTATCGGCGATCGCGGGGCTGTATGCGCCGATTTTGGAAAACAGCTCCGGATGGCGCAGCCCAATTTGCAGGGCGAACTGTCCACCCATGGAAAACCCGCCGATGTAGCGCCCCTGCGGATGCGCTTGGGTGGCGTATTGCGCGTCGATGGCCGGGATCAGTTCCCCGCACAGGAATTGCTCCATGCGGGTTGCGTCCCTCTTACCATCGCGTAAATCCTCCTGAATTACCTTGGCGGAATCATAACGTGTGAGTGGGAAAACCATCAGCATCGGGGCCAGCGCGCCGCTTTGCATCAGGGAATCGGCAACCTTGCCGATGCCCGCGTCCCGCAACCATTGGGTTTCGGAGCCGCTGTACCCGTGCATGGCGTACCACACGGGGTAACGCTTGTCTGCCGCATAATCCGGGGGAAGGTACACGATATACGGCACGGCAAAGCCCATGGCGCGGCTTTGCAGCGTGAAACGCAGTTCTTCAGAAGCATGAGCCTCTGCGCTCACGGAGAACAGGGGGAGCCATGTGAGCAACACCAACAGATACATTGCCGAAAGGCGCGGGCCGGATCGATGCAGGCATAACCGCATTGCGTGCTCCTTTAAAAAATGTCTGTGTTCTTCGCGCATCACGGCGCCACAGCTGAATGGAAAATTCTGTGACCGGAAGCCGCTTTCCTGCATGTGCGGGAAGGTTTCATCAGGGTTTATACCGGCTTATATCGTGGTATAAGGCAACCAACGGGCATGAATTGCGGTTTTACCGCGGCTGCGCTATAATGGTGTCTATTCCGCGGGGAGGCGATATGGCTTATGAAGTACTCGGTAACGCGGCCGCAGGCGTTAAACGTTGCGGGCAATCCGGCTTCGGCCCCCTTTTTTGGGGGCGATCAGGCGTGGTACGCCGAGGAATGGCATCGTCGGGCTGGTTGCGGCCCTACCTGCGCCGCCAATGTGACGGCGTATCTGGCGGCTACCCATCCGGAGCTGGAGGCACTTTATGCGGGCGACACCATGGATCAGGCGGCCTTTGCCAACCATATGGAAGCGCTGTACACCTTTGTGACCCCCGGCAATATGGGGCTGAACCGTCCGGAAATGTACACCGAAGGGGTGGAGGCTTTTGCCGCCAGCCGGGGGATTCCCCTCAAATCGCACCTGTTTGAAACGGCAGGGTATGCCTGCCGGGAGCGCCCTTCCGTGCAAGAGCTGGCTGCTTTTGTGCGGGAGGGGCTGTCGGCGGATTGTCCGGTGGCGTTCCTCAACCTGAGCAAAGGCCGTGTTAAGAACTTGCAGGGTTGGCATTGGATTACCATCACGGCGGCCGAAATGGATGACAATCAGCTGTTTGCCTGGGCCAGCGACGAGGGGAAGGAAATCCGCTTTGATTTAAAACTTTGGTACCTGAGCACGCGCATGCGCGGCGGGTTGGTGTATTTTACCCGCCCCTGACAGGTGGTAACGTGCGGCGCTTGCGTATGTGCTGCGGGCAAATTGCCATGCGGTTTCCTTTGCCTGAAAAGGGAAACGTCTTCTGTTATTGATAAGGTTTGCGTTAAGGATGAAGTAAATACGGATCAGCTTATCGGCAGGGTCGGTTGACTCTGCCGTTTCATTTCCGCCGCAACGCTGTACAAAAGGAGTTGCTGGGAATGCATCCTGATCGCATATGGATGAAACTGCATCCGGGTAAAACTTGCGCAGCCGGAAAACCAAATTGAGATGGAAATCCGACTCTGCCTATGGTAAACTGAGCTATCGCAAATCCTGAAAGCAAGCCAATCATTCCATTGGCACAATGAAAATCAATTTATGCCGTTACTACAATCGGGAAAGAAGGATAGCGATGGCAAAGAATACTGAACTGGAACTCATTTTTAACAACACGCAGGATTTGATGTTCATGGCGGAATTTGTCGACGGCGATTTTCACTACATCCGCCTCAATGCTGCCCATGAAAAGGTATCGGGGCTTGAAAACCGTGATGTGGAAGGGAAAACCCCGCAGGAGGTCTGGGGCCGTGAAACCGGTAAAAGGCTGCACGATTTCTACCTGCAGGGGTTGCAGTCGGACGACGGCATCACCCGTGAGGAGTCGCTGGAAATCGGGGGCAAGCCCTACGTATTCATGACCCGGCTCATGCCCGCCACCGAGGATGGACGGCGTTTCCTGATCGTGTCCAGAACAGATATTACGCAGTTAAAAACCCTGCAGCAGGAACATGTAAGCCTGTTGCAACGGTTGCAAGCCATGTTTGGCGACCATAGCGCCATTATGCTGGTAATTGATCCGGAAACCGGCCGGATTCTGGATGCCAACCCTTCAGCCAGCCGTTTTTATGGCTATGAAACGGAGGAGCTGTTGGGCATGAACATACAGGATATTAACATGCTGCCACAGGATGAGACGGCTGTGATGCGGAAACGGGCCCTGGAGCGCAGGCAAGGGTATTTTATCTTTCCGCACCGGCTGAAGAACGGCGAAATCCGGCTGGTGGAGGTCAACTCCAGCCCCTTTGAGGACAAGGGCGCAAAGCGGCTGTTTTCCATCATTTTTGACGTAACGGACCGCGAGATGTATAAAAAGAAGCTCTTTCGGGAGAAGGAAATGCTGGACACAACCCTGCGCTCCATCGGGGACGGGGTTGTCACGACGGATGTGGACGGTAAGATCACTTCTATGAACCGCGTGGCCGAAGAAATCACCAAGTGGAACCGCGAAGAAGTTCTGGGGCGTGATTTCGGCGATGTTTTCCTGCTGGTGAACGAGCGTGACGGCAGTGCGCGGGAAAACCCGATCCGCACTGCGCTGGAAACGGGCAAGATTATCGGCATTGCGAACGAAACCGCCCTGATCACCAAGGATCAGGAGCTGATTACGGTTGCGGACAGCGCAGCGCCCATTAAAAACGAGAACGGCGCCATCTTTGGCGCGGTGATTGTGTTCCGAGACATTCGGGCGGAAAAGGCCCGCCAGGAGGAAGTGCTTTTCCTCAGCTACCACGACGCGCTCACGGGGCTGTATAACAGACGATACATCGAAACGGAAATCCACCGGTTGGATGGCACCATGGAATTGCCGGTCTCTGTGATTATGGGCGATGTGAACGGGCTGAAAATCGCCAACGACGTTTTCAGCCATGAAACGGGCGACGAACTGCTGAAACGGGTCTCTACGGTGTTTAAAGAATGTTGCGGAAGGGACGATATCGTGGCCCGCTGGGGCGGCGACGAGTTCCTGATGGTCATGCCCAAGGCAAAACTGGAGCAGGCAGAAGCGATGATCCACCGCCTGAAGGAAAGCTTCCAGCAGCAGAGCGAAGGCACCATGCAGCTGAGCGTTTCGCTCGGCTGTGCCGAAAAGATCAACGCAGACCAGCATCTGAGCGACATCATCAGCCAGGCGGAAGAATGGATGTACCATCAGAAGCTGCTGGAGGGCAAGAGCTACCGCAACTCGATTATCAACACGCTGCTGGCCACACTGTATGAAAAGAGCATGGAAACCGAAGAACACGCCGAGCGGTTAATGCAGTACTGCCGGTCGATGGGCGAACAGCTGAACTTTTCCGACAAGAAGTTGAATGAGCTTTCGCTTTTGGCTGTGCTGCACGACATCGGCAAGGTGGGCATCAAGGAAGAAATCCTGAAAAAACCGGGCAAGCTTACGCCGGAAGAATGGCAGGAGATGAAGAAGCACCCGGAAATCGGGTATCGCATTGCACAGAACACGCCGGAGCTGATTGACGTTTCCGAGCTGATCCTGTCCCACCACGAGCGGTGGGACGGCGAAGGCTACCCCGGCAGGCTCAAGGGCGAGGATATCCCGCTCAGCTGCCGCATCCTTGCCGTGGCCGATTCGTTTGACGCCATGACCAACGACCGGGTTTACCGCAAGGCCCTCAGCCGGGATGCCGCAATCCGGGAGATTGCCCAGAACGCCGGCACCCAGTTCGACCCAGCTGTTGTGGATGCGTTTTTACGCATATTGGAGGCGGAAGGGGAATAGGGGAAATGGCTGAGGAGGGAAGAGTAAAGGCGTTCAGTCTGTATAAGTGTACAAGAATTCTAGCACACGATGCTTTAGAATACCCCATTATAGCACCTGCAGAGTTGCATTATATACAATTAATTATTTAATCAAGGCTATACCTGTAGCGCTGGTTAATAGACATCCCAACGGGGGGAAAGCTTATACTCTTTGTTATCGGGAATCGTAATACCTAATCTTGTTGTCGCAATATGGTACGCTTGTATTGATATTTCCATGAGATCCAGCCAGTCGTCACGGGTTGCAACGAATTTCTTCACGTTCTTCTTGTCCACAGATGCAAAGAATGCTTTCTCTGCTGTAGCTAATGCACTGCTTTGTGATTTCAATACAGCGTTTATAGCTTTGCTGCTCTTGCCTGCAATCAGGTCGTTGTAGTTGGTAAACAGAATGTTCCTTAGTGATAGCAAGTCGTACCAGAGCTGACTTGCTTCAACTTGCTGTTCGAAAGACAAGTTGATGGCAATCATTTCACCACGTTCGAACTCTTGCTGAAGGATGCTAATAGCGTCCTCAGTACTCCATGATTCAGAATCGGGATTGGCAGCAATCAGCTGCCCTGCTACCCCAATCGGTTCTGCAGAACCAACCGATACCATCAAGAACATGGACAGAGCTAAAACTAGAGATAGAAAAGATTTCATACCATGACCTCCTAATGCTATAGTTATTCTCGTTCAGCGATCCTTCAATCACAGCACATATCTATAAAGGCGGCACTTCATTTTCGTATGCATGTGTGGAGAAATCTCAGAAACAACCTACAGTATAGTTGACAGTATAATTATACCATAAATCCTTAATTTCGTCTTGTGCTAAGTGCTTACAAACAAAAAATACATCCCTCTTTCATAGATCAATGATAGAGAGAAGTATTTTTATAGTTAAGGACTTCCTTCTCGATACGAGGCTGGCGTTCTTATTGTATGCGATAGGAGTGTTGACTTGCTAGCGGCTGCGATACCTCTGATGCTTTGGTTTTGGCTTTCAGCGTGGATTTCAAAGGCTGATGGAAACCAGATATTACAATGCATGAGACCTACTTTCAAGAATGCGTGAGATGGATACATTTTATACCCAGTTTAGAACCGGCACACGATACAACGATCGATCCCTATCAACAGGATGAGCCAAGCACGCCAAGAGCCGCGCTCTGGCATCACGCGGTCAGGACAGGATCATTTTATCATCCGCTTCGTCTGAGCCGCTGGCTTGATTGAAACGGGCGAGCAGTTTTTCCACGGTCAGCTTTTTCTTTTCCTCGCCGTCCACGTCAATCACAATCTGGCCTTCATACAGCATAATCAGCCGGTTGCCGTGGGCGATCGCATCCTTCATGTTGTGCGTGATCATCAGCGTGGTGAGTTGTTCACGCCCGACAATACGCTCCGTGCTTTCCAGAACATTGGCAGCGGTTTTCGGGTCCAGCGCGGCGGTATGTTCGTCCAGCAGCAGTAGTTTCGGTTTTTTAAGCGTGGCCATTAAAAGGGTGAGCGCTTGTCGCTGCCCGCCGGACAAGAGCCCTACCTTGGTAGTCAGCCGCTGCTCTAGTCCTAGGCCTAATCCAGTCAGCAGTTCACGGTACAGTTCCCGTTCCTTGCCGGTAATGCCCCAACGCAAGCCGCGATGCTGCCCGCGCCTAAGCGCAAGAGCCAAGTTTTCCTCAATACCCATACTGGCGGCTGTGCCCATCATCGGGTCCTGAAACACACGCCCGATATACGCGGCGCGCCGGTGTTCCGGCAAGCGGGTCACATCGGTGCCGTCAATACAGATACGCCCCTCATCCACCGCAAACACGCCTGCCACAGCGTTTAACATGGTTGACTTTCCCGCACCATTACCACCGATAACGGTTACAAAGTCGCCATCCCGCAGCGTGAGCGAAAGATGGTTTAGCGCCACTTTCTGATTCACGGTGTTGGGATTGAAGGTTTTGGAGATGCGCTCAATATTAAGCATGGCGAGACGCTCCTTTGTTGCTCTGGTACGAGGCGAAGTACTTGCCATTCCAGTAGGGAATAGCAAGGAACACAGCCACCACCAGTGCGGAGAGGAGTTTTAGATAGTTCGCATCCAACTTGAGCCACAGTACTGTCTGAATCACCATGTAATACACAATCGCACCGATGACTACGCCCAACAACCGGAGCGCGAAATTGCGGAATAGCTTAGCAAACAGCACCTCGCCGATGATCACGCTTGCCAACCCGATCACGATCGCACCTCGGCCCATATTGATATCGGCAAAGCCCTGATACTGCGAAAGCAGCCCGCCGGAAAGCGCCACCAGCCCATTGGAAAGCATAATGCCCAGCACCGTATTCATGTTGGTGTTGATGCCCTGCGCGCGAGCCATGTGCAGGTTTGCGCCTGTCGCACGCACCGATGAGCCCAGCTCCGTACCAAAAAACCAGTAAAGCAATAGGATAATCATCACGATAAATAAGCTGACAATCAAAATAGGCGATAAGAAAAACGACCGTGTACCCTTAATAACTTCTTGCAAATACCGTAGAGATACCAGTAGCGGGTACTTATCCACATTGATAGCCTGATTCGCTTTGCCCATAATTGCCAGATTGACAGACCAAAGCCCTAACTGAGTAAGGATACCCGCGAGGATGGCAGAAATACCGCAGAACGTATGAAGGAGGCCTGTTACCAGCCCCGCGACAACCCCCGCTAAAAACGCGCACAGCAGTGCCACGCCGGAATCGTAGCCCTGTAAAAGCATCACTACGCACACTGCTCCGCCTGTGCAAAAACTGCCGTCTACCGTCAGATCGGCGATATTAAGAACTTTATAAGTGATGTATACGCCGATGGCCATAATGCCCCAGATTAAGCCCTGCGCGATGGAGCCGGGCAGTTGCCCCAACAGTTCAAGCGGGTTCAGTGTCAAAAGAATCCCTCCAACCGTACGGATTACTCAAGTGCGCCCCCCGGGCTGCTTGGCATATGCCTGGCTGCGCGGGTGTTCTGGTGCTATCACAAGCATTTTTCCGAATGATATCAGGAACCAGAGCATCTGCGAAGCCTTCAAAAGCGTTTTGCACGTTTTATTAAAAACGTAGCAGAACAGCCCAGCGCTCCGTAGAACCTGCCTGCGGAAATCCAGGCATAACCCAAAAGCAAAACGCCCCGTGCCGCCCCCGCGCTATAGCATTAGCGCGGCAGGCATGGGCAGGGGCGAAGGGCAGGCTTACTGCTCGATGGCAACGTAATCCGCGGGTACAGTAATGCCGAGTTTATCGCAGATGGCAGGGTTGTACATCTTCGTAAACTTGGGCGCGTACTCAATGGGCATGGTGGCGATTGCGCTTTCGCCGGTGAGTACTTTGTAAGCCATTTCACCCGTGGCATAACCAAGATCATAATAGTCGATCGAGAGGGTTGCCACACCGCAACCGGCACAAATACCCTTCTCACCGGCGACTACGGGGATCCCGGCGGGCTGGCAGATGTTGTCGATAATGCCGGCGTTGGAAGCCACGGTGTTATCCGTAGGGACGTAAATCACTTCGTTGGCACCCACTGCGTTCGTCGCAATGCTAGCCAAATCGTTGGAGTCGGAGAAAGGGTACAGCGTGGCGGTGTAACCCATCTTATCCAGATACTCCTTAACGGTATTCACCTGATACAGAGAGTTGGCTTCGGCGGAGCAGTAGATTAGACCGATGGTCTTGGCGTTGGGAAACAGTTCTTTGATCATCGCCGCTTGCTGATCCAACGGCGCAAGGTCGGATGTGCCGGAGATGTTGCCGCCTACGACACCGTTAAAATCTTTAATGTCCAGAGCGACACCATACTCGGTAATCGAGGTGCCCAGCACAGGGATATCAGCGGTAGCGGCAGCCGCGGCTTGCAGGGCGGGTGTCGCGTTGGCCAAAATCAGGTCCACACCAGAGGATACTAAGCTGTTGGCAATCGTGGCGCAGGTAGCGGGGTCGCCCTGCGCGTTCTGCTCGTCAAACATAACCTTGTCGCCCAGCTTCTCGCTCAGTGCATCTCGAAACCCTTTGGTTGCGGCATCCAACGCCTGGTGCTGTACAAGCTGTAAAATCCCAACCTTGTAGGTCTTATCGGCGTTGGTGGCAAAAGCGTTCACAGCCAATAGCATCATTGTCAGACAGACGAGCAGGGCGATCCATTTCCGTAGGTTTTTCATTTTTCTACCATCCTTCCATCATACAAGCCTGCTTGACCGCTTTTATGTGGTAAAGCAGATGAAAAATATTATACCCCCGTGCGGGAATTAGTCAAGCCTGACAGGCGGGGAGAAACGGCTTTAAAAGTTTCTCGCAGTTTTACGGCAAATTGCCACATAGCTAGCGTCACGCCGAGCAAGCAGGCGTTCTCGTAAACCTATACAGCCAAAAGTTCATTCCCAAGTATACTCAGTTCAGTGTAACGGCGTATCCTGAGGCTAAAATCGGTATAAGCAACGGGGTTAACACGACCAAAAGGTTGGTTGCTGCGGATCCCATACCAGCGCAACTGCACTATTTGAACCCTGGCAGAACGGGTCAATGATACGCTGAACTCTGAGGAGCGTTTGTCGCGACCCTATCACCGTCCAGAAATTATGCTAAATAAACAATACTCCCTACAATGCCCTTCACCAGCAAATGCCGAATCGTTATCGTACCAAGGAGCCAACAGGAGTCAATGGGGGATTATCGCCTCAATGACGCTCTGCAGCTTCCGTTCACGATCCACATTCGTCGGAGGCATGCTCACGTTCTTTGTAGTGCATACGGACCTGAATATCCTGGTCGTAGTTACCAAAAGAGCGGCCATAGATGGTTAATCCGCCAGCATGCTTGGCTGTTTTGGGCGCTGCAATACGCAGTCTGATCTGCGAACCGGGAGTAATATTCAGCTGCTCCAGCGTCACATCACTGCGTTTTCCACCATCCACAAACGTGCCGCTGCTGTTGACGGACACCAGTTTAAACTGGCCATGCTGGTTCCAGTTCCGGTCCCACCAGTCCGGGGTGTAGATGCCTTGAATCTTGCCAAAATCGGCTGGACAGGTCCAATAGCACAGCTCCACACCGTTTAGATAGAAGTAGACGTCGCTGGGCCAGTCTTCGCAGAATCCGGGCGCTTCGCTGGCCATTTCAAGGGAAATCTGAATCTCGACCAGCTGTTGGTCAGGCTTGAGAAAATTGGGGACCATATAGTCCACATATCCATGCCCCATCCAAAGGATCCCAATATTAACGCGCTCCGGCGACGCGAAAAAGCACGGGTCGTCTTCCACTCCGATCAGGTGATCGGGGGTTGCGAGGCCGCAAGTGGGGTAAATCTCATAACCAATGTATTGGCCAACGCTAATCTCGGTTTCGTAAACATTTACGTTTCTGCTCTTATATTCCGGATCGATGAGTATCTGCTGGTCGCACACGCTGCAGATCCTCTGTACGCCATGTTTGCCCGAGGAAAATGAGATTGTGATAAAGCCGCCCTCACTCAGCTGGCGGATATGGGGCGAGAGGGAGCCGTTGGATATCTTAAGTTCGCTTGAAATATCTGTCATGCGCATAGAGCCTTTTTGATATAGCAGTTCCAGAATCGCAATCCGAATATCAGATCCCAAGCATTTGAACAGCGGCAAAGCTGTGCGCAGGTCACGTATGTGTCTCATATTCCGGCCATCGCTTTCGTGCTAAATTGGTTGCTCAGGTATCATAACAAATTTCGACGATTTTGAAAAGGTTTTATTTTGTATTTTTCCAAATCAATTAAAAAATACCCAAAATCTTTCCGGGAACCTCTTGACATTTTGAGCTGATCAAATTATACTCAGCTTAAATAGTCAAATCCAAATTAGTAAGGGTTCATCCAAACAAAATACATGCGAAGCCTTGCCCTTTGGAGGAGACAAAGAAGGAGGCACAACCATGAGAAAGTTCCTATCCATCCTGCTGGCCTGTGTGATGATGACCTGCATGTACATCGTGCCCGCGTACGCAGCGGATGCGACGACCGTCACGTTCTGGACATTCCAGGCAGCGCATCAGAAGTTTATGGAAAATGCTGCGCAGCGCTGGAACGAGACCTACCCGGACCGTCCCATTGAATTAAAGGCTGAGACTCTTGGCTACGACGATCTGCACAACAACCTGATGATTTCTTTACAGACCGGCACCGGTGCTCCGGACATGGTGGATATCGAAATCGCCATGTATGCCAACTTCATCACTGGCGACGAGGCGTACATCCCTCTCATCCCGCTGAACTCGATCATTGAGCCCGAAAAAGACGTGCTCATCATGGGCCGTTTTGACAACTACGCCAATTATGGCAACTACTACGGCGTAGACTACCACGTGGGTGCTGCTGCGTTGATGTATAACAAAGAAATCTTCGAGCAGGCTGGCGTGGACATCAGCACCGTCAAGACCTGGGAAGACTTCAAAGCCGCCGGTCGTACCATCAAGGAAAAGACCGGCAAGTACATCATGGCCGTCGAAACTACCGAACATTGGACGTATTATCCGCTCATTACCGAACAGGGCAGCGATTTCTTTAACAAAGAAACCGGCGAAGTTATCCTGGACAACAAGATCAACGTCGATACATTGCAATGGCTGAAGGACGGAATCGACGAAGGGATCTTCGTTGCCATGCCCGGCGGCTTCTGCCACAGCGAAGAATGGTATGCCTACATGAACGCTGGCAATGTGGCCTCTATTGCTATGCCTCTGTGGTATCTCAACCGTTTCACCGATTATATGCCTGACCTGAAGGGCAAGATGGCTGTCACTACGATGCCTGTATGGACTGAGGGCGGCGCAAACAGCTGCGGCTTGGGCGGCACTGGCACCTCGATCACCAATCAGTGCCAGAACCCCGACTTTGCTAAGGAGTTCCTGTACTTCGCCAAGATTAGCAAGGAAGGCGCCATCCGCACCTGGACCGAGCTGGGCTTCGATCCCCTGCGCACCGATATCTATCAGGATCCGGAAATGACCGCTCCCAACAGGTTCACCGATTATTTCGGCAATGACGTTTACCAGGTCATGCGCGATACGGCCGCGTCCATCGCATCTCTGTCTACCTCAAACCCCCTGTATCCCGAGGCACTGACGCTGGTACAGAAGACTGTGATGCATGAAGTGCTCACGGATAAAACCAAGACGCCTGAAGTTGCACTTCACGACGCTGCTGAGCAACTCCGCACGCTGCAAGCGCAGTAACCACCTTCCGCTTCCCGCCGGATTCGTCCGGCGGGAAGCGATCATTTGCTGGAAATAGTCTGCATGTTTCCCGAATCACGGAGCAGGCATAGGTGCGTTTTCAACAGCGCGGCTAACGCTCCGCAGAGGCTAAGCGAGAAGAGCTGTTCTTTTCTGGCAATCCTTGCCGCCTTCCCAGTCCAAGGGGATCATGAGTTTCAAAACGGAGGAAAGCCCATGCTTCAGACAACGATGGCAGAAAACAAACGCTCGTGGGCCAATCGCTTTATGAATTCCAAAAAAGTCGTGCCTTATATTTTTATCAGCCCCTTCATCCTTTTCTTCCTGATCTTCTTTTTATGGCCAATAATCCAGACTTTCACGTCCAGCCTGTACATGCAAAAGGGCTTCGCGCCACCGCAGTACTCGGGTTTAGCGAACTATGTGCTGCTTAACAATCAGTATTTCCTCACCGCATGCGAGATCTCCGCCACCTATACCTTCTTTACCTGCCTTATCCTGATTCCGGTACCGCTGATTTTAGCCAGTATGCTCAACTCAGGACGAGTTAGGCATGCAAACGCTATGAAAAGTGCGATGTTCATTCCTGCGCTGACCAGTGTAGTCATGGCAGGCTTGTTTTTCCGTTATGCTTTCTCCACCAACGAAAACGCGGTGTTTAACGCTATGATGCGTTTTCTGGGACTTCCGACGCAGGCATGGCTGGAGCAACGCAATACGACCATGATTGTTTTAGTTGCTTTCTGTTGCTGGAAATGGATGGGCGTAAACATCATCTATTATTACAGCGCCCTGCAAAGCGTGCCCGCTGATCTGTATGAGTCTGCCCGACTGGATGGAGCAACAGCGTTAAAACAGTTTTTATATATTACCATTCCCTCTGTCAAGCCCACGATTATCTATGTGCTTACCATTTCTATTTATGGCGGATTCTCCATGTTTGCGGAGAGTTATACGCTCTTTAACAGCGCACGAACGCCGGGGGATATCGGGGCTACGATCGTCAGCTATATTTATGCGCAGGGCTTCAACCGTAACAACTTTGGCCTTGCCTCGGCAGCCGGTATCACACTGCTATTGAGCGTGCTCATCATCAATGTGATCCAGCTAGCCTTTACAGGCTCGTTCAAGAAGGAGGCAAACTGAATGGGCGTTAACCATAAGCATCGTCTCCCGACGGTGATCGCTACGTTCATCATCCTATTATTCGCCATTTGGGCTTTGTTACCGTTTGCCTTTCTTCTCATTTCCTCCTTTAAGCCGGGCCAGGAAATGATTCGTAATGGATTGCAGTTTAAATTTGATTTTGCCAACTTCAATCTGAAAAACTATGGTTTGCTGGTGACTGACCGTGACGGCATGTATCTGCGTTGGTACCTGAACAGTGTGATTATCCTCGCAGTACAGGTTGGCTGTGGCTTGTTTTTTGCTTCGCTGGTGGGGTATGCGTTGGCAAAATATCAGTTTCGTGGGCGAAATGTTGTTTTTCTGCTTGTGTTGATGGTTATGATGGTACCTGTTGAGATCCTCATCCTGCCTTTGTATAAACAGATTGACTCCTTCGACCTCATTAATCACTACCTGGGAGTGATCATGCCGTTTATCGTCCCGGCAACCGGTGTTTTCTTCTTCCGACAGTACTCGCTGGGGCTGCCTTCGGAGATCATGGAATCCGCACGCATAGATGGGTGCAGCGAGTATGGCATTTTCTTTAAGATCATGATGCCGTTAATGCTTCCCGCTTTTGGAGCAATGACCATCCTGCTGAGTATGAACAGTTGGAACGGGATGGTATGGCCAATGATTGTGCTGCGCACGAGCGAAATGCAGACATTGCCTATTGGGTTGCAATCGTTGTTGACCCCTTACGGGAATAACTATGATCTGCTCCTTTCCGGCGCTGTGATGAGCGTGCTGCCCATCATGATCATCTTCCTGCTGAACCAGAAATCTTTCATAGCCGGTATGACCGCTGGCAGCGTCAAGGGATAACGGGGATATTCTTCCCAATATGGATTTATGAAATACGGAGTGTGAACACTGTGAAAAAGGCTACTATGATCGTGGATCGCGATTATATAATCGGATCGATCGACAAGCGAATTTACGGATCATTTATTGAACACCTTGGGCGAGCAGTGTATGGCGGTATTTATGAGCCCGGCCACCCAACTGCGGATGCTGACGGATTCCGCCGGGATGTGATCGAATTGGTACGCCGTTTGAACGTTCCAATCACCCGGTATCCCGGCGGCAATTTTGTCAGTGGCTTTAATTGGGAGGATAGTGTCGGGCCCGTGGAGCATCGTCCTAAAAGACTCGACTTGGCCTGGTTCACCACTGAAACGAACGAGGTGGGCCTACACGAGTTTATGCGTTGGGCCAAACAAGCGAACACCGAGGTAATGTACGCTGTCAACCTGGGTACGCGCGGCGGGGATGCAGCCAGAAACATCGTGGAATACGCCAACCATCCTTCTGGTAGCTACTACAGCGATATGCGTATCCGGAACGGGGTAAAGGATCCTTTCGGCATCAAACTCTGGTGCCTCGGTAATGAAATGGATGGCCCGTGGCAGATGGGTCACAAGACTGCATATGAGTATGGTCGCATTGCCAATGAGGCCGGAAAGATGATGAAGTGGGTAGACCCTTCCATCGAATTGGTAGCCTGTGGAAGCAGCCATTATGACATGCCGACTTTTGGCGAGTGGGAACGCGTTATGCTTACCGAGTGCTATGATCAGGTGGACTTTGTTTCCCTCCATCGTTACTATGGGAACCCCAACCAGGATACCGCTGGTTATCTGGCACGCAACATGGATCTTGAGGCGTTTATCAAGACCGTCGTTTCTATTTGTGATGCAGTGGGTGGCACAAAACGCAGCAAGAAAAAGGTAAACCTCAGCTTTGACGAGTGGAACGTCTGGTATCACAGCAATGAGCAAGATTTAGAAGTGTGGAAGAGGGACAAATGGGATCGAGCTCTGCCGCTGCTGGAAGATGTGTATAATTTTGAAGACGCTCTGCTTGTGGGCAGCATACTCATCACCTTCCTGCGCAACGCAGATCGTGTGAAAGTAGCTTGTCTGGCGCAACTGGTCAATGTCATTGCACCCATCATGACACGTGACAAGGGTGGTGCGTGGGCACAGACGATTTATTGGCCACTGATGCACGCCAGCTGTTATGGGCGTGGCACTGCCTTGCGCCCAATCGTAAAGAGCCCTGTTTACGATTGTAAAGACTATGAGCAGGTGCCCTATATCGACGCAACAGCTACGCTTGACAATGAAGGAAACATGACCATTTTTGCTATCAACCGATCCCTGGATGAGGACATCCAACTTGATTGCGACCTGCGCGCCTTTGGCGATATGACGTTGGCAGAACATATTGAATTGCATAGTGATGACGTAAAAGCAATCAATACTGAATCAGATCCCAATAGGGTTTCACCATG
The DNA here is from genome assembly GCA_963666755.2 of Candidatus Limiplasma sp. GTDB lineage: Bacteria > Bacillota > Clostridia > Christensenellales > Aristaeellaceae > CAXXOK01. Next base: position 1,139,631 of record CAXXGW010000009.1, read on the forward strand.
CAAAGGACGCGGAGGTAAACTGGATAACAGTTATCTCCAGATCACATTGCGGGCGCTTAGCTGGAATGTTATCAGGCTGACGAAAACAAAGTAACCATAGCACCTTCCTGACCAAACCAGCGGAGAGCAGGAATAGTATATTGGGATTTCTATTATGCTCAAGTCACATAGGTGCCGGAGATTTTTCCTGTGCCGCATATTATATTCCCCTATATTACCTTACGCCTGAACTTCGGCGCATACACAATGTGATATTTACAATTTCATTTTGTGCGTGAAAAGCTTTGATTGTCATTTGTCATGAAGGTCATACCTCCTTTGCTTTGTTGTGGTTGCCAGACCGACATCATTAGAGCAAAGGAGGCTTCCTGTATTTAAATCTCTTCATCCTACCCAGTTCCGCTGGTGGTTATTGTATAATAGAAACCACTGGCCAGGCCAGTGGTTCCCTAAAAAGGCTTCTGCCGTTGATAATGACAGATAACTCCTTTTGCCATACTAAGTTGCGGCCTGACAACTGCAAAAAGTAAAAAGAGGGCATCCGTCGGTGGACAACACAAACAGTTTAACGCAAATGAAATGGAATTGTAAATGCCATATGATTTTTACGCCCAAGTATCGGAGGAAGGTATTTAGGGGAGAAGAAAGTGAAAATAGAAAAGAGGTTAAGACGGTTGTGTGAAAGGAAGGGAATAATAAAAGAGGATAATAATGGAAGCAGAAATTTGCTTCGACCATGTGCACATGTTGCTTGAGATACCGCTTAAGGTTGCGATATCAAGGTTCTTGGGTTACTTGAAAGGTAAAAGTAACTTGATGCTGTATGAGCAACTTCCGGCATGCAATACAAGGATAAGAATCGAGCGTTTTGGTGTTGAGGCTACTATGTAGACAAGGCAGGGAAGGATGCAAAGAATGTGGCTAACTATATACAGAATCAGTTAAGAGAAGATTAAACAGGGGAGCAAATGACTTTGATAACCCGTTAACGGGTTACAAATATCAAACCCCCTGCGATTGCCAGGCTGTACCAACGTTACGTGAGGCGTGGCTGACAGTCTAGGGCAACGCGTGCGAATGAAAACCACCGGCTTCTCCAGTAGATGGCTATTTCTCGCTAAAGCGCATAAAAGAGAAAACCCTTGAAAATCAAGGGCTTTCATATGGTGGTCTGTACTGGACTCGAACCAGTGACCCCATCGATGTGAACGATGTGCTCTACCAACTGAGCCAACAGACCATATAGTCGCGCTTTAGCCCTCCGCATTCCGCCAAACCACTCCGGTTGTGGACGTTGGCGACCGACGAGCAATTGGAGGTGCTATCAGCGACTGATATACAATATCACATTCGTGTCGGGTTGTCAACAGGCGTTTCAGTGTTTTCGTATCTTTTTTACGCTGGATTCCGGCCATGGCGGGAGCCGCGTATGCCGAGCATCCTCACGCGCTTAAAACGACAGCATGACGCAACCCGTGCGCTTTTCCTTTCAGATACCTTGCTCTTGGGTTGACATTTTTCTTTGGCGCGTTATGATGGTAGCGATCTTGAACCATTGAGGTGTCGATATGCTGCTAAACCCCGCGCACGACCAGTTCCACCTGAATTATGACCCTAATCCCTGTGCCCCGGAGGATCTGCTGCTGATCATCATGGGCGACGCGGTGCTGCTGAAAACGGCAGGAGAATGTAAAGCGTTGCCTTCCTGTGGGGAGCTGGTGGCTTTCCCGCTGCCGAGCGCGCCTCTGCACGCGTTTACCCAAGGGGCGCAGCGTGTATTTCTAGGGTTGCCCGCGGAGCGCTCTCCGGCACCGGAAGGGTTTACGTGGGAGCCGGTGCGCATTTTCCGCGAACTGGATTCTCAGCAGGATGCGCTCTTTCTGATTTTGGCTTACCATCTGGCAACCTGGTATACACGCCACCGTTTCTGCGGTGCCTGCGGCGGGCCGATGCACCCGGCGGCGGAGGAGCGCGCGCTGGTCTGCGATCACTGCGGGCTGTCGGTTTATCCGCAAATTTCACCGGCTGTGATCGTCGCCATCGTCGATGGGGATCGTTTGCTGTTGGCCCGCAACGCAACCGGCGCCTTCCGGCACTATTCGCTGATTGCTGGGTATGTGGAGGTGGGGGAATCGCTGGAGCAGGCTGCCCGCCGCGAAATTCTGGAAGAGGTCGGGCTGAAGGTAAAGCATCTCCGCTACATGGGCAGCCAGCCGTGGGGCTTGTCCCAAAGCCTGATGGTCGGTTTCTGCGCCGCGCTGGATGGGGATGCAACCATCACCCTGCAGGCAAGCGAACTGGCGGATGCGCAGTGGTTTGACGCGCAGTCGTTGCCGGAGCATGCGGGGCCCGCCAGCATCGCTTACGAGCTGATTGAGCGGTTCCGCACGGGCAGGCTGGATACGCCGCTGGACGATACTCCCGAAGAAAGGGCATAATCTCTGCGGAAGCAGGCTCCAGTTCAGCTGAGAACCATGTCCGGCATCATCAACAGCGGATCGCTTGGCATCACCCTCAGCGTAACGTAATGGCTGTACTGGCCAAGATTAGCCCCGTGGAACAGCTCCACCATCAGATCAATTTTCGTATCTGCGGCAAACCTCGGTAGGCACGCTGCAAACCGGGTTTGATTTCGTGCCGGAGCAGAAAGACCATGGCCGCGCTCGGCGCGTTGCCTGCAAAGGGGATTGATGTTCCCAACGTTGCAGGCGCAACCGCTGTCATAACAGCCGCCTATGGATGCGCTCACAAAATGCAGGGGTGAATTCGCCGTTGAAACCGACTTCGTTTTAGCATACAATAGGGCTCGTGAAACAGCCAGAGATCGATCCGGGGAATCTTTGCCTTATGGGGAGTGTAGAATGCAGAACGCCGTACCCAAACCAACCGCGCAGGGCAAACGTAGCACGGTTCATACTTTACAGGAATATGCCCTGCTAACGCTGGGGTCGCTGCTGATTGCCGTCGGTGTTTATTTTTTTAAATTTCCCAACCATTTTTCAACAGGCGGGGTCAGTGGCCTTTCGATTATCCTGAACCGGTATTTTCCCGATCTCAGTCAGGCGACGCTGATGTTCGTCATCAACCAGCTACTACTGGTGGTGGGGTTTGCGGTATTTGGCAAGAGCTTCGGGTTTCGCACGGCGTATTGCAGTCTGGTCATGTCCGGCGCGGCGTGGGTGCTGGAAGCGCTCATCCCCATGAAGGCGCCAATGACCTCGCAACCGCTGATGGAGCTGATATTCGCCGTAACGCTGCCGGCAATCGGCAGCGCGATTCTCTTCAATCTGGAGTCGTCCAGCGGCGGCACGGATGTCGTGGCAATGATCCTGCGCAAGTACACCTCGCTGAATATCGGGGTGAGCCTGCTTGCCGCCGATTTTCTGATTACCGCGATGGCGTGTGTCGCCTTTAACATGGAAACCGGGCTTTTCAGCATTCTGGGCCTGATGATTAAGGCCGTCGTGGTGGACCTTGTGCTGGAGAACATCAAGGTACACAAGTGCTTCCAGATCATTACATCCAAGCCGGACGCCATCATTCGCTTTATTGTAGAAACGCTGCACCGCGGCGCAACCAACATCTGCGGCGAGGGCGCCTATACCCACGAGAACAAGACCGTGATCCTGACGGTGGTCAACCGTGCGCAGGCAATCCAACTGCGGCATTTTGCCAAAACGACGGACCCCGGCTGCTTTATCCTGATTACAAACACCGGGGAGATCATTGGTAAGGGTTTCCGCGGCGCCATATAAACACAACAAACCAAAAAGGGGAGGGGATACGGTTGCGGTATCAAAGCGCACTTCTGGCCGTACGCGACGTGAAAAAGAGCGTAGCGTTTTACCAGCGCTGGTTTGGCATGGAAATCGAGGCGGACTTCGGCTGGAATGTTTGTTTCAAGGGCGGGCTGGCTTTGCAGGAGCACTTTGCTGAACTGCTGGGCCTGCCGGAAGACAGCGTAGTGGAACGCTCGCACAACATGGAACTGTACTTTGAGTCTGAGGATTTGGACGCCTTCTCCGAAAAGCTAAAGGCCGATCCGGACATCGCATGGGTGCATCCCATTAAGGAGTACCCCTGGTGCCAGCGCGTGCTGCGGATTTATGATCCGGATCAGCATATTCTGGAAGTTGGCGAAAGCATGACCAAGGTGTTCAAGCGTGTCTATGCGCAGGGGCATACCATCGAAGAAACCGCCGCCATGACGCAGCATCCGGTCGCCTATGTGCGTACCGTTCTGGAGGGAAGCCTGTGACTGTAACAATCCGCGGCGCATTGCCCGCCGATACGCAGCGCATTGTCGAGCTCAACCGGAGCGCGCTTGGCTATACGGTCGATCCGCAGGCGCTGCAGACGCAACTGGAACGGATTTTGTTACGGCCGACGGATCGCCTGCTGGTGGCTGCCGATGCGCAAAGCGGCCGTGTGGAGGGGTTCGTGCATGCGGCGGATTACGAAACGCTGCACAGCGGGCGGCTTAAAAACATCGTTGCGCTGGCAGTAGACCCCGCAAAACAGGGGCAGGGGTTGGGCCGAATGCTGCTGGAAGCGGTAGAGCATTGGGCCCGGGAGGAAGGCTGCGATGGCGTGCGGCTTGTTTCCGGCATGCAACGCACACAGGCGCATGCTTTCTATACGCATTGCGGGTACACCATGCGTAAGGAACAGAAGAATTTCATCCGCTACTTTTAAGCCGGAGCGAACGGAGCACCCCCGTGGGTGCTCTGTTTTACGCAAAGGGATACAACCTGCGCATGCAGTATTGCAGGATATTGGAAGGCTTTCCTGCATCCTGCCGGGCAGAGGGGGGAGTGAGGGGAAAAACCGGAAATACCCCGAAAAGCGCAGCGGTTCCGGCGTGGTGGGTACGGCCGGACGGGCTTGCCTTTCTCGTATTCTTCACGTAAAATCGAAAGATTTCGGGCTTGCCAATCCACAGCTTCTAGTATAAAATAAATAAGAATGACATCAGATCATAGCGGCTATACCTCGTCTGCCAGACGGAGACGATCGGCGTGCCTTGATCCGAAGGAGGTCGCACCTTGAGCAAAGTCCATATTCTGGACCATCCCCTGATCCAGCACAAGCTGAGCATCATGCGCAATAAGGAAACCGGTGCCAAGGAATTCCGCGAACTGCTGGAAGAAATTTCGATGCTGATGGTTTACGAAGTGACCCGGGACCTGCCCACCGAAGAGGTGGAGGTGGAGACCCCGATCGGGCTCACGAAAACCAAAATGCTCAGCGGCAAGAAGATCGGCATTGTACCGATCCTGCGCGCCGGCCTGGGCATGGTGGACGGCGTTACCAAGCTGATCCCAGCGGCGCGCATCGGGCATATCGGCCTGTACCGCGATCCGGAAACGCTGCAGCCGGTGGAGTATTACTGCAAGCTGCCTGCCGACAGCGAAAACCGCGAGCTGATTGTGCTGGACCCGATGCTGGCTACCGGCGGCAGCGCCTCGGCCGCCATCACCTTCATCAAGCAGCGCAACTGCAAGAACATCCGTCTGGTCAACCTGATTGCCGCGCCGGAAGGGATTCGGCGCATCCAGCACGACCATCCCGACGTGGACATTTTCGTAGCCGCCTGTGACGAGCGTTTGAATGAGCACGGCTACATCGTTCCCGGCCTGGGGGATGCGGGCGATCGCCTGTTTGGCACCAAGTAACCGGTCCCACAGCAACCGCAAGGAGGGGTACGCATGGCACGGGAAGTCTTTCAGGCGGTGCAGGCCGCCGAAAATAAGGCGGATCAGCTGATTCAGGAAGCACAGCGCAGCGCACGCGATGTGCTTAAAACGGCGGAGGCCGCCGTAACGGCGCAGGAGCGGGAAAGCGCGATGGAACATCGCACCCTGTACCAGAACCTGCTCAAGCAGAAACAGACCGCCGTGGAGGCGCAGCTGGCTGCCCGCCATACCGAAACGCTCTCGCAGCAGGAAAACGTGCTGCACGAGGCGGAAAGTCGGCTGGAAACGGCTGCGCACCTTGTGTTTGAAAGGGTATGGAACGATGGCAATCGTTGATATGAAGCATGTGGATATGCTGGCGCTGGATCGGGACCGGCCGGCACTCCTGAAGGCCATCCAAAAGCTCGGCTGCTTTCAGCTGCAAGCCTCCGACGCGGAAGATGTGACCTTCAACCGCATCGGCGCCCTGCGCGAGCTGCCCACGTTGGAGGAGACGCTCAACCGCGTCGCCTGGGCCATTCAAAAGCTGAACCGCTACGATACCACCAAAAAAGCGCTGATGGCCGACAAGCCGAGCATTGACGAGGCGCAGGCCGAAGCGCTGCTGGCCCGCGAAGCCGCTTTGCTGGAAGTGGTTTCGCAACTGGAGGCTTTGGAGCGCGAGGCCGGGGATCTGCGCGGGCAGGCGGCGCGTGTCGCGGCGACACGGGAGCAGTTGCTGCCCTGGCGCACGCTGGCCCTTCCGCTGGAAGAAGTGCACGCGACCCGCAACACGGTGGCCATGCTGGGCACCGTACGCCTGTCGGCACTGGATGCCTGGAATGCGGAACATACGCTGGGCGATCTGTGTGCCATCGAAATGGTTTCCACAGAACGCGATTTGGCGTATGTGTATGTGCTTGCCCATCGGGATCAGCGCGACGCGCTCATGCAGGCCCTCAAGGACGGCGGCTTTGCGCCTGTCACGGTTCCGCAGGGAGCGGGCACGGCCGATCAGCGTCTGGAAACCCTGCGCGCTGAAGACGAAACGCTGGACGCGCAGCTGAACGAGAACACCGCCAAGGTAGCGGCATTAGGCACCCATCTGAATGATTTGCGCTTTTTGTACGATCTGCTGCAATCCAAACGCCAGCGCCTGCTGGCCGCGCGCAGTCTGTCGGCGTCCGAGCGCACCTTCTTTTTACAGGGCTGGGTGCCGGAACCCATGATCCCCAAAGTGGAAGAAAAGCTCAAGGCGGTTTCGCCTACAGTGGCGCTGGAGTTCTACGACCCCGCGGAGGGGGAGGAGCCCCCGGTACTCCTGCATAACGCCCCGGTGTTCACGCCGTTTGAATCGGTCGTAACCGGCTTTTCACTGCCTGCGCCGTACAGCATCGACCCCACGGCCATCATGACGCCCTTCTACATCAACTTTATGGGCATGATGATTTCCGACGCGGGTTACGGGCTGATGATGGCGATTATCATCCCGATCCTCATCAAATGGCTCAAGCCCGCGCCTAACACGCGCAAGATGCTCTGGCTCCTGATGGCGGGCGGTATTGCGACGCTGTTCTGGGGTGCGATGTATAACTCGTGGTTCGGGTTTGCCCCATGGCCGACCGTGTTTGATCCGATGAATAACGCGCTGCCCGTGATGGGCGTGTGCATCGGGCTTGGCGCGATACATCTGTTTACGGGGCTTGGTGTAGCCGCCTACATGAACATCCGGCGCGGGAAGCCGCTGGCCGCCGTGGCGGATCAGCTCAGCTGGTTCCTGCTGGTGGTGGGCCTTGCCCTGATGATCGTGCTGCCCGCCGTGGGCAAGTGGGTTGCGCTGACCGGCGCGGGCATCATTCTGGTGACCTCCGGGCGGGAGAAAACCAAGAATCCGTTCAAACGCCTGCTGAGCGGTCTGGGCGCGCTGTACGGCGCCACCAGCTGGATCAGCGACCTGCTCAGCTACATGCGTCTGTTTGGCATGGGTTTGGCAACGGGCGTCATCGGCATGGTGATCAACATTCTGGTGGCAATGGTGTTCAAAGCAGGACCTATCGGCATGGTGCTGGGCGCGGTGCTGTTTGTAGGCGGGCATCTGTTTAACGCCGGCATCAACACACTGGGCGCGTACGTGCACAGCTGCCGCCTGCAGTACATCGAGTTTTTCGGAAAGTTCTTCGAGGACGGGGGCAAGCCCTTCACCCCGCTGGCGGAGACCAGTCGCTATGTTTATGTGCGGGATGCGCGTCAGCCTTCCTGACATAAAGATAAACAGCTTAACATGATTTAGGAGGTACCCCTTATGACAATCGGTCAGATTTTGGCTCTTCTTGGCGCGGCGATTGCCGTGGTCGGTTCCGGTATGGGTTCCAGCGCGGGCGTGGGCATCGCCGGCCAGACGTCGGCCGGTGTTTCTACCGAAAACCCGGAGGTCAACAGCAAACTGCTCCTGCTGCAGCTGCTGCCTGCCACGCAGGGTATCTACGGCTTCCTGATCGCCGTAATCGTGCTGATTAACACCAACGTGCTGGGGGGCGCCATGAAAGCGGTAGAGCTCTATCAGGGCCTCGGCATCATGATGGGCTGCCTGCCGATCGGTTTTGTGGGCTTCTTCTCCGGCATCAAGCAGGGCCAGGTTGCGGCCGCTGCCATGATCATGACCGGCCAGCGCCCCGAAATGAGCGGCAAGGGCATCACCATGACCGTTATGGTGGAAACCTACGCGGTTCTGGCGCTGCTGACTTCCTTCCTGATCGTGAACTCCATCAAGCTGTAAGGAGTATCGCATGAACGCACAAGCCATACTGGTCAAAATCGAGCAGGACGCGGCGGAGAATGCCGATCGGATCCTGCGCGAAGCGCGGGCAAAGGCCGACGAGCTGTTGGCCGCTTCCGGCGCAAAGATCGAGGGGCTGCGCGGCGCGCTGCTCAAACAGGCTGAGAAAGACGGCGCAGAGCTGGAACAGCGCATGCAGCGCATGGCCGAGCTGGAAGACCGCAAACTGTTGCTGGGCCAAAAGCGCAAGCTGATCGACCGCGCGTTTGAGCTGGCCTACGCAAAGCTGCTGGCAGCCCCCGCCGCCGAGCGCCGCGCGTTTTTCCTGCGGCAGGTTACGGCTGGCGCCGCAGGTCACGAAACCCTCGCCGTGGGGGAAACAGCCTGCGATTGGTTTGACGACGGCTTTCTGGCCGACGCAAACCGGAGCCTTGCCGAAAAAGGCAAACCGGGCGCATTGACACTGGCGGCCAAGCGCGTGCCGGGCTGCGCGGGTGTAGTGCTCACGACCCGCGGCGCCGAGGTGCGCTGCACTTTTGAAGCGTTGATTGAGGAAGCGCGCGCCGGCCTGGAACAACAGGTGGCCGATACGCTGTTCCCGGCGCAATGAGTGCGCACACCCCCATTGTTGGAAAGGAGGCCCGGCCATGCCGCAACCCAGCATCCCCTATGCGTGCGGGCGCATCGGCGTATTACGCCGCACAGCGCTGCAACGCGCGCAGCTTGACCGCCTGACGGCGGCCCATACCTTTGCGGAAGCAAACCGCGTGCTGGCGGACATTGGCTTTACCGCGGCGGATTCGACCGATTTTCAGGCCGCGGCGGACGCGCATGTCCTGAAGGCCTGCGAGCTGATCGCGGCAGTCACTCCGGACCCGCGGGTCACGGATTGTTTTCTGTTGCGCTATGATGTGCATAACCTGAAAACGCTGTTCAAATCGAGGCATCTGGCGCAAAAGCCGCAGTTCCTTTCGGCGTGCGGCACCCTGCGGGTGGATGCGCTGCGCCACGCGGTTGCGGATCACACCTACGCGGCCCTGCCGCAGGCGCTCAAAACCTGCATGGAATCGCTGGAAAAGCAATCCGCGGTCAAGTTTGACCCGATGCTGGTGGATACGGAACTGGATCGCGCCATGTACCGGCAAGTTTTCCTGAACCTGGAGAGCAGCAAATTTGGAAAACACGCGCTGGGCTATTTTCAGGCGAAGGTCGATCTGCAAAACGTCATCATGCTGTTGCGGCTGAAAGCCATGGGCAAGGACGCGGCGTTTTTCCTGCGCATCGCCCTGCCGGGCGGCAAGGCGGACCCCAAGGCGCTGGCCAATGCCTTTGATGAAAACGAGCGGCTCGCAAGGTCGCTCAGGCTGTACGGCCCCGCCGTGCATCAGGCGGCGTTGGCCGCCATCATGGACCCCGCTCGCCTTCCGTTTCTGGAAAAGACGGCGGATGATTACCTTTACCACCTGTTCGCCCAGCACCGCTATGATGCGGACAGTATTGAAATGCTCCTGTCCTATTTGGTACAGAAACAACGCGAAGCGACCGACGTGCGCCTGATTATGGCGGGCAAGCTGAATGGGTTCAAACCCGAGGCCGTCACGGAAAGGGTGCGTGAACTCCATGGCTAAGATAACGTTGGGCGCCGTCGGCGAACGCGATGCCGTGCTGTGCTTCAAAGCCATCGGGATGGAAGTAATCCCGACCACCAATCCGGAGGAAACCGCGCGGGCGCTGTTTACCCTGACCCGGCAGGGCGTGCGGGTGATCTTCATCACCGAAAACGCAGCCCAGCAGGCGCCGGAGGCGATGCAGCGCTACCAGCGCGACCCGCAGGTGTCGGTGATCCCCATCCCGGGCAGCGCCGGGGCCACGGGCTTTGCGATGAGCCGCGTCAAAGCCAACGTGGAAAAAGCAATCGGCGCAGACATCCTCTTTAGCAACAACGAAAGTCAGAAAGAAGGGTAAAGCATGGCGCAGGGAACCATCGTCAAGGTCGCAGGGCCTTTGATCGTGGCGGAGCATATGGCCGACGCGCGCATGTACGACGTTGTGCGCGTCAGTAAGAACCGCCTCGTCGGCGAGATTATCGAACTGCGCGGCGATCGTGCCAGCATTCAGGTCTATGAAGAAACCAGCGGCCTCGGCCCAGGGGAGCCTGTGGAAACGACCGGCGCGCCGTTGTCGGTAGAATTGGGGCCAGGGCTGATCGAATCCATTTTCGACGGCATCCAGCGCCCGCTGACCAAAATCCGCGAGCTGGTAGGCGAACGGATCACCCGCGGCGTGGAGGTTCCCGCGTTGGATCGCGAAGCGCGCTGGAACTTTGAGCCGCGCGTTAAAGTCGGCGACGCCGTTGTGCCGGGCACGATTCTGGGCGTCGTGCAGGAAAACACGGTGGTGGAGCACCGCATCATGGTGCCCCGCGGCGTAAGCGGCGAAGTGCTGGAAGTGCGCGCCGGTGAACACACCGTTACGGAGAGCGTCTGCCTCGTGAAGGACGCGCAGGGCACAACGCATGAAATCACCATGCTGCAACGCTGGCCTGTGCGTCGCGGTCGCCCTTACCGCGAAAAAATGTCGCCTACGGCGCCGATGGTCACGGGCCAGCGCGTCATTGATACGTTCTTCCCCATTGCCAGCGGCGGCGTGGCCGCGGTGCCCGGCCCCTTCGGCTCCGGCAAGACCGTGGTACAGCATCAGCTGGCCAAGTGGGCCGATGCGGACATTATCGTGTACGTTGGCTGCGGCGAGCGCGGCAATGAAATGACCGACGTGCTGATGGAGTTCCCCGAGCTGCACGATCCGCGCACAGGCGAAAGCCTGATGAAGCGCACCGTGCTGATCGCCAACACCTCGGACATGCCCGTGGCGGCGCGTGAAGCATCCATTTATACCGGCATCACCATTGCGGAATATTTCCGCGATATGGGCTACAAGGTGGCCATCATGGCAGATTCCACCAGCCGCTGGGCCGAGGCGCTGCGCGAGATGAGCGGCCGTCTGGAAGAAATGCCCGGCGACGAAGGCTACCCCGCCTACCTGGCCTCCCGCATCGCGGAGTTTTACGAGCGCGCGGGCGTGGTGAAGTGCCTGGGAGACGATGGCCGCGAGGGCAGCATCAGCGCCATCGGCGCCGTGTCGCCTCCGGGCGGCGATATTTCCGAGCCGGTTTCGCAGTCGACCCTGCGTATCGTGAAGGTGTTCTGGGGTCTGAGCGCACAGCTGGCTTACAAGCGCCACTTCCCCGCCATCGACTGGCTGCAGTCCTACTCGCTGTACACCGACCATCTGGAAGGCTGGTTTAACGACCATGTGTCGCCGGACTGGAACGAGCTGCGCGCCCGCGCCATGCTGGTGCTGCAGGAAGAAGCCGAGCTGCAGGAAATTGTGCAGCTGGTCGGCATGGACGCCCTCAGTTGGAAGGATCGCCTGACCATGGAGGTCGCGCGTTCCCTGCGCGAGGATTACCTGCACCAGAACGCGTTTGACGAGGTAGACACCTACACGTCGCTTGAAAAACAGTTCATGATGCTCCGCCTGATCCTGCAATATTACGAGAAGGGTCGGCAGGCGCTGGACGCGGGGGCGAATCTGTCCGACGTGCTGGCGCTGCCCGTGCGGGAGCGCATCGGCCGCAGCAAGTACATCCCCGAGGAAGAAAAATCACAGTTTAACGACATCGAAAACGAACTGGCCGGGCAGATTGCCGCGATCTCCGAAAAGGGGGAACTCTAAGCGATGTTGAAAGAATATCGTACCATCCGCGAGGTCGTGGGTCCCCTGATGCTGGTCGATCAGGTGCAGGGCGTTACCTACAACGAGCTGGTGGAAATCCGGCAGGCCAACGGCGAGCTTCGCCGCGGCAAAGTGCTGGAGGTAAACGGCGACAAGGCGCTTGTGCAGCTGTTTGAAAGCAGCAACGGCCTGCAGATTCAAACCGCCACCGCGCGTTTTCTGGGCCATTCCATTGAGCTGGGCGTAAGCCTGGATATGCTGGGCCGCGTGTTCGACGGCATGGGCAACCCCCGCGACGGCGGCCCGCAGCTGATCCCGGACAAGCGCCGCGATATCAACGGCGAACCTCTGAACCCCGCGGCGCGCGACTACCCCAACGAGTTTATCCAGACGGGCATCAGCGCCATCGACGGCTTGAACACGCTGGTGCGCGGGCAAAAACTGCCGGTATTCTCCGGCAGCGGTCTGCCGCATGCGCAGCTGGCCACACAGATCGCCCGCCAGGCCAAGGTGCTTGGCGCGAATGAGAAGTTCGCCGTGGTGTTCGGTGCGATTGGCATCACGTTTGAAGAAGCGGAATACTTCATTAGCGACTTCCGGCGCACGGGCGCCATCGAGCGCGCGGTGCTGTTCATGAACCTGGCCAACGACCCGGCCATCGAGCGTATCGCTACGCCGCGTATGGCGCTGACCGCCGCCGAGTATCTGGCTTACGAAAAGGATATGCACGTGCTGGTGATCCTGACGGATATCACCAACTACGCAGAGGCGCTGCGCGAGGTATCCGCCGCCCGTAAGGAAGTACCGGGCCGCCGCGGCTATCCGGGCTACCTGTATACCGACCTTGCCAGCATCTACGAGCGCGCAGGCCGTGTAATCGGGAAAAAAGGTTCTATCACGCAGATTCCGATCCTGACCATGCCTGAGGATGACAAGACCCACCCGATCCCCGACCTGACCGGGTACATTACCGAAGGGCAGATCATCCTGAGCCGCGAGCTGAACCGCAAGGGAATCACGCCGCCAATCGACGTGATGCCTTCGCTCAGCCGCCTCAAGGATAAGGGCATTGGCAAGGGCAAGACCCGTGAGGATCATGCCGCCACCATGAACCAGCTGTTCGCCGCCTATTCCCGCGGCAAGGATGCCAAGGAGCTAGCCGTGATTCTGGGCGACGCGGCGCTGACGGATGTGGATAAGAAATATGCCGCCTTCGCCGACGCATTCGAGAAACAGTATGTATCGCAGGGCTATCAGGCTAACCGCTCCATTGAGGAGACGCTCAACATCGGCTGGGGCCTGCTTGCGATGCTGCCCCGCAATGAGCTCAAGCGCATCCGCGACGATATGCTGGACAAGTACCTGCATGACAACACCGTGGAAGAGAGCGACAGTACGGACGAGGTGAGTGACTGATGGCCGGCATGCTGCGCGTCAACCCGACGCGTATGGAGCTGACCCGCATCAAGCGCCGCCTGGTGACCGCGCGGCGCGGCCACAAGCTCCTGAAGGACAAGCGGGATGAGATGGTGCGCCAGTTCATCCTGCTGGTGCGGGAGAATCACCGCCTGCGCAAAGAGGTGGAGGCGGAACTGTCGGAAGCGCTGGGCAACTTTGCCCTGGCGCGCGCCGTAACCGAACCGGAACTGATGGAAGAAGCGCTGCTCTGCCCCGCGCGCAGCATTCAGGTGGATTTGGGCATCCGCAGCGTTTTAAGCGTGCGCGTGCCCACCCTGACCACGCAGGAGAGCGACCAGCAGGCGACGCTCAGCTACGGCCTTGCCGAAACGTCGGCACAGTTGGACGGTGCGATTGAGACGCTGGCATCACTGCTGCCCAAGCTGATCCATCTGGCAGAGGTCGAAAAAACCTGCGACCTGCTGGCCGATGAAATCGAGAAGACCCGCCGCCGTGTGAACGCGCTGGAATACGTCATGATCCCACAGTTCGTCGAAACGATCCGCTTTATTACCATGAAGCTGGACGAAAACGAACGCGGCAGCCTTACACGCTTGATGAAAGTCAAGGACATGATTCAGAATCGCGCGGAAAACGGCTGATTTAGAACCGAAAAAAGGGGAAGTGGAGCATATCCGCTTCCCTTTTTTCTGTGGCGGTGGTATGCTGCGCCAGTACGCCGCGATGCGGAAGGCCTTGGCGGCGCCCAGAACGATGGGGAGGCAATTATGATTCGCTTTGAAAACGTGACTAAAACCTATGCGGGCGGTTCGGTAAAAGCCGTGGATGATCTGACCCTGGAAATCGACGGCGGCAAGGTGTTCGGCTTCCTTGGCCCGAACGGCGCGGGTAAAACCACCACGATTAAAATGATGACCGGCATCCTGAATCCGGACGAAGGCGACATCTGGCTGGAGGAGTTCAACCTGCGTACCAACCCCATCGAAGCCAAGCGAATGTTCGGTTTCGTGCCCGATACGTTTGAAATGTTCGAGCGCCTGACGGGTATGGAGTATCTGGAGTTTCTGGCGGACCTTTACCGGGTGGGCGTACCGGAGCGCAAGGCGCATCTGGATCGGTTTCTACCGCTGTTTGAGCTGCAGGATGCGATCCGCCAGCAGATTCGCAGCTACTCCCATGGCATGAAGCAGAAACTGCAGATCATCGGCTCGCTGATTCATCAGCCGCGCATCTGGATTCTGGACGAGCCGATGGTGGGGTTGGACCCCGCCAGCATGCACGCCTTGAAGGAAGAAATGCGGGCTTACTGCGAAAGCGGCCGCACGGTGTTCTTCTCCACCCATGTGCTGGATGTGGCGGAACGCCTGTGCGATGAAATCGGGATTATCCGACATGGGAAGCTGATTGCCAAAGGCGCGCCGGAAACGCTGATGCGGGATGATCGGGCCAACACGCTGGAGGACCTGTTCCTGAACCTGACGGAAAAGGAGGGCTGAGGATGCTGCCGTACCTGAAGCTGTTGATCCGGCAACGGATCGCGGCATGGAATCTGGCGCGTTATTTCCGGGAAAACCGGCACAAAGGGCGGGCTGTGGCAACCCTGATCGGGTTTGCAGTAGGTACCTTATCCCTGTACGGAATGCTGGTGGGGCTGGAATATCTGCTGTATGGAGCCTTTGTGCAGCTGGGGGAGCCGCAGACGCTGCTTGCGCTCACGGTGCTGTTCTGCACGCTGATGACGCTTATTACCAGTTTTTTTTACATTCTGGGAGAGCTGTTCTTTTCCAAAGACTTGACATTGGTTTCGGCACTCCCGATCACCTCGCGGGAGTTACTGACCGCCAAAATGCTACGCATCTGGGTGGGGGAGGCGGGCATCGCGCTGGCCATCTGCCTGCCTGCCATTCTGCTGTATGGCATCGGGCAGGGCATGGGGGTGCTCTATTACCTGCGCGCCTTGCTGCTGACCCTGTGTGTGCCGCTTGCCCCGCTGGCGGTAGTTGCACTGCTTTCGTTTGTACTCATCCGTATCTCGGCGCTGTGGAAACGCCGCGAAGCGCTTACGGTGGTCATGAGCATGCTGTTCATGATTGCCTTCATGTGGGTGCAGATGAGCTTCTCCATGTCGGTTTCCGATGACAATATGCGCGATGCGATGCTGCAACTGCTGCTGCGGCAAAAACAGCTTTTGGATTTGGTGGTGGGAATATTCCCGCCGGTACGCTGGTTTCAGGATGCGCTGCTGCAGCCCGGCTGGGCGGCCGTTCAGAACGGGCTTTTGTATATGGGTATGAACATTGCCGCACTGGCGCTGGTTGTGCTTGCGCTGGGGGGCGGATACCAGCGCCTGGCAATCCGCCAGAGCGAAGCGTTTACAAGGATGAACGCGCGAGCTGGCAAACGGAAAACGCGCATGGGAGAGCGTACGCCTCTTGCGGCGCTGTTTCATCGGGAACTGCGGGAAATCTTTACCGTGCCGATCTACACCATGAACTGCCTTGCCCCTGCGGTGATGTTCCCGGTGATTACGATTGCGATGGTTTTTAGCGCCGGGCAGGCGTCGACCGAGCTTTCCGTTATTCCGATGCTCTTAACCATGTTGCCTAAACCGATGCTTACGGGTATTGCAGCAGGCGTGTTTGCCCTGACCGGCACCATGAACATGGCTATCTCTACCTCGGTTTCCAGAGAGGGGAAACGGCATGAGTTCTTCCGGACTTTGCCTGTCGCGCCGCAAACACAGCTGCTTGCAAAACTCCTGATGGGCCTGACGCTGAACATGGTAGAGACCCTGCCCATGGTGATTTTGGCGGCCGTGCTGCTGCCTGCATTGAGTGCACAGGTCTGGGCCGGTTGGGTTTGCTCCTTCCTATTTACGACGGCCACATCGATCTTCGGCCTGATGGTGGATGCCGCGCACCCCAAATTCGGCTGGAAGAATGAAACCGAAGCCATCAAGCAAAACGGCCTGGCGGCCCTGACGATGTTTGGCGGAATGTTCTTTCTGGCGGCCTGCGGAGCGGCGGTGTACGGCCTTACCCTGTTGCATTGGAGCACGTTAAACGCCTTTGCGGTCGTTTGCGTAGCGGTAGCCGTAGTGGACGGGTTGCTGATGCGCAGGTTGATGGGGCGGACATCCACAACGTATATTTTACAGGAAGTGCGCAACTAAGTTAAAATTATGTTACAAAATGGCGTGCATTCTTCTCGAAAATGTGATATACTGGTAAGGAATCAGTGAGAAGGAGTGCGCCGCATGATTAGCAAGGCACAAACCAAGCGATACCACACGCGGCCCTCGCCGGACCGCAGACCCACGCTGAACGCCTTGGAAAAGGGCTTGTTGCGCTGGACAATGGCCGAGCGCGGCGATAAAGTGCTGGATGTAAATCTGCGCAATGGCCTGATGCTGGAATCTCTCCAGCGCGAACGGGAATGCGAGGTATGCGGCGTTTCCGACGATATGGAAGGCGTGCGCGAATCCCGCTCGCGGCTGCGCAATGCCGATATCCTCTATGCCCAGCGTGACGAGATTCCGTGGAAGGAAAACACCTTCGACAGCGTCTATGCGCAGGTGCTCACCACGCCCGTGACCGAACCGATGCTCCGAGAAATGGAACGCGTGCTCAAGCCCGGCGGGCAGATGCTGGTCGGCTTCCGTACCGTCCCCACACCGTTTCGGCAGGTGGCGGCACTGTTTCGCCCTGAAGTGGACGACGAGCTTTACCGGCCGAGCGCGCGTGCCCGCATCCTTTCAATGATGCAGTCACTGGGCCTGACGCAGATTACCTGGCAACGCACGGATCTGATCCACAGCGTCGGTATAGGCTGGAAACCGATGGAAGCATAACCGTCTGCAAAAGGCATATTCTTTGCCGAATCCTTACCCCGGCAACGTAAACAAGCTCGTAAGCATGCGAATGCGACGGGCTTGTTTTTTAGTTTCCAATGGGTTTTAATAACCATAGTAAAAGAGAGCGTACTATATCAAACGTTTCTCTGTCCCTTACCACGCATGCGTTTGAAATTGTGTGGATAAAAAGAGGGATATTGAATATGCAAAATCAGTACGAAAAGCATAAAGCAACATATCGAATATCCCTTCATTCCACTTTACCCGATTGGCGATTCCAGCGGCAAAGAAACCACATCCACAACCGTCAGCACACCCTGCGCAACGGTAAAGCGCACATCCTTCCCGGCAAAGGTAAATCCGTATATTCGCGCAGGATCATCCTGATAGGCGGGGCGCGGGTCACGGGCCAGCACGGCAAGCAGGGTATCCCGGCTTTCAAGCGGGATGCGTAGAAGCAGTTCAGGCGCGAAGTAGACCTCCAACGGTGCGGTCTCCCGGGTTTCCGTAAAGCCGCCGGTCGCATCCGACCGGCAATCCGCATAAGGCAGATAAGGCTTGATATCGTAGATGGGGGTTCCGTCCATCAGGTCTGCACCGCCAACCTGCAACGTCGGCCCGTTGGCGGTTTGTAAAACCACCGAAAGCAGCTTCACGCAGGACAGGCCGATCGGGTTAGGGCGGAAAGGAGACCGTGTGGCAAACACCCCCATGCGCTTGTTGCCGCCTAGCCGTGGCGGGCGCACCGTCGCCGACCAGCCCTGCCGCGTTACTTCGGAAAAGCCCCACAATAACCACACATGGCTGAACCCCTCCAAGCCGCGCAATGCGGCAGGCTCGCGGTAGGCCGGGGTAAAAACAACCGATGAGCGCAGGGTTTCCACCAACCCGCTCTGGCGCGGCAGGCCGAACTTGGTGGGAAAATCATTATGGATGTAAGCAATCGGCTCCATAGTGAGCGTGTGCGGCATGATAGGTGCTCCTCAGGCTTGCGTGTCCGTATGCCGCCGCAGAGGATCAAACGGCACTCCGGTACCTCCCGCAGAGTATCCTGCTTGCGATAATTATATAAGGTTTGTGAAATGTGCGCAACTCCATGATCCATTCAAAGCGGAGCGGTCCCTGTCCTGAAAATCAAACAATGCAGGCCATAGCAGGATCAGGATCGGCTCGTTTTGATGAGTAGGGTTTGTAGGGAATAATAACTATTTGCCTGAAATAGGGCTTTCATTAGCCGGATGCTTCAACCCAATGCGGTTTGATATGCGCAATGGCACAAGGCCTCAGCATCATTATTTCTGGGTCGTCGGAATCCATCTATTCCTTTCCGTCGTTTAGGGATAAAGGAATTCATGTTGCTGTTTGCCTTTCCGACACCATCCCGGAAGGGCAAGAAGCACATTCCACGCTAAACGACGCGTGCTTCCGGAACCCGAATGGAAAAAACGCTTGACAGCCTATCTGCCCAACATTATAATATAATAGTTGTTTTGTGGTATCCTGCGTGTCTGGTATCAGGCATGCAACGCCATACTAGATTTAAAGACTGCAAGGAGTTGTTCTGCCATGTTCCGTACCTACCAGCCCAAAAAGATCCAGCGCAGCAAGGTGCACGGCTTTCGCGCCCGGATGTCCACCAAAAACGGCCGCCGTGTGCTGGCCGCCCGCCGCCGTCGCGGCCGCAAGGTACTCAGCGCCTGAGGCTCCTCGCAGGCAAGCATAGAACGTATCGGTTGGCCCGCCCCCATTTTTCTTGTGTAACGGGTGAAGTGGGTACGGGCCTTTCCGGTATTCGAAAGACCCGCGCGCCAACCCGCCGGATTGGGGGATCGCAGTGCAGCGACAGCATCGACTCAGCCGCAACAGCCAGTTCAGCTATGTATACCGCCGCGGAGCCAGGGCTTCCGGCAAGGATTTATCGCTTTTGTTTATCAAAAGCGGCCAGAAACGGGTGGGCTTTTCCGTCAGCAAAAAGGTCGGCTGCGCGGTGGTGCGCAACCGGACCAAACGCAGGCTGCGTGAATGTATGCGCCCCCGGTTGCCGGAGCTGAAAAACGGGCTGTATGTGATTGTCGCCCATCCCTCCGCGGCGGAACGTTCGTTTGCACAGCTCCAGCACACGCTGGAAGGGCTGATGCGCAAACTTGCGCTGCATCGCGGCGATCAGCCGCCCGCAAAACCGGTATGAGAAGATTTTTACTCGCAGGCATTCGTTTCTACAAAACCCATCTGAGCCCGCACTTGCCGCCTTCGTGCCGGTTTCAGCCCACGTGTTCGCAGTATGCGCAAACGGCGATCGAGCGCTTCGGCCCCTGGAAAGGTCTTCGGTTGGCCATTTGGCGGATTCTTCGCTGCAATCCCTTTTGCAAGGGCGGCTATGATCCCGTACCCGAAGACCCGACGGTTACAATAAGGAGGAATTGACTCCCCGATGAACGCGATTAATACGTTCCTGGCTGATATCCTGAGCGGTATCAACTCCATAGTGCAAAACTATGGCTGGTCCATCGTGGCTTTCACGGTACTGATCAAACTGGTGCTTTTCCCGCTGGATCTGAAAAGCCGCAAGAGTATGCGGCGCATGAGCTCCCTGCAGCCGCAGATTGCCAAACTGCAAAAGAAGTATGCCAACGACAAAGAGAAGCTGAACCAGAAAACCGCGGAGTTGTACCGTAAGGAGCGCATCAATCCGCTGTCCGGTTGTCTGCCGATGCTCATTTCTTTCCCGGTACTGATTGCCATGTTCGCCGCGATGCGGATGGTGGCCAATACCGAGCTGGCCAAGCAGGCGCTCGACCTGATTACAACCGGCACGCAGCGTAATGAAAGCTGGCTGTGGGTGCAAAACCTCTGGATGCCGGACAGCCCTTTCAGCGCCGTTATTGTGGATCAGAACAGCCTGAAGCAGATTACTGTGGATATCTGGCAGAAGGTGTATGATTCGCTCAGTTCTACCGATGTGCTGACCAGCCTGCAAATCACGCGGGATACGATTAATTCCGAAACGGTGTTTGCCGCGCTGCAAAGCAGTGCCGCCTACGCGACCGAGATGGCCAGCTGGGCCACTATGCCCGAATTGAACCTGTTGCTTGTGAAGCTGACGATTTTTGCACACAACAACGGCTTCTTTATTCTGCCGGTGCTGGCTGCGGTTACGCAGTACCTGATGACGCTCACCCAGCCGCAGACGGCCACCATGTCCACCGACGCATCTAACCCCACGGCGAGCACCAACAAGTTCATGAAGTGGTTCTTCCCGATTTTCTCGCTGTACATTTGCTCCAGCTACAACGCCGGGTTCTCCATTTACTGGGTGATGGCCAACCTCATCTCCTGGGGGCAGGGCTTGGTGCTGAACCGTTATTTTGACCTGCAGGACCAAAAAAAGCAAGCGCTTGAGGCCGTTGGGGAGGAAA
Organism: Candidatus Limiplasma sp.; assembly: GCA_963666755.2. GTDB lineage: Bacteria > Bacillota > Clostridia > Christensenellales > Aristaeellaceae > CAXXOK01. Next base: position 1,160,505 of record CAXXGW010000009.1, read on the forward strand.
GCCTGAGATGAAGAGCATCGAATCTTCCGCCAAAACGATGGAGGAAGCCGTAACGCAGGGGCTGGAAAAGCTAGGCGTTTCTTTGGGGGATGTATCCATCGACATTTTGGACGAAGGCTCCAAGGGCCTGTTCGGGCTGATCGGCGGGAAACCGGCTCGCGTGCGCCTGACCGTGAAGGACGGCGCTGAGGAACCCGATATCCTGTCCACCCTTTCGCTGCGCGGGGATGAGCCGAAGCCTGCCCGTGAAACCGCTCCGGCCGAAAAACAGCGGCAAGAGAAGAACCAGCCCAAAGAGAAGACCGATCGGGCTGTCAAAGCAGAAAAGCCCACCGCCGATAAAGGCGCAAAGCCCGCTCCCCGCAAACCGGAACGTAACGCCAAGCCGGACAACGCCGCCGTGAAAGAAATGCGCACCGAAAACGGCGAGCCCGCCGACCCCGCGACCGCAGCCGGAAAAGCACAGCTCTTCCTGAAGGAAGTCACGCGCCTGATGGATGTGGATGTTACCGTGGATGCAGCTACCGACGCCGAAGGCAACGTGCGCGTCGATATGCACGGCGATACGCTGGGTATCCTGATCGGCCGCCGCGGCGAAACGCTGGACGCGCTGCAATATCTGACCAGCCTGCATGTGAACCGCGGGCAGGCGGACTATACGCGTATCACGATCGACACGGAGAACTACCGCGCCAAGCGTGAAGAAGCGCTTACCCGCTTGGCCAACCGCATGGCGAACCGCGCCATTAAAACCGGCCGCAAAGTGGTGCTGGAACCGATGAACCCCTACGAGCGCCGCATCCTGCACAGCGCTTTGCAGCAGAACGAAGCCGTAACAACCCACAGTGAGGGCGACGAACCCAACCGTCATGTGGTGATTACTCTTAAGTGAGCCGCGGGATGCCCGCGCCGCCGGAAGCACCGGCGGCGCTTTCCCGTATGCGGGGGTACCTAAAACAAAACCTGTATAACTATTTTTTATTGTGAAAAATTGCGCAATATGCTATACTTTTTGTATGTCAATGGAAAATAGAAATGGAAACCGCGCCCACGGCGTTTAGGACTCGACGCGGAGGGAGGACGAAAACATGGCAGGGTATGTATCCGAAGCCGTTATCCGGAGGCTCCCCGGTTATTACCGGCACCTGAAGGAGCTGGAAGCCGAAGGGGTCCGCCAGATTTCCTCACAGGGACTCGGCGAACGCATGAAACTGACCGCCTCGCAAATCCGGCAGGACATTAACTGTTTCGGCGGCTTCGGTCGGCAGGGATATGGCTACAGCGTCCCGGAACTGCGCGAACACATCGGGAAGATTTTGGGCCTGGATCACGTTCATTCGATGATCATACTGGGCGCCGGCAACATCGGGCGCGCGGTGGCGCTGTCAGATTCGTTCCCGGCCAACGGGTTTCAAACGGTCGCCCTGTTTGATACCGACCCGCAGAAGATCGGCACCACCATCGGCAACCTGCCTGTGCAGGATGTGGAAACGCTGGGTGCGTTTCTGGCCAACCATGTGGTGGATGTCGCGGTGCTGGCGGTACCGATCCAGAAGGCACAGCAAGTTACGGAGCGGCTTTGCGCCTACGGGGTGCGCGCCATCTGGAACTTTGTGCCCATGGATTTGAAGTTGCCTTCCAATGTGACGGTTGTGAACGTCCATTTGGAAGAAGGTCTGGAAATTTTGTCCTTCAAAATGAAGCAGAAGGCAAGCAATTAAACCGGCGAACGGGAAGGAGGTGCGGCGCGTGGCCTGGAATGACTTGCAGGACCCGTCGCTCTTTACGCCCCGCGATACACCGCGCGTACAGCGCGCCGCGTCGCCGCAAACCGCAGCTCCGCAGGAACCCTTACAGGAGCCGGATTATCTGTTTGATGAGCCGGAAGCCTGGGATGATGCGCTGGAGGCGTTGCCCACGCAACGGCAGCGGCAAATCAGGCCCTTGCCGGACATGGCGGATATCCCCCCGGAGAACCCGTATGCGCGCAGGCGCAATTCGGATAACGGAGCGCCAGCGGGGGACGGAACCATTGTATCGCGAGGCAATCCGATCCTGTACGCAACGGTGATCGCGGTTTGCCTGGCGATTCTGGCCGCGCTGTGTGTGATGATGATGCCCCAGATGGCAGGCTACTTCTGGAAAGATTTGGACAATGTGGCTTTCGTCAATGGCGAGATGCTCCGGTACGACCAGACGCTCGTAAAAAATTACAAACAGTACCGGGATTACCTGAAGCAGGACATCATCTATCAGGGAATTTTTGTGGACGGAGAACACGTCGGCGGTCTTTCGGTGGCGGATGCCAAGGCAAAGCTCACTGCAGACGGGGCAGGCCAGAGCAGCCCCTTTTCCGTGAACATCAGTATCGGGAACAAGAGCTGGACACTCAGCAACGAAAACATCTCCTCCGAGCGCAATCTGGATCATGTGCTTGCGCGGGCTTACGCCATCGGGCGGAGCAATACCACCGCAACCATCGGCACCAGCCTGACACCGTTCCGCGAGCGGGTTAATACCGTGATGGGGCTCATGCAGCAGTATGTGTCCCTGCGCAGCGACGCCACGTACGACCATGACGCCGTACGCGCCCGGATTCAGGAGATTGCCGCCTATGTGACGCGTGATCCGGTCGATTCCATCATTGAATCCTTCGACCCCAACACAAGGTCGTTCTCCTTTACGGACGAGCAGCCCGGCGTGACCATCGACAGTGAGGCGCTGTACCAGCAGGTAATCGCCAAGATCGATCAAGGCGCTGTGAATGAAACCATCAACGTAACAGCGCAGATCACGACCCCCTCGGTTACCAAGTCGGATTTGATGAACAATTTCAAGCTGGTATCCGCCTATACCACCGAAACCACAAGCGCCAAGAACCGCAATAATAACATCAGCCTCGCCTGTCAGGCCATCAACGGCAAGGTGCTGTTACCGGGCGAAACATTCAGCTTTAACGAAACCACCGGCAAGCGCACCACCGACAAGGGGTACCAGTCCGCAGGCGCGATCGCGGCCGGGCAAAGCATTGAAGAGGTGGGCGGCGGCATCTGCCAGGTCAGTTCTACCCTGTTTAACGCCGTAGCGCGGGCGGATTTGGAAATCGTCAGCCGCAGCCCGCACGCCTGGCCCAGCACCTATGTCAAAATCGGGGAGGATGCGACCGTCAACTGGCCGAATCTTGATTTTCAGTTCCGCAACAACAAATCGACGCCGGTGTTCATTATCGCCTATTATAAGGATCGCAAGTGTTCCGCTGAAATCTGGGGCATGAGTCTGGGCACCGGCATCACGATCGATCTGGATTCCAAGGTGTTGCGCACCATCGAGCCGAACACGGAAGTGCTGTATAAGCAGAACCCGGAGCTGACCCCCGGCACCAGCGAAGAAACGGTGCACATGCGCACCGGCTATGTGGTCGATACCTATAAAGTCTGGTATAAGGACGGTCAGGAGATCAAGCGCGAGCGCCTGCACACCTCTACCTACAAGGCGTATCAGACCACCATCGAATATAATTGACGCAATCCCGCCCGCAACCTTGGGGGCGGGTGAGGAGAACAATATGCAAAACGGAACCCCGACGGCAGGCGCGCCCGCCTGCCCATACGCCGAGCGCTGCGGAGGCTGCAGTCTGCTCGGCGTTGCCTATAGCGATCAGTTGGCAATGAAACAGGCGCGTGTTGCCGAATTGCTGAAACCGTACGTGCGTACGGAACCGATCCGCGGCATGGAAAACCCGCTGCACTACCGCAATAAAGCGCACATCGCCTTTGGGGTGGATCGGCGCGGCAAGCCGATCGCGGGCGTCTATCAGGCGGGCACACACAGGCTTGTACCGGTAGAGCATTGCCTGATTGAGGATGAGCATGCTACCGCGATCCTTGCTACGGTGCGTAAGCTGGTTACCTCGTTTGGATTAGCCCATTATGACGAAGATCGGCGCATGGGGTTCCTGCGCCATGCGGTGGTGCGCGTTGCGGACGGGGAAGCCATGCTGACGCTGGTTACCGCCCAGACAACCTTTCCGGGCAAGAACGCGTTTTTACAAGCACTGCTGCGAGCGCATCCTGAAATTACCACCGTCATGCAAAACCTGAATGATCGCCCTACCACGCAGGTGCTGGGCAAACGCGAAAGCCTTCTCTTCGGAAAGGGTTATTTAAGCACAACGCTGTGCGGGGTGCAGCTGCATCTATCCCCACAGGCTTTTTTTCAAGTGAACACCCCGCAAACAGAGGTACTTTATGGCCTTGCGCGGGACATGGCGGGCCTGACCGGCAGGGAAACGGTGCTGGACGCCTACTGCGGCATCGGCGCGATCGGGCTGTCGATGGCCTCGAGCTGCGGGCGGCTGTATGGTGTGGAGTTAAACCCGCAGGCGGTGCGCGACGCTCAGAATAACGCGCGCCGCAATGGCGTGCGTAACGCGCTGTTTGTGTGTGAGGATGCGGGGCGCTGGATGCATGCGCGCGCCCGGGAAGGGTTTGCCGTGGATACGGTTATTCTGGACCCGCCCCGCAGCGGAAGCGATCCGTTGTTTTTAAGGGCACTTTTACAGCTGGCTCCCAGCCGCGTTGTGTACATTTCCTGCGACCCCTACACGCTGGCACGGGATGTGGCCTTGCTGGTGAAAGGCGGTTACCGTATGCGACGCGCCGTGCCTGTAGACATGTTTCCCGAAACAGAGCATGTGGAGTGCGCCACCCTCCTGACCCGCTGAGATTGCACACCGGAAATCCGGCAGGCGGCTTTTCAGTGCGGCGGTAGGTCTGACATCATAAGAACGCACAGACAAGTACATTTTACAACGAAGCGCGCGCGAAGGATCGGGCGTACTTCCGCCGCGCATACGGAAGTGCCTCAAACGCCTGTTTACCTTGACCTGCGGCCCTGAATGCGCTATGATGAAGCACAACGGAAGGAGTGCGGTGCATGAATCTCCTGATTACGGGCGCAAACGGTTTTATGGGGCGCAATCTGTGCCAGACGTTGGCCGCGCGGGGAGACAAACTGTTCCCCATCGATGTGGATACCCCGCGGGCTGTGCTGGAAAGCGCGGCGCACGAAGCTGATTTTGTGTTTCATCTGGCGGGCATCAACCGCCCGAAGGACGAGGCTGAGTTTGAAACCGGGAACGCCGGGTTTACTGAAACCCTGCTGGCGCTGCTGGAAAGCGGCCGCAAACCGCCGGTACTGCTGAGCGGCTCCATTCAGGCTGAATTGGACAACCCCTATGGCCGCAGCAAACACCATGCGGAGATGGCGGTTGCCGCATACGGCGACCGTACCGGCGCGATGGTGTACCGCTACCGCCTGCCCAACGCCTTCGGTAAGTGGAGCAGACCCCACTACAACAGCGCGGTGGCGACGTTCTGCTACCAGATCGCGCGTGGTTTGCCAGTTACCGTTTCCGATCCGGAACGGCGGCTTCGGCTGGTGTACATTGACGATATCGTGCAGGAATTCATCCGCGCGCTGGATGGAACAGCCACACCGGGCGAAGGCGGGTTTTATCAGGTGCTGCCGGAGCACGAAGCAACCCTTCGGCAGATTGTCGAAACCCTTCAGGCCTTTTTTTCCAGCCGGGAGAACCTGAACCTGCCCAATACGGAAGACCCGCTTACGCGCAAACTTCTAGCCACCTACCTGAGCTTTCTGCCGGAAGATCAGTTTGCCTACCGGCCTACAACGCATGCCGATGCGCGCGGTTCCTTTACGGAGCTGATGCACATGGCGGGATACGGGCAGATGAGCGTGAACGTTTCCAAGCCGCACGCCTGCAAGGGGGAACACTGGCATCACACCAAGCATGAGAAGTTTATCGTGGTGTCCGGCCGGGGGATCATCCGTCTGCGCAATATTTGCGAAAGCGAGATTCTCCTTTACCCAGTGGATGGGGAACAGCTCACGGTGGTGGACATCCCGCCGGGGTATACCCACAACATCGAAAATCTGGGCGATACGGATATGGTTACCCTGATGTGGGCCAGCGATGTGTTCGATCCGGCCACGCCGGACACCTGGCGCCAGCCGGTGCAAATTGTGCAGGAAGGGACGGCGCAACCATGCAAAAACTGAAACTGATGACGGTACTGGGCACCCGCCCGGAGATTATCCGCCTTTCGGCCGTGATTCGCTGTGCAGATCGGTATTTTGACCATGTGCTGGTGCATACGGGCCAGAACTACGCGCCGGAACTGAACGAGGTGTTTTTCCGCGACCTGCAGCTGCGCAAGCCGGATTATTATCTGGAGGCGGTCGGCGCGGATCTGGGGGAAACGCTGGGGTCGATCATCGCCAAGAGCTACAAGGTGATGCTTGCGGAAAAGCCGGACGCGTTGCTGGTTCTGGGCGACACCAACAGCGCGCTCAGCGCCATTTCGGCCAAGCGGCTCAAGATTCCGATTTTCCATATGGAGGCAGGCAACCGCTGCTGGGACTGGAATGTGAGCGAGATGATCAACCGCAAGATCGTGGATCATATCAGCGACATCAACCTGCCGTACACCGAGCACAGCCGCCGTTACCTGCTAAGCGAGGGCATCGACGGCAAAACCGTGTTTGTGACGGGTTCGCCCATGCGGGAGGTGCTGGAAGCCGCGCTGCCCCAGATTGAGCAAAGCGACGCGCTGGCCCGGCTGGGGCTGGAAAAGGGCCGCTATATTCTGGTTTCGGCCCACCGGGAAGAAAACATCGATCTGGAAGGGCCATTTTTCTCCCTGATGGACGCGATTAACCAGATTGCCGAAACCTATCAGGTGCCGGTGATCTACAGCACGCACCCCCGCACGCGCAAGTTTATTGAGCAACGCGGCTACACCTTTCATCCGCTGGTGCGTAACATTCAACCGTTGGGTTTCTTCGACTACAACTGTCTGCAACGCAACAGCCTGGCAGTGCTGTCCGACAGCGGAACCCTCAGCGAAGAAAGCGCGATGTTGGGCTTTTGCGGCGTACTGATCCGCACCTCAACCGAGCGGCCGGAAGTGCTGGACAAGGGTACCGTCGTCGTGGGCGGCGTCAGCGCCAAAAGCGTGCTGCAGGCTACAGAGCTGGCTATCGCCATGCAGCGTGCGGACGAGCCCCGCGCCATGCCCGCCGATTATGCCGACGCCAATGTAAGCGTGAAGGTGGTTAAGCTGATCCAGAGCTATACCCCGATCGTCAACGAGACGGTTTGGCTAAAAAGCCCACTTACGGTGTTTGAAAACGACGGTTGATCCTTCAAAACAGATATTCTGAAACGAATAGGTGACAGCCGCCGCGCAAACGGATATAATGGCAACATCGGGAACAACCCGAACATCATAAGGAGGACATTCGCCATGAAACGCAAAGGTTTGGTTAGCTTCCTAAGCCTGCTTGTGGCATTGTTGCTGCCGCTGAGCGCGATGGCGCAAAGCGCGGCGTTGGACCTGCTTTCGCAGGCCAAAACAGACGGTAAGGAAATCGTAACGACCCTGACATTCGAACCCGGCACTACGCTGGCGGCCGATCAGGCGGTGGCGGACATGAGCGCCGCGACCGCGATCCGGCTGATGAAACTCTCCGGCGGATACGGCGGCTTTGCACTGTCGCTGCAGGGGGAGGACGTACTCACGGCCATTGGCAAGCTGGACCCGACGGGTCTGTATGTGCTAAACAGTGTGCTTGGAGATAAGCCGGTGTACTTTTCCTGGCAGGATCTGAGCGCCACCATTTCCGACGCGATGCGCCAAAACGGCACCGACGAGGCGAGCATTCAGCAGTTTACGCAAGGCTTTGAGCAGGGTATCGCCGCGGTAGCCGCGGGCGGCATGCCGATGCAGAGCGACACTGCCATGACCGAAGAGGAAATCAAACAGAAGATTATCGCTTCGATGGGTGGCGACGAGAGCTTCGTCAACTGGATCAACGGCATTGAGGCGAAAAAAGTCACCTCGCAGGGCGAATTTACGCTGGGCGAGAGCGACACCGCCGATACCAAGACCGAGTACCTTATCACCAAGGACGATCTGACCGCGATGATGGATCTGCCCTACATCCAACAGCAGATGGCCAAGCAGATCAAACAGAAGGATGCGAGCCTGACCGACGAGCAGGTGACCGCGCAGGTTGCCGATGCCGTGGAACAGTCGAAGGCGAAGATTGCCGAATCTAACGTGCAGATTCCGATCACGGTCTACACAAAGGGTGAGGATGAACTGGTCGCGCTGGAGGCGAAGCTCAGCGGCCTGTTTACGCAGAGCGAGCCCGATACGGCTACTGTAAACGTTTCGACCGATGCGGCCACCGTGACCGCCACGACCGATACGACGGCTGCCACAGCGACCGCTGCGACGCCCGCCGCCCCCGCGCAGGTGGACGTAGACCTGCAGCTGACCCGCAAAACGCTGGACAGCGGCAAGCTGACCACCTTCAAGATGAATGCGGCCAAGGATGCGGCGATGGTGTTTGATATGATCGGCACCCTGACCGCCGACGATAAGGCTGCCGCCGGTACGCTGAGCGTGATGAACGATGCCTCCGTCAAGGTTTTGCAGATGGACCTGAGTGCCGATTATGCCGATGCCAAGAACATTGGCGGCGCGTTGCAGGTAACCGTGAACGACGGGCAAACGCAGTCCGCCTTTGTGGTGGGCTTGAAGCAGGCGGTGGCAGACACCACCATTGATACCGCCCTGAGCCTCTCTTCCGGCAAGAGCGTGGATGAGATTCTTGCCAACGCGGATACGGCACTGCTCGGCACGCTGAAGATTGCGACCCTCATCCAGGAGGACAGCGGCACCTTCGCCGCCCTGAAAGAGGTTAGCGCCGACACGTCGCTGGAGCCGCTGAAAATGACAGGGGAAGAGTTGGCCGCGTATGGCACCAAAATCCAGAACAATGCCGGGTTGCTCATGTTTACCATTCTGGGCAAGCTGCCCCAGAGCGTTGCCACGCTGTTTACCAGCAGCATGTCGGGTCAATAACCCAAAGCGTGGCCAGGGCTGAAAGCCAGGGCCGCCCCGCAAATGCGGGGCGGCCCTTTTCGGCACCCGGAGAACGGCAGGAGCGGTTTTCGTGTACAATATTTTCTATCCGGCTCGTTCATGGAGCGACTTTTCAAGACTTCCAATTTCCGAAGAAGCGAGTGTATCATTGCCACCGGGAACCAAAGAGGATGTGTGCTAAGATGTACGAACAAATATTGCGCTTTATATAAGGCGCGCCGCATCACTTTCCCTTTATTTCCGTCTTGACAGCCAGCGCTTTTTGGTTACAATGGGTGTCAGGAACCGATATCGAAGGAGGAGAACCTATGGCGAATATTCCTGTGATTAAGCTCGGCGTTGTCGCGGTCAGCCGCGACTGCTTTCCGATTCAGCTGTCGCGCACCCGCCGCAGCGCTCTGGTAAACGCCTATCAAAAGAAGTACGGTCAAATTGTGGAAGTGCAAACCGTGATCGAGAGCGAAACGCATGTGGCTGCCGCCCTGAAAGAGCTAGCAGACCAGAACGTGAACGCGATGCTGGTATACCTCGGCAACTTCGGCCCCGAAGGCCCCGAAACGATCCTTGCCCAGCAGTTTAACGGCCCGGTGATGTTCGCCGCCGCTGCTGAGGAAACCCGCGAAACCGTCAAGAGCGATCGCGGCGACGCATACTGCGGTATGCTCAACGCCAGCTATAACATCGGTCTGCGGGGGCTTAAAAACGTGTACATTCCGGAATTCCCCGTCGGCACCGCAGAAGAGATTGCCGATATGCTGCACGATTTCTGCGCCATCAGCCGCATCGTGCTGGGCGTGCGCAACCTTAAGGTAATGACCTTTGGCCCGCGCCCCTACGATTTTCTGGCCTGCAACGCGCCCATCAAGCCCCTTTACGACCTGGGCGTGCTGAATGTGCAGGAAAACAGCGAGCTGGATCTGTTTGCCGCCTTCAAGGCCCATGCCGACGACAAGCGCATCCCCGATGTGATCAAGGACATGGCCGCGGAGCTGGGCGAGGGCAACAAAATGCCCGGTATTCTGCCCCGGCTGGCGCAGTATGAAGTGACCCTGCTGGATTGGGTGGAGCAGAATCTGGGCGCGGCCAAGTATGCGTTCATGGCCAACAAATGTTGGCCCGCCTTCCAGACGGAGTTCGGCTTTGTGCCTTGCTACGTCAACAGCCGGTTTGCTTCCCGGCTGATGCCCATCAGCTGCGAAGTGGATATCTACGGCGGCCTGAGCGAATACATGATCGCCTGCGCCATGGAAGATGCGCCGACGATCCTGGACATCAACAACACTGTACCCGCCGACCTGTACAACGAGGCCGTCAAGGGCAAGTACCCTTATACCCTGAACGACACGTTCATGGGCTTCCATTGCGGCAATACCCCCATCTGCCACCTGACCAAGGGGGAGATGAAATACCAGCTGATTATGAAGCGCGCGCTGGAGCCGGATACCGAGCCCAACATCACCCGCGGCACGCTGGAAGGCGATCTGACGCCGGGCGAAATCACGTTCTTCCGCCTGCAGGGCGCGGCGGATGCCACGCTGCACAGCTACATCGCGCAGGGCGAAATCCTGCCGGTCGCCACAGGCTCCTTTGGCGGCATCGGCATCTTTGCCATTCCGGAGATGGCGCGCTTCTATCGCCATGTGCTGGTGCAGAAGCGTTATCCGCACCATGGCGCGGTTGCTTTCGGCAAGGTGGGCAAGGTATTGTTCGAAGCTCTCAAGCTGCTGGGTGTGGAGGATATCGACTACAACCATCCCGCCGGCGTGCTCTACCCCAAGGAAAACCCCTTTGCCTGATCTAAACACGCAAAAGGGCGGAAATGCAATCGCGTTTCCGCCCTTTTCCATGTCCGTATGGGCATATCCCCTCTGCGTGAGGGGTATCCATTCCTTTTGAAACTGTTTTTTAAGTTAAGAATAGTTGCGAATCAGGGTAACAACAGGTTTGGAGAACCACAACCCGCCTCTGCACACCCTCCCATGGCTCTTGCCGCCACATGGCACCCCCCAAGTACAGATGTGCAGCGGGAGAACCCGTAGAATTTGAAATGAAAGGGGTATGCCTCCACCTTTCACCCCATTGTGGGAACCTGAGCTATTTCTGATTGGAACACAAACAAGCAACGCGGCAGAGAGTTTGTAAAGCAGGGGCGGTTGTGAAATGTAACCCCCTTGCATGGGAGGCCAAACCACGGAATGCGGCAAGCAGGAATCATCAAAACGACCCCTGCAAAGAGGGGCCGTTTTTATAACAGGAGAGTAACGAAGTGCAACATGACCCGCGTTTCACCGTATGCAAGTCTGGGCCTGAGTATTGTTGTGCAGGTTTAATCCCCGAAGGTGATGCCAATGTTGCGCGCAGTCTGGATCATGGTGTTATCCCGCGGCACGGGCTTGGGCACGCCGGCGATGTCACCCAGCTTATTATGGATGATGTTGTTGCCGGATAGCGCAACGGTTACGCCGTACACTTCATCGCGGATCAGCTCTGCGGCATGCACGCCAAACTGGGTAGCAAGCACCCGATCGTAGGCGCAGGGGCTGCCGCCGCGCTGGATGTGGCCGGGCACGACGCTGCGCGCCTCAACGCCTACCAAATCTTCCAGTTGCGCGCTAATGCGCTTGCTGATGCAATCAAAGGGGAGCGACGCGCGGTAGGCTTCGCGCTCCTTCTTCTTCATGCGGGCTTCATCGGCGCTCATGGCGCCCTCGGCTACGGCGATAATGGAGAACGCCTTCTTGCTGCGTGCGCGCGCCTCGACCGTTTCGGCTACCTTTTGAATTTCGTAAGGCAATTCCGGGATCAGGATCACATCCGCGCCGCCCGCAATCCCGGAAAACAAGGTAAGCCAACCCACTTTGTTGCCCATGATCTCGATCACCATGCAACGGCCGTGGCTGGTGGCGGTGGTGTGGATGCGGTCGATGACCTCGGTCGCAATCTCCATGGCGGTATGGAAGCCGAACGTAAAATCCGTGCCGGACAGGTCGTTATCGATGGTTTTCGGCAGCCCGATCACGTTCAGACCCTCCTGCGAAAGCAGGTTGGCGGTCTTATGTGTGCCGTTGCCGCCCAGCGCAACCAGGCAGTCCAGCTTCAAATCCTTGTAGGTCTTTTTCATGGCGGCAACCTTGTCGATGCCGGTATTTTCGTCAATGATCTGCATCGAGCGGAACGGCTGGCGGCTTGTGCCCAGAATGGTGCCGCCCAGCGTCAGGATGCCGGAAAACTGTTTGCGCGTCATTTCCTGACATTCGCCGGTAATCAGACCGCCGTATCCGTTTCGAATCCCAATAATTTCCGCGTCGAACAGTTCATAGGATGCGCGGGCCACGCCGCGTATCGCCGCATTCAGGCCCGGGCAATCGCCTCCGCTGGTCAGGATGCCAATCCTGCGTTTCATCCGGAACGCCCCCCTTCAATCCTAGACCCATTATAACATAGCGCAACAGGCCCCGCAATGGCGTTGCACGGCACTGTTCAAAGGCTGACCGATGGAAAGTACCAAACAAATACGGTTTGACCATGGGATGGGATGTACAAATCGGTACCTTCGGGCTATGATGGAAAGGAACCCATTACAGGAAAAGAGGGACTGCCATGCCTACCCCCCGGGAAGTGCGCGAAACGGTACTGTTATGGCTGGAAGCGCTGGGCGCGCCCTACAAATTGTTTGAGCACTCGCAGGCCAACACGATAGAGGATTGTCTGCGAATGCCGTTTATCGGCCCGCAGGTGACGATCTGCAAAAATGTATTTCTCTGCAACCGGCAGCAAACCGCCTATTATTTAATGCTGCTCAAACCCGAGACGCCTTTTCGCACGGCGGTGGTCAGCAAGGCGCTGGGCGTATCGCGGCTGAGCTTTGCGCCTGAAAACGCTATGCAGGAACTATTGCGGCTTTCGCCGGGTTCGGTAAGCCCGCTGGGGCTGCTGTTTGACAAGGAAAAGCGCATCACGCTCTGCTATGAATCGGCTGTGCAGGAGACGCCGGAAATCGCCTTTCACCCCTGCGACAACACCGCGACGGTGCTCTTTACACAGACGACATTCTGGGAGCAGGTGATCCCGGCGCTGCGGGTTACGCCCGTGCGGATTGCACAGGTGGTCTGACGGAAATTCTGATGTAAACAGGCACGACCGACGGATGACTCCGTCGGTCGTGTTCGCACTATTTAGTTTTCAGGGCAGGGTCATACAGGTTGGAAACTTGAATGGAACGTTCGCCACGTTCGATTTCATTAATCATGACGGTCAGCCTGCGGTTAATCGGGCAGGGGACGCCCAGTGCTTCGCCGCGGTCGGCGATATAGCCGTTAAAGTAGTCGATTTCCGTGGGCCGGCCCCGCTCCAGCGATTGCAGGCTGGAGCTTTTCAAGCGGCGGTATTTCAGGCCCACAAGCGCGATCATCGTATGGCGGCGCAGGCGGTCAAGCGCTCCGTTGCCCCGCATCAGTCGGTCGTAATCCAGCCTGCCCCCGAACGGCGGCACCTGTAACGGCATGGCGTGTGCAACCTGCATTGCCTCCTTAATAATGGCAAGAAAAACGGTGCGCGCCTGCCCGCGCCGTAGCATCGCCCCCAGCCGCAGCCCGCATAGAGCCCCCAGCGAGGTGATGCAGCTGTTGACGATCAGCTTGCTGTACAGCTCCGCATAGATCGAATCGCTGCAAACCGCCGGTACGACGGCCTGCATGGCGGCTTGCAGCGGCGCGAGCGCTGCCGGGTCGCCTTCCAGCCGCCCGATGATCCACTCCCCGGTACTGGTCATTTCCATCACACCCGGCGCGTGCAGCGTCGCGCCCCACCCAATCACACAGCCTACGGTGCGCCGGGGGCCGACCACGGCGGCCAAAGCGTCGGTGCAGATGCCGTTTTGCAGGCTAACAACCAGCGAATCCTCCGTCAGGTGGGGCAGAAGCGCGTGTGCAGAGGTCGGCATATCATATGCTTTGGTGGCAATCAACGCCAGATCAAACGTACCGGTCAACTCGTCAAGGGTGGCGACCGCAGGCACGGGTATGATCTGGTTGCCACAAATCCCGGAAATGCGCAGCCCGGGGTCGGCAGCGAGCGCCGCCACTTCCGGATGCTTGCACACCAGTGTGACATCCTCCCCGGCTTTGCGCATAAGCGCGGCGGTGATGCCTCCGATTGCGCCTGCGCCCACAACAACGATCCGCCTGGATGCATTCATACGCAAGTCTCCTTCCTCCATGGTTTTTACCTTTTCCGCATTGTACCATGCACCTTACCGCTGTACAAGGGCCAGATGAGAAGGATGCCTTGCGGCGGACTCGTGCAAGCGAAGCCGCCGTGCCCGGGAAACCGCCGTCAAACAGAGGCTTACGGAAGAGCACAACCGCTATGATTTGACAGAAGCCCCGCTTTTTTGGTATGATCATGGATAGAACGGTCGAAAGATATACCATGGACGTGGAACGGCCTTCTTTGAAAAGCGAATCGGAGAGGATGAGAAAGGATGAACGACTCATGACGGATATTCAAATGGGGATTGGGTTTGCAACCGGGAGACGCAATTTCAGAAAGGTTCTTTCGGCCTATATTAATACGTGGAACGCCTCCGTCGGCGAATTGCCCGAGGGGGTGCGCGTGCACCTGCACCTGCTGGTGGCTTATGATGTGGAGTACCATAACACCAAATCGACGGATTATACCAACCTGAGCCAGGAAATTGTCGATGCGTTTGACAGCATCACGTTTGTGGGTGCGAAAAACGCCCTGAAGAGCCTGGACAAGCTCCGCAGCAGCGGCGTTTTTACGCAGGCGGAGCTTTCGAGCGTCTTTGGCTCCGGTTACGCGGGCAAACGCAACGCCGTACAGTTTGCCGCGATTGAAAACCAGCTGGATTATTTGCTTTTTTTGGATGATGACGAATACCCCATGGCGGTAACCAACAACCATAACACCTGCCTGTGGAGCGGCCAACAGGTTTTCCTGTCCCATTTGCGGGAGATTGAAAGTGCGGATTTTACAAACGGCTACCATTGCGGGTATATTTCGCCCATCCCGCAGATTCATTTCGGCGATTCGCTGCGCGAGCAGGATTTCCGTCTGTTCATTGAAGCGATCAGCAACGATATTATCAACTGGTCCAGCATCAAAAAACTGATGCAATCCGGCGGCGTAACGTACGCCTCCACCGAGGTGCTGATTAAAGCAACAACAGCCGACGTACCGTTGGTCGGCGGCTGTAAATTTATCTCCGGGGCCAACCTTTGCATGAATCTCAAGGATCCCCGCAAATCGCTTCCATTTTTTAACCCGCCCGGCGCCCGGGGGGAGGATACCTTCCTTTCCACACTGCTGGCGGATCGGGTGGTGCGGCGCATTCCCTGTTATACCTTCCATGACGGGTTTTCCATTTACCAGCATTTGTTGGACGGCGCGCTGCCTATCCACCTGCAGGCGATTGCCACGGGGGTGCCCTCAGTGAACACGCGGTTTTTGCAGGCTTGCATCGGCTGGGTGCGCTACAAACCGCTGCTGACCTACATTACATCGCCGGATACCTATGCAGCCCAGATGAGCGATCTGCAAAAGGCACTCATCGAAACCCTGCCCAAGATGGCGGCTTATTTTCAGGATCAGCGCTTTGAAACGATCATGACGGAGTTTGAAAAGTTTTCCAAGAACGTAAAGCGCCACCATACACAGTTCATCACTGCCCGCGAAACCTGGGAGCGGGTAATCCAGATGCTGTAAACAGAAAAGGATGTAGCGCACGCGGAGTATGGAATCCATGCCCTATCCGCCGTTGCACACAGGAGAAGTGCCGTGGGCATCGCCTCCTGAGTCACCACGTTTGCAACGATCTGACGTGCCGTAAGGCACGGCTTTTCTCGGTAACCCACACAGGGCTTGCAATTCAGAAGGGATAATTCGAGGGATGAAAATTAACGTGCCGCCCTGATCGTTTATCGGTCAGGGCGGCACGTTTTTTGATTGCTGATTATACTTTATCGCGTTGCAGAAACAGGCTGGTACGATTCCGGGAAAACTCGCATTCCTCCGGATTGGCCTGACAGTAGGAAATGTAGAACACCTCCATGAGGAAAAGCTGCGATGTTTTTACGCTCATGCTTCCGCTTTGCAGAGGGCCTTCGTTGCCACCGCACAGGAACAGCAAATCACAAAGGTCTGCCAGCGGCGAGTGTGCAAAGCGCGATATGCAGACGGTATAGGCGCCGGCTTCCTTGGCGGCCTGCGCGATGGTGAGCGTCTCCCGCGTGGCACCGGAGTAGGAAAAAAGGATGGCTACGTCCCCTTTGCGCATCAGGGACGCGCGCATCATTTGCAGGCGGGCATCCGTAATGCATTCGGTTTTTGCGCTGATGCGCATAAAACGCGTGCTGGCTTCAAGCGCCGAAGTGGAGGAAGCGCCGACCCCGAAAAAGCAGATGCTGTTTGCCTGCGAAAGCCATTGCGTGACGGTGGAAAGCGCGGTAGGGTCAATCAACTGATAGGTTTCCCGAAGGATTGAAACCTGGTTATTTAACACTTTTTGGATCATCAGCTCGGTCGTATCGGCATTTTCGACGATGCAGCTGTCCAGGCGCGGAACGGGATGCGAGCCGCTCATCGCCTGAGCGAGATCGACCTTGAAATCCTGATACCCATCCTTGCCCAAATGCCGGCAGAACCGAAAAACGCTTGTATCACCAACACTGCAGGCGCTGGCGAGCTCTGTGATGGACATATAAAGCACGTCTTTCGCGCTGGAAAGCACGAAATCGGCGATATGTTTCTCTGCCCGGGTAAACGTGTTGTAGTGGGATTTGATCGTGACGAACAGGTCTTGAGGCATACAACTGCTCCCAACATGACACAAATTCGGTTACATGCGTTTCTCCTTTTGCATTATAGAAGGTTGTAAAACGCTTGTCAATGCCGAATCTGACATGCGCGCAGATTCTTTTAAGTATTGAAAACGCTTGCATCGCTTCACATTCAGCCGTTGCATCTAAACACGCGGGTATATTTCCCGCATGCGGTCAGAAATCGTCCCGGTTTATCCAGCTTTTATACGTCCATGTTGGAATTTTTCTTTGCCCATTCTACCCAGAGACGAGTGGAATGGATTGACAAAGAGCAGGAACGTGTTATAATATGAAAACGGTTATCGGTTTCAATGAAAGGGGCGGACGGAAAGTGCGTGGGAAGTATCAAACCAAGCAAAAGGAAGCGATCTCCGCGTATTTTCAGGAAAGGCCGGAAGCCTGCCTCACTGCGGAAGCGGTTTATGCCGCGCTGGGTACGGACGTGGGCATGACAACCGTCTACCGTGCCGTGGCACGGCTTTGTGAGGATGGAATTCTCAGGCGATATGCGCCGCAAAACGCCGGAGAGGCAGCCCTCTATCAGCTAAACCCATGCCGGGAAAGCCACCTGCACATCCGCTGTGTGGATTGCGGCGCACTGGAACATTTACGCTGCGAAGTCGTGCGGGATTTTTCCAGCCATCTGCTGGGCAAACACGGGTTTGTGCTGGACGAGGGGCAAACGATCCTGTACGGGCGGTGCCAGGCCTGCCAGGCAAAGCTCGAACAGACCAACCCGCAGGCAGCGCCTGCCGCATGCGGCTGTGCAGCGTGCGAGGCGCATACGGAGCGCACAAAGCGCAACGGGGGTAATACCCCGGAGCGTTGAGCACAGCCGTTTGGGTTCTATGAAAGCGAACAAGGGAAAGGAAGTCAATATATGCCGTTGGTCACCTGCCGGGACGTTGCGTTTGCCTATGAGGGGCGCATTGTCGTTTCCGGCATCAACCTCACGGTCGAACCGGGGGATTATCTTTGCATCGTGGGGGAGAACGGCTCCGGAAAAACCACGCTTGTGAAAGGAATGTTGGGCCTTCTGGAGCCTGCCGGCGGAGAGATTCTTTTTGGCGACGGCATGCGGCAGACCGACATTGGCTATCTGCCGCAGAAGAACGCGGTGCAACGCGATTTTCCGGCGTCGGTACGCGAAGTGGTCGCCTCCGGATTTGCGGCGCGCTCACTGTGGGCGGATCGCACCCAAAGGCGGATTGTCGAAGAAAATATGGCGCTGTTACACGTGGATGCGCTCCGGCGGCAGAGCTTTATGGAGCTTTCCGGCGGGCAGCAACAGCGGGTTTTGCTGGCGCGCGCCCTGTGCGCCACCCAAAAACTGCTCCTGTTGGATGAGCCTGTGGCCGGATTGGATCCGCTGGCCGCCCGTGAACTGTATGATACGGTGGAGGAACTGCGCCGCCAACGCGGCGTGGCCGTGATTATGATCTCGCACGATATCAGCGCTGCGGTGCATTATGCAACCCATGTGCTGCACCTGCGCCACGAACCGCTGTTTTACGGCACAACGGAAGAATACGCCCAATCCGCGCTTTGTCGCACTTTTCTGGGAGGGCACGATGATGATTAACCTCCTTGGAGAGATGTTTTCCTACAGCTTTATGGTGCGCGCGCTGGTGGTCGGGCTGTTGGTTTCCATGTGTTCGGCATTGCTGGGGGTCAGTCTGGTTCTCAAGCGGTACTCCATGATTGGAGACGGGCTGAGCCACGTTGGCTTTGGGGCACTGGCCATCGCCGCCGCTATGGGGCTTGCGCCGCTTGCCGTGGCGGTGCCGGTGGTGGTTGGCTCGGCGTTCCTGTTGCTGCGGGTCAGTGAAAAGAGCAAAATCAAGGGCGATGCTGCCATCGGGATGATCTCCACCGGCGCGCTGGCGGTAGGCGTGATGGTACTGAGCCTGAGCCGCGGCATGACGACCGATATCAACAATTATCTGTTTGGCAGCATTCTTGCCATGAGTGCGGGCGACGTCTGGATGAGCGTGGCGCTGGCCGGCGCTGTGCTGGTGCTCTACCTGATATTTTACCGGCAGCTGTTTGCCGTCACGTTTGACGAAACTTTTGCGCGCGCCACGGGTCTCAGGGCGGATCTGTTTAACATGCTGCTGGCGCTGCTGACCGCCATAACTGTGGTGCTGGGCATGCGAATGATGGGCGCGATGCTTATATCCAGCCTGATCCTGTTCCCGGCAATCACGGCCATGCGGCTGAGCAAGAGCTACCATCGGGTTATCCTCTGGGCAACCGTGGTATCGGTTGTGTGCTTTCTGCTCGGGCTGGTCGGCTCCTACCTGTACAATACGCCAACGGGCGCCAGCGTTGTGGTGATGAATATTATTGCGTTTTTCCTGTTCAGCTTTGTGGAAAAACTGCGGGAGCGCGGCAGCAAACGCGCAGGGAGTCTGTCGGATGCGGTTTTAAAGTAAGGGATGGAAAATCGGGTAAAAATTGCGGCGTTCCATCCAAACGGCAGGAATCCCCGTAGGGATGTCGAATATGGAAAACACAAAACCGGCAGACGGGAGGGATGGCAATGCCAAGACGAGTACCGCTTATACCCGTGATCGTGATCGCGGCAGTGATTGCCGTTGCTTTCCTGTGGCTGTACAGCGGCATGGAACGCCGGATGGACGAGGCGGAAACCCAGTACCAGATGGCATGCACAAACAGCAATGATCTGGAAGTGGAGCAAAACAAGCTCAAGGCCAAGCTGGATACCGTCAACACCGACGCCTTTATCGAAAACCAGGCGCGTACCCTGTACGATTATATGGGCCCGGACGAGATTCGGATTATCATCACCAACCCGGATGTGCTTTACGGGACGCAGGACCGGTAGCGCCCGATCTATCCTATTTGGGAGGTGAGGGTTTTGAGAGCAGCTGCAATCGGGATTGGTTCCAACTCCCTGCGTATGCTGGTTGCCGACATTCAGGACGCACAGCTCCGTCGAATCCATCGGGATCGGGAGGGGCTGCGCGTCTTTGCCGCCTTGGACGCCAACGGAAACATCGCCCCTGCGATGATGGACCAGGCCTGTGCCAGTGTGGGCGCCATGGCGCGCAAGGCGCAGGATATGGAGGCGGAAACCATCCACCTGTTTGCTACCAGCGCGGTACGCGACGCGCGCAACCGAAAAGAGTTTGGCGAAGCCCTGTACCACGCCACCGGCCTGAAGCTGGACGTGTGTACCGGAGAACTGGAAGCCAAGCTCTCTTTTATTGGCTCCACAGGTGGCGAGCGTGCCGGGATGATCGATATCGGCGGCGGCTCCACAGAAATCGTGGTCGGGCAGGGAGAGCGGATCGAATATGCGGACAGCCTTCAGATGGGGGCAGTGCGCCTGTTCCGGATTGCCCCGATCGAATCCATAGACGAGGCCCATGCCATGGTGCGCCGCGCCGAAACCATTCTGGAACCCCACCGCAAAGCGATTCTTGCCCTGACCAGGCCCGAAACCTGGGTGGGTGTGGGCGGCACGTTTACCACAACGGCGGCGCTTGCGCAGGGCGTGCATTGGAACGACCGCAAACGCATCCACGGGTATCCCCTGACCCGTGAAGCCGTGCTTCGGACCATGGAAACCCTCGCGGCCACGCCCCTGCCCGAAAGGCTGACCATCCCGGGCCTGCAGCCGCAAAGGGCCGACATCATAGTGCATGGGCTGGCTATCCTTCTGTGCTGCATGCAATCGCTGGGGATTGCGGAGATCACCGTATCCGAGTACGGTAATCTGGAAGGGTACCTGACGTGGAAGTACCTTTCCGACACGCGAAGCACATCTGTAGGTTGAAATTTCTGCTTTCTTTTTTCCCCCTGATCTGCTACAATAAAAAAGCATGAAATCGTTCCAAATAAGCGTCATGAGCTCGCGCTTGTCTTTGGCTCTCTTTGCATACCAAAGCGGCGTCCGATGATGCAAATGAAATAAAGCAAGGGGGATCCACCATGGCCAACTATGAGACCAAAAACATCCGAAACATCGCCCTCATGGGGCATGGCAGCGAGGGCAAGACGACGCTGACGGAAGCATTGCTCTTCGCTGCCGGCATTACCGACCGCCAGGGCAAGGTGGAGGATGGCACGACCGTAACCGACTTCGACCCCGAGGAAACCAGACGGCATATCTCCATCAGTGCGGCGACCGCGCCCATTGAATGGAACCAGAAAATGATCAACGTGATCGACGTGCCCGGCTATTTTGATTTTATCGGCGAAATGATGGGCCCGCTGCGCGTGGTGGAAACCGCCGCCATCGTCGTAAACGCGGTGAACGGCGTGAACGTGGGCGCCGAAAAAGCCTGGAAATACGCCAGCGACAACAACGTTGGCAAGATGTTCATCGTAAACCAGATGGACCGCGACCATGCCAATTTTGAAAAGACTGTCGCCCAGCTGCGGGATATGTTTGGCACCAGCGTTGTGCCCATCCTGCTTCCCATCGGCAACGGCCCTGACTTCAAGGGCGTGGTCAATGTATTGGAAAACAAGGCGTATGCCTGCAGCGATAAAGTCAGTAAGGAAATCCCCGTACCCGCCGATATGGCCGACCTGATTGCCAAAGCGCTGGATGAGGTGACCGAAGCCTCTGCCGCCTCCGACGACGAGCTGATGATGAAGTATCTGGAAGGGGAAACCCTCACCCATGAGGAAATTCTGGAAGGCTTCAAGGCCGGCATGTTCTCCAGCCAGATTTCGCCCGTGATCCCCTGCTCCGCCGTGACGGGCGTGGGCGTCGCCAAGCTGCTGGATGTGATGGCGGATTTCCTGCCCTCCCCCAAGCGCGCCGTGTACAAGGGCATCGACCCCAAAACCAACAAGGAAATCGAACGCGCCTGCAAGAGCGACGCGCCCTTCTCCGCGCTGGTGTACAAGACCATCGCCGACCCGTTTGTGGGCAAGCTGTCGCTCTTTAAGGTCATGAGCGGTGTGCTGACCCCCAGCACCCCCATCTACAATATCTCCACCGAAAAGGCAGACAAATCCGCCGGGCTGTATGTGATGCGCGGTAAAAAGCAGATTGCGACCCAGCAGCTGAACGCGGGCGATCTGGGCGCGCTGGCGAAACTGCAGTACACCAATACCGGCGATACCCTCTGCGATCAGGCTAACCCCATCGTATACCCGCGCATCCAGTTCCCCGCCCCCTGCATCAGCAAGGCGGTGTTTGCCACCAAGCAGGGCGAGGAAGACAAGGTGTTCACCGGTTTGGCCCGCCTGCAGGAGGAGGATCCCTCCATCAAGGTGGAAAAGAACACGGAAACCAGCGAAACGCTGCTCTCCGGCCAGGGCGAACTGCATCTGGACGTGGTACGCAACAAGCTGTCCACCAAGTTTGGCGCCAAGGCCGATCTGCAGGACCCGCGCATCCCGTACCGGGAAACCATCAAGAAGGCCGTGAAGGTGCAGGGCCGCCACAAGAAGCAAACCGGCGGCCACGGCCAGTTCGGCGATGTGTGGATCGAGTTTTCGCCCATCGGGGATACCAACGTCGATTTCGAGTTTGAGGATGGCGTGGTTGGCGGCGTGGTACCGCGCAACTTTATCCCCTCGGTGGAAAAGGGCCTGCGCGAGAACGTTGTCAAGGGTGTGCTGGCCGGCTACCCGATGGTGGGCCTGCACGCGAAACTGTACGACGGCTCCTACCACCCGGTGGATTCTTCGGAAATGGCGTTTAAAACCGCGGCGCGCATCGCTTACAAGAAGGGCTGCATGGAAGCCAGCCCCGCGTTGCTGGAGCCGATCATGCACGTAGAAGTGTATGTGCCCGACGAATACATGGGCGACATCATGGGCGACATGAACAAGCGCCGCGGGCGCATCATGGGCATGAATCAGGTGGACGGGCAGCAGAAACTGGAAGCCGAAGCCCCTCTGGCCGAAATGTTCAAGTATGCGACCGATCTGCGTTCCATGACCCAGGCGCGCGGCTCCTTTGTGATGAAGTTTGTCCGCTATGAAGAGGTGCCCGCCAACGTGGCGCAGAAGATTATCGACAACGCCAAGCACGAGGATGAGGAAGAGGAGTAAACACCCCGGATGCACCCGTGCCACGCCCTCCCCGCAAACGGGGAGGGCGTTTCAAACCAGATAAACTGGAGGGATGTCCGTTGATTACCACTGTATGCATGAACCCTTCCTTTGATAAAACCGCCGTTGTGGAAAGACTGTTGCCGGGCGGGCTGAACCGCCTGCGCAATGTGCGTTACGATGCGGGCGGCAAGGGGCTGAATGTGGCGATCGTGCTCAAACGGCTGGGAGTGCAGACGGTCTGCGTCGGCTGCGTGGGCGAAACGGACGAGCGCGAGTTTTTATCGCTTGTACAGGCGGAGCAGGTGGAGTTCTCCTACCTTCGCCTACCGGGCAAAACGCGCACCAACCTGAAAATTCTGGATCAGGAAACGGGCAGCGTTACGGAATTTAACGAGCCGGGCCTCGCCATGGACGACGCACAGTTTTCCGTGCTGATGGAGTTGCTGAAAACCAAAGCAGCTGGGAGCCGTTTCGTTGTCCTGAGCGGCCGTTTGCCCATGGGGCGGCATGCGGATACCTACCTGCGCTGCATGAAGGCCCTGCAGGGCACCGACTGCGTGCTGGATGCGGCGGGGGAAGCGTTGCGTCTGGGCCTGGCCGCAAAACCGTACCTGATTAAGCCCAACCTGCCGGAACTGGAAGGCCTGATGGGGCGGGAGTGCAAAACGCTGCGCTCCATCCGGGATGCAGCGCTGGAACTGGTAGCGCAAGGCGCGCAGCATGTGATTGTCTCCATGGGGAAATACGGCGCCGTGTATACAGATGGGAAGCACACATTGTATGCCCCTTCCGTGCAGGTGGAGGCGCGATCGACCGTTGGTGCGGGGGATGCGATGGTGGGCGGCGTGCTGATGGCGCTGGATCAGGGCGCGCCGGTAGAAGATTCCCTCCGTTACGGCGTGGCCGCAGGCTGTGCAAGCGTCATGACGGACGGCACGCAGCTGCTGAACGTGAGCGACTTTGAGGCGCTTTTACCGAAGGTAACCCTGCAAGAGCTATGAAAAACAACTGGCTGCGGAATTTTCTGCATGTGGGGCGCAGAGGGGGCTGCCTTTGCCGCGATGGAGAGATTGCCCTCTACCCCCGGGAGTTTTACGGTTTTAGCCGACAGATTCAGTGCAGGCAGACGTTGATCCTGAACATTGTTGACGAGGCGACCGACCGCATCGCGGGTGAAGTAGCCCTGCGCATTGGGGAAAGCCCGGAGCTGTTTTATCTGGGGCATATCGGCTACCATGTGGATCCTCCGTTTCGCGGGCATGGATACGCCGCCAAGGCCTGTCGGCTTTGTGCACCGATTTTACGGGAGCAGGGCATGCGCACTGTGGTGATTACCACCGACCCGGGCAATGTGCCCAGCATCCGCACTTGCCTGCGGCTGGGCAGCGAACTGGAAAGCACCGTAAGCGTACCCCGCGGGTTACAGGAGAGGTTGGAAATCAGCGCAGAAAAGCACCGGTTCATCTGGACACTGCCGGAGGCAACCGATGCAGAAACGAAGTTGTAAGTCTCAACCCGCATAATACATCAGGCGCTTCCAGCCATTCATCAGCCGATTTGCTTTCTTCCCTGCCCTTATTCCGTAGTCTTTTGGCAGGAAAGACTGTGTTAAACTTACTCATGTTACCCATACCGAATTAAAGGCTGTATCATGATCAAAGACGGCCAACCTGCAAAGGCTGGCCGTCTTGACGGAGCAGTATAGGAAAGCTAAAAGTCGTTTGCGCCTATTTCCTGTGCGATAACGCCGCCTGATGCGCTGCGGCCTCCTGCACCCGAAACAGTGTAATTTCCCGGATCAGCGCATACGGGATGGGTTTATTGAACGGAAACTGAATCGCCCCGCGCGATGTAGCATAATCCGTCAAGCGATCCGCAAACGCTGTAACACCGCTGCTACTGGGGTAAAGGCCGATGTGCTTCTTGGCCGCACCGAAATGGATCAGGTTTTCGCCGTCAAAATAGGTGGGGATACCGTAGGAAATCCGCTCCTGCGCATGGGGCGCCGCTTCACGGATGGTTTTACGTACTGATTCCAGCACAACCTGCACAGCTTCCGGGTATTGGGCAATATAGGCATCCACCGTCTGCGCTGTCTGCATCGGAACTCACCTCTTTCCATCGCGATTCGATCAGTGTATTTAACTAGAAGAAACATACCCCGATTCGGATTGGCTGAAACGACACAGAGGGTTACGTCCGGGGTTTGATTTGCACGGATTAACACCGATCTGCCCGGATGGCGACGAAAGAGGTTCTCTGTTTGTCCGTCCCGGAGGTATTACCAATAAAATCAACAAGGTCTGTGCGTCGATAAAGGCGTTAAACCCCGAAAACACAGCCATTCTGCTTAACCCTGCAACCATATGGACATGGCCCGCGAACGGCGCTTTCTCCTTTTCAGAAGCGCCGTTTTCCTTCCGTTTGCAAGAACGTCTTTTCTTTTTACCCGTAATGGGGTAAAATACCAACGGCTGTTGTTTGGAAAGGCGGTGCTGTTTTGCAGGAAACCCTCTGCGGATGCCTCCTTGATTATGAAATACGGGTGCATCCCACGCCGGATGCGCCACGCGTTTTGCTGCTGCACGGCTGGGGCTGCGATCGCACCTCGTTTTCCTTTATTGAAACGGCGCTGGCAGAAACGGCAACCGTAATCACGCTGGATTTTCCCGGCCACGGCCACAGCGGCGAACCCCCGGAACCCTGGGGCGTGGGGGAGTATGCCGCGCAGGTTTATGCGCTGCTTTCGGCTCATTCGCTTGGGCCTGTACACCTGATCGCCCATTCCTTTGGCGGGCGTGTGGCGCTGTGGCTGGCCGCGAACCATCCGGAAATGATCTGCCAGATGGTGATTACCGGCGGCGCGGGCATCCGCAAACCGGTATCCGAGCAGGCGCGTAAACGCACCGCACGGTTCAAACGCTACAATGCCATTTTTGATAAACTGCGGCACGTCCCGCTGCTGGGCGCCCTGTCCGAGCGGATGCAAACGCGCCTGCGCAACCGTTACGGCTCCCCGGATTATGTAAAGCTGAACGAGGGCATGCGCAAAACCTTTGTCAAGGTTGTCTCGGAAGATTTATTCCCGCTGCTTGGCAGGGTGCAGGCGCCTACGCTGCTCATCTGGGGCGGAGCTGATACCGAAACGCCGCTGTGGATGGCGCAGGTGATGGAGAAAGAAATCCCGGACGCGGGGCTGGTGGTGTTTGAAGGCGCATCGCACTTTGCTTTTTTGGAGCAATGGCAGCGGTTTACCACCATCGTGAAACAGTTCTTTTTTGGAGGGAACGCCGGATGACCCTAGACGCGCTTCGATGGTTACTGCCGCTGTACCCCGTTTGCGCGGTGCTGCTGGGGGCTCGGGGGATTTATCACCTGTTCCAGCTGGAAAGCTACCAGTTTCCCGGCTATTTTCGAACCCTGCGCCGCAACCCGCTGCACGCGTGGCTGCCGGGGTTGCTGCTCAGCGCCGGGTGCATGCTGCTATACTACCTGTTTGACAAGGCACGTATCGCATGGGGCGAAGGCTGGGCGCTTACCGCTACAGCCATCGTGTTGCTGGCCGCGTCCTGCCTGCTGGGCTGGGGGGTGGCGCGCCTCCTGACGGAGCGCAACGCGAAAAAGAAGTTCGTGTTTACCGGGCGCATGAAGCGTTTATATGGAATATCGACGGTCGTGCTTGCAGCACTTTCCTATCTGCTGGCGGCAAGCCCGCTGGCCGTTTTACCAGCGCTCTGGCCGCTGCTCCTGCCCGTTTGGGTAGCGCTTTGCGGGCTGCTCGCCTGGCCGCTGGAAAAACTCATCAGCGAGTGCTACTTTCGGGATGCGCGCCGTAAGCTGCTCGCCAACCCGCGGTTGATCCGTATCGGCATCACCGGCAGCTACGGCAAAACCTCCGTCAAATATATTCTGGGTACGCTGCTCAGCGAAAAGTACCCAACGCTGATTACGCCTGCCAGCTTTAACACTCCCATGGGAGTTTCCCGCGCCATCCGCGAACGGCTGACGCCTTCGCATCAGGTATTTGTGGGGGAAATGGGCGCGCGTCATGTGGGCGATATCCGCGAAATGTGCCGCCTGGTGCGCCCGACGGTTGGGATGCTGACCTCTGTGGGGCCGCAGCATCTGGAAACGTTCAAGAGCATTGAGCGCGTCGCAAAGACCAAGTATGAGCTGATCGAAGCACTCCCGCCGGATGGGCACGGTTACTTCTTTGACGATCAGGCGTATGTGCGCCAGCTGTACGACCGCACCCGGAAGCCGAAAACACTGGTGGCGCTCTCCGGGCAGGAGGCCGACGTTACCTGCGGGGATATCCACGTGTCGGCACAGGGCAGCAGCTTTACCCTGCATATCCGGGAAAAGGGCAGCATCGACTGCCATACCCGGCTGTTGGGGGAGCATAATATCCAGAATATCCTCATGGCGGCGGCAGTCGCTTCCGATCTGGGGCTGACGCTTAAACAGATCGCCAACGGCATCGCAAGGCTGGAGCCGGTGAAGAGCCGGCTGCAGCTGATCCACGCCCCTGGAAGCTTTACCATCATCAATGATGCGTTCAACAGCAACCCGGTCGGTGCAAATGCCGCGCTAAAGGTGCTCCGGCAGTTCCCGAAACGGCGTATCATCATCACCCCCGGCATGGTGGAGCTGGGCACGCAGGAGGCGGAGTACAACCGCGCTTTTGGCCGCGCGATCGCGGATGCCGCCGATATCGCCATCATCGTGGGTAAAAAGCGCGCGCAGCCCATTCTGGACGGGCTTGCAGATGCGGGCTTCCCCTCTGAAAACACCTACCGGGTGGATAGCCTCGCCGCTTCCACCGCGCTCCTTAAAACACTGGCATGTAAAGACGATACCGTACTGTATGAAAACGACCTGCCCGATCATTATCAGGAGGCGTAATCAAGGAGGCACAGGGTTTATGAGTAAAATGCAACTGGGCGTGATCTACGGCAGCCGAACCTGCGAGCACGAGGTTTCCATCATCAGCGCTTTGCAGCTGATGCGGGCTGTAGACCGTGAAAAATACGACGTGATTCCGATCTACATCAGCATGCGGGGCGAATGGTTTTCCGGCGATCCTTTGCTGGATTTGAAAACCTATTCCGCCTTTGATGAAACCCGCAAAGGAATCTACCGCGTGCAGCTCGACCTGACGGCAGGTTCGGGCGCGCTGACAACCGTGGAACCTGCCCATGGGCTTTTTACGTCTGAAAAAGTGCGGCTGGTGGCGCGGCTGGATTGCGTGATCCCCGTCATGCACGGGATGCACGGGGAGGACGGCACCGTGCAGGGCTTGCTGGAACTGTGCAACATCCCGTATGCCAGCTCCGGGGTTGGCGCATCCGCCATGGGCATGGATAAGGTTTATATGAAACAGTTTTTTGTGGGCGGCGGGTTTCCGGTGCTGCCGAGTTGCTGGTACCTGCGCGCCGCTTGGGAAGCCGATGCGGACGCGGTGCTCGACGGCGTGGAAAAGCAACTGCCTTACCCGGTTTTTGTGAAACCGGCGTCGCTGGGCTCCTCCATTGGCGTCAGCAAGGCGAAAAACCGGGAGGAACTGCGGCAGGCGCTGGAACTGGCCTTTGAGTTCGACCGTAAGGTACTGATCGAAAAAGGCTTGGACAACCCACTGGAACTGAACTGCTCTGTGCTGGGGTACGGGGAGGAAGCCACCCCCTCGGAGATTGAAATGCCCGTGACCGGCGGCGATCTGCTCAGCTTTATGGACAAGTATATTCAGGGCAATGCCTCCGCGAAAGGGATGGCATCGCTCAAACGCGTGCTGCCCGCGCCGATTGAACCGGAGCTGCGCGAGCGCATTCAGGCGCTGTCCGTGGACATTTTCAAAAGCATGGACTGCAAAGGCGTTGTCCGTATCGATTATATGTACGACACGAAAGCAAACGGTTTATATATTACCGAGATTAACACCATTCCGGGGTCAATGGCGTTTTACCTGTGGGAACCCTGCGGCATCCCCTATACGCAACTGGTGGACCGGCTGGTGGCTTATGCGCTGCGTGCCCATGCGGAGAAGAACGACAGCAACTACGCCTTCACCTCGGACATCCTGACCAACCTGGCGCTTGGGGGCAAAGCCGGGGCGAAATACGGCGCGAAAAACGCCTGAAGGAGCAACCTTTGAAGCTATCAGAGATACAATCGCCGGACGATATTCGCGGCCTGAGTTATCCGGAATGCGATAAATTGGCCGAAGAAATCCGCGAAACGATTATTCAAACCGTTTCGCAGAACGGCGGGCACCTGTCCTCCAACCTGGGGGCGGTGGAAATCACGCTCGCCCTGCACCGGGTGTTCCACACCCCGCAGGATCAGTTTGTGTTTGACGTGGGGCATCAGGCCTACACCCACAAGCTGCTGACGGGCCGTGCCTGCCGGTTTGATACGCTGCGCCGCTACGGGGGGCTGTCCGGCTTCCCCAAATGCTCGGAAAGCGAGCACGATTGCTTTGAAACCGGGCACGCCAGCACCGCCATTTCAGCGGCGGTGGGCCTTGCGCGCGCGCGCGATCTGGCTGGCCGCAAGAACAACGTGGTGGCCATCGTCGGCGACGGTGCGCTGACCGGCGGCATGTGTTATGAAGCGCTGAACGACTGCGGCAACAGTAAAACCCGCCTGATCGTAGTGCTGAACGACAACCAGATGTCCATCGCCCGCAACGTGGGGGCGCTCAGCAATCATTTTGCGGAGCTGCGCGCCAGCGCGAGCTGGAACCAGACCAAGAAAACCGTCAAGCACAGCCTGCTGCGCATCCCGCTGATTGGGCCGCCGCTGGAACACTTCCTCCACTCCATGAAAAAATCCCTGCGCATGCTGCTGATGGACGAGGGTTTCTTTACGACGCTTGGTTTTAAATATCTGGGGCCGATCGACGGGCACGACCTGCGCGCGATGGAGAAAATCTTTAACCGCGCCAAGGACTTGGAAGGGCCTGTGATTATCCATTGCTGCACCAAAAAGGGCAACGGGTACCGTAAGGCGGAGAAAAGCCCCGAGCGTTTCCACGGAACGCCGCCGTTTTTCATTGAAAGCGGAGAGGCGCAAAAGCGCTCGCACCGGCTGTATGGGCAGATCGCAGCGGACGAGCTTGTTACGCTGGCGCGCAAGGACGAGCGCATTGTGGCCGTAACCGCCGCCATGCCGCTGGGGACGGCGGCCAACCGTTTCAAGGCACAGTTTAAAAAACGCTTCTTTGATGTGGGCATTGCCGAGGAGCATGCCGTAACCATGTGCGCAGGGCTTGCGCGCGGCGGTATGCGCCCGTTCTTCTTTGTGTACTCCACCTTTCTGCAGCGCGGGTACGATCAGGTGTTGCACGATGTATGCATGCAAAACCTGCCCGTGGTGTTCCTGCTGGACCGGGCGGGGTTAGGCAATGAGGACGGGCAATCCCACCAGGGACTGTTCGATATCGCCTACCTGCGCCACATCCCCAACATGACGTTGCTGGCGCCTGCCGACGCGGGGGAATTACAGGAAATGATGCTGGCTACGCTGGAACTGGACGGCCCGTGCGCCATCCGCTACCCGAAAACAGCGGTTTCCTCCAACCCCGCATACCCGACGCTTCCGTTCCGGCTGGGACACTGGCGCACGCTGCTATCCGGCGCCGACGCGACCGTATTGGCTGTTGGCAGTATGGTCGGCACAGCCTTGAATGTGGCGCAGCGCCTGCGGGAAGACGGGGTCGAGCTGGAAGTGGTAAACGCCTCCACCCTGCGCCCGTTGGACACAAGTACGCTGCAGCGGCTTGCCGTAAAAGCAAAGCCTATCTTTACGCTGGAAGAGCATGTGCTGGACGGCGGCTTTGGCAGCGCCGTGCTGGAATATGCCGCAAAGCAAACCGCGGCGCTGGATGTATGCCTGCTGGGGGTGGAGAATCGCTTCATCCCGCAGGGGGATCATCGCTCACTTTTACATGAAACCGGGTTGGATGAAGAGAGCCTGCTTGCGCGCATCCGGGCGCGCCTTGGGGTTACGGTGGTTTGCCATGCCTGAGCGGACGCGGGCGGATGTGGCGCTGGTGGAGCGCGGGCTGGCGACAAGCCGGGAAAAGGCGCAGGCGTTGATCATGAGCGGCGCGGTGTACATGCGCGAAGTGAAAGTACTAAAACCCTCCACAGCGGTGAATGAGGATGATCCGCTGCTGGTGAAATCCAATGCCAACCCGTATGTGAGCCGCGGCGCGCTCAAGCTGGAAAAAGCGCTGCGCAGGTTTGGCGTAGACGTGACGGACGTGGTTGCGCTGGATATCGGCGCGGCAACGGGCGGCTTTACCGACGTGCTGCTGCACGCCGGAGCTAAACGCGTATTCGCAGTGGACGTGGGGTACGGCCAGCTGGATTGGAAAATCCGCACCGACCCGCGCGTAACGGTCATGGAGCGCACCAACGCGCGCTATCTGACAACCGCGCAGTTGGACGGCGAAGTGCCGTCGCTGACGGTCATGGATGTGTCCTTTATTTCGGTCAGGCTGATTTTACCCGTAGCGGCTTCGCTGATGGAGAACCGGGGTTTATTCTGCATCCTGATTAAGCCACAGTTTGAAGCCGGACGGGAGCATGTGGGGAAAAAGGGCGTCGTACGCGACCCTGCCGTGCATGAAAGCGTTATCCGCACCGTGCGGGATTTTGCACCCTCCTTTGGCTACTTTATGGCGGCACTGGACTATTCGCCGATTAAAGGCCCGGAGGGCAACATCGAATATATCGCTTGCCTGAAACCCGAACCCCTGAACGCAAACGGCAAGCCGGAAGCGGGTGCCGCAGAACTTGCACAGCCTCTGGATGATGCGGCTGTGGCTGCCGTGGTCGCCACCGCCCATCAGGAACTGGATCGGAAAAACACCGATAATCCTGATTGATGCAGTGTTGCCTTCGATACCCGCGGGGAATTCCCCGGCGGGCGCTTCGACGTATAAACCGTGGATTGAATGAATAATCATTCTATGGTAAAATACCCTTGAGCGAACGCATATTCCTGCGCGGCGTCTGGTCGGGCGTCGCCCGGGCGCAAGGAAAGAGGCAACGCGCAGATGCAAAACCTGTACCTGATGATGCACCAGACCCGCCCCGATGCGCTCGCGCTGGCACAGCGCGTTACCGATGCGCTGCAGGCGCAAGGGTTGCAGGTGTGCCCAGAACCGTGGCTTACAGGAGAGAAACGGGAAGCCGATCCTGCGGATTGTCCGCTGATGGATGCCATCGTGGCTGTCGGCGGAGACGGAACGCTTCTCCGGGCCACCCAGATGGCGATCGCAAGAGATGTGCCGGTACTCGGTATCAACGTCGGGCACATCGGTTTTCTGGTAGAAACCGAACTTACGCATCTGGACGAAGCCTGCCGCAGGCTGCGTGATGACGATTATACGCTGGATACCCGCATGATGCTGGATGTGCAACTGCGCGACGGCACTGTGAAAACCGCGCTGAACGATGTGGTGATTTCCCGCGGGGGTTATGCGCGGCTGATCGCGGTTACCGCGACGGTCGGGCGGGAACTGGTTGGCCGCTACATTGCAGACGGGCTGATCGTGTCTACACCGACCGGCTCTACGGGGTACTCGCTTTCGGCCGGCGGGCCGATTGTCTGCCCCGAGGTGGATTGCCTGCTGCTTTCGCCAATCTGCCCACATTCGCTGCAGCACAGGCCGGTGGTAGCCAGCGCCGCGCAGCCGATTACCCTTGCGCTGGATTGCGCGCCGGAGCAAACCGCACAGTTGGATGTGGACGGCCGCATGGTGGCCACCCTGGCGGGCCGGGAACAGGTGACCATCCGCCGTTCGCAGACGGTCGCAAAGCTGATCCGCTTTGGATCGCACAGTTTTTTCCAGCGCATCCGCGAGAAGTTGACCGAGTGGAGCTGTTAGCAGAGGAGGCAGGCAGATGAAATCAACCCGTCAGAACGCGATTCTGGAGCTGATCCGCGATCAGGACATCGAAACCCAGGAGGATCTGGCCGACGCGCTGCGCAAACGGGATTTTAAGGTGACGCAGGCGACGGTATCCCGCGACATCCGGGAGCTGCGGCTGCTCAAGGTGCTCTCCTCTGCCGGTACCTATAAGTACGCAACTGCCGACAAGCCGGAAAATGGCCTGAGCGAACGCTTCCACCGCATTTTCAGCGAATCGGTGCTGGGGATGAACCACGCCTACAATCAGGTTGTGATCAAGACCCTCCCCGGCAGTGCCAACGTGGCCGCCGAGATGATCGACAGCCTCCGCTGGCCTGAAATTCTGGGCACGCTTGCGGGCGACAATACCATCCTGATGCTCGTGCGCTCGGTGGAAGAAGTCGACGTGGTGCTGCGGCGGATCGACGAAATGCTGCGCTAAACATGGCAAAGGATGTGCGTGAACCATGCTGCTGAACATGACCATCCGCAATATCGCGCTCATCGAACAGCTGGATATCCAGTTCCATCCGGGGTTGCATGTGCTCACCGGCGAAACCGGCGCGGGCAAATCCATCGTGGTGGATTCCATCAACCTGATGCTGGGCGAGCGCGCGGATCGAGGGCTGATCCGCACCGGCTGCGATAAGGCAACCGTGGAAGCGGTGTTCGACATTGCCGACAGCCCGCAGGTACGCGAGCTGCTTGCCGCCGAATCGCTGGAACCGGACGGCAACCTGATGACCGTCATGCGCGAAATCAGCACCGCAGACCGGAACATCTGCCGGGTTTGCGGCGTGATGGTGCCCCTGAATCTGCTCAAGCAGATTTCCGGGTATCTGGTGGATATTCACGGCCAGCACGAGCACCAGAGCCTGCTTTCGGAAAAGAACCATCTGGGCTTTCTGGATGCCTTCGGTGACGAGGCGCATCTGGCGCTGATGAAGGACGTAGAGGAAAAGTGCCGCGTCTGGCGGGAAGCGAGCCTGCAATTCAGCACCCTGCGCAAGGAAAACGCCCAGCGGGAAGAACGCATGGCCATGATTACGGCACGCAGCCGCGAACTGGACGCCGCCAAGCTGGAAATCGGCGAAGAAGCCAAGCTGTTGATGCAGCGCGCCAAGATGGCCGACGCGGAAAAGATCAATCGCGCTGCGGAAACTGCCTACCATAACCTGACCGCCACCGAAGGCGGCCGGTTGGGCGTAATGGCGCTCCTGCGCGAAGCGACGGACGAAATGCAGCGGATCAGCGAATACGACCCGCGTTTTCAGGCATTGGCGGAACGCCTGTCCAGCGCGTACTATGAAGCGGAAGAGATGGGCATCGAGCTGCGCGATGTGCTGGACACCGAAAGCTTCGATCCGGACAAGAACGAGCAAATCCTCGCGCGGCTGGACACCTACCGGCGGCTGGAAAAGCGTTATGCCATGGATGCCGACGAGCTGGTGGACTATACCGAGCGCCTGAAGGATGAAATCAAGTCGCTGAAAACCATGGACGACCGGCTGCAGGCGGCGGAAGCGAATTTTAAAATGAAGCTGGCGGATTATCGCAGCGCGGCAAAGCTGCTGACCGAATCCCGGCAGACACTGGCCCGGCATTTCGAAGGGCTGATGGAGGCGCAGCTACGAGATCTGGGTATGGGCAACACCCAGTTTTCCTGCGTATTCAGCGACCCGCCCGCCGACCAGAAACGGGTGCCCAGCATCCGCGGCGACGATCATGTGGAGTTTTTTATCGCCCCCAACGTGGGCGAGCCGCTCAAACCGCTGGCCAAAACCGCCTCCGGCGGCGAGCTTTCCCGCATGATGCTGGCGATGAAGGCCGCAGCCGCCGACCGCACCATGATCCCCACCATGATCTTTGACGAGATTGATACCGGCATCAGCGGGCACATCGCAACCGTGGTGGCGGAAAAAATGGATGATATCGCCCGTTACCATCAGGTAGTGTGTGTCACGCATCTGGCACAGATCGCCGCCATGGCGGACACCCAGTACCGCGTGCAGAAAAGCGTGGTGGGGGAACGCACCGTGACCCGCGTGGAGGAGCTGAACCCCGAACAGCGCGTGGAGGAGATTGCACGGCTGGTCGGCGCGGATGCGCAGCATCAGGAAAGCGGCCTGCTGCATGCCCGCAATCTGCTTTCCGCCGCATGGGAACGCAAGCACGGTAAACGCTAAGCTGGTCTGAAACGGCCCAATTTGAGATTCCTGTATAACTGACCCGCAAACGCTGTGATAAGCGGCGCTTGCGGGTCTATTCTGTTTACACGGTGTTTTAATCCCATTATGAACCTCAATCAGCCATTTCTATGGCTTGCGAGGGCTGTGTCATAGGAAAATTGGATACAGCATAGCGGGACAAAATTCACCCGAATTGCGGAAATGCCCTTCTAGTTCGAGGGGATTTATGGTATACTACGTCGGATGGCATGAAGAGAAGTATATCCATGCTTGAAGCCAATAGGAAGGATCGAGGTCCATGAGTCTGTTTCACCTGTTCCCGGGTGGGATCCATCCCCATGAAGGGATGAACGGCAAAACGGTCACCTCCCGGCTGCCGATTGTCGAGCTGCCCCAGCCCTCGCGCGTGGCCATTCCCCTGCAGCAGCACATCGGCGCGCCCTGCAAGAGCCTCGTTGCCAAAGGCGACCATGTGAAGGTGGGCATGCCCATCGGCGAACCGGTCGGCTTTGTAAGCGCCGCCGTACATGCAAGCGTTTCCGGCACGGTGGTGGATGTGCAACCCTGCATTATGCCCAACGGCCTTTTACAGCCCTGCGTGATTATAAACAACGATTTTCAGGACACGTGGGTGGAGCTGACGCCGGTGGCACAACCCGATGCGCTGGACGCGAAAGCCCTTTCCGCGCTGGCACGCGCGGCAGGCCTGGTGGGCCTGGGCGGCGCCACGTTCCCGCACGCGGTTAAATTCTCCGTACCGCCGGATAAAAAAGTGGATACGCTGATCCTCAACGGCGCGGAATGCGAGCCGTACCTGTCCGCCGACCATCAGTTGATGCTGGATCATGCCCGCGAGATCATCGAGGGCGCACGGGTCGCCCAACGCTCTCTGGGCATCGGGCAGGTACTGATCGGCATCGAAAATAATAAAAAAGACGCGATCGCCGCACTGACCGAAGCCTGCAAGGACGAAACCGGCTTTACCGTCGTCGGCCTGCCGGTGCATTACCCGCAGGGCGGAGAAAAACAGCTGGTTTACGCGCTGACCAAGCGCGTGGTGCCCGCCGGCGGCCTGCCGCTGGATTGCGGCGTGATCGTGATGAACGTCGGCAGCGTCTATGCGCTGCGCCGCGCGGTGTATGAAGGCCGCCCCGTGGTCGACCGCGTGGTGACGGTCAGCGGTTGTGTGCAAAAGCCCGCCAACTACCTCGCGCGCATTGGCACGCCGGTGGAATGGCTGCTGGATACCTCCGGCGGTTTGCTGCCCGAGGCCAAAGTGCTGCTGTACGGCGGCCCCATGATGGGCATGGCCATCAACCGTGTGGATATTCCCGTGACCAAGGGTTGCTCCGGCATCACGGCGCTGGAAGCCAGCTCCGCCCAGAGCGAGGAGTCCAACTGCATCCGCTGCGGCCGCTGTTCGTCGGTGTGCCCCATGCAGCTGATGCCTTCGACGCTGGACAAGCTCATGCGCAAGAGCCTCTTTGACGAGGCGGAGCGTCAGGGCGTCATGAACTGCATTGAGTGCGGCGCATGCACCTGGAGCTGCCCCGCCAAGCGCCAGCTCACCCAGAGCTGCCGCTCCAGCAAGAAGATCATTACCGAGCGCCGCCGCGCCGAAGCGGCGAAGAAGAAGGAGGGGAAATAACATGCAACGCAAGCTGGTCGTATCTTCTTCCCCCCATCTGCGCAATGAGAATGTCTCCACCCGCAAGCTGATGCTGGACGTCATCATCGCCATGCTGCCCACCGCATTGGCAAGCGTCTGGTTTTTTGGCGGCAGCGCCCTGATGCTGATGGTGGTCGCGGTGCTCAGCGCTGTGGCGGCCGAAGCCCTGTACCAGAAACACACCAAGCAGAAGGTGACGGTTTCCGACCTGAGCGCGGTGGTTACGGGCATGCTGCTGGCGTTTAACCTGCCGGCGAGCGCGCCGTGGTGGCTGGCACTGGTCGGCTCCGCGATTGCCATTATCCTTGTCAAGCAGATGTTTGGCGGCGTAGGGCAGAACTTCATTAACCCCGCGCTGGCGGCGCGCACTATCCTGATGCTTTCCTGGACGTCGCTGATGGCCGCAAACGTTCTGCCACACGCCGGGCTCTGGATTGCGCCGCAGGCGGTGGACGCGGTTGCCTCCTCCACGCCTCTGGGCGAAAACCCCGCCGCGTATTCGCTGTGGCAGCTGTTTTCCGGCAACGTACCGGGCATGATGGGGGAAACCTGCAAGCTCACCTTGCTGGCGGGCGGCCTTTACCTGATTGTGCGGCGCGTGATCGACTGGCGCATTCCGGTCGCCTTCATCGTGTCGGCCTTCATCCTGTTCTGGATTCAGACGGGCGTGATCTACTCCCCGGAGAGCGGCTCGCAGAATGTGCTCTACCAGCTGCTCAGCGGCGGGTTGATTCTGGGTGCCTTCTTCATGGCGACGGACTACGTCACCAGCCCCGTAAGCGCATGGGGGCGCGTGATTATGGGCATTGGCTGCGCGCTTGTGCTGTTCGTAATCCGCGTATACAACCCCTCCTACCCCGAGGGCTGCTCGTTTGCCATTCTGTTTATGAATGTGCTGACTCCTTTGATCGATAAGCTGACTGCGCCCAAACCCTTCGGCGCTGTTAAGCCCGCCCGCGCGGGCAAGGAGGCGTAAGCATGAGCGATAAAAAGAAGAGCTTCGGCTCCATCTTCTTTAACGGGGTTGTAACCGAAAACCCCACCTTCCGGCTGGTGCTGGGCATGTGCCCGACGCTGGCCATTTCCACGGCGGTGTCGCAGGGCATCGGCATGGGGCTGGCGACCACATTCGTGCTGGTGTTCAGCAACCTGGTTATCTCGCTGCTTCGCAACACCATCCCCGAAAAGGTGCGCATCCCCTCGTTCGTGGTGGTCATTGCTACGTTTGTGACCATCGTCGATCTGCTGATGAAGGCGTATGTGCCCTCGCTGAGCCAGTCGCTGGGCGTTTACATTCCGCTGATCGTGGTTAACTGCATCATTTTTGCCCGTGCGGAGTCCTTCGCGTTCAAAAACCCGCCGCTCGCTTCTCTGGCGGACGGTCTGGGCATGGGGCTTGGCTTTACGCTGGCGATTTCGCTGCTTTCTGCCGTGCGTGAAGTCATCGGCAGCGGCACCTTCCTGGGCGTGCAGGTGATGCCCGCGTCCTATCATCCCATGGCGATTGTCGTACGCCCTCCGGGTGGCTTTGTCATGCTTGGCCTGCTGCTGCTGACGGTCAATGCCATCGTCAAAGCGGTCGATAAGCGCAAGCTCGCCAAATCGAAGGAGGGGATCGCATGAACAGCCTGCTTTTGATTATCGTCGGCGGCGTGCTGGTCAACAACTTCATCATGTCGCAATTCCTGGGCATCTGCCCGTTTCTGGGCGTTTCCAAGAAAACGGAAACGGCGCTGGGCATGGGCATGGCGGTTACGTTCGTCATGGCGATTGCGTCCCTGTTCACGTTCCTGATCCAGCGCTATCTGCTGATTCCGCTCAAGCTGGAATACATGCAGACCATCGCCTTTATTCTGGTGATTGCGGTGCTGGTGCAGACGGTGGAAATCGTGCTGAAAAAGATGAGCCGCGCGCTGTATCAGGCGCTGGGCGTTTACCTGCCGCTGATCACCACCAACTGCGCGGTGCTGGGCGTGGCCATCAACAACACGACCGCCATCGACGGCGGGTACAACCTGATCCAGTCGGTGGTGAACGGTACGGCGGGCGCGCTGGGCTTTACGCTTGCGATTGTGGCGTTTGCCGCCATCCGCGAGCGGCTGGCGATCGGCAACCTGCCCAAGTGGATGGACGGCTTCCCCGGGGCGCTGATCGGCGCAGGCCTGATGTCCATCGCGTTTCAGGGCTTTGCCGGACTCATTCATTAAAGGAGGTTTGAAAGCATGACCGGTGTTTTAATTGGAACCGGCGTACTGGCGGCGATTGCGCTGGTATTCAGCCTCCTGCTGACGTTGGCCAACAAGGTGTTCGAAGTGCCTTCCGACCCGAAGCGCGACCAGATCCGCGAGGCGCTGCCGGGCGCAAACTGCGGCGGCTGCGGCTTTGCGGGCTGCGATGCGCTGGCGGATGCGATTGCCGCGGGCAAAGCCCCCGCAAACGCCTGCCCGGTGGGCGGCGCGGCAGTGGCAAACCAGATTGCCTCCATCATTGGGTCGGATGCGGTTTCCGATGATACGAAAATGGTGGCGACGGTTGTCTGCCAGGGCACGGTGGATCGTTGCAAAACAAAGTTTGACTATCACGGCATTCAGGATTGCCTAGCCGCCACGCTTGTGAACGACGGCAACCGCGCCTGCCAGTATGCCTGCCTTGGGCTGGGTACCTGCGTGCGCGCCTGCAAGTTTGATGCCATTCACATTGACGAGCACGACCAGATTGCCGTGGTCGATCCGGAAAAATGCACCAGCTGCGGCGCCTGTGTGACGGCCTGCCCCAAAAAAGTGCTGGATATGCAGCCGGTAACCCTGCCGGTACGCCTGCTGTGCCGCGCCGCCGAAGAGGGGCATCTGGTCAGCGATAACTGCCGGATCGGCTGCATCGGCTGCGAGCTATGCAAAAATGCCTGTAAGTTTGACGCCATTACCATGAAGAATCACCTGCCTGTGATCGACCGGGAAAAGTGCACCGGCTGCATGATGTGTGCGGAAGTGTGCCCGACCTCGTCGCTGTGGGGGGATTTCGACAACCGCCACATCGCGCTGATCGACCGCGACCTGTGCATCGGCTGCGGTATCTGCAAAAAGGTCTGTCAGTTTGAGGCGATCTCCGGCGAGCGCAAGAGCATCCATGAAGTGAACGAAGCTTGCACCGGCTGCGGCCAGTGCGTGCCCAAGTGCCCCAAAAAGGCGATTTCGCTGCCCGTGCGGGAGCATGTGCGCGATGCCAACGCCAAGGTGGGCACGTCGGAAACAGTCGCCGCAATCCCCAAACCGGACGAAACGAAGGAGTAAGCATGAAGCTCGGGTTTATCGGCGCGGGCAATATGGCCGGCGCGATCCTGCAGGGCGTGATCGAAAAGGGTTTTCTGCCTGCGCAGGAGATCATGGTTTTCGATGTGAACCCTGCGCAGGGGGAGCGGCTTGCCGCGAAGTACCCCATCCGGATTGCGCAAAGCCAGGATGAGCTGGTAGCCACGTGCGACTGCATCCTGCTGGCCGTAAAACCCGTATACCTGCGCGCCGTGCTGGAGCAGGCCCGCCCACTGGCAAAGGGCAAGGATTTTATCTCCATTGCCGCCGGATGGACCTTCGCCATGCTGACCGAGGTTTTGGACGCGGAAAGCGGCGCGCATGTGCTGCGTACCATGCCCAACACCCCCGCGATGGTAGGCGCAGGGTTTACCGCGCTTTGCGAGCAGACCACCCTGCCGGAAGCTTCCTTTGCCTGGGCGTTGGAGCTGTTCCGCACGCTGGGCGAGGTGGCTGTACTGCCGGAAAGCCTCTTTGACGCGGTTGTAGCCCTCACAGGTAGCAGCCCGGCCTATGTATTCATGTTTCTGGAAGCGATGGCCGACGGCGCGGTGCGCCTGGGCATGCCGCGCGCGCTGGCCTATCGGGCCGCCGCGCAAGCGGTATTGGGTTCCGCCAAGATGGTGCTGGACACCAACCAGCACCCGGCGCAGCTCAAGGATATGGTCTGTTCCCCGGCAGGCACGACCATCGACGCGGTTGCCTCGCTGGAACAGGATGGGTTCCGCAGCGCCGTAATCCGCGCCATGACGGCCTGTGCCGAAAAGAGCCGTTCCATGGCGCAGCCGACCCAACCGAAACCGTAAGGAGCTACACATGACGCAGACGACCGAACGATCCCTGAAAACCGTGCAGGTGTATACCGACGGCGCCTGCTCCGGCAACCCCGGCCCGGGCGGTTGGGCGGCGGTACTGAATTTTAACGGCAAAACCAAAGAGCTATCCGGCCACATGCCGAACACCACCAACAATCGCATGGAACTGTTTGCGGTCATCAGCGCGCTGGGCGCCCTGAAGGAGCCGTGCGTAGTGGATGTTTACTCCGATTCCGCCTACACCGTGAACGCCTTTCAGGAGCATTGGATCGACAACTGGCAGCGCAACGGCTGGCTCAACAGCGAAAAGAAGCCGGTGGAAAACAGCGACTTGTGGAAACTACTATTGCAGATTATCCGCATTAAAAAGCATGAGGTCAATTTTCACAAGGTAAAAGGTCATGCGGAAGACCCGCTTAACAACCGCTGCGATGCGCTGGCACGCGCCGCCATTCAGGAATACCGCCGAATGAATGGCGAGGCAACTGAAGAAGAGTCTGTGCCCGAGGCGACCCCGACGCCGGGAAACGAAGCCCCCAAGGCTTAGAATAAGCTCTACGGATTTATCATGTTGTGTATAGAACGAATGCAGCAAAACGACCGAACGCAAACGGTCGTTTTGCTGCATTTATGGAAAAGGTTACAAGAAAGTACACATTATGCAATGGGGAGTTTCTGAAACAAAGTTTTTGTTCTATCACGATAGGGTGCGCTACTGTGCAACATATCGTAAGTATGAATATCCCCAAGAACAGAAAACGATATTATCCCCAATGTTTTGGGCGCAGCCAGCGCTGGCGAAACGCAGAATCGAAATGGTATGGCAAAACAGTTTGCCAAGAGAATAGCATCACGAAGGTTTGAATGCGCAAGCAAGACCATCCGCCATACCGGGAAGAAAACCGAAACCCGATCCGTTAAAAAAAAGACGGTTTCTGTTGCGACAAACACGCAAATAAGGCTGGAAAGATAGACATTTGTGGCGGAGTATGCTACAATGCAATCGTTACAAAAGTGTTAATATGCAGGAGGCGACGACATGCATCGAAACGCACGCAACGCATTGCGCAAGCTGTTCATGCTGGCGCTCGTCTGTTTGCTTCCTCTTTGGCAGTTGCAGCAGGCCCTTGCGGAAACCGTAAACAGTGTAACTGTAAATGCAGCGCCGCTTGCAACAGCATCTGCCACGCTGGACGGGATGGTGCGCGTTTACCTCTCCTCGCTGGGTAGCCCTGCCACCCTGGGCATTACGGTCGCGGGCAGCTATTCGCTCAGCACCGGAACCTCGCTTACCAACGGGGAAACGCTCACCGTCGGATTCAGCAGCAGCACAGGGGCGATCACCCTCACACGCGGCGGTGTTAAAACCAACATGGGCACCTTTTTTGCGCTCAAGCGCCATAGCGCGACCGGTTCCAACGGCCTTCTGATTGCGCAGGCCCGCAAACCCGCCAATCCCTATCCGGGCGATTTGTCGTTCGAAGCCGTCAAGCAGAGCAGTGGCAGTTACAAGTTGTATACGGTAGCCCACGTTTATCTGGAGAATTACCTGTACGGCGTGTTGCCTTACGAAATGGGCAGCAGCGCCCACACCGAAGCCCTCAAGGCGCAGGCGGTGGCGGCGCGTACCTACACCGTGCGGATGATGGCCAACCGCGCATCCGGCCTTTACGATGTGGTGGATACCACCAGCGATCAGGTGTACAACGGCACGCCTTCCGGCTATGCAACCTGCGTTGCGGCGGTGGATGCCACCAAGGGCATTGTGCTTAAAAACAACGGCTCTTACACCGCCACCTACTACTCCGCCTCTAACGGCGGGCAGACCGAAGCCATCGCCAACATCTGGGGCACCTCCGGCTACAGCTATCTGGGTGTGAAGGATGATCCCTTTGATTATGCCAACCCGGACAGTACCGTCAAGCGTGCTACCGTGTACACGGACATGACCAGCACCTCCACCAGCAGCACGCTTAAGGCGCTGCTCCTGCAAAAGACGGTATCGGCGCTCAGTGCTTCCGGCTACGCGGCCACCAGCGCCAACACTACGCTTGCCACCCTGAAAAGCGTCGTTGTGCATACGCCGATGTACGCATCGCCCAGCAAACTCTATACCAAGATGGATTTTACCCTGACCGCGACCACCCGCAATTCGGCCGGCGGTACCGTCACGGCTACCACGACGGTCACCTGCGATATTTTTTCGGAGCTGGAAAGTCTGCTGGGGTTGAGTATCCAGTCCGGCAAGAACGAACTGTGGTCGGTTACTAAAAACAGTACGAGCTATACGCTGGAAGCCCGTCGCTACGGGCACGGGCTGGGCATGA
Organism: Candidatus Limiplasma sp.; assembly: GCA_963666755.2. Taxonomy (GTDB): domain Bacteria; phylum Bacillota; class Clostridia; order Christensenellales; family Aristaeellaceae; genus CAXXOK01. The sequence continues at coordinate 1,203,590 of CAXXGW010000009.1, forward strand.
GCCAGCGCGGTGCCATGTATATGGGCAAGCTCGGGTACACCTACGATTCGATTCTGGGTTTTTATTACCCGGGCTGCACACGCGTCGGCTGCACCTTCACCAACACGATTTTGGCCGCCGACTCTACGGAGACGGTCACCACCGAAGAAAACGCCGCCTCGGTGGACACGACCTCGACCTCCGGCTCCGGCACGGCGATTGTCAAGCTGGTATCCAGCGTAAGTTCACTGGCTATCCGCGCCACGAAAAGCACCAGCGCTGCGGTGCTGGGCGTGGTGGCGGACAGTTCTCCCGTAACCCTGTACGCCAATGACGGCACATGGTGCCTGATCGGCTTTGGCGGCCTGCGCGGGTATGTGCCCACCAACGCGCTTACGATCACCGGCGCGGCCCAATCCACCGACGACGGCAACGTGACTGCCACACAGGGCTTTGCTATTGTGAAAGCCAGCGGCTATTTGAACCTGCGCGCGTCGGGCAGCTATTCCGCAACGGTGCTGACCACGGCGCCCACCGGCGCGGTGCTCACGGTGTTTGACAAAGGGTCCGGTTGGGCGCACGTGCAGTATGGTGCGACAGTCGCCTATGCCTCTACGGATTTCCTGACGTTCACGGATACATATCCCAACACTGTAGTCAGTTCCGGTTCCGGCACGGCGACGGTTACGGCGGCGGATAGCGAAACCGTACCGATGCGCGCCAGCGCAAGCACTTCGGGTACGGTGCTGACCCAGTTAGCCGCCGGGGTGACCGTGCGCGTGCTGCGCGATGACGGTTCCTGGGCCAGCGTGGAGATAAGCGGGCTGACCGGCTACGTGCTTTCCGCCTCCCTGACCTATGCGGACGAGGCGACCAGCACAACCGGTGGCAACACGAGCACCGAACCCACCACCACAACCGGCGAATGGAGCGCCACGATCAGCGCAACGCTTACACAGCTGCGCAGCGCCGCGGATGCAAACGCAGCGGTTGTGCTGGAAATTGCGCTGGGGCAAAGCGTGATCGTCACGCAAAAAGGGGATACCTGGTGCGCCGCACGTTATGAAGGCGCGACCGGCTACCTGCCAACGGCGGACCTGACCTTCCCGCAGCAAAGCACGACAGGCGTGGCCGCTACGGTTACAACACAGAGCGGATCGCTGAACATGCGGCAGGAAGCCCGCGCGGGCAGTACCATCCTGATTGCCATTCCCCAGAACGCGACGGTATCCGTGACCTCCCGCGGGACTACATGGAGCGCGGTAACTTACGGTGGGTTGAGCGGATACGTGATGACGGCTTACCTGACGTTTGCGACCGACACGACAAGCACCGTAACGGCCACACCGGAATCCGGCACGGCCATTGTAACAACCGCGTCCGGTTCGCTCAACCTGCGGCAGGAGGGCAAAGCGGGCAGCACCATTCTGCGTACCATACCGCAATATGCGACGGTGCAGGTTAACCTGCGCGGTGTGGATTGGAGCTCCGTGACCTACGCAGGCTCGACGGGTTACGTGATGTCGGTTTTTCTGACTTTTGGCAGCGATGTTGTGGCAACTGCAACGCCTTCGACCACGCCAGCCCCCACCTCAGCAACGGACACGACTGCAACAGTTACAGCTACGCCAACGCCAACCCCCACCCCTACTACGGACACAGGGGTCTTAACCGCCATCGTAACAACCGCTTCCGGCTCTCTGAACCTGAGGGCGGACGTATTGCCGGGCAGCCGCGTGCTGACGCGGATCCCCCGAGGCACCACGCTTACCATCCAAACCCGGCTGGCCGCGTGGAGCCAAACGACCTATGAAGGGTATACAGGCTATGTAATGAACGCCTATCTGACCTTCCCTGCGGCTGTTTCCGAAACACCGGGGGATACCGCGACCGGCACAGCCACAACAGCCACGGTGCTAACCAGTTCCGGCTCCCTGAACCTGCGGTCGCAGCCCTACGGGTCGGTGCTGACCACCATCCCCCAGGCTGCCACCGTGCAGGTGCAGCAGCGTGGCAGCGATTGGTGCTACGTTCTGTATAACGGCACTTACGGGTATGCGATGACCGCGTACCTGAGCTTTACCGAACCCGTGACCGCTACGGCTACTCCGGTTGCAACGGTTACCCCGGCTACAACAGACGCCACCGTGACCCCAACCCCCACGCCGACCCCAACGGCGACGGGGACGACCGTGCTCACGGCTACGGTGCTGACCCCTTCCGGTTCGCTGAACCTGCGCGCGTTGCCATCGACCTCGGCGCAAATTCTGACCACCATCCCGCGGCTGGCAATGGTTACGGTTACGGACAGGGGGTCTGAATGGTGTGCCGTGCAGTATGGCGGCCTGACCGGTTATGTGGTGGGCACTTATTTGGAGTTCAGTGCCCAAACGGCGACGGCAACAGCGACGGCAACAGCGACGGTAACGATCACGCCGACCCCCACTCCCACCCCTGTAGCCGGAGCATCTGCAACCGTTGCCTGGGTTTATACCGCATCCGGTTCGCTTAACCTGCGATCGGATGCGTCCACGACGGCCTCGGTGTTGACCACCATCCCGCGGCTTGCGCAGGTGACGCTGCTTGCGCAGGGCAGTACCTGGTGCCAGGTGCAGTATAATGCGATTACCGGCTATGTGATGACGACCTATCTGGTAACCACACAGCCAGCGGAACTGACCTCGCAAACGACCGCCCCCACGGCAACCCCCGCAACGGCAGATTCTGCTGCGGCAACGGCTACCGCCACGCCCAGCCCGGTGGAAGACCCGACCCTGAAAACCCCCGCCACGGAGCTTTATGCTTATGTAACGCCGCCGGACGACGGAAATACCCTGCCGCTGTACCCCGCCTGTACTCAGGCCAACAGCCTGCTGGACATGATCCGCAACAGCATGGTGCAGGTTCTGCGACAGGGCGATACATGGTGTGAAGTGCTTTATTTCGATCAAAAGGGCTTTTGCCTGACCGGGGGGTTGACGGTCATTGTGCCCTGAAATGTTCATTAAACCAAACGAGCGGTTGGACGATCTGCAAAACCACGGTTTGAAAATCCTACAGGACCCTGCCGGATTCTGCTTTGGCATGGATGCCGTTTTACTGGCGTATTTTACGCGCCTGCGATCGCGTGACCGCGTGACTGATCTGGGCACAGGCACCGGCATCCTGCCGCTGCTGATGAGCCGGATGGCAACCGATACTCAATTTGACGCGCTGGAATGGCAGCCGGAAACAGCCGACATGGCGCGGCGCAGTATGCTGCTGAACGGGTTGGAGGCGCGCATTCGCGTACATTGCGCTGATGCGCGGCAGGCGCCAGCGCTGCTGGGTTACGCTACCATGGACGGTGTGATATGCAACCCACCCTACGGCAAGCGCGACAGCACGTTTGGCAGCGAACGCGAGGTGCACCTGCTGGCGAGGCACGAAACCGACTGCACATTGCCGGAGATGATCCAAAGCGCGGCGGCCATCCTGAAAAACAGGGGCCGTTTTTGGGTATGCTTTCCGCCTGTGCGCGCGCTGGAACTGCTGGACACGCTGCGCAGCGCGAGGCTGGAACCCAAGCGCATTCGCATGGTATGTGTCAGGGCGGATCAGGCACCCTATTTGCTGTTGGTGGAAGCGGTCAAGAATGCGAAGCCGCAGCTCGTGTGGCTGCCGCCGCTGATCGTGTATGATATGGATGGACATTGGAGCCCGGAATTGCAGGAAATATACCAGGAGAAGCTATAAAACCCGCGCAGTGCGGCCGTTACGGAACGGTTTCCCGATCCGCGCCCATCCTGCCGGGCTTCAGCCGCGAGCAGGTGACCGGTATTGGAACCCGGAATTGCAGAGAATGTATCAGAACAAGCCGTAAAGCCCGCGCAGTGCGGCCATTACGAAACGATATCCCGATCCGTGCCCATTTTGCTTGACTTCAACTGCGAACAGGTGACCGGCGTTGGAGCCCGGAATTGCAGGAAATGTATTAGATAAAAGCCGTAAAATCCGCGCAGTGCGGCCATTCCGGAACGATTTCCCGATCCGCGCCCATCCTGCCGGGCTTCAACCGCGAGCAAGTAACCAGCATTGCATTGCCCCGCCACATCCGGTATAATGCCAGCAAAGGGGGCGTTTCCGTGGATAAATGGGATATTCGCTTTATGAAAATGGCGCGGTTGATTGCCGAATGGAGCAGTTGTTACCGCCAGGGCCGGGCGATTGGCGCGGTGATCGTTAAGGACAAACGCATCATGACCACCGGGTATAACGGTGCGCCCGCTGGCGTGCGTACCTGCCGCGAACGCGGGGAGTGCATGCGCGACCGGCTGCATATAGAGTCCGGCACCCGTGCGGAGCTTTGTTATGCCATCCATGCCGAGCAGAACGCCATTTTGCAGGCGGCCAAGCTGGGCATTTCCATCGATGGCGGCACCGTATACTGCACGCACCAGCCCTGCTCGGTCTGCGCTAAGATGATTGTGAACGTCGGCATCAAGCGTGTTGTGTATGAGCAGGGCTACCCCGACCCGTTTGCACTGGAGTTTTTTCAGGAAGCGGGCGTGGCGCTGGAAGCATTTCCCGGAGAGCTGATTGACGGCAAAGCCTGAACGCACGAGGCAAAAGCTGCGGGCGCTCAGGCAAAGTGGATCGTTTTTTGCATAGATTATTTTGTGGGAATCGAGGGCGGTTCCCCCAGACAGTACCCCCGCAGGCGATTGACGGCGCGTTCCAGCGCTGTTTTGCTGTTGCCCCACGGTTCATTCTGGTTACGGTAATCAAATTTCCGGGTAAACCAATCCAGGTCCTTCGCATCGGTTTCCAACTGCTGCGAAAGCCGATCCAACACCTCGGCGGCAAACTGCGCCTGCTTCTGCGGGCTCAGTATGCGGCCTGCGTCGTTCAGCAGCGCGGCCGCGTGCGGCAGGCAAACCCCCTGCGATTGCTGCCAAGCCGCCCGGAAGGCGTCGCTGGTTTTCCACAGGTACAGAAAGGTACGGCGGTAACGCGCCATGTGGGTATCCACCGCATCGCAAACGACGCAGCCGGACGCCATGGTTCGCAGGGCGGCCGCAATACCCGGCAGATCAGCGCCCCTGCGAAGGAAACCGACTTTCCCGATGCGCGCGCGCACCGTTACAAGGGCTGCGCGACGCTCCTTCAGGTGGGAATCAATCAGCAGTGCGTGCCCGAGCCGGTTCTGTGCTGCAAAAAGCATGCTTTGATGGCGTTTACAGGCGCCCAGACGGTTGAAGCGGATGCGCTCGTCGGGCTCCATCACGCTTGCGCCCAGCGTGCGGCAGATCATTTCCTGCTCCAGTTTGTGCGCAAGCCCGCACAGCGGGCAGGGCAACTTCTGCTCCATGGCTTCCCAGACGGGAATCGTATCCTGTTGGTATTGCATCATGCGCCCTCCGAAGGCTATAATAGTCAGGGATTATCCTACCAGATTTTGTACGCCGCGGCAAGGCCGCGAGCCCGACGGCTTGTCGGCCTCGACCAAGCTACGGCAGGGAGGGATTGGGATGACCATCCGGGATATCGCCGCTGTTCTGGAGGCGCGCGTGCTTTGCGGGGCCGAAGGACTGGACCAGGAAGTGAACGCAGCCTGCGGATCGGACTTAATGAGCGATGTGCTGGCCTTTGTCAAGGATCGCACGGCGCTGATTACCGGGCTTACCAACATCCATGTGATCCGTACAGCGGAAATGCTGGACATCCACTGCATCATTTTTGCGCGGGGCAAGGTGCCCGGGCAGGATGTGATGGAGGAGGCGCAGGAATTGGGCCTCGTGGTGCTGACAACACGCCACACCACCTATACCACCTGCGGCCTGCTGTACGCGGCGGGGCTCAGGGGCAGTAACGAATGCGTACAGCGTCCGGAATGACCGGCGCTGGTGCGGCAAGTGGGGATAGACATGCAGGATACGCGATTGGTCGACGTTTACCATATAAAGGCACTGGACTACGCCACGGCGGGGGATGCCTCGGCAACCATCAAGCGCAAGCTTAAGCAGCTGGGGGTGAACAGCACCATCCTCCGGCGCATCGCGGTAGCCAGCTATGAGGCGGAACTGAACCTGATTATTCATAGCCTTGGGGGCGATCTAACGGTGCAGATTACCCCGCAGGAGATTTGTTTGCTTTCCAAGGACATCGGCCCCGGTATCCCGGACATTGACCGGGCTTTGCAGGAGGGCTATTCCACGGCCAGCGAAGAGGCTCGTAATCTGGGCTTCGGCGCCGGCATGGGTTTACCAAACATGAAACGCAACGCGGATGAATTTCATATCCAAAGCGAACTGGGGCTGGGCACGCAGATCGACATGCGGTTCCGCCTGCCCTGAGGGGCGCGTTGCGGCGCGACGGGCGCAAGGACAGGGGAAGGCGGTTTCCGGTTATGGAAGATAAACGGTACCATTCCGTTCGGTTGGACAAAGAAAAGTGCAAAGGCTGCACCAACTGCCTGAAGCGCTGCCCGACCGAGGCCATCCGCGTACGCGGCGGGCGTGCGCATATCATTGACGAGCGCTGTATCGACTGCGGCGAGTGCATCCGCGTGTGCGAATACCACGCTAAGTATGCGCAGACCGACACACTTGCAACAATCAACCGTTTCAAGTATAAAATCGCGCTGCCCGCACCCTCACTGTACGGGCAGTTCAAAAAATTGGCAAACGCATCGCAAATACTGGAAGCGTTGCTGCGCATGGGTTTTGACGATGTGTTTGAGGTCGCTGCCGGCGCAGATATCGTAACCCGCGCCATCCGGGAGCGGATGCGCAACATGACGCCCGATCAGTATCCTATCATTTCCTCCGCCTGCCCGGCGATCACCCGGCTGATTCAGGTGCGTTTTCCCGAGCTGATCCCGCACATTATTGACGTGCGCCAGCCGATGGAAGTCGCCGCGATGGTGGCCAAGCGCGAATTCTGCCAGAAAAAAGGCGTGCCGGAAGCCGACGTGGGGTGCTTTTTCATTACACCCTGCGCCGCAAAAATGACGGCAATCCGCAACCCCATCGGGCAGGAACAGTCCGCGGTAGACGGCGCGATTTCCATGTTGGAAATCTACGGCCTGCTGGCAGGCCACCTGAAAAACTACACCTGCGAGCTGAATCTGGCGCGCGCCACCTCCTACGGCATCGGCTGGGCGAATAACGGCGGCGAGGCGCTGGCCGTAAGCCCGGAAAATAGCATGGCAGTGGACGGCATTGAGAACGTGATTCGCGTGTTGGAGGAGATTGAGAACAACAAACTCCGCGATCTGGTGTTTTTCGAAGGCGCCGCCTGCACCGGCGGCTGCGTCGGCGGGCCGCTTACGTTTGAAAACGGGTATATCGCGCGCAATTCCATCCGCTCGCTGATGAAAAACGCCGACCTGCACCACCCGGACGATGCGGTACGCGCTTCCTATTTAACGAAATACCCCTTACAGACCACCAAGAAGATCACCCCCAACAGCATCATGAAGCTGGATGATGAAATCGTGACTGCCATGCACAAGATGGAGCAGATGGAGGAAATTGAAAAATCGCTGCCGGGCTACGACTGCGGCAGCTGCGGCAGCCCCACCTGCCGTACCTTCGCGGAGGATATCGTGCGCGGGCACGCCAATAAGATGGACTGCATCCACATCCTCAAGGATCAGCTCAAAATTATGGCGCAAAAAATGGTGGAACTGGCGAAAACCACCAGAGAATAGGGGAGTCGGAATGAACGTACACGAATTGGCCACCCTGCTGGAAGCGACCACGGTTTGCGCCGGCGCGGAAGCCGACGCGCAGCTGACCTGCGGCTACGCCTGCGACCTGCTTAGCTGGGTGCTGGCGCACGGCCGCAAGGGCATGGCCTGGACCACCGTGCAGACGCATGTGAACGTGGTTGCGGTTGCCGTGCTAATGGAAATGGCCTGCGTCATTCTGGCGGAGGGCAACCAGCTGGAGGCGGACGCGTTGCGCAAGGCGGAGCAGGAAGGGCTGGCGGTACTCGCAACCCCGAAGACGGCCTACGAAATCTGCGGGCTGATGGTGCGCGAGGGGCTGGCCCCCGCCGACCGCTGAGCCATGCCAGCCTATTGCGACCTGCATATTCACAGCTGCCTGTCCCCCTGTGCGCAGGATGAAATGACCCCCTGGAATCTGGTCGGCATGGCGAAAGTCAAGGGGCTGGACGTGATTGCCCTGACAGACCACAACGCGGCGCTGAACGTGCCTGAGGCGATGCGCGCGGCGGAAACCTACGGGGTGCAACTGATCCCGGGCATGGAAGTGACCACCCGGGAAGAAGTGCATATGCTGGCTTATTTTGAAACGGCGCAGGCGGATTTGGCCTTTGCCGAGGCGGTCTATGCCCATTTGCCGGACATTCACAACCGTACTGATCTGTTCGGCAACCAGTGGATTATCGGCGCGGAGGATCAACCGACCGGGCAGTTGGAAAAGCTGCTGCTGAACGCGACCGATTTGTCCCTGTCGGAACTGGACACCCTCGTAACCGCCCATGGCGGATTGCTGGTGCCCGCGCACATCAACCGGGGCGCCAACAGCATGATCGTTTCGCTGGGGTGGATGCCGCCGCTGCCGCAGTACCCGGTGGTTGAAGTTTATTCGCGACTGCCCTGCCCACCGGAGGCTATTGTAAACAGACATGTGCTGCATTCGTCCGATGCGCACCGTCTGGAGGATATTGCCGAGCGTGATTTTTCGCTGGACGTTGCGGAGCCGACGGCAGCCGCCGTCTTTGACCGGCTCCGGCGCTGGATTGCGGAAGGTGGCACCTCCTCGGCGAGCTGAAAAAACGAATACGCAGAACTCCTGTAAGCATGCCCCCCCGTGTTATACCAGCCCTATCGATTAACAACCACTTTTTAGCAGAGGACAGGTACTAGCCATGCGGACGCTTCAAGATGCCGCATTCGTTTCCTAATCAATAGCAGAGCGTATGATGTTTGAAACATGGCGTTCGAGCTGGGAATCAAACTGGTAATGATGTAAGCCCTTAACATGGCTACCCGTATCAAGCTTTTAGGTTCTTGGGGGCGGGTGCATGGAAATGCAAAGGCACAATCCTGCATAGAGGTTTCCAATAAAGGGTTTTCAGTCTTCAAATCCCGGGTATAATATAAACTGTAGTCTCGCGGAACGCATTTCGATTGGGCGTATCCGGCAGGCACACCCCCACTCGGTGCGGCAGCCTCAGCCGCCATGCGGAGGTAAGCGCTTTCGAATTTGTGAAAAATAAACAGGTATCTAACAGTAGCTCTTAACGATTGTACTCTTTTTGTACGGACGGGTTTCAATCGTCAAAAAGTTCACATTTTTTTTGCTTTTCGCGTGCATTTCATGCATCGGTATGTTAAAATGTGTCTGCTGTGTTTACTACTGTGTGGCATTGCGCTGCATGGAGGATTTGAGGAGGTCTCAGGCTGACATGTCCGAACAAAAGGAAAAGTTCGCGGAACTGCAAAAAGTAATCGACGAACACAAGGGCCAGAAGGGCGCGCTGATGCCGGTGCTGCAGGAAGCGCAAGGCATTTTCGGCTGCGTACCCATGGATGTGCAGGAGTACATTGCCGACGCGCTGGACACGACGCTTAGCGAAGTGTACGGTGTGGCGACGTTCTACTCCCAATTTTCGCTGCAGCCCAAGGGCAAGTATGTAATCGGCGTTTGCATGGGCACGGCTTGCTACGTGCGCGGCGCGCAGAAGGTGCTCGACCGTGTGGTTAAAGAGCTGGGCGTGGAAGTCGGCAGCACCACCGAAGACGGCATGTTTACCCTACAGGCTACGCGCTGCCTTGGTGCTTGCGGCCTCGCCCCCGTCATGATGATTAACGACGAGGTGTTTGGACGCCTGACCGAGGAAGAAATCCCCGGAATTTTGGATAAGTTTAAGGCCTGACCATGCGCGATCTGTCGATGCACGTGCTGGATATTGCCCAGAACAGCGTTAAAGCCGAAGCCGGAACGGTGTCCATCAATTTTACGGTGGATGAAAAGAACTGGCTCACCCTCACCTTTCAAGACGATGGGTGCGGCATGGAACCGGCATTTCTGGCAACGGTCATGGACCCCTTTACCACCACGCGCACCACGCGCAAGGTTGGGCTGGGCTTGCCGCTGCTCAAGGAAAACGCGGAGCGTACGGGCGGCAGGGTGTCGATTGAAAGCCGGGTGGGCGCGGGCACTACGGTATGCGCCACCTTCGACCTGAACCATATCGACTGCCCCCCGATGGGCGCTTTGTGCGACACGCTGCTCACACTGGTCGTGCTTAACCCCGAACATCCTGATTTTGTGTTTACCGCGAAAGCGGGGGATCGGCAAGCCGACTTCGACACACGCCCCATGCGGGAGGCCCTCGGCGGAGTGCCTCTGAACGCGCCGGATGTGGTCGATTGGATGCGATCCATACTGAACGAAGAATTCAAACCCATTTTGGAGGTGCAAAACCGTGAAATCCATCGCTGATTTGGAAGCCATCCGTCAGAAAACCCTGGAGCGCGTAGGCTACCGCAAAGACGCGGATAACGACATCCGCGTGGTTGTCGGCATGGCCACCTGCGGCATCGCCGCCGGCGCACGCCCCGTCATGCTTAGCTTTATGGACGAAATCCGCAAGCGCAACCTGCAGAACGTGACCGTATCACAGACCGGCTGCATCGGCATGTGCCGCCTGGAGCCGATGGTGGATGTGATCGTGCCTGGCAAGGAAAAGGTGACCTATGTGAAGCTGAATCCCGACATGGTGCCGCGCATCGTGACCGAGCATCTGGTAAACGGGAACCCTGTGACCGAGTACACCATCGGCGCCGCGGAAGCGAAATAACTGGGAACCGGAGGAGGAAGAACCATGGATTTTTATCGCGCACAAGTGCTTATCTGCGGCGGCACAGGCTGCACATCGTCGGGCTCCGGCGAGATTATTGAGCGCTTTGAGGAGCAGATCGCCCGCAATGGGCTGGAAAAGGAAATCAAGATCGTCCGTACGGGCTGCTTTGGCCTTTGCGCCGCCGGCCCGGTCGTGATTGTTTACCCCGAAGGCACCTTCTATTCCCGCGTGCGTGCCGAGGATGTGGACGAGATTGTCAGCGAGCACCTGGTCAAGGGCCGCATCGTGCAGCATCTCGTCTATAAGGATAAGAACCACGAGGAAGAGCATCACCTTTCGCTGGAGAACATCGAGTTCTATAAAAAGCAAAAGCGGATCGCGCTTCGCAACTGCGGCGTGATCGATCCGGAAAACATCGACGAATACATCGCCTTTGACGGTTACAAGGCGCTTTCCAAAGTGCTGACCGAAATGAAGCCCGAAGAAGTAATCCAGACCGTGCTGGACAGCGGCCTGCGCGGCCGTGGCGGCGCGGGTTTCCCCACCGGGCTGAAATGGAAGTTTGCCGCCGCCAGCAAGGCCGACCAGAAATACATGGTCTGCAATGCCGACGAGGGCGACCCCGGCGCGTTCATGGACCGTTCCGTGCTGGAAGGCGATCCGCACGCCGTGCTGGAAGCCATGACCATCGGCGGTTTTGCCATTGGGGCAAGCGTTGGCTATGTGTATGTGCGCGCGGAGTATCCCATTGCCGTCAAGCGCCTGAACATCGCCATCAAACAGGCGCGCGAGTACGGCTTGCTGGGCAAGAACATCCTGAACAGCGGCTTTGATTTCGACGTGTTTGTCCGCCTGGGCGCGGGCGCGTTCGTCTGCGGTGAGGAAACCGCGCTGATGGCCTCCATCGAGGGTATGCGCGGCGAGCCGCGGCCCAAGCCGCCGTTCCCGGCCGTCAAGGGTCTGTTTGCATCGCCTACCAACATCAACAACGTCGAAACCTTTGCCAACGTCCCGCAGATCATCCTGAACGGCGCGGCGTGGTTCAAGGCAATCGGCACGGAAAAATCCGCCGGCACCAAGGTTTTCGCGCTGGGCGGCAAGATCAACAACACCGGCCTGGTGGAAATCCCCATGGGCACCAAGCTGCGCGAGATCATTTATGACATCGGCGGCGGCATCCCCAACGGCAAGAAGTTCAAGGCCGTGCAGACGGGCGGCCCCTCCGGCGGCTGCATCCCCACGGAATATCTGGACATCCCCATCGAATACGATACCCTGACGCAGATCGGCTCCATGATGGGTTCCGGCGGTATGATCGTCATGGATGAAGACAACTGCATGGTGGATATCGCGCGGTTCTTCCTGGACTTCACGGTGGATGAGAGCTGCGGCAAGTGCACGCCCTGCCGCATCGGTACCCGCCGGATGCTGGAGATTCTGGAACGCATCGTGAAAGGTCAGGGCGAAGAGGGCGACATCGAAAAGCTCGAAGCGCTGGCCAAAAACATCAAGGCGACGGCGCTTTGCGGCCTGGGCCAGACTGCGCCCAACCCGGTGCTTTCTACGATCAAGTACTTCCGCAACGAGTACGAGGCGCATATCCGTGAAAAGCGCTGCCCCGCGCACCATTGCCAGGCGCTGCTCAATTACTACATTACCGACAAGTGCCGCGGTTGCACGGCTTGCGTCAAGGTCTGCCCGGTGACCGCCATCAGCGGCGTGGTCAAAGAGCGGCACGTGATTGACGCCACAAAGTGCATCAAGTGCGGCAGCTGTGTCGAAAAGTGCCGCTTTGGCGCGATCGAGAAGAGATAACGAGGAGGAACAACCATGGAACAGATGATTCCGCTTACGATCGACGGCGTACATGTGGAGGTTCCTGCCGGTACTACGGTGTTGGAAGCATCCCGTCTGGCGGGCGTAAAAATCCCCACGCTGTGCTTTTTAAAGGATATCAACCAATCCGGCAGCTGCCGCATGTGCGTGGTGGATACCGGCGCGCGCGCCTTTCAGGCTGCCTGCGTGCTGCCCGTATCCAAGGATATGGTGGTTAAAACCAGTACTCCGGAACTGCGCGAAGCCCGTAAAACCGTTCTGGAACTGATCCTGAGCAATCACGACAAGAAGTGCCTGACCTGCGTGCGCAGCCAGAACTGCGAGCTGCAAAAGCTCTGCAAGGATCTGGGCGTGGAAAACGGCGATGCGTATGCCGGTTCCATGAACCACTACGAGGTGGACGAGGCTTCGCCCTCCATCGTGCGCGACAACAACAAGTGCATCGTCTGCCGCCGCTGCGTGGCCGCCTGCGACAAAGTGCAGAAAATTGGCGTGATCGGCGCGACGCAGCGCGGCTTCAAGACGACCATCGCCTCCCCGTGGAACCTGCACCTGGCGGAGATGGCCTGCATCAACTGCGGCCAGTGCATCACCGTTTGCCCCGTAGGCGCGCTGCATGAAAAGGACGATACCGATCTGGTCTGGAAGGCCCTGAGCGACCCCACCAAACATGTGGTGGTGCAGCCCGCGCCCGCGGTGCGCGCCGCGCTGGGCGAGGAGTTCGGCCTGCCCATGGGTACCAGCGTGACCGGCAAAATGGTCGCCGCGCTGCGCCGTCTGGGCTTTGACAAGGTGTTCGACACCGATTTTGCCGCCGACCTGACCATCATGGAGGAAGGCACCGAGCTAGTCGACCGCATCACCAACAAAGGTGTGCTGCCGATGATTACCAGCTGCTCTCCGGGCTGGATCAAGTTCTGCGAGCATTACTACCCGGAGTTCCTGCCCAACCTTTCCACCTGCAAGAGCCCGCACGAGATGGAAGGCGCGATGATCAAGAGCTACTATGCCGAGCGCGCCGAGATCGACCCCAAAGATATCGTGGTCGTGTCCGTGATGCCCTGCACGGCTAAGAAGTTCGAAGCCAAGCGGCCAGAGCTGAGCAACGGCGGCTTGCCGGACGTGGATGTGGTCATCACCACCCGCGAGCTGGCGCGCATGATTAAGGAAGCGAACATCGACTTCAACAAGCTGCCTGACGAAGAGTTTGACAACATGCTGGGCGAAAGCTCCGGCGCGAGCGTCATCTTCGGCGCGACCGGCGGCGTGATGGAAGCGGCGCTGCGTACCGCGTACACCCTGATTACCGGCGAGGAGCTTAAGGATGTCAACTTTACCGCTGTGCGCGGCGTGGAAGGCATCAAGGAAGCGACCGTGAAAATCGGCGATCTGGATGTGAGCGTTGCCGTAGCCAGCAGCACGGCCATGGCTACCAAACTGCTGGACGCTGTGAAGGCGGGGGAGAAGAACTACGCCTTCATCGAGATCATGGGCTGCCCGGGAGGCTGCGTAAACGGTGGCGGTCAGCCGATTGTGGATGCGAACACCCGCGCGGCGGTGGATATCCGTTCCGAGCGCGCCAAGGCGCTGTACCGGGAGGATCAGGGCAAGACCATCCGCAAGAGCCATGAAAACCCGATGATCCAGAAAATCTACACGGACTATCTGGAGAAGCCCAACAGCCACAAGGCACACAAGCTGCTCCACACCAAGTACACCGCGCGTCCGAAGTACAGCAAGTAAACAAAAAGGGCGACTCGACATCTTGTCGGGCCGCCCTTTGCGTACCGCTTTTGCTGTTGTCGGGGGTGAAGGGGTACGGTGTTGGCGAAACCTGCTCTGCCGGAACAAGACAAGAGCCGCGCTCCATGGGAGCGCGGCTCTTGTCCCGGCCGGGCGCAGAAGCTGCGTCCGTTCCGTTGCAGTTTACACGCGGGTCGCCTCTTTGATCTTGGCAGCCTTGCCTTGCAAGTTGCGCAGATAATAGAGCTTGGCCCGGCGAACTTTACCTCTGCGAATCAGCTCAATGCGATCGACGCGCGGGGAGTGCAGCGGGAACGTGCGCTCTACGCCGATGCCATAGCTGACACGACGCACCGTGAACGTCTCGCGGACGCTGCCGTTACGCTTGGCAATCACAGTGCCCTCAAACGCCTGCAGGCGTTCGCGGTCGCCTTCGACAACCTTCACCCAAACGCGGATGGTGTCGCCGATGCCGAATTCGGGCAGATCGGTACGAAGCTGAGCTTTTTCGATGGAACGAATGATCTCACTCATATCATGTGCCTCCTTCCCTCATAGACGTTCGTGCACACTGGCCATATACCAGAGCAGAGGACCGTCCGTTTGTCACAAAGAGAATTATATCATGGTTTACAGGCAATATGCAAGCATTATTTCAGTTGAAGCAGCGGTTGAAAACAGAACCGGATCGATCGTGAAAATTCGATGAAAAATTCATGTATAAATTCAAATTTTCCTTTCGCACTGGATTCATTTGTAACATTATTGCAACAAAAAACGACTTGATGTATAATAGAAAGCCTGAGAGGAGTGTTTCCGATGCGCTTCAAACCGACTCTCCGACGTTACGGTGTGCTTGGCTGCTCCCTGTGCCTGACGCTGTGTTTGAGTACCGCGCTGGCCGTGACTCCTTTACCGCAGGCTACCGTACAAGAGGTGCGAACCGAAATCGGGGAAAACGTTGTGGCCTACCCGCAGCTGGATGGGCTTGCGGACGAGGCAGTGCAGACAGCGGTGAACAACGCCATCGTCGAAAAGGCGGATATCGCCCAGCGGATGGTCACGCTGGCTACGCTGCCCAGCGGGGGCTCCGGATTGACGGTAACGTATGACGCCTACCTTGGCGCCGGGATTTTCTCCACGGCTATCCATGCGCATGGGATGATGGAAAACGGTCGCAGCGGAGATGTGGTCACAGCGCTGTGTTTCGACCTGGCAACAGGGCGGGCGGTTACGCTTTCCGATCTGTTCACGGAGCCGCAGACCGCAGTGGAGGAAATGGAAACGATCCTCACCGACACCTATGCAGACGAGCTGTCAAGCTACCTGGAAAACAGCGAGCTGACGCCGCTCCCAACCGAGAATTTCATGCTGGATGCGGACGGAATCACCTTCTACTATCCTTACCGGCAGTTTGCCCTGCTGAGCGGGTACGCGGGTGCCGCGCAATTCAATTACGACGAGCTGACCGATTCCTTATTGCAGGACCCGACGGCGTTGCCGGCCCGCTTGCAGGCATTCCCCACGGCCCTTACCGATCAGGCGGCGTTGGCCGCGATTACCGACTGGGTAAAGCAGGGCCGGCTGCCGCACGTACCCGTTGCACTGGGGGATGCTATGCCGGATATACTGGCCCGCTATCGCCTGCTGCGCGAGCCGGATCAGTATCCAGGCGGGCGCTACTGCCTGCTGGAAGCCCCGATGTTCCGACAGGTGCTTGTGTTGACCGACGCGCTGACCACCGGCTTTGATGCCTCACAGGTTACGGGGCTGATGAGCTTTCGCGCCGATCTATGCGGTCTGCGCGTAGGGATTACACCCCGCGATCGCTGGCACGAATTGCTGGGCGAGCCGGAAAACAGCGTCACATATGACGCCGCACAGGCGGCCGATTACAGCTTGCCAGCCGGCACGGCAGATTACTACGCGATAAAGGGCAGACAGCTGATGCTGTATGCCGATACGGACGGCCTGCTCTATGCGGTGCGTTTAACTACCTGACCCAAAACCGGAATACGGAGGCACTATGAACCATACCAAACGAGCCCGGGCGAAAACTTATGACGCGGATCACCTGATGTTTCGCAGCATCCTGGGCGTGCTGCTGATTGGGCTTGGCGTGCTGTCGGTGCTTTCCATTCTGGGGAGCGTGCAGGGCGTGCTCTTTACCATGATCCGTCAGGCTTTACAGGGGCTGGGCGGTGCGTTTTGCCTGGGTATCCCGTTTTTCCTGTTATGGGGTGGCGCGTTGGTGGCGTTTTCCGCGCACGGCCGCCCGCCGGTGCGCGCGTTCCTTTTTATCCTGCTGTTTTACCTCTTTGGGCTAGGGCTTTTAAACCTGCTCAGCAAAGTGGGCGATGTGGCGCTGATGCGGTATGTTGTAAGTTATAACCAAAACCTGACCCCGGCGGTGGCTGACCCCAGCGGATACTGGCCGTCGGTTACGGCGTGTTACCGCCTTTGCAGCGCGGGCGGTACGCTGGGCGGCGCGTTTGGAATGCTGACCGCATGGCCCGCAGGCACCTACCTGACGCAGATCGGCGGTATTTCCGTGCTGGGCGTACTGTGCCTGCTGTGCATTCTGTTCTTTACCAAGTTTGATCTTGTGGGGTCGATTCGGCAGGCCCGTCAGACATCCGATCAAAAGATGGAACAGCGGGAGTTGGAAAAGGAAAAGAAGCGTGCCCTAAAACAACTGAAACGGGAGCAGGCAAAAGCCGATGCAGAATCCGGCGTGGCCGAAGCGGAAGTGCCCGTTGCAGCGACCGCCCCCACGCCAGCCCCCGAAGCGGCGCGCACGACATATGTGCCGCAAATGATGCCTTACCCAGCGGCGATGCCGCCGCTGAACGTACAAATGGCGGGCGCGCCTCCCATGCAGATGCCGCCGATCGGCTTTGCCCCTCCGGCTACGAACGGCTCCACCTTATATGATGAAATGATTGTGCCAGAAGTGCCGGACGGCGGCACCGCTTCCGGCTGGACGCTCAAGAACAGACTGGGCGGACAAGCCGCCGCGCCGCAGACAGGTACCGCTTCTCCGCAGGAAACACAGAAGCACGTGCAGCCTGCCGCAAGAACGCCGGAGGATACCCAGGGCGTTATGCGTGGCACTATGCCGCGGGATCGTGATTCGCAAAAGGTGCAGGAGCGCATGGAAGAAAACCGCAGGCGCAAAGAGAAGATTGATCAGCGCATTGCGCAGGCACAGCCCGCGCAGAGCCGCTCCGGGCTGCAACCCGGCGAAAAAGAACTGCTGGACGATCGCATGTCGGGCATTCTGCAAAAACAGGCGAACAAACGCAATCCGGGCGCTGCCGCAGCCCCGGCACAGCCCGCCGTGCAACCGCCTGTGGCGCCCCCCGCCGCGCAAAACGCGGCAGCCAATCCATATGCCGGTCCTGTGGAACCTGCGGCGCAGCGCCCGAACACCGGCACGGTTTCGCAGGAACAATGGGCGTTTACCCAGCAGGTAGCGGCGTATCGGCCGCCGGAACGGCAGGCGGCCCCTGCTGTGCGTGCGGACGGGGATCGGTATTCGGCGTACCGGAAGCCCGCAACGGCAGACGCGACGCTCATGAGCGGAACGCGCCTGGACAACCCGGCGCTGAAAATTCCGAAGCAGGACGCACCGGCCCGTAAAACAGCGGAGAGCGATCCCAGGCCGTACCCGTATCCGATGATCGAGCTGCTGAATCTGCAAACGCAAACCCTTCCGGATACAACCGAGGAGGATCGGGCATCCGCGCGCAAGCTGGAGCTGACGCTGGAGAGCTTCTCCATCCCGGCGCGGGTGCACCGGGTTACGCATGGCCCGGCGGTTACACGCTTTGAGCTGGGGCTGGTATCCAGCGGCATCAACGTGAAGCGCATCATGAACATTGCCGACAACATCGCGCTGGAAATGGCGGCCAACGGCGGCGTGCGCATCGAAGTGCCCATCCCCGGCACAACGCTGTTCGGGGTTGAGGTGCCAAACCGTGAAATCATCAGCGTTTCGTTGGCGGAAGTGCTCACCAGCCCGGAAATGACCAACGCCAAATCGCCGCTTTCCGTGGCGCTTGGCAAGGATATCGCAGGGCGGCCCGTCATCTGCGATCTGGCCAAAATGCCGCATCTGCTGATTGCCGGCCAGACCGGCAGCGGTAAATCGGTCTGCATCAACTCCATTATTAACAGCCTGCTGTTCCGCGCCTCTCCGGAAGAGGTACGCATGATCATGATCGACCCCAAGGTAGTCGAGCTGCAGGGGTACAACCGCGTGCCGCATCTGTTGATCCCTGTGGTGAGCGATCCGCACAAGGCGGCGGGCGCGCTGGCCTGGGCCGTGCAGGAGATGCTTGACCGCTACCACAAGATGCAAATGAAGGGCGTGCGGGAAATTACCGCTTACAACGCCAAGGTAACCGGCGACGAGCCGAAACTGCCGCGCATCGTCATCATCATCGACGAGCTGTCCGACCTGATGCTGGCCTGTAAAAAGGAAGTGGAGGAGAGCATCATCCGGCTGGCGCAGCTGGCGCGCGCAGCAGGCATCCATGTGGTGGTCGCTACCCAGCGACCGACGGTAAACGTGATTACCGGCCTCATCAAGGCCAACATCCCTTCGCGCGTGGCGTTTGCGGTGGCTTCCAGCGTAGACAGCCGCACCATTCTGGATATGAACGGCGCGGAAAAGCTGCTGGGCCGGGGCGATATGTTCTACTTTCCCACCGGGGAGAAGGCACCCCTGCGCGTGCAGGGCTGCTTCGTGAGCGATGCGGAAATCAACGCCGTGGTGGATTACATCGGCATGAACTCCGACCCGGATTATGACGAGAGCATTACCGACATCATGAACGCGCCCGACCCCGACGAAGCTGACTCCGCTGGGGGAGAGGTCGAGGGCGCAGTGGACGACCGCCTGCAGGAAGCGATTGAAATGGTGCTGACTGACGGGCAGGCGAGTATCAGCATGCTGCAGCGCCGTATGAAGCTCGGCTATGCCCGCGCTGGCAGACTGATTGACGATATGGCCGCGCGCGGCATCGTCAGCAAGAGCGCGGGCAGCAAACCCCGCGAAGTGCTCATCTCCTACGATCAGTACCTGAACAGTAAGGATACGCTGTTTCGCTGATGCAATATCCCCGCAGAAATAGCACACCCGCGCATGTGGATTGTCCGGCTCCGCCCGGCCCCATTGTGCGGGCGTTTGCCCCTATGCCGCCCGTGCGCAAAATTGCGCCGTTCCTTGACAACGCAAAGAACGCGCGTGTATAATCCACAATAACCGTAGCTTTTGAGGTGAACGCAATGCTGACGAGAATCCCAAAGGGAACCAAGGATGTGCTGCCGGCCGAAAGCGGCCGTTTACAGGCGGTCGAGGCAGTCATGCGCGAAAAAGCCAGACTGGCCGGTTATCAGGAAATCCGCACGCCGGTATTTGAACATACCGAACTGTTTGCCCGCTCAGCCGGCGAAACCAGCGATGTGGTGCGCAAGGAAATGTACACCTTTCTGGATAAGGGGGATCGTTCCATCACCCTCAAGCCGGAAAGCACGGCGGGCGTCGTGCGCGCGTTTATCGAATCTGGGTTATACGCGCAGGCGTTGCCGCTGAAGGTCTATTACCTGTCCGCACCGCATTTCCGCTACGAAGCGCCGCAGGCTGGCCGCCTGCGGGAGCACCACCAGTTTGGCATGGAGTGCTTTGGCGCGCCCGAAGCCTCCGCCGATGCGGAACTGATCCAGACCGCCATGGACGTGCTGACCAGCCTCGGACTTAAGGGCGTTGCGCTGCGCATCAATTCCATCGGCTGCCCGGACTGCCGCCCGGCCTACCAGCAAAAGCTCAGGGATTACCTGCACACCAAAACCGATGTGCTCTGTAAGGACTGCGTAGAACGTACCGAAACAAACCCTCTGCGCGTGCTGGATTGCAAGAACCCGGAATGCCAGAAGGAACTCCGGGATGCGCCGCGGATGCTGGACGACCTGTGCGATTCTTGCCGGGAGCATTTTGAAGCTCTCAAGCGCTTTCTGGACGCGGCGGAAATTCCTTACGCGGTGGATCCGTCCATCGTGCGCGGGTTGGATTACTATACCAAAACAGTGTTTGAACTGACCACCGACACGCCCACCGGCACACTGACTGCCTGCGGCGGCGGCCGCTATGACAAGCTGGTGGAGCAGATCGGCGGCCCCAGCATCCCGGCCGTGGGCTTTGGGATGGGCATAGAGCGCGTGCTCATGCTGCTGGATCAGCTTTCGCCGGAGGATCAGAAGCTGAATGTGCCCAGCAGCGCGCCGGATGTGTTTGTGGCAAGCCTGAACCGTGTGCTTGCGGTGAACGCGTTTGAACTGATGCTGGCGTTCCGGCACGCGGGGCTGAAGGCGGATATGGATCACGCGGCGCGAAGCCTGAAAGCCCAATTCAAATATGCGGACAAGCTCGGCGCGGCATATGTGGCTATTCTGGGCGACGACGAGGTGCAAAAGGGCGTCGTCAAGCTCCGTGATATGCGCACCAAGGAAGAAATTGAAGTTTCCCTCGCATCGGCCCCGGAAACCCTGAATAGTCGCATTCCCAAACACGGCAAGGAGGCTTAACCCATGGCGATGAACAAACGCACCCACATGTGCGGCGAACTCGGGACCGGCGAGGTTGGCAAACAGGTACTGCTCAAAGGTTGGGTACAGCGCGCCCGCAATCTGGGCGGGCTGATCTTTGTATCGCTGCGCGACCGCACGGGCATTGTGCAGGTTGTGTTCGACAGTACCGCCCTGCCTGCGGAAACGTTCGCGCTGGCCGAGAGCCTGCGCGGCGAGTTTGTGATCGAAACACAGGGCGAGGTGCGCCTGCGAGCGCCTGAAGCCGTGAATGAGAAAATGAAAACCGGCGCGGTGGAAGTAGCGGCTAAAGCGCTTATGCTGCTCAACACCAGCAAAACCCCGCCGATTTATATTGAGGACGGTACCAACGAGCAGGAGTCCCTGCGGCTGAAATACCGCTATCTGGATTTGCGCCGCCCCAGCATGCAGGAGATGCTCAAGTTCCGCCACCGGGTGATCAAGTGCCTGCGGGACTACATCGACCTGCAGGGCTTTATCGAGGTGGAAACCCCGATCCTGACCAAATCCACTCCGGAGGGCGCGCGCGATTATCTGGTGCCTTACCGCCAGAAGCCGGGCCTTTTCTACGCCCTGCCGCAAAGCCCGCAGATTTACAAGCAGCTTTTAATGCTGGCCGGTTTGGATCGCTATTATCAGGTGGCGCGCTGTTTCCGCGATGAGGACGGGCGTGCCGACCGCCAGCCTGAATTTACGCAGTTTGATATGGAAATGAGCTTTATCGAGCCTGAGGATATTCAGGGTGTGGTGGAAGGCGCGTACCGGCATCTGTTTCAGGAAGTGATGGGTCTGGATCTGCCGCTGCCCCTGCCGCGCATGACCTGGCGCGATGCCATGGCCCGCTACGGCAGCGACAAGCCGGACACGCGCTTTGGCATGGAAATTCAGGATGTAAGCGAAACCGTGCGCGGTTGCGGCTTTGCCGTGTTTGAAACGGCGCTGGAAACCGGGCAGACCGTTTGTGCCCTGTGCGCGAAGAATGCTGCGACCATGAGCCGCAAAGAGCTGGACGCGCTGGGCGAGTTTGTGAAAACCTATCATGTAAAAGGGCTGGCCTGGGCTACCGTCGCCGCCGACGGCGCCATCCGCTCCAGCTTTGCCAAAGCCATGCAGGGGGACAGTATGCAGCGCCTGTTGGCCGCAGCGGATTGCCAGCCTGGCGACGCACTGTTTGTGATTGCCGACAAGCGCCTTGTCGCGCTGACCGCGATGGGGCAACTGCGCCTGCGGCTGGGGCGCGAGCTGCAGCTGATCGACACCTCCCGTTACAACCTGCTGTGGATTACCGAATTCCCGCTTGTTTCCTGGAGTGAAGAAGAGAACCGCTTCGTGGCCGAGCACCATCCCTTCACGACTGTGATGGAGGAGGACGTGCCGCTGATGGAAACCGACCCCGGCTCGGTGCGCGCTAAATCTTACGATCTGGTGATGAACGGCATCGAGATGGGCAGCGGCTCCATCCGCATCCACCAAAGCGAGCTGCAGGCCAAGATGTTCTCGCTGATCGGGCTGACTGAAGAAGAAGCGCATGAGAAGTTCGGTTTCCTGCTGGAAGCCTTCCAGTACGGCACGCCGCCGCACGGCGGGTTCGCCTTCGGCATCGACCGGCTGGTGATGATCTTAAGCAAGGCGGACAGTCTGCGCGATGTACTCGCCTTCCCGAAAATCCAGAACGGCGTCTGCCTGATGATGGATACCCCTGCCACCGTGCAGAAAGAGCAGCTGGATTTGCTGAAAATCAAGGCGGTGGAGTAAGCGCTGTTTTACGCCAGCCCGGCGCAATTTACACCAGTCCGTTGTCAAGGGGCTGAAAATCTGCTATACTACGCTTTGGAAACCATGAACCGTAGGAGGTGTGGAGCGTGGCTGCAAAGAAAGACAACCTTCCTTTGAGTTTGCAGAAGGACGATGATTCCACTGGAACCATTACCTATGCCAACGAGGTTATCGCCATCATTGCAGGCGTAGCCGCCAACGAAGTGGAAGGCATTGCGGGGATGTGCACCAGCGGTGGCATTTCCGAGGTATTTGGCCGTTACCGCAACATCACCAAGGGTGTGAAGGTAGAAATCGGCTCAGAGGAAGCCTCCGTGGATCTGTTTGTGGTGGTGGAGTACGGCACCCCCATCCAGACGGCCGCCCTGAATGTGCAGGAAAACGTGCGCAAAGCCATCGAAACCATGACCGGCCTGCATGTGGTGCGTGTAGACGTGCATGTGCAGGGCGTGAGCTTTGAAAAAGAAAACAAGGAAGCACAGGCTGGGCTGGAAAGCGCGGAGCTGAACAAGGTGGAGGCCGGAAAACCGGCCGAGCCGAAGGACAAATTGCAGCGCCCCGTCGGGCAGGTCACGCTGGAAGAAACGCCCGAGCCTGAAGCGGAAGCCCCCATCGAGGAAGCTCCTGCTGCGGAAGCTCCGGAGGACCCGGCGGCCGAGCCGGAACAGACAGCGCCCGAGGCACAGGCGTAAACGCTGCCCCGAAAGGCCCTGGGGTCTTTTGGGGTTTGCTTTGTGGAGTGCGACCGCAGGGAGGGACACACGTGAGGTTTACCGTATGGGATCGAATCATCGCCGCAGTATCGGGGCTGCTACTGCTGGTGTTCGGTGTGGGGCTGTTCGTGTTTGGCGCGGGCGTGTTTCCGTTCCGGCTGGATATCAGCTTTTTGGATCGGTCGTTTGAACTGTGGCAACGGGCGGTCATGGTCGTCGTTTCGCTGGTGATTGTGTTTTTCGGCTTGCGGGGGCTGGCGCTGCTGTTCCGCTCCAGCAGGGAGAAGGGCTTTATCCTTCAGCATACGGAATATGGGGATTTAAGCATCTCCATGTCCGCGATGGAGAACATGGTCAAGAAGTGCGTCGATACGCATGAGGAGCTTCGCGTCGCCAGCACCCGCATCCACCACGCGCGTGAAGGCGTAATTGTAAACCTGCGCATCGCACTGGCCAGCGGGGTGAACATCCCGATTGCGGTCAGCGCCCTGCAAAAGCAGATCAAGCAGTACATCACCTCTTGCTCCGGCGTGGATGTGAAGGAAGTCCGTGTGATGGTGGAAACCAACAACAATCTTTCCGCCAGCGCAGCCTCCAAGACGGAGAACGCCCTCAAGGCCGATGTGGACGCGGCGACCCGTGCGGGCAATGTGGTAGACAGCCTCCATGAGGCGGCACAGAACGCCATGCCGGCGGAAAGCGCACCGGAACCCAAGCCGGCGCGCGAGCCCCTGCACCAGAGGCTGTTCCACCGGGAGGAGAAACCGCAGATCGTACCGGAGCCGCCCGTAGCCGAAACACCGGTTGCGGAGGCGGAGCCAGAACCCGAAGTTGCG
Source organism: Candidatus Limiplasma sp. (assembly GCA_963666755.2). GTDB lineage: Bacteria > Bacillota > Clostridia > Christensenellales > Aristaeellaceae > CAXXOK01. The sequence continues at coordinate 1,227,903 of CAXXGW010000009.1, forward strand.
ATCCACACGCCTGAACCGACCCCGGAACCCCAACCGGATGAAACCCCGAAGGAGGAAGTCTAATGGATAATCAGAACGGCAACGACTGGCTCAAGATCGGCACCGTCCGCTGCGGTTTGCTGCTGGCGCTGTGCGGCATGGTTCTGGCGCTGATGCTCATCTTCCTTGGCTTCTGGAATACCTTGCTGGTAGCCGTGCTGGCGGCGGTCGGGTACTGGATTGGCGCGTTTGACAACAAATCCGCGATGGTCAAAAACACCATCAACAGGCTTTTCCCGCCCAAAGGCGAGTAAGAACAACGAAACGGAGTGTATGGAATGTCTCGATCTGTAGCCAGACAGGCTGCGATGCAACTGCTGTATGAGCGCATGTCTGGCGGCGAGGCGGATGATGAATCGCTGGACCTGGTGTATGAGCAGCTCGCCATGTGCGGCGAGCCGGTCGGTAGCCATCCGTCGGCGGAAGATCGCGCCTATATTGACGATGTGCTTTCCGGCGTGCGCACACATCAGGATGAACTGGATCAAATGCTGTCTGAGCACAGCAACGGTGATTGGGCGCTCGACCGGGTCGCGCATGTGGATCTGAGCATCCTGCGCATATCGGCCTACGAGCTAACCTACCGCAGCGACGTGCCTGCCAATGTATCCATCAGCGAAGCGATGGAGATGGCGGACAAGTACAGCGAACCCAAGAGCGGGCGCTACATCAACGGCGTGTTAGGCGCGCTGGAGCGCAACCAGCGTAAGGGCAAACCGCAATGAACGTTGCGATCGGCCTGGATACCAGCTGCTACACCACCTCGGTGGCGGCAGTGGATGCCTGCGGGCAGGTACGGGCCTTCCAGCGGTTGCTGTTACCAGTGGAGAGCGGGCAACGCGGCCTTCGCCAAAGCGAGGCCGTTTTTGCGCATGTAAGGCAGATGCCGGGGCTGGTTGAAGCGTTGGCTCGGGAGCTGGGCTTGGCGACGGTCGTGGCAACAGCAGCTTCCACCGCCCCGCGCGAAGCGGCGGACAGCTATATGCCGGTGTTTACCGTGGGGGAAGGGCACGCCCGTGCCCTGGCGGCACTGTGGCAGGTTCCTTTCTACGGCGTATCCCACCAGCAGGGACACATTGCCGCAGGGCAGCTGAACCAGCCCCCGATGGAGGATCGGTTTGTGGCGCTGCATGTAAGCGGGGGGACAACCGACCTGCTGCTGAGCGAGCAGGAACGGTTAACACCTCTAGGCAGTTCGCTGGACTTGCACGCGGGGCAGTTGGTGGATCGGATCGGCGTGGCGCTGGGTCTGCCTTTTCCGGCAGGGCCCGCGCTGGAGGCATTGGCACTTGCTGCGACGCAACCGGCTGGTGGTGCGCTGCCTGCAAGCCTCGCAAACAGCGATCTGGATTGCCACCTGTCCGGGGCCGAAACACAGGCGATGCAATGGATACGCAACGAAACGCTGCCCCCCGAAACCATAGCGCTAGAGGTATACGATCTTCTGGCGCGCACGTTGGCCCGCATGCTCAAGGCCGCCTGCTCGCAAACGGGCGCGCGGCAGGCGCTTGTGGTGGGCGGGGTTGCCTCCTCGGTACTGCTGCGCACACTGCTCCGGCAACGGCTGCGTAAGCTGGGCGCAGAGATGGATTTGCGTTTAGGCGAGTCGCAATACAGCGCCGATAACGCGGCGGGCGTTGCCTGGCTCGGCATGCGCCGTTACCTTGAACTGTCGGCGACCGGCGCGGATACACAGCCCACAGGGGCTTCCCAGACGGAATAGCGGGGCTACTTGCCCGGGAGGTAGAGGATATGGCAGCACAGCTGATTGACGGAAAAATCCTGTCCCAACAGGTGGAAGACGAGCTGAAAACCCGTGTGGATGCGCTGCGCAGCCGGGGGCATCAGCCCGGATTGTGCGTGATTCTGGTGGGGGATGATCCGGCCAGCCACCTGTACGTCGGCAATAAGGAAAAAGCATGTGCGCGTCTGGGCCTATACTCCCGCACGGTGCGTCTGCCTGCCGATACCACCCAGGAGGCGTTGGAAGCCGAGGTGCGGCTGGCGAATGCCGACCCGGCCATCCATGGGCTGCTGGTACAGCTGCCGCTGCCAAAGCATCTGGACGGGGCGCGGGCATTGTCGCTGATCAGCCCTGAGAAGGATGCGGACGGCATCCATGATGTAAACACGGGCCGCCTGATGCGCGGCGAACCCGGCGCCATCGCCTGTACCCCTAAGGGCGCGCTGTATATGCTGCACTCCACCGGCGTACCCCTTGCGGGGAAGAACGCCGTGGTGATTGGCCGCAGCAACATTGTGGGCAAGCCTATGGCGATGCTGCTTTTACATGAGAACGCCACCGTAACCCTGTGCCACAGCCGCACCGTGGATCTGGCGGAGCACACCCGCCGCGCGGACGTGCTGGTGGTGGCCATTGGCAAGCCAAAATTCGTTACTGCGGATATGGTGCGTGACGGCGCCATTGTGATTGACGTCGGCATGAACCGCGTGGATGGGAAGTTCTGCGGGGATGTGGATTTTGAGCCTGTGCGTGAAAAGGCTTCCTATATTACCCCTGTGCCCGGCGGCGTAGGCAAAATGACCATCGCCATGCTGATGAGCAACACCATCGAAGCGGCGGAGCGCGCGTTTTCCGTACAATGAGTGCCACACCGCTGACCCTGACCGTTGGCGAACTGAACGAGTACGTCCGCCGGAGCCTTGCGGCGGACCCGATGCTGCACGGCATCCGTTTACGTGGAGAGTTGAGCAATTTTAAGCGCCACGTTTCGGGTCACTGGTATTTTACACTTAAGGATGCGCAGAGCGCCATCAACTGCGCCATGTTTCGGCAGGCGGCGGTTGGCGTGCCCTTTAGCCCGCGGGATGGGCAGCAGGTGGTGCTGACTGGCAGCATCGGCCTGTACGTGAAAACCGGCGCTTACCAGTTCTACGCTGAGCAGATGGAGCAGGACGGGGTGGGCGAACTCTACCGGCGCATGGAGGAGCTCAAGGCTCAGTTGGGGCGGGAAGGGCTGTTTGACCCGGCGCTCAAGCAACCGTTGCCACTTCTGCCGCGCGGAATCGGCATTGTGACCAGTGGCACGGGGGCGGTTATCCACGACATCGCGCGCGTCGCCTGGCGCAGGCATCCGGGCATGCCCCTGTACCTGTATCCGGTTGCAGTGCAGGGGGAGGGCGCGGCAGAGCAGATCGCGCGCGCATTGCGCGTGCTGGATCGTTTTGAGCCGGTCGATGTGCTGGTGGTGGGCCGTGGCGGCGGGAGCATGGAAGACCTGTGGGCCTTTAATGAAGAAGCGGTTGTGCGCGCCATTGCGGCTTGCGGTAAACCGGTTGTCAGCGCTGTAGGGCATGAGACGGACTTTACCCTCGCCGATTTTGCGGCGGATGTGCGCGCGCCCACTCCTTCGGCAGCCGCGGAAATCGCGGTGCCTCGCCGGGAGGATTTGCTGGCAGAGGTGGATGCGCTCAGGGCGCGGGTTGCGCGCGCGGCAGACGCCGGGCTTGCCAGACGCGAAGCAAAACTGGCGACGCTTGCCCGCAGGCTGGAGGAACAGACGCCCCTGCGGAAACTGCCCGTGCTGGAAGGCCGGCTGCAAAACACCCGGCAACGCCTGTTCCACACGCTGGAAACGGCATTGGCAGGCAAAGAGCGATCACTGGCAGAAACGGCCCTGCGCATTCAGGCGGCCAGCCCTCAGCAGACGCTCAGGCGCGGTTACGCGCTTGTGCAGCAGGATGGGCACACCGTGATGGGGGTTGCCCAGCTGAACCCGGAACTGCCGATGGACGTGACTCTGCGGGATGGGACCATCGTGGCGCGCGCCCTGCAGGTGCGCAAGGAGGGATGAGCATGCCGTCTAAAAAACAGCAACAGGCGCAGGAGCCAAGCTTTGAGGCCGAACTGACCCGTTTGGAAGCGCTGGCGGAAAGGATGGAGAACGGAGAGCTGCCGCTGGACGAGCTGATGGCTGCCTTCGAAGAAGGCAACACCATTGCCCGAGGCTTGCAATCCCGGCTGGAACAGGCCAAAGCCCGTTTGCAGGAAGTAAAAGTGCAGAAGGACGGCACCGTCACCGCAACCCCGAGCCCCGTCGCCGTACAAAGCTCCCTGCTGGACGAACTGCCCTGACAAAGCACCTGCGGCTAGTAAAAATCAGCCCTCACAAGAATGAAAGCCCGTGCTCCGCCCTCCGGGCAAACGGAAGCACAGGGGAGGAACGCGATGGAGACCAGCTTTGAGCTTTTCCGGACAGCCGTAGAGGCAGCGCTGACGGCGCAGCCCTTGCTTGCGGGCACGGATGCGCTTTGCACCGAAGCCTCGGCGCAGACCCCGGCGGACGGAACCGTGCCCGAGCCGCTGCGCAGCGCCATGCGCTACAGCTTGCTGCTGCCCGGCAAACGCCTGCGCCCCGTGCTGCTGCTGGCCGCATACAACCTGTTGGCGGAAGATTGGCAAACGGCCCTGCCGTATGCCACAGCGCTGGAAATGATCCACACCTATTCCCTGATCCATGATGATCTGCCGGCGTTGGATAACGACGCCCTTCGCCGGGGCAAACCCACGAGCCACCGTGTTTTTGGGGAGAATATAGCAATTTTGGCGGGCGACGGGCTGTACTCCCTTGCGATGGAAACCATGCTTGCAGACGCGCTGCAGGCACAGGAACCCACGCGTGCCATTGCCGCCATGGAAGAGATTGCCCGCCGCGCCGGTGTGCGGGGTATGATTGCCGGGCAGACGCTGGACGTGAAGCTCGAAGGGGCGCAGCCCAATGCCGGGCGTGTCGGCTACATCCACAGGCATAAAACCGCCGATTTGCTGACCGCGCCTGTGGTCGCGGGGCTGACGCTGGCCGGGGCAGACGCAGTGCAGCGGGCGGCGGGCGAGACGTACGGGCAGCAGTTGGGGCTGGCGTTTCAAATTGTGGATGACCTGCTGGATTTGCATGGCGATGTGCAGACGCTGGGCAAACAGACCGGCATGGACGCGCAGCATGGCAAGATGACTTGGCCGACGGTCTTTGGCGAAGCGGAATCCCGGGCCGAGGCGCGCCGCTGCATCGATGGCGCCGTAGAGGCGCTGGGCGCTTTCGGCGAAGAGGCGAGCTTCCTGCGTTCATTGGCCCTGCAAACCCTGACCCGCGTATCATGAACACGCATGGAGGAGGAGAGGCGCTTTGCACTCCATCAATGGGATTCTAGCCAACCACGTGGTCATGTGCTGCCTGATAGCCTGGTTTGTGGCGCAAGCCATGAAAATTCCGCTTTATTACAGGGTGGAGCATGTGTGGGACTGGCGGCGCTTCGTCGGCTCCGGCGGGATGCCGAGCAGCCATACGTCGATGGTCATCGCTCTGTGCATCATCGTGGGCGCGATCGATGGATTCAACACCACCACGTTTGGAGTCTGTCTGGTGCTGGCTACGATCGTAATGTACGACGCAACCGGCGTGCGCCGCGAAACCGGCACGCAGGCGACCGTGATCAACCAGATTCTCAAGGATGTGCTGATTAACGGCAAACGCATCTCCGATGAGGAGCTGAAGGAGCTGGTTGGCCATACACCCTTTGAAGTGCTGGGCGGCGTGGTGGTCGGCACCGTGACGGCGCTGCTGTATCTGTGGTTTTTTGTTTTATAATGCAGGGGTAACACAGGGGAGGCTTAGCTATGGATCAGTTTTTGGAGGAAATCGTCATCCGGCGCAATCGCGGGCTGCAGGAGTTTTTATACTATTTGGCATCCCTTGCCATGGTGTTGTTTGCAATCATCGCGTTCTGGATGCTCACCAATCTGCTGGGCGCGTTTTCCATCGTCGCGCTGCTGGTGGTGCTGGTGTTCGGCGGCGCGGCCGTTTACCTGTTTCTGTTCAAAGATCGCCTCCGCACGGAGTATGAGTACACCTTCACCAACGGCGATCTGGATTTTGCACAGGTGTTCAATAACCAGAAGCGCAAAAACCTCGGCACGATGCGGGTTAAAAACGTGGATACGTTCGGGCCGGTGGATTCGGACAACTTCCGCAAGCTGATCAACATGCCGGGCTTGCAGCGGCGCAACTGGTTTCTCAACCGCGGCGCGGCGCTGTACTATTTCTATTACCAGAAGGAAAGCCGCCGTACGCTGATCGTGCTGGAGCCTTCCGCCGAACTGGTGGATTTGATCCGCCGCAACCTGGCGCACGGTGCCTACCATGCCTGAAACCCAGGTTAAAGCTTATCTGGACAACAGCGCGACAACGCGCCCCTGCGCACAGGCCGTGCAAGCCGTGGTGGATGCCATGGAGACGCACTACTTTAACCCATCGGCGCTGTATGCCCCGGCTGTGGAAATGGAACGCGCGCTTGCTGAAGCACGGCACGTGATTGCCGCGTCGGTACAGGCGGACGCGGATCAGGTGCTGTTTACCTCCGGCGGTACCGAGAGCGACAACATGGCGATCTACGGTGCGCTCCGGGGTCACCGGCAGCCGGGCGAAGTGCTTTTTTCTGCGGCGGAGCATCCGGCGGTGCGCAATGCCTGTCTGGATGCGGCTACGCTGTACGGCCATACCGCGCGGGAAATCCCGATCACCGCGCGCGGCGGGGTAGACCTTGCCGCCCTGGAAACGATGCTCAACCCGGCGGTCAGGCTGTTATGCGTGATGCAGGTCAGCAACGAAACCGGCGCGATTCAGCCAATTATGGAGATTGCGGCTCTGCGGGATCGTCTGGCGCCCGAAGCCGCTCTGCATGTGGACGGGGTGCAGGGGTACCTGCGCGTGCCCTTCAGTTTGCGTACCTCGGGGGTGCAAAGCTACGCCATAAGTGGGCACAAGGTACACGGCCCCAAAGGAGTCGGCGCGCTGGTGCTGCGCAAAGGTTACCGATTACAGCCCCTGCTGGTCGGCGGCGGGCAACAGAACAACATGCGCTCCGGTACCGAAAACACGCCCGGCATTTTGGGGCTGACCGCCGCGGTAAAGGCTTACCCCGCAACCACGCAGGCACAGCCTCAGTTGGCCGCGCTGCGGCGTAGGGCTATCGAGCTGCTTGCGCAGGAAATTCCACAGTTTCGCGTGCTAGGCCCAGAAGCGGATGCGCCGGACGCGGCTCCGCACATCCTCTATGCGGCGCTGCCGCCCGTACGGGCGGAGACGCTCGTGCATGCCTTGGAAGCACAGGGGGTGCTGGTGGGCACAGGGTCTGCCTGCTCCAGCCATAAACGGAAGGGCTCCGACACGCTGGCCGCCATGCGGGTTCCGCCCGCGCTGCGGGAAAGCGCCATACGCCTGAGCTTTTCTATTCAAAACACCGCCGACGAAGTGGAATTTGCGCTGGAGCAGATCATCCGGCAATACCGGCTGCTGGCGCCGTTTACAAGGCGGTAGGAATGCCGCGAGCTGCTTAGAACGCTGTTTTTGCGGTCAGTGCGCGCGTATCCACCGCCAAACCAATAAAGGAGTACGATTGCTTTGCGTGAAGTGCTGCAGGTGCGCTTTTCGGAAATCTACCTCAAGGGGCTAAACCGGCCTTATTTTCTGCGCATGCTGGTGGAGCGTGTCAAACAGGCGGTACGCAGCGTGAACGGGCATGTTTGGCTGAGCGACAGCCGCGTTTACGTAAGCGACGCGACCGATCAGAATGAGGCAATACGCCGGGTCTGCAAAGTATTTGGCGTGCATAGCGTTTGCCGCGCGCTGGAACTGGACAAGGCCGATTATCCGGCCCTGCGCGACGCTGCGGTGGAGCTGATGCGCAACGTAAGCGGTACCTTCAAGGTGGAAGCGCGGCGCAGTGACAAGCGCTATGGCATGGATTCGCCCGCCATGAACGCCGATATCGGCGGTTATGTGCTGGAGCATCTGCCGCAGCTGCAGGTGGATGTGCGCAATCCCCAGACTGTTCTGTCGGTCGAAATCCGGGATCACGCCTATCTGTACACGCAGCCGATACTGGCGGTGGGCGGGATGCCCGTGGGCACCAACGGGCGCGCCACCTTCCTGCTGTCTGGCGGTATTGACAGCCCCGTCGCCGGCTGGATGATTGCCAAGCGCGGCGTGGAGATGAGCGCCGTGCACTTCCAGTCGCCGCCTTATACCAGCGAGCGCGCCCGCGACAAAGTGATCCAGCTTGGGCGGTTGCTCAGCGAAAGCCTGTGTGGGCTCAGGCTGCACCTGATTCCGTTTACGGAAATCCAGATGCAGATTCACCAGCAGTGCCATCAGGATTACACCACGCTGATCATGCGGCGCTACATGATGCGCCTTGCCAACAAGGTAGCCTATGCGGAGCGGGCGCAGGCGCTGGTCACGGGCGAAAGCATCGGGCAGGTGGCCAGCCAGACCATGCAAGCGCTGCAATGCACCGATATCATTGCCGATGTGCCGGTGTTCAGGCCCCTGATCGGCTTTGACAAGCAGGAGATCATCAACCTTGCGGAGAAAATTGGCACGTTTGAAACCTCCTCCCTGCCGTATGAAGATTGCTGCACGGTGTTTACGCCGCGCCACCCGGCCACCAAGCCGCGTATGGATATCATTCTGGAAGGCGAAGCCAAACTGGACACCGACGCGCTTCTGGCGCAGGCGATGGAAGGCGAGGAGATTCTGGAGCTGTAATACCGCCCGGTATGCCGGAGCTGAACCGTCCATAAACGGCAAAGCCCCGGCTTTTCCAAACCCGGAGAGCGTGGTGCAGACGGTTGCACAGGGCATGGATTGTAAGGAACAGACCAAATTATTGTGAAGGAATTGTCAAAAAGGGGATTGCGGGAATGCTATTCTTGTTGTATAATCGTTCGTGGGATGAAATTCGTCCATGCGGGTCAAATCTCGTCCCGAGCGAAGGAGAACGACAATGCAGGACGATTACTTTTCGCTGATGCAGAAGATAGCGCCAGACCTCGCCCAGCAAATCGAGCGACGCGCGCTTGTGCTGGAACGAATAGACGCCTTGCAACCAGTAGGCAGGCGGATGCTTGCCTCCCGGCTTAACCTGCCGGAGCGCGAGGTACGCACCGTCGCAGCCCTGCTCAAGGAGCGTGGGCTGGTGGAGCTGGACGCCGCCGGGATGACCCTGACCCCCGAAGCCGCCGAAATCCTGCCTTCCGCACGCCGGTTCAGCCGTGACCTGCGGGGGCTGACCAAGCTGGAAACCGCCCTGAGCAAACTGCTGGACGTGCCCAAGGTCTATGTGACCGCCGGGGACAGCGATCAGGACCCGCACGTGCTGCAGGAAGTCGGGCGGATTGCCGCAAGCCGCCTGCGCGGGTTTCTGCAAAGCGGATCAACACTGGCAGTCACGGGCGGCCAGACCATCCACGAGGTCGCGCAGGCGCTGACCATCGGCACCGCGATGAATGTGATGGTGGTGCCCGCGCGCGGCGGCATCGGGCGCGCGCTGGAAACGCAGGCCAACACCATCGCCTCAGAGATCGCTAAGCGTTTAGGCGGCCACCACAGACTGATGCACCTGCCCGATCAGCTGGACGAGCGCACGCTTTTGGAGCTGCGCAAGTTAAGCGAAGTCACGGAAACGCTGGAGCTGCTGCAACGGGCGGATGTGGTGCTTTACGGCATCGGCAGAGCGGACGATATGGCCCGCAAGCGCCAACTCTCCGCCGATGCGCTGGCAGAAGTGCTGCGGCGCGGCGCGGTAGCGGAGGCATACGGCTGCTATTTCGACGCCGAGGGTAATGTGGTATTCAGCGCTTCCCTGGTGGCGCATGATCTGGGCAAGCTCAAACCCAACTGCGCGATGCTGGCCGTAGCCGCCGGGGCACGCAAGGCAACGGCGATCCGCGCGGTGATGCGCAGCCGCCCGCAGGCTATGCTCGTGACGGACGAAGGCGCGGCGCGCGCGATTCTGGAACTCCCCTGATTGCTCGCCTTTTAAGGCTTGGCAATACAATCGACACCATCAAAACGCAAGGAGTGTGCAGTATGGCGAAGAAAACCATTGAGGACATCCAGGTCAAAGGGAAAAAAGTGCTCGTTCGCTGCGACTTTAACGTACCGCTGGATGAAAACAAGGTCATCACCGACGAAAACCGTATCCGCGGGGCGCTGCCGACCATTAAGTACCTGATGGGTCAGGGCGCGCGCGTCATCCTGTGCTCGCACCTGGGCCGCCCCAAGGGTGGCTTCGATATGAAGTATTCCCTCAAGCCCGTTGCAGACCGTCTGAGCCAGCTGCTTGGCCGTGACGTGCCCCTGGCCAAGGATGTGGTCGGCCCGGATGCGCACCGTCTGGCCGATGCTCTGCAGGACGGCGATGTGATGCTGCTGGAAAACGTCCGCTTCCATCCGGAAGAGGAAAAGAATGATCCTGAGTTTTCCAAGCAGCTGGCCTCGCTTGCGGAAGTGTACGTGAACGATGCCTTCGGCACCGCGCACCGCGCGCATTCGTCCACCGAGGGCGTGGCGCACCTGCTGCACCCCGCTGTGGCCGGTTACCTGATCGGCAAGGAATTGTCCATCATGGGCAAGGCGCTGGAAGACCCGGCGCGCCCCTTTGTGGCGATCCTCGGCGGCGCGAAGGTGAGCGACAAGATCGGCGTGATTACCAACCTGCTGGAAAAGGTCGATACGCTGATTATCGGCGGCGGCATGAGCTACACCTTCCAGAAGGCGCTGGGCGGCCGCATTGGCAAGAGCCTGCTGGAAGCCGATAAAATTGACCTTGCCAAGGAAATTCTGGAAAAGGCAAAGGCCAAGCATGTGAAGCTGCTCCTGCCGATCGACAACATTGCGGGCGACAGCTTCAGCAATGACGCCATGCGCATCACCGTGCACAGCCAGGAAATCCCTGACGGATTCGAGGGTATGGATATCGGCCCCAAGACGCAGGTGATTTTCGCCAACGAAATCGTCAATGCCGGTACGGTGGTCTGGAACGGCCCCATGGGCGTGTTCGAGTTTGAGAACTTCGCCGAGGGCACCCGCGCGATTGCCAAGGCCATGGCGGAGTGCAAGGGCGTAACCATCATCGGCGGCGGCGACAGTGCCGCGGCTGTGGAGCAGATGGGCTATGCCGACAAGATGACCCACGTATCCACCGGCGGCGGCGCGAGCTTGGAGTACTTGGAAGGCAAGACCCTGCCCGGCGTTGCCGCGCTGGACGACAAGTAAAAAGGCACCCGCGTTGCGCAGGCGGCAAAGCTCGCCTGCGCAACGCATGCCCGGGACGCCCGCATAACCCCCGGCCCCGGAGAAAAACGGCGTCCCCCGTTTCACGGGGCATTTTTCGGTTGATTAACATCCTGCATGTGCAGGGAGGAGCGATTGACAATGCGGAAACCGATCATTGCTGGTAACTGGAAGATGAATAAAACCCCCGCCGAAGCCGCCGAGCTGGTGAAGGCGCTGGTGCCGTCCGTTAAGGATGCCGCCTGTGACGTGGTGGTTTGTGTGCCCGCCGTTTGCTTTGACGCCGTCCATAGCGCTATTCAGGGCAGCAATATCCGCCTCGGCGCGCAGAACGTGCATTTTGCCAAGAGCGGCGCGTATACGGGCGAGCTGAGCGCCGACATGCTCAAGGCCTGCGGCGTGGAATATGTGATTATCGGCCATAGCGAGCGTCGGCAGTATTTTGGCGAAACCGACAAGACCGTCAACCTGCGGGTGAAGGCGGCCGTCGCGGCGGGGCTGACCCCCATCCTGTGCGTGGGGGAACTGAAGGACGAGCGCGAAAACGGTTACACCAATGCGATTGTGGAATACCAAACGCGCATGGCGCTGACCGGCCTGACCGCCGAGCAAGTTGCGCAGGTCGTGATCGCTTATGAGCCTGTGTGGGCCATCGGCACGGGCCTGACTGCCACCGACGAGCAGGCTAACGAGACCATCGGCGTGATCCGCGAAGCGGTCAAACGCCAGTACGGCGCGGCGGTATCCGACGCGGTGCGCATCCAGTACGGCGGCAGCATGAACCCCGGCAACGTCAAGGGGCTGATGGCCCAGCCGGAAATCGACGGCGGCCTGATCGGCGGCGCGTCGCTCAAGGCGCCGGACTTTACCGCCGTGGTACTGTACAACGCGTGACCTGATGATACAGAATTGAGGAGCAACAGGTATATATGGAAAAAACCATGACGGCCCTGATTATCATGGACGGGTTTGGCATCAACCCCGTGCATGAGGGCAATGCGATTTACCAGGCAGGCACGCCGCACCTGGATGAGCTGATGCGGGTGTACCCGCATACGCAAATCGGCGCCAGCGGTATGGATGTAGGCCTGCCGGACGGGCAGATGGGCAACAGCGAGGTTGGCCATCTCAACATCGGCGCGGGGCGCATCGTGTATCAGGAACTGACACGCATTACCAAAGACATTCAGGACGGGGATTTTTTCAAGAAGAAACCCCTGTGCGATGTGATGGATCGCGCGGCCGCCGAAGGCAAGGCCATTCACCTGATGGGTTTGGTGAGCGACGGCGGCGTGCACAGCCATAACACGCACCTGTATGCGCTGTTGGAAATGTGCAAGCAGCACGGTGTTAAAAACGTGTTTGTGCATTGCTTCCTGGATGGCCGCGATGTGCCGCCCACAAGCGGCCTGGAATACGTGCGCGAGCTGGAAGCAAAGCTCAAGGAAATCGGCGTTGGGAAGATTGCCACCGTCATGGGCCGTTACTGGGCGATGGACAGGGATAACCTTTGGGATCGCGTGCAGAAGGCTTATGATGCGATGGTGCTTGGGCAGGGCGTTGTGGCCGATAGTGCCGAAAAGGCGGTCGAGCAGAGCTATGCGCTGGGCGAAAAGGGTAACGACGAGTTTGTGCTGCCCACCGTTGTGCAGCATGATGGTAAACCCGTGGCGACCATCCAGCCGGACGACGGCGTGATCTTCTTTAACTTCCGCCCGGACCGTGCCCGCCAGCTGACGCGCACGTTTATCCTGCCGGATTTTGACGGGTTTATGCGTGCCAAGGGGTACTTCCCCGTGCATTTCGTGAGCATGACCCAGTACGACGAGACGTTTACCAACCTGCAGGTTGTCAACCCGCCGGAATCGCTGGCCAACACGCTGGGCGAGTATCTGTCGGGCCTTGGCAAAACGCAGCTGCGCATTGCGGAAACGCAAAAGTACGCGCATGTGACGTTCTTCTTTAACGGCGGGGTTGAAAAGCCCAATCCGGGGGAAGATCGCATCCTTGTGCCCTCTTCCAAGGTGGCGACGTTCGACATGAACCCCGAAATGAGTGCCTATGAGGTGGCCGGGAAGGCGATTGAGCAGATCAACGCCAAAAAGTACGATGTAATGATCCTCAACTTTGCCAACTGCGACATGGTGGGCCACACCGGCGTGATGGAAGCGGCGGAAGAAGCTGTACGCGCCGTGGACGACAGCGTATGGGCTGTGGTGCGCGCCATCCTGCGCAACGGCGGCCGGGCTTTTGTAACGGCTGACCACGGCAATGCCGATCAGATGGTCGATCCGGTCACGGGCGAGCCTTTTACCGCGCATACGACCAACCCAGTGCCCTTTATCGCCATCGGGCCGGAAATGATCGGCCGGAAGCTGCGCGAAGGTGGCCGCCTGAGCGACATTGCGCCGACGATGCTGGAAAGCATGGGGATTCCGATCCCTGCGGACATGAAGGGCAAGAGCCTGCTGGCATAAAAAGCTGCGCAGCGCCGGTCGCCAAAAAGGCGACCGGCGCTGTTTTGTCCCTTCACATTCGTTGCCGGAATGGACTGAGCAGGATGAGGGAGAGCAGCTACCGGCGAAAAGACAGCCGCAACGGTTGTATAATATGGTTCTTGCGGCAGAGCAGCAAAGTAAAATGCGGATCGTTCAGTGCGTGAGGAGGATAGGGACGGATTCCATTTGTAAGTCTGGCAATCACGCTCTGTGAATGCGGCGGTATGAAAAAGAAAACCCGATCGCTGCTAGAGCGGTCAGGTTTTGTACGATTACAAGGAATTGCATCTCATAACAGATGCCTTTAATACATGTCGGAATCTTTTTATTAGCAGCAAGCGTTTCATGATCCCGCGCCTGTTACTCGTCCCGCCTGTAGCCGAGCGTACGCAAATCTTCTGCGCGGTTGCGCCAATCCTCACGCACCTTTACCCACAGCTGCAAATCGACATGTGTGTTCAGCAATGCTTCGATGTCCTGCCGGGCTTCGGTGCCGATGCGGCGGATCATCGCGCCCTGACGGCCGATCAGGATGCCCTTATGGGCGGCACGTTCGCAGTAAAGCGTGGCATGGATTTCCGTGAGCCGGTCGCTTACCTGTTTCAGACTCATCAGTTCCACCCCGACGCCATGGGGCACTTCTTCCGTCAGGTGCAAAAGTACCTTTTCACGGATGATCTCCGCGCATAGCACGCGCTCCGGCTGGTCGGTCAGTGTATCGTCGGGGAAGTAGCGCGGGCCCTCCGGCAGCATGGCAATCAGCGTGCGTTTCAGGTCGTCCATGCCGTCGCCGGTCAGGGCGCTTACGGGGATCAGCTCGTCGTACTCGGCCTGCGCAAAGCTTTGCAGCAGAACCAGCAACCTGTCCTTAGGCAGCAAGTCGATTTTATTGAGCACCAGAACCTTTTTCAGTTTCCGGCTGCCCATCTCCGTTACGATATCCCGATCCTGCTTGCCGATCTGGGTCGCGTCCACCACTACCATCAGGCCGTCGATGCCCTGCAGGGCATCGTGCACGGCCTGCATCATAAACTCGCCCAGTCGGTTGCGCGGGGTGTGGATGCCGGGCGTATCCAGAAATACCAGTTGGCTGTTCTCCTGGGTGCTGACGCCCAGCACGCGGTTGCGCGTTGTCTGCGGCTTGTTGCTGACAATGGCAATCTTTTCCCCCAGAAGGGCGTTCAGTAAGGTACTTTTACCGACGTTCGGGCGGCCGACGATGGCGATAAATCCGGAATGGAAGGGTTTGGACTCCTGCATGGTACACCTCTGTTTTCGTGTTGTGTGGTCTGTTGGGCTGTTACTCAGGGCAAATCCTTAGGGCCGAAACCATGGGGGAGCAGGTCGCGCAGCGTGGCTTCGGCTGTTTGCCCATCCCCCCAGGTAACCAGCACACGGATATCCGGCGCAAACTCGTTAAGCACCTGCCGACAGGCGCCGCAGGGCCAGGGAGCCGCACCCTCCGCCGCGATGGCAATGGCGCTGAAGTGCTGCACGCCCTCGCTTACAGCCTTAAACAACGCCGTGCGCTCGGCACAGTTGGTCAGGCCAAAAGAGGCGTTTTCGACATTGCAGCCTAAAAACACCCGGCCGTTTTCAGCCAGCAGACACGCCCCGACTTTATACCGGCTGTACGGGCTATAGGAGTGCCGCATCGCCTCCCGGGCCAGCGAAAGCAGCTCCGCATCGGTCGGTACGGCGTTTTGCTCCCCTTCCCGGGGGATACCCGCCATATGCAGCGCCTTTTCTTCCATGGGTCGCATCTCCTTTTGATCTTCAAGGGTCATATGATCGTAGCCAAACAGGTGGAACAGCCCGTGCGCCAGAAGATAGCAAAGCTCGCGTTCCAGACTGTGGCCGTATTCCTGCGCCTGTGCGGTTGCGTGTTCCCAGGAGATCAGGATATCCCCCAGAAAGCAGGCGTTCAGTTCCGGATCATATTCCCGGCGCAAACTGCGTGCCGCGCTGTGGGCAGTTTGCCCTGCCGTGTAGCGCACCGTCGGAAAGGACAGCACGTCGGTTGCCCTGTCGATGTCGCGCTGCTCACGGTTTACGGCGCGTATGTGCGCATCGTCCGTCAGCAGCAGATGGGCGGCGCAGGGGTGCGGCAACCCTTCGGCGGCGGCGCAACAATCGGCCGTCAATGCCAATTTGCTGCCCAGCGCGTGGGGGAGGGCAAATGCTATGCCGGGCTCCTGCTCCCAATCAAGCGTCATGGGTTTGCGCCCCCTCCGCGTTTTCGGCGTTTGAAGGCTCGATGGCCTGCACAGGCGGCTGCGACTCCGGCTGGACTTCCTGAGTGCTTTCCGCGGCGGCCAGCGCAGGCACCGCATCGGGGGTCGGTGCGTTTTCCGGCTCCTGTACGGCTTCCTCGGCGGCCAGTTCGCCCTCTTTGGGGTCCACGTCCGGCTTGCGTACCAGCTCCATCGCTTCGACGGGGCTTTCTCCGTTGGAGGGCAGCGCCTTCGGGGCGTCGGTCTGCCCGCGAAGCTGTTCGATGGGCATCACGGGGTATTCAATCCGTTCATGGAACACGCCGTTGAGCACGGCGGAGAAAGCATCGCAGATTTTATCAATATCCGCAAGGGTCACGGGCGCGTGGCTCAGTTGCCCGTCCTCCAGCTTGCCCCGCACCAACCGCTCAATAAATTCTTCAATCGCCTTGGGCGTGGGGTCCGCCATGGAGCGCACGGCGGCCTCCACGGTATCTGCCAGCATGATGATGGCGCTTTCCTTCATATGGGGGCGACGGCCGTCATACCGGAAATCGTTGATGTCCACCGGCTGGCCGTTCGCCTGTTGCAGAGCTTTGTGGTAAAAATACATGACCGGCGTATCCCCGTGATGCTCAATAATGATGTCTTGAATCTCCTGCGGCAGGTGGTACTGCTGCGCCATCATCAGGCCGTCGCGGGTGTGGGCTGTCAGGATCGCGGCGGATACATAGGGGTTGGTGTGCTCGTGCGGGTTTTCACCAATCTGGTTTTCCTTGAAATACAGCGGGCGTTTGAGCTTGCCGATATCGTGGAAATAAGCGCCCGCGCGCGCCAGAAGCGGGTTTGCGCCGATGGCCTCGGCGGCGGCTTCGGCCAGATTGGCCACGATAATGCTGTGGTGGTATGTGCCGGGCGCTTCCATCAAGAGGCGGCGCAGCAACGGTTGGTTGGGGTTGCTCAGTTCCAGCAGTTTGCTGGGCGTGGCAAGGTGGAAGGCGGATTCCATCATCGGATCCAGCCCGACGCATAAGAGCGACGCGGCCATCGCGCCTGCCGCGCTCCACAGAGAATTGACAAACACCGTCTGAATCGAGGTGTTGGTCATGAACCCGATCGTCAGGATGATGCCGATGTTGGAGATTGCCGTCAGCACCCCGGCCAGCAATACCTGCTGGCGGTACGGCTTGTGGCGGATCACCGCGATGGCCAGATAGCCGCTGATGAGCGTGGTCAGCAGCAGATTGACCATCTCGGTGCCGTAGGTGCTGTTGCCCCCGGCGATCAACGCGCTTACCAGCACCGCGAGCGACAGCGAGGCCGCCGCGCCGTAGGCCGCGCCGAGCAGACCGGTCAGCATCATGGCCCCGAGCAATACCGGCGGCAGATACAGGTCGATCAGCTTGGCCCCGATGCACAGCGCAAGCGACACGTTAAGAACAATCATCTGTAGCGCAAGCTTTTTGGGGCTTTGCATCGCGTCCGAGCCAAACAGCAGCAGTACAAGAAGGTACCCGCACATGGCAAAAAGCACCAGCAAAGCGCCGCCCAGATACATGGTCAGGTCGAAGCTCTCATCGTCCAGCAGGCCGAGGCTGCGCAGCATTTCCAACTGGTTGGCGGTTACGCGCTCGCGGGCCAGCACAATGTTTTGGCCCTGTTTGTACACCACCGGCTCCACGGCGTCGCGGGCTTCCTGCTGCAGCTTGGAAGTGGCCTCCGCATCGATCACCATGTTGGGCTGCACCACTTTGCGCAGGATCGGGGTAACCACGTTCTGCAGCAAGTCCATATCGGTTTTATACCCGATAATCTGCTGCAGGTACTGGATGGCCTCGTTCACATGCCCTTCGCGGATGGTGGTGTTCATGTAATTTTCGACGGCGGTGGTGATGTTATCATTCAAATCCAGCATTTCCTGATCTGTGGCGCGTAAAAGGGTATTGATCTGGTAATCCGCCAGCGTAATCTGCGTGAGCATCGCCTTGGCGGTTTCGATCTCAGTGGGGTTGAATACATAGCCCTTCTGCTTTTGCGGATCGTCCAGCGCAAAACCCTGCAGGATTTTCTGGCCGTACTGCTGCACGCTGTTGGCCTGGGTCAGGACGGTTGTCAGGTTATGCAGCACCTCCGCGGTTACGCCCTCCATGTACAGGTAGGAAGGCTCCACCTGATCGGCGGCTTCCTGGCGGTTGCGTTCGGTAGCCAGCTCGTCCACCACATCCTTGGAGGCGGTAATGGTGGTATAGGCGATGTCCCCGGCCTGCAGATCATACCGCTCGGGCGTAATGGCAAACATAAACAGACCCATTAACCCGACCACACCCGCAGCCAGCACATACCAGCAGCGCGCGCCTACGCTGCGCAGGCGGCGCGTGAAAGTCTCCACCGTCCACTGTCCCTTGCGCACGCGTGCGTTTGCCACGCGCTTTTTAGGCATCATGTCCAGCGTTCCTCCCCAATCGATCCCGTTCGTAGGCTTCATAGGCACGGACGACCGTCTGCACCAGATCATGCCGAACCACGTCGCTGTGTGTCAGTTTGACCACTGCGATTTCCGGTATACCGGCCAACACCTGTGCCGCCTGCAGCAGCCCCGATTGCTTGCCGGGGGGCAGGTCGGTCTGCGTATCGTCGCCGGTGACGACCACTTTGGAACCTGCGCCAAAGCGCGTCAAGAACATTTTCATCTGCTCGGGGGTTGTGTTCTGCGCCTCATCCAAAATAATGAAGCTTTCCGAAAGCGTACGCCCGCGCATGTAGGCTAGCGGCGCCACTTCCAGCACGCCGCGCTCCTGCAGGCGCTGGTACGCGTCTGCGCCCATCATATCGTAAAGCGCATCGTAAAGCGGCCGCAGGTAGGGGTCTACCTTCTGGTTTAAATCCCCGGGCAGGAAACCAAGCTTCTCTCCGGCTTCCACCGCGGGGCGCGTCAGGACGATGCGTTCGATTTCTTTATTGCGCAGGGCAACCACCGCAAGCGCCATGGCAAGGTACGTTTTGCCCGTGCCCGCCGGGCCCAGAGCGAAGGTAAGCTCGTGGTTGCGGATCGCATTCACATACTGGTACTGGCCCAGCGTTTTACAACGGATAGAACGGCCGCGATGCGTAACCGCGACGACTTCAAAAGCGATATCGTCCAGACGGTCCAGCTCGCCTTCCTTGACCAGCCCAAGGGCGTAGCGAAGGGTGGTGCGGTCAATCTGGGCATGGCGCTGGGTAAGCGAGCGGAGCTTTTCCACCACCTGCACCGCCATGGCGACATTCTCGTCCGGCCCGGTAATGCGCAAATCCGACCCGCGCACAGCGAGGCGCACGCGCAGTTCCGTTTCAAATAAAGGCACGTTGCGGTCGTTTGCGCCAAACAGCGCCAGGCAGGAGTCCATGCTTTCCAGCGACAGAACCGCCGACGTTTCTTCCGTCAAAAGGTGTTCCTCCGTTCCCGGCGGTTCAGGGCCGCCTCAGACCCCGCAACCGAATCAGCATACGGGATCAGCCTCTATGATACAATAAACTGTCCGTTTGTCAATGACGACGTTTAGGCACGCCCCGCAGGCACCCCCGGACAGGCTTTGTACCCCCGGTTTCGATTGTCTTTCTTTTGTACTCTTCTATTGCTTTTTATACCGGAACCGCTATAATGGACGTTGTAGAGCCCTCTGCGGAGGGCAAGTAGTTTGGAAGGGGAAAACGCAGATGAAGTTTGTAGTCTTGGTAGCGTATGCCGTCATGATGGTTGTGGTGATCGTTCTGACCGCCCGAAAAAATCTATCCCTGAACGGTTTCCTGTTAGGAGGCCGCAGCGTTGGCCCGTGGATGAGCGCATTCAGCTACGGAGCCAGCTATTTTTCTGCCGTAATCATCATTGGCTACGCAGGCTCCACAGGGTGGAACGCGGGCCTGTCCGCCGTATGGTGTGGCATCGGCAATGCGCTGATCGGCGGCCTGCTTGCCTGGGCGCTGCTGGCCAAGCCCACGCGACGCATGGGGGAACGGCTGCAGGTGGGCACGATGCCCGGTTTCTTTGAAAAGCGTTATCAGAGCAAAACGCTCAAAATCCTCGCCAGCCTGATGATCTTTGTGTTCCTGCTGCCGTACAGCGCAAGCGTGTACAAGGGTCTGGGCAATATGTTTACCAAGGCGTTCGGGTTTGATTATACCTGGTGCGTGATCGGCATCGCAGTGCTTTCGTCGATCTATCTGTTTGCGGGCGGCTACAAGGCCACCGCCATTACGGACTTTATTCAGGGCCTGATTATGCTGGTGGGCATTGTCGCCATTCTATTCTATGTGCTGCGCGCAGCGGGCGGGCTGGAAAACGGCCTTGCGATGCTGGGTGACCCGCAGATCGGCGGGGAGAACATGAACACCCTCTGGCCGCCGCAGGGCAAAGAAGTCTGGCTGTTCAGCAATGTGATTCTGACCTCACTGGGCGTGCTGGGCATGCCGCAGATGATTCACAAATTTTTCGCCATCCGGGACGAGCGCAGCGTCCGGCGCGCGACGGTCATCTCCACGCTGTTTGCGCTGGTTATCGCGGGCGGCGCCTACTTTGCGGGCAGCTTCGGGCGTGTGGTGCTTTCCAAAATTGCCGCGCCCGACGGTTCCGGCACGCTGGCGGCGATGGTCAACAGCGGCAAGCTGCCGCTGGATCAGGTGATGCCTTCGATGCTGACCGATACGACGGTGGTCGGCATCCCCGACGCGATGCTCGGGCTGTTCGTGGTGCTGCTGCTTTCGGCCAGCATTTCGACCCTGACGGCGCTGGTGCTATCCTCCTCATCCGTAATCGCGGTGGACCTGCTGCCCGCGATTGCGCCGCGTATTAAACAGAGCACTACGTTATGGGTCATGCGCGCTCTGTGCATCGTGTTTGTGCTGTTCTCGCTGGCGGTAAATTTCCTGATGCAGAAAACGCCGATCGTATCGCTGATGTCGCTTTCCTGGGGCACCATTGCAGGCGCGTTCCTGGCGCCGTTCCTGTATGGGCTGCTATGGCGCGGCGTGACCAAGGCCGGGGCTTTTGCCGGGGTGATTATCGGCGCGCTGGTGTCGCTGGTGCCTCCGCTGTCAACCGGTAATATGGCGCTTGCGCCCATCAGCGGCGCTTCGGCAATGCTCTGTGGGCTGATTGTGGTGCCGGTGGTGAGCCTGCTCACAAAAAAACACGGCTTTTCCAAAGAGCATCTGGAAGCGATGTTTGGCGATGCCGAACCGGTAGCGCCACAAGCCTGAACCAACTGAATGTAAACAGCAGGGGAGCCCTGCCAACGGCGGGGCTCCCCTAGCCTGCTGAAAAAAGCCCATCTGCTTTGTCGCCGGCACCGGATAAGGGCGGTCACGTACGTCCGTGTACGCTCCCGCCCTTATCCGATTAGGCTTCGCGCATCTGAACCTTTTTGAGCAGGCTGCATCCTGGCATCTTTAAGGGGTTTGTCAACGGTCAAAGGGAGCTCCGCCGTTGGCGGGGCTCCCCTTGCGCATTTCTGGCAAACCTTGCTCTAGAAACGGGGTTGCAGGGCGGCGATCAGCTGTGGGAGCACACGCTCGAACTGCACGCCGTAACGGAGTGGTTCGCCGCCTTCCAGCGTCAGGCGGATGCTTTCGTGCGTGCAATCCAGCGCCAGCTCAGCCGCGGCAGTCAGCGTCAGCCCGGCCAAAAGGGCGGAAAGCAGGAAGCTGGCGAACACATCGCCCGTGCCGTGAAAAACACCCGGATACCGAGAGCGGAAGAAAAGCGAGAACGTGTCGGTTGGCCGATGGTACACCGCCACGCCGGACTGATCCTCCCGCAGGGATACGTCGGTAATGACGACGCTTTCCGGGCCCATCGCGGCCAGCCCGCGCGCCAGCGCGAGGATGTCGGCTTCGGTATCGCCGCTTTCCCGGAAAGGCACGCCCAGCAGGAAACAGGCCTCCGTCCGGTTGGGGACGATCGTCCGTGCCCGGGCGCAAAGGGTACGCATTTTTTCAGGCATGGAGGCATCCATCAGGGAATACAGCCTGCCGTGATCGGCAAACGCTGGGTCTACAAACAGGTGCGTATCCGCATCACAAAGACGGTCGGCGATGGCAAGCACATCCGCTACCTGCGCGGGGCTTGCCAGATACCCGGTATACAGCGCGTCAAAATGCAGGTCGAGCGTGGCCAGATGGTCGGCAATGGGTAAAAGCTGGTTGCTCAAATCCAGATGGGTGTAGCCAGTAAATTCTCCTGTATGGGTGCTGAGCAGCGCCGTCGGGATCACCCCGGTGTTCACCCCTGCTGCGGAAAGGATCGGGAGCGCCACCGTGAGCGAACAGCGCCCCACACAAGAAATATCGTGAATAGCCAAAGCGCGTTTTTGCATGGACAGACCTCCGTTTCAAGCCCCCCCATCATACACGAAAACCGAAAAAAAGCAAGTGGGCATTGACATCCACCTGTCCGTAGGGTATTGTTACAAACAGCAAAACGGGGGAGGGTACACCATGCAGAAAGCGCTGGTTTCCGTAACGGGGCAGGATCGGGTGGGTATCATCGCCAAGGTGAGTACATCGCTTTGCGAGCAGAATATCAACATTTTGGAAATCTCCCAGACCATTCTGGACGGATGCTTTACCATGCTGATGGTGGTGGACATCGCGGACGCGCAGGAGAGCTTTGAACAGATCGCGCAACGCCTGAGCGAAGTAGGGGCGCAAATCGGTGTGACCGTAAATATCCAGCGCATGGAACTGTTTACCGCGATGCACCGAATCTGACGGGAGGGGTTTCATGTTCGAGAGTAGCGAGATACTCCAAACCATCCACATGATTCAGGAGCAGCATTTCGACATCCGCACCATCACCATGGGCATCAGCCTGCTGGATTGCCGCGGCAATACCGACGCGGAAACCGCCGGTCGCGCCTATGATAAAATCTGTAAATTGGCAGGCAATCTGGTGCGTGTGGGCTGCGATCTGGAAAGCGAGCTGGGGGTGCCAATCGTCAACAAACGCCTGAGCGTGACGCCGGTCAGCATGATCAGCGGCAGCAACCCGGCCCTGATTGCCGAGGCGCTGGATGCGGCCGCCGGCGATGTGGGCGTGAATCTGATCGGCGGCTACGGTGCGCTGATGCACAAGGGCAGCACCCATGCCGAAGAGACGCTTCTGGACAGCATGCCGGAGGTGTTTGCCAAGACGCAGCGCCTGTGCGGCAGTGTGAACGTGGGCAGCACCCGCAGCGGCATCAACATGGATGCGGTGCGCCGGATGGGCACCATCATCAAACAGACGGCGGAACGCACGGCCGATACCAACTGCTTCGGCTGCGCCAAGCTGGTGGTGTTCGTAAACGCTGTGGAGGATAACCCCTTTATGGCGGGCGCGTTCCACGGCGTGGGTGAGCCGGAGTGCGTGGTAAACGTTGGCGTAAGCGGCCCGGGCGTGGTGCAGCGTGCGCTGGAAGCGGTGCGGGGTGAGCCGTTTGATGTGGTTGCGGAAACGATCAAGCGCACCGCCTTCAAGATTACGCGTGTGGGCGAACTGGTGGCGCAGGAAGCAGCGCGGCGGCTGGGCGTGCCCTTCGGCATCGTTGACCTCTCCCTGGCGCCCACCCCGGCGCGCGGGGACAGCGTCGCCTATATTTTAAAGGAAATGGGTCTGGAAATGGCCGGCGCGCCGGGCACCACCGCCGCCCTTGCGATGCTGAACGATATGGTCAAAAAAGGCGGCGTGATGGCGTCCAGCCATGTCGGCGGCCTCAGCGGCGCGTTTATCCCGGTCAGCGAGGATATCGGCATGATCGAATCCGCCGCCGCCGGGTGCCTGACGCTGGAAAAGCTGGAGGCCATGACCTGCGTCTGCTCCGTGGGGCTGGACATGATTGTGATTCCCGGGGATACGAGCGCCAACACCATCGCCGGGATCATCGCGGACGAGGCCGCCATCGGCATGGTCAACAACAAGACCACCGCGGTGCGCATCATTCCCGCCGTGGGCAAAAAAGCAGGCGATACGGTTGATTTTGGCGGTCTGTTCGGCTTTGCACCCGTCATGCCCGTCAACGGCTATGCCAACGATGCCTTTATCGGCCGGGGAGGCCGGATTCCCGCGCCGCTGCACAGCCTGCGCAACTAATGCGCGAAGGCTTGAGCTGCCTTGCACAACAGGCGGTATAGCGCAGTTGCGACCCATGGAGATCGGGCTTGCCCAGCCTGTAAGGGTGGCTGGGTCTGAAAGAAAAGCGCGGTATACCGTATCTTTTGCAAGCCAGTGCAAGAAATGCGGGTTGCCGTATCGCAGTGCGAAGAATAATGTGGGGCCGTACACAAGTTGTGTACGGCCCCACATTTTAGTCTGAAATTTCCGAGATGCCTTCCGTGGCGGTTTGCGTAAGCCAGCACTTATGCCAACGCTTATGGAGCGTTTGCCATGCGTGCAGCGCGGCGGAGGGCTGGGTAAACGCGCCGAACACCGCCGAACCGCTGCCCGTCATCTGTGCAAACGCAGCGCCGCAGGCTTCCAGCGCCGCCACCGCTTCGGCAATCTGTGGACGCTTGGCTTCGCCCGCTTGTTGCAGCAAATTGCCCGCCACACGCGCAAGGGTGTGCAGATCCCCCTGCAGCAGCGCCTGCTGCGCCGCGTCGGTATCTGGGTGCGCGACGTGCGTCAGCCGGTCAAACGCGGTAAACACTTCTCGTGTGGAAAGCGCCTGGCAGGGTTGCACCAACACCAGCGGAATGGTTGCCGGTGGCGGCAGCAGCACAATCGCTTCGCCAATCCCGCCGACGCGCGCAAAGCCGCCCTTGAGCAGAAACGGCACATCCGCGCCGACGCGCAGGGCGATAGCCTGCAGCGCCGTTTCGTCCAGCCCCAGCTGCCAAAGCCGGTTCAGACCCCAGAGTGCGGCGGCGGCGTCCGCACTGCCGCCGCCCATCCCCGCGCCGATGGGCGCATGCTTGGTCAGACGGAAGGAGGCTCCCAGCGTGCAGCCCGTTTCCTGCTGGAGCGCACGGGCAGCCTTCAACACCAGATTATCCGTGCCGGAAAGCTCAGCGCTGCCCGCCACCTGCAAGGTGAGCGTGTCGGAAGGTTCCAGCGACAGCTCGTCGGATAGCTCCACGGCGCTCATCAGCATATCCATTCGGTGGTAGCCGTCTTCCCGACGGCCCAGAATATCCAGCGTCCAGTTGATTTTCGCGCGCGCCTTCAGCGTCGGCATTGCACACAGCCCCTTCTTGTGCTATATTAGCCTATTATAGCAGGGTTTTCACCCTGGGGAAATAGGGAGGGCGGCTATGGCGGCGACAAAGGGCGTACCGATTCTGATATCGCTGGATGCGCAGGCCACAGCAGAGGGGCAGACGGAAGAACCCATGCGCCTGATCACCACCGGGGAATTGTTTCAAAAGCCGGAAGAAACGGTCATACGCTATGAAGAAAGCCTGGATGAGAACGAACCGCCACAGAAAATCGAACTGACTATCCGCGATGGATCGGTCACCATGAGCCGTAACGGCGCTTATGATACCAAACTGGTTTTCGAAAAGGGCAAACGCTACGAAAGCCAATACCGCACGCCGTACGGCGTGATGGATATGGCGCTGTTCTGCACGCGCGCGAGCTTTGCGCAGGATCGGGAGGGCGGCGAGCTGACCTTGCAGTATCAGCTGGACCT
This sequence comes from Candidatus Limiplasma sp., assembly GCA_963666755.2. Classification (GTDB taxonomy): domain Bacteria; phylum Bacillota; class Clostridia; order Christensenellales; family Aristaeellaceae; genus CAXXOK01. The sequence continues at coordinate 1,253,390 of CAXXGW010000009.1, forward strand.
GGCCGGGCAGTTCGCGGCAGTGCATGATATGCACCTGCATTTTATGCGAAAGAAGGACGCCGGATGATCGAACCCCTCCGCCGGGAGCTTTCCGCTCTGTTGCCAGGCGCCTTTGTGCGCCGCGCCGCGGGGGAGGAAGCGCTGTTCGTGACCGACGCGCCGCGCAGGCTGGAACAGGCTGCGCGCCAAGCGGCATTGGAAACGACGGCAGCGGCGGGGTTTTGCATTGCTTATACGGACAACGGCCTTTGGTCGGTGGACCTGACGGACGCCCGCTGGCGCGCGCTTGTTCTGGAACCGCAATGGCCCATGCGCTGTGCGTTTCCAACGGAGGTTCGGCTGCACGGCGTATACCAGCTGGCAAGGCTGTTGGCGGCGCACCCCGCGCCCTGGCCGCAACAGCCGCGGCAGCCGTTGCGCACCGTGCTCAAACGGCTGGACACACCGCAGGAACTGATGCGCGTTGCGCCGGAACTGACCGCGCAATGTGCGGAGCTGCTGCGCAAGGGCGAGCCGTTACCCTCGGCGGCGGCGGGGCCGCTTTGGCGGTGGCTGAACAATCAAATGGGGGTGGAACTGTCATGATCCTGCGATACTACGGGCATTCGCAGTTTGCGCTGGAATTGGAAAACGGCGCCGTTGTGGTCACCGACCCATACGGTTCGTTTTACGCGTATCCGGAACGGAAGCTGAGCGCGCAGGTGGTTACCGTAAGCCACCACCATCACGACCACGACGCGGTGGACTGGATTACCGGCAACCCGACAGTAATAGACAGGCCGGGCAGGCACGTCCCTTTGCCCGGGCTTACCATGACGGGCATCGCCACATGGCATGACGCGCAGAGCGGCGCAAAGCGGGGCGGGAATGTGGTGTTCCGCATCGAAGCGGAGAATCAGTCCATCGTGCATCTGGGGGATTTGGGGCATACCCTTACCGAACGGCAATGCCGGGAAATCGGCACGCCGGATGTGCTGCTGACGCCTGTGGGCGGCAACTACACCACCGACGCGGAAACGGCGCTGGAAAACGTACGCTTGTTAAACCCGCGCATCACCATTCCGATGCACTACCAGACCCAGTACAGCACAGAGATGCCCATTCAGCCGGTAGAGCCGTTCCTTGCATTGCTGCATAGCGATCCACAGCCGATGCGGCTCTGCCGCCTCACCCGTGGGGATCTGAGCGAGCAGCCGACTGTGATTCGTATGGACATTACCGTCTGACCTGCCGCACGCACCCGCGGATAACTTGACAGCGGAGGGCGGCCCGCTTACAATCAAAACAGGATTAACGGCAAAGGAGCGTCGCATATGAAGTATGTGTTCCTGACGGGCGGCGTGGTATCGTCGCTGGGCAAAGGCATCACGGCCGCCTCGCTGGGGAAACTCCTCAAGGCGCGCGGCTATCGCGTCAGCCTGCAAAAACTGGACCTGTACTATAATGTGGAGCCGGGCTTTCTGAGCCCGCTGGAGCACGGCGAGGCGTTCATCACCGACGATGGCGTCGCCTCCGATCTGGATTTGGGCCATTTTGAGCGCTTTGTGGATACAACCCTGCCGGGCGACGCCAGCTCGACCACCGGTAAAATCCATCGGCGACTGATTGAACGGGAGCTGCGCGGCGAGTATCGCGGTTCCACCATTCAGGCAATCCCGCATGTGGCCAACGAAATCAAACGATGTATCCGCGAGGCGGCCGAAAACGCGGGTTCGGAAATCCAACTGGTGGAAATCGGCGGCACGGTGGGCGATATGGAGGCCTCCGTCTATCTGGAGGCGATCCGCCAAATGCGGTGGGAGTGCCCGAACCCCAACGATTGCTGCTATGTGCATGTTACGCTGATGCCCTATATCGTTACCGCGGGCGAGCTGAAAACCAAGCCTACGCAAAACAGCGTTAAGGTGCTGCGTTCCACCGGTATCCAGCCGGATGTGATCGTCTGCCGCACCGAGGTGCCCATGACCACCGAAAGCAAGGATAAAATTGCGCTGTTCTGCAACGTCAAGGCAAGCAACGTGATCCAGAATCTTGATGTGGAGTGCCTTTACGAAGTGCCGCTGATGCTCGAAAAAGAAGGCCTTGCCCGTGCGGTACTGGCGGAACTGGGGCTGGAAAACCGCCCCGCCGAGCTGGAAGACTGGAAAGAGCTTTGCAAACACAGCCGGGAACTGGATCGCACGGTGCGCGTCGCGCTCGTGGGCAAGTATACCACGGTGCCGGACGCTTACCTTTCCGTGGCGGAGGCGCTGCGGCACGCGGGGCTGGCGGAAAACACGCGCATTGCGCTAACCCCCATCAACAGTGAGGATATCGTGCCCGAAACCGCCGATACGCTGCTGGCGCCCTATCAGGCGATTGTGGTGCCGGGCGGCTACGGCGATCGCGGCACCGACGGCATGGTGGTGGCGGCGCGTTACGCTCGGGAACACCGCTTGCCTTTCCTGGCTATTGGCTTTGGCATGCAGCTGGCCGTGGTGGAAGCCGTGCGGGATCTGCTGGGCATCGCGGATGCGAACACCACCGAGGTGGATCCGCAAACCACGCACCCCGTTGCGCATATTCCGGAAGACCGGATCTGCCAGAACGACAGTCGCGGCGCTACGCGCATGGGCGGCAGCGACGTTTTGCTGCAGCCGGGCCTCCTGCGCAGCCTCTATGGGGCGGACGCGGTGCGCGAGCGCCATAGTAACCGCTACGAAATCGATCCGCAATACATCGAGCCTCTGGCGGAAAAAGGCTTCAAGCTGGTGGGCAGCAGCGCGGAAACTGGCTACCCCGAAGCGTTTGAGCTTGAAGGACATCCGTTCTTCGTGGCGGTAGTTTACCACCCCGAGTATCAGTCCCGCCCCAACAGGCCCCACCCGATCTACCGCGCGTTCGTGCGCGCGGCGCTGGCCGGAAACGAGGCTTAACCCCGGCCACAGGGCGGGAATATGCCGCGCGATAGGAACAAGGAACAGGGAATCTCCTTTGCAATCGTAACCATGAACAGAAACCCCCCTTCGGGAACCGGCACGGAAACGGCGCCGGTTCCCGTTTTGCATTTGAAGTAAGAATGGGGGCAGAGCCGGTGCAAAAGGCGTTCGCGGCGCAGCGTTTAACAAATTCCTAGCCAATGCGCCCCCGAGCGCCTGCGTAAAACAGGTTTTACATGTTGGGGCGGCAGTACAGCCGTGCGCCAGACTTGCAAGCCATTGCGTTTGTGTTATAATCAGTTGGGATTTTGCAACAATTTGCGCCTCAAAGGGAGGGGAACGCTCGAATGCAGCAATATGCGCCGCAACAGCGCAGGCCCACCAAGGATTATACGCCACGCAAGCGCAAAAGCCGCATCGCTACGGTCTTGCCGATCGCGGTGCTGTTTGTGCTGGCGCTGGGGATCATGTACTTCGTCTTTCCCAAGGAAGCGGGAAAGCACGTAGGCGCGTCGCGCTACGACGGGCTGGTCATCAGCGAGGTGATGGCGGCCAACGGCTCCGCTGTGCCGGATGAAAACGGCGAGTTTGCCGACTGGCTGGAGCTGTACAACGGCACCGGTAACGATCTGAATCTGGAAGGCGTGATGTTGACCAACCGCACCGACCGCATTACCTTTCCGTTCCCCTCGTATGAACTCAAGGCGGGGGAGTACGTGATTGTGTTTGCGGACAACCGCTACCAGCTTGATCCCAACGCGCCGTTCCACGGCAAGTTCAAGATTTCTTCCGTAGGCACGCACCTGTACCTGTACGATCCGGACATGTACCTGATCGACGAGGTGATTACCCCGACCATGACGGCGGATCAGAGCTATGCGCTGGTTGGCACCGATGCGGATGGGAAACCCAAGTATGAGCTGACCAACTTCTACAGCCCCCGCTACCCAAACACGGAGGACGGGTTCAAAGCCTATCGCGCGGAAAACGCGGTACAAAGCGGCGCGCTGATCCTCAACGAGGTCTGCCCCGACCCCAAGGTGGGCATCCCGGATGAAGACGGCGCTATCGTGGACTGGGTCGAGCTTCGCAACACCACCGACCAGCCCATTTCGCTTGCGGGGTATTACCTGAGCGACAAGGAGAACAAGCCCCTTAAGTGGCGCTTTCCCGACTCCGCGACCATTCCGGCGCAGGGGTATTATCTGGTGTACTGCAGCGGCAAGGATAAGTTGCAGCAAAACGGTGTGCCTCATACCAATTTCTCGATCAGTGCAGAAATGGAAACGATTGTGCTCAGCGACAACGACGGGCATCTGGTAGACCGCGTTTCCATTGAGAATGTGCCGGTGGATTACTCCGTCGGCCGTGACAGCACCGGTGCGTGGGATTTCTTCGCCCTGGCGACACCCGGCAGTCCGAACGACGCCAACGGCCAGAGTAAAACCGACGACCTGATCCGCGCCTATAACCCCATTGGGGTGTACATTTCGGAAGTCATGGCTTCCAACGATACCGTCGTAGTGGGCACCGCGGCGGTCACCAGCGATTTTCTGGAACTGTACAACGCCTCCGCCAACACCGTAGACCTCAGTTATTACGGCCTGAGCGACAACCTCAACCGCCCGCGCCGATGGCAGTTCCCGCAAGGGGCTACCATCGCGCCGGGCGAGTATAAGGTGATCCTGCTGGACGGCAACTCCGCCATGAGCTCTTATTACGAAATGCACACCAATTTTCGCCTGACCCGCGAAGGCGGGGAGACGATTTCCTTTTGTGACCCGAACGGCCGGGTGCTGGACCGTATTCCGTTATCGCTGATCCCTACCGACCACAGCTACGGCCGGGCCGGCGGCTATGCCGGTTTTTACTATTTCGACCAACCGACGCCCGGAGCCGTAAACGGCACGGGGTATTACGGCTATGCAGGCAACCCGTCGTTTACGCAACGCGGCGGCGAATATAAAGGCTCCGTACAGGTGGGCATCAACATTCCCAAAAACACCGCCGTTTACTATACGCTGGACGGCTCCATCCCCACGGAAAATAGCACCATTTATAACGCGGGCGATCTGTTTGACATCAGCCGCGTTACGGTGCTGCGCGCACGCGCGTTTGATCCGTCCGGCATGCTGCAGCCGAGCGAAACCATCACACAGACTTATTTGCCCAACGTTTACCACGCATTTCCGATTGTTAGCGTGGTTTGCGACCCACAGGAGCTTTGGGATCCTGAGAAAGGCATGCTGACCATTGGCCCGGATGTGGATAAGAGCAAAGGCATCCCCTTTAAGAATACCGTCTACCGCGAGTTTGGTAAAATCCCGCGCGCGGGCTATGTCGAAATGTACCAAAAGGATGGCACCCAGACCCTGAGCCAGGGCATGGAATTTGCGCTGCAGGGGCAATACAGTCTGGATATGCCGCAAAAAACGTTCAAGGTCAAGGCCAAGGCGAAATACGGCTATAAAGTCTTTGAAGCCAAGCTCTTTGAGGATCGGCCCTTTACTGAGTATAAATGCTTTGTGCTGCGAAACAGCGGTAACGACTGCGTCTGGACCCGCATGAACGACGGCTTCCAAAGCCGCCTGCTCGACGCGTTTAACGCAAGCACCGACACCCCCAGCACCGTAATCCATCAGGCATGGAACCCGGTGGTGGTGTACCTGAACGGGCAGTACTGGGGCCACTACAACATGCGCGAGCGCGCGGACCGGTACTTCATAGCCCAGCACGAAGGGCTGGACCTGAGCCAGGCGGGCGATATGGACGTGCTGGAGGCCAGCGGCAAGCTGGTGTACGGTTCCGACAAGGAGTATAAGGAGCTGATCAAGCGCGTCAAAGCCAGTTCCCCCGGCACCAGCGAGAAGGATTTGCAGTACATTCTGGACAATATTGATGTCGATAACTATTTCGACTACATGGCCTTTGAGATGTTCTTTGGTAACTCCGACCCCGGCAACATCCGATTTTACAAGCTCAAAACCGAGGGCAGCAAGTGGCGCTGGATTTTCTACGATGCGGACTACGGGCTTTTCCGCAGTGGGTTTGACAGCATGACGTCCTACCTGAAGGACGCGGGCGCCGGCGAACAGAAGATCGACAATACGCTGATCCGCAAACTGTTGGAAAATGAGCAGATGAAGGACAAGTTCCTTCGCCGCATGGGGGAGATTTACCAGTTCCTGACCACGGACAAGATGATGGAAATCTACAATGCCATGGCGGCTCAGCTGGAGCCGGAAATGAGCATGCACTTCAGCCGCTGGGCGGAGGAGAACGACAAGGCCATCAACATCGACTCGCCAACCACGCCGGAAGGTGCGCTGCGTTACTGGCACACACGTCTGGATTACACCCGCAACGTGCTGCGGAAACGCCCGCGCTATTTCTACGAAATGGTGCAGGAACGGTTAGGACTGACCGACGACCAGATGCAGAGCTACTTTGGCGTGAAGCCGGAGTTGCCGGAAGACGCAATCTTCACGGCAGGCAAGAAATGGGGCTAAGCCCGCTGCTGCTTGCGCACAGGATGCCGCGGCCTGCGCACACAGCCCGCACGGCTTGACAAAGCGGCTGTGCGCGATTATGATTATGCCAATCGCACCAAGGAGGAACACGCATGCTATTTACGGCACTCATGCAGACCGCCAGCGTGGCCAGTCTGGTATCGGCTTCGGGTCTGGCGGCCGAGTTTAAGTCCATCGTGCCCAGCGATTTGTTCATCGCGCTGGGTCTGGGGTTTGTGGTGGGCGGTATCATTGCCATCGTATACAAGAGAACCTACCGCGGAGTGCTGTACAGTCCGTCGTTTGCCGTCACGCTGATTATGCTCACGCTGATCACCACACCGGTGGTGATGTGCATCAAGAGCGACATCGCGCTTTCGATGGGCATGGTGGGCGCGCTGTCAATCGTGCGTTTCCGTACCGCTGTCAAGGATCCGATGGATACAGCCTACATGTTCTGGGCGCTGACCATGGGCATCCTGCTGGGCGCGGGCCTGCACCTGGTTGCGCTGATTGTGGTGCTGTGCATCGGCGTGCTGATGTTCGCGCTGTCGGTGCTACGGTTTTCCAACCCCAACAGCTACCTGCTGGTGGTGCATTACGACGAGTACAGCGAGCAAGCCATCAACGCCGAGCTTCGCCGCTCGGTCAAGGGGTTCAAGCTGCGCAGCAAGTCGCTTACGCGAGCGGGCGCCGAAATGACGTTTGAAGTGCGCCTGAACGAGCGCCATGAAGTGGTCACCCGGATGCTGGACATCGAAGGGGTTCACGACGCGACGCTGGTCGCCTGCCAGAGCGAAGTGGGCGCCTGACGCCCGCAGCGAAAAAGGAGGCGGCCCTGTTTGCCCATTGCAGTCCCCTTGCGGCATGAGCTGAAGTTTTTTATTAACCCTGTGGAATACCACCTGCTTTCCCATGCGCTGGATCAGGTGCTGGAACGCGACCCCAACGGCGATCCGGAGCACAACGAGTACCACATCCGTTCGCTGTATTTCGACACCTACAACGACGCCGCGCTGTACGATAAAATCAACGGCGTGCGGGATCGCGATAAGTACCGTATCCGCATTTACAACTTCTCGGATCGGTTTATCCGAATGGAATGCAAAACCAAGGTGGGCAGCCTGATCTCCAAGCGCTCGGTTGCAATACCCAAGCTTTTGGCGGAGCAGCTGATCGCGGGCGACCCCACAGGGCTGGAGCGGACACGCAGCGGGCTTTTACAGGATGTGTTCCGGGAAATGACGCTACACCTGCTCAAACCTGTGGTGCTGGTCGATTATGTGCGCGAAGCCTACCTGTACCCGGTGGAGGAAGTGCGCATCACCTTTGACAAGCAACTGCGCACGGGGCTAAACTCCCGCGACCTGTTTAACCCCTATGTACCGACGATTTCGCCTTTCGACCACGACGAAATGATTCTGGAAGTCAAGTTTAACCGTTCCCTGCCGCCTTTCATCCGCGATTTGCTATGCACCTACGTGCAAAGCGCGCAAAACAGCGCCATATCTAAATACGTATGGTGCCGACGTTTTGAAAACGCAGAATGAGGTTGCGCAGGCCCGAATGTACGGAGGTTTAACATGAAAAAACTCTGCTGCCTTCTGACCGCCCTGACCCTTGCGCTGGGTTGCGCGGCGACCGCCCTTGCCGAGGAAGAGGCCCGCACCGCGTTTATCGACAAGATCATTGAGACGGCCAAGGAAACGTTTGACGACGCGGGCGGTCGCTTGCAACGCGCGCAGTATTCGGGCGATATCTACATCTGCAAGAACTTTACGGTGTACCTGTTCCGCCAGACACGGGATGCCTTCCGGATGGCGGAGTTCCCTGATGTGCCGCTTGTAATTCCGGACAATCTGACTAAAAAGGACAGCGCCCCTTACGCCTACGGAATTTCCTGGAAGGACGTAAGCGCCGCCGAGGGCAATCCCTTCGAGGTGGCGGCAACCTTTAAATACGACACCAAGCTCAGTAAAGCGGAGAACGAGCAGCTGGCGCACGATTTTATGACGCAGGTGAAGCGTGGCGATTATTTCCAGATGAGTGCCGATTATTACTACGGCGTTGGGGCGCACAGCCTAGTGTTCATATCCGATTATGACGCGTCCACCGGCACCGTGCATTGGACGGACAGCAACATGAAGGGCCAGAAAAAGAACGGCGAGCGCTACGCGTTGGTGCAGTACGATGCCGAAAAGGAGATTGACTGGTTTGTGGACGCGTTTTGCCACAAAACGCGCGGCGCAACGCTGTACCGCCTCCGGGACGATATCATCTTTGCCCAGCAATAAAATACGCTGGCTCATAAACTGATACAGGCAATGCCAAAGCCACGGGGGGAATGCCCCCGCGGCTTTGGCATGTTATTATCTATCGCTGACTGCGCTGCGCCGCGGCCTGTGCGCGGTGAGTGAGCGGACGCCGTGGCATGTTTTCAGCCGATAGGGGATTTTCGGAATTTAGCTCGCCCGATGCAGGGAGGGTTTGCCGGATCGGCTGCTGTTCGGGCGTTGTATCGCTCTCCAGAATCGGAGATTCCGCTCCTTGTGCCATGCGGGGCCGTTCCGTCGGAGCAAGCGATGCTTGCATTGTCTGTGTGTCGTCCATTTTTTCTGTGGCCGCAGGCGTTGATGTCGCCGCTTGCATCACTTTGGGTTTCTCCGACGGTACGGAGTGCGGCTCCGTTTCTTGTACAGCGAAAGATTTTTCCGCAGGTGGAGATAACGGCGCTGTGAATACACATTCACCTAAAGCAGGGGTTGCGTCCGTAACATGAGTGGATTCCTGTTCTCTACTTTCGGATGTGATTGGCTCTTCGGCCTGCGCTCCTGCTGCACGTTCCGGAATGAAAGGCATGGGGGAATCGGCGCTCGGAACGGACATGGGGGAATCCGGAACCGCGGCGGGGGATACCCGCGTTTCAGCGGAAGGTTCGGAGTCGGGTACCTCGCGCAGCAGATGCGTGCTGGCAGCGGCGTGGCGCATGCGCACGTCGCTCATGCTGGCATAATGCTTGCGTGTTGTATTCACATCCGCATGGCCAAGGGCCTCAGCCACCAGATAGATATCGCCGGTTTCGTGGTACAGGTTGGTAGCATACGTGCTGCGCAGTTTGTGCGGGCTCATCCGCTTTTTCAGCGGTACAACCAGCATGGCGTACTTTTTAACCATCTTTTCGACGGCGCGCTGGGTCATGCGCCGCTTTTGCAGGGATAGGAACAGCGCGTGCTCGTGCCCCGGCATCGGAGTAACGGTGTCGCGCTGAGCCAGATAGGCTTGCAGCGCATCGGCCACCTCCTGCGGGAAATACAGGATTACCTGATTGCCGCCTTTGCGGGTTACCAGTAGCGCGTTGGAGTGAAAGTCGAGGTCTTCCAGATTGATGCCCACGCATTCGCTCACCCGGATGCCCGTGCCTAAAAAGAGCATGACCATGGCAAAATCGCGTGCCTGGGTCAGGCGATGGAATGCCGATTGCTGCGGGGTCAGCTGTTCGCCGGTTGCAATGGCGTTGAGGAGGTTTTGCATTTCCTCCCGTTCCAGCAGTAGAATCGGCTTTTCATGCTTCTTGGGCAACGGCACCAGCGTAGCGATGTTGGCGGGAATGCGCTGCGTGCGAAACAGATAGTTGAAAAACGACCGCAGCGAGGAGAGTTTGCGCATCACGCCGTATGTCTGGTTTTTAAGCATCCGTTGTTCGTCGGTGCCTTCGCCGGTCTGGCGGTAGTACAGGGAAAGATAATCCGCGTAGATTTCAATGTCGCGCGGTTTCAGGCGGGCGATCTCCGCATCGGTCACTTGATCGGCCGTTTTGGCGTCAAAACAGGTCAGCTCCTTGAGGGCGAAATCAAAAAACGTGCCCAGATCGATGGTGTAGGCCAAACGGGTAAGCGTGCTGGTAGTCGAAAGCAGGCTGCGGATGAAATCGGCGCAGGAACGGGGCTGCCCGCAGAGCATCTGCCGGATGCTTTCCAGCCGTTTTTGATCCAGAAGCTCACGGTATGTCGGTTCCGGCATAAAACGCCCTCCAATCGCTTTTTTAGGGTGTATTTATTCGTTAAAGTATTCTTTAGCGAATAGTTTAACCTGATTATACACCCTTCCGTGCCGCTGTCAAGCTGTTGTTTCCGTTGCTTCCATTGTATTTCAGCGCTTAAACAACCGCTGCGCAACTTGATTCGGGATTCACAGCGCAAATCATATTCTTGCGGCAGGCATTCTGATTGCAGACGCTAAAGGATTTCCATGTCTTTCGTGTGCGACTCCCCCATCTGTAAAACTCGAGAATTGGGAACCATTCCCAATCCCTTCTCCTTGCGGAATGGTCTTTTTCGATAGCCCAGCCTGATTAATAGACCTGCTCCGTTGTATATACAGAGCTTACCCAAGCGATTCCTTGATTCATCCGAATGGTAAAGATCAACTCCTCCCCTTCAAATCTTCGGTTCTATCGCGGATTTCCCTTAAAACCTTTTGAACAGAACGCAACAGATTTACAAACCCATGAAAAACCGATATGCTTACCGCAGAAATACCGATGCAAAGGCGGTGGCGCTCTTGGACGATACGGACCGGAAGATACTGGACATTCTGAATGACAACGCACGGGAAACGGCTGCCGCCATCGCCCGGAATGTGAACCTTTCGGTACCCGCCGTGCTGGAACGGATCAAGAAGCTGCGGCGGGAAGGCATTCTGTTGGGCTATACCGCACGTATCGACCGGGCCAAGCTCGGGCGTGGATTTCTGGCTTTCATCCTGGTACGGTTAGAAAGCGGCGCGGATATTGCTGCATTCCGAAGTCGGATAATCGCACTGCCGGAAGTGCTGGAGTGCCACCACCTTGCCGGGCCTTACGATTACCTGCTGAAAGTTGCCGTACAGGGGCCGCAGGCTTTGGAGCTATTGCTTTCACAAACCTTGAAGGGCGCATGCGGGGTTACGGAGACCAGCACGTTTCTTTCCCTGATGTCTTTGAAGGAGGGTTAACATGGAGACGCTATCCTTGCTGTGGGGCGGGTTCTGCTTTGGGCTGATGCTGCAACTGGCAATCGGCCCCGTGTTTCTGCTGGTTGTGCATACCTCGGTGATGGTCGGCTGGGTGCAAACCTTTCCGTTGATTGCCGCGGTTGCCCTGGCGGACGCAATCTACATTGCGCTTTCCTCCTTCGGCGCCTCTGCGGTGCTGCTGCGGCCCAAAGTGCAGCGGTACGCGCGCATTGTGGGCGCTGTTGTGCTGGGCGTATTCGGGGTAAACCTGCTGCTCTCCGCCTTTGGTATGAACGTGCTGCCGAATGTTCGCCTGTTTCAGGTCGGCGCGGAGGATGGGCTTTTTAAGCAGGGGTTACTGCTGACGTTGTCCAATCCGCTTACGCTGATTTTCTGGGGCGCTACGCTGTCCGGCAAGGTGGCACGGGAAGGCTGGGATACGCTTGGGCTGATCCTGTTTGGCTGCGGCTGTGTGCTGTCCACGCTTCTCTTCCTTACGGCGGTCGCAGGCCTTGGTTCCCTCCTGCGCGCCGACTTTGACCCGTCCTGGGTTGCGCCGCTGAACGGATTCGTTGGCGCGTCGTTGATCTATTTCGGGCTGCGCATGGCGTTTGGAAAGCTGATGCAAGCTTCCGATCTGCCCGAATAAGGGAATAAACCTTTGCATTTTGCTTGCTTTGCTTGCAAAACACCGTGCGGTGTGCTATGCTAAAGAAAGAACAAGTGTTTGCAAAGGATGTGAGCCCATGAGCAATCCGCGCGGCGATAGCCAAGCCCGAATCCTTGAATACATTGAAAAAACGACCCGTTTGAAGGGCTATCCGCCCTCCGTACGCGAAATTTGCGACGCAACGGGGTTAAAATCCACCTCTACCGTGCACGGGCATTTAATCCGCCTGGAACGCAAGGGGCTGATTTCCCGCGACTCCATGAAGCCGCGCGCTATCAGCCTCCCCTACGATCGGGACGCGTCCATGCTGGAACGGTCCGGGATGGTGTCCATCCCCATCGTAGGCCGCGTAACCGCGGGCGCGCCCATTCTGGCCACGGAAAACATCGAGGAATACATCAGCCTGCCGCAGGCTATGCTTGGCGACGGCGAGCATTACGTGCTGAGCGTGCGCGGCGAAAGCATGATTGAAGCCGGCATTATGGACGGCGATTATGTGGTGGTACGCAAACAGCCGCATGCCTTTAACGGCGATATTGTGGTCGCCATGATTGAGGATGAGGCAACCGTCAAGCGCTTCTACCGGGAAAACGGAGGATTCCGCCTGCAGCCGGAAAACGCAACCATGAAGCCGATTATCGTTAAAGAGGTAACCATCCTGGGCAAGGTTGTCTCCCTGTACAGGGTGTATTAACGATCCCACAACCGTTAGGAGGCGGCTTTCATGACTTGGTGGGAGACTGGCTTACGACTTTTTTTGGCTGTATTGGTCGGCTGCGTGATCGGTGTGGAGCGGGAAAAGAAGAACCGCCCGGCCGGGATGCGCACACACGTATTGGTTTGCGTCGGCGCGGCCATTATCGCCATTGTCGAATCGCTGATCGTAGCCGACACCATGACCCTTAACCTGAACAACCCCAACAATACGGGCATCGGTGTCAGTTACGGCCGCATGAGCGCGCAGGTGATCAGCGGCATCGGCTTTCTGGGCGCCGGCACCATTTTTATCAGCCAGAAGAAAATCGCAGGGCTCACGACCGCGGCTTCGCTTTGGAACGCCGCCTGTTTGGGTATTGCCATCGGCATGGGGTACTACCTGATCGCCATCGTAGGCTGCGCCATCGTCATGATCACGCTCACGCTTCTGCAGCGCGTGGTGCATGTAAATGCCGTAAAGCATGTGGAGATCAAGTTTATTCACCGGGTAGAAACGATTGCCTTTATTAATGATTACTTTCAGAGCATCGGCGTGCATGTGCTGGATATTGACTTCCATGTTGAAAACAAGGGCAAGTACAACCTCTACACCAACATCTATACGCTGGATATGCAGGGCAAAACCACGTATAAAGATATCGTGAACAAGCTTTCGGAATATGCCAATATTCAGGGCATCCGCACACGCAACGTATAAGGAGGTCTCCCCCATGGCGCATCAACGCGTTGTTGTGATCGGAGGCAACAATGTAGATATTACCGCCACCTCGACCACCCCGTTGGTTTACGGCGATTCGAACCCCGGCAGCATTCATACGGGGCTGGGCGGTGTGGCGCGCAATATTGCCGAAAATCTGACGCGGCTCCAGCAGCAGACGGCGCTGGTATCCGTGTTTGGCGACGACGAGTTTGCCCGGCTGGCACAGGCGCAGGCCAAGGAAATCGGGCTGGATCTGTCGCTTTCGCAGTTTGTGGCCAACGCTGCCAGCAGTGTGTACGTCTGCATTAACGAACCCGGCGGGGATATGTCCGTCGCGGTAAACGATATGGCGCTATGCGAGCGCATGACGCCCGGCTTTTTTGAAGAAAGGCTTGATGTGCTGAACACCGCGGATGCCATCGTGCTGGACGCAAACCTGCCGGAACCGAGCGTGGACTATCTGGTGCAGCATTGCACACCGCCGATTTTTGCCGACGCCGTTTCCGCTAAAAAAGCGCCGCGGCTGCACCGGTCGCTGCCGAGGCTGAAAACCCTGAAGGCGAATCAAATTGAGGTTGAACTGCTGACCGGCGTTTCCATTACCGATGAACATAGCCTGACTGACGCGGCACGCCTCTTGCACCAGATGGGTGTGGAAATGGTGCTGATTACGCTGGGCAGGCGCGGCGCGTTTGCTTCGGACGGCAATACACAGGTGTTTGAGCGCCCTCTGCCGCTTAAGGTCGTCAATACGACCGGTTGCGGCGATGCATTTATGGCGGCTGCGACGCTCGCGGTGCTGGAAAAACGGGGCGCGGCAGAGGTTCTGCGGCAGGGATTGGCCGCCGCCGCCCTGTGCGCGCAAAGCGAACGCGCGGTATCCGAACAGCTGAGCCCGGAAGCACTGGCTGCGATCCTTCAATCCATACAACCTTGAAAAGAGGCATTCCGATGAATCCGTACCTTATGGTTTCCGATTCGGTTCGCGCCGCGCTGGCTGCCAACGAGCCTGTGGTCGCGCTGGAATCGACGATCATTTCCCACGGCATGCCCTACCCGCAAAACGTAGAAACCGCGCTGGCCGTCGAAAACACCGTGCGTGAAAACGGCGCGGTGCCCGCGACCATCGCCATCCTCGGGGGCAAGCTCTGCGTCGGCATTTCGCCGGAGCAGATCGAAACGCTGGGTAAAAAAGGACTGGCGGTATATAAAGCCAGCCGCAGGGATTTGCCGGTGCTGCTCAGCCGCGGGGAGGATGGCGCCACCACGGTGGCCACCACCATGATTGCCGCTGCCATGGCCGGGATACGTGTGTTTGCGACCGGCGGCGTTGGCGGCGTACATCGCGGCGCCGAAACCACCATGGACATCTCTGCCGATCTGGAAGAACTGGCACGCACGCCGGTGGCAGTCATCTGCGCAGGTGCAAAATCGATCCTCGATTTGGGTCTGACGCTGGAATATCTCGAAACCAAAGGCGTACCGGTCATCGGGTATCAGACTGCGGAGCTGCCCGCCTTCTATTGCAGGCGCAGCGGATTTGCAGTGGACTATCGGCTGGATACGCCCCAGGAAATCGCCGAAGCCATCGAGGTGATGCGCGCCGGGGATTTGAGCGGCGGTATGCTGATTGCCAACCCCATCCCCGAAGCTTACGCCATGCCGGAAGAGGCGATGGATGCGTGCATCCGGCAGGCGATCGACGCGGCAAACGCGCAGGGCATCAAGGGGAAAGCGCTCACCCCCTTCCTGCTGGATCGGATTAAAACGATCACACAGGGCAAATCGCTGGAAGCCAACATCCATCTGGTACACAACAACGCAAAGCTCGGGGCGCAGATTGCCACCGCGCTGTGCGCTTTGCGGGAACAAGCGCAGGAAACGGAATCGTAACCCGGTTCCGGAACCTTTACAGAGCAGATACATACAAGCGGCTCGGCCATTCAGGCCGAGCCGCTTGTATATCCGATTCACTGATAACAGGCTGTGTGCTACTGTGATCTGCTTTGCAGCGGCTTGCGTCGCCCGCACCCGTTCTGTGAAATGTACGCCGAAAGGAATCTGCGCGTTGCACCTCCGGGGGTATATCTTTACAGGCTGCGAGCCAGTTTTTCGGTTCTCTTCATGCTTGAATTGAAATTTGCTTTTCTTGCTGCGAAGCGGTTTCCGGCGGTACGCTTACCCCCGGCAATCGCCCATCGGCATTTGTTGCCGTCCCTTGTTTTATTCTGTTCCATGCCTGTTGGCGCAGGAAAAACCGCTGCGTTACCCATCCCTGTGCGAACGTGGCACGGTTCGCAGCCATTGCAGCAACCGTGCAGCCTGCGCGCGGCTGCTTTTGTTTTCCAGCACGAAAGCGCGAGCCTTCTCCCCCATGGCGGTACGCTCCGCATCGGGCAGGGCAAGCAGCGCATGCACCGCGCCGCGGATACCTTCGGCAGTCTGCGGCGCAATGTAGCGCAGGTAAGGGTCGTACTCATCGGGGATGCCTTCCAGCTTACAGCACAGCACAGGCTTGCCGGAACGCATGTATTCCAGCGTCTTGGAGGGGAAGGAATAGCGCGTGAACACGCCTTCCGCCGTGCGCGGATTTATCAGCGCGGTTGCTTTTGCCTGTAAAGCCAGCGCCGTTTGCTGTGGCACATATCCAAAATAGTGGATATTGTCCAGTCGGGCGGCGGCTTCGCGGGCTTCAGGCTCCAAATCCCCCTTGCCGCAAAGCCATAGCTGCGCTTCCGGAAGCTGTGCAAACGCCTCCAGAAGCAGACCAATACCCAGCTCCCGGTTCAGTGTCCCGGTGTAGAGCACTGCGGGGCGCATATCCGCTGGGGTTTCGGCGGTTTGAGCGGAGGGGCTTTGCTCTGCAATCAAGCCTTCCAGCACCATGGAAGGCTGGGTTTCTACGCCGAGCGCCTGTGCCATGGGGGCTGTGAGCAGTACAAAACCGTCAAATGCGCGGCAAAGGGCGAGCCTCCGCTCCCCCATACGGAATTCAAGCTTTTGCAACAGTCCTTTTCGGCCGGAGGCAATGCCCAGCTCGTTGGGCAGATCGGTTACGATTACAGCGGCTCGCACATCCGGGTGGCGTTTGCGCACCGCCTGTACCGCCTGCATGTACGGTAAATACAGCGTATACACCAAGATGGTGCGGTTATCCGGCGAGGCCGCAATCCAGCGCTCCAGCGCCCGACGCGCCTTGCGCGCCCGTGCCCGCTGCTTGAGCCATGGCAGGTTCAGGCTGCCAAGCTGCTCCATATCCGGCGCAGCGGAACGGCCGGACAGCCACAGGCGTTTATAATGCTTCGGGAATATGCCAACGGGCAGGGCGTTAACGCAACGCAGCGTTTCACCGGGCTGCAATGCAGCCTGCAGGCCCTTCCGCATAGCCATCTGAAAGCTGTGAATCTGATTTTGCAGTCCGTCGCGGGATCGTTGCTGCACCGCCTGCAACTGTTCCGGGGGGTACAGCAGGGTCAGAAACAGGATGTTCATTTGACCATCTCCTGGTACAGACGATAGTAGGACGCCGCGCAGCCTTCGCTGTCAAAAAGAGTGGAACGCCGCAGGCACGCCTCCGTCAGTTCCGCTTTACGGGGGGCAATGCTGCGCACGGCTTCGGCCAACGCCATCACATTACCCTTAGGCACAATGACGCCGCAGCTTTCGTCAATCGCCTCGGGGCAACCGCCCGTCGCAAAGGCAACCACCGGAGTGCCGCAGGCTAGCGCTTCCAGATTCACCATCGGCATATTGTCTTCCAGCGTAGGGTTGACCAGACAGTCGGCCGCTGTGTACCATTGCGCCAGCTCCGCGGTGGAGGCGGTCGCGGGCAAGCCCATCACCCCGGCAGGAAGGGTGGCGATCTGTGCGTCCGTCATCCCCAGCGCAACGACCTGATAGTCCGGCCCCAGCGCCTCGGCAAGCGGAGCCAAGAACTGCGGCCCCTTGCGCTCCTCCCACTCGGAGGCGACCGCCAGCGCCAGATAGCGCGCGTCGATGCCTTGTCTGCGGCGGAGGTCGCCGGCGGTCGGCTGGAACAGGTTGCGGTTTACGCCGTTGTAGATCACACGGGCAGGTACATCCTGCAGGAAAGAAGCGCCCACCTGCTCTTGCAGCCACGCGCAGGGCGTAACCAACGTCAGCCGCTTGAGCGAGGTAAACAGCTTCCGGCGGCGGCGGTAGTTGCGCGCGCTGCCGTCCACCCAGGCGCGCACCGGATAACCCGTGCGCTGGGGGCAGTGCGAACAGCCGGTCTGCCAACGGGTACAGGCAACGTAATCGTAATACGCACAATGCCCGGTAAACGCCCAGCAATCATGCAGGGTCCAGACTACGGGCAGGTTGGCGCGCTTGAGAAAGCGAAACAGCAGCCGATGGTTCAGGTAGCACCCATGTAGGTTATGCAGGTGTATGAGGTCGGGCTTATATTCCCGGCAAAAGGCAATCAGGCGGCGGGTGGCGCACAGGCTGCCGTAGCCTTCCATATCCAGCGCTTTTCGCAACGCGCCGTGCCACTTGCGGCCCAGCGGGCCGCCGATGCGCAGCGCATACACCTCGGCATGGCTCGGTACCGCGCCTGTGCCAAAGCCGATGATCGTTTCCGCACCCTGCTTTGCGGCATAATCGGCAATTTCTACCGCCAGCCGCCCTGTGCTGCCTGTGCCGCAGTATGTGTTCAGCGTCAGGATTCGCATGGTTTTCCCTCCTCGCACAGGGCTGCAAGCATCGCTTCCAGCCGATCCATATGGCCCTGCTTGGTAAAGTGCGCCTCATAATAAAGGCGGGCGTTCTCCCCCATCTGCGCCTGATCGGTTCGTGCAATGAACGCGCGCACCGTGTCGGCAAATGCCTGCGCATTCTCCGGCGGGGCGCAAAGCCCACAGCCTGCTTCGGCGACGATTTCCGGCGTCTCCCCCGCAATGGAACCAAGGATCGGCTTCCCTGCCGCCATATAGCTCTGTACCTTGCCGGGCAGCGTGTCGTTTACGCTCAGATCGTCGCGCATGGTTACGAGCATCGCGTCGGCCAACGCATAGAAGGCAGGCATCTCGGCAAGCGGTCTGCGCCCGTACAGCGTAACGGTTTGCCCGAGGGCAAGCGTGTCCCAAAGGGCCTCGCAGGCAGCAAGATTGGCCCCATCCCCCAGGATGTGCCAGTGAATCGGCTGGTCACGCAGCAGCGCCGCCGTTTGCAGAATGGTTTCCACACTTTGCACCTTGCCGATGTTGCCCGCGAACACAAAGTTCCAGCCGTCGGTGTGTGGGCACTCGGGCAGTGCTTCGAACAGCTCGTCGGCAAACTGCGGCAGGTACTGGCTGTCCGGCACGTCGATGCCGTGCACCTTGTGCAGATATGCCTGAAACCGTCGGGATGAGTACACCAGGCAATCCGCCTTGCGGTACACCCAGCGGCTGACGCGCTTCATGAACGCATACAATGCAGAGCCTTCGTATACGTGCATAGCAGCCAGACAGGCGGGCCAGATGTCCAGCACATAAATCATCAGCTTTTTACGGGTGAACAGGCGCAGGAACGCGGCCGGCAGCGACATCAGCACCGGCGAGGTGGAGTAGGCGTAAATCACATCATAATCCCGGCGGAGCGTGAGCACATTGAAGCAGGCAGACACCATATAGCTGCAATAGTTAATCGCCAGCCCGAGCTTGCTGTCCTTACGGCCGATTTCAAAGCAGCGGCGCACCCGCACCCCGTTCAGGGTCTGCCTGCGGTTGTGAAAGTGCCTGTACTCTGTGGGGATGATTCCTGTCGGATAATTGGGCAACCCCACGACGGCGGTTACCTGATGCCCGCGCGCCACCAGTGCTTCGCAAATTTCCGTAATGCGGAAGGGTTCCGGCCAGTAGTGCTGGCAAACAACCAGAATTTTCATACACGCAGTCCGCCGATCATCAGGCGCGTTCCATGCGGCTGCGCATCTCCTGCGCGCCTTCCCGCGCGCTGCGCAGGAGAGAATCACGGTCGAGGGTGGCATATTGCCCATCCTGATAGAGCACGCGGCCGTCCACCATGGTCAGGCGTACGTCGCCCCCCTGCGCGGCATAGATCAGGTTGGCTTCCAGATCGGTGGCGGGGGTCATGTGCGGCACATTCAAATCCAGCAGCACCAGATCGGCCCGATAGCCGGGCTTAAGCAACCCCAGATCGGTATACCCGAGCGCTTTGGCTCCGACGACAGTGGCTGCAGCGAACGTCTGCGCGGGGCTGACGACGGTCGGGTCCAGCGTGACGCCCTTTTGCAGCATCGGCATCAGCTTGATCTCTTCCCACAGGTTCAGGTTGTTGTTGCTGGCCACGCCGTCGGTGCCCAGCGCAACCTTGCAATCTGCCTTGAGCATCTTGGCGATCGGCGCCACGCCGCTGGCAAGTTTCAGGTTGCTGACGGGGTTGTGAGCAATGGTTACGCCGTGCTTTTGAAACAGCGCGATATCCGCGTCGTTAAACCACACGCAATGCGCGGCGATTACCGGGCCGTCCAGCAGGCCCATCTGCTCCAGATACGCGGGCGGCGTAACGCCGCGGCGCTGCAGGCAACCCTGCAGGTCAAAATCCGTTTCGCTGACGTGGATGTGTACAGGCAAGCCCATCTGCCGGGCTGTATCCGCCACCTTACGGATCAGCTTGGGGGTTGTGGCGCCTTCGGAATGCGGCGCAAGGGAGAAGCGGATACGGTCATCGCAGGCATGGTTCCATTTTTCCGCCATAGCTACGCCTTCGACCATATCGGAGCAGCTCTCGTCAAAATCCACGATGCCGTGCCCCAGAAGGGCGCGCATTCCGTTTTCGGCAACGGCCTGCGCCATAATGTCGGTATGGAAATACATGTCGTTAAACGCTGTGGTGCCAAAGCGCAGCATCTCCATGCAGCCTAAATCCGTCGCTGTGCGGATCAGCGCATCCGTCCACTGTTTTTCCAGCGGAAAAACGGCCTTGTGCAGCCAATCGTCCAACGCCAGATCGGCGCCTACGCTGCGCAGGAAGGTCATGGGCGTGTGCGTATGCAGGTTCACAAGCCCCGGCATACAGAGGCAATTTGTGCCGTCAATCACCTGATCCGCAGTAAAGGCCGGAGCGGAGGCGCTCTCCCCCGCATAGACAATGCGCGTACCGTCGATCTGCACCTCGGCATTGGGGATAAAGCGCAGATGGTCGCCGCCGTCGGCGCCGGGGGTCAGCGTGACGTTCCGGATATGCGTTCGCATGGATGATTCCTCCTTGCGTTTCGTTTCCATTCATTATAACATGCCGCTCCCCCCCGGGCAACGGGTGTGCCGACCTTACGCCATAGGGCAGGTTAGCGCAGAAGCCGAAAATCGCCTTGACATTTTCGGAAAAATCCGCTATGCTGTACACAGTGAACGCAAACGATTGCACAATGCGGGAGGCGACGGTATGGCGTTTGGGGTGTATCCTTGGAAAGTGGCTGAAAACAGCTTCGAAGCCGATACGGTGCGGCTGTCGGAAAGCCTGACCTCCACGGGTAATGGGTATATGGGCATGCGCGGCAATTTCGAAGAGGATTTTTCCGGCAACACGCACATCGGCACCTATGTGGGCGGCGTGTGGTTTCCGGATAAAACGCGCGTTGGCTGGTGGAAAAACGGCTACCCGCAGTATTTTGGCAAGGCGATTAACGCCGTGCGCCTGATGGGCATCCATGTGGAGATCGACGGCGAGCCGCTGGACCTTGCCCGGTGTGCCTTTCAGGATTATTACCGGGAACTGGATCTGCGCACGGGTGTTGTGCTGCGTACCTTTACGGCGATGCTGCCGGGCGGCGCGGTGGAGGTGCGGGTCAGGCGCTTTGTGTCGCTTGCGCAAAAGGAGCTGCTGGCCGTTTCCTATGCCGTTACGCCACGCTTTGCGGCGCGCGTAACTATGCGCCCCTACCTGGACGCGCATGTGCATAACCTGGACAGCAACTACAACGAAATCTTCTGGGACATGCTGGAGGAAGAGGAAACCGAAGACGCGCTCGGTTTGCTGACTAAAACCAAGGAGAATCCTTTCGGCACACCACGCTTTGCCGTTGCCGCCGCGATGAGCTGCTGGGCGGATGGACTGGAACTGGACACCCACCTGCGGGAAGAAGGCTATGTAGAGGCTGCCTATCAGGGCGAGCTGAAGCCCGGCGAAACCGCAACGCTGGAAAAATTCGCCCTGTGTTTTACCAGCCGCGACGAGGCGGAAGAGCTGCTCATGACCATGGCCCTCAAGGCGGCGGCGCGCGCACGGGAAGTGGGCTTTGAAGCTCTGCTGGCCGACCACACGGCAGCCTGGAAAGCCCGCTGGGATACCTGCGATGTGGAAATCCGCGGCGACGACGCCGCCCAGCAGGGCATCCGCTTTAACCTGTTCCAGATGCTGAGCACCTATACGGGCGAGGACGCACGCCTGAACATCGGCCCCAAAGGGTTTACCGGCGAAAAATACGGCGGCGCCACCTACTGGGATACCGAGGGGTTTTGCTTTCCCGTCTATATGGCCATCGCGGGGCAGGATGTGGCGCGTCAGCTATTGCTGTACCGCCGGATGCAACTGGACGGCGCTTACCACAACGCCGGGATGCAGGGCCTCAAGGGCGCGCTGTACCCGATGGTCACGTTTAACGGCGTTGAGTGTCATAACGAGTGGGAAATCACGTTTGAAGAAATCCACCGCAACGGCGCCATTGCCTACGCCATCTACCAGTACACCGCCTATACCGGCGACGAGACCTACCTGACCCACGAGGGGCTGGATGTGCTGTGCGGCATCGCGCGTTTTTATGCGGATCGCGTCCATTACAGCCAAAACGCCCAGCGTTATATGATCCACGGCGTAACCGGCCCCAACGAGTACGAGAATAACGTAAACAATAACTGGTACACCAACCGTATTGCCGCCTGGTGCCTGACTTACTTTGCGGATGCCTGTGACAAGGCCGGGGCAGCGCGCTGTGCCGAGCTGGGCGTGACCGAAGCGGAGCTGGCTACCATGCGGGCAATCTCCGCGAAGATGTACTACCCGGAGGACGCGCAGCGCGGCATCTTTGTGCAGCAGGATACCTATCTGGATAAAGACCTGCAACCTGCGGACGCGATCCCCCCGGAGGAGCGGCCCATTAACCAGCATTGGTCGTGGGATAAAATCCTGCGCTCCTGCTACATCAAACAGGCGGACGTGCTGCAGGGGCTGTACTTTTTCGACGCTCTCTACGATGTGGATACCAAGCGGCGCAACTTTGATTTCTACGAGCCCATGACCGTGCACGAGAGCAGCCTCTCCCCCTGCGTGCACGCCATCCTCGCGGCGGAAATCGGCTACCGGGACAAGGCTGTGGAGCTGTACCGCCGTACTGCCCGGCTGGATTTGGATAACCTGAACCACGACACAGAGGACGGTTTGCACATTACCAGCATGGCGGGCAGCTGGCTTGCAATTGTGCAGGGCTTTGCAGGCATGCGTACCGCCGATGGGCTGGCCCTTGCCCCGTTTGTGCCGGACGGCTGGGCCGGGTATTCCTTCCAGTTTGCCTACCGCAAACGGGTGATCCGTGTGGAGACGGAGCAGAGCGGCGTAACGGTGTGCCTGTTGCACGGCGAGCCGCTGGAACTGACCCTGTACGGAAAGCGGTATCTGCTCAAGGACAGTCTTAACCAGCCGCAGGCAGGATAATCCGCTTGACTGTTTTGCAGCAAAGCCCCCGCGATGGTTTTCATCGCGGGGGCTTTGCTGTTGGTTCCGTTATTTCGCTTCGACGGCTTCCAGACGGCCTGCGCCGTCCTTGCCCATAAAAAACACTGCGACCGTGCCCGGGCCGGCGTGCGAGCCGACGATCGGCCCGATCTGCGAAAGCAGCACATGGGGCACATGCAGCTTGCTCTGCAAACGATCGGCCAGCCAGAGAGCGTCTTTTTCGGCATCGCCGTGGCTGATGAACACCGTCTGCTTTTCCGGCTCGAAGGCATACGTTTCCACCATGTCAAAGAGGGCTTTGAGGCTGTGCTTACGCCCCTGCACCTTCATGCGCGGCACCAGCCGCCCCTTGGGGTCCACATTCAGCACCGGCTTGATTTTCAGAATGCTGCCCAGGTAGGCGCTCGTGGCGGACAGGCGGCCGCCCCGGTGCAGGAAGTGCAGATCGGACACTGTAAACCAGTGGATTACGCGCTGCGCGTTCTCGCTCACCCATTGGTAGGTTTCCTCAATGGTGTGGCCCGCGTCGCGGTACTGCAGGGCGTAATGCACCAGCAGCCCTTCGCCGAGGCTTGCGCTGCGGGTGTCAAACGTGTAGATTTTGCGCTCCGGGAAGGTCTTGCGCAGTTCTTCCTCCGCCGCCTTGGAGGTCTGGTACATGCCGCTCAGGCTGGAGGAGAAAACCAGCAGCAGCACATCGTCCCCCTGCGCGAGCAACGGGGTTGCGTGATCCACCCACTCCTGCTGGTTCACCTGAAAGGTTGTGGCAACTGCGCCGTCGGTCAGCTTTGCGTAAAATTGCTGCACGCGCCCGGCCAGCGTCGGGTCGGCAAGATCAATCTCCTGCACATTACCCGCAATCTGGTAAGACATCGGCACGATGTGCAGCCGCTGCTGTTTTTGAATGTAGTCAAAGGGCAGATCGCAACAAGCGTCTGTCATAATCCAAAAGGCCATAGAGTGCTCCTCCTTACGGGGCGTCGGGTTGGGGTCGGGCTAGGGCAGTCCTTACGGGTCAGGAAACGGATAATATCATAACAAAAATGTCGTTTTCCGTCAATCTGTTGCATCCAAAATTCTCAAACATGACACACGTTTCGGTTAAACCACGGAAGGTTACCCTCTCATGAAATTCTCATCAAAGCGTCAGGTATTTCTCAAGCGTTTTGGGCTGTGGTATGGTATGATGAGCGTGTTCCAAAGTGAACCGGCCAAACAAGGAGGGCATCCCCATGGCACAATATACGATTGCAGATATTGAAATTCTCCGCCAAAAGAGCGGCATCAGCTATGAAGAAGCGGTAAACCTGCTGGAGTATCACAACGGCAGCCTGGCCCGCTCGCTGGTCGATCTGGAAAAAAACGGCCGCATCCGCGATGTGCCCAACCAGAAAACGTACGGCGCGCACAGCCGCCGCCACCGTTCGCTGTTTGACGCGCTGTTCCGCTTCCGGGTTGTGATGCGCAAGGGCGACGTCACAGTGCTGAACCTGTCGGTGCTGTTCCTGATCTTTGCGCTGTTTACCGCGCCCTGGCTGGTGGTGATCGGCACGCTGGTCGCGCTGGTACTTGGCTACCGTATTACGACCGACCGCGAAAGCAGCGCCTTTTCGCAGGATACGCTGGAAACGATGCTGCACCGCGCGGGGGACAACGTGCGCAATACCGTTAACACCTTCGCCCACGATTGCAGCAAGCAGGCCGATGCCCCAGAGCAGACGCAGCGCGCCCCTGAAACGGAAACGCGCAGCGAAAGCCCCGCTAGCGGCACCACGCCTGTCAATGTGCAGTTTTCTGACGAAGGCAGCGTGCGGGTTTCGGAAACCCGCGACGGCTACCATGAGGCGGAAATTCAATAAAGCCGCTCGGTATGCGCAGGCGGAGGAGATGCGACTTGCTCCCTCCCCCGCCGCGCACGCTTTTCCTTCCGGCGGCGGCTGTCGTCGGAAGGAATTTTCTGCTATACTGTCCGTATCGGAGGGGTGGATGTGAGTAAAATCCTGATTATTGAAGACGAAACCAAAATTGCCCGCTTTGTGGAGTTGGAGCTTAAGCATGAGGGGTACGAGGTGCAAACGGCTTTTGATGGGCGTTCGGGCCTTGCCCTGTGCGAAAGCTGGCAGCCGGATTTGCTCATCCTTGACCTGATGCTGCCGGAGCTAAGCGGCATCGAGGTTTGCCGCCGCCTGCGCCAGCAAAGCGATATCCCCATTATTATGCTTACTGCCAAGGACGATGTGAGCGATAAGGTCATGGGTCTGGATATGGGCGCGGACGATTATATGACCAAACCCTTTGCCATTGAGGAACTGCTGGCGCGCATCCGCGTAAGCCTGAAAAAGCACCGCGTGGATCGCAGCGAGAGCAGCGAGGCGCTGGCTGCCGGGCCACTGCGGCTGGAACCCGCCAGTTACAGCACCAGCTTTGCCGGGGAGGCGATTGCGCTGACAAAAAAGGAGTTCGATCTGCTTCATTACTTGTGGCAGCATGAGCACGCCGCCGTATCCCGCGACGAGTTGCTTTTAAACGTCTGGGGTTATGATTTTGCCGGGGATACCAACATTGTGGATGTGTATATCCGTTACCTGCGCCAGAAGATCGACGACCGCTATCATGTAAAAACCATCCATACCATCCGCTCGGTCGGCTATATGTTCCGCTATGAGCCGCAAGCATAAGGAGCGGGAGGCGCGCCGTCAGGAGGCGCAGCGCCGCGCCTCGGAACGCGCCGAGTTGCGCGCCGAAACCACGGGCCGTGGGTTTTCCAAACTGGCTTCCTTTTTTACCAACTGGGCGCGGATGCTTTTAAGCAATCTGCGGTTTTCGCTTTCGCTGCGCATTGCGATCTACAGCGGCGCACAGATGCTGCGCACCACGTTCTTCTTTCTGCTGGTGTTTACCGTGGTGTTTGCCGTGGCGCAGCTGCCAATGGTGGATCGTACCATGGATGCCATCGTAGCCCAAACTCCCTCTGAAGGCTTGTACTACGCGCCCGAACAGCTGGAACGGCTGCCCGTACACGAGGCGTATCTGCTGGCGGAGCCGTATCCGGACAGTTTTGAAGGTTTCATGGACACGGTACGGCTGGCCTTTTCACAGATGGACAGCCTGCAGGGGCTGCAGGTGCTATGGTACCGCAATACGGTGCGCGGCGGGCTGGTGGTCGCTTTTTCACTGGACGAGGCGCTGTATGTGTACGGCTTGCTCTTCTGGGCGCTAATATGCTTTGATCTGTACCGCGTGGTGTACTTCCTGCGGCACCGTTACCGGCTCAACAAAACTGTGCTCAAGCCCATTGCGGATATGACGCAGGCGGCCGAAACGCTCAGCGCCAACAACCTGAGCAACCGCATCAACATTGCGGGCACCAAAAACGAGCTTAAGGATCTGGCGGCGGTCATCAACAGTATGCTGGACCGGATCGAGCACAGCTACAACAGCCAGAAGCAGTTTGTCAGCGATGCATCCCACGAGCTGCGAACGCCCATCGCAGTCATTCAGGGCTACGCCAGCATGCTGGAACGCTGGGGCAAAACCGACAAAGAAGTGCTGGACGAGGGCATTACCGCCATCGCGCAGGAAACCGCCTCCATGAAGGAGCTGGTCGAACGCCTGCTGTTCCTGGCCCGGCATGATAAAAAGACCCTAATGCTGGAAATGGAAGTGTTCGACCCGGCGGAGATCATGAGCGCCGTGCACCGCGACGCCAAGCTCCTGTCCACGGTTCACACCTTCGAGCTTTCGCCGCTGCAGCACAGCAGCATTCGCGGCGATAAGGGGATGCTCAAACAGCTGATGCGCATCCTGGTGGATAACGCCATCAAGTACACGCCCGCGGGCGGTAAGGTCACGCTGGGGCTGGCAAACAGCGATAAGGACTGCATTCTGTCTGTTACCGATACGGGGCAGGGCATGAGCGCCGAAGAACTGCCACGGATTTTCGACCGTTTCTACCGCAGCGACAAGGCGCGCAAGGTACAGTCCAGCGGGCACGGGTTGGGGTTGTCGATCGCGCGTATTATTGTGGTAGCCCACGGAGGCCGCATGACTGTGCGCAGCAAGGAGGGCGAGGGCACCACCTTCCTGGTGCGGCTGCCCATTGTACAGGAAACCGCCTGACCGGCACGACCGAAATGATCCTTGCTTTGGAACCCCATAGCGCGGCGTTGAAACGCTGGGCGGTACCGTTTAGGCACCCGGCCGGTACGCCGGCCCTGCGCTATGGTAGGGTAAGGATGCCAACCTCAGTCCGAAAGGAGTCGAACCATGGAACATAAACCCAAAATTCTACCGCTGATCCTGCTGGTGCTGTTGGGCGTGGTCGTCATTTTGGCTTCCACAAGCTTCTACCGCGTGGGTCAGGGCGAGCAGGCGCTGGTCATCACCTTTGGCAGCGTAACCGGCGTCAATGGCCCGGGGCTGTACTGGCGCATCCCGCTGGTGCAGGACGTGGTCAGCGAAAGTGTAACCACCATCCATACCAAGGAGTACGGTTTTCGCACCACACAACAGGGCACCGCAGGCCGCGCCGCCCAGTACGTGGATGAAACCAACGAGGGCGTGATGCTGACCAACGACAACAGTATCGTCTCCATTGAGGCTATCTACCAGTACACCATCCGGGATGTGAAACAGTACCACTACGATGTGGACGATCCGGAAGGCACCCTGCAGCTCGCGTTTGAGGCGGTCATCCGCCGCAACGTGCAAAACCGCCCGCTGGACGACGCGCTGCTGAACAAGGAGGAAATCGAGCTACAAGTACTGCCCGATTTTCAGGCGCTGATCGACACCTATGATATGGGCGTCAAAATCAACGACGTGCGCATCCAGAACATTACCGTACCGTCGGACGTATCCTCTGCCTATGAGGATGTAAACAACGCCAAGAACGAAAAGACCAAGCGCCTGGACGAAGCGGAGAAGTATAAAAACGAAATCCTACCCAAGGCGCGCGGCAACGCCTATGAAACCGTACAGCAAGCCGAAGCGTATAAAGCGGACTTGATCGCCAAGGCGCAGAGCGATACGGCGGTGTTCAAAGCCGTATATCAGGAGTACCAGGTCGCGCCGGAAGTCACCCGCCGCCGTCTGCTGATTGAAACGCTGGAGAAGGTGCTTTCCAACAGCGGGCGCATCATCGTGGCGGACAACCAGAGCGAGGTCGTTAAAATTCTGGATCTGAATGATCCCGAACAATCGACCCAAACCGCGGCAGCCGTGCTGGAAGGGGGGCAGGAGCCGTGAACAGTGATCGACCCATCAACTACACCAGCGCCGTTCTGAAGGAAACCATGCAGCGCAATAAATGGAAACTCGTTCTGATCGGCGTGATTCTGCTGGCAGTGATTATCCTGCTGAACGAAAGCCTGTTTATCGTCGGCGAGGCGGAGCAGAGCGTTGTCAGCCGCTTTGGGGTGATTAAGCGCATCGTCATCAACCGACAGAACGATTTCCATGACCGGTATGCCGAGCTGCTCAAGGATGAAATCACGCTGACTGAGGGCGTGCGCATTGAGGTCGGCAGCGGGCTGCATTTCAAGGTGCCGTTTGTGGATAAGGTGGAAACCTACTCCTCGCGCCTGTACACCTATGTAAGCGACAGCGAGGTCGTCAACACCGCGGAAAAGAAGCAGTACTATGTGCAGACCTATGCCCAGTGGTATATTGCCGACCCCGCGCTGTTCAGCCTCAAGCTGGGCAACATGGTCAGCGCCGAGAATCAGCTGGATAACCTGATCCACCCGGTCATTGTGCAAGCCATCAACCGGATGCCGGCGGAGGATTTCGTCAGCAACAAGGATGCGCTTAATGCCGCGCTTGCCAAGGGCCTGCTGACGGTAAATGAGGATATGGCGCCCCGCGGCATCGAGGTCAAGGATATTCAGGTGCACCGCACCATCCTGCCCAACGCAAACCTCGAAAGCACCTACGCGCGCATGCAGGCCGACCGGGCCAAGGTAGCCCAGCAGCTGCGCAGCGAAGGCGAGGAAGAGTACCGCAAGGCGGTTTCGGCCTCCGACTTGGAAGCGCGGCGCATTGAGGCAACTGCCATCAGCGAGGCCGGTCAGGTGCGTGCCGACGCAGAAGCACAGTCCATGGCGATTTATGCCCAGACCTACAGCGCCGATACGGAGTTTTACAGCTACTGGCGGTCGCTGAAGGCGCTGGAAACCGCGCTGAACGACAAGGCAACACTTGTGCTGGACAAGACACACCCGCTTTGGAGCGAACTGCTGGCCTATGCCACCTCGCAGGCCGGGCAGACCGAGCCCACTCCGTGATTCCATCGGCAGCAAACTCTTTTGGCCGTCGTACAGCAATGTGCGGCGGCCAACTTGTTTCTGCCTCCCGATGGGATGTGGGCATAATCAATCCTTACGTTTCGGTACGCGTTCCCCCACCAGCTCACGTTTCGATGGAAATCCGTAGCTTGTTCTTCTGCGTTCTTGATTTTGCTTCTAGCGAGGGTTTTCTTTGAAACAAAATGCAAAAACAAGCGAACATATGTTTTCAAATTCTGCGCTTTGCGGTATACTGAAAGCGGAGCGGACAGTCCTTGCCCAAACCTTTCCACGGATCGGGTTTCCCCCATTGCGTTTTGAATCGACCCGTGATAAAATGGAATGGTCAAAGATGGTCAATTTCTTTGACGAGGGAGGTCTTTCCAATGCGATTAAGCGATGCGATCGAGCAATTCATCAAAACCATGCTCACCCAGGACGAGCAGGAGGTGGAGCTCAAGCGCAATGAACTGGCGCAGTATTTTAACTGCGCCCCCTCGCAGATCAATTATGTCCTGGCGACGCGCTTCACGCCCGATCACGGCTACATAATCGAAAGCCGACGCGGCGGCGGCGGGTATATCCGCATTTTCCGCATGGAGCAGGATACCAGCGAGCAGCTGATCTACCTGCTGCACGAGCGTGTGGGCGACACCATTACCTCGCTGGAATCGGAACACCTGATTACGCAGCTGCACGAGCGGGAGCTGATTTCACAGGATGAGGCCGCCATCATGAAGGCAGCCATCTGCGAAACCTGTTTTACCCTGCCGGTGCCCGCTGCCCTCAAGGACGCGCTGCGCGCCCGGATTCTGAAATCGATGTTGCTGGAGGTTGCCCGCAAGAGCAAAATCTCCGGAAACTGAAAGGAGCCATAACGATGCTGTGTGAAGAATGCCACCAGAACCCCGCCACCGTGCTTATTACTGTTTGGAGCGGCAACGGCACCACCGTGCGGCACCTCTGTCAGGCCTGCGTGGAAAAGATGGAAACCAGCTTTGCCAAAGGCGATATGTCCACCTTTCTCAGCTCATTGCTGAGCCTTTTATCCCGCTCCCCCAGTCAGGAGGAAACCCTGCGCTGCGAAGCCTGCGGCCTCACCTATGAAGAATTTCAAAATACCGGCAAACTCGGTTGCGCCAAGTGTTACGAGGCGTTTTCCGAGCAGCTTAAGCCCCTGCTTTTGCGGGTACACGGCCGCAGCCAGCACGCTGGAAGGGTGCCCGCCGCCCAGAAGGAACTCTGCACGCTGGAGCAATCCATTCTGGCGCTGAAAACCCGGATGGAACAGGCGGTCGCGGTGGAAAACTTTGAAGAAGCCGCCACCCTGCGTGACGAAATCCGCGCGCTTTTGGACAAACAGAATGCCGAGGTGAACCCGCAATGAGCGATACAAACGAAGATATCGTGGTGTCCAGCCGGGTACGGCTGGCAAGAAATTACCACGACCTGCCCTTTTCAAACGCGCAGAACCCGGAAAACGCGCAACTGTGCATCAACCGTGCGCGGCAGGCGCTGGGCGCGGCCGACGCCGCGGAGCAGGGCCATTATAACCTGTTTGCGCTGCGCGATATGACCAAGATCGATCGCCTGTCGCTGATGGAGCAGCACCTGATCAGCCGCGACCTGCTGCAAAACAGCGAAACCGGCGCCGCACTCGTGCGGGACGACCGGCAGGTGAGCGTCATGGTCAACGAGGAAGATCACCTGCGCATTCAGGCCATGCTGAACGGGCTGGCCCTGCAGGATGCGGCGCGCCTGGCTTTCCATGCGGAGGATCAGCTTTCGCAGGTTTGCGACTTTTCCTTTGACGTGCAACTGGGTTACCTGACCGCCTGCCCCACCAACACAGGTACGGGCATGCGCGCATCCGTCATGCTGCACCTGCCGATGCTTACCCGCTTCAAGAAAATGGGCGATGTGACCCAGTCCGTCGCCAAGGTAGGGCTGACCATCCGCGGCATCTATGGCGAGGGCAGCGAAGCGCTGGGCGATTTATATCAGGTCAGCAATCAGGTTACGCTGGGCCGCACGGAGGATGAAATTTTGGAGGCCGTCACAGCCGTCGGCCAGCAGCTGATCGACATGGAAAGAAGCCTGCGTAAAAGCGCCGCACAAGAGGGGCTGGATTTGCAGGATACCCTTTGGCGCAGCTACGGCGTACTGCGCTATGCGCAGCAGATGCCTGCAAGCGAGTTTATGGAGCATTGGAGCAACTTGCGCCTTGGCGCGGCGCTGGGCAAGCTGCCCGTGC
This sequence comes from Candidatus Limiplasma sp., assembly GCA_963666755.2. GTDB lineage: Bacteria > Bacillota > Clostridia > Christensenellales > Aristaeellaceae > CAXXOK01. The sequence continues at coordinate 1,285,130 of CAXXGW010000009.1, forward strand.
CGCTTGCGGCGGTGGATGATCTGTTAACCATCGCACAGGACGCGCACGCCCGTATTTTTCAACAAACCCATCCCAACACTGGCAGCGCCGAACAGGCGCGCTGTGTCATCATTCAGGCGAAGCTGAACGCCAAGGAGGACTAAATATGGCGATTTTTGGACGGTTTACCCCGCGCGCACAACAGGCCGTAGCCTATGCGCAACAGGCCGCCGTGGCGCTGAAACAGCATTACGTAGGCACCGAACATCTTTTGCTGGGGCTGCTTAAGGAGCCAGGCCCGATGCTGGAACGGCTTTTACCAGAAGGCGTCACTTATGACAGCGCCATGGAGAAAATCCGCGAGCTGGTCGGCGAGGGCGACAGCCCTGTGAGCGGTATGCTGGAACTGACCCCGCGCAGTAAAAAAATCCTGGAAGGCAGCATTGCCGAGAGCAAAAAGCTGCAGCAGACCTTCGTGGGCACCGAACATTTCTGGTTGGCGCTCCTGCATGAAGGAGAAGGCGTGGCCGTAAACCTGCTGCGGGAAATGGGCGTAGATATTGACGCGCTGACCCGCGGGCTGACCGAGGCCATGCAAAGCGCGCAGCCGGATACCTCCGGCGAGGATGCGCCCTCGGCAGACCCCGCCAAGCACCAGAACAGCGGCGAATCGGTGCTGGACAAGTACAGCCGCGACCTGACCAAGGCCGCACAGGACGGCGAACTGGACCCCGTAATCGGCCGCTCGAACGAAATCGAGCGTATTGTGCAAATTCTGAGCCGCCGCACCAAGAATAACCCCGTGCTGATCGGCGAGCCGGGCGTCGGCAAGAGCGCCGTGGCGGAAGGGCTGGCGCAACTGATTGTGGCGGGCAAGGTACCCGAAACCCTGACCGGCAAGCGGCTCTTCTCGCTGGATCTGGGCAGCATGATCGCGGGCAGCAAGTACCGTGGCGAGTTTGAGGAGCGCCTCAAGGATACCATCAAAGAAGTCAAGAAGCGCGGCAACGTGATTCTCTTTATCGACGAATTCCACACGCTGATTGGTGCGGGCAAGGCCGAAGGCAGCATGGATGCCGCCAATATCCTGAAACCTGCGCTGGCGCGCGGCGAGCTGCAGTGCATCGGCGCCACTACAATCGACGAGTACCGCAAGAACATCGAAAAGGATGCCGCGCTGGAGCGCCGCTTCCAGCCCGTGAAGGTTGGCGAGCCAAGCCCCGAGGAGGCGCTTGCCATTCTCAAGGGTCTGCGCGACCGTTACGAGGCGCACCATAAGGTGCAGATTACCGACGAGGCCCTCAGCGCCGCCGTGAGCCTGAGCGATCGCTACATCAGCGACCGTTTCCTGCCGGACAAGGCCATCGACCTGATGGACGAGGCCGCATCCCGTGTGCGGCTGCGCAGCTTTACTGCGCCGCCGGATGTGAAGGAGCAGGAAGAGCGCCTCAAAACCCTCAAGATGGAGAAGGACGAAGCCGTTGCCCATCAGGATTTTGAGAAAGCGGCCGGGCTGCGCGACGAGGAGCACAAGCTGCGCGAGCTGATCGCCGAAAAACGCGCCGCATGGGAAAGCCGCAAGAGCAGCAGTCAGGACATCGTGACCGATGAAGATATCGCGCAGATCGTGGCCAGCTGGACGGGCATCCCCGTTAAGAAAATGACCGAGGCCGACACGGAACGCCTGCTGCATCTGGAGGAAATCCTGCACCAGCGCGTCGTCGGGCAGGAAGAAGCCATCAGCGCCGTCAGCCGCGCGCTGCGCCGTGCGCGCGCCGGTTTGCAAGACCCCAAGCGCCCCATTGGGTCGTTCATCTTCCTGGGGCCGACGGGCGTCGGGAAAACCGAGCTGTGCCGCGCGTTGGGCGAGGCGATGTTTGGCGACGAGAACGCGCTGATCCGCATCGACATGAGCGAGTACATGGAGAAATTCAGTGTCTCCCGCCTGATCGGTTCGCCTCCGGGCTACGTGGGCTATGAAGAAGGCGGTCAGCTGACCCAGAAGGTACGCCAGAAGCCCTACAGCGTTGTGCTGTTTGATGAGGTGGAGAAGGCGCACCCGGATGTGTTTAACATCCTCCTGCAAATTCTGGAAGACGGTCGCCTGACCGACAGTGACGGGCGCGTGGTCAACTTCAAGAACACCATTATCGTCATGACCAGCAACGCAGGCGCCCATAGCATTACCGGCACACGGTCGCTGGGCTTCGGCAGCGAAGTGGAAACCGTGCGCGATTATGAAACCATGAAGGAACGCGTCATGGCCGAGGTGAAGGACGTGTTCCGCCCCGAGTTCATCAACCGTGTGGACGACCTGATTGTGTTCCACGCGCTGGAACCGGACGATATCCGCAAGATTGCCGGGCTGATGCTGGCCAGCGTGGCCAAGCGTCTGCAGGAGCGCGGCATGACCCTCCGCTACGACGAGGATGTGATTGCGCTGCTCGCTACCGAAGGCTACGATGCCAATTATGGCGCACGGCCCCTGCGGCGCACCATCCAGCGTACCGTGGAGGATGCGCTCAGCGAGGAGATTATCTCCGGCCGGGTACAGCTGGGCGATACGGTGCGCCTGCACGCCTCCGAGGGGAAGATTACCTTCACCAAGGAGCCGATCGTGACCCCGCTGCCCGAAGCCACCCAACAGGCCTGACCCTATCACGCCGCCCGGCGCGCCCTTTCGCGTGCCGGGCTGTTTCGGGAGGGAAACCCGTGAACGTCGATCAGCTTGTGAGCCACTGGAAAGCCGACCCTGCGTTTATGCAGAACGTGTCGGCCTGGATCACCCTGCCCGCCACCGAAGGGCGTTACGTGGATTTTCCTCCGGAACTGGACGAACGCATTCAGGCGGTGCTCCGCCGTCGCGGCGTGCACCGGCTTTATACCCATCAGGCAGAGAGCTTTGCCGCCGCGCGGCAAGGGGAGGATTTTGTCGTCGTCACCCCCACCGCCAGCGGCAAGACCCTCTGCTATAACCTGCCCGTGCTGACCGCAATTTTACGGAATCCGGACGCGCGGGCGTTATACCTGTTCCCCACCAAAGCCCTGTCCGCCGATCAGGCGAGCGAACTGTACGAGCTGATCGAGGCACTGGGCGTGGACGTGAAGGCCTATACCTACGACGGCGATACGCAAAACGCCGCGCGCAAGGCCATCCGGCAGGCAGGGCATATTGTCGTGACCAACCCGGACATGCTGCACGCCAACATCCTGCCCAATCATACCAAATGGGTCAAGCTGTTTGAAAATCTGCAATACATCGTGATTGACGAAATCCACGCCTACCGCGGGGTGTTCGGCAGCAATCTGGCCAACGTGCTGCGCCGTTTGCTGCGGCTTTGCGCGTTTTACGGCAGTCACCCGCGCTTTATCCTGTGCAGCGCGACCATCGCCAACCCCGACGAGCTGGCCCATACCCTGACCGGGCGCAATGTACGTAAAATCGATAATAACGGCGCGCCGACAGGCGAACGGAATCTGATTTTCTACAATCCGCCGGTCATCAACCGCCAGTTGGGCATCCGGCGCGGCGCGGTAAACGAAACGCGCGATCTGGCCAGTCAACTGCTGGCCAACGGCATCTCTACCATCGTATTTGCGAAAAGTCGCGTGCAGGTGGAGGTCATTACTCGTACCCTCAAGGAGCAGGTACGCGATCCGTACGGGTTTTCCGGCAGGGTGCGCGGCTACCGGGGCGGCTACCTGCCCAGCGAGCGCCGTGAAATTGAGCGCGGCCTGCGCGCGGGCGAAATTGATCTGGTGGTTTCCACCAACGCGCTGGAGTTAGGCATTGATATAGGTTCGCTGTCCGCGTGCGTGCTGTGCGGGTATCCCGGCACCATCGCCAGCACTTGGCAGCAGGCCGGGCGCGCCGGGCGTCGCAGGGAAACGGCGCTGACGGTACTGGTCGCCTCCTCCGCGCCGCTGGATCAGTATATCGTCAACCATCCGGAATACTTCATGCGCCAGTCGCCGGAACACGCGCTGCTGCACCCGGACAACCTGTACATCCTGCTTTCGCACATCAAGTGCGCCGCGTATGAGCTGCCTTTTAACGACGGTGAAGTTTTCGGAAACGTTGCGGATACGGAGCAATTTCTTGGTTTCCTGACGGAATCCTCCATCCTGCGGCATGTCGGCGGCCGTTACCACTGGTCGGCGGAGGATTTCCCGGCCAGCGAAATCAGCCTGCGCTCCGCCACGACGGAAAATTTCGTGATTGTGGATACGACCAACCCAGCGCACCATCGCGTGATTGGCGAAATGGACCGTTTTACCGTACCCATGCTTTTGCATGAGAATGCCATTTACATGCACGAGGGGCGGCAGTATCAGGTGGAAAAGCTGGACTTTGACGCCTGCAAAGCGTTTATCCACGCCGTAGATGTCGATTATTACACCGACGCGGATTTGAATGTGAGCCTGAGCGTTTTGGACGAGCTCAAGCAAAAGGAGCTTCCGGGCGGCATTTGCCTGACACTGGGAGAGCTGAAAATAACCGCGATCGTGAAGATCTTTAAAAAAATGAAGCTCGACACACACGAGAACCTCGGCTTCGGCCCCGTACGCGTGCCGGAAACGGACATGCACACCGTGGGCATGTGGTGGGCGCTGCCTCCGGCGTTTACACAGGGTTTTTCCAACGATGCATTGCAGGGTGCGATGGTAGGCATCGCAAGCACGCTTGGAATCGTGGCGCCGCTGCTGCTCATGTGCGCGCCGCGCGATATCAAGGTAGTTTATCAGGTAAAGTCCCCTTCAACGGATTTACCTACGCTGTTTTTGTATGACCAGTACCCCGGCGGCGTGGGGTTGAGCGAAAAAGCCTATGAAATGCAGCAGATGCTATTGGAAAACGCTCTGCAGCTGATCGAAGCCTGCCCCTGCGAGCGCGGCTGCCCCAGCTGTGTCGGGCCTGAAACCGAAGTCGGCCCACATGGCAAGGAAGACGCCGTGCGCATCCTCAGGGAGCTGATACGCGTATGCCAAGCCTGACGGAAAAACTGCGCATGCTGGATGCGGCGGCAGGCAAGCCCACCGTTGCGCAGCCCCAGGAAGCCCCGCACATAGTGCCTGAATGCCACCATGTATCCGCACGTTTTTCCGCCGGATCGTTTTCGTCGTTTCGGCACATGCAAGCGCCGGTGCTGCAGACCATCTTCGGCGTCCCGTTTCCAACAGGGGTAAAGCCGGAGGATTTGCTCTTTCTGGATACGGAAACCACCGGGCTGGCCGGGGGCGCCGGCACGCTAGCCTTTCAGGTCGGGGTCGGGTATCTGGCAAAGGGGCAGTTTGTGGTGGAGCAGTTCCTGATGCGGGATTACCCTGAAGAGGAGCCGATGCTCGCGCAGGTTGCGGCGCTGATGCGCGCTTTCCCGGTGTGGGTTACGTTTAACGGCCGCACATTTGATATTCCGCTGCTGGAAAACCGCTTTATTATGAACAGGGTTGCGAATCGCCCTTCCCCCACGGCACATGCGGATGTGCTGCACCCCGCCCGCCGCGTTTGGAAACTGCGGCTGGGGCGCTGCACCCTGCAACGATTGGAGCAGGCGGTGCTGGGCGTAGCCCGGGAGGAGGATCTGCCGGGGGAGCAGGTGCCCCGGACGTTCTTCCGCTACCTGCAAAACCACGATTTTGGGCCCATGGAGCAAATCCTTGCGCATAACCGGCAGGATGTGGTCAGCCTTGCGCAACTTTTTTTCTACCTGTGCATGGCGTTTGACCGGCCGGAAAATACCCCCGCCGAACCGGAGGACCTGCTTTCGCTGGCAAAAGCGGCGAAGCGGCAGGGCGACGAGGCGCTAAGTAAAAAGTGTTACCGACTTGCCGCCGGTACGGCACGCCGGGGCGAAGCCTTTGCCGCGCTGGCCGCGCAGGAAAAACGGGAGGGCAACGCGCAGCGCGCGGCCAAACTCTATGCCGCCATGCTGGCCCGGGGCGAGCACCCCATCGATGCGTGCGAAGCGCTGGCTAAGCTGTGCGAGCATCAGCTGCACAACCCCGAGCAGGCGCTGGCCTATACGCGTCAGGCGCTGCTGCTGGCGGCGGAACCCACCCTGCGGGTGGACGATACTGTACAATCCCGCAGAAATGCGTTACAATACCGTTATGCGCGCCTGCGCCGCAAAATCGTGGGCGACGGAAATGCTTAGGAGGACGTGCCATGAACCTGATCGCATCCATGAAAGCCCGCAGCGCTGCCAAGAAAATGAGCGACGGCAACAATGCCGAAGCAAGAAAACTATACGAAGAAGCCGTTGCAGCCGGTTTGAACGAACCGCGCTATCTTTTGAGCTATTCGGTACTGTTAATCCGCGAAGGCGAGTTTCAGAAGGCGCGCGAGCTGCTGGTGCAAAACCAGAATAATCCGCTGCTGACGGATGACAGCCGCAGGCAGCTGTACGTGAACTATGCCGTTTGCGTTTATAAATTAGGCGATCTGCAAAAGGGCATCGAACTGCTGGAACGGCAGCATGACAAGGAAGCAAACGGGCTGATCTTTGAAACGCTCGGCTACCTGTACATCGAGGCGGGCGATACGGAAAAGGCCCTTGCGTTTAACAAGCAGGGCATGGAGTACGACGATGAGGACCCGATCACGCTGGACAACCTTGGCCAGACCTACTACCGGATGCTGAACGATCCGGAGCAGGCGCGTACATACTTTGAGAAAGCGCACGAGCTTAAACCCGGGCAGATTGACACCCTGTATTTCCTGGCTCAGTATGATCTGGCCGCCGGGGATCGGGAAGCCGCCAAGGAAAAGTATACGCAGGCGCTCAAGGGGCGCTTCTCCCCCCTCAACTACGCTAGCCGGGAACAAATCGAAGCGGAGCTGGCAAAGCTCGGCTGACAGGCCTAGCCATACCGTTGCAATCCTGAAGAAACAGCACAGGAGCAATGCTCCCTGAACGCGGTTGTCATTTTAGACAGCCGCTTTTCTCTGCCCGTTTCGATCCCTGTGAAGGAATGGATGGAGCCATTCCCCCATGCCTTCCGGCTTGCAGGGTTTATGAAGGCTCCCCCGCCACATCCGCAACCGTTGGCGCAGCCGTATTTTTGCATGCCTGTTTGCTGGAACCAACCTCCTTCGATTACGCTGTTTTAATCGACTGTTTTATCGGGTTCTGTTCTGTTTGCGTACAAGTTTATCCATTTGGGACAACGCGGATTTTCTTCACTGCTTTTTAACGTGCAAACCCTTGCGATGTCTTTCTTTGCGGGCACGTGAATATTCTGTAAAAACTATTGACAGCCCATCCGGTTTATGGTTTAATATTGCCTGCCTCATAGTTTAGTGAAACTAAACTTAACCTTCTTTTTCGACCAGGCCAAGGAGGCGCATACCATGCAAATCGGGGAAAAACTCAGGGAGTTGCGCATCCGTCGCAACCTGACCCAGGAGGAGCTGGCGGATCGATGCGAACTGAGCAAAGGGTTCATTTCGCAGGTGGAACGCGATCTGGCGTCGCCCTCCATCGCCACGCTGGTGGATATGCTGGAGTGTCTGGGCAGCGACCTGCGCACCTTTTTTGCCGACGACAGCCGGGAGAAGGTCGTCTTTTCCCCTGCCGACCTGTTTGAAAAAGAAGACGACGAGGCGCATCACGGCAAGATTACCTGGCTGGTGCCTACGGCGCAAAAAAACAGCATGGAACCGATCCTGCTGGAGCTGGAACCGGGCGGCGAAACCAGTGTAATGCCCCCGCATGAGGGCGAGGAGTTCGGGTATGTGCTCGCCGGCCGGATTACCCTTTGCACCGGGAAACGGGAATATGTCGTGAAAACCGGAGGCAGTTTCTGCATCCATCCTTCCACGACGCATTCGCTGGCCAACCACGGCAAAACCAGAGCAAAAGTCCTATGGGTGAGCACGCCGCCCAGTTTTTAATTCTTCGCCGCGGGCGAACACCATGCCGTAAAGGAGCGCTTCCCATGGTTGAGAAAGAGCATCTGATCGACCTGCAGCACATCTGCAAAGATTTTGACGGTACGATGGTTCTGCAGGATATCAACCTGTATATCCGCAAAAAAGAATTCGTCACGCTGCTTGGGCCCAGCGGCTGCGGCAAAACCACAACGCTGCGCATCATCGGCGGGTTTGAATACCCCACCTCCGGGCGGGTGTTGTTTGAGGGTAAGGATATCGGAGGCATGCCGCCCTACAAGCGTAAAGTGAATACCATTTTCCAGAAATACGCGCTGTTTCCGCACCTGAACGTGTACGAGAACATCGCCTTTGGGCAGAAGATTGCCAAAGTGCCTGCCGATGAAATCCGGCGGCGCGTGGAAAAAATGCTGGAGCTAGTCAACCTGCGCGGCTACGGCAAGCGCAGCGTCGATCAGCTTTCCGGCGGCCAGCAGCAGCGTGTGGCCATCGCGCGCGCGCTGGTAAACGAGCCGCAGGTGCTTTTGCTGGACGAACCGCTGGGCGCGCTGGACTTGAAACTGCGCAAGGATATGCAGCTGGAACTGAAACGCATGCAGCAGGCGCTGGGCATCACGTTTTTGTATGTCACGCACGATCAGGAAGAAGCCCTGACCATGAGCGACACCGTTGTGGTGATGCGCGACGGGCGTATTCTGCAAATCGGCGACCCCAAGAGTGTGTACGATGAGCCGGCCAACGCCTTCGTGGCCGATTTTATCGGCGAAAGCAACATTCTGCGCGGCACCATGGTGCATGACGAGCTGGTGCATTTCGCGGGCTTTGACTTTCCCTGCGTGGATGAGGGCTTCGGGCAGGATCAGCCGGTGGATGTCGTTGTGCGCCCGGAGGATATTCTGGTGGTGGGCGAGGATATCGGCCAGATCAGCGGCGTGGTGCAAAGCGTGCTGTTTAAGGGCGTGCATTACGAAATGATGATCGATGTCGGCGAAACCGTCTTTAAGGTGCATTCCACCATCATGCAGCCGCAGGGCTCGCGCGTGGGCGTAAGCATCGTTCCCTACAACATCCACATCATGAAACCCATGCCCTCCGAACAGGATATCGAAGAAGGAGGCGCGCTGGAAGAATGAGCCTTACGCTGAGCGTCCCCCCCTGGATGCTGTGGCTGCTGGCCGCAGGGCTGATCGGCTTTGTTGTGCTGGCGGTGGTTTCGGTGCGGCGCAGCAACGGCATCAAGCGCTCCTTTTTTGCCTCGCCCTATACGCTGTGGATGGTGCTGTTTACCCTCGTGCCCTGTGTGCTGATTGCCTATTACGCCTTCACCGATGCCGGCGGCGCCTTTACGTGGGATAATTTCCGCAATTTCTGGGACAGCAACTACACGGTCAATCAGCTGTACCAGCAGATGGGCCCGGAGTACGCGGTGCTGGTGCAGCGCGGCACGGTCAACATCGGCATTCTGGTCTACTCGCTTTGGATGGCGCTGCTTTGCACCGTCATCTGCCTGGCGCTTGGCTACCCTGCCGCCTATTTTATGGCGGATCGGGAAATCAAGATTGGCTCCACACTGGTGGTGCTGTTTATCATCCCCATGTGGATGAACTTTCTGCTGCGCACAATCGCCTGGATGACCCTGCTGGAAGATCAGGGGCTAATTAACACCCTGCTGCGAACGCTCGGCTTCGGCAGCGCACAGCTGATGTACAACGACGGTGCGGTGCTGCTGGGCATGGTCTACAACTTCCTGCCGTTTATGGTGTTCCCGATTTACACGTCGCTCACCAAAACGGATCACAAGTTGCTGGAAGCCGCACAGGATTTGGGGGCCGACCATTTGCAGACCTTCTGGCGCGTTTCGGCGCCGCTGAGCATTCCGGGGGTCATTTCCGGGATTACCATGGTGTTCATGCCGTCGGTCACGACCTTCTTTATCCCGCGCATTTTAGGCGGCGGCAACACTATGATGTTCGGCGATTTGATTGAGAACCGCTTCCTGACCGAAGGCAACTGGAACCTCGGCAGCGCGCTCAGCCTGATTATGATGGTGCTGATCCTCATCAGCCTGAGCATCCTGCGCAAGGCCGACCCCGAGGGCGAAGGAGGTGGGATCGTATGAGACGCTTATTCAAACGCACCTACCTGACGCTGATCCTGCTTTTTCTGTACACCCCCATCGTGGTGTTGATTGTGCAGAGTTTTAACGCCGGCAAGAGCCGCGCCAAGTGGGAAGGGTTCTCGCTGCGCTGGTATTCGGCGCTGTTTCAGGATCAGTCCATCATGCGCGCGCTGTACGTAACCCTCTCGGTGGCTGTGATTGCGGCCATCGTCGCCACGGTGCTGGGGACGCTGGCCGCCATCGGCATCCATGCCATGCGCAAACGCCCGCAGGCGCTGATGATGACCATGACCAACCTGCCCATGACCATGCCAGATATCGTGACCGGTATTTCCCTGATGATTCTGTTCACGTTCAGCAAGATCGAGCGTGGCTATGTAACGATGCTATTGGCGCACATCACCTTCAACACCCCGTATGTGATCTTGTCGGTGCTGCCCAAACTAAAACAGATGAACAAGCACACCTATGAAGCTGCGCTGGATTTGGGCGCCACGCCCACCTACGCCTTGCTGCACGTGATCCTGCCCGAAATCAGCCCCGGCGTCGTAACCGGCTGCCTGCTGGCGTTTACCCTGTCGCTGGACGATTTTGTGATCAGTTACTTTACCACCAGCCCCATGGTGCAAAACCTGTCCACGCTCATTTACTCCATGGCGCGAATCGGCATCGAACCCACGCTCAATGCCCTGAGCGCGCTCATGTTCCTTGCGCTGCTGGCGCTGCTGCTGATTGTCAACAAACGTGCGAGCCGGCCCGCGAAGTTGCAGGCCTGACCGCCGTAACGTTGAGCTTAAAAACTGTGATCTGGGAGGTATCGGACCATGCGTAAAAGTCTGATCTGGCTCATTCTGGTTCTGCTGGCGCTCAGCCTGCCCCTTGCGGGCTTGGCCGAGGAGGTCGTCAACATTTACAACTGGGAGGACTATATCTGCGAGGACACGCTGGATATGTTCACCGCGGAAACGGGCATCACCGTGAACATGATGAACTTCACCACCAATGAAGATATGCTGGTGAAGGTGTACAACTCCCCCTCCTCCTTTGATGTGGTGTTCCCGTCGGATTACTGCATCGAGCGGATGATCTCCGAAAACATGCTGGCCCCCATCGACTTTACCAAAGTGCCGAACTTCCAGTATATAGACCCCAACCTTCGCGACCCGGCGTATGACCCGACCGGCGCATACAGCGTGCCCTATATGTGGGGCACCGTAGGCATCCTTTACAACAAGACCATGGTCAACGGCCCGATTACCAGCTGGGGCGCGCTGTTTGATCCGCAGTACAAGAACAACGTGTTCATGATGGATTCCATCCGTGATTGTCTGGGCATCACGCTCAAGTATCTGGGCTATTCCATGAACACGCGCGATCCGCTGGAGCTGAACGCCGCCAAGGAACTGCTGATTAAGCAGAAAAAGGACGGCATCGTCAAGGCCTATCAAGTGGACGAAACCAAGGATAAGATGGTAGCCGGCGAAGCGGCCCTCGCGCTGGTGTGGAGCGGCGACGCCCAGTACGCCATCAGTCTGAACCCCGATCTGGCCTATGTGGTGCCCGACGAAGGCAGCAACATCTGGGTGGACGGCATGGTGATCCCCGCCACGGCAAAAAACAAAGATAACGCGGAGAAGTTTATCGACTACATGTGCCGCCCCGACATCGCGCAGCTCAACTGCAACGAAATCTGGTACTCCACCCCCAACACCGAAGCCATCAAACTTATGGGCGACGGCTACATCAACAACCTGACCATGAACCCCTCGCAGGACATTATCGACCGCTGCGAGTTCTTCAAGGACATTCAGGATTTTATCCAGATTTACAATGCCATGTGGCTGGAAATCAAGAGCGCCTAACCGAAACGAAAAACCGTCGCGCCACTCCGGCCGCCTGCCGCCTATTGGCTGCAGGCGGCCGCTCGTTAACCAAGCCCGCGCGGCAGGATTCCGCCGTTTGAAACGCGAATTTCTAACCGGTACTCTGCAAGGAAAGGTCCTGAGGGTATGATCCCCATGATCGGCGTATCCGGAAGTCTGGAACAGGATGAAAGCAAGCAGTACATCGTGCGCGCCTACATGACCAGTCTGCTGAAGGCAGGCGCGATCCCTGTGCTGTTGAGCGTGGATATGGACGAGAAGCAAATTGCCATCTGCTTTAACCATATGGACGGATTGCTACTGTCCGGCGGGAACGATGTGGATCCGCTTTTATTCGGCGAATCCCCCGCTTCGGGATTGGATCATGTGAACCCGATCCGCGATAAGCTGGAAATGTTCCTGATCGCCGAAGCCTACCGCCGGCAGATGCCGATTTTAGCCATCTGCCGCGGCCTGCAATCGCTGAATGTCGCGCTCGGCGGCACCCTATATCAGGATTTGCCCACCCAGTACACCGCGCCGGACGGTAGCCGTGCCATTCTGCATTCACAGACCTCGCCTTCGCGCTACGCGTCGCATATGATTGAACTGGACCCGCAATCCCCCCTGCGCGATGTGTTTAAGCAGGAAACCATTGGGGTAAACTCATTCCACCATCAGGCTATCAAGGGGCTTGCCGCGAAGCTGACGGTATGCGCCCGCGCCGCCGACGGCGTAATCGAGGCCGTCTATGATCGGGAGCAACCCTTTGTGTACGGGGTGCAATGGCATCCGGAACGCATGAAGGAAGGCGCTCCCCTGTTCGGGGCTTTTTCCGCGGCCTGTATCCAATATGCGCATGGAAAGGAATCCCACTGTGAAGGAATACTTTGACCTGTTACTCTCCTTTATGACCATCGGGGTGATGACCTTTGGCGGCGGTTATGCCATGCTGCCGATGCTTACCCGGGAAATTGTGGATAAACACCATTGGGCCACACAGGACGAGCTGCTGGATTACTTCGCCATCGGACAGTGTACGCCGGGCGTGATTGCCGTGAACACCGCCACGTTTATCGGCTACCGGCGCAAAGGCGTGCCGGGGGCGATTGTGGCAACAGCGGGCGTCGTGTTACCTTCGTTTGCCATTATTCTGATCATTGCCTCATTTTTAACCAATTTTATGCATATTGCGTGGATCGCGCACGCCTTTGCGGGCATCCGCATCGCGGTATGCGCGCTGATCGCCTCTACCGTGTGGCAGTTGGCCAAACGGAGTGCAGACACCTGGTTTAAGGTTCTTATTGCGGTGGTTGCGTTCGTGCTGGTTGCGATTGTCAACCTTTCACCTGTGTATGTCACGATTGCCTTTGCGGTGTTCGGCGCGCTGTACTATGGAAGGAAGGTGAAAGCGTGACGTACCTTTTGCTTGCGTACGAGTTTTTTAAGGCGGGTCTGTTTGCGGTGGGCGGCGGTTTGGCTACGCTCCCCTTCCTGATGGAAATGTCCCACGTGCATCCGGACTGGTTCTCCATCAGCGATCTGATGAACATGATTGCCGTTTCCGAATCGACGCCCGGCCCCATCGGGGTGAATATGTCCACGTACGTGGGGTTTCATGTGGGCGGGATTCTTGGCGCGGCGGTGGCGACGTTCTCGCTGGTGCTGCCCTCCTTTTTAACCATCCTGATCGTGGTGCGCATTCTGGATGCGTTTCGCAACAACCGTTTCATCAGCGGTGGGCTGGAGGGGTTGCGCCCCGCCGTAACCGGGCTGATCGCAGCCGCCGGTTTCTCGGTGCTTTGGGCGTCGATCTTCCGTACAGTTGGCACGGAAACACGGTTCGACTGGCTGGCGTTTGTGCTGTTCCTCTGTTTTTTAATGGCATTGCAGCTGAAACCTCTTAAAAAGGTACACCCCATCCTGTTCATTCTTGCAGGCGGGGTGTTGGGGGTTGTCCTGAATCTGTAATGCGGTTTTCACCGGTTAAAGGCTTCCGGTATCGGCAAGTTCCAGGAAAATTTCAACCCATTCAGGGTCCAGCTGCGTGCCGGCTGCGGCCCTGATTTCTTTCAGGCAGTTTTCCATCGGCACTGCCGCCCGGTACGGCCGGTCGGATCGCATGGCGTCGTAGGTATCGGCTACGGCAATAATGCGGGAGGCAAGTGGGATGGTCGAGCCGGCAAGCCCGTCCGGATAGCCGGAGCCGTCGAACCGCTCATGGTGGTGCCGTACAATGCCTGAGATGGCGGTACCGGAATCCAGCGGCCTGAGGATATCCTCGGCAATCACGGCATGCAGGCGGATTACGCGCACCTCATCCGGCGTAAGCTTCCCGGGCTTGTGCAGGATGGCGTCCGGGATGCCGATTTTCCCGATGTCGTGCAGCAAGGCGGCCGTTTTAAGCGTAACATAGTCGCTGCCGACGCCGTAGCGGTATTCGTACAGCTTGAGCGAGCAAGCGCATACGTGGTTGGAATGGTTACAGGTATAGGGGTCGCGCTTTTCCAAAATGGTTGCGATGGTTTCCAGCGAAGCCGTGAGCAGATCATGGTACTGAATGCGCAGGTTATTGGCTGTTTCCTGCATCATCTGATAGGTTTTAGATCGTTCCAGCTCCAACTTGCGCTTTTCGGTGATATCCTCGGTCAGCACCGCCATACCTAGTGCATTGCCCTGCGCATCGGCAATGCCCGCATAGGTGTTCAGGTAATACTGCTCGTTTTTTTGATCTTCCACCATGCGCCGGTATACGTTTTTTGGCTTTTTAAGTATAGTATCCAATGCGCGCGAAACGTTGTCACGTGAGCTTTCCCGATGGCATTGCAACACATTGCGACCGATCAAGGCATCGCGCTGCACTTTGCGGATGCGCTCCGCCGCGCTGTTGACAAACACCATTTCTCCGTTTGGATCGGTCAGGATTACACCAATGGGCAACTGCTCCAACAGGGCATCCTGTAAAAACTGCTTGGCTATCTCGTCCAAATTATCCCACCTCCGGACCGTAACCTTCCATTTAAAAGGAAGAAAATGAAGGCTTGCAGGGGGAGTACAGAATACATCCAAATGTCTTTTTTAATTCCCAGATGTTAGGCTAATTGTAACTCTATTAGTATATTTGTCAAGGCTGCACTAAAAGAACAATCCACAAATGCCCTCGCATCCTATACGCAAGCACAGCATTATCCAAAGCCTGCATAGCCTTGACAGCGTACAGGGGGTGCCTTATAATGGGCGCGGATTCAGCTTGGCAGCCAGATGTGCAGGTACGATAAGCAGCACAGGGGATGTCATTTGGCCGTATCTGCGAATATGGGGTGCATTATGTAACCGGAATTGCATTGGATACATATCGCCTGAATGGGATCCATTCCTGAACGCTTTGTTTTTATCAGCAACCGTCGGAGCAATCCGTAGGTCAGGCGAAACGCGGAGAGGAGTTTTTTAGATGGCAGCAGTATTTACCACGCCACAGAAAACAGTTTTTGGCAAAGGGGCACTGCAGAATGCCGCATCCGATCTGGCGGCTTTGGGCCGTAAACCGCTAATCGTGACGGGCAACATCGTTCGCAAGGGGGATGCCTTTGCCCACCTCACGGCAGTGCTCCATGAGCACGCGATGGAATATGCCGTTTTCAGCGATTTACCCAGCGAACCGGATGATGAAATGGTGGAGCAGGGCGCCGCATTGTATCGTGCCGAGGGCTGCGATTGCCTGATCGGTGTGGGCGGCGGCACCCCACTGGATACAGCCAAGGCAATCGGCATTCGGCTTGCGTTACCCGGCGGGGTCTGCGCCCACGCCGGACAGTCCATTACAGCGCCGTTACCGCCGATGGCCCTGATACCCACCACAGCGGGCACCGGGTCTGAAGCGACGCAATACACGGTGATTACCGAGCGCGCCAGCGGGGCTAAGCTGCTGCTTAAAGGCCCGTCGCTGCTCCCTCGCCTCGCGGTGGTGGATGAAACCTACACTTACAGTACCCCGCCTGCGCTGACCGCCGCCACCGGCGTGGATGCGCTGACGCACGCGGTGGAAGCCTATACTTCCCGCAAAGCTACGCCGTTAACCGATCCCTTCGCGGTAGATGCGATACGGCGCATACTGCATGACCTTCCCGCGGCTTTTACCGATGGGCAAAATCAGGCAGCCAGAGCCTCGATGTCCATTGCCGCCTATGAGGCGGGCGTGTGCATCAACAATGCCTCGGTTACGCTGGTGCACGGCATGAGCCGCCCCATCGGCGCGCATTTCCATGTGACGCACGGGTTATCCAACGCCATGCTTCTACTCCCCTGCCTGCGGTTTGCCGCGGAGGGCGCACCCGCGCGGTTTGCCGGCCTTGCCCACACCCTGCGCATTGCCGACCCGGAGGAAAGCAACAGCTACGCCGTAGATACGCTGATGGATGCGTTGGACAAACTGCTAAAGACGTTACAGATTCCGACGCTTTCCGCTTACGGCGTTCCGGAAGCCGAGTACCGGAAAGCCATCCCACGGATGGCCGAAGAAGCCTTACAGAGCGGGAGCCCTGCCAATACGCTGCGCGACGTAACCCTGAAGGATGTCATAACGTTGTACGAAACCCTCTACAACTGATCGGTGAAAAAGTACATCCGCGCTGAGATAATCTCCATGTCGCTGCAGGAGGTTGAAGCGGTTCGTATCCGTGTCTTTCAGCACTTTTTTACGCTACAGGCGGCTAACGAGGGGCAACGGAATTAAGCACGTCTGAATCCAAAGGAATATCGCTTGGGGTATCTGTTGCCCCTCAATGACCCAATCGGCCTTACGAAATAAAGGTATGCGTCAGGTAACCGCCAGTAAGCGTTAAAAGCTGATACTCCGTTCACGCAAGGTATCGAGCACGGCGCGCACAACGGCCTCAACGCCCAGCGCACCGTCAACGCGCGCATTTTGGTAGTGTTCATACAACGGCCTACGCACCGCGTCGATCTGCGCAAGCGTCACCCCCGGCCCGGCAGCAATACCACGGTCTGCCGCCTGATCAATTCTGGCTTGCAGGAAGGGCAGGGGCGTATCCAGCCATACGCAAAAAGCCTGTTTACAAAGGTTCTCCATGGCCGGAGCGCTGAGCACCATACTGCCGCCTGTAGCGATGACGGTATGCTCGCAGTGCAACGCCTCCCCCATGGCCCCCTCCAGCGTCAGAAAACCTTCCACGCCCTGCTGCCTTAGCAACTGCGGCAGCGTGACGCCGGTTTGTTCAATCAGCAGCAAATCCGTATCCAAAAAGCGCATGCCCAGCCTTTTGGCCAGTAAAACGCCCACCGTACTTTTCCCAGAACCGGGCATCCCGATCAGTACTATGTTCTGCAACGCGTACACCGATCCTTCCGGGCGGCCAATCCATCCCGGCGCATTGTAACACAGGGTAGCACTTGCGGCAAGGGTTGGAGCACGGCGGATTGTACCGGCTTTGCATTGAATTGCCCGACCCGTGGTCAAAATTGTCTTTTTCTGGTATACTGCTGCCCAGACAGACATTCGAACTGTGATTCCTCTCCTTCATCCTTCTCAGGGAAAAACCAGCGGTTTCGATTTGGCTTCACTTACAGGCAGGGAGGGCTCCGCGATGGATTTTCAGGGTAAAGTGGCAGTGGTAACCGGGGGTGCGCGCGGCATTGGCAAAGCCATCTGTGATGCATTCCGGCAGCGCGGCGCAACCGTCTGTAACATGGATATGCTGCCCAGCGAGGGCTTTGTGGGCGATCTGGCGGATGCGCGGACTTTGGAGGCGTTTGCCGCGCAGGTGCTTGCCTCCCATCCCAGAATCGATTATCTGGTACACAACGCAATGCTGACGCGCGGTGGTTTGGAAAGCTGTACTTATGAGGATTTTAACTATACGCTCCGCGTGGGCGTAACCGCACCGTTTTACCTGACCAAGCTGTTTGCCAACGCGTTTGCGCCAGGCGGGGCGATTGTGAACATCTCCTCTACCCGCTATGCCATGAGCCAGGCCAATACGGAAAGTTATACCGCCGCCAAGGGAGGCGTTACGGCGTTGACGCATGCGCTCGCCGTAAGCCTGTCCGGCAAAGTGCGTGTAAACGCGGTAGCACCGGGTTGGATCGATACAACCGGCAGCGTGTTTTCCGAACCGGATCGGCTGCAACACCCGGTTGGGCGCATCGGGACGCCGGAGGATATCGCGCAGGCTGTGCTTTTTCTCTGTGGAGAGGAGAGCAGCTTCATCACCGGTCAGGTGCTGGTTGTGGACGGGGGCATGTCCAAACTGATGATTTACCATCAGGACGACGGCTGGACCTACCAACCCTGAAACACCGGCAACCGAGAGGATACAAAGGACGGCTGAATATCGCGGCCGTCCTGTTTCTATCTCTTTTAGGGATTGGGATTGTTTTTGCAACATACGCTGTTTCGACATTTGAATTACTGCTGCAGTGCTCAGAAAACGCTTTGCCTGAAGGATGCCCCTGTCCATTCGCAATGAAAGCATGGCGCAGAAGTCGCAACCCTTGATTGACAGGCTCAGGTTCCTATGCTAAGATTTTCTTGCCACTTCGCAAAGGTTCTATTCAATCATTAAAGCGAGAAATTGAGGCTGCTGCATGGACGGTGTGAAAAGCACCCCTGAACTTACGGATCAGGAACCCATAACGGAACCCGGCGTAACGCCGGGGTTGCACGCGGTTTCCGGAAAGCCGAAACGGGCAAAGCGCCACAGAACGCGCAAAATCTGCTTTTTTCTAACTCTGCTGATCCCGCTTTTATGCTGGAGCCTCGTGCAGAGTCTATGGTATCAACCCTATACGCCGGTGGAGAACAGCTACTTTCAGTCTTCCTTTCTTAAAAATAAAAAAGTGTTGGTATTGGTACCGCATGAGGATGACGAGGTTAACCTCGCCTTTGGGGTGATTGACGCGTTCACCGCCGCGGGCAGCGATGTGACGATTGCCTTTGCCACGAACGGAGATTCTCGGTTTGACGGGGGTACGCGCGTCGCGGAAGCGATTCGCGTAGATGCCATGATGGGGGTGCCGAAAGACCACATTATCCTGCTTGGGTATGGAGATCACACCTGCAACCCTCCGCTGTTTTTAAGCGATCCGGACGCATTGCGGCCCAGCGAGGCGGGGCACCACGAAACCTACGGCCTGGAGGGCATCCCGGATTATCATACAAAGCGCTGCGGAAAAGCGGCAGCCTATACGCGCGCCAGCTGTGAGGCAGATCTTGCCGACCTGATTCTGACCCTGCGGCCGGACATTCTGTTTGTAAGCGATACGGACCAGCATGTGGATCATGTATCGCTCTCCCAGATGTTTGACCGGGTAATGGGCAAGCTGCTGCGCGCGAACCCCCAGTATCAACCGCAGGTGTTCAAGGGCTTTGCCTATGAGTATGCGTGGCACGGCAATCCGGATTTTTACCGCATCCCGCTGGCCAGCGCCACACAACCCTGGCGTGCAAGCAGTTACGAAACCGCATATGCCTGGCAGGAGCGGGTGCGCTTTCCGCTGCCGGATGCATACCTGGGGTACACCCTGCGCAGTTCCAAGCTGCGGACATTGTTGCTGACCTACCAGAGCCAGAATGCTGTGGTAAAGCAGCAAAACCTGTTAAATGGCGATCGGATTTATTGGGAACGCAGCACGGATGTGCTTTGGGGCGATGTGACGGCTTCCAGCGGTAACGCGGAGCAGTTGCAGGATTTTGTCCTGTCCGATACGGAGGAGGCGCCTCTGGCTTCCTGCTGGTGCCCAGCCGCGGAAGATCGGCAGCCTGAAATCCATATCCGCTGGTCACAACCGCAAACCATTGATTCGCTTGTGTTTTACGATGCCCCCAGCCCTGGTGGCGATATTGAAATGGTGCGCGTTGTGGATGATACCGGCCGAGCACAGGATTACACCTTGCCCGACGGTAGCGGAAAGCCCTGCCGTATGGCCTTACATGGCCTGCGTACGCAAAGTCTGACCATTCGGCTGCTCTCCTGGAAAGGCTCCCCTGTCGGTTTTTCCGAAATTGAAGTGCTGCCGCAGCGCAAACAAACCCTGCAATGGATGCAACCGACGGATCAAGACGATCATTTTCTGTACGAATATGCCTGCCCGGCCAATCAACCCGTCGAAATGCGGCTGTATGGATATCCGCAAACACCGGAAACCGCTCAAATTACACTGACCCCGGAAAACGGAGGCTCGCTCGTGCCCGGCGCGACGTATCAGGAAGGAACGATCAGGCTGCCCTCCCTTCACAATGGGCGTTATCGCATGCGCGTCATCAGCGGGGATTGTTCCGCCGAGGTACTGCTTCGTGTTGGCGATTCGATGTATTGGGAACGGTTCTTGCAACTGTTTGAACGTAAATTGGGTAACTACCTGCCGGATTGAAGCCTAAACGCAACAGGCTTTCCATCGATCAGGAAAATCGGCAGGGATGAATCCGCCGTCCGTCTGTAACAATTTGCTCATTTTACCATGCATAATAATCGGTTTTGAACCGAGATCGTAAAGCGATATGCTTTTTTGATGTGCAGGATAAGCATGCGAAAAGCGTTCTATCGTTGCTCCAAAACCGCTCGAAAATCGCATACGTCGCTGTTTGGCGTCTGTTACGCGCGCGGCCGTGCTTGTATAGTCGCTTTTTCTTTTTATGACTTGCACAGATTGAAATTCGGAAACCCTTACCAGAGCCTGCGACGTCTGAACCTTTTAGCGAAAAAGCAAAACCCATTCCATCAGCAAAGACCCGACGGAATCAGGCATCCTGTATTCGGAAATCCGGCGGCTTGCAAATTCACATTAAATCAACTATACTCTTCAAGGTTGCGTCACATTTCAGGGTAAAGCCTCCGGCGATTGAGCGGTTCCTTCCCCTTTTAATCGCCAGCCGTGACCTTTCCACTTTTCTGACAGAAATGTAGCGCCGGTCGTAAAACCGGTAAAGCCCTTCCCCATAGATACGGGGAACAGCGTTATACCGTGCGAATCTAAAAACTGCATGAAAATGGGAGAATCAGAATGCCAGAAACCCCCAAACTGAACGGCCGAGCCGGGAATATTGTAAAGAACAGCACCACGGGGCTGATAAACAACGTGTTGCCTTCCATTTTGCGTTTCTTTACCCGATATGTCTTTATCATGTATTTTGGCGATACCCTGCTGGGCGTGAACAGCCTGTTTGCGGATGTCGTCACGATTTTTTCGTTTGCAGAAATCGGCATCTACTCGGCAATCTCCTTCTTTTTATATAAGCCCATCGCCGAAAAGGATACCGAACGGATACAGTCCTTTCTGGGGCTTTACCGCAAGCTAAACCGCTACATCATGTTGGCGGTCACGGTCATTGGTCTGGGGTTTATCCCCTTCCTGCAGCTGATTAAAACGCAGGAGCCAATCCCCGGGCTGCTGATTTATTACCTGATTTTCCTTGCGCAAAACATCCTTTCCTATATGTACGCCTATCGGACGACGTATCTGGCAGCCTCGCAAAAAGCGTATCAGCTGGCGCATATCAACGTACTGATTGCGTTTGCCACCGAAATCACGCAAATTCTGGTCACGATCTTGACACGTAACTTTGTTGCCTATTTAATTACCTATACCGTGATGATGACGACCCGGATACTCTGGAGCAATCATTACATTGTCAAACATTACCCGGAAACAAATTTCAAGCACTACCAGAAACTGGATCACGATACCATCTGGCAGTTTGTGCGGAAGTTGTTTTCCATGCTGTTATTAAAAATCTCTGAGCTTGGCGTATCGCAGACGGACAGCATGATCGTTTCCACCATGGTGGATGTTACACAATGGGGTTATGTGTCCAACTACATGGCGATCAAGAAAATGACCAGCCTTGTCCTGTCGTCGCTGGCAGGCGGGCTGGTGCCGAGCCTTGGGATTCTGAGCGTTGTGGAAAGCCGGGAAAGGCAGGAAGAATCCTTCCGGCTCTACAATTTTTGCAATACGCTGCTGTGCATTAATCTGTTTGCCGGTCTAGTGATCCTTGTGCCGCCGTTTATTGAGCTGGTTTTTGGAACCAAGCGCGTTCTGGATGACCTGACCTGTTTTCTGCTGTTCTTTAATGTGCTTTATGCCGGGTTGCTGGAGCCGGTCGCCGTGCTGCGGGATGCAATGGGCCAGTACGAGCGGGATAAGTGGATTAATGTATCCGCGTTTTTCTGCAACCTGATCACATCCATCCTGTTTGTTAAACTGTTTGGCCTGCCGGGTGTGTTCATGGGCACGCTTTGCAGCACGACCATAACCTACTACCGGATTTACAACGTGCTGCACCATGCCTACAACACCGATTGCAAAATCTACTACGGCATCGCGCTCAAGACGGTGGTTCTTGGGCTGGCCATCTACGGCATCCTGCATTTTGGCGTATTTCCGCTGATCTGGAATAGCCAGCGGAATCTGCTGGGGCTTGTCTTATTGGGCATTGCCACGGTTGTTGTCGCGAACGCGGTCTTTTTCCTGGTGAACCGCAAAGATCCATACCTGCATAGCGCGGTGCTGCTCTTCAAGCGCTTTCTGCCCGGCAGGAAGGTTTAAGCAGGCCGGGTAACAGCCTTACAGGTTAAGTAACAGTCTATTGATTACAAGACAATCTATTCCGTAGGCAGCATGATCCAGTTTTGCAGAAAAACGTCGCAGGGGATGGGGATTGTGTACCAATGGTTGGGCGCAATGACCGTCTTGTCCGGCGCCATACCCAGATACTGCGCCCACCAGCTGAAGCTGCTGTTGGAGATGATAAAGTGTTTGCTGTGCGCCATAACACGTAGCTTTTCATAGTCCGGATCGTTTCCCTGCTCGCAGACGGTATCCTCCGGAAGCGGAAGGTTTGCTTTGGCGGCCTCCACATTGTCGGAAAAAAGGAAAAACCGGCAATTGGGGTGCAGCCATTTCATGAGTTCAATCGCATCGCGGTAGTATTGAATGGTGCAGACGTTGTACATCGGGTCCTGCTGAAAAAAGCCCATGCGCGCCGTCAGGCACACGGATTCGGTGATGCTGAGCTGCCGGATGATCTCTTCATTCTTAGGCAGCGGCGGTTCTTTGGGCACTATCTCGTGAAGAAGCTGCGACCGGATATCCGGAAAAAACCGCTCGCTTTGAAAATATCCATCCAGATATACATCGTTTGGGAGCTTTTCTTCAATGGGTACAAAACAGTCCTCCCCTAAAACGAGACCGAACTTTTGCAGCCGCTTTCGGTTTTTCAGGGTATAACCCATCATGTCCTCAGGGTGCTGGTACTGCTGCCCTTCTTCCCAGTAGCGGCTATACAGAAAATGCCGCGCGATCTTCTGCCTGAGCGGCAGCGGCGCGGCCTGATAGGAAACCGAATCATTCAGGCGGAAATTTTCCAGACGGTTAATTTTAACCGAACGTTCCGCGTCAAAGATCATCCGACAGACAGCGGTGCCGCCCATGTACTTTTCCTGAATTTGCCGTGCCGCGGCATAAATGAATAGTTGATTGCCAAGATTGCCTTTCAGATAACCGGTTACCTTTGCGGATTGCTGCACGGGTGCGGCACGACCTTTCGCCATTTCGTTACGGAGGTGGGGCGGGGATGTTCAGGAATAGGTCTAGAAGCCGGTAAACCCGCTCGTAGTCAGTTCCCTGAGTGTTGGGTTAATCCGATCCTTATCGCTCAGCAACAGTTCGCTGCTTCCCAGCAATTCCAAGGGCCAGCGGATGCCAAGCTCCGGATCGTCCCAGGCAAGGCCGCCTTCATCATTCGGATGCCAGAAGTCTGTGACCTTGTAGCTGAATACGGCATAGTCGGACAGCACTAAAAAGCCATGTGCAAAGCCTTCCGGCACAAAAAGCATCTGGTTGCGTACATCATCCAGAATCAGCCCGTAATACGAGCCGTAGGTTGGCGAACCTTTGCGGAGGTCTACCACCACATCATAGGCCGAGCCGGAGTAGACCTTGACCAGCTTCGCCTGCGGGAACTGCTTTTGAAAGTGCAGGCCCCGCAGCACAGCTTTGCTGGACTTGGATTGGTTATCCTGCACAAATTCCCGATCCAGCCCCTCTGCGCGCATCTCCGCCCGGTTGAATGTTTCCATAAAGTAACCGCGCGTATCCATATGCATGGTCGGCGTAATGACGGCCAAGCCCTCGATGCCGCCCGGATGATGCTCCACTTGAATCTGACCCATTACAGAATCTCCTTTAAATAACGACTAAGAGCATCCTGCCAAGGCGGAAGTGGCGTGAAACCCATTTTTTGAATTTTTGATTTATCC
This sequence comes from Candidatus Limiplasma sp., assembly GCA_963666755.2. Taxonomy (GTDB): domain Bacteria; phylum Bacillota; class Clostridia; order Christensenellales; family Aristaeellaceae; genus CAXXOK01. The sequence goes on from CAXXGW010000009.1 coordinate 1,309,256, forward strand.
AGTCGGCTGTTCAATGGCCTTTTTGCCTTGGATAATCCATACTCCTCTGTGCTCACCGGTTTCACCGTGGTTTTTCGCCCCGTCTGACGAAAGATTTCTTTAGCAAAATCCGCCCAAGAAAGAAAACCGCCTTCATTGGTTGCGTGATAGTACCCATACTTTTCTGTACCGATCATTTCCACGAGAAGGCGTGCCAGATCGACCGTGTAGGTCGGCGTGCCGATCTGATCATTTACAACGCAGATGCTGTCATGCTCATTCGAGAGTCTTAACATGGTCCGGACAAAATTTTTGCCGTGCGCCCCAAATACCCAAGCAATGCGTACAATGAAATAGTGTTTCAGCAGTTGTGCGATTGCCCGCTCGCCTTCCAGTTTGCTTAGCCCGTAGACATTTACCGGATTAAAATCCGTACAGTCCGGCTGCCATGGGGTGCTTCCCTGTCCACTGAATACGTAGTCAGTTGAAATGTAAAGCATTTTACAACCTAGCATCGAACAGATTTGAGCAATATTGCGTGTACCGATCGCATTGATGCGTTGCACCATTTCAAAATTAGCAGGTTCCTCTGCAGCATCTACAGCTGTCCACGCGGCACAGTGAATGACAGCATCTGGATGGTTGCTTGTAATCACTTTCCGAACTGCCATCTCATCGGTAATATCCAAAGTATCAATATCCAGTGCAATGGCAGAATGGTGTTGTTTTTCCAGTTCAATCACAACATCATAACCGAGCTGTCCGTTTGCGCCCGTTACCAGAACTTTCATCTACGTAAACACCCAATCTTTGTTTACTCTGCGTCGGGTTTCGTGGTGTACTCAACACTCATTATAGCAGATTTGGCCGCGCAGTTGAAGTTTTTCTTCATCGGGAGGATAAAACCTGCCCAATCTACAGTCACAGAAGCCGGCAGAGGCATAACAAACCGTTCGCGCTAAGCGTTCCATGGCCGGCAGGCGCGGTTTTCTTGACATCCCAATCGGATATGGTAAAATGTTCTCTGTTGTTTGTGATATTGGATAAGGAGATAATAAAGCATGAGCCTTAAAAAGTTTCTTCGCTCGATTTTACCGCAGCCTTCCGCGCACACGGCGAGCAGTTTTGAACGCAATGATCTGGCCCAGGTGGTCATGCAGAAGCGGAACTGTGTCCAGACGCTGGATTACCATGTGGTGGAGCATTGTAACCTGAACTGCAAATGCTGCAGTACCTATGCGCCGATTGCGAAAAAACAATTTGCCGATGTGAATGCCTTCCGGCGTGATTTGGAGCAGCTCAAAGCCCTGATTGGCAACCGTCTGCTCAGCCTGCACCTTCTGGGTGGCGAGCCCTTGCTGCATCCGGAAATCGAGAAGTTCATCCGCACTGCGCGTGAAATCTACCCGGATATCTACATCGATGTGGTAACCAATGGCCTTCTGGCGCGCAAGATGCCGGAATCCTTTTGGAATACGCTCCGGGAACAGAAAGTGGTGCTGCAGTTTTCCGCCTATCCGATTTCCCTGAATTATGTAGAGCTGGTCGAGTTTGCGAAGTCCAAGGGGGTTCGCTCCTTCACCTTCCGCGGGGATCAACGCATTGATTGCTTCACCCGTAAGGGGTTGGACCCCAACGGCCAGCAGAATATGTACGCGAGCCACCTGCACTGTGCTTCCGGTAATACCACGCAGTTGCGCGACGGTAAGCTTTACCGCTGCCCCGCTACCGCTTACATCTTTAGCCTGAACCAGAAAATGAAGGAAGAAGACCCAACCCGGCCGGACGAAACCTTCAAGCTGCATGAGCTGGATACGCTGGACCTCAATCAGACGCAGGACGCGCAAGCCGTGTTTGATTTTTTAAGCAACGCCATCCCTTTCTGCCGCTACTGCACCTGCAGTACGATCACGCAGGTTCCTTGGGGGCAATCCGGCAAGGACAGCAGCGAATGGGTAGATTATTAACGCCCAAGGGATTCCCTGCCTGTCGCAGTGCGGTTGAAGCCCTGAACACACTGCCTTCGTTCATGGTCGCGTGAAACCCTGCCGTACACCGGACTAGCATATTCGCTGAGTGAAGCAAACACTAACTTTTTTTAAAACACAAACACCAGCCGCATCGGGTATGCGTAACAACACCCGATACGGCTGGTGCATTAATTTCCGTGCGATGGCTCCATATAAGGGAAAGCCCATCGAAAACGTAAGAGCCTCGCTGCTATGCTTTCTTCTTCGGGAGCAGGCAGAACCCATTGTGGACAAACACCCCAACGGCCATGACAGCGAAGAGGATGCCGACAACCAGCGCCGTTGTTGCGATCATCGGATACTGGCCTCCATAAAACACCTGATGCTGTTGCCAGATGCCGTAGTATGCCCAGGCAAGCGGCAGCGCTAGCGCCGCGTTGCGCAATCGCAGCTGGATCAGGCAGGTTACCAGCAGCGCCACAATCAGGATCACCCATGCCCATGTGTCGGCCGGTATGCCAAACCCATCCCAGCGCAGTTTCACCAAATAAGCCGCGATGTTCACCACCGACGCAATAATCAGCCAGCCGTTATACAAGCCGAAGGCAAGCGCATTGACCTTCTGCCCAATGCCGTTCGGGGTTGTCAGCCTGCCGTTGAGTACGGCCAGACTGAGCATCACCACCACAATCAGTGCAGCGGAAATACCGATCCATTCATACGAGAAGCAGACAATCCATACCATGTTTGCCACGCTGGAAACCCAGAACGGCCCACTGATTTTGTTGATCAGCCGGGTTGTGCGCTCCTGTTTGTGCGTTGCAATCATGATGACCAGGGAGATGAGCAGCAATCCGTAGATCACGCCCCAGATGGCGAAGGTGGCGGGGCTGGGCGTAATCAGCGTCTGGTACGCGTCCGAAACCGCCTTTTGTGACATGCCGTTGATGTAACCCATGGCGCCCAGCGCGTTGACGGCCAGCGTCAGTAATAAGAGTCCGAGATTCAACCAGGCTTTGGTTAACGTTTTCATCCTCTCATCCTTTCCTATAATGTATGGCGAAGACCCCCTTTGGGGATCGACCCGGGTGGAATCACGTTTGTACCGTGTACAGATAGTATGGAATTGAAGTTGACGGTTGAAACATCCCATTATGGAAACTTTTAAGGGTTAGGAAAAGATTGTCACGATTGTTCGCTTTGCAGTGTATCGTCGATCCGATTTCTGTGTTCAGTATAAACAAATTACCTGTTTATGTCAATGCGTATCCCATATCGCCTATGGAGAAACCCTTATTCAGTGCGTCTACCCACATGAAAATGCAGGATGATCCCAACAGATTCAGGATTTAATAATTTGCAATTTCGTCCCTTGAAGATAAGCAAAGGGGTTCCGAATGTATTCCACCGAAGGCGCTGTACTAAAACAGCCCAATCCAACCGGCTGTCCGGTTGGGTTGGGCTGTTGCAATCGCGCTGTTTACACGGCTTACTGTTCGTTTGTCAGGCGTTTACATGTCCACCGCGTAATCGCTCCAGTTGGATGCGACGCCGGCATCGGCGGTATCGCAGGTCGTGCTGTATTGCGACACCGTTACCGTATAAGGACTGGTGCCCTGCACATACACGGTACCGTCCTCCCCGGCAATGGTTACGGTGTTGCCATCCGTATCGGAGATCGACCCCGCGTTGTAAAACGAAGTGAGCGTGCTGTTTCCGGTAACCACCCAACTGGAATCGGCATCCAGGTATAGGGCACAGGTTCCGTTACCGCCGCTGCCGGCATTGGTTTCGTCATCCAGAATAGCGCCGGTTAAAATGCTGCCCTGTGTAACGTACAGCGTCAGATTGGATATGCTGTCCCAGATCACGTCGCCGTTCATCTGCTGGGCGATGCCGGTAAACTTGCACACCGCACCGTTGGCGCCGCTGCTGCCCCAACCGCGCTGGTTGGAATTGCCCGTGCAGCGAAGGAAGTACTCGCTTCCTTCCCCCGCGTTGATGGTTACGCCGGAAAGGACGAATTCGCTTTCTGTATTGGTGGTGTAAAACAGCCCTCCGTTTTGCGAAACCAGCGTGCCGCCAATCATTTCAAACCGGCCTTCGCCTTGCGCCGCGTCCCCGGACATGCTTTGGTATAGGATCACCGTCCAGGTGTTGTCGTTCTGCGCCTGATCCGCCATGTTGCCGGTCAGGCTGGAATCGAACAGCCGCACAGTGTTCAAGCCTTCCAGGCACAAAGCCTCGGAGCCGTTCGCAACAAGGGTGGCATTATTGACCGTGATATCCGCCGTGCAGTAAATTGCCGGAGAACCTGTGCCGTTGGCGGTATAAGTACCGCCATCCACCACCATGGTGCCGCTGCCACGATCGCTGCGAATGGCCGCGGACGATGCGCCGCTTGTAGTCACCGTCAGATTCTTGGCGTACAGCGTTCCTCCGCCCGCCACATGAATACCGCCGGAGGTACCCTGCGCTGTGGTGATGGTCGTATCCGCCACGTAAGCCACACCGCTGCCGTAAGCGAATACGCCTGCGCCGCCCGCCGCATCGGTGGTAATCACACTGTTTGTAACCTTCGCCACACCGCCGGTTACCAGTAACGCCGCCCCGACCCCATAGAAGCTGGCGCTGTCGCCGCCTGTGCTGTTCTGGGATGTGCGGGTGAGAGTCGCGTTGTCGAGCGCCGTCGTTCCGCCGCTTACGAGGATAGCGTTTTCATCCGCTCCGGTGGAATCATAGGTGCCGTTCTGCAGCGTCGTATCCTCGGTATAGGTGTTTACCGCCGTGTAGCTGTCCGGCGCACTGCTTTGCATGCCGGGCGCGCCACCTGCGCCGGGACCGCCGGGAGTTTGCCCGTCAGGCATGGCGGGCGGGTTGCCGGCAGGCGCCGCGCCGTTTGGACCGGCCGCCGTTTGCGTTTGCGCGGACGCCGTAAAGACAGCCAGGGTAAGGACAAGTGCCATCAGGATGGAAAGGGTTTTCCGCATTTCAAACACCTCCACTGTGTTTCCGGGATAAGCATAACGCATGTTTCTGTGTTCGTTGTGATTCTTAGGTGAAGATTAGTTGTTGAAACTGCTATTTATTTGACGATCCAACGGACGCAGGTTAAAATGTGGTTTTCTATCGTGCCGACGCGTTTTAACTCTTGCATGATCAATCCATATAGTTAGGAGTAGCTACCTGATGTCATGTTTCACAATCAAAGAGAGCGTCCCTGCAAGGAATGCGGCGCTTTCCCTTTGTCCTATAAAATCTATCATAAAAAAACAAAATCCCCTGCGCCTTATGTCGCAAGGGTTTATGTGGTGATCCATCGGAGACTCGAACTCCGGACACCCTGATTAAAAGTCAGGTGCTCTGCCAACTGAGCTAATGGATCATGGAGAACTGAGGAATGCCGGTACAGGTAAGCCATGCACCGCTTCGGACAACGTTTGCTATTTTAGCATTCCCCTATGGTTTTGTCAAGCCGAAAACGAAAGAAAACGGCGGTTTGGTGCAGCTTTGGCGATGCTGCCGTTTATGAAGGGTTAGGCATTAAAGGTTTCAAATAGTACGCAATGGGCTTGATACAGCGTAGGGGAGGCTTTTCCGGCGGGTTCGTCCCTTTCCAATAAAGGCCGTCTGTGGTATAATTGACCTAAGGAAAGGCCTGCACACTACCGCAGCGGTGGAAAGACCGGGCGCGGGCGGTACCGGTACACCTTTCGGAAACACGGACGGATGGGTATGGAGCGGAGGATGGCCATGTTTACGCCAAAAATCCAGAACGAACAGACGGACCTGCTTATGAAAGCATTGTTGGCCCTGAACAGTACAGAGGAAGCCTACCGTTTTTGTGAGGATGTTTTAACCGTGAAAGAGCTGACCAGCATCACCCAGCGGTTGGAAGTGGCGGTCATGCTCAAACATAAGGTTACCTATCAGGAAATAGCAAAGAAAACAGGTGCAAGCACCGCTACGATCAGCCGTGTCAACCGTGCGCTGCTTTATGGGGCGGACGGGTACACCGCGGTTTTACAGCAGATCGATCCGGACTGACCGCACCGCAGCAACGAAACAGAACAAGAATGAGGAGCTTATCATGAATTTAGAGATGCTCAACGCACAGCAGCGCCTTGCGGCTGAAACGCTGAACGGACCCGTACTGATCCTGGCGGGCGCCGGCAGCGGTAAAACGCGGGCGCTGACCTATCGTGTCGCCAACCTGATCGACCACGGCGTGGAGCCGTGGCGTATTTTAGCGATCACGTTTACCAACAAAGCGGCGCGTGAAATGAAGGAACGCATCGCATCGCTGGTTGGCGACCATGCGGCTGAGGTATGGGTGAGCACCTTTCATGCGATGTGCGCAAAAATCCTGCGGCGCGATATCGAAAAACTCGGCTACAGGCGTTCTTTCACCATCTATGACGATGACGATCAGGCTGCCGTTTTGAAGGATGTCCTCAAGCAGCTGAACATTGATGATAAAGTGCTGACCGTGCGGGAGTTGCGCGGTAAAATAAGCGAAGCTAAAAATAAACTGCTGGCGCCGGACGAATGGTTTGCCCAATCGGCAAAGGATTTCCATTGCCAGCAGATTCACGATGTTTACACCCAGTACGAGCTGCGCCTGAGATCGGCCAATGCGCTGGATTTTGACGATCTGCTTGTTCGCACGCTGGAGCTGTTTGCCGACCATCCGCCGGTGCTGGAAAGCTATCGGCAGCGTTTCTCCCATGTACTGGTGGACGAATATCAGGACACGAACTTTGCTCAGTATTCGTTGGTGAAGCTCCTGACGCAAAAGAGCCGTAACCTGTGTGTCGTAGGTGATGACGATCAATCCATCTACGGCTGGCGCGGTGCGGATATCCGCAACATTCTTGACTTTGAAAAGGATTTTCCCGATGCGACGGTGATCAAGCTGGAGCAGAACTACCGCAGCACCGCCAACATTCTGGATGCCGCCAATCAGGTCATCGCCCATAACGAAGGCCGGAAGGAAAAGGCCCTCTGGACGGAAGAAAACGCCGGGGAGAGCATCAAACTTTTCTGCGCCGGGGACGAGCGCGAGGAGGCTGCCTGGATCTGCGACCGGATGCAGCAGCTGAACCTGACCGGCGAAGGCTACGGAACCATTGCGGTGCTGTACCGCACCAACGCCCAAAGCCGCGTGCTGGAAGAAATGCTGGTGCGGGCAGGCATCCCCTACCGTATTTACGGCGGGCTTCGGTTCTACGACCGTAAAGAGGTGAAAGACGTTATCGCCTATCTGCGCTGCATCGTGAACCCCAGCGACGATGTAAGCCTGCGCCGCATTATTAACCAGCCCAAGCGCGCCATTGGCGAAAGCACCATTCAAGAGCTGACGCGTTGCGCCACCGAGCGGGAAGTGCCGCTCTACAGCATTTTGATGGATTTGCCGGATACGCTTTCCGCCCGGCCCCGCAAATGCGTGCACGAGTTTGGCGAGATGATGAACCAACTTGTGCTGGAGCATGAAGATCAGCCTTTGAGCGAATTTGTGGCGCACGTGGTCGAATGCACCGGCCTGCGCGCCCAGTATGAAAAAGACCTGTCCGACGAAGCCAAAACGCGGCTGGAAAACATTGACGAGTTTATGGGCGCGGTGACCGAATATGCGCAGGCCGCCGATGAACCGACGCTGGAAAACTATCTGGAAAACGTCGCGCTCATCAGCGATCTGGATGCGGCGCAAACCGGGGCGCAAGCGGTAACGCTCATGACTGTGCACAGCGCCAAGGGGCTTGAGTTTCCCACGGTGTTCCTGGCTGGCCTCGAAGAAGGGATTTTCCCCAGCGGGCGCAGCATACAGGACGAGGCCAAGCTGGAAGAAGAGCGCCGGCTCTGCTACGTGGCCATCACGCGCGCCATGCGGCGGCTCTATCTGAGCTATGCCTCCCAGCGCTTGATTTATAACCAGCTCAGTTATAACGCCCCCAGCCGTTTCATCAGCGAAATTCCCAAACGGCTTCTGGATGATGAGTGGATCAGCAAGTTAAAGCGCAGCTTCCCCAACGCTTCGGAAGAGCCCGTACGCCCCAGCGCCAGACGTGCGCCCCATCGGGAGGCGCAGGAGCCGCTCTCCTTCGGGATGCCCAAGCTGGTCACCCGTGGCGCAGGCCTTGGCGCGCGCACATCCGCCCTGGGGATTTCCGGCGTGCAGAAGGGCTTTACGCCTTCGGCCGCCGCCAGCGTGCCGGCCAGCGCGGTCGCCGCGCTGTTTGCCGTGGGCGATCGAGTGATGCACCGCAAGTTTGGCGAGGGCAACGTGGTGGAGATTCGCGGCTCCGGTGCCGACGCACGCGTTGTCATCTCCTTTGCCGCCTATGGCATGAAAGAGTTTGTGCTGAGCATTGCGCCAATCGTAAAGGTAAACGGGTAATAGTCTGTCGGTTTCAGCCGGACACATGGGGCGCTTACAACCCATGGACACAGAAACGGAGGTTGCCTCCATGGAGCCGGAAACCCGGATGCAAACGCTGGTGCAACAGCTGAACGAAGCCAGCCGCCTTTATTACGCGACCGGAAACAGCCCCCTGAGCGACGCGCAGTGGGATCGTTTGTATGATGAACTGCGCTGCCTGGAAGCAGAAACCGGGCAGCAGCTGCCGGATTCCCCCACCGCCCGCGTCGGCGCAGAGCCGCTTAAGGCGTTTGCTTCGCATCGGCACCTTCGCCGCCTTTGGAGTATGGATAAGGTGCAGAGTAAGGAAGAACTGCAGGCGTGGCTGGCGCGCTGCGAAAAGCTGCACGCGCAGCTGAACGAAACCCTTACGCCGCCACTGCCGCCTTTACACTATGCCGTGGAATATAAACTGGATGGGCTTACGATTAACCTCACTTATCAGGATGGCCGGCTTGTACAAGCGGCCACCCGTGGGAACGGCGAGGTAGGCGAAGCCATCCTTCCGCAGGCGCGCGCCATCCGCAGCGTGCCGCTGTCGATTCCCTATCGGGGGTTAATCGAGGTGCAGGGCGAGTGCATCATGCGCCTGAGTGCGCTGGCCGCTTACAACCGCACCGCCGAAGAGCCACTTAAAAACGCGCGCAACGCCGCTGCGGGCGCGCTCCGGAATCTGGATCCGAATGTAACGGCGGCGCGTAAGCTGGACGCTTTTTTTTACCAGATCGGCTACATTGAAAATCCGCCGTATACAGACCAGCCGGGCATGATTGCTTTCCTGCGTGAAAACGGCTTCCCCACAAGCCCTTACCTGCAATCTGCAGACGATTACACATCGATTGACCAGGCGATCGACGGCATCGAGGCGGCGCGCGATACCCTCGATTACCTGATCGACGGGGCCGTGGTCAAGGTAACGGCGCTTGCCACACGCGAAGCGATGGGCAACACCGACAAATTCCCACGCTGGGCTGTCGCCTATAAATTCGCTGCCGAGGAAAATGTGGCAACCCTGCTGGACGTGACCTGGCAACTGGGGCGCACCGGCAAGCTGACCCCCCTCGCGCACCTGACCCCGACGGATATCGGCGGCGTGACCGTGCAGCGCGCAACTCTGAATAATTATGGCGATATTCTGCGCAAGAAAGTCGCCATCGGCTGCGAAGTGTGGATACGCCGCAGCAACGATGTCATCCCGGAGATTATGGGCCGTATGGGCGAGCCGACCGCGCAGGAAAAACCGATTTTGCCCCCGACCCATTGCCCCGCCTGCGGCGAACCGCTGGTGGAGCGCGGCGCGCACCTGTTCTGCATGAACCGGAAAAGCTGCAAGCCACAGGCTGTGGCACGCCTCGCGCACTTTGCTGGCCGCAACGCCATGGACATCGAAGGCTTTTCCGAAAAAACGGCGGAACAGCTATATGAAAAACAGGAAGTGCGGGATCCCGCAGACCTGTACCGGCTTTCTGCGGATGCGCTCCTGAAACTGGAAGGGTTTAAGGAAAAGCGCGTAGAAAACCTGCTCAAGGCCTTGGAAAACAGTCGCCACTGCGCGCTGGATGCTTTCCTGTTTGCACTGGGCATCCCCAATGTGGGGCGAAAAACGGCGCGCGATCTGGCTAAGGATTTTGGCTCCCTGCAAGCCCTTTCGGAAGCCACAGAAGAACGGTTGACCGCTATTGCGGAAATCGGCCCCATCGTGGCTGCCAGCATTGTGGAGTTTTTCAGCTTTGCGGAAAACCGCGCAATGATCGACCGCCTGTTGGAGGCCGGTATCCATCCAGTGCAGGAGCAGGCGCAAACCGGCAACCTGCTGGCCGGGCAAACGGTGGTCGTAACCGGCACGCTGGCCACCCTGAGCCGCGAAGAGGCGGAAGCGCTGATCGTGCGCCACGGCGGGCGCGCCTCCGGCAGTGTCAGTAAAAATACCAGTTTTGTACTCGCGGGCGAAAAAGCGGGCAGCAAGCTGCAAAAAGCACAGGCGCTGGACGTGCCCGTGCTAACGGAAGAAGCCTTTCTCGCAAAGCTGAACGGAGCAGAACCGACCCGCTGATCCGCGCTGGCTCCGTAACTGCGCGAGTCTCCTAAAAGGGAGGATGCCCTTTGCAAACATGGCTGTGGTATTTCTTCGCCTATGCTTTTCTAGGTTGGTGCACCGAGGTAGCCTTTGCCGCACTCAGTAAAGGGCGGTTTGTGAACCGGGGGTTCCTGAACGGCCCGGTATGCCCGATATACGGGTTTGGCATCGTGCTGGTGCTTTGGGTGCTTGGGCCGCTTACACAAAACCTGTTATGGTTGTATCTGGGCTCCGTGGTACTGACAACCGCGCTGGAACTGGCGACAGGGTTTCTGATGGAAAAGCTGTTCCACCAGCGCTGGTGGGATTATTCCAAGATGCCGCTTAACGTGGGCGGGTACATTTGCCCCTTGTTTTCGTTCCTCTGGGGCATTGCCTGTGTGCTGATTGTAGATGTATTGCACCCGCGCATCGCGCGGCTGATTGCCTTTATTCCAGAGCCTTGGAGCACGGCGGCGCTGGCTTTGATGCTGGTTGCGCTGTTAACCGACGTGGTGGTCACAGCGGCGACAGTCGCTCACCTGAACCGCAGGCTGCGCCAGGTGGACGAAGCGGCTGCCGCCATCCGCGGCATCAGCGATAGCCTGGGCATGGCCGTTGCGGATGGCGCGCTGGCCGTGCGCGCGATCGACGAACGCGCCGTAAACGATCTGCAGGCTGCCAATGAGCGGAATCTGGCGGAGGTCAAGGCGCGTTATGCGCAACTGCTGGAGCGGCGCAGCGCCGGGCAGCGACGGCTGCTGCGTGCTTTCCCTCAGCTGCGCTCGCTGCGCTACCCCGCCGCGCTGGATACTTTAAAGCAGCGGCTGGAACAACTCAGCCAAAAACATCCCCATTGAAAGGACAGGGTTTGCCATATGCGTTGCGGTTGCCCTCAGTGCGGAACCTTCATGATACAAAAAGAACTCGGGGCTTGCGTATGCGTTTGCCCCGAGTGCGGCTATCGTTGTGATGCCTGCCTTGGCACCGGTACGGCGCTCACCCGCGAGGCGCTGGCCCAGCTGCGGAATACGGACTGGATTACGCCCCACTTTGACGCCGAACCGGAGGACGGGCTTACAGATGCATAAGACCCAAATGCTCTAGAAGAATTTTAAGGCCGATTAAAATCAGCACGATACCGCCCGCGATTTCCGCCTTGCGTTTGAAGCGCGTGCCAAACCGGTGTCCGATCACCACACCGATCAGCGACAGGCTGAAGGTGACCACGCCGATGGTACAGGCAGCCGGGAGGATCGGGGTCTGCAGAAACGCAAAGGTAATGCCGACCGCCAGCGCGTCAATGCTGGTGGCAATCGCCATGACGCCCAACTCCTTCAAATTCAGGCGCTGGTCTACGGGGCAGACCTCCGCATCCCGATCGTGCAGCGCTTCGGCGATCATTTTCCCGCCGATATACAAAAGCAACGCAAAGGCGATCCAATGATCCACCGACGTAATATAACGCTCAAACTGCTTGCCCAGCACCCAGCCCACCAAGGGCATCACCGCCTGCGCGACCCCGAAGAACAGCGCAATGACCAATCCCTGACGCAGGTTCAGCCTACGCATGCACAGCCCTTTGCACAGCGCCACCGCAAACGCATCCATCGAAAGACCAATGGCAATCAGCAAGAGTTCCACAGCCATTCCCCCCAACTAAAAATCGGCCGCCGTACGCAGCGTCCGATTTCTTATGCAGAAACCCACGTACGGCCAAAGCCGCACATGAGTCTCGTTATTCAATGCAAGCCAGACCGCAGGCGGTCAGTATGTTGACTTGCCACGTCATACGCCAACTACTCCCTCATGAGCAAATTGATTATACCGGTTTGCGCAGGGGTTGTCAAGTTCAGGAAAAGGAGCCTTTGCCATGCCACAAACCCAGTTGCCCAAGACGCCCGCACTCCCCCACCCGCCCACGTTGCAGGAATCGCTTGCCGAGGGTTCGCTGTCGGAGCAGATCACGCTTGCCCTTAAGCAGGCGACGGACATCGACGGCTTATGTTTTCGCCATGATGCAGCGCAGGATTGGACCGGCGCCACCCTGAACTTTTCCGGCTGTGCGTTTGAGCGCTGCACGCTTTCAGGTTGGGCTTTCAAACGGGTTGGGTTTACCGACTGCCGGTTTAGCCACTGCGATCTAAGCGGGTTAAAACTGCAAAATGTAACTCTGCACCGCGTCCAGTTGGAGGATTGCCGGTTGACCGGCGCTGAGCTGATGCGTGCCTCTGTGACGGATACCACGTTTCAGGGCTGTGCTGCCGATTATCTGGCGCTGTCCGAATGCAAGGCGCAGCGTGTTGTTTGGCGCGGCTGTCGGTTGCGGGAATCCCTCTGGCAGGATGTGAGCCTGAAAGATGCCGTTCTGGATCAGTGCGACCTGACGTCGGCCCAATTCCGCTATACACCGCTGGCAAACGTTTCGCTGGCCACCTGCACGCTGGATGCCTTACAGGTGGACCCGGCGGATTTGCGCGGGGTAAGCGTAAGCGCTCTGCAAGCCTTACAGCTATGCGGGCTGTTCGGAATCCGCATCGAGGAGTAGAGGAATCCGTAAAATATCGCTTGACAAAACGCTCCGCTTGTCGTTTCCTATTCGGGTGAACGATCCGCTATCCGAATGGAGGGACGCACATGAGCCTTGTCTGGACGCATGGAACCGATCCGGAGTTTACCGCCCTAACGCAGGAGCTGGACACATATTTTAGGGATACACTCGGCGCACAGCGCGAAGCGGCATTCGAGCCCTACAACGCCGCCAAGGATTTGGAAGAAGTCGTGCTCTGGAAAGAGAACGGGAAAGCCGTAGCCTGCGCGGCCTGGAAGAGCCATCCGGACGGGCAGGCGGAAGTCAAACGCGTATATGTGCAACCTGCCTACCGTCATGGCGGTTTGGCCCGGGAGCTGTTGCAGGCGGTCGAGGCGCGTGTGGCGGCGCAAGGGTTTACGCGCCTGCTGCTCGAGACCAACCCAAGCTTCACAGCTGCCGTGCGCCTCTACCAGCGTTACGGCTTCCAACCGACCGAGCCGTTCGGCCCCTATGCCTGCCTTTGCACCCTTTGCATGGCAAAACCCGTGCAGGCTGTGGGCGTACACCCTGATCAACCCTAATAAAAATCTACAAAACAGCCCCCGCCCGACAGCGCACCGGTTAAAATGGTGCGATCGGACGGGGGCTTTCCTCGTTTGGTTTGATTTTCTACCTGGGGGACATGCTCTGGTCAATCTGCTGGCGCGTCATGCGAATATCCGTTAATTTCTCGCTGATGGAACGATCTAGCTGCACCAGCACCTCGTCGATATGCTGGTATACATCGTGGTAGAGCTTCTCGATCTCTTCCTGCGTGCTTTGGCGGATTTCCTCTACCTCCATGCGCGCGCGGGTGACAATCTCCTGCTCGCTGACCAGCTGTTTGGAATGCGCTTCAGCTTCGGACACCATCTGAAAGGCCTTTTCCTTCGCGTCAGCCATCATCTTCTGGGATTGGTCCTGCGCCTGACGCATCATCTCCTGCGCCTTCTGGTTGGCCATGTTCACGGTGTTCTGGGCCTGCGCGTTCGCTTCGTTAACAGCGCGACTTGCACGCATGTTTGCATCGGCTTTGGTTTGCTCCGCGATATTGCGGGCTTCGTCGATAATGCTTTTCTGGTTCTGGATGATACTCTGCGCAGCGTTCATATCCGCAGGCAGTTCTGCGCGGATATCCGCTATCAGCTGGCGACAGCGGTCGCGATCCACCATTACCATGTTGCTGAGTGGCACGCGTTTGCCCGTGGCAATGCTGTTATCCAGTTCCTCCAAAAACATTGAGGTACGGGGTTGGGTCATGGTGTACGCCTCCTATGGTTTAAGCTAACCGGTACGCCTGGCGGATTTCCTCCATGATGCATGCGGGCACCAAAGTGGAGATGTCTCCGCCAAAAGCGGCGATCTGCCGCACCGCGCTGGAACTGATGTAGGCATAGTTCGGCGAGGTCATCAAAAACAGCGTTTCAATTTCCGGCGCGATCTGCCGGTTGACCTGCGCCATCTGAAATTCATTTTCAAAGTCGGTTACCGCACGCAGGCCGCGCAACACGATCTCCGCATGCAACGTTCGCATGTAGTCTACCAGTAAACCGCCAAAACTGTCAATGCGAACATTGGGTAAATGCGCGCATGCTTTGGTAAGCATTTCCAAACGCTTTTCCGTGGTAAAGGTTCCGTTCTTTTCGGGATTATTGAGCACCGCCACCACCACTTCGTCAAACAGGTCTGCAGCGCGCTCAATCAGGTCCACATGGCCCAGCGTAACGGGGTCAAAGCTGCCGGGGTATACGCACAGTCCGTTATGCATCGACGGTTTCGCCTCCGTTGTAAATCCAGAAATCAATTTGCGTATCTCCATACAGGCGCGCATCCTTCTTGGTGAAGGCTTGACCCGGAGGGGCTTCGGCACCCCGGCGATGCTCGATCACCACCAGTGCGCCTGGCAAAAGCAAGCCACAGGCTGCCAGCCGTTCGCACACCGCATCGGTATCGGTCATGCGGTATGGAGGGTCTAGAAACACCAAGGAAAACCGTTGCTCCGACATGGCTAACCGCTCCAGCGCTATGCGCCAGTCCGCACGCAACACAGCAGTCTGCTCCTGATAGCGGAGCATTTCCACATTCTTCTGGATGCAGGCAATCGCCGCAGGAGCCATATCCACCAGCACCGCGTGCGCCGCGCCGCGGCTGATCGCCTCCAGCGCAAGCGCGCCGCTGCCCGCGAACAAATCCAGTACCTGTGCCTGTTCTACCTGAAGCCGAAGGATATTGAAAAGCGATTCACGGATATAGTCCTGTGTGGGGCGCGTATCCATCCCTTTGGGTGCCTGTAGCGTTCTGCCTCTGGCTTCGCCGGCGATAATGCGCATGCGCGCCCCCCTTACACTAACTGCTCCGGCTTGCTTTGCCGCGCGCGCGCATGGCGATCCTTACGCTCGCGGCGCAGTTTCTTTTGCACACCGGCCGCGATGCTTGCATGGATTTTTGCACGCTGCTTTTTCCCCTGTGCATAGCCAAACCCATACCCAAGCGGCGCCAGCAGCACCCAGAGCGGAGAAAGACGCTCTGCCCAAAGGGTTGCGTCGCCGCCCATTTTCACTGCGATGTTGATAAACGGCATCACGAGCGCTCGCACCACAATGCGCAGAATGGCCAGTGCGGACAGGCCTTCGCGGGTTGCGTAGTAGCGGAGGGCTTCCCCCAGCGTTTGTTGCTGTGCGGCGCCCTGCAACCAGTCTGGGAGCAGCCCGAGCGTATAGCGCTCCGGCGTTGCCTGTACGGCGTACAGCATGGTGATGCACAGAAACGGTAAAGCGCCGAGCAGGGCGATCCAGAACCCCTTGGCGGGGTGAAAGCAGCGTGCCTTTTCAGTGGGCAGCACTGTTTTGCCTTCCGCCTGACGGCTGAACATGATCTCCCCAAACGCAGCATCCGCAACGCCCGCCTGCAAACCGCCCGCGTACAGATAAAAGCACGCGGAGCCGACCAGCAACAGCCCTGTGAGTATTCGCAGCGCCAGAGCGTCGAAACTGAATAAAACGCTTACGATTACATACACCAGCGTAACGGCCAGTATGCGCAGCATCATTTTCAGGCCGAGCACCGTCGCATCGCGGCCATACCAGCTTCCCGGCAGCGTCGGGGTTTCCACGGGCGGCACCGTTGTTTTCTGCAAAGTTGGAACCCCCTTTGAGCATCAAGGTACAGCTGTTATTGTAACAGAATATTCACGTTTTCGCAATCCGGACGGTTCATGCCTGCGCAGCGGGCAGGTAACTGCGGGCTACGCGGGTGGTGATGGCCAACAGCACTTCGTAGCTGATTGTATCCGCCCAGCGAGCCAGCTCGTCCGCGCCGATGTATTCGGAGCCCTGCGTGCCGATCAGAACCACCTGCGAGCCCGTTTGCACATCGGGGATGTCGGTTACATCCAGCATGGTCTGATCCATGCAGACGCGCCCGACGATGTTGGCACGCTTGCCGTTTACCAACATCTGCCCCCGGTTGCTGACAATGCGATGGTACCCGTCTCCGTAACCGACCGCGACGGTTGCAATACGCCGGTCCCGGTCGGCGGTATAGGTGCAGCCGTAGCCGACGCTGTCGCCTGCGTGGATGTCCTTGACATACACCACTTCGCTTACCCAGCGCAACGCGGGTTGAAAATCAAGCCCCGTCGGCACGGGCGGATAACCGTACAGCGAAATGCCTTCCCGGATCATGGCGAAATACGCCTGCGGTGCCACCAGACTCATGGCGCTGTTGGAAGCATGCGCCGGGATGGAAGGGTCAAAGTGCGAGCGTAACAAATTGAACAATTCCAACTGCTTCTGGGTATAGGTGTTCAGGCTGCCCTGCGCATCCAGATGATCCGCATCCGCAAAATGGGTGTAAATCCCCGTAACTTGCACATTCTTCGCGTTAGCCAGGGCCGAGGCCAGCTCGTCGGCTTCGCCTTCGGTGCGCAGGCCGATCCGGCCCATGCCGGTGTCCAGCTTGATGTGTACCAGCGCGGGTTTACCGAGGGAGGCTGCCGTTTCATCCAAAAGCTGCACCATGGAAGGTTCAAACACGGTTTGCGTCAGCTGTTCGCGGACGGCTATCTCGGCGGCCAGCTCGGTTGCCGCACCCAGCACTAGAATATTGGCCGTGATGCCCTGCTCCCGCAGGGTAACCCCTTCTTCGGGAATGGCGACGGCAAAATCGTTGCAGCCATCGGCCGCCAGCGTTTTTGCCACTTCCACCATACCGTGGCCATAGGCGTTGGCCTTGACCACCGCCATCACACGCACGCCCTGCGGCACTTGCGTACGCATCAGGCGGTAATTATGGCGGATCGCACCCAGATCAATGATTATTTCATTCTGTCGAAGCAACGGAAACCCCTCCTGCCTTATAGGCATTGAAACAGAAACACGGAAAGCCGGGCGGGCATAGGCTCGCGCGACCCTCCGTGCCTGCTGGTGCCTTCATGCGGGCGCTTACAGCGTGCGCACCTCGTCCTGCGAAAGCAGCCTTACGCCGGCCTCCGTCAGCACACGCACCGCCTCCTGCGGTTTGTCCACCCGAATGATAATCAGCGCATGGTCGCCTGTCTGGCGCACAAAGCTGTACAGGTACTCCAGCGCGATGTTCTTTTCCGCAAGTTTGTCCAGAATGGAAGCCAGTCCGCCTGGCTGGTCGGGCACGAAAACCGCCAGCACCTCGGTGCATTTGACGGTATAGCCGTGTGCCTCCAGAATTTTACAGGCTGCGTCCGGATCGGCCACAATGCCGCGCAGGATGCCGAAATGCGTGGTATCGGCAATGGACAGCGACACAAGGTCAATCTTCTGTTCCGCCAGTACGCGGGTAAAGTCCGCCAGGCGACCGGGCGTGTTTTCAATGAATACCGAAATCTGTTTTACGTACATATCGGGCTGCACCTCCGTTGGCTTGATTATAGCACACGGCCTTCCGCTTGGATAGCGGTTCAGGACAGATTACGGCGATCCACCACGCGCTTGGCTTTGCCCTCGCTGCGCGGCAGGGTGCCTGGCTGGCACAGCTTGACGCTGGCATGCACCAGCGCGTGCGAAGCAAGGGAGTTGACAATCTTCTGCTCCAGCGCTTCCATATCGCGTACGGTGTCGCTCATAAACGCGGGCGAAAGCTCCACCTGCACCTCCATGGTGTCGAGGTTGCCCTGACGATCCACCACAATCTGGTATTGCGGTACAATGCCCTCCACCTGCAACAGCGCGTGCTCCACCTGCGAGGGGAATACATTCACCCCGCGGATAATCAGCATATCATCCGTGCGGCCCATCACGCGGCCCATGCGTACGTGGGTGCGGCCGCAATCGCAAGGCTCGTCGGTCAGGATGCACAGATCATGCGTACGGTACCGCAGAAGCGGCATGCCGTGTTTGGTAAGTGTCGTGAAGGTCAGATCCCCCTGCTCGCCATAGGGCAAGCCACGGTTATCCGCGCCGATCACTTCCGGCAGGAAATGATCCTCCCAGATGTGCATGCCCTGCTTGCACATGCACTCCACCGACACCCCAGGGCCCATAACTTCACTCAGGCCGTAGATGTTGATGGCGTCGATGCCGAGCATCTCTTCAATTTTCTGGCGCATGGCCTCAGTCCACGGCTCTGCGCCGAAGATACCGCTGCGAAGATTGGTGTGGTGAATCCCCTCGGCATGCAGCGCTTCGGCCAGGTTAAGCGCATAGGAAGGTGTGCAGCACAGGCACGTGGAGCCCAAATCGTTTAACAGTAACAGCTGACGCGTCGTGTTGCCGCCGCTGACCGGAATCACCGACGCGCCGACGCGCTCCGCTCCGTAATGCGCGCCCAGACCGCCGGTAAACAGGCCGTAGCCGTAAGCGATCTGCACCACGTCGTGCTTGCCGATGTTGGCGCAGTACATGCTGCGCGCCATCAGCTCCGCCCAGCGGTCGATATCCCCGCTGGTATAACCGACCACGGTCGGCTTGCCGGTGGTGCCGCTGCTGGCATGGATGCGCACGATTTCGCTCTGGGGCACGGCAAACAGGCCGAAGGGATAGTGGTCGCGCAAATCCTGCTTTTCAGTAAACGGCAGCATCTCAATATCGCACACACCGCGGATGTCGTTGGGTGTAATGCCGAGCTTCTGCATTTTATCCCGATAAAAAGGCACGCTCTCATACACTCTGCGCACCACGTCCCGCAGGCGCTCGTCCTGCAGGGCGCGCAGCTGCTCCCGCGGCATACATTCCATGGTCGGGTTCCAGATTCGATGCTCCATCGGTGTAACCCCCCGAATGCGAAAATTTGTGCTTACACCTGCGGCTGATAGGCCCGTCCGGCTTCAAACGCCTGGATGTTCACAGAAAGCGTGTGGCGCGGCACGCAGGCGGCAATGGCATGTTTCCAGGCCGCGTCGTCAAAGGGCAGGTGGCGGCTGAGAACGCCCAGCAGTACCAGATTTACAGCTTTCTGACTGCCTGCTTGCACAGCAGGCGCCAGCGCGTCCAGCGCTTCTACCCGGTGGCCCGCAATGACATCGGTCGCAAGTGGCTGCGCGGGGTAGGCCACCGCGCCGGTAATAACGGGCATGGGCGATATGCGTTGGGTGTTGACGATGGCAACCCCCGTGGGCTTCAGGTAAGTGGCGGCGCGCGCCGCCTCCAGCGCCTCAAAGCTGAGCAGATAATCCGCGCCGCCCAGCGATACCAACGGCGCGTGCACCGCGTCGCCAACGCGTACGTGCGTAATCACGCTGCCGCCACGCTGGCTCATGCCGTGTACCTCGCTTACCTTTACGCCGCAGGAAACGTCCATCGCCAGACGGCCCAGAATTTTGCTGGCAAGCAGCGTACCCTGCCCGCCGACCCCCACGATCACCAGATCAAATGCAGGCTTATTCACAGTGCGCGCTCTCCTTTCCCAATAGCGTGGAAGGGGCAAACCTGCGCGCACATACCGCAGCCGATGCAAAGCGCAGGGTTGATTTCCACACGGTTCTCGCGGCGCTCAATGGCCGGGCAGGAGAGTTTCATGCAGGCGCCGCAGTTTTTGCAGTTATCAATGCGATAAGGTGGCTCGGTGGTCTTTTCCAGCAGCGCGCAGGGTCTGCGGGCGATCACCACGCTCACTGCGTCGCGGGCGGTTTCGTCTTTCAGGGCCTGCTCCATCGCTTTCAGGTCAAACGGATCCACCACCGTCACGTGGCTTACGCCGCAGGCGAGGCACAGCTTTTCCAGATCAACGGCGGGCGCGGGTTTGTTATGGATATCCAGCCCTGTGGACGGATTCTGCTGGTGGCCGGTCATGCCGGTAATGCGGTTGTCCAAAATCAGCACGGTAATTGCTTCCTGATTGTACACCGCGTCAATTAGCGGGGTGATCCCGCTGTGCAGGAAGGTGCTGTCCCCCAAAACAGCGACGGTGCCGTGGGAGAACGCACGCCCTTGCGCGCGCTCCGCGCCGCTGGCCATGCCAATGCTGGCGCCCATACAAAGGCACGCATCCATGGCGGAGAGCGGCGGCAAGGCCGCGAGCGTGTAGCAGCCGATATCCCCCATCACCCGCAGACCTAACCGGTTCAGCGTGAAAAACACGCCGCGGTGCGGGCAGCCGGGGCAAAGCACGGGCGGGCGGGCGGGCAGATCGCCCGTTTCGGCGGCGGGTAGCGTTTCGCCCAGCACGGCCGCGCGTACGCGCTCCACACTCAGTTCCCCCTGAATGCCGGTCAGGGCTTTGCCTTCGCAGGCGATGCCGGCGGCCTTCAAATCCTTCTCGATCAGCCCTTCCAGCTCCTCAATGACAACCAGCCGCTTCACCTTGGCGGCGAAAGCGGCTACCGTTTGCAGCGGCAAAGGGTACACCATGCCCAGTTTCAGCGTGCTGGCTTCGGGCAGCGCATCCCGCACGTATTGGTAGCAAACACCGCTGGTGATCACACCCAGATCGGCGCTGCGCATTTCCGTCACGTTAATCGGCAGGGAATTGGCAGCCTCGGCCAGAAACGTTTCCCGCTTTTCAACCTGCAGGTGGCGTTTGCGGGCCATGCCGGGCATCATGACATACTTCATGGGGTCTTTTTGATACGGTTTAACCGCCACATCGTTTCGCTGCCCCAGCGTAACGCTGCTGCGCGCATGCGCGATGCGGGTTGTCAGCCGCACAAACACCGGCGTATCCAGCTCCTCGCTCAGTTGAAAGGCGAGCGCGGTAAAATCACGGCATTCCTGACTGTCGGCCGGTTCCAGCATGGGGATGTGCGCGGCGCGCGCGTAATAACGGCTGTCCTGCTCATTCTGGCTGGAGTGCATGGCGGGGTCATCCGCACAGCAGACCACAAGGCCCGCGTTTACTCCGGAATAGGCAGCGGTAAATAGCGGGTCTGCCGCCACATTCACGCCCACATGCTTCATGCAGGTCATGGCGCGCGCCCCTGCCATCGCGGCGCCAAACACCACTTCTGCGGCCACTTTCTCATTGGTAGCCCACTGCACGTTCACCTCGGGATACTTGGCGATCGCTTCGGTAATCTCGGTGCTGGGCGTGCCCGGATAACTGCTGACGACGCGTACCCCGGCTTCCCAGGCGCCGCGCGCCACCGCTTCGTTGCCTAAAAGCAAGCTTGTATCCGCGGCGGGTTTGCCCAGTTGGTCCACGGTAATCCGATCGGGCTGTTGCATTTCCCTTCCCCCTTATGCTTTACACCGCATCCGAAAAGAAAGCGGATGCGGGCCCTGGTGCCATAAATGTTAGCCGAACCGCAGCCCGACTGCTGCGTTCCATCCGGCAAACCGCAGCATATACAGATTTGATTATAACATCAACCTTTGTTGCCGTTTTGTATTGGGTATGTTTTTTTAAATGATTGGCTTTTTTAGCTTATAGAAAAGCGCAGGACGCGAGTCCTGCGCTACTGGGGGCTCCTGTTTACTCCACCGAGAAGGGCATCAGGGCGATGGCACGCGCGCGCTTGATGGCCTCGGAGAGCTGACGCTGATGCTTGGCACAGTTGCCGCTCATCCGGCGGGGCATGATCTTGCCGCGTTCGTTTACGAACCGGCGCAAGCGGTTCACGTCTTTGTAATCGATGTATTCGATCTTATCCACGCAGAAGCTGCACACCTTGCGGCGTGGCTTGCGGCCGCGCGGGCGGGGCTTTCTTTCGCCACGGTCTTCAGACATGTTTCTTTCCTCCTTTACAGAGCGTTAAAACGGCAGGTCATCGTCATCCACCTCGGTAAAGCCGGACTCCTTTTGGGGCGCGCCGCCGTTCGCCGCGGGGCTGGGGCCGCTCTGATCGTCCTGTCTGGACGAGAGGAATTCTACGTCTTCCGCGCGCACTTCCATGTTGAAGCGCGTGCCGCTGCCGTCTTTAGCCTCGTAGCTGCTGACGGATACGGGGCCGACGACGGCCACCTTGCGGCCTTTGGCGAGGTAACGCTGGCAGTTTTCGCCCAGCTTATCCCACGCAGAGACACGGAAAAAATCGGCTTCGGGTTGGTTGGCGTTCTGCGACGAGCGACGGCGGTTTACGGCCACACTGAACGAGCAAACGGTGCTGCCCGTAGAGATGGTGCGCGTTTCCGGATCGCGCGTCAGGTTGCCGATAATGGTCAGCTTGTTCATCGCGCTACCCCCTTATTCGGCGGGCGTTTCAGGAGTTTCCACAGCGACGGGCTCTTCGGCGGCGGGCTTTTCAGCCTCGGGCGCTTCGGGGGCCGCGATGGGCGCAACGCGCACGGGGCGCGGTTTGACGCTCTGCTTCTTCTCCTCCAGCTTGATAATCAAGTAACGAAGGATCTTGTCGTTGTTCTCCAGATTACGCTCGATTTCTTTGGGCAGTTCGCCTTCGGACTTGAAGGTGACCAGCACGTACCAGCCTTCCCACATATCGTTGATCGCGTAGGCCAGGCGACGCTTGCCCCAATCATCGACCTTTTCGATTTCGCCGCCGTTCTGCTTGAGCAGCTCGGTGTACTTTTCGACCAGTTCCTTGCGGGTGGTTTCCTCCAGCACGGTGTCGATGATGTAAATCAGTTCGTACCTATTCAATTCGTTTCACCTCCTCATGGACGTATGGCGCCGCGACATGCTCGCGCGGCGCAAGGATGTGCCAATTAAGTATTATATGCGCATCTGCAGGAAAAGGCAAGGGTTTTAGCGATCATATTTCATATTTCAGGGTTTTAGTGCGGTTGAACCAATGCGGCGTATCCGGTTGGGATTGCAAACTGCCAAACTCATGTCTGGAGCGTGCTCCGGTTGCATTTTAGCCTGTTTTGCGGTAAACTGTAAACGAACCGAGGGCATAGGAGGTTGAGCGTATGAAACTGATCGTCGCCATTGTGCAGGATGAGGACGCTTCCCGGTTAATCAGCGATCTGATGACGGATGGTTTTGGCGTCACAAAACTGGCAACCACCGGCGGGTTCTTACGCGCAGGCAACACGACACTGTTGGTCGGCGTAGAGGACGAGCGCTTTGACGCGGCAATGGCCATCATTGAAAACGTATGCCGCAGTCGTAAGCAGATTGCCGCCTCGCCGGTTTCCATGGTGGGCGTCCCCGGCGCGTACACCCCATACCCCATTGAAGTCGTGGTCGGCGGCGCAACCATCTTTGTGCTGACGGTCGACCAGTTTAAGAAGCTGTGAGCAGGAAAGGAAACACACGTTGTCTGGCAGTGTAAACAACGCGGGCATGCTGCCCGCGTTTGTGGATTATGCGCGGCTTGGCGCAGGGTATGCGCAGCTGCTTGCGCAGGTGCGCAACCGCCATACGGTGCACGCCTATCTGCTGGTAGGCCCGCGTGGTATCGGTAAAGCCACGTTCGCCCGCTATCTGGCGGCCATGTTGTTCTGCGCCGAACCCAACGCGCCCTGCGGCCAATGTGAAGCCTGCAGGCGCGTGTTTTCGGGGGCGGAACCGGATGTGGTGGAGCTGTTTTCGCAGGATGATAAGGTCATTCCCATTGACCGCGTGCGCGAGGCCATCGGCATCATCTCCCAGCACGCATACGGCGGGGGCACGCGTATCGTGCTGGTGGAACCGGCTGAAAAGCTCACGCCGCAGGCGCAGAACTGCCTGCTTAAATCGCTGGAAGACCCGCCCGCGCAGGTGCTTTTCCTGCTGATGGCGCATGAAACGTCCGCGGTGCTGGGCACCATCGCTTCCCGATGCGCAACGATCAAGCTGCCGCCCTGGCCGGACGAGGCGCTGCGCGAGGCTCTGACCCAATGCGGGATCGAACCCGCAAAGATTGCCGCGCTGCTCCCGCGCGCGGGCGGCAACATCGGCATGGCGCTGGAACTGCTGAACGACGAAGCCGGCGAGAGCGACCTGCAGGCGCTGATCCTGAACGTCCTGCAAGCCCACCGTGATGTGGACGTCGTAGCTCTGAGCACCCGGTTGAAAGACGACCGCGACGGCGCGGAACGCGCGCTGCGCTCGCTGGAGCAGGCGCTGCATCAGGCACTACTGGCCCGTACCGGCGTGATGCCCGTGGATACCCTGCGCGAAGAAACCCTTCGTACCTGGGCGACGCAAGCCGACGCTTTGCAGCTGGCGGAGCTGCTCTACGCCGTATCCGAAACCCGCAAACGCAGACAAAGTCAGGTTAACTGGCAGGCGAGCATCGACCGCCTGTTGATGAAGATAGTGGAGGCAAAGACCGAATGGCAACCATCATAGGCGTGCGTTTTAAAAACGCCGGCAAACTATACTACTTTGACCCCGGCGAACTGTGGCCGGTGCCTGGAAATTTCGTGATTGTGGAAACCGCGCGCGGCATGGAGTATGGGCAGGTGATCACCGGTGTGCGGGAAGTGAGCGACGATCTGGTCGCCCAACCGCTGAAAACCATCCTGCGCATCGCCAACGAGCGCGACGCGCGGCATGCGGAGGAAAATGAGCGCTTCGACAAAGAGGCGTATCAGGTATGCCTGCGTAAAATCGAGGAACACAAGCTGGATATGAAGCTTGTGGGTGTTGAGCAGACATTTGACAACACCAAAATCCTGTTCTACTTTACTGCCAACGGCCGGGTGGATTTCCGTTCCCTCGTCAAGGACCTGGCGTCGGTATTTCGCACACGTATTGAACTTCGGCAAATCGGCGTGCGTGACGAGGCGAAAATGCTCGGCGGCCTCGGCCCCTGCGGTCGCCCCATCTGCTGCGGCTCTTTCCTGGGGGATTTCCAGCCCGTGTCCATCAAAATGGCCAAGGAGCAGAACCTTTCGCTGAACCCCACCAAGATTTCCGGCGTATGCGGAAGGCTGATGTGCTGCCTTAAGTTTGAGGAAGACAATTACGAGCTGACCCGCAAGAACATGCCCCGCATCGGCAAGGAAGTCGAAACGCCCGACGGGTTCGGTGCCGTGGTCGATCTGAATGTATTGAAGGAAACCGTCACCGTGCGCGTTCGCAAAGGGGACAATTCGGAGCTGAAAACCTATCCCGTGCAGGATGTGCGCTGGTTCCGCCCGCCCGTTGCGCCCGCGCCCAAGGTTGTCGCAGAGCCGGAGCGCGCCCCGCGCCGCCAGCCGATGCGCGGCCGTGTGGAAACCCCGACCCCGGAAGAAGAAGTTCCCATGGCAGCCGAACCGGAAACGGACGATGCTTTTGAGCCGGAACCGCTAACCGAGGAACTGGAAGACACACCCGCCAACAGCTGGCAACAGGCGGTGGCCGAAGCGCTCCGCAATGCGGAGGATTCCCATCGCTGAGTCTTGCAAAAGCAGGGTTGCCGTGCTATCATGGGTACATGCGTTATCGCGTTAGCGAATAGCGCGCATTACGCGATGGAGGTGACAACATTGGCTTACAAAATTTCCGACGAGTGCATCAGCTGTGGCGCTTGCGCGTCCGAATGCCCCGTGGATGCGATCAGCGAAGGCGACGGCAAGTACGTGATCGATGCGGATAAGTGCATCGAGTGCGGCGCGTGCGCAGATGCGTGCCCGGTGGGTGCTCCCGCGCAGGAGTAACCCAATGTCAGATGAATAACGCCGAGGCTTGTGCCTCGGCGTTTCAGCTTGCTGAAAAAGGCCCATCTGCTTTGTCGCCTGCACCGGATAAGGGCGGTCACGTACGTCCGTGTACGCTCCCGCCCTTATCCGGTTTGGCTTCGCGCATCTGAACCTTTTTGAGCAGGCTGTATCCAATCGTCTTTATAGGTTTGTCAACAGCCTGAAACGCCGAGGCATGTGCCTCGGCGTTTCCTTGTTGTATAAAGATTTGAGCGTCTTCCGCCAATGGGTTTCGCCATCAGCCTTCCAGAGCGCACGGGCCGTCGTCCCAAATGCGAACGGGGTCAAACCCGATCGCGTCGCAGGAAACCAGCCGATAATCGATCCCTCGATGGCTTCCGTTAAAACCGTTCTGGATACCCATACCGTGCAGGTGTCCGTAAACGCAGAGCTGCACCGGATACCGTTCCAGCAGCGCGGTAAAGGCGGTTTCCCGATAATCCTTGAGCAGCGGCGGAAAGTGGAGCATGGCCAGCATTGGAAGCCCGCTTTGGGCAGCGCTTTGCAACGCCATTTCCAGGCGCAGTAACTCTCGCTTGTAGATTTTTTCGTCCTGCGCGTCCAAGGGATTTAACTCCGTAGGGAAGTTCCACCCGCGCGTGCCGCACAGCGCTATGCCATCGATCGCTACGGCGTCATTTTGTAGCGCCAGCATACCCGCCGGTAAAAACTCGCGCAGTTTGGTAATGGAACTCCACCAGTAATCATGGTTGCCCCGTAGAAGCACTTTCTTTCCGGGCAGCGCGGCGATATCCAATAAATCCCGCTTCGCTTCGTCAAACTGCATCGCCCAACTGATATCCCCCGGGATCAGCACGGTGTCCGTCGGCCGGATTTTCCGCCGCCAGTTTTCGCGAATCCCTTCAAAATGGTTATCCCATTGGGCGCCGAACACGTTCATCGGCTTTTCGCCGCTGCCGGACAAATGCAGATCGCCGATTGCGTAAATTGCCATGCCGAACCTCGCTTCCATCCGGTCATCGTTAGGGGTTGTGCACGGCGTGCACAGCCCGGACGCGATCAGTCTGGATCGACATCCTCCTCTTCGTCGTCCTTCTGCTCGTCCTCAATCACGCTTTCCAAGGAAAGCTCGTTCTCGATTTCGCCGTATTCATGTTCGGGGATATCCTCATGCACCTGTGGAATAATCTCGTCCATGGTGCTCACGGAATTGAGTCCCAGGGAGGATTCATCCACCGGATCGTGTTCTTCCGTGCCATCGTCGTCGGCTGTGCCCTGCTGCATCTCCTTCAGGCAGCTCAGGCACACGTCCTTACCCGGCAACGCAGGCGCGGCGTTGCAGATGGAGCAAAGTTCCATCTCCTCCTGCGCCTGCTCGCCTTTCAGCTCACGGTAGCAAACCTTGCAGTATTTTTCGCCCTCCTGGATATAGTTCAGTTCACAGCGCGGGCATTTGACCAACTTCATGAGACAGAACTCCCTTCCTGGTATTGCGTCCCATCCAGAGTTGCGGCCCCGCGTACAGGGTGGACGGGTTACAAGCTGATTGGAAAACGCGTGAATGAAAAGCGCGCATACTTGTACAGCGAAATGCGCTTTTAACCGCCCCACGCGAACTGCATCGCCCCGGGGCAGGCTCCGGCGAACCGCCGGTCGGAGAGGTCTTAAACACGGGCGCGGCACGCAACCTGTAAAAGCGAACGGCTCCGCTTCCACAGAATCGCACGAGCGCTCGGAAACGCTGTTGTAACGACGTTGTCACCCTCCACAGGCGTTGATTATACTACGGTTACCGTATGCACGCAAGAGGATTTTGCAATTCCGGGAAAATTGCCAACGATCAGCGGAAATGGCGTGTTTATAGGGGTTTCCGACCAAATCGGCTGCGGTTTGGTTTCCGGGTCGCCCGCAATTTACAGGAACATTCGCCTCTCCGGCAGAGGAAAACCGTGCCTCTGTCCCGAATGTATTGTTGAAAAACAGCCGGTGCGCTTACAAGATTCATATAACATCATAGCGCACCGCATATTTAGGGGAGGAATCATGTATGGATCGTCGCATCGCACTGGGGCAGCATCTAGCAACGGGTTTTGCCGGTCCGGAGATGACGGAGGAACTGATCCAGAATATTTGCACCCATAAAATCGGCAACATCATTTTATTTGAATACAATATAACGGATAAAGAGCAGCTCAAGCGTCTCTGTGACGACCTGACCGCGCTGATCCTGCGGGAAACCGGCTATCCCCCGCTGATCTCGCTGGATCAGGAAGGTGGGGTTGTATCCCGCCTGCAGGAAGATGCAACCATCTTCCCAAGCGCCATGGCGATTGCTGCAAGCGGTAATCCGGAGGCGGCGCGTACGGCGGGCCGCATTACGGCGGAGGAGTTACGCGCCATGGGCGTGAACTTCGACCTTGCGCCCGTAATGGATGTCAACAGCAACCCTCTGAACCCCGTAATCGGCGTGCGCAGCTATGGGGACGAGCCCGACCGCGTAACACAGTTTGCCCTTGCCATGGCACAGGGGCTGACCGAGGGCGGCGTGCTGTGCTCTGCCAAGCATTTTCCGGGTCACGGGGATACGGCGGTCGATTCGCATATCGGCCTGCCCCGGGTAGACAAAACACTGGATGCGTTGCTCGCCTGCGAGCTGAAGCCCTTTCAGGCTGCGATTGATGCCGGGGTGCCGGCAATCATGACCTCGCACATCCTGTTCCCTGCTTTGGAGCCGGAACTAATCCCGGCGACCATGTCCCGCAAAATCATGACGGACTTGCTGAAAACCCGAATGGGGTTCCGTGGGTTGGTTGTATCCGATTGCATGATGATGGGCGCCATCGAGCAATTCTACGGCACGGTGGCGGGCAGTGTCGCGGCAGTTGCTGCCGGGGTAGACCTTGTGTATATTTCGCATAGCGCCGCCCTTGCCGCGCAAGCGATCGACGCACTGGGAAGCGCTTTGGAAGCCGGAAAACTGGATGCGGCGGAATTTGACGCAAGCACCGCGCGTTTGTTGGCTGCCAAAGCAAAACTGACCGGCCCTGTGCCGACGCTTGACACGGTTGGCAGTCCGGCGCATCGGGCACTCAGCGCACAGATGACCGAAACGGCCATCACGCTTGTGCAGGATGCCCCGTTTGTCTTGGGTGCTTCACCTCTGTTTGTGGGGCCGCACCGTTTCCGCCCCACGCTGGTATCCGGCCCGGAGGACCTGACGCTGAGCTTCGCCGATGCGATGCGCTCTCTGTTGGGTGGACAGGCGATCCTGAGCACGCCCAATCCTACAGAAGAAGAAATTGCCGCGATCCTGGCGCAGGCAAAAGCTTGCACTTCGATGGTGATCGGCACCTATCAGGCACGGCAGCGTCCGGGGCAGCTTGCGTTGGTACGGGCAGCCGCAGCACTGGGTGTGCCGGTTTGCGTGGTAGCGCTGCGTGATCCGTATGATCTGGCGGTGCTTCCCGGGCAGGTGCGCGCGATAGCCGCTTATGATTACGACGCGCGGACGCTTTCCGTGCTCGGCGAAGTGCTGGCCGGCCGCATCCAGCCCGGCGGCCGCCTCCCTGTGCGCCTGTAACGCAAGCCTATACAATGTAACTTTATCCGCGTATTTGAGGAGGGTTTCCCGTGCCCGACATGCTGGTCAATTTGCTGCATCTGCCCGCAGATGACACGGAGGCCGCCCTTCGTGCCGAAGGCATCCAAATCCGCCGCGCCATGGCGCCGGATAAGCAGCAAATCGTACAATGGGTGCAAGCGCATGATAACGCCTTTGCCGCCGGAGAATGCGATGTCTGTTTCAGCCGCATCCCCGTGAGCGCTTTCATAGCCACGCACGGTGCAACGCCGGTCGGGTATGCCTGCTATCACGCGACTGCGCCGGACTTCTTCGGCCCCACGGCGGTGGATGCAGCTTACCGGGGCAAGGGGATTGGCAAAGCGCTCCTCCTGCGTTGCCTGCAAGCTATGCGGCAGGAAGGGTACGCCTATGCCATCATTGGCGGCGTCGGCCCGGCGGCTTTCTATACCAAGGCGGTGGGCGCAACGCTCATTCCGGACAGCGATCCCGGTGTGTATGCCAATTTTCTGGGCGGGATGGAACCGAACGCCGATCTGTGAGTTTTCCCAAGTGGATTTGTTAAGCCCCTGCTCCATCACGGCTTTGATGGAGCAGGGGCTTTGATCATTTTACTTAGAGGATGCTTTTATAAGAACGATGGATTGAATCTGCCCCATCGACGTATCAGACCAGTCTGATCGTATTTCCCTGCTAAAACCGAAAAGCGCCCTTGCATCCGTTCCGTGAGGGATCAAGTTCAAAGAATTCCAGAAGCGGCGCGAATATCTCGTATGAATCAGCGGCCCGCTTGCAACGCATATTCCGGGTTGGGGTAGAAAACACCGCTCCAATCCACGTCTCCGGGTGGGCTGGGAAGGTTTAACCCGCTTTGGAACAGGCACAGCATCTTTGCGCGGTCGCTGCACAGCAACGTGTTCGCAATCGCATAGGCCAGCTGCCTTGCCTGTTGCCCAGAAAGGCCTGTTAACGCCTGACTGAATTTGGTGGAAACATTGAGCAACAGCGTCTGTTCACTCAGGGCGAGGCCCAGAATATCGGCATCGCCCAAGGTGTTGGTTGGCAGTACGGAACCCAGCTGCTGCACGCTGTCCGCTTCGCCCGGCCCCGCAAACAATTCCAACAGCAGCGCGCGCGGGTTGGTGCGTTTGTAATAGGCGATGGGCCGCCGCGTAGCCACCAGACCGTCTCCATTGGGGTTGGCAAAATACAGGGTGGCGTTATCCAGCAGGAACGGGGCGAAGTCTGCACGGCGTATTAACCCATCGGTAAACAGCACCCCGTCGGTTGCGCCCATCATGACATGGTCGATCCGTTCCTCCCCCACAACCACCGTAAGCCCTGCGATGTTGGGGATGAACGTCGTAAGCGTATCGCAAATCGACGCCAGAAAATTTACGCGCGGTACGCCCACGTTTTGCAGCATATCCCACAGCGCGCTGTCAAACTTGAGCAGGATGCGCTTTCCCCCGCCGCTTTCCGGCTCGTCTATCACAGGCGCTTGGGTGGTCAGCCCCTCCAGCAGAGGGATGGGCGGGCTGTCCAGCGTTGTAACCGGCCCTGTGCTTAACGTTTGCAGAATCTGTGCGATCATCTGTTCCGGCGTTTGCCCGCTGAAGGAGATGTTGCGGGCCTCCGACATCACGCCATAGCGTGACCGCAGCGGAAAATATAAGGCGACCGTGGCGTTTAAACGCTTGTCCTGCGCCGCTTCGCCAGGCTGCACACGCTGTGTTAGCGCCTGTTCGTAGGTGCCGCTCACGATATTGGTCACATTCCGCGTAAGCGCGCCCATCGGCAGTGTGGATGCCAGATCCAACCCGATTTGCTTATCCATGACCAGCAGATTCACATAGCGGATGTTCTTCTGTGTACAAAGCGTGTTGGCAATGGCCTGTGCGCAAAGGTAGAGCGCGTCCCGATCCAGCTGCAGCGCAGAGGCGGCCAGGTTTACGGTGGCAACGTCTCCGCTTACCTCCACAGGGTTGGCGCCGTAAAGCGCCAGTTTCACATCCCCGCCCAAGGGCTGGGTCATCGCGTCTCCCGGAGACTGTAACAGCGAGCGGACGAGGCTTTCTGCATCTAGCCTGGCAAGCGAATAGCCGACCTCCTGTGTGACCGCCACCAGCCGTTCGCCGTCCACCGTGGGCAGAAAGAGCGTCGAAGTCTGGGTATAGGCAAGCGCTGCGTCGCCGATCGGCGCAATATAGGGCTGCGATGCGGGCGGCAATGTAACCGTCGGCTCTGTGCGAACCGGGATGCCACCCCCCTGACAGGCAGACAGCGTCAAGGCGCAAAGGACGCAGAGCGCCAATTTGCATGTATGGCGGGTGAGGTGCTTGCGCATCGGCAGCTCTCCTTTCCAACAATCAGAGGGCGAACAGCGCAGCCAGCCGGGCATACGCCAGTTTCCAAACGCCGTTTTCCCGGGTCAGTTGCAGGGGGTAGGCTGCGGACAGCGTCGTATGCCCCTCGCGTTGTGTGCGGAGCGTTACGCTGAGGGTTGCCGTTTGCCCGTCGCCGCTCACGCTGCCCCCGCTCACGGCAAATTCCGTTAACACCGGCGCGGCGGCCAGCGCTTCGGCAAACGCAGCCTGCGTCGGTTTGTCCTGTTCCAGCAGGTAGTGGGTGCAACGCTCCACGTTCTGTTGCTGCCATGCCTGCAATAAAACCTCACCCGTGCGCTGCGGCGTTAAGAGCCATGCTTCGTCCCTGCGTACGGGGTCGCTGGGACCGGTGCGGCCGTCCAGAAAATAGCTGTTGTCCAATCGGAGGTTGGTCTGTAATTCTCCCTGCTTGTGTACCAGAATCTGTACCCCTGCGTACGGCACCGTTTCCGTGACGGAAGCCACGATGCTTTGCACAATCAGTGCGCGCAGCACGGGCGCGTCTGTGCGCCATTGCGCACTGTCTGCCCATATTTCCGGTACGTCGTCCTTCAAAAATCCTTCGTCAAAGGTCAGGAAAAGCAGGGTATCGCGGGAGGCGACGCTTTCCAGCCGTGTATCCGCCGGGATCAGCCCCCGCAAATCGCTGTGACCCGCACTCGGGCCTTCAATCAGGGCCTGCACAATAGCCGCCTCTATGCTTTCATCTTTACGGACAGTCAGGGTTCGCGTTTCGGCAGCCAGCATCGGCTCGTCTAAATAACGGAAATAAAGCTGCGCCGTCACGGTTTCGGCATTGGCATCCGCAGCCGTAGCCGCGAAGGGTTGCGTATCCAACCCCGGCACCGCGGTAGTCTGGTTGCGCGCAAGCGGATTTGCGGTTTGCGGCGCACAGCCTGCCAGCAATAGCAGCGCGGCGACCGCTGAAAGCCATAACCGAAGACGTTTCAACCGCACCCCTCCTTATCCCTGATGGATGGGCAGTTCGACCGTGAAGGTCGAGCCATGCCCTTCCTCGCTCTGTACCGATACGGTGCCGCCGTGCATCAGCACCAGCTGGTTGACAATGCTCAGGCCCAAACCCGTGCCGCCTGTGTCGCGGCTGCGCGCCTTGTCCACCCGATAAAAACGGTCGAAAATATGGGGCTGATCCTCCTTGGGGATACCAGGCCCGTTGTCGGCAACGCTCAGTATCGCATCCCGTCCGGAACGGATCAGCCGTACACGGATCAGCCCGCCCTCCGGCGTATACTTAATCGCGTTATCCATAATGTTGTAGACTACCTGCGTGAGCTTGGCACAGTCGGCGTACATTTCGCAGCTGTCGCCAATTAACAGCTTGATATCCTGCCTGCGCTTTTCCGCGACCACGGACAGGCGGTGCACCACATCGGTTACTACATCGGCAAAGCGGAAGGTTTCCCGGTTGAGGCGCATGGTCTTGCTGTCCATGCTTACCAACGTCAGCAAATCGCTGATAATCAGGTTCAGGCGGTTTATTTCACGGTTGACGTCGGTTAGAAACTCCGTGCGCAGTTCCGCGTCCATCTCCGGCTGATAGATGATGTTCTCCAGCAGGATTTTCATGGTCGCCAGTGGGGTTTTCAGCTCGTGGCTGGCGTTGGACACAAACTGGTTGCGGCTTTTATCCAGCAACTCGAGCTTCTCGCTCATCACGTTAAAAGTTTCCGAAAGCCGACGCAGCTCGCCGCTGCCCTTGACCGGCACCCGCACGGACAGATCGCCGTGGCCCATGCGCTGGATGCCGCGCGTGAGCGTTACGATCGGGCGGGTAATCACGCGGGAGATAATCAGAGCGATGGCCATGGCCGCCACGGCCGCCGCGATAAAGTACAGTGCCATGCGGTTTTGCAGGGAGATCAGGCGCGTAAGCATATCCTGAATCGGCGAGGAATATAGTAGTACGCCAACAGTTTTCCCCTCGAATGTCAGAGCCACGGTGCAGTATCCTACCCACTGCGCGGATGCGTCCAGCGGGGTGAGCAGTGAAAGCAGTGAAAGCGTTTGGCTGGACCCCAGCGGATGCACCCCATAATCGGCGGTTTTTCCGTTCAGCAAAATGGCGGCGACCTCCGGCAGTTCCATGCGGGTGCCGTTCAGCTGCGCGTAACTGTCTGCCTGCACTTTACCGGTCGCATCCAGCGCCATCCAGCGGCCGCCCATTTCACCGCCCGCCGATTTCAGCAAACTTTGCACAGTCGGCATATCGGCGGCCAGATACGGCGCGGCCACTTCGGTGGCAAGGGTTTCCGCTGCTGCCTGATCGCGGGCGCGCCGATCCGCGAATAAATAATCGCCCACCAGGCTGATGAGCGACGTCGCTACGGCAAAGTAGCTGACGCCGACCACCAGCAGGAAGGCGAGTACGATTTTCCAGCGGATGGATGTAAACGGGTTGTTAATCTTTATCGGTGAAATAGTAGCCCACTCCCCACTTGGTGAAGATGAACTCCGGCTGCGCAGGGTTACGCTCAATTTTTTCCCTGAGCCGGCGGATGTGCACGTCCACCGTACGTGCATCGCCGGTATAATCGTACTTCCATACGGTTTCCAGCATCGCCTCACGGCTGAAAACCTTGCCCCGGTTATTCACAAACATCTGCAGCAGATCAAATTCCTTGGCGGTCAGGCGCACATCCTTGCCGCCGAGGGTTACGGTGCGGTTGACGGAGTTGATCTCCATATCATGCACACGGATGATCTTTTTAGTTTCAGTCGGCTGGGTGCCGCTGGCGCGGCGCATGATGGTTTTGATGCGCGCTTTGACTTCCAGAATGTTAAACGGCTTGGTCATATAATCATCCGCGCCGTATTCCAGCCCCAGTATTTTGTCGATATGCTCCCCTTTAGCCGTAAGCATAATGATGGGCACATTGCTGTGCTCGCGGATGCGCTGGCATACGGTAATGCCGTCCAGCTTGGGCAGCATCACGTCCAGCAGAATAAAATCATAATTCCCGGCAAAGAATTTGGCCAGCGCCTCCTCGCCGTCGGCGGCGGCATCGGTCTCGTAGCCTTCCTGCTCCAACGTATATTTTAATCCCTTGATAATCAAAGGCTCATCGTCTACCAGCAGTATGCGCTTCGCCATGGGCCTCATCCTTTCGTGGTGACGTAACAAAACCGTAGCTTCTGTAGGCGTTTTGCGCTTTGACGCTACGTTTACGAATATTGTAAGGCGAAATGCGCAAAAATGCAAGAGAATTGTTACAAAACTCTGCAAATTGTTGCGGATCGTCCCTGTTTGCCTTTCTCGTTTATGCAAGCGTATTCAACGCCGCAATGAACAATGCCGATATCCGTTACAAAATGTTTCAAACTCACATGTTGCGTTTTCTTAAATTTTCGTGCGCAAAAGAATAAAATCGCGGGTTCAAGGTGCGGCTTATCCCGATCATCGCTTCCAAGGCACCGACGGAAGATCATGGATGGCAAATTGAATGTTCCTAACCTTTATACTTGCGAATCAAAACAAGCCCCCTGTGAGACCAGTTTTGTCACGGCTGGTTTCGCAAGGAGTCTGCTAAAAGTGTTTCATGGATCGTTATTATCTTGATGCTCGAAAGCCTGCTTGACAAGCAGTACGCCAGATGATTCAGGTGGAGATGCAATCAGAGTTGGCCGCGTGGTGATCCTATCGCGCTGTGCTCAGCATTGCGGCTCTAACGGCAGTGCGTAGCGGCGAATGGCAGCCGCCACTCCGTTCTGTTCGTTGGTGAGCGTGGTGTGGCGCGCCGTTTGTTTGATACGCTCCGAGGCGTTCCCCATCGCTACCCCGCAACCAGCAAAGGCGATCATCTCCAGATCGTTATCATAATCCCCCAGCGCCATCACCTGTGCAGCGGGCACCTGCAAGCGTGTAGCCAGCTCCTTTAAGGCGGTGCCCTTGCCCACACCATCGGGCATCAGTTCCAGATTATCCGACCAGGACGATGTCACAGTAATGCCTGCGATGGGCAATAGTTCCTGCCGAACGCGTTCCAGGCGCGGGGAGCGATCTTCATCGATGTAGACGAATTTACAGATGCCTTCCGGCAGATAACGCCTGAGCGCTTCCTCGCCGTAGGCGTAGGCGTCTGCGTTGCCGCGCGCCACGTAGGTGCCCCAGTTCAACCGATGTGTTGAGGGGCTGTTTTCCAGCACAATGACCCGTTCCGCCTGAAAGCAGGCAAAGGTTACCTGATTGCGCAGCAGTACGGCCAATACTTTCCGGGCCACCTCATCCGGCACGGTATGCACGGCATAAGGCTTTCCGTGCGGCGTATCCAGACAGCAGGCGCCGTTCAACGCCAAAACGTGGCACGAATCCAACCCCGCATCGCTGGCAAAGTAACTGATATCCGCTGCGCTGCGGCCGCTGCAGATTGCAAGGTGAATGCCTTTTTGTGCCGCCTCCCGAAGGACGGTCAAATTTTCTTCCGGGATGGCCTGCCGTTGATCAAGCAGCGTACCGTCCATATCCATGGCAATCAAACGAATTGAATGCATATTACTCCTAAAACTTCGGCTCCAGCGCAAAGTGCAGATCGTTCAGGTAGGCCCACGGCCCTTCCATTTGGAAGGAGAGCTCCGTGGCGGTCAGCATGAGCCGCCTGGCACGGTGCAAACGGTTGAAGGCGCGGTCGCCGTATTTATCGTCCCCTAGAACGGGGTGTCCGAGGTGCGCCATCTGGGCGCGAATCTGGTGTGTGCGGCCGGTGTGCAGCGTAATTTCCAACCGACTTACCTCGCCCGCGGCCAGTGTGCGGTAGGCGGTGCGAATCGGCAGGGCTCCCTGTGCGGGCCGATCCAGAATCCGCACCCGGGCAAGGCGTGCATCCTTAAGCAGGTAAGCCTGCAGGTCTGCCTCAGGCGGTTGGGGCGAGCCGCGCACCAGACATTGATAGCGCTTGGATACACGCTTTTCACGAAACGCCTGCTCCACGACGGCGCGGGTTGCCTCGTCCTTGGCAAGGAGCAGGAGGCCATCCGTCGGGTTATCCAGCCGGTGGCAAGGCAGAGGCGGCGCTGAAAGCCGGTCGGCGCAGCCGTGATACAGCCACGCCCCGACGGTCAGCCCGCCTTTTTCATCCGCCTCGCAGGATACCCCTGCGGGTTTATCAATCACCATCAGATGCGCATCCTCATACAGGATCCGGGGCGCCAGCAGCGCCTCCTCCTGCGGGAGGTATACGGCTACCGTAGCGCCCGGCGACGGTGCCGCCTCACGGGGCACACGCACACCGTCCATCTTCACATCGCGCTTGGCAAACGCATCGCGCAGGGCGCGTTCCGGCACCTGCGGCAGCATCCTGCGCGTGAGGGCCCAAAGTCGCTCATCCGTGACGTTTGCGGGCACAATGTAGGTTTCCAGCTTCACGCGCAATCCCCCGTCAGTGCCGCAGGTTGGCGTTCATGCCAATCCAATGCGGCGTGTTGTCGTACAGCCCCTTGAGCGCCACGCGCATCACGGGGGTGGGGCGCACGCAAAGCATGGAGGCCATCACTTCATCCATCTGCTCGAGGCTTACGCCCTGCTTGGCCAGCAGGCGCAAATCCTCGGCAGCTTCGTCGGCCTCCCATTCGGGGCGCATGGAGCCTTCCAGCGCGGCACACATGGCTTCATGCAGCGGCACTTCTTCCGGCAGAAGCTCGTTCATACCCCCGGCCAGTGCTTCTTCACTCAGGTTCAGCGTGATCTCATCCCCCAGACCGGTAGCGTGAATCAGCCGGGCCGGATCGGCCAGCCCCGGGTGCACAAGCACCACCGAGCGCCCGGGGCCGTCGATGTATTCGAAGGTTGCTTTCAGGTACCGGTAGGCCAGATTGGTAGCCAGACGGCTTTTACTACGGATAACGTCTTTCAGAAAAAACGCGACTGGCGGATCGGAGTGTAAAAAACCGACGATGTATAGCAGGCCGTGGATGGTGGCATCGTAGCGGAACTTGCGAGCCTTGACCTCCGCGTAAAGCGGATTGTTATAGGCCTGCAGCAGCGGTTCCATGAGCGGTTCCGCCAGTTCCAGCGTCCAAAGCTCGCCATCGGCGCTGAACGTACACCAAAGCCTGCGTGCCAGCGCCTCGGCAGCGTCAATTTCATCCCAGCTGGTGGAGGAAAGCCGCCCGTCGCTCAGTAGAAGCCGTTCCAGCAACGTCCCTTCGCCAATGGAGAGGAACAGCGCTTCCAGCGGCAATGCGCTTCGCACCTTGCCGCGCAGCCCCGCCAGCGTCGCCAACCCCTCGTTGCCCGGTTCATGCTGATAAAAAGAGCTTTCCAGCAGCGTCTGCGCCTGCGCATCGGTAGCCAGCGGCGAAAACAGCCCGATTGCGGGTAAGGCGGACAAGCGGCGCTCGCAGGCTTCGTATTGCTTTTCCCGCAGGACGCTCATGGTCTTTTCCGCCCATTCCGATTCATGCACCGCGTTGGCTTCTCTAAGCACGTCTATCCTCCCTGCCGTTCACTGCCGGTTTTCTTAAAGGCTTGTAATCCATCCGAAGGGATCCGGCAACTTCCCGTACTGGATGCCGGTGAGCGTATCGTACAGCTTCTGGGTGATCTTGCCGATGTTGCCGTCGCCGACCGTCACTTCTTGATCGCGGTATGCGATGCGGTTGACCGGCGACACCACCGCGGCGGTGCCGGTGCCGAAAGCCTCGGTCACTTTGCCGTCGCGCGCGTCCTGCATGATATCTTCAATCGCAAGGCGTTTCTCTTCGGCTTCGTAGCCCATCTGGTGGGCCAGCTTCAGCACGCTGTCGCGGGTGATGCCGGGCAGGATGCTGCCGTTGAGCATCGGGGTGACAATTTTGCGATCCTCATACACAAACATCATGTTCATGGAGCCGACTTCTTCAATGTAGCGCTGCTCTACGCCGTCCAGCCACAGCACCTGCGCATAGCCCGCGTGCTTGGCCTTGGAGCCTGCCAGAATGCTGGCCGCATAGTTGCCGCCGGTCTTGGCGAAGCCAACGCCGCCGCGCACAGCGCGCACCAGCTGATCCTCCACATAGATGGCGACCGGCGCAAGGCCGCTGGCATAATAGGCGCCGCTGGGGCTGAGCAGAATGTAGAACATGTAACGCTGCGCGGCCGAAACGCCCAGCGCCGCATCGGTGGCAATCATCGTGGGGCGGATGTAAAGGGACGTGCCCTCCTTATGGGGCGTCCATTCCTTATCGGCGGACAGCAGCGCCATAAGCCCGTCCATGCACAGCTCCACTGGAATCTGCGCCATGCCCATGCGCTCGGCGGAGCGGTTCATGCGCTCAAAATTGTCCTGAATGCGGAAAAGATTAAAGCCTTTGTCCGTACGGTAGCACTTGGCGCCTTCGAAAATTTCCTGCCCGTAATGCAGCACCGAGCAGGCGGGGTCCAGCGACAGATTGCCGTAGGGGATCACGCGCGCGTCGTACCAGCCACGGCCCTCCTGATAGTCGATCAGCAGCATATGGTCGCTGAAAATCTTGCCGAACCCCAGCTTGCTTTCGTCGGTCGGTTTCGCCTTGCTCTGGCTTGCCTTGTGCATCTGAATGTCGTACATGCTCTCTCTCCTCCGCCCATCTTTCTTGCCAACAAGCCGGCCGTGCCGGGATGCTTAGTGTTATTATAGACGCTCAGGCTTATCTGTCAAGGCTTTGGGCGCGCCGACGTCTATTTTTCCACACTTACGCTTCGGTTGGCAGCGCAACGGTGTAGAGGTTTCCGGTTTCATCCGGGGTAAAGGTGATGCCGGTCAATTCCGTGACCACCGTCATCGGTAAATAGAACATGCCGTCCAGCAGGCGCGCGTCCCGAATCGAGAGCACCTGCGGGGTCTGGTTTTTCTGCACCTCGAGGTTGATTACGGCACCCTCCGCATCCACCGCGTAATTGATCTGGTAAATATCCTTGGCAATGGTAAAGGCGATTTCCACCGTATCCGTGTTTGCGCCCGGGATCAGGGTATTCCCCATCGCACGCAGCAGTTCCAGCAGCGGCACGTAGGTAACTTCACCCACCTGCAGCGGGTGCAGAAGCGCGGGCGTCGCTTCGGGTGCCAGCGTGGCCTGCATAACCGGCGCGAGCGGCGCGGCATCAGCAGCAAGCACAAAGGTTTTTTCCACAAGCAGCACCGGCTCGGGGTTGGGGGTTGCCGTCATGGTTGTTTCAGGTGTTGCGGTTGGCGCCGTAGTCGGTGCGTCCGTACTCTCGGCTGTGCTCAGGGCACTGGCCTGCAGGGCGCCCGCGGTGGGCAACTCTGTTTGCGTCGGCGCGGGCGTTGCGGTGGGCACAAAGGTCGGCGCGGGCGTAAGCGTAGCCGGAGGCGTCGTCTGCGCGGCGGAAGGGCCGGGCGTGCTGGATGCGGTCGGCGTTGTGCTGACGTCCGGCGGCGCGAGTACCACATCTTCGCTTTCGTAAAGCACGGTCAGCGTCCGTTTGCCCGCGATCCCATCCACGGACAGCCCCTGATAGTACTGGAAGCGCTCCACGGCGCGGCGGGTCTGGTTGCCAAATACGCCATCCACCTCGCCGGTAAAATACCCCAGTTCCGCCAGCCTTCGTTGCAGCGTTTTTACGGAATCCCCCTTATCGCCCACCTTCACGGTCTTGTAGGCGGTATTGGGTGTGATGTCCGGCGTGGGCACGGGGGTTGGCGTTGGGCTGGCCGTCGGCGTTGCCGAAGCGGCCACGGCTGTCGCCGTAGGCGCAGGGGTAGGCGTTTGCGGGACGAGCGAAGGATCCGGCGCCGTCTGCACAGATGCGACGAACACCATCGTTAGGTACACCAGCAGGGTTTTGAGCAGATCCATGGTCGCTCCTCCTTCGCTGTCGGTTCACAGACATTGTAATTATACCACGGATGTTCCCGCTTTCGCAATCCGTGCCATGGATGCGGAATGCTTGTCGGGGGTGCGTAAACCCTGCCCTGATCGGTTTTTGATAGCCATTACGGGAGGAAATGTTCCCCAAAAAACGTCCGTTCTGTTTTCATACAGAACGGACGCCTTGAGGGAGACCCCTTTCCCCTTATTCCATGGATTGCAGGGTGATTGTGCTCCCATCGTCCTGCACGGCATACAGGGTGTAGGTATCCAGATACCCATCCTCGGTAAGCAGCGTTGCTCCTGCGTACAGATCATTTGCGTCATCCAGGCAAACCACATGGGTGATGCTCCGGGCACGGATATCGTCGCTCAGCTTATCCGGATCGTCGCTGTGCGATACAGGCAGTTCAAAGCGCGCGGGCGCAAAGGTGTACCCCAGATTGCCGACAAATTCCGAATCGTTGCTGAAACCGATCAGGATCACCGCGTCCTTACGGTCGGTCAGGGCATCCGCCCAGAAATTCGTTTCCTCGGTCTGGTCGGCTACCGCGTAAATATCCTCGCGGTTCATGTATCCGTTGGGGTAGAGCGTATCGCGCAGGGAGCCCCAATCCACCAGAAGCACACAGCCCAGCAGCAGGGCGGCCGCAAACCCGGCACGCTTAAGCCGCGAACAGTTCGGTGCCTGCAAGGCGCGGAACACGTCGGTCAGTTCCAGCGCGCCCAGCCCAAGCAGAAGCGGCGCCAGATACCGCTCCAGCAGCAGGCTGATATTGTTGATGTTCTCGCCGGTATAGGAGGCGATCTCCTGATTGAAGGTTGTCGCAAAGCTGAAAAGGATAAACAGCAGGTAAGCCCCCGTAAGCCCCAGCGCAAAGAGCGACAGGCGCAGAGCATGCCTTACCCCTTGCGTGCGTACCTGCAGCCACGGCGCGGCTACCAGTAGGATAATCCACCCCAGCTTGGGCATTGATAGGATCGGCAGCGCTGTGAGCAGGCGCTCGGTCGTCGGCCAGTGGGTTAAACCGTACCAGAGCGTCGACGGCATCAGATTCCAGTCCGCAGGCCATTGGAAGGACCCCTGTGCTATAGCCAGCAGGTTTTGCAGCGTGTTCTCGTCATGCGACCCTTCCAGGCCGACCAGTCTGCACACAAGCAGCCATAGGGCCAATGTGAGCACCGGGGCGAGCCAGCATAACAGAACGCGCACGGTACCCACCCGGTTTTCCGCCTTGCGCCCTCCATGCCGGAGCAGCGCCAGCGCTAGCGCGCCAATGCTGAGCAGCAGGCCTACCTGCTTCAGCAGCACCAGGCCGATCCCGCCCGCGATCACCGCCAGCGAATCCCAGTGTTCGTCATACACCGTAAGCAGCACAAAGGCAAAACAGGCGGCCAACGCCGTATCCACGCACAGGAAGGTGTAGCTGAGCACATTGGCAAGCAACGGCAGCACCACCAGCCCGACGACCGCAAACGGCACCAGCCAGACCTTCCGCCAGGAGATGCGCTCGCATAGCGGCAACAGGAACACTGCATAGCTTAAGAAAAGCGTTGTATAAAGGATATCTTCCCGGAACTCGCCGTAAAAGCTGCACAGCTGCCATTGCAGCACCGGCATGCCGGGCGTGTAGGTGCCAAAGCCACCCGCAAGCGAGCCGAACGCGTCCGTCAGGCCGTTGAGCGTCCACATTCCTTTGGGAACCAGCGCCCAATAGAACAGATCATCCGCCCACCATACCACCATTGGGCGGCACAGGATGGGGAGAGCGATCACCAGAATCAGAAAAACCAGCAGCCCCGGCGTCAGGAAATACGTGCGCAGATCCTGCCAGAACCCTGCCGGAGTGCGCCGCACAAGCGAAAAAAGCAACGCCGCGATTTCCACAACCAGCAAAGCCAGCGCCAGCGTGGGCATCCAATGCAGGCGGTTAAAGGCGGCAAGGCCCGTCAGTAGAAGCATCCATAGGCATACGGCAATCGGCAGCGCACGTTCCACCCTCCGACGCGACCCCACCGACAGGATCAGAACCAGCAACCCCAGTGCAAACAGGGAGGCCATACAAACACCGCTTTCGTAAAGAGGTTCCGCAACCGCAGCGTTCCATGCCCTGCGGTGCTGTATTCAAGGCGACACCCGTCGGCCAATGCCTTATTATAAGCATGCAAACGGATTGTGTAAAGCAGCCGACGAAAAATGGGCTTGCCATCCGTTTCCATTTACGCTACAATACAGACAAAGCAAGATGATAGAGAATCTTATCCACTTTGTCCGTGGAGCCGAAAACGTTTGCGCTTCTCCTCTACCCCCTCTCTCTTCCAGAAAGGCGGATACCCGTGGATAAATCGCAACGCAAAAAAATCCTCAACCCTCGCACCCCCTGGGAAGTGCTCTATGATTTTTTAGACGAAATTTTTGCGATGATGATTCCCGGAGCCTTCTTCCTGTCTTACTTTTTCTGCGTGGTGTTTATCGTCGTGCAGGATTTGGACGTGGTCAACTCATTTGCCGCGCACATGAGCGTCGCGCTCACGCTGGTGGTGTTTTCGGTAGCCTACTGCTTTGGCGCGTTGTTCCACCGGATGGAAATCAAAAAGGTAGATACCGCCAGCGCACGGCGCAGCTACCATAAGATGCCGCACGGTTCCGGCCATTCCTTTGCGTTTGCCAACGCGTTGACCAACGCTTACCTGATCCGTGTCATCCGCATTATCCAGTTTCACGCGTTACTGAGTCTGCAAAAGGCAGGAATTGTTTTAAACAAAGAAGCCGTTTTAAAACCTAAAGCCGAAGTAAAACCGGAAACGCAACAGAAGCAAACCCTGTTGTGCGATCAGCCACAGACCGCACAGGGGTTTGCCTCCCCTGTTGAGCAACCGCAGGCGAATCCATCCGCTCAAATGAACGGCGCGAAAGCCTGTGGGGAATGCCCCTCCATGGTAGAACTGTGCAAAATCGCGGGCGGCGACTGTCTGGAAACCCTGAACAAGCTCGTATACGACCATGTGACGGAAACCTGCAAAAACTGCGGCACCCATCTGACCCTGACCTCCGACGAGCTGTTACCGGCGCTTTCCAGCATGCTGCTGCTGAATGTATCGGACAACATTCATCTGCACCGCTGTAAAGAAGAATTGCAGTCACGGCTGGTCAGAATCAATGATTTCCTTACCATAAAAGGATTCCCGGGGTTAAAACAGCTTGTGGAGGAATGCCTCTGGGAGAAGATCGCGCTTTTATACAGGGACAACGCGGTTGCCGATTCTTCCGCGACACGCTACCTGCACCCCATCCTTAAAGTGAGCATTTTTCAGCCATTGCTGACCCCGTCGCCGGCCTTTTCGGCAAAACGGAACCTGATCACCCTGCAAAACCTGCTCAAGGCAATACAGCGAATCCACAAGCAGGTACGCGCCACGGGCAATCAGGGGGCGCAGCATTCCTACCTGTGGCGCATCCAGAGCTACATCCAGAGTGATATCGCCGATTCGATTGACTGGCCCTATACGCACATGAAGCGGTATTGCACGGATCGCGGGTTGGAGTATGCCAACGAGGTCACCTGGGGCGACGGCGCCATTCATGAAACCGTGCTGGATGAGATCGGGCTTACCACAGACCCTTCGCTCTCAGAGGAGATCAATCGCAGTAAAAGCCGCATTAACACCGACAAAATGGATATCACGGAAAAAGAACCGCTCCTTTACCGGATGCTGATGAAAAACGAGGCACACATCCGCTTTATGAACGGCATCTGGTACGCGTCGCAGCACCTGCTCTGGTCTGCCGTGGTCATTATGGTACTGTCGATACTGGATTATGTCCTGTCGCCGGACATCCCCTTCCTGATTTCACTGACACGCGCCAAGTTTTTTTACATGATCGTTACATCCGTTGCGTTTATCGTGATCTGTTTCAGCGTACGGCGCTCGGTGCTGGAAATCCTGCATTACCAGCGCGTGCGCGAATTGAACATGATCTTAAAAGCTAAATCTATTATTCGCAGCAAGGCCGAAAAAAAGAGAGCCCCCGCCGTGCCTGCGCAAAGTGGGGCCGAAGGGTTGACCGTCGAGGAGGACGACGCCTCCCTGGAGGAATCGGTTTTCATGGATGCGGAGCAGGATTAACCGTTGCTTTCTTCCGGCGGCCATTCACTCAGCACCGCTTCCGCGGCGGCGATCATCGCGCTTTGCGCCAA
The DNA here is from genome assembly GCA_963666755.2 of Candidatus Limiplasma sp. GTDB lineage: Bacteria > Bacillota > Clostridia > Christensenellales > Aristaeellaceae > CAXXOK01. The sequence continues at coordinate 1,354,160 of CAXXGW010000009.1, forward strand.
ATCCTTTGCCTGCCCCCGCCCATCCCAGTTATTCCCCTGCCGTACATACAGGCTTTCTAAGAGCCCCATAAGGCTTTGTCGGGTGAAGGATTCCTCCTCTTCTTTGCGAAGGGTAAAATAGGCGTAAGCCTGATCGTAGGCTTCGTCAAAAATCTGTTGTAGCATTTCTTCCAAAACAAAAATCCGCCTTTCCCAAAGGAACGTTTTCGGTAAGATTGCGATTGAGAGGATTGCTTAAGCCCCCCGTACGCGGTTTTTATTGTAACGCGATTCGCCTTGCGCGTCCAGCAGGAATTGTGCCGGGACAGTATCCTGTACAGCCACGTGCAAGCATGCAGTAGTCGGGCAAACGCGCAGCATAATCCTACACCAATCCACCGCTCCTGAAACGACTCTCATCCTTTCAGGATTCTTTTATCACTCATCGTTACCTGCTTTCATTTGTGTTTCAAAGCTCCAAAGCCTATCCGGCTAAGTGCGTTTTTACCTTTTCAGTTTCTGTTTCAAAAGAAAAAACCCGCGTGCCGAAACCGGCTACGGGTTTTTCAAATTGTTTGCGTGAGCAGGCATCCCACTGGAGCAGGACACGCGTTTGCTTTTTAGTTCAAATGCACATAATCGGTGCAGAGCAGGTGCTTGCGCGGTTCGTCCTCTTCAATGGTTGGGAAGCGCCCCATGGGCTCCGCAAAGCGATTATCTGCCTGATCGTCGTTCACGCGGGAAACCTCCCCGACCATCACGGCGCCTTTTCCGCTTTCCCCCCAGAAGCTGTGGTACTGCCGCTGCATAAGTGTAATGCTCTCGCCCGGCGTAAGCGTTACGGTGGCCCCGGCGCGCAGGGTCAGGGTTCGGCCGTCTACGTGCACGGTCACATCGCTTTCCCGATCCATCCGCTCGTCCGCAAGGCTCCCGTAGAGCCGCACCACCAGATTGCCGCCGCCACGGTTGATGATGTCCTCCATCTTATTCCAATGAAAATGATAAGGGGTCACCTGTTCTTCGCGCACCAGCATAATTTTTTCGGCATAGGGCTTAGGGTAGGCAGGGTTGTCCATGATGCCGTTACGGATGGTAAAGAGCAACAGCCCCTGCGTTTCAAACGCTCCACCGCCAAAATCCGTTAAATCCCATCCCAACTGCGCGGCACGGATTTCGTCATATTCCGAGCCTTTGGTTTTCCATTCCGCCTCCGACCAGTAAGCAAACGGCGGCAAAGCAAACCGTTGGTTTTGAAAAAACAGAATGGCTTCGTCAATGGTACGGTTAATCTGACTGCGTTTCATCCCTGTTTCCCTTTCCTGACGCGCTATGCGCGGAGGTGATCCTGCCGATGTATCCTCAGCTTGCCGGCACGCCGCTCGGATTTTCCCGTTCCGGCCTTCGTACCGGTATGCTCGGGCAGAGAGTGCAACTGCCGGTGTGCAACTCAGCGCTTGGAGCCCTGATTGCGCAGGTAGTCGACAAACACGGCCAGCAGAATGACGGCACCCTTGACCACATACTGCCAGAAGGAGTTCACGTTCAGTAGGTTCAAGCCGTTGTTGAGCACGCCAATAATCAGCGCGCCTATGATGGTGCCGCCAATTTTACCGGAGCCGCCCGCCATGCTTGTGCCGCCGACCACCACCGCCGCGATGGCGTCCATCTCGGCGCCGTCGCCCGCGGTCGGCTGGCCGCTGTACATACGTGACGCCAGCACAACGCCGGCCAGACCGGCCATCAGCCCTGCAAAGGCATGCACGATAAACTTGACGCGCGCCACGTTAATACCGGAGAAACGGGCCGCCTGCGGGTTTCCGCCCACAGCGTAAATGTGCCGGCCCAGCTTGCTCTTGTTCATAATCAGGGAGGAAAGAATGGCCACAATCACCAGCAGAATGACCGGTACGGGGATGCTGCCGATATAGCCCGCGCCCAGGAACTGGAACTCCTTGGTTACCACGCGCACCGGAGAGCCGCCCGTGTACACATAGGCAAAGCCCTTGGCAATGTTCATGGTTGCCAACGTGACAATGAACGGCGGAATGGTCGTTCTGCTGATGACCAGACCGTTGCACATGCCGATAATCAGCCCGACGCCCAGACCAGCCACCAGCCCTACGGGGATCGGCAGGCCGTAGCGCACCACGCACCCTGCGGAGATGCAGCCGCTCAAAGCAATGACCGACCCGACGGACAGGTCGATGCCGCCCAGAATGATGACCATCGTCATGCCGCAGGCCAGATACAGGTTGGTGGAGATCTGCCTGAGCACGTTAAACGCGTTCTTGGAGGTCAGAAAGGATGATTGCGTGCTGGGATTGATGGACAGGAACAGGACCAGCACCAGAAATGCGATGATGATGCCGAGGTTTTCCCTGCCGTAACGCCGGATGCTGCGAACCAGACGCGGCGGCTGCTTGACGGTAAGGCTTTGCAGATTTGACATACCCATCCTCCTGAATCGATCGCTGTATTATTCGGCAGCCAGTTGCATGATACGCTCCTGCGTAATCTCGTCCCCCTGCAGGCAGCCCTTGGTGCGCCCGTCCGCCATGACATAGATGCGGTCGCTCATGTTGATCACCTCGGGCAGTTCGGAGGAGATCATGAGGATCGACACGCCCTGCTTGGTCAGATCATTGATCATTGCGTAAATTTCCGATTTGGCGCCAACATCCACGCCGCGCGTCGGCTCGTCCAGAATGAGCACCTTGGGCATCGTGGCCAGCCAGCGGCCGATCATCACCTTTTGCTGGTTACCCCCGGACAGGTTCCCGATGGTCTGTTCCAGCGAAGGCGTTTTGGTGCGCATCATGTCGATGTAGTGCCGGGCAATCGACTCTTCCTTGGAAGGCTTGTAAACTAACCCGCGGATGAAGGACTGCAGCACTTCAATCGTCGAGTTATAGCAGACGCTCTGCACCTTGTAGAGGCCCTCTTCCTTGCGGTTTTCAGGCACAAGCGCAATGCCCTGCTGCGTCGCCTTGACGGGGTTGTCGATGCGAATTTTCCGGCCTTCCAGATACAGTTCGCCAGTGTAATGCGGGGTCAGGCCGAAAATGCACTTCATCGCTTCGCTGCGGCCTGCGCCTACCAGCCCTGCAAAGCCGAGGATTTCCCCCTTGTGCAGGGTAAAGCTCACATCCTTGACCATATGGCCGTCGCTCAGATGCTCGACGCGCAGCACTTCTTCCGGCTCCGCCTTTCCGTCGCGGATGTAATACTGGGTCAGCTCCCGCCCGACCATCATGGAAATCAGGCGTTCTTTGGTGGTTTCCCGCACGGTTTCGGTGCCGATGTACATCCCATCGCGCAGAACCGTAACCCGGTCGCAGATATCGTCCAGCTCCCGCATTTTGTGGGAGATATAGATCACCCCGACGCCCTGCTGGGTCAGGTTGCGGATGGTGTTAAATAAAAAACCGACTTCCTTGTCCGAGATCGAAGAGGTGGGCTCATCCATGACGAGTATCTTCGAATGGTAGGAAATGGCCTTCACGATTTCGACCATCTGCTGCTGGGCAATCGTAAGCCTGCCCACCAGCGAATCGGCTTGGATATTCATTTCATAGGTATCCAACAGCGCCTGTGCGTCGCGGATCATTTTATCCTGATCGACAAACCCCAGGTGCATGGGTTCGCGGCCGAGGTAAATATTCTCGGCCACCGTCATATGCGGCACCAGCACCAGCTCCTGATGGATGATGGCGATGCCGTTTTGCTGCGCGTCGTGCACGGTATGGATCTCGACCGGGCAGCCTTCGATTTCAATCTCACCCTGATCGGCGGGGTAAATCCCGCCCAGCACCTTGATGAGCGTCGATTTTCCGGCTCCGTTTTCGCCGAGAATTGCGTGCACTTCGCCCTGCAGAAGCTCCAGCTGCACATCCCGCAGCGCGTAAACGCCGGGGAACTTCTTGTGAACGTTGGTCATCTTCAGTAAAACCTTGGCGCTCAAACGATCACCTTCTCCTATGCTTGGGAAAAGTACCACCGAACAAGGAGTGTATCCAAGCTTGTTCGGTGGTACAATTCGCCGAACCGGGCCACGCGGTCCAGTCCGAAACTATTTCCAATCTTCGAGCGCCGGGTGCGTCGGCTTACGCCGCCGACACAGCGGGAAACCGGGGCCAATCAGAGGTTCGCCGCGGTTTCACCGCCATGCCGAAGGTTTGACCTGCTTGGGCCGTTCGCCTTCCGATTCGGAAACGGAACTATTGCCAACCGTCGGTGCCGTACTCGGCCACGTTGTCAGCCGTGATCAGGAAGGTGGGCACGGGGTAGCGCGCGTCCACTTTCTCGCCCTTGAGGAACTGATACATCACTTCGACGGACTTAAGCGCGATGGACTTCGGGGACTGCGCGCCGCTGCCTTCGATCAGGGAGTCGGGGGTGGCGATTTCAGCCTTGATGTCGGGGGAGCCGTCCACGCCGTAGATCAGGCAATTCTTGATGCCCGCGGCATTCGCAGCAGCCAGGGCGCCCAGCGCGGTGGGGTCATTGCCGCCGAAGATGGCAACCACATCGCCGTTGGCCTGCAGCAGGTCTTCCGCGATGCCCATGGCCTTCTCCAGGTTGCCGCGCGCATCCTGCTGCGCAACAATTTCAAAGCCCTTATCCTTGATGGCATCCAGGAAGCCGTTGGTGCGATCCACAACGGAGTTCATGGTCGGAGAATCCAACACGATGATCTTGCCGCCGTTGGGGCACTTGGCAACCAGGTCGTCGCCGCAGACTTTGCCGGCGTTGTAGTTATCCGAGCCGACGTAGGAGGCCACATAGCTCAGATCAGCCACTTCGGTGTCGAAGTTGATGATCGGGATGCCGGCTTCCTTGAGCATGTCCAGCGCGGGCAGGATGCCCTCAGCCTCGGCGGGATTCAGGAAGATCGCGTCGATGCCCTGGGTAATCATGTCTTCGATCTGCTGGATCTGGAGGGTTACGTCATTGGCGGGGTCGGTGGCGATCAGGGTATCGCCGTTGGCTTCCACCGCTTCACGCATCGCTTTTTCGATCACGACGAAGAAGGGGTTGGTGCCGTCCATGCAGGTGTAGCCGAACTTGTACTCGGCCACGGCGGTGGCGCATCCCAGCGCGAGGCTGAACACCAGGACCAGGGCGACCAGGGTAAGCAGCTTGGTTTTCATTTCCCGTACCTCCATCCATGTTGGGTCTCTACTCCGAGAACCGATGGCACTATTGTACGGAAATCAACCATATTGTGCACCTGCCATATGTCACGACTTCCAGGGTACATCTGTCACGACTTATCCGGTACATTTGCCATATCGTACCATGACATTTGTCATTTTTCCGGGAGCGGACGCAACCATCGCCCTATTGCTGCAAAAAGCGGTCCAGATTATGCTCCAGAATTTTAAAGGTACTATCGATTTCCTGCTGGTTTTCAATCACGGTATCGATCTCGCTTTTTATCAGCGTGAATGCCTGCGTATATTTGGGGAAGTTGGGGGTATTCACGCCGCTTTCGATTACGGAGTTGAGCAGCTGCGAGTTGATAGCGTACTCGCTGTCGTCGCTGTCCGCCTGCATCATCTGTTCGGCCGCGTGCGAGTTGGTTACGTTACGCAGCACCGACGCGCCCTGTGAGTATTGAAACAGCAGGAATTGAATGGATTCGTCGTACACCATGGTTTTCAGAAACTCCCACGCCATTTCTTCATGCCGGGTCTGGGAGGAAATGGCCATCAGCAACGAGCTAACCTGCGACACATTGCCCCCGTCCGGGCCTGCGGGCAGGGTGATGCAATCCCACTGGAAATCCGAATATTTAATCGTTTTATACGGGTACATTTTATACGTGCGGTAATCCGAAAAACGCATGGGCATAAAGGCCACCTTGCCGATGTCAAAATCATCCTGGGTTACCTTCTGCCCCTGGTTCAGTTCCAACAGACGGCGCGCAAAGCGCACCGCGTCGGTTACGTTGCTGTTGGATACCGTAGCGTGCTGGCCCTTGCGGTCGAACAGCTGGCCGTCATTGGAATACATGGCATGTTCCCAGTTATAATTATAGGTGCCAAACTGGTCAATCACATGATCGCCGTTGGTATCCCGGGTCACTTTACGGCAAATGTCCATCAGATCATCCCACGTCCAGTTTGCGCTGGGCGTTGGAATTTGCTCATTCTGCAAAAGGGTCTTATTGACAAACATCAGCGTCGGCACCACCTCATAGGGCAGCGCATACTGCAACCCTTCAAACTGCCCCGCGTTCAGTGCGGTCGAATAAAACCGGTCGGAGTCAAAAGCCGGATCTCCCTGCATCAGCCGGTCCAGATTTTTAAGCATACCCGCAGTGCCCAGAACCTCAAAATCGTCCGACAGTACAAAAAACACGTCCGGCGAGCGGCCTTTTAAAAATTGCTGCGCCAGCCATTCGGAATAATCGTCCTTGGGGATGCCGCCATAGTAGTGAACTTTGACCTGCGGGTAACGTTCCTGAAAGCGGGCTATCGCCGCGTCGATGATATTGAAGGTGTTGGGGTTGGACACATCCCAGTTGCTGCCCGAAAACAGCCCGATTTCCAGTGTAACCGTCTGTGAAGGCCAAACCCACGCCAGAAAAACCCCCGCGCACAATACCAGGCACACGCCGATGATCAGCCACGGCAAGTTAGGTTTTTTCATGCTCGTCCCCCATCGGGTAATGTTTGCGTCGCATTTGCAACGCCCAGATTGCCAACTGCGTACGGTCGCGCAGTTGCAGCTTTTTCAGGATGGTGCTTAAATAATTGCGGACGGTTCCCTCCGACAGGCAGAGCATTTCGGCAATTTCCTTGTTGGAGGAGCCGTGCTCAATGCGCTCGATCACCTTCCATTCCATGGGGGTCAGTTCTTCCGGCAAGGCGTTTTCCGTATCGATGGGCGAATCGCTTTTCGCCATTTTGGAAAACATCTTAACCACCTTGGCCGCGATATCCTGATTCAGCGTGGTTTGCCCATGATAAACGCTTTCGATGGCGCTGATCAGCTCCTGTGCGGACATCCCCTTGAGCAGATACCCGTCCGCGCCAAATTTGAAGGCGTTATAAATATACTCGTCATCATCGAAAGTTGTCAGGATGATGATGTGGATATCGGCATACTGCGCCTTCATCAGCTTGGTGCACTGCACGCCGTCCATTTCCGGCATCCGCGCGTCCATCAGCACCACATCCGGGCGCTCCTGGCGTACCATGGCGAGCGCCTCGTTGCCGTTGGATGCCAAACCCGTCACCTGTATTTTGCTGGAACTTTCCAGAATAATCTTCAGGCTATGACGGATCAGCTCCTGATCGTCTGCGATTAACACCTTAATCAACGCTCATCCCTCCGATTTGGTCCTGATGGGGATCTCTGCCTTCACGGTAAAACCTTTGTGGCCGTCAAACGAAATTTGACCGTTCAGCTTTTCGATCCGTTCCTGCATGTGGGTAGTGCCAAAGCCTTTCTGGAAATACAGGCAGCCCAGCCCATCGTCCGAGATGGTCACGTTCAGGGTGCGCTCTTCCATCACAATATGCAAATCAATATGCGTCGCCTGTCCGTGGCGGATGGCGTTTGTTATGCTTTCCTGCACAAGGCGGTAGATCGCCTGCTCCTCATCCTCGTCAAACTCCGTGGAGCCGACCTGATAGGTAAAATCAATCACGGTGCTGGTGGTGGTGTTCACACGCGCCACCATCTCCTTGAGCGCGTGTTCCAGATTGAAGCGCTCCAGCGCGTCCGGCCGCAGTTGCTTGACGGACTGCCGGATATCTTCCAACCCCATCCGCGTCACATCGCCCAGCTGTTCCAGTTGCTTTTTCGTATCTTCCTTGGAATAATCAATCATGGTCAGGCAGGCGTCCAGCCCGGCCGAAAGCCCGGTGAGCGTATGGCCCAGCGTATCGTGTATTTCCCGGGCAAGGCGGTTGCGCTCCTTGGTTTCCCCCATTTTCTCCTGCAAGATGGCGTACTCGTGCAGGTCTTCATTGGCCTGCTGCAGTTCCGTATTGGCAGCCGCCAGCCGGCTGTAAAGTTGGTTTACTTCGTCAATCGTACCCTGCTGCTGCTGGATCACAAACGCACAATAGATGAAGAACAGCACCAGATTGATCGATACCAGCGCGTTAAAAAACAGCATCAGCGTGCGTTGCGTGGACGCGCCGTAATAGGCAAAATAGTCGTTGATAGAGAACAACGGCACATTCAGGGACAGCAGTTTCGCATCCGTACCCAGAAAGGCGAACACCGCCAGCGCAAACAGCAGGTACTGCGCGCGCGTGCTTTTCAGGTAGAGGAGCGCGCTGGTAAACACCCAAAGGATCAGCCCGTTATAGTTAAAATTGAGAATGGTGATGATCCCAAAACTGATAATCAGGTCAAGCGCAGCGGTAACCGGCACCACTGTGGGATGGGATTGCCCGAACTGATCGCGCACCCACAGGGAGAGCAGCAGCGCCAGCAGCAGCGCCAGCACCTGCTGTACCAGCATGGTCGGGTCATGCGGGATGGCGTCGATGCCCTGCAAAAAAATGCGTGCCTGGAAATCGGTGCAGATGCGGTAGGTCGTCATATAGACGGTCATGCTGACGAAAAAACAGGTCAGCAAATTGACGCCCAGCATTGTGTACTTGATCAGTTCCAGCTGATATCTGCGCATCGCAATTCTCCTTACTGCCAGCCGTCCGCGTCAAAGTCGGAAAGATTGTCGCGGGTAATCAGCGTGACCGGAATCAAAATCTGCTTTTCAATGGTCTTGCCCGCCAGATAATCATAAGCGGTCTGGGCTGCTTTTTTCCCCATCTCGATCGGGCGCTGCGCGCTGCTGCCTTCGATAAAGCCGCGCGCGATCATCTGCTTGCCGTCGGGGGAGCCGTCGATGCCGTAAATCAGCAGCGGCTTGGTAATCGACTTTTTCTGGATGGCGGCCAGCACGCCCAGCGCCGTAGGATCATTGCCGCCCAGAATAATATCAAAATCCACACCCTGTTCCAAAATCCCCAGCATGAACTCCATGGCGACTTCCAGTTCCGCCGTGCCCAGCATGTGCGTAACCACCTCATACTCCGGGTGGTCGCGCAGGGTGTCCAGAAAGCCCTGTACGCGCAGGTTGGTGGAATTGATCTCCTCATGGTTGATGATAACGATCTTGGCCTTGTGCGTTTTTTTAAGCACATCTTTGGCAATCTGCACGCCCGCGTCGTAATTGTCCGACAGGATCGAGCACACCACAAGGTCGCTGCGGTACACGTAGGAATCCACGTTAAATACAGGGATGCCCGCATCCCGGCAGGCTTCCAGCGCAGGTTCCACACCCTTCCAATCCACCGGTTGCAGGAAAATGGCGGTTACGCCTTCCTCGATCAAATCCACAATTTCTTCATTCTGCTTCAGCTGATTCTGCGCAGGGTCGCGGGTGATCAGAATATCGCCGTTCGCGGTGATGACTTCTTTAATGCTGTTGTTCAGCGCCGGGAAATAGGGATTGTTCATCGCCATATAGGTGGCGCCGAACTTGCGCGGTGTTTTTTCTGCGGCGTCTTTTCCTGGCTTTCCGAGGGTGTAAAAGTGCATCAGCCCGGCGCAAATCAGCACCAGGATGAGCCACAGCCCCAGGAAAACAATGTTTTTCTTCATGATGGGTTTCACTCCTGCCCACAGCCTGCGCGCCGCATCCGGAACCTGCCGCCCACGTTTATCCTGCATGGCACAGGGCAAGCCGTTGGCCTGTCTATAACCGTCGGCGTTGTTTACCCTATGCCGCCCAAAAGGAGCATGGAACAACCGATCTACGGATATGCAATTTCCGAACATACGCAATATGTTTTATTCGCCGCAGGCAAACATTTTCCTTGATAGGAAAGAAAATTTAGTAGCGATTCGCGCTGTGGAAGCCCTGCTGCAAACGGCACAAATCTGCTTGCATTCCGTCCAGACACATGCTCGCCTCCGAAAAGCACAGAAAAGAACCATGTTCGTCAAGCCCGCGCTGGATAGTCCTTTCGTATACGCATCCCTTGTACGCAGTAGGCAATGCTCGTATAATAATACGGATATGAATATCGGGAGGATAGCCATGGAAACCCTGAACGCCGAGTTTATCAACCTTACCGAAGAAAACCTTGCCACCGAGCATCTGTGCTGCATCATCCGCAGCCGCAAACCGCACCCCGGCGTCGAGGCGAAACGCCTCTGGCTGGCCGATCGGCTGAAGGAAGGTCACGTTTTCCGAAAGCTGAACGCGAAAGCCACGGTTTTTATTGAGTATGCGCCGCTGGAAACGGCCTGGGTGCCTGTTCTGGGGGAGAACTACCTTTATCTTTACTGCCTTTGGGTTTCCGGCGAATACAAGGGCAAAGGGTATGGTCGCGCCCTGATGGAATACTGTCTGGCAGACGCGAAAGCACAAGGAAAATCCGGCGTTTGCATGCTTGGCGCAGCCAAGCAGAAGGCATGGTTTGCCGATCAGGCTTTTGCCATGAAGTTTGGTTTTCGCGTGGTGGATACGACGGATAACGGCTATACGCTGTTGGCGTTAACGTTGGACGGCACTGTACCGCGCTTTGCCCCCAATGCAAAGAAAATGACCGTCGAAACGCAGGCCCTGACGGTCTATTATGATCTGCAGTGCCCCTATGTGTTGCAGAGTGTTGAAAACCTGCGCCAGTTCTGTCAACTGAAAGGGATTCCCCTCTGCCTGATGCCGGTGGACACCCTGCAAAAAGCCAAGGAATTACCCTGCGTGTTTAACAACTGGGGTGTTTTTTACAAAGGGCAATTCCGCACCGTGAACGTGGTATCCGATCTGGATCGCTTGCTCAAGGTTCCCGAATAACGGTGCGTGTTCCCAACGAACGCGCGCTAACGTCCATCCGGATATTAAAATTGCAGCTACACAGGGATACGGCCGTTTTGGATTCCGCTTGTCGGCTTTTCTCCCAGCCATGAGTGCTCATTTTTCATAGGTGGGCATACAAGCAAGCCGCCTTTCCATCAGGAAGGCGGCTTGCCTGTTGCGGCCATCGATCTTGTTTACTCCAAACCGGCAGTCACAGCCGGCGCAGGTTGCGATACGGTGCGGAAGTACTTGAGGTACGGCACCACCATAAAAATGGAAACCACGAAGCAAATCCAGTCCGCAATCGGAATCGCCCATGCGATACCGATCAGCCCACTGATGCCGTTGAAAAGGAACATCAGCGGCAGATCGATGATCCCTTTGCGCATCATGGACAGCACCAGCGGCTGCACCTTGCGTCCGATTGCCTGAAAAATGGTAATCACAAGGAAGTTTACGCAGGTCGTCGGGCAAACAAAGCAGATGATTCGCAGGAAGCTGCTCCCGTAACGTACCGTTTCCCCATCGTTAATAAAGCAGTTGGTGATCTGCGGGGCAAACAGGTAAAGCCCAAACATCATGGTCAACGTCAGGATGAGCCCGAAGATCAGCGTAAAGCGAATCGCTTCGTTGATGCGCTTTCCGTTGCCCGCAGCGTAATTATAACCCAGCAGGGGGAGCACGCCCTGCGCAAGCCCCTGGGAGATGGAAAACGCCATGGTATCAATCTTTTTAGCAATGCCCATGCCCGCCACAGCCGTCGTGGAATAGCTGGAGATGAGCCGCGTCAGCGTTACGTTGGAAACAACGGACATCAGCGTCATCACAAAGCCCGGCATGCCCACCAGCACCACCTCGCGCGGTATATGGTCGTGGAGGGACGCCGCATAGGGGCGGAAGCTGACCACGGTGGTGCTTCTGCGCCTGTAAATAACCGCTAAAAAGTAGAATACCGCGATGCAGTTGGAAAGCATCGTCGCGATTGCCGCACCGTTCAAACCCAGGCCAAAGCCAAACATCAGCAACGGGTCCAGCGCCACATTCAGCAGCCCGCCCAGCGCCACCCCGAAGCCCGCCTGCTTGGATGCGCCTTCGGTACGTACCAGATGTGCAAGCAGCGCATTCATGATGGTCGGTATGCCGCCGATTGTGGTCGTCCAGAAAATGTATTGATACGCGAAATCGAAGGTATCCGCCTTCGCGCCCAGAAAGGGCAGCAGGGCCGGTTTGAACAGCGTAAATAGCAGCCCATAGATCGCACCCGTTATCAGCGCGCCCCAGATGCAAAACGAAGTCACATATCTGGCTTTCTGCTCGTCCTGCGCACCCAGCGCACGGGAGGTAAGGCTTGCGCCGCCGATGCCAAACAGGTTGGCGATGCCTGTCAGCAAAATAAACGCAGGCATGGATACCACCACGGCTGCCACCTGCGCAGGGTCACCCAGTTGTCCCACAAAAAAAGTATCCACCAGATTATAAATCACTGTAATCAGCTGGCTGATGATCGTGGGAATCGCCAGCGACAACACCGCGCTGCGTATCGGCTTCCGCTCAAAAAGCTCCGTCCTGTCGGCAGTCTTCAATTTTTCTGCCCCCTTTGATCCGGTTTATCTGTAAGGAAAGGCTTGTGCAGCCCCATTTAAACCTTGTATTCCCTCAACGGCTTTGCCAAACCATGCAAAGGTTCAGCAAACACACCCGACAGACTTGCGGGTCTTTCGGCCTGTATTTGGGCACCTGTGCAGGTCCTTCTCAGCTTTCGGGGTACAGGATTTTCCGCTTCAGCGGTAGCCATTCGCGCAGTGCCATACGGAGGGTTTCGTCCCAGAGATCCCACTCATGGCCCATGCCCGGAACCACTTCAAAGCGCGTTTCGTAACCCCAGCTTCGCAAATCTTTCTCGGCAAGCTGTGCACGGTAGAGCGCATGGTCACAATCCCCTACGCGGAAGAACACCTTCGGCAGGGGCTTTCCAGCCTCCGCGTTTTGCTTGGCGACGGCGTATACGTCGTTCTCGGTGCCGCGAATGTACTCCGGGTCTTCGATCTTCTTGGTAATTGGGCCCAGCGGAATCTTCGGCATGGGCGCATCGAAATCGAACACCCCGTTCTTCGTCGGCACCACCGTGCGCACGCCCGGCCGAGTAGAAGCGCCGGACATTAGCAGCAGCGCCGCGAAACGCTCGGGATGGTTCATGGCGATTTTCATCGCGCCGTGCGAACCCATGGAAAGGCCACCGATAAAGGTGTCCTCCCGCGCCTGCGAAATCGGAAACATCGTGGCGCAAACCTGCGGCAGTTCTTCCGTCAGGTAGGAGTAGTAGTTGGGGCCGCCTTCAAAATCCGTATAGCAGGCGTTGTAGTCGCAGGGCATAATGACCGCGACCTTGTTTTCATCCGCATAGCGGATAATGTTGGTAAAGTTCACATAATCGCTGTCATCCCCGCTGCCGCCGTGCAACAGGTACAGGGTTTGGTATTTCATGCCGGGCACATATACCTGATCCCTGCCGTAATAGGCATCGGTAAAGGTAAACGTGGGCAGGCAAACCGTTACTTCGGTCGGAAACCCAAGTTGCTTGGAAAGGAAATTAAACTTTAGTAAAGCCATTTTACCTTACGCTTTCTGCCCTTGGGGCATCGTTGTCAGTGTGTCAGTTCTTTGTCTGGCTCATCATCCAGCTGAGGAGGCCCTGTTCGTTTCGGTAGGCGGGTACCCAGCACATATGGTTCCAGCCAAACAGCGATTCCAGCGGCATGTCGTCGATCACGCCAATGCCGTATTTCTCCAAGTCTTCCGGTGCGTAGAGGGTAAGCCTGGCGTCGCGGTTGCCCGCGTCGCGCAGGGCGAAAACCCCATCCATAAGGTACTTGTGACGGTACAGGGTATGGTCGATATAGGATGCGGCAATCCATAGCTTGGCATGCCATAAGCCGCACAGAATCGAGTAGGTTTCCGGCGTCATGGATGGGCATACGGGCATCGCGGCCGCAAACAGTCCGGCCCCTACGGACAGGGCGCGCAGCGTGCCCGCGCCGCCCATCGAAAGGCCCGTCACATAGACGCGGTTTTCATCCACAAAGCCCGCTTTGATCATGCCGCGTATCTCATCGCACACCAGCCCAAGGTAAAGGCGGTTCCAGCCCACATCGGTCCGTTGGTCGCTCTGGTCAAACCGAAGGCGTTTGAAAGCGGCTACCGCTTCGGGGGTCGGAGGCTCTCCTTTAGCCTGTGGCGCCATCACATAACAATCGGGATAGGTTTCCGCCAGATAAACCGGGCCGAAGCAGGCGGTCAACTGCTGCCAGTTATCCGTGCCCATTTCCCCGCCGCCATGCAGGAACAGGATCAGAGGTCTGGCACCCTTGGCGTCCGGTTTATAAAGTCGGTAGAGCAGCTCACCGTTTGCAAGCGGTTCAAAGCGATCGGCCCATTCCGTATGCACCGCGGCTTCGTTTTGCGCATCATAGCAGCGATCATCCACCCGCAGGCGGTAGGGGCTTTGGTAGGAAAACGGCATGCAGTCAATCCGTAAAAGTCCATCCTTCAGGCTCACATTGGCGATGCCGTTGGCCGTACGCCCCGTTTGCATGGCCAGGAAGCAATCAATGGACGTATCCAGATGATTGTTTTCCAGGCTCACCTGTTGCGGCAGATCAGCACCGGAATACGGCAGGGTAAAGTGTGTGATTTCCTGACCGCTGTTGCCGACGCGCGTGTATACAGTAATTCCGTTCATGTGCAGCCCCTTTTCCGTAATACGGGTTATTCCGGCCATACGGCTTCGCGTTTGAGCGGCAGCATCTGGTCCAGCGCGATGGCGATATAATCGTCCCAGATACGGAAATCGTGCGCATAGCCCTGCGCGCAGGTATACTCCACCTCAAGGCCCAGCTCGCGCAACGCGCTTACATCAGCTTCCACGCGCTCGCGGATGAACTCGTCGCTGCCGCACACCACATGGAACTTGCAGGGCGTGTCGCCGTTTTTCATGTGCGCCAGTGTTTGCGTGCGGATGTCGAAGCGCGACCCTTCCAACCGCTCCGCATCGCCGAAGGTTGTATTGTAAATGCGAAAGTGATTCTTGAAGTGATCGGAGTTCAGCTCCTCAGCAAGCGTTTCGGTATGCAGCGTCATACCGATGCCGCCGGAAATATCCACACACTCCGCGTAAAGCTCGGGGTGCATGAGCGCGGTGCCCAGCGCCACATTGCCGCCCATCGCGTAGCCCAGGATGAAGTTATCCTCACGGCGCGGGGAAGAGGCAAACAATGTGCGGATCACTACCGGCAGTTCCTTGGTCAGGAACGAGGCGTATTTAACCCCATATTCCGTATCCACGCCAAAGCTGTTGGCAATATTGGGCGTAACCAGCATAACATGGTTGCGCTGCGCGTAACGCTCCGCGCTGGTGTAGCGGTACGTGAGAGAATCGTCATCGCCGCCGCCGTGGATCAGGTACACGGTTTGGAACTTCATCCCCGGCCGGTATACCGCCTTGGGCTTCTCCCCGGGCAGGTGGAACCCTCGCCCTTCCTTCTGCTCGTCATAATAGCTGTATTCGTCGGTGGGCAAGACCACCGTGATATCCACATAGTGGCCGATTTCCTGGCTTCGGTAATTAAACCGCATGATCGCCATTGCGCGTACTCCCTTTCCTTGATGCGTGAACCTTTCAGAGCGCGTCCGCCATGCCTTGAATTTCTTCGGCGCGGCAGCAGGCTACAAAATGGTTGGGCCTATACTCCCTTAACACCTGGGATTCATGGCAGCGTTCGCAGGCGTAGCGGCACCTTGCGGCAAAACGGCAGCCCGGTTTGGGGTTAATGGGAGAAACGACTTCGCCTTTGAGCAGGATGTGCTTGGGCGGCTTATGGATATCGATGGAAGGAATCGCGGAGAGCAGCGCCTTGGTGTAAGGATGTACCGGCAGGGCAAACAGTTCCTTGGAGGGGCTCATTTCCACCAGTTGTCCCAGATACATGACACTGATGTTGTGCGAAATATGCTTGACCACCGACAGATCATGCGTGATGAACAGGAACGTGATGCCGAAATCCCGTTGCAAGTCCTGAATCAAGTTGAGGATTTGCGCCTGAATGGATACATCCAGCGCGGACACCGGCTCATCGCAGACCACAAACTCCGGGTTGAGCGCCAGGGCGCGCGCAATGCCGACGCGTTGCCTGCGCCCACCGTCCAGCTCATGCGGGTACGATTGCGCCAAGCGCTCCTCAATGCCTGCCAGCTCCATCATGCGGGCCGTTTCGTGCTTGATTTCCTGCGGTTTATAGCGCCCAGACAGCTGCAACGGTTCCCGGATGGTTTCCGCAATGGTCATGCGGGGGTTCAGCGAAGAAAAAGGGTCCTGGAAAATGATCTGCATGCTTTCGCGTAGTTTTTTCAGCTGTTTGCGATCGATGTTGGTTACATCCTCACCTTTGAAGAGGATTTGCCCATCGGTGCTCTCCAGCAGGTGGATCAGCGTGCGCCCAAACGTGGATTTTCCGCAGCCGGATTCGCCCACCACGCCCATGGTGGTGCCGGCTCTGATTTTCATGGAAACGTCATCCACTGCGTGCAGCTTGCCGCGCGAAGTGTCGAAGTATTTTTTCAGGTGTCGTACCTCAAGGATGTCAGACATTTCCATTCTCCTTCCAAGGCATCCGGCAGCGGCAGAAATGCCCCGGCCGAACCTCGTTCAGCTCGACCGGCGCAAGGCTGCACTCCGGCGTCGCAAATTTGCACCGGGGATGGAAATGGCAGCCAGTGGGCAGCGCGCGCGGGTCCGGCGGAAGGCCGACGATGGAATCCAGCCTCTCCTTGTCCACGGTAAGGGAAGGCAGCGAATTGAAAAGCCCGATGGTATACGGGTGAATGGGATGATCGAAAATTTCTTCCTTGGTTCCCATTTCGATGATCTGCCCGGCATAAACCACCGCAACCGAATCGCAAACCTCCGCGACCACGCCCAGATCGTGCGTGATCAGGATCAGCGAGGTGTGATGCTGGTCGCGCAGGCTTTTGATCATTTCCAGCACTTGCGCCTGTATGGTCACATCCAGCGCGGTGGTAGGCTCATCCGCCAGCAGCAGATCGGGCGAGCAGGCCAGTGCCATGGCAATCACAACGCGTTGCTTCATCCCGCCGCTGAACTGGTGCGGATACTCATGGTAACGCTCGGCGGGGATGCCCACCATCAAAAGCATATCGCAGGCTTTCTGGTACGCGTCTGTTTTGGAAATGCCCAGCTCGTGCAGCTCAATCACTTCGCTGATCTGTTCCCCTACGGTAAACACGGGGTTGAGCGCCGTCATGGGGTCCTGAAAAATCATGGAAATCCGTTTGCCGCGGATCGAGCGCATTTCCTTTGCGGAAAGGCTCATCAGATCCACCCCGTCCAGCAGCGTTTTGCCCTGACGCACCTTGGCGGGCGGGTCCGGTAAAATTCGCAGGATGGCCTTGGCGATGGTGGTTTTGCCCGCGCCGGTTTCCCCCACCAGCCCCAGTGACTGCCCCCGGCTGAGCGTAAAGCTGACGTCGTTCACGGCATGGATCACATCGCCCGCAGCGGTATATTCCACCGTCAAATTCTGTACGGAGAGGAACGGCGTTTTGTTGTCCGGTTGGTTCATTTTGCTTCCTTCCTCCCGACTAATCTTTCAGCTTGGGGTCAAGCGCGTCGCGCAGACCGTCACCCAGCATGTTCAGCGACAGCACGGCGATCATGATGGTCACGCCCGGGAAAATGCACAGGTGCGGATAATCCCGCAGGTAGTTGCGCCCCGCGGAAAGCATCGCGCCCCATTCCGGCGTGGGCGGCTGCACGCCAAGCCCGATAAAGCTGAGCATGGCCGCGCCCATGATGGTGCCCGCAATGCCCATGGTGGATTGCACGATCAGCGGAGAAAACGCGTTAGGCAGCACGTGCTTGATAATGATGCGCGTATTGCTGCAGTTGATGGAGGTGGCAGCTTCCAGATACTCCATCTTGCGCACGTTCAGGATGGATGCGCGCGTCATGCGCGCATAGTTGGGTATAGCGCTGATGGACAGTGCGATGATACAGTTCGTCAAACCAGGCCCCAGCGTCGCGGAAATAGCAATGGCCAGCACAATACCTGGGATTGCCTGCAAAACGTCCATCACGCGCATAATCAGGTTATCCGTCGCGCCGCCAAAATACCCGGCAACGGAGCCCAGCAGGATGCCGCCCGTCGCGGAGATCAGCACGCCCAGAATGCCGATTTGCAGCGAGAAGCGCGCCCCATACAGCAAACGGCTAAAGATATCCCGGCCCAGCTCGTCCGTGCCGAACCAGTGCTCCGCACTGGGAAGCTTCAGCTTGTACTTGAGGTTCACGGCGTCTACCTTATAGGGAATGATGAGAGGCGCCAGCAGTGCCAACACAATCATCAGCAGGATGATGATTAGCCCCAGCGTTGCAAGCTTATTCTTCTTCAAGCGCCGCCAGGTAATCACGATCGGCCTTTCGCTACGCCGCTTTGTTGCCCGCTCAGCCATGCGTCTTCCTCCTCCCGCTTTGATACTGGCTCTTGATGCGGGGGTCTACAAACGCGTAGATAATATCCACCAGCAACATAACCAGGCCAAACATGATGGCAATGAATATGACGGCGCCCTGTATAGCCGGATAATCGCGCTGGTTAATCGCGCTCATGATATACAGCCCCAACCCCGGCACCGCAAAAACTGCTTCGGCAACCAACGCGCCGCCCAGCTGAAAGCCAAACCCGCTGCCCGCGCAGGTCACAATCGGGATCAGCGCATTGCGCAGCGCATGGCGGTAAATTACCTTGCGCTCCGTCTGCCCCTTTGCGCGGGCCGTGGTGATGTAGTCCGACCGGATGACCTCCAACATGCTAGATCGCGTTTGCCGTGCCATGACGGCCGTGCCGCCGATGGCCGTAGCCACTACCGGCATGATGAAGCACTGCCAGCTGCTGATGCCCGACGATGGCAGCCATTTCAGCTGCAGCGCAAACAGCAGCGACATCATCAGCGCAATCCAGAAGCCGGGCATGGACGAGGCGATCAGCGCAATAAACATGGAGAAGTTATCCTTCCATGAATATTGGTTTACGGCCGCCACAATCCCTAAGGGTACGCCGATAATGATGGACAGCATCACGGAAAGCGTCGCAATAATCAACGTGCGGGGAAACCGCTCCATGATCTGCTCAGAAATGCTGCGGTTGTTCACATAGGACTGACCAAAATCAAATTTCAGGAATACGTTGCTCATATAATCCACAAGCCTCGTCAAATAAGGCTTGTTCAAACCAAGCTCTTCCCGTTTGGCCTCCAGCTGATCCTGCGATACGTTTGAACCCAGGATGATGACTGCCGGATCCCCGGGTGTAAAATACATGATCGTAAAAATCATGACCGTCACGGCCAGGATTACCGGTATCATCATCAAAAGTCGTTTGACAATGTATTTTCCCATGGACTCACCCCATCCAAATGCTTTCTGCGTCGCGCTGCATACCGGCTATCCGATCAGGGTTACCCCCGCTGCGCGCGGGGGTAACCCTTCGCCATGCTGTAGGTCAGTTCGCGCTTACAAAATCGTCGGCGAACGTGAAGGCGCCCGCGATGGGAAGCATTCTGTCGGTAATGTAGAACTCGCTGATGGTCTTCTTGCCGACAAAATACTCAAAGCTGAAGCAGACGGCAAAGATCGGATTGACTTCCTTGATGTACTGCCAGGCGGCGTCTACGTTCTCAGGCGTATGGGTCGCTTTGTCCAGTGCCGTGTGGAACAGCTCCTGCAGTTTGGCGTCGTCCAGCCAGTTGCAGGTGGTACCTTTGTAGAAGTTGGAGTCCAGGCTGTACTGCCACTGCTGCACAACGTAGTTACCGGCTTTGTTGTTGATATGGATATCCCACTGGGTCGGGTCAAAGCGGTATGTGTTGAAGAGCGCCTCGTCGTAAGAGTTGATGGTAACGGTGATGCCGATCTCCTGCAGGTAAATCTGCAGAATCTGCGCCATCATCAGGTGCGCGGGCTGCGCGTCGCACAAAAGGCGGATCGTGAGGCCGTTTTCATACCCGGCGTCCTTCATGAGCTGCTTGGCTTTTTCCACGTCATACTCATAATAGGGTTCGGATTTCCAGGCTTCCAGATAGTCGGCGGCCATCTCGCCACCAAACGCGTGGCAAACAGAGCCCAAACCTTCGTAAGCGCCGTCCAGCACCGCCTGCTTGTCAATGGCGTAGCTCACCGCCTGGCGCAGACGCACATCCGCAAAGGGGTTGCCAGCCGAGCAGTTGAAGAACACGCACTGCGAAAGCGTAGCGGGCATGGATACCACGTTAAAATTGTTTTCCTGGTCGCCACCCTCCAGGAAATGGTGCATATCGCTGATGGACACGGTCTTGGAGAAATCCACTTCGCCGTTCTCCAGCGCGATCAAAATCTGGCTGGGTTCGCTGATCACCTTGTAGACAATCTCATCCGCATTCGCCATCGAAACCGCGGCGCGGTCATCCGCGTGCCAATAGTTCGGATTTTTTACCAAAGTGATGGTCGAGCCGGCTTGCCAGTCCTTGAGCGTGTAGGGGCCGGTGCCGACGGGCACGCTGTCCATACGGTCCTTCTCATAGGCGGCCTGCGATACGATGCGGATGGAGCACAGCGCGTCTTCAAATACGCCCACACCGTTGCTCTTGAGGGCAACCTGCACGGTATAATCGTCCAGGGCTTTGATGCTTTCGATATTGCCCAGGTAGTTGGGCTGGTTGCCTTCCGCAATGTCCTGCGTATAGCTGAACACCACGTCGTTGGCGGTGATGTGGTTACCAACGCTGTCGTAGATGTTTTCAAAAAGCTTGACATCCACCAGCTGATCGTTCTCCATGGTATAGCCGGAGGCCAGCAGCGGAATCACTTCTCCGCCCAGCGTGCGCTGGAAGAAGAGCGTTTCGTACAGTTCGGGAAACACGGTCATGGTGTTGAAACCTTCCGGCCCCCACGGATTCATGGAGCCCACGTCGCCGTTCAGCTGAACGTTGATTTTGATGTACTTCTCCGTTGTGCCTTCCGCCATCGCGGACGCGGCCGTCATCCCCAGCAGCATAACCGTAAGCAGGATAGCCAGTAGTTTTTTCATGACGTTCATTTCTCCTTCGGTTCTATACAGTTTCGGTTCTATACGGTGAGCCTCCGAGAACCTGCATGGTGCCTCTGCAACTGCGCCCTCCCTACCCGCAGTCTGTGCCAAAATTCCCGGTGCATTGCGCCCAGTATTACATTGCAGTCTACATCCGTTGAAATGGGATGCTTGCCATTGGCTGTTAAATTGCTACCACGTTTTAGCATCTGCATTATAATACGGGCCGTTTCGCTTGTCAATGCAATCGAAAACATTCTGAACAGACCATATTTTGCATGATTTGGTTGAAATGCAAGCAAATCATAAGGTTCGCTACATTCTAGGCTTCAAGCGAATAGCAGAAATTTTTAGCTAAATTTGGATTGGGCTTTAGCTTTCGAGAACTCCGGCGTGTTTGGGCATACAGCTGTCGCGAAATTCGAAGCGCACCAGCACAGGCTTGTTCACAATCAAGGTATTGTTTTTCAACGCCAGCAGCATCAATTCAAGCGATCCGTCGGCCAGATCCTCCGGCAGCGCCGCAAAGGACGAAACGCTGGGCGTATAATACTTATACATATCATTAGTGCCGTAGGCGATGTATTCCAGGTCCTTGGGCGCGTTCAAACCTTTGCGGCGGCAGGTATCCAGCAGGTTCATCAGCGCACGGTCATTCATCACAACCAGCGCAGTCGGGCCGTCTTTCGGAGTAATCAGCTTTTCAATGGTACGGCTTTCCGGGGTTTCGCACTCGCCACGCTCTACAATCCATTCAGGGCGTATTTCCATGCCGTATTTCCGGCATCCATCCTGAAACCCCAATGTTCTGAGCCTGGTTGCCAGCGAAGAGGCTCGGCCCCCGATCACCGCTGCACGGCTGTGTCCGTTTTGGCTGAAAACCTCCGCGCACTTCATGCCTGCCTCATAATCGTTAATCTGCACGGTCATGTATTTCCCGTTGGTGTTACGGTTCATCACAATAATAGGCATGGAAAAGGTGTTGTTGGTTAAGAAGGCCATATCGTCATCCGAGGCGCTGGTGATGATGGCGCCGCTGAACATATTGCCGTTCAGCTTGCTGTGTAGTTTGCAAAGCTCGCCCGGGTAGTAGGGTTGCAGCACAAATTCTGCATGAATGTTGCGTTCGCGTGCCGCCAATACAAACCGCGCGATCATTCTGCTGGTCAGCGCCGCGCCGGTGTTCATCTGCAGTACTTCCAGGTTTGTAAAAAGTGCGATTACATAACCGGCCTCATCCGATACGCCGCTGCGAAGTCGTTTAGCCGTGATATTAGGCATATAGTTCATCTGTTCCGCAATATCCCGCACTCGCTGTTGTGTAGCCTTGGCAATCCTGAGCTGATCGCCGCGTCCGTTTAACACTATGGATACCGTGCTGCTGGAAACCCCTGCCGCTTTAGCAATCTCACGAATTTGAACTGCTTGATTTTTAGTACTCATATCCATCGCGCTCCCCGAATCTGCAAAACTAACGCTGATTGATTTTAGCATACTGGAATCCGGCAGTTTTGTCAATTTGTTTTTCACTGTAACGGGATGGGTTCACAGCAAGCATGATTTGCCCCGCTGTGCGCACGATCAAGCTAAACATACAAAAAACTCGGTGTTTATGTTATTACTGGCTGATTGTGTCGCAGGGGGGATATTGCCCGGAAAGTAACAATCACGCTTCTATAATTCTCAAAAGTCTGATTGTTATAAATGATTGAAGATGCGCAGCATTAGCTCTCAAGCCTATACTGAACCTGATTGTAAAAAGAATAAAGCCAGCGCGATAGAAACCAAAACCGATGGTGATTTGTAGATAATTATGAGAACCGGCGCTATGGTTCGGCAAGGTTATGCCACAGCCTGCTCAGGTCGGTTTGTGATATTCGATAATTCGATGATAGTACTGATAATTAATGAAGGTATAAAAGAAAAGCCCTTGTATCCGATGATACACGGGCTTTTCGTGTGGTGGAGGTGAGGGGAGTTGAACCCCTGTCCGAAGGCATGCTGATTTAGCTTTCTCCGAGCGCATTCAGGGATTTAGGATTCCCCTCGGCAAGCGCCCCCTGACGGGCTATTGCCTACGGTAGCTTCATGTTACGGGTCGCGCCGCAAAGCTTTGGTGGACTCGTGCCCCACGATCATCACGCCGGTGGCCGAATCCGTGGGCGGTTCGGGTCGACGCACGGCATTAAGCCGCGAAAGACAATTCGTTATTGTCAGTTGTTGTTTTTCCCCGTTGTTGCGCGGTACAGGGTCCGCGGCTCGCTTACCAAACCTCCAAAACCCCCGTCGAAACCGGAACACCCCCATGTGTGGTTTGACGGCTACATATCCTGCTTGCGGATAAAGGCACGTTCCATCTCGCGCTTTGCATCGCGCTCCGCTTCGCTGTCCCGCTTGTCGTGCAGTTGCTTGCCCTTGCACAGGCCAAGCTCCAGCTTCATCCGCCCGTCCTTCAGGTAGATTTTCAAGGGTACCAGCGTATACCCCTGCTTGCTCACCTGTCCGGCCAGTTTGCGAATTTCGTTGCGGTGCAGCAGCAGCTTTTTAGGCCGCAGCGGGTCGTGGTTATATACACCGCTTTGTTCGTAGGGACTGATATGCATACCCTCGGCGAAGATTTCGCCGTTGCGGATCATGCAAAAGCTCTCCTTCAGGTTTACGCGTCCGGCGCGGATGCTCTTGACTTCTGTCCCCTGCAGGCTCAGGCCGCACTCGTAGGTCTCTTCCACGAAGTAATCGTGGAACGCTTTTTTGTTCTGGGCGACTGGCTTAATGCCTTTTTGCCGGGGCACGTTGCATCCTCCTTACGGTTTGCCGCGCGGTGAGGCGCGTGCAGATTATTATAGCACAAACCACACCGGTTGCAAAGGGCTGGTTCCTGCTTTATAATGCCTTTATCAACCATTGCAGGGGGGTTACGACTATGGCCGAAGAATCCATCCGCACAATGGCGGCAAATGCCCGGCAGGCGGGTCTGCAACTGAGCGCTACCACGCTTGCACAGCGCAATGCGGCGCTGCTCGCCATCGCCGAAGCGATCGAACGCCACCGGGACGCCATCCTCCCCGCCAACCAGCGGGATGTGGAACGCGCAACAGCCGAGAACCTCAGCGCGCCGCTTGTGGGCAGACTCCGCTTTGGCGATGCCAAAATCCAGCGCGTCTGTGACGGCCTTCGTGCCCTGGCGCAGTTGCCCGATCCGCTGGGCCATGTACAGTATGCCAATGAAATTGTAGAGGGCTTAAAGCTCTACCGCGTCTCCTGCCCCATCGGCGTCATCGGCATTATCTTTGAAAGCCGGCCCGACGCGCTGGTGCAGATCAGTTCCCTGTGCCTGAAAAGCGGCAATGCCTGCCTGCTGAAAGGCGGCCGCGAGGCCATGGAAACCAACGAGGCGCTTTACGCGGCCATTCTGGAAGGCTCGCAGGCGGCGGGGCTTCCACAGGGCTGGTGCCACCTGCTGCATACCCGGCAGGATGTGGACGAGATGCTTAAGCTGGACGAAAGCATCGATCTGATTATCCCCCGGGGAAGCAACAGCTTTGTGCACTACATCATGCAAAACAGCTCCATCCCCGTGTTGGGCCATTCCGAGGGCATCTGCCATGTCTATGTCGACCGTGCCGCCAATCTGGAAAGGGCTGTGCAGATCGTTGTCGATAGCAAAACGCAGAACCTCTCGGTCTGCAACGCAGCCGAAACCCTGCTGGTACATGCGGATTGTGCAGCGCAGTTCCTGCCTGCCGCAGCGGCCGCGCTGGCCGCAAAAGGCGTCGAACTGCGCGGGGATGAGGCTACGCAACTCCTCCTTGCCTGCAAGGCCGCCACGGAGGAAGACTGGCATACGGAATACCTGGACGCGATTCTTTCCATCCGCATTGTGGAGAGTCTGGACGCCGCGATCGATCACATCAACATCTACGGGTCGCGCCACACCGACGCCATTGTGTCGGATGATCCCGCCGCGGTAGAGCGCTTCATGACGCTGGTGGACAGCGCCGACGTATTCGCCAACTGCTCCACACGTTTTTCCGACGGGTTTGTGTACGGCTTTGGCGCGGAGGTGGGCATCGCCACCGGCAAAATCCATGCGCGGGGCCCGATGGGGCTGGAAGGGCTGTGTACCTATAAATATAAGCTGTACGGGCAGGGGCATACCCTGGCCGATGTGAACAGCGGCCTTACACCGTTGTTGCACAGGCCGCTCGATCCAACGCTGTGAACACAGCGCGCCGAACGGGAACGCGGACCCTCATCCGCTTCACGTTCGGCGCTTTTTTGTTGGTTGTTCTTCCAACTCGTTTCATGAATTTGCTTACTCTGCCGTTGTGGCCGCTTCCGCAGCGCCTTGTTCCGCCGGTTGCGTGCGGCACAGAGCGGAACGCAGGTACAGCACCGTCAACAGTGCGCTGCATAGCGTCCAACCCACGGGATACGCCAGTGCCACCGCCGTAAACGAGTTGCCCAGCAGACTGTTTACATACAGATAAATCTGTCTGAACAGCACAAACGACAAAAGCATGACCGCCACCGGCGCCTTCGCGTTGCCGATGCCGCGCAGGGCACCCGCAAACACCTGGTTAAAGCAGATCAGCAGATAAAACGGCGAAATCATTACAATAAAACGCCTGCCGTAATACAGCACTTCCGGATCGCTGGTAAACAACAACAACAGGTTGTGGGCAAACAGGATTACCAGCAGACTGATGACCGCGGTGATGCCAAGCGAAAGCAGCAGCGCCTGCTTTGCGCCCTTGCGTGCGCGCGGCATGTTGCGTGCCCCATAGTTTTGCCCTACAAACGTGGTGGAGGCCATGGCGATGCTCTGCACCGGGATCAGGATCAGCCCATCGAGCTTGCCGTAGCTGGACCAGCCGGCCATGCATGCCGAGCCGAAGGAATTGATGTATCCTTGCACAAACACGTTGGAAAAAGAGGTAACCGTTTGCTGCACCGCCGAAGGAAGGCCTATTTTTAAAATCCGGGAGAGCATCTCCCGGTGGATTTTCACATGCGGCCAGCGGATGCCGTACGGGGCGTTATCCCGAGAAAGCACAATCAGCTCCAGGGCCGCGGACAGGAATTGCGCCAGAATGGTCGCGTAAGCCACCCCGGCAACCCCCATTTTAAAAACGATCACAAACACCAAATCAAGAGCCGTATTAATGATCGCTGAAAAACATAAAAAATAGAGAGGCCGACGCGTATCTCCCACCGCCTGCAGCACGCCCGCCCCCATGTTGTACATCAGCAGGCCGCTCATCCCGGAAAAATAGATGGTCAGGTAAGTGCGCGCCTGCGGCAGCACATCCTCGGGCGTGCCCATCATCCGCAGTGAGGGTTCCACAATCAGCAGACCGAGGCCAGTCATCACCAAGCAAAGCAGAAAGGTTATGGCGATGGTGGTATGCACGGCGTCGTGCAAATCCTTATGCTCATGGGCGCCGTAACATTGCGAGATCACAACCGTTGCCCCCGTAGCCAACCCGGCGCAAAAGCCTACCAGCATGTTTACAATGCTGCCTGTGCTGCCGACAGCTGCCAGCGCTTCCTTGCCCACAAAACGGCCGACCACGATAGTATCCACAGTATTGTACAACTGCTGGAACACCAGCCCGATCGCCATGGGGATGGAAAACCGCAGCAGTTGCCGCCAGATCACCCCCTGCGTCATATCCGCATCTGTCTTGCCGTGCAGCTTGCGCGTAAAAAGCCCCCCTATTGATCCGCGTTGGAGAAGCATAGCACAACCACGTTTGAATTGCAAACCACGGCCCCGCCCGCGCCCATACATCATATGTATGGCGTTAACGCCTTTCCGTTTCCCATCCGCAGCGATTTCTGTTATAATAGTAGCGTAATAACCAAGCGGAGAGGGACACATGGAGACTAAGACCAACGTGATGCGTGTGCTGGACGCGCTTAAATTGCCTTACCGCGCCTTTACCTACGATGCCGATGCTGCGCTCAGCGGCACGGAAGTGGCGCAGACGCTGCATCTGGAGCCGGAGCGGGTTTTCAAAACGCTGGTAACGGTCGGTAAAACCAAGAAATATTACGTGTTCATGATCCCCGTTGCGTTGGAGCTGAATCTGAAAAAGGCAGCGCAGGCGTGCGGCGAAAAATCCATCGAAATGATTAAAGCGCGGGAATTGCTTCCTCTGACCGGATATGTGCACGGCGGTTGCTCGCCCATCGGCATGAAAAAGCAGTTCCCAACCTATATTGATGCTTCTGCCCTTGCGCTGGAAACCCTGTATTGCAGCGCAGGCAGAATCGGCTTCCAGATTGAGGTTGCGCTGGATGTACTCCGCAAGGCTGTGCCGGTGCAAACCGCCCCGCTGACCGGAAAGTAAGCTTGCGTTCCCCCACTTTCTCTCAGATAGACTGAAAGGCGCGTTATGCTGACCATTCAACCCCTCACCCCGGAAACCCGGGAGCAGTTTAACCTCGCGGATGCGCGCTTTCTGGCGGGCGATCGGGTACAACTGCGGGTTACGCGCAAGGGCTTCGTGCCGGAGTACATCCCGCTGCCCGCCGCCGAATGGCGCACCGTCAAACCGCGCATCACCGATACGGCGCGGCTGTTGGCTGATCCGTCCGCGATGGCCTGTCTGGCTGTTGCGGACAATCGTTGCGTAGGGCAGGCTGTCGTGCGGTTGGGCAACCATCGCCTGTGCGATCTTTTAGACCTGCGGGTCGATGCACACCACAGGCGGCAGGGGGTAGGCTCGGCGCTCCTGAGCACCTGTGTAGACTGGGCCAAGCGCGCGGGCCGCGCGGGGTTGCGGGTCGAAACCACCGATGAGCAGCCGCTGGCCTGCCTGTTTCTGGAGCACGCGGGCTTCGCGCTGGGCGGGGTGGATCGCCTCTTACATTGGGCGGAACCGGAGCAGCAGCAACGCATGCCGGCAATCCGCGAAAGCGTGTTGGTTTTTTACCGATTTTTTTGATGGATCAGAAATGGAGGCATCCCATGCGGTTGCAAAAATATCTTGCTCTTTGCGGTGTGGCGTCCAGGCGTGCCGCCGAACGGATGATCGCCGAGGGGCGTGTACAGGTGGACGGACAGACCGTGGTGGAAATGGGGACCCCTGTAGAGGAAAGCCAGAGTGTAACCGTGGACGGTAAACCGGTGCGCCCTGAAGCGGAGAAACATTATGTGCTTTACCACAAGCCCGCGGGCGAGGTGACCACCGTAAGCGACCCGGAGGGCCGCGCCACCGTGCTGGACAAGTTCCGCGATTACCCCGTGCGGCTGTACCCGGTCGGCAGGCTGGATTATGACAGTGAGGGGCTTTTACTCCTGACCAACGACGGCGAGCTGACCGAGCATCTTTTACACCCTTCCCGTGAGGTGGAAAAGGTCTATCTGGCGCGCGTTAGCAATCAGGTAACCCCGGCGGAAGCCAAACAGCTGGAACGGGGCGTATCGGTGGACGGCCGCCTGACCAGCCGCGCCAAGGCGCGCGTTCTCACCGTGGAACCGCTGTATACCGACATGCTCATTACCATTCACGAGGGCCGCAACCGGCAGGTTCGAAAAATGGTGGAAGCCATCGGGCACACCGTGGTGCAGCTGCGCCGGGTGCGTTTCGGCCCCCTCAAGCTGGGCGATCTGCCCCGCGGTTACTGGCGCACCCTCACCGCGGAAGAGCTGGCAGCCCTCAAGCAGCTATAGCAACCGGCCTTTCATGGCGCATCCGTGCCTCGGAAGGCCCGCAGGAGGTATTCATGAGCGCATACCAATGCTGGCTGGCACAGCGCGAACGGCTGCGCGAAAGCCTGAAACACACCGCCGAAGCTTCTTCCGCCGCGTACCTGACGCGGCACACGCTTGCGCAGGTAGAGCAAAACACCATGGCGGAGCAGACGGATGATCTGCTGCGCCAACAGACCGGCATCCTTTTTTCATGCCTGAAAACCTCGCTCAACCTGCTGGATATCTCGGTGTCCACCAAGGTTTGGGTTGCGCAGTCGGCAGCCACGCCCGCTAAAAAACGATCGACCGGCACATGGGCGTTAGCGCTCGCCTGCGGTCTTACGGCGCTGGTCGGGTGGTTTGCCTACGCGCGCAATCTTCCGGCGCTGTGGATTCCATTGGCGGCGGCGTTGCTGGCTACGGCGTTTGGCTGGATCAGTCTCAGCCGCACGCAACATAAACAGCCGCTTGCCGAGGATCAGCTTCGTGTGACCGCCATGCCGGAGCCAGATAAGCTTTTTACCGCTATCGATGCGCAAATGAAGGCCATTGACCGCTACATCAACGATTTTTCCTACTTAAACGAGCAAAACGCGCTCCTGCACAGCGCGCCGGAATCCGGCAACGTGGCCCATCTGGCCTCGCTGATGGAAGCGGTGGAAAATCTGGATACCCCCGAGGCGCAGGATGTGACCGCCGCCGCAGATCGGCTGCTGGAAGGCAGCGGCATCCGCGCCCTGCGATATACGGCCGCCGATGCGGGGTATTTTACAGTGTTGCCCAGCCTGAACGAAACGCGTACGCTGGCCCCGGCGCTGGTGTCGGTGCGCGACGGGTCTCTTTTACGCCGGGGCACGGCCGCCGTGGTAATGCCGACACCGGGCGCGCCCGCCCCCGCCGAGCCGGCGGAGGAAGCTGCGCAACCGGAAAAAGCGGATCAGTAAGGAGGCGCCCATGCAATACATCGGGTTTGATCTGGGCGATGGGGAAAGCGCCGTTGCCACCTTTGCCCAGGGTTCGGGCATCGAACCCGTCGTGCGCCCGATTGCGGGCAGCCGAAGCCTGTTAAGCGCCGTCGGGATGCAGGACGGAGCCATTGTGGTGGGCGAGCAGGCCTATACCAGCTCTCTGGCCGAAAACCTTTCCGTACGCTTCAAGAGCCGCTTTACGGATGATCCCCGCGCGGCTGAAACCGTCGCGCTGTTTGTGCGCGGGGTTTTACGCTCCCTGCGCGACGACGGCGTATTCAGCGATGAGGATCGGTTTGTGGTCGGCTGCCCCGCGGGCTGGAATGCGGCCACCCGCGCGCGCTACCGCGATGTGCTTGTACGCGCCGGGCTGCATGACCCCCGGGTCATTTCGGAATCGCGCGCAGCGTTTCTGTATGCCAAGTACGCCAAAACCGTCGCGCTGGATTTGGATATTCTGCGCCAGAGCGCACTCGTGGTGGATATCGGTTCGTCTACGCTGGATTTCGCCTACATTGTGGACGGTCGGGAAACCGGTGTGGGCACGTTTGGCGATACGCACTTGGGCGGCGGACTGCTGGATGCGGAAATATTGCGCCGCGCAGTCGCCCGCAGCCGGGATCATGCTGCCATCGAGCGGGTATTTACGCAAAGCCGCAGCTGGTACAGCTATTGTGAGATTGAAGCGCGCAGGCTTAAAGAAGAATATTATACGCAAGCAGCGCAAACGCCGGATGCAAGTGTAAAAAAGCAGCTACGCATCTGTTACGACGGCACGCAGAAGCTGCCGCTGCAAATGGATGCCCACGAGGCCGAGGCAATCGTTTCGGAGCCGATGGAGGTGCTGCAGGGGCAGAGCTTTGCGCAGTCGCTATACCAGACGCTTGTCAATGCCCGGCAGATTACGCAGGATGAACCGCCTAAACTGCTACTGCTGACGGGCGGTGCTTCCCGGATGCCGTTTTTTCAGGAGCAGTGCCGCGAGGTGTTCGACGGCGCGGTGGTGGTGGTCTGCAGCGAGCCGGAGTTTTCCATTGCCAAAGGGCTGGCTTACGCCGGGTGGGTGGACGACAACCTGCGCGCTTTTCGTGCCGCCATCCGTGCGGAGGTTACGGACGCGCGCGTCGGCGCCGTCGCGCAGGACGCCTTTGCTGAGCTGGTGCCGGGCGTGGTGGATGTGCTGTGTCCCCTGATTGTGGAAGAAGCCGCCATCCCTGTTGCATTACAGTGGAAGAAAGGTGAAATCGAAACCCTGCGGGAGATGAACAACCGCATCCAGCGCCGCGCGGAGCGCGTGCTCGCCTCCCCCATGGCGGAACAGGCGCTTGCGCCCGTGCTGGAGAATTGGCTTGCGCAGTTAACCCCCTCGCTGCAGGCAATGGTGGACCCCATCTGCGACCGTTACCATGTGCCACGGGATGAAATGCGCCTTGTGCTGATGCAGACCGGCGAAACCGGCGACCTGCGCTTTGGCGCAAAGCAACTGCTCGGGTTTTCGCTGATCGGCATTCTGGTGGGCGTAGCCCTGAGTGTGCTGGTCGCGCTCCTTTGCGGCGGCGGCGGCATTGCGCTGATCGCCACCGGCCCGCTGGGCTTGCTGGCAGGCGCCGCAGTGGGCGCGGTGGTGGCCGCTCTGGGCTGGCCGGCTGTAACCGAGATGCTCCTGGGCGCGCATCTGCCACGCATGATGCGCCTTGTGAATGTGGAAGCGCGCCTGCGCAGCGAAACCACCCAACGCACGTTGCGGGATTCGCTTTTCCGGGAATTGGGCGGCCGCAACAGTGAGTTCAGCCAAAAACTGGTTTCTGCCTTTACGGACGCGTTCCAGAAGTATCTGGCGCGTATCGCGCAGGCCGCGGAAGTCCCTATCCAGTAAGGATCGGCTTATCGGCATTCGCTGCCACGCGGGTTGGTAAAGTGAAATTCATTCTTCCTTATTGGAAAAAAACCACATACAACCTTCGGAGGTACGGCGGCGGCTTCCGTGACCCGTGGTTTTCGATGCTCGCTTGGGCGGTTACGGCATTCCCCCGCCTGCCGCCGCGCCCTTGTACTTTTGCTGTACGTGCCTTGCAAACAGGATACAAAGCCGATACAATGACCCCGTAAGCCTGCGTACAGGCAAAAAACGAAAGGGACGGAACCATGACGAAAATTCAGATGCTCACGCCGCTCGTCGAAATGGACGGAGACGAGATGACGCGCGTGATCTGGCGGATGATTAAGGAGAAACTGATTAACCCCTACGTGGATCTGAAAACGGAGTACTTCGACCTCAGTCTGGAAAACAGGGACCGGACCGAGGATCAGGTAACCGTAGCCAGCGCTCTGGCAGCGCAGCAGCTGGGTGTGGCTGTCAAGTGCGCCACCATCACCCCCAATGCCCAGCGTGTGGAGGAATACCACCTCAAACAAATGTGGAAAAGCCCGAACGGTACCATCCGCGCAATTCTGGACGGCACCGTTTTTCGTGCTCCGGTGTTGGTCGAAGGCATTGCCACCTGTATCCCCGCATGGAAAAAGCCTATCGTGATCGCGCGCCACGCCTACGGCGATGTGTATAAGAACGTGGAGTTCCGCGTGCCCGGCGCCGGGCTGACGGAGCTTTGCTACACCGACGCGCAGGGGCATGAAACCCGCCTGCCCATCCACACGTTCAAAGGCGCGGGGATCGTGCAGGGCATGCACAACACGGACGAAAGTATTACCAGTTTCGCCCATGCCTGCTTCCAATATGCGCTGTCCGTACGGCAGGACCTCTGGTTTTCCACCAAGGATACCATTTCCAAGGTTTACGACCATCATTTCAAGGATATTTTTCAGGATCTGTACGAAGCCAAGTACCGCGCCGCGTTCGAAGCCGAGGGTATTTCCTACTTCTATACGCTGATTGACGACGCTGTGGCGCGCGTGCTGCGAAGTGAGGGCGGCTTTGTGTGGGCGCTGAAGAACTATGACGGCGATGTGCTCAGCGATATGGTGGCCACCGCGTTCGGCAGCCTGGCGATGATGACCAGCGTGCTCGTTTCCCCGCATGGGCAGTACGAGTATGAAGCCGCGCACGGCACCGTAACCCGCCACTACTACCGCTACCGCAACGGCGAAGAAACCAGCACCAACCCCATTGCCACGCTGTTTGCCTGGACCGGCGCGCTTAAAAAGCGGGGCGAACTGGATCATACCGAGCCGCTGTGCGCGTTTGCGGATCGTCTGGAGCAGGCGGCGCTTGCCACCATCCGCGGCGGGCGCATGACCAAAGACCTGATCCCGCTGTTCTCCGGCGAGGCAAAGGGTCTGAACACAGGCGCGTTTCTGGATGCGATTGCCGAAACGCTGCAAACGCTCCTCTGAGGTAAATCGGGGTACGTTCTCTCCTACCGCAGAGCAGAATAACCGGTTGTTCCCATCCCAAACGACCGTCGGCGCACCAGCGCCGACGGTCGTTTTTAGGTTTGCTTTGCTCCCGAAGGAAAGCGCTGTGTGTTTTTGAAAGAAAGCTCCTTAGCCGAAATTCCACAGTACGGAGAATAGTTTCGTCGGGTCGGCGCCCAACCCAAGCCGCAGCAGGATAATCAGTACCAGATGCAGCGGATACAACCCGTACCCCAGCCACTTGGGCAGTTTCAGCCCTGTGCGCGTCGGGATCAGGATCCACGGCAGGGCAAGCCAAACCATGGCCTGAATCCGGAAAAACGGCTGCAGCACCGCGCCAATGCCGGGCCACGCCAGAAAGGTGAGCTGCACACCGGCGATTTTTTCAATCGGGTTGTTGCCTGTACCCCAGAAAAGCGCATATGCAAGGAAAGTCGCCGCCAGCCCGCCCTTGGAGTTACGTGCAAAATATAGGAGCAGGATAAACGTAAGCCCTTTCCAGCCGTAATCCACCTGCACAAAGCCAAGCAGCAGGTAGCATAAAAGCGGAAGCCAGAACTGGCTGCCCCAGCGGCGCAGCCGGATGCCGCCGATCGCCACCACACCCAGACTCAGCAAAAACAGGATGTTGAGCTTTGCCCAGGAATTGCCCAGCGCCACCATATTAATCGGCTGGGAAATCACGGCAATCACCAGCAGCCGCAAGGCATAGCGCCAGATATTATGGGTGTATACGCAGCCCACCACAAGGCACCACGCATACAGCGGCAACGCAATCCTGCCCAGAATGCGCATCTCCGTCATGTTACCGAAAACCGCGACCCCCAGGTGGTCGATCATCATAAAGACCAGCGCGACCACTTTCAGCCAGGATGTATCCCTCGAGCCGCCCAGCGCTTCCCGTTCGCGCCTCAGTGCGATTTCCGACATCTGCGCACGCCCCCATTCAAGGGTGGATTATACCATACCATAAACCGGTTGCCAACTGCCATGCGCAGGGTTTTTCCACCCCTCCGCCGCGTTTCAGCCAGGAATCACGGCATGTTCATCCACGCTTCACGAAACACGTTTACAGTAACATCGTGCTTTAAGCAAAGGAGGTGTCCTACGGATGAGTGACGCACAACGGCGGTTTGCGACCGCTTTATGGATGCTCAGCGCATGCGTGATCGGCCTGTTGCTGTTCCAAACCGGCTTTCGTACCCTGTAACCAAGCGGCATTCAGACTTCCAAAACGCGGGCATGGCTTTCCGGCACGCAATTTGGTATACTGTTGCAAACTGGCGTGACGGAAGGAGTCGATCCCGCGTGAAGTTGCTGATTGTGGATGACGAGGAGAAAATTCGGGCGCTGATTGCCAAGTACGCGGCGTTTGATGGATATACCTACGTAGAGGCGGCCAACGGCATGGAGGCCGTGGAGATTGCGCGCACGCAGCCGCTCGATCTGGTGATTATGGATGTGATGATGCCGGAGTTGGACGGGTTTTCGGCATCCCGCGAAATCCGCAAGCTCTACCCGAATATGCCCATTATCCTGCTTACGGCACGCGGTGAGGAATATGATAAGATCCATGGCTTTGAGCTGGGCGCGGACGATTATCTGGTTAAGCCTTTTTCCCCGCGGGAGCTGATGCTGCGTATAAGCGCGGTGCTGCGACGCGTAGGCGGGGCACAGGCGCCTGCCGAGGCGCATGACCTTGTGCGCATCGACCGTCTGACCGTCGATTACACCGCACGCAAGGTTACGCTGGACGAGCACCCGCTCGACCTTTCCCCCAAGGAGTACGATCTGCTTTTCTATCTGGTGCGCAACCGGGGTATCGCGTTAACGCGGGATAAGCTGATCTCCGAAGTTTGGGGGTATGATTTTTTCGGTGACGACCGCACGCTGGATACGCACATCAAGCTCCTCCGGCGGCAGTTGGGTGATTATGCGCATTATATTGTAACCCTCAGAGGGGTGGGATACCGCTTTGAAAAAAACTGAAACCCCGCGCCTGCAGCGCTTGCGCCGGTTGTTCCAACAACTGCGCATGCGGTTGGGCGCGCCGCTGTCCCGCTTAGGGATTCGCGGCCGGGTGTTTGTGTACTTTTTACTGTTTACCATTTGCTTGCTGGCGCTTTTATGGATATTCCAGATTGCGCTGCTGTCCGATTTTTATAAGCTGCAAAAGACGGAAATGCTGACCTCGTCGTTGGATACGCTTGCCCGTAACATCGACAGCGAGGATCTGCAGCTGCTCAGCGACCGGATTTCCCAGGCCAACGACGTCTGCGTTCTGGTGCTCAACGATAAGACCGAGCGCCTCATCTCCTCCGAAGCCAACAGGGATTGC
Organism: Candidatus Limiplasma sp.; assembly: GCA_963666755.2. GTDB lineage: Bacteria > Bacillota > Clostridia > Christensenellales > Aristaeellaceae > CAXXOK01. The sequence continues at coordinate 1,389,483 of CAXXGW010000009.1, forward strand.
GTCATCCACCGCATGAGCGGGTTTGACCTGAACCGTCTGAGCGAGTTCGCCGACCAATCCGAAAAGACGATTTACCGTATTTTCGAGCAAAGCGAGCCTTCTCAACCCGCAACCGACGGTAACCGGTTCGAGGGCCGCGTACCGCAGGCCAGCAGCGAACACGCGCAAAGCATGGTCGCTTTCCGCGCCGTGCAGGATGCGCAGGGAGAACGGCGCTACCTGTTTATCAACGCGATCATTACCCCGGTCGATGCGACGGTGCAGACGTTGCGCAGCCAGTATCTTTTTATCGCGGTGCTGATGGTACTGCTTTCCTTTGGCATATCGCTGGTGCTTTCCCGCAGGATTGCGCGGCCGATTGTGGATACCAGCCTTGCGGCGCGTGGGCTTTCGGAAGGCCGCTTCGAGCCGGCCAATACCCATTCCAGTTACCGTGAAATTTTGCAGTTGAATGCCACGCTCCGGCAAGCTGCCAAGGATTTGCGGCGCGTGGAGGAGATGCAGCGGGAACTGATCGCCAACATCTCCCATGATCTACGCACGCCGCTTACGCTGATCGACGGGTACGCCGAGGCCATGCGCGACCTGCCGGGAGAAAACACGCCTGAAAACATGCAGGTGATCATTGACGAAACGCGCCGCCTGTCCAGCCTGGTTAACGCCGTGCTGGAATACAGCGCCAGCCACAGCGGTCAGGCTCCCGTAGAGCGTAAGCCTTTCTCCCTGACGCACAGCATTGAGGGCATCCTTGCCCGCTACCGGAAGCTGATCGAGCAGGACGGTTACACCGTCGCTCTGGTGCAGGACGGCGACGCGACCGTGTTTGCCGATGAAATGCAGATCGGCCAGGTGCTGTATAACCTGATTAACAACGCGCTGACCTACACCGGCGAAGATCGCACCGTGACCGTGACCCAAACCCTGCGCGAAGGCGCGGTGCGCGTATCGGTACACGACAGCGGCGAAGGGATCGATGCAGAGGAACTTCCCTACATCTGGGATCGGTACTACCGCGGGCATAAACCGCACAAGCGCGCGACGGTCGGCTCCGGGCTGGGGCTGAGCATCGTCAAGGGCATTCTGGATCGGCATGGCCTTGCCTACGGTGTGCAAAGCCACAAGGATACCGGCACCACCTTCTGGTTTGAGTTGCCGCTGGCCAACGATGCGCCGCCAACATCGCCGGAGGCGTCCAAGCCCTGAAACAGCACCCCCACAAAACCGTATCAAAAAGCGCCCGGCCTGCTCCCCCGCAGGGAAACAGACCGGGCTCTTACAATGCAGAATAAACGGCTTAATAAACCGTCGAAAACAGCGCGGCCAGCAAAACGCTCCCCAGCAGCAGCACTGCCAGTACCAGCGAAATAATGCGCGTAAGCGTCACTTTCGGGTTTGCTTTCTTTTTGGTTTGCGCGGGCATGTTCCAACCTCCTTCGGTTCCGGCGGTTCGCGGCACGCCGGGGTCAAACCGTAGCGATTATAGCATATCCCTGCAGGCGGTGCAAGCGGTAACCCGCTGCGTTTACAGGGTAGGCTCTTCCGGCAGGCAGCCCGCGTGCCGCATGGTCTGCAATGCCCTTAGCAGGGCGAGCTTGCCGTGGCTGTAGGTAAGCCCGCCTTGCAGGTATACGGTAAAGGGCGGCCGCAGGGGCGCGTCGGCGCTCAATTCGATGCTTGCGCCGGATACAAACGTACCGGCCGCCATGATAATCTGCTCCTGATAGCCGGGCATATCCCACGGCTCCGGCAAGGCCATGCTGTCCACCGGCGAGGCCGCCTGAATCCCCTGACAGAATGCGATCAGCCGCTCCGGCGTGCCCAGTTCCAGCGCCTGAATGATGTCGGTACGCGGCGCATCCACCGCAGGGGTGGTACGCATGCCAAGCAGCGAGAATACCGCCGCGGCCAGCGTAGCGGTGCGCACCGCCTGCGCCACCACATGCGGCGCTAAAAAAAGCCCCTGATAAAACGGCTGATAGCCGCCCGCATAGCTGCCCACTTCCCGCCCAATCGAGGGCGCGGTCAGCCGGTAGCTGATGCGTTCAATCAACGCGGCGCGGCCTGCCATGTATCCGCCCGTCGGAGCCAGCCCACCGCCCGGGTTTTTAATCAGACTGCCCACGCACAGGTCGGCTCCGTGGTGCGTAGGTTCTGTCAGCCCCACGAACTCGCCATAGCAGTTATCCACCATCAGGCAGGCGTTGGGGAACTCCGTATGCAGCATGGCGGCAAGCGGCTCCGTCTCCTCCGGCGTGAGTGAACGGCGCGCGGCATACCCCCGGCTGCGCTGGATTGCGACAACACGGGTGCGTTCCGTTATAGCGGCGCGTATTGCCGGAATGTCGAGCCTGCCCTGCGCATTCAGTTCCACTTGCCGGTACTGCACGCCCATTTCCGCAAGCGAGCCTGTAACCGGCCCATCCATGCCGATCACGCCGCGCAGCGTATCATACGGCGCACCGGATGCACACAGCAGCGTATCGCCCGGAAGCAAAAGGCCAAACAGCGCCATCGACAGCGCATGCGTGCCTGAGGCAATCTGCGGTCGCACAATCGCGGCTTCGGCGCCAAACAGCTCGGCAAAAATGCTCTCCAGCGTATCCCGTCCCACATCATCGTAACCGTATCCGGTGGTGGCGGCAAAATGACGGGTCGCCACACCGTATTTCTGAAACGCATCCAGCACGCGCGCGGTGTTTTGCAGCGCGATTTCATCGGTTTTAGCAAAGGCCTGCGTACAAAGCGCCTCTGCTTTGGCAAACAGTACAGTATCGTTCATGGTTTTTGTTCCTCCCAAAAGGTTTCGCCCAGTCGGAGCGCACGGGAAAGGCTTTCGGGGTGCTCCATATCCAGCCATTCGGCGCCCTCGACGGCGCGGAACCACGTCCATTGCCGTTTGGCATAATGGCGCGTGTTCTTTTTTAAGGTATCGACTGCCTGTTCCAACGCTGTGTGTCCGTAAACGACCGGCACCAGCTCCTTGTAGCCGATGCCCTGCATGGCCTGCGCCTGTGCGGGCACGCCGGAATCCAGCAAGGTGCGTACCTCCTCCAGCAAACCATGCGCAAGCATTGCATCCACCCGCGCATCCGCACGCGCATACAGGCGGGGGCGTTCCAGCGTGGTGGCCAGCAGTCGGAACACAAACGGCCGTTCCGGCGGTGCCTCGCTCTTTTGTGCCGACAGTGGCACCCCGCTTAGCAGATAAACCTCCAGCGCGCGGGAAACCCGCTGCACATCGTTGATATGCAGCCGTGCGGCGCTTGCGGCGTCCACCGCCTGCAAATGCGCATACAAAGCCTTTTTCCCTTCGGGGGTGCTTGCCTGCGCGTTCAGGGTGGCACGCAACGCAGGGTCGCTCGGCACGCCACCCAACGAGAGCCCGTCGGTCAGCGCTTTTAAATAAAACCCTGTGCCGCCGGTAAGGATGGGGAGCACTCCCCGGGCGTAGATAGCCTGAATTGTCTGCTCCGCCAATTGCGCGTACTGCGCAACGGAAAACGGCTCGGTCGGTTCCACAATGTCCAGCAGATGGTGCGGAATGTGCTCCCGTTCAGCAAGGGTCGGTTTTGCGGTGCCAATATCCATGCGGCGGTAAACCTGCATGCTGTCCATGTTCACGATCTCGCCGCCCAGCGCATGGGCAAGCCGCAGGGAAAGCGCCGTTTTGCCGCTGGCTGTAGGCCCGACGACGCAAAGCACCGGCGTTTTTCGCATGTGTGCCTCCCTCATGGTATGCGCTTGAAGCGTTTTTCCAGCTCCCGGCGGGTCAGTTCCGTGACAATCGGCCTGCCGTGGGGGCAAGTCGGCTGTGTGCCGGTCGCAAGCATTTGCATGAGCAGCGCGCGCACATCTTCCTGCGAAAGCGAATCCCCCGCCTTTACGGCATGTTTGCAGGCCAGCTGTGCAACCCTGCGGCGCAGGCGATCGGCAGTGGGCTTGCTGTGCGCGGTCTGACATTCGTCCAGCACATCCAATAGAAGTTCCCGCACGGATTCGTTTTGCCCCAGGATACTGGGGATGGCCCGCACCGCCACCGACGTCGTATCGAATGCCTCCGCCTCGAACCCGGCATCCGCAAGCACCGGCTGCAGGTCTTCCAGCTGCGCCACATCGCGTGCCGTCAGGCGGATCAGCTGTGGGGCGAGTAACCGCTGGGACAGGGTTTCCCCTTGATACCGCTCCATGTAGCGGTCGAACAACACACGCTCGTGCGCCGCGTGCTGGTCCACCAGCAGGAGCCGTTCTCCGGCTTCAAACAGCAGATACGTTTTGAAGGCCGTGCCGATAAACTGCAGCGGTGCCGTTTCTCCGGTTTGGGCCAAGCGCTGTTGCTCTTCCGACGCGTCGTCCGTAAAGTTACGCGCCTGCACGGGAATGGGCACTTGTAGGGTGCGACTGGTTTCCGCCCACATTGGCACCGCATCCGTATGTTCGCTTGCGGTCGGCTCCGGTACGCTTTCCGGACTCCATACCAACAGCTCATGGTTCGCGGGGTTTGGCTGCACCGCATCCATGACCGAAGGTTGGAACCCTTCGTCGAAGGTCGGTGGCATTTCCGCTGCTTCCAACGGTAGCTGCAGGGACTCGCGCAGCGTAGGGATTGCCACGGATGCACCCTGCGCCGCAGGAAGCGCGGAAGCGGCTTCTTCCAAACCGGGCAAAGCTGTGGAACGGTTCTTCAACTCCATGGATTCGGAAGCTTCTGTCGGCTGTTGCAATGGTTTGACAGCCGGTAACGGCTCCCCCGCCAACCTGTCCTGCAGGGTAACGGCACGCAGTGCTTCCCGCGTCAGTTCCTGCACGGCTCCCGCCACCGCGTCGGGGTTTTGAAAGCGTACCTCCAGCTTGTTGGGGTGCACATTCACATCCACCAGCCGGTACGGCACCTGCAGGTACAGGGCGCAGATCGGGTAGCGGCCGATCATGACGAACCCTTCGCATGCGGCTTCCAGTGCCCGACCGAGCCGTTCGTCCCGGAAATAGCGGGCGTTGATGAAAAAGCTCTGGTGCCCACGGTTGCCGCGCGCCTGTTCTCCAATGCCTACATACCCGTCCAGCAGCACCCCGTTGGCGCTGCCGCGCACACGGCGCATGGCTTGCAGCGCTTCCCGGCCGTAGGCGCAGTACAGCGCCGATTCCACCGTGCCGTCGCCCGCGCTGCGGTAGACGGTTTTCCCCTGACTCACAAACCGGAACGCCACGTCCGGGCGGCTCAAGATCAGTCGTAGTATGTAATCCGATACCAGCGCCGCCTCGGCTGTCGATTTTTTCAGAAACTTGAGCCGTACCGGTGCGTTAAAAAACAAATCGCGCACTGTGATGGAGGTGCCCACCGGGCTGGCAGCCTCGGTAACCTCCAATATCTGCCCGCCCTCGACCCGCGCACGCACCCCGAAAGCCGCGTCGCGCGCCCTTGTGACGCATTGCACGCGCGCCACCGCAGCAATGGAGGCCAACGCCTCGCCCCGAAAGCCGAGGGTGCGCACGTCAAACAGCTCTTCCGCAGTGGAAAGCTTGCTGGTCGCGTGGCGCTCAAAGGCCATGCGAATCTGCTCGGCGGGGATGCCTCGACCGTTGTCGGATACGCGCAGCGAAGTCAGCCCCCCGTCGGTCAGTTCTACCGTGACCGCCGTCGCGCCGGCATCGATGCTATTCTCCACCAGTTCCTTGACAGCGGCGGCGGGGCGTTCGATTACCTCGCCTGCGGCAATCTGCCCAATCACCTCGTCGCTTAGCCTGCGTATGGGTCGGTATTCCATGAATGCTCCTTTACAGCCTTCTTGCTTTCTCACGCAGTCGGAACAGGGTGTTCAACGCGTCCATCGGCGTGATGGCCAGCACGTCCAGATTTTTCAGCTCCTCCACCAGCACATCCTGCTCCAGATGGAAAAGATCCGTCTGCCGGTTCTGTTTGCCCCGCTGCTCCAGAATGTTCTGACTGATGGTTTCCTGGTTGATGTCGCTGGCTTCCAGCCGCGCCTGAATCTCATGCGCGCGCGCCACCACCGCGGCAGGCACGCCCGCAAGGCGCGCCACATGCACGCCGTAGCTGCGATCTGCGCCGCCGGGCTGGATTTTACGCAGGAAGATCACATCCTCCCCGCGCTCCTTGACGGTCATGCAGTAATTCTTAACGCCCTCAAAGCGGCCTTCCAGCTCGCTCAGCTCATGATAGTGCGTGGCAAACAGGGTGCGCGCGCCGATCTTCTTCAAATCCAGAATATACTCCACCACCGCCCAGGCGATGCTCAAACCGTCGAACGTGCTGGTGCCGCGCCCGATTTCGTCCAGCAGGATCAGCGATTGAGAGGTCGCGCTGCGCAGGATGCCGGCGGTCTCGGTCATTTCCACCATGAAGGTGCTTTGGCCGCCTGCCAGATCATCCGACGCGCCAATGCGGGTAAATACCCGGTCGCACAGGCCGACATGCGCCGTATCCGCCGGGACGAAGCTGCCGATTTGCGCCATCAGCGCAATCAGCGCCACCTGCCGCATATAGGTGCTTTTGCCCGCCATGTTGGGCCCGGTGAGGATCAGCATCCGGTTCTGCTGCGTGTCCAGCAGTACGTCGTTGGGCACAAAGGGCTCATCCCGCAGCATCCGCTCCACAATCGGGTGGCGGCCGTTTTCGATATGCAGCATGCCGTCCTGCGCTATCTCCGGCCGCACATAGCGGTACTCGCGCGCCACCTTGGAAAGCGAAAGCAGCGCGTCCAGCGTTTTCAGCGACAGGGCATTCTGCTGGATGGCTGGGATTTCGGCAGCAATCGCGTTGCGCACATCGGCAAACAGCTGTGTTTCCAGCGCCAGCGCCGCCTGTTGCGAGCCGGTAATCTTACGCTCAATGTCTGCCAGTTCCGGCGTTACATACCGCTCGCAGTTGGCAAGCGTCTGTTTGCGGGTGTAACGGAGCGGCACGTTGCTCAGGTTGCTTTTGGTTACTTCAATATAAAAGCCGAAAACCCGATTGTATTGTATGCGAAGGTTCTTGATGCCGGTTTCCTGCCGCTCGGCGGTTTCCAAATCCAGCACCCATTGCTTGCCGTGCTGTGAGGCTTCACGGTAGCCGTCCAACTCCGCATTGTACCCATCGGCGATGATGCCGCCTTCCGAAAGGAGCGCGGGCGCATCCGGGTGGATGGCACGCTCCAGCAGATCACACAAGCCCTGCAAAGGCGAAAGCGGATGCGCCAGCGCCTGCGCCGCGGGGGTGTCAAAGCCGCGCAGCAGGGTTTGAATCCCCGGTATGCGTTTGAGGGATTGCAGCAGCGCCAGACAGTCGCGTGCGTTCAGGCTGTTGTAGCTGATCTTGCCCATCAGGCGCTCCAGATCGGCCACACCGGCCAACGCTTCGCCAAGCGCGTCTGCGGTAACATAATCCCGGCAGAAAGCATCCACCATATCCAGGCGGGTCTCAATCCGTTCCCGGTTGATGAGCGGCTCCTCTACCCACGCGCGCAACTGCCGCGCACCCATGGCCGTTTCCGTCCGGTCCAGCAGCCACAGGAGGGAACCCCGGCGTTCGCCGCTGCGCAGGGTTTCGGTCAGCTCAAGGTTGCGCCGGGTGGCGCGATCCAGAAACATGGTGTCGCCACCCTGATATGGGGTCATTTGAACGATATGGGCCAGCGAGTTTTTCTGGGTATCGTTCAGGTAAAACAGCAGCGCTCCGGCTGCCAGCGCGCGCAAATCGCGCGGCTCCAGCCCGAGCGCGGCCGTGGAAGTGGCATGGAAGTGCCTGAGCAACTGCCCCTCTGCGTTTTTTCGTTCAAAGGCGGAGGAAGGCAGCTGCGACACGGCAAGGGTCTGTTGCAGGTAGGTGGCCAGCGTCGCCTCGTCATTGGTCAGGATTTCCTGCGGCGCAATGCGGATCAGCTCGTCCCGCAGGCGTTGGGCCGCGTCCTTGAGCTGGTGAATCAGAAATTCCCCGGTGCTCACATCGGTGTACGCCAGCGCGACTTCCTTACCCCGAAACAGCGCGCATAGGATGTAGCTGTTGCGTTTTTCATCCAGCATGGCCGGGTCGGCCACGGTGCCGGGGGTGATGATGCGCACCACCTCGCGCTCCACCAGCCCCTTGCTGAGCGCCGGGTCGGTCATCTGCTCGCAGATGGCCACTTTATAGCCTTTCTCGATCAGTTTAGCCACATACACGTTTGCCGCATGGTAAGGCACGCCGCACATGGGCGCGCGTTCGCTCAGCCCGCAATCCTTACCGGTCAGGGTCAGCTCCAGCTCCCGGCTTGCCAACTCGGCGTCTTCAAAAAACATTTCGTAGAAGTCGCCCAGTCGGAAAAACACAATGCAGTCGCTGTGCTTCTGCTTCACGTCAAGGTATTGCTGCATCATCGGCGTTACGGGCATGAGGGGTCATCCTTTCCCGATCGGTTCAATCGCGGTTAGTGGTGGCAACCTCCGCAGCTTTCGCAGGAACCGGAGCAGCCGTCTTCTTCCTCCTGCTCGCCGGTGACCACAAATTTGATAATCTTGTTCACCTGCTGCATCATGTGGGAAAACGCGTCGCTGGCTTCCCGCATGGTGTGGATGAGCGCGTTGTCGTCGATCGCCTTTTGCGCTTCCTCCAGCTGCTTTCCGGCTTCCGCTAGCGCTTCGTGATCCAGATCGCTGGACGCAAGCAGGGTCTCCACCGCCGAGCGGCGCTCGTTATACGTCGCAATCGCCTGCGCGGCTTGCTCGTCACGCATGGCGGCCTGCTCGGCCAGACGCATGCGGATATATTCTTCGCTTTCCAGAATTGCTTCGGCAAGTTGTTCCGCCTGATTCAAAACCTGTTCCATGGGTCATCGCTCCTTTAAGATATATTGGTGCGGGTTGCGGCCGCTAGAGCCGCTCCCCCCGCAGGGTATTGACGGCCGAGGATGTGATGCGCACCGGGATAATCCGCCCCACATCGTCCGGCCCGCCGGGTAATGTTACGGTGATGCCGCGGGTGCCTTTGCCAGACACCTGCCGCGCGTCGCGTTTGCTGAAGCCTTCTACCAGCACCTGCTCGGTGCAGCCAAGCAACTGCGCGTGCGCTGCCTGCGCGCCTGCCTCGACGGCGGCAATCAGCGTTGCCATGCGCGCGCTTGTGACTTCCGCAGGCAGCCTGCCGGGCAGCGCGGCGGCGGCTGTGCCTGCGCGTGGGCTGTATACAAACGTGAACGCTGAATCATACCCCACCGCTTGCACCAGTGAAACGGTGTCGGCAAACTGCGCCTCCGTTTCCCCCGGAAAACCGACGATCAGGTCGGTGCTGAGTCCAATGCCCGGCACGGCGGAACGCAACGCAGCCACCCGTTCCAGATAGGCTTCGCGGGTGTAGCGGCGGTTCATTGCGCGCAGGATTTCGTCATTGCCGCTTTGGATGGGCAGGTGCAGATGGTTGCAGACATGCTTGCAGTCCGCCATAGCCTCGATTAACGCGTCGGAGAGGTCCTTGGGGTGCGAGGTCATGAACCGGATGCGGGGCACGCCCATCGCGTCCAGCTCCCGCAGCAGCCGGGGAAAGGTTTCCGCAGAGCCGCTTCCGTAGCTGTTCACATTCTGCCCCAACAGCATGATTTCCTGCACTCCGGAGGCAAGCAGGGTTTCCGCCTCGCGCAGCACATCCGCCATGGCACGGCTGCGCTCGTGCCCGCGCACATAGGGCACGATGCAGTAGGAGCAGTAGTTGTCGCACCCATACATGATGGTGATGTAGGCTTTGTAGTCAAACTGACGCTGGGTGGGCAGCCCTTCGGCAATCAGCGTATCCTGATCGGTCACCCGCACGACGCGCGTATGGTCGGCCAGCATCGCATACAGCAACCCTGGCAGCTGGTGCAGGTTGTGGGTGCCAAATGCCAGATCGATAAACGGATATTGCTTTAAAATCCGTTCCGCCATGCCGGGCTGCTGCACCATGCAGCCGCACACGCCAATTTTTAGGGTCGGCCTGTCCTTTTTAAGCTGCTTCAGCCACGTGACGTTGCCCAGCGCACGGCGCTCGGCATTGTCCCGCACACAACAGGTGTTAAACAGCACCAAATCCGCTTCGGTACGGTCGGCCGCTTCGCGCATCCCCATGCCCTGGAGCATGCCGGCCAGCGTTTCACTGTCGTGCGCGTTCATCTGACAGCCGTAGGTCACAATATGATAACTTTCCGGGCGGTTGGGCAGCGCGGCGACCCGTTCGGCCGCGTCCTCCTGCGCGCGCTGTTCCTCCGCCGTCAAGGTTACAGGGGTTTTACTCACGTTGGCGTTCCCTTTCCGATTGGTATCCGGTACCGCCGCAAGCCGTGCAGGGCGTTTGCAGCGCATCCCGCAGCGAGGGGCGCGTGCGTTTGCGCGTCATCTCCAAAAGCCCAAGGCTGGTGAAACCGTGCAGCACGGTTTTATCCCGCTCGCGGGAAAGCTCGTCCCGCAGGCGTTCGAGCACAGCGGTACGCTGCGCGTCGGTTTGCATGTCGATAAAGTCAATCAGGATGATGCCGCTGCAGTTGCGCAGCCTGAGCTGGCGCGCGATTTCCGGGCAGGCATTCAGATTCTGCCGCAGCGCGACGTCCTCTTCCTTGGAGCCGACAAAGCGACCACTGTTCACATCCACCGTGGTAAGCGCTTCCCGCTCGTCAATGACGAGGCTGCCGCCGTTTTTCAGCTCCACACGTCGGCCCAGCGCTTCCTTGAGCTGGGCGTCGATGCGGTCTGCCATCCAGAGCGCTTCCATCTCTGTATCGCTCACCTGTTCCCACATGAGCCCCGTGGGCGGCGCGGGCATGCGGTTCACGGCGTCGTTGCAGGTTATTCCCAACTGGTAGCGCGGCGCATAATCCCGCACCAGTGCGGCCAGCGCGGATACCTCCCGGTAGAGCGTAGCCGGAGCTTTGGCGTGCACGGCCTTTTGCTCGATCTTCTCCCATTGGGCAAGCAGGTCGTGCAGCTCTTCTTCAATAGCATCCCTGCGGGTATACAGGGCGGCTTGCCTGAGAATCAGCCCAAAGGCGTCGCCCGCAAGCTCCTTGCCCAGCGCCAGCAGGGTTTCGCGCTCCGTGGGATCGGTTACGCGTTTGCTCACGCCGATATAGCGGTTGCGTGGCATCAGGATCAGCGCCTGCCCGGGCAGCGATATGTCGCGGGAAATGAATGCGCCTTTCTGATCGTGCGCATCCTTACGAACCTGCACAATCACCTCGGCGCCGGAAACAAGCGCTTTTTCCTCGGTCTGGCGCTGAAAGCTCTCCTGCTCCTTGAGGGGCAGAAACGCGTTTTGCGCCTGACCGATCTGCACAAACGCGGCGCTCATCCCCGGAAGCACGCGCTCCACACGCCCCAGAAACACGCCATTAACCAGCGAGCCTTCCGCGGCGTCCTCCACATAGTACTCGGCCAGTTTCCCCTCGTCCATCAGGGCAATGCGGCGCCCGTCTTCTGCCGCTTGCACCAGGATACAGATTGATTCACCCATTTTGATATGCCTCCAGCGGGATCAGCCGTCCTTCGGGGTTCAGGGTTAAAATGGCATCGCGGTAGGCCACATAGGGCACGGATTCCACGTGGGCCCCCTCGCAAAGGGCCTGTATCAGCACGGAGGGTTTCAGCGACCCTTCCGGCCGGTTCCGGATCAGGCAGCGCAGGGTGTAACCCTCCGGTGTGGTTTCCAGCGTGGCTTCCTGCACAAACGGGCGGATGTTGGTCTGGTTTTCACCTGCTTTGGTTTTACGTAGCGTCACACACTCCCGCGCCTGCATAAAGGTCGGAAAATAGGCGGCAATCCGATCCGCCGCTTCGCAGGGGTCGATCTGCATGCGGATGCGGCTGCCCGCAACCAGCGCCATCAGCGTGGGGTAAGCCTCGTCTACGGCGCGCGCTTCCCGCACGCGCAGGCAGGATGGCAACGTGCGGTTGAGGGTTTCGGCGAACTGTTCCGCCTGGCAGGACTCCTCCACGGGCACATCCATCAATTCCCGCAGGCCGACGACCCCCACCGAAAGCGGAGCCGCGAAGCTCAGCTGAATGTGCGGGTTAAACCCGTTGCTGTAGCGGATCGGCAACCCGCTGCGCCGCAGGGCGCGCTGGATGGTGCGCATTAAATCCAAATGGCCGATATGCCGCAGGGCAAACCCTTTTTCAAACACGACGATCATTCGCAAAGCGAGCACAACCCCTTTATGCGTTCGATGCCGCAGCCATTGCAGCCCAGGCGGCAGTCGCGGGTGATCTGGCCTTTCAGCGCCCGCTCGTATTCCAGGCGGAGGTAGCGCTTGGTCACACCGATGTCAATAAAATCCCAGGGCAGCAGCTCATCCAGCCCGCGCGGCCTGTGGGCGTAAAAATCGGGGTCCACCCCGCAATCGGCAAACGCCTGCATCCACAGATCATAGCGAAACTGATCGTTCCAGCCGTCCAGAAGACAACCCAGCTCCCACGCGCGGTAGAGTACATCGGCCAGCCTCCTGTCGCCTACGGCAAAGCAGGCTTCCAACCGGCTTACGCTGGAATCGTGCCAGTGGAAGGTGACCCCGTTGATGCGCAGCAGTCTGCGCAGCTCCTGCTGCTTTTGGCGCACGGTATCCAGCGTATCCTGCGCGCACCATTGGAAAGGCGTAAAGGGCTTGGGCACAAATACCGACGCGCTGCACGTAATGCGCAGCCCCTTGGCCCGCTGCCCCTTGGGCACGGCATAGTAGGCTTGCACGGCTGCCTGCGCCAGTTTGGCGATGCCCTCCAAATCCTCCTGCGTTTCGGTGGGTAACCCCATCATAAAGTAGAGTTTAACGCTGTTCCAGCCGCCCTCAAACGCATCCTTGAGCTTGGCCAGCAGGTCCGCCTCGGTTACGCCCTTATTGATGACGTCCCGCAGGCGCTGAGTGCCAGCCTCCGGCGCGAAGGTGAGGCTGGTTTTCTTGACCTTCTGCGTTTGCGCCAGCGAATCCTTAACCACGCTGTCGATGCGCAGCGAAGGCAGCGAGATGCTTACGCGCCGATCGCCGAAGCGCTCCATCAGCGCCTCGCACAGATCGCCCAACTGGGAATAATCCCCGCTGGACAGGGAGGAAAGCGAGATTTCTTCATACCCCGTGTGGTTCACCAGCGCTTCGGAAAGGGCCAGCAGGTTTTCCACACTGCGTTCGCGCACAGGCCGGTACAGCATGCCCGCCTGACAGAAACGGCAGCCCCGGGTGCACCCCCGCATAATTTCCAGCATGATGCGGTCGTGCACAATCTGTGTATACGGCACGGGGATCGCCTGCGGAAACGCGGCGGTGTTCATATCTCTTACAAAGCGCTTGCGCACCACCGGCGGCGCCGCAAGGTCCAACGGCGTGAAGGAGGCCAGCGTTCCATCCTCATGGTAAGTTGGCGCATACAGCGAAGGGACGTACACGCCTTCGATGCCAGCCAGACGGCGCAGCCGTTCGGCACGCGGCAGGTTCAGCTTCTTCGCTTCGTTCAGCGAATCCACCACATCCACGATCAGTTCTTCCCCATCGCCCAGCAGAAACGCATCCATAAAAGCGTGCAAAGGCTCCGGGTTGCTGGCACAGGGCCCGCCTGCCACCACAATGGGGTCTGACTCCCCCCGCTGTGCCGCCTTGACCGACACGCCACCCAGCGAGAGCATTTCCAGAATGTTGGTATAGCTCATTTCATACTGCAGGGTGAACCCCACCACATCAAACCGATGCAGCGGCGTGCGGCTCTCCAGTGAAAACAGCGGCACCTTTTCGGCCCGCATGGCGGCCAGCATATCTACCCATGGCATGCAGACGCGCTCGCAGACTGCATAAGGCAACGCGTTCAAAATGTCGTAGAGGATTTTCATACCCAGGTGGGACATGGCCACCTCATACGTATCCGGAAAGCAAAACGCGAAGGAGATTTCTGCTTCGGAAAGCGGTTTGACCTCCGTATTCATTTCACTGCCGGTATAGCGGGCCGGTTTTTCCACCCGCTCCAGAATCCGTTCGATCGTGTCGAGCATCCTGTGCCTCCCATCCGGTAACCCTTGCTTAATGTAACATGAAGGCAGCCTTTTTTCAACCGTTCCCATTGAAAAACGCCCGCGCGTACGGCGCGGGTAAAATGTCTGACATGCGGGGTTCGATCCTGCGCTGCGGCTAACCGCCTCATGCTCAGGCGCGCTGCGGTTCCGCCACGGGCTGCGCGAAGGCCTTGCCAAGCTCCGCGCGCGCCATGAAAGCGCGGGTCTCGCCGTGGATTTTCTCCTCACGCAGCAGTGCCGCGGCGGGCGAATCCAGCAAGGTCGGGCGATCTTCCAGCGGCGCGAGCATCGCTTCCTCGCCGAAGCCGCGCTCGCGTAACCCTTTCTTCGCGAGCGCAAGCAGCATGCGTGCATAGTGCAGCGTATCCTCAGTCGTAGAAAAGGCGCAGCAGCCCAGCGAAGCCTGCCGGTTGCGCTCATTGGGCGAGGGCATGGGGTGATGCGCATCAAAATCGCGCGCCAGCGCGAGCGCCTCCGGCAGCACCGTGCGCAGCCCCAGATTGAAGGCCGAGGGCGTGAACGCCTGCTGGAAGGGCTGCGCGCACAGGATGCGGTACTCGATTGTGCCGTAGGAGGTGGTCACGATATTGCGTTCCAGATCCAGCGAGTGGATGTCTTCCTCCAGCGCGTCCGGGCGCTGGAAGTACTCGCGCGCCGGGGTCGGGGCAAACACCTGAGTTACGCCGTCGCGCTTGCGCATGAACAGGCAGATTTCGCCGTAGCTGTGCGCAATCTCCTCGGCGGTTTTCAGGCCGAGTGTCTGCGCCCCGACCAGCCCGATCTGCCGGAAGGAAGATTGCATGTACAGTTCATTGCGGCCACAGAGGTAATGCCGCCCGTCCAGCCGTGCGGGAGAATCGGAAAACAGCAGGATATTCATCCAGTCCAGACGCGTGAACAGTTCAAAAATCAGCGGCAGTTCTTCAACCGTTGTGTTGAAATGCACCTGCTCGGAGGAGATGACGCAGTAGAAATCCTTGTAGTAGCGCCGCTTCATGCGGTAGTGCTGAAAGTATTCGGCGATGGCGAGCGTCAGTTCCTTCTCGATCAGATGCTCGTTATGCTCCCGGAACAGGAAGGGATTGAACCCCACCCCCAGCAGGCAGTGATCCGCGTTCAGCAGCGCGTGCTGTTCCGCCTCCAGCGTGCGGCGGAACTGGCGGTACAGCGGCCAGAGCGAAGGCGCGCTGGTGGAGGCAAACTCCACGTTTTCCAGACAAGTATCGAAGGTGAGCACATTGCCCTGATCATCTTCCACGGCCAGCGGCGTTCCGTCCGGCGCGATGCGGGTGTCATGGTAGCCAAGGGGTTTCACGGCATCCATGAGTGTATGGGGAATGTGCAAATCAAAGGCGCGGCCGGGTTTGGAAACCAGCGGAAACTCCAGTTCGACACCCACGTGGTGTTTATGGTTGTGCGTGATCCCATCCGTCAAATACTGATACAGCAGTCTGTCTACGTCCAAAGGACGACAGCTCCTTTCCGATTTAACCTGTATGACGGGCGTCCGGGAATCCTGCCGGCGGGCGACAGGCCCAACCCTCGCGCATGCCCGCGAAACACGGCGCAGGCCCTGCGGATCGGTCGCCCCATATTAGCACATTCATATTGCCTTGTCGATGTACTTGCCTTAAAAAAACGGGGGGAATGCAAAAAGTTTTTCCCTTGTGGCAGGAGGTGCTTTTGTGTATAATGGGGTGCGCCTGAAGCCTTTTGCGAATGCGGAGATCATTTTAGGTTTCAGCGGCTGCATACGCGTGCATACCTTATCCGGGGTATCGCGTACGCACCGCAAACCCCCGATTCCGCGTTCGCCGCTTTTGGCCCGACACGTCCGCGTAAGCGGGAAAGAAGATGGATTTTTGTTTCAACCCTTAACCCGGGAGATGCTCCCTGCGATATACGCAAGGCAGCAAAAACTGCATACCCTGAGCAGCGAGTTCGACGCGTTCCGCCTGTTTGTGTGGAAGGAGCTGGATTTAAGCGAGGTTGCCTTCTGGCGGGATACGTTTGCCTTGCGTTGCCAGGCACAGGGCGAAACCTGGTACCTTGCCCCGCCGGAAACCGAAGCCTTGCCGGAGCTGCTTGCCGCGATGGAAGCCTACGAGCGCACGCAGGGCGGCACGGTGTTTCGCTTTTTGCACATCGGCACGCCGGATTCCTTCCCCGGCGAAGGGTTTACCGCCGAGCCCCGGCGCGATTTGTACGATTACATCTACCGCGCGGAGGATTTGGCCACCATGCGCGGGCGTGCCTACGGCGCAAAACGCAACCAGATTGCGCAGTTCAAGCGGAATTATGACTGGCGTTTTGAGCCCCTGACGCCCGATAACCGCGACGATTGTCTGCGCCTTGTCGCCATCTGGGATGCGACGCATCAGGGCGCGATGCTTGCGCAGGAGCGCAAAGCGGTGGAGCGCATGCTGCAATGCACGCAATCATTGGGCCAAAGCGGCGGTGTGCTGTATGCCGACGGCCAGCCGGCCGCCTTTGCCATCGGCTCCCACCCGCGCGCAGAGCTTCTGGACATCCTTGCGGAAAAGGCATTGCCGCAATATACCGGAGCCTACTCCGCCATCATACAGGCGTACGCCGCCTATACGCTGGAACATACGCCCTTTGCCTATATTAACCGCGAGGAGGACATGGGGCTGGAAAACCTGCGCAATGCCAAACTGCAACTGAAGCCGGATCATCTGGTTGAAAAGACACTGATGAGCAAGCCGCTTTAATCCCTGGAAACCGCGCTGCGCTTCCCCCGCTGCAACAGCCCGATCCGTATCAAAACCCTGCGGTCATGAATCGCCGGGGTTTTTCTTTGCCAACCGCACCCTGTAAGAATTCATACCACCATAGGTCACCGGTTTAATACTCCCGCGTAGGAAATGTTACGTTGGCACAGGATCATCAAACTTGAGCATTCTGCTAACCGCATTATGTTTTTCAGGATTGACCATGGCACCTGTTGCCTTCCCCTCCATTGGATGCACCAAAGCCCGCGGCAGATTGCCGCGGGCTTTGGTATGTATTGCTTTGCCTGTTACTTGCCAACGCGCGCCAGCGTCGCCGCCCAGCCCAGATCGATCGCTTTCTGGTGCGAGGTCGCATACGGGCCGATCGACGCCACCTGCTCGGCGGTGCGCGGGAAGTGGATGCATAAGTGCCCGGCGAAATTGTTGGTGGTAATATGCTGCACTTCATGTGGCATGTCATGCGTGGAGGCCATGTACACGCGCCCGTCGCTGAACACGACCCAGACCGCTTTGGGCGTCCACGTGTTGGTATTGCCGAAAGCCTTTTCCATGTTGGCGGTATCTTCGGCTGTCAGCGGTTCGGCGTCGGCATGCGCACCAAAGCTGAACATGTGCACCTTCCAGCTAAGCCCGGTGGTAAAGTCGTACACTGTTGCGTATGGGTAGAGCTTGCAGCGGGCCTTGACCTCGGTATACCAGTTGGCATACCTCACACTGGCGGCGCTGGGCGCGCCGCTGAGCGTGGGTGCGGAGGCTGTGGTTGTGGTGGACGTGGTGCCATCCGAGGACTTGGCGCTCAGGCTATTGAGCTTTGCTAGAGTCAGGCTGCCTGCGACACCGTCCGCGCTCAGCCCGTTTTTCGACTGGAATGCCATCAGCGCCAGCGCCGTTTGTGCGCCAAAGTTGCCATCCGCCTTGCCGGTCAGGTAGCCCAGCGCGATCAGCCTCTCCTGCATATCCTTGACTGTATCGCTGATGGTGCCCTGCTTAAGCGTAGCGGTGGTGCTGACCGTGTTCTTGACGGCGGTGTTGGAAAACAGGATTGCCTGTGTGTTTGCGCCGGCAACGCCGTCCCGGGTCAGGCTGTTGGAGGTCTGGAACGCGACCAGAGCCGCTTTGGTGCTTGTGCCGAACGTTCCATCCGCCGTGCCAACCAGATACCCCAGCTCGATCAATCGGTTTTGCAGCGTGGTTACGTTCGTGCCCGTATCGCCATAACGCAGGGTCGTGGTAAGCGTGGTGGTGCCCAGATCGCCGCGCAGCGCGGTATCGCTGTAAATCAGCTTTTGCGTCAGGTACCCGGCTTTGCCATCCACGGTCAGATTATTAGCCTTCTGGAAAGCACGCACCGCGGTAATATCATCCGCCAGATACACGCCGTCCATGCGGGCGGTGTAGTACCCCAGCTCCGTCAGGCGCTTTTGCAGGCTTAGCACTGCAGAACCACGGGAGCCGGACTGGATCGTTACCGCCGTATCTTCGGTAATGACCACGGCCGTGGTCGCCACGGGCGTGGGGGTTGGGGTTGCGTTGGCATAGACCGGGCTTTGCGCAAAGAGCACAGCGCGGGTCTGGGTGCCGCAAACGCCGTCCTGCGTGAGGCCGTTCTTTTTTTGGAATGCCTGCAGGGCTTTCACGGTGGCGTCGCCAAATTTACCGTCTACCGTCGCGGTAAAATAACCGAGGTCCTTCAAACGCTGCTGCACTTTTTTAACATCGGTGCCAGTATCGCCCTTGCGCAGGGTGCCGGTAGGCGGCGCAACCGTTGGGCTGGGCGTGGGGGTGACGGTTTCGCCGGCAGAGACGGCGGTCGCCCCGTTCAGGATGGTCAGCACGTCCGGCGTCGCCACGCCGTCCTTGGTCAACCCCATCTTTCCCTGAAACGCCTTGAGCGCATTCACGGTCGCCCTGTCGCATACACCGTTGATCTCCGCGGTGTAGTACCCCAATTCCTTGAGGCGCTTCTGGAACTTCTCCACCGCTTCGCCGGTATCGTTGCCGCGGATGGTCACGCCGGAAACCATGGGCACAGTCTTTACCGATTTACGGGTGCCTTTTACGTTTCTGGGTCGGCCTTCATACAGCAGGTACTGCATGGCCGTATCGGCAATGCCGTCCGCCTTCAGGCTGTTTTTCGCCTCAAAGGCGGTCACAGCGCTTTTCGTGCCTGCGCCAAACTTGGAATCGACCGTCGACTTATAAAACCCGAGCTCGGTCAGCGCTTCCTGCAAAGCGCGCACATGGCTGCCGGTACTGCCGGTTTGCACCGGCGTATACTTGGCCTCGCCGGGGTTGGCGGTCGAGGTGGGTACCGGCGTAGGCGTGGGGATGGCCGCCAGCAAAATGTAGGCGGTCATCACATAACCGGTGCGCCCGGCATATTTCACTTTGGCAAAACCGTTGGAGGTCACATCGTAAACGGTAACCAGCGCATCCTCCGGTATCACCAGCATGGAGGTAGCGGTTTCGCTGGCGGTTTTCCGCAGCTTGACGCGCGCCAGCGTGCTGGTATCGTAGGGGTAACTGTTGATTGCCGTCATCGCGTCCTGCGAGGTTACGGGGATGGTGCTCTCATCCGCGCCGTCGATGTAGCGGACCATCGCATACCCGGTAACGGTGTTATACTTGATTTTATAGAAATTTCCGCTCTTTCCAAGCACGGTAACCGTATCCCCGGCGTTGATGTTCGCCAGCACAACGGAGGTGGTGTTGGCGGATTTGCGCAGCTTCACGCTTTCGCCCGACTGGGTATCATACGGATAGGTCGCGGCCGTCGCGCTCAGTGTGAGGGACAGCGTCAGCACCAGCGCAAGCACCATCGCCAGCGCACGTTTGGGACGAATGTTCATGGCTTCTCCTCCAAGCACCGGCGTTTGGAAAAAACCTTCAAAATGCAGGATTCTGAACAGATCTATTGTAGGAGAATTTATGACAGGTGTCAAGAATAGTTTTCATATTTACGTAACAATTAAGCCTTGCGTCGCGCCATCCGCTCGCCCAGCGCTTTGCGGTTGCGCGCCAAGCGCTTGCGTACAAAGGCTTCGGCTCCAGGATAGGCCGCCTTTGCGCAGCGGAGCGTCAGCGCCTGCCAGTAGCGGGGGTGGAAGAAAAGTACGGTGCCGGTTTCCGGCCAGAATCGTACGCGCCGCACCGCATTCCAGGGTATGTCCGTTTTCTTAATTAAAAGCATCCCTTCCGGGGGCGTTTCGCCTGCTTCCGCTTGCAACGCCAACGCCGTCTGTGGGGTCAGCAGCCTCGTATAAACCCGCAGCGGACGGTTTGCAGGGATAAAGGCAAGCGCGTGTGCTCCGCGTGCGTCCAGAATGTAGCGCACCTGTTCCGGCCCCTGCAATAGGAACAGACAGAACGTAGCGCACAGCGCAAGCCCCAGAATCCCTATCAGGGACCAGAAAAAGCCCTGCAAAAACACCGCCTGCACCCCGGCCGTCCCTTTAGCCCAACCCTCCACGCTAATGGTGACCAGTAACACCAGCCCCAGCACCGGCAGGAGGATACGCAGCATCGCGTTCCATGCAAACCAATCCCGCACTGGCTGGCGAACAACGGATATCACGAGGCGTTCGGTCGTCTTTGGCAGGCGCGTGCCGCAACGCGGGCACAGATCGCCATGGGGTACGTCCGCTTTACACTTTTTACAATACTGGGTCAGCGGCATGGCAGCCTCCTTTGATCCTTTGCAAGTTGCAATCCACTTCAGACTGTTTCCAAAAGCAGGCGTTGCACCATCCGCTCGGCATACAGGCGCGCAAACTGGGTGTTTTCGTTCAACTCCGCCTGTGGCTGGGGCGCATCGCCCATCAGGGCGACAAACTGGCTTACCTTCAGGCCCAGCGCATCCTGCATTTCCTGATCGCTGCCGCCCGGCGCCACGGGATAGTAACACAGGATGGAATCCGTCTGCCCCATGCGGTGCGCGCGGTCTTCCGCTTGACTGTGCACAGCGGGCGACCAGTCCAACTCGCCAAACACCACGCAGGTTGCGCGCTGGAGGTTTAACCCCGACGCAGCCCGCAGCGAAACGCAGCACAGCTCCGTGCGCCCCTGCATAAAGCGCTCGACCGACTGTTCCTTGCGGTCGGCCGTTTCCCGCCCTGTAATGAACGCCGGGGAAAACGAGCGCAACTCCTGCCGGTAGGTATCCATCACTGCATGATGGTGCGCAAAGAGCAGCACCTTTTCGCCGCCTTCCAGCAGCGCACGCACAAACTGCGCTACAAACGGCGCTTTGGCAAGCCCCGTAGCCTGCCGCTCGCCCTGCTCCACCTCCAGCGTAAGAAGCGCGCGCTGGGCTTCGGTAAGCAGGGAGCCGTTCTTCAGCGCCAGTAGCTTATCCTGCAGGGGGAGCATCAGCCTGCGGTACAGCGCATCGTCCCGGTCGATGGGGATCACCAGCCTGCGTTTGGGGGGCAATTCCGGCAGCACCTGTTGTTTGGTGCGGCGCAGCATCAGCCCTTCCCGGCGCAGGTATTCCCCCAGCTGCTCCGGTTTGGCCACAATCTGGTTGCCGTATCCGTAGCACCATTCGCGGGTGAAGCTTTCAAAATCCCCCAGAAAATGATAGTCCAGAATATTGACGACATTCCAGATTTCCGCGCCCAGGTTGTAAATGGGCGTACCGCTCAGCCCCACAACGCGGTTGGCGGCACCCGCCAGCAAGCTGGCGGCAGAATATTTCTCGGTGCCGCTGTGGCGCAGCTCCTGAATTTCGTCAAACACGACGGTGCGCAGGCCCAGCGCGGGCAGTTCTTCCTTCCAGCCGCGCAGCAGCAGGTAGTGCATCAGGTACAGGTCGGCCGGCGGCAGAGCATACGGTTTAAGGCCCTTGAGCACATGCACGCGCATGGGGCTGCCGTCCGGGTGATGTAAAAAGCGCCCGATTTCACTTTGCCAGTTACGGATCAGGTGCGCAGGCGCAATCAGCATAGCCGGAAACGCCTGCAGCTGCGCAAGCATCGCCAGCGCCTGCACGG
This sequence comes from Candidatus Limiplasma sp., assembly GCA_963666755.2. Lineage (GTDB taxonomy): Bacteria > Bacillota > Clostridia > Christensenellales > Aristaeellaceae > CAXXOK01. The sequence continues at coordinate 1,411,214 of CAXXGW010000009.1, forward strand.
TCTTACCCAGGCCCATTTCATCCGCCAACAAACAACGCTCGTCGCGCAGCAGGAAGGCTAACCCCTCCTCCTGAAACGGCGTCAGGCGGCCCGCAAATACAGTGGCGTCGGGCTGCACGCGCTCCGGGGCTTCCTTCGCCCGTTCGCGCCTTTCCGCATACGCACGCGCATCCTGAAGCGCCTCGCGCCAGCGTTGCGCGTCCTGCGGTTTAATCGTCAGGGGATAGCGCATCATCAGCCAGTTCAGATCCCCCACGATGCGCCGGTGCGCCGTGAAGCGCGCCTCCCCCCGGCGACTCCCGTCCGTGCCGGGAAACAGCCGCTTGCACAGCTCCGTGACCGCCGGTTCCGCCTTCACAACCCAGCAATCCCGCTTGCGGTTGTAGCTGAGCGTACCGTAGGATTGCGAAACGCCGCCTCCCGCGCCATCGGTGGCCAGGTAAGGCGGCAGTTCCCAATTTTCATTCACGGCAGGCTCACCCCCCACAGGCGGCACAGCGAGAGCGTATGCACCGGCTTGCCGCCGATGCGCACCGGAAGGGCCACACTCTGCCAGCTGACGACCACCAGCGCGTCGATCCGCTCGCTTTGCGCATACCGGGTCAGCTGTGCGCACAGTTGCGCCGCGCGCGGCTTGCCCTTCTTGATTTCCACGCCCACGGTATCCACCAGAAAGTCGATGCGGCAACCGCCGCCCAGCGGCACTTCATGTACGCCGGGCAGGCCGCTGTCCTGCAGGCACTGGGCTACCAGCGCGTGCAGGTCAGCTTCGTACAGGGCGAAAGGGGGTCGCATGGCGCGCAGCGCGGTCAGCACCGCCCCGGTCAGGGCCGGTTGCGTTTCCTCCCCTCGCATGCGCGTTTACCCCAGCTGAATCCGCTTGTTTTCGCGGCTTTCACGGTAAAGCACAAAACGCCTGCCGATGCACTGCACAGGCTCGGCATGGGTCTTTTCGCACAGAATCGCGCACGCTTCCCGTGCGGAAAGCTCGCTGTTGTTCTGCACAACACACTTGACCAGTTCGCGCGCCTCCAGCGCATCGTAGGTTTCCTTGAGGGTGGCGTCGGTTACGCCGTCTTTTCCAATATAAAGGATGGGTTCCATTGTGTTAGCCATGCTGCGAAGCATGGCACGCTGTTTGCCGGTCATGGGTTGCTCCCTTTCTTACTCGATAAAGTCAAATTCCATATCGCCGATGCGTACGGTGCTGCCTTCGCCCGCGCCCGCCGCGTGCAACGCGTCGATCACGCCCCGGTCGCGCAGCGTGCGGTGGAACCAGTTCAGGCTATCCTCATCGTCAAAGTTCACGCTGTCGATCAGGCGCTCCATGGCCGCGCCTTCCACTACGTAGGACGTGTTTTCACGGCGGACGGTGAACGCTTCGCCGGGCAGTTCTTCCGGCTGCACGGTTTCTTCAAACCGTCTGGGCGGCGGAAGTTCCTTGAGCAGGCGTGCCACCTCAGCCAGCAACGGATCAAACCCGGAGCACGTCGCCGCGCTGACGGGATACGCCTCGAAGCCCAGTTTGCGGAAGTCTTCCACCAGCTTTTGCTGCTGTGCCGGATCGGGGATCAGGTCGCACTTGTTCAGCACCACCAGCTGCGGCCGACCAATCGGCTCGCCGTAGGTTTCCAGTTCCTGCTGGATCACCTGAAAATCATGCAGAGGGTCGCGCCCCTCGCTGCCGGAGGCATCCACCACATGCAGCAATAGCCGCGTGCGCTCCACATGGCGCAGAAAATCATGCCCCAGCCCCACGCCTTCGCTTGCGCCTTCCACCAGCCCGGGAATATCCGCCAGCACAAACTCCGTGTCATAGCGCTTGACGATGCCCAGATTGGGCGTGAGCGTCGTAAAGTGATAGTTGGCGATCTTGGGACGCGCGGCCGTAAGCGCCGCGAGTATGGTGCTCTTGCCCACGTTGGGGAATCCGACCAGCCCCACATCCGCAATGGTTTTCAGCTCCAGTCGGAAAATGGCGGTTTCGGTACGGATGCCCGGTTTGGCAAAGTTGGGCGCCTGACGCGTGGGCGTGGCAAACCGCGCGTTGCCGTGGCCGCCGCGGCCGCCGGCCAGGAGCGTTTTCCGCTCGCCGGGGGTATTCATATCCGCCACGACAGCGTTGTCCGACTCCCGATAAAACACGGTGCCAACCGGCACCTTAATCAGCAGTTCCTCGCCATTTTTACCGCGGCACCGATCCGCGCTGCCATCCACGCCGTTCTCAGCCGCATACTTGCTGATGAAGCGAAAATCCAGCAGGGTGTGCATGTTGGAATCGGCCATCACGACCACGTCGCCGCCGTTACCGCCGTCGCCGCCGTCGGGGCCGCCGTTTTGCACAAATTTCTCCCGGTGAAAGGATACGCATCCGTTACCGCCGTTGCCTGCCTTGGCGGTAATCCGTACGCGGTCCACAAATGTAGCCATCTGGTTCCTCCTTGATTAAAGGCGCTCCGGCGCGGCGGGGGTTGGGCTGCTCGCAGTTCCTTTGCGCCTGCCGGTTTCGGGTTTGGGTGTGTTGCTGTTTGCAACGGCTTGGGTCGCGTCGCGTACAAAACGGCAATCCGGGCGTAGCGCACATCGGTCGCATTCGGGTTTACGTGCGTGGCAAACCCGCCGCCCATGAAAGATCAGCCAATGGTGGGCGTCGATCCAGTTTTTCCGGGGGATCACCGCCATCAGCTGGCGTTCGGTTTCCTCCACGTTGGGGGCGTCCGCCAGCCCCAAACGGTTGCTGACCCGAAACACATGGGTATCCACCGCGATGGTCGGCACATGAAAAGCGTTTGCCAACACCACATTTGCCGTTTTGCGCCCCACGCCGGGCAGCGCGGTCAGCGCTTCCATGGTGGCGGGCACTTCGCCGCCGTGCCGCAGCATAATCAGCCGACTTGTTTCCACAATATGGGCCGCTTTGCTTTTAAAGCCGCAGCTGCGCACCAGCGGGAAAACCTCATCCACACTGGCCGCCGCCAGATCCGCCACTGTTGGGTACCGGGCGAACAGCGCGGGGGTCGTCTTATTCACCTGCACGTCCGTGCTTTGGGCGGAGAGCATGACGGAGATGAGCGTCTCGTATGGGTTGGAAAAGTGCAACTCCGGCCTTGCGTCGGGGTAAAGCGCCTGCAGGGTTTTCAGGATACGTTTCTGCGCGGCTGTGGCGGGCATGGTTCGTTCCTTTCCTGTGAGAAGTGCAATCGGTCAATGGGCGGGGCAAGCGGCATAGGTTGCCTGCCAGCTCGCTCTTTTCGCCCGTGTTCGGACTATTTCCCGCTCTCCGCGCGGAAGGTGGCGGGGATCAGCGTCGGCGGAAGCCGATCCAGAATGATGCAGGTGAGGGTAATCAACACCGTAAAGACCGGAATCTCCGCAAGGTTAAAGGGTAACCGCGCCAGCAGTAGCACCGTATACCCTTTGGGAACAAGGAAAGTGAGCCAGTAGCTGTTGAGGAACACGTACACCGCCGCGCCCATTGCGCTTGCCAGCAGCGCACGTACCCCGAGCCGCACGTAGTTGTTGGAAATCAGGTTTCCCAACTGCCTCATGTAACGCGGGTACAGGGCCAGCCCATACAGGCCGCCCACAATCAGCGCCGTGAGGGTAAAACCCGGAAAGTACGCGCCGGTGCCAAAGATCAGCGTGCCCAGAATATCCCCCAGCGCCGCCACGATCATGCCCCCAAGCGGACCCAGCAGGTAACCGGCCGCCGCAATGGGAAGGAAGCCAAAGTTCATCTGCTTTTCCACCAAAGCCACCTGCACCAGATTGCCCAGCACGATCTGTAGCGCGATCAACACACCCAGATAGGACATCCCGATCGGCGTAAACAGGGTTTTCTTCATCGGCAGTGCGCCTCCCTCGTCGTTCATCCAAACCGCGGGTTTCCGGAATCGTCTGTATTGTACAGGAAACCGCGCCCGTATGCAAGGGATGTTCCCTCGGTTCGGGCGCGGTTATGCCTGAATACGGGGTGCTTACAGCACGTAATGCTTGCGCAGGTCGGGGCGGCCCTTCATTTCGGCAGCTTTCTTCAGGTACTTGTCGCTGGTGTTGCCCAGCACCGCGTAGCTGGCCAGCTTGCTTCCCTCCACGCCGGGCTGGTTGAAGGCGTCCACGTCGAGCAGTTCACCCGCGTAGGCGGTGGTCATTTCAAAGAAATACATCAGCTGCCCCAGCGTGTGCGCATTCACTTCCGGCAGGATCAGCGTCTGGCTCATGCGCCCGGCGCGGTACAGCGCGTACTCGGTGCCGCGAAGCTCAGCGTCGATCAGCTGGTTAAGCGTTTTCCCGCCCAGGAAGGCCACATCCGGGAACTGCTCGCAGCCCGGCGTGATAGTCACTTCGCTCTGGAAGCGTTCCACCTTCAGGAAGGTAATCACCTTGTCAAACGGGCCTTCGGTGTACAGCTGCAACTGGCTGTGCTGGTCGGTTACGCCAAGGGATTTGGTGGGCGTCTGCCCGCAGTTGACGGCCATGCCCTTGCGGGTCACGTTTTTGCCCAAGCTTTCCGCCCAGAGCTGGCAGAACCAGTCCGCCATAAACTTGAGGCGGTCGGCATACGGCATCACAACCTGCACATTGGCGTGGCGCTCTTCCATGGCGATGTACTGCAACACCGCCTCCAGCAGGGCGGGGTTCTTCCACACATCGTCGGTTTTACAGCGCTTGTCCATAGCGGCGGCGCCTTCTAGCATCGCGCGGATATCCACGCCGCAAACAGCCGCGGGCAGCAGCCCGACGGGGCTCAACTCGCTGAAACGGCCGCCGACGGTAGCGGGGATGTAAAACAGCGTGAAGCCTTCCTGCTTTGCCAGCTTAATCAGGTTGCCCTTTTCCTTATCGGTGGTGGCGATGATGTGCTTTTGCCAGCCCTCGCCCACCGCTTTGCGCAGCAGATCAGAAATAATCAGGTACTGGCTCATGGTTTCCGCGGTGGCGCCACTCTTGGTAATGATGTTAAAGCAGGTACGGCGCACGTCGATCACGTCCAGCAGCGAAGCCATACGTTCGGGGTCGATGTTATCCTCCACATAGAACTTCGGGCCGTTTCTCTTTTCGGCGGGGAGGTCGTTCCAGCGCTGATGGTTAAGCGCCTGCTGCACGGCGATGGGGCCTAGCGCGCTGCCGCCGATACCAAGCACCACGAACGCGTCAAAATGGGCGCGTACGTCTGCGGCAACCTTCTCAATTTCCTCTACGATTTCCGTCTGCTTCTCCGGCAGATCCATCCAACCCAGCCAACCGGTGCCGCGGTTTTTTTCCACCGCCTGCTGCGCCATTTTGGCGGCATCGGCCATCGCATCCACTTCACCGGCATCCACGCCGTACTGAAACCCGATGATGTCGCTCATCATATGGTTTACATCCAACCGGATCGGTTCGCGGTTCATCGTACCCATAGCGTACCATCCCTTCGTATGCCAAACTGCGACGTGATTATACCATAGCGCGCCTGTTTTGCAAACAGGCAAGTCCCCCCAAGGCACATTGCACCCACCCCCGAAACATGCTACAATAGGCTGAAAATGACATCGGGGGTAAGGCAAAATGGGCCTGAGGGAAGAATCGCTCCGGAAACATTACGAGTGGCAGGGAAAACTGGAAATCGTCTCGCGCGTACCCATCACCAACCGGGAAGAGCTCTCCCTGGCCTATACGCCGGGCGTTGCCGAGCCTTGTCTGGCCATTCAGGCAGACCCGCAGAAAAGTTTCGAACTGACGCGCAGGCATAACATGGTCGCCGTAATTACCGACGGCACCGCCGTGCTCGGACTGGGCGACATCGGGCCTGAGGCCGGTATGCCCGTCATGGAAGGCAAATGCGTGCTGATGAAGGAATTCGGCGGTGTGGATGCCATCCCCCTGTGCCTGAAAACCAAAGATGTGGACGAGCTGGTGCGCACCATCTACCAGCTGTCCGGCAGCTTTGGCGGCATCAATCTGGAAGATATCAGCGCCCCGCGCTGCTTTGAAGTGGAAGCCCGGCTCAAGGAGCTTTGCGATATTCCGATTTTCCATGACGACCAGCACGGCACGGCAGTGGTGGTGGTCGCCGCACTCCTGAACGCGCTCAAGCTGGTGGGCAAACAGATGGAGCACATCACCTGCGTCATCAACGGCGCAGGTTCGGCGGGCATCGCCATTGGCAAGCTGCTGCTGCGCTTCGGCGTGGGTGAACTGATTCTACTGGGCCGCCACGGCATCGTGGTGGAAGGGCGCGCGAAGATGAACCCTGCCCAGACGGAAATGGCGGCGGTCACAAACCGCAGACACCTGCACGGGGGGCTTGCCGAAGCCATGCAGGGTGCGGATGTGTTCATCGGGGTTTCTGTGCCCCATGTGCTCACCGGCGACATGGTGCGCACCATGGCCGCCAACCCGATTGTGTTCCCGATGGCGAACCCTGTGCCAGAAATTGACCCGGAGGAAGCGATCGCCGCAGGCGCTGCGGTTGTAGGCACCGGCCGCAGCGATTATGACAACCAGATCAATAACGTGCTGGCTTTCCCCGGTATTTTCCGCGGCGCGCTGGACGTGCGTGCCAGCGCCATCAATGAAGAAATGAAAACTGCCGCCGCCCTTGCCATCGCGTCGCTGGTGTCCGACGCAGAGCTAACCCCACATTACGTAATCCCGCAGGCGTTTGACCGCCGGGTCGGCCCGGCGGTGGCACGCGCGGTATCCGAAGCCGCCGTCGCCAGCGGCGTGGCCCGCAAGCCCTATTGCCCGTGAACGCGCAGGCGATACTGGACGCCTGCACCCGTAAACCGGGCGCCTATCTGAACTGCCCGTTCGGCCCCGGTGTGGTATGCGCCCGTCTGGGCAAGCGGATTTTTGCCGAGGTGTATCTAGATAAGCCTTGGCTGACCCTCTGCTGTGAGCCGCAATATGGGCTGGCGATCAGGCAGACGTATCCGGAGACTGTGCGCCGGGGCTACCATTGCCCGCCCAGCCAGCGGCCGTACCACAACACCATTACGCTGGACGGTACCGTACCCGACGAGGTGCTGCTGCAAATGCTTGATCACAGCTACGAGCGAGTGTTGCGGTGTCTGACCCGCGTGCAGCGGCAGGCTGCGCTGGAAGGGAAAGCCGAACCCTGACCCGAATCGAGTTCAAAGACCCGGACTGTTTTACGTCCGGGCCTTTTCTTTGTTGAGGAGTACTTTTTTCTTTATTTACACCGAATAAAAACTTCGTTCTTGTTTTACCGGAACGGTTCCTGCTTGAGGTATTGCAGCGCGTACTGCAGGGCGGCTTTCATCGCGGTGGGAAATGGCATTGCTGCAAGGTCCTCCGCACTTGCAGCCACCGCATCGTGCGCTTCCAGCCAGTCCGCCGTGGGCATATGCGTTAGCGGAACCTGATAAAGCCGCATATCCCAGATGCGGTGGGTAAACACGTGCCTTGCCTGCCCAGCATCCTGGATGGCATCGGGCTGTATTCCTTCTTCAAGAAGGTTCTGGCGCAGCGCTTCAGGCGTGCTCTCTCCCTCATATAGCCAGAACACGCGCAGCCCATGCAGCAGGCGTTGGCTTCGGCGGAAGGTGAGCACCCTGCCCCCGGCGGTTAACAACGCAACAGCAACACCAACCGTTTGCGCCGTTTTGCGTGGCATACGGATCGGGAGCTGCTCGGCATCTCCCTCCGCAAACGCGTCACAGGCATCGCGGATGGGGCACTGCGCACAGCGCGGGGTGCGCGGCAGGCACACCGTAGCCCCCAGCTCCATCAGCGCCTGATTGAAATCACCCGGCGCGTCGCCCGGCTGCGCTGCCTGCAATGCTGTTTCCAGCATGCAAAGCGCTTCCCGGCTTTCCATGGTTTGCCGGATTCCCAACAGACGCGCGCCCACGCGCTTAACGTTTCCATCCACGGCCAACACCGCCTGACCAAACGCAATGCTTGCTACAGCGCCGGCCGTATACGCGCCAATGCCCGGCAAGGTAAGCAATGCTTCCGCTGTGCCGGGCAGTTTGCCGTCGTACTGCCGCATCACGACCCGCGCCGTTTTTTGCAGATTTCGGGCACGGCTGTAATACCCCAACCCTTCCCAAAGTTTCAGGAGTTCCGCCTCCGGGGCGTCGGCCAGCGTGCGTATATCGGGGAACCGCGCCAAAAACCGGGTATAATAGCCGATCACCGCTTCCACCCGGGTTTGCTGCAGCATGATTTCCGATACCAAAATGGCATAGGGATCGTCGGTGCGCCTCCAAGGTAAATCCCGGCAGTTCCGATGGTACCAGGTAAGCAAGGATTTGCTCCATTCTGTATGTGCAGACAAGTAAATTCCCCTTTCCCTTGGATTGTATCATAAAGCAGAACGTTTAACCCAACCTGACAGGAGTGTAATTGTTTAAAATATCGCGCAAACGGGAGCATTGTCATGATATTTGGCATTATTTCGCCTATGAACCGAATATTCTCCCAAATTTCAAGTTCTCAGCCTATCCAGCCGGTTGCGCAAACGCTATAAATGACGTAAACTAACAACGTTGTTAGCACTCAGTATAAGTGAGTGCTAACAAAATGAAATCTCAACATTGGATAGGGAGGAACTATCATGATCGTTAAGCCTTTGGGCGACCGCGTCGTTATTAAAAACATCGAAGCGGAGGAGACCACCAAGGGTGGTCTGATCCTGACCAGCGCATCCAAAGAAAAACCGCAGATGGCGGAAGTGATCGCCGTAGGCCCCGGCGGGATGGTGGACGGCAAGGAAGTCGTCATGAATGTCAAAGCCGGGCAAAAGGTGATCTACAGCAAGTACGCCGGTACCGAAGTCAAGGTGGATGGCGACGAGCTGATTATCGTGCGTCAGAATGACATTCTGGCTACCGTTGAATAACCATTTTTAAGGAGGAAATTCCATTATGGCCAAGCAGATTAAATTTGGCGAGGAAGCCCGTCGTGCGCTACAAAAAGGCGTGGACGCGCTGGCTGATACCGTGAAGATCACCCTGGGCCCCAAGGGCCGCAACGTGGTGCTGGACAAGAAATTTGGCGCGCCCCTCATCACCAATGACGGCGTAACCATTGCCAAGGAAATTGAGCTGGAAGACCCGTTTGAAAACATGGGCGCTCAGCTTGTGAAAGAAGTTGCCACCAAGACCAACGATGTGGCCGGCGATGGCACCACCACCGCTACCCTGCTGGCGCAAGCTATCGTACGCGAAGGTTTGCGTAACCTGGCCGCCGGTGCCAACCCCATGGTGCTCAAACGCGGCCTCGAATCCGCCGTGAACGCCGCGGTCGAAGGCCTGCGTTCGCAGAGCCAGCCCATCACCGGCAAACAGGCGATCGCGCAGGTTGCCAGCATTTCCGCGGGCGATGAGGAGATTGGCAAGCTCATCTCCGACGCGATGGAAATCGTGGGCAAAGACGGCGTCATCACCGTGGAAGAAAGCAAAACCATGAAAACCGAGCTGACCACCGTGGAAGGCATGCAGTTTGACCGCGGCTATGCCAGCGCCTACATGGTGACCGATTCCGATAAAATGGAAGCGGTGCTGGAAAGCCCGATGATCCTCATTACCGACAAGAAGATCAGCAACATTCAGGAAATCCTGCCCGTGCTGGAGCAGGTTGTGCAAGCCGGCAAGAAGCTCCTCATCATCGCCGAGGATGTGGAAGGCGAAGCGCTTGCCACGCTGGTGCTCAACAAACTGCGCGGCACCTTTACCTGCGTCGCGGTCAAGGCCCCCGGCTTCGGCGATCGCCGCAAGGAAATGCTGCGCGACATCGCCGTGCTCACCGGCGGCCAGGTGATTACCGAGGAACTCGGTCTGGAACTGAAGAGCACCACCATCGACATGCTGGGCTCCGCCCGTCAGGTCAAGGTGGATAAAGAGAACACCACCATCGTCGAGGGCGCCGGCCTGAAAGCCGACATCGACGCGCGCGTTGGCAGCATCCGCAAGCAGATTGAGGATACCACCAGCGATTACGACCGTGAGAAGCTGCAGGAGCGTCTGGCCAAGCTGGCCGGTGGCGTGGCTGTGATTCAGGTCGGCGCTGCCACCGAAGTGGAAATGAAGGAGCGCAAGCTGCGCATTGAGGACGCGCTGGCCGCGACCCGCGCCGCTGTGGAAGAGGGCATCGTGCCGGGCGGCGGCATCGCGCTGATTAACGTGACCGCCAATGTGCAGGCCGAGCTTGCCAAGTTCGCGGGCGACGCCAAGACGGGCGTGCAGATTATCCTGCGCGCGCTGGAAGAGCCGCTGCGCCAGATCGCCATTAACGCCGGTATCGACGGCAGCGTGATCGTAGAGAACGTCAAGAACAGCCACAAGAATGGCTACGGCTACGACGCGCTCAAGGGCGAGTATGTGGATATGATCGAGCGTGGCATCATCGACCCCACCAAGGTAACCCGCTACGCGCTGCAGAACGCCGCGAGCGTTGCCGCCATGGTGCTGACCACCGAGAGCCTCGTAACCGACATTCCTGCGCCGGAACCCCCCGCGCCCGCCGGTGGCGCCGGTATGGGCGGCATGTACTAAGCACAACCCCTCCGAGGGCCGAATGCGCAAGCATACGGCCCTCGGTTTTTGAAAAAGGCTGGCTATACCGGTCTTTTTTCAATCCATTCTTTCTCCCCTGCCAATCCTTGAAACGAGGCGGGTGCAGGATTGTTTGCATTGGCCTTTCTATTTGAGAGAGGCTTACAGAGGCATGTTGCACATGGGCATCTGCTGCTCCTGATTATCGTTCGATACGCCTGAATGGAGCGTAGTTTTCGTCTGCAAAAATCCCGCATGCGAGATTCCTGTGGTTTACATGGCTCTGTTGACCGTGTTGCAATCATATCGCAGGGTACATCCCCGCTCGCAACCAGCCTGATCCCCCCCTCTAACATCATTTTGAGCGTATCACGCAGTCTGGCATCCCTCTTGTACTCAAATCCCCTACACATAAAAGCGCCTGCCGGATGTTATCCGGCGGGCGCTGTGTTCAGTTGCTTCACTTTTTGGCGGGTCTGCGCAGGAAGGCGGGGATGCCCAGATCATCCCGCTCGACAGGAGCGTTGGGGTTGGTGGGCGCCGCCTGCGGCTCCGGTGCTTTAGCCGGCGCGGCCTGCTGTACCCCCGGCATCGCCTGTGGCACCTGCGTTACGGCGGGTTGCGGCGGTTGCTGCATCGGCGGTTGCGCCTGCAACTGCGCGCCGTAGGATTGGCCGTATTCCATCTGCGGGATCATCGGCGGCTGTTGCGGCTGCATGCCCCCGTATGGGTTCTGCATGGGCGGCATGGAGTATTCGTTGCTCATCGGCTGCATATACCCCTGCTGCGGATAGCCGGGGTTATAGCCGGTCTGGTACATGCTCTGGTTCTGCGGCATCATAGGCGGCATGGCGGCCGGCGTGGGGATATTGCGGCTGTTATCCATGTAGCCGCCCATCCCCATGGTACGCTCGTCGTCGCCGGGCATGTCGAAGCTCATATCTTCATACGAGTTCGAGGGATACTCCTGGTGCACCAGCGGCGTCGGATTGTACGTGGCGGTGTAGCTGCCGCGGTTCTCGTTGCCAAAGGAGCGCGACCAATCGCGGTCATTTCCGTGGCCCTTGCCTTTCGACGGTTCCTTGACGGGGAAGGGCGTCTTTTCAAACCCGGTCGCAATGACGGTGATGCGCACCTCGTCGTCCATGGTATCGTCGATTCCGGCGCCGAAAATGATGTTGGCCTCCGGGTCGGCGGATTGCATGACGAGGTTGGCCGCCTCGTTGATGTCGATAATGCTCATATCTTCGCCGCCGGTGATGTTAATCAGCACCGCGCGCGCACCGTCGATGCTGGTTTCCAGCAGCGGGCTGGAAATGGCGTTCTTGGCCGCTTCCACCATGCGGTTTTCGCCCTTGCCGCTGCCGATGCCCATATGGGCCAGCCCGCCGGATTCCATCACGGTCTTGACGTCGGCAAAGTCCAGGTTAATCAGCGCGGGCACGGCGATCAGATCGCTGATGCCCTGAATACCCTGACGCAACACATCGTCCGCAATGCGGAAGGCTTCCAGCATCGTGGTGCCCTTGGTGACCACCTGCAACAGGCGATCATTGGGGATCACGACCAGTGTATCCACGCGCTGCTTCAGGTCGATTACGCCCATTTCGGCGTTTTTCATGCGCTGTTTGCCTTCAAATTGAAAAGGCTTGGTCACCACGGCAATCGTCAGGCAGTTGAGGTCGCGCGCAATTTCTGCCACGATCGGCGCGGCGCCGGTACCCGTGCCGCCGCCCATCCCGGCCGTCACAAAAACCAGATCAGCGCCCTTGATGGCCTGCGCGATCTCCTCCCGACTCTCTTCCGCCGCACGGCGGCCGATGTCGGGCACCGCGCCGGCGCCAAGGCCCTTGGTCAGCTTTTCCCCAATCTGGATGGTCATACTGGCCTTGCTCATGGCAAGCGCCTGGCGGTCCGTATTGATGGCGATAAACTCCACGCCCTTCAGGCCCGCATCCACCATGCGATTGACCGCATTGTTCCCGGCGCCGCCGCAGCCGATCACCTTGATGGTGGCAAAGCTCTGTTGGTCCTCAATCTGAAATTCCAGCACAATGCATCCCCCTAGTCTGACTTTGCTTCCGAAGGCGCCGGTGGCGCGCGGGTCAGCTTCCCAGCAAGCTCTTGAAAAAGTCCTTGACACCGCCGGCCATACCGCCGGAGGGCACGTTGCGCGACTCAATGGTATCGATAATTAAATCCATCAATCCCATGGCGCTGGCGTAAATCGGGCTGGAGAGCTTAATGGTACGCTTGATGGTTTCCCGCACGGGTTTTTCCAGCTTGCCGGACAGGTAATCGCGCCCGCCGCGGTTCAGGCTCAGGCCGCCGCCCGTAAGGTAAAGGGTGGACCAGTTGCCCAGTTTAATGCCGCTTTCGGCGATGCACTCCTTAATCAACTCGGCCATCTCATCCACCCTGGGCTCCAGCACGCCCGCCACCTGATCCTGCGTAAAGGTGTCGGTCTTGATGCCGTCGCCGCTGGAAACAGCGTACGTCTGGCTGATGGTGGAGATGCCGTAAACATAGTCCCGCTTGATCTGCTCAGCTGCCGACAGTGAAATCGACAGCCCTTCGGCAATATCCGCCGCAATGTGGCCCCCGCCGATGTGCAGCGTTTTCTGGAAGATGACGGCATCCCCCTCCACGGCCATCACATCGGTGCACAGGTAGCCGATATCAATCAGGATCGCGGTACGGTCGCGGTCCTCCTCCAGTAGGTAAAGCATCGCCTCGCCCGTGGAACTGCTGAAAAAGCCGCTGACGGTGATGTTCATATCCCGCAGGCGCGCCATCACATCGTCCAGAAAAAACGTATCCGCAACGACGAAGGATACCAGCGCCTTCAGCTCCGTCCCCTTCATGCCGACGGGTTCCAGGGTTTTCTTTCCCCCATCGACCATGAACCATGCGGGGCTGCGGTGCACCACCACGCCGCGCACAGGCGTAAGCTGCTTGTCCGCATTGGCAAAGATCCGCTCCACATGCCGCGGCGTAACCCGCGGGTCCGCCCCCTGAATGGTAACGGATGTCTCCACCGCATACACACGGGTAAACTCGCCGGGCACGCCAACGTTCATTTCGCGGATTTTCCGCTTCGCCTGCGCTTCCGCTTCGGCAATGGACTTCCCGATCGCTTCATTCAGCATCAGGGGATTGTTCCACTCTCCGTCCAGGAAGCCGTCGTACATGGCGATGCCTGCACCGATAATATCGCAACGTTGAGTCCCGCTGGTCTCGGCGACAAGCGTTACGATTTTACTTGTGCCAAAATCAATGGCCGCGATCGTTGATTTCATCGTTATGCATTCCCCTGTTCCTTGGTGGTTTCCAACGCGCGTCTGGCGGCCCGCGTCGACGGTTCTTTGCGTCGCAGCCGGCCATGGCGGCATGGCTGTGTAAACCCAAAATACCATCGTTTATTGTAACCTTTTTATGCGCAATGCGCAATAGACAACCGCTTTTTTCGGCCTCTTTTTTTGTGTTACAGGCCGAAATACCGTTGTTTTCGCCGTGTTTCGCCCGTTTTCGGCCCACCGGTTACAACCCTGTATGGCCGGGTTACGCCCTCCGTAGGAACATTGTACACGATTTGGAGGGCCGCTTTCTCCCTGCGGCGCATATTTTACAAGTTGGGCATAAAACGAATCACAACGAAAAGACCACCACAGATGTGATGGTCTTTCGGGCTACGCGAGCAGCCCAGCAGGTTGGTAGCGGCGGGGAGATTTGAACTCTCGACACTCCGGGTATGAACCGAATGCTCTAGCCAGCTGAGCTACGCCGCCATATGGTTGCGGGGGAGGGACTTGAACCCTCGACCTCCGGGTTATGAGCCCGACGAGCTACCAAACTGCTCTACCCCGCGTTAGGTCGCACAAGCGACGTTAGTAATACTACTATAATATCCGGAGCATGTCAACTACTTTTTTGCGAGTTTGAAAGATTTTCTTTTTTATATCTTTCTTACATGCCTGTATCAGCTGTCCGGACGGTATTTCGCGTCCTCCGGGATGGTGACGTCCAACAGGCCGGAGTTCTTACCCAGCTGCTGCAGGTAGGCAATATCGGTGCGCAGCGCGCCGATTTTTGCGCGCATGTAAGTACGGCTGCCCAACCGCACCATGATGCCGGTATTGGTGAGCATGTAGATGTTCTCCGGGTCGGTCAGGTTGATTTCCTTCACCTGATCGCTATAATACTGCAAACGCAGCTCCTGCATGATATCGTAATATGCCTGCATCTGTTCCTGATTGCGCACCTGCAAAAACTGCCCCACGTGGATGTTGGTCACCTGCAGGCCCGTGACCGACGGCATATCGGTCGGCATGGCGGTGGTGTTGGCTTCGTCCATGACCATGCCCTTTTCATCCAGCGTGTAGAGCAGCCCCAGCCACTGGGTAGATGCGACGGGCTCCCGCTCCGAGATGTACAGGTACACGGTGCTGGGGTAATCCTTCTGCAGCCCGATGAAAATGATCGAATGGTCGGAGGCGAGGTTTTGCCGCACCTCCTCCTCGGAAATGGCGAAGATGTTCAGCCCCTTCACCAGCCCGGAGGCGCCCGCAACCTGCTGCGGCGTCTTATGGACATTGCCGACCACATAGACCGTACGCAGGCGGAATACCGCCCCCTGCAGGATCATTACGGCGGCTACCGCCACCGCCAGCAGAAAGATCAGGCGCCCTGTGATGGAGCGGGAGCGCCGCCGTGCCCGTTCCTCCGGGGTCAGGAGCGGTTCAGCGGGAACCTCCTCCGGGGGCAGCTCGTCCTGTGGATCGCGGTTGCCGTCGGGGGCATCGTCGGCCTCATGTTTCCCGCGGTGGCGGTGCTGCTCGGCCGCATGCCGGTAGGTATACGAATACTCGCCATAAGCCTGGAATTGATCCAGCTCATCGCGCTTGCGTTCGTCCTTCTCATTTGGCACAGGAATCACTCCTTAACGTTCGCACGCAGGAAACGCCGCTGGGCGTTTCCCGTCGCACCGGAGGGGCGATGCCGTCGAAAGGGATGTAAGGGAATCAGGGGTTTTCTTTCATACAGGCCGCAACTCACGGTGAAACCGGGGCCTGTGCTCCATTAGCCGGGTTCAGTGCAGTGCTTCCACCAAAGCCTTGAATACCCGGCCGCGTTCTTCATAGTCCCGGAACATGTCAAAACTCGCGCATGCGGGCGAAAGCAGCACATTGCCGCCGGAAACCGCCAGTTTGCGGGATTTCTGCACCGCATCCTCCAGGCTGTACGCCGGGGTGATGTGATGGTAGCCGACTTCTTCCAGCGTTTGGGTAATCTGGCGCGCCGTCTCCCCAATGGTTACCACCTGCGCGATCAGGCCGGAGGCGACAATCTCCCTGCAAAGCGGCGCAAAATCGGTATGCTTGTCGTACCCGCCCAGGATCAGTACAGTCGGCGCCTTCATGCTCTGCACAGCCTTGATGGTGCTGTCTACATTGGTGCCCTTGCTGTCGTTAATATAAGTGATGCCCTCAAACACGCGCACCTTTTCAATGCGGTGCTCCACGCCGGTAAAGGATTGCAGCGTGTGGCGGATGACCGCGGCGGGCACCCCACGGCTGGCCGCCATCGCAGTGGCTGCCAGTGCATTTTCCAGATTGTGCGGTCCGGGAATCAGAATCTGGTCGGCATCGCAGATGGGTTTCATCACGCCGTCCCAGCGCCAGACGATTTTCCCGTCCTCCACGCTGGCTCCGTTTTGCACGCTCTGCTTGCGGGAAAAGAAAGCGACGCGGGCGCGTACCTTTTCGGCCATTTTCGCCAGCACCGGATCATCCAGATTCAGAACCGCCACATCTTCCGCGGTCTGGTTTTCAAACATCCGCTGCTTCATGCGGATGTACTGCTCCATGGTGCCGTGCCGGTTCAGGTGATCCTCTGTGATGTTGAGCAACGCCGCGACGCAAGGGTGGAAGGTGCGGATGCTTTCCAGCTGAAAGCTGGATACCTCGACCACCACTACATCCCCTTTTTTGCTGGTCAGCGCCACGCTGGAGAGGGGGTACCCGATATTGCCCGCCACATGGGTAATGCGGCCTGCATTTTCAAACATTTTGCCCAGCAGGGTTACGGTCGTGGTTTTGCCGTTGGTGCCGGAAATGGCCAATACCTCGCCCTGCAGGAGCGAGAACGCCAGCTCCAGCTCACCGATCAACGGAATGTTCTGTTCGCGCGCCGCCTTGACGATAGGCGCATCGATCGGCACGCCGGGGCTGATGACGACGGCGTCGCACTGATCCAGCAGCAGAAACGCATCCTCCCCCAGGTAGAACTCGCAGGCGGTGTTTTCCAGCGGCTGCAGCGTATCGCCAAAGGCGTCGGCTTTCTTTTCATCGAAAAGCAATGGCGTCGCGCCGTGGCTCAGCAGCAGCTGCGCCGCCGCCACGCCGCTGCGGGCCATGCCAATTACCAGAACACGCTTCTTTTCGTACCGCATCGGGAACGCCTCCCCTATTCTGTGCGCCTTGCCAAATTACAGGATCGAGAGCGCCGCCACCAGCGAAAGCACTGTTGTGACTGCTGTGTACATGGCGACAATCTGCGGCTCCGACATGCCGCTCAACTCAAAATGATGATGGATGGGCGACATCTTGATGATGCGCTTTCCCTTGGTCACTTTAAAATACACGCGTTGCAGGATCACCGAGCCGGAGCTCAAAATCATGGTAAAGTTGATCAGCAACATCAGCAGCGGCAACCGCAGCACCATTGCGGTAGCAACGGCCGCGCCGCCGATCCACATGCTGCCGGTATCGCCCATGAAAACCTTGGCCGGGTAGAAGTTGAACCACAGAAAGCCCAGACAGCCGCCCACCAGCGCAAGGTTAAACAGTGCCACGTTCAGATAGCTTCCCGTTGCCTGCGTATCGACGCCGGGCAGCAGCGCGAGGGCCGCCAGCAGGCTCAGTACGCTCCACGCGACGCCACCCGAGGCCGCAACGCCGGATAATAACCCATCCAGACCGTCCTGCAGGTTGGCGCTGTTAATCATAAACATGATAAACAGCGTCATCAGCGGCACATAGGCAGGGCCAAGGTCCCACTGCACTGCCACAAACGGCACCACAATCCGGCTGCCGATCGCGGGGTTATGGTAACAGTACAGCGAAAACAGAAGCCCGATTGCAACCTGCCCCAGTACCTTCTGCCACCAGACTAACCCGAGGCTGCGCTTGCGCACCACCTTGATAAAGTCGTCCGCAAACCCGATCGCCATACTGAGGGCCGCGAACACGATCACCGCGAGGCCCATATCCCAAAGGCTGTGAAACCTCCCCAGCACCAGCGCCACAGCAGTGGCCGCCAGCGCGAACACCAGCCCGCCCATTGTGGGGGTTCCCTGTTTGGCCTTATGGCTTTCCGGCCCCAGGTCATAAATCGTCTGCCCGAATTTCAGCCGATGTAAAAGCGGAATCACCCGAGGTGCTACCAACAGCACCGCGATCAGGGTTCCTACCAGCGCCAGAATCAAACGCAGCATGCGCCACCGCTCCTATTCCATGCAGCCCGGTTACCGCGCCTCGCGCAGTTCCGCAAGCAGCTCGTTAACAACCACTTTTTCATCGAAGGGGCGCTTGACGCCCATCACGTCCTGATAGGTTTCGTGCCCCTTGCCTGCCAGAATGATTACATCGCCTTCCCGGCCCATGCGTAGCGCATAGCGGATGGCTTCGCGGCGGTTTTCGATGATGGTGTACTTGCCCTTAGTCAGCTTCATGCCTTCCTCAATGGCTTCCAGAATCGCATCCGGGTTTTCGGTGCGCGGGTTATCGCTGGTCAGGATGGAGTAATCCGCCAATTTCCCGCTGATCTCCCCCATGATGGGCCGTTTGCCGTGATCTCGGTCGCCGCCGCAGCCAAACAGCACGATCACTCGCTTTTTGGTAAACATGCGTACCGTGGTCAGGATGTTTTCCAGCGCGTCCGGCGAGTGGGAATAGTCCAAAATCACCTTGTATGGCGTTCCGGTATCCAGCATCTCGATGCGGCCGGGCACGGCATGCACGCTGGCCAGCCCTTCGCGGATTGCTTCCTGATCCACCCCCACGATCATGGCCAGCGAAGCCGCCGCCAAGGCGTTATAAACGTTGAACATGCCCGTCATCTGCATGTTGACGGCCATCTCTTCGATACCGCGCAGCTTGATCTGGAAGTTTACGCCGTTTTCGCTGATCTCGATATCCCGCGCGAACAAATCGGCGTTCGCGCTGATGCCGTAGGTTAAATACGGAATTTTCAGCTCCTTCAGGATGCGCGCGCTGGTTTCCTCATCGGCGTTCAGCGCCGCGTTTAAAACCTGCCCGCCGAGAAAAAAGCTCTTCTTCGCCTGAAAGTAGTTCTCCATCGTGTGGAAATAATCCAGATGATCCTGCGAAAGGTTGGTATATCCGGCCGCCTCGAAGCACAAACCATCCAAACGGTGCATGTCGATGGCATGCGCGCTGACCTCCATGCTGACCATCTGCACCCCCGCATCCACCATCTGGCGGAAGCACCGGTGCAGGTCGATCGGGTCGGGGGTGGTCAGATTGCTTTTCAGGTGTTCGTCGCCGATCATGTTGCCGGTTGTGCCGATCAGCCCGACTTTGTAACCGGCCTTTTCCAAAATGGCTTTAAGCAGATAGCTGGTGGTGGTCTTGCCCTTGGTGCCGGTCACGCCGATCAGCCGCAACTGCCGTGCCGGGTGCCCAAAAAACGCGCCCGCAATGTAAGACATGGCGGAGCGGACATTTTCCACCTTTACCTGAGGCACCTGCGCCTCTTCCACAAAATGCGCAACGATCAGCGCCGAGCAGCCGTTTTCCACCGCCTGCCGGGCGAAGGCGTGCGCGTCGAACTGGGCGCCGGAGATACAGAAAAACAGGCCGCGTTTTACCTTATCGCGGCTGTTGAGCGACAACGTCCCGATTTCGGTATCCAAACGGCCACGTGTTTCCAGAATGCCTGGAACATCCTGTAAGAGGTCCTCCAGCAGCATACAGCCAGCCTCCCAATCGATCGCCCTGGGGAGTGCCGCGGGGTCGCCGGCTGAACATTGACGCAGCGGCGGCGACCCGTCCCATTGGCTTTCCGTTCGTTTTCGGCTGCGGTTTCAGCCACAGCGTATATAAGGTAGCACAACTCCCCCCGTTTGTCCAGCGCGGGAATACGAAACGCTTCTTTCGCGGGCGTTTGCAGGGTCAAACCTGCCTGTGTCTAACCCTCGCGTTATGGGGCCGTGGCGGTGCCCGCCGTTTGCGTTTCCTGCGTGTAGGCGGCGGCCGTTAACTGTGTGCCCGGCGCTGTGGGGCGCGTTTCCATGGCCGACAGGTGGATCGCCTGAGTGGAGTTGGCGGGCACAAGCCCGATATCCCGCGCCGCGGCGTAACAGATGGTCGCTGGGTCGGAAGCTTCCGCAATTTTCTGGTTATAGCCCGTGTTCTCTTCCTTCAGTTGTTCCACCTGCTGGTTTACGGACGCTGTCCTGCGCACGCGTTGCGCAATGCGGCCTTCTTTGACCAGCAAGGTGAGCCCGCCCGCCACCAGCATCAGCACGATCAGCAAAATGGCATAGCGCAGCGGCATACGGATGCCTTTTTCCTGCATCCGCGCCGTCAGGGCGGCGTTCATCTGGTGATAGTCTTTCTCCAGCAGATCGCCTTCCATTTGCAATGCCTGAATACGCCCGGCTCGGCGGGTGCCCTCGCGCAGCAGCCCCGTTTCCGGATCCACCTCGCCGTGGGGCAGGAAAACGGAAGCGTGGATGCGAAAGCGATCCGTTGCCTGAAATTGATTGGAGCCATACTCGTTGTAAGAATCGTAAAACCGGCCGGTTTGCGCCATTGCGTACACCCTCCTTTGTCCGTAGCGTCAGTCGAGTTCCTGCTCGCCAATCTGGTCGAGCGTCTGGTCCAGGGTATCCATAAAGGCCTCATCCGTACGGTCGGCCTTCTCCGCCTCCACAATGCGCACATGGTTGAAGCCGCCGCTGATTTCCAGATCGCGCGCTTCCCCCAGCATGCGTTGCCGCAGTTTGGGGGGCAGCAGCAGCCTGCCCTGCGTATCCGCCTGCACGCCCCGGTAACTGAGCTTGTAAAATTGCTGCGTATAGGTCTGCACCACGCGCTTGCGCTGGTTCAGGGCGCTCAGTTCCCGCAGGATGCTTTCATACACCGGTTCCGGGTACAGGGCGATGCCCTTGAAATCCCGTGCGGGGCCGATGGTGAACGTCTCCCCCAGCATATCCCGGTAGGCATTGGGGATGATGATACGGCCCTTGGCGTCGATGGAATGGGAGTAGCAACCGAAGAAATTGAATGCACCAGGAGTAGCCGCGAAAAATGAAGAGGTTATCTTTTGCTGGTCATCTTCATTCACCGCGATACCCTCCTCTTCCACCTACCGCCACTTTATGGTTCTTCTATGCCATTATCCTCCACTCGCCTCCCCGGTGTCAACGCAAACATATATTCTGTACCCGTTGATTTATATACCTTTTTCGACCCTTTACACCTCAATCTGGCTTGGAAGAAAAGTGGAGTGCCGCATCTGGTATTCAGGGTTTTCGGCATGCACAAGCGGTGGGTGGAGTGCGTGTCCCCTTCCGGTTGCATCAATATATGAAGAAAGTCTTAAATTTGCGATTTTTGCCGATAGAACGCTCTTCCCTCATAAATGAGGGTTACATGATCTCAGAAAAAAAGGTCATTCACCGTAATGCAGATGCAAAAGACTCCCTACAGAAAACCCGGTTTACGTTTCCGGGTTTTCTGCAGCAGTCTATTCGTTATACCGCTCTTTATTTCTCAGCTTTTGCAGACGTTAGATTGAATATTCTGCTCTGAAATATCATTATGGGTTTGGATGAATGAAAAATTCCAGCGTTTTGCCTTTTTCAATGGCGGTACAGCAAAGCACCCCCGATGCTTTCGCATCGGGGGTGCTTTGCGTGTTAACCCGGGCACCTGTTTCAGGAGAGCCGCACAACCGGTTTCAGCTCGATATACCCGCGCGACCCACGAGGTTCCAGCTGGATACGAGGGTTATGGACATCCCAGGCAAAGCCGTACGTGGCCGGATCATAACGCGAGATCGCCTCCCAAAGGGCTTCGATCGCTTGCTCGTACTCCTCCTCGGCATAGGGTTCGCCCTGAAACGCCAGATACGTGGCCGCCGGTAAATCAATCACGTCAAACCCTTCCGGCACGGGTGTAGCGGCATCCGACGCGATTTCCACCCCCTGCACGTAGGTCGAGGTTCCGTCCGGTGCCATCTCTCTGGGCAGCCAGTAGCCCACAGGCTCGCCCAGTGTGGGTTTAAGGCTCAGCAGCAGCCCCCAGATGTCGCAGCCCACTTCCTCGCAGTAGGCATAGTAATCCTCCGCCTTGCGTCCCCGCTTGAGGATTGCTTTACGCGCGGGCTTCTCCACCACCTGCACAAACACGGTACGCATGTTTTCCATCGGTTTCTCCTTTGTCGCCGCAGCGTCCAAAATGCGGTAGGGGGTAAACAGATACAGCGGGCCGGGGTTCGCGGCATACTCACCCGGGTTGCAACCAAACTCCCGTTGGAAGGCCCGCTGGTACCCGTCCACGCTGTTAAACCCGACCGCGAACGCCGCGTCGGCCACACGGCTGCGTTCGTCCCGCAGCAACAGCGCGGAGTGGGACAGCCGCAGCCTGCGCACATAGTCCGCCGGCGAGCGTTTCAGCCATTGGCAGAACAGCCGATAGGCGTACCAAGGGGAGTAATGGGCAGCGCGCGCCAGGTCCGCCTGCGTGAGCGTGTCATACAAGTGCTCGGCTATGTAATCCTGCATCCGTTGTACCGCTTCGATTTGTTCCCGCATCTCCGTTTCCCTCCCTTCCGTGCTGAGTATAGCGTAACCGCCCTTTCGCAGGCTCGACGTTTTTTGCGCAGTTTTTGAAGAAAATGGCTTTCCTGCTCGTTATTGTAGCAGAATTGCCTGCCGAATCCAACGGTTACGCTACGTACACGGTTGTAAACATCGAATTTTCCCTCTTGACATTGTATGGGACCGCGTTATAATGCAAGTGTACTAACACGCGTGGTACAGTGCAGAAAGGAAAACGCCATGTTTCAGATTGATCGTTTTGGCAGGCAACCCATCTATGAGCAGATCATCGAGCAGACGATCCAGCTGGTCGCAAGCGGGGCCCTGCGCCCGGGCGATCAGTTGCCCAGCGTGCGCGCACTGTCGCAGACACTTTCCGCAAACCCCAACACCCTGCAGAAAGCGTATGCGGAGCTGGAGCGCCGCGGCATTACCGTAAGTGCGCCGGGCAACGGGCGCTTTATCGCCCCGGACGCGCCCAGGCTGGTTACGGAAGGCATGGGCGATCTTCTGGAGGAAGTGACGGTGCTGGCATCGCGGCTGCGGCTCGCCTGTGTTCCGCAACAAAAGGTGATTCAGGCCGTAGAAGCCGCCTACGCCGCCGGTACGGATCCCAGCCATGCCGCCGGAGCCTCATCCCCCGGTGAAACCCCATCAAACGGTTGATGCGCCGATAAGCGTATCCAGAAAGGACGCAGCACTGTGATTATTGCAAAAGACCTGGTGAAACGCTTTTCCGGTTTTACCGCCCTGGATGGGCTGAATTGCCGGATCCCGGAGGGTTGCGTGTACGGGATGGTAGGCGCCAACGGCGCGGGCAAATCCACCTTCCTCCGGTTGGCAAGCGGCGTATTCAAACCCGATGGAGGTTCCGTCACGCTGGACGATGTGCCCATCTTCGAAAACACCGCGCAAAAAAACCGAATCGCCTTTGTATCGGACGAGTTCTGGGCGCTGTCGCAAAGCAATTTGCTCCGCATGGGTCAGTTTTACGCAAGCGCATACCCTCATTACGACCTGAACCGACTGATCGCGCTGGCCAAGGAGTTCGGGCTGCCGACGGACCGGTCGCTCTCCTCCTTCAGTAAGGGCATGCGGCGGCAGGCGGCCACCATCCTTGCGCTGAGCACCGGTGCGGATTACTTCCTGTTTGACGAAACGTTCGACGGGCTGGACCCGGTCATGCGTACGCTGGTCAAGCAGAAGCTCTACGCCGAGGTGGTCGACCGCGGGGCGACGGTGCTCATCACCAGCCACTCCCTGCGCGAGCTGGAAGACACTTGCGATCAGCTGGCGCTTCTGTACAAGGGCGGCATCGTCCTGCAAAGCGAAGTCGGCGAGCTGAAAACATCGCTCTTCAAGCTTCAGGTTGCGTTTGACCATCCGTATGAGAACGATGTTTTCAAAGGCCTGAACGTGCTGACCCAAACCCGGCAGGGCAGCGTAACCACGCTGGTGATCCGCGGCGAGCAGGAAAAGAGCCGCGCGCTGCTTGCAGCGCAGGCGCCGCTGCTGCTGGAAACCCTGCCCGTGACGCTGGAAGAAGTCTTTATTTACGAAATGGAAGCGCTGGGCTATGCGTTCGACGCTCCTCAGGGGGGTAACAAGGAATGAAGATGTACAAGGAAACATTGCGCAGGCTTTCCCTGGTGGGGATTCCGCTTGCCATCGTAACGCTGGTGTATACGATCATCCTTGGCGGGCAGGCCTGCTTCGGCAGCCAGACGCTGACCTCGGCCACCTCCGCCATCGGTATCACGCCCGTGCTGGTTTACTATGTGATCTCGGCTGTTCTGTTTGCGCTGTACGGCTTCTCCTACCAGTTCCGCCGTTCGGCCAGCGACCTGTACCACAGCCTGCCCCTTACGCGCTCGGACCTGTACCTGTCGGTCACGCTGGCCACCGCAAGCTGGATGGGCGCGACCATCGTGCTGAATGTGCTGGCGATGCTGGGCATGCTGCTGGTTAGCGGTTGCCCGTTCGTGCCCGCCTACATTCCGATGTCGATCGTGTTCTACTTTGTCGCTTCCATGCTGGTGTACGCAGCGGCGGCGATCGGCTGCGCGCTGTCCGGCACCTATGTAACCGCGCTGGCTACTACGGGCGTCGTGCTGTTTCTGCCGAGGTTTATCCAGTTTATCCTTGCCCGCGGCGTAGTGGCGCGGGTAACGATCGTCGGGTGGCTGGATCTGCCCGTGCTGTTGGACCCCACCACGAACATTGCGACCGGGCTGATTGTGATGCAGTCGCGCAATATGTTCTATACCACCGTGATGCAATGGCCGCACATCCTATATTCGCTGGCGCTGGCCGCGGCAGAACTTGGCCTCGGGCTTTGGCTTACGCACCGTCGCCCCAGCGAGAGCGCCGAGCACGGCGCGGGGCGCCGCATCAGCTCCCTGGCGGTTGCCTGTGCGCTGGCGCTTACCGTGCTGCTCCTGTTGAACGTTGACCAGAAGCGCCTGCTCTCCGTAAGCGGCATCGCCATTACCGGCATTGCGGTGCTGGTATACGCCGTCTACCAGCTGGTGGGGCTGCGCACGGTGCGCCAGGTGCTGGTAACGCTGCCCTGCTTCCTGCTGGCCGCGGGGCTTGCCTACGGCGCTTCCGGGGTCATTCAGGCAACCAACAACACCATGCTCGCCAACACCCCGCAGGCGAATGAAATCGAGTCGGTTGTGTTCCGGGGTCGTGACAACGCAGCCGGAGAGCCGGAGTACGCTACGCTGCTGATCCGGGAAATCCCCTACACCTCCGATGCGATGAAGGCGTACGTCTCCCAGCACCTGACCGATGCGGCGGAACGCCTGCGCGATCCGCAGCTCGCTTCCTACGACGCGTACAACGAGTATCAGGTGATCGAGCCCATCACACTCAAGCTCAAGGATGGGCGCACCCTCAAGCGGACGATCATCTTCCGGGATATCAACGCGCTAAACAGCCTGCGCAAGGACGAGTCGGATTTTGTGACGGCCATCCGCGCCTTCCCCACAATGGAAAGCGTGCAGTATGTCGGCGTGCAGTCCCTCTTTACCAAGCAGGAAAACCGCGCACTGTTTAACACCTACGTGGCGGAGTCGCAGGCCAAGGAGCTTACCAACAATGAGTATTACCGCCCGCGTACGGAAGAAACTTTGGATATGAGTGGCCGTTATACCCAGTTGGGCGACGCGCAGACGGTGGATGGAATCTCGATTGCCGGGTATGTGGGCGAACAGCGCTTTGCCCAATACTACACCCTTCGCATGGAAACCCCCCAGACGGTATCGCTGCTGATGTCGACCTGCAACGCCCATATGGAAACGGATACCCTCAGCCGGATGAAGGAAGCGGTAAGCCACATCAACTCGCCTCTGGCGCTGGATACCGACAGCATTGGGCTGGATATGGTGCTCTATAACGTACCAGCCAGCGGCAGCAACCTGCCCATGTGTGTGAACATCAACCTGTACGTGAGCGCCTACAATAAGGACAGCGACGCCTACAACAAAGCCACTGCCGAACTGCTGACCCGTTTTTGCGATGTGCTTACGCGCGGCAAACCGTCCGACGATCCCAACGGCCTGTTCGCGCAGGTACGCTGGAGCGAGTACAGCAATAACCGCACCAACAACAGGCCGGACTCGCAATTTTACCTGAGCTTCAGTGCCGAGGATCAACAGGCGTTGCTCGATCTGCTGCCGGATTGGTACGAAAGCCTCTCCCCGCGTTATTAACCGGATCACAGTTCCATTCTTTCCAACACAAAAGCACCATGGCGCCGGAAACTCCGGTGCCGTGGTGCTTTTTAC
Organism: Candidatus Limiplasma sp.; assembly: GCA_963666755.2. Classification (GTDB taxonomy): domain Bacteria; phylum Bacillota; class Clostridia; order Christensenellales; family Aristaeellaceae; genus CAXXOK01. The sequence continues at coordinate 1,437,358 of CAXXGW010000009.1, forward strand.
ATTCAGGTTTCTGTTGGATATCCTCGCACGCTTACTTCTGCACCTCGCAGGCTGCGGAGCGGCGCATGTGGATGGCCGTGGGGATCAGCATCCCCACCAGACCCACCAGCAGCGCCACGGTAAAGCCGATCACCAGCGGATACATGCCCTGCAGCCCGTTTGCGGAGGTTTGTCGCACCAGAATGCCCACATATGCCCAGACAACAGCCAACCCATACGCTACGCTGCGAATGCGGTACATCGTAACCGCGGCAATCACGGCTGCGACCGTCAGGATTAACACTGTCCAAATCGGCGCCGCGATCCCGAACCCGTCCCATTGCAGATGCACCAGCAGCACGGTGATGTTTGCCACCGTAGCAACGGTAATCCACCCGAAATAGAGCGCAAAGGGAATCCGCAATGCCAGCTCTTCCACCGGCGAACAGTGCGGGGTGCGCAGCAGCCACCCGATACGGGCCAGCCCGATCAGCAGCCCCAGCATCAGTACGGCGGTCAGAGCCATCTGCCCGTAATGCCAGGCAAAAATCCACCCCGCGTTCAGGATTGATGTAGCGATAAAAAGTCTGGCAACCTCGGTAAGCATCTTCCGGCGCGGCCCTTCGGCCGCGCTCCTGCCAAACACCTGAAACCCGGTGTAAACCGCCAGCATCAGGTAGATCAGTCCCCAGATGCCAAACGTGTAGGATGCGGGGGTAAACAGGTTGGGGTAGAGCGCCGATACCTGCCCGGTATTGACGCCATTCAGGGGTAGCGCATTCGCCAGCGCGTTTACCGCGACCATCCCTATAAAGCTCATTAACACGCCGATACGCAACCGACGGTTGGAAACGGATACGTCCATAGGATACCCTCCTTTGATTTAAACTATGATTGTGCCGCCTCTACGGGCGGGGCGATAAAGCAGCGTTCTTTGCGCCACTTGCGGCAGTCCTCCACCACTTTGCCCAGATCGCAGCGGTAGCAGACTTCGTTGGTCAGGCAACCACCGCCGAAAAACTCATCCAGATTGGCGAGCGTAGTCGAAGCGATATTCTGCAACGCCTCCTCCGTCAGGAAAGCCTGATGCGCGGTCAGCATCACATTGGGGCGGGAAAGCAGCAGCGCCAGCTGATCGTCCTGAATCAGGCTGCCGGAGTTATCCTCAAAAAACAGGTCGGCTTCTTCTTCATACACATCCAGCCCGGCGCCGCGCACCTTGCCGGTGTTCAGCGCATCCAGCAGCGCGCCGGTGTCGATCAAAGCGCCGCGCGAGGTATTGATGATGTACACACCCTGCTTCATTTTGGCAAAGGCCGCTTCGTTCAGAATATGGCGGGTCTGCTCCGTCAGCGGGCAATGCAGGGAAATTACGTCGCTCTGGGTCAGCAGTTCGTCCAGTGTAACATATTCATAACCGGCATCCTGCACAGGGTAGGCATCATACGCCAGCACCCGCATGCCCAGCCCCTTGCAAATATCGATAAACGCGCGGCCGATTTTGCCGGTGCCGATCACGCCCACGGTTTTTCCATGCAGATCGATCCCCGACAGCCCTACAAGGCTGAAATTAAAATCCCGCGTGCGATTGTAGGCGCGGTGCAGTTTGCGGTTCACCGTCATCAGCAAGCCCATGGCGTGTTCCGCCACGGCGTAGGGCGAATAGGCCGGTACGCGCACCACGTTGATGCGCCCGTATGCGCTCTGAAAATCGACGTTGCTGTACCCCGCGCAGCGCATGGCGATTACCCGGACGCCCAGCGCGAACAGCTTATCCATGACCTCAGCGTCGACTGTATCGTTCACAAAGGCGCACACCGCGTCGCTGCCCGCGGCCAGCTGCACCGTCGCGGGGGTCAGTTTGCTTTCCAGATAACGGATCTCATAATGCGTGTTGGCTTTATCAAACCATTCCCGATCGTAGGGTTTTGCGTCGAAAAAGGCGATTACTTTCTTCTTCATACAGGCACCTCCGGCCCGTCGCTTTGCCCCGCCGACCCTCTGTCGGCAGAGCGCGGGGTTGTTTTGCGGAGCCGAACCGAGGCTTGCGCTTCGGGTTTGTACTCCTGCTGCGGCGCAGGCATTGCGGATTGCGCGCCGCCTTACTCTTATACCCGCCCAGAGGCGTGGTGAATCCGTACAGACGCGCAAACCGTCGGCCTTGTGGCCGACGGTTTGCGAAACTTCAGGGCACGGCGGTGCCTGCAGGATGGGGTTTTACAGGCTGCACGCCCGGGCTGTCCTTCTGCGTCTTCGCCCTCGCCTCGATTTGCGCAATCGCATTCGCAGTGTCCTGTTGCAGCAGCGGCTGCATGGTTTCCCGGTAACGGTAGGTACGCACATGCCGCAGCGCCTGCAGGATGTCGGGCACAAGGCCCGGCTTTGCCTCGGCGATGGCCGGGAGCGCCTGTATACACTGCCGCGCGGTAATCGGCTTCACATCCTCGGTGTGGCGCAGGTAAGCGTCGATGCACTCATCCACATGCTGGTCGGTATCCCAGCGCGCGTTGGCGGCGATCAGCAGGATGCCGCGCGACCGCAGGTAGGAGTTTTCGCTGTCCAGCATCTCCGCAAACACGCCAAAGTAGGGGTAGACGGCATTACTGTTTTCGCTTTCGGCCAGCAGAGCCTTCAGGCAGGCATACGCTTCCTGATTATCCTTGGCATGCAGTCCTTCCACCAGTTCCGCTATGGTTTTCACCGTCGATTCTCCTTCTGTGCGGTTGAACAGTTTTACACATCCTATCCGGGCAGAGCCGCGGGCCGGGCCTTTGGTTCCGCGCCTCACGGTTCCGGCTCATGACAGGTTCCTTTGCCTGCGAGCGCTTGCCTATCTGCGGACCGGTTTCAGCCGCAGGCCGATCAGGCGGATTACATCCTGCAGAATTTCGTCGTCCTTCACGTCCACCATGAGCCAGCGCGAGCCGTTCAGCGGTTTCGCCTGTCGGTACAGCGTTTGCAGATACTCCGTGCCGCTTTGCACAATCAGCTCCGCCTCGGTCGCCTCCTGCGCGCCCAGCGACAGCAGGCAGGTTACATACCCCGATCGGGGGTACACCGTGCACAGCGAACGCCCACCCTTGCGATACTTTAGGTTCCACCCGGGTGCGCCGGAGCAGCGGCTATGCTCCTCCGCCGGGCGGATGCCCAGCTCGCCTTCCAGATGCGCCACCAACGCGTTCCATTGGGGGCTGTCTATGAAAGCATCGATCTGCGCCCGTTCCGGCTGCAGGTCACGCGGGTAACATGCGTTCCAGTCCATGCACGCGTACCTCCTTATTCCCTTTGAATGTTTACGCCTTTTGCCAGCGTTTCAGGGCAGGCATTGCCTGGTTGAGCATGGCGCGTGCGGTCGCCTCGGTCATCGTGGGGTCGGCTTCCAGCATCGGCTTCACGCAAAAGTCAATCATCTCCTGCATGGTGCCGTGGAAGGTGAACGCCCCGTCCTGATAGCAATACTTGCAGTAATCCTTGTTCAGTGCCCCATCCTTTTCGGTGCCGCACAGCGAATCGTCATTTCCCATGGGCATCGCGCAGCTCTGGCAATACCGTTCTTCCATGGATATCCCTCCCGTTTTTGGTTCTGTATCGATGGTTTTCCATCGCACGTTCTCATTGTAAGGCAGGGAACCTGACATCAGTCTGTCAGGTTTTGATGATGCTGCGCAATTTTCTGCGCCCAGTCGATGACCATGCGGCGAAGCGAGGCGGGGTGAAGAATCTCCACATCGGTGCCGAAGCCGAACAGGTAGCCGGGCAGCCACTCCCCCGTGGGCAGGTCGGCGGTTACCAGATAGCCGCCGTCGGCAAGGTGTGCGATGCAATCCGGCATAAAATCATCAAAAACCCGGTAAGCCATCCGCTGGGGAAAGCGCAGGCATACGCGCACCGGTTCGGCCATCGGCAACGGCACCGGCTCCACCGCGGGCGGCGTACCCGGCGGCGGCGCGAACACTTCGTCCGTCGGCTCCAAAGTCAGGATGCGGTTCACCTTAAACAGCCGGTAATCCTCCGCACGGCGGCAAAACGCCTGCAGGTACCAGTTCTTATCCTTAAAAACCAGCTTGAGGGGGCAAACGCACCGCTCCGCCGTTTCACCGGAGGCGCCGCAGTAGACAATGCGCAGCGCCTTCCTTTGGAGGATCGCGTCCTTGAGGGTTTCAAAGCGGTTGTGATCCACACGGCCGAACCCCCAGCGGGAAAAATCCACCTCAATCCAGGAAACCGGAGGTTTACGGAACACAACGCCCAGCTTGGACAGCAGCGCACCCGTTTCCTGCTCGGTGGCACGCAGGCTCTGGATAGCAAACAGAATCTGGTTCTGCTCCTCATCGGACAGCAAGGCCTTATCCAGCGTATACCCGGACAACAGCGCAATGCCGCCGCCCTTGCCGGGCGAGGTGTACACGGGCACGCCCGCCGCGCTGAGCGCCTCCACATCCCGGTAGATGGTGCGCACCGAAACCTCCAGCGCGGCCGCCAGTTCCGGCGCGGAGGCGCCACCCGTTTCCAGCAGCCGGTATAAAAGCTGAAACAGCCGATCGTTCTTCAAGCGGATCCCCTCGCCGGTGCGTTCTAAACATTTCCCGCCCCGTTTTCCTTACTTTACCACAATCGCCATGGCTTATGCAACCCATGCCGCGCGGTTGCACTTCCGCACTCGAAATATTGCAGATTAAGGCTTTCCAGATTGTTTTTACGCTGTATTTTGAAGCCTCTCGATTGACTTTATGCACCCGCTTGGGATACAATATTGCCAATCCAAAGCGCGATGCGCCGTGCCGAGCGAGGATGCTCTCACGCACGTCGTGCTTTTTCCAATGATGAACAGGAGGGGCAGGATTTGATCGTTTTCGATGACGTTTGGGTCAGTTTTGGGCCTTTGGAAGTGTTGAAGGGGATCAGCCTGGAAATCGCTTCCGGTTCCAGGACCGTCATCATTGGCCCCAGCGGCAGTGGTAAAAGCACGCTGCTGCGTACGATCAACATGTTTGAACGCCCCGGCAAGGGCAACGTGTTTATCGACGGGGTTTCCATCTCCAGCATGACCAACCGCATGCTCTGCCAGGCGCGGCAGGATATCGGCATGGTCTTTCAAAACTTCAACCTTTACCCGCATAAAACGGTGTTGGAGAACCTGACCATGGCGCCCATCGTGCTTAAGCACGAGAGCCGCGCCGATGTCATGGAAAGGGCCATGAACAACCTGCGCGAGGTGAACATTGCCGACAAAGCCGACGCATACCCCAGCCAGCTTTCAGGCGGGCAGCAGCAGCGCGTGGCCATTGCCCGGGCGCTGACCATGCGGCCCAAGATCATGCTGTTTGACGAACCCACTTCCGCCCTCGACCCGGAGATGATCCAGGAAGTGCTGGACATCATGGAGCGCGTGGCCAAGGAAACGGAAATCACGATGCTGTTCGTGACGCATGAAATGAAGTTTGCCGAGCACATCGCCGATCGCGTGCTGTTTTTGGACGGAGGCACAATCCTTGAGGATGGCGCACCGGAGCAGGTGTTTCATCACCCCCGGAATGATCGCACCACCACGTTCCTGGGGAAAATATTACACTAGAAACGGGAGGATGGAGACGAATGAAGAAATGGCTTAGTTTCGCCCTGGTCCTGATGTTGGCGCTGTGCACCCTGGTGTCCGCTCTGGCCGAGGATCCGGCCGACATCGCCGCCGTGAAGGCGCGCGGCAAGCTGCTCGTAGGCGTAAAAGCGGACGTGCCCAGCTTCGGGTATCAGGAACTCGGCGGCGAATTCCAGGGGTTGGAAATCGACCTGGCGCGCAAAATGGCCCAGGCAATCCTGGGCGACGCGAACGCGGTAGAGTTTACCGCCGTGACCGCCAAGACCCGCGGCCCGCTTCTGGACACCGGCGAGCTGGACATGGTGATCGCCACCTTTACCATCAAACCCGACCGAATTTTGCAGTATGATTTCTCCAAGCCCTACTATGTGGACGCGATCGGTCTGCTGGTCGGCAAGGACAGCGGCATCAAGAGCTTTGCCGATCTGGCCGGCAAGACCATCGGCGTAGCCCAGTCCGCCACCACCCGCGACGCGCTGCAGAAAGCTGCCGACGCCGCTAGCATGAAGGTCGATTTTGCGGAATTCCCCACCTACCCGGACATCAAGGCCGCGCTGGATTCCGGCCGCGTTGCATGCTTCTCCGTGGATAAGGCGATCCTGATGGGCTATCTTGACGACACCACCGTGCTCCTGCCCGACAGCTTTGCCGCGCAGCCCTACGGCGTGGCCGTCAAGAAGGGCAACGAGGGTCTTCTGGGCGTTGCGGATGCGACCATCGCCGCCATGCGTGCCGATGGCTCTATGGACGCGCTGGTTGCCACGTGGAATCTGCCCACCGTGGATTGGTCCGTTGTTGACAAGTATGGCGTAGACCTGTGGGCCGCCGCCGCGGAGCTTGCCGCCAACCCGACCGATACCCCCGCGCCGACCAAGTGACGTAATTCATTTCGAACGCGCGAGCGGAGGCTTGTTAAGCCTCCGCTCCCGTTCGTGCATGGGGGTGTGCCGACCGTGACGGGACCGTTTTCCATTCAGAACTGGCAAACATGGTTTGGGGACTGGACATTTTTTGCACAGGGCTTTTTACGTACCCTGTACATTTCTTTCCTCGGGCTGTTCTTTACGCTGGTGATCGGGCTGATCGTCGGCATGCTGCTTTGCGGCCACCACAAGATAGTGATTGCGGTGTGCAAGGGCTACATGTCCTTTTTTCAGAACACGCCGCTGGTCATTCAGATTTTCATCTATTATAACGTGCTCCCCAAATTGGGCATCCGTCTGGGCGTCGTCACCATCGGGGTGATGGGCCTGGCCCTCTATACAGGCGCTTACGCGGCGGACATCGTGCGCAGCGCCATCAAGGCTGTGCCCACCGGGCAACAGGAGGCCGCGCACAGTCAGGGGTTCAGCTATCTGCAATCGATGTATCATGTGATCTTGCCGCAGGCGATTAAGATCGGCCTCCCCCCTATGACCAATCAGGCGGTCAATCTGATAAAAAACTCCTCGGTGCTGGCGGTAATCGCCGGGGGCGAGCTGATGTATTGCGCCGACAGTTGGAGCGGCAGCAACCTGATTTACGGCCCCACCTTTGTAATGACCGGCGTACTGTACCTGATTATTTGCCTGCCCATCTCGCTGCTTGCCCGCCGGATGGAGAAACGGAGCGTCCGCAATGTTTGAGAAGTGGGCTACTGCGTTTTCCGTCGTATTTACCCCCAAAATCCTGTTGTTTTTAGGGCAGGGGCTGCTCAACACCCTGTACATCGCGGCGGTTTCCATCCTGCTGAGCCTTGTGTTCGGCACCGTGCTGGGGCTGATGCGCAACTCCAGGGGCAAGCTCGCAAGCGGCGTTGCAGCCGTTTACATCGAGCTGGTGCGTAACATCCCGCTGACGCTGTTCATCATCTCGATGCGGTTCATGACCAAGCTGCCGCCGTTGGAGAGCGGCATCGCCGCGATGACGGTGTTTACCTCCGCCATCGTAGCGGAGATTGTACGCGGCGGCCTCAACTCCGTAAACAAGGGCCAGTGGGAAGCCGCCTCCTCGCAGGGGTTCAGCCGGCTGCAAACCATGTGGTATGTGGTGATCCCGCAGGCCATGCGGCGCATCCGCTCCCCTCTGATTTCCCAGTTTGTGACCACCATCAAGGATACATCCTTCTGCGCAATCGTAGGCACCTACGAGCTTTCGTTTACCAGCAAGATTGTGGCCGCCCACCGCACCATCGTAACCGCGGAGGATATTTTGGTGCTTTACCTGTTGGTGGCGCTGATCTACTACGTCATCAACCGCATTTTCTCCGGCATTGCGCGCCGGGAACGCGGCAACGCCATGAAGGGCGTCGTGCGCTAAAACAAACCAATAAATACAGCGCTTGCACAAATTGTGCAGGCGTTCTTTTAACCCCTGCATCGTTGCCGATCCCCACAGCGCCGGAGGTTCTGTGCTTGCGCCGCATGGCGCGGAGGCGTATAATAACGCGGAACCCGTGCCCGCGGTACGGTTCCGGTTTGAACGAGAGGAGTCTGTGCCATGCGCACTTATCGGCTTTATCAGGTGGATGCGTTTACGCGCACCAAGTTTACCGGCAATCCGGCGGGCGTTGTGCCCGATGCGGACGGCTTGAGCGAACGGGAAATGCAGCAGATTGCGCGCGAACTGAACAATTCCGAAACGGCCTTTCTGCTCTCCCCCAGCGATTCGGCCCATGATGTGTGGGTGCGGTTTTTTACCCCCCTGCGTGAAGTGCCACTTTGCGGGCACGCAACCATCGCGGCGCATACCGTGCGCGCGCTGGAACTGAAGCTTGCGGAGGCACGCGTGTTGCAGCGCACGGGCGCGGGCGTGCTCCCCGTGCAAGTGACCCGTGAGGGGGATGCGTACCGCATTACCATGACGCAGGGAACCGTACAATTTGGAAGCGAGCTTAAGGATACCCAGCGTGAGCGTCTGCTTTGCGCCATGCAGCTGACCACGGATGACCTGCGGACGGATTGCCCTGTGCGCATCGTATCCGCCGGGCATTCCAAAGTGATGATTCCCCTGCGCGACCGCAACCGACTGCATGCCCTGACCCCGGACTTGCCCGCCCTTGCGCGCCTGAGTGCCGAGATTGGCTGCAACGGGTATTATGCCTTCACGCTGCACCCGGATGAGGAAGCGCTGGTGCACGGGCGCATGTTCGCCCCTGCCATTGGCATCGCGGAGGATCCGGTCACCGGAAACGCAAACGGCCCTCTGGGTGCATATCTGGTGCGGTATGGCCTGCTTGCGCCGCAGAACAACATTGCCGCCTTTACCGCCGTGCAGGGCGAAGCCATCGGCCGCAAGGGACAGATGGAGGTGCGTGTGCGCGTGGAGGGCGGAGACCCTGTGGAGGTGAGCGTAACAGGATATGCGGTGGTTGTCTTTTCCACCACATTGACATTGGAGGATGGACCCCGGCCGTAATAAGCGATCCAAGGAATAACTCGTAGCACTTGCCCACGATGGTTGGAGGGAATCATGCGGCTTTTTATCGGCTTTCCAGTTGGCGGAACTGCACAGGCTACGCTTGCGAAGGTCGCGCGAGGGTTACAGGCGACGGTGCCCGGGCGTTATCCGGCGCCGGAACTGTATCACCTGACCCTTGCCTATCTGGGGGAGCGCGCCCCGGAAGCTTTACATACGCTGGAGGCTTTGCTTTCAGGTATCGCCAGGCGCCATACGCCGCTAACGCTTTCCGTTACAGGGCTGGGCACTTTCCCGCAGGGGCAGCGATACCTGCTGTATGCGGCGGTCAAGCCCACCCCACCGCTGCTGTCGTTAAGCCATGATTTACGTTCGACGCTTACCGCCGCCGGAGAGGCATTCGATGCCCAGCCCTTCACCCCGCACATCACGCTGGCGCGCCATGCGCAGGCATTACCTGCCGCCGTTTGTCCTAACTTGACGGCAGAGGCTCCCTGCCTGACTCTGTTCCACAGCGTGCGCATCGAGGAGGTGCTCCGTTACCTGCCGATCTATGCGGTTCCGTTCGGTTTCCGTCCCGATCCGATTGTCCCGTAGCGCAAGAAAATCCGTTTCACCACACCCAAAAACCGTGTAGAAAAAACGCAGCGTCGGCAGATTGTCTGCCGGTGCGGAGAGCGAGGCGTTGTTTATGAAAAAGGTACAGCTGTTCTATATGCCCGGTTGCCCCTATTGTCGCGCCGCCGAAAACTGGATCCGGGATGTACAGGCCGAGCACCCCGAACTGGGCGCGGTCGAAATCGAGCGCATTGATGAAATCCGCAACCGCGCTCTGGCAGACCGTTATGATTATTGGTATGTGCCCACTTTTTACGTCGAAGGGCATAAAGAGCACGAGGGCGCCTGCTCCAAAGAGATTGTGGAGCGCGTGCTGCGTTTGGCCCTTACAGACTGAGCGTCCGGGTAGCTCTGCACAGCAGCCGTATAGTTTAGGTTTGAAATGCCAAGCCCTATAACTTTACACAGACAGAAACAGCGCGGGTGCCCGAACCAAATCGGATGCCCGCGCTGTTAACTATTCAGCTTTTGGAGTTCTGCTACGCGTTTGCTTTGTCGGGAGAGCGGCCCAGCCCATCCAAAAACTGTTGAATCGCCTGATTGACCCTCTCCGGCTGGTCTGCATTGGCGTTGTGCGCCGCGTTCGCGATCACCAGCAGTGGGAACCCGGTCTTTTCGTGCCAGGCATCGCAATACTGACGCACTTTGCCGGTTTTGTCGAATTCCCCTATCATCAACAGGGTTGGGCAGGGTATTGTTATATCGCGGTTGATGGTCAGAAAGTCGCCGAAACCCAGCCCCATCAGGCGGCACAGTTCCCGTTTACCATACTGCTGCAGGATGGCGCGCATATTGGCCCTGCCATACGGGGTGCGCGCGCATTGGCGTGTCATGGCCCAGCGAAGCAGCGGCAACGGATACCAGAGCGCCATGCCCTCCACTTGTCTGAGCCACCACCGATCCGAGCGGGAATAGTAATCTTCCCCCAGCGGGCAGGTGTCGATGCCAACGAACCCTTCCACACGCTGTGGGTGTTCGGCAATGAACGCCTGCGCCACAAAGCCGCCCATGGATTGCCCCACGAGCGTCACACGCTCCAGCCCTTCCGCATCCAGTATGGCCAGCAGGTCTTCCACCGCATGCGCGTAGGTAAAGTCCCGGTATGGGCGCGAGGCTCCGTGCGCGGGCGCATCCCACAGCAGAAGCGTGTAGCGGCCCGCAAGCGCCTTTACCTGCTGATCAAACAGGGTATGGTCGGCCGTCAGACCATGCAGCAGCACCAGTGCTTTCGCACCGGGCACAGCATCCACCCAATAACAGACATTGCCGCGCGGCGGCGTCAGGATTTTGGCTTGCATAGGGCTTCCTCCAATGGTACAGCCGCCTCCGGTCGCATCCCTGCGCGCAGGCGGCTGATCTTTTTAACGGAACAGGTTTTCCAGTTCCTCGTATTTTTCGTGGGTAATCAGCGCATCGTGCTTGGTGCCCTGCAACCGTACCACATAGGTCCAACGCCCGTAAGGTGTAATGTCCTTCATGTGGTTGAGGTTGATAATATAGCTTTTATGGCAGCGGAAAAACACGTCGCGCGGCAGACGCTCCTCCATTTCCGCTAACGAATCGCCGGTCACAAAGCGACCGTCGTCACGGGTATAGAGCACCGTGGCGCGATCCTCACGCTGCACCAGCAGGATGTCGTTCAAGTCGATAAAGCTCACGCCGTCGCGGTGGCGCAGCATCAGCCTGCCGCTGACAGGTTTGCGGTCGGCTGTCAGCACACGGGGCGCTTCCTCCGTGGGGGCGACGCGGCACTGAATGCGATCACGAATCCGCTCCAGCGTCTGCACCACGCGCTCCACCTTAAAGGGCTTTACCAGATAGTCGAAGGCATACACCTCAAAAGCGTCGCTCATGTACGCATCGTGCGCTGTGGCAAACACCATCACGGTTGTGGGGTTCATGTCCTGGATCAGTCGCGCGCATTCCACGCCGGTCATTTTGGGCATTTCCACATCCAGGAATACCACATCCGGCTTGAGCGCCTCCGCCTGACGGATCGTTTCCTCTCCGTCCACCGCTTCCCCCATCAGGGTGAAGCCATCCACCTTGTCCAGAATGTGCTTGAGCACGCTGCGCATCCCCGGCTCGTCGTCGGCGATCAGTACTTTAATGCAATCCATTTGTATATCTCCCTGTGCGCGGTCGGTTCAGAATTTCCTGCATCACCACACCCTGCACCAACGCCTTGGCATTCCAGGCTTCCGGCAGCACAGGCTCGGTGGGCTGCTGTTCTCCCATCGCATAGGCCGCCACACGTGGGGTGAATGTGCGCCCGTGCTCCAACGACGGGTCACAGGTATCCGAGCCCTCCATGGAGGGCAGCCCTTCCATGGGCGTAGCTCCCATACTGCCCGTATAAGGCCCCAACGTTGCATTCAGCCGTACGGAGGGCTGGATGGGCTTATAGGCCGCCTCGCCTTCGGTAGACGCATTTTCCAGCGCTGTTTGCATCCGGGGTTTCGTGGTGGGCAGCGCGCGCTGCGTCGGACGCGGCGCGGGCGGATTGGTACGCTTGACCGGTGCGCTTTGCGGCTTGACAGGCGTAGCGGCCGACATCGGCGCTTCGTTACCGCGGCGCACATTGGCCGTTACCTCGCGGCCTTTGCGGGCAATCGCCCGGAACAGAAAATACAAAACGGCAAGGACAATCAGTCCTTCCATGCTATTCACCTCGATGATCGCGTCGGGAGCCTTACGGCTCCCGACGCGCACAGTCCGTTACTTCTTTTCATTACGCCCGCCCAGGTCGCCGGGGATCACGGCGGGTGTGGCAGCTTTGGCAATGCCTTCGCGCATTTCGGTGTCAGCCATCGTGTTCTTCATCTGGTAGTATTCCATCACGCCCAGTTTACCCTCGCGCAGCGCGGCAGCCAGCGCCTTGGGCACTTCGGCTTCGGCCTCGACCACGCGGGCGCGCATCTCCTGCACGGAGGCCTTCATTTCCTGCTCATGCGCCACAGCCATAGCGCGGCGCTCTTCGGCGCGGGCCTGCGCAATGTGGCGGTCGGCCTCCGCCTGATCCATCTGCAGCTGTGCGCCCACGTTGCGGCCCACATCCACATCGGCAATATCAATGGAGAGAATTTCATAGGCCGTACCGGCATCCAGCCCTTTGCTCAGCACCGTCTGGCTGATCAGGTCAGGGTTTTCTAAAACCTGCTTATGGGTTTCGGCAGAACCGACGGTGGTCACAATACCCTCGCCTACACGGGCGATGATGGTTTCTTCCCCTGCGCCGCCGACCAGCCGCTCGATGTTGGTGCGCACCGTCACACGCGCTTTGGCGCGCAGCTCGATACCGTCCTTGGCGATAGCGGCCACGACGGGCGTTTCGATCACTTTCGGGGTTACGCTCATCTGCACGGCCTGCAGGACGTCGCGCCCGGCCAGATCAATAGCGCTGGCTTTTTCAAACGGCATTTCGATGTTGGAACGTTGCGCCGCGATCAGTGCGTTGATGACACGATCCACATTGCCGCCTGCCAGAAAATGCGTTTCCAGCTTGGAAAGCGTCATATCCAAACCGGCTTTTCGGGCGCGGATCAGGGGCTCGACCAGCCGCTTGGGTTGGATGCGGCGGAGTCGCATGCCGATCAGCGAACCGATGCTTACGTGCACACCCGCGGCCAGCGACGTAATCCACAGGCCCACCGGCACAAAGCGCAGGAACACCACAATCAGGACGAACGCCAGCACCAGCGCCAGCACGATCCACAGGATGGAGCTTACTTGCGTATCGGAGATATACCCCGACGCCGATAAGGTTGCCATGAGAGTTTGAAACAAGTGAATAACCTCCTCTTGCCTGGGTAACAGGCTATCCGTTGTTCAGCATCGCTCCCGGCCGGATGTTCCGGGTGCTGCACAGTGTTGTAAGCGAAATTTCCTCAGTTCGGGTTCAAGTCAATCAGGCTTGCGCAGCCGGAGCGGCCGGCTGTGCGGGGGCAGGCTGCCTGCGCACTACGACGCGCACCCCTTCGACCCTATCCACCCGCACGGGCGTCCCTTTGGGAATATACTCCCCGTCGGAAACCACATTCAGCTTTACGCCGTCAAACTCGGCCATGCCAGTGGGGCGCAGCACCGTAACGGTTTGCCCTTCCTTGCCCAGAAACACTTCCATATCGGTCGTTGCGTTGTAACCCTCCGCAGACGTTTCGGCCTGATGCAGGATAATCGGCGATTTGGAAAGCCGACCTCGCGTGGCGGAGCGCAGAGAAACCGATATGGAAATGCCGATTACGGCCAGAATCACCACTGTAAGCCCCAGCGAGGCCAGCCCGCCGTATTTCAGGTAGGTAAGGACGATGCTGATGATCTCCAGCACAATACCGGAAATGCCCGCAATGCCGAACCCGGGCATGAACACCTCGGCGACCAGTAACGCTACGCCAACCAGGAAACAGATGACGATGGGCAGGTTAGCTGCCAAAAACTCGATCATCCGGCTTTCCCCCTTTCTGGATGCCTGCATCTTAACACAGGGGGACGGAGATTGTCCCACGCGTACGGATCAAAACAGCGAAAACCCGATCCAACTGTCATTCCCCATGTCATAGCGCGGGAAATCGCCGAAAACAGCCGCGATGCACTACATCATCATATCCCGGTTTTATTTTGGCACACCCGTCAAGGTTTGCGACAGCAGCTCCAGATCACGCTGATATACGCTAAGCAACGCGCGGTTGTAGATCACCGACGCAGGGTGGTACAGCGGAAAAAGCGCGTACGCCTCCTCGCCAGCATCCGCAACCGGAACCTCTATTTGTATCCACTGCCCATGGCAATCGCCAATCATCCGCTCGGGCGGCATAAACGCGTGCAAGGCCACATTACCCAGCGTAACCAGCGCACGCGGGCGCACAAGCGCGATTTCCCGGTACAGCCACGGGGTAAAAAAAGCAATTTCCTGCCGCGCGGGGGGGCGGTTGACGGTGCGCCCCGCTGGGCTGATGCGCTTGGGGCGGAATTTAACCACATTGGTAATATACAGCGCTTCGCGGGGTAAGCCCAGCACCTGCACAAACGCGCTCAGATTCTGGCCTGCTTTGCCAACGAAGGGACGCCCCTGCCGCGCTTCCTGCTCCCCCGGCGCTTCGCCGATCAGCATCAGCGGCGGTGCCTGATCGCACCCCTCGCCGAACACAAGCGCATCCGCCTCCTGCGGCCATGTTGCGGCACAGGAGGCGGTACACTGGGCGTATAGTGCCTGCAAAGACGGTTGCACCATCAGGATTCCCCTTTCAGCAAATCCGGATACAGCTGCAGTTCCAGCAGCTTTTGCCGAACCAGTTTGAGATCCTCCCAGGCTTCACGCTTTTTACTCTGGTCGCGCAGCAACGCGGAGGGGTGGTACGTCGCCAGCACGGGCACGCCGCCGCGCTCAAACCATTGGCCGCGGCAACGGGTAATGCGGTAGTTCTCTCCCAGCACGCCGCGCACCGCGGTAGCCCCCAGCAACAGCACCGCACGGGGCTGTACCAGCGCCCATTGTGCGCGCAGGTGCGGCGAACAAGCCAGCACCTCATCCGGCAGGGGTGTTCTGTTCTGCGGCGGGCGGCACTTGACGATGTTGCAAATGTAGACGCGTTCGCGAGGCAGGCTGATTGCCTCCAGCATTCGCGTAAGCAACTGTCCCGCGGGGCCGACGAATGCCGCGCCCTGCTTATCCTCCTGCTCGCCGGGGCCTTCGCCGATCAGCATCAGCGGTGCGGCAGGGTCGCCTTGCCCGGGCACCTTCTGCCGACAGCCCTCGCACAGGGGGCATGCCGTGCAATCGGCAATCGCCTGCGCAAGCGTTGCCCATGTGGTTTGCATCGGGTTGCCCCCTTCCGCCATTATTTCAGCTGCGAGGTAAGCAGCGTGAAGGATTGGGTAATGTCGCTCTGTAACCATGTAATCAGGCTTACGAGCAGCGCTACCAGAATCAGGATGACCGCAAGCCCGGCCAGAACGCTGATGAGGTCAAATACATTCATCGCCACATGAAAACGGTGGCTATCGTCCAGCTCTTCGCTGTAATCGGAGTATTCCTCTTCCTCAAAGCCGGATTGAGAGTAATCGATATAGGAAACCTCCTGATCCTCCGGTTCCGGTTCGTAGGGAGGATCGTACGGCGGCTGTGCGTTACGCTTGTGCATCGGGCATGCCTCCTTCCGGGTGTTCAAACGCAAGGGGCTACAGATAGTCCATCCATGGCTCAACCTCGTCATCCCTACCGGTCAGGGCGCCTGCCTGCTGGAGGTTGGCAAACCCCTGCTGGCGCAACGCCTCGTAGGTAACGATGGCTACGGAATTGCTCAGGTTCAGGCTGCGTGCACCCGGCACCATGGGAATGCGTACGCAGCGATCATACGCGCGGGTTAGCAGGCTTTCCGGCAGGCCGCGTGTTTCGCAGCCGAACACCAGAAAATCATCCGCGCCATAGCCTACCTCGGTATAGCTGCGCGGCGCCTTGGTCGTTAAAAAATGCAGAGCCGCGTCCGGGTAAGCGCGCAGCAGATCGTCGAAATGTTCATACACACGGTATGCCATCATATGCCAGTAATCCAGCCCGGCACGTTTCAGGTAGCGGTCGTCCAGCGAAAACCCGAGGGGTTTAATCAGGTGCAGCATGCACCCCGTGGCGGCGCAGGTGCGGGCGATATTGCCCGTATTCTGCGGAATCTCCGGCTGTACCAGCACAATATGCATAACGCATCCCCTTCGCCGACTATTGTACAACGTTGCGGCACGGTTTTCAACATGGCAGCCTTTCGGCAGATCAACCATGCCGGAGAAAGCCGCTTACGCTTTAACTGACAGAAACATCCCGCAGGGTGTTGCGCATCAGCTCCAGCGCGCGGTCGCGCAGCGCAGCATAGGCCTCGGCAAACGATTTGTCCGTTGCCAAGGTTTCCGCACAGGTTGCTGCATCCTTGAGCAGCTGAACATTGCCCAGCTCCACCCCGCCCGGCAGCAGGGATACGCCGTGCTGGCGGGTGCCAAGCAATTCGCCCGGGCCACGCTGGCCCAAATCCTGCAGCGCCACCTCAAACCCATCGTTGGTATGGGTGAGCACACGCAGGCGGTCGTTTTCCCTGCCCACCAGAAAGCACCAGCTTTCACCCTCGCCACGCCCCACGCGGCCACGCAGCTGGTGCAGCTGCGCAAGGCCGTAGCGTTCGGCGTTCTCCACCACCATGATCGTGGCATTGGGTACATTGACCCCAACCTCGATTACGGTAGTCGCTACCAGCGCGGCCAGCCGCCCTTCCCCAAACGCATGCAGCACTTCCGCCTTTTCGCCGGAGGGCTGCCTGCCGTGTGTAAGCCCGACTGGAATCCCTTTGAACGGCCCGCGACAGAGCGTTTCGTAATGGCTTTCCACCGCCTTGCGCTGCTCGTCGGCTTCGTCCTCCTCCACCAGAGGGCAGACAACATATGCCTGCCGACCGGCTTGCAGCGCGTTGCGCACATACAGGTACATTTCACGCCGTTTTTCCTCGGGCACGATGCGCGTTCGCACCGGTGTGCGTCCGGGGGGCAGTTCGTCAATCACGGATACGTCCAAATCCCCAAACATCGCCAGCGCCAGCGTGCGCGGGATCGGGGTTGCGCTCATTACCAGCAGGTGAGGCGGCAGGTCGCCCCCCTTGCGCAGGAGCCGCGTGCGCTGCTCCACCCCAAAACGATGCTGCTCGTCTGTGACGCACAGCCCCAGGCGCGCATACCGCACGCCTTCGCCAATCAGTGCGTGGGTGCCGATCACCAGCTGCCACGCCCCGCTAGCAATGGCTTCCAGCGCAGCGCGGCGCTCCTTCGCGGGCATGCCGCCCAAAAGCAGGCCGCAATGAATGCCAAGCGGCTCCAGCAGGCAGCGTGCGCTATCCAGATGCTGGCGCGCCAAAATTTCCGTCGGCGCCATTAAAGCCGCCTGATAGCCCGCCTGCACGCATACCCGGATGGCGCCGAACGCTACGGCAGTCTTTCCGCAGCCCACATCCCCCTGCACCATCCGGGCCATGGCAAGCGGCTTGCGCAGATCGTCGGCAATTTCACGCAGCGTACGCAGCTGGGCAGCGGTCGGCGCAAAGGGAAGGGTCGCCCAGAAGGCGTCCTCCGCCCCGGATGGCACAGCCATCGCATACCCGGCCTGCCGGGTGTGCTTGAGTTCACGCACCGCAATCTGATACAGCAGCATCTGCTCAAAGCAAAACGCCTTTGCCCCTGACGCGCCTGCTCGACGGTGGCCGGTCGGTGCAGCGCGCGCAATGCCTCCGGCAACGGTAAAAGGGTATATTGCGCAAGCATCGCAGGCGGTAACGTTTCGGGGCAGAGCGCCTCCGCTTCGCAAAGGGCCTGCGTCACCAGCGCTTCCCGCGTTTTAGGCGGCACGCCGTCCATCGGTTTATATACCGGCGCAACGCGCAGCCGTTCCTCCAGCGAGGGGTTCAGGATGCGCACCTTGCGCGCGCTCTGCTCCACCTTGCCGTAGAGGATTGTTTGCGACCGCCCGGCAAGCGCATCCCGCATCCAGGGCTGGTTAAACCAGCAGGCCGTCACCTCTCCGCTTTCGTCCGCAAACAGGCAGGTGACGCGGCTCAGCTTTCCGTGGCGCGCCAGTTTCGGCTCCCCGGTGCGCTGTACGCAAAGGGCGGCCCGCTCACCGTCGTGCGCATCCGCAACGGGGGTTTGGGCCGCAAAATCCTGATAACGGATGGGTGCCGCAAATAAAAGATCACGCAACGAGTCGATGCCCGCTGCGTGTAATGCTGCCAATCGCGTTTTGCCGACGCCCTGAAGGTCGCGCAGTTCCATCTTACTCCACCGAGATCAGATAATAATACAGCGGCTGGCCGCCCTGATGGATTTCGACATCACAATCGTCGAACTTCTCGGCGATTTCATCCGTCAGCGCCTGCGCATCGGGCTGGGCCACTTCTTTACCGAAGTAGACGGTTATCAGCTCGTCATCCTCGGTTACAATCGCCTGCATAAGCTCTAGCGCCACATCGTGGATATCGTGGCCGTCCACTACAATTTTACCGTTGTAAAGGCCGATAATGTCCCCCTGCTTGATGTGCAGATCGTCCATATCGCTGTCGCGCACGGCATAGGTCACGGTGCCGGTGCGCACCCGTTGCGCGGCCTCCTCCATGCGGGCGGCGTTGGTTTCGGCATTGACTTCCGCCTGAAAGGCGACCGCCGCGGCGATTCCCATCGCCACATTCTTGGTGGGGATCACCAGCACCTGCCGATCCTCAATCAGCTGCGCCGCCTGCTGCGCGGCCAGGATTACGTTGCCGTTGTTGGGCAGCACAAACACGCATTTCGCGTTTACCCGTGCAATGGCGGCGCTGATATCCTCAATGCTCGGGTTCATAGTCTGGCCGCCCTCAACGATCTGATCCACGCCCAGGTCGCTGAAAATCTGATGGAACCCATCGCCCAGCGAAACAGCGACCATGCCGAAAGGCTTGGGCGGCGTAACGGGCTTCTCCTTATTACCGCTCTCGGCAGCTTTATCGCGGCGCTGCTGCACCATGTTTTCAATTTTCAGGTTAACCAGCTCGCCCAGCGACTGGCCGTATTCCAGCGCTTTGCCGGGCTCGTTGGTATGCACGTGCACCTTAATGAGGGATAAATCCCCCACCACCAGCACGCAATCCCCTATTCGGTTCAAGCGGCGGCGGAAGGAGTCGATATCTTCTTCCATAATATCGGCAAACAGGTTTTGGATTAAAAACTCGGTACAATATGCGTAGGTGATCTCTTCAAGCGCGTTGTGGTCATCCTCAAAGGCGGCCTCGCCGTCGTTTTGGAACTCCATCCGCTCCTCGGGGATTTCCTCGCCTTTGAGCACGGCCGCATAGCCCATGTATAAAAGCAGCAGGCCGCGGCCACCCGCGTCCACCACGCCCGCCTGGGTCAGCGCGGGCAGCATCTGCTGGGTTTTCTTCAAAATCGCGTCGCCCGTGGTCAGGATAGCATCAAACAGCGCATCGTAATCCTCGGGTGCGGCTTCGGCCTGGCGAACCGCGTCTTCGGCAATCACGCGCGCGACCGTCAGGATGGTGCCTTCCTTGGGCTTCATAACCGCCTTGTAGGCCGTTTCGGCACCGCGCTTAAGGGCGGCTGCAAACTGCGCCGGGGTGATCTTCTCGATCCCCTCCAGCGCACGGGCAAAGCCACGGTACAGCTGCGAGGTGATGACGCCGCTGTTCCCGCGCGCGCCGCGAAGCGCACCCTTAGCCAGCGCCTCGGCAGCCTCGCCGGCGCTCAGGTATTCCTTTTGGCTCAGTTCCTTGATCGCGGACGCCATCGTCAGCGACATATTGGTTCCCGTATCGCCGTCCGGCACAGGGAACACGTTCAGGGCATCCACCGCTTCGCGGTTTTTATCCAGCATTGCCGCGCCCGCCATCACCATATCGCGCAGCAGCAGGCCGTCGATCATTTTCGTCTGTACCAAAGGTTTTTCCTCCTGAGGCAAAAATTAAACGCGCACACCCTCAACCGAGATGTTCACGTGACGAACCTTGACGCCCGTCATGCTTTCCAATTTATAACGGACGGTTTCCACAATCGTCTTGCAAACCTCCGCGATGGAAATCCCGTACTCGACGATAATAAAAAGATCCACATCGAGCACATCGTCCACCAGGCGGAGCTGCACGCCCTTGGTCAGGTTTTCCCGCCCCAGCCACTGCACAAGACCGTCTTTCGCCCTCTTGCTGGACATCGCCACGATGCCGTAGCATTCGAGCGCGGCATAGCCCACCACCTTCAGCATAACCTCTTCGGTGATGTAAACCGTGCCGATTTCGTTCTTGATTTTGCAAACCATATTTCACATGCCTCCTTGCAACGATGGACGCATCGCCGGCAATGATGGCCCGTATGCAAAACAGCATAACAGGGCATGATGATTATACATGATGGCCGCTTTTTTCGCAACCGCTTTGCCCGAACTATTTTTTGCGCAAGTTCTCCGCCTTGACTCCTCCGGGCCGCCCGAAAAGTGCGGTTTTGTCATATAAATGCAACGGCTCGTTTACACGATTTGGGAACTTATTTACAAAACTGCAATATGTGATATAATCATGAAGAATGCGCGCGTCTTGAGCCGCATGAAGCTGAACGCCATGGCCTAGGAGATGCAGCATGAACAGCAACCGCACAAAATACGCCAGCACGCCCACATACGGCATGCAAAAGCGTAATTATGCCAAGAAGCAGGCTGCGGCACAGGCGTCACCCACGCCTGATTTTACGCAGCAGCCCGCCGCAGATTCCGGAATCCCCCTCGCGCCTTTTCCTGCGCAAAACCCGTTCTTACCCCCGACCGGCGCTTTTCAGGACCCGATGGTGCCCGTGGCTGGTGCGCCCTTTGCCGCAATGCCCCCGATGGGCGGTGTGCCCCAGATGCCCACAGCCAGCCAAAACCTCTACCCAAACCAGCCGATGAATGGTTACCCGAACTTTTTACAAACCGGCAATGTACCCGTCATGCCGCCTTACCAGCAGGCGATGGGTGGGGCCATGCCGCAGCCCAATGCGAACTTCATGCCGCAGGGCTATGCTGCGCCCCCTTACGCGCAACCCGGTGCCATGCCGCCAAATGTCATGCGCAGCGAGCCGGTCGGCGCGCCGGGCGGGATGAACAGCATGCCCGGCATGAACGGCTACGGTGTGAGCGGTGGCTACGGCGGTTACCCGGGCGGCGGCATGAACGGGATGGCGCAGTCCCCGTATGCCAATCCGGGGTATCCGCAGGGTATGATGAACGCGAATTTTAACGGCAACGGCTACGGCCGTCCTCCGTACCCTTCCATGGAGGGCGGCTCCCCCGCGATGCCGACCCCCAAGCCGCCCATGGACCCCGAACAATGGCTCAAGGTCATTCTGTACGGCATCCTCCCGGTGCTGTTCATTCCCTGCGTGTTTGTGACGCACACGTTTGATTTTCTCCGCTATCTGTTCATCATCATGGCGGTAATCACGCTCAGCATCGTCTGGTATCGGCAATCGTTCACGTCCGGGGTGCGCACGACGGTCTCCATTGCCTATCTGGCGCTGAGCATCATCACGATTGCGATGCTGGTAAACGGCAACGGCAACCGCGACCTGACGCAGACCGCCGGAAGCCTGAACAACGCCGCCGCGCAGATCACGCTGGAGCCTTCCGCTTCGCCGCAGATGGCGCCTGCCGGTGCGGAGGAAACGCCCGCTCCCGAGGAAGACGTCGGCGAATCGGAAGCGGAGCAGCGTCTTGCCACCTTCATGGACTATTGGTCGGTTAACCGCATTGAGGATATGGTCGGCCTGGTGCAGCCCAGTTGGGCGAGCCAGCAGGACAACGCCGCGCAATCCCTGTTCACGGTTATCAGCAACCGCACCCCGCAGGAGTACACCATTGAAGGCATCTCCGGTGTATCGACGGACAGTTCCCGCACCGTGACCATGAGCGCTCTGATCGATAAAAACAACGGCAAAGACCCTGTGCGTTACCGCTTTATGATCCTGATGGTCAAGGAAGGCGTCGACTGGTACGTAGACCCGAACTCGCTGGCTACCAACGATACGGTGGAGCCTACGCCAACGGTTACCGGTAAGGAAGTGGTGGTTCAGTCCCTCGCGCCCCGCATGACGGTTACGCCGATCCCGGACCCGAGCACCAAGCTTTACTATAACGCGACCGGCGGCAAGTATTACCACATCGACCCCAACTGCTCCGCTGTGAACCCCAAATACCTGCCAATGGCCTCGTTCCTCTACAGTGAGTTGGACGATCCGCCCTACAATTCGCTTTCCCCCTGCCTGAAATGCGGCGCGCCCACGCAATCGCTGGGCTCGCTGAAAACGGACGCGACCGCTACGCCGCAACCGTAATCTGCTTTCAAAAGCCTGCCCGGCAATGCCGGACAGGCTTTTCCGTTTCTATGGACGGAGACTTGCGCCCTTTGAACGTTTCGGATTTTAGCCCCGGCTGTACCGATGGTTTGGTTTTAAGCTACAGTAAACGCACAAGGTGTATGTCACAGGGCAGCAGCAAGGCCCCGACCGTGATGTTCGGCCGGGGCTTTGCTGCTCTGTCGCGTTCAGAAACGAACGCTTACATTAAACGCGCTTTATACCGATGAAAGCTTGCGGTGCTCGTGCGCTGTAACCGTTACAGCTCCATCTCATACTGACGGTAGGTGCGGTAGCGCTTTGCGCCGGTACGCTCCGTCGCCAGAATGCTCTGGATGTTGGTTTCGTCAATGGTGGAGGCTTCCACCTCGCGGATGCCCATCTGCTGGGCGTGCGCGTAAGCGGCCAGCGTCAGGGCCACGTTCACGGCTTTGTTGCGGTAATCGGGCGTTACAAACATCATGCTGCAACGCACCGCCTGCACCTTGCCAAACAGCAGCGCCAGCCACCCGAAGGGAAACAGCTTGCCGTTGGTTCGTTTCAGCAACCGGTTGTAATCCGGGAAGCATACCAGGATGCCCACCGGCCGTTCCCCCGCGTACGCCATCACGATCAGGTCGTTTTTTGTGTAGTGGAGCAGTGCCTTCATCTCGTCGCGGATATCCTGTTTTGTGGGGGGCAGCAACTCCCAGTCGTCCGGGAAGGATTCGTCGATGACCGCCGCCACCTCGGCGGAAAGGTGTTCGGCGTTTGCATTGCTTAAATCCACGTGCTCTACGCGGAAATGAAAACGTTTCTGCGCCATTTCGCTCAGGTTCCGGTACGTCTGCGCCGGGAACTCCGCCAGCGGCAAAGTGTAGGCGTAATGGTCGCGGTGCTTGGTAAAGCCGTAAGCCAGCAGCAGCTCGTTGTAATACGGCGGGTTGTAAGGGTTAAACAGCATCGGCGGGCCGTCAAAGCCTTCCGCCAGCATCCCTTTGCTGAAATCGTCGAAGCCCGGCGTGTTGGGGCCGACAACGCGGGTCATGTCCAGATCACGCAGGTACTGCGTCGCCGCGTCCAGTACGGCGCGGGCATACTCCAGATTCTGTTCGCTTTCAAACAGGCTGATATAGCCGCGCTTTTCCCCGATCCGCTCATTCAGGCGATCATCAACGCCCGCCAGCACGCGGGCCACAGGGCGTTCGTCGTCATAAGCCATCAGGAAGCGATGCTCGCCGTGCAGCAGGGGGTTGTTTTCCCCCAACAACAATTTCAGCTGCATGCCATACATCGGAGGCACCCAGTTAGGGTCGTTCCGGTAAAGCCGGTACGGCAACCGAATAAAAGCGCGAATCCCCTGTTTTGTTTCCTCCAGCGTTTCCACACGGATCATGCAATTTCCCCCTTCGGCATCCTCCACTGGGCCGCGCGTTCGGGCTTCGGCGAAGATCAGTCGCGGATTGAGGCACCTGTCTGTAAGGTGATTGTACCACAGCCATCGCCTGCGCTCAACGGCGCAACGATGCGTTCCTCAATTTTTTGCAGCAGATCGTCCCGACCGGTTCCGTCCAGCGCCGAAAAGACGATCACTTCCCACGGCTGCACCAGCAGTGCGCGGCAGATGGGGGCCAGGTGCTTGCTGCGCGCGCCCCGGCTGATCTGGTCGGCCTTCGTGGCCACCACCGTAAAGGGAATGCCC
Organism: Candidatus Limiplasma sp.; assembly: GCA_963666755.2. Classification (GTDB taxonomy): domain Bacteria; phylum Bacillota; class Clostridia; order Christensenellales; family Aristaeellaceae; genus CAXXOK01. The sequence goes on from CAXXGW010000009.1 coordinate 1,461,522, forward strand.
CGGTCGCGAAAGAAGCGGTTCATCTCCAGATCATCCTGCGTGGGTTCATGGCGGATATCCACCAGATGCAACGCATGCCGCAGCAGGGTGCTGTCGTGGAAATAGGTTTCCATCATGCCCGCCCAGCGCATCTTCTCCGCCTTGTCCACCCGCGCGTAGCCATAACCCGGCAAATCGACCAAATGGAACTGTTCGTTGATGAGAAACACGTTGATGAGCCTCGTCTTGCCCGGCGTGCCGCTGGTTTTACACAGCTTGTGTCGGTTGCAAAGCGTGTTGATGAGCGAGCTTTTCCCCACGTTGCTTTTACCCACGACTGCCAGCTGCGGCAGATCAATGGGCGGCTCTTCCCGATAGGCGGCCAGGCTGGTCACGAATAACGCTTTCTGGATTTCCATCGCTTACAGCCCCGTATAGCCGGACGTCCGGCTGCCGCCCGGTAGCGGAGTGCTCAGTTCCGAAAGATCCCCGTGTTTCTGCGGCGGTTCCGGCAGGGGGCGTGTCAACGCCTGTGCCAGCACCTGCGTCACATCCTCCACAGGCATTACCCGCACGGCCTTCAAAACATTCTCGGGTACATCTTCCAAATCCTTACGGTTTTCTGCGGGCACGAGAGCCAGCTTGAGCCCCGCGCGGTAGGCGGCCAGCAGTTTTTCCTTCAGGCCGCCGATGGGCAGCACACGCCCGCGCAACGTGATTTCGCCGGTCATGGCGACATCCTGCCGCACAGGGATGCCCAGCAGCGCGCTCGCCAGCGCGGTAATCATCGCCACGCCTGCGGAAGGCCCATCCTTGGGCACCGCGCCTTCCGGCACATGAATGTGAATATCATGCTGTTTGAAAAAATCCGCGCCGATCCCCCATGTGTCGCTGTGAGCACGCACCCAGGAGAGGGCGGCCTTCGCGCTTTCCTGCATCACATCACCCAGTTTGCCGGTCAGTTGCAGATTCCCGGTGCCCTGCATCACAGTGCATTCCACCGCCAGCGTTTCGCCGCCAACGGAGGTGACCGCCAGACCGTTTACGACGCCGACAAGGCTCTTCTTCTCGGTCGGTTCGCGCAGGTACTGCACGGCGCCCAGATACTCCTTGAGCTTCCGGTCGTTCACGGTTACGGTGGCAATCCCGCTGTTGAGCGTTTCCACCGCGGCTTTGCGGATGATGCGCGCCAGCGTGCGCTCCAGCGTACGCACGCCCGCCTCGCGGGTGTAGCCTTCAATCACGGCGCGCAGTACGGAATCGCTCATCTTCACGCTGCCTGCCGCAAGGCCGTGCGCTTTAATCTGTTTGGGCAGCAGATGTTTTTTGGCAATCTGCAGCTTTTCCTGATCGGTATAGCTGGGCACCTCAATCAGTTCCAACCGATCCAGCAACGCAGGCGGGATGGTATCCACCGTATTGGCGGTGGTGATGAACATCACGCGGCTCAGGTCAAAAGGCAGCTCCATGTAATGGTCACGGAAGGCGTGGTTCTGCTCCGCGTCCAGCACTTCCAGCAGCGCCGAGGCGGGATCGCCGCGGAAGTCGCTGCTCATTTTATCAATTTCATCCAGCAGGAATACCGGGTTCTGCGTGCCTGCCTGCTTGATGCCCGCAATGATGCGCCCCGGGATCGCCCCCACATAGGTGCGCCGGTGGCCGCGGATTTCCGCCTCGTCCCGCACGCCGCCCAGCGACATCTGCACAAACTGTCGGCCTACCGCCTCCGCGATCGCGCGCACGATGCTGGTTTTACCGACCCCCGGAGGGCCGACAAAGCACAGGATGGGCCCTTTCATATCCTGCTTGATGCGCAGCACCGCAAGATACTCGATAATGCGTTCCTTTACGCGTTTGAGGCCGTAGTGATCCTGATTGAGCACCGCGGCGGCACGTTTCAGGTTCAGGTTGTCCGGCGTGGTTTTGCCCCAGGGCAAATCCAGAATCCACTCCACATACGTCCTGCTGACGCCGATTTCCGGCGTTCCGGGGGCCATGTGCGCCAGCCGCTCCAGCTCTCGCTCCGCTTTCTGGCGCGCCTCGTCGTTCAGGGGTGTGGCAGCCAATTTCTCGCGCAGCTCATCCACATCGGTGGCTTCCTTATCGCCCAGCTCCGTCTGGATGGCCTTGATCTGCTCGCGCAGGTAATAATCCTTCTGGTTTTTCTCGATCTGCTGCTTGATGCGCGCCTGCACGGTTTTTTCCAGCTCGGCCAGTTTGGTTTCGCGCAGCAGAATGGCGCACAGCGCTTCCAGGCGCTCCTGCACATCCACTTTTTCCAGAATCGATTGCCGGTCTTCCAGCTGGGTAAGCACATTGGCGGCAATCGTGTCGGCCAGCTGCTCCGGCTTTTCCATGCCGGACACCGAGCGCAGCGTTTCCTGTGAAACGCGCATGCTGGATTTGCTGTATTCCTCAAAATACTCATGTGTGATGCGTACCAGCGCCCGTACCTCGTCGCTCAGGGCGGCGCCGCCGATCAGGCGCGCGGGGCGCACCTCGCCCAGCAGGAATGGATCCTCCTGCGCGATGGATTCCAGCGTCGCGCGGCGCTCGCCTTCCACCAGCACACGGATGCTGTCCCCCGGCAGGTTAAGTACCTGTTTAACCTGCGCAATGGTGCCTACTTTATACAGATCGTCCAGACCGGGCTCTTCCAGCTCGGCGTCTTTTTGCGTAACCAGAAAAATCTTCTGGTTGTCCAGCATGGCTTTTTCCAACGCGGCGACGCTTTTCACGCGGCCGACGTCAAAATGCAACACCGTGTGCGGAAAGACCATCATGCCCCGCAGCGGCAGAACCGGGATGCGGGTCAGGGGGGTTTTACGCGGCGTTTTTGGCATAGGTTCCTCCTTAAAATACGAGCGGCGCGTGCTTCGCGGCGCTTTCGCACTTTCATTATATCGGTTGGGGTACGGGTTTGCAAGCAACCGGGATGGGCGGCAATCATTTTTTCCTTTGCCGCACTCTTAACGTACCGCGCCGGGGCGCGGTTGAAACGCATGCGAGGCTGCGGGCAAGAAACACGCCGCACCCAATCAGATGCGGCGTGTAAGCGTTCCTTAGCCCACGTTGTTCTGCTTTTTCTTTTCAGCAGGCAAGCGCACAGTTCGGGGTTTGCGCACCGGGGTATCGCTCTGCACCAGGCAGGGCGGAGCTTCGCCCTCCACACTTGCGGGGGTGATAACGCACTGCTGCACATCGCTGCGGCTGGGAAGCTCGAACATCGTATCCAGCATCAGCTTTTCGATGATGGCCCTGAGCCCGCGTGCGCCGCTCTTGCGCTCGATAGCCAAGTGGGCGATCTTGCGCAGGGCCTCGGGCTCAAACTCCAGCTCCACACCGTCCAGGTCCAGCAGATACTGGTACTGGCGCGTAAGGGCGTTACGTGGCTCGGTCAGTACGCGCATCAGATCATCCTCGCTGAGCTGATCCAACGTAACCACGATGGGCAAGCGTCCGACAAACTCAGGGATTAGCCCGAACTTGATTAAATCCTCCGGGCGCAGGTTGCGGAAGGCCTCGGCGATGTCTTCTTCCTGTTTGCTCTTCACTTCGGCGCCAAAGCCCATGGACTTCTTGCCGATGCGCTGCTCCACAATCGGAGCCAGCCCATCGAACGCGCCGCCGCAGATGAACAGGATGTTGGTGGTATCGATCTGCAAAAATTCCTGGTGCGGGTGCTTGCGCCCGCCCTGTGGCGGCACACTGGCCATGGTGCCTTCCAGAATTTTAAGCAAGGTCTGCTGCACGCCCTCGCCGCTCACATCGCGCGTGATGGAGGGATTCTCGCTCTTGCGGGCGATCTTGTCGATCTCGTCGATGTAGATGATGCCGCGCTGCGCCTGTTGAATGTCATAATCCGCATTCTGGATCAGGCGAAGCAGGATATTTTCCACATCCTCGCCGACGTAGCCGGCTTCGGTCAGGCTGGTGGCATCGGCAATGGCAAAGGGCACCTGCAGGATTTTAGCCAGTGTCTGGGCCAGAAAGGTCTTGCCGCAGCCGGTCGGGCCAAGCATGAGGATGTTGCTCTTTTGCAGCTCCACATCCCCCTGCGCGGGTGGCGCGTCGATGCGCTTATAGTGGTTGTACACCGCCACGCTCAGCGCGCGCTTGGCTGTTTCCTGCCCGATCACATACTGATCCAGCACCTCTTTGATTTCGCGGGGGCGCGGGATGTCCACCGGCGCGATCTTCTCGGTGGCGGCAAAATCGTCGTTGATAATTTCCTGACACAGCAGGATGCACTCGTCGCAGATATGGACATTCGGCCCCGCGACCAGCCGACGCACCTGTTCGCTGGTTTTGCCGCAGAAACTGCAGCGTTTAAGCTTGGGGATGCGCGGATTCATTTCGTCCGCCATGCGGTTCACCTCTCACTTGCTGCTGATTCTGGGCTGGTAAATTTCGTCGATGATGCCATACTTGAGGGCTTCTTCGGCGCTCATGAAAAAGTCGCGCTCGACGTCCTTTTCCACTTTTTCAAGCGGTTGGCCGGTCATTTCGGCAATCAGGCGGTTCATCTTCTGCTTGGTTTTGAGCAGCCATTCCGCGCGAATCTGCACGTCGGTGGCTTGCCCACTCGCGCCGCCCAGCGGCTGGTGAATCATGACCTCGCTGTTGGGCAGCGCCTTGCGCTTGCCCGGCTCGCCCGCCATCAGCAGGAACGCGCCCATGGAAGCCGCCATGCCCACGCAAACGGTGCGCACGTTGGGCTTGATGTAGCGCATGGTGTCAAAGATTGCCATGCCCGCCGTCACGCTGCCGCCGGGGCTGTTGATGTACAGCGAAATGTCTGCGTCCGGATTCTCCATTTCCAGAAACAGCAGCTGTGCCACCACCAGATTGGCTACGTCGTCGTCAATCTCGCCGCCTAAAAACACAATGCGGTCTTTGAGAAGGCGCGAATAAATGTCGAACGAGCGCTCGCCGCGGTTGGTCTGTTCGATTACCATGGGGATCAGGGTACTCATACGGTTCACTCCCATCTGCCGCGAACGCCGGGGAAAGAATCGGCTGTTTGCGGCGGTCGATGTGTTCTTTGGAAAACGGCAGGCCGGCGCGTACACGGTTATGCCGTGCATGCCGCCGCCTGCCGTGCTGTGCACGGGTTATGCGCACTGAGGGATCAGGATGCTTATTCCGCTGCGGGCTCCTGCGTGGTCGCCTTTTTAGGGGCGGCTTTGGCTCTGGGCTTTGCGGCTTTCTTGGGCGCAACTGCTTCAGCTTCGCTCTCGTCGGTCGCGGCATCCTCCTCGGCGGGTTTATCGGCGGCCTTGCGCGTGCTCTTGCGCGCGGCGGGCTTCTTGGCGGGTTCGTCCGCTTCGGCAGCGGGCTCGGCCTTCTGGTCGGTTACCTTGGCGTTGTCCCAAAGCAGGTCCAGCGCCTTGTTCACCTGCGAGCGGTGCTCGAAATATGCGTTCTGGCCGTCGCTCAATTCCGCCTTCAGCTGCTCCAGCGTGTGGCCGGTCGCCTTGGCGTATTCCTCCAGCATGGCGTCGACGTCCTTCTCATCCGCTTCGATCTTCTCGGCCTTGATGATTTCGTCCAGCACCAGCTCGGTTTTAAGCGTGTTGCGTGCTTCGCTGCGGTACATATCGCGCATCTGCGCTTCGTTCTGGCCGGTCAGCTGCAGGTACTGCTTCATGTTGAAGCCCTGCTGCTGCATGCGCCAGTTCATTTCGCTCAGGATTTCGTCCAGCTTGTCCTCCACCATCGGGTCGGGCAGGTCGATCTCCGCTGCTTCGACCACCTTCTGCACCAGACTCTGGCGCGCGCCTTCGGTCGCCTGCGCGTCGGCCGTCTTTTGCAGTTGCGCCTTCAAATCCTCGGTGTAGGCGCCGAGGGTATCAAACTCGCTCACTTCGCTGGCAAAATCATCATCCAGCTCGGGCAGTTCTTCACGGGCGATGGAGTTCACCTTGATATGGAACACCGCATCCTTGCCCTTGAGGTTTTCGGCATGGTACTCGTCCGGGAAGCGGACGTTCAGGTCCTTCTCGCCGCCGACTGGCACGCCCACGATCTGCTCTTCAAAGCCGGGGATCATGGTATGGGAGCCGACGACCAGCGTCTGCCCATCGGCGGTGCCGCCGTCAAAGGCAACGCCGTCCACCGTGCCGCTGTAATCCAGATTCACCTCATCGCCATCCTGCACGGGGCGGTCGGTCACTTCCAGGCGGCGCGCTACGCGCTTCTGTTCCTGCTTCAGGCGCGTGTCCAGCTCGTCAGCGGATACTTCGCGCACCGTGCGGGTAATTTCCACCCCACGGTAGTCGCCCAGCTTCACTTCCGGCTGCACATACACTTCGCAGCTGAACAGCGCATCCTGACCCTTTTCCATCTTCTCCACGCTCAGGGTCGGCTGGCTTACGGGGTGCAGGTCTTCCTTCTGGGCCGCTTCCCGATATGCGTCGGGGAAGATCGCTTCCAGCGCATCGTCAAAGAAGATCGACTCGCCGTACATCCGCTCAATCAGCTTGCGCGGAGCCTTGCCCTTGCGAAAGCCGGGGACGCTGATGCGGCCGCGGTTTTTCAGGTAAGCCTTTTCCACCGCTGCGTCAAACTCCGCGGCCGGCGCGTTGAAAGAAATCTTGACTTTGTTGCCGGACAATTTCTCCACCGTATACTCCATGTGTTTTCCTCCCAGGCGCGGTTACCAGTGCCAACCTTCGCCATAATATCAAAGAGCACCATTTGTTAGTATAACATCAATCCCGTCAATGCGCAAGGTTTGATTTGCATCGGCGGCGCCGTTATTTTTCACCAAAGCCGATTAATCTAATTTGTCCCTTCCGGGCACTGCTGAACCCGGTTTTCGCGTACCATGGTACAGCCTGTTAAATTCCATTCCGACCGCTATTTCGGAAAGAAATATCCCGATTTTCCATAAAAAGTGTGATATAATCAATCTAACAGAGTGGAGGACGTTCGCGGCGCCGATTGTTCCGGAGCGCGGCCTGACGATGCCCGGCATAACACACCGGCTGCGCACAGGCGCTTTCCGGTTTGGGTTCGCGTTGCCGTTCCATCCGCACAGAGGAGGAAACATCCGATGAAACCGCCTGTTCTGCTCAGCTACAACCAAACCCCCGAAAACGCAGCCAAAATCCGGCTGCTGGCAATGCGGCTGCGCGTTCGGCTGCGTACGGTCACACCGGAGGAACAGTCTCAACCGCTGGGCGTGCTGGCAGGGCTGGACGCCGCCGAAGCGCATCCCACGCCCAATGCGCCCTTTGCCGAGCCGTTGCTGGTTTTTGTCAACCTGTCCTCTGCGATGCTCAACCAGTTTTTAACCGGGCTGCGTCAGGCCGGATTGCCATCCGGCATGCTCAAGGCCGTGTTAACGGAAACCAACCGCAGTTGGGACACCCTCTACCTGTACGCGCAGCTCTGCGAAGAACGGGATGCGCTTGCTCAGCAGCAGCCGCCCGTCCACTCCCCTGATACGAGCACCTGATGCATTTCCCTGCCTTTACGGGTTCCGTAACCACCCGGCCGCCTCAATCTGATCCTGCCTGATAAAAGGAGCTGATCCCATGCCAGTTCTGGCCGCCTATGCCGTGCCGCACCCACCCCTCCTGTTGCCCGAAATCGGCCGGGGAGAAGAACGGAAAATTGCCGCCACCGCAGAAGCCTACCGGGAGGTTGCTAAGCGCGCCTCCGCCTGTAAGCCGGATGTCGTGCTGATCGTCAGCCCCCACGCAACCCTGTATGCCGATTACTTCCATATTTCACCCGGCATCGGCGCACAGGGGGATTTCTCCGCCTTTCAGGCGCCGCAGGTACAACTGCGTGCCGATTACGATCAGGAGCTGGCGCACCGCATCGAGGTACTGGCGCACCGCTGGCGGCTGCCTGCAGGCACGATGGGTGAACGGGATAAACGGCTGGATCACGGCACGATGCTCCCCCTGCGCTTTTTACAGGAGGCCGGGCTTACCTGCCCCATTGTGCGCATCGGCCTGTCCGGCCTGTCCGTGCTGACCCACTACCGGCTTGGCCAGTGCATCTCCGAAGCAGTGGATAACCTGAGCCGCCGCGCCGTGCTGATCGCCAGCGGGGATTTGTCTCATAAACTGACGGAGGACGGCCCCTACGGTTTCGCACCCGAAGGGCCGCTCTTTGACAAGGCGGTTACCCAGGCCTTATCCACCGGCGACTTTTTAGCAATGCTTTCCCTTGCGCCGGAAATGGCGCAAAGTGCGGCGGAGTGCGGGTGGCGGTCGCTGCAGATCATGGCCGGGGCGCTGGATCGCAAATCGCTAAAGCCCGAACTACTCTCCTACGAGGGGCCGTTTGGCGTCGGGTATGCGGTTGCGGCTTTCCCGGTAGCGGGGGCGGATGCGGAGCGCAACATCGGCGAACAGTTTGATAAGGCGAGTCGTGCGGAACTGGATCGCCGCCGCCGGGAGGAAGACCCTTACGTGCGGCTGGCACGGTTAAGCCTGGAAACCTTTGTGCGCACCGGTAAGCGCGCAACGCCGCCGGAGAATCTGCTGCCGGAACTCAAACATACGCGCGCGGGGGTTTTTGTGTCCCTGCATAAGGATGGGCTCCTGCGCGGCTGCATCGGCACCATCCTGCCCGCGGCTGCCAGCCTCGCTGAGGAAATTTTGCATAACGCGCTTTCCGCCGGTTCCAACGATCCGCGATTTGAACCCGTGCGTGAGGAAGAACTGCCCGACCTGACCTACAGCGTGGATGTGCTAGGCCCTACCGAGAAGATTGCGTCCGAGGCGGAGCTGGACCCCGCGCGCTACGGCGTTGTGGTGCAAAACGGAAGCCGCCGTGGTTTGCTGCTGCCCAATCTGGAAGGCGTGCACACGGCGGCGCAACAAGTGGCCATCGCGCGCCGCAAGGCAGGCATTGAACCCGGCGAGCGTGTGCGCCTCTCCCGTTTTGAGGTGGTGAGGCACTTTTGAGCGCCGTATGCGGGGTGTGCCCGCGCGGCTGCACGCTGGACGAGGGTCAAACCGGGTTTTGCCGCGCGCGGGCCAACCGCGGCGGTCGTATTGTGGCGGATAATTATGGTCGGTTGACGGCGCTGGCGCTGGATCCCATTGAAAAAAAGCCGCTGCAGCAGTTTCATCCGGGCAGTCTGATTCTTTCGGCAGGCAGCTATGGATGCAATTTGCGTTGCCCCTTTTGCCAGAACAGCGACATCAGCATGGCGGACGCAACCGTACCCTATACCGAAGTATCGCCGCAGCAGCTGGTCACGCAAGCGTTATCCCTGACCAGCCGCGGCAACATTGGGCTTGCCTTTACCTATAACGAGCCGATTGTGGGGCTGGAATACGTCTGCGATGCCGCGGCGCTGGCGCATGAGGCGGGGCTCCAGACCGTGCTGGTCAGCAATGGCTACTGCACCGATGAAACCCTGGATCAGCTTCTGCCGCTGATTGATGCCGCCAATATCGACCTGAAAGGGTTTACCCCGACTTTTTACGAATGGGTCGGCGGCAGGCTGGGGCCGGTTCAAAACACCATCCGCCGCATGGCCGGTGCCTGCCATGTGGAGGTAACCACGCTGGTGATCCCCGGCCGCAACGACACTGATGCCGCCATGGAGGCCGAAGCCGCCTGGCTTGCTTCCGTCAGCCCGGAGTTACCGCTGCACCTGAGCCGGTTCTTTCCGCGTTACCGGATGGTTGGGAGCCATCCCACCCCCACCGAAACGCTCCACCGCCTGCGCGATGTGGCAAAGCAACACCTTCGCTACGTCTATCTGGGGAATCTCTAAGGCAGTACCCTGCAAATTCCATAACAGATCGCGCTCTTGACTCATCGCTTTACATGGGCTCCCATTAGCTAAGGCGCTTTCCCCTGTGATAGCGCCAGCCTGTTAAAATGATGAGCCAAGGGATATTATTCCTTGGCAGGTTCCAACAGCGAAACCCTCGGTGAGGTTTGTGTCAAGTCTCCAGAGGCTGATGCCGCAATCTTAACGCAAGCAAGTGAACAGCTCGCAGGACTATGAACGAGCAACAGCAGCGTTTTGCTTGATTTTCTTTGATAGGCTAAGGCGCTTCCCCCTCTGGGGAAGCGCCTTCAGACCGTTGACAAACCCCTTAAAGATGCCAGGAAACAGCTTGCTCAAAAAGGTTCAGATGCGCGAAGCCAAACCGGATAAGGGCGGGAGCGTACACGGACGTACGTGATCGCCCTTATCCGGTGCCGGCGACAAAGCAGATGGGCCTTTTTCAGCAGGCTGAAGGCGCTTCCCCCTCTGGGGAAGCGCCTTACCTGCCTCAAAAACCGTGAATCGGTGGGTTCCTGCAACCCATCGCTTGCCGGCTTACAGCTTGGCGGGCGGGGTGGGTTCGGGGCAATTCTGCCCGTAGCAATGGCATACGAAGTACTGCATTTTCTCGATGTTTTCCTGCGAAATCGGGTGGTATTGGCAGTTCATCGCGCGGATCATCTGATACATCTGCGCGGTCACTTCCAGCACCTTCACAACGCGGAAAGCGCTTGGCATATCGCCGGCAACACATACGGCGCCATGGCTCTTGAGCAGGCAGCTGTTGGCTTTCTGCCCTAGCGCCTTGATGCAGTTCTGCGCGATCTCCACAGAGCCGGGCAGGGCATATTCGGTGGTGCGGCACACATCGCCCATGCACTGTGCGGCTTCGTCGATCAGCATGGGGATATCTTCCCCGATGCAGGAGAACACCGTGGAATAAATGGGGTGCGTATGCACCACGGCGTTCACGTCCTCACGGGCGCGGTAGATGGCGCAATGGAGGCCGGTTTCGATGCTGGGGCGGCGCTTGCCTTCCAACACGTTCGCATCCAGATCGACCACCACCACATCGTCCTCGAGCAGGGTGGAGTAGTCCATGCCGCTGGGCGTGATGTACACGCGCTGCGTTTCTGGGTCACGGCAACTGATGTTGCCCCACGTTTCAACCGTGTAGCCGCCGTTGAGCATTTTCAGACCGGAATCGACGATCAGCTTTTTAAAGTTCATGGGGTATGGCTCCTTTGATTAGTGTAGAGGCCCGTCGTGCCGTGAAGCACGACGGGCGATCTCGCAATAGGGGTGCTTACTTGGCAAACTGGGACACGTACTCGATAAACTTATCGACGTTGTCCTTGGTTACCAGTTCGCAGCCGGTGTCGGTGGTCAGAGCGACCTCGTCCTTGTGGCCGGTCAGCAGTTTGACCATCGCGTCCACGCCCTGGATGCCCATTTCCGCGGGATACTGGGCAACCGTCGCGGTGAACTCGCCGGACTTGACCAGGTTGAGCGCTTCGCTCACAGCGTCAAAGCCGATGATGGAAATCTGCTCGCCCAGGCCGGCTTCCTGCACCGCGCTCAGCGCGCCGATGCCCATGTTGTCGTTGCCGCACACGATCAGCTGCAGGTCCGGGTTCGCCTGGATGATGTTCTGGGCGGCGGTGTAGCCCTGATCCACTTCCCAGTTCGCGGTCTGGGTGGCAACCAGCTTGATGTGATCGCCGGCGGCGTCGATGAAGCCGTTGTAGCGGTCGGCAGCGTTGGTCTGGCCGTCAATACCGGTCAGGATAGCGGTTACCACGCCCTGCGGCATGTTGGCAACAACCCACTCGCCCGCCAGTTTGGCGCCGTTGTAGTTGTTGGTGCCAAAGAAGGGGATGTCCATGCCGGCTTCGGCCAGCACATCGTCGGTCAGTTTGGTATCCAGGTTGATGATCGGGATGTTCGCCTCGGCGCAGGCCTGGATTGCGGCCACAAGGCCCTCGGAGGAGCTGGGAACGAGCAGGATGCCGTCCACGCCCTGGGAAATGTAGTTCTCGACGATCGCAAGCTGCGTGTCGGAACTGGCATGCGTGGCACCCGCCTGCACTTCGATCTTCACACCCAGCTTATCGGCTTCCTGCTGGGCAGCGTTGGCCAGAACAATGTGGAACTCGTTGTTGAGCGTCATGCCGACAAAACCGAGGTACAGGTCCTTGACATCCTTGACGGGGGCGGCTTCCGCAAGCGCGCCGAAGCACAGCGTGCTGGCCAGCACCAGGGCTACGAACAGAGACAACCATTTTTTCATGAGACAGACCTCCTTGCATATTTTATACCACGAAGGTATAATTCCCTTTATTCCGCCTTGCGCTCCTTGGATTTATCCGCGTACACGGCGGCGATGATCACGGCGCCCGTGATGATGGTTTGCCAGTAGGTGGAGATGTTGAGAATCTGCAACCCGCAGGTCAGCGCACCCAGAATCAACGCGCCCACAAGGGTGTTGGCCATCTTGCCGCGCCCACCGGACAGGGAGATGCCGCCGATTACGGCGCTGGCGATGGCGTTCATTTCATAGCCCGTGCCCGCGTTGGGGTCCGCGTAGGAGAGGCGGGACAGCAGCATGATGCCGCCGACGGCGGAAAGCACACCCGCCAGCACGTAGCACAGCAACTCCACGCGTTTGATGTTTACGCCCGCGAGCTTGGCCGCGCTCGGGTTGCCGCCCAGCGCGTATACATGGCGGCCGAAGCGGGTGTAGCTCATCAGCACGATAATCAGGATATAGAGCACAAACACATACACGATCGAGATCGGGATGCCGACGAGCTTGTAGTTCATCAGCAGCTTCAGGTCGGAGGAAAGGCCGGAGATGGGCTTGCCCGCGTTAATCAGCAGGGCAAGGCCGCGCGCCACGTTCATCATGCCCAGCGTGGCGATAAAGGCGGGAACCTTGCCGTAGCTGACCAGCATGCCGCTGATGAGGCCGAAGCTCGCGCCAACCAGCAGCGAAATGACCACCACTTCGGGGATGGATGCGCCGCCCTTGAGCATCATACCGCCAGAGATGCCCACAAACGCCACCACCGAGCCGACGCTCAGGTCGATGCCTCCGGTCAGGATCACCAGCGACGCGCCGATGGCCGTAACCGCAATCACGCTGGATTGCTTGATGATGTTCTGGATGTTCACGATGGTTAAAAATTCCTTGCCGGACAGGTGGCAGGCCACCGTAAACACCAGAATGATGGCGATGGCGCCAATGTAAAGCGTCAGGTCCGATATGCTCAGGCGGCGCTTTTCAGCCGACAGCTGCTTCATCTTCGTTTCCTCCGTTCAGCGTGTAAGATAGAATTTTTTCTTCGGTCACGGTGCCGTCGTTTTCCAGGATCGCCGGCATTTCGCCTTCATGCATGACCGCGATGCGGTCGCACATTTTCATTACTTCCACCATATCGGAGGAAATCATCAGGATGGACGCGCCGTTGCGGGTCAGGTCCTCCATGATGTGGTAGATTTCGTCCCGCGCGCCTACGTCGATGCCGCGGGTCGGCTCGTCGAAGATGTACACCTTCGGCTGGTTGAGCAGCCATTTGGCGATAACCACCTTCTGCTGGTTGCCGCCGGAGAGGTTCTTGGCTTCCAGTTGATCGTTGGGGGCTTTCACGCGCAACTTTTCCATGTATTCGCGGCTTTTCTGGCTGATATCGCGCTTACGCAGCAGCACACGGCCAAACTGTCGGAGGTTTGGCAGCGCGATGTTTTCGCGGATCGTGTGCATCAGCACCAAACCTTCGTCCTTACGATCTTCGCTCAGGTACACCACGCCGCTGCGGATCGCCTGCGGGATGCCACCCTTGAGGGGCTTGCCGTCGACCAGCACTTCGCCGGTATGCTTATACGCGCCGATGATGCACTTGGCCAGTTCCGTGCGGCCTGCACCGACCAGTCCGCTCACGCCCAGGATTTCGCCCTTGCGCAGCGTGAAGGACACATTCTTGACCCGATCGCGCCAGCTGATGTTCTTGACTTCCATCGCCACCTGATCCGGGCACAGCCCTTCGTTGACGATCTTATCGAAGCACACCTCGCGGCCGACCATCATCTTAGGCAGTTCACGCTCGTTGGTATCCTTGAGGGCGCATGTGGATACGTAGCAGCCGTCGCGCATGATTGTCACCCGGTCGCCAATCTCAAACAGCTCGCTCATGCGGTGGCTGATGTAGATGATACCCAGCCCCTCTGCCTTGAGCTTACGGATGATTTCAAACAGCGTCTTGGTTTCATTAGCTGTAATGGCGCTGGTCGGCTCATCCAGCACAAGCACCTTGCTGTCGTTGGAAAGTGCCTTGCAGATTTCCACCATCTGTTTCTGGGCTACGCTCAGGTTGCACACGCAGGTGCGGGGGTCCACCTTCAGCCCGATGCGGTCCAGATACTTCTGGGTTTGCTCGATGGCCGTTTTCCGATCCAGCAGCCCGTGGCGCAACGGTTCCTTGCCGATGAAGATGTTTTCATAAATCGGCAGGTGCGGCACCAGATTAAACTCCTGATAAATCACGCTGATGCCCGCATCCAGCGCTTCCTTGGGGGTGGTTACGACCAGAGGCTTTCCGTTGAGCGTGATCTCGCCCACCTCGCGCTTGTACGCGCCGGAAAGAATTTTGATGAGCGTGGATTTACCCGCTCCATTCTCCCCCAGCAGCACATGCACCTCACCGGGCTTGACCTGCAGGCACGCTTCCCGCAACACCTGCACGCCAAAGAAGCTCTTGCAGATGCCCTGCATTTCCAAGATATATTCCATGCTGACCTCCTCGCAAACGCGCGCCGGAAAACGGCTTACGCGTTACATTCAAAGATTCTCGCGTTTACGGAGCGGGCCACCACGGCACGCAGCGTTTCCGGCGTCTGTTCCGGCTCAAAATAGGCGATCTGTGCGGCGATGTTGCCCAGCACCGTGCTTTCCCCATCGCAGGCAATCACAGTTCGGCCCGTGCGCTCCGCGGTCAAATGGTTCAGCAGATCGTTGCGCGAGCCGCCACCCACGATGTACAGGCTGGCAAACCGTTTCCCGGTCACTTTTTCAAGGTTCTGCACGCACAGGGCGTAGCTTTCCGCCAGCGACAGGTATACCGACACGATCATCGTGGGCCAGTCCACCTCGCCCTGCACCTGCCCGCTTTGCGTGAGCGCACCCCAGATGGCGGCGCTCATGGACGCGGGGTTAAAGAAGCGGCTGTCGTTTACGTCAAACAGGCAACGCTTAGGCGCCTGTTCGGCCATGACTACCATTTCGCCCCAGCTGACGGGCCGCCCCAGCGCCGCCTCACACTCCTGCCGCACACGCTGGATCAGGTACATGCCCGCGTTGTTTTTCAGCAGCGTGATGCGGCCAAAGGCGCCCATCTCATTGGTCAGGCCGCTTTGCAGCGCTTCCGGCGTAACCCGCGGGGCCGCCAGCTCCGTGCCGATCAGCGACCAGGTGCCGGAGCTGATAAAGGCGAAATCCTTCTCCTTGGCCGGCACCGCCAGCACCGCACAGGCCGTGTCGTGCGACGGAACGCAGATGATCGGGATCTCTTGCTCGAGGTTCAGCTCTTCCCGGATGCTTTGGGAAAGCATGCCGATGCACTTGCCGTGTGTGCCTACGGAGCTGAAAAGCGTCGGGCTGATGCCGAACATGCGGCACGCTTCTTCGCTGATCTGCGCGGTATGCACATCCATCAGCTGCGTGGTGCTCAGCTCGCTGGGTTCGTTCTGTAAAACCCCTGTCAGCAGGTAATTCAGGATGTCCGGGATCATCAGCAGCTTATCCGCCGCGGCGTACAGGCTCGGCATCGTTTCCCGGATGCCCTGCAGCATGTATACGGAGTTGATCCGGTCGCAGAGGATGCCCGTCTGTTCAAACAGTTTTGCCTGCTGCGACGCATCCAATCGATTGAGAAAATCCGCGCCGATCGCGTTACGGTACGAAAGCGGATACCCTAGCATCTGCCCTTCCCGCGTCAGCAGGGAGAAATCGACGCCCCAGGTGCAAACCCCGATGGAATCGATGGTCTGCGTTTCCGCCGCCTTGCGCAGCGCGTGTTTGAAGCCTTCAAAGATCGCCAGTATGTCCCAGTAGAATCGGTCGCCCACTTGAATCATGGCATTGGGCTGCTGGTCGATCAGCTCCATCTGGATGGTCTGGCCGTCGTATGCGCCCAGAAAAATCCGGTAGGAGGAGTTGCCGCAGTCCAAACCGAGCATGTGTTTCATGTACCGTCGCCTCCGAGGGTGTTATGCGATGTGGATCGTAAGCCCATATTCCGCCGCGATGGCGCGGAGGGGTTCCAGGTCCTTGCTGCGCAGCGAAGGCATATCCCCCATGGCGTAGGGGCGACCCAACCCGGCGTACTTGAGGTTCCCCAGCCGGTGGTACGGCAGGAACCAGATGGACGCAATCCGGGGCAGCGTGGCGCAGAAAGCGAGAAATTTACGGATGGCGGTTTCGTCGTCATTGCAGCCGGGTATATACGGGTAGCGAACAGACAAGAGCCCTTCATAATGTTCCGATAGCCAGCGAAGGTTACTCAGGATCAGCTGATTCCCCTGTCCGGTCCATTGCCGGTGCGCCTCGTCATCCATGTGCTTGACGTCAAAGTAAATGTCCTGGGCAAAGGCCGCGCAGCGCTCCACCGCACTCTGGGGGGCGTGGCCGCAGGTTTCCACCAGCACGGGAATGTGTTCCTCCCGCAGGATCGCGGCGCAGGCTTCCACAAAATCGATCTGCAGCAGCGGTTCCCCGCCGCTGAACGTGATACCGCCGCCCGAGCGTTCGAAGTAAGGCTTATCCCGCAGGAGGCGCTTGCAGAGCGTTTCGGGCGTCATCCATTCCCCCATGGCCTTGCGGGCGTTGGCATAACAGGCGTCCAGGCAGCGCTCGCAGTTGCCGCAATCCTGATTGACAGTAATGTAGCCGTACCCCTCAAGATTCTGCACCGCCCCGCGCGGGCAGGCGGCCGCACAGCGGCCGCACTGCACACACAGGTTGGGGTTGAGGAGGATCTCCCGGTGGGAGGCCTGGGATTCGGGATTGGCGCACCATGCGCAGCGCAAACCGCAGCCCTTGAGGAAAACGACAGTCCGGATGCCGTGCCCATCCTCCAGGGCGCAACGCTCCACATTGAAAACCAACCCCGAGGTACGGTCAGATGTCCAGTTCATTGCGGTTGATGACATCCAGCTGGCACGCAGGCGCCAGCGCGGTAAACAGGGCGCTGTAACCGGATACGCGCACCATCAGGTCCTGATAGTTTTCGGGGTGCTCCATCGCGTCGCGCAGCACATCCGAATCCACTACATTAAACTGGATTTGCTCAGCTTTCTGGTCAAACAGCGTCTGGATCATGCTGACCACGCGCTCGCGCTTTTCGCGGGTGGCGATGGCGTTTTTGGAAAGCCGCATGTTGAAGATGCCGCCCTTTTGAATCCACTGGGTAGGCAGCTTTGCCACACTGTTGCAGGCAGCCGTCGCACCCTCGCGCTCGGAGCCGTTGGCGGGCGAAACGCCGTTGTTCACAGGCATGCCGTCCTTGCGGCCGTCGGGCGTGGCACCCACGCTGCGGCCAAAGGCGATGTTGCCAGACACAGGGCTCTGGCTGTAGGAGAAGCAGCACGGCACCGGGCCAAGCCCATACTTGCTGCTGTGATACTGCGTGTGGTACCGACGGCCGATGAAATCTTCCACCGCGACGATCCAGTCATCCGCAGCGTCATCATCATTGCCGAATTTCGGCGCCTTCTGCAGGAGCACCGCGCGCAGCTGCGACCCGGTGGGGGTGGTGGTTTCGTCCTCAAAGTTGGTATCCAGCGCGTGAATCAGCTGCGGCAGGGTAACCAGCTTTTTCACGAAAACCGCATATTCCAGATCGGCCAGCGCATCCCCGGCGCTAATGGAGCCGGCCGTGGGGCCGCCGTCCGCCGAGTAGAGCGCGCCGCCCTCGACCAAATCCAGCCCGCGACCGATGCAATCCGCCACCAGCGAAGCCCGGAAGGGGTTAATATCGTACAGGCAATGCACGTAGTCGTTGGTATGCTCAGTAATCACCTGCAAATCCATGAAATACGCGAGCATGTCCGTGTATTCCTTGAAAATTTCCTCCATGGTGGCGCAATCTTCAATGCGCTTGGAGGTCGCCTTGTACAGGTGGCCGCTCTTGGGGTCCACGCCGTTATGCAGGGTGATGTCCAGCACCTTTTCCACATTCAGCCAGGGGCCTTTGGCGGCAAAATCCCACTTGCCGGGGATGGAGGCTTCGATGCAGCCGTCCGGCGTCCAGTCGCACAGGTCTTCTTCCGCGATGCCCATGCCGCGCAAGGTATCCATGAACGCGCGATCGTTGTAGAAAGCGGGCATGCCGCCCTGATGGGTTACAGACGCTTCCAGCGCTTCCATCAGCAGCGCTTCGTCCGTCTTTTCGAAGCACTTGATGGACACCGAAGGCGTTACCAGCCGCAGTTCGGCGCAAGCCTTGATGCACAGGTGGGATACGTCGTTGGTCACATCGTTGCCAAACTGATCCTGCCCGCTCACGGCGAGGTTGATAAACATCTGGTACCCCAGGAAGAACTCCGAATCGCCCCAGGAGCGCAGCTTGTTAAGCTCGTTGCACTTTATAAAGAAGCACTCCACGATCTCCAACGCCTTTTCCGGGGTCAGGCGGCCTTCGGCAACGTCTTTCTGATAATAAGGGTATACATACTGGTCGAAACGGCCCAGCGAAATTGCGTGCCCGTTGGATTCCAGATGGACGGCCAGCAAAATGAAGTAGATGCTCTGTACCGCTTCGTGGAAGGTGCGCGCGGGCTCATAAGGCACTCTGCGGCAAATCCCGGCCAGCTCGGTCAGTTCCTGCTTGCGGCTTTCCAGCTCGCACACGGCCGCCTGCCGCTCGCACTCGTCGGCAATGCGATTGGCGAAAGCCACAACCGCTTCGTTGCCGCGGACTACGCCGTCCAGAAAGAAAGATTTCTTCACATTGCCGGGCTCTTTCAGGTCCAGCGCCGCGCGTGCCGCCTTGGCGCGCTCGATCACATCCTTGAGGCCCTTCTGCAGCACCAGCCTGTAATCGGGAATCACATTGCCCAGACCCGCGGCCACAACCCAAGTTTCGTCGATCACGCCCGCGTCCCAGGAGGTCAGCACTTCTTCAGGCAGCGCAGCGCGCAGGGAGTCCAACAGGGTTTTGTCTTTCCAGTATTCCACGCAGCTGAGGATGTCCTGCTTGACATTCTCGTCGGCATAGAAGCGGTCGCCGGGGCGTTCATCCCAATAGTAGGGCTTGCCGTCGATCTCCTCCACCAGCCATTGGGTAGAGTATTCCGGGTAGATCGGAGACGCTTTCGGCCATTTCGCCTGGTTGCCGACGATCAGCTCATCGTCCTTCACCCACACGCTCATGTGCGTCAGTACATCATAAAACGCCTCCGAGCGCCGGATGGCGATCGGTTTGGCATGGTTGCGTTTCATGGATTCCGTGAAAATGTTGCACCTTTCGGAGCAAATCTTTGGCTTCTGTTCCAAAAGGGCCTTACGCAGGCGGGCGATTCTCAGATTCATGGGACAAACTCCTTTCATAAAACTGCCTCCAACCCCTCGTGGTTTTGGAGAACAGGAACCGGATCGTATGAACGGAAAAGTAACTTGTTACATGCACATTATGGCACAGCTTGCCCTTGATGTCAACATGAATTTTCATTTTTTCTCGACTTATTCTTAAATATAGCTTCTGCGCTGTAACAGTTTGATGTATTTTACCTTAAAAAGTGCGTAACACCTCTTGCTTTCTGCGTTGCACAGCATTATAATCAATACTGGAAATGGCACATTTTTGGGGGATTTACCATGAACAAGAAAAACCTGGGGATTCGGGAAATCGCCAAACTCGCAGGCGTATCCGTTGCTACTGTTTCACGCGTGATCAACGCGCCCGAAAAGACATCCGAAACCGTCCGGGATCGGGTAAACCACGTCATTCTGGAAAATAACTACGTGCCGAACATGAATGCCAAAAACCTGTTCGCAGGCACCAGCAACGCGTTCGCACTGTTTATTTATGATATGGAGAATCCGTATTTTACAGCCCTTATTAAAGAAATGGGGCAGGTTGCGCTGCGCAACAAGTGTTCCCTGCTGATTTGCGATACGGAAAGCGACCCCACGTTGGAGGCGGAATACTTACGCTACTGCGAAGCGATCCATACGCGCGGCATCATTTTAACAGAGGGCTTTATCCAAAGCACGGCGGTGTTTGAGCGCAGCAGCCAACGCCTGATCGGGCTGGACCGCAGCATCGACGGCCACCACACCTGCATCCATTCCGACAACCGCAAGGGCATCCGCCTGCTGATGGATTATCTGTTCAACCTGAACCACCGTACAATTGCCTATGCGGGCAACATTTCCGGCTTCCGCTCCTGCGAGGAGCGCTATAGCGCTTTCCTATCCGCCATTCAGGATCGGGGGCTGGACCTGCCGCCAGAGTTCATTTTCGAAGGCGCGCTGGATGCGACCACCGGCAGTCGCGCCATGGACTACTTCTGCTCTCTGCGCAACCCGCCTACCGCCATTGTGTGCGCCAACGATCTGGTTGCTATGGGTCTCTGCATGCGTGCCAACCAGCTGGGGTTCGGCATCCCGCGCGATTTTTCCGTTGTCGGCTTCGACGGTTGCATGCCCGGCTATGCGTACCCCAAACTGACTACGATCCGTCAGGATGTAGTCGCGCTGTCTCAGGCGCTTTTCAACGGCCTTTTCGACGAAGATGTCGAGCCGGACACTGTGGTGGATGTATCTCTGGTGATTGGGGATTCCTGCCGGAAAATCTGAGATCCTGACCACCCAGCGTATATACGCAGCCTAAGGCAACGATAATTGTAACTTGTATCAATTATGAACGGACTGTCCACCCCACGTTCATTCCTGCTGGTTTTCACTACCCGCAAGCCCTACCTGTAGCCCGGATATGCGAGCACTCGGCTGTATCGCATGCGACCCTCCATGCCTCTTTCGGTTTTTCCGAAGGAGGCTTTCCTTTCCCTTCCCGCGCCTCTCATGGACGCATGGATTTAAACCGCCTTCGGTTGCCCAGTAAGGGATGAATCCCCATTGCTGGTAAGGGGATTGCCAAATCGGAAAGGGAGCGCCTCCGATTTCCCGGAGGTGCTCCCTTTGGTTGCGTTTAACGGATGTAAGCTTGCTCAGTCGGTGGTCACGGCATAGCTCTTGCCCAGCCAACCGGCGCCGCCTTCCGCGCCCATGCCGCCGCTCAGGTTGTAGGCATCGTAGCCCAGCAGCCGGAGGATGGCCGTGGTCTGGGAAGCCGTCTGACCGGTGTAGCAGTACACGATGATCTTCTTGTCCTTGGGCAGCTGGGATTCAAAGTTCTTTTCCATGCCCGCGCCGAAGGGGTTGTTCACCGCGCCCTGAATGTGGCCGGTCGCAAAATCCTTCGCCTGCCGCACGGAGTAGATGAAGTAATCATCCATCTGGGCGTCGATCACTTCTTTGAGGCTGTCGGGAGCAAAGTTGTTGTTGGCAAACGTGGTGCCCGCGTTGGCAACGGTCTTTTCAAAGTACGTGGTGATCGCGGCCTGCACGTCCGGATCCACATCGTAGGTTGCTTCCGGCAGGGTGGAGCCCGCTTCGGTGGTGATGTACTTATCCGCACCCTCGGCTTTGGAGATGCCGTTATTGAAGCCACCCTGCACGTTGGTAGCAAACTTGCCCGCCACGTTCAGCAGCGCAACCGTCTGGCTGGCGGTCTGGCCGGTGTAGCAGTACACATACAGATGCACATCATCCGGGATTTTGCTCAGGCTCTCGGCGATGGTCATGCCGAAGGGAACGTTCACGGCGCCCTTCACATGGCTCTCGGCATACGCATCCGCCTGACGGATGTCCAGAATCATCATTTCTTCGCCGGAATCAATCTTAGCGAAGAAGTCCGGCGCCTTGATGGTGTATTTGGTGCCGTCATAGCTGGCCAGGTAAGCCATCGCCTTCTCGGCAACCACCGGGGACACCGTCGCTTCGGCCAGAGCGGCAACGGAAAGAGTAGCCAGCATAACCAGGCTGAGCACCAGGGAGACGAGTTTTTTCATAGCGATTACTCTCCTTTAATAATATGGTCAGGACGCGTCTTTTTTACTCGGCGCAGCCATACCCGACGGAATATCCACGGGGTTGTTGGGGTTGGACGACCATTCCAGATACGCGCCGTCATAGATCTGGATGTTGCGGTACCCTGCGTTATACAGCTGCAGGAAAACCGGCGCGGCGCGCATGGAGGTCTGGCAGTAAACGATGATCCGGTTTTCCGGACGCATACCCTTGTTCATGAAATTGATGCGCGTAGTTTCCACATCTTTGAAGGTGCCGTCCGCGTAGAACTGATCGGCATAATCCCAGAGGATGGACGAGGGAATCTTGCCCTTTTCCTGATATTCGGCATCGGTTCGCACGTCCAGCAAAATGGTGTTCTTGTCCGGCTCGTTTACCTGCGCCAGCACATCCGCCTGCGAAGCCAGCCATGCGCCGTCCTTTTCGCCAGCCACATATTCGGTGGCGGTAATGGCAGGCACCTCGCTGGTGAGCGCGACACCCGCTTTACGGATGGCTTTCAGGCCGCCGTCCACCACCTGTACATTCTGGTTTCCGTACATCAGCATCGTCCAGAAAAACCGCGCGGCGTTCATCCGGTTATCGTCATAGACCAGAATCTGTGTGTCGTTGGCGATTCCCTTGTCGCTGAGCAGCTTCTGCAGCTTATTCTTTGAGGTGAGCATGTTTTGCACAGGAATGTTAATCAGGATATCGTCCTTGGTGATGTTAACCGCGCCCTGCACATGCTCCGTGGCATAGGCTTCGGCATCCTGCATGTCTACAATCACCACGCCCGCCTTGCCAATAGCCTGC
Organism: Candidatus Limiplasma sp.; assembly: GCA_963666755.2. Taxonomy (GTDB): domain Bacteria; phylum Bacillota; class Clostridia; order Christensenellales; family Aristaeellaceae; genus CAXXOK01. Next base: position 1,484,192 of record CAXXGW010000009.1, read on the forward strand.
GAAAGGCTGGCTGCGGGGAGAATCTGCCGCCCGCTCTCGGCATACTGGGAGGTGTTGCAGGCGGTCGTCAGTCCTGCGACCAGCACCAGCGCCAGCAGCGCGGCGAGGGGTTTCCATCGGCGTTTCAAGGTCATGTTTGTTCCTCCGTTCCCTCTGTGACTCTTGGTTCATTATAACGGATTCCGGTTTGTTAAGGTAATAACGATATTTTATATACTATACCGCTTCGTTATGCCGCAAGGGCTGTGCTGGGTTTTGTGTTATAATGCGAAAAAAGCGACTGTTTGCGACTTTCGAGACGCGACCGGCGTTGCCGAAACGGAGGGTTCTCCCGATGCTAAACCCCCGCAGGGAGCGGATGCTCGTTCTGGGGTTGATCGCGCTGTATCTGGCGCTCAACCTGCTTGTGCTGACCCGCACCCCGCTGATGCATTCCGACGAAAGCTGGCTGGCGGGCCTGACGCGCAATATGCTTGCGCAGGGCAATCCGGGGGTCACCGAGCCCTTCTTTGATTTGAAACCGCGTTATCCACATGCCATTAAGATTCTATTTCACCTTTTACAGATGCCTTTCCTGCTTGTATTCGGGTATCATCTCTTTGCGGTAAGGATGCTATCACTGCTGGCCGGAGGAGTGGCGCTGTATCTGTTTTACCGCTGGTGCCGGAAAACCGCGCCCATGGGGCTATCGCTGCTCTGTTTGGCGGCAGCGGGTTTGAACGGGCAGTTTCTTGCCGCGTCGCATACCGCGCGGCAGGAGATTCTGCTCCTCTGCTTGCTTCTGGGGCTTGCGGTGTATGCGGGTAAGCATGCCGCCGACCTGCACACACGGCATATAGTGCGGTTGGGATTGCTCACGGGGTTGGGAGCAGGGTTGCACCCCAACGGATTCCTGCTGGCGCTGGGTTGCGGGCTGGGCCTGCTGTTGACCCAGCTGGGAACCAAACGCGTGCGCATCCGCGCGCTGCTGCTGTATGCTGCGGTTACAGGGCTGGTGGCGCTGGTGTTTGTGTTCCTCAGTTTTCAGTTTGATCCGCAGTTTCCAACGCATTATCGGATGTACGGAGAGACGGAGTTTGATCTGGACGCACCCGCCGCGACCCGGCTGGCAGGTTTCCTGCCTTATCTGCAAAAACTATGGCTGGGGCAGAGCGGTACCTATCTTCTGCCGCTGATGCCTCCATTGCTGATCGGTTGTGCTGTGTTGCTGCTCTGGGGCGGGATCGCCGCCATTCACAAGCCCACGCCTGCGCTGCTGTTCCCACTTGGGATGGTGCTGGGCACAATGCTTGGCACGGCGTTGATCGGCCGATATAACCAGTTGAGTGCGATACTGTGGATGTTCCCCTGCCTGCTTTTGCTCGCGCCGCTGTTGCAGGGGATACCCCGGAACCGTCTGGCGGCGTGCGCGTTGGCGCTTGCGTACGGAGCGGCGGCGCTGCCGCCCCTGTTGCAGGCGCTGCCGCATGACTACGAGGCCTATCTGCAGAAGATTTCTACGTATATTCCTGCAGATGCGCGCACGATTGCCAACCTGAACACAGGCTTCTACTTCGATAACAACGCCCTGTTGGATGTGCGCAACCTGAGCTACTTAAAAGCCAACAATCTGACATTCGCGGAATATGTCGATTCCAGAAACGTGCGCTATATCCTCTGGTCGGATGAAATGGACCTGATCTACCGGAACCGGCCGACGCTTAACGCGCTGTATGGCAATCCGCGCTATGTGGAGGAAGTTGAAACCTTTCTGCGCGACCACTGCGTTCTACTGGGAACCTTTACTGACGACGCCTATGCCGCGCGGCTGGTGCAGACTTTCGGCACGCCCTGCACCGTCAGGGCGTACCGGGTGCTTCCGTAAGCAGTTGCCGCAGGCGCTCATGCATACCTGCGCCGGTATTGCGGAGCACCGGGAGCATCCCCTGCGGGTAAGGGCGCAGCAGCGCAATCTGGGTGGCCAGCGTCGCCGCCTCCTCCAGATCATGGGTTACGAGCACTACCGCCGTGCCGCTTTCGCGCGCGAGCGTGGTTAACGCAGCCTGCGCCAGCGGTCGGTTGTGCGCATCCAGACTTGAAAACGGCTCATCCAGAAGCAGTACGCTCGGGGCCAGCGCCAGCGCCCGAGCCAGCGAGCCCCTTTGCTGCATCCCCCCGGACAGCTGGTAGGGGTATTTATCCGCCGCATCCTCCAGCCCCAGCGCAGCAAGGCTCCGCTGCGTAAGCGCCCGCGCCTCCGCCGGGGAGAGCGCCGGGCGTGCTCTGCGCAGGGCGTATAGCAGATTGCGCCGCACAGTAAACCAGGGGTAAAGCTGCTCAAAGCTCTGAAACACCATCCAGCGGTCGCTGTCAGGCCCGTGCAGCACACGCCCGTCGAGGCGCACCGCGCCGCCGTCCGGCTCCAAATGTCCGGCCAGTATTCGCAGGAGCGTCGTTTTACCGCAGCCGGAGCGCCCTACCACGGCAAGGATTTCCCCGCTTTCTACCTGAAAGCTGATTTGGCTGAGCACCATTTGGCTGCCGTATGCTTTTTGGAGATTTTCCGCTGAAAACGTCATAGTTGCGCCTCCCCCCGTGCCGCGGCGCTCCAACGGCGCAACGTTGCCCGTTCCAGCCGGTCGAACACCAGCCCTTCCATCAGCATCCCAATCAGTGCCACCACCACGATCCCGGCAAAGAGGCCCGCGGTATCCATCATCGCCCGTTGGCGGAAGATGAACCACCCCAGCCCGCCGTATGCCCCGATCGCGCCGAATACCATCTCCGCGCTGATCAGCGCGCGCCACGCGCGGGCCCAGCCAATCCGAAGCCCCGACAACGCCTGGGAGAGCGCGGCCGGCAGAGAAATTTCCAATGTAATGCGCAGGCGGCTCATTCGCAGGCTGCGCCCCATCTCCGTATATACGGCGGGCGCATCGCGCATGCCGTTTTGTACGCTCATCAATAGCGGCCACACGCAGGCATGCACAATCACTACCGTTACAGCCGGGGTGCCTGTGCCAAACCAGATCACGATCAGCGGCAGCAGCGCCATGCCCGGCAGCGGGTGAGCCAGTACGGTAAGCGCGTCCACCATGCGGTTCACAAACGGGGAAAGCTCCGCCCCTACCGCCATCAGGAGTGCCAGCACCGCGCCGATCAGCAGCCCCAGCGCGATTACACTCAGCGAGAAAAGCGTCTGTCCCAGCAGCGTGCCCTGTGTAAATCCATGCCACAGCGCCAGCGCCACGGCCTCCACCCGGGGCAACAGCAAAGGCGATATATGCCCTGTAACTGCCGTAACCTCCCACAGAGCTAAAAACAGCAGGCAAAAAAACAGGCGGCTTGCCCAGTGACTGCGATAGAACCACTCCATGCGCCGTTTTTGCATTACGGTTGCACCTCGACTTCCGGGAAGGCGTAAGCCGCGCTGTCCGGCGCCGCATGCAGCAGGCCCAGCTCCGCCATAGCGGCCGCCATGCGATCCACCCCGCGCAGCGTTGTGCCGTAGATGGAGCCGTTGTAGGACATCTCCGCCAGCAGCACGGATTCCTCCACGCCGTAGAGGGAGGCCAGCCTGTGCGCTACCGACGGCAGGTCCGCATTGATAATCCCGATTGCCTCGGCAAGACAGCTGCGGAATGTATCGTACCAATCCTGATGCGTATCCCGGAACGCCGTATTCGCCACACCGCAAATGAATGTAAACGGCCCGCCCAGCACATCCTCGCCGGACATCAGCCTGCGCATCCCCTGCGCCAGTTCCAGATCGATGTAAGGCGGGGTGGTGACGTGCATTGCCACCTCGCCCCTGGCGAGCATCGCGCTGAGCGCGTCCGGGTGGCTGAGGGACACCAGCTGCGCATCCAGTGCCAGCGCGTTGCCCAGCTGCTGTTTGGCCGCCATGCACAAAAGCACGTGTTGCGTGCTGCCGGGGCTGAGCACGGCCACCCGATCAGTCGGTTTCAGATCGGCCAGCGAGTGAATATCGTCACGGTTGGTCATAAAGGCAACCTCATTGGCGGAAAGCGCCCCGATGCTTTTCCAGGGCATACCGGTATCCACGCCGATCAGCATCGGCCCGATGCCCATAAAGCCTATGTCGATGTCCCCGGAAAGCATTCCTTCCCGGATGGCGGTCGGGCCACCCATCTGCACCCAGCGGATGGTTACATTGGGCAGCGCCTTTTCCAGCAAGCCTTCCTGCTTCAGGATTTCCAGCGGCGCATACGCAATGCCGAACTGCTCCGCCACCGTCAGGGTCGCGGGGCGCGTCGGCCCGCAACCGCTTGCGGCGAAAAGCACCGCCGTAAGGCAAAGCGTGAGCAAGATTCCTTTACGCAAAAGCGCATCCCTCCCCGTCATAGGTTCTGGGCAGCAGCAGGTTTTCGCCCGCCGCGTCTTCCACACGCAGGTTTGCATACAGGTCACTCACCATGCGCGCCATATTACCTTGATCGGTCGCCAGTACACAGTGGCCGAGCCTCGCCGTTGCGTTTTCCAGTCGCGGCAGTACGCTGCCGACCGGGTAATTGTAACCCGCCGCCAGCACGCCCGGCCAGCTGAGCACCTCGGAGATCGGCGTCTCCGCTGCGATCACGCCGGGTTTGCCAAACAGCATCTGCACCGACACTTGGCAGAGGGGGCTTGCGGGATCAGGCTTTTGGAGCGCCGAGGCGTCGAACGGCTCGCCCAGCGATTGATGAATGACTGCGCCCAGCAGATCAAACCCGGTTGCCCAGGGGATGAACACATCCTCAAACGCGCCGCCGATCCGGCAGGCAGCCTCATTGACCATGACCCCCTGCGCGCCGATTAAGAACTGAATATACAGCGGGCCCTGTGTTACGCCCAGCGCGTCGGCCACCCGCTGCGCCAGCGCGTGAATCTCCGCCGAGCGCACCTCGTGGCGGCTGGGGTAACGGTGCGCCGCGCAAACGCCGATGTGCGTCGGGTGGTCAATCAACTGGCGATCGGTCAGAGTCAGGTCATACACGCGGCCATCCAGCACAAAGCTGGAGAGCGTTACCTCGTCGCTCGGGTAATACTGTTCCGCCATGGCCATCGGTTCCCGGGAAAAGCGCAAGGTTTCCGGCAGGCGCGCTAGCGCCTCCGCCGGGCTGAACACCCGAAAAACGCCGCGCTGCCCCTGCGAATCGAGCGGTTTGAGCACCAGCGGCGTACCCAGGCTGCGCAGCGCATCCGGCCTTTCCTGCGGCCAAAGAACCATATAAGGTACATTCGGGATGCCGTTCCGGACAAAGGCTTCCTTCATGGCCCGCTTATGGGTGGCACGCAACGCCGTTTCCACGCTGATCGGGCTGGGCAGCCCCAGCACCTGCGCCACACGCGCCGCCGTATAAACAGGCTGATCCGAGCCCACGGTCATCACGCCGTCCACCCGGGCATCCCGTGCCGCCTGAATACAGGCCTCCACATCAAATGTGCTCACTTTGATATGCGCATCGCAAAGCGAGGCTGCGGGCGGATGTTCCAGATAATCCGCCAGCACCAGCCGGTGCCCCATCGCACGCACGGCGCGTGCCGCGTTCAGTTGGCAGTTTGAACCGCCAAGCAGCATCAGGGTTGCCATAGCCATCCCCTTCCCGCCACGACCTCATACGCCACTTCGGCAGGCCGTATGCGCCCGGGCAACAGACTGCCCGGGAGCGTGTAGTGCACAAGCAACACAGCATAAGGCCGCGTCGGCTTGTCAAGGGTAAAGTTCGATTGCCGGGACGTTCCCGGCGTATATGCGATGCCAGCGGTGCGCGGATGCAGCCGCAGCGCCGCCGCCGAAAGGTAGAAAAACCATAGGGTTCAGGTTTCATGCGGCGGACAAAAGCGATGATCGTTACGCGATACTCGCCCATCCAGAGGCCGCCACGCTCACTAGCACAGGGAAAACAGGATGTCCCTCAACACGGCGCCGCCCTTACGCAGGAGCGACCCCTGCCGCTGCTCCGGTGCCGCAAAACAAAGCTCTGCGCCGTCCTCCAGCTGTGCAAGCATATCCGCGAGCAGCGACACGGGATGCGCGCCGTAGTCATCCATCGTCACCACCCGGTCACAGGCGGGAGGTAAATGCTGCAGCCCCACATACAGCGCATGTTGCTGCCCCGTGTTATGCGAAAGCAGGATGCCGGTTACTCCGGTACGTTCAGCTACCAGCGCCCGTACCGCCTCCTGGCTGTCCGCTCCCCCGCCGTCCTCCGACAGAATCACGTGGCAGTGCAGGCGGCCATCCCCTGCAAATGCATACAGGGCGTCCAAAACCTGCGGCAGTGCGCCGCGCCGCCTCTATACGGGGATCACGATCCCCAGCGTTTGTTCATACCCCATACCCATTTTCGGTACGCGTCCTTGCCCGACACACCCTTGCCCCGCCGCCTTGCCTATGGTACAATAAGGACAACAGGGAGGAGTCCGAATGCGTCGTTTGGATTGCCTGGGGGATCAATGCCCCCTGCCGTTAATGAAACTGATGCAATACCGCGAGCAGCTCAACCGCGGCGAGTGCGTGATGGTCGTAACCGACCACAGCTGCACGTGCCAATCCCTGATCCATTACTGCAATGCGCAAAAGCTGCCGGTCACGGTCGTGGAACCCATTCACGGCGTCTGGGAAATCACGGTGCACCCGCCGGAGGCGGTCAGCAAATCGTAGTGGGCACCATGTTTTCGAAGTACTTTTTCACCATCGTCAGGCGGTAGTTGCAGTTTTCCGACTTCTGCTTATACAGGATGGATACGTCATAGCGCAGGCAAAAATCCTCCGTATCGACAATTTTAAGCTGCTGCAGATAGATTTCTTTCTTGACCGCCATATAGGGCAGGAAGGAAAGCCCGTTACCCCCCATCACCATGGATTTGACCGACTCGGTGGAATCCATGTGATAGGAAACCTGAAAATCTTCCATGGCATAGCCCATGCCGTGCAACTGGCTCGCCATCAGGCGGTAGGAGCTGTAGCTTTCGTCCAGCAGCACCAGCGGGTGGTGCTTGAGCCCATCCACCGACAGGCTGGCTTTGACCGGGTAATCCTTGGCGGCAACCAGCACCACCTGATCGGAAAAAACGTTGCGGCAGAACAGATCCGGCTCATTGGCCTCCCCGACGATAAAGCCGATATCCGCCTGGTTTTCCATCACATGCCGCAGCACATCCCGGGAAGGCATCGAAGCCAGTGTGAACGTATAATCCGGGAATTTTTCCTTGGCTTTCGCCAGCGCGCAGGGGATCGCGTAGTTGGCGGCCACCTGCGTAGCCGCGACGCGACAGGTATCATGGTTGTTGCGCAGGTTATGCAGTTCTTCGGTAAATTGCTCATAGGTAAAGATAATCTGCGCGGCATATCGTTTGGTTATATTACCGGCATCCGTCAGCTGAATCCCGCGGTTACTGCGTTCAAACAGTTTGCAGCCCAGCGCATCCTCGATCTTCTGCATCTGCAAGCTCAGCGCGGGCTGCGAGATGTGGGATGCATTGGCCACCTTGGAAATGCTCTTTTCCTGTGCGATCTTCAAAAACAAAGCGAGATGCTCCAGTTGCATGCGTGCGGCCCCTTTCCGGTAAAACCACGCCAAGCGGGAGGCGTTGGGCTCTATTAAAAAAGATTATAACACCCGCGCCCATTGCTATCAAGCCTGGTTATGGCACATTGTGATAAAAATGTCTAATGCAACACAAGCAACTTCGATGCTAAGCCCTGCGGCACGCATGCTATAATGATCTGCAGTAATGGCCGCCGGTTCCAACCCCGTTTCGGGGCCCGGCGGTGGCTATAGGAGGTGCTGGGATGTCGGAACCTTCCAAACAACCCATTCAAAGGACCCTGCCCCGTAAAAAGAAACGGAACCAGCTTCCCATCGGTCTGCTGGTGTTCGCGCTGATGGTGGTCATCGGTGTGCTGCTCAGTTTCCGTGCAAGCCAGCTGGGCATCTTCTGGCTGTTCGGCGGCTGTTTCGGCTTCGTGCTGCAAAAATCGCGCTTCTGCTTTACAGCGTCGCTGCGCGATCCCTGCATCACAGGCAGCACCTCCATCACCAAGGCGGTGCTGATTGCGTTTGCCATCACCAGCATCGGCTTCACGGCCATCAAATACTCCGCCTTTGCGGCGGGGCAGGAGATTCCCGGACAAAGCTACGTCATGCCGGTAAGCCTGGCGACCGTGGTCGGCGGCATTATGTTCGGCATCGGCATGGTGATTGCGGGCGGATGCGCTTCCGGCACGCTGATGCGCGTTGGCGAGGGTTTTGCCATGCAGATGCTCGCGCTGGTGTTCTTCGTGATCGGTTCCCTCTGGGGCGCCAAAGACATGGGCTGGTGGAACCTGAACGTTATCGCGGGCGCGCCGCGCGTGTTCCTGCCGGATATCTTCGGCTGGCTTGGCGCGCTTGTGCTGCAGCTACTGGTGATCGCCTGCCTGTACGTGGCGGCGGACCTCTGGGAGCGTAAAAAGATGGGCACGGCGGACGAGGAGTAACCCTTACCGCCTGTCGGATACACATTGGTTGGCAACAAATTAAAGGAGGACATGAACATGGCACAGTTTGAATTGGATTGCATGGGCGAGGCTTGCCCCGTACCCCTGATGAAGACCGAGAAGAAGATGAACACCCTGGCTGCCGGCGACGTGCTGGTGGTGCATATTGACCACAGCTGCGCGATGAAGAACGTGCCTGAGTGGGCGCGCAAACAGGGCTACAACGTCGAGGTCGAAGAAGTGGACGACGGCGAGTGGGACGTTATCATCGAAAAGTAACGCCGCTGCGCCAAATCATCCTCTCGGGCGGCTCCGCAGCCCAGGAAAGGAAGGGTGTGGGACCTTGAAACAGTTCTGGGAAAAGATCAGCAAAAACCGTTATTACAAGATGGTTTTTAAAAACCCCTTTACCTATGTGACCGGCGCGGTGCTGCTGTCCATCCTGCAGATTTCGCTGTTCGCGTATTCCGGCAACCCGTGGGGTGTGTCGGGCACGTTTGCCAACTGGGGCGCCTGGTTGTACCAGTTGTTCGGCGGCTCGGTGGATAAGTGGTACTACTTCTCCTCCACCGGCGCGCAGGCAACGCTGAACGCGGGCATTCTGAGCCACACAGGCACAATGCTCAACGTCGGCATCATCTTTGGCGCTCTGCTGGCTACGCTGCTGGCTTCACAGTTCAAGTTCAAGAAGATCAAGACCCTGCGGCAGGTGGTAGCCGCCGTACTCGGCGGTCTGCTGATGGGCTACGGCGCCCGTTTGGCCGGCGGCTGCAATATCGGCGCTCTGTTCAGCGGCATCGCATCCCTGTCCCTGGCGGGCTGGGTTTTCGCGGCGTTCCTGCTGGTGGGCGCTTACATCGGCAGCAAACTGCTGGCAAAGTTCTTTATGTAACACAGGAAGAAGGAACGGGTGTAAATGGAAAAGAAAATTGAGCAATACGACGTCGTCATTATCGGCGGCGGCGCTGCGGGCATGACCGCCGGCATCTACTGCGGCCGCGCGCGGCTCAAGACCCTCATTATCGAAAAAGCGCTGGTCGGCGGCCTTGCCACCTACACCAACGAAATCGAGAATTATCCGGGCTTCCCCGAGGGCAGCACAGGGCTGGGGCTGATGGAGCTGTTCCATAAGCAGGCCAAGAAGTTCGGCGTCCAGTTCAAGCTGACCGACGTGCGCGCCGTCAAGCTGGAAGGCGAAGACAAGGTGGTCGAAACCTTCCGCAACGAGTTCCATTGCAAGGTGGTCATCATCGCTTCGGGCGGCAAACCCCGCTTGACCGGCGCGCTGAACGAGGATAAATACCTCTACGACAAGGGCATCTCCTTCTGCGCCACCTGCGATGCGGCCGCCAACACCGGCAAGACCGTCATGGTGATCGGCAGCGGCGATGCCGCCGTGGAGGAAGGCATCTTCCTGACGAAGTTCGCCAGCAAGGTGATCGTATCCGTGCTGCATGACGAGGGCGTGATGGACTGTAACGAAATTGCCAAAGCCGAAGCCATGCGCAACGAGAAGATGGAGTTTCTGTGGAACACGACCGTGGCCGAGTTCAAAGGCGACGATCACCTGCACGCCGTGGCGCTCAAGAACTCCAAGACCGGCGAAATCACTGATGTCCCGGTGGATACCTGCTTCGTCTTTATCGGCTATCTGCCCAATACCGAGCTGTTCCGCGGCATGGTCGACATGACGCGCGGCGGGTATGTGATTACCAACGAGCGGATGGAAACGGGCATTCCCGGCGTATTCTGCGTGGGCGATGTGCGCGACAAGTTCCTCAAGCAGGTGGCTACGGCCGTCGGCGACGGCGCGATTGCGGGCTATGCGGCGGAGAAGTACATTGCCGAGAGCGAAGTGTTCGAAAACCAGGTGCTGGGCGACACCCCGCGCATGGTGTACGTGTACAACGCCGCCAACGCGTCCGACCGCGACGTGCTGGGCCAGCTGGAACAGTACGAGCGCTGCCACTGCGACATCCCGCTGATCAAGGCCGACGTATACAAATCCAACGGCATTGCCCAGCGCCTGAACGTGGCCGAAACGCCCTGCGTGGTCTTTATCCGGGATCGTCAGCAGGTGGGCTGCGTCAACTGCGGGGATATCTGCCCCGCTTCCATTGACGAGCTGGTGCGCCGCTAAACCCCTGTGCGTTCAAACCGCCCCGCGACCATCGCCGGGCGGTTTTCCCCTTTCCCTTCGCTCCCCGACCCCCGGCTTCCACGGTCACGCCAACCCATCCACGGCACGGTGCCGAGCCATGGCAAGTGAAAAGGAGGCTATTGTATGGAACAGACCGTGAACCAGAAAACCTACAACACCGAGACCGCGAAACCTCTGGGTAACTGGCAGCGTGGTTACAGCTCCGAAAAAGGGTACATCTCCGAAACCCTATACATGAACGACACAGGGGATTACTTCCTGCATGGCGAGGGCGGCCCCCGCTCCCGCTATGCGCAGCGGGTCGGCATGAACACCTGGGGGTATGGCGAGCGGATCATCCCCATGTCCGATGAGGAAGCGCACGCCTGGGCGGAGAACCACCTGACTGAATCGACCCTGCACAATGTGTTTGTGCAAACCGCCTACGACGGTTGCCTGACCCCCATGATGATCCACCTGAAGTGCACCACCGCCGAGCGCCTGCAAAATCTGGCGGCCGAGCAGGGGCGCGATGTGTCCGCGCTGGCGGAAGAGCTGATTTTCAAAGCGCTGGAGCAGGGCTGAAAAACCCGTTTGCAGCAGGTGATTCATTCGCCTGAGAGCAAGGTTGTGCGCTTCGTTGGCTGACAATACGCCTTTCAGGTATAGCTCTGGGTGAGTTGCCCATCGCGTAGCACATACTGCCTATCGACAGGGCAGAAAACAAACAGACGATCCGTACGGATCGTCTGTTTGTTTCTCTGGAGCGGGTGATGGGAATCGAACCCACGTGACCAGCTTGGAAGGCTGGAGCTCTACCATTGAGCTACACCCGCCCGCTGGTAGACCGATCACCATCATGCAGAGCCAGAAAGAGAAGTGGAGCGGTAGACGAGATTCGGACTCGCGACATCCACCTTGGCAAGGTGGCACTCTACCACTGAGCTACTACCGCACGTTCCACAGGCTGCTCTTCTGAAAAAGTAATGGTGCGGACGAAGAGACTTGAACTCTTACGCCGTGAGGCACCGGAACCTAAATCCGGCGCGTCTGCCATTCCGCCACGCCCGCACGGGACCAACCGAGGATGTCCGTCTGGGCTGACCCGAAGGACGCTTCCGCTGCACGGGGCAACAGCAATCTAGATCAGGCGGATTGCCCTCACAACGGTAGTTATAATACATCAGGTTAAAGAAGTTGTCAAGCGTTATTTTTAGGCTGGAAGAGGTTATTTACAGTGCCCGGCAGCAGAGGAAACGCCGCGTTTAACCTGCGGCGTGCCTCGTTTGCAAAGACAGATGCAGCATGCTTCAGGCGCCTCGAATGCCGTCAAACACCTGCGTAAGGGGCAACACCGTCGCAAAGCGACCATCCCAGATGCGCTGCTCATAGTAGCGGATCAGCTCTTCCGCCGCAAACGGCCCGTTATCCCACGTCGTCGTGCTGCCCTGCGCGATGGTCACCTCATACCCCAGCTCGAAGGCTACGCGGCAGGTGGTATCCACACAGTATTCGGTTTGCATGCCGCACAGGATCAGCCGCTTTGCGCCCATCGATTGCAAAGTCTGGTGCAGCGGTGTACCGCGAAACGCGCTGCTGAAGGTCTTTTGCAGTACCGGCTCACCCGCCTGCGGGCCGATGGCGGGGGCAATCTGCCAATCATGCGAGCCTTCCAGCAGGCCCTCCCCCACCTCTGTGTGCTGGATATAGAGCACCGGCACGCCATGGGCGCGGCATTCGCGCAGCAGGCTTTGCAGGGTGTCAACAAGCGCGGCTTCCTGATAGGGGTGGGCTTCGATCAGCCCGTTTTGAACGTCAATCACGAGCAACGCATCCGGCTTTTGCATGTTTTTCTCCCTCACTCATTCTGCCCCTGACGGGTTTACGGTTCTCTTACAGGGTAAACTCCACCCTCGTTACGCGCCCCAGAAAAGTCGCGTCCGGCAGGGCGACGGTCTCAGCGGCGTATTCCCGGTCATAGCTCTGCAGCAGCACATGCAGCGCGTCCAGCTTCTTAATCTTGCGCAGCGTGCGGTGCTCGGCGTACTCCACCAGCATCACCGCTCCGTCGATGGGGCTGGCGGCGGGCACGATCAGGCACAGATCCTCCTTGAGCAGGCGGAAGCCACGCATGCTGTCATCCGGAACGCTGTAATAAAACACCTTGTCCGGCGACGCGCCTTCGATGCGCCCGTCCAAAATAGGCAAAAGCCTGTGATCCATCTCCTTGAGCACGGCGTTATAAACCGGCACGCGCTTCAGCACGCTGGTCAGCGCATCCAGCCAGACGCTGCCCTGCACCGTGCCTTTGCCTTCGTCCTGATCGCTGTATACGGTTTCCGTTTCCACCCGTTTGCGAGGCGCGGGTTGCGTAACGGCGACGGGTTGCGCAGTTTGCAGGTCGACCGTCGCGGCAATATCGTCCAGCGTAAAGCCCTGCTCAGTCTGCTCCGTCAGGCCAATTTTTTTGAGGATACGGCGCGCCTGATCGTCTGCAATAATGCGCTTGCCTTCCTCCACATCCTTTAAAAAGCTCTCGCTTACGCCGCCGACCTTGGCTACCTGTTTCAAGGTCATCTTCCGGCGCAGGCGTTCGGTGTGCAGCAAATCTCCCAATCGGCTCATGCGGGGGTCCCTCCGTCCTAAGGTTGGTCAAAGTGTATTATAGCATACCGACACGCCGTTGGACAGTCCCGTGCATGGCCGAACATTTTCACCCCGACGCACCGCAAGCGTCGGAAAAGCGAAGGCTTTTGCAGGAAAAACATAGATGCCGTCGAATTTATGGAATTTGGTAGATTTTATTGCTGCGGAAAGGTGAAACGAATGCACTTCAAGACCCACGGCACCTGCTCGACCGGCATCGATCTGGAGATTGAAAACGGCATTATCCACTCCTGCTCTTTCCAAAACGGCTGTCAGGGAAACGCCATCGGGCTATCTGCGATGGTTGTCGGCCAGAGCGCGCAGGATGTGATGCATAAACTGCGCGGCATCCCCTGCCAGGGCAACACGTCCTGCCCCGACCAGCTTTCCCGTGCCATTGAACAGTATCTGAACCAAAACCCACAAAAAGGATAAGGAGCCTGGCGCATTGTCAACAGAACAACAGTTGGAAACCCCCCAAGCCTTCGCACAGGCGGATATCAGCAAAGATGTGTTGCGCGCCATCGAAAAGATGGGCATCCGGGACATGACGGCCGTGCAGCAGAAAACCCTTCCCCTGATGATGGAAGGGCGGGACGTGATCGGCATCGCCCCTACCGGAACCGGCAAAACGCTTGCATTCGGCATCCCGATGCTGGAGTATGTGAACCTGAAAGACCACCGCGTACAGGAGCTGGTATTAGCCCCCACGCGCGAACTGAGCCTGCAGATCGCCGAAGAGCTGCGCCATCTGGCCGCCTTTATCAGCGGCGTGCGTATCGCGGTGATCTACGGCGGGCAGCCGATTGTCAAACAGATTGCGGAGCTGCGCCGCGAGCCGCAGATCGTGATCGCTACCCCGGGCCGGTTGCTGGATCATATGAACCGTGGCAACATCCGCCTGGATTCGGTGCACACCATGGTGCTGGACGAGGCGGACGAGATGCTCAACATGGGGTTTGTCAAGGATGTGACGCGCATCATCGAAGCCACGCCGCCCGAGCGGCAGCTAGTCCTTTTCTCCGCCACCACCAATCAGGATGTGCTGACCATCGCCTGGAAATATCAGCAGGATCCGGTGGAAGTGCTGATCCCCGCCACGAAGGACAACCGCCCGCAGATCACCCAATACGTGATTGAAACCACCCGCGAGCACAAGTATGAGCATCTGCTCTACCTGCTGGACAGCGACGTTTACCAGCGCGTGATGGTGTTTGTCAACACAAAGGACATGACCCAGCGCCTGACCAAGCGCCTGCAGGACGCGGGCTACCCCGCCGACTGCCTGCACGGGGATATGCGCCAGAGCGCGCGCAATGACGTCATGCAGGCTTACCGCAAGGGCAAGTTCCAAATTCTGCTGGCGACCGACGTTGCCGCCCGCGGCATCGACGTGGACGATGTCGAGGCCGTCATCAATTACGACCTGCCCAACGAGAACGAGTACTACCTGCACCGCATCGGCCGTACGGGCCGCGCCAAGAAGCACGGCGTGAGCTTTACGCTGCTCACCTACAGCGAAACCGTGCGGATGGACGCGATCCTCAAATACATCGAAGCCAAGCCCATCCCGCTCAAGTTTAACGATCTGGGCATACTCTGCACCGAAGAAGGCCAACCCTTCTTTGAAAACATGTAACGGAGGCGAAGTACCATGGGCAGCCAAGGCACCCGAAACCTGGAGGACCAGCGCCGTGAAGAGAACGGAATCGTCTACTTTGACCGCGGCGTGATTGAGGGTCGGGACGGAAAGAAATACGCGCGCTATGCCATTCAAACCCATTTTGTACAGGTGGGCGAAAGCCAGAAAGACCTCGTGGAGCGCTATGTCCGACCCCTGTACAAAGAAGGGGATGTGCTCTCCTTTGGCGCGAAAGTCATGTGCATGTGCGTGAAATCCGTCCGTACACGCGATCAGGTCAAACCCGGGTTTTGGGCAAAGCTGCTTTGGCGTTTTGCGGGCATCAACTCCACCGGCGTGGGGATGCACGAGCCGTATAAGCTGCAACTGGTGATCGACATCGTAGGCCTGCCCCGCGTGCTGCTGGCGGCCTTTCTGAGCGCGGTTACGCGCCCCTTTGGCGTGCGCGGGCTGTTCTATAAAATCTGCGGCAAGGGCGTAGGCGGCATCGACGGGTTTTACTTCCGTTCCAGCTTCCAGCTCTACCACGATCTGGCGCTGATCAACCCCAGCAACAGCCCCGAGCTTTGCGAACAGCTGAGCAAGGACACCGGCATCCCTGTGGTGCTGATGGATGCCAACGACATCCAGCGCGATCAGCTGGGCAAGAGCAGCGACATGCCGCTTACCGACGATCAGCTGCAGGATGCGATGCGCGATAACCCCAGCGGTCAGGGCGATGAGCTGACTCCGCTGATCCTGATCCGGCCGCTTTCCTGAACAGCCTGATCCCCTTCCAGATGCAGCCGTCGGAATTGATCCGGCGGCTCAGACCGTTGACAAACCTGTAAAGACGCTGGGATACAGCCTGCTTAAAAAGGTTCAGATGCGCGAAGCCAAACCGGATAAGGGCGGGAGCGTACACGGACGTACGTGACCGCCCTTATCCGGTGCCGGCGACAAAGCAGATGGGCCTTTTTCAGCTGGCCGAGCCGTCGGAATTGATCCGGCGGCTTTTGAATAGGGATGAAAAAGAACCCTTCGCGGCTCGCAAAGGGTTCTTTTTCATGGGTTTATCTTACCACATATAAGGCAAAAAGTCAAGTCTTGTCTTTCCGGCGCGGCGGGGGTATGCTACGGCGACGGAGGTGGTCTGAATGGAAGAATCCTTTGCCCTGCGGGTGCAGCAGGCGCAGGCGCTGGCGCTGGAAAACGCGCTGCTCGCATGCAACGCCCATACGGAGCGTTGGGGGCTGGCACTGAGCGCCGGGGAGATTGCCGGGCTTGTTGCGGCGCGACGCGTCGTGTTGCAGGATACGGGCCGTGTGGAACCCGGCGCGGGTGTGTTGCCCCGCATCATTGACGCGTTCTGCGATTCGCCCTATCTTGCCCGGACAACCTATGCAGACACGCTGGGCGCGTTACAGGACTTGTTTTACGCCTTCAAGAACGACACCGAAGATTCCCTGACCGACGAGGAGCTGATCGACGCCATGGCCGCAATTTTCAACGGCCGTGCGCAGGGGTCGCTGGAATATCTTGAAAACCTGACCCCCGGAGATTTATGGCGCACCGTGCAAAATCCGAATGCTCTGAAGAACGATCTACTGCCTGTAACGTCTGATGACGCCGAAGAGGGGTGGCCGGATGACTGAGCTTACCCCCGCCCTGACGGAATCCCTGTTTCCGGAGGCACAGGAGGTCTGCACACCGGCCGAGCAGGAAGCCTTGCAGGCACGGCTCTGGCCGCTGTGGGAGAAGCAGTTCGCCCGGAAAACGCAGGGGGATCACAGCTCGCTGCGGGTGGAAACGGCGCAGGAGCTGATGGAATCCATTCTGTTTACGCTGCGTTTCTACCTGCAGGCGCAGGGGCTGTCGGTTCGCCTGCTGCTGACCCAGCCCATAGAGCCGCTATTTGCGGCCGCACAGCAGGCCCTGCTGCAAACGGTTGCCGATACGCAGGAACTGTACCTGCGCGCCTGTGCTACCGTGCAAACCTTCCAGAGCCGGACGCTGGCGGAATCCCTGCGCGGTATTGCGCCCTTTTTCCGGCTGTACGACGCGCGCCTAGCCGCGCAAAGCATCCCGGCCGATATCGATTACCCGCTGTGCGAGCCCATACCGGATACGCCCGCCGGAGTGTGCTACATCCGCAGTTACCTGAACCGGCTTTGCCTGGAAAATGCGCTGCTTACCCGCTTCTTACCGGATCGGGTGCTTCGGCTGCTGACCCGTTCCTGCCCGGATTACCGAAACGCACCGATAAACCTGTATGAGCCGGTGGCCGCTTGCGTAACGGGGCTTGCGCTGCTGGGCGGCGGTGAAACGCTACTGGAAATCACCCCAGCGCAGGGGGAGCGGCTGGCCGCGCACCTCCGCGGCCAATCCCCCACACAGGCGCGCCGCCTTCTGTCCGATGCGGCACAGGCCGCCTGCCTTCGGCTGGGCCTGACCGACGGCCCTTCCGTACAGTCCATGCAGCATGCGGCGGTTGCCCTGTACCCGCGCCTGTCGGCCTCCCCCGGCAGCGAGCGCGGCGTTTTTTCCATCCGCTAAGTCGGGTGTAACCCCTGTAAAGCCTGTGCAATCCTTTGCGCTGCTCTTGCAAGTTCCCGCCGGATACGCTAGAATGGGTGCGGCTCCCCTTGGAGCCCATGCGTAAGGGGCTTTACGCGACGGAGGTTCAACATGAGCGCTTGCAACCCCCAACACCGCTTTCGGCTGCATTTGTTCGACGATGCCGGCATGTCGCGCGAGCTGCGCAGCAACCTGTACTGGGTCATTTGGGCCGTAACGGCGGGCATGCTGGGTACCGTGGTCACCACCGGGCCGGTGTGGAGCGCCTTCCAACGGCAGGTGCTCGGCGCCAACGATATGCAGCTCGGCCTGATCGCCGCGATCCCGGTTGCCTCCTCAGTGCTGCAGATTTTCATGAGCTACCTCATGGAAAGGAAGCGCAACCGGCGGTTTCTGTTCCTGTTTTTCGGCCTGCTGGGGCGTTCGTTCTGGATTGTGATCGGGCTGGTACCCTATCTTTTCCCGAATTTCCCGGTCGATTTGCGCATTTGGCTGGTCATCGTGTTTGTGATGATGGTCTACGGCGGCAACAGCTTCGTCGGCCTTGGGTTTGGCAGCCTCATGGGCGATCTGGTGCCGATGCGGATTCGCGGCTCCTACTTCAGCGTCCGGCAAATGATCAGCCTTGCGTCCGGCGTCATTGCGGGGCTGCTGATCTCCACCATGATTGACCATCTCGGCATTCCGGGGTACTCCGTTGCGCTGATCCTTGCGGGCATCACCCAGCTGATGGACGTCGCCTGCTTTTTCATGATCCGCTGGCCTCCGATGGCCGAGGTCAAGGAGGATCGCACCTCCCTGCCCGCCATGCTCAAGGAGGTCTTTGCCAACAAGCGGTTCCGGCAGGTGGTGTTTTCCTACAGTGCGTGGCTGTTCGCCGTGAACATCGCAGGCCCGTTCTGGAACGTGTACATGCTGGAGGATTTGAAAATGTCCTTCACGCAGATGTCGCTGTACACGCAGATCATCTCCAACGTAACCACCGTGCTGGTGATTTCCCGCTGGGGGCGGCTGATCGACCGCTACGGCAACAAACCCGTGTTGCAGATGGTTGCCGTTCTGGTCACGATTTCGCCCCTGCCCTGGTTCTTTGCCACGCCGCTAACGACCTACTTTGTGCTGATGAGCAACATCCTCAGCGGATCGTCCTGGCCGGTGAGCGACGTGTGCCAGCAGAACCTGTACCTAAGCCACTCACCTCAGGTGCACCGTACCATGTATATCGCGGTGTTTCTGGCGTCGATCAACCTGTTTGGCATCGGCCTGGGGAACGCCGTGGGCGGGTGGCTGATGCAAAACCCGTTTACGGCGCTGGCGCAGGCGCGCCTGTCGCTGCTGGGGATGCCCCTGACCAACACGCGCATTATGTTTCTGGCGACCATTGCCCTGCGCCTGCTGGTGATGTTGCTGCTGTTGCCACGCATCAGCGAAGAAGGGGCCTGGAAAATGTCCGATGCGCTGGCCGATATCCTGCGTCGCACGCGGGATGGCGCGCGCATGCGCTGGTTTGAAGCCCGGGTATGGCTGCTGCGCCGCAAGGCGCGGCGCGCCATGGACCGTGACACGCAACCCGATAAGGAGGAGTAGCCGTGTTTGACGATTGGAAAGAGCCCATGAACCGGTATGTGCAAAAGCACATTGACCGGCGCTGTTTTCTGCCCATCGCGGACGAGCTGGATGCCGACATTGCAGAACTTTGCGATGCGTATCCCTCCATCCTGCTTGAAAACGGAGTGATCGATACCTCCGGCAACGACACCGATCTGGACTTTGATGAGGATGATCTGCTGGATGCGATGCTGGACCGCTTCCTGCAGGATCATGATGCGGACGAGGCCCGCGCCGCGCTGTACGCCGTGCTGATCGATGCGTTTCTAACCTTGGTGGACGAAGCCAGCGAGGATCTGTAAAGGTGCACCTGCCCAACCCTTTCAAAATGACCCGGCGAGGAGGCGAGCGGATTGAAATGCCGTAAATGCGGGCGCTGGAACCAGAACAGCCTGCCCCATTGCCAGTACTGCGGCACGCCGCTGGAGCCGGACGATGGGTTTTATTCGGCGACCTCGCCGGACTGGCAAAGCGAGCTCAAAGACACACCCAACACGTTTGTTTGGGTGGATGAGAACGGACAGCCCGAGGTTACGCGCGACAGGCGCGATGCGCTGGCCAGCGAAATGGTGGATTTACATAAGCGCAAGCGCGAGGGCGAACGCAAGCAGCAAACCCTCCGCGCCCAGTCCGCCGAGCAGGGCTATGCCCCCAGCGGGCGTTCCGTGCGCACTACCAGCAACCGCGGCACCTTCTTTTCCGCTATGAGCGATAACCCGGATGCTACGCTGCGCCCCGTAGACCCCGGTCTGGTGGAAAACCGCAGGGAAATCCCGCCCGGAGCACGCCCGGTATACAGCGCCACCTACCGCGGCAACCGCCAGCAGGTGCAGCGCACCCGCGAGCGAACCCCCTACGCCTACGGCGGCACCCAGCGCATCATGACACTGGACGATCAGAATGAGAGCCAGCCGGTGTACGACGGCTACCACGACACCAGCGCCTATATCCCAGAGTACCAGCGCACCGACGAATATGAGCACAGCATGACCATGCGCAACACAAAGGCGTGGTCGCCGCGGCGCATCGGCATGCGCAGTGTGTTGCTGGCCTCGCTTATCATCTGTTCCATTCTGGTCAGCATCTGGCTGATCTGGGCGGTGGTGCTGCCCATGCTCAACGCCAGCCAGAACAGCGCGCGCGCCGCCGTAACCATCACCCCCACCATCCGCGACGACCTGGCCGCGCATACCATTACCATCCCCGGTACGGACGGCGAGCGGATCTCCATCCGCGAGCTGCGCACTTCGGCCATTGTTACCGGCGGGGTGGCTACGTTTGATATTTTGGACCACATCTGGTATGACGATTTTGAAGATTTTACGCAGGACAGCATGACCGTGTCCCTCACCCCCTACCTGATTACCGAGGCGGGCAAGCAGAAGCCGCTGGACCCCATCAGCTACGACATCGACATCCCGCTTTCCCCCATCGAGCTGATGACGCCGGACAGCCCCTATAAAGTGGTCAGCACGGCCATGTACACCATCGTGTTTTACGTAAGCGAGGGCAGCACCATTACCGTAAACGGCGAAAACTACTCCGACCTGGTGAACACCGAGGGCGGCAAGGTCAGTTACAACGCAACCGTGCAGCCCATCGGCGAGAACGTGTTCAACATCGTGGTGCGCAGCCAGTACTGCCGTGAAAATTCCCTGACCGTGACCCTCTACCGCGAAAAGCAGGATATCCCGCTTGACCTTTCTTCGGATATTTACAGCCGCAGCAGCGACAACGTCATGACGGTGCGCGCCACCACCATCCCCGGCGCGGTGGTGAACGTCGTTTCCCCGCACAGCGATCTGGACATTACCAACACCGATACGGACGGCTCGTTTACCTTCAAGGCGCTGTTTGACAAGATTGGCGATAACACCATCATTATTACCGCCGATTACCCCGGTAAGAAGCAGACACGCGTGGAGTACACCGTGTACTATGTGCCCTCGGTGGATGTATACAGCCGCAAGGCTTGGGACATTGTCACCCAGTACAATGATCTGATGGACAACATCGATCTTCGCAAGTCGCAAAGCCAGATTTACGTGTGCATCGGGAAGATTGTTTCCATCGAGACAACCAAGCCACAGCGCGCCTTCATGGAGTGTACCACAAAGGACGGCACCGCGACCGTCTACATCGAAAACGCCTCCCAGACCACCTGGAACGAGGGCCAGACCTACCGCCTGTATGCCGATGCCTACGGTATGTACTCCAGCAAGCCGTGGCTGGTGGCCCGCTATACCTACGACCCTGTTAACTGAGCAGAGGGCTTGCCGGATTGTACGGTAAACCACAGTCTCGCGGCAAGGCCAGGCAGATGCAGCTTTCGGTGTCTGCTACCGCAATTTATGATGGCTCGTTGAGGCGCGTAGCCGTAAAAAATGACCCCTCTTTTCAAAACCAATCAAGAGGGCAACACATACTCCTGAAAAACAGGCGCGCACTGATACCTCTAAAAAACCACGACCCCCGCTCCGTAAAGCGGGGGTCGTGGTTTTTCACTATCGTTTCTAATTTACTTCTTGGGCACGCTTGGGCCTGCCGAATCCGCTTCAGTGCAGCTCGCTGGCCTGAAACGCGTCCTGCACATAACAAACCCCATCGGCAGTAATCTCCGCCACATCAAAGCGGATAGGCCCTTCCCACGGGTGCAGGCTCAAGTAATGCAGCGCCGCGCGCGTAAGATGCGCTTGTTTCCGCCTGTCTACCGCCAGAAATCCCGCGCCCGCCCCGCCTGTGCGCCTTGCTTTGACTTCCAGTAAGACCAGTGTATCGCCATCCCGCAACACCGCATCGATTTCGCCAAAAGGGGAATGGAATCGCCTTTGCAGCAATTCCATTCCCCTGCCGATGCAATAGACGATCGCTTCCGCCTCGCCGCGCAATCCTTTTTCGTAGGTGCCCTCAGGCATTGGGGAAGCCTTCATACAGCGGGAAACCCGCCATCATGGCCTGCACATCCGCCTTGACGCCAGGGCAAGCCGCCTCGCCACCGTCAATGACGCGGCGAATAAAGTCCGCGATTTTGTCCATGTCGCTTTCCACCATGCCGCGCGTGGTCACCGCCGGCGTGCCGACGCGGATGCCGCTGGCCACCGTGGGGCTGCGTTTTTCACCAGGGATGGTGTTCTTATTCACCGTGATGTTGCATAGCCCGAGCAGCTCCTCCAGCTCCTTGCCGGTACGCTCGGTGTTGGTCAAATCCAACAGCATCAGGTGGTTGTCGGTGCCGCCGGAAACCATCAGCACGCCCCGCTTGTTGAACGCCTGTTCCAGCGCCTTGGCGTTGCGCACAATCTGCTGCTGGTAAGTTTTAAACGCGGGCTGCAGCGCTTCGTGGAAACAGACAGCTTTGGCGGCGATCACGTGCATCAGGGGGCCGCCCTGCGTGCCGGGGAAAATCGCCTTGTCAATCGCCTTGCCATACTTTTCCTTGCACAGGATCATGCCGCCGCGCGGGCCGCGCAGGGTTTTATGGGTGGTGGTGGTTACAAAATCGGCATACGGGATCGGGCTCTGGTGCAGCCCGGCCGCGACCAGACCCGCGATGTGCGCCATATCCACCATCAGGAGGCTGTCCACGGTGTCGGCAATTTCACGCATCCGTTTAAAATCAATCGCGCGCGGGTAGGCCGACGCACCGGCAACGATCATCTTGGGCCGATGCTCAAGCGCCAGACGCTGCACCTCGTCGTAATCCAGCAGACCGGTGCTCTCGTCCACGCCGTAGGAGATGAAGTTGAAATACTTGCCGCTGATGTTCACTTTGCTGCCGTGGGTCAGATGCCCGCCATGGGAAAGGTTCATGCCCAGCACCGTATCGCCCGGCTCCAGCATCGCAAAATAAACGGCGGTGTTGGCCTGCGCGCCGCTGTGCGGCTGCACATTGGCATACTCGGCGTTAAAAATCTGCTTGGCGCGGTCGCGAGCCAGGTTCTCGGCCACGTCCACACACTGGCAGCCACCGTAGTAACGGTGCGCGGGGTACCCTTCCGCATATTTGTTGGTCAGAGGCGAGCCCATTGCTTCCAGCACGGCGGGGCTGACAAAGTTTTCCGAGGCAATCAGCTCGATGTGTGCGCGCTGGCGTTGCACCTCGGCATCGATAGCCGCGAACAGTTCGGGGTCGGACGTCATGACATGAGCATAATTCAAGAGTATCTCCCCCTGCCATATTTCGTCCGCAGAGCGCTAAAGCATCCCTGCGGCGGATCACGGTTATGGAAAACCGCGTGTATTCAAGCCGAGCGATCCCGCAGCACATCCCATAAAGCGCTTACTGCTGCTACCTTCCGGTCCTGACAGGGTTCACGCCATGAAATCGCACGGGACTCAGCCATCATTATACACACGGCCCGATTATTATACAATGCCGCCCGTAAAAAAGCAACGCTTTTTCCGCGGGCGGCTGAAAAGGTTCGTCGTTTTTCGAATCAGAGGATGTAGCGGCGCGTGTCGAAGCTGGCATCATCCTTGCCGAGGTGTTCCACCACATAGTCTTCGCTGATGTTCAGGTAGACATTGGGCATCTCTTCCCCGCCGGCATTAAAGGAAATATCCTCCAACAGCTTTTCAAACACGGCGTGCAGGCGCCGCGCGCCGATATCCTCGCCCGTTTCATTCAGCACATAGGCGGCGCGGGCAATCGCGTCGATTGCGGAATCCTCAAAGCTGAGGAATACCTTATCCACCGCGAGCAACGCCTCATACTGGCGCGTCAGTGCGTTTTCCGGCTGGGTCAGGATCGCCTTGAAATCTTCCTGCGTGAGGCTGCGCAGCGTCACATGCACCGGGAAGCGACCCTGCAGCTCCGGAATCAGGTCGGTTACCTTGGCCACATGGAACGCGCCCGCCGCGATAAACAGCATAAAGTCGGTGCGCACCGCGCCATACTTTGTGTTAACGGTTGAGCCTTCCACGATGGGCAAAATATCGCGCTGCACACCCTCGCGGCTGACATCCGGGCCGTGACCCCCGTTAGAGCGGCCCGCGATTTTATCAATTTCGTCAATGAACACAATGCCGTGCTGTTCGGCGCGGTGTACGGCTTCTTCGCGTACGGCGTCCTCGTCAATCAGCTTTCCGGCTTCTTCCTCCAGCAGGATGCGGCGGGCTTCCTTCACCTTCACGCGGCGGATTTTGGTGCGTTTGGGCATCATGCCGCCCATCACATCGCCAATGTTGATGCTGTTGCCCCCGACTTCCAGCTGCGGGGCGCTGTCTTCCACTTCTACTTCAATTTCGCGGTCTTCCAGCGCGCCGGTCTGCAACTGAGCGCGGATTTCCTCCCGCTTGCCGCTGAGGCGCTGCTGCTCCTCGGCGGGCAGATCGGGTTCCTTCTTGCCGTTCATCAGGAAATCAAACGGATTGCCGCTGCTGCGTTTAGGCGGGTTAACCAGAAGGCTGACCAGCCGATCTTCCGCCAGAACAGCGGCGCGGGTTTCCACCTTCTGCTCAAACTCCTCGCGCACCATGCGCACGGCGTTTTCCATCAGGTCGCGGATGATGCTCTCCACATCCCGCCCCACATAGCCGACCTCGGTAAATTTGGTGGCCTCCACCTTGATAAACGGCGCACTGACCAGCTTGGCAAGGCGGCGGGCAATTTCCGTTTTACCAACGCCGGTGGGGCCAATCATCAGGATATTCTTGGGGCTGATTTCATCCCGGATTTCCTCCGGCAGCTGCGCGCGGCGGTAGCGGTTGCGCAGCGCGATCGCAACCGCGCGTTTCGCCTCGTCCTGCCCGATAATAAAGCGATCCAGTTCCCGCATTGTCTCGCGGGGCGTCAATTCTTTCATGGGGTCAGCCTCCAATCGTCTCCACGGAGATGTGATCATTGGTGAACACACAGATAGATGATGCGATCTGCAACGCCTTGACCGCGATTTCTTCGGCGGACAGGTCTGTGTTCTGTACCAGCGCGCGCGCTGCGGCCAGCGCAAAATTGCCGCCGGAGCCGATGGCCGCCACGCCGTCGTCCGGATCGATCACCTCGCCGTTGCCGCTGAGGATCAGCATGCCGCTGCCATCCGCCACAATCAGCATGGATTCCAGCTTGCGCATCATGGTATCGCCACGCCATTCCTGCGCAAGGTTTACGGCGGCACGCTCCAAATTGCCACCGCATTGGGTCAGTTTTTCTTCAAAGCGTTCGCACAGGGCAAAAGCATCGGCCACGGAGCCCGCAAAACCCGCGAGCACCTTGCCCTCATACAGCCTGCGCACCTTGCGGGCGGACGATTTGAACACCGTCGATTCGCCGATGGTTACCTGACCGTCGCCCGCGATGGCAACCTGCCCCCCGCGACGTACGGCGCAGATGGTTGTTCCGCGCATTTCCATGGTTTACTCCTCCTCCTCGGTCTGGCCCAGCGCCAGCACCCAGTCTGCCAAATCCCGGCCCGCCTGCTTATCCAGCTTGGCAGGCGTATCAAACTCCGCTTCAGTGCCCCGGTTTTCCGAGGGGCCGGTATAGCTCATCAGCAAATGGTTCAATTTGCGGAACAGCTTGTATTCCACAAAATCACCCTTGCCGTCCAGCGCATCCTCATAGGCGTCGATGCCCAACTCCAGCGGCACCTGTGCATCGGCATTGCCCTGCACAATGTAGGTTGGGATTTTGAGCTTTTGAATCAGTTTGATGGGGTCGGTCTGCATCATTTCCCAGTAGAACAAGCCGTTTGTGCCCGCTACCGTCAGGCCGGAGGCATCTTCCGCCGTTTTGGCCGCCTTCAGGGCCTGCACTTCCGCCTTCAGGGTATCCACATCCGCGCTCGCCTGCGCCAGCGCGTCGCCCTGCAGGGTTTCCAACGCGTTCTGGCTGCGTTCCAGCAGCAAATCCGCATAGGGTTCCGGCGACCCGGCCAGCAGGATCATCCCGGCATAGAGACCGTTTGCTTCACTGGCAATCCGGGGCGCCAGCATCGCGCCAAGGCCGTGCCCCAACAGCACAATGCGCTTGGAATCCACTGCCGGGTTACTTTGCAGCAGCATACCGGCGGCAATCGCATCCTGAATGACCGTCTCCTCCGCTGTCAGGGCGGCGGTTTCCTCGGCGGTCAGGGTATCGCCGTACACATAGGTGCGCTTATCATAGCGCAGGGTAGCCACGCCCATGCGGGCAAAGGTATCCGCCAGGTCTGCAAACAGCGCCGTCTGCCCACGGGTCGCATCCCGGTCGCCGGTTTCGCTGTCCTGCACAAGCACCACCGCGGCCACGGGGTTAGCCTCCGATGCCGTGTCGGGCATCGTCAGCGTGCCGGGCAAGGCCGTGGGTTCGGCGCCCACGGTTACGTCGGTCTGCGTATAGGGCGTTGTCGCGGCCGAATCCTCCTGGCTGTCCAGCGAAGAATCCGTCACAGGCGGCGTCTGTTTGGCGGCGGGCACGAACTCCACCGCCATGACTTCCCAGTCATCCGCCTTATCCTTGTGGGTAAAGTACAGATCTAAATCCTGTTTTTCCATGCACAGGTGCAGCACGTGCGTTTTAGTTTTCAGCGACTCCTCGGCAAAAGAGGTGTAGGTGCCCAGCGCCACAAAATCGCCGGTCATCCACTCAATCTCAGTCAACATGCCGGTATAGGTATCCATCGGCATGTAACGGCGGATTTGCAGATCATAATAGCCGTACAGGCGCTCCAAATCCTTACCGTGCACAAAATCCAGCGCGTACTGTTTAACGGTCTCCTCCGTCCATTCGGGCACGCCGTCGCGCATTTGCTGCGCCACCGCAAGCGAAGCCGCGGGCAGCATGCAAACCGCCAGCGTGAGGGTCAGGAGCATCGAAAGCCATTTCTTCATAGGTACCTCCATCGGGTGCAGTATAGACTTCTCTTAGCTCAGGCGCACCGGTTGCTGTTCCATTTGTCGCACAAGACCGTCGATTTCCGCCAGCGCGCGTTCGGAAATGCGCTCGTAGCGCTCCTGTTTGCTACGGATGCGCTTTTGCCCTGGCGCGAATTCCAGCGGATCGATCAGCCCGAAAGCGCTGTTCATCGGCTGAAAATGCCGGTTCTCCGCCGCCACGTACCGGCCCATGGCGCCAATGGCTGTGCGACCGGAAAACACGGGCGGCTCCGCCCCCGCCATTCGGTGGGCGAGGCTCAGCCCTGCCAGCAGGCCGCTGGCCGCGCTTTCCACGTACCCCTCCACACCGGTCATCTGCCCGGCGAAGTAGAGGCCGGGGCGGTTGCGCACCTGATACGTCACATCCAGAAAACCGGGGCTGTTGAGGAAGGTGTTGCGGTGCATGACCCCGTAACGCGCAAATTCGGCGTTTTCCAGCCCGGGAATCAGGCCGAACACGCGGCGCTGCTCCGGAAAGGTGAGGCGCGTCTGGAACCCGACAATGTTATACAGCGTAGCGTTAAAGTTGTCGCGCCGCAGCTGTACCACCGCAAAAGGCATGCGCCCGGTGCGCGGATCGGTCAGCCCCACGGGCTTGAGCGGGCCGTAGGCGATAGCCAGATCGCCGCGCTTGGCCATGCTTTCGATGGGCATGCAGCCCTCGAACACCGCCTTTTCCTCAAACCCTTTTACGGGCACTGTCTCGGCGGTTTGCAGCGCATGCACAAAGCGCATATACTCCGCCTCGTCCATCGCGCAGTTCAGGTAATCCGCACCGCGCTCGTACCGTGACATTTCAAAAACCCGCTCCCGGTTCAGCGATTCCGCGGTAACGATCGGGGCGGCCGCATCGTAAAAATGCAGTGTGGAGAGTCCTTCCAACCGCTGGATGGCGTCGCTCAGCGCATCACTGGTCAGTGGCCCGGTGGCTACAATGCAGTTGCCTTCCGGGATTTCGGTCGCTTCCTCCGCTTCCAGCCGGATGTTCGGGTGGTTGCGAATCGCGGCGTCCACCCCTGCGGAGAAACCCTCCCGATCCACCGCCAGCGCGCCGCCTGCGGGCACGCGCGTCTGATCCGCCACACGGAGGATCAGCGAATCCAGCCGGCGCATCTCCTCCTTTAGCAGCCCGACAGCGTTGGTCAGGCGGTCGGAGCGCAGGCTGTTGCTGCACACCAGCTCCGCCAGCGTATCCAGCCCTTGGGCCGGGGTACGCTTACGGGGTTTCATTTCGACCAATGTCACCTGCGCGCCGCGCTGCGCCAGCTGCCAGGCGGCTTCACACCCGGCCAGCCCGCCGCCCAGTACGGTTGCCCTCATTCGTCGTTCTCCTCTTTCTCCCGGAGGGTTACTTTGTAGCGACAGGTCTCATTGGCACACAGGTGGATGCGCTCGCCCTTCTTGGTGCGTTTTTCGATCATATAGCTGCCGCATTGCGGGCATTTGTCCAGCACAGGCATCTCCCAGCTGACAAAATCGCAGTCGGGGTAACGCTCGCAGCCGTAAAACTTGCGGTTCTTGCGGCTGGTTTTCTCCATCAGGCGCGCGCCGCACTTGGGGCAGGGTGCTTCGATGTAGGTGATGATGGGCTTGGCGTTGCGGCAGGCGGGAAAGTTGGGGCAGGCCAGGAATTTGCCGAAGCGTCCCATTTTATAGACCATCATGGCGCCGCACTTGTCACAGCGCACATCGCTGACCTCGTCGCGCACCTCAATTTTCTCGATTTGGTCTTCCGCCACTTTGAGCATCTGCTCAAACGGCGGGTAAAAATCTTCCAGAATGCCGTGCCAATCGGCTTTGCCCTCTTCCACGTTATCCAGCTTGTCTTCCAGCGAGGCGGTAAACTCGCTGTCCACAATGGGGGCGAAATACTGCTGCATCATGGCGGTAACCATGCGCCCCAGTTCCGTTGGGAAGAGCCGTTTTTTCTCCCGGCTTACATAGCCGCGGCTCAGGATGGTCGTGATGGTGGGCGCATAGGTGCTGGGGCGGCCGATTCCCTTTTCTTCCAGCGTTTTTACGAGCGAAGCCTCGGTGTAGCGCGCGGGAGGCTGGGTAAAATGTTGCAGGGTCTGCACGCCGGTTACCGTAACCGGATCGCCTTCCCGCAGGTCGGGCATGGCGGTTTCCGGTGCTTCGGTTTCGTCGTCTTCGCTTTCGGTATACACGGCGCGGTAGCCGGAGAAGGTCATGTGCTCGCCATAGTAGCGCAGCTCCACAATGCCTGCCCGCTGCTCCGCTGCAGTCGTGGCAGCAGTTTTGCCCTCCGCCGCGCCGAAGATATCCAGCGTAACGGTTTCAAACACGGCAGGCTTCATCTGGCTGGCCATAAAGCGGGTATAGATGAGTTTATACAGGCTAAACTGCTCCCGCGTTAGGTGGCTTTTAACCGTGTCGGGCGAAAGTGCCACATCGGTGGGGCGGATGGCCTCATGCGCATCCTGCGCATTTTTCCGACCCTTGTATTCGTTGGGTTTGGCGGGGCAGTACACATCGCCGTAAATCTCGCTGATTTGGCTGCGTACGGCCTCCACCGCCTCGGCGCTTACGCGCACGCTGTCGGTACGGATGTAGGTGACCAGACCGACCGTACCCTTGCCCACATCCACGCCTTCGTACAGCTGCTGCACCACCTGCATGGTGCGCGCCGTAGAAAAATTGAGCTTGCGGCTGGCTTCCTGCTGCAGGCTGGAAGTGGTAAACGGCGGCTGGGGGCGCTTGAGCTTGTCGCTGCGCTTGACCCCCGCCACGGCGAAACGGCTGCTCAGAATGCGCTCTTTGGCTGCCATAGCGGATTCCTCATTGGAAATGACCGCCTTGCGCCCATCCAGCGCTGTCAGGCGGCATTGGAAAGCGATGCGCTTGCCCTTGGTGTTCTGGGCGCTGGAATCAGCCAGCACATCCCAATATTCCTCGGGGATAAAATCCTCGATCTCCTGCTCGCGCTGCACCACAAGCTTTGTGGCTACGCTCTGCACGCGGCCCGCCGACAAGCCCTTCTTGACCTTAGCCCAAAGCAGCGGGCTGATTTTATAACCAACGAGCCGATCCAGCGCACGGCGCGCCTGCTGCGCATCCACCCGATCCATATCGACGGCACGCACATGCTCGATCGCTTCTTTGACGGCTTTTTTCGTGATTTCGTGAAACTCAATCCGGCACGGCTTGGTGGGATCGATCCCCAAAAGCTGCGCCAGATGCCAGCTGATTGCCTCACCCTCGCGGTCAGGGTCGGTGGCGAGGTAGATTTTGGAGGCGCTTTTGGCTTCCTTTTTGATCTTGGCCAGAATGGCGCCGCGCCCGCGGATGGTGATGTACTTCATATCGAAGTGATGTGCCGGGTCTACCCCCAGCTGACTTTTAGGCAGATCGCGCACATGCCCCTGCGACGCCTCCACCTTGTACCCCTTGCCGAGAAATTTCTCAATGGTTTTAGCCTTGGCGGGCGATTCGACGATCACCAGCTTCGGATTGCTGCTTGTTGCCACGGAAAGCCTCCTTCTACTCTGTGCGGGTCGTACGGATTGCAACGGCGAAAATATTGCCACTGTCCCGCCGTACCTGCCCCATGATTTCCATTACACTCAGTTCCGCCATCAGCGTTTCGGCCGTAAGCCCCGTCTGCTCGCAAAGGCTGTCCATGCCGGACGGCTCGCGCAGCAGCGCCTTGAGGATGGCGCGCTGTGTCGGATTCTCCCCCTCCGGCGGCAGGTCGCGCTTGGCGGCGGTCAAATCCTGCGCAGGTTCCAACCCGAGGTCCAGCAGGATGTCGGCTGCGCCCGTTACCAGACGCGCCCCTTCCCGGATGATCGCGTGCGGGCCTTCCGACACCGCCTGCCCCACGCAACCGGGCACCGCGAACACGTCGCGGCCCTGCTGCAAAGCGGTGGAGACGGTAATCATGCCTCCGCTTTTCACCTTGCCTTCCACAAAGACAATCGCGTGGCACAGTCCGCTGATGACCCTGTTGCGGTGCGGAAAGTGGTACGTTTGCGGCGTAGCGTCCAGCGGATATTCGCTGACGATCGCGCCCAGGCCTTCCGCCATCGTCCGGTAAAGGCCGATGTTGTCCAGCGGATAGGGCACGTTTACGCCGCTGCCGAGCACCGCTACCGATGGGCCGCCCGCATCAATCGCCCCTTCATGGGCACTGCCGTCGATGCCCCGCGCCATCCCGCTGACCACGCTCAGCCCCGCCCCTGCCAGTCCGTAGGCGATGCTGCGCGCCATGTTGCGCCCGTACCCGCTGGGGTAGCGCGTGCCGACGACCGCAACCGACGGTCTGCTGAGCACGGACGGATCCCCCATTGTGTATAGCACGTAAGGCGGATCGTCGATGCACTTCAACAGCGGCGGGTAGCGATCGTCTTCCAGAAAAAGCGGCGTGACCTTCTTCTTTTCCAGACGCTCGCACAGGGCGTCCAGCGCCAGCTCGCTGTGGTAGCGGGTCAGGAAGCGGTTGGCTTCCGCGTTCGCGCTCAGCGCAACCCCGGCGGAAAAATCCTCCCAGAGCGCCTGCGCGCTCCCCCGCTGTTCCAGCATGCGCTGCACGCGGTCGGCGGTAATCTCCGCGGCGGATAGCCAGAGCAAACGCCGCTGTTCCTGGGTAAAAAGCATGTTACCTCCAATACTGGCCGTCCAGATTGCGCAACTGGATGGCCTGCGCCACATCGGGCAATTCCAGCAGCTCGTGCCCGGCCAGATCGGCCACGGTGCGCGCCACCTTGCGAATGCGCCCGTAGGCGCGCATGCTGATGTGGTACTGTTCCACCGCCCTGCGCAGCAGTGCCTGCGCCTCGCGCGTCAGCGCGCAGTGCGTTTCGACGCCCTCCTGCGGCAGATGGGCATTACAAAAGTAGGGCCGCCCCGCATAGCGGGCCAGTTGCCGCTCCCGCGCGGCCAGTACGCGCTTCTGCACGGTGCGCGAATCCTCCTGCGGCTCGCTCTGCTCAATCTCGTCCAACGTGACGGCGTCCATCTCCACCTGCATGTCGATGCGATCCAGCAGCGGGCCGCTGATACGGGCCAGATATCGCTGGATTTCATACGGTTTGCAGCGGCAGGGCGTGGTCTTGCTGCCATAGTTGCCGCACGGGCAGGGGTTCATGCCCGCCACCAGCATGCAGCGACTCTGGTAACGCGCCTGCCCGCTTACGCGGGTTACGTTCACATAGCCGTCCTCCAGCGGTTGGCGCAGGGCTTCCAGCGTCTGCCGCTGGTATTGCGGCAGCTCGTCCAGAAACAGCACCCCGTTGTGCGCCAGCGAAACCTCGCCTGGGTGCGCCTTGGCGCCGCCGCCGATGATCGCGGGCAGCGAGGCGTTGTGGTGCGGCGATCGAAAAGGCCGCCGGGTCATCAGCCCGGCATCGCGGGGCAATTCCCCTGCCGCGGAATGAATGCAGGTGGTTTCCAGCGCCTCCGCATAGGAGAGCGGGGGCAGAATCCCCGGCAGGCACCGTGCCAGCATCGTTTTGCCGCTGCCGGGCGAGCCGACCATCAGCAGGTTGTGCCCACCGGCCGCGGCCACTTCCAACGCGCGTCGGGCAATCTTCTGGCCTTTGACAAAGCGTAAATCCTGCTCCGGGTTCTGGTCTTCCAGCAGGTGTTCATAAGGCACCTGCTCCTGCGGCGCAATACGTTGCGTGCCGCGCAGATGCGCCACCACAGCCTGCAGCGACTCTGCGGGGTAAATTTGCAGGTCGGCCAGACACTGCACTTCCCGCGCGTTGCCCTTGGGCAGCACCAGCGCCCGCACCCCGGCATCCCGCGCAGCCAGCGCCATGCTCAGCGCGCCGCGCACGGGCAGCAGTTCTCCGTGCAGGGTCAGTTCCCCCAACAGCAGTACCTGTGTCAAATCCGGGTACGCCTGCGGCTGCTGCGCCGCCAGCAGGGTGATGGCAATCGCAAGCTCCAGACTGGTCCCTTCCTTGCGCACGTCCGCCGGGGCCAGGTTTACGGTCAGTTTCTTCATCGGCCAGGGAAAGCCGCTGTTTACAATCGCCGCGTGGATGCGGTCCCGGCTTTCTTTGACGGCCGCGCCGGGCAGGCCTACGATGTCAAAGCCCACCAGCCCGTTGCTCAGGCAGGCTTCCACCTCCACCAGAAAGCCGCCCACGCCTTCCAACCCTCCGGACAGGGCTCTGGCCAGCAACGCAATCCCGCCTTTCCATGAGCAGCTTTCCGCCGCCTGCCTAATAGTAGATTTTTGGGAACCACTTCAGCCAGTCCAGCCATGCCGTGGGGGTGAGCAAGCCGGATGCGTAGGGGTAGAATATCGCAAAGAACCCCGCGACCAGCACCACGTAAACCCCCATGGCCCAGTGCCTGCGCCGGGCATCCCCGATGCGCCCGAACAGCAGCCCCGTTGCCAGAATGATAAACGGCACGCTGGCAAAGTAATGGTACATGTACATTGAGCGCGGCACCAACACCCAAGGCAGGTACTGCGTCAGGAAACCCAGCGCCACGAGGGACAGCGTCAGATCGCCGTCGCCCTGTTTTAGTCGTAACCCACCGCGCAGCCCCATCGTTTTGCGCAGCCACAGGGCGAACACCGCCAGCATGCTCAGCGCGCCCACATAGAACAGGAGCGGATTGCCCATGCACATAATGGTGCTGGCCCAGCCCGTCGGCTCGAACTTGTCCTGACAGAACCACATGGGTTTCAGGATCAGCGGCCATTGCCACCACGGGGAATAGAACGGGTGATCCATGCCCAGCCCCGGTGTGCTTTGGTAATTGAACATGCCGATCTGTGCCTTCACGATCCGTTCCAGCGTTACGGGGCCGGAAGGCGAGAGGTACGGAATGTAGCTCAGATAATAGATCCCTGCGGGAATGGCAATGAAAAACAGCACACAGAACAGGCACGTGGCCAGGATGCGCTTGAGCGTAAGCGCACGCGCCCACTGTACGCGCTGCTGCTGCCCGTGGGTGAGCGCGTCGGTCAAATCCACATCAAACGCCGTAAGCCCTGTGCGGAATTGCCGGTAGACCGCCATGCCAAACATGAACGCCAGCCCCACCGCCGCATAGAGGCCAATCCACTTGCTGGCGATGCCAAGCCCCATGAACAGCCCGCTCAGCAGAAGCGGAATCAGCGACCGGAGGTAAACAGCTGTTAACACCCGCGACTTTGCGCCCTGTGGCAGCCCAGCGGGCACCGCGTAGGGGTCCGCCATCAGGTAACGCACCATGCAGAGCGTCGCCAGCAGGATAAAAAGCACCGGGAAGCTGTCGATGGTAGCGATGCGGGTTTGGGTAAAGTGCATTAAGTCCAGACTGAACAGGATCATGGCAAACGCGGCGATATCCCGCCGTCGGGTCAGCTGCTTTGCCAGCAGGTAAAGCGCAGGCAGCATCAGCACCCCGGTGAGCGCGCCCATGAAACGCCAGCCGAAGGGCGTCATGCCGAACATGGCGATGCCGACGGACATGATTAGCTTGCCCAGTGGCGGATGCGTGGTTTCGTAAGGGGATTGGCCGTGCAGATGCTCATAGGCGGTGCGCGCGTGATAGATTTCGTCAAAATAGGTGCTGTTGAACCAACCCGGCTCGCCGTCCAGCGTGTCCTGCTCATCGATCAGGTTTGTGGGGGGCTTGCCGGTATCCAGCACATCCTTGGCGCCGGTATGCGCCACCAGCGAAACGGGGATGCGGTTGCCGTCCGTATCGCGCAAAAGGATTTCCCAGAGGTTCAGACCCGCGTTGTCGGCATGGATACGCAGGTAGCGCCCGGTCAGCCAGAGGATGTTATCCGGATTGCTGTCGTCAAAGCGGACGCTGCCCGCCCCCTGATCTACGCTGGTGATGGCGTAGTTCCAACGGTAGCAGAGGCCCTCGCGCATCTCACAGGGGTAGGCTTCCGACCAGGTTTGCCCGTCGTCGCTAACCGACACGGAGAAGTTGTTGTAGCTGACCCCTGCATAATACAGCAGTTTGAAGGTCTGCGCGCTGTCCAGTTCAAACGTGACCTGCTCGTTTGCGCTGGTGGCGACCCACGCGGTTTGCGGCGCCTTGAAGCTGCCCAGGTTGGTAAAGGTAAGCGCCGCGTAAAGCACCGCGGTCACGGCCATGATTGCGTAATCCTTGCCGGTCAGGCGCAGCCGCGCGTCCTTGGGGGCAAGCAGCGCATTCCGGTAGCAGGCGTTGGTGCGGGGCGCGCGCTTGGGGGCATGCTCTGCCTGCGGCGTTGCCCGCAGACCGGAAAAGGCAATCCAGCCAGCATAGAGGAGAAGCAGCAGGTTTAGAATGCACAGCGCGTCGTTGAGCGCCAGCGTATCCAGATTCAGATGCCCCATCGAAGCGCCGAACAGGATGGCGTTATCCAGCACAATCGCGGTATTGAGGAAGGTTGTCACGGAAAGCCCCGTCGTGAGCCATAAAAGCCGCCGGTCGCCGGTGCGCACATAGGCCAGCGGCAGCAGCGCCAGCGCCGCAAACAGGTAACGCTCATGGATTTTCAGCCCCAGCACATACACGCCCACCAGCATGAGCGCCAGCACAAACGGCAATGCGTTCGCATCCCGGTCGGCCAGCAGCAAAAGCATGGCGAACAGGTAGGCAAATACCATCCACACCGTACCGTACGTCAGGAACGTGCATGGCTGCGTTGCCAGAATCAGGAACACCGCGCCGATGGCAAGGCAAAGGCCACCCAGCAGGGTCCTGCGATGCTGCGCGTCCATCGGGGTGCCGTGTTTGAGCGCCTGCAGGCTCGTTTTCCATACGGAGGGTTTGGGCTCCGTCGGTTGCTCCGTGCTTGCTTTCGGGAGCCAACGCGAGCGCTTGAGCCAGCCGAGCGCGGCGGCGCCCGTCAGCAGCAGCACAACGCCGGACAGCACCGGCACCCACCAGGCAAGGCGCGCGGCTTCGCCCCCGTTTATGCCGGTCAGGCTCGCCCAGTTGCCGCCAAGCAGGTACATGAGGTTGGCGGTGTTCAGCGACGCATAATCATACGAGGCCAGCGTTTTCTGGTAGAGCTTGAACAGCCACCACGGATCGCTCTGCCCCATGGAAAACGGAATAATGATCAGCGCCATGCAACCCAGCGCGATCAGGACCCCGGTCAGGAAGCCTTTGCGCTGGCTGCGGCGTTGTGCGGGATCGGCCGCCGCGTAGCGCAGCACCATCCACAATGCTCCCACCGGCCCAAACAGCAGCGCCTGCGGCTTTACCAGCACCGCCACCGCGTACAGCGGAACGGTCGCGCGCCAGTCCGCTTCCATCGCGGTGATGGCGGTAAGCAGCAACAGCAGCGCAAGCACCGTATCTACCTGCCCCCAGGCGGCGCCATTCACCAGCGCGGCCGGGTTCAGGGCAAACAACAGCGCTACAAACACCGCGGTTTTCAGGGGCATGCGCTTACGCGCATAGCTGAACAGCAACAGGGCTACCGCCATATCGCACAGCAGCGGGATGGATTTAATCAGCAGCCGCACTTCCGGCGAATCCGCATAGCCGACCGCGCGGATCAGCAGCCCCACCGGCCAGAGCAGCAGCATGTACCCCGGCGGGTAATCGCAGAAGTAATCCGGCGCATAGAAGCCCCACGGCCCCTCGCCCGCCATGCGCAGGCTCCAGGCCGCAAAACAGTTCATATCCACGGTATAGCCGGGCACGGCCGCACCCAGATAAAGCCGGAGCCCGAATGACCCCAGCAACGCCAGTAAAAAGCCCAGCGTCCACAGGTTTTCAGAAGGTTTGGACAGGGGCGAGCCATCCAGCAGCGTGCGTTTGCCCAGCGCGACCAGCGCCGCAAACGCGACGGCCAGCGCCAGAAACAGCGGCACGCTCTGTTTGGGGGCACTCTGCGATGCGGCAGCTTCCGCAGCGGAAGCACCGTCGTTCACCTCATACCAGAGGGTCGCGGTTACTCCTTCGGGCAGCGTTTGCACTTCGGTTACGGATACATCGTCAAAATACGCGGTGCCCTGGCTTTCCGCCCCATAGCCGCCAATGCGCACACCTAGCTCAATCTCGGTCTGGTTTTCGCCGGTCTCGCCGTACCACTCGACGTACTGCCATTGCCCGTCCGTCTGGTAAACGCAGCGGGAGAACGCGTACAGCCCTTCCAGCGCAAAATTGGCGCCGTTGCCGGTATCCGCCATATCCTCAACCAGGATGTAGCCCGCAACGCGGTACATGCGCTCCGGTCGGACGGTCACGGTGCACAGGTAGCGTGCATCGTTCAGGTTCGCGTTGGTGATTTTGGCACTGTACTGGCCGCTGTGGGCCTTTTCCTGCGTGATGGTGAAGCGGGTATACCCCTCCTGCGTGCGATAGGCGCTGGTATACCAGCCGTCTGCCTCGCCGTTTGCGCTTACCTGCTCAAACCCGCCGTTCGCCAGCAGGTTCTTTTCCTCCGCGAGGGCAGGCAGCATCCAAAAGCTCACAAGCAGTACCAACACGGTCAAAAAAGCCAGGCGTTTCCTCATTGTTTACCCCACCCTGCGTCTGCAATCCATTTCCCGATAAAGGTACGGCGGTGTTCAGGGCACGGCCCCTGCCGCCGTATGGCTTCGATATGCTCCGCCGTGCCGTAGCCCATGTTGCGCTCCAGCCCATAACCGGGATAGCGTGCCGAAAGCGCAACCATCTGGCGGTCGCGCGTCACTTTGGCCACAATGCTGGCCGCCGCGATGGAGTAGCTGAGCGCGTCCCCGTGAAGGATTGCCTCGGTGGTAAACGGAAGGCCCAGCCCCGCCACGGCATCCACAAGGCAAAGGGTGGCGGGCGCGGTTTGTGCGGCGCGTCGCATGGCCAGTTTGGTCGCCTGCAGGATGTTCAGCGTATCAATTTCCTGCGCCGAGGCTTCGCCAATGCCTGCAAACAGCGCAATCTCCAAAATGCGGTCATACAATGCTTCCCGGCGGGCCGGGGTCAGCTTCTTGCTGTCGTCCACGCCGGGCAGCACCGGTTCCGGCGGCAGAATCACGCAGGCCGTAACCACCGGCCCCAGCAGCGGCCCGCGCCCCACCTCATCCATCCCGGCCAGCGAGCAGCCGAACCCGGGATAGGCGCGGTCATATGCCTGCAAAGCGAGCGACTTGTCCAGCCGTTTCTGCTCAAGCTTGTTCATGCGCGCTCTCCTCCGGTTTACGGGGTGGCGCGGGTGGCGTTTCCAGTGTGATGCGTCCGACTTTGCCTTCGCGGAACTCGTCCAGCACCACGGCACAGGCGCGATCCACATCCGGCGTGCCACCCTTGAGCAGGAACCCCCGGCCGCGGCAAACCTCGTCAAGCAAAGCATAATCCGCCACGTCGGGGTCTTTGATCTTATAGCGGGCGCAAGTCGCCTCCCGCCGTACGGTCAGCAGATCGCGCAGCAGGGTTGCGCAAAGCGCCTGCTGATCGTACACCGCATCACGGATGGTGCCGATGTAGGCAAGTCGCGTTGCGGCGCGTTTATCTTCCAATTTGGGCCAGAGCATGCCGGGGGTGTCCAGCACCTCGAGGTACGGATTCACTTTTACCCACTGGTTGGCGCGCGTCACGCCCGGGCGGTCGCCTACCTGCGCAATGGCGCCGCCGTACAGGCGGTTGATGAAGGTGCTCTTGCCCACGTTGGGCACGCCTACCACCATTGCGCGAATCGTCTTTTGGATGCCACGCCGCAGGCCGCGCTCCAGCATTTCGCGCGCGGCGTTCTCAATCATGGCTTTCGCCTGTTTGGTTTTTGCGGGCGTCGTGTCATACGCCATCGCCTGAATGCCCAATGCCTGAAAATACGAAAGCCACCGGCGGGTTTGATCCGCCTCGGCCAGATCTGCCTTGCACAAAAGCAGGATGCGCTGTTTGCCAGCCAGCAGCCGATCCAAATCAGGGTTGCGGCTGGAAAGCGGCAGGCGCGCGTCGCACAGCTCCACGGCCAGATTCACGCGGCTCAGCTGTAAGATAAGCGCACGCTTGGCCTTGGCCATATGTCCGGGATACCATTGTATTTCCAAAAAAGAACGCTCCTTCCCTTCCGCGGGCCTTCAGAACGGCACGCGAAGGCGTACACGGGGATCGGCAGGATT
Source organism: Candidatus Limiplasma sp. (assembly GCA_963666755.2). Classification (GTDB taxonomy): domain Bacteria; phylum Bacillota; class Clostridia; order Christensenellales; family Aristaeellaceae; genus CAXXOK01. Next base: position 1,523,119 of record CAXXGW010000009.1, read on the forward strand.
TCGTTTCAATTAAAACATTGTTTCCGAGAAATAGCAAGAAAAAAATCCCGGCTCCGGCTGGTTCCGGAACCGGGGTTGATGGTGGAAAGCCTTTCTACGCAAGCCTTGCAGAGCTCCTCCGCTGAATGTGACCGAATTGCAAAGTCCTTAAGAGAAACACAAACGGGGTTACTTGCGGAACCGGAAAAGCACCGCTTAAACCTCGCCTGGTTCCTCTCCCGCGGGCGTTCCGGCAGCGTCCAGATCATCCAAAACACTTTCCGGCGTTTCCAGCAGGCGGCGCGCATCCGTTTCGTCCAGCGCTTCCACGCGACGCAGCTTGCGTTCGATGCTGCGGGTACGCACAAACGCGGTGTCGATGCTGTCGGTAGCCTGCCGCAGTTTCTCCTGTGTTTTTTGCAGCACCTGCGCAAAGTTGCCAAAATCCGTCTTAACCGCGCCCAACAACCGCCACAGCTCCGCCGAGCGTTTCTCAATCGCCAGTGTCCGGAAGCCCATCTGCAGGCTGTTGAGCATCGCCAGCAGCGTGCTCGGCCCCGCGATCACCACGCGCTGCTCCCGCTGCAACTGTTCCACCAGCTCGGCGCTGCGCACCACTTCGGCGTACAGGCTTTCCAACGGCAGGAACATCACCGCAAAATCGGTGGTATAGGGCGGCTCCACGTATTTACCTGCAATACGGCGCGCCTCTACGCGCACGGCGTTGAACAGCGCCTTGCGGGCTGCTTCGGTCTGCACCGCGTCGCCCCGGTCGCTGGCCTCCGCCAGGCGCGCATAATCCTCCTGCGGAAATTTGCTGTCAATCGGCAGGTAAACCGGGCGTTCCTCATCCTTGCCGGGCAGGCACACGGCATACTCCACGCGCTCGTCGGTATGCGGCCGCACCTGTACGTTGGCTGCATACTGCGTGGAGGTCAGCGCCTCCGCCAGAAGGTTACCCAGCTGGATTTCTCCCCATACGCCGCGCTTTTTTACATTGCCCAGCACGCGCTTGAGGTCGCCCACGCCCTCCGCCAGCTTATGCACCTCGCCCAGGGATTGGTACACCTGCTCCAGCCGTTCGCTCACCTGGGTAAAGCTCTGCGCCAGCCGCCGATCCAGCGTATCCTGCAGCTTTTCATCCACGGTGTGCCGCATCTCGTCCAGCTTCTGGGCGTTTTCCGTGCGCAGGGTCTGCAAGGATTGCTCCACCGTTTCCCGCAGGCGCTCCACACGGGCTTCGTTTTGCGTCAGTTTCGCATCCAGCGTTTGATCCACCGCGCGCATGCGCTGCTCAAACTTACCCAGGTTTTCCTCCGTAAGCTGGTGCATGCGCGCCTGACGGCCTTCCAGAGCGCGGTTCTGCTCAAAGGCATTCTGCTGCCAATTTAAAAGCAGGCTGCCCTGCTGGTCGGCGCCGCGGTTAATCAGCCCCGCGAGGCTATCGCCAATCGCCTGCAGCGTACGCAGCTGCTCCTCGCGCTGGCCCAGGCTTTGCTGGCTCAGCGCTGCTTCCATGCCGCGAAAGCCTTCCTCCAGCTCGTCCTCCACCTCATGCAAATGGCGCCGGTCATCCCGGTTGCGACGCGCCACAAGCCCGATCAGGATGCACAGCAGCATTACCGCAAGCCCCACGCCGCCCAGCAACAGCCATTGCCAGGGTTCCAGTCGTAACCAGTCCATCGTTCCTCCTGCAAAAAAGGCCGCCGCTACATTTGCCGGCGACCTTCCATAGCCTTTGCCAGGGTAATTTCATCCGCATATTCCAGATCGCTGCCCACCGGCACGCCGTGGGCGATGCGGGTTACCAGCACGCCCATAGGCTTAATCAGCCGGGCAATGTAGCTGGCGGTCGCCTCGCCTTCGATATCGGGGTTGGTCGCCAGAATAACTTCCTTCACCTGTCCGTCCGCCAGACGGGCCAGCAGTTCGCGGATGCGGATATCGTCCGGGCCGATCCCCTCCATTGGGGAAAGCGTGCCATGCAGCACGTGGTATACGCCGTTAAAGTCGCGCATACGCTCAATGGCGGCCACATCCCGCGGGTCCCGCACCACGCAGATCTGCCCGGTGCGGCGGCCGGAGTCGGCGCAGATTTCGCAAAGCTCATCTACGGCATAATTCCCGCATACGCTGCAATAGCGGATGGCCTTGCGCCCCTGATACAGGGCGCTGGCCAGCTCCCGCACTTCTTCCAGCGGCATGCCGATGATGTGGTATGCCAACCGCTGCGCACTTTTCTGGCCGATGCTGGGGAGCTTGGTCAGCTCCGCCACCATCCGCGCGATCGGCTCCAACTGCCGCGACATACCTTACAGCATGCCCCCCATGCCGGGGGCCAGCCTTCCCATTTCCGCCTCGCGTGCCTGTTCGCCGGCACGCAGGGCTTCGTTGGCCGCCGCAAGGATCATATCCTGCAGCAGCTCCACATCCTCAGGGTCTACACATTCGGGTTTGATGGCGATGGACTTGAGCTCGCGCTTGCCGCTGACGACCACGGTTACCATGCCGCCGCCCGCCTGCGCGCTGTACTCGCGATCGTCCAAATCCTGCTGGGTTTTCGCCATCTGTTCCTGCAGCTTTTGAGCCTGGCGCATCAACTGTTGCATGTTGCCCCCGCCGTAACCGCCGAAACCGCCGAATTGATTCTTGCCCATGCTATTTCCTCCCGCTTACGTTGTTGCGCAGATCACTTTCAGATCGGCGGATACGCCCGTAACCCGCACGCTGGGCGCGTCCCGATCCTCGGTCAGCTCCACGCCCTCGGTGGATACGCGGCCGCTGAGCGAACGGATGGATACGTTCAGCCGCTTGACCTCCGTCATGAGCACCACATCGCCGGACACGGAGCGCATGTCCAAAAGCGTAAACCCGCCGCGCAGGCGCATTTTCTGCTCTCCGCTCACGGTGGTGCAGCGGTAGGTCTGCGTCTGCACGTCATCCAGCGTAACGTTGCCGTTTACGGTGCGCACACTCAGGCTGTCCGCCTGCAGCGTATCGGCGCGGATATCCCCCAGTACGGTCTTGATGGAGATTTCCTTGGCCGTGAGGCGGTTTGCGCGCACATCGCCGGATACGGCGTCCAGCACAATGCGGCTCCCGTTCAGTGCTCTGGCTGTCAGCGGGCCGCTGATGGTGTTGACATGGATTTTCTGCGTCCAGCCGATGGGTACCCGGACGCACACCTGCATCCAATGGCTGTCCATCAGGCTCAGGGATATGCCGTACTGCGGCTGTTCCACCCGCAGGACGCCTTCCTCCACTGCAATGCGCAGATCGCGCACGGAGTTTTCGTCCCCGGCAACCAGCACCTGCACCCGTTCGATTTCGTCAGCAAAGATTTCGACCTGCGCCCACGCCAGGTGCACGGCCAGATCGTTCAAGCTGCTCGTCTCAAAGCTTTCATTCCGTTCCAAAACGATGCGCCGCCTTTCTGCGTATCTTTCGCAGGTTCATGATACCTTTTTTTGCCCGAAAAAGCAATCCTCTTTCCATATAACCCCCCGGCAGGACATCGGGGCGCGCGCGGCGTATAGGTTGCATGAAGCCTTCTATAAAGGGGGATGCGCGCGTGGAGGATGCGTTTATCGGCATGGATGCGTTAAAGCGTGAACACGCGGCGCAGGTGACTGCCTTCCGGCACTGGGCAAAGGCGCGGGACTGGGCAACCTTTCACACGTCGCATTACGATTGGTGGGCGTTTCCGATCAACCGGGCAAGCCGCTACGGCAACCGTTACCGCCTCACCCCCGAAGCCGTCGAGGCACTGCGCAGCGACGCGGCCTTTCTTGCCCTCTGGCGCGAAGGCGTGAACCTGGTTTGCCTCGCCTGGGGCTGGGATTTGAGTGCCGCCCATTGGGTGGATGATCCGGAGCCAGCACAGCGCTGGTCGCGCTGGCCGGTTCGACTGTACAAAATGGCACTTTCCGCATGGCTGTTTCAGCAACCAGAGGTGTACGCATCGCTCCGCAAACTGGCGCAATGCCTGCAAATTACCGGGGAAACCTTTACCTATGATGGGCACGACCTCTGGTGGGTGTTTGAGCACCCCAACCGGCACTAGTGCCACAACCGCCGCCTTACCGCGCCCTCGGGCTACAGGAGGTTTGTATGAACATCCAGCACCTGCGTTATGCCGTTGAGGTGGAAAAAACGCGTTCCATCACCGAAGCCGCCGAAAACCTCTACATGAGCCAGCCCAACCTTTCCCGCGCCATTCGGGAGCTGGAATCCGGGCTTGGCATCGCCGTTTTCGACCGCACCCCGCGCGGGTTGGTCCCCACCGCGCAGGGTGAGGAGTTTCTGCATTATGCACGCAGCATTCTGGCGCAATTTGACGAGTTAACCGCGCGTTTTGATAAGAAGCAGAGCGCGCAGTCCATCCTGCGGATGTCCGTACCGCGCTCCAGCTATATCGCGCATGCGTTTGGGCGCTTCGCCCAGCAGGCCGACCCGGATTTAACCCTTGATTATAAAGAGACCAACGCCCTGCGCGCCATCCGCAACGTGACCGAGGATGGGTACGATCTGGGGATTGTGCGCTACCAAACCGACTATGAAAAGTACTTTATCGAAACCTTCCGGCAAAAGGGGCTGCAGTACCGCGAGCTATGGACGTTCCGCTACCTGGCCATGCTCCGGGTGGATCACCCGGCCGCGCGTAAGCCCGTGCTGACGCGCGCCGATCTGGCCGACTCGCTGCCGATCATACAGGGAGATCTGTATGTGCCGTCGCTTCCACAGGAGAGCGAAGCCATGCTGGGCGGCGCGCGTCGGGCGATTCGCCTGTATGAGCGCACCAGCCAGTTTGAGCTGATCGCCGCGCTCCCGCGTGCCTATGCGTGGGTTTCCCCCGTGCCCGCCGTGATGCTGGATCGTTACCATCTGACCCTGCGCCCCTGTGCCGACGATGCGGCGCGCCATAAAGATGTGCTGATTTTTCAAGCCAAGCGTATCCTTTCCCCGATGGAGGAACTGTTTCTGGAAGAACTGGCGCGCGTGCAGGCGGAGCTTCCGGCCTATCCGCTTTAACAGTTCCGGCTGTTTTCAGCCCGGTTTATACATCGCCCCCACGCGCTTGCAACGGTAATATGTTTAGAAATCCCTTTCCCTGATTCATTTTCAGCCCATGATCCGCTTAATCGTTAATAATTTAACATATCAAAACTGATATACCCCAATGCAGACTTCAGATTGTGTTTCACTGACCCTTAATGTTAATATTTTAACGATCCAAGAAAGGGGAGGGGAAACCATGAGTGACACCCGCCAGGCTGTAGACAGCGTTGAACGTCTGCAAGACGCGATCGCGCAAGTTCGCGCGGCGCAGAAAGCCTATTCCGCCTTTACGCAGGAACAGGTAGACCGAATTTTCTTTGCGGCCGCCATGGCCGCTAACCGGCAGCGGATTCCGCTGGCGAAAATGGCCGTTGCGGAAACCGGCATGGGCGTTGTGGAAGATAAGGTGATCAAGAACCACTTTGCCTCCGAGTATATTTATAATGCCTACCGCGACACCAAAACCTGCGGCGTGATCGAGCGGGACGAAGCCTACGGCATCACCAAAATTGCCGAACCTCTGGGCGTGATTGCCGCGGTGATCCCGACCACCAATCCGACCTCCACCGCAATCTTCAAAACCCTGATCGCGCTTAAAACCCGCAACGGCATCCTGATTTCCCCCCACCCGCGTGCCAAAAACTGCACCATCGCGGCAGCTAAGGTCGTGCTGGACGCGGCGGTGGCCGCCGGCGCGCCGGAGAACATCATCAGTTGGGTGGATGTGCCCAGTCTGGAAATGACTAACCTTGTGATGAAGGAGTGCGACTGCACCCTGGCAACGGGCGGCCCCGGCATGGTGCGCAGTGCGTATTCCAGCGGCAAACCGGCGCTGGGTGTGGGCGCGGGCAATGTGCCCGCCATCATTGACGACAGCGCCGACATCCTGCTGGCTGTCAACTCCATCATCCATTCCAAAACCTTTGACAACGGCATGATCTGCGCCTCCGAGCAGTCCGTGATCGCGCTGGATGCGGTGTATGCGCAGGTACGGGCGGAGTTTGCCCGCCGCGGGTGCCATTTCCTGCAGGGGGACGAGCTGGACAAGGTGCGCAAGACTATCCTGATCAACGGCGCGCTCAACGCCAAGATCGTAGGGCAGCCTGCCGCCGCCATCGCTGCGCTCGCCGGGGTAAGCGTCCCCGCCGAAACCAAAATCCTGATCGGTGAAGTGGAAAGCGTCGACATGAGCGAAGAATTTGCCCATGAGAAACTCTCCCCAGTGCTGGCCATGTACCGCGCCGCTGATTTTGAGGATGCGCTTGCCAAGGCCGAACGCCTGATTGAGGATGGCGGGCACGGCCATACCGCCAGCGTGTACCTGAACCCGCGCACCCAGCAGGCAAAGCTGAACGCCTTTACCGAGCGGATGGAAACCTGCCGCATTATCGTAAACACGCCCTCGTCGCACGGCGGCATCGGCGATCTGTACAACTTCAAGCTCATCCCCTCCCTCACGCTGGGCTGCGGCTCCTGGGGCGGCAACTCCGTGAGCGATAATGTCGGGGTGAAGAATCTGCTGAACATTAAAACCGTCGCCGAGAGGAGAGAGAACATGCTCTGGTTCCGCGCGCCGCAGAAGATTTACCTCAAAAAGGGTTGCCTGCCTGTGGCTTTGCAGGAGCTCAAGGACGTGCTTGGCAAGAAGAAGGTCTTTATTGTAACCGACTCCTTCCTGTTCCAGAACGGCTACACCAGGGCCATCACCGACCGGTTGGACGCGATGGGCATCCAGCACACCTGCTTTTTCGACGTAGCGCCGGATCCGACCCTCGCCTGCGCCCGGGAGGGCGTCAAGGCCATGAACGCCTTCCAGCCGGATTGCATTATCGCGCTGGGCGGCGGCAGCGCCATGGATGCGGGCAAGATCATGTGGGTGCTGTACGAGCATCCGGAAGTGGATTTCATGGATATGGCGATGCGCTTTTCCGACATCCGCAAGCGCATCTACACCTTCCCCAAAATGGGCCAGAAAGCATACTTTATCGCCGTACCCACCACGGCCGGCACCGGCAGCGAGGTGACGCCCTTTACCATCATCACCGACGAAACAACCAGCGTAAAATACGCGCTTGCCGATTATGAGCTGCTGCCCAACATGGCCATCGTGGATGCCGACCTGATGATGGATGCGCCCAAGGGGCTGACCGCCGCCAGCGGCATCGACGCCGTAACCCACAACCTCGAGGCGTTTGCCAGCATGCTGGCTACCGACTACACCGACGGGCTTGCCCTGCAAAGCCTCAAGATGATCTTTGAATACCTCCCCCGCGCCTACGACAACGGCCCCAACGACCCCGAAGCGCGCGAGAAGATGGCCAACGCCGCCACCATCGCCGGTATGGCATTTGCCAACGCGTTCCTTGGCGTGTGCCACAGCATGGCGCACAAGCTGGGCGCCTTCCACCACCTGCCCCACGGCGTGGCCAATGCCCTGCTGATTGACGAGGTGCTGCGCTTTAACGCTGCCGAAGTGCCCACAAAGATGGGCACCTTCCCCCAGTACGACCACCCGCACACGCTGGCACGCTACGCCATGGTGGCCGATGCGCTCAAGCTCGGTGGCAAGACCGATGCGGAGAAGCTGGAAAAGCTCATCGCCGCGCTGGACGAGCTGAAAGCGAAGATCGGCATCAAGAAAACCATCCGCGACTACGGCGTGGACGAGAAGGATTTCCTCGACCGGCTGGACGCCATGACAGAGCTGGCGTTTGACGACCAGTGCACCGGCGCCAACCCGCGCTACCCGCTGATGAAGGAAATCAAGCAGATGTACCTGAACGCCTACTACGGCGCTGCCAAGTAAGGAGGGATCGGGATGGAGCTGAACAAGGTGATCGCGGTACGCACCAACAAGACCGTCTACCGCGACGGCGATCTGGCCATCAAGGTTTTCAGCGACGATTACAGCAAGGCGGATATCCTCAACGAAGCGCTTAACCACGCGCGGGCCGAGGAAACCAGCCTGCATGTGCCCACCCTGCGGGAAGTTACCAAGGTGGAGGGCAAGTGGGCCATTGTAAGCGATTATATCGCCGGGAAAACGCTGGCCCAGCGTATGGCGGAAAACCCGGAGCAGAAGGCGGAATATTTGGACCTGTTTGTAACCCTGCAGCTGCAGGTGCAGGCGCAGGCCGCCCCGCTGATGACCTCCCTGCGGGATAAGATGCACCGCAAAATCAGCCAGAGCGGGCTGGATGCTACTGCGCGTTACGAGCTGCACACCCGGCTGGAGGGCATGCCCAAGCACAACAAGCTCTGCCACGGCGATTTTAACCCGCGCAACATCATTTTGCAGGATGACGGTACCGCCTACATTCTGGATTGGTCGCACGCCACACAGGGCAACGCCTCCGCCGACGCGGCGCGCACCTACCTGCTCTTCTGGCTGGACGGCGATATCTCCGGCGCGGAAAGCTACCTGTCGCTCTTCTGTAAAAAGAGCGACACCGCCCGCCAGTATGTGGAAAAGTGGATTCCCATCGTGGCGGCCAGCCAGATCGTCAAAGGCAGAGCGGAAGAGCGCGAGTTCCTGCTCCGCTGGGCCAACGTGGTCGATTACGAATAATCCGCGTCCAGTCCGGCTCGCACTCCCCCGGGGCACGCGAGCCGGACTCCGACTGCGGTTAAAAAGGAGCAAACGGGCATGCTAAAGGTTACCATCTGCATCGGCAGCAGCTGCCACCTCAAGGGTTCTCGCCAAGTGGTGGAAGGGCTGCAACGCCTGATCGCCGCGCACAGCCTGCAGGATCGGGTTGATCTTGCCGGGCAGTTCTGCATGGGCAACTGCCAGAACGGCGTGTGCGTAACCGTCGGGGAGGAGAATTTCTCCCTCCGGCCGGAGGATACGCCCACCTTCTTTGAAGAGCAAATCCTCCCCCGCGTTTCGTAGGGCCTGCCGCCCAGCCCGGCGGCGCGGGCGACCCGCGCCGCTACTTTTTACCCCAAAGGAGCGTGATCCCCTTGCCCGATATCCTTAGCCTGAAGGAGAACAACTGCCGGGATTGTTATAAATGCATCCGCAACTGCCCGGTCAAGGCGATCCGCTTTGCCCAGAATCAGGCGCAGATCATCCCGGACGAGTGCATCCTCTGCGGCAGCTGTTTTGTGGTCTGCCCGCAAAAAGCCAAGCAGGTGCGGGAGGACGTGCAGCGCGTGCGCGATGCGCTGGCCGCGGGCAAGCGCGTGGTGGCAAGCCTCGCCCCATCCTTCATTGCGGATTTTCAGGTGCATGATATCGCCGATATGGACGAGGCCCTGCGCGCGCTCGGTTTTTCGCTGGCAGAGGAAACCGCCCGGGGCGCGCAGCTCGTCAGCGACGCCTATGCGGCGCTGATGCGCGAAGGCAAGCAGCAGGTGATCATTTCCAGCTGCTGCCCCAGCATTAACCTGCTGGTGCAAAAGGTATACCCCACCATGCTCCCTTATCTGGCGCGGGTGCTCACCCCGGCGCAAGCCCACTGCCGCATGCTCAGGCAGGCCGACCCGGATTGCTTTACTGTGTTTATCGGCCCCTGCATCGCCAAGAAGGACGAGGCCGACCACAGCGACGATATGGACGTTGCCCTGACCTATGACGAGCTGCGCGCCTGGATGGCCGAGGAGCATGTCCAACTGCCCAAGGCGGAAGGCGTGACCCAACCGGGCATGCGCGCGCGCTTCTACCCGGCCACCGGCGGCATCCTGAAAGCCACGGATGTTGTAGCCGGTTACCGCCGCGTCGCCATCGACGGGGTGGAAAATTGCCGCATGGTGTTTGAGGAACTGGAGCGCGGCGTGTCCGGCCCGGTTTTCATTGAAATGAGCGCCTGCGAAGGCAGCTGCATCAACGGCCCCTGCATCCGGGAGCACCGGGAACGCCGTCTACGCGGTGCGATGCGTGTGGATGCCTACGCCGGGGAGGAACGTTTCCCGATCGACGCGGCGCCGGAAACGCTTGCGCGCACGTTCCCCTTTCTGGGCGGGAGGCCGGTGCATTTCGGCAATGAGGCTATCCACGCCATGCTGCTGAAAATGGCAAGACCAGCCCGGAAAAAGAGCTGAACTGCGGCTCCTGCGGCTACCCCACCTGCCGGGAAAAAGCCGTCGCTATTCTGGAGAGCAAGGCGGAATTGGAAATGTGCCTCCCTTTCCTGAAAGAGAAGGCGGAAAACTTTAGCGATACCATCATCCACAACACGCCCAATGCCATCCTTGTAATGGATGAAGCGCTGGTGGTGCAGCAGATCAACCGTGCGGCCGTGAAGCTGTTCCGGCTTACGCAGGCGGAGGATATCCTGCATGAGCCTGTGGTGCGCATCCTGAACCCGGAGCCTTACCAGAACGCCGTTGTATCGGCCATGAGCGTAACCGGCGTATGCCGCTACCTTGCCGAATACCAGCGGTATGTGGAAGAAACCGTTCTGTACGACCGGCAGTACCACATCGTGATCTCCATCCTCCGGGATGTGACCGAGCGGGAATCCATGCGCATGCAGGATGACGATCTGCGCCGCCGCACGGTGGAAACCGCCGACCGCGTGATTGATAAACAGATGCGCGTGGTGCAGGAAATCGCCTCGCTGCTGGGCGAGACGACCGCCGAAACCAAGCTCGCCCTTTCGCGGCTGAAGGAAGCGATGAGCCATGAATGACCTGTGGACCGAAACCGGCTACATCAGCCTGAACAAAACCGGGGAAACCCTCTGCGGCGACCGGGTTGAGGTTCTGGGTGGCGGGGAGGAGGACGTGTGCCTCGCCCTGGCGGATGGGTTGGGCAGCGGCGTGAAGGCCAACATTCTGGCTACGCTTACCAGCAAGATAGTTTGCACGCTGGTGGGCGGCGGCATGCCCGTGGACGAGTGCGTCGGCGCGATCGCCAAAACCCTGCCGGTATGCAGCGTGCGGCAGGTTGCCTACTCGACGTTTACCATCCTGCGCATAACCCAAAACCGGATGGCGCAGATCATTCAGTTCGATAACCCCGCCACCATTGTGCTGCGCGACGGCGAGGAGTTCGACTACCCCGTGACCACCCGCGTTATCGCCGGCAAATCCATCTGGGAAAGCACGTTTCCCGTGCAGTGCGGCGATGTGTTCATCTGCCTGAGCGACGGCGCGGAATATGCGGGTGTGGGCAAGGCCCTCAATTTCGGTTGGACGCGGCAGAATATCGCCCGCTTCGCCAGCGCCAATTACCTGCCGGAAAACTCGGCCAAAACAGTCGCTGGGCAAATTGCGGAGGAGTGCAACCGCCTGTATGAGGGTAAGCCCGGAGATGACGCAACGGTCGCGGTGTTGCGGGTGCGCCGCCGCCATCCCGTAAACCTGCTGGTGGGGCCGCCCGCCCAGCGCGAGCAGGACGCCAAGATGCTCAACCTGTTTTTTGCCAAGGAAGGCGCGCGCATTGTCTGCGGCGGCACCACAGGCGGGTTGGCCGCCGCGTATCTGCACCGTCCGCTGACGACCTCACTTGCCTATCCGGACCCCGATGTGCCCCCCATCAGCACGCTGGACGGGGTCGATCTGGTCACAGAGGGAGTGCTGACGCTTTCCAAGGTGCTGCGCTATGCCGAGGATTTTTTAGAGAACGCCCGTCTGGCGCCGCAATGGGCCGTTGGGCAGGATGGTGCCAGCCAGATTGCGCAGGAACTGTTCGAAAACGCAACCGATATCCACTTTTTTGTGGGGCTTGCCATTAACCCTGCTCACCAGAACCCGGATTTGCCCATCACCTTCGGGGTCAAGCAGCAGCTGATCCAGAACCTCGCCGCCTGCCTGGAAAAGATGGGCAAACACATCCGCCTTTCGACCTTTTAGGAGGTACCTATGCGCCTTTTTGACACCGACGTGCAGAAGCTGAAATACCATGTCCTGCGGGAGGTCGCCCGCCACGCCTATGACGACCGTCTGGCCGACAGTTATCTGGATATTCCCAAGCTGCTCGCGCCCGGGCCGAAATCCACCATGCGCTGCTGCGTTTACAAGGAACGCGCGATTTTGGCCGAACGGGTCAAACTGGCCCTCGGCGGCAACACGGAGAACCCCAACGTGGTGGAGGTGATCGGCATCGCCTGCGATGAGTGCCCGATCAGCGGATATCAGGTCGGGCACGATTGCCGCGGCTGCATCGCGCACCGCTGCATGGCCGCCTGCCCCCGTAACGCCATCACGCTGGACGAGAACCGCCACGCGCACATCGACCCCGCCCGCTGCGTCGGCTGCGGAAAATGCGCGGCAGCCTGCCCCTACAGTGCCATTGCCAACCACCGCCGCCCCTGTGAAAACGCCTGCAAAGTGGATGCCATCCATATGGGGGAGGATCGCTGCGCCACCATTGACGCCGCCCGTTGCACCGGCTGCGGCGCATGCGTGTACCAGTGCCCCTTTGGCGCCATTCAGGATAAATCCTTTCTGGTGCAGGCCATCCGTCTGCTGCGGGAAAGCAAGCAGCAGGGCTACCGTGCGTATGCCATCGTTGCCCCGTCCATCAGCAGTCAGTTTGGGTACGCAAAGCTGGGGCAGGTGATCGCCGCGCTTAAACGGCTGGGCTTCCACAGCGTGGTGGAGGCGGCGCTGGGCGCCGACCGCGTCGCCTGGGAGGAGGCGCAGGAGCTTTCCCAAAAGGGGTTCGTGACTTCCTCCTGCTGCCCGGCCTTTGTGCAGTATATCCGCAAAGCGTTTCCGCAGCTGGAGCCGCTCATCAGCCACAACCTTTCCCCCATGGCGGAGATCGCACGCTTCCTTAAGCAAACCGACCCGACGGCCAAAACGGTGTTCATCGGACCCTGCACCGCCAAAAAGCAGGAACGCGCCCTGCCGGAAGTCGCGCCCTATGTGGATTGTGTGCTGACGTTTGAGGAACTGCAGGCATGGATTGACAGCCGCGATTTTGACCTGACCCAGCTTGAGGAGGATGTGCTGGACAATGCCTCCTTCTTCGGCCGCATTTTCGCCCGCAGCGGCGGGCTGAGCGATGCGGTTGCGCAGGCACTGCGGGAGCAGGGCGACTCCTTTGCCCTGAAACCCGCCGTTTGCGACGGGATTGAAGCCTGCCGCACGGCGCTGCTGAAAAAGAGCAAAGGCATGCTGCCCGAAAACTTCATCGAAGGCATGGCCTGCGTAGGCGGGTGCATCGGCGGCGCGGGCTGCCTGACCCACGGCGCGAAAAACCGCAGCGAGGTAGATCGTTACGGGCAGCAGGCTCTGGAAAAAACGATTGCCGAAGCGCTCTCCCAATGCGCATTCCCTGTAAAGGCCTGACCGGCCCTTAACCCGGTTGCACAGCGCGGGGCGGCAAGGCGATGCTTTGCCGCCTTTGCCTTTTTTGCAGTTTGGGTTTTTACGCTCTGCTGGTTGTATAAACCTGTTTTGCGCAACGGTTCAGGGATGTATTTCTACGCGAACCGCCAACCCTACCGGCCTCTCCCTGCGCCGCGCAGGGATCATTCTTTTTAATATTTGACACGCTATTGCCGTTTCACATAAAGCGGGTACTGTCGGTATCGGTACGTAAACATCCCCCGCTCTCCTTCCGCCGTTTTCCTGCCGGGTGCGGGTTATAACAAGGATTTTTACCTTCGCCCGACGAATGCTAAAAAGACATTCTTATAACGCCGCCCTGTGCATACAGGTCGGTTCATTTTTGAAAACACAGGGAGGTGCCGTCATGGCTTCCCCAAAGCCCCGCGTCGTGGTCGCGGGTCATCTCTGTCTGGACATTACCCCCACCCTCGCCCCGCTGGAAGGCGGTTCGCTGGCCTCGCTGGTCACGCCCGGCAAGCTGGTGCACGTCGGCGCGGCGGATGTGCACACCGGCGGATGCGTTGCCAATACCGGGCTTGCCCTGCACAAGTTGGGCGTGCCCGTACGCCTAGTCGCTAAAACCGGCTGCGATGCCTTTGCCGACCTGATCCGCACCCAGTTGGAGGCTGCCGGCGCGCAGGCTTCACTGCAGGTGGATTCTTCCTGCTCCACGTCCTACACTGTGGTGCTTGCCCCGCCGGGCATCGATCGGGTGTTTCTGCACAACCCCGGTGCCAACGAGTCCTTTTCCGAAGCGGATGTGCCGGACGCCCTGCTCGCCGGGGCGGCGCTGATGCACTTCGGGTATCCGCCGCTGATGCTGCGCCTCTGCCGTGACGGCGGTGCGGAACTGCTGCGCCTGTTTGAACGCGCGCGTGCGCTTGGGCTGGCTACCTCATTGGATATGGTAGCCGTCGATCCGGCGTCCGAAGCTGCGGCGGTGGACTGGGGGGCGCTCTTGCCCCGGCTGATGCCGCTTACAGACTTTTTTCTGCCCAGCGCGGAGGAACTCTGCTTCCTGCTGGATCGGCCGCTGCATGCGCAATGGCTTGCCCGCGCGCAGGGGCGGGATGTGATCGAGGTGCTGGATATCCGCCGCGACATCGTGCCCCTTGCCGACCGCCTGATGGTGATAGGCTGCAAGGTGGTCTGCATCAAGTGCGGCGCGCGCGGCCTATACTACCGCACAGCGGGAAAAGAGGTGCTGGCTGCGCTTCCCCTGCCGCTGGACACGGCTGTCTGGGCCGACCGGGAAGGCTTCCAGCCTGCGTTCCGCCCCAGCCGGGTCGTATCCGCCACCGGCGCGGGCGATACCAGCATCGCCGCCTTTCTGGCCACCGTGTTGGAAGGCGGCGGCCCGGAGCGCTGCGCCGAGCGTGCCGCCGCGACCGGCGCCTGCTGTGTGGAAGCGTATGACGCGCTCAGCGGTCTGTTGCCGCTGGCGGAGCTGGATCAACGAATCGCCGCCGGATGGGCGACAAATGCCTGACAGATTGGTAAGGAGGGTTTCCTGATGCTTGCAACCCTGAACGATGTTCTTCTGCCCGCGCAAAAAGGCCGGTATGCAGTCGGTCTGTTTAATACCGTCAACCTGGAAATGGCCCGCGGCGTACTGGCCGCCGCCGAAGCGCAGCGCTCGCCTGTCATAATCGGCACAGCCGAGGTGCTGTTGCCCTACGGCCCTTTACGCGAGCTGGCCGATCTGCTGCGCCCCATGGCAGAGCGCGCGCATGTGCCGGTCGTGCTGCATTACGATCACGGGCTGACGTTTGCCAACTGCATGGCCGCGCTGCAGTACGGTTTTACCTCGCTGATGTATGATTGTTCCACCAGCCCCTATGCCGAAAACGTGCGCCGCGTGGCGGAGCTTGCCAAGGTGGCGCATGCCTTTGGCGCGACTGTCGAGGCTGAGCTGGGCCATGTGGGCAACGCCGAGGGCGGCGAAGCGGAGACCGAGCCGGAGGATCCCGCATCGCTGTACACCGATCCGGCGCAGGCGCTCGAGTTTATCCAACTGACGCAGGCCGATGCGCTGGCTGTTGCCGTAGGCACCGCGCACGGCGCCTACAAGCTGCCCCCGAAACTCGATTTTGCGCGCATCCGTGCCATTGCAGCACAGGTCACCGTCCCACTGGTACTGCATGGCGGCAGCGGCCTTTCGGATGCGGATTTCCGCGAGGCGATCCGCTGCGGCATCGCCAAAGTAAATATTTTTACCGACCTGATTGTGGCAGGGGCAAACGCCGCACGGCCGGTGCTCGCCGCACCGCGTGCGACGCTGACCGACCTGATCCCCGCGCAGGTGGCCGCCATTCAGGCTGCCACCGAAACCAAAATGGCGCTGTTCGGTTCGGTTGGCAAAGCCTGACCCTCGCCGCATCTGCTTAACCGTGAGGCGGCAGCGCATTACTCTGACTGTTGGAGGCGATTTCCATGCACACCGTTTCGGTACAGCGCGTGCCGCATTACGAGCCGGAATCCCTGTACGATGCCGTTTGCCGACACTTTGAGGCTCTGGAAGTCGAAAAAGATCTTTCGCCCGATACGCGCGTGCTGCTCAAGCCCAACCTGTTGGCCGGGCGTGATCCTTCGCTGGGCGTGACAACGTATCCCATGGTACTGGCGGCGCTGGCCCGCAGGCTAAGGGAGCTGGGCGTACGCTCCATCACACTGGCGGATAGCTCCGGCGGCCTGTATACCCCCGCAGCATTGCGAAAGATTTATACCGCCTGTGGGCTGGATACACTGCGCGATGTCATGACCCTGAATGAGGATACCGCCACCGTGGAACGCAACGGGTTTACGCTGCTGCGCCCCGTGATGGAGGCGGATTTCGTCATCAACTGCCCTAAGCTAAAAACCCACGGCCTCACAGCAATGACAGCGGGGGTTAAGAACCTGTTCGGGTGCATCCCGGGGCTTAAAAAGCCGGAACTGCATTGCGTACACCCGGGCATTGAGGATTTCAGCACTATGCTGCTGCGCCTGAGCGAAACGGTCAAGCCGTCGCTCACCTTTTTGGACGCGGTGGACTGCATGGAGGGCAACGGCCCGGGCGGCGGAAAAGTACGCTTCATGGGTTACACGCTATGCGCGCGTAACGTATATGCGCTGGACGAGCAAGCCGCCGCGTTGATGGGTCTTGCCCCCATGGTGGTGCCCACGCTGCGCCTTGCGCGCCGTCAGGCGCTTATGAATCCTGCTGAAATCGCCCTCGTCGGCGATCCGTTGGAACCGGCGAACCCGCCGTTTCTCCTGCCGGATTCCTATCTGGCGAAAGAATCGGTTTTTTCGACCCACGGCATTTTCCACCGCCTGTTTCGCCGCACGCGTGTGCGCCCGCACATCATTATGGAGCGCTGTATCGGCTGCGGACGCTGCGCCGAATCCTGCCCACAGCACATTATCACGCTGGTGGAGCATAAAGCAGTGATCGACCCTAAAAAGTGCATCTCCTGTTACTGCTGTCAGGAAATGTGCCCGGTGCAGGCTGTGGAAACGGGAACCCACACCGGTCGGTAGATCGCTGTTCAGTATCAACACTAAAACGAGCCTCCGCGGATTCGCTTGCCGAACGCGGAGGCTCGTTTGATCTACAGACGCAAATTATTCCCACGCAGGTTTGGGATTACGCCTGCCTGCCATCCGGCAGAATCACCGTGTAGGCGTTCCCTTCCGGCACCTCGATGCTGGGGTGCGCCGTCCAGTAGTTCAGGATCAGCTCGCTGACCTCCGTCTGGCTTTCCAGCACGCGCTCGCAGGTTGCATAGTACGGAAAATCGCCCGCGCCGGTGGCACGGTAATTGTTCATAACCAGCGTGAAGGTGGCATCCTCCGCGACGGCCACGCCGCCGCGGAGCAGCCGCGTTACGCGGCTCCCGAGAGGTTTACGCAAATCAAACGTATAGTCGATGCCGCTAAAATAATCGTAGTTGTAGTGCGCCAGCTTCGGCTCCAGAAACGGCGGTGCAATCCGCACCGTACCCCCGGCATCCACCGCAAAATAGGTGGCGCACTGTTCCAGCGCCTGCCGCAGGATGCCGCCCGTCACCCGCAGCACCACAAGGGTATTGCTGTACACATAGCTTGCCACCACATCGCGCACCGTTACGGCACTGTCAAAGCCGCGCAGGTCGTTACCCAGCGATGTGCAGGAAACCTCCGCCCCCGTTGCATCCAGTTGTACGGTATTAAAAAAATCGGCAATCGGAGACCCGTGCAGCGCCATGACCAGCCGATCCTCCGGCCATAGAGGGCGCGAAAGGTGGCCGACAGGGGTATCCAGCCATGCCTGCAGGTTGCGGTACAGCGTTTGCTGCCAAGGTTCCAGCCGCACCTGCGCTTCGGGCGTGCAAAGTTCCGAATGGATTGCGCCGTCTGCCTGCACAGTGATTTTCACATACGCAACGGCATTGCAGGGCGTTTGCACGATGTGCGTGCCGTGCCACGCTCGGTTAACCATGGCAATGTGCTGGTGGCCAGTCAGCAGCAGATCAAACGGCAGCGTTTCGCACAGGCGGCAGGCGATGTTCTCCTCCGTGTTGCTAAGGAGCCTGCCTGTGTCCAAATCCTTTTCCACCCCGCCGTGATACAGCCCGATCAGAAAATCCACCTTGCCGCGCAAGGCTTCCACAGCTTCCCGGGCTGCCGCCAGCGGGTCGGTGATGCGCAGATTTTCGAGGTTCTCCGGCTTTTCCCAGCGGTTTACCCAATCGGTCACAATGCCCACGATGCCCACACGCAAACCGTTTGCCATGGTGCGCACGGCGTAAGGTACCACAGGTAATCGTCCCTGCACATCGGCCACGTTCGCGCAAAGGCACTGCGCCTGTACCTCCTGCAGGTAGTCCTTCAGCGCGGCATACCCATAGTTAAAATCATGGTTTCCCAGTGTCAGAAAGTCATAGCCGTGCGCATTCATCACGCGCGCGCAGGGCGAGGGCAGCCCCTGCTGATGGCAGTAATACGTCAGCGGCGAACCCTGCAGGGTATCGCCGCCGTCGATTACCAGCGTGTTGCCGTCTTTGGGGAAACGCATCCCGAGCAGCCCCTGCGCGCGGGGTTGCTCATCCACAAAGTTGGTCGGGTATAGATACCCGTGCGTATCGGAGGTGAAGTAAACCGTCAACGGTTTCAACGGATCAGCCCCTTGCCAGCCGCTTGCGCACTTTGGTAGAGAACAGCTCGATCACCAGCATCAGCACGATCATGCCAAACAGGAAGGCGCCCACCATGCTCCAGCGGCGGCTGTTGATGCATTGGATCAGCGCCGCACCGATGCCGCCCGCGCCCACGATACCCAGCGTGGTCGCATCCTTGATGTTAATGTCAAACCGGTAGATCAGGGTCGAAACGAAGTTGGCGTACAGCTGCGGCAGGATGCCGTAGCGGATTTTCTGGAACCGCGTGCAACCGGCCGCGTCCAGACTCTCCAGAATGCGCGTATCCAAATCCTCAATGGCGTTAATATACATTTTGCTGATCATGCCGATGGAGCAGATACTCTGCGTGACCACGCCGCAAAACGCTCCTGGCCCGGTCACGCGGATCCACACCAGTGCCCACACAAGGCTTGGAATCGTACGGATCAGCAAAATAAACGCCCTGAACAGAAATGCGGCCCATTTGGGCATAATGTTTTCGCTCGCCAGAAAACTGAACGGCACCGCCAACAGACCGCCGATGATCGTGCCCAGCACGGCAATGGCGATCGTTTCAAATAAAAGATACGGCACGCCGTCCCGCGTCAGGTTTAAAAGCAAATCCATATCCGGGTGCGTAATGCCAAACACGATGCCGTAAGCCACTTCGCTGCCTTTAGCTGCCAGCCCCTTGAACTTGATGGCATTGGCCGACCAGCCCAGCACAAGCACGACCGCCAGCAGGATCAGTGTATAGAGCCACCACCGCCGGGGGCGGCTTTCGTACATTTCTTCGATCGGATTGACCACTCTCTGCATAGCCGTACCCCCCTTTCTAGCTCAGCTTGCGGCGCAGGTACTGGCTGGTGTTCTCTATCAGCAGCACAACCAGGAACAGGGCGATCAGCACCGTGCCCAGCCCTTCGTAATCGCGCCAGCCCACACGTTCGTTAATGAGGATACCTAGACCACCGGCGCCCACATAGCCCAGAATGGAAGCGGCGCGAACGTTGATTTCAAACGAATACAGGCAATGGCTCAGGTAGGTGGGTAAAATCTGGGGCATGCAAGCGCTCCAGAACGCCTGAAAACGGGATGCGCCCAGCGCTTCCATGGCCTCAAACGCGCCCATGTCAATCGTTTCGATGCTTTCATACAGCATCTTGGACACAACGCCAAACGTGAAAATCGTGATGGCCACGGTACCGGCAAACGTACCCAGATTGAAGATCAGCGCACAGATGGAGGCGATAACCAACGTCGGCAGCGTGCGCACAATGTTGAGCAGCACTCTGAGCAGCGCCACCGTTGCCCCGTTGCGGTTAATATTGGTGGAGGCCAGCACCGCGAAAGGCAGTGCCAGCGTGGAGCCGATGGCCGAGCCCATGACGGACATCTTGATCGTATCCAGCAGCGGCGGAATCACTTTGCTGATGTAGCTCCAGTCCGGATTGAATACTTTCTTCAGGATCACGGTAAACTGGTAGCCGCGCTTGATCAGAATGCCGATATCAAACTCAGTTACCAGCACGGACCCCCACACGACCCCGACCAGTACCAGTACGATCAGCCAGGTGCGGCTGCGCGGCTTTTGGACGCTTCGCTCCCCCACGGTCATCGTTCTGGGTGGAAACAGCCGGTCAAAAAGCGGCGTGCGTACGGCGCGTACCTTTGCGGGCTTTGCCATTACTGCCCTGCCTCCTTTGCGGGAGGGGTAGCCTCGCCGGCGGTCTGCGTTTTGGCAGCGGCAATGGCGGCCGCCTCCTTGGCGCTCTGCTCATCTGCCGCTTTGGGGATGGGGGCGCCGTTATAGATCGCGTCCAGCACGGGCTGGGTTACTTCCGACACAGGCCCATCATACACAATTTCGCCCGCACGGATGCCGATCACGCGGTCTGCAAAATCCAGCGCCAAATCCACATGATGGATGTTGATTAAGATGGTGATGTTCATATCGCGGTTAATCCGCTTGAAATCGCTCATCACCTGGTTGGCGGTTACCGGGTCGAGCGCGGCCACAGGCTCGTCCGCCAAAATGATGGTCGGATTCTGGTTGAGCGTCCGGGCCAGCGCCACGCGCTGCTGCTGCCCGCCGGACAGCTGATCGCAGCGGGTATAAGCCTTGTCCAGAATACCGACCTTATCCAAGGCCTGCAGTGCGGCCATTTCCTGCTGGCGGGTAAAAATGCCGCACAGCACCCGGAAAAACCCCATGTCCGGCACCATGGACGTGAGCACGTTCTTGATAACCGTCGAGCGGGTAACCAAATTAAAAGATTGAAAAATCATCCCGATGCGGCGGCGGAAACGCCGGAGCGATTTGCCGCGCAGGGTCATCACATCCACGCCGTCCACCAGCACCTGCCCGGCTGTTACATCAATCATGCGGTTTATGGTGCGGATCAGGGTCGATTTTCCCGCGCCGGAAAGGCCGATGATCGCCACAAATTCGCCCTGCTCAATGGACAGGTTAACATCCTTGAGGCCCTGAACGCCGTTGGGGTACGTTTTTCCGGCATGGATAAATTGTATCATAGCCTAGCCTCTTCGCTCTGTAGAGTTTGCCTTTTTACTATACCATCATACGGCGTGCCTGACAATAGCCTCCACGGCCGACAGAAAAGGGGCGGTACGGCTTTGCCGTACCGCCCGCAGGTTGAATGCGAAGGTTATTGCACGGCCTCCAGCGCTTTGCGGGCGCCATCGTAATCCGCGTCGGTCGCCATGGCATAGCCGGTGTGGCTGTACACGCCGAAGATCTCTTTGCCCTCATCGGTGCCGATGATGTTGATGAGCGCCTTCTGCATCGCGGCGATAAACTCGGGGTTGTACACCGCCGGGTTCGCCTTGGTGATGGACACGGTGTCGTTGTAGATGGGCGCGGTCACGCCGATCACGTTCATCTCGTTCCAGATGGAATCGGTGCGGCCCATGCCGGCCTTGCCGGTGGCATCCTTCTGGTCGGTGGGCAGCGTCCAGGCAGCCTCGTAATCGCGGCGGCCGTCGGCATAGCACACGATCACATCCACAGCCTCGGCAGCGGCTTGCGCAAAGCTCTCGCCATAGCCGCTCAAGGTAACTACGTTGGTCAGGTCGGTCACCTTTTTGCCGTCGTAGTTATCCATCAGCCACATGGTGGGGTAGATGTACCCGGCGGAAGAGGAGGTCTTGAGCACGGCCCAGTTGGCCTTGTTCAGATCGTCCCAGGTCAGCGCTTCGCCGGCATTGACCTTGGCGGCCAGTTCCTTGCCGTAGGCGGAAGGCGTAGCGTAGATCAGCGAACGGTAGAAGGTCACCTGCTCGTCGGTGGGGGTAGTCTTGTTGGCGTCGCCGTTCCAGGTCTTAGCGTCGGTGCTGTCGTTGCTCAGGCCCGCGCGGGTCGCGGTCAGGATTACGTCCACCTCGTCGCTGTACAGGGCGTAGGTGCCGCCGGGCAGCCAGCCGATGTCGATGGTGCCGGCCGCCATGGCCTCGCCGGTGGCTTCGTAGGAGGTGCCGACGGTGATGTCGACTTCGCCCACGTCATAGCCCTGGTTGAGCAGCTCGGTTTTCAGCAGGTCAGGCAGGTTTTTGGTGCCGGTCAGGATCACGTCGGCATCTTTGGAAGGCACGAATTCCAAGGTCAGCTTGTCCATTTTGACGGCATCCGCCATCGCGGACGTGCAGCCAACGATCAGAGCGACCGCCAGCAGCATGGCCAGAAACTTCTTCATGCTTTGTTTCCTCCTCAAGAATGATACCTGGGATATTGCCATTGTACGCCTTCTCTGTTAAAAATTCCAGCCATATTTCATTAAAGATGCGTAATCATTTCCCTCCAGTGTTTTCCTGATCGGTTTATCCGTAAGGGTTTGCGCTTTTTGCGCCTTTCGCTTGACATTTATAGTTAGACATGTTAAACTTCGTTTGGCTAGCGGTTAATGCCCGCTAACTACCAAGAAATCAACCCAACGGAGGAGGATTGCGATGCCGGTTGCAATGGCAAACATCGGGGATGTAAACATCATCCGGAAAATCACTGGGCAGGACGAGGTACGCAAACATCTGGCGGAATTGGGCTTCGTCGTCGGAGAACAAATCAGCGTCGTGAGTGAATTGGGCGGAAGCCTGATCCTCTCGGTGAAAGACAGTCGCGTTGCGCTGGACCGCGATATGGCCATGCGGGTGATTGTCTGATGCCGGATATGGATAGGAGGTTGGGTTCCATGAAGACACTGCGCGACGTGCGCATTGGAGAAACAGCCGTAATCGAACGCCTGCACGGCGAGGGGGCGCTCAAGCGCCGCCTGATGGACATGGGGCTGACGCGTGGCACCGAAGTGTATGTGCGAAAGGTAGCCCCTTTGGGGGATCCGCTGGAACTGACCGTGCGGGGGTACGAGTTGTCCGTGCGCAAAGGTGATGCGGAACAAATCGAAATGCGATAGGCTGCGGCGGCTTTCAGGCCGCTTTCCCTTGCTCTATTGGTTAGTCATATCGAACTCGAATAAGGAGGCAATTCCCTATGGCGATACACATTGCCCTGGCAGGGAACCCCAACTCGGGTAAGACCACGCTGTTCAATGCCCTGACCGGCAGCAATCAGTACGTGGGCAACTGGCCTGGTGTAACCGTCGAAAAAAAAGAAGGCAGGCTCAAGGGCATTGACGGCGTCATCCTGCAGGACCTGCCCGGCATCTACAGCCTTTCCCCCTATACGTTGGAGGAAGTTGTGGCGCGCAGCTATCTGGTAAACGAAAGGCCGGACGCTATCCTCAACATTGTGGATGCGACCAACCTGGAACGCAACCTGTACCTGACCACACAGCTGGCGGAACTGGGCATCCCCATGGTGGTCGCGCTGAACATGACTGATAGAACCCGGAAAAATGGGGATGTAATCGACCTGTCCAAGCTGGGCGCTGCGCTTGGCTGCGCGGTGGTGGAGATATCCGCCCTCCGGGCACAGGGTTTGCAGGAAGCGGCGCAGCTTGCAGTCCAAGCGGCGCGCGGCGAGGGCCGCACGGAACTGCCTCACGTGTTTCAGGGAAGCGTGGAGCACGCCTTGGCCCATGTGGAGGACCTCATCACCCATCGGGATGGAGAAAGCCCCGTACATCACCACCATGCGGATGGAAGCGTGCACCCGGGTAGCATTGTGGAGGCGCACCTCGCCCGCTGGTATGCGGTCAAGCTGTTTGAGCGGGACGAGCGCGTGCTTGCGCAGTTGAACCTGCCGCAGGGAATCCGCAGCGAAATCGAAGCGGTTACCGCCGCCTGCGAGCAGGAAATGGACGACGATGCCGAATCCATTATGACCAACCAGCGCTATGCGTATATCCACCAACTGGTTAATACTAGCGTACGCAAGGGCCGACCCAAAGGCTCCCTGACTTCCAGCGACCGGATCGACCGGATCATCACCAACCGCTGGCTGGCACTGCCGATTTTTGCCGCGATCATGTTTCTGGTCTACTACATTTCCGTGACCACCGTCGGCACGCTCGTCACTGATTTTACCAACGATACGTTCGTCGCGGCCTGGGTACAGGCGCCGCTTATGGATTGGCTCACCCGCATCGGCACGGCGGATTGGCTGGTCGGGCTGATTGGAGACGGCATCATCGGCGGCGTCGGCGCGGTGCTGGGGTTTGTACCGCAGATGCTTGTACTGTTCCTTCTGTTGGCCCTATTGGAAGATGTGGGCTACATGGCGCGCGTCGCCTTCATTATGGATCGGATTTTCCGCAAGTTTGGCCTGTCGGGCAAGAGCTTTATCCCCATGCTGATCTCCTCCGGATGCGGTGTGCCCGGCGTGATGGCAAGCCGTACCATTGAAAACGACCGCGACCGAAAAATGACTATCATGACCACCACCTTTATCCCCTGCGGGGCGAAAATGCCGATCGTAGCACTGATTGCGGGCGCGCTGTTCCACAACGCGGGCTGGGTAGCCGCTGCGGCCTATTTTATCGGCGTCGGCGCGGTAATTGTGAGCGGTATCCTGCTCAAGAAAACGCGTCCCTTCGCCGGGGACCCCGCCCCGTTTGTGATGGAATTGCCCGCCTACCACGCACCCAGCGCCAAGAATGTGCTGCGCAGCATGGGCGAGCGCGGCTGGAGCTTTGTGAAACGCGCAGGCACGGTCATTGTGGTTGCCAGTATCCTGATTTGGTTCACCTCGGGTTACGGTTGGGTGCCCAACCCCATCAAGGCAGCCGCGGAACCTGCCATGACTCTGCAAAATCAGGAACAAGCGGGCGGGGCTACCACGTTTGGCGCGGTCGAGTCGATGGATGAAAGCATGCTTGGCAAAGCAGGCAGCGCGGTAGCCCCTATATTCGCACCGCTGGGCTTCGGCAACTGGCAATCCACCGTGGCAACCGTCATGGGGCTGGTTGCCAAAGAAGAGGTTGTAGGCGTGTTCGGCGTGCTCTACGGCGTAGTGGATGAATCCGGAGAGGATGCCGCAGCCGGGCTTTTGGATAAAGGAGATGCACCTTCGATTGAAGCGGGCTTATCCCCCATCGCTACAGCCTTTGCACGAAGCAGCGGCGGGCATGGCGCGCTGGCGGCATTCAGTTTTCTGATCTTTAACCTGCTTTGCGCACCCTGCTTTGCTGCCATGGGCGCCATAAAACGCGAAATGAACAGCGCAGGTTGGACGCTGTTTGCCATCGGCTATCAATGTGTGTTCGCCTATGCGGCCTCGCTGCTTTTTTACCAAAGCGGGTTGTTCCTGACAACGGGCGTTTTCACCGTCGGAACGCTGGCTGCCCTTGCGGTGCTCGCACTGCTGCTTTACCTGCTTGTGCGCCCTAATCCCTACCAAAACCAGCATTTGAAAAAGAAGGTGTATGCATAATGGCAACCTGGATCGTTGGCGGTATTCTTCTGCTGATCGTGATCGCGATCCTCCGGAAAATGCTTACGGATCGTCGTCATGGAAAGAGTGCCTGTGGTTGTGATTGCGCCCACTGTCACGGCGGGTGCAGCGCGCAGCCGAAGTAAGAGGGATGGAGTCGCCCTGTGATGCTTCTTCCCTGATTGTGCAGGTTCCATCGACTTCAACACGTATTTAGCACAGGGATAGAATGGTTATAGCCATCCCTGCGATTTCGCAGAGGAGAAACCGGATGTCTACGCTCAGTGTAATTATCGGATTGGTCGTAATCCTTGCCGCGTTAAGCGTATTGCAGCGATATCTGCATAAAAAGATGCACATTCCGTCGAATCCGGAAAAGCATCCTTCGCGTGGCAAGGCAGGAAAAGCGCCTGATTGATGGGATGGGCACCGTAACGGACAGGACGGGAATTGCATTTTTCCTGTTTTTATGATACGCTGAGGTTGATCGTAAGGGGGGGATTCCATGCAGATCCTGAAGTCGTCCGAAGACTATCTGGAAGCCATGTTAATGATGCGGGAACGGCATGGGTATATCCGTTCCATCGACATCGCCGCAGAGTTGAACGTCACAAAACCCAGCGTCAGTTACGCAACCAAACGCCTGCGGGAGAACGGCTACATCACCATGGATCGCGACGGGCTCATCACTCTGACGGATAAGGGGTTGGCCATCGCCGAACGAATCTACAACCGTCACAAAACGCTGATGTACTTCCTGATTCGACTGGGTGTGGACGAACAGACCGCACGCGAGGATGCCTGCAAGATCGAGCACGATCTGAGCGAAGCCTCCTTTGAGGCAATCTGTCGGCATGCGCCGCTCCCTCCGGATTTGCAAAAAGCCTGACCCATAACGGAACAGCGCTCCTTCCAATAAGGAAGGAGCGCTGTTCCGTTATCGCAAACTTGCGAGCGAGTGCGGGTTTTTACCTACCACTTTTATGCGTGTACAAACTTGATAGCGTAACTGCCCTTCACTCGCTATCCGAGCGCAAAAAATCTACCGCGAACTGCGCATACAAGGCGGTTCCGCGCTGCAACGCCGCCTCGTCGATCGTAAAGCGATCGTTATGGTTGAGCGCCGTAATCCCCAGGTTCGGGTTCGTTGCGCCTATAAACGCGAATACACTTGGCACACGTTCCTGATAATAGGCAAAGTCTTCGCTGGCCATCACGGGGGGCATCTCCCGCAGTGCATTCGGGCCGTAAAGCCGTGTAGCCGCGCCCTGCGCCAGCTCGACTAAAGGCAAATGCCTATTATCGATAGGCTGGGCCATATACTCGTAGGTTAGGGTTGCCGTTGCGCCGTACGCGGCAGCCGTTTGCGTGACCACGCGCCGAAGCTTTTCCTCAATCCCCAGCCGAACGTGCTGTTGCAACGTGCGTACCGTGCCCACCATCTCCACCGAACCGGCGACAATGTTATAACGCTGGCCGCCTTGAATCTTTCCGATGGTGATCACCAGCGGTTCCCGTGGGTCATTGTTGCGGGAAACCAACGTTTGTATATTGCCGATGATCGCCGCAGCTGTAACAATTGCATCCACGCCCTGATGCGGCATCCCCCCGTGCGCGCTGATTCCCTGCACTGTGATTTGAAACTGATCGCAGCCGGCCATGCGCGGCCCTGCCTGCACATTAATCAAAGGGGCGTGAAGATCGCCCCAGATATGCATGCCAAAGATCGCGTCTGCGCCTTCCACAGCCCCTTGCGAAACGCAGTATTTTGCCCCTTCGTTGATTTCCTCGGCCGGCTGAAACAGCAAGCGCAGCTCTCCGGCCCATTGATCCTGCACTTGTTTCAGGATTCGAGCCGCTCCCAGCAGCATGGCCGTGTGAGCGTCGTGCCCGCAGGCATGCATGATTCCGAGGTTCCGGCTTTCATAGGGTAACTCTGTTTTCTCTATAACGGGCAGGGCGTCAATATCCGCACGCAATACCAGCGTTTTTAGCTTCGTTTTTGTTTTTCCTTTACCCATCAAGGTTGCAGTCAATCCTGTGTGCTCGGGAAATCGATGTACCGACCATCCAGCCTCTGCAAGTTCCTTTGCAATAGCTGCCGTCGTTTCAATTTCCGACCAGCTCAATTCAGGATGCGCGTGCAACATGCGCCTCATTTCACGAAGATATAGATCCTGTTCGCTCGCAAGCCGGTCGATCTGCATAAGTACACCTCGCTTCAGGTTATGTGTCATTATACCATCGCATCCGCGTTTCGTACATCTGCAAACAGTGTCGCGGTCTGCGGATGGACAGTGATCGCTTTCGTAGTAGTTTTACGAATTGGCACTTCAAGTGTAACTCATTGTTGGCATAGAAACAAAAAATCATAATAGCAATCAATATATCAATCAATAAAAAATTGGCGAATGAATCGATGCTATCTATCGCGCTTTTAAATGAGAATGATTCTACGTCTTAGGACGCTTTTCATAGGGCTGGTATACATTATTTCATGCTCTACTGCTCGGAAATAAAAGGAACCCCATATACTTGTACCACAACTGTCAAATACGATTTAATTCTCGTCGCTCTACAGATGCGAATTAAAACCACCAGCATAGCTGGTATATGCGTCACGCCATCAAGACGAACCTATTGGCCGCGTCTCAAGACGCGCTGAATAACATTTTAAATACAATGTTTGCCCAACCGCTCGTAAACGAGCTAGAAGCCAATCCCTCGACTCTTGAAGGCTACATTCTCAGCATTTTAGCCTATAACTTAAGTCCTTCATACACACCATCTCCGTTGGTGGATAGATTACGTTAAACTTCGCAATGTAAAACACCCCCGGCATCCGATGTTACGGAAGCCGGGGGTGTGATATGGAATGCGGCGGCGATCTAGTCTTCCGGGCCGTTACCAGCCAAGTACCTTCGACGTGCTGAGGCTTAACTTCTGTGTTCGGGATGGGAACAGGTGGAACCCTCAGGCCATTGCCGCCGCAAAGAGAGAACATTGTTATCGGGGCACAGCGGCCGCGCCCTGACAACCGTATATGAAGGACGATCATTTCCGTTCCGTTGGTCTTTAGGATATCGTAAAATCAAGCTTTCGACCGATTAGTATCATCAAGCTGCATGCGTTACCGCACTTCCACCGATGACCTATCACCTTGTAGTCTTCAAGGGGTCTCTCGCGCTTGCGCGCCAGGAATCTTCTTCTTAAGGTGGGCTTCACGCTTAGATGCCTTCAGCGTTTATCCCTTCCGCACTTCGCTTCCCTGCTATGCCGTTGGCACGACAACAGTTGCACCAGAGGTGCGTCCATTCCGGTCCTCTCGTACTAGGAACAGATCCTTTCATGATTCCTACGCCCACGATGGATAGGGACCGAACTGTCTCACGACGTTCTGAACCCAGCTCGCGTGCCGCTTTAATTGGCGAACAGCCAAACCCTTGGGACCTGCTTCAGCCCCAGGATGCGACGAGCCGACATCGAGGTGCCAAACCTCCCCGTCGATGTGGACTCTTGGGGGAGATCAGCCTGTTATCCCCGAGGTAGCTTTTATCCGTTAAGCGACGGCAATTCCACTCTCATACCGCCGGATCACTAAGCCCGACTTTCGTCTCTGCTCGAATTGTCACTCTCGCAGTCAGGCACCCTTCTGCCTTTACACTCTGTGAATGGTTTCCATCCATTCTGAGGGTACCTTTGGGCGCCTCCGTTACTCTTTCGGAGGCGACCGCCCCAGTCAAACTGCCCACCTGACACGGTCCATCCGCCGGTTTACGGCGCTATGTTAGAATTTCAGTAACAGAAGAGTGGTATCCCAACGGTGGCTCCACGAAAACCGGAGTTCTCGCTTCCCAGCCTCCCACCTATCCTGTGCATCCGTTACCGAAATCCAATATCAGGCTACAGTCAAGCTCTACGGGGTCTTTCCGTCCAGTCGCGGGTAATGGGCATCTTCACCCATACTTCAATTTCACCGGGCTCCCTGTTGAGACAGCGCTCAAGTCGTTACACCATTCGTGCGGGTCGGAACTTACCCGACAAGGAATTTCGCTACCTTAGGACCGTTATAGTTACGGCCGCCGTTTACTGGGGCTTCGGTTCTATGCTTCTCTTGCGATGACATTTCCCCTTAACCTTCCAGCACCGGGCAGGTGTCAGCACCTATACGTCAGCTCTCGCTTTCGCAGATACCTGTGTTTTTGCTAAACAGTCGCTTGAGCCTATTCTCTGCGACCGATCTCTCAATCGGCACCCCTTCTCCCGAAGTTACGGGGTCATTTTGCCGAGTTCCTTAACAGGGATTCTCCCGTTCGTCTTAGGATTCTCACCTCGCCTACCTGCGTCGGTTTGCGGTACGGGCGCCATTTCAATATACCAGCAACTTTTCTCGCCAGCGTGAAATCCCGTGTTTCGCTACTCTAATTTCGCTCTCGTCTTCGCTCAGGCTTACGGCAACCGTACTTGACTAATTGCCACCCTCGCTGAACAACCGGGTTGACCATCACCCGGCTCACGGTATCCTCCTGTGTCATTGCTTCATTCTCATGGCGGTGCAGGAATCTCCACCTGCTGTCCATCGCCTACGACTATTGTCCTCGGCTTAGGTCCCGACTGACCCTGGGCGGATGAACCTTCCCCAGGAAACCTTAGGCTTTCGACGGGCATGTTTCTCGCATGCCTCTCGCTACTCATACCGGCATTCTCTCTTGTGCACAGTCCACAGGTCCTCACGATCCTGCTTCTGCCCGTACACAATGCTCCTCTACCACTCGCATTGCTGCGAATCCTGCGCTTCGGTGTCACGTTTGAGCCCCGGTACATCTTCGGCGCATGACCACTCGACCAGTGAGCTATTACGCACTCTTTAAATGTATGGCTGCTTCTAAGCCAACATCCTGGTTGTCTGTGCAATCACACATCCTTCTCCACTTAACGTGAACTTCGGGACCTTAGCGGCAGGTCTGGGGTGTTCCCCTTTTGCCCGCGGAACTTATCTCTCGCAGACTGACTCCCGTACATCAATTAATCGGCATTCGAAGTTTGATAGGGTTCGGTAAGCTTTGGACCCCCTAGCCCATTCAGTGCTCTACCTCCGATAATCTAATACGAGGCTAGCCCTAAAGCTATTTCGAGGAGAACCAGCTATCTCCGGGTTCGATTGGAATTTCTCCGCTATCCACAGCTCATCCCCGCCTTTTTCAACAGACGTCTGGTTCGGTCCTCCATAGGATTTTACTCCCACTTCAACCTGGCCATGGATAGGTCACCCGGTTTCGGGTCTACGTCATGTTACTTGTCGCCCTATTCAGACTCGCTTTCGCTTCGGCTCCAGGCCTTCAGCCCTTAACCTCGCAACATAACGTAACTCGCCGGTCCGTTCTACAAAAAGTACAAGGTCGCACCTATATCGTGCTTCCTCTGCTTGTAAACATAGGGTTTCAGGTTCTCTTTCACTCCCCTCCCGGGGTTCTTTTCACCTTTCCCTCACGGTACTATGCGCTATCGGTCACCATATCGTATTTAGGCTTGGGGGGTGGTCCCCCCTGCTTCCCACCGGATTTCTCGTGTCCTGCGGTACTCTGGTGCCGGCTTGCTGTCTTCAGGTTTCGCGTACGGGTCTTTCACCCTCTTTGGAGGCGCTTTCCAACGCGCTTCCGCTACCTTACCTCAATGCGTTATGCCGGTCCACAACCCCAGAGAGCATGCTCCCTGGTTTGGCCTGTTTCCCTTTCGCTCGCCGCTACTCAGGAAATCGATGTTTCTTTCTTTTCCTCCGGGTACTGAGATGTTTCAGTTCCCCGGGTGCCCTTCGTCGGAACTATGTATTCATTCCGCGATGACTGGGCATTACCCCAGCCGGGTTTCCCCATTCGGATGTCTACGAATCAATGCCTGCTTGCGGCTCCTCGTAGCTTTTCGCAGCTTGCCACGTCCTTCTTCGGCGTATGGTGCCCTGGCATCCACCCTATGCTCTTATTCGCTTGATTTTTCGTCGATTCTCCTAAGACCAATCTTCTTTTCTCCGGTAAATCTCTTTGCCGGACTGAACAGAAATGATCTGATCTTTTAGATCTCGTCCTTCATATACAGTTGTCAAGGTGCGGCGGGACTTGTATCCCGGCTTTGCTCGCTCCGTAAAGGAGCTGGTGGATTGCAGTGGACTCGAACCACCGACCTCTCGCTTATCAGGCGAGTGCTCTAACCAGCTGAGCTAGCAATCCATATATTGGTGGAGATTAGCGGGATCGAACCGCTGACCTCCTGCTTGCAAGGCAGGCGCTCTCCCAGCTGAGCTAAACCCCCACGAACCTCTATACTTGTACGAACCCTGAAAATGATACAGAGCAGAAACGCATTCGCAATTCTCTTTGGAACCTAGCGGTTCCATCTCACCGGCAGTTTCCTGCCGGGATCGACCTGGGAAATGAACTCTCCGCTTTCGCGTCGAGTTTGCTCCCTAGAAAGGAGGTGATCCAGCCGCACCTTCCGATACGGCTACCTTGTTACGACTTCACCCCAGTCATTGATCTCACCTTCGGCGGCTGGCTCCTTACGGTTACCTCACCGACTTCGGGTGCTATCAACTCCCATGGTGTGACGGGCGGTGTGTACAAGGCCCGGGAACGTATTCACCGCGGCATGCTGATCCGCGATTACTAGCAACTCCGACTTCATGTGGGCGGGTTGCAGCCCACAATCCGAACTGGGACCACTTTTTTGAGATCCGCTCCCCCTCTCGGGTTTGCTTCTCTCTGTAGTGGCCATTGTAGCACGTGTGTAGCCCAGGTCATAAGGGGCATGATGATTTGACGTCGTCCCCACCTTCCTCCGAGTTGTCCCCGGCAGTCTTATCAGAGTCCTCGGCTTTACCCGTTAGTAACTGATCACAAGGGTTGCGCTCGTTGCGGGACTTAACCCAACATCTCACGACACGAGCTGACGACAACCATGCACCACCTGTCTCAGTATGAGCAAGCTCACACCTGATCTCTCAGGTTTTTACTGGATGTCAAGACCTGGTAAGGTTCTTCGCGTTGCTTCGAATTAAACCACATGCTCCGCTGCTTGTGCGGGCCCCCGTCAATTCCTTTGAGTTTCAACCTTGCGGCCGTACTCCCCAGGCGGAATGCTTATTGTGTTAACTCCGGCACAGAAGGGGTCGATACCCCCTACACCTAGCATTCATCGTTTACAGTGTGGACTACCAGGGTATCTAATCCTGTTTGCTCCCCACACTTTCGCGCCTCAGCGTCAGTTACAGTCCAGTAAGTCGCCTTCGCCACTGGTGTTCCTCCCGATCTCTACGCATTTCACCGCTACACCGGGAATTCCACTTACCTCTCCTGCACTCAAGCCCGACAGTATCCAAAGCAATTCCCACCTTAAAAGCAGGACTTTCACTCCAGACTTACCAGGCCGCCTACGCGCCCTTTACGCCCAATCATTCCGGACAACGCTTGCCCCCTACGTATTACCGCGGCTGCTGGCACGTAGTTAGCCGGGGCTTCCTTCTTGGCTACCGTCATTATCTTCACCAAGGATAGAAGTTTACGATCCGAAAACCTTCTTCCTTCACGCGGCGTTGCTGGGTCAGGCTTTCGCCCATTGCCCAATATTCCCCACTGCTGCCTCCCGTAGGAGTTTGGACCGTCTCTCAGTTCCAATGTGGCCGATCACCCTCTCAGGTCGGCTACTGATCGTCGCCTTGGTGGGCCTTTACCTCACCAACTAGCTAATCAGACGCGAGCCCACCCCAAACCGGATTTCTCCTTTGACCCCTTTGCCATGTGGCAATGTGGTCTCATGCGGTATTAGTGAACCTTTCGGTTCGTTATCCCCCTGTTTGGGACAGGTTGCTCACGCGTTACTCACCCGTCCGCCGCTAGAACAGTTCCGTATTGCTACTTCCCTGTCCCCGCTCGACTTGCATGTGTTAGGCACGCCGCCAGCGTTCGTCCTGAGCCAGGATCAAACTCTTATGTTTAATCCTGTATGCTCTTGATTCTTCCCCTAAAGACCTCTCAGCCTCCAAGGGTCAAGCACATTTACTCAAATTCTTTGACTGCGCTTTGCGTTTCTTTGCTCTGTATCATTTTCAAGGTTCGGCGCTCTCAAGCGAGCTTGTTTATAATATCACGCGCTCGGGTGTGTGTCAACACCTTTTTTGCTTATTTTTTCGAACTTTTTCACGTTTGTATGTTTCACAACATAATGATTTTATATAAGCAATT
Source organism: Candidatus Limiplasma sp. (assembly GCA_963666755.2). GTDB lineage: Bacteria > Bacillota > Clostridia > Christensenellales > Aristaeellaceae > CAXXOK01. Next base: position 1,556,658 of record CAXXGW010000009.1, read on the forward strand.
ATCGTTCATGCCCACACAAATGTTACACCGACATCTTCGCCGAAACGTACGGAAATGTCCGTCTATCTTGTCAGGAAAGATTGATCACGAACACCTGCCCTATCGAAATATACCGTATGAGAGAAGAAAACACGGGCAGCCCTTACAGCCGCCCGCGTTATCTTCTCTTTCTAGTATGAAAGGCCTTGCTTATGCCTTTTCCTGATCGAATTCGTGCAGCATATGCTGGAACTCATCACCGGTAAGGGTCTCTTTCTCCAGCAGGTACCTGGCCAGTCGGTCCATCAGCTCACGGTTATCCTCCAGAATTTCGATCGCATGTGCGTGCGCCTTGCGAATGATGTCACGCACTTCGCCATCCACATGCGCGGCCGTCTCGGAACTGCACACCATGGAACCGTCGTTGCCCAGATACGGGTTTACCGTCTGCTCCAATGCCACCATGTCGAACTGCTCGCTCATGCCGTAACGCGTTACCATGGCGCGGGCGATGGCGGTGGCTTTTTCAATATCATTGCTCGCGCCGGAGGTGATGGACTGGAATACCACCTCTTCCGCGGCGCGCCCCGCCGTCAGCGTGGTCAGCTGATTGATCGCGTCCTCCTTGCTCATGAGCACGCGCTCTTCTTCCTCCACCTGCATGGTGTAGCCCAGCGCGCCGGATGTGCGGGGGATAATGGTGATCTTGTGCACTGGCGCCGCGTTTTTCAGCCGCGCCGTAACCAGCGCATGGCCGATTTCGTGGTAGGCGATGATCTTCTTATCCTTCTCGCTGATGACCGCGCCTTTACGCTGGTATCCGGCGATCACCAGTTCCACGCTCTCTTCCAGATCCGACTGCGTCACCTTTTCCCGGCCCATACGCACTGCGCGCAACGCCGCTTCGTTGATGATATTTGCCAGTTCCGCACCGCTTGCGCCGCTTGTCGCGTGGCCGATGGTGGTAAAGTCAATATTGTCTTCCATTTTAACGTCTTTGGCATGTACCTTGAGGATTGCCACGCGTCCCGCCAGATCGGGCAATTCCACTGGGATGCGCCGGTCGAAACGGCCGGGCCGCAGCAGTGCCTTGTCCAGGCTGTCCGGACGGTTGGTCGCCGCCAGGATAACCACGCCCTTTGTGGCGTCAAACCCATCCATTTCCGTCAGCAGCTGGTTCAGGGTCTGCTCCCGCTCATCGTTACCGCCGGTGCCGAACGCGCCGTCGCGCTTTTTACCGATGGTGTCGATCTCATCAATAAACACAATGCAGGGGGCTTTCTCCGTGGCCTGCTTGAACAGGTCGCGCACTTTGGCCGCGCCCATGCCCACGAACATCTCCACAAACTCGCTGCCCGCAATGGAGAAGAACGGCACCTTCGCCTCGCCCGCCACCGCTTTGGCCAGCAGCGTTTTGCCGGTGCCCGGAGGGCCCACCAGCAACGCGCCCTTGGGCAGCTTGGCGCCAATATCCTTATACCGTTCCGGCTGATGCAGAAAATCGACGATCTCGCGCAGCGCGTCCTTCGCCTCATCCTCCCCGGCCACATCCTCAAATGTTTTACCGGTTTGGGATTCGATGTAGATTTTCGCGTTGCTCTTTCCAAAGGAGAGGGCGTTTCCCCCACCCATTCGCTTGGTCATGTAGCGCGTCAGCAGCTGCCCCATGCCGATAAAGAACAGCACCGGCAGCACCCACGTCATTAAAAACTCCACCAAGGGCGAAGCCTGCGTCGGAATCTGGGAGGAGAACGTCGCGCCGCTGGCATACAGCCGATCTACCAGCGTATCGTCCGGCCAGCGACCGGTTTTGTAATACAGAGCCTTCCCGGATGCGTCTTTGGTGGTAAATACGATTTGCGTATCGTCCATCGACACATCGACAACTTTTTTATCGGCAACCATTTGCAAAAACTCGTTGTACCCCACTTCGGTTACCTGCACATTGTTAATCATCGGAAAAACAAGTGCGTTCAACAGCATCAGGGCAACGAGCGCGAGTACGTAGTAGAAGATCAACGATTTGCGGGGAGGTTGTGAAACCTTCACGGAATCCCTTCTTTCTGTGCCAGGATCGTCACAAGGTAGGATTCGTCAGGGATTGCGGTTTCCCTGCCGCGCCGCCGCGTTGTTACACGAATCCGCACTCGCAAGTCCTCTAAGCATAAACCAAAAGCGGACCCCTGAAACAGGGTCCGCCGAAAACCACTCAGCCTTTGACCGCGCCGGCCATGACGCCGCTCACGATGTATTTCTGGCTAAACAGGTAGAACAGAATGATGGGGACGATCGCGAGCACCAGCGTTGCCATCATCGCGCCCATATCCACCGATCCATAACCACCCTTGAGATACTGCACCGCGATGGGGATTGTCTTGAACCGTTTTAAATCCAGCACCAGATAGGGCAGCAGGTAATCGTTCCAGATCCACATGGTTTCCAGAATGCCGGTGGAAATGTAGGTCGGCTGCAATATCGGCAGTACGATGCTAAAGAAGGTTCGCACCGGCTCGCAACCGTCGATCATGGCGCTTTCTTCAATGGCGATGGGGCTGGAGCGCATGTAACCGCTGAACATGAATACCGCAAGCCCCGCGCCAAACCCCAGATACACCACCACAATGCCGACCGGCGTGTTCAGGCTCAGCACATTGGCGGTTTTGGAAAGCGTAAACATCACCATCTGGAAAGGTACCACCATGGAGAAGATGCACAGCAGGTAAATCGCCTTGCTCCAGCGGCTGTGCACGCGGCTGATGAACCACGCGCACATCGACGTGCACAGCAGAATCACAAATACCGACAGCACCGTGATCACAATGCTCCATTGGAATGCTTCAAAGAAATTGGTTTTCTGGATGCCGTTTGTGAAGTTCACCCCGCCCGCGAACATCTTGTCCAGCGGCAGCGCAAACGGCGCGCGGCTGATGTAGGCCTTGACCTTGAAGCTGTTGAGCAGGATCACAAACAGCGGGTATACATAGACCAGCGAAAGCAAGCTGAAAACAACGGCTAAAACGCGGTTGATTCTGCGCCTGCGCAGCGTAACCCCCTGATGGGAGAACTTCTTTTGCCTTGCCATTACTGCTGCACCTCCCGTGTATGGGTCAGCCGAAGCTGCAACATCGCAATGCCCACGACCAGCACGCAGAAGACCACCGCTTTCGCCTGCCCGGCGCCCGCCCAGCCCGTGCGGCCGTAAAAGGTGTCAAATATATTCAGCGCCATCAACTGCGAGCTTTTGGAGGGCATGCCGTTGGTCAGCGCCAGGTTTTGGTCAAACAGTTTGAAGCCGTTGGTCAGCGACAGAAAAGTGCAAATGGTAATCGACGGCATCAACATCGGCAGTTTAACGCGCGTAAGCGTTTGCCAGGAGGTAGCCCCATCGATGGCGGCCGCCTCGATCAAATCCCCCGGGATGCTCTGCAACCCGGAAATGTAGATAATCATCATATACCCGGCCTGCTGCCAGCACATGACAATCATCAGGCCCCAGAAGCCGTTCCACTCGTTGTTGACCAGCGTTGTGCCGTATTGGGCCAGCACGCCGTTGAGGATCACCTGCCACAGCCAGCCCAGCACGATGCCACCGATCAGGTTAGGCATAAAAAACACCGTGCGGAAGAGGTTTGTCCCCCGGATGCCCCTGACCAGCAGCAGCGCCAGCGTAAGCCCCATCAGGTTGATGATCGCCGTGGATACGCCCGCGAACAGCGCGGTATACCACAGAGAATGCACAAAATTGCTGGATGTGTCCGTAAAAGCCATGATGTAGTTGGTAATGCCCGTAAACGTTGCGTCGGTTACGGTGGTAAAATTGCAAAACGACAGATACAGACCCATCAGAAACGGGATCAGGAACCCGATGGCAAAGGCGAGCATCGTGGGGATCACGAAAACGGGCCAGTATTTCCGGATAGCTTTTTCCATAGGATCATCCCCTTACGGTGGTTGCGTTTTCCGTTGAAACGCGTTTTCAGGCGTGCGTTCTGCCGTTTATGTCTATCCTCAGAATTCGCTGTTGGCGGCGGCGGTTCCTCCCTGGCGGCGGTAGGCGCGAAGGGAAAAGGGACCGTACTTGCCACAGATTATTTCTGCTTTCATACTGCGGCGCGGCAGGGGGATTCCCCCCTGCCGCGCCGGTTGTGGTTTGTGAACCCTTATTGCGCGGCGGCGGACTCAGTCGCCCAACCATCCACAAAGGCCTTCACAACGCCGTCCCAATCCCCGGTGCCCTGCGCGTACTCCAGCAGAGCGCTGCCCACGCCGTTCTTCCAGTTTTCGGAAGGCATGGTGGTGAAGGTCCAGGCAACAGCAGTCTTGCCCGCGGCGATGTAAGCATCGGCGGCCTTGATCAGCGCGTTGTTGGCAGTGTAGCCCTCGTCAAAGGTCTTGAAGGGGGTTACGAAGCCCATCTTGTTGGCCAGTGCGTCGCGGCCCTCGTCACTGGTGATCACCCACTCCAGGAACGCTTTGGTGGCGTCGATGTTCTCAGGAGCGGCGTTCTTATTGATGCACCAGTAGTTCTCGGAACCGGTGCACAGGCCCTGATTCTCTTCGCCGTCCACACCGATGTAGATCGGGAGCATGCCCAGATCGTCGTCGGTCATACCGGCGTTGATGCAGTCGCCATAGGCCCAGGTGCCGTTCTGATAGAACACCGCATCGCCGAGGGTGAAGTCCGCCAGCGCGTCTTCACCGGTCTTGGCGCCGACCATCGCGGGCTCACAGGTCGCGTCGGTCAGGTACAGGTCCCAGATCATCTTGTAGTTGTCCAGATAGGTGCCCTTGATCGCTTTGCTGGAAGAGATGCCATCCGCCTTATACTCGTAGTAGATCGGCAGGTTGGCCAGATGCGTCTTGAAGCGCCAGTCGGAGCTGCTGTCCATGCCGGCGGAGGTGAAGGCACCCTGTACGCCAAGCTCGTCCTTGCGGGCCTGGATATCATCCGCGACGGCCTTGAGGGTCTTGAAGTTGACGATCTCGGAAGCATCTTTGATGACCGCGTTGGGCAGCGCGCAGTACTTAGCCAACAGAGTCTTGTTGTAGATGATGCCGTAGGTTTCAATCGCGTACGCGATGCCCAGCACGGAGCCGTCCTGGAACAGGGCAAAGTCATCGCTCTTGAGGTTCTGGTACAGAGCGGTGTCCTTCAGATCCAGGCAGTAGTTCAGCCAGATCTGCAGACCTACGGGGCCGTTCACCTGGAACAGGGTGGGCGCGTCCGCCTTCTCGACCTCGGAGCGCATGGTGGTTTCATAGGTGCCGGAGGCGGCTGTAACCACCGTTACGGGCACGCCCGTCTTTTCGGTGTAGAGCTTGGCCAGATCCTGCCACTGCTGATCCTGTTCGGGTTTGAAGTTGAGGTAGTACACGGAGCCGGTAGCCGTTTGGGCGGTGGCCGCTACGGTAACCATCGTGAGCGACAGCGCAAGGGCCAGTACCAGAGCTAAGATTTTTTTCATGGTATGGTTTCTCCTTTGCATGTTTCTATGTAAAGCGGCACTCCGCTTTGCATCGGATTCCGGGGCTCGACGCGTAGAGCAAACGTTTGCGCACGCGCGTAGAGAACAGAACATTGCTCGTATGTTCTCTGTTCGTCTACGCATACGATACCATGTTGTGCAAACGTTGTCAAGGCAAACTTCCCATTTTTCGAAAATAATCGAAAGCCTTTTCCAGCCTTGATTTGCACGTGTCATAAACGGTTCGGGGCCGTTGAATACCCGTTGCACGCAAAGATCGCCTCCCCTTGTAGCCAAAAGGGACGCGGCGTGGTATCATAACCTGTCCGAAAGGGGGCGAATTTCGGCCTCGGGCCGGTACCCATGAAGCAGAACAAGTATGAAATGGATATGTGCAGCGGTTCTATCCTCCGTAAAATTGTCAGCTTTTCCGTTCCGTTGATGCTAACCGGCATTTTTCAGCTGTTTTACAATGCCGCCGATATCATTGTCGTCGGGCGTTTCACCGGCAGTGAAGCGCTGGCGGCCGTAGGCTCCACCAGTTCGCTCATCAACCTGCTGGTGAACCTGTTTATCGGCCTGTCCGTAGGCACCAGCGTGGTCGTAGCCCAGCACTACGGTGCGGGCGACCACGAGGGTGTGGAAAGCGCCGTGCATACCTCCATCACGCTGGGCCTGATCAGCGGCTTTGGGGTCGGGCTGGTGGGCATCCTGCTGGCAAAGCCTTTGCTTACTTGGATGGGCTCGCCTCCGGATGTAATCGACGCCGCTTCGCTGTATATGCGCATCTACTTTATCGGCATGCCCGCCAACATGCTGTATACCTTCGGCAGTGCCATCCTGCGGGCCGTGGGCGATACGCGCCGCCCGCTGGCCTTTCTGACAGTCGCGGGGCTAACCAACGTCACGCTGAACCTGATCTTTGTGATCGTCTTTCACATGGGGGTGGCGGGCGTCGCGTGGGCGACCATCCTCTCGCAGGGGATTTCCGCCGTGCTGGTGCTGCGTTGCCTGATGCAATCCGGCGGGAGCGTACAGGTCAGCCTGCGGCGGCTCCGGATCGATGGCGCCGCCCTCCGGAAAATTGCCGTAATCGGCCTTCCGGCCGGGCTGCAAAGCTCGCTGTTCTCCATCAGCAATGTGCTGATCCAATCCTCCATCAACTCCTTCGGTTCGGTGGTCATGGCAGGCAGCGCCGCCTCCAGCAGTGTGGAGGGCTTTGTATACACCGTCATGAACAGCGTTTATCAGGCATGCTTGACCTTTGTGGGGCAAAACCGCGGCGCAAGGCAGTACCGCCGCGTGCGCCGCACGCTCTGGATATGCCTGGGGCTTGTTTCCGCGGTGGGCATTACGGTTGGCACGCTGGTTTCGCTGCTTTCCGCGCCGCTGCTGAGTATCTACAATACCGACCCGGAGGTGATCCGGCAGGGAATGATCCGGCTGGAGATCATCTGTTCAACCTATTTCCTCTGCGGGCTCATGGAGGTGCTGGTGGGGCAGCTGCGCGGGCTTGGGTACAGCCTTGTGCCCATGATCGTAACGCTTGGCGGCGTGTGCGGGCTGCGCATTGTTTGGGTGTACACCGTGTTTGCCGCCGCGCCCTCGCTTGCGTTGCTCATGTGGAGCTATCCGCTTTCCTGGGGGATTACAGTAGTCTTCCATCTGGCCACCTACCTGTCGGTGCAGCGCAAACTGCCCAAGGAGGACTTCCCTCTGCCCGAAGCGGATTGTCCGGTCACTATCGGGGTTTGACCGCCGGAAAGTCGCCAGCCCTGTTTGGCATGGTTCGGAATGACCACCGTGATGCGCGTTAAAAGCGCGCATGCTGGCTGTATTTACAGTTTCCGTAAAACGTCGCACCGTTACAGGCAGCACAACAGGGCACTTTCCTACCCAAGCACAGCTTTCTGTGCCTGTACCTGAAGATAGCTGTAATAACAGACTTCTACCATTCCTTCAAAACATTCAACTGGCATTCAGGAACCGATGTTTTCTTATTTGCATGACGTTAAACGAGCACTGGGGCAGAAAGCATGGCTTTCTGCCCCAGTCAGACCGTTAGCAAACCCTTCTAAGGCACTGGGATACAGCCTGCTCAAAAAGGCTCAGATGCGCGAAGCCAAACCGGATGAGGGCGGGAGCGTACACGGACGTACGTGACCGCCCTCATCCGGTGCAGGCGACAAAGCAGATGGGCCTTTTTCAGCAGGTTGCACTGGGGCAGGAAGTATAGCTTTCTGCCCCGGCGCTCGTTGTGCGACAACCGTCGCTATTCGGTTGTTACCCCACTTTACAACTGGAAACGGAGCACCTCTCCGTTTTCCATGTGCCATTGGAGGAACGTTTCCTGATCCATATCGAGGAAGTACGTCCGCATGATCCGGACGGCGCTTCCGTGGCTTACCAGCAGCACCCGGCGGAGCTCCGTACGCGTGCGCAGCGCATCCAGAAAATTATACAGCCGCTGCGCCACCTGCAGGGCCGATTCCCCACCCTGACAATGGATGGCAAAGTTGGCGCGCGCATGGAGAAAATCCGCGTCCCGGTTACTTTGCCCTTCAAAAATGCCAAAATCCTGTTCCACAAGCCGATTGTCCGTTTCCAGTCTTGCGCTGAGCCGCTCGGCCACGATGGCTGCCGTCTGCCGCGCACGCTTGAGGGGCGAGGCGATCACACAGTCGAACGGGAGCCCTTCCCCGGCCAGCGTTTCCGCCAGCGTATGCGCCTGCGCAAGCCCTTTGGCGTTCAGGGGCAGATCCGTACGCCCGCACAGCTTGCCCACAGCGTTCCAATCCACCTCGCCGTGTCTGGCTACCCAAAGCTCCATGCTACCCCTCCCGCTTGCCGTATTTTTCTTTCAGATACAGGATGGCTTCCTCATACCCGGCAAAGCCGTGCCCGGCGATGGTTTTTTCGCAGGCCATACCCGCATAGCTCAACCGGCGGAACGGCTCACGCTGGTTTACATCGCTCAAATGAACCTCGACGGCCGGTAACCGCACCGCCTTAAGCGCATCCAGTATAGCAATGCTGGTGTGCGTATAGGCCGCGGGGTTGATCACGATACCGTCGAAATGATCCAGCGCCGCCTGAATGCAGTCCACAATAGCCCCTTCGTGGTTGCTCTGGAAGCACTCCACCTCGATCGCTTCCCGATCGCACACAGCGCGGATGGTTTCGAGCAGCTGCGCGTAGGTCTGCGCGCCGTAAATACTCGGCTCGCGCACCCCCAGCAGGTTCAGGTTGGGGCCGTTAATCACCAAGAGCTTCATGGTACACCTCCAAAACTCGTTGCACACAGGCGGCCTGCGTATCCGCATTTTCCACGGCGGCATCGGTGCAGGCGCGGTAAGCGGGCTCGCGCTGCTGCTGCATCTTTCGCAGCCCCTCCAACCCCTGCGACAGGGGTCTGCCCTTCCGGCTCAGGTGCTCCAAAGGCCGCAGCAGGCGAACGACCACGCCGTTCATGCGCAGATTAAAACGGTTTTCTGGGTTGAGCACCGCGCCCCCGCCGGTGGCGATCACCTTCCCGCCCGTTTGCGCAACGGTCGCAATCGCTTCCGCCTCCAACGCGCGGAAGGCACTTTCTCCCTCCTCTGCAAAGATGCGGGGTATCGGTTTGCCCGCCTTCTGTTCCACCCAGGCATCGGTATCGACAAACGGCAGGCCCAGCGCCTGCGCGCAACGCATGCCGACCGAAGTTTTCCCGCTGCCGGGCATGCCAATCAGCACCAGATTGGAAAGCGAATGCCTGAGCGCAGCCAGAGCCGCCCGCACCTGCTCCGGTGGCACCGGCCTGCCATCGAACAGTTCCCGCGCGCGCGCCGCCTGCCACACCAGCATCGAGAGCCCTCCTGCGCAGGGTAGCTCCAGCGCCTGCGCCTGTTGCATTAACCGGGTGCGCAGCGGGTTATACACCACATCCAGCACGCCGCGCAACCGGGGAAATTGCGCCAACTCCAGCGGCGCCTCCGCAAAGTGCGGGTACATTCCCACCGGCGTTGTGTTGACCACCAGCACCGCATCGGCATGGCGATTCAGATTGCCATAATGGTTTTCTCCCTTGCGGGAAACCACCACCGCCTCGCCTCCGGCCTGCCGCACGGCGTGGCAGGCAGTCAGGCTCGTACCCCCGCTGCCCAGTACCAGTACCTTGCCGCCGTCCAGCCGGATTCCGGCTTCCTCCGCCATGTGCTGGAAACCATACACATCGGTATTGTCGCCAAAAAGCGTGCCGTCCTCGCGCCGCACCAGAGTATTCACGCTGCCCACGGCCTGCGCCGTCGGCCCCAGCGCCTTGCAGTAAGGGATTACCGCCTGTTTATAGGGGATGGTCACGTTCAGGCCCAGAAAATCACCCGTGCGCAGGAACGCATCCAGTTCCCCGCGGGCCAGCGGGCGCAGCGCATAGTCCGCATCGCCCAGAAGCGCATGGACGCGCGGCGAATGGCTGTGCCCCAGCGTTTCGCCGATCAAGCCGTACCGCATGCTCAGCTTTCGCTGTAGCTGCCCAGATACGTGAACGTTTCCGGGCCCGCATCCAGTTCGCAGAGCAGCTGCAGCGCCTCCGGCGCATACACCGACGCGTCCAGATCAAAATAAAACATGAACTCAAAATCCGTGCCCGCGATCGGTCGGCTTTCAATCTTGGTCAGGTTCAGGCCCAGCGCGGCAAATTTGGCGATCATCGCGTACAGCGCGCCGGGAGTGTGTCGCACGTTCAGCATCAGGCTCATCCGGTTGGCGCCGGGGTAGATTTCCAGCTCCTTGGCAATGCAGATGAAGCGCGTGAAGTTGCTGTCGCTGTCGCTGATCGTATCCGCAACAACTGCCAGCCCGTACAGTGCTGCGCAGGCGGGCGAGGAAATCGCCGCCAGATCGTTGCGCTCGCTGGTCGCCACATACTGCGCAGCCTCGGCGGTGTTGCCGAACACCGTAATCTTGACATCCTTGAGCCCTTTGAGGAATACGCCGCACTGGCCGATCGCCTGTTCGTGCGAAACGATTTCCCGGATATCCGCAAGGCTTACGCCGGGTTTAGCCAGCAGGCGATGGTCGATTTTCAGCCGCACGCTGCGCACAATATGGAAGCGGAAGCGGCGCATCAAATCGTACACTTCGGTCACCGAGCCATAGGAGCTGTTTTCAATGGGCAGCACGCCGTACGCGCACAAGCCGCTCTGGATTGCCTGAAACACGCCCTCGAAGCGTTTGCAATACATCAGGCTGGGCAGCGCGAACAGCTTGTCGCAGGCCTGCTGGCTGTACGCCCCCTCCACCCCCTGGCACGCGACCACCGCGCGCTGCGGGAAAACCTGCGGCGTGGTTTCGATTGCGCGCTGGATGCGGTTGGTCAACTCCGTGCGCGTGGTCAGGTAGCGCTGCTGGTAGGTGCGGCTCAGATCGAAAATGGTGTTGTAGAGGAGCTTCATATTCATGGCCATGCCCTCGTCCAGCCCCTCCGTAACATGGCTGATGACGGTACGTTCCCGCGCGGGGTCCAGCACAGGCAGTCCGTTCTCCTTTTTATAACGCGCAATCTCCATGGCGGTCTGCATCCGCTCCACAAAAGCCTGAGAGATCGTATCGTCACATTGGTTGATCTTTTCCCGCAAGGCGTTAAGGTCCATGCCATCGCATCCTTTCTTCGGTAGGCCGTACCCGCGCACGCGCAAAGCGCGGGTGGATTTTACACAGGTAGAGGTTTAAGCGCCAGCGCTGTCAGCTCCGGCAGCTTCTCCACGGGAAAAGGCACCAGCCTGCATTGCCCGATCGCGCAGGGCAGCACAAAGGTGAGCGTTTCGCCCGCGCGCTTTTTATCGCTGAGGGCCGCCTGCGCCAGTGCCTCCGCCGGAAACGGCGCGCGGATCGGAAGCCCATTTTGCACGAGCGACCGCTCGATGGCCTGCACACAGGCTGCATCACAGTAGCCAAGCCCTGCCGCGATATGCGCCGCATACGCCATGCCGGTGGCGACGGCGTGGCCGTGCGGTACCGCATAATCACTGAGGCGCTCGATGGCATGCCCAAGCGTATGCCCCAGATTCAGCCGCTGGCGTTCGCCACGATCCAGCGTATCCTCCGCGCACAGAGCCGCTTTGATGCTCACGCAGCGGGCAATCAGCGTTTCCAGCTCAGCCTCAAAGGCGCCGGTCGCCAGCGTCTGAAACAACGCGGGGTCGGAAAGCACGCCGTATTTAACCATCTCCGCGACACCGTCGGTAAAGACGTCCGGCGTTAGCGTTTGCAGTACATCCGGGTCGCAAAGCACGCCGATGGGCTGGTGGAACGCCCCTGCGAGGTTCTTGCCCGCGGGCAGATCCACACCGGTCTTGCCGCCGACGGAGCTATCCACCATCGCCAAAAGTGTTGTGGGGATCTGCGCCACACGGATGCCGCGCAGGTAAGTGGCGGCGGCAAAGCCCGCCACATCGCCCGGCACACCCCCGCCCAGCGCCACCACCACATCGCTGCGCGTTAACTGCTTCTGCGAAAGAAAATCCAGAATCTCGCCATAGGTTTGCAGATTCTTCTGCTTCTCGCCCGCTGCAAAGGCCATGCGTTCCACCTGAAAACCCGAGGCCGTCAGCGAAACAGCCACCGTATCGCCATAGAAGGCATCCACCGTAGCATCGGTAATCAGCGCGACCACGCAGGGCTTGACCAAATCGGCAAGCCATTTGCCCGCCTTTTGCAGTTGACCCCGCTCGATACATACGGCATAGGCCGGATTTGTTTGCACGACGACGGTTTTCATGCGTGGTAGTCCTTTCTGTCGGCTTCCAGCTTGCGGTCGCGCCCTTCGCTCAGCAAGGCCTGCAAGCGGGCGGCATCCTGCGTATTAAGCGCATCACGGTAAGCGGTCAGCCGTTCCAGCAGGCTCTCCACTTCCGTAAGCAGCGGTTCCCGGTTTAACAGGAACAGCTCCGTCCACATGGCGGGGTCAAGCTGTGCCACACGGGTTAAATCCTTGTAGCTGCCGGCGGAGAAGCCGATATGATCCAGCGCCGTCGGGCTTTTCACATAGGCGCTGCTGACAAGGTGCGCCAGTTGCGATGTGTAGGCGATCACCCGGTCGTGGTTCTCCGGCGTGGTCACCGTAACCCCGCTGAAACCGAGGGCGCACCAGAATTTTTTAAGTGTTTCCAGAAGCGCGATATCCACGCCCCGTTGCGGAGTCAGGATCATGGACGCGTCGCGGAACAGATCGGCGCTGGAGTGGTCGAAGCCGCCCACCTCGCGCCCCGCCATCGGGTGCCCGCCCACAAACGTAAACCCGTGCTCCTCCGCCAGCTGCCAGAGGGGTGCGCAAAGCGCGGCCTTGACCCCGCACACATCCTGCACAATCGCCCCTTTGCGGATATGCGCGGCGTTTTGCATCAGGTACGCGAGCGCGGCGCCGGGGCGCGTAGCCACGATTACCCAGTCGCAGATTTCCAGCCGTCCCGGCGTCAGTTCCGCATCAATCGCGTCCAGCAGGCGTGCCTTGTAGAGCACCTGCTCGTCGGTATCTAACCCCAGCACCGTGTGCGGCGTGTATTTCTGCACCGCCCGTGCAATGGAGCCGCCAATCAGCCCCAACCCGATGATGGCGATTTCCATGCTCAAACCACCTTTCCGTGGTTGTAGCGACAGGCAAACGGCAGTACGGCCCGGACAGCAGCCGACACATCGGCAAAGGCATCCGGCGTAAGGGATTGCGCCCCGTCGCTCAGGGCATGGGTCGGGTCGTTATGCACTTCGATCATCAGCCCGTCCACCCCGCTGGCGGCAGCAGCCAGCGCCATAGGCTTCACCAGCGACGCGATGCCGGTCGCGTGGCTGGGGTCCACCACCACGGGCAGATGGCTCATCTTTTTCAGGAGCGGTACGGCCGACAAGTCCAGCGTGTTACGCGCGGCGGTTTCAAAGGTGCGGATACCGCGCTCGCACAGGATTACGCGGTTGTTGCCGCCCGCCATCACGTATTCGGCGCTCATCAGCAGTTCCTGCAGGGTGTTGGCCAGCCCACGCTTGATGAGTATCGGCTTGCCGGTACGCCCCAGCTCCTTGAGCAGCTCAAAGTTCTGCATGTTACGCGCGCCAACCTGAATCACATCCACATCCGCAAAAAGGTCCAACTGGCTCAGATCCATGATTTCGGTTACCACCGGCAACCCCGTGGAGCGCTTAGCCTCCAGCAGCAAATCCAGCCCGTGCGCCCGCAGCCCCTGAAACGCGTAGGGTGAAGTGCGCGGTTTGAACGCCCCGCCTCGCAAGAGCGTTGCGCCCGCCTTTTTTACCTCTGCGGCAATCAGGCAAATCTGCTCCTCGCTTTCGATGCTGCAAGGCCCCGCGATCATGGCGAAACAATCGCCGCCGATCTGCGTGTTGCCCACGGGGATGACCGTATCCGCCTCATGAAACTTTCGGTTCGCGTTTTTATAAGGCTCCTGAATACGCTTCACATCCTCCACGATGTCCAGCGCGCGCAAAAGCTCGATATCCACAGCGGTGGTATCGCCCACCAGCCCCAGAATGGTGTGGCTTTCGCCCTTGGACTCATGGATGGTCAACTGTCGGCTTGTAAGCCATGCCTTGAGGTTTTCCAGCTGCCGCGGTTCGGGGTCCTTTTTCAGGATGATAATCATGGACAATCCTTCCTTTCGCTACCTGCCTGCCAAACTACCATACTACCGGGTAAAGAAAAACCCCCGCAGCATTGACTGCGAGGGTGCGACGCCTTTTTAAAGCGGTGCCTCAGACAGTACAACGCAAAGCGGCTTTACGGTAAGCATAGCCCGTAAAGCAAAAGCCGCTAAAGTAAAAGGAAGAACCGCGCGCCGTCTGTAACATCGTCAGGTTCCTCCTTCTTGCGTTGGTGTTGGTGCGATTATAAACGCTTCTTAGCCAATTGTCAACTGTTGGGCGTGTTTTTTCACGGTTTTCGAAACCGCCCATCCCCCGTGCGTGAACAGCGACTGCGCGCGCCGCCACAACGATTTGCCAAACCGGGCTGATCCGTGCTCCTGAATAGCAGCCCCTGGCTGGGACAACCGACCCGGCGAGCATGAGGGTCGCCCGCCGGATCGTAAGGCCGTATTCCTCAGCCTCGACAAAACCCTGCCGTCCGGCAGCCCGGAAACCGCTTCAGGCTACGGCGTTCCTGCTGAAGCCGGGTCAACCGCAATATCGACGTCCCGGATCGCACACATAACTGCCGTTAAACAAGGAAGCTTCCGGCGTTCAGGGCTCTTCTTTCCCAGAGGGGCAACCGCAGGGCGCCTGTGTTCCGCCATGGCCCTCGTCGGCCTCCGGCTGATCATCCATCCAGCAAACACCCAGATAGGTCAGCCCCAGATGGATGGTCAGTACCGGCCCAAGGCTCACAATGCGCAATTCCAGCCCCTCGCCATGGCGGCGGTGCAGAATCTCCTGCAACGCGGGCAGTTGCGGGTTGTTTTCATGGCTGTGCACCACCACAAAGCGAACGTTTTGCGGCACGCTCTCCGCTAAAATGCGGAGCTGCTCATGGTTGCCGCGCGCCACACTGCTGGAAAACACCGAGCCGTTTTTCAGGCACAGGATGGGGCGCAGGTTCAGGATGGTGCTCACGCTCAGCCGCACCACGCCCAGCCGCCCGCTTTTGCGCAGGTTGGTCATGTCGTTCACGGTAAACACGTTATGGATGCGCTTTCGCTCCACAACCAGCTTTTCCACGATTTCCTGCAGGGTCAGCCCCTGCGCGATCAGCTCCTGCGCGCGCAGGATCAGGAAATAGATACCGCCGGCACAGTTGCGGCTGTCCAGCACCTTAATGGCATCGGCGTTTACTTCCTTGGCCGCCATTACGGCATTGGCGTAGGTGCCCGAAAGGCGGGAGGAAATCGTGATGCACAGCACCTGGCGGCCTTTGGCCAGCTGCCGTTCAAACGCGGTCATGAAGGCCGCTACCGAGGCCTGGCTGGTGCGGCGCTCGACATCCTCGCTCTCGATATAGGGCTCGAACTGGCCGTTCTCCCCAATGTAGTGCTCCACAAACTGCTGCCGGTTCAGGGTATAGGTCATCGGCACATAATGGGCGCCCAGTTCTTCAGCTTCCTGGCGGGAGATGCCCGCCGCGCTGTCCACCATGATGGCTATCACGTTCCATCGCCTCCGATCATCCGGAATTTAGCATAACGTTTTTCGGTCAGTTCCGCTGCGGGCAGCGCTTTAAGCCCCTGCAGTTCCGCGGTCAGCGCCTCGCGCAGCGTACCGCATACGGCTTCAAAATCGCCGTTCTGCTCCGAAAAAACACGGTCTACCATTTGAAACCCCAGCAGGTCGTCGGCGGTCAGGCGCAAAGCCTCACTGGCTTCGGGCGCCTTGGCCGCGCTTTTCCACACGATGCTGGCCGCGCCTTCCGGCGAAATGACCGAGTACACCGCATTTTCCAGCATCCACACCCGGTCGGCCACGCCCAGCGCCAGCGCGCCGCCGCTGCCGCCTTCGCCGATCAGCACCGAGATAATCGGCACCCTTAGCCCCATCATCGCCATCAGGTTTTCCGCGATGGCTTCGCCCTGCCCGCGTTCCTCCGCGCCGATGCCGCAAAACGCGCCGGAGGTGTCAATCAGGCAAATCACGGGCCGGTGAAACTTCTCCGCCTGCCGCATCAGCCGCAGCGCCTTGCGGTACCCTTCCGGGTGTGCGGAGCCGAAATTGCGGGCAATTTTCTCCTTGGTTTCCACGCCCTTTTCGATACCGATTACCGTAACAGGCTGCCCGTCCAGCGTGGCGATGCCACCCACTATTGCGTGGTCGTCGGCATAGCGCCGATCCCCATGCAGTTCCAGAAAGTCCTGAAACAGCCGTTCCATGTAGTAACAGGACGTCGGCCGCCCCTTTTGGCGGGCCGCCTGCACACGCTCGTATGCCGTCATCGGGTTGATCCCTCCCCACGGTGCAGGCGCAGGAGGAGTCCAAGCTCCCGTTTTTGCGCGCCACGCTTCACTATGCGATCCACAAAGCCCTTTTCCAGCAGGAACTCCGCGCGCTGGAAGCCTTCGGGCAGCTTCTGGCGGATAGTCTGCTCAATCACGCGCGGCCCGGCAAAGCCGATCAGCGCGCGCGGCTCGGCGAGTATCACATCCCCCTCCATGGCAAAGGAAGCCACGACACCGCCCGTGGTGGGGTTGGTGAGCACCGCCGTGTAAAACAGCCCCGCTTCGCTGTGCCGGAGCACCGCGCCGCTTGTTTTGGCCATCTGCATCAGCGAAAACATGCCCTCCTGAATGCGCGCCCCGCCGGACACTGTAAAACCGACAACCGGCAGGCGCTGCGCCGTGGCGTACTCAAACAGGCGGGTGATCTTCTCCCCTACCACCGCGCCCATCGAACCCATGATAAACGCGGGGTCCATCGCAAACAGCGCACAGGGTTCGCCGTCAATGCGCACCGTGCCGGTCAGCACGCCTTCCGCCTCGCCGCTTTCCTCCCGGGCTTTTTCCAGCTTTTCCGCATAGGCGGGAAAGCCGAGCCGATCCACGGATTGCAGCCCCGCGTCATGCTCCTCAAAGGTGTCCGGGTCGGCAATCCAGAGGATGCGCTGGCGCGCCTGCATGCTGAACAGCATCCCACAGCGGGGGCAGGTGAAATCGTTGGCCGGCAGCGCCGCCTTTTGCACAATCGCCTTGCAGCCGGTGCAGGCAACGGTCTGGCTCCCCGCGCGCCCGGCACCGTGCGCATCCAGCTCGCCTTCCAGACGGTTGTTGGGTTTCTTGAACAAATCCTTGCTAATCAAACGGCTTCAGCTCCTACAGCTTTCGGTTGGCCAGAAAATCGGTGGTGTAGGTTCCATCCAGAAAGGCGGGCTCGCACAGCAGATCGATGTGCGTCTGCGCATTGTGCTCCACGCCTTCCACCACCATCTCACACAGAGCCGCCTGCATTTTGCGGATCGCCTCGGCGCGCGTGCGGGCGGAAACGATCAGCTTGGCAATCATGCTGTCGTAAAACGGCGGAACGGTGTAACCCTGATAAAGCGCCGTATCAAACCGCACCCACGGCCCGCCCGGCACATGCAGCAGGCGGATGGTGCCGCAGGAGGGTCGGAAGCCGTGCGCCGGGTCCTCGGCGTTAATACGGCATTCGATGGCGTGCCCCTCCAGCGAGATTTCCTCCTGCTTAAGGGTCAGCTCCTGCCCCGCCGCGATGCGAATCTGCCATTTGACCAGATCCACCCCCGTGACCATCTCGGTTACGGGATGCTCCACCTGCAGGCGAGTGTTCATCTCCATAAAATAGTAGGAACCGTCGTCGGTCAGCAGATATTCCAGCGTCCCGGCGCCGACATAGCCGACGGTGCGGGCCGCCCGTACGGAGGTTTCCACCAGCGCTTTGCGCAGCGCGGGGCTTACGCAGGGCGCGGGGCTTTCCTCCAGAATTTTCTGATTTTTGCGCTGCATGGAGCAATCCCGCTCGCCCAGGCAAAGCACATGCCCCTGCTTGTCAGACAGGAGCTGCATCTCCACGTGTTTCACGTGCGTCAGCAGCTTTTCCACATACAGCGCGCCGTCGCCAAAGGCACTTTGTGCCTCCGCCGCCGCGGATTGGAACGCCGCGTCCAGCTCATCCGGGTTGTTCACCCGGCGGATACCGCGCCCGCCGCCGCCGGCACGCGCCTTGAGCAGCAGGGGGTAGCCGATGGTCAGGGCCTCGCGGCGCGCGTCTTCCGCCGTCGCCACCAAATCGCAGCCGGGGATGACCGGCACTCCTGCGGCTCGCATGGTGCGGCGTGCCGCGTCCTTATCCCCCATCTTTTCCATTACAGCGCGCGGCGCACCGATAAAGCAGATGCCCTGATCCTCGCAAAGCTGCGCGAAGGCAGGGTTCTCCGATAAAAGCCCATACCCCGGGTGGATAGCCTGCACCCCGCAAAGCCGCGCCACCGTGATGATGGCGTTCATGTTCAGGTAGCTCTTCTGCGCAGGGCCGGGGCCGATGCAGTAGCTTTCATCCGCCAGGGAAACATGCAGCGCGTCCCGGTCGGCTTCGGAAAACACGGCAACCGTCGCCACGCCCATTTCCTTGCAGGCACGGATTACGCGGATGGCAATCTCCCCGCGGTTGGCAATCAGGATTTTGGAAAACATAGAGCCTCCTCGCATGGTCATGCGGCACGCCGGGTTACGCCGTTGGCGCCGCCGCCTCGTTTTCCACCAGGGCGAAGGAAAACTCGCCTTGCGCCGCCGGTTGTCCGTCGACGCTCGCCTCGCCCTGCGCGATAAAGAAGGGGCCGTTACTGCGTGTGATGCGCGCCGTAAGCAGGATGGTATCGCCCGGCCGCGCGCTGCGGCGGAATTTGACCCGGTTGATGCCCGCAAACATCGGCGTTTTCCCCTTCAGCCGGTCGCCGAGCAGCACGGCACAGCTCTGCCCAATCATTTCGCAGAGCACCACACCCGGCACCACCGGGTTACCCGGAAAATGCCCCTGCAAAAACCACTCGTCCCCCCGCACGGCATAGCGGCCGATCGCCGTTTCCCCCTGCATATCCAGCGTATCCAGCAAAAGCATCGGCTCGCGGTGCGGCAACAGTTGTTTGATCTCGTCCCTGTTCATGCGCATTCCTTTTCCGTTACACAATTTTCATAATGGTCTGCCCGTACTCCAGCACCGCGCCGTCCTGGGCGCAGATATCCACGATGCGGCCCGAAGCGGGCGCGGTGATGTCGTTCATGAGTTTCATCGCCTCGATCAGGCAGACAACCTGCCCTTTTTCGACGGTGTCGCCCACCTTGACGTAAGGCTGTGCATCCGGGGCAGGCGCAGCGTAGAACACGCCCACCATCGGCGCCTTCACATCGCAAAGGTTATTAAAATCGTTCTTCTCTTCCACAGGCAGCGTCGGTTCCGCCGCGATGGGGCTCATGTTCAGGGGTTGCGGGGCAGCAGGCCGCGCAGCCGCGCGCTCCATCCGGATGTGCAGCTCCCCTTCGCTGTACTCCAGCGCCGTCAGATCCGCCTGTGTCAGTACCGCTGCAAGAGCCTTAATATCCTTAATGTTCATCCGTTCCACCTCCGTAGCGCCACACAACCGTTATGCCCGCCAAAGCCCAGCGACACGCTCAGGGCAAGGTCACGCTGCTCCGTGCGGCTGGTCAGGGGCACATAATCCAAATCGCAGGCAGGGTCCGGCTCCTGTAGCCCGATGGTGGGCGGCAGCACGCCGTCGCGCAGCGCCAGCGCCGATGCGATGCATTCCACCGCGCCCGCCGCACCCAGCATATGGCCCGTCATGCTCTTGGTGGACGATACCGCCACGCGGGCCGCCGCTTCGTCGCCCAGTGCCCGGCGGATCACCTTGGTTTCGCTCACATCGTTCAGGGTGGTGCCGGTGCCGTGCGCGTTGATATACACACGGTCGGCGGGGGTGTAGCCTGCTTCCTCCATGGCAAGGCGGATGGCACGGGCCCCCGCTTCGCCTTCGGGGCTGGGTGCCGTTACGTGGTAGGCGTCGCAGGTGTTGCCGTAGCCACAGATTTCACCCAGAATGACCGCGCCGCGCTCCCTTGCGTGCGCTTCGCTTTCCAGCACCAGCACGCCCGCGCCCTCGCCCATTACAAACCCGCTGCGACGCCGGTCAAACGGCAGGCTGGCCATAAGCGGGTCCTCCACGGTGGAAAGAGCCATGCAGTTGGTAAAACCGCCCACGGCCAGCGGGCAGATGGTCGCCTCGGCGCCGCCTGCCAGAATCGCGTCGGCATACCCGTGCTTAATCGCCCGGAACGCTTCGCCGATGGCATGGGTGGAGGTGGCGCAGGCCGTCGTGACCGGCAGGCAGGGGCCTTCCGCACCATGCGCGATGGCAACCTGCCCCGCGCCCATGTTGGCGATCATCATCGGGATAAAATGCGGCGACACCCGTTCCGGCCCGCGCTCAATGCTCTTGCGGGTTTCGTTTACGAACGTCTGCATACCGCCGATACCGGAGCCGATGTACACGCCCAGCCGCTCGCGCGCGATGTTCTCGCCCGCCCTGAGCCCGCTTTGCGCCACAGCCTCGCGCGCCGCGGCCAGCGCGTATTGCGCGAACAGGTCTAACTTGCGGGCCTCGTTTTTTTCAATCCCGAAAGCCGTAGGGTCATAGCCCTTCAGTTCCGCTGCGACCTTGACCTTGAAGCCCGTCGCATCGAAGCTTTGAATCGGCCCGATTCCGCAGACGCCGTTTTGAAGCGCCGTCCAGTAGTCCGGGACATTGAGCCCGATAGGCGACAGAACGCCCATCCCAGTAATCACGACACGGTTCATGTTCTACCCTCCCTGTGGGTTGCGCTGCTTGGAGCGTTGTTGGTACCGATGATGGCATTATAATATGAAGAGTTGATTCAACGCATACTTGCCGGAATGGCTCGCGATCCACGCGGGCCTTACATGCGCAAGCCGCCGTCCACCTGCAATACCTGCCCAGTAATATAGGCCGCGCCCTCTGAGCAGAGGAAGGCAACCACCTGCGCCACATCCTCCGGGGTGCCGATCCGGCGCAGTGGGATCATCTGCTCCGCGCTTTCCAGAAGGGATGGGTCAAGCGCCGCTGTCATATCCGTACGGATGAAGCCGGGTGCTACGGCATTGCAGGTAATGCCCCGCGCGCCCAGTTCCTTGGCGACTGTTTTCGTCAGCCCGACGAGGCCCGCCTTGGCGGCGGCATAGTTTGCCTGCCCGGCGTTACCCATAAGCCCCGCCACCGACGTAATGTTGACGATACGGCCAGCGCGCTTGCGCACAAAGCCCTGGCTTGTGTGGCGGATCAGGTTGAACGCGCCTTTCAGGTCCACGGCGAGGATATCGTCAAAATCCTGCTCGGTCATGCGCAGCAGCAGTTTGTCGCGCGTGGCGCCGGCATTGTTCACCAGCAGATCGATGCCGCCGAAATCAGCCGTCACTTCCGCCACCAGCGCCTGTGTAGCGGCAAAGTCCGCCACGTCGCAGCGGTAGGCCTTGGCGCGCACGCCCAGCGCCTCCAGCTCCGCCCGGGTTGCGGCCGCGCATTGTTCGTTGCCCGCGTACACAAGCGCGATATCTGCGCCCTGCCGGGCCAGTTCCAGGCAGATCGCCCGGCCGATGCCGCGGCTGCCGCCGGTTACCAGCGCGGTTTTTCCGTTTAACATCCGGCATCCTCCTTGCAAAGCTGTACTGTCGCGGCCAGCGAAGCCGCGTCCTCCACATTGGCGATGCGACGCGCTCCGCCGATCTTGCCGATCAGCCCGCTGAGCGTATGCCCCGCGCCCAGCTCGACAAAATCCGTGTATCCGTCCGCCAGCATTGTGCGGATCAGGCTTGTCCAGCGCACGGGGCTTTCCACCTGCGTACCCAGCAGGGCGGCCGCTTCGGCGGCGGTGTAAAGGCCTCCGGTCGCGTTGGCGTACAGCGGTTGCGCCGGTTCCTGAAACGGCAGCTTTTGTGCGTACTCCCGCAGTTGCAGCGCCGCCTGTGCCATGAAGGGGCTGTGAAAGCCGCCCCCGACTGCCAGCGGCAAAGCGCGCCCGCCCGCGTCCTTCACCGCCTGAGTAAAGGCCGGAATCTGTTCCGTACGCATGGCGCACACCACCTGCCCTGGGCAGTTGTAATTAACCGCATAGGCTCCCAGTTGGGCACAGAGCGCTTCTACGGCTTCATCCGCCAGTTTGAGCACAGCCAGCATGCCGCCGGGCGTCTGCTCGGCGCAGGTCTGCATCGCGTCCGCACGGCGGCAAACCAGCGCGAAGGCTTCCCCAAACGGCAGCATTCCAGCGGTTGCCAGCGCGGCAATCTCCCCCAGGGAGAATCCGGCATGGCCGTCGGGGTTCACGCCGGCTTCCCGCAGAGCCGCGGCGCAGGCGCAATCCACCGCCATCAGGCAGGGTTGTGTGTTGCGGGTCTGGCTCAGGGTTTCCGCATCCCCCTCGAAGCATTGCCGCAGGGTTCCGGGGCGGAGGCTTTCCGCCTGATCCAGCACGGCGCGGGCAGCCGGTGAAGTTTCGTATAGACTTTGGCCCATCCCCGCGTGCTGCGCGCCCTGCCCGGCGTACACAAAGGCTACTTTACCCATTGCGGTGCTCCCTTCAGCAGGGTTTCCGCCCCCTCGAACATCTCCCGGATAATTTGCGCGGCAGGCCGTACCGCGTGTACCATGGCCGCCGCCTGTCCGGCCAGAAAGCAGCCCTCCTCGGCGTTGCCTTCCACAGCTGCTTTGCGCAGCGCCCCAACGCCCAGCGCTTCCAACTCGTCGCCGGAGGTGGCGGGATCATATTCCTTTTCCAGATACCGCCGCGTGAAGGGCGTGCGCAGGCTGCGTACCGCATGATTCAGGCGTTTGCCGGTCACCACGGTATCAATGTCCTTGGCCGCGATCACTTTTTGTTTATAGGTTTCATGCACGGCGCATTCTTCGGCGCACAGGAACACCGTGCCGCACTGCACCCCGACCGCGCCCAGCATATAGGCCGCCGCCACGCCGCGCCCATCGGCAATGCCGCCCGCCGCCAGTACGGGGATGCGCACTGCATCCACAACCTGCGGCACCAGCGTAATGGTGGCCAGATCGCCCACATGCCCGCCGGATTCGCCGCCTTCGGCAATCACGGCGAAAGCGCCTGCGCGCTCGACCAGCTTCGCCATCGCGGTGGAGGGCACCACGGGGATCACCTTGATGCCCGCGGCCAGCCATTCCGGCATGTAGGCATTGGGCAGCCCCGCCCCGGTGGTCACTACGGCGGGTTTTTCCTCGGTGCACACGCGCGCGACTTCCTTCACATGCGGGGACATCAGCATCACATTTACACCGAAGGGTTTGTCCGTCAGTGTCCGGCACAGACGGATCTGCCCGCGCAGATACTCCGCATCCAGGTTCATGGCGGAAATTACGCCCAGCCCGCCCGCGTTGGACACCGCCGCCGCCAGACGCGCTTCGGATACCCACGCCATGCCGCCCTGAAAGATCGGGTACCGGAGGCCCAGCGCCTCGGTCAGTACGGAGCGGATCATTTCTTCTGCTCGTCCACGAGCGTGGCAACATCCTGCACGGTCTTGAGTGCGGGGCTGATCTCGATGGTTACGCCCAGTTCGTCTTCCATGTTCATGACCAGTTCGGCCACATCAAGGCTGTCCAGGCCCAGCGCAGCGAAGGTAGAGTCCGGCGTGATTGTGGCAACATCCAAATCCTTGGCTTCGGCAATCAATTTGGCAATGGTTTCAAAGGTAGACATGGATGGATTCCTCCCCATAATTTAGTAGTGCAGCACCGCCGCACCGGTGGTCAGCCCTGCGCCGAACGCGCTGAGCACAAGCGTTTGCCCCCGTTGGAGGCGACCGTCCTCCGCCATTTCGGACAGGAGTACAGGGATACACGCGGAGGAGGTGTTTCCGTGGGTGGTGATGTTTACGGGAAACTTCTCCGCGGGCTGCTTCAGGCGGGTACACACCGCATCCAGAATGCGGCGGTTCGCCTGGTGAAGCACAAAGTAATCGACCGCGTCGGCTTTCAGGTCGCATTGATCCATCACGGTATCAATGTCACGGCAGGAACGGGTTACGGCAAAGCGGAAAATTTCCTGCCCGTTCATGAAAAGCGGCTGCGCTTCCGGGATGTGCTCGTCAAACGGGCAGTTGCCCCCGGCGGACCAGGCGTGCAGGGGTTTGGCATCGCCCTCCGCCGTCAGGCGCACGGCACGCAGCGCATCGCCCGCCTCGCACAGGGCAGCCCCCGCCGCGTCGCCAAACAGCACGCAGGTGCTGCGATCCGTCCAGTCCGTCAGTCTGGACACCTGCTCGGCGCACACCACCAGCACCCGCTTGGCTTTGCCGCTGGCGAGCAGCGCATCGGCCACGTCCAGCGCGTACAGAAAGCCTGTGCAGCCCGCGTTCACATCCAGGCAGGGGCAATCGGCACCGAGTTTCTGTTCAATTAAACAGGCGGTGGCGGGAAACGTCATCTCCCCCCGCGTGGTGGAACAGAGAATGTAGTCCACATCCGCCGCGGTCAGCCCCGCGCGGGTCAAGGCCATGGTTGCAGCCTTTGCGCCGAGCGCGCTCAGGGTTTCCCGGCCCGTCATGATATGGCGGCTTTCGATACCCGTATGGGTTTGAATCCATTCGTCCGTGGTATCCAGAAAGGTGGTCAGCTCCGCGTTGGTTACCGTCCGTTTGGGCAAAGCATGCCCCAATGCCGTAATTTTCATCTGTTCACATTCTTTCCGCCTGCATGCCGGGTTCCGTTTCCGCATCCCGATCCTTGCGTTCTATTTCTTCCAGCGCATCGTGAAAGAAACAGTTCAGCGTCTGCATGCCGCGCAGCATTCCTTCCCGCTCGGCGGGGGACAGCAGTTTTTCGATATTGCGCACCATCTGCTCATGAAAATAGCGGTGCGCCGCGTTTACCTTTTTTCCCATACGGGTCAGGGTCACAATGACGCTGCGTTTGTCCTGGGTGGATTTTGTCTTAAGCACATAGCCCTTCAGCGCCAGTTTGTTGATCGCCACTGTAACAGTCGGGGGCGTCAGTTCTACCCGCTGGGCCAGTTCGCAAATCAATAAGCCGCGATCCTTCGCCTCGCCGATGGCCTCCATCAGGTGCAATTCTCCAATGGACACTTCCATCCCGCTTACGGAGTGGAGCATTCCCTCCTCCAGCTTGCCCACGTCCCGATAGGTGCAAACCAGCAGTTGGTTCAACTCCCGACTGAACTCGTCCATTCCATCCGCCCCGATCCGTATCTGTTTCGTTAGTCAAACTAATTATATGAACTTCCGAGCGGATGTCAACCCTTCGTTTTGGTCGCAATTCTTCCGGATCGGTCATTTTTCGCCTATAAATCGCCATTCAGCGCACACGGGTAAATTAAAAAATACCCTCTTGCACGGCGGGCCGTGCGATGGTATCATGCCATCAACCAGCCAGCGCTAAGGGAAGGGATACCTGTGAGCGATCCGTTTTTACCCATTGAGTGCCTTGGGATTGTCGCCTTTGCGATCTCCGGTTCACTGCTTGCCATCCGCAAGGGCATGGATCTGTTCGGCGTAAACGTGTTGGGGCTGGTCACCGCCGTGGGCGGCGGCCTTCTGCGCGACGTATTGCTGGGCGTGCATCCCCCGCAGATGCTGCGAGACCCGACCTTTGCGCTGATCGCTATCGGCACCAGCACGCTTTTTTTCGCCGTTTTATATTACTACCGCAGAGAACCGACCGAACGGGCCAAGGAGCGGTATAAACTGGCGCTGCTCTACACCGATGCCGTGGGGTTGGGGGTCTTTACCGTAAGCGGTGTGGATACCGCCAGCCGTGTGTTTCCGGATGCGTCGGTGTTCCTGCTGCTGTTTGTGGCGCTCCTGACCGGCACGGGCGGAGGCATCCTGCGGGATATCATGGCCGGGGTCACGCCCAGCGTGCTGGTCAAGCACATCTATGCCATGGCCTCGTTCATCGGTGCCTGCGCCTATCTTCTGTTGCGCCACATCCTGCCAGCCATACCCGCAACGGTAATCGCCGCTGCGTTGGTGGTGCTGATCCGGGGTCTGGCTTCGCATTTCCGTTGGAACTTCCCCCGCATCCCCCAAAGGGCGGAGAAGGACGGCGAGCCGGGGCGCCCGGCCGATAAAGTGTAACACGGAGGTCTTTTAATGGAAATTCGCCCTATGACGATGCAGGATTATGATGCGGTGTACGCGTTGTGGCTGCGCACCCCGGGCATGGGCCTGAACGATGTGGACGATTCTCCCGCGGGCGTGGAGCGTTACCTGCATCGCAACCCGGACACCTGCCTTGTAGCCGAAGCCGACGGGAAAATCGTCGGCGTCGTGCTGGGCGGCGAGGACGGACGGCGCGGGTTTCTGTACCATCTGGCGGTCGATTCCAACTACCGCAGGCAGGGCATCGCAACGCAGCTGGTACAGCGCGCAACTGAAATCCTGCGTACGCGAGGCCTTGTAAAAGTCGCCCTGCTGGCCTTTGCCCACAACCATACCGGCAATACCTTCTGGGATGAGCAGCACTTTGCCGCCCGGGAAGATGTTGTGTATCACGAAAAAGTGCTGCGACCGGTACACCGCATCGATACCTGACAAGCCGAAGAGCGGGCGGATGCCTGAAAAGCCACTGGTTGCATGCGCTCGCATCCGCTGTTGCGGCATCGTTCTCCCGCTCCGCCGGAAATATGCTGTTCAGGATCACTGTGCCCCCTGCCAAACATGATTTCACAACGGCGCCGCTCCCTCCCCCATAATACAAAAGAACCGAGGGCATTTGCCTTCGGTTCTTTTGGCTGCGGGCCGGGGGCGGGCCTTTGGGTCCCTTCCCCTGTTCCCTTGCGGGGAAACTGCGGTCACGCGCGGTAGCTCGGCCCCGTTTAGGCCTGCGGGTCGTTCTGCGCGTCGTCCCCGTCGTGATGATGTCCCGTTTCGTTGGCGGTCACATTCTCCACCGCATGCTTCACATTATCGGCAGCATCCTTCACCAGATGCTCGAAATCCTTGTCAAAGGCGGGCGCGTTGCGCTCGATGCCGAAGCGGTAGCCCAGCAGCAGCGCCACGATCGCGCCGATAATCACCAGCCAGGGAGCGCACAGCAGCGAGATTACACTGAAGATCATGGAAAGGTTCACGATGGTGGCTTCCCCCTTGCGGATGACCAGCCGGGTGCGGTACGCGAGGTTGAAGAAGCCGGGTTTGCTGGTGTTGTTGGTATTGGTGTTGTTGGTCTGCGTATCCATGAGTTGTTCCTCCTTCAATTCTGTATGGTTTGTATCCGATGGGCTTATAGGTGTATCCGGTTACCGTTGCTCGGTTACGTTTTCGACAACCTGTTTAACGTTTCCGGCGGCGTTGCGCACCACATCCTCGAAGTTCTGCTCAAAGGCCAGCCCCTTCCGGTCGATGGAGAAGCGGTAGCCCATCAGCAGCGCCGCGATCCCTCCCAGAATCACCAGCCAGGGCGCGCTCAGCAGGGCGATCAGCGAAAACAGAATCGACAGGTTAATCACGGTTTCCCCGTTTTTGCTGGCTCTGAGGCGGGTGCGGTACATTTTACTGAAAAAGCCGTTGTCACGGGTTTGGGTCTGGTCCATGGTGGGCAGCCTCCTTGTGGTTTTGGTTGGTTCCTTTCGACACGCATAGAATACCACGTTTGCCCTGCCGCTGCTTGAGAAGCGGCTGATGGTTTCATGAGAAAACCATGAGAATTTAAAGGGGTTTCGCTTGACTTGCCCAAAACCCCCGCCTATAATGGTTTCACACAGCTGCATTCACACCCTGTTTATAATCAAATTCTGCCTGCTCATAAAGGAGACAGTTTATGAAGGATGATCTTTTCCGGAAAAGTGCGGTGGATCGCGTAACCTCGCCGGATCAGTTGAACGATACCATCCGCGTGGTGCCCACCGGGATTTGGCTGCTGCTGGCCGCCGTCGTGCTCGCGCTGGCAGGCATGGCCGTATTCCTGACGACGACCGGGTTTGATCTGCTCGGCCTGATTTTCGGGTAGGTGCGCCGATGCGAACGGTCGTAAAAGTCCCCACCATCCTGCAACAGGAGGCCGTGGAGTGCGGCGCGGCCAGCCTTGCCATGGTGCTGGCCTATCACGGCAAGTGGCTCCCGCTTGAAAAAGTGCGCGATGATTGCGGAGTATCCCGCGACGGCAGCTCCGCCAAGAGCATCGTGCAGGCGGCGCGGCGCTATGGCCTCAAGGCTGCCGGGTATCGGCTGGAACCGGCGGGGCTTGCCAAGATTTCCAAGCCCAGCATCATCCATTGGAACTTTAACCACTTTGTGGTGTTCTGCGGTTTCAAGGGGAACAAAGCCATCATCAACAACCCCGCGACCGGGCTGGAAGCTGTGCCGATGGACGCGTTTGACAACGCCTACACCGGCATCGCGCTGGTGTTTGAACCAACGGAGGCGTTTGTGCGCGAAGGCAGCCGCCCTAGCCTTTGGCGCTTTGTCCGCTCCCGGTTGCAGGGCTCGGGGAGTCTGGTGGCGTTTGTACTGGCCGTCAGCCTCCTGACCTCGGTGCTGGGGGTGATCGCGCCGCTGTTCTCCCGCGTGTTTCTGGATGATCTGCTTACCGGCGCAAAGCCGGAATGGCTTACGCCGTTTGTCTGGCTGTTTGTCGTCTTCATTGTTTTGCAGGCAATCGTCGCCCTGATTGCGCAAAACTACAATCTGAAAATCTCCGGCAAATTTGCGGTGATCGCCAGCGGCACCTTCATGTGGCAGGTGCTCCGGCTGCCGGTACGCTTCTTCTCGGCGCGGCTGGCGGGCGATCTGGCCATGCGCCAGCAAGCTAACGAAGGCATCGCGGCGACCGTGTTCGAACGACTGGCGCCGCTGGTGCTGGATATGGTCATGCTGGTGTTCTATCTGGTGGTCATGATCGGGTACAGCCTGCCGCTTACGCTGATCGGCCTTGGCTGCGCCGCGTTCAACCTGCTGCTTTCCGCCTACATCGCAAGGCGGCGGCTGAATCTGACCCGCGCGTCCATGATGCTGCAGGGCAAACTGCAAGCCACCACCCTGAGCGGTGTGGAAATGATTGAAACCATCAAAGCCGCCGGCGCGGAAGAGGGCTACTTTCAAAAGTGGGCGGGATATCACGCGGGCGTGAACGCCGCCTCCGTGGCCGGGGCGCGGCTGGACGGCTACCTCGGTAGCCTCGCGGCGCTCAGCAGCACGCTGGGCGGCGTGTTTGTGCTGTGTGCGGGCGCGGCACTCATCATCAACGGCGAAATGACCATCGGTATGCTACTGGCCTTTCAGGGCTTTCTGGCCGCCTTTTTAGGCCCGGTGGAAACCCTGCGCAGCCTGCGTGAGGAGATGGGCCTGCTGCGCGCCACCATGGAGCGCGTGCAGGACGTGCTCAACTACCAGCCGGACGCTTACCCTGCCGCCTCGCCGGACGATCAGACCCACACCTACCGCAAGCTGTCCGGCAATGTGGAACTGCGCAATGTCACATTCGGGTATAACCCGCTGGCCGCACCGCTGATCCGGGATTTCAACCTGACGCTTAGGACCGGCGAGCGTATCGCCATCGTCGGGGCGAGCGGCTGCGGCAAATCCACTGTCGCCAAGCTGCTGAGCGGCCTGTACCAGCCCTGGAGTGGCGAGATTCTTTTTGACGGCAAACCTATCGACCAGATTGAGCATGAGGTGTTCACCGGTTCGGTTGCGGTGGTCGATCAGGATGTGACGCTTTTTGAGGACACCATCGCCGCGAATATTAAAATGTGGGATGAAACCATCGCCGATTTTGAAATGATTCTTGCCGCGCACGATGCGCAGATTGACCACATGATCCTGAGCCGCGAGGGCGGGTATCGCGCCAAGCTGTTGGAAGGCGGCCGCAACTACTCCGGCGGCGAGCGCCAGCGTATCGACATCGCACGCGCCCTGGCCATGGACCCCACCATTGCCATTTTAGACGAGGCCACCAGCGCGCTGGACGCGCAGACCGAGGCGGAGCTGATCCGCGCCATCTGCGACCGGGGCATTACGTGCGTGATTATCGCGCACCGCCTTTCCACCATCCGGGATTGTGACGAAATTCTGGTGCTGGATCACGGCAGCGTGATACAGCGCGGCAGGCACGAGCAGCTCTACGCACAGGAAGGGCTGTACCGCGAGCTCGTAACCATGAGCTGAAGGAGGAACCCACATGAGCCATTGGTTTGATGAGCAGCTGCGGCAACGGATGCGCACCGACCGGGATCGGTTCGATCAGGCGTTTTGCGATCTGGCCTCCGTGGTGATGGGCGACCGTTTTGGCGAGCAGTTCCAAAATGACCGGCAACGCGTGAAGAACGCAGTCGACGAAATCCTGCGGTTTTTCCAGATCACGCTGCAGCCCGTACAGAGCGAAACACAGGATTTGAACGAATACCTCGACCTGGCCCTGCGCCCCGCCGGGGTAATGAAGCGGCGCGTGGATCTGAAGCCCGGCTGGTACCGCGACAGCATCGGCCCGATGCTGGGCACCCTGCGCACGGGTGAAGTGGTCGCGCTGCTCCCCCGCCGCTTTACCGGCTATACCTATCGGGATCCGGAAACCGGCAAGCCTGTGACCGTTGATCGCAAGAACGCCGTCCTGCTGGCGGATGAAGCATTCTGTTTTTACAAACCCTTTCCGCCCAAACGCATGACGGTGCGCGACCTGATCCGCTACATGATATCGGTGCTTTCACCGGGCGATGCCGCGCTGTATGTGGGCGCGTCGCTGCTGGTGACGCTGTTTGGCCTGTTGACCCCAATGGTCAACCGGCTGCTGTTCGGCACGGTCATCCCCAGCGGCAATGCCGCTTACCTGCTGCCGACGCTGGTCATGTTGCTCAGCTTTGCGGTCGGCACCGCGATGCTTGGCGTAGCGCGCGGCTTCCTTTCGCGCCGTATCACCACGCGCATCCAGCTGGCCATTGAACCTGCGGCCATGGCGCGCGTGCTGTTGCTGCCTGCCACCTTCTTTAAGCAATATAACGCGGGCGAACTGTCCAGCCGCATGAATGCGCTCACAACCCTGTGTGATCAGCTGGTCAGCGCTGTAACCGGAACGCTCCTTTCGGCGATTCTTTCACTCCTCTATCTGTTCCAGATCAACGCTTTGGCCGGCGCGCTGGTAGGCCCGGCCATACTGGTGATTGTGGCGCTGTCACTGCTCAACATCCTGACCGCTTACGTGGAGCTGAAACAGGAGCGCGCCGTGATGGCAGTCGGCGCACGCCTGAACGGTCTGGTTTTTGCGCTTTTCTCCGGCATTCAGAAAATCAAGCTGGCCGGTGCGGAGAAGCGCGGCTTTGCACGCTGGGCCGAGGTATACCACCAGCAGGGGAAACTGACCTATCACCCCCCGGCGCTGATTCGTTATGCAACCGTGCTCAACGCCACCATCACGCTGCTGGGCACGCTGGCTTTCTATGTCGTATCCGTTACGCGAGGCGTATCGGTCAGCGATTATATGGCGTTCAGCGCCTCCTACGGAATGATTGGCGCGGCTCTCCTGTCGCTGAGCGACCTGAGCACCACGTTTGCCAGCGTCAAGCCACAGCTGGAAATGGTGGAACCGATCCTCAACGCCGTGCCTGAAACGGACGAGAACAAGGTGGTGCTGCACAACCTGAGCGGTGCAATCGAGTTGAGCCACGTCAGCTTCCGCTATGATGAAAACGGCCCCGACCTTCTGAACGACGTCAGCCTGAAGATCAAACCCCGCGAGTATGTGGCGATTGTCGGGCGCACCGGCTGCGGCAAGTCGACCCTCATGCGGCTGATGTTGGGCTTTGAAACCCCGCGCAAAGGCGCCATCTATTATGACGGCGTCGACCTGACCCGCATGGACCTGCGTTCGCTGCGCAAGCGCATTGGCGTCGTAATCCAGAACGGCAAGCTGTTTGCAGGCGATCTGTACAGCAACATCGCCATCTCCGCCCCCGGTCTGACCCTGGAAGATGCTTGGGAAATCGCCCGGCAATGCGGTTTGGATCAGGATATTCAGGAAATGCCCATGGGCATGTACACCATGGTGACCGAAGGCTCCGGCGGCCTGTCCGGCGGGCAGCGCCAGCGGCTGATGATTGCGCGGGCGCTGGCTTCCAAGCCGCGCATCCTGATGCTGGACGAGGCCACCAGCGCGCTGGATAACATTACACAGAAGCAAGTGGCCGATTCGCTTGCAAGGCTTCACTGCACGCGTGTAGTGATCGCCCACCGGCTTTCCACCATCCGTGCCTGTGACCGCATCATCGTGCTGGATGGTGGGCGCATTGCCGAAAACGGCACCTTTGACGAGCTACTTGCCCGCCATGGCCTTTTCTACGAGCTGGCCAGCCGCCAGTTACTGGAGACAACGGAAGCTGTCGGCGCCGATAACGTCTACTGAAACTCTCCGCTATACAGATGCGCCCTTTCCCCTCAGGGGAAAGATAAGCAAATACAGCTTTTGCATGATAAAAAGTACCCCAAACCCGCAAATTTCAAATTGACAAGCCCGCCGGATGATCGTATAATATCAACGTTGCGATTCCGCAAGGCTTGGAGAGTTGGCTGAGTGGTCTAAGGCGCACGACTGGAAATCGTGTGAAGGCTGAAACCTTCCTAGGGTTCAAATCCCTAACTCTCCGCCATAACTGATACCACCTATTGATAAGAGCAATCTTGTCGGTAGGTGGTTTTCATTATCTTGTAAAACCCTAGTGTTTTTAAGGTTTTGCTTGAGGGGTATCTCGCTCCGAACGGTGCTGTGTATGGTGTCCATAGAATACTCCCAGTCAGTCCATGAGCAGATAAGACCATTTGGATCAAATTAATTCCGTATACGGGATATGAAATTGAAGTGCCACCTTATCATAAGTGCAATGGCCCCGAAAAACATTGATCCCTTTCCGAAGCATCGGATCTGCCCGCATTGCCGTTTCAATCCCTTGGCCGGCAATTCTCAACCCATAGGGTAACGTTGCGTTTGTGAGTGCCAGTGTGGATGTTCGGGCAACCGCACCGGGCATGTTGGCAACACAATAGTGTACGATGTGATCAACCTCATAAACGGGGTCATTGTGGTAAGTAACACGGGATGTTTCAAAGCAGCCACCTTGATCCACAGCAACATCAACAATTACTGAACCCGCTGTCATGTCACTAAGATATTCCCTTTTCAACAATTTTGGTGCGCTGGCTCCATGGATCAGCACAGCGCCTATGACCAGATCGGCAGTTTTCACTTCGTTTCGAATGGTGGAAGGCGAGGAGTACAATGTGTGGATTTTGTTGCCGTATAATGCATCCATATGCCGAAGTTTCTCAATATCAACATCTATCATAGTCACATCTGCCCCCAGGCCGACAGCCATTTGGCATGCGTTCATCCCCACAATACCCGCGCCAAGAATGACAACCTTCGCGTTCTTCACACCTGGGACGCCGCCCAGCAACACTCCCTTTCCCCCAAAAGGCTTTTCCAGGTATTTAGCGCCTTCCTGAATGGACAGCCTCCCGGCGATCTCACTCATGGGCTTTAGCAGTGGCAAGTCACCCCGAGCGTCCTCGATCGTTTCATAGGCAACACCAATGCATCCGCTTTTCATCATCGCTTCGGTCAAAGGTTGGTTAGCAGCAAGATGCAAATAGGTATACAGTATCTGACCTTCACGCATATGCTGATACTCAGGCTCGAGCGGTTCCTTAACCTTAATAATCATCTCACTGGCCGCCCAGATCTCATTCGCATTCGGTACGATAACAGCTCCGGCGGCCTGATACATTGCATCGGAAAAGCCAGAGCCATCTCCCGCACGGGTTTCAATCATCACACTATGGTGCTGAGCTATAAAATCACTTACATTATCAGGTGTGATTCCTACACGATATTCCTGAACTTTGATTTCCTTCACACATCCGATTTTCATGAGCTTGCTCCTTGTCCGAATTTGTTAAACCGTGCTTGGTTCGGTATCAACACAGTTCTTCTCTGGGTTATCATCTGGTACTGGTCATTATGAAAGCATTCGTCAGATCAATGATGACTTTTTATTCCTTCGATGATCATTGAGAGCGGATACCCCTGATTCTGAATATTTTGGAATCCATCGGCAATATCATACTCAAATTCTTGGAATCCGGTTATGAACAGCCCATTCCTGCACATTGCCGACATGATTTCAGATAGCGGATGTGTAAAGTCAGTGAAGGTTTTTGAATTGTAGGGTTTCCCAACCATATAATTCATACCATCATTTCCGATCCATACATGATCAAAGTATGAGTACTTGCACGCCAGTTTGTTCTCGACATTATAGACTTCATCGCCCATCATCGCTAGCATGTTCGTGCATGGATGCTGTTCATTGATTACGATTATACCATCAGGCTTCATGCACCGGGACACGACTGAGAAATACGCATCAAGGTCCTTGAACCAGCATAAAGCGCCGGTCGTTATGATTACAACATCAAATCGACCAAAATAGGTGTCACGGATCTCTAGAATGTTCGTCGCAACGAAGGTGCAAGGGAGACCAAGCTCTTTGGCTTTCTCATTTGCGAATGCCACTTGGTTCTCAGCAATGTCAAAGCCGACGCCCCTTGCTGCACCACTGCTTTTTACTAAGGATAGCAGTTCACGCCCATTGTTACAGCAAAACTGAGCGATCGTTTTACCCGCGCAGTCAATATTGTGAAGTACTTTTGCAGTATCCTCGTTAAAGTATCCGTAATCGGAATTTCTTACGTGATCGACGATATCCCTGCCCCAAGCCTCATCCCGCATGCTAAAAGCCTCTTCCCAGGCTTCCTTGTTGCCTTTCATGTAATCTTCCATATTAATACTAAGCCCTCCATCAATTCTTTCATAAGGATTATATCTTAATTGCATGAAATGGGATAGACTATTAACTGAATTTACCAATTAAGCGGGTGTTTCCATGTTGTTCTGAAAGTGAAACACCATCTCACCATCCGTACCAACCGTCACCCGCTCAACGACCACCAGCCACACTATTTCATCAAACGCTTCCAAAATCAGCGGACTACACTCCACTTCTCGAATAAACCGTTCAAGCGCCTTCGCTTTTGCTAAGCGTTTTCCCTTATCGGCATCCAATTGTGCAATCTGTTCATTGATCTGTTTGAAGCGTTCCAAGTGGCTATTGCCGCAATCTGAATCACCTTCTGCCTATGCAGTCTGAGCGATTTGTTTCCGGAAGAGCGCGGAAACCACATCCAGATCCTGCCGCAGGGTGACCAGCTCCGCATCGATTGTCCCAGTCTCACAAAGTGTGGCTTACACCAGGCGGCAATCCTTGATCAAACCAGAGCGGTTCTCCATCGCTGGCCGGCGACTGGGAGCGGATCAAGCTCAAACAGGGAACACCGTTCAGTAACCGATAAAGGAAGGGATGATTTTCCATTCGACAGCCGTTGGATCGGCAGAAACCAGAGGAAATTCTGGGTCGGTTCTCGCTCACGCCCTGTTGTTTCACATTGGATTACGGATGCGTTTGAATCAAAGAGCGCCCGATACGCGTTGTTATCAATCGAAGACCCTTCTCCGTTTTCCTACAGTCGCAGGGTGGGCAGTATAATCGCACAGGAGGCATGGTTCATGAGTTTTTCGGATGCGGTGTTCAACTTCTTACATGACAATAAGGGACTGCCTTTCCGCAGCATGACAGTGTTCAACTTTCTGCTGGAGGCAACGCTGTGCGGCGCGCTGCTGGTCCTGCTTGTGCTGCTGGTGCGCCGGTTCCTCCGCCAACGTCCGGTTGGGCGGAAGGTTCTTTTCCTGTGGCTTCTGGTTGCCATCCGCCTGTTGATGCCTGTGGCAATCCCCAATCCGCTGATGAACGATCTGCGGCCGACGCTCTCCACCGATGCGGGAGCTCGCCCTGTCGCCGATCAGTTTCGAGTGCGGTTTCAGGACGCGACTAGCGACCTTTCGCGGCAACTGGATACCAACCGTGGTATGAAAGGCCCGGAAAACGTATCAACCCGGCTTTCCCATGCGCTACTGGATCTTAGCGCCTACACATCCTACGGCTGGACGGGCAAATGGTTCCTGTTTGCCTACCTTGCCACGGACGGTGTAATCCTCTGTGTGATGATTATCCAGAATGCACGTTTTCGCCGTCGCCTGAAAAAGAACCGGACGGGTACCTTAAACGGCGAGGCGCTCGCTTCCTACCGGAAGCTCTGCGACACGCTACAGGTGAAGCCACTGCCGGTGTTCCTGGTGGAAGGGTTGCCGAATGCCTGCCTTGTAGGGGTCATCAGGCCCTATGTTGCGCTGCCCCGGGGGGTGTCAGACCCTGCCCCGGCGCTTGCGCGCGTGCTGTGCCACCTGAAATCGCATGACGAATGGTGGGGCTTGCTTCGCTGTCTGTGCTGCATGATACACTGGTTCAATCCGCTGGTGTGGGTTGCGGCTCATTGCGCGAGGGCGGATGCAGAAACCGCATGCGACGCCTGTGCAGGCAGGCTTCTGTTAGAAGCAGGGGCATCGGACTCCCAACAGTCATCGGAATTGTACGGCGCAGGCAAGAGCGCGCCCGGCATTCTAATCCTTTCGACGGCAATCACCCTTCGTGCGCGTGCAAAAACACAGGGCGAGGCATCGCACACTGTGCGACCGAATGAGAAAAAATGGGCCTCGGTGCTGTTCTATGCTCTTTCCGTGCTTGTATTGCTTGCTTCCTTCTGCACAGCGGAGAGCTATGCTCCGGGCTACAACCTCGTGCTCCAGAAAGCGATCTATGGGCACCAGCTGGATGATCCCTATCCTGAGGCGGATGAGGTGTATCGGCGCGCGCCTGTTACCGTTCGGCAGATCCGTTCCGCTGCCGAGGCGGTGGAACAGGTTAACCGCTACCTGAACACAGATTATTTCGGCAACATTGCGCTGGAGCGCACCGATCTGCGATATTCCGCCTATCACGCGCCGGAAGGGTGGTACGTTGCGGCGACGGCTACCGTCGATGAGGCCTACTGTTTCCTGCTCGGCGAGGATGGTCGGCTGCTGAAATACAACAGCGATGTTTACAGCGACACGACAACGGAAAGCAACAGCCGGCTGCCCAAGAACATCCTGCAAGCCATGGCAAGCTATATGAACGCCTTTGCGGCAGATTGCCTCGGCAGCACGAGCACGTCGAACCCGGCAATCAACGAGGATACGTATGATCTGGACAAGCGCTATTTAGCCTGCCAAATGAACATCGACGGGAAAACCTGCGGTTTCCTGTTCTGCGTATCCCCTTATCCCCATCTGTTGCAGTTCTATACTGATGTTCCCGCAAAGACGGTCTTCACGCAGGAACAGGTGCTTTATACGCTTTGGGCCTACGCGAGGGACTCGCTGGGGCTAAAGGCCGAACAGCGGAGCGCCTCCTGCGATTTCACTGTGGAATGGCTTGCGGGAAGCGAACGCTGGTACGCTACGGCGCGTATACCAGCCTATGTGGTCGGTGAAGATACCCTTGCGAAGCTGCAGACGCTCTACGGAGAGCGGTCGATTTACACCCTGCAGGTGGAGTGTGCTGTGGATGGCAGTGGAAGCGACCACATTACGGCGGTTGATCCGTCGCTCCCTGATGATGCTGCAAACCAAAACACACAGCGCGTGACCGACGTCTATTTCGACGCTTGCAAACGCTGGCTGTATATCGAGGAAACCGTACCGGCCGGGGTCCCGTATGTTGTTGTACAGACGCTTGCCCCGCAGGAAAACACATTTGCGCAGGACTGGGCGAAAGGGCACACATGGCTTCAAATTCGCTATGTGTCGCCCGCCTATGGCGGCGTCATGACTCGCTGGATTCTGTCCCCGGACGAAATGATCGCCCTTTCGCCGAAGGTTAAAATCGACACGAACGGAAAGCCGGAAGGGTGGCGTCTGGCTACGTTGCCCGACGATTTCTGGGCCGCCATGGAAAAGCTGGGCGGGGGCGACTGGGCGACTGCGTCGGTGCTGCTGCAGGGGTGGAAGAAACAGTACGGAGAAAACCTTGCGGCATGGCCTCTGGAAGGGCAGGCAATGTGGGACCTCTGGATGAACGAACCTGCGGACAGCACGGAAATTTCCTTGTTGCCGCAAGCCGACGATCTGACACAGGAGCAGGCGCTTCAAATTGCGGACGCCTCCTTTCAGAAAGCGTGGGAGGAAAGCTATCCCGGCCAGGCGATGCCGGAAAAGATGTCGCACTATATATCCTTCCTGTGCGATCTGCAACGGGAAAATCAGCGTTTCTGGTATGTGCAATACGTTGATGCCGGACGAACCAGCGGGGATTTTTGCGGCGACGTGAAGCTGAATGCGGTAACCGGCGAAGTGGAAATCTGCGAAGCCATCGTTGGCGGGAACGGGTAAGCAGCCCGGAATCCTCGCCAAGTGCGGCTTGCAGCTTCCAGCGCAGCAACAGCCGGCCGGGTTGAACAGCCTGAGCCCCCATGCGGTGAGTTGAATTAAAGCGAATCACGAAAAGTCCGCAGAATGCCCCTGGACATTCTGCGGGCTTTTCGTGATCCTTGCCCTATTGTCCATTGGGGGTAAGAGCACTCATAGCTAACGCCATTCAGCCTACAACGCGAAAGGAAGCGCGCAGCAAATTCTCCTCCCGCGAACTGTATCCAGCCATCAGGATGAATTCGTCCGGTTCTACGATCCGTTTTTCGTCCGGCGTCACCAACGTTAGTTCCTCCCGGTCAATGGGATGCTCAACGTTTTATTTCGCCTGCCGCCAGCGTAACCCGCCGGAAAGCCAACCGCTGCTTCTCCGAACGCATCACAGAAGTAATGCAATACTGCCACCTGTTTCGCACCTATTTGGGTTCCTTGCCCATCGAGCACCTGACGTGCCACCGGTTGGATAATCGTAAAAGGCGATACATTCTTCATAATGCTTTTAATCGTTTTCAGAAGCATCCTTCGGATAATGCTTACCCAAAATCGCCCATCGTTTCGAGCGGGAATACGGCGTCGCTTGTAGAATAGTAACATCATGACAGTGCTGGCCTTCCATCAGATTGCGCGGCCGCTGCGTTCAAACGAATTCTCCCTCTGGTTTTCAAGCGACCCGGAAAACCGGAGGCCTGTATAATCTATTTCTTATCTGCATAAGGAGAATCATTATGATCAGAAACCAGTGGTATGGGATTTTGGACGCAAAGGAAATCAAAGGGAACGGGCCTATCGGTGTAACGCGTCTGGGCGAAAAACTGGTGTTGTGGAAAAGCAACGACGGGAATCTCCATTGCGTGTATGATCAGTGCTGCCACCGTGGGGCTTCGCTGAGCGCCGGAAAAGTCGTTCACGATACCGTTCGCTGCCCGTTTCATGGATTTGCCTACGACGCCTCCGGGAAAGTCGTTCTCATTCCGGCAAATGGAAGTGCGTCTCGCGTACCCGACCAGTATCACGTTCATGCCTATAAAGTGGTCGAAAAATACGGAATTGTCTGGCTTTGGTACGGTGATTATGCCGATGATCTACCCGAGATTCCATTCTTCAGGGAGCTTCGGGAGGGCTTCTCGTATGGCGGGTTTTCCGAGACTTGGCCGGTGCATTATACCAGAGCTATCGAAAACCAGCTGGATGTCGTACATCTGCCTTTCGTGCATACCAATTCCATCGGGCGCAGAAACCGTACAGTTGTCAACGGCCCCGTTGTAACATGGGACGATACCCTGATGACGTTTTATGTGAACAACGTTACTGATGACGGCATGGTTAAGCCCTTGAAGCCGAAGGAAATCATCAACTACAAGGATTTTTTCCATCTGCAGCTGCAGATGCCAAACATGTGGCAAAACATCATCAGCAGCCAAATCAGGATCGTTGCGATCTTTGCCCCGATTGATGAGAGCAACACACGCATCTATCTGCGGTTTTACCAGAGATTCATGAAAGTTCCCGTTCTGAAACAGCTGGTCCATGGCGTCAGCAATATCAGCAACCGCTTCATTCTTCATCAGGATAGAAGGGTTGTTCTGACGCAGTTGCCAAAAAAGTCCGAGCTAAAAATGGGCGAAAACCTTATACAGGGAGATGCCCCGATTATGGAATACCGCAAGAAAAGAGCGCAGCTTAAAGGAGAAATCGCGAGTACCTGAATTATATCGACTTGGTATTGTCTATAGGCGCATATTAAACCGGCGGCATTGTCCGACAACACTTGTTTTGCCGTAAACTACCACCAATGCTGTTGAAAATCACAGCTTGCTTGGCTAACAGGTGATGTCAACCGGAGAAGGGCTACCATTATTTGCTTAACGCATGATCACAGCGACCGATGTCTCCCCCCTCGGCTCTGAAAACAACAGGCCTTCAAATTTGGTGTTCCATTCAGCCTTGAGGTGCAATTCAGCGATACGGGCATTTGGAAGGAGAGGTGCTAAGATGGATTTCTTCCGGACAAAACGGATGGTCGTTTCTCTTCTGTGCGGCGCGATATTGGGTTTGGTGTGCATTGCGGGAGCCTTCTTGCGGTCAGGCGGCACAGCCGGGGCACAGTTCCTGTTCGCACTTTGGTTCAATCGGCTGATGATGGGGATGGTCGTCGGCTCCATTCAGGAAAAAACCGGGCGCTCCGGCTTGATCCTTCGCGGTGCTTTGATTGGGCTTGTGGTTTCCTTTGCCTTTTACAGCGCCGCAGGCTTTGGTGATGTGGTCAGTTTTCTGGCAGGCATCGCCTATGGCATCATCCTTGAAATGGTTGCCCATAAGTATGGAGCGTAGCCTGAATCTCTTTTTCTGAAAGGATTGCTGCACCTCAGGCAACAGTATCTGTTAAGGTGACAGAAGCATTTTATGATACCTGGTTAACATTTCTTCGTTGTGGCATAGATCAAACATACTTCTACATATGGAAACGCCGTCTTGCGAACACACAAGTTGGAAAAGCGCAAGGATTCGCTGCATATTTCCCAAACGCCATCGAAAAGGAAGCGATGCGATGCTTTCTCAGTTTTCAGTTCTCATAACATAACGGTCAACAGGTATCGCTTAACAGCATGGGTTAATGCATGGCCGCACGTGCAGGGAAACGCGCAAAGACACGGAAGTATATCATTGACAATAAACATGTGTGATTTCTCTTAACTCCTCAATCCGGTGTGCCGGTTGCCACCGGGCAGATCAAACGGCGCCAGTTGCGGTTGTGCGCCTGCCGGCAGGTTCTGCCCGCTTAGCCTTGACGCCGCGTCACATCCTTAACGGTTTTTCACCGATCGAACCCTCCCGATTCCTGTGTTTAACCGCATCGGCGGTGTACCCTTTGCCTCATAGGACGGTATTCATGTGGATTGTGCTTTCAGGACGGAGAGGAGTGTTTTTATGGTATGCAAACGGATTGGTGTGTTGTTTCTGGTGCTT
This sequence comes from Candidatus Limiplasma sp., assembly GCA_963666755.2. Taxonomy (GTDB): domain Bacteria; phylum Bacillota; class Clostridia; order Christensenellales; family Aristaeellaceae; genus CAXXOK01. The sequence continues at coordinate 1,597,944 of CAXXGW010000009.1, forward strand.
TTGCTTACGCTGCTGCCCGCGCTGCCGACGCTCGCGGACGAGTATGAGGGCGACGATGAATCCTACTATGACGAGCGGCTTTCGACACTGGATACCGTAACCTCCGGCGATTGGCTCTACCTGAAGCAGGCGGACGGCACCCTCGCGCTGGAACGCTATCAGGGAGAGGCGACGGATGTTACCGTGCCGGTCATGCTGGACGGCTTGACCGTTACCACGGTGGATTCCTTCTGTTTCCCGCAGAGCACTATGCACTCTATTACCGTGCCGCAAGGAATTACAACCCTGGCCATCGACGCGTTCCTGTTTAGCCAGGTTGCGTCGGTCACGCTCAGCGAAGGGTTGCAAACCATTGGCGATACGGCCTTCTTCGGCTGCGAGAATATCACAGCGCTGGAGATTCCCTCTACGGTTACCAGCATCGGCAGCGGCGCGTTTCAGGGGTGTTACCAGCTGACGGAGATCACGATTCCCGATGGGATCCCCGCGCTGGCGGACAATCTCCTGTGTGATTGCAGCTCGCTTACGCGGCTTACACTGCCTGCCAGTGTGCTGGCGATCGGCGACCTTGCGCTGCCGGAGAATACAGCCCTTACGCTGGTCGCGCCCGAAGGCTCGTTCGCACAGCAGTATGCCAAGGAGCATCACATTGCCTTCGAAGCCCGCAAGATGTAAGCCCACGCCCGACAGCATGCCTGAAGGAATAGCTCCAGAAAGACCCGAAGAGGGCACTATCCATCGGTTCGACTGACTCGTACTTTATGCTGTGAAAGCTCCCATAACGCCGCATCCACGGTCGCTATTCGGTAGTCACGCGAATTGGGAAAGGTTAACCGCGCTGGTTACGCAGGGGGTGAATACCCTGATTGCCGGCCCCGGGCGGCGCCCAAAGCCGGCAATCAGAGTGCCCGTAGTAAATTCCAACATACCTGACAGCCATACTGTGCAGCCGGGACTGCATTCTTCTCATCAGGACAATCGCATGGGAGGGCTAGCATGGTTTTTCGCTATCCTGTCACAACCTGCATTGGTGTAGCCGTAGCACTGATGCTTCTTTCCTTTTGTGCAGGCGCAAGGGAAACAGCGATGGCTGAAACCATCAACAGCCCCCATCCTGCTGTGGCCTCCAGCCCGTGTGCCGATCCCGCCTCCATCGCCCTTGATACAACGGAAAACGTGCTTGCCGCCTGCAAAGCAGTCTACGACGAATACTGTGTGTCGATTGCGTCTCGCGCAGATGAACTGGCGGAAGGTCAAATTGTTATCGGAGAGATCCCCATGCAGGTGGATATGCAGCTGATCGGAGAACCGGATGAGAACGGCTATCCCCTGATCCTTGCACTGCATGGCGGCGGTTCCTCGGACACTCCGGCCATGAACGACAGCCAGTGGGCGCAGATGCAGGAATACTATAAAGCCTCTGTAACAAACGGAATCTACATCGCCCCCAGAGGCATCCGTGACACGTGGGATACCCACTTCAATCCCGAGAGTTACGCCTTCTATGACCGCATCATTGAAGATGCGATCGCGTTTGAAAACGTCGATCCTGATCGGGTCTATTTACTGGGTTTTTCCGCCGGTGGCGATGGCGTGTATGCCATTGCGCCGCGGATGGCGGACCGTTTTGCCGCCGTAAATATGTCGGCTGGACATCCCAATGGCATCAGCATCGTCAACCTGTATCATCTGCCGATCTTCTTGCAGGTAGGCGAAAAGGATGACGCGTATCACCGTAACACCGTGACTGCCGAATATGATGCCTTGCTGGATCAGGCGGCAGTCACCTATGGCGGCGGTTATCTCCATACAACCTTTATCCATATTGGCATGCCCCATAATTTTTATGACAATGGTTTTGAAGATCAACTGGTGGCGGCGGACGGGGAGGCATGGTTTGCAAGCGGCAGTGGCGGCACGGTCATGGCCGACACAAACGCCGTGCGCCTGACGGGCGCCTATACGCGAGAAGCCAATCCCGTCCGCGTTGTGTGGGAGGTGGAGACAAACGCCCCTGCGCGAAACGTGCGCTCTTTTTACTGGCTCGGGCGCAACGAAGAACTGGATCAGGGTACCCTTGTTGCTCGCTATAGCCGCGAGGCAAACCGGATAACCGTGGAATCCTGCACGGCGGAAAAGGGCATCTTGAAGGTATACCTGACGGCCTCCATGGTAGATCTGTTTGCGCCTGTGACGGTGGATTTCTGCGGTACCGTCAGTGAAACAATCGCAACCCCCTCGCTAACGGTTATGCGCGCCACAGCAGCTGAGCGCGGCGACCCTGAAATGGTCTACGCCGCTGTGATCGAGGTGGATGTTGCCACGGGCGCAATCACCGGCAGGGAGGAATAACGTCCGTATCCGCTTGGCAGGGATTGTATAAGCCCAGGCCAGCTTTGCTCATTCCCGAACCCAACGGCTACTTACGCCACGCCGAATCACGCTGAAGCCGGAGTATAGCCCAATCAGGATGATAAAAATCTCCAATCGCCCAAGGATCATCCCTGCCATCTCTACCCACAGGGTCGCGTTGTTTGTCGTTGGGCCCGTCAGGCCGATGGAGAGGCCAACCGTGCCTAAGGCGGAGGCAAACTCAAACATCGCATCCACGAGCGTACTATTGGCCGTGATCGTCATGAGGAGCGAGCCGATGATATAAAGAAGCATATAGCTCCCCACAAAGCCCAGCGTATCCGCGACCAGCGGCGTATCAATGATGGTTCGTCCCTGCGCCTTATAATAAAGGGATGTCTGTACGCTCCTGGCGGGTAAAAAGCGCTTCTGCACGTTTTGCCATACCGCCCGAATGATGATATAAACCCGGGAAAGTTTGATGCCGCCTGCGGTTGAACCTATTCCTCCGCCAATCAGCATCATCAGAATCAGCACACCGACAGCAAGAGGGGGCCAATTTGTATAGCTCATGGAAGAATAACCCGTTGTGGATAACGCAGACGATGTATCAAAAAGCGCGCGCCTAAAACCTTCTCCCCAACTCATTCCCATGTTATTAATCAGGGAAAATGCGACGACTGGAACGAATAGAATCAGCAATAGGAACATAAAGCGCAGTTCGCTGACCCTGCCTGCCTGTTTCCACTTTCTGGTTACCAGCAGCTGCAAAACGGCGAAGTTCGTGGTGCCGATCAGCATCAACACAATGGTGACCGCCTCAATCGGTAAACTCGCATACTCGCCGATACTGTTTAACTTCGTTGAAAAACCGCCGGTGGAAAGGGAGCACATCGCATGGCACAGTGCCTCAAAGAGGTTCATCCCCGCCACTACATAAGCTACTGTGCCGGCGATTAAAAACCCCCCATAGATGAACACAATGGTTTGCGCTGTTTTTCTCAGGTTGGGCTTCAGTTTATCCGGATGCCCCTCGGCATTGTACAGGTTCATGGATTGCTTTCCCTGCACCAAAAGCATCATCATCAGAATAAACCCCAAGCCGCCGCAAAACTGCATGAAACTGCGATGAAACAGGTAGATATGCGGGGTTACCGTCACATCCATGACGGATAAACCAGTCGTTGTCCAACCGCTGACCGATTCAAACGCCGCTTGTACCCATCTGAGCTGCGCCCCCAGGATAAATGGCAGGGCGCCGGCCAGTATCCCCCATCCCCACACGAATAATACAGTGAGGCTGCTCCTTTGCATGGAGGTTTGCCACTCGACGGAGGCATCCTCCGAATCTTTTCGAAAGATGCAAATCAAAAGGCCGATCACAGCGGTGCCAATGGCCGGAATATAAAACGCCGAAGCATATTGGCATTCCTGCGGGTAAAACGGCAAGGTCAGCAACGGAATTGCGATCAGAATCCCTGTCAGGATCATGAACTTACCTATGCTTGAACACTTCATACGATTCTGTTTCACTTTATTCCCCGTCCTGTCAGTACCTCAATATCGGCAATCTCTGTGGTATTTCCAGAAATCAAAACCAGCATGTCGCCCGCGAGGATGCGGGTATCGCCGCGAGGGATCATCACTTTTTCGCCGCGCAAAACACACCCGATGATTGCATCCTGGGGCAGATTCACTTCCCACAGCTTTTTCCCCGCAATGGGGGCGTCGTCACAAACGGGGATTTCCGCTATGCGTACATGGCCTTCGGCAATGGGTATGATATTGGTCATTTTATCCACGAAAGCCTGTTGCTCAATGATATTGGTGATGGCCGTGATCGCACATACCACGCGGTCGACCCCCATCCTATAGAAAAAGTCTGTTTTCTTTGGGTCGGTCACGATGGCAACCGTCTTGGGAACATGAAACCGCTTCTTGCTCAATTCACAGATGACCAGATTGTCCTCATCTTTGGATGTCAGCGCGATTACAATATCGGCTTCGGACGCGCTCGCATCCTCCAACAGAAAGGGTCTGGTTCCATCCCCATGGAGCACGGCCAACCCTTCGATTTCCGACAGTTTGATGCAATCCTCATACGTATCGTTGATTGCGGTCACCTGATACCCCTTATGCAGCAGCGACAACGCAAGGGATTTGGCTTTGCTTCTGCCCCCGACCAGCAATACCTTCTTTTTCATATGGATCCCCTCCGTTAGGCTGTTTGCGACTGGGTTTCGTCCGCCGTTTGGTTTTTCCCCAGTATTTTGTCGATCTCTTTCATGGATAACACGGCAGGGCAAATGGTCTCAATGCCCAATTCCTGATAGACGCATTCCCGTTCCGGATCGTACAGCCGCGCGATCACTTCCCCAACCTTGAACAGCTCTCGCGCAAGCTGCGCTACCATAACGTTTACGTTATCGTTGTTCGTGACGGCAATGACCGTGCTGGCCTTATCCATCCCCGCCTCCTGCAAGGCGTCCAGATCCGTGGCATCCGCGGTGATTGCGAGGCCGCCGAAGGAAGGGGATAGTTTCCGGAATGCGTCTTTATTCATATCCATAATGCTTACGTTGCCTTGTGCGTCCGATAGCGCATTGGCAAGGTTTGCACCCAGCCGTCCGCAGCCGACGATAATCGTATAGGCGTTTTGGTCCGTTTTCACAACCTGTTCCCTCCTGTTAGGACTATCCTTTGTTTTAGATGTATCCAACGCCATTCTCCCCATAAACAAAAGCCAGTGGGCTTGGTCGCTCCGTCGGGCAATCGCTTTCGTCATAGGCGCAATGCCCTGTAGAAAAGAAAGTACCAAAAAAATCAAGGTTGTGTCTTGCTGGTATATAAGTGGGTTCCAATGCCCACGCCGCGCGAAAATGTTTCATCGCCAGAAGATGATCCCCCCGCTTTTCGAGCAGTAACCCCAAAAGATTATGAGGTTGTGGCGCATGAGGATAGGTGCCTATGGCATCCATGACGAGGCGCTCCCCGCCCTTCAGATCGCCTTTACCAACAAGAGCCCTGACGTTTTGGCAAAGCGACCGCATTTCTTCCTCATCCTTTTTCAGCTTGCTGTTTTCCATGGCTTTACCTCCTTTGCGATCCATGCCTTACCGCGCGTATAGCATAGCAAGTTGCGCGTGAGTTTTCTGTGAGGGGCTCCCGGTTGCTGTGAGAAAGGTGTGAGAAAAAGCTCCACACCGTTTCAAACGATGTGGAGCCTCATGAAGTTATAGCCGTATGAAAGGATTTGTTATTCGCCAGCCAGCCGGTATCCGACCCCGATTTCGGTTAAGATATACTTGGGTACGGCAGGGTTCGCCTCAATCTTGCGTCTCAGCCCGGCCATCAACGCCCGCAGAGCCTGCGTATCCGTTCCGTAACCGCTGCCGTAGATCTCCCGGATGATCAACCGGGTGGTAAGCACCTTGCCAATATTGTGAAAGAACAACGCAAGCAGATTGTACTCCATAGGCGTTACATGCAGCTCCTGCTCATCCAGGTATACCAGGCGCTTGTCAAAATCCAGCTTCAGCCCCCTGACGGACGCGCTGCTTTGCGTTTTAAGCAGGCCCGCCTGATACAGATGCCGCAGTGAAACCCGGATTCTGGCCATAAGTTCGGTGGCGGAAAAGGGTTTGGTCAGATAATCGTCCGCTCCGGCATCCAGCGCCGCCGCTTTTTCCGTATCCTGATCACGGGCAGAAATCACAAGAATGGGCACCTGAGACCACGAGCGTACCTTTGCGATCACCTGCATGCCGTCAAAATCCGGCAAGCCCAGGTCAAGCAGCATCAAGTCAAACTGGCCTGTTACAAGCTGGGTGAGCGCATCCTGCGCTGTAGCGGCCGACGAATAGCCAAACCCGGCTTGTTTCAACGCAAAACAAACGAAATTTCGAATCTGCGAATCATCTTCCACAACGAGGATCTTTTCATTTTGTTTCTGCATCGGATTTTCCCTCCATCGGCAGAGTAAACACCAGCTCAGCGCCCGGGCCATCCTCACGATTGCGCGCCATAATGGTACCGCCGTGAGCCGTAACAATCGATTTGCAGATTGCCAGCCCCAACCCAACCCCACGGTGTGCACTGAAACCGGGGCGCTGGGCTGTGTAAAACATATCGAACACATGCGGCAAATCCTTATCGTTGATCCCATTCCCGCGATCCGCCACCGTAAAAACCGCCATGGAAGACGCGGTGTCAACATGTACGAGAATGCTGATTTCTTCCTCTTGCCGCGTGTGGTATATGGCATTATCAAGCAGGTTAACCAGCACTTGCTCGATCAAACGGGCGTCCATGGCGATCATAAGCACTTCGCTGGGGATGCGCACGACGATGGCGCGATCTGGTATGCGTTTTGATATCGCGGTTACCGCGACCCCTACGACTTCTTCGACTGCCTCCGGTTGCTTGTTGATCACGAGCTTTCCTTCCTGCAGGCGGGTAAGGTTCAGGATATTCTCGACCATGGAGTGCAGCCAGTTTGCATCCTTGTATATTCCAAACGCGAGCTGATACCGTTCCTCATCCTCGCGTGTCATGGACATCAGCATCTCGGATGTGCCCATGATGCCGGAAAGCGGTGTGCGAAGATCATGTGAGATTGCCCGCAGCAGATTGCCCCTGTCCCGTTGCCGCATTGCTTCCTCATTGGATTCAATACGGGCCTGGGCGCTGATGAACCGATCCATAGCCAGGGCGATGCTTTCGATCATCGAGTGTAAAAGCCGTGTCTGCGCTTCCGTCATCAAGCGCGCCGTATCGACCGGTATCCGCAGAAGCCCCAAAACGGAGTCGCGTCCATAGATGGGCCAGTCGTAAAATTCGGTGTTGACATCATAGGGCGATCGCAGGTTCTCAATCCGGTGCCGCAGCATGTCGCTCTCAGCGACTTCCCGATGCACCTGCGTCGTACCCTCAAGTTGTTGTACAAAGCTGTTCTCCGGCAAACCATTCTTTTGAAAGCAGAGGCACGCGGCATGGCACTGAAGGATCTCGCTGACGGTTTTCACTGAAAGGCTTGCGATCGTCTCCATATCCGCCGCGTCCGTCAGGCGGTTTGTCAACTGATACAGCGCGCTCGCTTCTTCTTCGTTTTGCCTGGCAATCCATGCTGTTTGCTTTACTTTTGAAGTTAACGCGCTGGTAACGACAGCCGTCAGAGTCATGATGAAAAATGTGATAAAATAACTTGGATCATTGACGTTAAAAGTATAGTATGGCGAAGTGAAGAAGTAATTAAATGCGGCAGTTGCGAGAACGCTGCCCGCGATACCATAGAAGTATCCGTTTGTGAAACGGGCAATCAAAAGAATAAAGAGGATATAGACCACCACGATATTGGTTTCGGGAAAATGCAACTGGCGAAAACCCCAGCCGATCCCGGTTGCGATCACAATAAAGCAAATCGTGATTCCAATTTGGATCAGCGAGCGTCTATTCCGCTTATCGATGTCTGCCATATTGATTCCTCAATTTCATTATCTCTGCGCTGCGCTCATGTTCCTGTAAACTTCAAAATGGATATCTGCGATATTCTGGTCATAGGCTCATTCGTATTGTACCATCAAACCGTTTGGATTAAAACGGATAGTCGTTATCCTCTTGTGCCGCAGAAATCTGTCGATAACTCTAGCTGTTTCCGGCGAGGATACTGTCTTCATGATCAGGACTATTGGTCACAGCCTTCATCGTAGCGGGTACCGCCCACCCAGCCGTTGTACCATCCGTTTCAACAGCTTCCAGAACCTCTGTAGAATCGGGCCGCAGATGCCATCGACCAGCTGGCCTTAGTCTATTTGAAATCCCATGACAGCAGTCTCGGTTTCCGGGTCGTTACTGCCGTCAGTGTAATCGTTTGACAGATTACTGTTAGCGGTTCACTCCCCCTGAATGGCGGGGTTGGTTGCCCGCCAATGCACCCGGTTGCCTCCATCGGAGCCTGTCGCGCAGATGGCTGGTACTTTTACGACCAACGGGATGTTCGATATGCTCAGCGGCAGGAAAAGCATAGGACATTCGTTGCTTTTCTACATTCAGGATCATCATTGACATTTTAGCAGAATTTGCCTATACTGAAGCCAGCCGTTTGGAAAATTGATGCAATCATGGAGGCGATAGCGTGAAAAAATCGTTCGTCGTACGTAATCTGGCACTCATTTTAGCGGCCTTACTCTTGATGGCTTCGTTCACTGGCGTTGCAACAGCGGATGCGCAGGCCCGGCATCAACCCATTACCGAGCAATTGATTACCCTGGTGGAACATGATCGGGCGCTGAAATCCATGCTGGAGGAGTCCATCGCGATCGCAAAACAAATCAACCCGGATCCGGTAACCAATCCCGCGCAATCGCTGGAGGAATACTATCTGTACATTGATTGGGCCTCCCTCGCCATGCCTTGGAACATCCTGAGTAACCTGCCCTATACCAAACTATACGAGCAGCTCGACCAAAGCATTGATTACCTGTACTTTATCAACGATCAGCCGCTGCAGGCGCTGGAGGGCAAAGGGTACTATAACAATTCCATTCAGTACATGGAGCCGTACCGCAGCTGGCTGATCCAGTTTGCCAAACAGTGGGGTGAATACCTGAGCATGGCGGTATCCTGGAACGATACGTACTACCAGCTTGCGCTGGCGGATGATCGCTTCGGCCTGAGCAAAGGTTGGTATGAGTCGCCGGACAACTGGCATTCCTTCAACGAGTTCTTCTCCCGTTACCTGAGCTCCCCCGATGTTCGGCCAATCGCATCCCCGGACGATGCCTCCGTGATGGTCGCCCCCGCGGATTCCAAACCGCAGGGCGTATGGGCAATTGATGACCATTCCAATATCGTGCAGAAAGACGGGGTATTGATCAAGTCGGAGTACTTTAACTCCATTCCCAACCTGCTGGGCCCGGACAGTGCCTATCAGCAGGCATTCGCAGGCGGCACGCTTACCCATACCTTTTTGGATGTGAACGATTACCACCGTTATCACTTCCCCGTCGGTGGAACCGTGAAAGAAGTGCGGATCATCCCCGCGGACGATGCTGCAGGCGGGATTACCAAGTGGGACGCCGATCAGGGCAAGTATGTCCTGCTGGATTCAATCCCCGGCTGGCAAACCATTGAAACCCGGGGCTGCGTGATTATTGATACGGCTGAATACGGATTGGTAGCCGTGATGCCGATTGGGATGTCGCAGGTATCCTCCGTGAATTTTGAAGACAGCGTTCAGGTGGGCGCGCAAGTGGCAAAAGGCGATATGCTGGGAACCTTCCTGTTTGGCGGATCGGATATCGTAATGCTGTTCCAAAAACAGGTCGATTTCAGCATGCTGGTAAAGCCCGGTACGGAAGAGGGCACGTATGAGCATGTCCTGATGGGCGAAGCCTACGGCCAGCTTTCGCTGCGCAAATAGCGCCGATAAAACCATCCCACTCCAATACATTATCTTGGAGACAACGCCTTGTGCTGCGATTAAACACGGCATAGGGCGTTGCCTTTTAATGGGCTTGCTCTGACATGCCAGCCCACAGCGCCCTCCTCCGTAAGCTGTGATCACCTAGCTGCCATGTGCCTATCGGTTGCCCCCTCTCAGCACCACCAGGCATATGTTTTAATCAGATACGCCGACCCTTGGCCAGCTGTCTTCGAGCCTGATTTGCCTTCTCTGATCCCTTAGGTTTATACATCCCCATGCGCGATCAATGACTTCGGTTAGTATATTTAAAACAATAGGCAAATATAGGTACATAAAACCACCTGATGATTGATCTGTGGGTGAACCAAAGCATCGCCCGCATAATAGACGCCAAAAACTTCATGTCCATGAACAACGTTAGGATTGTCACAGGCGGTGAAAGCGGCATCAGGCCGGCGACCAATCAAGGAATGATACAAAAGGGATCCCCTATCCTACTGACAGGACACGCAACGAATCATTAGAGGATTCTGTGCACGCGTTGGAAGCCATAAGCAAACAGGCCAAGGCGTTCGTCTGTGATGTGGCGGATGAAAAAGAGGTTTACATATTGGTGGCACGAGCCAATCAATGCGGTCAGTTCAAGGGGGGCTACAAGTGCCGACCCGGTACACCGGGTCGGCACGAAAGGGTATAAACCATGAAGTGTGCGTGTTACACCGCCGTGGGACCTTTCGGGTGTTCCGCCTGCTTTACCGGCTTTCTTTTGCGCGGAGGTTCGCGCTCTGCCTCGAGTCCTTCAAAACGTCTGGCCTTTCGTCCGGCTCTTTGGCGGCGGAGGCAGTGCGCGCGGCAGGATGAATCAGCCGTTACCGCCGGTGAGCACATCAATGGTCAGTACTTCACCCGTTGCGCCGTCCAGATAGGCGACACACTCACTCTCAACGCCGTTCAGCGTTACGCCGAGGCTGATACTCCAAACGCCCATCCCGTTTTGCCGGCGCAGGTAAGTTTCATCCTGTAACGCGCCGGCAGCGAGGAGCTCTCGATCGATCTTGAAATCCTCCACAAATGCCTGCACTGCGATTTCGAAGGCTTCCTCCGCAGTCAGGTCGTTTGCGCCCGGTTGTGCCTCCTGCAGGGTTTCATTCTGCCAGATCCATGCCCCATCGGCGGGTGGTTCCGAAACGTCACCCGACGTTTCGTCTGTTTGCTTTTCCGCGTCCAACTGGTCGAGGGCGCGCGAATACTCGCCTGCTTTATCTGGGTTCCGCAGCGCGGCCTCCAGCTGCAGCTGCCCCCATACCGGCGCGGAAAGATCCCCGGAAGCATATACAGAGGGATCCACAGTATCGTACGACCAACTGGCGGTTGCGACGCCGTCCTTCACGTCCGTTATATAAATGCCTGTGAGCGAAGCATTGTAGGTATAGCAGGTCCACGTCAGCGTATAGGTGCCGTTTGCTTCGCTCCCTTCGTACGGGAACATTCCCAGCGTTTTGGGGGTCAGCCCGTACTTCTGATAGAGGGCCTCCCGCGCAAGGTTGACTTTGCTCGCGCTGTCGGAATGCAATACGGCTACGGCAGCCAGGGCGGTTACAATCATCAGCGCAAGAACCATTGTAAAAACCAGGGCAACGGACATTTTCTTTTTCACAACAGGAACTTCCTTTCCCAGCGTTCTGTCGATAACCGCCTGACGGCTGCCGGGCTGAAAGCGCAGAGTGCTGAGATGCCGGTCGAAAACCTGCTTCAACGCATGCTTCTCACTCATCGTAATACCACCCTTTCAGTTGCGAGTTAAGCTTCTGGTTGGCGCGTGTCAAGCGTTTATTGACCGTTTCAGGGCTCAGGGAGAGCGCCTCCCCAATTTCTCGGATTTTCATTTGCTGCCAGTAGCGAAGGAGAATCACGCGGCGGAGTTTCACCGGCAGAGAAAGCACCGCCTCGATTACCGTTCTGTCTGGCATTGGCGCATCCGCATAGGGCTCGGGCAGTTCGTCGGGCACAATTCTGCGATCCAGCCTTTTCATCCAGGAGGTTCGCAGATAATCCCGACAGGTGTTCATCAGGATTCGAATCAGGTAAGTCTTTTCCGCACAATCGCCCCGAAAAGATGCCCGGCCTTTCCAGGCTTTTACAAAGGCATCCTGCGCCGCATCCTGTGCAAGGTAGGAATCCTTCAGCACACCGTATGCCAGACGAACCATTTCATCGCCATAGATATCCATCCAACGCGTCAGCTGCCCATCATGAGCTATGTCAGGGCCCTTGACTTCACTCACGGGTTCACCCCCTTCACCCATATAGACGTATGAACCCGGCAAAACATGGACATGGAATCAGGCTTTACTTACTTTTTTCTGCGTGCCGGAGGGAAACTGGGATGAATCAATCCATCCGTGCTTCCCTGACACATGTCTTCCCTGCGGATGCTCCGGCTGCTTGCAGACGCAGTTTTTCACGAGGAATGTCCCGGATTCTTTGTCACAGCTCGAATTTAACCCAACTTAACCATAAACAAACCGGGCACCGCCGTTTGAAAGTCAAATCCCCCATCCAAAAGGATTCATGTATTGCTTTCGTCAGCCGGTGCCGGTTATATTTTTACTATTTTTAAAAGAGCTTATTCGAATACGTAAAATCACGCAAAGCCAGATCGGAAACCCCGCTGATTTCTGAAACGCCGAAGGTTAAGCGGTTACCACATCCCGTTTTTGCAGCCAGACAACCGCAAATGTAACGGACGCGGCCAGAAACAGAAAGCTGTTCAGGAAAAACTGCTCCGGGCTTGCCTGCATGGGGCCGCCGGGATGGTTCGCCCGCATGCCCAGGCACAGCAGCGAGTACGGAAACCATACACCATAGCCTTTCGCCATAGCGGCCAACCCCGCGATGCCCCCCATCAGCGCAATGCCAACCGGGATGGCAAAGCTGCGAATGACAAGGGAAACGCAAAGCTGCAGCGCGCAAAGCACAATACCACCGACCGCGCCGCATAACAGCCATTCCGGCAGCTCCGGCGGAATCGGCGCATCCAGGCCGCAAAGCTTTCCGGAAATCACAAACAGCACGCCAATCCAACCCTGTGTCAGCAGCACGATTCCGGATGCCATGGTAAGCTTGGCAAGGTAAGCATACGCAACCCGCACCGGGGCGGTCATAACGGTATTCCAGTTATGGTTGAGATGCTCCAACCTGCACAACCAGGAGCAGTATACCCCGATCAGGGCGGGCAGGAAAAAGTAGCACAGGAAAAGGGTGTGCTGTGTCCACAGGCTGTACCATTGCTCCTCTAAGATGCCTGCGTTTTGCACATAGTTAAACGTGCCCATTATGGCGGGCAGGATCGGCAAAAAGACAAAAGCCAGCCAAACCGGGCTGTGCCGCAGCTTCATCTGCTCCGCCCGAAGCGTTCTGAAAAACATCGCTCACATCTCCTTTCGGACAAACAGGGTGCGCCCAACCGCGTAAAGAATACCCGACATCAGCAGCAATGTCAGGAAGCCGCCCCAATCCGCCGGAGCATAGTAAAAGCTGGAGATGCGCGTAGTGCTGTCCCAGTTCATGCCCACGAGCATCAGCACGCCGTAGTAACCCCAAAGCAGGAACCGTTCCCAAATGGGCGGAAAAAACATGATAAACAAACCCCCAAGACCGCCCATCAGCCCCACGGTAAGCGGAACCAGCTGGTTGACAATCAGGAGCGACAGCGACTGTTGCAGCGTAAGAAGCGCGAGGTTAACCGCCGTGGTGAACAGAAGATACGTCAATAATCTTTCCAGCGGTGGATTTCCCGCAAAGCCCCGCAGATACCCCATGGAAACCATTAAAATCAGCTGTAACAGGCCCGCCGCCAGCATGTGCAGGGCACCGCACAGAAATTTCGCGTCAAATAAGCGCCCGGCGGGCATCACCGTATACAGCAGCTTGAACGTATGCCCCTTGTGCTCGTTGTCGCTCAGCCGCGACGCTACCACGGCGGCAAGGATTGGCATCATAATAGAGTTCAGCAGCGGAAACTGGTACAAGAAAAACATCCAGCCCTGTTTCAGTTCCTGCGCGTCCATCCTTCCCGCGCTCCAAAGCGACCAGATGCCCTGCACAAGCACCAGCGCGGCGACGATCCACCAAACTTTTTTATGCCGGATTTTCTCAAATTCCAGCATCAGCGCCCGCCTCATAAGCTCACCGCCGTTTCGGTCAACTGCAGGAAGATATCCTCCAGGCTTTCCCGCTGCTCCTCAATGCGCACAACGCCTACGCGGTGCTCCGAAAGCAGGGAAATGTATCCGGCCAGCTCGCTGTCGGGCAGCTCAGGCAGGACAACGCAGCGATCCTGCATCCGACAGGGTATACCCAAGCCGCAGAGGATTTGGCACGCAGCTTCGTTATCCAGCGTGCGCAAGGCAATGCTGGATTTACTCCTTTCATGCAGCTTCGACAGGCTGTCCTGAAAAACCAGCTCCCCCCGGCTAATAATACCGATATGGGTTGCCATCTGATCCATCTCGCTGAGCAAATGGCTCGAAACCATCACGGTCATACCGTACTGCTGCGGCAGGGAGCAGATCAGCTCCCGCATTTCCTGAATGCCCGCCGGGTCAAGGCCGTTGGTCGGTTCGTCCAGAATCAGGAGCCTGGGCCGGCCCAGCAACGCGCCGGCCAGGCCAAGGCGTTGCTTCATGCCCATGGAGTACTGGCCCACTCTTTTATGCCGCTGATTTTCCAACCGCACAATCTGCAGCACGCGGTCGATCTCCTGATCGGGCACATTTTTAAGCGCGCAGAGGATGCGCAGGTTTTCTTCCCCGGTCAGATGCCCATAATAACTGGGCGATTCGATCAGGGAACCGGTATCGGCCAGAAGAGACAGCCGGTTGCGGCTGTTCACCTCTTTGCCAAATACCCGGATGCTGCCCGCCGTTGGCCGCGCAAGGCCCAGAATCATTTTCATGGTGGTTGTCTTACCGGCTCCGTTCGGCCCCAGAAAGCCGTATACGATCCCTTCCGGCACTTTCAGATCCAAGTCTTTAACCCGTAGAACCTTTTTATACTGTTTGCAAAGCCCTGTGGTCTGGATTACATCGGACATAGGAAGAACCTCCCTGTTTGGTATGCAGCAAAAGCATAGCACCGCCTCCTTGCGCCAGCCTGTCCGGAAGCTTACATTTACCTTAATCTTCAGAAAACTCTCCCTGATTGCTCTACGGTTACGGTATAATGGGAGCGGTGATGGTATGAATGAAATTTGGGAATGCCGCCTGCTGATTGTCGATGATGAACCGGAACTGCGCGCCATGCTGCGCGAAATCCTGCAGCGCGAAGGGTATGCAAGAATCAGCTCGGCCGCCGATTGCAGGCAGGCGCGCGCGCTGTTTGAGGCGGAAAAGCCGGATGCCGTTATTCTGGACGTATCCCTGCCCGACGGGGATGGGTTCTCCCTGATGCGTGATTTTCGTTCCGTCTCCCCCGTCCCGATTCTTTTCCTTTCCGCACGGGACGAGGATGAGAACCGTCTGCTTGGGCTGGGCCTCGGCGCAGACGACTACATCACCAAACCGTTTTTACCCCGCGAGCTGGCGTTAAGGCTTCAGGCCGTGCTCCGGCGAGCCTATTTCCCTGTTGTGCTAAAACAAATTGTTAAGCCTTGCTTCCGTTTGGGGGATGCGGAAATCGACCTCAACACCGGTCTGGTCACTACGGCACAGGGGCGAATTGCCCTGACCGCGAAGGAATTTGCGCTGCTTACGAAGCTCTACGAAAACCGCGGGTACATCATATCCGGCGATAGCCTATGCCGCGCGGCGTGGGACGACGATCTGTACGGATACGAAAACACGCTGATGGTGCACATCCGCCGTTTGCGTGAAAAAATCGAGCCGGAGCCTTCCAACCCGCGCTATCTGCTGACCATGCGCGGCCTCGGGTATAAGCTCTCGGGGGTGGACGGGCCATGAAAAGCATGATGAAAATTCTCTCCCGGTATGTGCTTTCCGCCGCCGGAATCACGCTGATACTGCTGATCGTAAACCTTGCCCTGCTTGCTGCATGGACGGTACAGTCCGGCAAAGCCCTGCAAAACAAGCTCAACATTGCGCAGATGACAGCCAGCCTGCACCGGGTAAACGGCGGTTACGCGCTGGATCCAGCCGCCAAGAGCATGATTCAAAGCAATCATCAGTGGGCGATGCTGATCGATAACGCCGATGGGGCCGTGGTCTGGAGTCTGGATTGCCCTCCTGAAATCCCCCGCCAGTATAGCCTGTCGGATATTGCCAGCTTCACGCGTTGGTATCTATATGGTTATCCGGTGAGCGTTTGGGAGCATCCGGCCGGTCTTTTTATTCTGGGCAGTGCTAAAGGCAGTTTTTGGAAATACAGCGTTGTGGAACCGATGGCAGTCATGGACAGTGCCGGGCTCTGGATCACGGTGCTGCTTGCGCTTAACGGGATCGCAGCCGTCCTGCTCGCGCTGCTGTTTGGTTTGCGCCTGTTCCGTTCCGTCAAACCGCTCGCCGTCGGCATTGAGGCGATGGCGCACAGGCAGCCGGTGGAGCTTTCGACCCGCGGCCTTCTGGGCGATCTGGCTTCCGGCATCAACCAAACCTCCGCGCGGCTGACCGAACAGGAAGCCGCGCTCCGGCAGCGGGACAGTGCCCGCACGGTCTGGATTGCCGGCGTATCCCACGATATTCGCACGCCTCTTTCCATGGTCATGGGTTATGCCAGCCAACTGGAGGAGGACCCGGAGCTACCCCCGTCCAAGCAGAGGCAGGCGGGCATCATCCTCAGGCAAAGCGAACGAATCCGTGCGCTCGTAAACGATCTGAACCTTGTTTCGAAGCTGGAATATAACATGCAGCCCTTGCGAAAGGCGGATGTGTGTCTGGCGGTGTTACTGCGCAGCGTAGCCGTTGATTTTATAAACAGCGGCCTTTCCAAAGGC
Organism: Candidatus Limiplasma sp.; assembly: GCA_963666755.2. Classification (GTDB taxonomy): domain Bacteria; phylum Bacillota; class Clostridia; order Christensenellales; family Aristaeellaceae; genus CAXXOK01. The sequence continues at coordinate 1,614,668 of CAXXGW010000009.1, forward strand.
ACTTCCTTTGCCTTAACCATTGATAACGACGCGCAGAACTTGATGCTCTGCGCTGACGAAGACCTGCTTAAGCGCGCGGTTTCCAATTTGCTGTCCAACAGCGTACAGCATAACCCCGACGGCTGCACCATTCAAATCACGCTGCAAAAGGAACCGGAGCATTGTATCCTGACGGTTTTGGACAGTGGAACCGGCTTTACACCGGAAACGCTGCAAAAGCTGAACCATCCCCAAAGCGCTGCCGCATTGCCAAGCCACGGGCTTGGGCTTACCCTCGTGCGGCAGATCGTCAAGGCGCATCAGGGCACGGTCTTGTTTCACAACCGTCCCGAAGGCGGTTGCGCGGCGGTGCTTTGTCTGCCCATTTTGGAAGAGAACCCGCATTAAAACAGGCGCCGCCCTCCTTGCTCCAAGGAGAACGGCGCCCATCCACCTCAGCAGAAACGGCGGTTCGCACCGGTTGGTTCCGTGTTTCTGAGAATCCCTTGCGCGGTCGCAACCGCTTCATTTCATAACCGATCAGCCTTCGCAGGTACACATCAGCGTCATCCGGCCGTCGAAAGTCACCGAAGTCTTGGCGGTAATTAAAAAGCTCATACCCAGGCTAACGGACTGCCCATCTACAAGCCCCTCGCCTTGGACGCAGGTCATCAGCGCATAGTGTGTAAACGGAATGGTCTCCCGCCCGGCAAACCGGTAGCGACGCACACAAAAACTGTCGGATGCAAAGAGCGTGGTCACGGTAGCATTCCCGATGCGTGCCTCGCTGGCGGGCGGGTGAGCGTCCGCCTGCGTAAGGGAATAATCTACACAGCGGATGGCCTGTTCCAGCTGCAGGGGGCGCTCCCGCCCCTGCGCATCCCGGCGGTGGTAATCAAAAAAGCGGAAGGTTACATCGGTTGCCTGCTGGATTTCATACACAATGCTTCCCCTCTTGAGCGCATGCACAATCCCGGCGGGCAGATACACGAAATCCCCTTTTTTCACGGGCAGGTGTTGCATGATGCCGTTCCACGCGCCTCTGGAGATCATTGCACGGAGTTCGGTTTCGTTTTTGGCGTTTTGTCCATACACGATACTCGCGTTCTCCTCGGCCTCCAAAAAGTACCATGCCTCATTCTTTCCGCTGGGGTAGCCTGCCTCTGCCGCAATACGGTCATTGGGATGGATTTGCAGGCTTAGATCCTCCATCGGCGCCACCAGAGAGATAATCACGGGAAAACGGGAAAACCGGCTTTGAAACAGGTCGGGTGCCTCTTGCCAGAGATCGGCAAGAATCCGTCCGTCCCAGGGGCCCCCGATGACTGTGTTACTCTGCCCTTCGCCTTCCTGTGCGCTGAACGCCCAGCTCTGGCCGATGGTATCAGGAAAATCCGGATATCGGAAGTACTCGCGCAGCCGTTTGCCGCCCCACAGCGCGGGTCTGGGGATCGGCTTGGTAAAAATCAGCATCCGTGCACCCCTGCTTATTCATTTGCTCCGCAACGGCGGGCTGTTTGTGCTTTAGAGGCAATCCAGCGTTAAAAACGCCGCGCCAACCATGGGGGCGTTTCCCCCAAGCTCTGCCTGTAACACCTGGATACGATTCTTTCTGGTCCAAGAGGGGTATCCGTAGGCAAGCATTCTTTCCCGAAGGGGATCAATCACCAAATCCTTATGGCTGCTCAGACCGCCGGAGATGATCACCGTATCCACGGAAAGGATATTCAGCATGATCGCTAAACCATAGGCCAGCTTGTCGATGCTGGCGTCAATCAGGGCGCGCGCTTCGGCATCCCCTTCGGCGCACAGTTCAAAAACGGTTTCCGTACGTTGCGGGCGGTTCGTCAGCTTTTGCGGGAACCGCTCCAATGCCTGCGCCCATATGGCGCTGCCGCTGGAGTAGGCTTCCAGGCAGCCGCGTCTGCCGCAGCCGCAGAGCCTCCCCTGCCATTCCACCGGGATGTGCCCCAGCTCGCCCGCGGTTTGCATGGCGCCCGCAAACAATTTTCCGTTTAAAACCACACCGCAGCCAATGCCTGTGCCGATGGTCGCGCAAAGCAGGTTATCGTGCCCGCGGCCCGCACCAAAGCGATGCTCGCCCCACGCAGCCGCCCAGCTATCCTGCACGATCAGTACATCCCGGTGCAAACGCTCCCGAAAAAAGGCGCCAAGGGGCACGTCGATCCCAAACAGATTGCAGCTGTATTCCACCATGCCCTGGCGCGGGTTTGCCGTTCCGGGAATCCCGGCGCCGATATGCGCAACCTGCTCGAGGTTCACGCCGTTATGCCGCAGCAGGGTTTCCACCGCAAGGCAGATGCGATCCACAAAACGCGCGGTTTCCGTAGCTCCGGCGGAGGAAAATACCGTATGCTCCACAATCGTTCCATCTTCGCGGAGCAGCCCCGCGTTTACTTTGGTGCCGCCAATATCAATGCCAATCCGGTAGGTTGTGCTCATCGGCCGTCCTCCTGCCCCGGCTGCTACCCGGTTTCAGCAGCAGGGTTTGAATTTCAAACGGATGGAAAGCTAACTCCACCCGGCGTTCCGTGATGGGTAACGGCTGTCGGTTTTCCTCCAGCAGGTTGCAGGTCATGGCGGCATCCACCGCAAAGCCCACGGTCAGGGTCGCCTGCGCATGCGTATTGCCCTGTTCGTGCATCCGTACCACAATCAGGCCCTCGCCATCCTCACTTGCCTTGATGGCGTCGATGGCGATGTTGGGGTTTGAAAGTGTAAACAGGCTTGTTTCCGCTTGCGGTTTGGCGGCCCATGCGCAGCGCAGGGGCCGGTTCAGGCGGGTAGCCATCTCGTTGGTTGCCGCGCCGCACGCGCCGCTGTGCGGGAACAGCGCATAGGTAAACACGTGTTCTCCGCGGTCAATGGTCTCGTCGGGGGTCATTCCCGCTTTCAGCAGCGTAAGCCGCAGTACATGGTTTTCCACATCACAGCCGTATTTACAGTCGTTCAGCAACGACACCCCATAATCCCCCTCGGAGAGGTCCGCCCAGCGGTGCGCGCAAACCTCGTAACGCGCCTTATCCCAGCTGGTGTTGCGGTGGGTCGGGCGGCGCACACTGCCGCACTGGATATCAAACGTGGCAAAATCGGTGTTTACCTCCACAGGGAAGGCAACTTTCAGCACAGTCGCGTCTTCATGCCAGTCCACATGCGTCACAAAATCAATGCGCGGGATCGCATGGTAAACGCGGATTTCCTGCGTGAATACCGAACGGCCGAACCGCTTTTCCACCCGCACCGACTCGAACACGGGGCCGGAAAGCACACCGGACACCGTAACCTGCCCGTTTACGGGGTACTGTTTTTCTTCATAATACATATCGATGTTCCAGGCATCCCATTTATAGGGGCGATCGTCAAAGGCCAGCAGCACGTTGGCGCGCTCGCCCGCAGGCAGCACCTCCCGGTTGGCTTGCCTGTCCAGCAGCCGAATCAACTCCCCCTTGGCATTGATGCGCACGGAGAAGTACCGCGTCTCCAGCGTCCGCACCCCGGGTTCCGCAGTGCCGGGTGTGGCGGGTTGCGCCGGTTGTTCCGCCACCTCCGCCGAAACCCAGCCCAGCGAAGGAATGCGCGGGGTGAAGCACAGATTGCCTTCCTCTGTAGCCTGCCAGGGCTGCCCCGCAATGGTTTTCCCTTGGGGCAGCAGCAGCAGATCCTCACGGGCAAAGTCTGCGATGTTCCAGATTGCCAGCTGTTCCCCTTCGCCCCAGATTGCCTTTTCCGCATCCTGCCGGCACGCGTCAAGGCGTGCAAACAGCGCGGCAAACTGTTCCCGCGCATCCGCATACACTTTTGCAATGCAGGAACCGGGTAACGTATCGTGGAATTGGTTGAGCAGCAGCGTTTCCCAGACGGCATGCAGGCTGTCGGCCGCATATGGGTGCCCCCGCAGCGCCGCGGCCGTTTGCAGCAGCTCCGCTGCGAACAGCTCCCGCTCCGCCATGCGGTTGTTGCGCTTCATCATGGCAGCGGAGGTGTAGGCGCCCTGATGGAGTTCCAGGTACAGCTCGCCCACCCAGGTCGGCAGATACTTTGCGCCGTCCACCTTGCGGTGCAGCGTTCGGAAAAACGGGCGGACGTGCCCCAGTTCCACACGCGGGAAACCGGCAATGCCCCGTTTGAGGCGAACGCCCTTCTCCAGCATTTCACGGTCCGGCCCGCCGCCGCCATCGCCATAGCCGTAAGCCACGAGGATGGCATTGTTGATCTCCTTTTGCTGGTAGCGCTTCCAGCCACCCATAATGGCGGCGGGATGCAGCATTCCGTTGTAGGTGGTACCGAAGCTCCCATCCTCCTGTTTAGGGTCGGTGGTGGTAATGAAGTAGGTAAGCACACGGCTGCCGTCCACGCCCTGCCAGCAGAAGGTGTCGCAGGGCAGCTTGTTGAGCATATTCCAGCTGATTTTGGTGGTTACAAAGGTGGTTATGCCCGCCAGCAGCAATATTTGCGGCAATGCGGCGCTGTACCCGAACACGTCCGGCAGCCACAGCACCTCGCACTCCGTCCCAAATTCGCTGCGCAGGTAACGCTTGCCGTACACGATCTGCCGAATCAGCGACTCGCCGGAGGGGATGTTGCAATCCGCTTCCAGCCACATGGCACCGTCCAGCTCGATCCGCCCTTCGGCCACGCGTTGCTTCATCGCCGTAAAAAGTGCCGGGTTATCCTGCTGCAACCACCGGAACAGCTGCGGCGTGGTCTGGAAAAACGTAAAGTCGGGGTACTGTTCCATCAGGCGCAGAATGCCTGAAAACGTCCGCTGCGCTTTGAGCCGCGTCTGCGCGTGATCCCAGAGCCAGGCCACGTCGATATGCGTATGCCCCACGCATACGGCGGTCACATCCTCGCGCGCGCCGGTATAGACGGTGCGCGCAAGGTATGCCGACGCATCGGCAATCTGCCGCTCAAAGGCGGCCGTATAGGGCGTACGCAGGTCAGGCAGGCTGCACGCTTCATTGAGGCAAGCCAGCAGGTGTTCCCGTGCGGGATCGTTCTCCTCCAGCGTTTCCGCAGCCTCCAGCGCGGTCAGCAGATCATAGTAAAGGGCGCGCACCTCTTCATGCGCTATGGCATGGCACACGCGCAGGCTGCAGCGGCGGTCGGTCATGCCCGCATACCCCTGCAAATCGAGGGTAAACGTGCTGTGGCGGCCCGTGTCGAGCAGCGCGGCCTGATGGTGCACATCCAAACCCTGCACCAGCTCGTCATTAATAAAAAGCATGAATTGCGGGTTCATCAAATCCCAGCGCGGGGCAGGATCGTTTACGAAGCCGGACAGGCGCGCGGTTTCGGCGCGCTCGCCATCAGCAGTGGCTACCAGCAATTCCACACGTTTGCCCACACGGTCGGCAGGCAGTGTGATTGCGCCATGAAACCACACGTACGTGTTGCGCCCGCCCCAGACCTCATCCTCCTGAAAAGGGCGTGCGGTGGCGAGGTTTGCGGCCGCATCGGCCGGGGTCGCATAATACCCGCCCATCCACAGGAGCGGAACCGGGACGGCGCCTTCGTAAATCAGGTCGCGCAGGTCCGCAAGGATGCGGCGGAGGCGTTCCGTGCGAAAGAGGGTATTCATGGCTGCACCTCCAGGCGGCTTTCAAACGCGGGGTCTTCGGCAAGGATGCGGCGCAAGCCCCCCAGCACGTTGGTGGCGCTTACCACAAAGCTGGGTAGTTTCCGATACCCTTCGTTCACACATTCAAAGGAGCCTTCCCGCTGGAAATAGGCAACCACGTCACGGATCATCCGCACGGCCAGCTCCGGTTCCGCCTGATGCAGGCACCATGCCAGCCAGCCTGTAGCCGTGGCCCAGTAAGCGCCGTTCTGGTAGGTTTCGCGGGGGACGTCGATCAGCAACCGGCGCCAGTATTCCCCTTTGGGGAGGTGACGGATTTGTCCTTCGAAGGTATACTCCGTATAGTGCTCCCGGAGGTATTGCAGGATCGTCTGCTCCGCATTGCCGGCGGGGAAACCGATGTAAAGGAGGTAAGCGTTCCCCCAGATGTCAATTTGCGCGCAATCAACCGTTGCGGCCAGAAACATGCCGCTTGCCGCATCGTATAGCAAAGGCAGGTGCTGTTCAACTTTCTCGGCCATTTGCGCCCAGCGTCGTTCAGGGCCGTTGGTGAAGGCGTGCTCCATCCGGTCGAGCATCCGGCACGCGCGCCAGAGCAGCAGGGATTCCATCATCAACTCGCCGGTTTTGGCGATGGTATCCGTAAACCCGTACGGAGAATGGGGGGCTTGCGGATCGGAATAGACCAGACCGTTGTTGCTCAGCGGGATGGCGGCCAGCCCCTGCTTGAGGGGAGCCGCCCACTCGGCGTAAAGCGCCTTGGCGCTTTCCGGCGATACGCGCTCCAGCAAGGCGGAAACGATGAACACCAGAGATGGCGTATTATCCAAGTTGGCCTTGCCTACCGGCTTGCCAACCTCGCCGGCGGCGTAAACGGCGGTTCCGTCCGCATAGATACGGTCGGGCATCCAGCCGTCGTCACGGCGACCGCCGACGGCAAAGCGCACGCAGCCTTCGATCTCGGCATCCGTTATGCTTTTCCCCGCGTATTCCACTATATAGGAAAAATCGCGCAACCACAGCGCGTTGTAGCTTGCCACTCCATCAGGTGTGAACAGGGTCGTACCGCTGGGTGTTTGCGTGGTGCAACCGCGCACCAGCCCATGGGATAGGGTTTCAAGAAACCTTAGGGGGTGTCGCATCGGTAGCCTTCTCTCTGTTTTAGGTTCCCGGGGGAGTATACCTGAGGCTGTATAGATTATACCAGAGGTCGGTTTCTTATTTCAACTCATTTTATAAATTTATTTTATAAAACGTATTTACAAAAGTTTGGAGCACTGCTATAATGCACACATCAGAAGTGAGGGAACGATATGAACGAGCAGACACGCGAAATGAAGGGCAACAGCGTAAAGATCCTCAAGGAGGCCAACAAGTACCTGATCTTTCAGTGTATCATGAAGCTGGCCCCCATCTCGATTGAGGAAATCGTGCAGCACACGAAATTGAGCCGTCCTACGGTGCTCAATATCATCCGCGAGCTGACCGAGGAAGACGTGATTGTAAAAGAGGGCTTTTCCGAATCCAGCGGCGGGCGTTCCGCGGCGCTGCTGGGTTTGAACGGATCGAGCCATTTTGCGCTGGGCGTGGACTTTGAGTTTCCCATCATCCGCATGGCGATTGCCAACATGAAGGGCGAAATTCGCGCGTGGGAAAACCTCACGTATCCGCAGGATATTGAAAAGGATGCGCTGCTTGCGGATTTTTACCAGAAACTGGATGCGTTCATTGCCCACTCGGGCGTTGATAAAAACCTGATCGACGGTGTGGGCGTGGGGCTGTCCGGCGTGGTGGATACGGTAAACGGCGTCAGCATGAACATTGAGCGCATTCACGGCTGGCACCATGTCGCCTTTCAGCAGGAGCTGGAACGCCATCTAAAGCTGCCGGTGTTCATGAAAAATGACGTACATCTGCTGGGGCTGGTGGAAAAGCGCCTGTACCTCGGCGATGAGGTAAGCGACTTCATCTATGTGGGCTTGCGTTCCGGTATCGGCAGCATTGCCTACCAGCACAACCGCCCCATGCGGGGAGAAAAGGGCAACGCGGGGTTTATCGGCCATGCGACGCTCGACCCCCACGGGCCGCGCTGCTGCTGCGGCAGCCGTGGCTGTTTGGAAGTTTATGCGGGCAAGCTGGCGATGCTGGAGCGTTACACGGCCGAAAGCACAACCCATGAGCACGTGGACGCGGCCACGCTGGTGGCGCGCGCTAATGCCGGCGAACCGTTGGCTGTGGCGGTGCTGCGCGACGGGGGCTTCTATTTTGGCGTGGCGCTGGCCAACCTGATTAAAACGCTGGAAATTCCCTATGTGGTCATCGGCGGCAGCCCTGAGCTGGAAAACAGCCCGTTTATGGATGCGGCGCGCCAGTCGATGGCGGATTATATCACCGAAAACCTGGGCATCAGCATCCATATCTATTATGGTCGCCTGCCCGAGGAGCAATACGCGCTGGGCGGATGCTATCTGGTGTTTGACCACCTTTTCAGCAAGCCGAAACTTGCCCTGTCCCTGGTTTGATGCGTCCGGAGATTCCGGCCGGGTTTCTGTGCGCATGAAATATACCCAAGCCAACCTGTATCCTATACCGTACAAAGGAGATCGAAGAATGAAAAAGCTGATTTCCCTGTTGCTCACCGTTGCGCTTTTAAGTACGCTGTTCGTTTCCTTCGCATCCGCCGAGGACAAGATCACCCTCGAAATCCTGTCGCTTAAGAATGAGCAGGCGGCGCAGGATGCCTTCAACGAAATGTTCGCGGGCTTCCAGGCGCAGTATCCCAACGTGGAGTTCAACCTCCAGTCCATGACCTCCGATCAGCTTAAAACCACGCTGCGCGCGCGTGCCGCTTCCGGCGACATGCCCGACATCGTTACCTGGATGAAGGAGTTTGAGCCGGAGTATCTGTTGGACCTGAACGGTCAGGCGTTCCTGGATAACCTGAACGCCGATACCGTCGCGGGCGCCAATGCCATCTACACCGACGGCATCTATGCCATGCCCATCGACAACGGCTACATCGGCATGTACTACAACAAGGACGTACTGGCCGCCAACAATGTAACCCTGCCCACCACCCTTGCCGAACTGCGTGCCGCCTGCGAAGCGCTCAAAGCCAACGGTGTAACGCCGTTTGCGACCGGCTGCCTCGACCTGTCCGTGCCTTACATTGGCCTGATCGGCCTGTTTGCCGAGACCGTTTACGGCACCGATCCCGACTGGAGCGCCAAGCGCGATGCCGGCGAGGTCAGCTTCGCCACCAGCCCGGAGTGGAAGCAGGCCTTCGATCTGCTGAAAGAATTCGTCTATGGGTATTCCGATCTGGACAATACCTTCAACCTCAGCTATGACGATGCGGCGGCCAAGTTTGCCACCGGCGGCGCCGCCTTCTATGTGCAGGGCAGCTGGGCGCTTTCCACCATCCGCACGGCGAACCCCGATGTGAACATGGGCCTGTGCGCCATCCCGGTGTTTGACACTGCGGATCAGGCCAAGCTCCTCGCGTTCCCGGATACGTCCCTCAGCGTGACCAAGAATGCCAAGAACCAGGATATGGCGCTCAAATTTCTGGAATATGTGACCAGCCAGCAGGCCGGCGAAATCTGGAGCAAAAACGTGAAGGTCTCCTCCGCCGTCAAGGGCGTGGACGTTGCGTATGATCCGATCGCGTCCGACATCAACGGCTACCTGAGCAGCGGCAAGTTCACCCCCTACGGCGACCGCGTGCTGCGCTCCGTGTTTACCGACAAGCTGTGGGAAGATTTCAGCAAGTACATGCTGGATACCGAAAGCTGGGAGCAGCTCTCCGCCGACCTTGATACCTTCTGGGACAAGGCCCGTGACGGGAAGTAACCTCCAAACCACCGCGACCCGGCGTCCGGGACGGGATCAGCCTCCCGTCCCGGACAACGTTCTGTAGAAGGGCATTTCCGCTTTTCGGGAGCGTCCGCTGCCGATATTTGCCTGCGGCACACGGAGAGCGTTCTATCCGCCGTTGCCGGCCCCCCTGCGGGCCGGAAGTGCCCGCCCTGATCGCGCATTGTGCGGCGCAACCGTTCGAAAGGAAGCGATGCTATGAACCAAAAGCGGAGGGAAGGCGCGTTTTACCTTGCCATCCTCATGCCCGCACTGTTGCTGCTGATCGTCTTTTTTGCGATCCCTGTGGTGCAGAGCCTGATCCTGTCCTTTACAGATTCCTACGGCATGAAATCCAGCTATAACTGGATCGGCTTTTCCAACTATGTCGAGGCGCTTACGGATAACAGCTTCCGCGGCACCATATCCACCACGTTTACCTATACGCTGGTTGCGGTGCTGGGAAGCAACCTGCTGGCGCTGGCGCTCGCCCTGATGCTGGACAACCCCTTGCGCGGGCGCAACCTGCTGCGTGCGGTATTCTTCATCCCCAATATCATGAGTTTGCTGGTTGTCGGCTATGTATGGCGTTTTGTATATACAGGCGCTTTGCCGGATTTGCTGCAATCGCTTGGGTTGCAGACAGTCGCGGTGCTGGGCAAGCCGAAAACCGTTATTTACGCGCTGGCCGCCGTCGGCATTTGGAATTGCGCGGGCTATTACATGGTGATTTACCTTTCCGCCTTACAGGGCATTTCGGAAGATTTGTTGGAAGCCGCCCGCATTGACGGCGCCAACGCCTTTTACGTTCTTCGGGATATCAAATTGCCGTTGCTGGCGCCCACGATCATCACCTGCCTGATTCTGTCGGTCGCGACGCACATGAAAACCTTTGAAATTCCCTATACCATGACGTCGGGTGGGCCTGCGGGCGCGTCTATGACCATGGTGCTTAAAATATACAACACCGCGTTTAACGCCAACCGCACCGGCTACGCCACGGCGCAATCCACCATTCTGTTTGTCCTGATCGCCGTGATCTCGTTCATCCTGAACGGCATGATGCGAAAAAGGGAGGCGAAGCTGTGATGAAGCATCCCCATACCGGTAAGAAAACCAAGTGGGCACAGGGGATTGTAATTTGGCTGCTGGCAATCCTGTTTGCCGCACCGCTGTATTTTGTTCTGCTCAACTCGTTCAAAACCAAAAGCGAGATTATGGTTTCCGCCCTCAGCCTGCCGACGGGCTTTATGACGGATAACTACGCCAAGGTGCTCGGCGACAACTTCTTTACTTCGTCCTTCCTGACCAGCGTTGGCATGGTGATCTGCACCACCTCGCTCACCTGTCTGGTGGCGGCGTTGGCGGGTTATGCGCTGGCGCGCTGGAAAAGCCGCTTTGCCAACGGTCTGACGCTCCTGATCATGTCTACCCTGTTTGTGCCTTTTCAGGTTTACATGGTGGCGCTGATTATCATTGTGAAGCAGATCGGCCTCACCGGAAACCTGCTGGGCTTGCTGCTGGTGTATATCGCGCTGGGCATGCCGGTGCCCATCTTCCTGTCACGCAGTTACATCAAGGGCATGTCCACGGAAATTGAGGAAGCCGCGACCATCGACGGTTGCACCCGGCTGCGCATGTTTTTTTCCATCGTGCTGCCGCTGATGCGGCCGGTTATGGCAACCATCGCCGTGCTAAACGCGCTTTGGGTATGGGGCGAATTTCTGGTTGCCTTCCTCATCTACGGCACGCAGAAACCGATGACGTTGCCGGTATCCCAACAGTATTTCTTTGGCACGTACAGCAACCAGTGGAACCTGATCCTGGCCGGCTTTGTGATTTCCACCGTGCCGATTGTGCTGTTTTACATCGCCATGCAAAAGCATATCGTGAAAGGCATCACGGCGGGCGCGGTCAAGGGCTGAGCCCAACCCCAGGGAACGACACGGAACAGGAGCGTTGCAAGCGTGTTAACCAGTAAAATTTCCCCTTCGATGATGTGCGCGGATTTTCTGCAACTGGAAAAGCAGCTGGCGGAGATGCGGGCAAGCGGGGTGGAATACCTGCATGTGGATATCATGGACGGTGAGTTTGTTCCGAACTACGCACTGGGGGTCGATTTCTGCAAGCAACTGCATGCGCTGTCCCCCATTCCGCTGGACATTCACCTGATGGTGGCGCAGCCGGAGGCAAAGCTGCGCTGGTTTCCCATCCGCGAGGGCGATTATGTGGCTGTGCATTACGAGGCGGGTTATCACATCAACCGTTCGCTACAAACCATCCGCGACCTTGGCGGCAAGCCAATGCTTGCCCTCAACCCCGGAACGCCCGCCGAGGTGCTGCACTACCTGACCGCCGAAGTGGACGGCGTGCTCGTGATGGCGGTCAACCCCGGTTTTGCGGGGCAGAAGTACATCCCCGCGACAACGGGAAAAATTACAGATGTGCGGCGGTTGCTGGATGCGGCCGGTCGGCTGGACGCGGACATTGAGGTGGACGGCAACGTAAGCCTGCCCAATGCGCGCATCATGCGCGCGGCAGGCGCGAACATTTTTGTGGCCGGTACTAGCAGCGCGTTCTTGCAGGACGGCATCTTAGGCAAACATCTGGAGGAGTTGCGGGCAACTTGCCAATAATGCGAGGCCTGGGCATGCGCCGCGGCTGTCGGTGGCGCTAAGAAGGATATCGCATTGCATAGGTATGGCGTTCAGACGTCGATGCCACTGTTCCGATCAGAAAAAGGGGCGCAGCCCGATCTTCCCACCGATCGGGTCGCACCCCGGACAAACACCCCGGAGCCTGTACACAGGCTCTCTTTTTATTTGGACATCTCCTGCGCCCAGTGATCCACAATCATGTTGGGCGCATACACAAACATCACGTGCATTTCTTCCTTGCCCGTATTCACCAGCCTGTGCGGCTCCCCTGAAGGAATAAACACGCAGTCATAGGGTTTCACCTGCTGCGTTTCCCCGGCAACCGTCACTTCTCCGGTTCCCCTGAGGATCGTATAGCTTTCAACCGTCTCATGTTCATGCGGGGGAACCTCGCCGTTGGGGTGAATCATCACATAGCCCTGACAGAACTTTTCGCCTGTGATTGCGCCATTTTGGCCGATTACCACACGCGTACGCCTTCCGGCCGGAAACTCCGTACCTTCGATTTCAAGAATATTCACTTTTTGCATGCGCTTTCTCCTTTTATCCTATCCTTAAGGGTTTATACGTTCAAATGAAGGTCTCTGACCGAATCGCGCTCCACCAGCTTAGCCTTGTAGTAGGTCATGGAGCCCTGCCCGAATTCGCGGGTCGTGATCTGATACAGCAGGTTATTGAAGATGATTTTGAGCGTATCGTAGGTGGCGTGGCGTATGGTCGTCAGCGGGGGCGCCATATATTTCGCCGTGGGGATATCGTCAAACCCGATCACGGAGACATCCTCCGGAATTTTGAGCCCCAGATCATAGATGCCGCGGTACACGCTGAGGGCCATATTGTCGTTGAAAATGAAAATTGCCGTCGGTCGGTCTGCTTTTTGCAATAGCTCGATCGTCCTGTTGTAGACTTCCTCTTCGGTCTGCAGCTCTTTGGCCATATAGGCTTTATATTCCGTAATGCCAAACTCGTCGAACGCTTTCAAGCAGCCGCCCAGCCTCTCCTCGTTATACTGACGGTGCGTATTGTTCATATAGATGGAGATTTTCCGATGCCCCTTCTCAATCAGGTACCGAACCGCCAGATACGTCGCTTCCCCATTGTTGATATTGATACACGGGGCGTTGATATCAAACGTTCGGTTGATGATGACCATCGGGATGCTGTTGGCATATTCGCTGACAAAATCAACGCTTTCCGTCGAGGGAACGTACAGAATTCCATCGACGCAAAGGTGTTGCAGCACTTTAAAGTAGTTTTTCTCCCGCTCCAGGTCGCCCTGCGCATCGCACAGGATAATGGAATACTCCGATACCAGCGCCAGGTCTTCCAGCGTTTTTACAATCTGCGGATAGTAGGGGTTTACAATATCGGGTATGATTAAGCCAATCAGGCGTGTGCCGCCGGATTTTTGAATCCGCGCCGTCATGTTGGGTTTATAGTTCAGCTGTTTGACAGCCAGCATCACTTTTTTGCGCGTTTCCGCATCCACATAGGAATTCCCCGTTAAAGTTCTGGATACCGTGCTCGGAGAGACTCCGGATAGTTTTGCCACATCCTTAATCCCCGCCATTGTCCTCCCCCTTTCCGATCATGCTTGTGACTCATACATGAGTTTAAGGCGCGCTGGGCTTCGCAGCCGCTTCAGGAAAATATGTTTCCGTCCGCGTACTTCTGCCAGACTGTTTCAAACCATTGGTCGTTTTCCGGCATCGGTCGCACGGGGCGCCACCAGACCCGGCAGGCTTCCTGCGCCGCATCATAACGGATTTCCTGTATCTGGCTTGTGTTCGGATTCTCCGTGCAATTTCGGAAGCACTCATCGGTGCCGTCGTGTGCCAATTTGCCGAATTGATTATACACCAAATAAGAATTTCTGGATATGCCGGATTGCAGAATATAATCCTCAATCGCTTTCAAATACACATATTGCGCGGTGATGAGCTCCAATAATCGGAACAGATCGGGCAGGTTTTTAGTGTCTGAAAGCGCATGGTTGGCAAGCACAAACCGACGCTGATCCCGATTTTCTTGCAGCGCGGTTCTGATCCCCTCCAATGTGCGAATAAACGAGCCGTAGCGGCTCATGCGCGCGCGCAGCAGTTCCAGCTCCTGCCTGACATCGATCGGAGCATTTCCCGGGGTGGCAACCGCCTCATCGGCAAAGCGGATCACCTGCTCAATGTCCGAAGCGTGTTCCGCCAGAAATTCCGGCCTCTGTCGCGCTTCTTCCCGGTAGTGCCGGGTAATGTACTGCGCCGCTCTGAGCCCGCCGACCTGCCCCGCGTTCAACGCAGACCCGCCCGGCCTGTATACCCCGTGGCTGCCGTTCACCTCGCCCACGGGGAACAGGTGCCTGATTTCACTCTCCCACCAGGCGTTGCCCGCAATACCCCCGTTGTTATGCTGCGCGCAGACCGAAATTTCCAATCTCTCCTGTGCCAGATCGATGCCGTGATCCCGGTACACCGTAATGGCGGCAGGGTTGATTTTCGCCAACCGTTCATAAGGGGTTTGCTGCAGGGCGTTACAGTTGACCAGGTATTGACGCGCCTCCTCCGATAAGCCGCTGAAATCTACACAGCCATTGGGTTCCAGCGCTTTGGAATTATGGATGAAATCCATATAAACATGCCGGTTCTTGAGCATCTCCTCCTGATAGATCAGAATATCAATCAGGGAGGAGCCTTCCCCGGCAATTTTCAAGGGGTCAAACGGCCACTGATACCCCTTCAGAAACACCGCGTTGATCATCTGTTCGGGCGTGCTGAAAACGTCCAGCAGAAACTCTCGCTCGTCTCCGCCGTCGGCATCGACGGACAGATAGCGCGGCAGGCATTGCTGAAAGGAGCCCGAAAGGTTCCACCTGAACTTTACAGAGGCGATGCCGTATTGCGATTCGGTCAGGTTCTTCCCCGTGGCGCCGGCATCGAACAGTAAACCGCTGCCTCCATTCTGCGCATACGGATACACGCTGCGCTGGTACATGCCAGCTTCGCCGCCCGTAGCCCAGATCACATTGGTTGCGGAAAACAGCGTAAAGCGCTTCTCCGCGCAATCCAGCTGCGCCTGATTGAGCGCTACAAGGCCCGTAACGCGCTTTCCGTCGCCATCCTCCGCCGTCAGCAGTTTCACGGCCAGATGCTTATCATAAATCGCAATTTGAAGGTCGAGGCATCTCTCTTTCAAGGCCATGGTCATGTATTTAGAGGTGTAGGGGCCTGCCGAGGTGCCGCGTTCCATGGGATCGTGATCCGTTTTGTAACCAATGTATTCGCCGCTGTCGTTGGTCGGAAACGGCACGCCCAATTCCACCAGATGAAAGAAGGAACGAACGGAGCCAGCCGCTTCCGCAAACGCGATGTCTCCATCCACACAGCCGCCGTCAAACAACGTTTGCGCCATGCTGAGGACGCTGTCCATTTTTCTGCCGCCGAGCGACAGCTTATAATAAGTTTGCTTATCGGAGCCGGTGTTTCTGGAAGTGCCGCGGTTGATTCCTTCCGTGACGATGGCAATCTCCCTTTGCCCCATCTCATGCAGGCGGAGCGCCGCGTTCAACCCTGCAGCACCGCTGCCCACGATGATGGTATTGTAGCGAAGGAAGGGTAGATTCTTAAAATCCATATGCTTCCCCATTTTCAAATTCGTTGGATATGGAAACCTCCGTCCACGTCGATAAAGCTGCCGGTTGTATACGCAAAATCCTGCGAGCAGAAGGCCCGGACCGCCCTGGCCACATCCTCGGGGGCGCCCCAGCGGGCAATGGGAAAAGCCCCCTGTGCAAGCATGCGGTCATACTTATCGGTTACGCCCGCCGTCATATCCGTTTTGATAATACCGGGCCGCACCTCATAAACCCGGATCCCCTCAGCGGCAAGGCGATCGGCATACAGCTTGGTAAGCATGGCCACCGCAGCTTTGGATACGCAGTATTCGCCGCGGTTCACGGACGATACAACCGCAGAGCAGGAAGAAACATTCACGATTACACCGCGGGTTGCCTCGACTGCCTCTTGCCGGATCATTTGACGGGCTACCGCCTGTGTCATGAACATATTGCCTCTGGCGTTAATACCCAGCACATAGTCAAAGGATTCTTCCGTCATCTCCAACAGATCGTTCCGTTGCTTAGGGGCGACTCCGGCATTGTTGACCAGCACATCGATCCTTGCGTATTGATCGACCACTTCGTGCACAACGCGCGTTCTGTCTTCGCCAGCCGCGATATTGCCGACATGCCAGCTGTACCGGATACCTGCCTCCTTCAGCTTTTGCGTGCTTTCCCTGTACAAGGCTTCCTCCCGGGTTGCCACAATCGCAACCCGGTAACCGGCCTTGCCCATTTCAAGGGCTGTCGCCAGGCCAATCCACGGCTTCCCCCTGTGATCAATGCAACTTTCATGCTCCAACGTCTCTTTCTTCCCTGTTTGTCCACCGCGCACAACTCACTGCGCCTCCACCGCCCGGCTACCTATTTCATCAACAGGTTGGGGAGGAACATCGTCAGCGAGGGGATGTACGTAATCAGCATCAAAATGATGAACATCGGAATATACATCGGCAAAATTGCTTTGGAAACCTTTTCGATTTTCATGTTGGCGATCGCGCAGCCGGTAAACAGCGCCGTCCCCACGGGAGGTGTGCACAGGCCAATTCCCAGATTCAGCATCATGATGACGCCAAACTGCACGGGATCCATCCCGAAGCTCTTAACTACGGGCAGCAGAATCGGCGCCACGATCAGCACAATCGGCGTCAGATCCATGAAGCAGCCCAGAATCAGGAGGATGATGTTAATCAGGAACAGGATCACGTACTTATTACTGCTGACGCTCAGCAGAAAATGAGTGGCGATGGCAGGGATGTCCAGATACGTCATAACCCAGCCGAACGCCCCCGCAGCGGCAATCAGGCCGTAAATCATGGCAAGGGTTTTAATCACCCTGCCAAAGATGGCCGGGATATCCTTCAGCTTCATTTCCCGGTAAACGAACAGCCCGACAAAGGCGCAATACAGGCAGGCAATGGCCGCAGACTCGGTGGCCGTAAACACGCCCGCCGATACGCCCACAATCACAATCACCATCGCAAACATGGCTAAAGCCGTATCTTTGGTCACAGCCAGCGCTTGCTTGAAGGGGATTTTATTCCCTTTGGGGTAGTGCCGTTTTTTAGAGACAATATAGCAGTACACCATCAGGCTGATGCCAACCAGAATCCCCGGAATATAACCGGCGGAGAACAGCTTGCCGACCGAAACCCCGCCCGCGACCATCGCATAGAGAACCATGTTATGCGACGGCGGAATAATCAGGCCCTGACACGCACTGGTAACCGTGATGGCCGTGGAAAAATCCTTGTCGTAGCCCGCTTCAACCATCATGGGGATTTCGATCACGCCCAGCGAGGAAACATCCGCGATGGCGGAACCGGATATGCCGCCAAACAGCATGGAGGCAAGCACATTCACATGGGCCAGCCCGCCGGTCAGGCGCCCTACGCAAACCTTGGCAAATTCCAGCAATCGGCTGGAGATGCCCCCCGCCGCCATGATCTCACCCATGAGGATAAAAAACGGGATGGCCAGAAGCGTAAAGGAGTTCAGCTGTTTGCACATCTGCTGAACCATGGTCATCACAGGAATACCGAGGAACAGCATCGCAAAGCTCGTAGCGATAATCATGGCGAATGTAATCGGGCACTTGAAAATAATCAGCAGGATAAAAGTAATTAGCAGGATCCCGATGGCGATGGTGTTCATTCTTCTACCCCCTCTCCGCTTTGATGTTCATCCTGCGTTCGGATGCCCAATAGTTTTAAAAGAACAAAATAGCAGATGCAAAGCCCCGAAACCGGGATCATGATATACATGAGGCAAGCCGGCCATCGGGTTACGGTCAGCTTGGAATTGGTTGTGAACAGGATCAGTACAATGCCGTATACCGTAAAAAAGACACCCACAAGCAACAGCAGAATCTGGTTGATCCGATCCACAACTCTTTGCATTCGCTTGGGAAAATGCGAAAAGAACATCTCAATCTGGATGTGCAGCCCTTTATCCACGCCGATGCTGATGCCCAGAAAGGCCGTCCAAATGGTCAGCAGCAAGGCTACCTCCTGATTCCAGCGGATATTGGACCGAAAAATGTTGCGCGCCACCACCTGCGCACTGACGATGACAATCACCGCAAACAAACTAAGGATGGAGTATGACATCACAATTTTATAAACCCAGTGGTAAATGGATAACATTCGCCTTTTCACTGTAGGGGACATACATTCTCCTCCGGACGCATCCATTGCTTTTTCGGAGGAAGGCGGAATGGAGTTGCCCCTCCGCCCCGCCTTCCTCCGAAGTCAGAAATTATTCGCCCGCCGCGACGATTTGATCGACCAGGCTCGTATACTTGCCATCCTCATAGCTGTACCAGATCGGAGTGCAGGCATCACGGAACTCCGCTTTTTCTGCATCGGTCGGCGTATAGATGGTCACTTTGCCGGTATCCACAAGCGCCTGTTCATTTTTCTGCTCGGCATCCGCCCACAGCGTTTTCTGGTAATCCCATGCATCCAGCGCGGTCTGGTCGATGATGGCCAGGTCTTCGTCGCTGAGCTGGGCCCTGCTCTTGGCGCTCATGACCAGAATATCCGCAGACATCGTGTGGTTGTCCTTGATGTAGTACGGGGCCACTTCATAGAAAGACATATCCAGATAGTTAACGATGGAGTTTTCAGCCGCGTCGCACACGCCGGTCTGCAGGGCGGAGTAGCACTCCGCATAGGCAATGGCAATCGAGTTGGAGCCAAGCGCTTCCACCATGGACATCATCAGCTCGGACTGCTGCACGCGCACCAGCATGCCCGCCATATCGCTGGGGGAGTGAATCGCCTTGGAGCTGAAGAAGCAGCGGGAACCGGCATCGAAGTAAGTCAGGCCGTACAAGCCGACCGCGGCCATATCGTCGCCGCGCAGGATGCCCATGCCGATGTCACCACCGTGCACCTTCCAAAAGTGCTCGGTATCCTTGTAGATATAAGGCATCATCAAAGCGTTGTACTGATCGACAAAGTTCGTCATCGTGGAAAGGTCGGCCTTGACGATATCAATACCGCCGTATTGCGCCTGCTCCAGGCAGGATACCGCATCGCCGAGCGTACCGTTGTTATAGAGCACGATTTCGATCCGGCCGTTGGTCTTTTCCTTAACCTGATCCGCAAACCATTGGCAGGCCTGCGTCGTCACATTGCTGTCGGGTTGGTTGTTCGCCAAGCGCAGCGTAATCGTGTCGCTTTGCGCAAGCGCTGTGCCGATTCCCAGAGCAAGTACCAGCACTAGGGTCAGAAGAAATGTGGTTCCCTTTTTCATGTCCGAGTCCTCCTTGTTATTTATCTTGATGTATATCCGCCATCGACAGGGATCAATACACCAGAGATGTAATCTGAAGCCGAAGACGCGAGGAAAACGGCTACCCCCTCGAAGTCCTCCGGCGTGCCCCACCGTTGCATCGGAATCCGTGCGTCGATCGCCTCTCGCTTTTCCGAATCGAGATAGACCGATCGGGTGAGCTCTGTTTGAATATAGCCTGGCGCAATCGCGTTTACGCAAATGCCATAAGGAGCAAATTCGTTGGACATCGCTTTGGTGAGGGATAGAATCGCGCCTTTGGTACAAGTGTATCCACTGACGTTCATCCCCCCAAAGGTGGAAAAAAGCGACGCCGTATTGATGATCTTGCCTTTATAATGCCGTTCCCGGAAATGGTTAGCCGCCTTTTGCGCCAGCAGGAAAGCGGCTTTCAGGTTAACGGCGATGATCTGATCCAATACACTCTCCGGATACGTAAAGGCGCTCTCCCGGTGCTGCATCCCGGCATTGTTAAACAGGAGATCGATATGCCGGTTTTCTTGTACGGCCTGATCCCATACCGCGTCAATCTGATTTCGATCGGACAGGTCTACCGGATAGGATTTGCAGACGCAGCCCATCTGCTCGATTAACTTTTTCGTTTCGGACAGGTCGGCGATATCAAAGGCAAGGATATCCGCCCCCGCTTTGGCCAACCCCATGGCGATCCCGCGGCCGATACCCGACGCGCATCCCGTAACGACGGCGGTTTTGCCCGACAAGGAGAACAGTGTTTCCACTTCTACTCGACCCCTTATGATTTTATATGAAACGGTTTTCATTTGCTAACGAGTAGACAATAGCATAGGAAAAGCCTTTCGTCAAGTACAAGTTTTCTATATATTTGCTCACATTTCTGATAACTTCTTCCAGCTTCCACGTATTGTTCACAGATGAAAGTGTTTGCTTGACTCAAGAATTGGATTGCTAGACCATCATGTTTTCATTTAGAACGCCACTTCGAAGTATCTGCTTTTTTGTGGATAATGGTAACGTTGCCATAACATTGCCACAACATCGGATGTTTACGCAACCGATGGATACCACCGATGCAGTAATGCGGTTTACCTAACCTTGACGATAGATTTTCTTATCATTTAGCGCCGTTTAGGCTCACCCCTTTGAATTTTCATTGGACGGAACTTCTACAAAGAGCATCCTGCTGCAGAAATCTCCGGGTTTGGCGGTCTGTTCCCGATCTGATGATGGTGGTAGCTTCCACATTTCTGAAGGGCTTTTATCCGGGTTGTTTGCTGCCACTGACGTGATCTGTCAGTCTGGCAATCCAATAACCCATCGATCGAGATTGCGATATGAAACATTTTTCTTATGGCGATTATTCTCAAAACTGCCCGTTATCCACTTGTCCTGAACGAAACACCCGTTCTGCTCTGACGGGTCTGCCAAGGAAAGAACGTTTTTTCTATTCCGCGCTTCTCCGGATGCGTTCCCCAGCAATCGCGCGCTTTACAAACCCGCGTTCGCTCTGCTATAATCACGGTGTTGTAAAGCGCATCCCGATCATCCCATGTTGCATCCTGCGATTTTCTCAATCGAGAGGGTGATTGGATGCTTGCTCATCTGAATCAGTTATTGCCGCCCGCAAGGGCCGGCGGTTATGCCGTGGGCCTTTTTAACGTGGTTACGCTGGAACAGGCCGAGGGCGTGTTTTTGGCTGCGCAACAATCCCATGCGCCGCTGATCATTGGAACAGCCGAGGCGTTTTTGAAATCCATTACGCCGGAGGCTGTTTTTGGCATGCTCCGGGCCAAAGCGCTCCAAACCGAATTCCCGGTGGCGTTGCACTTCGACCATGGGCGCACGTTTGAAGCCTGTATGCGCGCACTGCGTCTGGGCTGTACCAGTGTAATGTACGATTGCTCCGCGTTGCCTTATGAGCGTAACATCTCGGAAATGGCGGAAATGTGCCGGATTGCGCATGCTATGGGCGCGACGGTGGAGGGCGAACTCGGCAGCGTCGGCGGCAGCGAGGACGGAGCAGAAAGCATTCGCGCGAGGATGACCGACCCCCGTCAGGCTGCCGATTTTGTGCGCCGTACCGGAGTGGACGCCTTAGCCGTTGCGGTAGGGAACGCGCACGGACAGTACACGCTGCCGCCTAAACTGGATTTTGAGCTGATTCGCGAAATTGCCGCGCAGGTTCCGGTGCCACTGGTATTGCACGGCGGCAGCGGCTTGACGGATCAGGATTTTACACAGGCAATCCGTTGCGGCATTGCGAAAGTAAACATCTTTACCGATCTGAACATAGCGCAGGCGCGTGCGACGCAACAGGCGCTTGCCGAAGGGAAAAACACCGCCCTTGCCATGATTCCGCAACTCGTGGAGGCGGTACGCGCGGTCGCCGCAGAAAAAATGCGCCTGTTTGGCTGCGCCGGCAAAGCTTCCGCAGCGCCCCACACGTAAAGCCCGGGAGTTCAGCCCCGGTGCTTTCGGTTTTACCGGGAACGACACACACCCGTCGCAAGAGGCGCCCGCATGCCTACATCGCATACGCAGGAGCACATCGACGCTCGTGCTCAGCCATTGATTTCTCCCGGCAAAGGCCGTTCCGACCCGCTGTATCCACTTTGCAAAACTGTCCCGAAGCCCTGAGTGCGATCCATACAAGGAGGAACCCCCCATGGAAAAGACCCTGTCCACAGCGGTGCTGACACCCTTCCCGGCAGAACGCAAAGCCGAAGCGGACCATCTGCTCGCGCAGGCGTACGCGGCCAGCGACCGGAAAATCATTGTGCTGGACGATGATCCCACCGGCGTGCAGACAGTGCACGATGTTTCTGTGTATACCGACTGGTCGCCGGAGAGCCTGCGCGAGGGCTTTGCGGAAACCAACAAGCTGTTTTTTATTCTGACCAACTCGCGCGGCTTTACCGTGGAAGAAACCACACGCGCGCACCGTGAAATCATCCACAACGTGATACAGGCAAGCCGGGAAAGCGGCCGCGCGTTCCTGATCCTCAGCCGTGGGGATTCTACCCTGCGCGGTCACTATCCGCTGGAAACCATGCTGCTGCGCGAGGGCTTGGAAGCAGAGCTGGGCATCACGGTAGACGGGGAAATTCTCTGCCCGTATTTCCGGGAAGGCGGACGCTTCACCTTGGGGGATACGCATTACGTACGCTACGGCGAAACGCTGGTGCCCGCCGCGCAAACCGAGTTTGCCCGGGACGCGACGTTCGGGTATGCGCACTCCGACCTGAAAGAATACATCGCCGAAAAAACGGGCGGCGCGTATCCGGCAAAGGATGTGGTGTCTATTCCTCTTGAGGCGCTGCGCGCGATGGACATTGACCGCGTCGAAGCGCTCCTGATGGGCGTACACGGCTATGGAAAAGTGATCGTCAACGCGTGTGACGATACCGATGTGAAAGTGTTTTGCATTGCGCTGTATCGGGCGCTGTCCAAGGGAAAGCACTTCTGCTACCGTACGGCGGCGGCGTTTGTGAAGGCGCTGGGGAACATCAGCGACCGGCCGCTGCTCACCCGGGCAGAGATGGTTACGCAGGATGCGGCGGAAGGCGGCATCGTAGTGGTCGGCTCCCACACGCAAAAAACAACGGCGCAGCTGCAGGAGCTGTTGACATTGGACGGCGTTGTGGGCCTGGAACTGAACTCCGACCTTGTGCTGCAGCCGGGCGCGCTGGAAGCCGACGCGGAAACCGTGGTAAGACAATGCGAAGCGCTGATTGCGCAAGGGAAAACGCCGGTGGTGTATACCAAGCGCACCCTCCTGACCGTAGCGGAGGATACGCCCGAAGCCGCGCTGGTGCGCAGCGTGAAAATCTCAAACGCGCTGCAGTCTGTCGTTGGTGAGCTGCGGGTCACGCCCGCGTTTATCGTGGCAAAGGGCGGGATCACCTCCAGCGATGTAGGTACAAAGGCCCTGCGCGTGCGGCGCGCAACGGTGCTGGGGCAGATCCGTCCGGGCATCCCGGTTTGGAAAACGGGGAACGGGAGCTTGTTCCCCGGAAAAGCGTATGTGATTTTTCCGGGAAACGTTGGGGAAATAACCACCCTGCGGGAGGCGGTCGCGGTTCTGATGGGAGTCTGTGAATAGCAAGCAGGGGATCGTTCTCCATCCCCCCGCAGAAAATTACTTGCATCTTGCCGCCGCCTGCTAAAGTCCCCCTCCCTCACGCCGGAGCACAGTGCGATTTTCAAGGAAAAACCGCGCTGTACTCCGGTTTTTGTTTCAATACGACGAGATATGATCTGATTTGTTTGTGCATTTTGCTGAACATAGGATGTTTGCTTTTGTGATGATTACCGATTTACAAATTCCGGATTCGGAGTAAAATAAACATAGGATGTTAAACATGGGATGTTGAAAACCACAACAAACAAGCGGAATCACAGTTTACAATGACAGAAGGCGGGGATTCTATTGAAGGTCGGCCTTATTTATACCAGCACAACGCCGGAACTGATTGAGCTGGTGGAACGTGAAGTGCATAAACAGCTGGGCGACAGCGTAGAGCTGTTCAGCCTGCAGGACCCCAGCATTTTAAGCGATGTGCGCGATGCCGGCTATGTTACGGCGCTGCCCGCGGCCCGGTTGATCAGCCTGTTCATGCAGGCGGTGCAGGCAGGCTGCGAGGCCATTCTAAACCTCTGTTCCTCCGTTGGCGAAGTGGCCGACAGCGCGCAGAATATAGCCCGCTACATCGGCGTGCCCATCGTGCGTGTGGATGAGGAGATGTGCCGTGAAGCGGTGCGCCGGGGTACGCGCATCGGGGTGATGGCGACCCTGCCCACCACCCTTGAGCCCACGAAGAATACGGTTAAGCGCGTTGCGCGCGAAATGGGGAAGCATGTGCAGCTGGTGGACTGTCTGGTAGAGGGCGCCTTCGGCCTGAATCAGGATCAGTTCAAAGCCCGCATGAGCGCCTCCGCCGCCACCATCGCCGATCAGGTGGATGTGATCCTCTTTGCGCAGGGCTCCATGGCCTACTGTGAGGAATACATCGCCGAACTGCATCATAAAATTGTTCTTTCCAGCCCGCGTTTTGGCGCAGCAGAGTTGAAGAAGGCCCTGATCGCCAAAGGCGTGCTGTAACGCTGTTTCTTTTCCCTGCACAGTTCGAATGGTTTCTGTTTTTATCCTAAGCATGCCGTGCTCGTAGCGCGAAAAGGTTCCGGGGGCGAACGGGCGACAACGGACACAGGCTTCCGACCGTTTCTCCTATCCGTAGAAAAGCAAGCCTGCGCAGATGGATGGATACCGCAACGGAGGCACATGGCTGCGGTACAAACTGTAAGGTCAAGCAGAATCCGTTTGCATAAATTGCGTGTACACGTCCGCGCAGCCAAAATCGGTTCTTGCCGGGGGTGAAGCCCGGTGATCAATACTATAAGGAGGCATATCCCAAATGAAAAAGGTACTTGCGCTCGTTATCTCGGTTACCCTGCTCATGACGCTGTTCGCAGGCCTGACCATCGCCAGCGCCGAGGGCGGCATCGTGCTCAAACTGGGCTTCTCCACGAACGAAGAGGATCCCCGTGCCATCGCAGCCAAGCAATTTGCGGAAGAAGTGGCCGCAAAGACCAGCAACGCCGTTACCGTGGAACTGTATCCCTCCGGTCAGCTGGGCGGCGATGCCGATCTGATCAACTCCATCGCGCTGGATTCCGGCACTGTGGATATCATCATCACCGATGCATCCAACTTTGCTACGTATGAGCCGAAGATGGGCGTCTCCGCGCTGCCCTTCCAGTTCGCCGATTTCGACGAAGCGTGGGCGTTCATGGACAGCGAAGTCGAGGCCGCGGCCGAAGCATCGCTGGTGGATATGAACATGCGCGTGCTGACCCACTACTGCAACGGGTTCCGTTGCGTAACCAACTCCAAGGGCCCCGTCAACTCCCCTGACGACATGAAAGGCATGCTCATCCGCACGCCGGAGAACCCCGTGATCATGGCCACCATGACCGCGCTGGGCGCCAACCCCCAGCCGCTGAGCTTTTCCGAACTCTATCAGGCGCTGCAGCAGGGCACCTATGACGCGCAGGAGAACCCGATCCCCGTGATCTACAACAACCATCTTTATGAAGTGCAGGCTTACCTGAGCGTGACCAACCACATCTATTCCGGCATGTGCTTCACCATCGCAGAAAGCACCTGGAAGAAGCTCAGCGCCGAGCAGCAGGAAATCGTACAGGCTGCCGCCACCGCGTCCGCCGCGGCAGACCGCGAAATGAACAAGCAGCAGACCACCGATCTGGTCAGCAAGCTGGAAGAAGCCGGCATGAAGATCAACTACCCCGACCTTGCGCCCTTCGCCGCCGCTACCGCGAGCGTGCTGACCGACAAAGCCGCCACCTACGGCGATCTGTTGGATAAGCTTGCCGCGTGGAAAGCTGCCCGCTAAGCACAGGGGAAAACAAACCTCCAGTGATCCATGCGGGGAGGCAAGTGGCGCTGCCGCTCGCCTCCCCGCGTTGTTTTGAGCCCCCCCAGAAAGGACGGGTTCCATGCTCAAGATTCAGAAATGGACTGACCGGATTGCCACGTTCGTGTCGGTAGCCATGTGCGCAATCATGATGGTTATCCTTTTGGCCAATGTTATTCTGCGCTATATCCCCGGCATCGGCGGCTTTGCGTGGTATATGGAGAGCAGCCAGTATCTCAACGTCTGGTCGATGTTCATCATCGGAATCGCCATCACTGTGCGCGGAGATCACCTGCGCGTGAATCTGGTAGAGGATCTGTGTGCTAAAAACCCGACGCTGCATAAGATTCAAAAAAGCGTCGTCAGCCTCCTGATGGTTTTATTCTATGCTTTGCTTACCTACAGCAGCTTTGTGCTTTCTACCAAGGCGCGCCAGGTGATTTCCACCATGCCGCGTTTCAAGATGGCGCATGTGTATATGATGATCCCCATCGCCTGTGCGCTGTGTTGCCTTGCCGCGCTGGTGGATTGGGTAATCGACCTGCAAAAAACCGGGAAGGAGGTGGACGCGCAATGATAGCCTGGCTTCTGATTTCGTTTTTTACGCTGCTGGTGCTGGGCGTACCGATCGCCGGCGCGCTTGGGCTGTCGGCCATCGGCGGTGTGCTGCTGCTTGGCGGCGGCAATGTTGTAACGGTTGCACAGCGTATGTTTGAAGGCATGAACAGCTTTGCACTTTTAGCGATTCCGTTGTATACTTTTGCTGGTTTCACCATGAGCAAGGGAGGCATCTCCAAGCGGCTCATGGATTTCTGCTACTCGCTGGTAGGGCATTTCTACGGCGGCCTCGCGCATGTGAATGTGCTGACCTCCATGATTTTTGCCGGCATCTCCGGCAGCGCCGTAGCGGATACCGCGGGGGTTTCCGGCATGTTTATGCCGGAAATGGTGCGCAAGGGGTACTCCAAGAAGTTTACCGTCTCGGTCACCGCGATTTCGTCCACCATCGGCATTGTGATTCCGCCGAGCATCCCCATGGTCGTCATTGCGGGCATCTGCGGCATCTCCACCGGCAAGCTGTTTCTGGGTGGGATGCTCCCGGGCATTCTGCTGGGGGTTTCGCAGATGGTGGTGTCTTACTTCATCGCCAAGAAGGAGAATGTTCCGCGCGAGGAAGGGCACACCAGCGTCAAGGCCATTCTGCACGGGCTGCGGGGCAGCCTTCCGGCCTTGCTGATGCCGATTATCATCGTCGGTTCGATCGTTTCGGGCATGGTATCGCCCACCGAGGCGGGCGTAATCGCCGTGGTGTACGGGCTTGTGGCGGGCGGTCTGGTCTACCGTGAACTGAAGTGGGACGACATCAAGTTCGCCTTCCGTGAAACAGTCAAGACCAGCGGCAAGATTTTTATCGTGATCGGCACGGCCAAGCTCTATACGGTGTTGTTAACCACCGCCGGGTTTGACAAATGGGTCAGCAACACCATGCTGGGCTTCACCACCAACCCGCAGCTCATTCTGGTGATGATCCTCTTGATCTTCTTCATTGTGACGATGTTCATGGAGTCGATCGCAACGCTGACGCTGTTTATGCCCATCATCTACCCCATTGCCATCTCCGTGGGCATTGACCCGATTGTGCTGGGCGTGTTGATTACGGTCATCATCGGCGTTGGGCTGGTCACGCCCCCGGTGGGGATGTGCATCTATGTGGCGTGCGACCTGATGAAGGTACGCGTAGGCTCCGTCATGAAAACGCTCTCGTTCTTTTTAGTGGCAACGTTTGTGTGCATCGCGCTGATGGTGATTTTCCCGGACATCATCCTGCTGCCGACGCACTTGATGCATTAAGCACCGGCGCATCGGATGCGCCTGTCGGCAATCTGAAAAAAGGGATGTCGTAACGTGCAAAAGAGATCCGTGGTAGACCAGGTGATGGAAAGCATCATTCAGGACATCATTGAAGGTCGGCTTTCCCCCGGCGACCGCCTCCCGACCGAAACGGAGCTCAGCCGCCGCATGGGCGCGGGCCGCAATTCCGTGCGGGAAGCCATCAAGAAGCTGGAGGCTTACGGCGTCTGTTATATCCGGCGTGCGGACGGCACCTTCGTTAATGAGCAGTACAGCCAGAAGATGCTGGATCCGATCCTCTACAGCATCATTCTGCAAAAAAACAGCTGGAACGATTTTGTGGAGATGCGCCGGGTGATCGACACCGGCACGCTGCACGTGGTCGTGGGGCGGCAGGGCCTCCCCGCCAACCTGCAGGACCTGCGCGCGGCGCTCACGGCGTTGGAGAAAGCGGTGCGCAGCCCCCTGCCCAAGGCGGATGTGATTATGGATTGCGATACGCATTTCCATAACCTGATTACCGAAGCCACGGGCAACCCCCAGTTGGCCAGCATTTCGGATTACGTAACGAGGCTGACCATCCCTTCCCGCGCCCGGACGCTGCAGAAAATCCTCCGGCAGGGAGATTTGGATAACTTTATCGGTCTGCACCGGCAACTGTTGGAGATTATCGAAACCAAACGCGCCGACCTGATCGACCCTGCCGTAAACGACCATTATATGTACTGGAAATAAACCGTGAGGAGCCATGGCTCATGAAAAAGATCATGCTTTCGGTCGCCCCCGTCGCCGCATCGGATATTCTCAACCAGCCGCGCGCCATCGCCCGGGAAGCTCTGGCCTGCTACCAGGCGGGGGCGAGCATGATCCATCTGCATTGCCGTGACCTGAACGGTCAGCTGACCGACGATCTTTCCCTTCTGGAAGAAACGGTGGATTATATCCGGGAAGCCTGCCCGATTGTGATCGAGATATCCACAGGCGGCGTATCCAACCTGACCATCGAGCAGCGTTGCCAGCCCTGTAAGCCGGACTGGATTGAGTGCAACTCGCTGAACGTCGGCTCGGTCAACCTGGGCGACGCGGTGTACCAGAACCCGATTAAGGATGTGCGCTACTGTGTGGAGCAGATCCTCCAATACCGCAAGATACCGGAAATTGAGGTTTTTGAGGTCGGGATGATCAACACCGTGCGGGAGCTGGCCCAGCAGTATCCGTTTGTGAAACCGATCCTGTTTGCGATTGTGCTGGGGCATGGCGGGGCCATGCCAGCCACAGTGGCGGCGCTTAACACCATGCTGGAAGGATTGTATGACAACTTTCCCAACCGGGAGGATACGCTTTGGGGCATCACCGAAGCGCACCGCACCGGATGGGATTTGATCAAGGTGGCGCTGGATAAGGGTGCCAGCACCGTGCGCATCGGCTTTGAGGACAGCGACTACCTCAACCCCACCACCCGTGTGGATAATAACGCCGCCATGATGGCGCAGCTGAGCGACATCGTGAAAAGCAAGGGGATGCTGCCCGCCACCCCCGACGAGGTGCGCACGATGCTGCACATTCCGCCCCGGGGCAAACGGTAGGCGGTACTCCCCCATCCAGTTTTCCCAGTACCCGGAAGGAGGCAGCGTTCATGGCGAAGATTCCGGAATTTGTCATGCAATCCTATCGGTATACCGAACGGCAGTCGGAATCCGCTCCGGCGAAGATGAAAGCCGCCGCTGCGCAGGCGGAAGGCGCGCAAGCCGTAAACCAAGCAGCGGCAAGTACTTCTGCCGAAATGCCGGCGAGCCCGCCGTTCACACACGCATCGGCGAGTCCCCGAGCACCTGTGTCAGCCGCTGCACAAGGCATGGCTGAGCCACAGAAAGCGCAGGTCACGCAGCGGGTGATTGCCGCGGCGATCCGCAACCTGCCGGGAGAAACCGCGCCTTCTGCTCCCGCCAGACCGCACGCGTCGGCGCCCGCACAGGCAAGTGCCGTGCCGCAGGGCTCGCGTAAGGAGCAGGTCATCGCCGAGGTAATCCGCCGCAAAATGCTTTAACCCCGCCTGCGGGCGAGGCCGGGAAGGGACGATACGGCATATGAATATCAGTGACCAGCAGCTACAGCAAATCGTCCGGCAGGTGGTGGCCGATCTGGATCACCGGCAGCCTGCCGCCCCGCCAAAAGCGGGTGTTCGCTCTGCCTCTCCTGCCCCCGCAGCCGTTACTGGTGGGCAGGACGGCGTGTTTGAGCGCGTGGAGGACGCTGTGAACGCGGCCTACGCAGCGCAGCAGCTTTGGGTCACGCGTAAGGTGGAAGATCGCCAACGCGTAATTGAGGCTATCCGCCGGTGTGCGCGCATGCACGTGGAGGAGTGGAGCCGGCAAATCGTCGAAGAAACCGGCATGGGCCGTTATGAGGATAAGGTGGAAAAGCATCTGGCGATTATCAATAAAACGCCCGGCGCCGAGTGCCTGACCACCGATGCCATCTCCGGCGATACCGGGCTTATGCTGGAGGAGTACGGCCCCTACGGCGTTATCTGCGCCATCACCCCCACCACCAACCCGACGGAGACGATCATTAACAATACCATCAGCATGATCGCGGGCGGCAACACTGTGGTCTTTAACGTACACCCCCGCGCCAAACGGGTAAGCGCGGAGTGCCTGCAGGCGCTGCACCGCGCTATGGTGGAGGCGGGCGCGCCTCCAAACCTGATTACTATGACGCGGGAGCCAACCATGGATTCGGTGCATCAGCTCTCGGAAAACCCCAAGGTGCGGCTGATGGTGGGTACGGGCGGCATGGGCATGGTCAACGCGCTGTTGCGCAGCGGTAAAAAATGCGTGGGCGCGGGCGCGGGGAATCCCCCTGTGATTGTGGATGAGACGGCCGATGTGGAACTGGCCGCCCGAAAGATTTACGAAGGCGCGTCGTTTGACAACAACATCCTTTGTTTTGCCGAAAAAGAAGTTTTCGCGGTGCAGGATGTGTATGACGGGCTCCTGTTTTCCCTGTGCAAGCAGGGTGCGCACCTGATTACCCCGGAACAGACGCAAAGGCTGACCGAGATTGTCCTGAAAGCGCAGCCGGGCGGCGGCTATGAGGTCAATAAAGATTGGGTTGGGCAGGACGCAACCCGCATTTTGGATGCCATCGGCATTCAGGGAGACCCAAAGTGTCGGCTTGTGATCTGTGAAGTAGCCGCAAACCATCCGTTTGTCACGGTGGAACAGATGATGCCGGTATTGCCCATCGTGCGCTGCACAAGCTTTGAAGAAGCCGTACAGTTTGCCGTCGCTGCCGAGCACGGCAACCGGCACACCGCGTCGATTTTCAGCCAGAACGTAACCCACATGACGGTGTTTGGGCGTGCGATTGAGACTACCATTTTCGTGAAAAACAGCGCAACCAAAGCAGGGGTGGGCATTGGCGGAGAAGGGCATTGCACGATGACGATTGCCGGGCCGACGGGCGAGGGCATCACCTGTGCAAAGAGCTTTTGCAGAAGGCGGCGCTGTGTGTTGGCGGAAGGCGGTTTGCGGGTGGTGTAACACAGCCGGGGCGCGATGCCGCGAATGCGGTAGCGCCACGTGCAGGCAAAGTCGTGCAGGCAACGTGATTCATGGCTACTTCCTTCCAGCTCTGTACGCCTCCTATGCACCGATTGCGCTGTTGAACGAGAGAGAATGACGCACATCCGTTTCCCGCCGGATGCATGTAGCGGTCGGCACGCATTTCCCCCACCCCTTATTGTTCCTATGTGTACAGGACAACCAGCATCCCCCATCAAATCTTTGGAGGAGGAACCCACATGAAAGCACTCGGTTTTGTCGAAACAAAAGGTCTGGTTGGCAATGTAGAAGCGACGGACGCCATGCTCAAGGCCGCCAATGTGGAATATGTCGGCAGCGATACCATCGGCGCCGGACTCGTAACCGTGATCGTACAGGGTGAAGTCGGCGCGGTCAAGGCAGCTGTGGAGGCCGGGGAGGCCGCCGCCAACCGCGTGGGCGAGCTGCTTTGCAGCCACGTGATCCCCCGCCCGCACGCGGATATGGCGCAGATCATGCCCCCCAAGAGCAACGTTAAATAATTCCACAGCTTGAGAGGAGATTCGAACAATGCCGGACAAAAACGTTCTGGAAAGCGGAAAACTGCAGGCGCTTGGCATGGTGGAAACCTACGGCCTGACCGCAAGCTATGAGGCGGCTGATGCAATGCTGAAAGCCGCCAATGTATCGCTGGTCAGGCAGGAAAAAATCGGGGCCGGGATGGTCACAGTATTTGTACAGGGCGATGTGGGCGCTGTGCAGGCCGCGGTGGAAGCCGGGCAGATGGCCGCCAAACGCCTTGGGCAGGTCATCAGCGTGCATGTGATCCCGCGGCCGCACGGTGGCGTTGGCGAGCGCATCCCCGAATTGCAGTAAACAAAAGGTATTCACCCGCCTGGCGCGCTGTTTTCCGTTTTCGGGAAGCAGAGCGCCTCTGTATCCCATGCGGGCAGCCTGCCGCAGTTTCTTGCCGAATGAGGGTTGGCCGGTAGGGAATCAGTCTTTGCGGGTCGAACCCTATTCCGGTGTCCATCAACCTGTTTTCCGGCTGAAAAACCAGCTGGCGCAGGCAGGGATGCACGGGTGCCGAACCTCGCAATGGAAATCCTACATCGCGTTGCCTTTATAACCCTCGCGTGCATGGTTTGCACCGCAATCATAAGCCCGTCACAGGCTTCGGCAACAGACACCCCCACGCCACAGGGTGGCCTCGGGGGTAAACCGCAAAGGGATGGAGCGGAACAGCATGAGGATCATCGTTGTTGGCAGTGTAGCCGCGGGCATTTCCGCCGCACAGACGATTGCGGCACAATCGCCTGCGGAAATCACGGTTTATGAGCGCGGGCGATTTCTTTCCTGCGGTCAGTATGGCTTGCCGTATTATCTGGCAAACCCGCAGGAAAGTCTGGGCGATGCCATCCGCTCCAAAACCGACCAGATGCGTGCGCTGGACATCGAGGTTCATCTCCGCCATGAAGTGGAGCACATTGACGCCGCCCGGCATGAGATAACCGTACGGAATTTGGATGCCGGACAGGTGCTGACCGACCGCTACGACCATCTGGTGCTGGCAACCGGCGCGGAAACGCCGCTGCCGCAGGTGCCGGGGTCGGAAAAAATGGGTGTGCACACGCTGGGCACCGTAGGGGATGTTCTGTTTCTGCGGGAGTTCTTAAAGAGCCCCTACATACGGGATATTGTCATTCTGGGCGGCGGCGTTATGGGGTTGGAACTGGCTAAGGCAATGCTTACGCGCGGTCGCAACGTGCGTATTGTGGACAGGGAACGCCGCTTGCTCCCCTTGTTTGACGAGCCGGTGGCGCAGCTGATCCGTCAAAAGCTGGAAGCGCAGGGCGTGCAGTTCAGTCTGGGGGAATCGGTTACAGCCTTTGAGGGTCGCACGTATGTGGAAACACTCCAAACTGGCGGGGGAAGCTATCCCTGCGATCTGTGCCTGTGCACAAGTGGCGTCAGGCCCCGTACCGGGCTATTGGCAGGCACCGGCGCAACACTGGACGCCGATGGCTTTGCCCGCATTAAGCCGAATTTTGAAACGGATGTGCCGGGGTTATACGCCGCCGGTACCTGCGCCCATGTGACGGAAGGAAAGCTGCGCACCTTCTCGCTGCATCTGGATGGGTTGGAAATTGCGCGCACAGGGCTGACCGAAGAGGAAGCGCGCGGGGAGCGTCACGCGGTTGCCAGCGTTACCTTTAGCGGTGTAGATCGCCCGGGCATCTGCCCCAACCCGCGGGATGTGACGCTCAAACTTGTGTACGACCCCGGCACGCGGCGTTTGCTGGGCGCGCAGGGTTGGGGCGCCAAGAACGTCGCCTCGCGCATCAATGCGCTGGCGGTGGCGATTGCCGCCGGTATGACCTGTGCGCAGCTGGCCGAAGTCGACTTTGTTTTTTCTTCCGCCGACGGCGCGCTTTGGGATCCGATTCAACTGGCTTGTCGGATGGCAAAACCATAACGCATCAGCATCCTCATCCTGCATGACAAAATCCCGCCCCCTTCCTTTCTTTGCAGAAAATGAAGGGGGCGGGATTCTTCGTTTTAACTGGTTACACGCAGCTCTGCTTACTTTTTGGTAAGGTACTTGCGCATGTCGATGGCGCAGGCAATCAGAATCACCAGACCCTTGATAATGTAGGTCGTGTTGCCGCTGATGCCCAGGAACGTCATGCCGCTGATAATCAGCTGCATCAGGATTACACCCATAATCACGCCGCTGATCTTACCAATGCCGCCTACAAACGATACGCCGCCGATAACGCAGGCCGCGATGGCGTCCAGCTCGTAGTTGAGACCCACGGTTCCGGTGCTCGCGCCCAGACGGGCCGCTTCCACAAAGCCAGTGTAGCCGTAGGTGGCGCCTGCCAGCGCAAACACGCCGATGATGGTCATGGTCACGTTCACGCCGGATACACGGGCGGCTTCCTCGTTGCTGCCCACGGCGAACATGTTTTTGCCGAAGGTGGTTTTATTCCAGATGAACCACATGATGATGGTCACAATAATGGCATAGCCCACATAGCTCATCACCGGGGTATTGCCCAGCTTGAACATCGCCTTCATCACAAAGCCGGTGGTATAGCTCTCGTCCAGATTTGAAATCTGCACCGCGTTGCTCAGCGTCAGGTAGGCGCCGTAGGTCAGCAACTGCGTGGAAAGCGTCACAATAAAGGGGTGCAGCTTGAACTTGGCCACGCAGAAGCCGTTCACGATGCCGATAAGCGCGCCCAGCGCCAGCACCACGGGGATGACCAGCCAGATGGACTGGGGGCCGATGGCCGTCAGAAATTTGTTGGCGATCCCCACTTTTTGCAGCATGATGGCCGCCACAAAGCCGCTCAGGCCCACGATACGTCCGGCGGACAAGTCGGTGCCGGTCAGGATGATGGCACCCGCGATGCCCAGCGCGATGGGCAGGCGCGAAGCCGTCAGCTGGATAATGTTCACAATGGAAGCGATCTGTAAAAACGCAGGCCGCTGGATTTGGATGTATATGCAAAGCAGCACGATGATGATAATCATCGCATGGTCCAACAGCCAGTTGCCCACTTCACGGAACTGGTCGCCACGGCTTAAGGCATGAAAATCCTGAATGCGCTTTTGAAGTTTTCCTTGCTTTTGCTGACTCATGGGTTGGCCGCCTCCTTACATATACTTGGCCGCGAGGGTCATAATTTCTTCCTGCGTGGTGCTGGCGGTATCCACTTCGCCCGCGAGCCTGCCGTTGGACATGACCAGGATTCGGTCGCAAACGCCCAGCAATTCCGGCATTTCGGAGGACACCATAATCACGGATTTGCCTTCGCGTGCCATATCGATAATGATCTGGTAAATCTCGTACTTCGCGCCGACATCAATGCCGCGCGTGGGCTCGTCCATCAGGAAAATTTCCGGATCGGTTAAAAGCCAGCGGCCCAAAATAACCTTTTGCTGGTTACCGCCCGACAGCGCGCGAATTTTGGTGGAAAGCGACGGGGTTTTAATCCGCATTCGATCGACCGACCATTGGGTTTTCTGCTGCATTTTGCGGTTGCTCAGGTGGAGCAGCTTGTCGGAACGGCATTTTTTCAGGCAGGAGATAACCGTGTTGCTGCGCACATCCAGAATGCTGAAAATGCCGGTGGCGCGGCGTTCCTCTGTTACCATGGCCAGCCCGTTTGCAATGGATTCCTGCGGGGTGCGGTTATGGATACGCGCCCCGTTTTTGTATAATTTGCCGCTTTTGCGGGTAGCGATGCCAAAAAGGTTTTCCAGCAGCTCCGTACGCCCGGAGCCGTCCAAACCGGCAACGCCTAGAATTTCACCCTTTTTCAATTCGAAGGACACATCCTTCAGGTGGGAGTACAGGGCGGTCAGGCCCTCCACCTTGAGCACGACCTCATTGCTGACCGTATGCTCCTTCGGGGGGAAACGGTTGGTCAGTTCGCGCCCCACCATGAGCCGGATAATCTGGTTCATGGTCAGCTCGTTGGCGGGTTTGGTCGCCACCCACTGGCCGTCGCGCATGATGGTCACTTCGTCGGAGATGCGCAGAATCTCCTCCATTTTATGAGAAATGTAGATGATGCCGCAGCCCCGGTCGCGCAGCATGTTTATGATGCGGAACAGATGCTCGACCTCCTGCTCGGTCAGCGAGGAAGTGGGCTCGTCAAACACAATCACCTTTGCGCCGTAGGATACGGCTTTGGCGATTTCCACCATCTGCCGCTGCGATACGGGCAGCGTACTCATGATGGTTTTGGGGTCGACTTTAATGCTTAAATCCTTAAAAATTTTCATGGTATCGGCGTACATTTTCCGCTCCGACACCAGCGGGATCCATTTTGAAATTTTGGGGTAACGCCCAAGCCAGATGTTGTCCATCACGCTGCGTTTGAGCGCCTGATTCAGCTCCTGATGCACCATAGCGACGCCGTTATCCAGCGCCTCGCGGGAGGATTTGAAGTTAATCTCCTGACCCTCCAGAAAAATATGCCCGGAATCCTTGTTATAAATGCCGAAAAGGCACTTCATCAACGTGCTTTTCCCGGCGCCGTTCTCCCCCATCAGCGCGTGCACGGTTCCGGCCCTCACGTTCAGGGAAACATTGTCCAGCGCCTGTACGCCCGGAAAGCTCTTGCTGATGCCTTCCATGCGCAGCAGAACCTTTCCATCGTTATGTTGCTCCATGTTTGGGATGCTCCTTCCTTTGGGAGGGTCGCCCCGCGCGCGCCCCGACCGTCGGGCGAACATACAGGGGTAAAAATTCAAATCCGCGCGGAGAGGCTTTGCAGCCCCTCCGCGCATTTTTCAGGAATCAAGGTTTGCGTCGCAAAAGCTCACTCGCCGGTGTACACCGCGTACGGGATGGCGACCTTCCAGCCGTCGGTAACCACGTAGTTGGCATTCAGGCCCGCGAACATATCGGTGCCCGCGATCATGTTGGCGGAGATGGTGGCGATGGCGTCGGCCATGCCCTCGGCATCCTGCTTGATGGTGCCGGCCATCTGGCCCGCAGCGATCAGCGCCTTGGCATCTTCCGTCGCATCCACACCGAACACGGGGATGGTCTTGTCGCCGCTGTTGTAGCCCGCAGCCTGCAGGGCGGTCACAGCACCGATCGCCATTTCGTCGTTGTTGGCGATCACCAGCTCGACCATGTTGTTGTTGGCTTCGCTGTACTGGGCAAGGATGGTCTGCATGTAATCCAGCGCAACCTGACGGCTCCAGGTGCCGTTCTGGTCTACCAGATACTGCTTGGTGTTGCTGTCGTCATAGAACTTGAGGGCGGGCTTGCCGGCGGCCTCAAGGATCTTGTTGGCATCTTCCACACCGTACTTGGTGCGGGCAATGGCTTCCTGATTGGCTTCGTCGCCCTTGAACATGACGTAGCTGATGACGCCGTCCTTGTTCAGGTCGTACTTGTCGTAGTTAGCCAGCAGGTAGTTGCCGATCATCTGGCCCTGCATGATGCCGGCTTCTTCATAGTTGGTGCCGACGAACACGCACTTGTCATAGCTCTTCACAACATCCTGGGAAACGGAACGGTTGAAGAAAATCAGCGGAACGCTGGCGGTTTTGGCACTGTCGACCACGTTCTGGGCGATGCCGTCGGCGCCGGTTTCGCAGATGTTCACAACCAGCAGATTGGTGCCGCTGGCGATGGCGGTGTTGATCTGGTCGGTCTGGGTGGCCTGTGTGGCGTTGGCATCCTGATCGACAAACGTGATGCCCTTCGCGGTCAGGGCGGCGTCAAGGCTGGTACGCACGGAGGAAAGATACACGTCGCTGAACGTGTACCAGAACACCTGCGCATTGCCTTCGGCCACGGCGGCGGTGAACAGGCCCAGCGCCATAACCAGCGCCAGCAGCAGAGAAACGAGCTTTTTCATGGATACATCTCTCCTTTTTCCTTGTCGGCATTGGGGAACATGGTTCCGCATATGCTTCATGATCGCATCTTACAGGAATCGGGTCGGAATTTGAATGCGATTATCCATTGTGAATTGTGGAAATTCTCCTATCATATCCGACAGGAAAACAGAATTTTCCGAATTGACTTTGTGCCCGAAGGCCTGCATAATCAATGCGGAGGTGTGGCTGATGTACAAGCTCCTGCTGGTGGACGACGAGCGTGAAATCCTCAACGGATTATTGGAAGTGATCCCTTTTGAAGCCTTGGGGTTCACAGTCGTCGGCACGGCGGAAAATGGGCTGGAGGGTGTGCAGCTGTGCGAAGCGCTCAACCCCGACCTGATTGTGACCGACATCCGCATGCCGCTGATGGACGGGCTTGCCATGTGCCGCGAAATTCGCCGCAAATCCCCCACGGTGCATTTTATTATCCTGACCGGATATGACGATTTTGAGTTTGCGCGGCAGGCCATGGCTTTTAAGAGCATGGACTATTTATTAAAGCCCATCTCCTCCACGGAGCTGAACGCCGTGCTGGCCGATACCCGCCAGAAGTTGGACGACGAGTTTTCCGTGCAGCGGGATATCAACCGTCTGCGCGCGAATTTTTCTGAAAGTTTGCCGTTATTGCGGGAGATGCTGCTCACCTCGCTGCTGACCGGCGGCATGGATGTGGAGGCGGCCCGCCGCGAAGCCTCGCGCTACCAGCTCACGCTGCAGGCCCGGCAGTATGCCGTGGCCGTAATGCGCCACCCCACCGCCCGGCAGGAGCTTCCGTCCGATTTGAACGATCCGGAGCTGATGAAACAGGCGATTATCAACATCACGCGGGAGGTGCTGGCCGATTACTACCCCGCGCAGGTGTTCCACTTCGACAGCATGGTGGCGGTGCTGTTCTTCCTGCCTGACGAAACGGAGGAGGCGTTCCTGCGCGTACAGGAGGCGTTGGACGTGGTCAGGAAAACCGTGCTGCGCTTTCTGGATGTTGAGCCTGCTATCGGTCTGGGCGCGCCGTGTTTCGATTTGGAGGATCTGCGCGTTTGCGCGCGGCAGGCTGTATCGGCGCTGGATCACAGCGTGCTGCAGGGCGGCAGTGACATCCTGTGCGTAACCGATATCGAACCCGGCAGCCGTACCGAGCAGGTTGCCAACGAAACCCTGCTGCGCACGCTGGCCAATGTGATTAAAATGGGCAACCGCGACGAGGCGGAGCGGGCGCTGGACACCCTTATGGGCGCGCTGGACAGGCCCACGCCGCATAACTACCGCGTTTACCTGCTGGAGGTTATGCTTACCCTCCTGCGCACCGCGCGCGATATGAACGCCGATGTGGATATCCTGGGCGAGAACAACGCCACGCTGAACGCCCTGATGCGGGAGCCGGATGTGGGCAAGGCGACCGCGATTTTCAAGGAGCTGTCCGGAAGGCTGCAGGACGCAATCCTGACCGGCCGGGCCAGCGCTTCGGCTAACCTTGCCCATCAGGCGGAAGCCTACCTGAACGCGCATTTTACCGACCCCGATATGAGCGTGGAGCTGCTCTGCCGCGAGCTGCACGTTTCTGCCAGCTACTTCAGCGCCATCTATAAACAGGAAAAGAAGGAAACCTTCCACCAGACCCTGACCCGCCTTCGTATGGATTTATCCATGCAACTGCTGACCGCCACGAATAAAAAAACAACCGAGATTGCCCAAAGCGTAGGCCTTGCAGACCCCAGCTATTTCAGCCACGCGTTTAAGCGATATTTCGGGGTATCCCCCTCACAGGCGCGCACGGGTAAGGGCGTGAGTCCGGCATGAAGGAGCGTCTGCGACAGACTGGGCACAGCCTGCACACGCTCATGATCCTTGGGCTGCTGCTTTTTACGGCAGTACTGCTGATCTTTATGAGCGGCGCGCTGGTGCCCTTCATCAGCCGGCTGTTGTCGGAAAACGCGATTGAGCGCACCAAGGAAACCGTGCTGCAAAGCGTAAACGTGGTCGATCAGTACGTGGATTCCACCCTTTCCACCCTGCACTTTGCCACATCGCTGATCCCTGTGAACCCCGAGCTGGATGTGGCGTGGCACGCCCAAATTGAGCTGCTGGCGCGCTCCAATTCCGATATTACCGCCCTCGCGTTTTTTAACGGGCAGGGAGATTGCCTGTATGCCACCAGCGGCAAGCTGCGCGTTAGCGGCAACGATATCCGCCAGCGCCGCTGGTTTGTCGAGGCGCTCAAACAGGAAGGGACGCTCACCATGTTTTCCCGCCCCTACGTGCAGGACATCTTTGCTGACCAGCATAATTATGTGATAACGCTTTCGCGCGCGGTCACCTATATGTCGGGCGGGCAGCAGCAAACGGGCATCATGCTCATGGATATCGGCTATTCTAACTTTGCCGCCCTGACCGATAAGGTAAAGCTGGGCGACAGCGGTTACACTTACGTGCTGGACGAATCCGATGTGCTGGTTGCCCACCCGCAACTGCAGCTGATCTATGCCGATCAGGCCCGGGAGGATATTGCCGCCGTGCAGGGGCAGATCGTAGGCCTGACGCGGGATAAGCAAAACGGCCGGGAGCGCGTGCTCATTATTACCGTTATTAACCAGACGCGCTGGCGCATGGTCGGCGTTGCCTATATTGACGAAATTCTGCAATCGCAGATGGCGTTTATCCGCATCATGTCGCTGGTGTTGCTGTCGGCCGCGTTTATCGCGCTGGGAACCGCAACGCTCGTAGCCTACTGGGTTACACGGCCCATCACCCATCTGGAGCACAAAATGCGCAAGGTGGAGGCGGGCGACCTGAACGTGACCATTACCGAGCGGGGTTTCAGCGAAATCCGTTCGGTTGCCACCGCCTTTAACCATATGCTGACCCGCATCCGCGAGCTGATGGCGCAGATTGTGCACGAGCAGGAAACCAAGCGCCTGTATGAGCTGAACGCCCTGCAGGCGCAGATTAACCCGCATTTTCTGTATAACACGCTGGATTCCATCATCTGGATGGAGGAGCGCGGGCGCAGCCGCGAGGCGATTATCATGGTATCGGCTTTGGCAAAGCTGTTCCGCATTTCCATCAGCAAGGGGAAAAGCGTGATCTCCGTCGCGGAGGAAATCGAGCACGTGCGCAATTATGTGATTATCCAGAAGATGCGCTTTCAGGATAAGTTTGACTGTACCATTGAGGCCGACCCCGAGACCCTCAAGGAGCGTACGGTAAAGCTGGTATTGCAGCCGCTGGTGGAGAACGCCCTGAACCACGCCATTGACGAGGCCGACGGCGCGTCCATCCACATCGCGGTGCGCGCCTATATCGAAGGGGACGAGCTGCGCTTTACCGTGACGGACGACGGCGTCGGTATCGCCGAGGAGCAGCTGAGCGGCATCCTCAGCCGGCCGGCCGGCATGGGCGGTATCGGGCTTCGCAATGTGCACGAGCGCATCCAGCTGACGTTCGGCAAGCAATATGGCCTGACTATCGAAAGTGAAGAGGGGTGCGGCACGCTGGTTACCATCCGCATCCCCCGCGGCAGGGAGGTGGAACCGTGAAACGCCCTGTGCTGATTGCCGTACTGTGCCTGTGCGCCTCGCTGGTCGTCATGTTTGTCGGGTTTCATGACACCCAGGGGAGCCCCCCGGTCAAAACGCACACCATCGCCTTGCTGACGCAGGAGGATACGGGCAGCTTCCTGTTGCAACTGCGCTACGGCGCCGAAGCCGCCGCCAGCGAGGCGAAGGATAAGCTTACGATGGTTACGCTGAACCGGAATGATCCTGCGGGGCAGATTGCCGAGCTGCAAACCGACGGCATCGCGGCCATTCTGCTGTATGCGGGCGATGACGTACTGGTTTCGGCCGTAATAAAGTCCTGCGCGGCAACAGATCTGCCGCTTGCACTGCTGGACCGTACCATACCGGAAACCCCCTGTGCCGCCAGCGACGATGTACTGATGGGACGGTTGGCCGCCGGGCAGGCGCAGTTTTTAAGCGCCACGCGCATCCTTTTCCTGACCGGCAAAGATACGGCCGCCGGGCAACGCCTGCAGGGGGCGAAAGACGCGCTGGGCAAAACGCTCACCGCCTCAATCAATTGGGCAGATTGGGCCGATGCGTCGTCTCTGCCGAACGATGTACGCATCCTTGCGGATCAAAATGCCGTGGTGATCGCGCTCACAGGCGAGGCAACGCTAGCTGCCGTGCATCTGCGCGAGCAGGGCTTGCTGGGGGTGGACAATCCCATCATCGGCATCGACGCAAACCCGGAGGACGTATCCCTGTTGGAACAGGGGCTGGCGGCAGCACTGGTGCTGCCTGCGCCCTACACCATGGGGTATCGCGGGTGTGCACTGGCGATTGCCGCTCTCAAGTACGGCAGCGTAACCAGCGTGATGGTCGAACCCCGGTTGATTACGCTCAGCAACCTGTACAGCGCCCGGAATGTAAGCATCGCCTTTCCGTTGTTGCAATAGGCGGCTTTGCCGCCGGAGGGGATCAAACCGATGAAGAAACCGTTTCTGCCTTTTACATTGGCCTGCGTCCTTTGCCTGTGCGCAGCCGCGCCCCAACCCGCGCGCGCGGAGTTGCCAAAAATCGGCGTATGCATCTACAACGCCACCGATACGTTCATGAGCAGCGTTGTCCGCCAGATCGAGAAGGAAGGCGAAGGCAGCGCCAATGTACTCACCATGGACAGCGCTAACGACCAGAACCTGCAGTTCGATCAGGTGCAGACCATGCTGGACGAAAATGTGGACGCGTTGATTATTAACCCGGTAGACCGCACATCGGCGGTCTACCTGCTGCAATTGGCAAAGCGGAAAAACGTGCCGCTTGTGTTTGTAAACCGCGAACCTTCGCCGGAGGATCTGGCCCTGTACAGCGGCGCTTATTACGTGGGCACCGATCCCAAGGAAACCGGTTACCTGTGCGGAGAACTGGTCGTGGACTGGTTTACCAAGCACCCCGAGGCCGACACAAACAGCGACGGCATCATCCAGTATGTGCTGTTGAAAGGCGAGCCGGGCCATCAGGATGCGGAACTGCGCACCACCTATACCTTGAAGGCCATTACCGAAGCCGGTTTCCGCACCG
This sequence comes from Candidatus Limiplasma sp., assembly GCA_963666755.2. Taxonomy (GTDB): domain Bacteria; phylum Bacillota; class Clostridia; order Christensenellales; family Aristaeellaceae; genus CAXXOK01. The sequence continues at coordinate 1,657,464 of CAXXGW010000009.1, forward strand.
AAAGGCTGGCCGAGGATACGGCGCTGTGGGAGCGTTCCATCGGGCAGGAGAAAATGGCGGGCTTTCTGGCCACATGGGGCAGCCGCATTGAGTGCGTCATCTCCAATAATGACGATATGGCGCTGGGCGCCATCGATGCGCTGAAAGCGGCAGGCTGGTTTTCCGGCGGGCGATACATGCCTGTCGTCGGCGTCGACGCGACCGAGCCCGCGCTGGAGGCGCTCAAGCAGGGCTCCCTGCTGGGTACGGTGCTCAACGACGCGCTCAATCAGGGGCGCGCCACATGGAAGCTGGTCTGGCTTTTATACAGCAAGCAGGCTATTACCAACGAAAACCTTGGCTACCCCATGGACGAGTTCCACCGTGTGTACATCGCCAGCCAGAAAATCACCTTGCAGACCTTGGCAAATGAGTAATACATCTTCGACCGTATGGAACGCTGTCAAAGCAGGAGCAAACGCGTGCCTGCGGCCGCACTGGATGTGCCGACCGTGTTACCGCCGTGATGCAGCCGTGTTGCCCATCCCATCAAGCCCCGTCATTTCACTGTTCTAAAAACCTGCATACCCAAACGGATGCCCGGCCTCTTTGGAGGCGGACATCCGTTTTGAACGTACACGCTGTGATAAGTTTGTGTCTTGTGCTGCGGCAACAAGGTTCTGCCGCACCGTGCCTTGCGTACGGGACTCCCGAAGCACATTCCCGCTACACACAGCCCTCGTGAAACACTTCAGGCCAAAACGTTTTTCAGGATGTAGGTTTTCTCCTGCGTCATTTCCTCCAGCGTCACGCTTACGCCTTCACGGCCCACGCCGCTCATCTTGTAGCCGCCAAACGGCTGGTCCAGATGGCGGTAGTTCCCGGAGCTGTTGATGACGACGCCGCCGCACTGCAGATGCGCAGCCACGCGCATCGCACGGTTCATGTTGAGGGTCATAACGCCCGCCTGCAGGCCGTAACAGGTGGCGTTCGCCATTTCGACCGCCTCCGCCTCCGTATGGAACGTCATGATCGGGAACACAGGGCCGAAAACCTCCATATCCCTTGCGATATCCATGGAAAGGGTTACTCCGTCCAATACGGTCGGCTCGAAGTAGGTTTGCCCGATCCGGTTACCGCCATACAGGAGTTTTGCGCCCTGCTGTACGGTCAGTTCCACCTGCCGGAGCACTTCCTGTGCAGCGCGTTCGCTGATCAGGCACCCCAGCTCCGTTTCTTCCTCCAGCGGGCTCCCCTGCTTCAGACCTTGCAGGCGTTTGATGACCCCCGCGATAAACGGCTCCCGCACCGTATCCTGCACCAGAAAGCGCTTGGGGGAGCAGCAGGTTTGCCCGGCGTTTTGCACCCGGCCCTGCACCGCGTCCCGGATTGCCTGCTCCATGTCCGCATCGTCAAACACCAGATAGGGGTCGTTTCCCCCAAGTTCCAGAAAAACGCGTTTCAGCGTGTCGGCGCCCGCCCTGGCAACCGTTTGCCCCACCGGCGTGCTCCCCGTCAGGCTGATGGCGTTAATCTGCGCGCTGGCAGCCAGCTGGTTGCCCACCGACGCGCCACCGCCGCATACCAGTTGCAGCACATTTCCGGGTATGCCCTGCTCCAGGCAGATGCTGACTACGCGCATCACCGTGAGCGGGTTATCCGACGCCGGTTTAATGATCACGGCATTGCCTGCGGCCAGCGCTGCCGCAAATTTTTGCGTGCACAGCTCCACCGGGTAATTGAACGGTGAAATGCACGCCACCACACCCAACGGCTCCCGGCGTGTGAACAGGATATCCTTCTCGGTACCAATTTGGTAGTCCGTAAGGGTTCGGCCGTACAGGTGGGCCGCCTTTTCAGCAAACCCCCGCAGGATCTGTGCGCAGACGCGGATTTCACTCCTGGCCTCCCGGATAATCTTGCCCATTTCAAGGCTGAGCGAGCGGGCAAGCTCCTCGCGCTTTGCATCAACGGCATCGGCGCACGCCAGCATCAGCCGGGTGCGCTCATGCGCCGGTGTCTGTGCCCAAATCACTTTTCCCTGCTGCGCTGCCGCAATGGCCTGTTCTACATCCAGCGCGGTTGCGACCGGCACCGTGTCGATCCACTCGCCTGTCGCAGAATTGACGATATCCAGCGTACCGTGGTCGCTCGCGTCGACCTGCTTCCCGTCAATAAACATCTTCAATGCGGGCTCGCCTCCCTGTTTGATTCATGTTCTGTTTGGGTAAAGGCCGCCCCTGGCTATGCCTGGGCACAGCCAGGGGCTTCTGTTGTCCGGTTTTCCCGACAGGCGTTTAGAAAGTCGAATCGGGGTTATAGTAGGTGTCGATATTGGAGGCATTCACGCTGACCGGGGTAAGGTACACAAGCTTTTGCACTGCCTCACCCGCGTTCCACTTTTCGATGGTTTCCAGAACCTTGGTGGCGCACTCGGCGGGGTCGTTGCGGCCGGTCGCCAGCATCTGGCCGCCTTCCTTGATCAGGCTGTACATGGTCTTGTTGCCGTCGGCACCGCAGATGATGATGTCGTTGCGGCCGATGGCCAGGCAGGCTTCACGGGCGCCCAGCGCCATATCGTCATTCTCAGCAAAGATGCAGTTGATCTCCGGCGCGGCGGTCAGCATATCCTCTGCGGCCTTCTGACCATCCGCCTGATTCCAGCCGCCCCAGCCCTGCGCGACGATGTTCACTTTGGCTTCGCCGCTCTTTTCCAGCTGCGCTTCCACAATACCGGCCAGCGTGCCCATCCGGCGGGCGACGCCCAGCGCGTTGCCCACGTTGCCGCTCAGCAGGCCCAGGTTGATCTCGGTGCTGCCGAAGTGCGCCGCGATGTCCGCGCCCACCAGCGTGCCCAGCGTGTAGTTATCCGACTGGATCATGGAAACATAGGTGGCATCCGGCGAGATGGAGTTGTCCATGATGAACACGGCCACACCGGCCGCCTCGCACATTTTGGTCGCTTCGATGGAACCTTCGGGATGCACCGGGTTGATGACCACGATGGTGCAGCCCTGGGCGATGAAGTTTTCCACGTTCGCCAGCTCAGCCGTGGTATCGCCGTTGGCGTCGGCAGTCACATACTCAATGCCCTTTTCCTTGCACAGCTTGATGAACGTCTCCTCCTGCGCCGCGAAGTATGCGCCGTTGAGCGTTTGCATGGTAAGGCCGATCTTTTGCGTGTTCAGGGGCTTCGCCTCGGCGAGGACGGTCGGGAGCACGGCAAGCAGGCACAGGGACAGGATCACCGCAAGCAGCTTTTTCATTGTTTTTCCTCCTGTTTTTATGGAACGATGCGCACTCGGGTCAATCAACATCGCGCAGCACGCTTTCAAGTAGTGCGTTGAAAGTCGCCGCGCTATTGCCAAACCTGCAGCACTACTCGCAGGTTCAACGACCTTCCTGTTTGCGTTTGCGCTGCAACAGCACCGCAACGATAATGATCACGCCTTTGATCACCTGTTGGGGGTAGGAGGCGACTTTCATCAGCGCCATAATGTTGCTGATCAGCCCCAGAATCAGTACCCCCATCAGGGTGTTAAGCGCGGTGCCCCTGCCGCCGGCAAGGCTTGCCCCGCCGATCACACAGGCCGCGATCGCGTCCAGTTCCAGTCCGGAAGCCACGCGCGCATCCCCCACCCCCGTACGGGATTCGATGATGCCCGCGAACGCGCACATGAACGCTGATACCATGTACACCGACATGACGTACAGGTTGGTACGGATGCCGGAGAGCCGTACCGAGGTTTCGTTGCTACCGATTGCCTGTACATAGCGGCCGTAGCTGGTATAGCGCAGCACCAGCGCTACACAGATGACCAGAAAACCGGCCAGCAGCACCGCATAGGGCACGCCCAGAAAGTATCCCTTATTAAAACCGCTGACCACTTCGTTGGTAATCGGAATGGTCTTGGCGTGCGAAATCATATAGGCAACGCCGCGTGCCGCCGTCATGGTAGCCAGCGTGACCACAAAAGCCGCCATTTTCTGATACGCGACCAGATAGCCCGCCAGCGCTCCAAACGCTACGCTCAGCAGAACCGTAATCAGCAGAGCCACCCCCAGCGGCAGTGCCCCGGCCTGCCGCGTATCCAAAAGCGTTGCAAACACCACGGCGTCGAAGGCGGCGATGGAGCCGACCGACAGATCGATGCCCCCGGTCAGCACCACCAGCAGCATCCCCATGCTCACAATCACGGTGCCTGCATTCTGGCGGAGAAGGTTAAAGATATTTTGCGCGGTAAAAAAATTCTTGGACAGAAAACTGGACACAATCACCAGCAATGCCAGCACCATGACCGACAGGTACTGCTGCAGCGAACTGGTCAGGCTCCGACGCACCGGTGCAATCCCCCTGCTCATACGGCTTTTCCTCCCACAACGAGCTTCATGATGCTCATTTCATTCATATCCGCCTTGTTCAGGATGCCCCTGCACCGGCCTTTATCGATCACCAGAACCCGGTCGCACATGCCGATAATTTCGTTCAGCTCTGAGGAGATCATCAGGATGCCGACACCGCGCGCCGCCAGCGCGTTAATAATCTGGTAAATTTCCACCTTGGCGCCCACATCGACCCCGCGTGTAGGCTCGTCCATCAGCAGCACCGTCGAATCCGTCGCCAGCCACTTGGCGATCACCACTTTTTGCTGGTTTCCGCCACTCAGACTGCTAACCGGCAGGGCGGTGTTTTCCGCCTTGATGCTCAGTTCCCGCACCAGGCGATCCACCAGCGTCTTTTCCCGGCTACGGTTCAGGATGCCCCTGGGTCGGTTGGTTTTTTTCAGGCTGCACATCGTCATGTTCTGCCCGATGGATTTTTCAAGGATCAGCCCCTGTTCCTTGCGGTTTTCCGGAATCAGCGCCAGCCCATGTTGTATGCCCTGATAAGGCGAGCGGATGCGCACAGCCTTCCCGGCGACGTTTACCGAACCGCCCTTCAAACTATCCGCCCCGAACAGGGCGCGTACAAGCTCCGTACGGCCGCTGCCCACCAGCCCGAAGATGCCCAGCACTTCGCCGTGGTGCAACGTAAAACTTACCTCTTCAAAAATGTTCCCGCACAACCCCTGTGCCCGGAGCACCTCCGCGCCCATGCGCACGTCCCGGATGGGGTACAGGGTGGAGAGCTTTCGGCCGATCATCAGCTCTACCATGGCGTCCACTCCAAAATCGCGCACGGCACCGCCGCCGGTAATTTCACCGTCGCGCATAATGGTCACGGTATCGCAGATGCGGAAAATCTCGTCCATGCGATGGGAGATGTACACAATGCTTACACCGGCAGCTTTGAGGCGCTGCAGCGTGGCAAACAGCTTCTCTGTTTCCGCGGGCGTCAGCACCGCCGTCGGTTCATCCAGAATCAGAATCCGGGCGTTGGCGGAGAGCACCTTGGCAATCTCCACCACCTGTTTATACGCCACGCTGATCTCCCCAACCAGTCGGCGCACGTCGATATCAAACCCCAGCCCGTGCATAACCTCCTGCGCATCCCGGTACAGCTGCTTCCAGTGCAGGATGCCGCGTTGGCCCAGTCGATCCAGGAAGATATTTTCCGCAATGCTCAGGTCATTCGCCAGCTCAAATTCCTGATACACGATGCCTACGCCCAGCTCTTTGCCGCGGCGCGGCGTACCGATGCGCACGTCCCGCCCTTCGATGCGGATGCTTCCCTCGTCCAGCGCATAGGCGCCGGAGAGGATTTTCATCAGCGTAGATTTGCCTGCGCCGTTCTCCCCTACCAGCGCGTGGATTTCGCCCGGCCGCAGGGTAAAATCCACGCCTTTTAACGCCTGAATACCGGCAAAGGATTTCGTGATGCCCGTCATCTCTACGCGATATGGTTCGCCCAAGTACTCTCCCCCTTTTAGGAAAACCGCATCCGGCCGCCGCCCGTAAGCGGCTCTGTGCCGGCAGGATACGCTTTGCCTGAAATGTGTTACTCCGGGCGCGCAGCCTGTCGTCACGGTTTTCCGGCCGGAAACGCTGTTTGCCTGAGGAACACCCTCATGATGTTTTCTGTTAAGTAAATTGTACGGAGAGTTCCTGTCTTTGTAAAGTACGCACATTTTTGTTACCGATAAAAAAACCACAGCCTTTTTGCTGTGGTTCGGGTGTGCATTTTCTATTTTGCCTGCATCACCGTGCCGGACACAATATGTTCGGGTGGTTCTGTGCCGTTTTGCTCATGGAGCCTGCGGACATAAAAAGCCATGTTTTCCTGCCCCCAGCGGTAAATATGGTTCACAACCGGCAGCAGCGTGAAGCCAAGCTCGGTGAGCGAATATTCCACCCCCGAAGCTACGCCCGGGGGATCGCACGGCAGAATCGTACGTTCCACAATGCTATCCTGCTCCAGCTCCCGGAGCTGTTTTGTGAGCATCCGGCTGCTGATACGCTTAAAGAGGCGGCGCAATTCCCCGAAGCGGTGCGGGTGTTCGTTGCCTAAATGCCAGATGATCACAACTTTGTATTTTCCGGAAAGAATGGACATCGTCAATTCTTTCTCGCAGTTAAACTCATTGTTCATCAGCCGTTCATAGGTTTCGCTGCGCAGATTCAAGTCGGTCAACCGACTCACCCCTTTCCAGTTTTTCGACGCACCTCATTAACAGAATTATACCTTTGCATCGCGAAAATGGCAAGGTACGTTTCAACCCTCAGGCGCGCCCCAAAGCTGAAAAATGGCTGTCGTGTCAGAAAGGATTCAAGGGGGTACCCCCTGCGATGTTTGTGTTAAACCCTAGACCCTTTTTCCGGAGTTTCGGCCCTGTTGTAGATGCCGGTCAACGCTAACCGCAATCATTCCGGTGTCTGATCATCCCGCTCGGCCTGCTCTGCCGCATATTGCGTTTCCCCGCCGGACAGGTTATAAACATGGGTAAACCCTTTACCCAGCAGGATATTCTGCGCCGCGTTGCCGGTGGTGCCCTTGTTGCAGTAGGTCACGGTGGTCGCTTCCGGATCCATTGCCTCCGCCGCCGTACGCATTTCCTCCTGCGGAATGTTAACCGCGCCGGGAACATGGCGTCTGGCAAACTGTGCGGGCGTGCGGGCATCGATCAGGGTCACGGGTTTCCCCTCGGATGCCAGACCTTGCAACGCCCCGGCCGTCATTAGCGGGCGGCCCCGGTGCAACGCGTTTTCCAGAATCATACCGGTGTAGTGTACGGGATCCTTGGTGGTCGAAAACGGAGGCGCATAGGCCAAATCCAGATGGAACAAATCCTCCGCCTTCGCGCCGAAGGTGATGGCGGTTGCCAGCACGTCGATGCGCTTGTCCACCCCATCCATACCGACGATCTGTGCCCCCAGCAGCCGGCCGGTGCGCCCGTCCGCGACTCCTTTGATCACCATATTTCGACCGTGCAGATACGTGGGTTTGTCCGGCTTGATGTTATGGCACACCACCGGGCTAAGCCCTTCGGCGAGGGCTTCGCGCTCGGTCAGGCCCGTCTGGGCGACGGTCATGCCAAACACGCGAAAGATGCCCGTACCCAGAATGCCGCGAAAAGTCAGATCGCCGCCCGTACAGCTGTCGCCCGCGATCCGCCCGGTTTTATTGGCGGTGGAGCCCAGCGGCCGGTAAACCGGTTTGCCCGTAACCAGCTGCGTATGCTCAATGCAATCGCCACAGGCATACACATCCTCCAGATTGGTGTGCATAGCGGCATCCACGCGGATCGCACCCGTACGCCCCAGCGCGATGCCCGCGGCGGCAGCCAGCTCCGTGTTCGGTTTTACACCGGTGGCAAGCAGCACAAGCCCGGCGGGCACCGCCCCGCCGTCGGCCAGCCGCACGTCCGTTTCCGTGATTGCCTGTACGGTAACGCCCGTGCGCACGGTTACCCCGTTTTGTTGCAGATGCGCCTGCACATGTACCGCCATATCGGCATCCAAACCCGGCACTATCTGCGGCAGCTTTTCCAGCATCGTAATACGCATGCCCAGCGCCTTGAGGTTCTCCGCCATTTCCATGCCGATAAAGCCGGTGCCGACGATCACGGCCTCCGTCGTTTTTTGTGTGTTCAGAAAGGCTTTCATGCGGCGCATATCCTGAATGCTGCGCAGCGTGAACACCTGCGGCAGGTTGGTGCCGGCAATCGGCGGCACCGCCGACCGCGCGCCGGTCGCGATCACCAGCCGATCATACCGATCGGGCAGGGTTTCGCCCGTTGTCAGGTTGCGAACCGTGACCGTGTGCTGCGCGGGGTCAATGGCAAGCACTTCGTGGCGTGTGCGCACATCCACGTTATATTTGCGTTTGAAAAAGTCGGCATCGCGCGGGGTAAGCACATCCGGGCTTTCCACCACACCGCCCAGATAGTACGGGATGCCGCAGCCGGAGTAAGAGATATCGCTATCCCGTTCGTACACCACAATCTGCGCATCTTCCCGGTTGCGCCGGGCCTTTGCTGCGGCCGATGTTCCCCCGGCAACAGCGCCAATCACGATGATCCGCATGGCTTTCCCTCCTGCCCTGAACCCGTATAGGGTCGCTGTCTGGCTTAGCTTATCCTGTCATGGTTACGCGGTTGTTCGGGCTGCCCTGCGCCCTCCGAATGGAGATGGAAACGCGCGCTGTATGGCAACAGCCCGGCACAGCCATTGCGGCTCCGCCGGGCTGCCGCTTACGCCACCGCCTGCAGGAATACCCCTGTATGCCATATGGGCTACCCTCCGACGGGTGTTCCCGCGTCCGGGTTACCCCCGCACCTTCTGCAGCAAAGCCACAACTTCGTCCTTGGTGAGCACCCTGCCGAAGGACACCACCTTGCCGTCCACCATCAGCGCCGGGGTGGACATCACCCCATACGCGGCAATCTGCGCAAAATCCGTGACATGTTCGACTGTGGCATCCATGCCGAGCTGCTCCAGCGCGGCTTTGGCGGATGCTTCCAACTGGTTGCATTTGGCGCAGCCGCTGCCCAGCACCTTGACCGACGCGCCTTCCGACGCGGGCGGCACTTCTTTGGCAAGATCGCCGCAGTGACCACAGCAGCAACCCTTCTGTTCCTTGGTTTCCTTTTTACCGAAAAGACCCATGTTCCCTGCTCCTTCCAAATGAACCCTGTTCAGGTTCCTGTGCATTATTTGTATATCGCCCCCGCGCGAGAGCGCGCTGCGCGTTTTCCTGCTTTCCCTTACGCGTCCGCTGCGATGTTTAACAATTGCAGCAACCGCTCTTACCGGCTGCGTCACCGCCGCAGCCGCAGCCGCAACCGGCCTCCGTCTCCACGGCGCGTCCATGCGGCGGCTTCCAACCCGTCTGATCCCCCACATAGGTAATCGCGCCGGAGGGGCACAGGTTGCCGCAGCCATGGCAATGATCGATGCAAGCCTCGGGGTTGCGCACCACGGGCGTGGGGGCCTTGTCCTCGTCGTACACGCCATGGGTGCATTTGCTGTTGCAGCGGCCGCATTCGCCACAGAGGGAGTAGTCAATGACAGGATACCACATTTTTGCCATAACAGAACCTCCTACAGAAGATAGGGTGCCAGAAAGTTAAACAGATACCCAACCAGAATGATCCCCACGGTGCAGATGGCAATGAACAGCGCCAGCAGCTTGGGTTTGACCGCCTTGCGCAGCATGATCATCGACGGCAGGGAAAGCGTTGTAACCGCCATCATAAAGGCGAGGATGGTTCCCAGCAGCGCCCCCTTGCCCAGCAGCGCCTCCGCAATGGGCACGGTGCCGAAGATATCCGCATACATCGGGATGCCGATCAGGGTCGCCAGCACCACCCCGAAGGGGTTATGGCTGCCCAGCGCGGCTTCGACCCACGTTTCGGGAATCCAGTTATGGATGACCGCGCCGATGCCCACCCCGGCCAGGATGTAGGGAAATACCTTGCGGAAGGTCGCCAGCATTTGCTCCCTGGCATAGAGGATGCGATCCCGCCGTTTCAGTTCGGGCGCGGAAATATCCACGCCACCGGCAGTTTTAATGAAGCTTTCCACATAGCGATCCATTTTGAGCTTTTCGATGATCGTGCCCCCGACCACCGCGACAATCAGCCCGACAATCACGTAAAGGATAGCGACGTTCGCGCCAAAGATGCTCATCAGCAGCAGCAGCGACCCTAAATCCACCATCGGGGAGGAGATCAGGAAGGAAAACGTTACCCCGACCGGCAGGCCCGCGGAGGTGAAGCCGATGAAAAGCGGGATGGACGAGCAGGAGCAGAAGGGCGTTACCGTACCCAGCAGCGCCGCAATGATGTTGGCCCCAAGGCCATGAAAACGGCCGAGTATCTTCTTGCTGCGTTCCGGCGGAAAGTAGCTCTGGATGTAGCTGATCAGAAAAATCAGGAAGCAGAGCAGGATGGTGATCTTAACCACATCATACACAAAAAACTGGAGGCTCCCCACCCAACGGTTGGCGGGGTCCAGCCCCAGCGCCGTGAGGAGGTTTGCGAGTAGCGTGTTCAGCCACTTCATCCCCAAAACCTGGTTCTGAAAAAAGTCCCAGATGTCTTTCACCGTTTGCATGCGTCCAAACCCTCGTTTCTATGATTTCCATTCCGGCGCTTTGTTTCAGGCGCGCGTACAGGCACAGTCCGCTTCGGTCTGGCCGTGCAGGGCGGTCAGCTCTCGCAGGAGCTGTTGCGCCTGCTCACTGCCACGCTCGCTGATGTGGTAATGCGTCCACTTTCCCATGCAGGTGCTTTCCACCACGCCGGATTCCACCAGGATTTTCATGTGGTAGGACAGCGCGGATTGCTTGATGCCAAGTTTTTCAACCAGCACACAGGCGCACAGATCGCCGTCCTGCAGCAGTTCCAAAATCCGCAGGCGGTTTTCATCGCAAAACGCGCGGAAAACCCGTGCGTTGTCCTGATAGGCGGAAGTCATATACTCACCTCAAATCAAAATTATTTGATGCTTGATGAGTATAAATCTCATATTGATAAATGTCAATATGATAAATGAAAAAAGAGAAGAAAATATCTCGTTGTATTCAGGCGAAGTCCTTTGGCCCCCCGGTACAGGCCTCCGTAGCACAGGGCGAATGCCCCCGCCTTCGAACCAGACAGACCAAAGCGCCCTGAAACAGATGCTTCAAGGCGCTTAATCGTTCCCTTGGATTCGCTACAGCGTAAACCGTCAAAGAACCGCCGCCGGAACACCGGCGCTCGCTTGGTTATCCTTAAGCGTTGGAATCATTCGTTGTCCGTTCCGTGATTCGACTGAAGCGTTCCCTCAACCTCCGCCATCAAGGCCCGCACACGTGTAAGCCAGCGCTCCGTTTCCACATCCGACAGCCGATGCGCCCAGTTAACGCGCTCCTCGTCCCGCGCGCCGGAACCGCGGCTTTCAACCTCCGCGAAAAACGCTTTCTCCTCCGAACCAGCGCCCGGCCATGCGGCCCACCCCTGCGGGTGGATATGCGGATCCAGCGCACACCGCCACAGCACGGCGCGCCCCTCCTCCCGCCAAGGCCTGCCCAGATAAACGGTGCCCGCCGCACATGGGCCGGTAAAGGCGCAATCCAGAAACGAAAAGCCCAACCCCTCCGCCAAGCCGGACGGCGCGGTCACAAAGCCGTTAACCGTCTGACCCCGATCCAGCGAAACCAGCGTACAACGGTCAAACACCGCGTCCGCACCGCCGAAAATAAAATCCACATCCCCCACGATGCGGCACTGGCGGTACAACTGGCGGGTGGACAACCGCGGGTTCAGCGCACGCGGGCCGTAAAAGCCGCGCGGCAGCCGCTCCCGCTCAGGCAGCGGCGCGCAAAACAGCGTATCCTGTTTGGAGACGAGCGCCACATTATACATGAACACCCGCGCCGCATCCGCGTAAACCGCAATCGCCTGCCCGTGCGTTTCACCGTCGCCCGCTGTGTTGGCGATGGTCATATCCCGCACTTCGATCCGTTCGCCGCCCAAAAACGCCGTATAGCTGCGGAAGGTTCCCGTCGGCGTACCGTCCGGGTGTGGGTGCAATGCCCCATCCGCCCAGCGCAGAACCGTACTGTCCATTCCGCTGCCAAGGATGCGGAGATTCCGCTTTTCCACAAACAGCTTCTCCACAAATTCCCCTGCGCCAACCTGGATGGTTGCGGGTTCTTCATACGGGATGCTCTGCACCGCCTCGGTGAGGGTGCGGTAATCCCCTGTGCCGTCCTTGCGGACTGTTCTCAGCAGCACGGCGCTTTCCCCCTAAAAAACAATCAGCACGAGTAAACCCGATCAGCGCTTCTTCCCCGAACGCACTCCCCCATGGGATGCCGGTTCGCATGCGTTAAACCCGACATGCATCACACCCTATCGGGGTATGGTTGCGCGGTGCGGTTTCCCAGATCTCTATGATTTTCCGGCCCTCACATCAGAGGCGTAAAAGCTCCGCCGTTGCCAGCAGCATCGGCGCCAGCCCCTTGGCCTCGTTGCGCACTACCGGCTCGCCATAATAATAGGCGTGCGTACCGTCCCGCTGCGCCGCGCCGCCCAATCCGGCCACCAGACAGATGCCGCCCAGATTGATATTCCCATCCGGCTCCACCATCAGGGATCGATCCGCCGTTCCCTGAAAGGCGCGCACGCCCAGCGCCCGGTAACGCTCCGGCAAAAATCCAAGGCGCACCGCTTTCAGCAACCCGTAGGCAAGGATTGCGCTGCCGCTGGTTTCCAGATAATTACCCGGCTCGCCCGGCGCATCCACCACCTGCCAGAACATGCCGTCGGCATCCTGCCAGGGCGCCAGCGCATCCGTCAGCTCCCGCAGCATGCTTTGCAGGGTACGGTACTCGTAATACAGTTCTTCGCTCATGCAGGCGAGGCAATCCACCAGCGCAAGGTACAGCCACCCCATGGCCCGCAGCCAAAAGCTCCGGCTCAGGCCGGTTTGCGGGTCGGCCCAAGGCATGGCCCGGCTTTCGTCATAACCATGAAAATACAAGCCGGTTCTCGGGTCGCACATGTGCCGCCGGACGTTTTTAAACTGCAGGAACACGTCCCCACAGCCGCGCATGCCGTGGTAACGCGTTTCATACCCCATATAAAAGGGCTGCGCCATGTACAGCCCGTCCAGCCACACCTGATTCGGGTAGATTTTCTTGTGCCAGAAGCTTCCTTCCCGCGTACGCGGCGCGCTTTGCAGCTGGCGGTAGAGCGTATCCATCGCCAGCCGGTACTTCGGTTTGCCCGTAAGCGCATAGAGCGGAAACAGCGACGTACCCATGTGGATATTGTCCAGATTCTGCTCCGCTGCATCGTAGGTGCGGATGCTCCCCTCTTCCTGCACAAACCAGCCGACAAAAGCATCCACAAAACGGAGATACTCCTCCTTGCCGGTCGCCTCCCGCAACGCAAGCATCGCCTGCATCATGCAGCCATCGATATAATTCCAGCGGTTCGGCTGCCCGCTGCGCAGGTTCTCCTGATTCCAGAGCGGATGCTCGGCCGTGCTGCCCTGCATCAGCCGATCCAGCTGCGCAAGCAGGGCGGCGCAGGCTTCACTCTGCGTCATAGCGGCAGCCCTCCCCGGTCACGCGGGCAACCTGATTGAGCAACGGTTCCCCCTGCGCCGCGCCGTGCACCGTAACCCGTTCCAGATGCAGGTGCTCCACATTCTCCGCAAACAATCCCAGGCGGCATACAGGCTCAAGTCCATCCATCATAACCGGAACGGAGGGTTGCGCGTCGGCCGCAAAGGCAATCTCCACATCCGTGAGGGAGATTTCACGAATGGGCATCTCCCGCAGGCCAAAAAAGTACCCTCCGGCTGCTTCCGCCCCCGTACAGACAGCATCCCGCACCCGCAACGTACCGATTTCGGGGGTGACATCCGGTTCTACCGGGCGGGCTTCCCGGTTCTGCACAAAATCGCTGTGTCCGTCTGGATCGCAGCAGTAGAACATGTTAATTGTAAACGGGACGGGCACCCCTTCCATGCGCACGTGTTCCATGACCACCCCGTCCATCACGGAACGCTGCCCCCGCCCGCGCCTGGTTTTCACGCGCAGGCCCCTGTCCGTGCCCCGGAACAGGCAGCGGCTGATGTGCACATCGTACACCCCGCTTGCGATTTCGCTGCCGATCACCACGCCGCCATGCCCGCGGCTGAGCAGGCAGTTGCGGATTTCCACCCCGCGCGTGGGCGCATAGTGGTGCAGGCTCTGGTACAGCTTGCCGCTCTTGATGGCGATGCAATCGTCCCCCGTGGAAAGGTGGCACCCTAAAATGGCCACACTCTCGCTGGATTCCGGGTCTACCCCGTCGGTGTTGGGCGATTCGGCATGGTTCTGGATGGTCAGGTTTACAAACTGCAATCGCTTGGAATAGTACGGATGTACCGTCCAGGCGTAGGCGTTTTTCAGGGTAACGCCCTGCACGCGGATGTCTGTGCAGCGGTTGAGGAACAGCATCCGCGGCCGCCACGCGCCGCGGCGCACCTTGGCGTCGATCCACCAATCCCCGTTCTGAGCGTTGGCATCCAGCGTACCGGGGCCGATAATGTCCACATGCTGCACCTCGATTCCCGTCAGCAGCGACGCGTAACTATCCAGCGGATTTCCTTCCCAGGTTGCCAGATTTACCTCGCCCCTCTCGTCGGTGGTGGGGGTCATCCCCGGCAGAATCGGATAGGCGGCACGCTCCGGCTCGCCCAGCAAGGTCGCGCCCTCGTCCAGCCAAAGGGTAATGTCGCTTTTTAAAAACAGCGGCCCTGTCCGGTAAACCCCACGGGGCACACGCACCGTACCCGCTTTCGGGCAAGCCAGAATCGCGCTTTGCAGCATGGCCGTATCCAGATGGCTTCCATCGCCGCAGGCGCCAAACCGGCGCACGTCCAGCAACACGCTTTCCGCCGGGGTGGTAAAAGTGTGCGCCGCCGAATCCGCGCCGCGCCGTACCTGCAGGATGTAATCCGACGCTGGTAGCAGGCCGAACACGGTGGCGATGTTGTGGTTCTCCTGCCGTACAAACTCGCCGTTTAAATACAGGGCATACGGCGCGTCGGCAAAATAACACCCGCCGTCGTCCAGTTCCAGCGTTACGCTCCGATTGCAGACCGTAAGCAGGGTAAAATCCATGCGTTTCTCCATCCTTTATTACGGGTGTCGCAGCCACGGATGTCGGGTTACACTGATCGTCCCGGGCGCGGCGGGGCTTGTACAAACCCGCGCCAAGGCGTATCATAAACCCGACGGAACACCGGAAAGGGGGCTGCGCCGAATGGTTCAGTATTACGTGTACTCGCCGCATTATGATTTTTACATCAACAAGGTGCAGCGAAACGCGGGTTACTCCATGTCCAGCTTCCATTTTCATAAAAAGTACGAGTTGTATTACCAGCTGTCCGGTACCCGCAAGTATTTTATTGAGGACAGCGCCTATTTCGTAAACGTCGGAAACGTGGTGCTGATCGACCAGTCCGAAATCCACAAGGCTTCCAGCGTTCACGAGGATCCGCACGCGCGCATCGTCATCAATTTCTGCGAGGATTTTATCGCCCCCGTCGCCCGCTGCTTTACCGATGTGGATTTGTTCGCCCTGTTCCATTCCGGGCAAAAAATCCTGGCGCTGGATATGCGTACGCGCGCGCAGGCGGAGGAGATTCTCAGCAAGCTTTTAGCCTCCGGCGACAGCCAAACGCCCACCGCCGTGGCGCTCCGACGGCTGCTTTTATGCGAGCTTCTGTTGCTGCTGACCGATTTCAAGGCCTCGCTCTCCAAGGCGGAGCTGAGCAGCGCCCGCATATCCAACAAGACCATTGACGCGGTTTCCGGCTTTGTGTCCGCGCACTACCGGGAAACCCTCACGCTGGATGTGCTGGCGGATCGGTTTCACATGAGCCGTTATTACCTTAGCCGTCTGTTTAAGAACACCACCAACATCAGCCTGATGGAGTACATTAACGGTGTGCGCCTGCGTGCCGCCAAGGATTTGCTG
The DNA here is from genome assembly GCA_963666755.2 of Candidatus Limiplasma sp. Taxonomy (GTDB): domain Bacteria; phylum Bacillota; class Clostridia; order Christensenellales; family Aristaeellaceae; genus CAXXOK01. The sequence goes on from CAXXGW010000009.1 coordinate 1,673,342, forward strand.
GAGAACAGCGCCATGCCCATTACCGAGGTGGCGGCGGAAGTCGGGTATGCCACCCCCGGCCATTTTGCGCGCATGTTCCGCATCGGCACGGGGCTTTCACCGCTGGAATACCGCAAGCTATTCCGCGTTAACCCTTAACGGAACCGGCCGCGATACCGTCGATAAACTGCTTCTGCGCCGCGAAAAAGAGCAGGATGGACGGCAGGATGGAAATGAGCGACACCGCGAGCACGCGGTTCCAGCTGAAGCCCGCGTCCGCATCCATGCTGAGCTTGACAAACAGCGAGGCCGGTTTGTTGGATTGCGTGGTCACATACAGCAGCGGGCCCATGAAATCATTGCTGGACCACATAAACTGGAACAGCGCCACCGAGACAATCGCCGGGCGCAGCACCGGCGCAAGCACCCGCCACAGGGTTTGCAGCGAGTTGCAGCCGTCAATCTTGGCCGCCTCGTCCAGCTCGCGGGGGATGCCGCGCATGAACTGCACCAGCAGAAACACAAAGTAGCTTTCGGTCGCAAACATCGTGGGCACGATCAGCGGCGCGTACCAGGTGCTGTTGATCCAGCCAAACTGGTTAAACAGAATGTATTGCGGCACATTAAGCACCACCTGCGGCAGGAACAGCATCGACAGCATCAGCCCAAACATCACGCCGCGGCCCTTGAAGCGGAAGCGCCCGAACCCGTAAGCCGTGAGCGTTGCGGAGAGCACCGTAAACAGCACCTTGGGCAGCACATAACGGTAGGTGTTGATCATCGCCCGCCAGATGTCCAAATCGCCGCCGTAGTTCTTCATCGCGTCCTGCCAGCCGTCCAGCGTCCATTGGCGGGGCAGGAGGCTGATGCCGTTAAACATGTCGATGTTGGTCTTGAAGGTGGCGCTCACCATCCACAGGAGCGGATAGATCATCACCGTGCCAATCAACAACAGCACCGCGTATTTCCAGAGGGCGGAAAGCCTTCTTTTCACTTTATCGCTCATATTCGCTCACTTCTCCCCATCGCCGTAATAGACCCAGTACTTCTGGCTGAGGAAGGAGAGGATGGTAAGCAGCCCCACCGCCAGGAACATGATCCACGCCAGCGCGCTGGCCATGCCCATTTCGTTAAGTTTGAAACCGTAGTTGTAAACCAGCATGGCAATCAGCGTTGTGGAACCGCGCGGCCCGCCGTTGGTGATGATGTAGGGGCCGTTGAACTCCTGAAAGGCCACGCAAAGTTGCGTAATCAGGTTATAGAAGATCACCGGGGTAATCAGCGGCACGGTTACGGCTAAAAACTGCTTGCCTTTCCCCGCCCCGTCGATGGTTGCGGCTTCATACAGCTCCTCCGGCACGCCCTTGAGCGCGGCCAGGAACAGCACCATTGCACTGCCAAACTGCCACACGCGCAGCAGGCAGATAATCCAGATGGCATATTGCGGATCGGAAAGCCACGTCGGCCCCTGAATGCCAAACAGTGCCAGCAGGGTGTTAACCAGCCCCTCGTCACGGAAAAGCGCTTTCCACAGCACTGCAATGGCTACGCTGCCGCCCAGAATGGAGGGCACGTAATACGCCGTGCGAAAGAAACCCTGTCCTCGGATTTTAAAATTCAAAATATAGGCGATAAACAGCGCGAACAATAGTTTCAGCGGCACGGTCAACAGCGCGTACTGCACTGTGGCCAGCAGGGCGGAAACGATCTTGCGCGTGTTAAAGATGTTTTCGTAATTCATCCACCCAAACGCGGTAATGCCCTTGAACAGGTGGAAATTGGTAAAGCTGTACACCAGCGACGAGGCAAACGGATACAGTTTGAACACCAGAAAACCGACGATCCATGGCAAAATGTAAATCCAGCCGATCCTTTGGCCGGCGGTGTAACGTCGCAGGCGGCGGGGGGTTGCGGGGGCGGCGGCGCGCTGGGCCACGGGATCACCTCCTTTGGGGTGCGAAAGGGCGGCATACGCCGCTTGGGTCGGCGGTTGCAGGCGGCGCCGGGCAAGCCCGGCGCCGCCTGCAACCATACGGATAATCCTTACTTATGCAGAACGGCGTTGATGCCGTCAATCAGGATTTGCGCCGCTTCGGCAGGCTCATAATCGCCGTAGCTGACACCCTGTTGCACATCGTAGTACACGCCGTCGTTTTCGGCGCGCAGGCCGGCATCCTCAAAGTAGGGGTCAAGTTTGAACTGGCACCAGCCGACCACCTTCGCGTTGGCTTCCGCCACCAGCTTGTCCAGCAGATTGCCTTCCTTGCAGATGGCCAGACCGGCTTTGCTGCAGGGGATGCCGCGCTGGCTGTTGAGCAGTTCCACGCCTTCTTTTTCGTTGAGAAGGTAGTTGAGGAACTTGGCGCAAGCCGTGGGGTCCTTGGCGGTGGCACTGATGGCGAATACCATCGACACCTTGGTGAAGCCGCCGTGGTACTCGCCCAGATCGGCAAAATACTCACCCACGGTAAACGCGTCCGGATTGGCCAGTGCCTTTTGGAACTTGGAGGCGGAAGAATCCCACTCGAGGATGCCCGCATACCGGCCGTCCGTCCATTTGGGGTTCTTGTCCAGCGACTCCGCGCCGTCTCCCAGAATGGTCTTGATGGAGGGGATCACGTGCGCCGCTTCCAGGTCTTTGAACACGTTGAGCACCTCGGCGATCTCGTCCACGCCGTACTGCAGCTCGCCGTTTTCAATCCAGGCTTTGCCGTACTTGCTCTCCAGATAGTATACCATGAAAATCATACGGTCATACTCGCCCATGACCAGCGGATAGTAGTCATCACCCAGCTTGGTCTTGAACACTTCGCCCGCCGCCAGCAAATCGGCATAGCTCTTGGGGAAGTCGATGCCCGCCTTGGTAAAGGTGTCGGTATTCCAGTAGAAGATGCGGCCGGTAACCGCCACGGGCAGGCCGTAGAGCTTGCCGTCCACGGTGCAGGTGTCCAGCGCGCTCTGGTCAAACTGCGTCAGGTCGATGCTGTCGCTGTACGCGTTCAGGTCCAGGAAGGTTTTGCCGTCGGCATTGTAGTTGGTCAGCCAGCTCCAGTTGGCCTGGTTGATGTCCGCAGCCGTACCAGCATACAGCGCGGTGGAGACCTTTTCTTCCCAGCCGGTCCAGGCGCCGTAGTCGGTGGTGATGGTCACGTTGGGGTTGGCAGCCATGTAAGCGTTCACAGCGTTCTGCGTCGCCTCATGGCGGGCATCGCCGCCCCACCAGGCAAAGCTGATGGTCGTTGCGTCGGCCGCCAGCGCGGCGGAGACGAGGGTCATTGCCATGCACAGGGCCAGCAACAGCGCTAAGGTTTTTTTCATGATACCAGGGCCTCCTTTTCAATTCAACAGAAATCGGTTCCAGTTATTCCGTTGCTTGTACTATAGCAAACGGGGAGTCCCGCGTAAAGCGCGGGTGTTGTCATTTTCAGGTTTTATACTGCATATTTTGCGCTAAAGATTACCGCAGATATCACGCATTCCTCCCAAAACAGACTGCCCAGTTCGTGTCAAACAGGCAATAGCCGTCTATATCGACTTCATTTCAGCCATATATGGCAGAGTTATGTCATATTGCGGATGACAATTTTAGCCGTAGTAAGCTCTTACAGAAACCCTTCGGGATATTGCCAGCCGCGCCGGCAGCCGGAGGTGTTTCCTATCGTTCCCTTCCATATAGCGGCATACTTCCAGCGCACTGTCCGCAAGGCTTTATGCTACCGCAGCCGGATATCGGAATCCCCTTCAAATCCCAGCACAAAACCCCGGGCACATCTGCACCCGGGGTTTTGACTAAACAGCGGAAGCCGTCGCTTTCACTCACCGTTTGGCGGCGCTTTCCCGCAGCAGCTTTTTGCGCCACAGGTACAGCACCAGCGCCGTAATCATCACAACCAGCACAATCAGGTTGCTGCGCGAAAGCAGCGGTTCCCCGGCCGTTACCAGAAGACTCCGCACCACGGGGCCGGGCTGGCCCGCCTGCGCCGTGAAGGTCAGGCGATATCGCAACAGAAGCGTTGCCGCTGCGCCTTTTGTACGACCCGCGGTTTCTCCGTCCGGGATGGCAATCCACTCGCCCCAGCCGTTCTCCTCAGGGCGGTACACCGATACCGCAAGCGCGGGCGCCGCCGTATTCTCCTCGCCTTCATATTCCACCGAAAGCGTAAGGTTGGAGAATTCCGACATACGGATCGCCTGCGAAACATACACGCCCTCGGCGCGCCCCTCGGCAAGGCGCAGCGTATCCTCCGTCCAGATTACGCCGTCCGTATCGGCGGCATCCGCAGCCGTCCGCAGCTGTTCCGCCGTCAGGCGGTACACGGCGCCTTCCTCCAGCGCGGCTGCAGGCTCCGCCTGCGCGATGCCCATGTGCAGGCACAGCAGCAGCGCACAGAGCGCCCCTGCAAACCGCAGGGTTTGTGCCCGCGCCGTTTTCCGCCCCAGCCATGCGCGCGGCATTGCCTTAAAACCCATAGGCCAGCGCACCGCCGTCCACTGCAAAATCCTGCCCGGTAATGTACGTTGCGCCGTCGCCCAGCAGAAAGCGCGCCATCGCGCCCAAGTCCGCCGTGTCGCCAAAGGCGTGCACGGGCATGCGCGCCAGAATGGCGGCTTTCCGTTCGGACGTCATCACCTGCTTGCTCATTTCACTGGGAAACCAGCCGGGCGCGATGCTGTTCACGCAAAGGTTGTCGTTCGCCCACTCCACGGCCAGCCCGCGTGTAAGCCCAAGCACAGCCGCCTTGCTGGTGCAGTAGGGCACCACCTCGGAAAAACCCAGATGCGCCGCCATGCTGCTGATGTTCACAATCCTGCCCTTATGGGCACTGGCTTTCAGGTAGGGGTAGCACAGCTGGCAGAGCGCAAACACGCTGTTCACGTTCACCTGCATGATGCGCAGATAGGCGTCCATTGGGAAAACCTCCGCCCGGTGCTTCTCCGTAACCCCCGCGTTGTTCACCAGAAAATCCAAGCCTTCCGCGTTGCCAATGCGTTCGACGATCTGCTTCATTTCCGCCAGATCGGTTACATCGCCGCGCAGGTGGTAAATTTCCGGACGCTCCGCCTGCCCATCCTGCTTGCACTTGCCCGATCGGCTGACGGCGTACACCTTCGCGCCCGCATCCGCCAGCGCGTTGGCAATCGCCAGCCCGATGCCGCCGCTGCCGCCGGTCACGATACCGACGCGTCCCTTCAGTTCCTGTTGCGCCAAAGGTCATATCCCCTTCCGGTTGCTGCCGATGAGCGTTCAGCGTTCCTGCACGCGGTAGCTGCAGCAGTTTTTCTCAATCAGATCCCAATCCAGTTCTGCGCCTACGCCCGGCGCTTCCGGCACGGTAATGATCCCGTCCCGGATGGGCAGATCGCCCTTCATGGGGAAGCGATAATTATCTTCCGGCACGAAATACTCAAAGTATTCGCAGTTGCGGATGGCGCAGCTTACATGCACGTTGGCCAGATCCATGTAGTTCATGGTGGTGGTGTGCAGCTCGCAGTTCATGCCGAACCCTTCCGCCATGTGGGCGATTTTCAGGGTGCCGGTTACGCCGTGTTTCCAGCTCACATCGGCGCGCACAATATCCGCGGCGCGCTGCGCAATGGTCTGGGCTACGCCCCAGTGTCCGCCGCGCGTGGTTTCGGTCGCCGCGATGGGGATGTCCAGCGTGCGGCACAGCTCGCTGTACTTATACAGCTCAAAATCCCGGAAAGGCTCCTCAAACCACTTGTAATGCAGCCTTTCCAGCTGGCGGCCGACGGTTACGGCATCGCCCATGGTATACTCGCCCACCGGGTCGGACATCAGCACATAATCGGGCCCGACCGCCTCGCGCAGCGCCTCATGCACCTGCAAATCGAACGCCACCGGCCCGGAGGGGTGCGCCTTGTAGCCTTTGATGCCCTTTGCCTTGTAATACAGCGCCTCGTCCACATACTCCTGCACGGTCGCGTGGAAATTGCCGCTGGCATATACCGGCAGGCTGGTGCGGTATGCGCCGATGTACTGATACAGCGGCAGCCCCGCAGCCTTGGCGCACAAATCCCATAGAGCCACATCCACAGGGCCGGGCAGGAAAACCGGGAAAAACGCTTCGTGGCGGTCAATGTTCCACAGATCATGGAAAATGCGCTCCCGGTCATGCGGCGAACGCCCCAGTAGCACCGGCGCGATGCTGTCGTGCAGGTAGCTTTCCGTAACCCCGCCGCTGCGGGCGGCCATGCAGGTGGCCAGGCCCTCCACGCCGGTGTCGGTGGTCAGGCGCACTACGAGCACATCCCAACCCATCTTGGCGCCGCCCTGCCGTTTTTCGTCAAACAGACATTGGTTCCGGGTTACCCACCAGGTTTCAAACTTGCGGATTATCATATGCTTTGCTCCTTGTGCTTATAATGGGTTACCGAACCTCCGTCAGGTGTTGCGGCAGGAAACGGAAGCCCCAGCCGTCGCCCTGCCGCAGGAGTGCGTAGCCGTCCTCGATACGCATTGGCTCGTCGATAATGGCGTCAATCCAGTCAAAGCTCTCCGCGCCGAAGGGATGCGGCACCGTAGCCAGCAGGGGCACGTCGTAATCCTTGTAGTAGTGGGGCAGCAGCGGGATGTGGTATGCGTTGGCCAGCGCGGCGCTGTCGCGCCAGGCTTCCACACCGCCCAGCCGGATGAGGTCCGGCTGCCACAAATCCAGCGCGTTACGGCGGATCAGCTCGCGCAGCGCCACGGTGGAATACTCGCGTTCCCCCATCGCGAGGCTGACCGAGGTATTGGCATGGATGGTGGCGTACCCGTCAAAGTCGGTGTTGGACACCGGCTCCTCAAACCAGGTGATGCCGATCGGCTCCACCTTATGGATCAGCTTGATGGCGCCGGACACGTCCATGCCCTGGTTGGCATCCATCATGATTTTCAGCTCCGGCCCTACGGCCTCGCGCACCAGATGCAGGCGGCGCACGTCGCGCTCCGGGTCCGGGCTGCCCACCTTGATTTTGACTGCCTGAAAGCCGCGCGCCTTGTACTGGACCACCTCGTCCACCAATTCCTGATCGGTATAATTCAGCCACCCGCCGCTGCCGTACACGGGGATGCGCCCCGTATGGCAGCCGAAAAGCCGGGATATGGGTTGCCCCAGTGTGCGCGCCCACGCATCCCACATGGCTACGTTCACCGTTGCCAGCGCCCAGCGCTGCAGGCCCACAACGCCAAAGTACTCGCTCTCGTTCTCATACTCCTTCTGGAACTGGAGGGTCTGGTACACCTGATAGGGGTGCGTTTGCAGGAAACGGCGCACATCGCGCAGCGCGCCCTCAATGGCTGCGGGGCTGTAGTGGAAGCTCAGCAGATACCCTTGCCCGGTCACGCCGCCCTCGGTGGTCAGTTCCAGCACGTAAAAGGCAATGTCGCTGATGGCGTGGGTCGCGTCGGCGATGGGGCGGCTGATCTTGCTCACGGCGCGGTAAATACAGATATCCCGGATTTGTGTGGCGTTCATGTGCTCGGTCCTTTCTGGTTTTCAGCCCGCGGGCTGGAGGGATCGCTATAGGCTGCCGGTTACGCCGCATCGGGCAGCTTGCGCGTATATGCGCGCGCCTTGCCCTGCGCCACGGATTGGCGCGCCATGGCCCAGAGGGTCGCGCCTTCTCCTGGCTGCAGCTGGTGCAGCGGCACAATATAGGCCTGTCTGGGGGCGGCGTAAAGGTAAAGTGCCTTTCGGGTCAGGTAGGCTCCGGCAAGATCGTGCCAGGCGAGGGTCTGTTCCGGCTGATCTGTCGCCTGCATCTGAAAGGTTTCCCCCTCCGGCGGAAACGTCAGGCGGTAGACCGGCTTGGGCGTTTCCAGCCGAAAGCGCTTGATCTGCGCCACAATCGACTGGCGAAACTGGATCAGGAACGATAGCGGTGTTATCAACCCGATAATCAACAGCACCCAAAACAGGAGCTGTGCGCCTGTAAACAGGTTAAGCAGCGCCAGCGCCAGCATCGCCCCCACAAACAGGGCCACCTTCTGCCAGCGGCGCGGCAGCACAATGCTGTCAAAGGCCGCAAAATCGGAAAAAACCCGGTCGTCCATCTGCACGTTTACCGTAATGGGCACACGCACGCCTCCTTCAGGGGTCGCAAAGTTCATGGATCGGTTCTGGGGTTTTTCTCCCCGCTACGCTATACAATAGCATCGGGGTTCGGGAGTTGTAAAGAACTAAAACGTTCAAAATTGTGAATTTTTTATTAAGTTTTACCCCGATTTCTCCACTTTCAGCCCCATTTACCTTATAAATTAAGCGAATATTCCTGTTCCATTTGGCTGAAATTTAGGGATTGACAAGTTTGGATCCGCTGCGTATAATCAGCTTGTCGTTTATGGTTGCGTTTTTATTTTTTAGAACAAATTTGAAACGTTTTAGTATTGTTGAAGAGGTTGAACGCATGAACAAGCGCCCCACCATCAAGGATATCGCCCGGAAGGCCTGCGTATCGACCGGAACCGTGCACCTCGTGCTGCAGCAGAAAAAGGGCGCCAGTGAAGAAACCCGGGAACGCGTCAAGCGCATCGCATTGGAAATGGGGTATCAGCCCAACGCCATTGCGGCGGGGCTCAAGCGCAAAAGCATGAGCATCGCCGTGGTGCTCCCAGTGCGCACCAGCATGAACCGTTTTTATTTTCACTACCAGTGGGACGGCATCCGCGATTACATCGACACGCTGCGCGATTACAACGTGGAGATGATCGCCGCGCCGTATTACGATACGCAGCTGGTGCCGGCCACGTTGCTGGAAACGCTGCTGAGCGAGCGCAAGCTGCACGGTCTAATTACCACCGGCTTTGTGAACGCCGCCGGCGCGGCGGTACTGCGCCGCTTTAACGAGGCGGAAATTCCGGTCGTCCTGCTGGGTTCGGACGTGCCGGACATCCGCCGCCTGTGCAGCGTTCAGGCCCCTTATGAGATTATCGGCGCCATGATGGCCGAGCAGCTCTGGCTGCAGGCGCGAGGGCAGAAAGGCAAGTACCTGATCGGCACCGGCAGCGCGCAAATCTCCTCCCATTACCGCGTGGTGGACGGTTTCCGGCGGTTTTTAACCGACAAGCATTTGGAAAACGACCTGCTGCCCATCGCCGCCGAGTCGTTCTCAGAGCGCAGCAGCGAGCACTATGTAAAGGCGCTGCAAACGGAGCATTGCGTCGGCTGCTGCGCCGTGAGCGCGCGCGACAGCGTCGCTCTGGCGGAGGCGCTGCTTCAATCCGGGCTGGCCGGTCACGTGCCCGCCATCGGCAGCGACGTTTTCCCGGAAAACGTGCAGTACATGCACACCGGCGTTTTTAACAATCTTCTGCAAAAGAACCCCTACCAGCAGGCCTATGTGGCGGCCCAGTACATGGCGGAGTACCTGCTGCAGGGCAAGCACCCCTCCAAAGACATCGTAACGGTGGGCGGAGAAATGGTGTACCAAAGCAACCTGCCCCTGTATGACAACGGCTTCTACCGACTGCTCCTGTAACTGTGGGCAGCGGATGGAGAATATACACTTAAGGAGGCAATGGAAAATGAAAAGGCTACTTTCCCTCGCGCTCGCCCTGGCAATGCTTCTGACCCTTGGCCTGACCGCCATCGCATCGGCCGAAACGACTCCGGAGTACGTGTTCAAATACGCCGAACTGAATGGCGATACGAACATCAACACCCGCGTCGGCCAGAAGTTTGCCGAATATGTCAAGGAGCTCTCCAACGGCCGCATCGTGGTGGAAGTGTACTCTTCCTCTACCCTGGGCGATGAGAAAACCTGCCTGAACTCCCTGCAGATGGGCGGCGGCACCGTGGATATGTACCGCGGCAACACCAACTCCCTGAGCGATTACGGCTTCAAGAAGATCAACCTCTTCGGGCTGCCCTTCATCTTCACGAGCCGTGAGTCCATGTGGAAGGTGCTGGAAAGCGCCGATCTGGGCCAGGCATTCCTGAACGAGGGCATCGATGTGGGCGCCAACATGGTCGGCATCACCTATACCGACGAAGGCGCGCGCAACCTGTTCACCACCAAGCCCATCACCAAACTGGCGGACATCAAGAACATGAAGATCCGCGTGCCGGAAACTTCCCTGATGATGGACACCATCTCCGCGCTGGGCGCCAACCCCACCCCCATCTCCTACTCCGAGCTGTACTCCTCGCTGCAGACCGGCGTTGTGGACGGCGCTGAGAATGGCTACCCGGGCTACGATTCCAACAAGTTCTACGAAGTGGCGCCCTACTATCTGCTGGACGGCCACACCTTCAGCCCCGGCATCATCCTGATGGCGCAGGCCAAGTGGGACGCGCTTTCCGCCGACGATCAGGCGCTGCTGCGCGAAGCCGGCCAGAAAGCCAGCGCGTGGAACAAAGAGCAGATTGCCGCCGAAGAAGAGACGCTTGCCAAGGGCCTTTTGGAAAAAGGCGTGACCATTATCGAAGTGCCCGCAGAAGATAAGGCCGCCGCGCAGGAAGCCTGCAAGACCGTTTGGGCCTCCTACTCCACCGGGATCGAGAACGAGCTGAACGCGATCCTCGAAATCCAGAAGTAAAACTGCCGCGTTTCCCTCGCACGGCGCCGACCTTTGGTCGGCGCCGTGCGAACGGGCGCCTGTGCCAACGGCTCCCGCAACATGAGATTATGCGCCGCTGCGCAACAGGAGGTGCTTCCGGTGAAGAAATTTTACGATATTCTCTATCGTATTTTTATGACCTTCTGCCAGCTGATGTTCGCAACCTCGATCTGTGTAACATCGTATGTCGTTTTCGCGCGCTACATCCTGCACTTTACCCCCCGCTGGGGCGAGCAGCTGATCCTGCTTTGCATGGTGTATATGTCGCTGATCAGCGCATCGCTGGCCATTCGCAAGGAAACCCACATCCGCGTGACCATCCTGGATCTTTTTATGCCCAAGGGCTTTATCAAGTTTCTGAAATACATGAGCCATTTTCTGATTATCGCGTTCTCCGTGTTCATGCTGGTGGACGGGGTTAAGTTTGTGCAGCTCATGTCCAAATCCGTCATGTCCGGGCTGCCGGTCAAGCAGTCCTTCCTTTATGCCGCGGTCCCGATTGCCGGCCTTGCCATGATGCTGATGGAAAGCGAAAAGCTGATCCTGTTTGTGCATACCTGGCTCAAGCGCCCGTTGCCCCCGGGGTACTGCGATACCTTCCAGGTGCTGACCAATAAAGAACTGCTCGCATTGGAAAGCCAGGGCCCCTCCGCCGCCATCGTCGGCGAGGAAATGGTCGAGCTGGCGCCCAACTGCGATGTACAGCAAACGGAGGGCAAACAGCATGGTGAGTGAGAGCTTCGCGATTATCCTCATGGTGAGCCTGTTTTTCGGGCTTATCCTCCTGCGGGTGCCCGTCGCCTACTCCATCGGTATCGCTTCGGTCGCCACGATGGCGTACCTGCAACTGCCGCTGATGCAGTGCGTACAGCTGATGGTCAAGGGTGTGTTCTCCTTTTCGCTGATGGCGGTGCCGTTTTTCATCCTTGCAGGTGAAATCATGGGTAAGGGCGGCATCTCCGATAAGCTGATCGACCTGTCCAACGCGCTGGTCGGCTGGATTCGCGGTGGCCTGGCGCTGGTGAACATCGTCGCCTCGACTTTCTTTGGCGGCATTTCCGGTTCCTCCGCGGCGGATACGGCGTCGCTGGGCACCATCCTGATCCCCATGATGGTTAAGCAGGGTTACGACGACGATTTTTCCGCCAACGTGACCATGACCTCCTCGGTGCAGGGCATCCTGATCCCGCCTTCGCACAACATGGTCATTTTCTGCACTGTGGCGGGTACGGTGTCCATCGGCCGCATGTTCATGGGCGGCATCGTCCCCGGCCTGCTGCTGGGCCTCGCGCTTTGCATATACTCCTACATTATCTCCGTTAAGCGCAACTACCCCAAGGGCGAGAAGTTCAACCTCAAGAACCTGTTTGTGACCCTCGGCTCCGCCTTCTGGGGCATGATCACGGTACTGATCGTGGTTGTGGGCGTGGTCGCCGGTGTGTTTACGGCCACCGAATCCGCCGCCATCGCCGTGGTATGGGCCTTCGTGGTATCGATTTTCATCTACAAAAAGATGAACCTGCGCGATGTCTGGAACGTGTTGGAAAGCGGCCTGGGTACGCTGGCTATTTCCCTGATCCTGATTTCGACCTCCTCCATCTTCGGCTGGCTGCTCACCTACCTCAAGGTGCCCGCGCTAGTCAGCGGTGCCATTTTGAACATCACCGACAGCTATGTGGGCATCGTGCTTCTGCTGAACCTGATTATGCTGGTGTTTGGCACCATGATGGACATGAGCTGCATCATCCTGACGCTGACCCCCATCCTGCTGCCGATCGCCACCGGTATCGGCATGGATCCGGTGCACTTCGGCGTCATGATGATCCTCAACCTCGGCATCGGCCTGATTACCCCGCCGGTCGGCTCCACGCTGTTTATCGGCTCGGCCGTATCCAAGGTGCCGATCGAGCGCCTGTCCAAAACCCTGCTGCCGTTTTATGGCGTGATGCTGATCGTGCTGATGATGGTGGCCTTTATCCCAGGATTTGTGATGACAATACCCAATCTGGTGATGCCGGTGAACATTCACTGACCTCACGCAACGCCTTCCCCCGCAGGGACGTCGCACGAGCGGAATCGTTGCGCCGTCCCTGCTTGATCCTATTTGAAAAGAGGAGACTCCATGAAAGCCTGGTCTAACGACGCCGAAATGTTTGCGCTGATGCTGGATAAACTCTATACCCCCGTTGTCGGCGACATTCTGGATACGCTGGGCTACACGCATCAGTTCTTGCCGGCTTCCATCCGCCCGTTGGCTCCGGACATGAAAATGGCGGGGCGCGCCTGCACGGTGCTGGAGCATGATGTGTTTGGCCCGCAAAAAAAGCCCTTCGGCCTGCTGACCGAGGCGCTGGATCAGCTGAAGCCGGGCGAGGTGTATGTGGCCGCCGGCGCGCACAACAGCGCGCTCTGGGGCGAGCTGCTGACCGCGACCGCCAAGGTGCGCGGTGCCGTCGGCGCGGTGCTGGACGGCTATACGCGCGATACGCCGCAGGTGCTCAGCCAGCATTTCCCGGTTTACTCACAGGGCTGCTGGGCGCAGGATTCCTCCATCCGCACCAACGTGGTCGATTTCCGCTGCCCCATCGAAATCGGGCAGGTTACGGTACATGACGGCGATCTGGTCTTTGCCGACATCGACGGCGTGTTGATTATCCCGCAGGAAGTGGCGGAGGAGTGCATTGAAAAATCGCTTGTGAAAGCCAGCGGAGAAAAGCTGGTGCGCAAAGCCATCGAAGGCGGAATGAGCGCAACCGACGCTTTTGCCAAGTTCGGCATCCTGTAGGGGAGGCCGCGCATGGATACGGAAATGCAAACCGCTTTTCAGATCGAAACCGCCGATAACGTCGCCACCGCGCTTACACCGCTTGTGCCCGGCGCCGTGCGGCTGCTGGGCAACACCGCCGCGCCGGAGGTGCTTGCGGTTACGGACGTGCCACTCGGCCACAAGGTTGCCCTGCGCCCCATCGTGGCCGGGGAGCCCATCCGCAAATACAACGTGGTGATCGGGTGCGCCACAGTGCCGATTGCCGCGGGCGCATGGGTGCATCTGCACAACATGAAAAGCCTCTACGACGAGCGTTCCAGCCATCTGGACGCCGTTACCGGCGCGCCCCGCGACACCCAATACCGTTAGGAGGCTGCCTATGGGCTGGATGGAACAAACCTGGCAGGGCTATGCCCGTCAAAACGGCAAGCCGGGTATCCGCAACCAGGTGCTTGTCCTGTATACGGTCAAGTGCAGCGAATACGTAGCCCAGCAGATTGTGCGCGAGGTAAACAGCCCCGCGGTGGAGCTGGTCGGCTTTGACGGCTGCACCGATAACCAGTACGCCGTGGATCTGCTCATCAGCCTGATCCGCCACCCCAACATCGGCGGGGTGCTGGCCGTCGGGCTGGGGTGCGAGTATGTGCAGCCGGAATGGCTAGCCAACATCGCCCTTGGGGAAGGGAAGCAGGCCGACTGGATGTTTGTGCAAAACGAAGGCGGCACACGTAAGGCTGTGCAGAAAGGGGTGCAAAGCGTACAGCGGATGCTTGCCGCGCTGGCCGGTGCGCCCCGCTGCCCGATGACCACCGCCGATCTGGTGATCGGCGCGGAATGCGGCGGCAGCGATTACACCAGCGGCCTTGCGGGCAACGTGCTGGTCGGCCGGTTTTTCGACCGGCTGGTCGACGCGGGCGGTACCGCGCTGTTTGAGGAGATTGTCGAAGCCGTCGGCCTTGGGGATATGCTGGAAAGCCGCGGTGTCGATGCGCAAAGCCGTGCGGATATCCGCAACACCTACGAAAAGGCGCTGGACTATTGCCGCAGCGTGCGGCAGTACTCCGTCAGCCCCGGTAATTTTGCCGGAGGGCTTTCCACCATTGAGGAAAAGAGCATGGGCGCGGTCATTAAAAGCGGCACACAGCCCATACAGGGCGTGCTGAAGGTGAGCCAAACGCCGCCGCATGCCGGCCTCTGGCTGTTGGACTCTACACCCGACCCCTACTGGATGCAGTTTGGCATTACCAACCCCAACGACAACGAAGGGTTGATGGCCCTCGCCAGTTGCGGCGCACACCTCGTATTTCTGGTCACGGGACGCGGCAACGTGGTCGGCAGCGCCGTAAGCCCCTGCATCAAGATTACCGGCAACGGCGATACCTACCGCCGCATGGAGGACGACATGGATGTCGATGCCAGCCCCGTGCTCCGCGGCGAATGCACACAGCAGGAGCTGGCGGACCGGTTGGGCTCGCAGGTGGTGGCCGTGGCTTCGGGTACGGCTACCAAAAGCGAGGCGCTGGGCCACCGCGAATTTTTTATTCCTTACAAATATCAGGATCACGGGCCCACGCGCTGCGCCTGCGGCGATTGACGGAACCCGATAAAGGAGTGTTTGCAGTTGGAGATTTTTACGCAGGATGCGCTGAAAGGCTTTGATATCCGCAAATTCTACACGCTGGAGGGTCAGGTGGCCGTCGTGACCGGCGGCTCAACCGGGCTGGGGCTCGCGATTACGCGCTGCCTGGTAAGCGCGGGCGCCCGGGTGGCCGTGCTCAGCTTTGAAGCGCCCGCTCAGGCGCAGGAAGCGTTGCGCGAGTTTGGCGACGCGGTTGCCTTTTACCAGTTTGACATCACGCATACCGACGGCGCGCAGGCTGTGGCGGATCAGGTGATCCGCGATTTCGGCAAGGTGTCCATCCTTGTGAACAACGCCGGCAACCATTGCAAGAAGTACATTTGGGACATGAGCGTGGAGGAATACAAGAATGTGCTTGACGTTCACCTGATCGGCGCTTTCGCGCTGACCAAGGCGCTCGTGCCCCACATGAAGGAAAACCGCTATGGGCGCATCCTGTTTCAGGCGAGCATGACCAGCTACATCGGCCAGCCGATGGTCGCCGGATATGCAACCGCCAAAGCCGGGTATCTGGGCCTGATCCATACCCTGACCGCGGAGCTGGCCGAGTACGGCATCACCGTAAACGCCATCGCGCCGGGCTGGATCGATACGCCCATGTTCCACAAGGCAACCGATACCGACCCGCAGCGGTTGGCAAAAATCATGGGCCGCATCCCGGCCAAGACCGTCGGCGACCCCATGGATGTGGGCATGTGCGCCGCTTTCCTGTGCAGCGAGGCAGCACGGTATATCTCGGGCAGCTGCATCCCTGTGGACGGCGGCGCCCTGATCGGTTTTTAAGCCGGGTTTCAGCAACACCCCATCACACGGTTGGAGGCAGCACATGCAAACACGTTTCAGCGAAGAACTGTACCTGACCAACGCAACCGGCAGCCGGCTGTACCATCAGTACGCCGAAGCCTTACCGATCCTTGACTACCATTGCCATCTTGTACCGCAGGAAATGTACGAAAACAAGCGTTTCGAGAATCTGGGCGAAATGTGGCTGCGCGGCGACCACTATAAGTGGCGCGTCATGCGCACCTTCGGCATCCCCGAACGGCTGATTACCGGCGACGCGAGCTACGAGGAAAAGTATCTGGCGTTCGCCTCCATCCTGCCGCAGTTGGCGGGCAACCCCATCTACATCTGGTGCGCGCTGGAGCTGAAGCGCTACTTCGGCATCGACGAGCCGGTGTGCGCCGCCAACGCCAAGGAAATCTTTGACCGTACCTCCGCCCTGATCGCGGAAAAAAACATGACGCGGCGCTGGTGCATGGAGCACAGCCATGTGGAGCTGGTTTCCACCACTGAGGACCCGACCGATACGCTGGAATATCATTTTAAGATGCAGGCGCAGGGCTACTCCACGCGCGTACTGTCCGCATTCCGGCCGGACAACGCCATGTTTGTGGCGCGGGATTCGTTTGCGGCCTACATGGGGAAGCTGTCCGAAAGCGCCGGCCTGCCGGTGGCAAGCTTCGCGCTGATGGTGGATGCGCTGGAAGCCCGGCTTGCCTACTTTGCCAAACTCGGCACAACCGTGTCCGACGATGGCATTCCTGAACTGCATTGGGTCGATTTTACCGATGCGCAGATCGAAACCATCTGGCAAAAAGGCATGGCCGGGCAGCCGATTTCCAAACAGGAGGAAAACCAGTACATCTGCGCCTTCCTGCTGGCCATGGGCAAGCTGTACCACCGCCACGGCTTTGTGATGCAGTTGCACATCGGCACCTATCTGGATTGCAACCGAACCGGTGTGCGCACCGTCGGCAAATCCTGCGGTTACGACTGTATCGACGATTCGTCCGAGATTCAGGGCGTCGGCGAGCTGCTTAACCGGCTGGTCGAGGCGGATTCCCTCCCCAAAACGCTGCTGTACCCGCTGGACGGCACCAAGCTGGAAGCCTACGCCGTGCTCGCGGCAGGCTTCTGCGAGCCCGGTACGCGCGCCAAGGTTCAGCTGGGCGCACCCTGGTGGTTCAACGATCAGGCTTATGGGTTGGAACGCCAGTTTCAGGCTGCCGCAAACCTGTACCCGCTCAGCCTGTCCGTCGGGATGCTCACGGATAGCCGAAGCTTCATCTCCTACCCGCGGCATGAGCTTTACCGCCGGGTGCTGTGCAACTATCTGGGGCAGTTAGTGGAACGGGGCGAGTATTTCAGCGGCGAGGAAGAGCTGCGCATCCTGATTGAGAACGTCTGCTACCGCAATGCCCGGGAGTTTTTCGGCTTCTAGCGGTTCGGTTCGGCTCGCACCCTGCCCTTACAGGGCAAGGCCAATCGCTCTGTACGATCAGGGATGCCGTTGTGGATACCCCGGTTGCCGGGAAAGCAAAAGCACGGATGGCTTTGTCGCCTGCCGGAACCTGTGTTTACGAGATGTGTAGCACAGGCAGATACGTCACTCTCGCAGCAGGTAGCCCACAGGCAGGCGTGCGCAAGCCGATAAACGGAAGAAGCACCTGCGGAAGCGAAACGACTAAGACAAGCACCCAAGCTCTTTGCCGCAACGTAGCCCCGAAGGGATGCGCGTCGAGCAAAGAGGTATGTAGCGAGTCGCAGTGCTCTGTTGCCGGGGTATCACACATTGAACGCCGCCGTTGTCCGATTGCATCGGCGGCGTTTTCATCGATATCTTTAGCGTTATTGATCCACCAGCTGGGCTGATGTGAATAAAGAGCTTTAGCTGTCAGGCCAAGAGCGAAGCGAATGTCAGTTTATAAGATTTCCAAAGAACAAGGGCAGTATGTCTGACTCGTTTACGAGCGGCCGGACGGGCTTTGTACTTGATAGATCATGCAGTGCGCCTTAAGACACGGCCAGTTTGATCGCCTTGAAGGCACCTTACGGCTACCGGCTTTGCCGATGGTTTTGATTTGATAGAAGGGTTTGAAGAACGACCTTACACCATGCCAAGGCACTCCCCGTGTTCTGCTGTCTGTGGTTTGCAGCTTTGTGTTGGTAATTAGGATTACATGCCTTTTTTAAGGTACACCGGCGCTTTCTTCGTAAGGGCTGTCGGTTCCTGTCGCAGCCCGCTTGTGGCGCAGATTTACCGCTTGCGTCTATGTCACTTCCTGCGCGCAGCGATCAATCACGCAACAGGAACGCTGCTTCTCCCCCATGCGCTTCAAGGTTCAACGGTGCTTTCCCTATCGGTTCCGCACCGGCTTGCGCACCATTGACTCCGTCTATTCCGCCAGGTTGCGCAGCAATTCCTGATAGCGCTTCGTACCGGTCGTGCAAACCTCCCCCTGTTTGCAAAAGGCAAGCGTCTTAAGCCCCGGGTTTTGCCGCTGTACCACGATCTGCCCATCCTTGAGCGAAGCCTGCAGCGCCGCGAGGGCTTCCTGAAAGCGGGCATCCTCCCTTGCACGGCGGTAGAAGGAAAGCACGTACGTGTAGTAAAAAAGCGAGTACATGGAAAACGGATAGGTTACCTGCATGAAGCGCGAACCAATTCCATAATGGCAGGGGCCGATCGGCATGCGCAGCGTCCAGTGTTGCAGCAGAAAAGCCACCGCATTGTCCAGCGCTTCGCTCCGGTTTGCGTATGAGGTAAAACGGAAGGCATCCAGCGCGGTCAGTGTTGGGCCGGGGTTGGAATAGTCTGTTTCCGGCCCGCGCCCAAAGCTGAATTTGTTGCAGCGCCAACCCCCGTCTGTATATTGCGTTTGCAGCAGGAAATCCCAGGTTTTTTGTAACCTCGGATCCTGCGCATAGCCTAGCCAGCAGAGCGTGCGCGCCGCAGCTATCGTATGGCAGGGATAGATCGCGCCAGACGGCGACACCTTAAAGCGACCATCTTCCCGCTGGGCTTCCCATAGCAATGCCGCGACTGCCAGCAAAACAGGGTCCGTCGCAGGCATGCCCAAATCCGATAGCATACAGGCGCAATCCAGCGTCGTATAAGGGCTGCCCTTCATCAACCGGTGATCCGGCGTCGTCCAGAAATCGGCCCCCTGATCGAAACGTCGCGCCAAAATGCGCTCTATATCCGCCTGTACGGTGGTATCCATATACATGACCTCGTTCCCGTTTCTTTGCTTCCAATATACTGTTTCAGTATACCGCTGATCGGCCGGATTTTCCATCCTGCTTTACGGGCATGTTAAAAAAGCCCGTTCCTTCTATACTGTCCCGCAAACGGCCTGCACATATGCTTTGCATCCAATGCATCCCTGCGCAGGTTTACACGCTTTGCCACGGATGGTATAATGCAGGCATTGCTTTGTTTTGCAAGCCTTTCGGGTGACGGCTCCGGTTTTTCCGCAGCTGCCTATGCCATGTTTTATTACCCTGAAACCCCTCTGAACTCCCCTGCCGCAATCCCCTACATCGTTTCCGGTCAGTCAACCTTTCCCCAGTCGAATGCAAAGGAGAGGACTCCCATGCCCAAGCTACCCTACCAGCCACGCCCTCTGGACACGCAAGCCATACGGTTACCTGAGGAAATTCTGGCACTTAGCGAACCGTTGGCCCGTAATGTGCACGAAAACTGGGCAGCCGCCCGCCTGCGGGAGGGTTGGCGTTACGGGGCTCGGCGTGACGATGTGCACCTGCTGCACCCCTGCCTTGTGCCATACGACGAGCTGCCCGATACCGAAAAGGAGTATGACCGGATCACAGCGATGGAAACGTTGAAAACCATTATTGCGCTTGGGTATTCATTGCGCAGGGAAGAACAGCCCACGTGACGGACACGTTTGTTAAAACCGGAATCTCCGTACGATTTCGGTCAGACCGTTGATAAACCCTTTAAAGATGCCAGGAAGTAGCCTGCTCAAAAAGGTCCAGATGCGCGAAGCCAAACCGGATAAGGGCGGGAGCGTACACGGACGTACGTGACCGCCCTTATCCGGTGACGGCAACAAAGCAGATGGGCCTTTTTCAGCAGGCTGGCCGGAATCTCCGTACGATCCCGGCTATTCTTGTGTAAACACCAGGGTTTCATCCGGAATCCGGCCCGAGAACTTGCTGCCCGCAGCCTGTCGGTTCAGGTTTAATCTGTTTTATCGCTCTGACAAAGCACCCTCAGTAATGCAAAGCTAAAATGAAGCAACGATTCCGATAGCCCGCTATCGTAAGGAAAAACATTGTTCTTTCAGGATTGGATCCCTGCGAGCCCGTTTATGGGTCATATTTTTAAAGGTTTACCAGTTTGACCTTCGTGTAATGCGCAAGGGATACCACCGGTTGTCGTGCGTACATGCGGCTACCCCCAGATTTTCGGTTTTTTCTCTTGCATACCCGGGTTACATCATGCCGAAACCGTCTCGTCCGCTCCTGTTTCGCGTCAAAGGTCAAAGCATGTGGATTATTCATTCCGGGATTGGTTCCGTCTTTTCCGAAAACTCCTAAAACGCCCAATCTGTTTGGTTCGCGCTGGATTTTCTCCCGATGGAGACTGTTTTCCACAATTCCACCGCCATCCGTGGAAAAAGCGCTTTTGAAAACAAAACTCCTTTGAAATTTCTGGTTTGTAAAATATTGTTCATATTGTTCATACTAATGTAACCACATTTCCTTAAACTTTCCAAATTTTATCCACATTTTCGCTTGTTTATCTGTTGTGTGTATGTTACAATCATTATGCAATTCACAAGAGCGTTCTGTATCCATTCCCGGCATAACCCGATGAAAGAGGCTAGGATTATGAATGATTCGATACCTTGCTTGTTTGTCGCACTGGTTGGTATCGTTTTCGTCGTGTATCTGCTGCTTGCGGATCGCCGCAGGATGCGCATGCAGCGCCTGATGGTCAAGAAGCTGCACGGTTCGCCGATGTTTGCGGCCATGAAACCCTATCTTCTGGAAGCGCAACGCTATTCTGTGGAAAGTCTGCAGATCGATAAAACCGGCTTTACCCTCCGGTTTCTGTTCCCGTTTGGGTACGAACTGCAATTTAACCTGGCCGACTATGGTTACCCGAACCTGACCCTGGATAAGCAGGAAGCGCTTCTGCTGCTGTTGGAAGAATTCGTACCGAAACTGACTGCGCACAGTAATTACTCCTTCCGTGTACGGCGCACGAAACTGCTGGACGGCCATGTCGAATATGACTATAAATACCTGATCCGAATTGATTACAAAAATATGTTGCTGCGCGCGCCCTATTACGATGGAACGCTGCAAAGCCAGCTGTGGTAAGCCTTTACTCTGCGAGGCAAGGGGGTGCGTTTATGAACGCACCCCACTTTTTTGGAAAAAGTCATCTTTGTAAACGGTTCTGTTTAAGCATATTTGCGTTGTTGGTTGAATAATTATGCGTTTTTCACTGTTTCGACGTGGAATCAATCTTTCTCTCTCCGATCATCAGAACGCACCAAGGCAAGCAATGTAAAACGCCTTCCGCAGAAACCTTTTCAGTCGTTGGTTCCAACCGCTGTTTTAAACCGGAGAAGATCGTTTTCGATCGCCTTCCTGATTGAACCCCCCCATAGGGAAACATAGGGGGAAACGATTTTGCGGCGGTCAACAAAAATTAGGGGCATTCGGCATATGGAAGCATCAGGCTGTCGAAACACCGGACACGAGCTATTGCCGTTCGCCTCATAACCCTTCAGGCTAAACGCTCACTTTCCGAGGAATGCAGAAGCATAAGGCCTTGAATGCTGCACCAGACAACGGCAGGAGGCAATACCTCCTGACCTTTCCCTTTTTCGATCGGCTGGAGAATATGGTATATGTCTATGTTGTGAGCAAAACAACGGAATTGTGCTGCATCACTTGTTTCACTGTTATATTGAAAACCGGCTCGCTGTCAGACAGCACATTGAAAAAAATTTGAAAGTGTTCTGATACAAGTATAAATAGTCAACCTTAACAGGCAAAATCTCCGTCTGTTAGCTCGACTCCCACTCAGATAACAGGCTATTTTACCTGCAACACAGCGTTTCGTTAGCGTACGCTTTGCTGCAGTGTCCTATCCTGCAAAAACAGTGCTTCTATCAGTCCATTCCCAACACTTACATGTTCACAGGCCATTCTGTCCCTTGTTTTACGGGAGCAGCCGACTGGCTTTGATGGTCATCTCCAGCCGGCTTTCCACGTAGCGCCGCAGGGCTTCAAACAGTGGTGCATCCGCCGGTCGTTGCTCCGTATCGAAGCCTGCCTGCAAGGCGGTCCGCAGCCAGCTCACCTGTGCGGCATTCAGCGGCTCCTGCGCGCCCTTTGCGCACGCCGGGCAGCACAGCCCGCCCGCTTCAACATCCAGCTTCGCCCCAACGCCCTCGGGCAATGGCTTTCCGCAGCGCACACAATGGTGCAGGCGTGGCCGATAACCGATCTCTGCGGCGAACAACAGCAAAAATGTGCAGGTTGTGTGCAACGGAGCCTCGTCATTGCAGTACGTCAAGTGGTACAGCCCTTCCAGCAGCAGGGAGTAAAGCCCGGCCACCGCTTGTTCCGGCTGTGCCGCCGCTAGCGCCAGGTTGAGCAGATAGGCGCCGCAGGTGAGCCGGTAAGGGTCCAGCCGCAGCGGAAAAAAGGTATCCGCCAGCGTACAGGAGGTCAGCGTACACCGATCGTTATTGCGAAAAACGACAAACTCGCCATGCACAAACAGTTCAGCGGCCGGCATCAGCGGGCTGTTGGGGCGGCGACAACCGCGCGCGAGCACATCCACGCGCCCATGGTCGGGCGTGAGCAGCGTGAGCATCCGGTCGCGTTCCCGGTAGTTCGCATGGCGCAGCACCACACCTTGCAGCGTTTCCGACGGCATAAGCCCTCCTGTGTCCGCCGTCAGACGACGGCAGTCAAAATCCACATTCATTATACCACGCGGCGCACGCCGCGCATAGGACACTCCCTTGTGCCGCTGTAAAGTCCACGTCAATCCCGGAATCCGAACGTTCGACAATTTTACGGGTGGCAAACTTCGTTCTTCTATGCTATACTAGTGCAAACGATCCCACAAGGAGGAACTCCGTTTTGGATAGGATCCGACGCAACGAGCGCCTTGCCGCGCTTACGAAAATCCTGACTACCTCCCCCAATCGCATCTATACATTGTCCCATTTTTGCGATCTGTTTGGGGCGGCCAAATCCACCATGAGCGAAGATATCGACATCCTTAAGGATGTGCTGGCGACGTTCAGCCTGGGCAGGCTGGATACCGTAACCGGCGCGGCGGGTGGGGTGCGGTTCCGCCCCAGCATCGGGCGCACAGAGGCGCACCGCCTGATTGCCGACCTCTGCGCCGAGCTGATGCAGCCCTCGCGCCTCTTGCCGGGCGGTTTTCTGTATCTGAGCGACATTTTAAGCGACCCTGCCCTGGTGCGCAGCATGGGCACCATTCTGGCCGAACCGTATTTTGAAAGTGCGCCGGATTTTGTGCTCACCATGGAAACCAAGGGCATCCCCGTCGCGCTGATGACGGCGGAGGCGCTGGGTGTGCCTCTGGTGATTGCGCGGCGTATGAGCAATGTGTTTGAAGGCACCGCCGTAAACATCAACTATGTGACCGGCTCCTCCGGCCACATTGAAACCATGAGCCTCAGCCGCCGCGCCGTGCAGGCGGGGCAGCGGGCGCTGATTGTGGACGATTTTCTCAAGGGGGGCGGCACCGCGCGCGGCATGATCGACCTGATGGGCGAGTTTGCCGTAGAAGTGATCGGCATGGCGTTTGTCATGGAAACCGTCGCCCCCGCCAACCGGCGCATCCACGGCGAGCGCGCGCTGATGGTGATGGACATGCAGCCCGACGAACCCGAAACGCTGCGCATCCAACCCGCCGCGTGGCTCTGTGAAAATAACCCGACATGAGGTGAACCTGATGAAACGGACACTCGGAATCCTGCTGGCCGTTGATCGACCGGAATGGCTCAACCGCCCCCTTTTGGGCAAGCCGAGCCGCCAATATGTGGAACAAGCGCTGACCGACGCGGGCATCGCCGCCATCGCGCCTGCCTTAACACAGGGCGACGCTTTGCATGACCTGCTTGCGGAAGATGTGGCGCTGGCGGTGCTGGCGCAGGAAAACGCCCCCTGCCTGAATGCCGAAACCTACCGTGCTTTGGCCGCAGCCGCCGCCGAACGCCCCGCCGCCGTACTGCTGGAAGATATGCAAACCCCGCTTGCGCTGGCTGTGCCTGCGTCCCTGCTGCGGGAACTGCCGCTTAAAGGCTCCCCCACCCTCGCCGGGCTGATTGAGCTGCTCAACGCGCGCAGCATCGCCGTCAAGGTTGTGCACGCGCAGTCTCCGGACGCTTACCTTACCATCACCGACGCGGCCAGTTTCGCCGCCGCCTTTGCGTGGCTGCGCGCCGCGCAGGTACGTTTGCACCAGCAAAACGGCGTGTTGCTGCTGGAGCCGGAACGCACCGTCATTGAGGCGGATGTGCGCATTGGCGCCGGCACGGTGGTCTATGGCGGCAACGTGCTGCAAAACGGCACCGTGATCGGCGCAAATTGCACCCTTTACCCCAACAACCGACTGGATCATGCGGTGCTGGGCGATGCGGTTACAGTGGAAAACAGCGTGCTGCTTTACTGCCGGGTAGGCGCGCACACCACGGTAGGGCCGTTTGCCTACCTGCGGCCCGACGCTGCGATCGGCGAACATTGCCGCATCGGGGACTTTGTGGAAGTCAAGAACAGCACCATCGGCGACGGCACCAAGGTGAGCCACCTGACTTACGTAGGCGACAGCGACCTGGGCCGGGATATCAATCTCGGCTGCGGCGTAGTGTTCGTCAACTACGACGGCAAGGTGAAAAGCCGCTCCCGTGTGGACGATCACGCCTTTATCGGCTGCAACTGCAATCTGGTTGCGCCCGTGCACATCGGGGAGAACGCCTATCTGGCCGCCGGCAGCACCGTGGTGGAGGATGTGCCCGCGGATGCGCTGTTCGTGGCCCGTTCCCGCGGCGTAATCAAGGAAGATTGGGTCAAGCGCCGCAAAGAGCAGGGAAAACTATAACGCGCGTCGAAACAGAAGTATCCGGCCAAACGGCCGTACCAGCAAGCGGGGGTGGGCGTCCATCCTCGCCTTGCGTCGTGTGAAGGAGGCTCTATGTATTGCATCGTCGGTTTGGGCAATCCCGGGGATAAATATGCCCATACCCGTCATAATGTCGGCTTCGACGTGCTGGATACCCTCGCTGCCCAGCTCGACATTTCCGTAACACGCAGCCGGGGGGGCGCGCTGGTGGGCGAAGGCACGTTTCAGGGCGAAAAAGTAGCCCTGTGCAAACCGCAGACATATATGAACCTGAGCGGCGAAGCCGTATCCGCACTGGTGCATTGGTACAAGCTCCCACCCGAGCGGCTGCTTGTGATTTATGACGATATCGACCTGGCGCCGGGCTGGCTGCGCATCCGCCGTGAAGGCAGCGCCGGCACGCACAACGGCATGCGCAGCATCGTCCAGTGTCTGGGCACCGAGGCGTTCCCCCGCATCCGCGTGGGGATCGGCGGCAAGCCCGAGGCGTTTGATCTGGCGGACTGGGTGCTTTCCCGCTATCACGGCGAGGAAGAACTGCGCACCGCGAAGGAAGCCTACGCCCAGGCCGCCGAGGCCGCGCAGGAATGGATGCGCAACGGCATCGACAGCGCCATGAACCGCTATAACACCAAAAAACCCAAACCCGAGAAACCGCCCCGCAAACCGGCGAGCCCGGAGGCGGATGGCAATGCAGCACCGACGGACGCCCCTTCGACCGCCACAGGAGCCGATGCATGAACGAAGGTCTTTTTAGCGCCTACGGGGCGCTCCCGCAATGGAAAACCCTGCTGCAGGCCGCGCAGGCCAAGGAATGTATCGCGCTGGCGGGCCTTGCCGACGGTGAGAAACCCTTTCTGGCAGCCGCGCTGGCCCATCGCACCGGCAGACCCGTTCTGCTGCTCTCCCCCACCGAGCTGGTGGCCCAAAAGCAGGCGCAGGATATCCAGCGCCTCGTGGGCAGCGGCGCCGCCATGCTCCCCGCGCGGGATGTGCAGTTCAGCCGCGCCGCTGCCAGCCAGGAAAGCACGTGGCAGCGCTTGCAGGTGCTGGGGGATGCTGCCGCCGGGCGCGTTAAGGTGCTGTGCCTGTCCGCCGAGGGGATTCTTGACCGCTGCAGCAGCGCGGCCCGCTTTCGGGAGGCCGCCGTGCGGCTGGCCGAAGGACGCACCGCGCCGCTGACCGCGCTGCTCAATCACCTGACGCGCATGGGGTACGAACGCGTGCCCATGGTGGAGGGCAAGGGGCAGTGCGCCGTACGCGGCTCCATACTGGATGTGTTCCCTCCCAGCGAAACCGACGCTTTGCGTATCGAGTTTTTTGGCGACGAGGTGGATAGCATCCGCCGCTTTGACTGCATCAGCCAGCGTAGCATCGCCCGCATCAAGGAGGCGCAACTGACCCCCGCCACCGAATGCCTGCCAGAGGATGCGCAGGCCGCCGCAGCAAGGCTGGAGGCCGCTTTGCGCGCGCAAACCTCCCTGCAGGCGGTTGCCCCCGCACAAACCGTGAACCCCTCCGCCGAAGGGTTGGAAAACCTGGACGCGTTCCTTAAGGAAATCGACGCCATGGATGTCGAGGCCGAAGCAGCCGCCCGGGAGCTGGCCGCCAATGCCCTGCTAGATCAGGCAACACGCAACAGCCGTGGCATACCTACGCTGCCAAAGCGTCCTGTTGCCGAAGCCCCGGCAGAGCCGTCCGCCGAGGAGGAGCGCAACGCGCTGCGCAGGCGCCATTTGGAAGATGTGCAGCGTGTGCGTGATGGGCAGCCGATCCGCACCGGCCCCATGTGGATGAACGTGCTCTGCGCCGATGCCTGTTTTACGTTGGATTACTTGCAGAACCCCATTGTGCTGATCGACCAGCCCGATCAGATCCCCGTACGCGTGCAGGCCAAGCAGGCTGCCTTTCAGGAGGAGTGGGCCGAGGCCGCCCGTCGCGGCGACGGCTACCCCGCCCAGAAGGACCTTCTCTATTCGTATGAGGCGCTGCTCAACACCCTGCAGGGGCGGCCGGTCATCGCGCTGAGCGATCTGGCGCGTGGGTTGGGTCGCCTGCAACCCACACAGGCTCTTTCGCTGCACAGCGAACCGGTGATGCCCTACCAGAGCCGCCTGGAACCGTTGGCCAAGGACATTGCCGAATGGAAAGCGCAGCAGTGCGCCATCGTGCTGCTCACCGGCGGCGAAGCCCGCGGGCGCAGGCTCCTGCGCGCGCTGGCGGAGCAGGGCGTGCCCGCCGTGTACAGCGAAACGCTGGACGGCAACCTGATCGCGGGCGAAGTCATTCTGCTGCCTGTGACCGTCAACAAAGGGTTCCGCGATCTGGAAGCGAAGCTGTGCGTTGTTTCGGATGCCGATCTGTACGGCACCAGCTACCAGCGCGCGCGCAAGCGGCAGAATGCGGGCGAGCGCATCGCCTCCTTTACCGACCTGAAGGCCGGGGATTATGTGGTGCATGACATCCACGGCGTCGGCATTTTCGACGGCGTGGTGCAGCTGAACACCGAAGGCGTAAAGCGGGATTATCTGCTGATCCGCTATCTGGGCAACGATAAGCTCTATGTGCCAACCGACCAGTTTGACCGGGTGCAGAAATTCATTGGCGCGGAGCACAACGTCCCGAAGCTGAACCGGCTTGGCGGCGGCGAGTGGGAGCGGCAAAAGAGCAAAGTCAAGGCCGGGCTTAAAAAGCTGGCTTTCGATCTGGTGGAACTGTACGCCTCCCGCCAGCACGGCGCGGGGTATGCCTTCAGCCATGAAACGCCCTGGCAGCGGGAGTTTGAGGAGCTATTTCCCTATGAGTTGACAGCAGATCAGCAGCAAAGCGTCGATCAGATTTTTGCCGACATGGAAAGCCCCCGCAATATGGATCGGCTGCTCTGCGGCGATGTGGGGTACGGCAAAACCGAGGTGGCGCTGCGCGCGGCGTTCAAGGCGGTGCTGGACGGAAAGCAGGTCGCCATCCTTGCGCCGACCACTATTCTGGTGCAACAGCACTTCAACACCGTCAAAAAGCGCTTTGCCGGTTTCCCAGTCACATTTGAGATGCTCAGCCGCTTCCGCAGCGCCGCCGAGCAGCGCGACATCCTCAAGCGCCTCAAGGAAGGCAAGATCGACCTGCTGATCGGCACCCACCGGCTGCTGGCCAAGGATGTGCAGTTCAAGGATTTGGGCCTGCTGATTGTGGATGAGGAGCAGCGCTTTGGTGTGAACCATAAGGAATCCATCAAGCACCTGAAAACCCGGGTGGATGTGCTGACCCTATCCGCCACGCCCATTCCGCGCACGCTGCACATGAGCATGGTTGGCATCCGGGATATGAGCATTCTGGAAACCCCGCCTGAGGAACGGATGCCGGTTAAAACCTTCGTAACCCCGTACGACGATGCGATTATTACCGAAGCGATCCGACGCGAGCTGGCGCGCGGGGGGCAGGTCTATTTCCTATATAACCGCGTGCGCTCTATCGAGCAGATGTACACGCGGCTGAAAACGCTGGTGCCAGAGGCGCGCATCGGCGTTGCGCACGGGCAAATGCGGGAAAACGCGCTGGAAGATGTGATGCTGGACTTCTATGCCGGCGCGTTTGACGTACTCCTGTGCACCACCATCATCGAAAGCGGGCTGGATGTGCCCGAGGCCAACACGCTGATTGTGTTCGACGCGGATCGCTTCGGCCTGTCCCAGCTGTACCAGATTCGCGGGCGGGTGGGCCGCAGCAACCGACAGGCTTATGCCTACCTGACTGTCCGGCGCGACAAACTGCTGAGCGAAGCCGCCGAGAAGCGCCTCGCCGCCATTCGGGAGTTTACGGAGTTTGGCGCGGGATACCGCATCGCGCTGCGCGATCTGGAAATCCGTGGTGCGGGGGATGTGCTCGGCCCCGAGCAGCACGGCCACCTGAGCGCCGTGGGCTACGACATGTACCTGAAGCTGATCGAGCAGGCCGTGGGCGAGGCCAAGGGGCTGGAAGAAACACCGGAGCTGGATACGCGCGTGGAGCTGTCCATCGACGCCTATCTGCCGGAGGAACTGGTGCCCGACGAGCGCCTGCGCATCGAAATCTACAAGCGCATCGCCATGGTGGAGGATGAAGCCAGCCGTATGGAAATCGAGGACGAGCTGATCGACCGCTTTGGCGATATCCCCACGCCGGTGCAGAATCTGATGTCCATTGCCCAGTTGCGTGCCGTAACGCGGCGGCTGGGGGTGAACCATCTGTTCCTGCGGTCGGACGGTTTACACCTGCGTCTGGACGAAAAACACCTGCCGGATTTGAACGCGCTGTATACCGCCGTACACGACACCGACCCGCGCATCAGCTTCAGCGTCCGGCAACCGCCGGAGATTCTGCTGCGCCAAAGCGGGCTTACGCCCGAAACCGCGCTGCCGCTTGCCATCGAGCTGCTCACCCGCGTGCATACGCGCATACGCGCATTGGTTGAGGCGCATCCGGTTTCGTAAGCGAAAACAACACCAGAAAAGCAATACAAACGCTCTGGGTTCCCTTCCCCAAACGAAAACCACCGGCTTAGCCGGTGGTTCAGACTGGTAAAAAAGTGGAGGTGCAGGAGGCATTGCCTCCTGCCGAGGTTTGGGGTGGAACCCCAAAGCCTTACGCCGCAGCGCATTTCGAAAGTGAGCGAACAGCGCCGCAGGCGCTATGAGGCGAACGGCGGTGTCACATTGCCGGTTTTTCAATAGTCTCAACCACCGGTTAAGCCGGTGGTTTTCGTTTGGTACAGCCTCCGAACTTCGATGCAGAATATGGGCCGTTTGGGTATTGCGGACGAGGTGCAGCCTTTGTGCAGACTGGGCAAAGCCCAGTCTGCTGACTAGCCGGAGATTCTGCTCTGTCCTGCGGGTTTCCCTTGCTTAGTTGTGCCGATAGGTAAAAATACGTTCGCCTGTATAAGCAGTGCTTGCTTTTACTTTTGCCCGTAGTAGGCGTTGGGGCCGTGCTTGCGCTGGTAATGCTTCTCCTTCAGGTAGGCGGGCATATCCTCGCGTGGTTGCAGCAGCGGCAGCGCCTCGGTATGCCAGGCCATCATCGCCACTTCTTCCAGCACAACGGCGTTATGCACCGCCTCCATCGCATCCTTGCCCCAGGCGAATGGCCCGTGGTTGCGCACCAGCACGCAGGGTACAGCGGCGGGGTTCAGGTTTTCCTCCTCAAAATGTGTGGCAATCACCTTGCCGGTTTCCAGCTCGTAGGCGCGCTCGACCTCGTCCTCCGTGAGGGAACGGGTTATCGGCACCGGGCCATAAATCGTATCGGCATGCGTGGTTCCGTACGGCGGAATCGCGCGCCCCGCCTGCGACCAGATGGTCGCCCACCGGCTGTGGGTGTGCACAATGCCGCCGACGCCCGTAAACCGTCGGTAGAGTTCCAGATGGGTCGCCGTGTCGCTGGAGGGGTTCAGTTTGCCCTCCACCTTGCGGCCTTCCAGGTCAATCACCACCATATCCTCCGGGCTGAGCGCCTCATAAGGCACGCCCGAAGGCTTGATGACAAACAACCCGGCCTGCCTGTCGATGCCGGACACGTTGCCCCAGGTAAATGTAACCAGCTGATGCGCGGGCAACAGCATATTCGCGCGGTATACGGTTTCCTTCAAGGCTTCCAGCATGGTGTTTCCTCCCCCGGGCGGGCAAAACGGCGGGTTGCCCCGCCGCCAGCCGCCTTTTTTGCTTATGCCTGCGCTTTGATGGCTTTCAGGCGTTTCATCACATCATTGGCGCCGCGGCCGAAATAATCGTGCAGCGTCCGGTACTCGGCAAACAGCTTGTCGTACACCTTCGCGTTTTCCGCGTTGGGGCGGTACACGGTATCCTTGACCTTGCCCATATCGCGCGCGGCCTCGAACACATCCTCGTACCCACCGGCCGCCTTGCCCGCCGCCACCGCCGCGAAGATCGCGCTGCCCAGAGCGGGGCCCTGCGCCGATCCGGCAATTTTAATCTCCATGTTCAGCACATCGGCATAAATCTGCATCAGCATCGGGTTTTTCTGGCTGATGCCGCCGCTGGCAAAGAAAGCTTCCACCGCGACGCCGTTTTCCCGGTAGTTTTCAATAATCATCCGCGTACCGTAAGCTGTCGCTTCAATCAGCGCGCGGTAGATGTCCTCGGGCTTGGTTTGCAGCGTCATGCCGAGAATCATGCCGGTCAAGTCCACATCCACCAGCACGCTGCGGTTGCCGTTCCACCAGTCCAGCGCCACCAGCCCATGCTGACCGGGTTTTTGCGCCTGCGCCAGTTCCGTCAGGTACTGGTGGGCGTTCATGCCCTTGGCTTTGGCTTCCTCCAGCACAGAAGCGGGGCAGCAGTTATCCACAAACCAGGCAAAGTGATCGCCCACGCAGCTCTGGCCCGCTTCATACCCGGCAAAACCCGGCATAATGCCGTCCTGCACCACGCCGCACATGCCGGGCACCTGATGCTCCTGCGTGCCCATCATCATATGGCAGGTGGAGGTGCCCATAATCGCCAGCATCTGGCCGGGGGCGGCAATGCCCACCGCAGGCACGCATACGTGCGCATCCACATTGCCGATGGAAACTGCCGTGCCGGGCTTGAGCCCCAGCTTGGCTGCCATGGCAGGCGTCAGCTCGCCGGCCTTCTGCCCCAGCGGAGTCACGGGGCAGGCCAGTTTCTCGGCAATCACGTTTTCCATGCGCGGGTCCAGCGCTTTGAAGAACGCCTTGTCCGGATAGCCGGTCGTTTTGTTGTACATGGCCTTGTAACCGGCGCAGCAGGAGTTGCGCGTCTGCACGCCCGTCAGCTGCCAGACGATCCAATCCGCCGCCTCCACAAAGGCATCCATGGCCCCGTACACTTCCGGCGCCTCGTCCAGCACCTGCCAGAGCTTAGGGAACAGCCACTCGCTGCTGATTTTGCCGCCGTAGTTTTTCAGCCACGCCTCGCCCCGTTCGGCGGCAATGGCATTGAGGCGGTTGGCTTTATCCTGCGCGGCGTGGTGCTTCCAGAGCTTGACATAGGCATGCGGGTTGCAGGCATATTCCGGCAGCATGCACAGCGGGGTGCCGTCGTTCTTGACCGGCAGCACGGTGCAGGCGGTAAAGTCGGTGCCGATGCCGATCACATCCTCCGGCTGTACGCCGGATTGGCGCAGCACGTCCGGGATGGTATGGGTCAGCACATCCACATAATCCTGCGGGTGCTGTAGCGCCCAGTCCTGCCCCAGTTTTTTGCCGCAGGGCAGCTGCGTGTCCATGACCGCATGCGGGTATTCCAGCACCGATGCGGCAATTTCGTGCCCCGAGCCGACTTCGACCAATACGGCGCGGCCGCTCAGCGTGCCGTAATCAACCCCGATGGTATATTTAGGCATTGGTACAAATCCTCCTTTGATCCCTTCGGACGCTCCGAAGTTGTACGTACTTCTGATGCGCTCATCATACCACAAAACAATACCGCACACAAGCATCCGCACGGCATTTTTAACGCGGAAAAGTCAAAGCCAGTCGCTCAGCGCACGCTGTCGCGCTCAAACCACTGCCAGGGCATGACGGTGCTTGTTTCCTTGCGCCCAGCAATCATATTCATCAGTTTGACGGCGGCTTCGCGGCCGAAAGCGTCCTTCGGGTGCGAAAGCGAGGTGAGCTTCGGGTAGCAGATGCCTGCATAGGCGCTGTTGTCAAAACTCACCAGCGACACGTCCTGCGGTACGGACAAATGCGCGCCCGTCAGCACGTCCATCAGCTCCAGCGCGATCTCGTCGTTGTAGCAGACGACGGCATCCACCCCGCTCTGCAGGCTGCGGATAAACTCCAGACCCGTTTCGTCCCGCAGGCAACGGCGCTTGTTTTCGGTGGAGAACCACAGCACGCTCTCGTCGCGCACCGCAAGGCCGCGCTCCTGCAGCTCGGTGGAAAAGCCCTGGTAGCGCAGGTGCCCCTGCATATCGTCGCTCTTAAAAATACCTCCGATGCGGGTAAAGCCGCGTTCCGCCAGATAGGTAACGGCCATGCGGCCGCCGGCCACATCGTCGGTGACCACGTACACGGCGTTGGGCAGCTGCGGATAATACCCGTTGATAAACACAAAGGGAATGTTGCGCTCCCACAGTTTTTCGTACAGGTTGATGTTGGGGTTAGGCAGGGCTGTTTTGGTGCCCTCGATAATCAGGCCATCCACAGGGGATTCCAGCACGCGCTGCAACAGCAGCCGCTCGTGGTCGGTGCGGTTGTAGGTGGCCGAAAGGTTCATAATACAGCTCTCGGCCGACAGCGCGCTCTCTACCCCGCGCACGATGCTGGGAAAAATATAGTCCGTAATGTAGGTGGTAATCACGCCCACGCAAAGCGCGCCGTTGTGCTTACGGGCACCGTGGTTTACATAGGTTCCGCTGCCGCGGCGGCGCATCACCAGACCGTCGTTTTCCAAAAGCGCGATCGCCTGGCGCACCGTCTGGCGGCTGACGTTAAATTTGAGTTTCAGCTCGGCTTCGGTCAGCAGTGCGTCGCCGTCGCTGTATTGGCCAGTGGCAATGTCATGGCGAAGGCTGTCGGCAACCGCCTGATACTTCGGCTCCATGTTTCTCTCTCCCTTGTACGGTTTAAGCCGGACAAACGGGGCTCCGGTTTTTTCCGTGCGCTAGGGCTATCATAGCATGAAACGAGCCTTTTCACAATTCCCCGTATTAAAAATAGTACGGACAGCTGCGTACCTGCAGCCCCACTTTACCGTGCGAAGGCGTGTCTGCGCCCTCAAACGGTCTCATTCAAATCCTGAAAGCCCTCGCCCAGTACCTCGTACGCTTCGGTGATGAACACAAAGGCGCGCTCATCCGCCAACCGCACGATCGTCTTGAGGCGGATCACTTCCTGCGCGCTGACAATGCACAGGATCACCGGCCGTTCTTCCCCCTGAAAACCGCCGTGCGCTTCCAGAATGGTCAACCCCCGGCCCAGATCGCTCATCAGCTGCGCGCGCACCGCCTGCGTCTGCGAAGTGATAATGTAGCAAGCCTTCTGCCGGTTTAGTCCCTGCACCACGCGGTCGATCACCCAGGTGCCCGCATAAATGCTGATAAAGGCATACAGCGCCGCTTCCAGCTGGATCAGCACCCCGGCGGCAAGCACCACGCAAAAATCAATGAAGAACAGGAACGCGCCTACCGAAATGTGGGGAAAGCGCGTATGCACCATACGGGCGATCATATCCGTACCGCCGGTTGTCGCCCCGCCGCGCAGGATCAGCCCCAGGCCAAGCCCCATCAGCACCCCGCCAAACAGCGCCCCCAGCAGCCGGTTGTCCGTAGCGGGCGCGATCGGCAGCCAGTCAATCATCAGGGAGAACAGCAGCGTAGCGACCAGCGAGCGGAACGCAAACACGCGCCCCATCGAGCGGTAGCCCACGATAAAGAGCGGGATGTTCATCAGCAGGCTCACGCTGCCGACCGGCGTATGAAACAGCACGTTCAGAATGGTCGCCACACCGGTTAACCCACCCGGCGCAATCGCATTGGGGATCAGGAACAGCGGATAGGCCGCCGCGCTGAGGAGGCTGCCCACCACAATTTGCGCGTAGGCAATCCACCGCTCGTTTTTAGGCAAACGGAAAGGCATTTTCATTGGGACTCCTTATGGCATTCAATTCACGCGCTCCCCCTCCGTCACCCGGTACAGGGACCGGATGGGAACGCGCGGCGCCGAACTTTTGTCATTATACCATATCCGTGCTTCCCGCAACACCCCGTACACGGCATGCCGGCTTCCTTACCTTACGCCCGCAAAACCGCCATCGCCTTCGTTCCTTCTGAAAGAGGGCTGTTTGCTCGCCGCTCCTCTGCCCCTTAAGGGACAATGCAACCGCAGCCGGTTGTGGCATTGCGAATATTTGTTCCCATATCTTGCGGTTGATAATGAGAACGTTTGTTTGTATAATCAAAGCAAACGTAAGTTCCCTTTTTCACGTTTTTGCGACAAAGGCGGCTTACGCCTTCCCCCTCCACGGCGTTACCCGGTCAGTACGGCCCGCAGGGTTTATTGGGAGGCTCTCACATGGGCAAAGTGGTGCTGCACGCCGATTTGAACAACTTTTACGCCTCGGTCGCCTGCATTGAGCACCCCGAGTGGCGCGAGCAGCCGCTGGCTGTGTGCGGCGACCCCACGCTGCGCCACGGGATCGTGCTTGCCAAAAACATGGTGGCCAAGCGCAAGGGGGTCATCACCGGGCAGGCGATCTGGCAGGCGCGTCAAGCCTGCCCCAAACTGCTGACCGTCGCGCCCGACTTTGAAACCATCCTGCGCTACAGCGGTCAGGTGCGCCGCATCTTCAGCCGCTACACCCAACGTGTGCAGGCGTTCGGGGTGGACGAGGCCTGGCTGGATGTAAGCGCCCCCGACGCCGGTCTGGAGGACGGCTTTCGCATCGCCAACCACCTGCGCCATGCCGTGCGGGAAGAAACGGGCCTCACCCTGAGCGTGGGCGTTGGGGATAACCGCATTTTTGCCAAGCTGGGCAGCGATTTGAAGAAGCCGGACGGTGTGACCGTGGTAGGCGCGCACAACCGGGATACGGTACTCGACCCCCTGCCGGTGGATTCGCTGCTGTTTATCGGCCGGGCGACCACGCAAAAGCTGCACGCCATCGGCATTTTTACCGTCGGGCAGCTGGCGGCGGTAGACCCCGCGGCGCTGCGCGCGCTCTTTGGCAAAACAGGGTTGATGCTCAGCGGCTTTGCGCGCGGCGACGATGCCGCCTCCGTGATTGCGGAGGATGTGCAACCCAAGATGAAGAGCGTCGGCAACTCCATTACCGCCGCCCACGATATCCTGACCCTGCACGATGCGCGCATCACGCTGTACGGCCTTTGCGAAAGTGTCGCCTCGCGCATGCGCAGGCACCGGGTTACGGGCCGGGTTGTACAGCTGTCGGTGCGCAGCGCGTCGCTGGAATGGTTCCAGCGCCAGCAAAAGCTCAGCTTTGATACGGATTGCAGCTTTGACCTTTTTGAAACCGCCTATGCGTTGCTTTTGGCCAACTGGCAGCCGGGCACGCCGCTGCGGTCGCTGGGTGTGAGCGTGAATACACTCTCCCCCGCGCGGCTGCTGATGCAGCTTTCCTTTTTGCCGGAGGATGCGGCGCGCCAGAAGCGGCAAATCCTCGAACAGACCGTCGATCAGATTCGGGATCGCTACGGGCACTTTGCCATCCAGCGCGCCATCATGCTCTATGACCGCTCGCTGGGGCACATCAACCCGGAGGAGGAGCATGTCGTGCATCCGGAGCCTTATTTCAAGTAATGCAAACAGGGAGCCCACGAACTGCTTCGAAAGGGAGAAGCAGCCGTAGGCTCCCACAGGAAGGCCCCGTGCAAACCCCACAGGGAAGGGTTTGCACTCCATCTACCGGTTCGCCGTCGCCGCGGTTCCCGCGCGGGGTTTCCCGCGGCGGCCGACGTTCCTTCAGGCGCCCGTGCGCCGCGTAAAAGCTGGTTTTTGAATCCGTGGGTTACTCCACATCCTGCAGAGCGTCGTACCCTTCTTCGCCGGTGCGGACTTTGATCACGTTCTCCACATCGTAAACGAAGATCTTGCCGTCGCCGATGTGCCCGGTGTACAGGGCGGCTTTGGCCGCTTCGATCACCGTACGGACGGGGATCTTGCACACCACGATCTCCACCTCGATCTTCGGCAGCAGGGTGGTTTCCATTTCAACGCCGCGGTAGTATTCCGGGCGGCCCTTCTGCATGCCGCAGCCAAGCACCTG
This sequence comes from Candidatus Limiplasma sp., assembly GCA_963666755.2. Taxonomy (GTDB): domain Bacteria; phylum Bacillota; class Clostridia; order Christensenellales; family Aristaeellaceae; genus CAXXOK01. The sequence goes on from CAXXGW010000009.1 coordinate 1,709,960, forward strand.
CGTAACCGTCATGCCGGTCACGCCGATCTTATCCATGGCCTCCTTGAGCCGCTCGAACATGCTCTGCTTGGTAATGATGGCGACTTTCGTCATCTTGATGCCGCCCTTGCCTGCAGGCGCCGGGGTCGTCTGATCCACCACCGGCACGGCCTTGGCCACCGGTACGGGCTCAGCGGGAAGTTCAGGCGCATCGCCCACCGGGATTTCGCCCTGGCTGAGCATGGGCATGAAGTCCGCATAGCTGCTGATCAGTCCGTGCTCCTCGATATCCAGGCCGCGTACTTCTTCCGTGGCGGATACGCGCAAACCGACGGTCAGTTTGATCAGGGTGAACACAATCAGCATGCTTACGATTACCCAGGCCAGCACCGCGCCAACGCCCAGCGCCTGCACGCCCAGCATGTGGAAACCGCCGCCGTAGAACAGGCCGCCGTCGGTGGCGAACAGGCCGACCATCAGCGTGCCGCCCGCGCCGCAAATGCCATGCACCGCAACCGCGCCTACCGGATCATCCACCTTGACCACTTTCTCGATAAACTCCACACCGAAGATCACCAGAATACCGGCGATCAGGCCGATGAAGAACGCGCCGACCGGGTCCACCGCGTCGCAGCCTGCGGTGATGGCCACCAGACCGGCCAGAGAGCCGTTCAGGGTCATGGATACGTCGGGCTTTTTATAGCGAATCCAGGTAATGATCATCACCGTGCAGGTCGCGGCAGCCGCGGCCAGGTTGGTTGTCATGAAGATGTTGCCGACCGCGGTGGCCGCCGCGCCATCCACCGACAGGGTGGAGCCGGGGTTGAAGCCGAACCAGCCGAACCAGAGGATGAACACGCCCAGCGCGCCGAGGGTCAGGCTGTGGCCGGGAATCGCGTGGGGCTTGCCTTCTTTGTCATACTTGCCAATACGGGGGCCGAGCATCGCAGCGCCGATGAAGGCTGCCACGCCGCCGACCATATGCACGGCCGTGGAGCCGGCAAAATCGTGGAAGCCGAGCTGCGCCAGCCAGCCGCCGCCCCAGATCCAGTGGCCGCTGATGGGGTAGATCACGATGGAGATCACCGCAGAGTAGATACAATAGCTGATAAACTTGGTGCGCTCCGCCATGGCGCCGCTCACGATGGTGGCCGCGGTCGCTGCGAAAACGGTCTGGAACATCACGAAGGTAAACTTGGAAATGTTGGCCGGGAGGGCGAACAGGTCGCCGCTGATCAACAGGCTGACCGAGCCGAACAACCCGCCGTTATCCGTGCCGAACATCAGCGAGAAGCCGATCACCCAGTACACGACCGCGCCGATTGCGAAGTCCATAAGGTTCTTCATGATAATGTTGCCGGCGTTTTTGGCACGGGTAAAACCCGTTTCCACCATGGCGAAACCAGCCTGCATGAAGAACACCAGCGCAGTGGCCAACAGTACCCAGATGGTGTCCATGCTCGAAATGGTTGATACGACCGTCTCCATTGCTTCTCCTCCTCAAGTTTGTGTATGAAAAAACAAGCCTGCCATGCGCTCGTCGTTGAGCGATGGTTCCGGCGGGGAGAATCTCCCGGCCGGGCGCATGGTGGCTTGCTTCTCTTGGGGGGTGGAGCCGTACATCGTTGTGCGGCCCGTGGGTCGGGCGCGACGGCCGATGCGCCGCCGCGCGGGGCTCGCGGATCGTGCGAAGCCGGATGGGTCACGCACGTTTCCGAAGGATTGCGTGCGTCAGACGTACATCAGGATGTCCTGATAGCTGGGCATCGGCCAGAATTTCTTGGCGACAATCACTTCCAGCGCGTCGGCGTACTTGCGTACATCCGCCATCGCGTTCAGGATCGCATCACGGGTGTAGGTCGCCTGCGCGAGCATATCCAGGCTGGAATCCTGGCTGGCGATCGCGTTGTCCAGCGTGTCGATGGCGGTGTTGAGCGCCGCGGTCTGATCGCTCAGCTTGGTCAGCAGCGCCGTCTCGGCGGCCAGCGAGAGGCTGGAAGAGAAGCTCTTCTTGAGCTCCGCCTCTTTGGCGACTTCCTTGGTGTAGGCAAGCGCCGCAGGCAGGATCAGCCGGTGGGCCATATCGGACATACACTGCGCCTCGATGTTGATCACCTTGACGTAGTTGTCCAGCTTGATTTCGTAACGGCTGTGCACCTCGCTCTTGGAGAACACCTCAAACTTGGTAAACAGGGCCACGTTCTTTTCCGCAATATAGGCGGGCAGCGCGTCCACAGTGGTCTTGAGGTTCAGCAGGCCGCGCTTTTCGGCTTCGCCCACCCAGGCGGGGTCGTAGCCGTTGCCGTTGAAGATGATGCGCTTGTGCGCAAGCAGTTCGCGGCGGATCAGCGCGTTCAGGCTGGCGGTAAAGTCGGCGGCGCCTTCCAGCTCGTCGGCGAAATCGCACAGGCTGCTGGCGATGATGGTGTTGAGCACCACGTTGGGGCCGCTGATGGACTGGGAACTGCCCAGGCTGCGGAACTCGAACTTGTTGCCGGTGAAGGCGAAGGGCGAGGTGCGGTTGCGGTCGGTGGTATCCTTGGAGAACTTCGGCAGGATGTTCACACCGAGCAGCATCTGCGTGCGCTCGCGGCTCTGGTAGATACTGTCATTTACGATGGACTCGATGACCGCGTTCAGCTCGTCCCCCAGGAAGATGCTGATGATGGCGGGCGGCGCTTCGTTCGCGCCCAGGCGGTGGTCATTGCCGGCATAGGCGATCGCCACACGCAGCAAGTCCTGATACAAATCCACTGAACGGATCACGGCCGTCAGGAACAGCAGGAACTGCGCGTTCTCGTTGGGGGTATCGCCCGGCTCCAGCAGGTTCACGCCCGTGTTGGTGGACATGGCGTAGTTGTTATGCTTGCCGCTGCCGTTTACGCCGTCGAAGGGCTTCTCGTGGAGGAGGCACACCAGACCGTGCTTATCGGCGACGCGCTTCATGATCTCCATGGTCAGCTGGTTGTGGTCGGCCGCGATGTTCACGGTGCTGAACACCGGCGCCATTTCGTGCTGGGCGGGGGCAACTTCGTTATGTTCGGTCTTGCAGAACACGCCGAGCTTCCAAAGCTCTTCGTTCAGCTCTTTCATGAAAGCCGCCACACGCGGGCGGATCGCGCCGAAGTAGTGATCTTCCAGCTCCTGGCCCTTGGGGGGCTTCGCGCCAAACAGCGTGCGGCCGGTGTTGATCAGGTCGGGGCGCTTTTTATAATCTTCCTTATCGATCAGGAAATACTCCTGTTCGGGGCCGACGGTCGGGTAAACGCGGGTTACATCCTCGTTACCGAAGAACTTGAGCACACGCAGCGCCTGCGCGCTGAGGGCCTGCATGGAGCGCAGAAGCGGGGTTTTCTTGTCCAGCGCCTCGCCGCCGTAGCTGCAAAACGCGGTGGGAATGCACAGCGTGCCTTCCTTGATAAACGCGGGGCTGGTGGGATCCCACGCGGTGTAGCCGCGGGCTTCGAACGTAGCGCGCAGGCCGCCGCTGGGGAACGAGCTGGCGTCCGGCTCGCCGCGAACCAGTTCTTTGCCGCTGAACTCAAGCAGAACGCTGCCGTCGGCCTTGGGGCTGATAAACGCGTCGTGCTTCTCGGCAGTGATTCCGGTCATAGGCTGGAACCAGTGGGTAAAGTGGGTGGCACCTTTTTCCAGCGCCCAGTCCTTCATCGCGTTGGCGACCACGCCCGCAATCGCGGGGTCCAACGGGCGTCCCTCTTCGGTCGTACGCTTCAGGGCTTTGTACGTTTCCTTGGGCAGGCGCTTCTGCATGACAGCGTCGTTAAAAACGGACTCTCCGAACCTCTCGCATGGATTGCTCACGTTGCTGTCCCCTCCTGTGATTCATTGGCCTCTGTTCCCTGTGGTGTAAATACGGAACAACGGCGCGATGGATCAATAAAATCCACAGCGCCGTTGCTGTATGGGTGGAGTATACACTCCATCCGGCAGGGTGTCAAGCACAATTCTGTTCTTCAGTTGTATTTCGTTGTCTTATGCGCCGGGCTGTGCGGTTGCGTCAGGCTGTGCGGTCGCGTCGGGCTGCGCGGTTGCCACACTTTGCGAAGGCAGGTTCACATAGGGCAGCAGCAATAGCCCTCCCTTGACCCCCGCCTGCGCAATCCATTGCGTCAGGGCTGTGGTGTCCATCGTGTCGAGGCTTTGCGCCGCGCTTACGTCCAGCGCGGCGGGTTCCCACTTGCCGCGCGTCTTGCCCGTCAGTTTCAGCGTAATGGTCTGCGGCGAGCGATCCCCGGCAATCGACAGGGTTACATCCAGCGCCGTTGAGGCATTCTTAGCCTGCCCGCTGGTAAAAACGGTCTGCATCTGGATATCCAGCGGATCAAAGGTGATGAACTGCTCCTGCTGCGCCTCGGTGGGCTCGGCAGCCTCGTCGTCCGCCACATCGGGCGTATAGTCCGGCGTCAGGCTGAACGCCCAGGTATCCGTAAGCGTATCCTTTCCCTCCGCGTCCGTGCCCTGCGCCTGCTGGGCGGAAAGGGTAAACGCGGCCGAGATTGTCTTTTGGGCTGCCAGTTTCGCAGGTTCCGCCGCGCCCACGGCGAAGGCGTCCTCCCCGATGGGCGTACGCAGCAGCGTGCCCTGATAGACGGTCGTGCCCGTAAGCGACTGGTACGTTTGGTAAACGACTTTCCAGACGATTTTATCGCTTTGCAATTCCAGCGTGTTTTCATCCGGAAGGTCGCCCGCGCCCTTCTGGCGGTCATACCGCAGGGTAAGGGCTTTGCCCTGACTGTCGTACAGCGGCAGCTGGAGCGTCAGCGCGCGCGTTTCCCCCTTGAGGCTGACGGTACGGGAGAGCGTCAAATCCCCGTTCAGGGGCAGTTCGTCGATCGCATAAAAGTAGTAGCTTTGCAGCGTCGGGTCCAGATAGCGCTGCGCGTCGGCTTCCGGAAGCAGCGCGCGCAGTTTTTCCAGCAGTGCCGTATCGGCCAGCAAATCCAGCACCATCTGCTTGATTTGCGCCTTGACCGCCGTTACGGGGATCTGGTAATCGATCCGCATGGTGGTGGTGCCGTCGGCCGCTTTATCCAGCAATGCGTTTTGCCGGAAGCCCTCGATCCACACATCCACCTTGGTGGCATATGGGTCGAGCACCTCGCCCCATTGGGCGAGGTCCACATCGTACAGGCGGGTCAGCAACCCCAGGGCAAAGGTCGTCAGCCCCGGCATGGCGCTTTGCTGCAGCAGGGACGAGGCTTCCTGCGCGATAGCGCCGGCCGCCTGCCCGCTCTGCGCCTCCGGGTTCACGGCGCCCGCGCTCAGGGCATACCAGGCATCCCCAAACAGCGCGCTTTGCAGGTATAGTTTTCCGCCGCGCAGCGCCAGCTCGGTTTTGCCCTGCGCGGTATCGCCGTCGGTTACGGCCAGCGACAGGCGGCTTTCGCCTTCGCTCTGGGCAACCGTATCCGGCCGCACGTAAATATAATCCACCCCGATGGTGATCGGGCGGGTGGTGGTGACCGCGTCCGCCTCACGCCCCGCCACGGCGGTCGATTCGACGGTCAGCGTGCCGGTAAAGCCGCTGCCCGCCTGCAACTGTTTGAGCAGCTTCTCCGCAACGGTGTACTCCACGTCCAGCGCCGATTGCGCGGCCGCGGTCGAGCATAGCAGGGCTAACGTCAGGCATACGGCAAGCAGGCGCAGCGCGCGCTTTTTCATGGGTACGGCCTCCTTCTGGCATGCCGGGGATACCGGCAGATCGGTCCGGGCAGGCTTACAGTGCGTTCAGCAGGGCAAGGAAAGCCGCAAAATCCGCGTCGGTCATCCCATCCCGCAACAGTCCGTTATCCTCTTCGGGCAGCGCCGCCAGCGCGGGCAGCAACCGCCCGGCGAGGTTTTGTGCGGCTTCGGTGAGCAGCGCCGTGCGCTGGGTGCCGTCGGCCTGATCCAGCGCGACGGTTGTGGGGTTCTGCGGCGCTTTGTACGCAACCAGCCCGGCGGGCGCGGAGCCTACCAGATAGCCGCTTGCGTCAGGCTGTGCGCTCGCTGTCGGCTCCGGCGTCTCGTCCACCACATCCTCAATGGAGCTGCGACCACTGTCCGTGGTTACGGTTACGGCCATCTCGTCCGGCTGTTGGGTGGGGGTGGCCGCCGCCACGGTTTCCAGCTGCGCTCCCGGGGCGGATAGCGTCAGCAGCCATGCGGTCTGCGTTGTTTTATCAGCACTGCGCAGAAGATGGATGGTGCCGCTCAGCACCGAACCGGCCTCGTCAGGGGCAAAGGCCAGATCGACCGCAGCGCTTTCCAGCGAGGCGGCGGTCTCGCCCCCTTCGGTGCGTTTCAACTCCTGACTGATGCTGCCTTTGCAGGTCAGGGTGCTCACATCGCTGGCCGCGCCGGACAGATCGACCTTGGCGGTGCTCTGCTGCACAATCTTGTTGCGCTTGAGCGTTGTTTCCGTTTTGCCGTTTATGCTGAACAGATCGCTGCGGCCTTCCTGCGTGGCGCTGGCGTTAATCAGGCGGCTGTCCGCTGCCCCGCTCAGAACGGACGCCTCATACTTGAAGGTATCCTTACGCTTCAGCCCGTTATTCGTAAAGGCCCATTGCCAGACCAGTTTGCGCTTGCCGCCGTCCGGATACAGCAGGTTGCCCTTCATGTACACGCAAAGGTCCTGCTTTTCGGCATTCTGGTACAGCGCTACGATAAACCCTGCGCCGAAGGTCACCTGCGAAAGTTCCTCACGGTAGGCCGCATCCATGCCGCTGCTCAGCACGGCGCGCAACGCGTCCAGCAACCCGTCGCTCTGTTCGGTCGTCAGGCGCGCAATGCGGCTCCACTTGCCTGCGCCGATCCCCTTGATGTTGTAGTTGGCGCGTTTCTCGGTGGCGAAAGGCTGGATGCCATCGGTCAGCGTCTGGTAGCAGCCCTGCAGTTCCTCTACAGCCGCCAGCAGATCAAACGCCTGCGAGGCGTCGTTTTCTGCGGTAGTCGCGCCGTCGCTCGCTCCGGCGGCGGGCGCCTGCACGCTCTGCGCGTCGGTTGCCGCCGCTAGCAGGTCCATGGGCGCCATCGTCGCCGACGTAAGCGTGCGGTTGGGCAGCAGCGACGTTTCCAGACTGTATGCCCCGCTTTGCCGGGTTTGCGTTGCATCCATCACGGACGTTCCGTCCACTTCCAAGGAAAAGCGCGCGCTGCTTTCGTCGCCATCCTGATGCAGGGCTGTGTTGGCTGTCACGTGTTTGAGCACGCCGTTAAACAGCGCAAGCGTCGTGTCGTCAAAAGGGAGCAACGTTTCCACCTGCATTGTAGAGGCAAACCGGATGTCGGTCTGCACGTCCAGCCAGCGTGAAAGCGCCTGATCCAGCGTTGCGACGCTTGCCTGCGCGGGCGTCGCGGCCCCCAGCAGGCATAACAGCGAGAGCGTCAGGGCAAGCAATCTTTTTTTCATGGATGATCCTCCTGTTCTTCCTCGGCAAAAAGCGTTCGGAGCAGCGCTTTTTGCTCGTCGGCGGTTTTGGCGGTGTTCAGCGCCCGTCTGAGGGCGGTCGCGCCGCGCAACCCGCTGATATAGTGGCCGATCTGCGTACGCATCTCCGCCACCGCAAGCCGTTCTCCCTTGTGCTGTGTCATCCGGTCGATGTGTTCCAGCGCTACCGCAAGCCGTTCGGCCTTTGTGACGGGCGTGACCGCCTCGCCCCGCAGGGCCTGCCCCACGCTGCGGAACAGCCAGGGGTTACCCATAGCCCCGCGTCCGATCAGCAACCCGTCGCAGCCGGTTTCTGCCAGCGCTCGCAACGCGGTTTCGGGGCTGTCCACATCGCCGTTGGCCAGCACCGGGATGCGCACCTGCCGTCGGATGGCCGCGATGGCCGCGTAATCCGCCTGCCCGGCATACATCTGCCGGCGCGTGCGTCCATGGATGCAAATCCATTGCAGCCCTGCATCCTGCGCAGCCTGGGCCAGTGCAAGCGCGTTCATGCTGTCGGTATCGTACCCCAGCCGCGTCTTGACCGTAACCGGCAGCGCGCTGTTCGCCTTAACGGTTTCCATGATGCGGGCGGCCAGATCGGGCGTACGCAGCAGGGCGCTGCCTTCGCCGGAGGTGGTCACCTTGCGCGCCGGGCAGCCCATGTTCAGGTCGATGGAGGTAAAGCGCCCCAGCTCACAGGCGCGCGCCGCGGCTTCTGCAAGTACCACCGGGTCTTTCCCGAAAAGCTGGATGGCGGTGTTGTATTCCTCCGGCGCAGTGTCCAGCAGCAGCCGGTAGGCGGGATTGTCCTTTTTAGCGCACATCCAGCCCACGGCGCTGACCATTTCCGTGCAGGCGTAGTCCGCACCAAAACGATAACAAAGCGTGCGCATGGTGCGGTCGGTTATCCCCGCCATCGGCGCAAGGCCCAGGCGGGGTAAGGCAGGCAAACCCGTCATGCGCGCACGGTCGCCTGCGGGAACATGGCGATCCTGCCCAGCGTATCGGCATACGGCAACAGGGTCAGCTCATAGGCTACGCCCATAGCGAGCCCCTGCGGCGGCGGCATCAGCACGCCGCCCCTTTGCTCCCAGCCGTCCGCTGCACAGGCTTCCACCTGCACGCGGGGCCGCCCGTTCTCCCAGGCGAGGGCAAGCCCGGTATCCGCATCCAGCGCATACTGCCAGGCCGCATCCGCGTCGGGCAGCGGCAGCGCCATCAGCTGCGCGCCGGAATAGACGCACGCGCCGCCGCGGTAGCCGGTTTCGACAAACGGTCTGCAATCCAGCGTTACGGTAAGGGTATCGCCGCTGCGGTAGGTGCGCTTAACCCGTTCCAGTGCTCCGCAGTCCACAGCCTGCGCTTTAGCGCCGTTTACCGATAGCGTCGCGCTGTCGGCATAGCCGGGGATGTACAGCGCCAGCGTAAACTCTACCGGCTGCTTGGCTTCGACAGTGATTGTGAACGTACCCGGAGCGGCCGCCGTCACGTTCAGGCGCACAGGCACGCCGTCCATCCGGGCCAGACAGCAGCCCTCGCTGAAGATCAGCATCGCCAGTTCCCGGTCGCTGTGCAGCATCCACACGGAGCGGCGCAGCGCGTGCATGGCCCTGAGCAGCGCCGAAACCACTTCCGGCACGGGGCGTTCGGCCGCACAGGCCGGCGTTCCCGCCAATCGGTTGACCGTCTGATCCGGGCACACCAGCCCGCTTTGGAACACATTCGCCAGCGCGTTCACGGCGATTCGCTCCATACGTTCGGCATACGCGCCTTCGCCGCTGGCGGCCAGCAGATCGGCCAGCGCTTCCAGCTGTGCGCACACAGCCTCCGCCGTAACCCCACGGGCAGGGTCGCGCCCCGCCAGATACGGATCGGCGGAAAACGCGCCGTGCGGCATGCCGTGGAAGCGCTGCAGCGCCGCCACACCTGCCTTGGAGGCGCTCGCGTCACGGGCGGAGCCGCTGAACATGGCCAGCGCCGAGGAGATGGACAGCGCATCGGCGCTCAGGGTTCCCTGCCCCAGCATCGCCATGCGGCGGTGGTATTGGGCGTTCAGGTCCGCCGCATCCTCGGCCAGGGGTTCGGGCACAAACGGCTTCTGGAACGGAAAGGAGTGGAACATCCCGGACACGTCCGGCAGCTGCGCGCGAAGGCGCTCCATCAGCGTCAGCAGAAATTTCTGCCCCGTGCGGCGGTACAGTTCCAGCGCGGTGCGCAGCGCGTCCGCGCCGATCGGCATCAGCTGAAACTCGTTCAGGTTCGGCAGCGCATCCAAAAAAGCGCGCATGGCCGTTAGCACCTGCGTCATAGCGGTTTTATTCTTGGCGGCGGAAGCGATCATCAGCCCCGCGCGCACCGCGTCCATAAAGGCGCGCGGATTCTCCGGCAGCGCGGCGGCAGCCGAGGTAAGCCCGGGCATCGGCGGCAGGTCGGTATAGCCGCCCAGTTTGGTGGCCAGCACTGCGTCCAGCGGCGTCAGGGCATTCAGGTCCACCAATTCCAGCGCCTGCTGCACCAGTCGTTCCAGCGCGCCCTCCAGGTGCACGGCGCTGTCGGGCAGGGCTACATAGGCGGGATCCACCAGCGGCGTTCGGCAAAAGGCATCGTATGTCGGCATTCTTCTCCATCCTCACGGGGCTGATACTCCACTCAGCCGATATCTTGGGCAATTCTACAATATTATATAGCGTTTTTCCGGTGCGTCAACCCTGCGGGGCGCGTTGTTGCAGCCGTTGCGCGTGTTTACCCTGTTCAGGCGTGCACGCGGTAATCCTTCTTCATCCCATGAGAGCCGAAAATGCGCCACTCCCCTACCCCTAAACGTTCCAGAATGGCGCTTCGTTCCCGCGCGCAAAGGGCGGGGTCGGTATCAACGGAGGTCATCAGAATGGGCGCGTACTGGTTGTAGGCGGTCTGCTCGGCGGTCATTTCCTTCAGATTTACATACACATCGCCCGTAAAGGCCAGTTTATGCGCAAAATCCAGCAGGATCAGCTCGCCGGGCAGATGCCCGCCCTGCCCCTCGTACAGCTCAAACTGGATGTCGGCAAACGCATAATCGCCCACATAACGCAAGGGCACGCTCTGCTCCGTTGCCCCATCGCCAATCACGCGGATGCGCGCGGGGTCCATGGGCCGGTAATCCGTCAGGATTTTGCAGATGCGAATGTAGGGTCTGTGCAACGGATTCTGCTCCCGAAAGCCATCCTCCCCAGCGGCTTCGCGCGCAATGCACTGGCGGCTTCGCGCGCTCATGGCGACGGTGTCAAACAATGGCAGCAGCCCGCAATGGTCGAGGTCGGCATGGGTAATCAGCGCCTGCTTGGGGCGGCTGTCAAACTGGGGGATCAGCCTGCGAATCACGGAGAGCATCTCCTCCTGATAGCAGGCGTACCCGGTGTCGATAAACAGCGTCTGCTCGCCGCTTTCCAGAATCATCGTATTGCTGCCGCAGGGCGGCTCAATCAGGTGCAGGCGCGTCGCTTCCGTGATCCGGTGGGTGGTCACGCGCGGGGCGAACGCGCCGCCCCGGTGGCGCAGGATGTGATCGGCAAACCGGCTGATGCTGTCAAAGGTGCGGTACGGCGAAAGGCCCTGCTCGTCCAGCACCTGCATCGCAAGGTTTACGTGGATCATCAGCTCCTCACGCGCAGCGTCGGACAGGTGCATGCGCCCGGCGATAGCGGAGGCGTAGGAGCGGTAAAAGATGCTGTTATCATAACTTTTTTCAGCATGGTTATAATCCAGCACTCGCACGGGGCAAAGCCGTTCCGCCTGTGTCAGAAACGCGTCCAGGTTATGTGGATCGCGCACGAAAAGCCCCATCTTAAAACGCTGGGTCGCGGAGCCATCCTCCTGCGAGCTCATGTAGGAAATGTTGAAATCAAAGCTGCGAATCAGTTCCAGGATATCGGTCACGCCGCCGGGCACGTCCTGCAGGCGAAATTCCAGCAGCACAATGCTCTGCTCCGGCTCGCCTCCCTGCAGGTAGCCGATTTCCCGCAGGGTACGGTCAGCCTTCTCCAATTGCTCGGGGGTGCCCTCCGCTTCGATAAACAGCGTGTGCATATCTACGGCCTTATTGTAGCTGACCCGCGTAATGTTAACGCCCAGCGCCCCGATCCGGCGGCTGGCTTCCAGAAAAGCGCCCACATGATCCGGCATGGTGGCGACGTAGGTTTTTTTCATGCGCGCTGCACCCACCTTTATCCGACTTCATCCCCATTATAACAGACCGTTGCGCGCCACGCACCCGGAAAATATGCGCCTGCCCGGGAAAACTGTTGACATTTATGCCCGATCCTGTATAATAGGAACGATTCTTTGGAAACCTATGCCCAAGACAGCGAGCGGGGTTCATCCCCTTGATGGAGCGCAAGCTCGGCTCGCCGAGGTGTAAGGCGGGAGTAATCCCGATGCGAACAAGTTCGCCCTTGCGCCCGCAAGGGTTTTCTTTATGAATCGCATGATTCTAAGAAGGAGGTGCAAACCCCATGAGCAAAAACCTTGAACTCAAGCAGCAGACGGTATCCGAAATCACGAAGATGTTTCAGGATGCCAAAAGCGTTGTGGTGGTCAACTACAGCGGTATCACCGTGGAGCAGGTTACCGCGCTGCGTGCGCAGTGCCGCGCTTCGAAAGTGAACTACTGTGTGCTGAAAAACACGCTCGCCCGCCGTGCATTGGACGATCTGAAGATTACCGGTCTGGATGAACATCTGACCGGCCCCAGCGCGTTCGCCTTCGGCATGGACGATGTCGTGGCCCCCGCCAAGATCCTCAGCGAGTTCATCGACAAGAGCAAGACCGAGGTTCTCAAAATCAAGGGCGGCCTGATGGGCAGCGAAGTTCTGACGCCCGCCAAGGTGCTGGAACTGTCCAAAGTGCCCAGCCGCGAAATGTTGCTGGCCCGCTTGCTGGGCAGCTTGCAGGGCAGCGTGAGCGGCTTTGTGCGCGTGCTGGACGCCATCGCCCAGAAGCGCAACGAAGGCGCTGCGCCCGAAGCGGCTCCCGCCGAGGCGTAAGCACACCGATCCCCCTTTTCCCTGAACGAACTGAATATGAATGGAGGCTAAACTCATGACTCACGAGGAATTTATTGCCGAGATCGAGAAAATGACCGTGCTTGAGCTCAACGAGCTGGTGAAGGCTCTGGAAGAGAAGTTTGGCGTATCCGCGGCTGCCGCCGTGGTTGCCGCCCCCGCCGCCAGCGCTGCCGCGCCCGTGGAGGAGAAGACCGAGTTCGACGTGATCCTGAAGGACGCGGGCGCCGAGAAGATCAAGGTGATCAAGGTCGTGCGCGAAGTGATCGCCGGTCTGGGCCTGAAGGAAGCCAAGGACATGGTCGAGGGCACCCCCAAGACCATCAAGGAAGGCGCTTCCAAGGAAGAAGCCGAGAAGATCAAGGCCAAGTTTGCCGAAGTCGGCGCCGTGATCGAGATCAAATAATCCCATCCCTTTTGGGAAAACCCCCGTCGGTTCTTTACCGACGGGGGTTTGCTTTTTATTCCTAGTCCCTGTTGTTTCACATACCGACCGCTTCCGCCGGGGATGGAATCAGGATCACCGCCGGTTGCACAGGCTGGCCCGATGCTGTGGCAGGTGCGGCGCCGTTTTGGCATGCCATACGCAGCCTTGGCGTGGGTTCACCCTTCGCCGGTTTGATTCCGGATACGCCACTCCGGGAACGGTTTTCCGTTCGCACCGCCGGACACATTCGCAAGGATTTCCATAAAAGCGCCGGGCCTTCCCCTGATGGGAAAAGCCCGGCGCTTATGTCTGGTTACTCAGGAACCGTACGTGTAGGCCATGACGACGCCGCCCATGTTGTCCAGACTGGCGCTGTAGCCGCTGGCCGGGTTGGGCACCGGCATATCGTACGTTTCGGCATCCTCCGCCGCAACGCGGTACACTTCATACTTGAGTGCCCCGTCCTGATAGATGCACACGTGCGGATGGGCGATCAGGAACTCGACGTATTCCTCCAGACAATAATCCATGATGCGCATGGCGGTGGCGTGCGCCGTGCCGACGTAGCGGTACAGGTTAATCTGCGAAGTTACGCCCGTTTTATAGGATTTATCCTCGCGCCCCAGCGTGGGGAAATCCGTCGTGGGGAAGCGGAACACCACGCCGTATTTCCAGCTGTTGGTTGTAAACCACTTGCCCTGATCGGATTCCTGGAATTTCTGCTTGCCGACTTCCGGTTTTTCCTTGTTGTAAATATCCATCCGGAAGGACATGCCCGTCTGGTACTCGCTGGTGCCGGGGTAATTGACCGTCTTTTTCGCTTGCTCGATCAGGATATCCCCGCTGTATTTATTGCTGAGCTTTTCCATCTGCTTGTTGAAAAGCTCCGTCTGCGCGTCGTTGCTGCGGTAGGCTTCGCGCACGATGTAATCCGCAAGCCCTGCCGTGCCCGCGTCGGCAATCATGCTCTGCAACGCCTGAAACGCCGGAGGGAAAAGCTTGACGTTGTTGTCCGTTACCGCGATTTTCCAGCCGCTGCCGTTGCCGACGCCCACAATCGTGCTGTCGCTGAAATCCGCAGGCAGCGGATGCCAGGCATTGACCAGCAGGAGCCCGCCCAGAATCAGGTCCGAGCGGTTCAGCGTAACATCGCTTACGTTTTCCAGGCTATTGTTACCCTCGTCCTCCAAGCGCCAGGTCTGGCCGTCGATGGTCGTTTCCCAGTAGGCAAGGTCCTGGCTGGAGGTACTACCGCCGTCGGTGGTTACCGTGCCGTTCTGGCTGTCGCGCAGGGCGTTCATCTTCGCGTTAAACTCCTGCTCGCCATCGGTGTTCAGCTTGTCGACCTCCTGCCGCTTTGCCTTATAATCGCTCTGTACGGCGGCATTGCAGGCAAGGAAAATAACCGCGCTGAGGGCGGCCACTGCGACAAGGATCAGCGATAGCCGCACCAGCAGCTGGTAGGGGTCTCGTTTGGCTTTATGGATTTTCCGGTTGGCGTTGGTTCGCATAGTCACCACCCCATCTGCGTTCGTATCCGGCCGCGTCGGTTAATCGGCCAGGCGGCCGAAAACTTCGTAAATATGCTCCAGTTCCTGCGTACTGCTGTAGGTGAGCACGATCTTGCCCTTGCGCTCGTTTCCGCTGAGCACGGTTTTAACCCCCAGCGTTTCGCGCAGCGTATCTTCCAGCGATGCCAGCTCCGCACTGCGGGCGGCGGGCGCAGCCGGTTCCGCCTGTGCGCGGGTTGGTGATTTCTGCGTCAGCTCCTCCAGCTTGCGAACAGTATAATCGTGCAGCACGCTCTGGTGCGCCAGTTCCAGCTGTCGGCTCTCCGGCGATACCCCGGCCAGCACCCGTGCATGCCCGGCGGACAGCTCCCCCGCCACCACCATGTTCAGAATCGGTTCCGGCAGGCTGAGCAGCCGCAACAGGTTTGCCACGGCCGGGCGGCTCTTGCCCAACCGTTTGGCGGCCTCCTCCTGCGTGTAGCCGCACTGCTGCATCAGGTTGCGGATCGCCTGCGCTTCCTCAATGGGGTTGAGGTCCTCACGCTGGAGGTTCTCAATCAGGGCGGCTTCCAGCTGCTGCTCCTCGGTAAAGCTGCGCACAATGCAGGGGATGGTTTCCAGCCCCGCAATCCGGGCGGCGCGGTAACGCCGCTCCCCGGCGATGATGCGGTAGCGCATCCCGTTTTCGATCACCAGAATCGGCTGCAGTACCCCCGCCTGACGGATACTGTCCGCCAGTTGTTCCAGCGCATCTTTCTCAAATTCCTTGCGCGGTTGCGCCAGATTGGGATCAATCTCCGCAATCGGGATGTCGCGTACCGTGGTGTCCAACAATGCATCGCTTTGCGGCAGGAGGGCGTCCAACCCGCGGCCGAGGCCGGTTTTCTTCATGTCCATTCCCTCCTATGCGCTCAACGATTCAACGAAGGAGCCGGGGTTATTCATTCCGATCCAGAATTTCCTGCGCCAGTTGCCGGTAGCTCTCGGCGCCCAGACTCTTGGGATCATACACATGGATGGGCATCCCGTGGCTGGGTGCTTCGCCCAGACGCACATTGCGCGGGATGGCGGTGGCGTACACCTTGTTGCGGAAGTATTTCTTGACCGAATCGACCACCTGCAAGCTCAGGTTGGTGCGGCCATCCAGCATGGTCAGCAGCACGCCTTCGATATCCAGCCCGGGGTTGAAGCTGTGCTTGATGCGGTTGATGGTGTTCACCAGACTGGACACGCCTTCCAGCGCATAATATTCACACTGGATGGGGATCAGTACCCGCTGTGCGGCGGTCAGGGCGTTTACTGTCAGCAACCCCAGCGACGGAGGGCAGTCGATAAACAGAAAATCATACTCGCCTTCGATCGCCTGCAGAACACGTTTCAAGCGGAACTCGCGTTCCTCCAGGTCCACCAGTTCCAGCTCGGCGCCCGCCAGACGAATATCCGCCGGCGCGAGGAAAAGCCCGGGCACAGCGGTCTGCTGGATGGCGGCGGAAAGCGCCGCGCGCCCCATCAGCGCCTCGTACACGGTCAGGTTGCCGGCCCGCAGGCCAAGGCCGCTGGTGGAATTGCCCTGTGGGTCCAGATCGATCAGGAGGATTTTCTTGCCCGCTTCCGCCAGGCAAGCCGTCAGGTTGATCGCCGTGGTCGTCTTACCGACGCCACCCTTTTGGTTTGTAATGGCAATCGTTTTTCCCATAGTATCAATCCTCATCTCGGTTCTACGCTCGTACAGGCCTTGATTATTCTATCGTCTTTTACGGCAAATGTAAAGAGCGGCCACGGAAAACCGCACAGCCCGTTCAGACTGTGCGGTTGGTGGCAAGCCTCAGAAGGAGATCGAAACTTCCGCGTCGCCGTCGTCCCCGTACACATCCAGCACTGTGGATTGCAGACCGTTGGATTTCTGGGTGCTTTCCAAAAGCATCTGCGCTTCCACATCGCCGCCGGCCGCCTTGAAGGTATCCAGTTCTGCCTGCCAGCGCTCGGTAAACTCTTCCAGCGTCACGTTGTTGGTGCGGATGTAACCGGCAATCTCCCGGCCCACAAAGCGCAAGTGCCAAGGCTCGTAAGGCACGCCGGTAATATCCACCTTGTCCTCCGGGTAGCGCAGGATAAAGCCGTACCCGTAGCAATTTTCCGCCATCCACTGGGCTTCCGGCGTTTCGTAAAAACTCGAGTTCATGTACTGGTTATTCGCGTTGTAATCCACGCTCAGCACGTCGCAGGCCATGCCGCTCTGGTGCTCGCTGGCGCCCGGAGGGCTGCTGGTACCGTCGTCCTTACCGTTGTTGCGGGCCAGATAATTGCTGTATGTGGTCTTTTGCGTACCGTAGCTGCGGTACCCGCTTTTCAGGATCAGGCGCAGACCTTTTTCGCTGTTGAACGTCTCATCCACCCAGGCGCCGGTCTTATCTTTCACTTTATAGGCATACTCGGTGACTGCTGCCGCATCCTCAAACATCTTTTGCAGCGCTTCCGCGGTTTCCTCCCGCAGCTCGATTTTGCTGCTGGACGCGCACTTGACCTTCGCGGCGACCAAATCCTTGGGCTTATAGGTTTCCTCCAGCAGATGGTCGCGGTTCACCAGCAACGCATGGTCGCTTTCCAGCTCCGTAAGCGGCACGGTAAACGTCCACGGCGCGGCGGCCAACGCGGAAGAACAGCCTGCGATCAGCAGTCCGGCAAGGAGCAGGGCGGTCAGCTTCTTCATGGGAGCACCTCATTCGTCTGTTTGATCAGGAAGTCATAAACCGCCAGGCGGTGGGCGGAAAGATAGGTTTCCAGCGGTTCGCCCGACTCGAATACGGCGGTGGCGTGCTCGACGCCCACATACCGCACGTGCCAGGGCTCAAACGCATAGCCTGTAATCTCTTCCTTGCCCAGCTGATAGCGGACGATGAAACCGTATTTATACGCGTTTTCGTTGATCCAGATGCCGGCTTTGGTTTTTCCGAACCCGGAGTTCAGCTGACTGCCGCCCTTCTGCGCAAGGTCCATGGCCATGCCCAGCTGGTGCTCGCTGGAGCCGGGCAAGGCGACCAGCGAGTCGGCGGTTTCCTGATCGGTTGTGTTCTTTTTACGCGAGTAGATGGTTTTCTGCTTGGTGTAGCTCCGGTAGCCGGACACCGACGACAGCCCCACCTTTTCCGCCTTGGCGGCGGCGAACATGGTTTCCAGCGCCGTAGCGGCTTCATCGCGCATGGATTGCTTCATGCCGTAGACGTTCACGGTGCGTACCTCGGGGATGTACTGATCGCTTACCGTGTGCTGGCGGTTAACCAGAAAGAGGGTGCCGTCGATATTTTTATCCGGCAGCGCAGCATCCATACTGCCCTTCAGCAGCGCGGCGGAAAGGGCAACGACGGACACGATGTTTTGGAGAACCAAACTTTTCACGCTCCTAGAGGGTAGGTACCCGCAAGACTCAACTAGTCATTTTCGTCGCTGAGCAGCCTTGCTCCTTCTTTGCAAGCATTTTTTACAAGTCGTTCGTCGCCCCGCAGCTCCACCATCACGCCGTCGTCGCGGTGCTCCACCGCATAGATGCCGCACTGACGGCGCAGCTTATCCAGCAGGCTGTAACTCGCAAAGGGGATCAGCAACCGGTAACGTTGCGTGTTTCCATCCAGCGCCGCCTCCACGCGGGCCAGCAGCGCATCCATGCCTTCGCCCGTCGCCGCGCTTACGGCCACGGCGCCCGGCAGCGCATCCGGCGGCAGGGGTTGCAAATCGCTTTTGTTCAATACGTCGATGCGCGGCGCCTCCGTGGCGCCAAGGCTTTCCAGCACCTCTTCCACCGTTTTGTGCTGGGCAAGCAGGTCGGGGTTGGCCGCGTCGGACACAATCACGATCACGCTGGCCAGCGCCGCCTCCTCCAGCGTAGCGCGGAATGCTTTGACCACCTCGTGCGGGAGCTTGCGGATAAAGCCGACCGTATCCACCAGCAATGCCTGACTTCCGTGCGGTAAAGTGATGGGGCGGCTTACGCTGTCCAATGTGGCGAACAGCGCATCCTGCACATAGACGTCCGCGCCGGTCAATCGGTTGAACAGCGTGGATTTTCCGGCATTGGTGTAGCCGACCAGCGCCACCACCGGGGTTTGGCGCTTTTCCCGATCCTGCCGGCGCAGCGAGCGCTGGCGATCCAGCGTCTGCAACTGCTGTTCCAGATCAAACAGGCGCTCCCGGATGCGCCTGCGGCTGACTTCCAGCTTGCTCTCGCCCGGCCCGCGCGTGCCAATGCCGCCCGCCAGACGGCTGAGCACAAGCCCCTGCCCCAGCAGCCGCTGCGAGCGGTATTGCAGTTGCGCCATTTCCACCTGCAGTTTGCCTTCGCGGGTGTTCGCGCGCGCCGCAAAGATATCCAGAATCAGCGCGGTGCGGTCGATCACCTTCAGGTGCAGCAGCTCTTCCAGATTTTTTTGCATTGCGCCAGTCAGTTCTTCATCAAAGATCACCAGATCGGCACGCAATGCCTGCGCGCGCAGCGAAAGTTCCTCCGCCTTGCCGTGCCCGATGCAGGTGGCGCTGTCCGGCTTGGCGCGCTTCTGCAGCAGCGTGAGCACCGTATCCGCCCCGGCGGTCTGCGCCAGCGCCGCCAGCTCCACCAGCGACTCGTCGCTTTCGATGCCCACAAGCACAGCGCGCTCACGCTCGTTTTCCCCCTTGGGCGCTTCCGCCGCGATGTGCCGGTCAATCTCCGTGATGTGCGTAAGCCAAGCCTCATCCGGCAGGCGGCGGGCATTCACCAGCGGCGTGCGCTCTACCTCGCCGGGGCGATCTGGGTTGAGAAACGCACATTGCGCGGTGGTGGGGGTTCCGTCCTCCCCGGTGCCGACGGCGCAGATGGCGTCAAAGCGCATGGTAAGCAGCGCGCTGATATCCACATCGCTCAGCTCCCCGGAGGCGCGGGGGTGCGTATGGATGCAGCGCACCATGGAAAGCCTGCTTTCGCTGCGGCGCAGGCGGACGTCCGGCAAATCCACCCGATCCGCCTTGCCAATCAGGATGTCGATCACTTCGCCGTAACGCGTTACATACAGCGCTATCTCGCGGTTAAACGTGGCGGAATAGCCGCAAAGCGCGGCCAGAATCTCCTGGGGCAGAAAGCTGTCCGAAGGGATGGCCGTATCATACAGCGTTTTGAGTTCGGTGAGCACCGTCTGCCGGATGCCCTCTGTGTTCCCATGAATGTCGGCCATATGGTTCCTTTCTCATTGGATCGCATCCTGCCACACAGGTTCATACGAATGCGAAAATGAGGCGCGGCTTGCGTCGCGCCTGATATCAGCAGCATAACGGCGAGGCCGGGCTAGACTTTCGCCTGCCCGGCTGCGCGTTACGGCTGCGGGTGTTTGGTGTGATAATCTTCCAGCGCGGCGTGGATCGCTTCCTCCGCCAGCACAGAGCAGTGCATCTTCACGGGGGGCAGACCGTCCAGTGCCTCGGCAACCGCCTTGTTGGTCAGCGCCAGCGCCTCGTCCACGGTTTTGCCCTTGATCATCTCGGTGGCCATGCTGCTGGTGGCCACGGCGGCGCAACAGCCGAACGTCTTAAACTTGACGTCGGTAATGATGTTGTCTTCCACCTTGATATCCATCTTCATGATGTCGCCACATTTGGCGTTACCCACCGTGCCCGAGCCGGAAGCATCGGCAATCTCCCCTACGTTGCGGGGATGTTCAAAGTGATCCATAACCTTTTCGGAATACATGGGAGTCCCTCCTTGCGCATGGCGCAAAATCTATCATGTGAAGCTTCAGTTGCTTCATACCGCCGGTTGCGGCGGTTGAAACATGCTACCGTTACGCGGGGCAACCCTGCGGGGTCAGGGGGCTCATCGCGCGCAGCGTTTCGACAATCCCGGGCAGGGTTTCCAGGACGTAGGTCACATCCTCGTCGGTCGTGTCCAACCCCAGCGTCAGGCGCAGGCTGCCGTGCGCAATTTCGTGCGGGAGGCCGATGGCAAGCAGCACATGCGAGGGATCCAGACTGCCGCTGGTGCACGCTGAGCCGCTGGAGCCTTCCACGCCCGCAAGGTCCAGCCGCATCAGCAGCGATTCGCCTTCGATAAACCGCACGCTCACATTCACGTTGCCGGGCAGCCGCTCGGTGCGGTGCCCGTTGAGGCGCACGTCCGGAATGCTCTTGAGGATGCCGTCGATCAGCCGGTCGCGCAGCGCCGCCACGCGGACGCTTTCCACCGGCATATCCGCCACGGCCAGCTCGATCGCTTTGCCCAGACCCACGATCGACGCGAGGTTTTCCGTGCCCGCCCGCAGCGTGCGCTCCTGCGCGCCGCCATAGATCAGGTTGCTGATGCGCACGCCCTTGCGCACATACAGCGCCCCCACGCCCTTGGGCCCGTGGAACTTGTGCGCCGAGAGGGAGAGCAAATCCACGTTCCATGCGTTCACATCCACGGGGATGGCGCCCACCGCCTGCACCGCGTCGGTATGGAACAGCACGCCAGCCTCATGGGCGATGCGCCCAATCTCCGCCACCGGCTGCAGGGTGCCGATTTCGTTATTGGCAGCCATGATGCTGATGAGCACCGTATCCGGCGTGATGGCGTTCTTCACATCCTCCGGGTTGACGCGCCCGGTATCGTCCACCGGCAGGTAGGTTACACGGTAGCCGCGCTTCTTTTCCAGATACTCGCAGGTGTGCAGCACCGCGTGGTGCTCTATCACGCTGGTAATGATGTGCTTGCCCTTCCTCTCCAGCATTTCAGCTATGCTGCGCAGCGCCCAGTTGTCACTCTCGCTGCCGCCGGAGGTAAAGTACACTTCCTGCGGCTGCGCGCCAATGGCCGCAGCCACCTGCTTGCGCGCGCTCTCTACGGCGCGCTTTGCATCCCGGCCCACGCTGTGGATGGAACTGGGGTTGCCGTAGTGCAGCGTGAAATAAGGAAGCATCGCGTCCAGCACTTCGCCGCGCACCGCCGTGGTCGCTGCGTTGTCCATATAAATAATCCGCTTATCACTCATGGGGGATCGCCTCACATTCGTTATTGGCTGGGAGCATTTCATCCAGCGTCACATCGGCCAGCTCCCGGTTGATGGAATCGGTCAGTTTCTGCCAGACGCGGCGTACGGGGCATTGGCAGGAGCGGTCGCAGTGGCCCTCGTCGGTCATGCACTCGCTCAGTTCCAGTGGCCCCTCCATCGCGTCGATTACATCCAGAATGGTGATTTCGCCGGGCGGTCTGGCAATCTGGTAGCCGCCCTGCGCCCCGCGCACCGAGTGAATCAGCCCGGCGCGGCGCAGGTTTCCCAGCAACTGCTCCAGATACTGTTTGGGCACACCCGTAGAGGCAATGCTTTGCAAGCTCTGGGGGCCTTCATCCTTATGCTCGGCCAGGTAATACATGGCGTAAAGCCCGTATTTACCGCGTGTGGAGAGCTTCATGGCGCCATCCTTTCCTATACCCGACTAATTTAATCAGGTTTCGTGGGTATCATAGCACGGCCCTAAAGCGTTGTCAACAGGGGAAAGCCTCCTTTTACAAAATATCCGACAAATTTTGTCGGGTATCCGGGTATTGCCGTGCAGGAAACGTTTCCCTGTTTCTGATGGAGCCGGACGTGTGGTTGCATATCGCCCCCGGCCGAAAGCAAAACGGCCGCCGACAACCGAAAGCCGCAGCCCCATGGGCCGCGGCTTTCGGTTGTCGGTCAAGCTCTGCACAGCGCTGAATTGCCCGTTGTGCAGCTTTCGAGCTTTTCGCCCGTTGTTCTGTAAACGCTGCGGCATCAGGCTTTAGAGGCTTCCCTATAAAATCCGTGAGGGCCTGCAGCCTTGACCCGTTTACACTGCAACAGGGAGGCGGTTATGGTAGCCGTCCTCTGCACCGCTACGGCATCGCCTGTTTATACGGCCTCCACTGACAATACCCTTGCTTTGCCGACGGATGCGTTCCGGCGCCTCTTTCATTCGGCCCAGGGGATCAAGTCAGCCCGCACGCGCCCGTCGGCCTCCACCAGCACCTGCCCATAGGCGGTATTGCCCCGCAGCTGGTGCGTGATCGACCCCGGGTTGAGCAACGTAATGCCGCGCACCGCCTCCAGAAACGGTTTATGCGTATGCCCGAAAAAGGCGACTTTTGCCTCCCGCACCTGTGCAAAGCTCACCAGCGTATCCAGCTCCGATTTAACCCCCAGCAGGTGCCCATGCACCGCCACCATACGCACGCCGTTCACCTCAAACAGTTCCAGCGTCGGCAGGGCAAAATCGCCGATATCCCCGTTGCCCCGCACGGCATACAGGCGCGTTTCGGGGTTGCGGTCGCGCAGGATCGCCTCCACCGCCGCCAGATCGCGCGCGCCGTCGCCACAATGCACACAAACATCCGCCGGGCCCTTGCGCAGCGCCTGCTCCACCGCCTCGCGCAACCGGCCCCGGTCACCATGGCTATCGCTGAACGCTAACACCCGCATGTCAGAATACCTCCTCCAGTACGGCGCGCATCAGCGCGGACGCGCGTGCCCGATGGCTCACGGCATTTTTCTGCGCCTCGCCCATCTGTGCGAAGGTCAGCCCCGTTTCGTACAGAAACAGGGGATCATAGCCAAAGCCGCTCTCGCCGCGCCGCTCGGTTAAAAGCGTGCCGGGGCATTCGCCGCGCACGGTGCGCGTCGCCTCGCCGGGCAGGGCCAGCGCCATGGCGCATACAAACTTGCAACTGCGATTCGTGACCCCTTGCATATTCTCCAGCAGCAGGCGGTTATTGGCGCCGTCATCGCCATGGTCGCCCGCATAGCGCGCGCTGCGCACGCCGGGCGCTCCGTCCAGCGCGTCCACGGCGAGGCCGCTGTCGTCCGCCAGCGCGGGCAGCCCGGTGGCACGCATCACAGCCTCTGCCTTGAGGGCCGCGTTTTGCTCAAACGTTTCGCCGTTTTCCTCCACATCGCCATCGAATCCGGCATCGCGCATGGAGATCAGCTCGCACTGCCCGCCGAGGATAGCACGCAGCTCCTTGAGTTTGTGGGCGTTTCCGGTGGCCACCACCAGCCGCGGGAGGGGTAAAAGCAGTTCGCCCCTGCCGCGCAGCGCACGCCTCTGCTCCCGCATCAGGCCGCGAATCCCCACATGGCCGTAAGCAAGCAGCGTATCCAGCTCGCGGCGGGTAAAGGCGCGGCCTTCGCCGGTGCCCTGCAGCTCAATCCACTCCCAGCGGTGGTTCAGCACAAGGTTCATGTCCGCCTGTGCGGAGCTATCCTCCGTGTAGCAAAGGTCCAGCAGAGGCCGATCCTCCACAAGGCCCGCGCTTACGGCCGCCACCTGCCCCACGATGGGGTTTTGCGCCAGCATCCCGCCGCGTTCCAGCTTATCCATCGCCAACACCAGCGCCACATACGCCCCGGTGATCGCGGCGGTACGGGTGCCGCCGTCCGCCTGCAGCACATCGCAATCCAGCGTGACGGTGCGCTCCCCCAGCCGGTTCAGGTCGATCGCCTGCCGCAGAGCACGCCCGATCAGCCGCTGGATTTCCACGCTGCGGCCATCGCGCTTAACCCCGTCGCGCGGCTTGCGCCGTCCGGTGGAGGCGGGCAGCATCGCGTATTCGGCAGTAACCCAGCCCTTGCCCTGCCCGCGCAGGAAGGGAGGCACGCCCTCCTCCACGCTGGCGGTGCAGATCACGCGGGTATTGCCTACGGAAATCAGGCAACTGCCGTCCGCCGTTTTCATAAATTCCGGTTCAATGGTGCAGGGACGCGCCTGCAGTGGGCCGCGCCCGTCGGTACGGTTCATGCGCCGCACATCCTTCCCGTTCGGGCGGTTAACCATCGCCCGTTCTGGTATTATTATACGGTTGCGGCGTGTTTCTGTCCAGCCCGGCGTCGTAACGGGAATTGCGTGCCGCGGCGGTTTGTGCTATCATCGTTGAGAACTCTGGGGGAGGCGAACACCATGCCCATGGACGGTTATACACTCTCCTATCTGGAAAAGGAACTGCGCGGCATTTTACTGGGTGGGCGCGTAGAGCGCGTTAACCAGCCGGAGCGCGATACGCTGCTGCTGACCATCCGTAATCAGGGCAACAACCATCGGCTGTTGCTGAGCGCCAACGCCAATCAGGCGCGCGTACAGCTAACCGCACAGGCATACGAAAACCCGGCCGAGCCGCCGATGTTTTGCATGCTTATGCGCAAGCACCTGCAGGGTGCGCGTCTGGCGGAGCTCATGCAGGTGGACGGCGACCGCGTGCTGCGCATCGCCTTTGACGGTGTGGGCGAGCTGGGCGATGCAGTGCGCAAAACCCTTGTATTGGAAATGATGGGCCGTTACAGCAACCTGACGCTGGTGGATGAAAACGGCGTGATCCAGGACTGCATCCGCCATGTAAACAGCGAAATGAGCCGTGTGCGCGTGCTGTTGCCCGGACTGCCCTTTCCGCCGCCACCGCCGCAGGATAAGCTGCACCCCGCCACGCTGACGCCTTCCACGCTGGCGGAGCGCCTGCACGCGCAGGGCGGCCCGGCGGACAAGGCGCTGATCGCCTGCGTAAGCGGTATGGCGGGCGTGTGCGCGCGCGAGCTGTGCACGCGGATGGGGCTGGAACCGGGTGAAACGCTTGCCCAAATCGACGTGGATCGCTTCGCGGAAGGGCTCTGCGCCTTCTTCGCCAACCCGGACGGGCATTTTATGCCCGTCACCCTGCGGGATGAAACCGGCCTGTGTACCGACTTCTTCCCCCACCTGTACCGCTCATTTGACGAATCGCTGCAGGCCCCCTACCCCACGCTGAGTGCCGCCATGGACGCGTTTTATCTGGGCCGCGATCTGCATCTGCGCATGCAGCAGCGCAGCGCAAGCCTCCAGAAGCATATCAAAACCAACATTGCCCGTCTGGAAAAGAAGCGCGCCCTGATGCTGGAAACCCTGCAGGAAAGCGAGAAAGCCGAGCAGTACCGCGTCTTTGGTGAGCTGCTGACCGCCAACCTGCACGCCATCCCTAAAAGCGCCGCTTTCGCCGACGTGCTCGACTACTACGACCCGGCCCAGCGCACGGTGCGCATTCCGCTGATCGCATCGCTGACTCCCGCAAAAAACGCACAAAGCTATTATAAAAAGTACCGCAAAGCCAAAGGCGCCGAGCAATACGCGCGCGAGCAGCTAATCGTGATCAACCGTGAGTTGGAGCTGCTGGAAAGCACGCTGGATGATCTGGATAAGTGCGTCACCTCCGCCGATTTGGCCGAAATCCGCGTCCTGCTTTCGGAAAACGGCTTCCTGCGCCCCGAGTCAACCGGTCGCAAAGCCAAGAAACCGGTGGAAGGGCAACCCTACCGCTTCAGCGCACCGGACGGCACCGAAATCCTGATCGGCAAAAATGCGCTGCAGAATGATCGGCTCACCCTGCGGGCACGCGGGGAAGAAACCTGGCTGCATGCGCAGGGCGTGCCCGGCTCGCACGTGATCCTGCGCACAGAACAAGAGCCCACACCCGAAACACTGCTGCTCGGGGCCAAGCTTGCGGCCTATTTCAGCAAGGGACGCAACCACCCCGGGTTGCCTGTAGATTTTACGCGCCGCAAGTACGTCAAGAAGGCGGCTGGCGCGCCGGCGGGCTTTGTGACCTACACGCATTTTCAAACGGTGCGCGTGGGGCTGACGCCGGAAGAACTGGTTTCAATCGGGCGGGACGCCGCCCGCACGTAGGAGGGGTATCATGGAACCGCTGATCCGGGTTGCCACCGAAGCCGACGCCACCTTTGTGCACGATGTTTACGGACACTATGTCTACCACAGCGACGCGACCTTCTCCACCGAAAACCCCGATGTGGAAAGCTACCGTAAAAAAATCCGCCATACGCTTACGCGCTACCCCTTCTACATCTGTGAGGTAGACGGCAAGCCCTGCGGCTTTGCCTACGGTGCGCAGATTCGCCCGCACGAAGCCTACCAGTGGGATGTGGAGGCAACCATCTACCTGACGCCGGACGCGCCACGCCGCAAGGGGTTGGGCAGCCTTTTGTACCGCCGCCTGCTGGACACGCTGCGCAGGCAGGGCTTCAAGACCGTTTACGGCGTCATTACGGATTTGAACGAGCCGAGCCTGGCCCTGCACCGCGCGCTCGGCTTTGAGCAGGCAGGCCATTTTCATAACATGGGCTATAAAAACGGCCGCTGGCTGGGTGTGATCTGGATGCAGTACGTGCTGGGCGATTTTACCGGTATCCCCGCCGAACCAATCCCCTTCCCCGCCCTGCCTGCCAACCCCGCCTGAAGGGCAGAACGCAAGCGCAACCATTGCGTATTGGTTTTCGATCGCAACTTTGCGGCTCAACCCTTCACATCCGGCTGCAATATGCCGCAATACGTTTTTGTGCGAACATGCCTGCATCGGGATACATAAACGCATTGCAAGGGAGCACCCCTCCGCTCCGCATTCAAGCAACCCCTCAAAATAGAATACGGCGGCCTGCTTTCCTTGGCAGACCGCCGTTTTGTTGTGGCACGGATGGAATACGGCGTTTTGAAGTCTGTGCAGGGTTGTCGTTTACATGTTCTGGCATGCTCAGCCGTATCGCGCTCTGCCCCGCGTAACGCCACAAGATACGGCGGCCTGCTTTCCTTGGCAGACCGCCGTTCTGCTATGTAGTGGATGAAATACGGCGTTTTTAACCCCGCACGGGATTGTTCATTTACATGCGTGCATGTATCCCGCCGTGCCCCGCTCTGCGCAACGTAGCGCAAATGGAGGAATCCTTTTACAGAGAACGGTCGCACAGCCTTCATCAAAACAGAAGCTGATTCCCACCCGGAGCTGATCGGATGTGCTCCGTTTCAGGTGTGGCAGGCCCTATTCCGCCGCTCAGCCGAACGAACGGATCGTTGCCCACACACCCTCATCCACCGGAATGCCTTCGCGCAGGTTGCGTTCCCGTGTTTCCCGCAGGCGGCTTCCCGGCCAGCGAATCGGCCCGGAATGCCCGTCGGTTTTGGATTGCGCCAGATCATCCAGCGTCGCCTGCACCAGCGCGTCCACCTGCTCGGGCGGCGCAAGTTTTTCAATGTGCACGGCCATAAAAATCTGCGAAAGCCCGTGCTCGTCCCCTTCCAGACGGCCGACGGCCAGCGTGGTATTGCCCAGCGACAGCCCGCCTGCGAAAAGGTCCAGCAGCAGCGAAAGCCCCGCGCCCTTCCAGTAGCCGGTTGGCAGAATCCGCTGCGAACGCAGGACGGCTGCCGGGTCCCGCGTCAGGTTGCCCGCCTCGTCAAACCCTGCGTCGGTGGGCATCTGCCGACCCTGTAATTTAGCCAGCTCCAGCGCGCCGTAAGAAAACTGCGAGCTTGCCATATCCAGCACCACATGCCCCCGCGTGTGCGGCATCGCCAACACCAGCGGGTTGTTGCCCAGCCGTGCATCCACCGCACCCCAGGCAGGCATGTTGGGGGTTGTGTTGGTAAAACAGATGGCCGCCATGCCCGCATCGCAAGCCTGATAGCCGTAGGTGGCCGCTCGCATCCAGTGGTTGGTGTTGCGCAACGCCACCAGCCCGATGCCATGCGCCTGCGCCAGCGCAAGGGCCCGATCCATCGCCATCGTAGCGTTTACCACGCCCAACCCCAGCCGGCCGTCCCACCGTTCCACACCGCCGAAACCGCCAACGGCTACCGGCTCCGCCTCGACGTCAACCAGCCCCGCGTCAATATTGCGCATCAGGCGCGCAAAGCGGTTGATGCCGTGTGAATAGACCCCCTCCAGCGAATTGCGGGCGATTTCGCGGGCGACCGTCTCCGCATGGGCATGGGGGCAGTTACGGGTGCGCAGCAGGCGGTACAGCTCCGCCTTCGCCTCCTCAAATGGAATCTGCAACACTGGGTTTGCTCCTCTCCGTCGGTATTCGGATGTCAATCTGTGGTTGTCAGGGTCTATCGCCTGCAGCCCTGCCGCCGCAGGTTCCTTTGCTTTGATTATACCATGCTTCCCGCCCGGCGCAAGCGGCATGCCGCACCGGATAGGCGGACATTCTCCGAAAAACGGCGGAGCCCCGGTTTTCCGGAGCTCCGCGCTATGGGGAAATGGGAGTCGCAGGGACACGCCGCGGGCTGTGCCTCCCGCAGCGCCGCACCCCGGCCGGGCTACAGCCCGTAATGCCGTCGCGCCTCCGCGATGGGGCCGTCCATCATGGCATGCAGCGCGTTCTGGAAATGCCACATATCGTTACCGCAGATCACCATGCTGTAACCGCGATCCACCATGGTACGCAAATTTTCCGCCGTAGGGGGTACGATAGGGCCGAGCACGCCTTTTCCCTTGGCGCGGCAGCGGGCCACCAGCGCGTCGAACGCCGCCTCCGTTTCAGGATCCATACCGTAACCGACCGGAAGGCTGCGGGAAATGGCATAATCGATCGGGCCGAAGTTCACGGCATCTACGCCCGGCACATCCAGAATCTCCTCGATATGGTCGGTAAACTCAAAATCCTCATCCATGGGAATGACCAGCGTATCGGCGTTCTGCCCGGCTATGTAGGCGTTCCAGTCAAAATCCCGGTAGCCGAAGCGGGCCGCGCGCACGTTGCTTTCGCCGCCACGCCGCCCCAGCGGCGCAAACTTGGCGGCTTCCACAGCGCGCCGGGCAATTTCCGGCGTTTTGCAATGCGGAATCACCACGCCGTTCGCGCCCCATTCCAGCACCTTGCGGATGGCAACCTCCTCATCGCTGGCCATGCGCACCAGCACCGGCATATCATGCAGCTTGGCCGCCATAATCTGCTTTTCAAACGGTTCGTCCAGCATCCAGTTGGTATGCTCCAAATCCAGATAGATAAAGTCCAGCCCGGATTGCGCGATGCTCTCGATCACACTGGCCACGCCCGTAAAGCAGGCCATGCCGAACACCGGGCCACGCGCCATTTTTTCCTTTAACGTCAAACCGCAAAACCTCCTTATCCCGGCAAGCCCGGCCGCGTTATGGGCAAGCTTTGCCGCTTAATATTCAACCCGTGTCAGTACCCCAGCAGGCTGGGCAGCCAGAGGGTCAGCGGGCTCCAAAGGCTGATGGCGATCAGCACCAGCACGTTGCACAGCACAAACGGCAGCGCGGCGCGGAAGATGTCGACCACCGGCATATGGTTAATTTTATTGCAGGCGTTCAGGCACATGCCAACCGGCGGCGTTACCAGCCCGATCGCCATGCCGACGATCATCATCGCGCCAAACTGCAGCACCGATACGCCATAGGTCTGCATGACCGGCAGCAGGATGGGCGTCAGCAGCAGGATGGCCGGGCTTACGTCGATAAACGTACCGATAAACAGAATCAGCACATCCAGCAGCAGCGTGACCCCCCAAACCGGCAGGTTCAGGTTTACAAAGAACGCCGCGATCATCTGGGGAATCTTCTGCATGGTGAGCACCCAGGTGAAAATCGTGGTAAAGCCAATAATCAGCATGACCGCCGAGGATGAGATCAGCGTTTTCTTGAGCGCCTCCCAGACGTGCTTCCAGGTCAACTCCCGGTACACCAGAAAGCCAATCAGCAGCGCGTAAAGCACCGCCATGCCCGCACTTTCCGACGCGGTGCACACCCCGAAGGAAACCGTCAGGATGATGAACACCGGCATCAGCAACGCAGGGATACCGCTGGCCACATCATGCCAGAACAGCTTGCGGTTAAAAGGCGTCCGTTTGGGGTGCCAGCCGTGCCGTTGGCTGAGGACGTACACCAGTACCAGCTGGGTGATGCCGATCAGCAAACCCGGCAGCGCGCCCGCCATGAACAGCGCGCCGACCGACCCGCCGGAGATCATGGCGTAGACGATCATCGGTGTTGAGGGGGGAATAATCATGCCCATGGTGGAAGAGGCGACCGTAACCCCTGCCGCGACTGTGGAAGGGTAGCCTTCCTTCTCCATGGCCGGGATTTCGATGGAGCCCAGCGCGGAGGTGTCCGCGACCGACGAGCCGGAGATGCCGCCGAAGATCATGGACGCCAGCACGTTAATTTCCCCCATGCCGCCGTTGATCGGCCGCAGAATCTGCCGGCAGAAATTGATGATCCGCTGCGTGATGCCGCCGCCATTCATCAGTTCTCCCGCAAGCATGAACAGCGGCATGGCGATCATCAGCTCGCTGAATACGCCGTTCCACACCCGCTGGGGCAGCATCTGCAAAAAGTTGGGGGCTTGCGCCAGCATGTAGGATATGCTGGACGCGCCGATGGCAAACGCAAGCGGAACCCCTACCAGCGCGAAGGCCAGCAGCGCCAGCAGCAGATAGACCATTGCCATTACGCATCACCGTCCTTCGGTTTGCTGTCCGCCTCACAGGCGCAGGGCAGGAAGGCTTCCGCAGGCGCGGTTAGCGTCTGCACCAGTTTGATCAGCACACAGAGGGCACACAGCAGCCCCGACACCGGCATAATGCCATACATCCATCGCATGGGGATTTCCATGCCCATACTGATCTGCATCCCGGCTTTCTGCACATATATCCAGCCAAACCAGGTAAACAGCAAATCCACCGAGAGCACCACCAGCAGGTTGAACACGCCTATCCACCGTTTGAGCACATGCGGGAATTTCGAAAAGAAGATATCGATCACCACATGCTCGTTGCGCAGCACGTTAATGCCCATGCCCCAAAATGTGGTGAAGGCAAAAAGCGTTACGTTAAACTCGGACAGTTCCTTCCAGTTGAGGGAAAACAGGTAACGCATGAGTACCGTAAAGATCACATTTGCCGCCAGAATACCCATGGCGACAACGCCGATATAAAAGTAGAGCCGCTCCGCGGCGCGGAAAAATCGCTTCATGCGGGATGTGCCCCCTTATGCTCTGAATCGGGCCCGGGGTAGGGTTCTGGGCGGAGGGCACGCCTCCGCCCAGAATAGTCCGTTGCTTTTACTTGCCGCGCACACCGGCCACGATGGCGAGCATCTCGTCCATCTCTTCCTGCGTGCAGATTTTTTCATCCACCATCTGCTGGTACACGGGCTGGCAGGCAGTCTGGAAAGCGGCCAGCTCGTCGGCGGTAGGCACGTACACTTCGCAGCCGTTGTCGATCACGGTTTGCTTGGCGGCGTCGCTGTTTTCGTCAATCAGCTGATCGTTATAATCGCCCATGGTGCCGGCGCATTCGCTCAGGATGGTCTGGAACTCGGCGGGCAGGGAATTCCACCAGGCGGCGTTCACATAGAAGGGGTCCGGATGGAACTGGTAGTTTACCTGCGTAAAGTACTTCTGCACCTCGTAGAACTTCATGCCGGCCACATTCACCCACGGGTTCTCCTGCCCGTCGGCCACGCCGGTTTTAAGCCCCATGTAAAGGTCTGCATACGGGATGGAGGTGGTGGTGGCGCCCAGCGCTTTGAAGGTAAGGTCAATGGTCTTCATGCCGTTGGTGCGCATCTTAAGGCCCACCAGATCGGCCGGTTTGGTGATGGGATGCACGTTGTTGGAGAACTGGCGGTACCCGCCCGCGTCACACAGGCTGATGATGACGGTGCCGGTCGCGCTCTCCGCTTCCATGCAGACCTTCTTGGCCAGATCGCTCTTGAGCAGGGCGGTCACTTCGGCACGGGTGTTGGTCAGGAAGGGGGCGGTAAACATCAGCAGACGGGGGCTGAAATCAAACTGGCCACCGCGCATGCCCTGAATGGTGCCGTACACGACCTGCTCCAACATTTCTTTTTCGGTGCCCAACTGGCCGTTGCCAAAGATGGTTACCTTCACATGGTTATGGGTCTTTTCCGCCACGTCGGCGGCGAACTGCATCAGCGATACGTTACGGGGGTTGGTATCCGGCTGCGCATGGCCAACGGACATTTCAAAGTTACCCAGCGACGCGTAGGGATCGCTTTCCGCCGTCGCGGCGGTCAGGCTCAGGGTCAGCATCAGGGTAAGCGTAAGGAGCAAAGCCAGGACCTTCTTCATGGAATTTCCCTCCTGATTCAATTTTCAGGAGCGTGCATTTGTTGTGCCGGGATCACGCTCCAACTTGTATTCAGATTCTATCATAGTGTATACAAGTTTGCAATACTCAATTTGCACATTTTGCAAGTTTCTTTCTATCCTTTCGTTTTCCGTATTCCATCTTGTATACATTTTGGCGGTTAATCCGTGAAAATGCTTGACTTTTCCCCTCCGGCTCTCTATGATGAAGTAGAAATCATCAGTAAAAAGGGGAGCCCCCATGGAAAACGGCCGCACCACGGATGATATTTACCAGGTTTTACAGAACGAAATCATCTCGCTGGCCCTCAAGCCCGGCGAGGAGCTGAGTGAGAACGCCCTTTGCAGACGGTTCGGGGTTTCCCGCACGCCGATCCGGACAGTGCTGCAAAGGCTTGAAAACAAGGGTTTTGTATCGATTGCGCCTTACAAGGGCAGCTTTGTGACATTACTGAATTATACGACGATCGACCAGAACATCTACGCGCGCGTCGCCATCGAAACCATGGTGCTGCGCGACTTTATCCATACCCACAGCCCCGCCGACCGGGAGGCCGTGCATTTTGCCCTCGCACAGCTGGAAGAGGAGGGCGCGCGGTGCCTCGCCAAAGACCCTTCCTTTAATGTGTATCGCTTTCTGGACAATGATCTGGCGATGCACAACGTGTTTTTCAGGGCCATCCACAAAGCCACACTCGCCAACACGCTAGAACGCATGGATGCCAGCTACGCGCGGTTTTTGACGCTGGACATCGATGCCGGCAATAACGTGCCCGATGTGCTGGCCGACCACCGGCAGATGCTGGAGATAATTGATACCGGCGCCGTGGATAAAATCGAACCCCTGATGCGCAAACACCTGTACGGCAATATGCGCCGTCTGGGGCCGCGACTGTTCACGGAGTTTCGCGGCTATTTTCTGGAGGAAACGCTGCCCGTGTAGGTTTGCAGCGACTTGTCTGCCTGCGGTACTATTGCCGCAAGCCGACAGGAACCACCCTCAAACCGTAATACGCCAACGGAGCCGGCATCAGGCAGATGCCGGCTCCGTTGTTGCATTACGGATTACACCCTTATGCTTTTCTCGTCGCCGACAGGATACAAGTCTGACGGACTTCCGTGCCGCAGGCACTAACCCCTTCCGCGTTACGCGCCAGACAACGGCCAGATTTAAAGCATGAACAGCCATGGGCACGGACGTTTCCCTTTACCCCTCCATTACTCTGCCTGGTTGCCGTAAAAACCAAAGGAGAGGCGTTCAGGCAGCGTTGCCTGATCCCGGGCATAGGCCACATACAGGCGCATCGGTGCGTCCATAGCCGTAGTCAGCGCGGGGAACGTAAGCCACAGGGTAGTTGCCCCGTCGATGGTTCCCGGAACCCCGCCGTGCAGCAGCGGAACATCCCCGTTCTCCGTTATTGCTGTGCCGCCGTGCAGGGGGTAGGCAACCAGCACATCCTCCTGCGCAACACAAAACTCCAGATCGTTAAGCGCGAGCGTTTGGCCCTGCGGGTCGATATCCACCTGCAAAAGCCAATACGGCGCGGGCGCGAAATGGTTCACATCCTCCGGGGGCGTCACCCTCCACACTTGAGTGTTGCCGCTGCGCAGGCTTTGCTCCGGCAGGGGCTGCACCAGTGACCGCGCGGAGAGATCGGGCAACGCGTCCGTCCAGAGCGGAAAATCCGCCGCATCGACTGTATATTCGGCGGTGCTTCGCACCATTTTCAGCTGCACTGCAACCCCGTTCTCCAGCGTTTTGGGTACGTTCAGCTCCGCCTGAAAACGCTGCTCGCGCAACAGGCAAAATTGCTCATAGGCTTGCTCGGCACTGTCCGGGTCCATGGTGACAATCGCCTGATCCTCCGCATGATAATAAAACCGGAAGTTTTTAGGCAGCATAACCGGGGCGCCGACATTGCGCACTTCCACAAAGCGTACGCCATCCTGCGTTGCATCCACGGTAATCGCGTACCCGAACCGGGCCAGATAGGTCAGGTATTCTTCCACGCGCTGCGGGGTAACGCTGCCGTGCAGGGTGTAAATCATCCCGTCGGCGATGCCGGAATCCCGCGCCAGATAGCGCGTGAAACCCACAAAATTCAGGAACGTCGGCTTGTACATCTGCGTGGTTGTATCTGTGTAACCATATAAGTCGCGGTATTTCTGCAAGAACGCCTGATCGGGTTCATTCGCCGATGCCGTATTCCAACCGGGCAGCAGCGCGAGGAGCAGTGTCAGGGTAAGAATCGCCAACCGCCGTGTATTCATCTGCAGGACTCCTTGCCGGGCCATCTCCGGCCCTTTCCGCATCAGTATAGCACAAGAGGGGCCGCCGGTGTACACTCCGGTGCGCTTTTAACCCGAAACAGGGGTATATCGTTGACAGAATGCCGGGTTCGGAAGAGTTCCCCCATGCCGCAATCTTATAGAAGGGAAACTTAGACCAAGCTAAACCGGAACATGACCCTACCGGTTCGTCTGCCTATTCCTACCTGTCTGGAAAAGAACACCACGCATTGCCCCAGACAGTGTAACGAAGCCTTTTTCCTTACGAGAATAGCTGTTCAGCCCTTCGAACGTTGCCGTTTCGAATTGCACAAAAGCAACACCCCGAGCCAACCACATTGCGCGGGCAACCCGGGGCATTGCCATCATTAAACAGAGCTCAATGCAAGGTGCGCAAACGCTGCGCAGGCAACCGTTCCCCTCCTTGCCGAGCGTTGCATGGGAATCCATCTCGCATAGCTTAAACGAGCCTCTCCCTTATCCTTGCACGCTTGCAGGCGATGCCTTGTCGGCCGCAAACAGCGACCGGTGCACTGTCGCGCCGGGATGCGCCGCGTCGATGCGCAGCGTTTCCGCACAGGCTTCTCCGGCGCGCCGCAGATCGCCCAGCCCGTAGCTGCCCAGTGCAATCAGGTACTGGCAGTGCGCTCGGTTACGGGCGTTCAGGTTCTCCTCAAACAGTTGCATATCCGGCAGGCTCACGGCAAAGTAATCAATCTTAACATCGTCAAACAAATGGCGCTCGCCATAATCCACCAGCTTATGGAAGCGCGCGCGCGCCTCCGCCTCGCGGCTCAGTGCACGCAGTGCCAACCCCTGATACAGAATCATGTCGGCAGGCTGGTCGTTATAGAACATCATCCCCGCCGGTTCCGTATCGCCCAGGGTTGCACGGGCAAAACAGTCGCACGCGGTTTCTTCCTCCCCCAGAGCGCGGGCCGCGATCCCCAGCAGGTAATGGATGTCGTTATCCTTGGCTCCCTCCAGCTTGCCTTCGCCCAGATTTTCCGGGAAGTGCAGCGCAGCCTCAAGCAATGTGCGCGCCAGCGCAGGCTCCCTGGTTTTCAGCGCACGCCGCGCCAGCTGTTTCAGGCTAGTCGCGTACTGCGCGGTGATCTTGCCCTCGCCGCCCTCCCAAGGGTGGAACCGGCGGCTGCGGATCAGCGCCAACGCCTGTTCGTACTTGCCCAGCAGGTTTAGAAGCGTGACAAACTCAGTGGTCAGATCATCCCGGCGCAACACGGTTTCGCGGTGCAAATCTAGCAGTTGGAAACGCTCCGCCGGGCTGAAACCCAGCTTTTTACGCAGCTGATCCAGTTCCAGCAGCACCCGCGCATCCCCGGGGTTCAGGCGGAATGCCGCTTCCAGCATTTCCAGCGCCCGCTGCGGGTGGCCCGCTTTGTTGTACTCGTACAGCGCCAGATTGCGCCGCACCGTCGCAAACTGCGGCAGTTGCCCGGCCGCCTTTTCCCAGAGCGCTCCCGCTTCGGCATAGCGTTTGCGGTCATAGTACAGGTTACCCAGATAGTAGGCCGTGTAGCCATTTTCCGGGCGTCTATCAAGCGCAAAACGCAGCACGGCGATGTCTTCCAGCCGGTTGGGGAAACAGCAGTACGGGTCTGCCGCGGCTGCCGCGTCCAACGCCTCGTCGGGGTTCAAGCCCGCAGCGGCCAGCGCATACGCTTCATAGTAATGCAGCATCGGGTCTTCCGCCTTTGCCGCGCGCAGGGTGCGCACGGCTTCCTCGGCGCAGCCCGCCTGCAGGTAATCGATCGCGGCCTCGATGTATCGGGCGGGTTTATCGCCCATGTAGCGCGCGCCTTCCTCCGGGTTCAGTTCCAGCGCGCTGAGGTTGGCAAACGGATCGATCGCCAGCGTTTCGCGGCAATAGGCCGTTGCGACCGCCTGTCTGCCAAGGCGGCGCAGCAGAATAGCGCGCAGCCCCCGTGCCCTCAGGTTGTGGCTGTTGCGCACCAGGGCGCGCTCCACCAGTTCCAGCGCCTCGTCCAGCCGGCCCTGCGTGGCGGCGATCGCCGCCAGATAGTAAAATGCGATTTCCTGCTGGGCCGCGGTCCAGGTTGCCTTGTACAGCGCGTCAAACGCTTCTGCCATCCGTTGCTGATAGTAAAGCGAAAGGCCCAGCCCCAGATACGGTTCGCTGTCGTAAGGGTTCGGGTTTTTCCAGGTGGCGCGCGCTACGGCGGCGCGGTAGTAACGCTCGCTTTCGGCAAACAGGCCTCGGCGCAGCAACAGCGTGCCGTACCCGGTGTTGCAGCGAATATCGCCGGGGTCGCGACGCAGGCCTTCCAGATAATAGGCGTCCGGCTCGAACGTGGCGTGGCGGTACTGTTCCAGATGGGTTGCCGCCAAGTACAGCTCTTCCACTGTAGCAAGCTCGCGGGGCTCCGGCAACGGCGCGGCGGGGGTGGGCAGCGGTTCGACTGCCGGTTTAGCCGGCGTGTAGGCAAGCAGCAGCCCGTCCCGCGCGTCGGATACCGACAGCGTAAGCCTATGCGCTTCAAGAGTGCCGATGGGCACAGTCGTGACCAGCGCTTCCTCGGGGGTCATGCGCAGGGTACGGAGGAAAAGCGTCTGCTCCCCCGCCGAAAGCATCACATTCACGCTCTCCCGCACGGAGGTTGTATACACGCGAATCTCCGCCTGCCCGTCGGCAATATCCAGCCCCAGCACCGCTTCCCGGTTGGCATTGCACACGCGGCCCACCTTTTTATAAGGCATGAACACCTGCGTGAAGGTCTTTTCCTCAAAGGGTTTCAACCAGCTGAAATCGGGCTGGTTGTCGGTGTACACACCGGTCATCAGCTCGATGTAGGGGCCGTTGGCGTCGGTCAGGTTCCGATCCCATGCCTGCCCGAAATCTCCACAGCCCCACGTCCACTGTTTTTTGCCGGGCGAAACATGGTGATCCGCAATGTGCAAAAGCCCCGCCTGCACCTGCTCATCATACCCGCCCACAAAATCATAGGTGCTGTGGTAAGCCATGTAACTGGTCGGTACAGGGATGTTGCGGAAGCGGCTGATATCCACACCCGCGCCGTAATCATGCTTGTAATAAACCCCTGTGGCAATCGGGAAGCGCGACACATCCCGCTTGCCATGATCCATGACCGCGTGCACGTCCGGCGGGAAGATGGATTGCGTATGGTCGTTCACCGCCACGGCCGGGTTAGCCCACCACAGGAAGGTTTGCGGCAGCGGCGTGCGGTTGTAAAGCTGCCCCCGGATTTCCAGATAGGCGTGCCCCGGGCGCAGGGTAAAAGTCATCATCCCTTTGGTGCCGTACATGGGGTCCACTTCGCTCAGCAGCACGCTGCGGCTGCCGTCGGCATTCTCCGCCAGCTTGTACTCCACCGGCGAAAACGTGGTCGGGCGATGGTGCTGCGGCCAGTTAAACTCGATGCCGCCGCTGATCCACGGCCCGGCAAGGCCCACCAGCGCGGGCTTGATGACCTCGTTGTAATAGACAAAATCATATCCGTTGGTTTTATCATAAGCGCGCTGAATACGCCCGCCAAGCTGCGGCAGCACCATCACGCGCAGATAATCGTTTTCCAGCCACACGGCGGTATACGGTTTTTCTGTTTTTTGGTCGCTGAGCGTATCAATCACAGGCAGCGGGTATACTTTGCCGCTGCTGCCCTGATAAACGCGCTTTTCCAGGAACATGGGGTTGGGGTCGGGCCGCCCTACTTCATACGTGGGGATCAGCACCTGTTCCTCCCAGACTTCCGCCTGTCCTTGGAGATGGATCATACAGGTATCCTCCTTTGAGGTCGGGTAGTGCGCCGGAGCGCTCCAAGCGCTATGCTAGCACAAAGGAATGTGGGTTTTGTTCGCGGGGCTTGCGGTATGGTTGTTGAAAATTGCTTTTACTGCGAATCAATCGTTTTGTTGAATTGACGTACTTACAAGGTTTTGGTACAATCAGGAAGGAGAATCATTATTGAAACTTGCAACGGAGGCGCGTATGAAAATCAAGGAGAAGGGCGTGCTGCCCACTTCGGAGGTCTATTTCCATACCGCGAGCGAAACTGCGAAAAGCCTGTTTTTCTACATCCGCTGCACCGGCCGCTATCAGTGCGACGGTACCTACGCGGTGCACCGGCAAAGCTACAACAGCTTTTTGCTGCTCTACGTGGTCAGCGGCAGCGGCTATGTGCTGCTGGACGGCCGCCGCACCCCCATCGGCGAGGGTTCGCTGATTCTGTTGGACTGCTACCATCCACACGGCTACGGCACCGAGGCAGGCTGGGATATCCTCTGGGCGCACTTTGACGGCGTGCAGGCGCGCGCGTATTACAATGCGATTGCGCAGAACCACAGCCTGTGCGTTTTCCTGCCCGACCCGTACCGCGCCATGCGTTCGCTGGAAAAGATTTTTCGCATGTACCACCACGAAAAGCGTGCCAGCGAGGCGCTCATCAATCAGTATATTGTGGCGGTGCTCACAGAACTGCTCACCTGTGGCTCCGAGCGCATCAACGACGCCGTGGGTGGCTCGATGGAGGAGTCCATCACGTTTATCACCCAAAATCTGGATCAGCCGCTCACGCTGGAGGATCTGGCCCGCCGCGCGGCGCTCAGCCCCTTCTACTTTTCCCGCGTGTTCAAGCGGGAAACGGGCTACACCCCGCACGAGTACCTGATTAACGCCCGCGTGAACGCCGCCAAGTTCTACCTGAAAACCACGCAGCATTCCAACAAGGAGATTGCCTACCGCTGCGGTTTTACCAGCGAGAGCAGCTTTTGCACGGTGTTCAAACGCGTTGCGGGCATAACGCCACAGACTTACCGTAACAGCGGCGGCGTATAACCGGGCATGCCCTATGCGCCTCCAAAAACGACCCGAGGGCTTTCGCCCCCGGGTCGCGCTCGGGGCAGGCAGCGCTTATTCGGCGGCGGCGCCCATCACGTCTTTGTAAGTTTCAGGGGTCACTTCGATCGCGTCCACAGCGGTTTCCTGCGCCACTTCTTTGCCGGCGATCAGGTCCAGCAGCACGGTCACGGAGCCGGTGCCCACGGAGTCGGAGCTGAAGTACGCGGCGGCCTTCATGGCGCTGGTGCCTTCCTTCTTCCACTCGTCCTTAGCCATGTAGGCGCCCAGGCCCACAACACAGGCATCCTTGTCCAAACCGGCGGATTCCAGAGCGCGCAGGGCGCCGATGGTGCCTTCCTCATTCGCGCCGGTTACCAGCCACTTGGTGATTTCCGGATGCGCGGTGAACACGGCGGACGCAGCGGTGTTGCCCTTGTCGGTGGTGCCGTCGTAATCGGCTTTGAAGATCTTGGTCGCATCAAAGGTGGGGCACAGTTCGCCAAACTTGGCAAGCTCGCCTTCGGCGCGCGGTACGCAGCTGGACACGGTGTCCATGGTCAGGATCAGCAGCCCGCAGGCGGGATCGGTCACGAGGTTGTTCTGGATGGCGTAGTTGGCAACCCATTCGCCGTTGGCTTCGCCGATCACGTACGCGTTGATGCCCACCCAGGGAGCAATCTTGGTGCCGGCCGCATCCTGCAGCGCATCGTCAGCCGCAACCACGGGGATCCCGGCTTCGCCGAGCTTGTCGACCACAGCCTGGCTCATCGTCTGGTCGGGGATGCAGGTCACGATGCCTGCAGCCTTGTTGGCGATGGCATTGTCAATCGCCTTAAGGTATTCTTCAGGGCTCATCTTCGCATCCACATAGGTGAAATCGTAGCCGGCGTCCTTGGCGGCCTTCTCCGCGGCGGCGCCTTCGTCGATAAACCAGGTCTGATCGCCGGCCTTGTAGATGCCGTAGATCATGCCCTTGCTTTCCGCTACCGCGGAAGTCAGGCCCAGAACCAGAGCCAGAGCCAGAACGATCGCAAGAACCTTCTTCATGGTAAAACCCTCCCAAACGTTATTTACAACGCCACCCGGCGTTGGTTACGGGGTGAATGCACCCGCAGGCCCGAAAGGCATCAGCAAACACGCTTCCCACACACAGCGGGAGGAATGTCGTTTTTGCAGGCCCCTATGCAGGGCGTCGGTCCAAAGGGCAAAGGTTGTGCGGCAGCGTACCCGGCCGCCCGGGATCAGGGATCAGCCGTTGCGCTTGCTGGCTTCCAGCAGCTGGCGCTCGCGGTTTTGCTTGCGGATAAAGTCGGACGTCAGGGCGAACAGCAGCAGCGCGCCTTTGGCCACATACTGCCAGAACGAGGGCACATTGACCATCGTAAGCCCGGTGTTGAATGCCTGAATCAGGAATACGCCGATGATGGTGCCGCCCATGGTGCCTACGCCGCCCGTGAACGACACGCCACCCAGAATAACCGCGGTGATCGCGTCAAACTCTAGGTTTACGTTGGCGGCGGGCTGTCCGCTGTTCATGCGGGCCGCAAATACAATGCCGCCCAGCGCACACAGCACACCCATCATGATAAAGGTAATCAGCACGATCCGTTGCGGGTTGAGACCCGCGAGCCGCGCGGCGTCCTTGTTGCCGCCGATGGCGTAGATGCTGCGCCCGAAGCGGGTTTTAGCGAGGATAAAGCCGAAAATCACAAGCGCAACCACCATGATCCACACCGAAACGGGGATGTCCAGCAGGCGCTCCTTGCCAATCTGGATAAACACCTTGTTGCTGATGGCAACCGGTTTGCCGTTGCAGAGGATATACGCAAACCCGCGCACGATGGACTGCGTGACCAGCGTGGCGATAAACGCTTCCAGCTTGATACGGTTGACCATGAAGGCGTTAAATACACCTACCATCGCGCCCGCTGCCAGCGTGATAAGGAAGCTGACCACCAGATTCATCCCCTGGCTGACCAGCAGCGCAGCCAGCACGCCGGAGAAAGCCGCCAGCGAGCCGGGGGACAGGTCGTTTTGTCCGGCGATAATCAGGTAGGTATGCCCGATGGCGACCAGCCCCACCAGCGAGGACGCGACCAGGATGTTTACAAAATTCGTCCAGGATAGATAGTTGCGGTTCAGTGCCGTAAACAGGGCAAACACCACGACTGTCGCACCCAGCAGGATCAGTTTGTCGCCTCCGATGCCCCGTTTGAGCCTGTCCTTCATGCTTACTGCCTCCGATTCGTTTGGTTGCGCGCGTTGCTCAGGCTTCCTTGCGGGTTACCGCCATGCCCAGCGCCAGCAGGCGATCCTCGGTTGCCTCCGCGCGGGGCACTTCGCCGGCGATGCCGCGCCCCCGCATCACGATGATCCGGTCGCTCAATCCGATCACTTCGGGCAGTTCCGACGAAATCAGGATCACGCCCAGCCCCTTGCGCGCAAAATCACAGATCATCTGGTAAAACTCACTTTTCGCGCCCACATCGATGCCCTTAGTCGGCTCGTCCAGAATCAGTACCTTGGGGTTGGTGCACATCCAGCGTGCCACAATGCACTTCTGCTGGTTGCCGCCACTCAACTCCACAATCTTTTTCAACGCCGAAGGGGTGCGGATGCGAAAATCCCGGATCCCGCGGGCGGCTGTTTCGTCCTCAGCCTTGCGGTCCAGCACCCCCAGCGCATTGGAGTGTTCCCTTAATAAGGAAATGTTAATGTTGTCGCGCACGTCCAGGTTGCTTAAAATCCCCTGCAATTTGCGGTCTTCCGGCACCAGCACCATGCCGTGGCGCATCGCGTCCTCCGGGGCGCGGCAATGGATGCGTTTGCCCTCCAGCCGAACCTCGCCGCTCAGCATCCGATCGGCGCCGATAATGGCACGCATGGTTTCGGTACGGCCCGCGCCCACCAGTCCGGAAAAGCCCAACACCTCGCCGCGGTGCAGCGTAAAGCTCACATCGTTTACGTAGGCGCTGCTCACGTTGCGCACTTCCAGCAATACATCGCCAATCTGCTTATCGCGGTTCAGGGATGTGTAAATATTTCCCAGATCGCGGCCGACCATCATTTTAATCAGCGTCTGCTCGCTGGTGTCCGCTGTCACAACGGTATCCACGTAACGCCCGTCCTTGAACACGGCCACACGGTCGGTAATCTGGAAAATCTCGCTCATCCGGTGGGATACGTAGATGATGATCTTACCCTCACGCTTCAGCTTGCGGATAATGGTAAACAGGCTTTCAATCTCGCTGTCGCTGAGGCTGGCGGAAGGCTCGTCAAAGCAGATCACCTTAAGGTCGTCCCGGCTGTACGCCTTCATGATTTCCACCATCTGCTGGTACGCCACGCTCAGATCCTTCACCTTGTCCGTAGGGCGGATGGGCAGGCCAAAATCGTCGATAATGCGCTGCGCCATCTTGTTGGCGGCGCGCTTGTCGATCACGCCCAGGCGGGTTACGGGCATGCGGCCCAGATAGATGTTCTCCGCCACGTTCAGTTCCAAAAGGATTTGCCGTTCCTGATAGATGACGCTTACGCCCGCCTCGATGGCTTCATGCGGGCTTTTGAAACGAACCTCTTCACCGTTGATAAGGTACTGCCCCGACGTCGGCTGATAATCCCCGTTCAGGGTTTTTAGCAGCGTGCTTTTCCCCGCGCCGTTCTCGCCTAAAAATGCGAGCACTTCGCCGCTGCGGGCCAGAAAGCTCACGTCGTCCAGCGCCTTCACACCAGGAAAATACTTGGTGATGTGGCGGAATTCCAGCGTATTACCCATGCGCGTCCTCCTGAGCCACCTGCGGAGCAGGATCGTTCCCGCGTTTGATTGACCCCAGTATATCACAACCCTGCAGGGTTTTTTTGTTTGAAATTGCGATATGATTTTGATTTATTGCTCTTGTTCTTCCTGCCGGATTCCGAGCGAGGCATAGTATGTTATACTGATATAGCGTTCTCCCGTTGTGGGAGATGTGACCCGCAGTCCGGCTGAGCCGTATTCGGAGGTTTCGCCAGTATGGATTTTGAGGTAAGCAACACTCATGGCCTCCGCGTGACGCTTTGCACTCGGGGGGCCGCGATCCGGCGGGTCGAAACCCCGGATCGTTTCGGGCGTTTTTCAAATATTGCTCTATCGCCCTGCGCAAGGGATCAAAATTGGCCGCGGTATGCCTACGCGGGCGCCACGCTGGGGCCGTCCGCCGGGCGCGTGCCGGAGGGGCTGCTGA
Source organism: Candidatus Limiplasma sp. (assembly GCA_963666755.2). Lineage (GTDB taxonomy): Bacteria > Bacillota > Clostridia > Christensenellales > Aristaeellaceae > CAXXOK01. The sequence continues at coordinate 1,753,609 of CAXXGW010000009.1, forward strand.
CACTTGGCGGCAAACCCATTGCGTTGCAGCCGAACGAAGGCCCTCACCATCTGCACGGCGGGGCTTTAGGGCTGTCTGGGCAGGACTGGGTGTGCGAAGGGGCATCCGATACTGCGGTGCGGTTTTGCTGCTCTCTCCCGGACGGGTGGGAGGGCTCCCCCGGTAACCGTCGTTTTACCGTAACGTATACGCTGGACGCTCAGGATGCCCTGACTGTGCGCCTGCATGCGGAAAGCGACGCACCTACGTGGGTCAACCTCTCCAACCATGTCTACTGGAACCTGAGCGGAGATTTTTCCACGTCGGTGGCGTCACACAGGCTGTTGCTGCCTGCCGATACGGTTTATTGGAACGATGCGGAGCACATTCCGCAGGCTGCGCGCCCCGTAGCCGGAACCCCCTTTGATTTCCGGCGGGAAGCCCTCCTTGGCCCGCGCCTACAGGCGGAGGATGCCCAGCTGGCCATTGCCCGGGGGTTCAACAATGCCTATTGTCTGGAGGCGGAAGGGGCGTCGATCCGGCTTTGCCATCCGGCCAGCGGTCGCGTGCTGCAAATGACCACCGACCTGCCTGCCGTTACGCTGTATACCGGCGGTTATCTGGGTGCCGATCTGCCGCTGGAGGGTGGGCTCACGGCCTCGCATGCCTGTGCCCTCGCGCTGGAGCCGCAATTTTGCCCGCTGACGCGCGCGACCCGCGAGGCGCCGTTCGTCACCGCGCCGGGGCAACCCTATGACCATTGGATTGCCTTCCAATGGAGCGTTAACTCCTGAACACACCAGAGCAGGCCGTCCATGCGATCATTTGAAGTTCTTCCTTATAAATAAAATACCTTTCTGTTGTCATACGGCAGCTTTCCCCTGTCTTTACTCTTATCTTCCATCTTAGGACCTCCTGTCCGGCACCCTTCGTGCAAACCCGATTACGTATGCCGTGGTATCGTCCTTGGGTTTTGAAAGAGTCTTTTCCAGGGAGCCGGCATTCAAACATCGCTTGCTGCTTGGCAAAGCAAAATTCGCGTTACTACTGCCGTTCCGGCCGTATAGCGCCTTTTTTGCGTGTAATGAGATGTGCAACCCGCAGAAACCACTCCCATATTACCGGCAAACATTCCGGCATTCAAAATGATAATGCAAAACAGGCTGAAAGGTACATTGTTCGATGATAAAGCCGTCAAATCGGCAATGCAACGCCGTCACCGCAGCTGATCTTCCCTGCGGTAATGCCGCAGACAGCATCGGTTCTTCCCCTGTCTCTCCCTTGACCCGCCCCTTGCGCCATGGTATAGTGCAAGGGATCGGCCGCCCGCGCCAAGCGGCGCAACGGCGAGCCGTACGGCCTTCACGGAGGGGATCGCATTGCCGGACGCCTATTGCACCGATACCCACTGCCCGGTAGACGCCACGCTTTCCATGATCGGTGGCAAGTATAAAGCGCTAATCCTTTGGCATCTGCTGGACGCCACATTGCGCTTTGGCGAGCTGCGGCGGCTGATCCCGCAGGCCACCCCCAAAATGCTGACCCAGCAACTGCGCGAGCTGGAACAGAGTTTGCTCATCTGCCGCACGGTATACCCCGTGGTGCCGCCCCGTGTGGAGTACAGCCTGACGGAGCTTGGGCGGAGTATCCGCCCGGTGCTGCTGGGCATGTATGATTGGGGCGCCGCCTACCTCCGCAGGGAAGGGGTGGAGCCCTGCTGCTCCATGTCCAGGCATCCCGCGCATAAAGTCTGACCGGTTTGAAACAGCAAGCCCCCATCTTCGGCGGGCCTTCCGCCGTACAGGAGGTTTTCCATGAAAACCAACGTAACCAAGGTGGTGCTGATCGGCGCAGGCGCCGTCGGCGCCACCGCCGCATTCAGTCTGGTCGTCAAAGGCGTGGCGGCTGAGGTAACCCTGATTGACGTCAACCGTGACAAAGCCCAGGGCGAAGTGTGGGACATGCAGCAGAGCATGGATTTCCAGAGCCGCAACGTGCGCGTGTCGCTGGGGGATTACGCGAATTGCCGCGATGCGGATATCGTGGTCATCACCGCTTCCGCGCCATACGGCGGCGAAAACAGCCGCTTGGAAATGCTCAAGAAATCGGAAGCCGTCATCCGGCGCATTGTACCGGCCGTGATGGAAAGCGGCTTTGACGGCATTTTCATTGTCGTATCCAACCCGGTGGATATTATGAGTTATCTGGTCAAGGAGCTTTCGGGGTTGCCCAAAACGCGCGTGATCGGCACCGGCACCGTGCTGGAAACCGCGCGCCTGAAGCAGATCATCGGCCAGATCATGGACATGGACCCGCGCAGCATCGACGCCTATGTCATGGGGGAGCACGGCGAATCCATGATTGTGCCCTGGAGCCACGTGCGCGCGGGCGGCAAGCCGTTCCCCGAAGTGCTGGCGGACAGCCCGGAGCGCTTTGCGCAGGTGAACCTGGCCGAGCTGGTGGAGCAGACCAAGTTTGCCGGACACCGGGTTTTGGCAGCCAAAGGGAATACCCAGTACGGCATTGCCAGCGCCGTAACCGGCATCGTGACCGCCATTTTGCAGGACGAGAACAAGATTTACCCCATTTCCGCCTATCTGGAAGGGGAATACGGCGTTCAGGGTATTTATACCGGCGTCCCCGCCATGCTCAACCGCCACGGCGTAGCGGAAATCGGCGTTTTCAACCTGACCCCCGCGGAGCTGGCGCAGTTTCAGCAAGCCGCGGCGGTACTCAAGACCCATATCCAGAAACTGGACCCCTGCTGAGGGGCTAAACACATTAGAACACGCAGGATGGAGCGCTGAAATATCGATGGATTATGCCCGTATTGCAGAAACCCTTTTTAAACTGGGCGTTGCCATGGCAATCGGCTATGTGCTTCGCAAAAAAAAGATGTTTACCGCCGACACCAACCGCAGCCTGTCCGGACTGATCCTGAATGTAACCTGCCCGGCGCTGATTGTGTACGCCGTGTGCGGGCAGCAGGAGGTCAACCCCGAGGTGCTCCGCCTGCTGGGGTTTGGCGCGCTGATGTACTTGGTGCTCCCGCTGCTGGCTATGGTACTGGTGCCCAAGTTTTTCACCCCGGCAGATCAGCGGGGGGTGTACCGATTACTGCTGGTGTTCGGCAACGTCAATTTCATGGGTTTTCCCGTAGTGCAGGCACTTTACGGCGCGCAGGCGATTTTCTACATCAATATCCTGAATATTCCCTTTACCCTGTTGATGTTTACATACGGCGTGCGTCAGCTGCATTTACGTTCTGGCGCAACGCCAGTCAAGATGCGGCCTGCCGATATCCTGACCCCCGGATTGATCGCCGGGTTGCTGGCGCTGTTCCTTTACTTTACGCACCTGACCGTGCCCTCCCTGCTGGTAGAAACGCTGGGGTTTGTCGGCGGCGTAACGACGCCGCTTTCCATGGTGGTGATCGGCAGTATGATTGCGGATTTTTCCTTCCGGGAAATGTTCTCCCAGCGCAAGCTGTTCTTCCTTTCCGCGCTCAAGCTGCTGGTCTTGCCTGCGCTGGGGTTGCTGGTGGCGCGGCTGGTGTTCCCCACCGGTGATATGGCAGGCATCATCATGGTCAGCCTCGCCATGCCGTCCGCCTCGCTTTGCGCCATGGTCTGCAAGCAGTATGGCACGCAGGCACAGGCCGATACGGCAGCGCTGGGGGTATTCCTGACGACGGCGCTTTCCATGGTTACGCTGCCGGTTGTGCTTTTACTGCTCCGGTAAGTGCAAGAGCGATACGCCTTTATCCGAGCCGACCCCGCGGCATCCATTGGGTTCTTCGACTGTTTCCCCTTTGCACGCTAAACCCCGACAGGTTCGCCCTGCGGGGTTTTATTTTTCCAACCTGTTGCATCCAATGCTAAAATTTATCATGGATAAATTGGTCTAAACCGATTGACTTTTTCGCATCCCTCCTCCATAATCAAAAGGAAAGATTTGCCTTCTCAGGCAGGATCAGCATTGTTCACAGTTGAGTATTCTACCGGTGCGCAGCGTGTAACTGCTCAGCTTTACGCCCGCCCGGATCATTTCGGGGGTTCCGCATGCGAAAAGTCCGAGAGTGGTTCAGCATTGCTTTGGCGCATCATACCCGAGCCTTTATCGCGCTGATGATCGTACTGCTCAACATTCTGTTCATCTTTGCGGGCGGGCTGCTGCTATTCTATGCCTCGCAGGGGCTGTATGCCAATATCCCCGACGCGATCATCGGTACCGTCAAGATGATCCTGGACGCGGGCTTCATGCGGGATACGCCGGATTATCGCCTGACGGCGCTGCTTGTCCTCATCGTTGTGGTAGGGATGATCGTTTTCTCCGGCGCGACCATGGGCTATCTGGTCGCTTTCATATCCAAGCTGATCTCCGAAGCGGAGGGCGGGCGCAAGCGGCTGCGCATCTCCAACCATATCGTGATTCTCAACTGGAACATGCGCGCCAGCGAAATCATCAATGATCTGCTGTATGCACAGCATAGGGAACGCGTGGTGGTGCTGGTCGGCAAAAACCGCGAAGCCGTGCAACGGGAGATTGCCGCACGCATTGATTCCACCTTGCAGGCCCACCGGCAGCAGGCGGAGGGCTGTGCCGGCGAAGGCGGTAACGCGCACATCCGGCATAAGCCCATCGTGATCGTGCGGGAAGGCGACATCTTTTCCGCTGTGGAATTGCACGATATTTCCCTTTCTCGGGCGAAAACGATTATCGTGCTGGGCCGTGACACCAAGAACAGCTCCTGTCAGGATGGCGACAGCGCTACGCAGCAAGGCAACGTGCTTACCGTGAAAACGCTGATTCAGGTGGCGGATGCCCTGAGCCACAGCCGGGAGGAAAACCATCCCAAGGTGATTGTGGAAGTGGATGACGAATGGACCGAGCGGCTGACCATCATCGTCGCCGAACGCATCGCCCGGTTGCAGAAGGAGCACGCACCGGAAATCAGCATCATCCCGGTATTCCGCACTTTGGGGCAGATTCTGGCGCAGTTCTCCATCATGCCTGCTTTAAACCACGTATACAGCGAGCTGTTTTCCAACCGTGGCGCCTCATTTTATACCCACACGGAGGCAGCGACGGGTCAGGAGCCCGCGCTGGTCGACTGGCTCGCCACACGCCCCGCCGCGCTGCCATTGCAGTGGACACGGGACGGCGCCTGCCGCTCGCTGGTGTATCTGGCCAATGACGAAGCCGCGCTGCAGCATACCTGCGCACCCCTGCCCGTAACGCATACGGTAGAGCTGAACCCCGCTTATGCCATACCCGGCACACATGTGCTGATTATCGGTCACAACAGCAACTGCAAGGCCATTCTGGACAGCTTTGATGCCTTCCGCTCGGAGTGGGGCTTGCAGGAGCAAGACCCCGTGCACCTTTGCATACTGGACGATACCGCGCACATCGACCTCTGGGAGGAACGCCCCTACATTACCCGTTACCCGACCCAAAGCATCTACGATAAAGATGCGGTGATGGCGCTTCTGCGGCAGGCGCTGGAACGCCACACCGACAAGCTGAGCATCCTGATCCTCTCCGACGATACGCTGCCCCCCGAAGCCTATGATTCCTACGTGCTCACATATCTGATCTACGTGCGCGAGCTTGTGGACAGCCTGCCCCAAACAGCGCGGGCAGTGGATATCATCGTGGAAATACTGGACCCGCGGCACTCCGACGTGGTCAAGAGTTACAGTGTGGAGAACATCGTGATCAGCAACCGCTATGTAAGCCGCATCGTGCTGCAGTGCGGGGAAAAAGACCGGCTCTACCGTTTCTATCAGGATGTGCTCACCTACGACGAGCCCGGCCGCCCGCTTAGCAGCAAGGAAATCTATCTGAAACGCGCCGGGGACTACTTCGTTTCCCTGCCTCCCTGCATGACCGAGGCAGAGCTGGTACAGGCCACCTTTACCGCCTCGCCTGCGGATAACCCGAACGTGCTGCTGGGCGTGATCGACATTATTGGCGTAATCCGTCTCTTTTCCGGAGACCGCCGCGACGCAACCGTACAGTTATGCGAACAGGATCGGCTGATCGTGTTCGCCTGCCATTGAACAGACAACGGGGGGATGGAACATGATCCGGATACGTCATGCCCGACGCGTGGTTGCGGTGCTGCTTGCGTTACTGCTGGTTTGTTTTACACTGCCGGGGCTGGCAAGCGGTAACATGCTCGGTGCCAAACGCAAGTATGTCCATCTGGTGCTGGACGATTCCGGCAGCATGATGGGCGACGGCAAGTGGACGGCGGCCTGCTATGCGCTGCAAAGCCTGAGCGCCATGCTCAGCGCCGAGGATGTGCTGGTGCTCTATCGCCTCAACAGCTTTGACACCGTCCGCCTTACCGGGCTGAGCGGCTCGGAACGGATTGCGCAGATCAACCTGTTCCTGCCCCCCATGAGCGATGGCAAGACCCCGATTGCGCAGGTGCAGCAGGCAGCCGCGGATTTGGCCGCCGTGCCCGACACCTACGATAAGTGGCTGGTTGTGGTGGCAGACGGGGTGTTCGACGGCTTTAAAAGCAAGCAAGCTAAACTGTTAAACGAGTTTCGCAGTTACAAGCCCGGCGCGGACACCTTCCGCCTTGCCTATATGGGCATCGGCAGCGACGTCATTACCATCGGCAAAGAGGATGGCGATTTGGTGGCAGAAGGCATCTACCCCTACTATGCCACCGATACGCACAATAACCTGACCGACAACGGCATCATCAGCAAGCTCAACAAAATCGGCAACACCATCTTTACCAACTATGTGCTTAAAAACGCATGCACCTCCACTGCCAACGGCCAGCTGACTCTCAACCTGGAAATGCCCATGGAGCAACTGATCGTGATAGCGCAGGGCGTAAACCTGACGCTGGGGGATACACTGCGCAGCGCCGGAGGCGCCACGGTAGCGGGTACGATCGCCAACCCGCGGTTTGAGGAGCTGAGCGGCTGCATCGCGTCGTTCCCCTCCGGCGGCTCCGGCGTACCCGCGGGGGTCTACACGCTTTCCTATCAGGCGGAGAATTTCGACCCCTCCCAGTTGATGGTATACGCGCGCCCGGCCGTCGATATCGGCGTTGACCTGTTCAGCGACGGGGTGTCGCTCAAACCCGGCGGTGCCGACCTGGCCGAAGGCCGCTACACCTACGAAGCCTACCTGATCGACCCCCAGACGGGCAACCACATCCCCCAGAGCGAACAAACGCAGGACATTTACAATACGCTTACCACCACCATCACCAACAACGATAAGCAGGAAACCGGCGGCTCCGGCGGCACACTGACCGCCCAGCGCGGCACGCTCAACATCCTGTCGGTGGCGCTGGTGCCCCCCAGCAACGCGCGCATCGAGGCCAACCAGGGGCACGGCATCAGCTTCCGGATTGTGCCGGAAAAGCCGCCCACCCCCGTCATCTCCTTGCAGCAAAACGGCAAGGCCGTTTCCGGTAAGACCATCACGCTGGATAACGACGCGCAGACCGCGGACGACCAGCTATCCTGGAGCATCGCGTGGGAGGACGCACAAACCGGGCAGCCCGCCTCCGAAAGCCTCCTGCGCCGTACCGACTATACCGTGACCGTTTCCAACGCGACGCAGCCGCAACAGACCCTAAAAACCTCACAGGGCAGCCTGACCGCACAGCGGGGCACCCTGCGCATTGCGGTGCAAGCGAAGCTGGACAACGGCGAAACCTCCGCCGCCGAAGCGGAGTGGACCGTGACTGCCACCGGCGGCATTCAGGCAGGCGAAGCCCCCGTCTGGAAACTGTCCGACCTTGAAACCAACCCGGATTATTCGCTGAGCGTAGTCGCCACGATCGGAGATCAGCCCCTGACGGAGGAGCAATGGAAAACCGCCGAGCTGGTGATTGAGCAGGACGGTGGGCTGGATTGGAACATCGAACCCGGTACGCAGGTATCCACCTGGGTACTGCGGCCGCGTTACCAGAACGGGGATATGCTCTCGACCGCAACCGGGGATCATTCCATCCTGGTCACAGCCCGGCTGGCCGATCAAAGCCAGTACACCACATTCACCAAAGCCCGCCTCCCCTTTACCGTGCTGGATCTGTCGCAGGCCGAGCGGTTCAAGATGCTGTTTGATCGCTACTTCATCCCTGTGCTGATTTTGCTGATCGTGCTGGTGATCGGGATTGGCTACCTACCCTTTGTCAAAAACTACTTCCCGCGCATGTCGCCCGTCGTACAGCAGGCAAGCGGCCGCGATCCGTCCACGGAAAGCCCCTCCTTACGCTTGAGCTGGAAGAGCTTCCTGCCCTACGTACCCATGAGCGGCACACTGGATCCGAACTACTCCACCGATAACATTTCCCCCACGCTGCACCTGAAGGCCGGAAAGCAGCATGTGTTTTATATCCGCAACGCAGAAGATTTTGTCGGGCTAAACAACGTAACGATTGATGACGAACGCATCACCGAAGTCCCATCCCGAGGGCTGCGCGTTGGGCTGAACAGTACCATCCACATGCGCAGCGACACAAACTATCTGGCAAAATATCTGTTTACGTTCAACGGGCAATCGTAACTACAGGCTTAATGCAGGAGGTTGATGGACGTGTTGGCTCCCACCTTAATTATCGGGCTTGGCGGCAACGGTTCGAAAATTGTATCCCAGGTTGCGAAAAACACCAACGAAGAGCAGCGGCGCTACATCCGCTTTGTGGTGTTCGACACCGACGCCAACGATCTGCGCGAGCTCAAGGAGCACGGCTACATCGGTAAAACCGTGCAAACCTCCAAGAAAATGACCGTCGGCGAGTATCTGGAAAACGATCAGCACGCGCGGGAAAACTGGTTCCCGGTCAACCGTATCCTGTGCCGTAAAGCGCTCAGCGAAGGCGCGGGGCAGGTGCGCGCCATCTCCCGGCTGGCGTTGGATACCGCCATCCACAGCGGCGCCATCACCCCGCTGCACGAAGCCATTGATGAGCTGTACCGCCTGACCGGGCATGCGGTGGATCAGGCAATGCGCGTCATTATCGTCAGTTCTCTGGCCGGGGGCACCGGGTCGGGGCTGCTGTTGCCCGTGGCGCTGTATACGCGCAACTATCTGGTTTCGCATTACCAGCAAAACTCGGCTATCGTGCGCGGTTTCTTCGTCATGCCGGAGGTGTTCTACCATGTGATTCACGGCGAGACGGAGCGCAACAACCTGCGCAGCAACGCCTACGCCACTCTGCGGGAGCTGGATGCCTTCATGATGAAGGGCGACGGCACGCTGGAGGAAAAATATAAGGATTTAGCCTATGAGGTGCCGCGCGTCGGTTCCGACGAGTACGAAACCTACGATGTGCTCCCCTATGATTTCTGCTTTCTGTTTGACGGCCAGAACCTGAGCGGCCGCAAGCTGACCAGCTTTACCGAGTACATGGAGCATGCGGCCAACTGCATCTATGCCCAGTCCGTCAGCGTGATGAGCGCACGCAGCAACTCCTCCGAAGATAATGTGGTGCGCTCCCTTTGCGCGGGCGGCGGGCGCAACCGTTACTGCGGCGCAGGTTCCTCCCGCCTATACTACCCCATGGAGGATGTGAACCGCTACATCGCCATCCGCTGGGCCAGCGAAGGGGTTTCCGACGATTGGTTGCTGATAGACCGGGAGTATGAACGGGATTGTGAAAGCAAGCGCCTGCTGCGCAATCAGGGCGTGATGGTGGAAAATAGCGATCGCGGAACGTTCTACATCAGCAAAATCGACTCCCTTTGTACCACCCACACTCCCTTCGCACTGAGTATCCATTCCCAGTGCTTTAACCACGATTCCCAAACCGGCAATGAAACCGAGCCCCGATGGGAACTATACCTGCAATCCCTTTACGACTTTATTGGCCAGAACGCAACCGCCAACCTGATGGATGCCAACGATAAGGATAAAAAAGCATCCAGCGCGGTTGCCAACCTCCGAAAGCGGGGCGTCCGTAAAAAGAACTTCAGCGATACGCTGCATACCCTGACCATTTTCGACAGCGTGGCCCGCAAACAGGCCGACCTAACTGCACGTACGCTGGCACAAACGCTTTTCGATACCAACAAAGATAAGAATCTCGCCAGCGGCATCGAGCCACAGGCCTTGGAGTACTGGCTCTTTAAGGAAAACGCAAACGGCCGGATGATCCACCCCAATGCGGTGCGCTATTTCCTGTATATGCTGTTGGAACGGTTAGGGAAGGATTTGCAAACGGAGGAGGACGCGTTCAAAAGCAACACCGACAGCTATGCTCATTTCCAAACCAGTCCGCTGTCCAGTTTCGAGGATTATAAGGATAAGCGTTTCGATCAGTTGATCGGCAAGATGAACGAGCGCCCCGGAAAGTTTGGTGCTTTGCTTGCCGACGAGCTGGAGAAGTATGGCGAAAACATTCGTAAGTACCGCAAGCTGCGCGTAAAGATCGAAGTCATGCGCACCGCCAACCAGTTCATCCAGACGCTGGCCAAGTCCTACGAGCGTTTCTTCGATGCGTTCGCTTACTCCATCGGCACCATGAAAAGCGATCTGGATGAAATCGAGAAGCGCTACGTGAATGACGACGGCCACGCCGTGCGCTACGTCTGCTGCGATCAGGAAGCGCTGCGCATCACCGCAAAAAAGTGTGTATACGTCGGCTCCGTGAACGATCTGCCCGGCGAGCTGTGCAGCGAACTGTACAAGGCCGTGCGCCGGCATGCCCTGACCGACGCCGAGCAAGCCACGCAGGAAGATCGGCTGGACAAGGCCACCCAGAAAAAAATGGAGGAAGATAACCAAAACTACTTCCGCAATGTGTTTGAAAACGTCCTGATGAAATACTGGCGCGATGAGGTGATGAAAAGCTATCGCAGCCAGATTGATCTGGACATCATTCAGGCGCTTAAAAAAGAGGCGGAGTATAAGAACATCCTCCAGCCTGAGGATGTGGAACGCTACATGGTGGATGTGCTGGATTCGGTCAAGCGTCTGGCGGAGCCGTTCATCGAAGCGCCGCTGGGGGAAGAGCCGCGCATTCTTCCATCCTGCGCTTATTCCGCCAAGCTGGAAAACGAAAGCGCCACCCCGGAAAGCAAGGAGTTTATCCGCAGCAAGCTCAAGGATTACGGCGGCAACGGCGACGCGAATATGAGCAAGAACGAGTTTGTGTTCTACCAGGCGATCTACGGGCTGCGAGCCAACCGGCTGAGCAAGTTTGCCCCGCCCCATTCCAGCCAGACCACCCAGCATCCGGGCGGCGAGTATTACAGCGCCTATTACGATCTGGTCAGCCGCCTTACGCCCGACACCATGAAGTGCCCGGTCATCACCCCGCACTTGGATCGACGCTGGCACCTCATCAAATACATGCCCGATCTGGATGAGGGCAGCCAGCGCCAGCAGGAGCGCGATATCATCAGCGGCGTAGTGCAAGGGCTGCTGTTTGAAGTGATCCTGTTTGAACAGCGCTCGCGCAATGATGCGCATTGCCGCTACAGCGTGCAGTTTGGCGAAGCCAGCTCCTACGGCTTCCTTGTACCCAACGGCACCGAATGCGATCAGTTCTTCGAGCTGTTTGACGCGCTGAGCATCAACCTGCCCTATCTGCGCCAGATTCTGGAGCTTTGCCAGAGCGAGATGCAGAACGAGCGCAACCGCAGGCAGGTCAGCCTCCGGGAAAGCCGCCTGATGGTGCGGCTGAACCAGTTCTCGGTGCCGCAGTTTGAGCTGGAGGGCGCACAGCCCCACAGCATTCTGGAAATTCCGCTTTTCTACCGTCTGTCCATCAGCAAATCGACCTACGACCAGCGCTTTGCCGAAACCATGCCGGACACGGTCATGAGCATCCTCAAGGAATTGGTTGCCTACTACACCGATGCCGACGAACGGGATTTCGAGTTTGGTAACATCCTGCAGGAGCAGTACCAGCGCTTCCTGCACAATGTCGCCATCCGGGAAAAGACGGAGCCGAATCTCTCCAAGGACCCGCTGGTAACGCTCATCCGCCGTTGCGTACAAAAAGAGTTGGACAGTGCGGAGTTGAATATGCCGGATGCCTGCCCGGCGCAGGAAACGCCGCAACCACAGGATGCGCAGGCATAACACACAGGCGCAGCGTTTGGGATGGGATGTGAGGGTTGCGTGTATACGGTTGTAATTGCCGATCGGGTCATGATGGGTCGCCTGACCGATTACCGGGTGCTTTTCGAGCCGTTTGAAAAAGAAGGGGCACTGGACTTCTGCTACTGGGAGCCGAACTGCCGCGATCTGGACGCGCTGCCCAACCTGCGCTCGCTGATCGATAACCGGCTCCGCTGGCGCGCGCTGATTCTGCGAAACCCCACGTCGGCCGGCAACCCGTACGACGTACCCGCGGGCATCCCCGGGCCGCCGTCGGCGGACGGCGCACAAGCCCTTTCCGAGAACCCCACTGTGCGACTGACCCAACTGCTGGGCGGGATGCGCCGGTATGTGACCGTAGAGGAAGATGCCCCGGCTCCCTCCGCCAACCAGGATGACCCCGTGGTGCTTACTCCCTTTCACTTTGCGCCGCACACCGTACCGGAACCATTACACAGCCAGCTGCGCTTGCCCGTGCGCCCGCCGGAGAGCATCCACCTGCTGGCGATGCGCGATATGTCGCAGGGGGAGGATTGGCAGGCGGTCCAAAGCAGCTGGAAGCTCCAACTGGAGCAGAACGCGTCCGCCTTCTGGGAACGGTGCGATTATCCGGAAAGCTGCCGTTTTATGGTGTTTGACGTCGCGGAGGAATGCGACGCGCTTCTGGAAGCGGATGTGTTTCGCTGGTGGATGGCCGTTCTAACCTTTACGCTGAACACCGTAACCCCCAGCTCCCTGCAGGCTTACCGCCTGTACCGGCTGAACGTGACGCTGGAGGAAGACGCGCTGCGCGAAGCATTGCAGGATATGCGCGCCCGGATGCTGTACCTGACCGGCGTGCTGGACCAGCGGCGGCTGCGCGTTCGCAATGAAAACGACAACGCGACGGAAAGCGGCCTGCCTCCGCTGGACGTCGCAATTAACCTGTCCTTCGGCGGCGCGCTGAGCAACTGCCCCGAGATGGACGCGCGGCAGATCGGCTTCAGCGCGGATCGGCCAAACCGGGAGGAATCCCTGTGGGATCAGTGGGAGCAGCAGGCTTACGCCTACCTGACGGAGGCACTCAAGCAGCCGCGGCGCGCTCTGGAACGCGCCAGCCGGGATGCGCGCGAAAATATCGCGATGCCCGGGGGTCCGTTGCCGCCTTATAACGATCAGGTGCTGGAAGATTTGCATGAAAAAATGGAGAAGCGCGAAAGCCGCATCGTATCCGGGCAGATCAACCCTCTGTTGCTGGGCGCCAGCGTCCGGGACGAGCTGAACGAGGATGCCGATCGGGTACGCCAGGCGCTTCGTACCCGATTTTCCCACCGCGCTCTCCTCGGTGCGCTAGCGGTGCTGGTGGTATCCCTGCTACCCTACATCGGGCGTTTCTGGGGGGATAACGGGTTAAGCCAACCCCGCTATCTGTTGATAGGCTTGGGCTTCACTTTGGGGATTGCGTTGGTTGTGTGGCTCACGCTGCTTGTGTTGCGCAGCCGCCTAACGGGACCGGTGCGCGCCTTCCGGCAACATGTGGCCGGGGTGGTGCAGCACATCGTCGCTTCTGCCAAAGCATCCGGGGAGTATCTGTCCGACGTGTGCAGTTTCATGCGCGGTCATGCGCTGCTGGACGCACTGCGCCTGAGCCGCCGCACCAATGCCGATGAGGAGTTGCCCGCCCGCCGGCATCGCCGCCGCATCGAAACGATGTTGGCGCTCTGCAGCGATTGGAGCCACCGTTTCTCCCTGCCGCTGGACGAGCATCCGGCCATGCGCCAGAACATCGATTTCGATTACGATGTGCCTCCCGCCCACAACGCCGTATACCGCTTTAACGTGAACCTCCGCAAGGATACGATCGCCATCGACCGCTCCGGGGCAATGGCAACCGCGCCGTATGCATTTGTTTCCCACCTGGAGCTGACGCGGGAGGAGGTGTACGACTGATGAACCTGATCTGGGCTTGCCAGGGTGCCTTTGTGCTGTTCTGGCTGTTGGAACGCCGCATTCAATACCGCCGCAGGGATCGACGCTATCAGTATTTTGTAGGCTACCTGACGGCGTTGTTATCCCTGCTGGGGCTCATTTTCCTGCCCAATCTGTTCACGCTTCTGAGCAGCCTTCTGCCCCAATGGCTCAGCGCGATCGGTCTGTTTGCAAACCGCCAATGGGGCGTGTCCCTTCCATCTCTCCTCGGTTTATTCCCTTCTCTGGGAGGGGTAAGCCTGACGCTTGTATTCCCCTATGCCTTGAATGCGCTGTTGTTATTGGTTTTTCTCGCTATTAAACCCGCATTGCTCTGGCTCAGCAAACGGCTTTGCCTGCTGCTACGGCTTTATGAACCGGGCCGCCGCTCCCGTTATTACCGGCATGAGGCGGAGCTGGACGGCTGGCTCTTGGAGGATCATTGCCTGCAGTTGCGCAGCCTGTTTTCCGTGCTGCATTGGGCCTTGTTCGTGCTCCCGGTCTTGCTGAATGCGCTGCTCGTCCTGTTTCCAACGGCGGCGGCTTCGCTCTATCCGCCCTATCCGGTGCTGGCGGTCCTGACCCTCAATGCGGTGTTCGATTTTCTGAACGGGTACAGCCGCAACGAGTATCTCGCTTCCATCGGCGCGGAGGATGAAGGCTCCGTCACCAACCGCAATTACGATCTGCTGCGGCCCATCCTGCGCCGTCTGTTTGGGGATCGGCTGCTGCACGAAGGGGTGCGTGAAGCGTCCAGCTTCGCCCCGATTGAAACCAACGAGGAGATCATTCGTGCGCTGATTGCCAGCGAGAACGATGTGGAGCGCGTATACGGCCGCTATCTGGAAAACCGTGTGCTGGGACGTCGCCCCATCGAAAGCAGCTATGCCCGTTCGGCCGTGCAGATCATGCAGGGGCAAAGCGTGCTGTTTGCAACCCCCTTCTACCGCGACCTTTCCGATTACCTGTTCTACCCGATGTTCATGAACCTGTTGCGCCGCCGCCGCTGCATGGTGGTGATCGGTCGCGACGGCATTGATAGCGAGGTCGCCGCCTGGGTGGAAGAAGGGCTCGCGCGCGTCAGCAACGCCCCTGCCATGTGGCGCATCCGCTTTCTGCAGGACTACCGCTACCAACCGGATGTGATTATCGTCCCCTTGAAGGAAATCCATAACGTACCGCTGTTTGACGAAGCCCGCACTTGCCTGCGTGAGGTGTCCTTTGTGCTGCTGCTGGAGCCCTCCCGGATGATTGCCCGCGGGCAGATCGGGCTCAAGCTGCTCACCTCGCTGTGCAGTCAGGACCCGCCCACCGTGTTCTGCTCCACCGATGTAAACCACGACGGGTTGGTGGATACCCTCTCCCACCTGCTGCGTACCAGCATCCTGAACGTATCGGCCACACACGCCAAAGCCAGCGCCTGCTCGGAAATGCTCTGGGATGCCGACGGCCCCTACCTCCATCACCGCATCCTGACAGGCATTTCGCACTATCTGGGCGTGGGTACGGAGCTTGGGCTTGTCGCGCTTAAAAACCAAATTCCCCGTGTGGAATGGAAAAGTGCGAGCGCCTTTCCCGTGCTGGATATGCGCTGGATTATGCAGCAGTACTACGGGCCGATCTGCGATTATCTGAAATACCCCCGCAACCAGCACGCGCTGGATACCGCGTTCTGTTATTCCGACAACCTGTGGGATTTGGATGCCGATCATAACGGCTTCTATATCGTGGAGGACGAGCTCTCCAACCTGTTTGAAACCCTGCGACAGTATGCCTCACACATCAGCGAGCACGGGTTCATCAACATTCTAAGCCCCAATTATCTGCTGCGGGATTACATGCAGCACAACGCCGCCCTGTTCCTGAGCGACCCCAAGGCGATCCCTTCCTTTGCGCCGGAGCATGCCAGCACACGCCGCAACTGCTTTTTGGGGCTGGTTATGCGCATGCTACAGGATAGCCTCCCGGAGGACGCAATCCTGCGCGAACTGCGCCTGATCGGTATCGAAACCCCCAATGTGCTAACCGCCCTGAACGAGATGGTGCAAGACTATCTGGGCATTGACCCGGCCGCGTCGCCGGTGGTTTCCAGCGCGCGGGAGGTGCTGGCGGCGGACGAGCTTTCTACCGAAGCCCACATTTTCTACTCCATCCGGGATGATCGCTTTACCACCGATTTTCTGCGGATGCTGCGCAGCGCCTACTACATCGCCGAGGATGGGCAGGGCGAGCGGTACTACCTCGGCTCCAGGTTGTGGGGACATGTGTACCAGCGGTACCTGCCCGGACAGTTTTACACCTTTGGCGGCAAGTATTATGAGATTTACACCATCTCCCCCGAGCACGGCGTGATGGTGCGCCGCGCCGCGGATCACCTCACGGGCCGCCGTTATTACCGCCAGATTCGGGAGTACGAAATCCGCAACGCCGTTCCCGTGCGTAAAGTGGCAGGGCAGCACACGCTGCAGGATATCCGGGTAACCAATCTGCATGCCGATCTGTGCATACGCACCGCCGGATACTATGAGTTGCAGCGGTATGACGATATGGCAACCGCCCGGCGTACCGAGATCAGCGGTTTGCCGGAACGCCTTTATGTGCACAAGCATTTCCTGCGTGTGGAACTGCCCGGCGCATCGCCTGCGGTCTGCCAGACGCTGTGCATGCTGCTCAATGAAATCTTTGCCACCACCTTCCCGCTCTCGCGGGAATACATCGCGGCAGTTTGTCCGGATGCGCAGGATCAGCGACCGGAAATCTCCACCTACACCGTTTCAGGGGATACGGGCAGCCAGTGCATCAACCTGATTGAGGACAGCCCCATCGACCTTGGCCTGCTCACCTCGGTGGAGCGCAACCTGCCGCGGCTGTTGGAAATTGCCGCCGATTATATTGCCTGGCATTTGGATATGCTGCGCCCGCTCGACAGCGCAGCCGAACCGGCGCTCGATTTTACCCCGTTGCCTGAGCTGGAGCCCGAAGAGGGCGAAGAACCGGACGAACACAAGCGCGGCTGGCTTTCGCGCCTTTGGGAAAGCGTCCGGAAGGCATGGCGCAGGCTCTGGCATCGCGGCGAACGCCCGCCCAAGGTTGTTCCCGCCGAAAAGGAGCCACTTGCAGGGCACACGGAGCCGTATGATACCCCGGCCGAACCGGAGAGTGACGCTCCTCCCGCATCCGACGCCGCTCCCGATTCTGTTGCCATGGACGCACCCGCGGTTGCACAACCGCCTATGTCCACGGCGGAACCGGCTCCTGCGCCGGATTCCGTGCCGCGCGCCTACGGGGAGGATGCTCCGACGACGGTTGTAAACACGGGCGAGACACTTTACCCCCCGGAAAAGGAAGTGTCCCCGGCCAAGAGCACCGAAGCCCCTATCGAGCCGCTGGCGGAGCCTGCACAGGCAACCGTCCCACCGGAAAGCGAAAGCACTCTCCCCGTAAAAAAGCAAACCCCGAATGATGTGGGAGCAACACTAACCCAGCCCAATCCATCAGTGCTTTCTGATGTTCCCGTCATGCAAGAAATTTCGGAAACAGGCACACCCTCCGAAGCTCTCCCAGCGCCGCTGTCGCAAACTTCCGACGCGCAAACCGCACCGTCGATGCCGGAAGGTTCTTCAAGCGGCGACACTTCTACCGACGAGAATCCCACCCCCACCTCCGCCAAACCGGAGAACGTCAAACCATCGATGCCCGCGCCCGGCACAGACACCCCTCCTGCTTTTGTGGAGCAAACCGAGCCCGTCACGCAAGTCCCCAAAAACCGGGAGGCGAAGCCTATGCCACGGAAACGTGCCTCCACAAAGCCAAAGAGCACTGCCACAGCGCCTGCCGTTCCGCCTGCCCCCGGTAAACGCAAGCCGAAAACCGACGCGTTACGGGTCCCCGCCGAGCAGGTTACTCTGTTGCAGCACCGTGACAATCGCACCTCCACCCCCTCGGACGTGCCCAACCTGACCCAACTGGCACGCATCTCCGGGCCGCAACGCTCGCTGCTGGAACGCATTGCGCAAGCGGCAAGGGAAGGAGATGGCGCAAGCGGGCTGTTCTGCCCGCCGCCTTATGCAGAGCGCGCTTTCCTGAACTTTGGCGGCTCCAAAACCAGCGATCGGCTGGCGCTGGAAGAGTCGCTCGCCTACCTGCAGCGTTACCGGTTTACCGAAAGCGCGCTGTCCCAGGCACGCGCGCAGCAGCACATTGCCAAAGCGCTGGAGGAGGCGTACAACCCTCGCCGCAAGGATGTGCACTTCTGCGATTTTTGCGGCTGCGAGCTGACTGCCATCGAATACGATGTATTGCAGGATGGCCGCGAGCGCTGCATGAGCTGCGGAAAAACCGCCGTGCGCACGCTGGACGATTTCAAACGCCTGTTCCTTCAGGTGCGCGAGCGTATGGAAACCCTCTACGGCATCCACATCAAAGTGCCCGTGGTTGTGCGGATGATCAGCGCGGAAGAAATGGGCCGTCGCATCGGGAAAGAGCTGACCCCAACCCCGGGTTATGACGAGCGCGCGATCGGCGTTGCCATACGCAGAGGCAACAAGCATACCCTCTATATCGAAAACGGGGCGCCGCGCATGAGTGCCGCCTCCACCATCGCGCACGAGCTGACGCACATCTGGCAGTACCTGAATTGGGATGAGCGGCAGATCAAACGCCATTACGGGGCGCGCAACGCGCAAACGATCTATGAAGGCATGGCCGTATGGGCATCCATTCAGTACCTGATCCTGATTGGCGAACCCGCCTACGCAAAGCGTGTGGAGATTAACGAGCGCCTGCGTGAGGATGTGTACGGCGTCGGTTTCCGACTGTTCCTGAAAAAGTATCCGCTGGTCAGCGGCACCTGCCTGACGACCGCCTCCCCTTTCCATACGGAGGATAACAAGCCGATCTAACCTGCTTGTTCGCTTAGTATCCAACCATGGAGGTTCTTTCAATCCCTATTCAGTACAGGATGGAAAGGCCCAAAGCAGCAGACCGCGAACCCAGCAAAATGCGGGTTCGCGGTCTGTTACATGTTTCATTTTCGTCCATGTCGTGCTTTTTCTACGACGGATTCAGGGCTGGTTATCGGCACAGCAAAGGCAGAAGGGGTGCCCAGCCGGGTCCAGCATCGTAACAAAGTCGTCGCCGCCATACTGCTCTTCTGCCTTGACGGCCCCCAACCTTTCGGCTTCGGCTACGGCAGTTGCCACATCAGGCACCTGATAATCAATGTGAATCTGCTTTTGTTGCATCCCCGGCTTTTCCGGCCAGACCGGCGGCACATAGTCCGGCTCCTGCGCAAACAGGTACATTTCTCCCTCGCTGCTGCGCACGCCCGGTAAGCCGTAAAGCATGCAGCGCTCCCAATGGAGCATTTCGGCATAAAACGCGCAAAGCGCTTCCGCGTCTGCGCAGTCAAACATCAGGTTTCCGGTTCGAATCCCTGGAATCATTCTGGTTACCTCCTTGTATCGCGCCGGTTATTGCCGGCGGGTTCAGCCCGCGCAGGGGTGCCCAGTTCTCAAGATATCCCGCATCTGCTCGTGAGGCCGATCAACGGCTGCGCTATCATCCCGGCAGCCAGTGATCATTTCCGGTAAATACGCAACGCGGCATATTCCACCTCAATCGTCCGTGTCCACGGGGGTTCCTGTGGCGCTTGATCCCGGTTCCCCCGTGTCTTCGCCAGTGAACAGATGCTCGTCATACGGGTGATGCACGCCGTCCTGAATATAGCCAACCACGGTTTTCAGGTTCACATCATGGCAGGAGCGGAAGATATTCGACTCTAACAGCGGATTGGTGCGCGCCAGCTGTGCGATCAGCGCCTTTATCTCGGCACGTTTGCTTCCGTTTCCTTCACCTTTGGCACAGCTTTCGGTAAAACGGCAAGCGCAGTTTAAAAACGTCAGATGGTTGTATTGCTTCCAGGCGATAATGTCCTTCTCCCGTACCTTGTACATCGGGCGGATCAGCTCCATGCCGAGATAGTTCTGGCTTTGCAGGCGCGGCATCATGGTTTTCATTTCCCCGCCGTAGAACATGCTCAGCAAGACCGTTTCGATAACATCATCAAAATGATGCCCCAGCGCAATCTTGTTCGCGCCCAACCGCTGCGCATGCTTGTAAAGGTAGCCGCGTCGCATGCGCGCGCACATGTAGCAGGGTGCATGCTCCATGTGGGATACCGCCTCGAAGATATCTGTTTCGAAAATCTGAATGGGCAATTCAAGCAATGCGGCATTTTCTTCAATCAGACGGCGGTTTTGCGGGTGATAACCCGGGTCCATGACCAGAAAGGAGAGCTGAAACGGAACATCGCCATGCCGCTGGACTTCCTGCAGGCATTTGGCCATTAAAAAGGAATCCTTCCCGCCGGAGATGCAGGCGGCAATGTGATCCCCCGGCTGGATGAGGCGATACTCCCGCAGCCCATGCATAAAGCCACCCCAGATGGGTTTCCGGAATTTCGTAATGATGCTCCGTTCAATCCGTTGGCAAGTTTCCATGGCAGCCCTCCCGATTCCAATGTCCCTTAAGCATAAATACTGTTACTGGCAGTTAAGATTTCTCAAGGCTGGCGATCCAGTGAGACACTGCGAATGCGGCAAACATGTTGCGGAAGTGGTAAAAGCACGCCTAAAACGCCTGCTTCCCAGCAACAGATCCGGCATTCGCCAATCAGGATGGAAAACCGCCGAGCTCGATTGTATACGATCCGCAGGGGGAAGTCAATCCAGCCTCCAAGACCACCGGTTGGATAAGGGCCCGCCCCGCTAACGCGGATCGGGCCCTTGCATAGGGTGCGCACTCAGGCGCAGGGAAACGCTTCATTTGAGGTCGGCAGCTTTGGCGCTTTCCTCCGGGGGGTCCACAGGCTCCGGCTGCACGTGCAGCGTTTTGCGGTACAGCATCAGCGTCAGGTACATTGGCAGAGACAGGCCGAATAACAGCCATAGCCAGCCAAAGTAGATGACCGCATCCGTCCATAGCAGCGGCACAGCCACAAACAGCACTTGGATTGCCAGTGCCAGCAACGTTTGGGGGAACGAAGCCAGCGCCAGCAGGAAGGCATTCTTGATGTGCCCGCGCAAGGTGTTCTGATACCGGGCCACCAGCGGAAACACCCAGGTTGCGGCCAAGCCCAGCACCACGGCCATCAGCACCGAAAAGTAGAGGAAGAAGGTCTGCACCGGTACGCTTACATAAACGGCGTAGTAGAAATCACCCGCGAGGATGCCCAGGCACCCCAGCAGCAGCAGCCAAATCGGCGTTGCTGCCCGGAACGATTCCCGAAACGCAGCGATGAAAGGTTTGAAGGGGAAGCCCGTATCCACGCCGCGCAACAGCCGTAGCATGCAGGTGTAGCCGGCCGTCCAGGAGGCGCCCGCAGTTACCACCGGGATACACCCCAGAAATACCAGCACATTGAGCAGGATCAGGTCGCCCGCTACACTCAGCAGGTGCTTCAGGCTCTCCCAGAAAACGGCCAGCTCGTTCTTCATTACTCTTTAACCGAGCCTAGCGCAACGCCTGCGATGATGTACTTGGACAGGAGGAAATACACCACCAGCAGCGGCAGTACCGACATCGTCAGCGCCAGGTACACAGCGCCGTACTCCGTCTTGTAGATATCACCTTTCAACAGGCTGACCATGATTGGCATGGTGTAGTTTTCCTTCTTCGTAAGCAAAATCATCGGCAGGAACAGGTTGTTCCAGGTGTTTACGTAGATGAAAATTGCCTGCGTAGCCATTGCCGGTTTCATGATCGGCAGCACGATGCTGTTGAAGGTCCGGTATTCTCCTGCGCCGTCAATGCGCGCGGATGCGACAATATCCAGGTTTAGCGCCGGTAGCATGTATTGTCGCATGAAAAATACCGTCATGGGTGAGGCGATGGCTGGTAAAATCAGAGCCAGCAGGTTGTTGGTCATATGGATTTGGTACATGAACTGGTAAAAACCAATGCTGATTACCTGCGTGGGGATCATCATCACCGCGAGGATCAGGGTAAAGAAAGCCTGCCGCATTTTCCACGAATAGGCGACCAACGCATAGGCCGTAAGCGTGGAGAAGTAGACCGCGCAAAGCGTCGCGCCGCTGGCAATGATCAACGAGTTGAAGAAGCCCGTCGCAGGATTGAAGGTTTTACCGTTGAGCACCTTGAAGTTGCTGGCCAGAAAGTCCGAGGGGATCAGCGAAACGGCGTGCTGTTGAATCTGGTAGGTGCTGCGCGTAGCGTTCACGATCATGATCCAGAACGGGATCAGGCTCAGGAATGCCAATAGAATGCTGACCGTATAAATTACGGCGCTGCGGCGTCTTTTAGGGGTATGAATCCGTGTCGTATTCATCACGCTGCGGCCTCCTTTTGCGCTTTGCGTTGCGCCCGGCGCTGTTTACGCAGAAGCTTATTCGCGCGCACCTCGTAACGGTCACGCATCAGATAGAACACAACGCCGGACAGGATCGCGATCACCACAAACATCAGCATGCTGGCCGCAGCGGCGCGGTTGTACATATACGTACCGCTGAAAGCCTGCGAGTAAATGAAAACGCTGGTGGTCATGGTTTCGTTCGCGGGGCCGCCGTTCCAGATGTAGAGCTTGGGGATATCGAACATGTTCAAGCCGCCGATCAGGCTGGTTATCAGGGTGAACAGCAAAATGGTGCGAATGCAGGGAATGGTTATACGGAAGAAGATCTGTCGCGGGGTTGCACCGTCGATTTCCGCAGCCTCGAACAGATCGGGGCTGATGCCCAAAACGCCGGAAATGAGCACAATGGTCGTATAGCCGTACCACATCCAGAACTGGATGAAGGCAACCACAAATTTAGCCGCAAGGCCGCTGGTGGTAAAATCGAAAGGTTTATCGACCAAGTGCAGTGACATCAGAAGATCATTGATTGGGCCAATCGGGTAGCCGAAAATAGCGGCATACAGGATGGCGACCGTCGCGGCGGTGATGATGTTGGGCAGGTAGAACATAACCTTGAAAGCGCCCTGGCCGCGAATTTTGTGACTGCTGTTTGTGTACCATGCCGTCAATAGCATGGCAAGCCCAATTTGGGGGATGAAGTTAAGCGTCCAGATAATCAGCGTGTTTTTCACCGAGTTCTGGAACGTACCGTTGTTCAGGATGCTTACGAAATTTGCGAACGGGTCTTTGAGAAAATGATAGGTGGTTGTCGTTACCCCTTTGAAATCCGTAAACCCGATGATGGCCGTAAACAGGGTCGGGTACAGGGAGAAGATCAAAAAAACCAGAATGAATGGAATGCTGAACAGATAGCCGTACTTGGCGTAACTGACGCTTTTCACTCGTTTGCCGCCGTTTTGTGGCATAGCCAGTCCCCCCTCAGACATGGTAGATGAAAAACCATACGCATATGGACGGACGGAAGTGCTCCGTCCGTCCATATGCTTGAATCTTAGGTGGCCGAATTACTCAGCGGCCTCGATGCCCAGCTGATCCGCAACGGACTGCTTGAAGGCAGCGATCGCGGCATCGCGGGTGATGGCACCGGAGGTGTACTGACGCACCTGGTCACGCCAGATGTTGTTGATGGTTTCGTCGTACTGAGTCAGGTTCTTGCCGTTGGCAAACTGGTTGGCCGGTACGAACACGTCGAACATGTTCTGCCCGCCCAGGAAGTCCAGAACGCCGTTGGACATCGCCATCACGGTGCCGGAGGCAACAGTATCCTTGGTGCCGCCTTCGCCGTTCAGGGTGCCGTTCGCCCAGTAGTACTGCAGGCCCTTGTCGTCGCACTGCAGGGTGATCCAATCGATCAGCTTGCCGACAGCTTCCTTCTTCTCAGAAGCAGCGTTGGCAACGACCCACGTGCCGCCCCAGAAGAAGCCAACCGGCGGGTTGCACACGGCCCAATCGCCGTAGGTGCCTTCGCCAACTTTGGTGCCGCCGGAGTTGCCGGCCATGACGTAGTTGATCAGCCACGCGGGGCCGAAGAACCCGAAGATGGGCTGCGCGCCGATGCCCTTCATGTCGGCATACCAAGCGTCGGTCCAGTCTCTGGTGTCATTGTGGTAGCCCTTGTCCATCAGTTCCTTGGACAGGTCGAGGAACGCTTCGCGAGCAGGGTCGATGTAGAGCTTGCCGTCCACGATCCAGCCCTTTTCGGAGCTGTTTTCTACAGCGTGCCAGATGTCGCCGTCGCCGGACACGATGCCGTAGCCCTTCGCCTTCAGCTCAGCAGCCGCCGCAAAGAACTTGTCCCAGCCGGGGCCGACTTTTTCAGCGATGGTGGCGGGATCATCGGTGCCCCACACGTCCTTGGCGATGGAGCGACGATAGATGAACGCGCCGCCGGTCGCCTGATAGCCGAGGCCTACCAGCGCGCCGTCCGAGGGACGGGTGCCGATATCGATGGTGTACTGCGCGATGTCGGCCGCTTTGGTCTCAGCCGCAACGTCGATGCCCAGATCCGCATAGGGAGCCGCAAAGCTCGACATGTCGCCCTGGGTGTACTTGAGCACGAACGCGGATTCGCAGGCATACAGGTCGGGCGCATCCGCGCCGCCGGCAGCCAGCGCCTGATCCAGCGCGGGCTGGTACAGACCATCGGTGGTGGCAATGATGGTGGCATTCACGGTGTAGCCAAAGTCCGGGTTGAGCTCGATGTAGCGGTTAATCATATCCGGGACTTCTTTGGTGAAAGCATACACGTTGATGACTTTGCTGGCTTCCGCAGACGCGGTGCCCAACGCGGCCGTCATCGAGAGGGTCAGCGCGAGGCAGAGGATAATGGACAGAACCTTCTTCATGGTAAAGATCGCACCTCCTAATGTATTGTTTTGAACGAACCACCCAGGTCATTGTCATTATAGCGTCCTCAAACGATTTAGTCAAGTAATTTTCGAAAAAAATCAGCGGAATAGAATGTGCAAAAAGGCACACATCCTTTATTTTGTGGGCATTTCAAGCGCTGGCCTCATTTTTCAACGCAAGCAGCACGAAAAAACAGCGGGCTTTTTCCGAAATCGCATAGGATGTCAACATTGGGCACACAATCTCCAAACGCGACGTTTAAAATTGGGAAACATATTCTTCTAAACGCTTAATTTGTAAGCGTTTCGCGGCTTCACAACACATCAGAGCCATACAGGGAGAGGTGATTTCCTCCCTGTAACTTGTACCCTTTTCCTATTCCGGAAATGAATTTTTCCTGATTGCATCTGGCTTTCGAGGCCTTGAGCGATGCATATTTTAATCGATTTGGTCATTGGTTCTCCATTATTTACACATTTATTGCCATTAGATTCCATTTTTCGAAAGAAACCGATTTCATCTTTTTGAAAAGTATCCTGTCTTCTTCCGGTAAATCACCAGATGTTCCGAATGCCAAACCGCTTCGCGTTTCAGAAATACTTAGTTCGTTTATGGGTTACCGTTTACAAGTAAGGCTTTCGGAACCAACCCCAAAGATGGATCTGCTGTGCCGGGCACACATGTTGTCTTTAGGTGTAATGAATGCTTGTGCTGTTCATCACGAAAACGAGCGAAGGTGCCCAAAGCCCCAAAGCTACCGCAGCACAATGCAGGATGTCACGCTTTTTAATCAGCATGCTTACCGGCGAAACACAAGTTATTTCAGGAAGATTGCTTTGTTGCTTACGGGTTCCAAACGGAACGGGTTGCACCCTGATCCGGGCACAGTGATCCATCGTAGACAGCTTTCGTCTGCAATAATGGTCTGCCGATGCAGTGGTTAGCTTGCTTTTCCACTCTATGACAAGAAAGATGCTTCACCGATTTTCGTTTTCTGAAAACCGCATTTTTTCGCAGAAACCTCTTGCGTTTTAATCCGGTGTTTGTTATAATCAATAAGCTGACTTGGGGCCCTGAGGGTTCTAAGGCTGGTATCTGGGGCATTAGCGCAGTTGGTAGCGCGCGACATTCGCATTGTCGAGGCCAGGAGTTCGAATCTCCTATGCTCCACCATAAAAGGACGTCCATCTCGATACGAGGTTGGCGTCCTTTTTATTTTACATGAGGGGAAACGGGCCATGTTTGCTGTTTTCGTTTAGATATTTCGTTTGCGATATAGACTTTGGAAATATTCATTGCTCTGATCAGAGCATCAGTTCCCTTGAACTGAACCCTGCTTTCGTCGTACTTAACTCGTACCTTCTCAGTTTTGCTAATGATTGAAAGAATTGGAGGCAAGGCTTTTTCCAAATCTGATAATGTAAACATATCAATGCTACTATCCTTTTCTATCGAAGCTCTAGAGATATACAAAGCCTTAATTCTATTTCTTAAAAGCGAATACTGTGCTGTTCCTTCTGAAAATGCTAACTGTGCTTTTTCACACTTACTAATGGTAGTGGATATAGTCTTTATCGCAGCATATAGCTCTTCCTGTGAATAGTGATCCATTTCTCCCTCCTGAATATACCAACTTATTCTTATGATAATTGATATTACCATATATTCAGAACATGTCAAATCCCATGGTAATATTTAACATACGACGGATATTTTTTACTTACAATCTTTGCACGATTCTCCGTTTCAGAGTGCACCCACCAACGATCGTATCAATAATATCAGCGTTTTCCATAAAAGGACGTCCATCTCGTTTACGAGGTTGGCGTCTTTTTCGCTATAACGGGAAAGACCTTACCCGTACATCTCCTATCCTGCTTCCAATCCTTTGTGTGTAACCCATACTGACGCCCAATCTTTTTGTTGTTTCCATCGCTTTTCATCCCTGCCCATGGTATGATGGGCAAGGGATTATCGTCAGCTCACGGTTCTTTTTAAGCACTATTTCTTAAGCCTGTTCGACAGGTAAAATATACACGATATCGCCGGAAAGCGGTGGGGTGAACATGCAAGGCATAAGCAGACCCAGGATAGGCTGGATTGATGTGCTCCGCTGCATTGGCATTCTGGAAATTTACATCGGTCACTTTGGGGGCGCAGCGGGCGCACTTTACCCTTTTGTGTTCAGCCATCATGTTCAGCTGTTCTTCCTGTGTGCCGGTTTTGTCGAAAACTTGAACACGGAAACATCGATTCTCCGAAACGGTGTGAAGAAGTTTTTTTCGCTTCTGCTGCCCTTCTACTGTTTTACTCTATTCTCTATGTTGCTGACCGTTCTGAATGACGGCAGCAGCTGGAATGAAATTTTACCAATGCTGCGGGGCATCCTCGCCGGCGGTGTCCGAAACCACTTCTTTGCCTGGCCAACCTGGTTCATCAGCTGTCAGTTTGTGCTTTCGATATTATTCTCCATCCTGAAAAAGATGAAAAACCGCAGCATCATGGTCATTTTGGGGATTCTCCTGTGCTGGGCCGCAGGTAAACTGTTGCCGAACTACCCTTCCCTTCCTTATAATGTAGACAGCGCTTTTCTGTACTTAGTCTTCTATATCATCGGGTACGCAGTCTTTCCTTTCATTACGAGGCTGTTGGACGGATATGCGAAACATGCAAAAGTCCTCTGGCTCACGGGTGCGGTTGCCTTTCTTTATGCAGCCTTTCTGTACGAGGGTACGGATTTGCTTTCGCTGCTGTGGTCAAATTCGCTCTATCAGTTTGCGCTCACCATTATAAGGCCGTTGGTGATCCTTTGGTTCATGATTTTGCTTTCCTTTGCGTTGCGAAACGTGAAACCTTTCGCTCTGTTGGGCCGAAGGACGCTTTATCTGTGCGGCAACGAGTATAATGTAAAGCTCTATATGCCTGTTTTCCTTGGGGTGTTCGGACTCCGGATGCAGAGCACAACCCCCTTGGGCGTTCTGTTCGTAAGCGCAATCGATCTGGGGATCGTCTACTTCTTGCTTGCACCATGGCAGGAAAAGTGCATAGCGCTGTTTGCCAAAAAGATGAATCAGTGGAAGGTGTTCCTTTGGCTGAAAGGGATCGGCACCCATCCCGTACCGTAATTTGCCTACAGACAGCAACAACTCCCGCTTTCAAACCATAGAGAACGCATCTAAGGTTTCGTAAACCGCATCTGCCTTGACATCAAATGCCGAATCCGTTATCATACAGCCATTCTAACCGGTTCCTCTTTCGTTTGTAAGGCAACGGGCCTCCATTTCCCGTACGCACCGGCATCGCGCCAAGCCCCCACAATTTAGCATTGCGAGGTCGCTCTGAGATGTTGGAATATCGGACAAAAGCAATCCAGTCTGACCTCTTCCGCCCCCGTACAATGATGCGCTCATTCGCAGTACAGGGAAAAGGCGTAACAATCGGAGGCCGATGCGCATATTCGAAATGGCTCGTTTGCGGATGAAATGCAGGCGATGCAACCGGCCCTTGAAGGCGTGATGGGATAGGCTCAGTAAGCACCCCTTAAAAGCAATACCCGGCACTTTCCCTGTGAGTTTTGATGGGATACGATCTCGCAATCGTCGTCCTGTGGGCGGCTTCGTAGCACATATGCGGAGGAGGGTACGTTTTGAGCTTTATCATACCCCTGCTTTTTATCCTGGGCGCGACAGGCACCGCGACGGTTCTCAGTCGGCGGCGCTTTGAACAGCTTTTACCAGTTGTTTTAATGGCTTCGGCGCTAATGCTGTATCTTTCAGGGCTGACGGGCAGCCTGCTACCGGGCCTTTGGGCTGTAATCGGCTGGGCCTGCCTGTTGCCGGTCTGCCTGCTTGTGTATTTTTTGAAGCGCAGAGCCCTTTTTAACGATGCTCTGACCCGTCTTCTCACGCCCGGATTGGGGATTTTTCTCTTACTCTACGTGGCGGTGTTCCTGTTGGACTATCGCCGTGGCCTGACCTGGTGGGATGAATATTCCCATTGGGCGCCTATGGCCAAGGAAACTTTCCGGCTGAATGCGTTTTATTGCAGCACCGGATCAGCCCTCACCATGCATGCGGATTATCCCCCGGTGGTTACACTGTTTGAGTATCTTTGGTGCAAGCTCAGCGGCGGTTACGATGTGACTTTCCTCTACCGGGGGCTTCATCTCCTGAGCTTCAGCCTGTTTTGCCCCGCATTGAGTGGTCTGGAATGGCTAGCCGGCAAAGAGCGTATGCCGCGTGTCCGCACCGCCGTGCAGATAGTGCTGGCTGCCGTAGCCATTGTCGTCGGTTGTGGGCTGGTGCCGATGGAGTGCAATTTTTACACCTCCATTTTCAATGACCCCATCCTGGGGTTGCTGCTGGCTTTTTGCCTGGGTACGATCCTCTTTGGGAAAACCGGATCGGCTTACCAATTGGTCAGCCTGTGCGTTGGCTTGGTTTTTATCACGCTTACCAAACAGATTGCCGTCTTTTTTGTGGCGTTAAGCGTCGCGTTCTTCCTGTTGATCGCCCTTATGGAACACCGTCGCAAGGATACGCTCCCCCGCATAGCGCGCCCCGAACTTTGGCGCTCCTTGTTCTCCACATTGCTGCTTGTCGTTGTCCCGGCGCTGTTTTTCCTCTCCTGGCGTGTAGTGCTCCGCGCAAACGGCATTACCGCCGGGTTGGAAGCATCGGCCATTGATTGGCGTCAGCTTCCGGGTATCCTTACAGATCAATCGGGAGAACTTTTCCAACGGCTAGCGGCCATCAATTTTAAGGCCGCCTTCTTCACCAGAGCACTTGGCACCCAGCCGATCAATCTGTCCGCCTTCCAGCTGCTCTTTCTGTTTCTGGCGGTCTTTCTCCTGTTCGGTCTGTATGCCAGACGCAAGGAAACCGGGATCGCGCCGCAGCGGTTTTCCTGCCTTGCGGCGGTGGCTGTTCTCGGCGGCTTTGCCTATGCAGGGCTGCTACTGCTGACCTATCTGTATCACTTTGGCGCATACGAAGGGCCGCGTTTAGCCTCATACGAGCGCTATATCGGCACGTATATTCTGGCGCTGGCTGGGCTTACGGTCATGTTGATCCTACGGCAGTTCACCCATTGGCAGAAAACGTTGGGCGGAAAGGCTTCGGTGTGGATGCTGATTGCGGTTTGCGGGTTGATCGTCTGCATGCCCCCCTCCCAATGCGACGGCCTCAGCCCCTCGCTGCAGGCGTATTCGCTGAGCCGCGACTATACGGAGGACTATTCCACCTTGCGCAGCAGCACCGGCGAAGACGCCTCCATCCTGATTGTCGCGCAGGGGGATAAAGGGCTGGCCGGATATATCCTGCGATACGAAACGCTGCCGCGAACGGTCGATTTCATCAGTCTTGGGCAACCGAAGTATGACGGTGATGTTTGGACGGAAAACCTCAGGTTGGATGCTTTCGCAGCACGTCTGAAAGGATACGATTACCTGTATCTGTACCGGACGGATTCGGAGTTTTCGACGCTCTATGGAGCGCTGTTCCCCTCACAGACAACCGTGATGGACAAGCAACTGTACGCTGTGGTTCAGACCTCGCAGGGGATCGTGCTGCAAGCGCGCTAAGGTCAAAGGAGAATGCCTATGCGAAATGCGTGGAGCGCGTGCGTCGCCCGGCTTAAAAAGGATCCTCTCCTGACAGGGCTCCTCTTGCTGGAATGCCTGATTCTTCTGTACCTTGGGGCGCAGCTTTGGAAGGCTCCCATCCGTCTGGAGGTACCGCCGTCGAGCTTTCTGGTGGCATCACCCCGGAGCGCGCAGCTCAACGAGGGTGAGACGGCCCTTGTGATCGGCAGTTCGGCGGAAACCGTGGAAACGGAAGATATCCTCTCGGATTTCTACTCCGTTTCCGCAGGAGCCTATGAACTGACGGTTCACTACCATTCGGTACTGAACCCCGCCGCGCCTTCCAACAGCATGGCAGATTCTACTGCCACACTGTCGGTGCGCAGTTTTACCAACCCCTCCGCCGTAACCGGGGACAGCCTTGTGCTGTGCGATGGTCGCAATGTGACGTCAACCCGGGTTTACGTATCCCTGACAGGGCGCATCAGGGATTTTCAACTGGTTTTTACGTATGCAGGCAAAGGCCAATTGCAAATCGACTCCGTATCGCTGCAGGAGCAGCCTGTATGGCGCTGGACTCGGCTGGCGGTGGCGATACTGCTTTTCGTGGTGGTTAACCTTTGCTATACCGCTTTACTCGCCAAGAACGCGCAACGCTTCGAAACGCGGATTCATACACGCCGTCATGCAATCGTGTTGCTGCTCATCCCCCTGTTTGCCAGCCTGCCACTGGCAGCAAATTTCCTGTTCGACGGGCATGACCTGACCTTTCATCTGGCACGAATCGGCGCTCTGGCGGCCGAGCTGGAAAAAGGACAGTTCCCGGTGCGTATGCTCAGTACCATGCTGAACGGGTATGGCTACCCGACTCCTTTATACTATTGTGATCTTCTCCTTTATTTTTCGGCCCTTCTGTACAACGCGATGGTTCCGCTGATGACATGCTATCAGGCTTACGTCTTGCTGGTCAATGCAGCCACCTGCCTGACGGCGTATCTGTGTTTTTCCCGCATGACCGGGCAAAAAACCATAGGCGTTGCGTTTGCCGCGCTGTACACGCTGTCGCCCCAACGCCTGATGACGCTCTACATCCGCGCCGCCGTTGGCGAATACAGCGCCATGATCTTCCTGCCGCTGATTATGTGGGGTTTGTGGAATCTGTACCACCGCCGGGAGGATCTGCCCATCGCTTTCCGTGCGTATCTGCCGCTGGCACTGGGGGTTGCCGGGATCATTCAAAGCCATGTGCTGACGCTGGAAATGACCGCGCTTTTCCTGCTTGGCTTTGGGCTGGTCACCCTTAGAAGAACCCTGCAGCGGCATCGCTTATGGGCGTTGCTCAAAGCCGCCGCTTTGGCCTTGGGCTTGAGTCTCTGGTTTTTCGGCCCCCTGCTGGAAACCATGGCGGGCATGAGCGTTTGGGGAAATCAGGCGCACGTCGTCAGCAAGATGCAGAACTTTGGCCTGTATCCCGTTCAGCTGCTCGGGTTGTTTCAGCCTGCGTCAGGGGGCAATACAGCCGACGGTCTGTTGGGGGAGATGCCGCTCACACTTGGGCTGCCGCTGATGCTGTGCCTGTTTATGGCGTGCTATGTGCTCCTCCATCGCAACCGTTGGGCGCTGGAAAGCCAGGAAGGGTATGCCGCCCTTCCGGTAAGCGGCCTGATCGGGCTGTGCGCCGTGGCGATGACGCTGTATATCTTTCCCTGGGATAGCCTGGAGAACTGGCTTGGCGCGACCCTCGCCCACTATGGCGGTATTGTGCAGTTCCCCTGGCGTTACCTTTCCATTGCCATGATTGCCCTGTCGGCGACGGGCGCGTTTGCCTTTCAGCTCCTGCGCGCCCATGATCCCGTTTTATATCGGCGGATGACCGCCATCCTGATGGGCGCGCTGTTGCTTAGCACGGGTTATTTCTTCAGTTCCTACACAAATGCAACCGGAACCCGGCAGGTTTACGACCAGAACAGCCTGCCGCAGGGGATTTACGGGTCCATCGGCGCCGGGGAGTTTCTGCTTACCGATGTCGATATTGCAGATATTCAGCACCCTTCCGTAGCGGTGGATTCGGACAGCCTTACCGTAACCGGTTATGCCACCGATGCCCACGGCGTACTGCTCACCTGCACCAATGGCCAAACGGAGGCAACGGCCTTACTGCCGATTTTCTGCTACGACCATTACGAGACGTACAACGCAGCTACCGGGGAAGCCATCCCCTTGGCGGAAGGCCGAAACCGTCGCATTGCTCTACGCATTCCCGCCCATTTTCAGGGCAATATCCGGGTTTGCTATGTGCCCCCCATACGCTGGCGTCTTTATGAAGGGGTTTCTGTTCTGGCCTGGCTCTGTGTCGCTTTCCTGTTAATCCGCACCCGGAGGAAAAGCCCCGCCGTTTCCGGATCGCAGAAATCAGCTGTGCAGTAGACCGGCGTAGGTCGGGTGTATCTGACCCCAGTCAAGCGAAGCCCGATTCGCGTACACGCTGTAAGGATTCATCCCAGCCAGTAGCACCGCAAGGCCCCGCATCGCCTGTAACGGAGTTGTGCATCCGGTGTTCTTGCGTTATACTGTCTACAGTTGCCCCGCCAAAACCATCCGCTTACACATGCGCCTGTGCTCCGTTGCCTTAGATATACCCTTCAGGGGGAGCGCGGCACAAGCGCCCGTGTCAGCCTTGCCGCCGACGGTTTCCCCGTTTCCTTTATCTCCCGGAAAGGACTCCGTCACCCGGTTTGCGCGCGAATCGGCTTCACGCGAAACCACGCCCGGCAGCCGTCGGAGCAGTTCCATTCCGGGGCAGCATGCCGCTTACGACTTACAGTGCCGGAGCGGGGTTGAACGGAAGAAGCAAGCCTTTTCCGGATCTATACTCCACGCCTTGCAACCCATATTATCCTATCAACATTTGGGGGATCCGATCATGAAACATTGGGAACAACGCATGCAGGACAGTCTCCGCAAAAATGCGCTCTGGTGGGCGTTTGCTGCCGTTTTTTTATTGGGACTGTTCATCCGGTACTCCTTCATCCCGCTGAAGGTGGCGGATATGGAATTTATGAACATGGGCTGGTACGGCGCGATTAAATCCGGCGGCATGGCCAACGCGCTGGCTCCGCAGTACCAATGGACTTACAGTCCCCTACACCTGTATCTGTGGGCGCTGGCGGCCAGGCTGCTGCCGCATGCGGATGATTTGCTGGTGCTTAAAGGCGTTTCCTTCCTGATGGAAGCAGGGTTGATGGTCGCCTGCGGGCTTCTCACATGGGCGGTGCTTCCCCCGCGCCACAAGAGGTTCGGCTTCTTTGTCACAATGTCCGTGCTTTGGCTCAGCCCCATTCTGGTGCTCAACGTCGCCGGTTGGGGGCAGACCGACGCAAGCTATGTAGCCCTGTCTGTGCTTTCCCTGTGGCTGCTGATCCGTGACCACCCCGCTTGGGCGATGGTCAGCTTCGGGTTGGCCCTTGCGTTCAAGCTGCAAGCGATTTTCCTGCTGCCCGTGCTGCTGATCGCCTATTTTTGCAGGGATAAGAAGTTTTCCATGCTCTGGTTTCTGCTGATCCCCGCCGTATGGGTTGCCACCGGCCTGCCCATGGTGTTGCTTGGGGAAAGCCCGCTGTATGCCGTAACCGTCTATCTGGGGCAAACGAGCCTGTATGTCGAGGCCACCTTCAACTGCCCGAATCTGTTTGCCTTGTTGGGCGATGCGCTGACCAGCAAATCGATGATCCTGGGCATGTGGCAGCGGTACGGGCTGGTGCTGGCTCTCTTCGCACTGGGAGGGATGGCCGCCTGGCTGCTCTACTCCCGTAAGCGCATCAGCGATGCCACATTGCCCTTGCTTGGCGCCTGGTGCGTGCTGGCGTGCCTGTTCTTCCTGCCGCGGATGCACGAACGCTACGGCATGGTGGGCGAGGTGCTGCTGATCCTCTGGGCAGTGCAACTGTGGAAACCCCGTGGCTTTGCCTATGTGGTGCTTGGTACGTTGCCCACGGTCAGCGCTTACTGCCAGTACATGTTCCGTTATCCGATTTTCAGCCTGCAGTGTGGCGCTGTTTTCAATCTGGTGCTGCTCGCCCTGCTTACGTGGGAAGTGGTTCGTCAGGTAAATACGGATACAGAGGCGGTGCTCCCCAATAAAGCAGGTTTGGGCACTGCTGCTGCGTAGCGCATGCGATGCAGTGGGCAACCCTTTAAAATCCGTTGCACCGTAGCTGCCCGGCCCATTCCCGATGGGGTTTGCACTTTCCGTTTCAGTACGCAACGTTTCTCGTTTACCAGGCTCTCGCTGCCTGTTGAACGTTCTTTTCGCAGCAGGAAAGGCATGCTCGCTGCCGGGCAACTGTATTTTACCTGGTTCGCATCCGCCAGAAAACCACAGCGAAGCACATTCCCCTTGCCCGCCGGCGAATAGCAGCGATGGATCCCGTTGTAACGCTTGCGAATCAGCGCAAACCTTAATCGGTTAAAAACGATGCTGGATTATCAGGGATGTTGATGCAAAACAGCCCCGGCAGGCTTGCTGCCGGGGCTGTTGCTTTTTTCATTCAAAACGTTCTACCACAACGCTTTGCAAGCCGTAATACTTGGCGAAGTACACATTGGGAAAGTAATTTGGATCATCCGTCAGCTCATTGAGGCCGTCGAATGCATCATAGCGGGAGTTCCCCTGAATCCCAAAGGTGACAACGTTCAGCGTTCCCTCTGCCTTGGCCTGCTGCACTTCTTCGGTGCGCGCCTGCGCCTGCCGGTAACGGTTGTAGGCGCTCGGAAGGGCGCCCACCATCTGTAACGCCATCACAAGCGACAATCCGCAGGCCAGCGCGCGGTACAGCGCCTTGCCCCAGGCAACTTCGGTAAGCAGCGGCAGAAGCACGGCAATAGCCAGAATTTCCATCAGGATGCTGCCGGTAAAGGCGCGTTCCGGATAATAGTCAGCGGCAGTCATCATGAAATTGCAGACGAGCGAACCGAGGAACAGCATCATCGCAAAGGCTGCGCGGTTGCGGGGCTCTTTTCCGTAGGTTAAAGCCAGAAAGAACACCGCCAGGAACCCCATGGAAAGCCACAGCCCGTGCTGCATCCACATCGAAAGCGCCGCCTGAAAGTTCGTAAACAGAGCGTTTACCCCCTGCACGGCCTGCCCGACGTTGGTGCGGTTTGCGGGGGCCAGCATCAGCACCAGCCAGCCCGCAAGGGTAAAAAGCGCAGATGGCGGCATCCACACAGGCAGCCTGCGGTCGCGCCACGCCGTATAGCCCATCCAGAGCACCATAATGCCAACCGCCGTCGCGGATACGTTTTCACTCATGTTGCCAAGCAGCAGCGAGCCTGCCAAGAGCAGAACCCATTGCCAACCCCTCCGCGGGTTCCGTTTGTGGAGTATGAAATCGGCAAAGGGCACCCAAACCCACACCATCAGGGCATCACACCACAGATAATTCAGCGATCCGGCAAGCCATAAAAAGCTCTGTCCAAAGGCGGGCGGCAGCAGAAACACCGCGCCGTCCACCATCAGCAGCAGGCGCCAGTCATAACGGCTTTCCTCTTTGCGAGCCACCCGATACAGCCCCAGCAGCAGCAGCACGTACACCATCGCGTTGAGGAGGGAGAACACTGGGCGCGGCGTGATTGTAAAGAGCTGTACAAAGAAATGCGGCACCAGACGTCCGTTCATCACCGCCGCGTGCGCCACCAAGGAAGGAAAGATCTCCCCCACGCTATGCAGGCGCGCGCCGGTGCTGAAGCTGAAGGCATACCGGTAATCGTCGGCAATCATGGGGGTCAGCAGGTTGAGCCCCGCCATCACGGCAAACGTGCACGCAAGCGTCAGCATAAACAGCAGTTTATCCGGTTTTTTCATGGGCTGCCTTCCTTCCGTACGCGCTGTTGTTGGGGGTTATGTCGTAAATCGTGGGTGCAATGCTTTGGCCAATCGCCGGTTTGCAGCGGCGCGAACCCGGTTGCGGTACCGCCTGACCGTGCTGGGCAGACGGTCGCACTCCTGTGCCGGTTTGCACGCACGGACGCGCTTAGCGCAGCTCGTCCACCACCACGGAATGCAGGCCGTAGTATCGCGCAAACACAGCGTTGGAGAAATACTCCGGATCATCGGTCAGGTCGATCATATCATAAAACACGTCAAACTTGGTTCGGCTGGAGATGTTGGTGGTTGCCACGTCCAGCTCGCCCGCATCCCGCGCGGCGATCATCCGTGCTTCCCGGGCACT
Source organism: Candidatus Limiplasma sp. (assembly GCA_963666755.2). Classification (GTDB taxonomy): domain Bacteria; phylum Bacillota; class Clostridia; order Christensenellales; family Aristaeellaceae; genus CAXXOK01. Next base: position 1,790,216 of record CAXXGW010000009.1, read on the forward strand.
GGCTTCCCGGTATCGGTCATAGGTTTGCGGTATCGCCTGCAGGATCAGTAGCGCGGCAGTCAGGCATAACGCCCACTCCGCGCCCCGCAGCAAGGGTTCCAGCGGCGCCAGTCTGAGCAGGGGCAGCAGCATCGCACAGGCGCACAGGATCAGCGCCAGGCTGCCCGTCATCACCCGAAGCGGATAGTACCCGGTCAGGGACATCGCAAAATTGGCCGCCACGCCGCAGAAGTACGTGGCCGCAGAGAGCCATAGGATTTCCGGCTTAGCTTTCGCGTACAGCGCGCATGAAAACAGGATCAGGAACACGATGGACGGCGCCAGCTCATAATTGAGGAACGTCGTCACACAGTTGGTAAACGGCACCAGATAGCGCCCCAGCAGCGACGCCGTTTGGGAGAGTGACGCGGCGTTGCGGCCCTGACTGGCCGGAGACGAGAGCATAAACAGGAACCCGGCGAGGCTGAAAAGAATCGCAAGCCCCTGCCATACCTTCACCTTACGGTGGAAACGGAACTGCAGCGCGCAGCACAGGAGCATCAGCAACATGGCGGCGGGCGCGCTGTTCTCGCTCACCGTGCCCATCACAGCATATGCCGGAAGCATCAGGCCGATTTGCCACCACGCAAGGGGCTTTGCCTCCCCCAGCACCCTGTCCCGAAAGGGAACCAACAGCCAGAGGATCAGCGTAATCCCCCAAAAGTAGTTGCATGCACTGACAAGCCAGAACATGACCTGCCCCAGCGTCGGCAGCAGGATCACCCACGCGCCCACCAGCACCGCAAGCAACCGCGGGTCCTTCTTCCTGCCGACCGTAAGCCGACACAGGCCCACGAAGAACAGGACCGTAACCAGCGCGTTGATAACGTTAAACACCGATTTCCCCAGCAGCAGCATCAGCTGCGCCAGAAAATGCATCGCCACCCGGCCGTTGACGCCCCGGTAGTGCAGCACGATGGAAGGGAACAAATCCCCCACGGATGTGATACGTTCGCCGGTGCTGAAACTGAAAGCGTAGTTGTAATCGTCCGACATGAGGGGCGCCAGGGCGTTAAACAGATAAAAACAGAGGAAAACGGCAAGCAGTAGCGCGTACCACCAAACCCTGTTGCGCTTTTCGGGTTCTAAGCCGCGTAACGGGTGCCGAAGGGTGCGCACAGGCGTTGCCGCAACGGCATCCGTTAAGCTGATTTCCCCCTTTGCTTCGCGGTTATCCGGCATGCTTTTGGCAGACATGCTGTATCCTCCCTTGTGCTCAAACGCTTTCTGATTTTGCCCGTCCGGCCGAAAATGCGGCATCTTTTCAACAATTCTATATTTTATCATGATTTCGGAGCGGTTTCAAGCAAGGGCATTTCCATCACGGTATTGCGGGATGGATTGCGAAAACCATCCGGGGCATGGACGCCCGTACGAGTTGGGGGTAGCGCGAATGCCGGGCAGATGGTAAAATAATAGAACGGTTGCACCCGCGCCGGACTTCCGCGTTTACGCGCCGCCTATTGGTGCCCGCCCGCGGGCGTGACTTCCGGCGTGATGATAACTTGCATACGGAGTGGTTTCATGCGTTGGTTTGAAAAGCTGGTCTCCGGCCTCTGCCTGCTCCTTTTTGCACTGATGATCGCCTTTCTGGCGGTGCACAGCCTTTTCTACACGCTGGAAATCCAAAGCAGCGAAACCATGCGTGTACTGACGGACAGCCCCTTTGTGCACCTGCTCGGGATCGGTTTGCTGATCGCCCTTGCCGTGTGGTTATCCCAAAAAGGCTGGCCTTTGGGCGAGCCATTGGAAAACCGGCTGATCCTGCTCGTGGCGCTGCTGCTTACAGGGGGATCGCTTTGCTGCGTGCTGGTGTCCAAATCCTTGCCCATCTTTGACCAGCTGATGTGCATCGATGCCGCCAAAATGCTGGCGGCCGGGAATGTGGAAGCGAGCCTGAACGGGTACTACCTGAACTATTTCCCCTTCCAGCTGCCGTGGGTGCTTGTGCTTACCGGGCTCACAAAACTGGGGTTGGATGTGTCGCAGGTTTGCCCGTACGGCAACATTGCGGCAAATCTGCTGAGCATCTGGGCCTTGGCGGATTGCGGCATGATATTGTTCCCCCGGCGGGGGATGCGGCTCTTCATCTGGCTTGGGGCGCTTGCGTTCCTTCCGCTCACATTCTACCTGCCTTTTGTGTACGGAAATCTGCCGGGTCTGTGCCTGATGCTGCTGGGCGCAAGAGCGCTACTTTTATATCTGCGGGATCGCCGGAATATGCACCTCGTGATTGCCGTGGTGTGTTTCCTTGCCGCCACGCTGCTTAAGAAGAATTTCCTGATCGCCTCCATAGCCGCCGCGCTGACGCTGTTGCTATATATTCGGCCCGGAAAGCGCATAGGGGCCTGCGTTGCTGCCGGGGTTCTGCTGGTCGGCAGCTTTGGGGGTGGCAGCCTGTTATGTAAAACCGTCGGCAACGCAACCGGAACGGAACTTTCGCAGGGGTTCCCCGTCAGCACCTTTATTCTTTTAGGCTTGCAGGAGGTAGACGGCCATGAGCCGGGCTGGTACAACGATAGCGGCTATATCCTGTATGAAAAAGCCGGCAAGAACGCCTCGGCCACCGACGCGCTGGCCTGGCCGCTCGTGCGGGAACGAATCGCGCAGTTTGCCGCCGATCCCGCGCTTGCCGCCTCGTTTTTCTACCGAAAAATCCTCTCCCAATGGGAGGAGCCGAGCTTCCAGAGCCTGTGGATCAACGAAATGGCCCGCAACCCCCAGCGCGGCAAGCTGGCGCTGAGCCTGTATGAGCACGGGCAGGCAGGCAGCGCAGCCCTCTGGTGGATGAACCAGTACCACAGCCTTCTTCTGGTGGGAACATTGCTTTGGCTGCTATTGGGGCGAAAGAACCGGACACCCGGCGTGCTGTTCTTCCCGCTCTACTTCGTCGGCGGTTTCCTGTTCCACACGATCTGGGAAGCCAAAGGGCAATATACGCTTTTCTACTTCTTCTGCCTGATCCCCTATGCGGTAGCCGGGTATGCTGCGGCTGTGCAAAGGTTGCGTGGCTTGGGCCGGAAGAAAGCGCCTTTGCTGACCGAAGCAAAAAGCGGCACACAGCCAAAGGGATAAAGGGAAAGATCATCTCCCCTTTTCTTCGATGCGTGTGGTGGATGTCCTTTTACATCAAGCAAGAGGCTCCGGCAAGTATTGTCACTTTTGCCGGAGCCTTTTCATGACTATTCTCATTTTGCAGACCGTATTATAGAGCTCTCTGGCTTGCCGTTCCCGGTACGCAAACCGGATCAAATGCCCGCTCAAAGCATTACATTACAGACTTTACCCTAAGCGGTTGGCAGCGCTGCAGCGGCTCCCGGCTTGCCCCAAATCCTCAAGCTGACTGACTAGCACTGTTTCTTCTTCGGCTGGTTCATCACTTTTTCGCTGTTGATCCATGCGCCGAACAGCGTCATCAGCAGAATTTTAAAATCCAGATGCACGCTCCAGTTTTCAATATACCAGATGTCGTGCCGGATACGCTCCTCGATGCTGGTATCCCCGCGGTAGCCGTTCACCTGCGCCCAGCCCGTCAGGCCTGGCCTGACCTGATGCTTGACCATGTACAGCGGGATTTGCTCCCGGAACTGCTCCACAAAAAACGGAATCTCCGGCCGAGGGCCGACAAGGCTCATATCGCCGCGCAACACGTTAATCAGCTGCGGCAGCTCGTCAATGCTGAATTTACGGATAAAACTGCCAAACTTGGTTCTCCGGGAATCGGCGCTGGTGGTCCAGCCGCAGTTCTCCGACGCGTTTACCCGCATGCTGCGGAACTTGAGCATGGCAAAGGTGCGCTTGTTCAACCCCACACGCTGCTGCTTGAACAGAATCGGCCCCGGGCTGGAAAGCTTTACCCCGATGATGGTCACAAGCATCAGCGGCGAAAAGAGGATCAGCAGCAGCACGCTCATCAGGAGGTCGAAGGAGCGCTTCAGGAAGGCCAGGCCCACGTTATCCAGCGGGTTGCTGCGCAGGCTGATAATCTTGGAGCGGCCGATAATCTCTATGGTCGGGTGCGAAGGGATGATATCGTTATAAAACGGAACGATGCCGACCTTGGTACCGTTTTTTTCACAAATGCCGATAACGGACAGGATGTGCGAAGCCTCGTCCGGCTCAAAGGCGACGATCACTTCGTCGATTCCGGGTTTGCGCAGCAGGGCGTCCAACTCGTCAAACCCGCCCAGCAGCGGCCCGGCCAGTTCCTCCCCCTCCCGGCTTTCGCCGATAAACCCGTCGATCAGGAAACCCAGCGTCGGCTCGCTGTCGACGCTTTGCGCGTACTGCCGCGCCAGCCCGCCGGTACCCACGACCACCACATGCTTCTGAAACTGGCCCTTGGCCCGCAACTGACGCAGGATGTTGCGTTGCAGGGTGCATTTGAGGCAAAGAAGCCCCGTGCTGGTCAGGAAGAAAATGCCCAGCACGCCACGGGAAAAGTCCTGCAAGCGCAGCAGGTAGAGCACTGCGCCGACAATGAGCACGCCGATCAGGTTTGCCTCCACCACCGTGACGAAATCCTGCCCCAGCCGACGGACGCGCGAAGCCTTGTACATGCCCAGCAACGCGAGGATCAGCCCCATTGTGACGGCATAGATGAACGCCGCGGAGCCGATGCCCTGCCGCAGGGACGTGACGCCGGCCATGTTCAGCGGATCGCCCTGTAGCACATCCAGCCAAAACCAGGCCGCAAAAAGATAGGCCAACAGAACAATGACGATATCCGCCAGCATATTCAGCATCCCCAAAATGCGCTGGTTTTGCCGTATCATACCATTCCTCCGCCCTTTCGGTTCTGGTTGGTTTGCTGCGGGTTTTCCGGGGCTTGCATGCCGCACGGGCATTCGGCGCCGCGCAGAGGCACGTTATCCGTTCCGGGGCAAAGCGATTTCACCCCGGCGCCCGGCAAGGGTGATTACAGCTCCCGAGATGGCAAAGGACATCATATCCATCACATTGCCGGAGAAAAGCGGATAGATTTCCGTCAGGCCGTTAACCGTGATCAGTACCGGGATCACAGCCAGCAACCGGTGCGCCACCGTCGATTCCTTTCGGAAGGCCAACTGCCAGCACGCGCGCAGCACAAACGCCAGATAGCCCAGATACAGCAGTATCCCGGGGATGCCCCCCATCAGCAGCATTTCCAGATATGCGTTGTGCATGTGCGATTCCGGCCGCCCTGCCGAAGCCGGAATGCGGGAGATCACATTGTCCGGCACGCCAAACAGCAGCGCCTTGGGGTGCTCCTTCAGGTAATCAATGCCGGTTTGCCAGATTTCCAGGCGCATGTTCAGCGTGCCAAGGTCCTGAAACTGCTGGCGGGCCGCATACATGTGCACCACTTCCGTTTGCGCGGCATGCGGCGCGCCGGTTTCAATCTCGGCGGAGGCCGCCGCTTCCGACGCCTCGACCGGGTTTGCCGCAGCTTCGATTTTCAGCGTCAGCGAAGCTACCACCCCGATGGACTGGGCGATCCCCTGATATCCCAGCAGCGCGACAATACCGAACACCGCCAGGCTCACAGGCCAGCGTGCCCAACGGACGCGCCGCATCGGCCGCGACCAGACCAGCCAGAAGGCAAAGGCCCCAAAGCCCAGCGCAAACAGGATCATGGAGGTGCGGCTGCCCGTCAGGGCAATGATCACGCCCAGCAGCAGTGCGCCCAGCACCTGCAGCCCTTTGAGAAGCCAGTTGCGGCTGTGCAGCGCCAGATACAGCAGGAGCATCGCCCCGATGGTCATGGCGCTGGCGGCCTCATTGGGGTGGTATTGGAAAAAGTACAGCCGATTGCTGGCCACATAAATTGCGCGATCCGACAGCTTGGTCTGAATAGGGGTTCCGGTCAGGGCGGAAAACAGGCCCAACCCCGCCAGCAGGAGCATCAGCAGGCAGTAGAGCGTCGCCAGCCTGCGGAAACCGACCTCCGCCTGCCCTTCCCGCAGGGTGGGAATCACCAAAAAGAAGCCGATCATCCCGGTAAACAGGTACTGGATGAACGCGTGATTGTACACCAGATACGGGTCGCCATTCACCGCGCAGGAGAAAAGCAGCCACACAAACAGAGCGGCCAGCAGATAAAAGGCTTTGGGCAACAGCCTGTGCCGGGAAGCCACCACGAGGGCAACCGCCGCTACGATTATCGGCCAGAGATAGACCAGGTTCATTTTTTCCGCATGGTCGGGCGAGAACCAGAAAAAGACCCGCAGGATCAGGAAAAAGCCGATTAAGATCAGATACCACTGCTCCAGCGCCCGACGCAGAACGCCGGTTTTCATCCTCTGCATAGTCAATCCCTTTCCCCTGCCCGGATCATACGGCAACATACCCAATGAGCCGGGTCGGCGCCGCGAGATGCTTGTCTGCGTTTTTGGGCATAGAAACCTCAAATCCTTGAAAATTATAGCATTGATAAAAGGTGAAAGCAAGGTCTTTCAGACATTGAACATCTTACAGGTCATGGGAATGGCCCGGTTGCGCACCGCCGCGAAACGGTGGCACGCACACCGAGGCATTCCTGTTTCTGCGAAAGATGACACATGCTAAAAACCGCAAACCTCCTTAAAAGGACATCTGTGGTTTTTATCCAGCGAAATTCTCCGTAAAAATCCCGCGTAAAGACACTTCCCCAACGGCGCATCACGTTCTGCGGCGTTCCTTTATTCAGTTTTCGCGGCGAATCCGTTCCAGAACCCTGTTTTTCAGTGTTGCCAACCGGATTGCGGCCAGCAGCAGGCGGGGCCGCCGATGCAGCAGCAACTGCCGGAACAGCCTTGAGGTTTGGCTATCACGGGGCAAAACATCCAGTCTGGCTGCTTCAAGCCACGCTTCATCCCCCGTAAGGGTATTCACAATGGCGGTTACTTCCTCCCGGGCAGAGGTTTTATTGGGCTTGCACTCGTTATAGAGCGTGTCATACACGGTATAGGCCCGGTGTCGCTCGACGCCTTCGCGGATAAAGCGCTCGGCTTCCTGCCGATGCGGCATGCCCGCCAGCGATTCCAGCACGGCGTTGGCGTTGGCAAAAAAGTTGCGCCAGTACGTGCGAAACATCGAGCCTTCCAGCATGCGGTAATAATAGGGCATCACGTCCGGCAGGGTCACAATTCTCTCCGCCAAGGCCGCCGCCGCGTAGGTGGTGATGAAATCCTCCGCAATGGTGACCTGCGGGGGCACGCGGGTGTACACATCGGCCAGCAGCGCGCGGTCAAACAGCTTGCACCAGACAGCCTTGATCAGGCCCGGCGCGCCGGTTTTCCGGTTTTCAAACCAGGCGGGGTAAAAATCGTTCAGCAGTCGCTCCCCTGTAAAAAACCCAGCGGGAAAATCCCACACATAAGGGGTCTGGCGCGCCTCGTCCCGGTACATCCAGAAGGACGCGCACACCAGTTGCGCCTGATGCTCCATTGCCGCGCTTAACAGGGTGGCGAACATCTCCGGCGCCACAAAATCATCGCTGTCTACAAAGCCGACGTAAGGTGCCGTCGCGGCCTGCACCCCGGTGATGCGCGCGCGCAGCAGCCCGCCGTTTGGTTTGTGAATCACGCGGATGCGCGTATCCTCCTGCGCGTACGCGTCACAAATGGCCGGGCAGCCGTCTGGGCTTCCGTCGTCCACCAGAATGATTTCCAACTCCTGAAGGGTCTGGGTGCGGATACTGTCCACACATTGCCGCAGATAGCGTTCCACCTTGTAGATCGGGACGATCACGCTTACCTTCGGGGTAGCGTTCATGGGCAGCCATCCCCTTCCCAAACGCCTGTAAGCGTTCGCGCCAACGCCTCCGCATTCTCCCCGGCGTTCAACCGGGTTTGCCAGCAGGCGTATGCGTTTTGGGATAAAGCCGCCTTTTCTTCCTGCGGCAGCATCCAGTAGCGCTCCAGCGCGCCCGCCACATCCGCGGCGGTAGGATTGGCCGGGAGCAGGAAGCCGCTTTGTCCGTCTTCCAGGATTTCCGGGATGCCCCCCACCGCCGTTGCGATCACGGGAATGCCCATCGAATAGGCTTCCATAATGGATACGGGCAGGCCTTCCGATTCCGATGTCGTGATGAAGAGCTGCGCCTTCGCCTCGCGGTAAGTCTCTGCCAACCCCGGGTTGGGCACATGGCCGTGGAACGTGCAGCGGATGTTGGGGTGTGCCGTCTGTAACGCCTGCGCCTGCTTTTCCAGATCGGCGCGCAGTTCGCCGTCCCCCAGCAGGTGCCAGTCCACCGCCCGCTCCGCCGGGAGCAGCGTCAGCGCGTCCAGAATCAGCGAAACCCGCTTCAGCGGGATCAGCCCGGAGCAGCTGATCAGCCCCAGCGCTTCCCCCGGCAGGCGCAACCCATCGCACCGCGGCAGCGGCCGGCAGCCAATGTAGGCTACCTGCGCTTTTGCACGCCAAGGGCCATCCCAAAGGCTTAAGAAGTACTCCATGCCGGTACGGCAGACATACAGCAGCCGATCGCACCCGGCGGCGATAAAGGGGCGCAGCGGCTGGCATGCATAGGGGGCTTGTTCCAGATACAGATCGGCGCCATGGAAACGGGTTACCACTTTAAGCGACGGAAACTCCTTTTTCAGGCGGAGCGCCGCCACCGTCGCCTGCACACACCAGTAGGTGTACACAACATCGATGTGCCGCTCCCGGATAATGGAGCGCAGCAAAGCGCGTATCTGTTGCGCGCGCAAGCTGTAGGTCACAATCCGGGCCGACACGTTGTGCAGGTTTGCCTTCTCGGAACGGATCGCACGCCACAAATCCGCCCGCACCTCGGCAAAGCGTAACTGTGCAAACAACAGCGGAAGCGAAATCTTCACCGGCCAGGAATAACGGCTATAGGCCACATCCTCTGCCGGGGGGTACAGCAAAGGCTCTCCGTTATCAAGCGCCAGCAGCGTTACCTGGCATTGGCGGCGCAGCGCCTCTAGCTCCGTTGGCAGAAAACCCCGCTCGCTTTCCCCGTAGGGGTACCCCTGCGTAACTAAAAGCAGATTCATTTTCGCCTGCTCACCTCCGCTTTCCGTTTTGCCGCCTTTACAGGGCAACCTGAAATACCTCCATCCAACGACCAATGCGAATCAAACGGGATAAAATCCACTCTTCCTCGGTATTCCTGGCGGAAGCGTGGCGGTGGTCGGCACACCATTGCAGTACCGCCGGTTTGTTCACATAGCCGGGCAGCGCGTCGCAGGCTTTTTCCAGCAACGTTGTCATCTGCTCCGGGTCCTCATAAAACCATTGGAATTCGGGCGACATGAAGCCCATTTTCCCGTACCGGTTGCGCACCTTGTCCGGCATATCCGGGCCGATGGCATCCCGCAACACGCGCTTGGTGACTCCATCCCACAGCTTGTAGGGCAGCGGCATCGTGTACACGGCTTCTACCAGATCCTTATCCAGAAAGGGGGCTCTGGTTTCGACGGCGTAAGCCATGCTGCTGCGATCCAGGCAGTGCAGGATGCGCGGCATTTCGGAAAACAGATACGCCCGGATCACCTCATCGGCGGACGTCTTGGCGTACAGGTTACGTGCTTTGTACACCTCCGGGTTGTGCAGGCAGGAGGCGTGCACAAATTTTGCGGTGGCGTACCCTTTGCGTCGGATACGCACCGCGTCCCGCAAGGCAACCGGCATCAGCCAATCGGAAGCCGTGACCATCAGCAGATGCTTGAGCGATACATGATCCAGCGGTTCGCGGACGCGTTTGAACGCCTTCAGTTGCCTGCGCAGGCTGATCAGGCGTCCCCGCCCCAGCAATCCCAGAAAAAGCGGCTCAAAAAAGTTGGTATAGCCGGCCAGCTGCTCATCCGCGCCCTCGCCCACCAGCAGCACAGGCATTTCCAGCGACCGGGCTTTCTGGTACACAAAATGGCTCGCCATGCTGGTGCAGGGCTCGTCCTCCTGCCAGATTTCCTGATCCAGCGCCTGCAGGCTGACTTTCAAATCCGGCCATACCTTATGGCTGACCGCGCCCGTGTGCTCGATTACGGCGTCCATATACTCCTGCTCGTCAAATGCCTTTTCCTGAAAACAGGAGGATATGGTGGTCACCTGCTTGCCTTCCGGCTTGACGCGGTCAATCGTGCAGACGATGGCGCTGCTGTCCAGCCCGCCGGAAAGGGTGCTGCCCACGGGCACATCGCTGCGCAGGCGGAGTTTTACCGCATTTTCAAACAGATCATGGAACCGCGTTACGCTTTGCTCATAGGTAGCGCCGCGTTCCTGCGGATTCTTGCGTAACGTATACCATCTTTCGATCCGGTAGGTATGGGTATGAAGGTCGTATATCATCTGGTGCCCGCCCGGGAGCTGGTAAACATCCGCAAAGCAGGTCTGCGCACTGTAGTCGATATCCCCCGTGGTGAGATACGCCAGCAGGGTACCGGCATTGGCCCGCACGGGTTTGGGCATCTGCGTCCACAGGGCCTTGATTTCGCTGGCAAAATGGAAACCCGAGGGCGCATCCCAATAATAAAATGGCTTTACTCCATAACGGTCGCGGCTGAAGAGCACGGTTTGCGTTTGCCGGTCATAAAGGGCAAACGCCCACATGCCGTTAAAACGCGTCACGCAGGTTTCGCCCCACTGGGCATACGCCGCCAGGATCACCTCGGTGTCGGTCTGTGTGGCAAAGGTATGCCCCAGCGTGAGCAGCTCGGCACGCAGCTCCAGATAGTTATAAATCTCCCCGTTAAAAATGATGGAGTATCGGCCTTGATAGTGCATGGGTTGGTTGCCTTCGGGCCGAAGGTCCAGAATGGCCAGCCGCCGGTGCCCAAAGGCAAGGTCGCCATCGAAGCAGGTGCCTTCTCCATCCGGGCCGCGGTGTCGGATAGTATCCAGCATCGTTTGAATCACTTCAGGCTCAACGGCACCCAGTTTCCCGCAAACGCCAACAATTCCGCACATAGGAATCTCCTCTATCCGGCATGCAGCCCGTTTTTGAAAACAAATGTCTGAAAGGCTTCCACGTATTGGGGGATATTGGTTCGATAGGCTCTCTGCTCAAAACGGTGGTGTTGCATCTGCTGAAACGCCCTCGACAGGGCTTGCTGATCCCGTACCGGATAAAAAACAACATTGGCTTCCAGCTCTGCCGGCAAGCCAAGCGACGGCAGGTTTTCTTCCCGGTTGCCCATCAGGATCACCCCGCCGCCGGAGTACAGGCTCTCAAACACCGTCCTGCCTGCGCCCGGCGCCCGATCCGCCCGCACTACGTAATCCGTAATCCGGTAGACCGGGTCCATATCCTCCAGCTCTCCCAGAAAGCGGATACGGGCATCCGCCTGCGCCTCCGCCCTCACGCGCCGCTCATACCCCTCCCGGTTTGGATCGATACCGACCACCAGCAACACGGCGTTCTCCAGCGCGGCTTCCCGAAAGGCGCGGATCGCAAAATCTACCCCTTTGGCCGGGATGATGTTGCCGATAATCGCATACACCGTTTCGGTTCCCTTCAACCCAAAACGAGCCAGCGCCGCCGGACGGTCAACCGCCTGCACACGGGTTTGGTCGTACGGATTGACCAGCACCAGCCCGGGTGCCTTGGTCTGCGGGCAGGCCGCCCGGCACTCCTCGCTGATGTAAAACAGCCCGTGCGCCTGGTTCAGCCGCTCCGGCATGCGGCGGTTCCAAAGGTTCTGGCGGCTGCGCAGCGTTTCCCGCACATGCAGGAACATCGGCCAGCGCGCCTGCAGCATGGGGTACAGCGTAACGCTGTTCAGATGGATCAGGTCGTACTGCCTTTTGCGGTACAGTTGCCGGTATCGGGGCAGCGCCAGAAGGTAGAGGATGTCCTTGACCCAGGATTTAACGTGATGCCGCAGCGAAACCGGGTCCGCCAACGCGGTAAGCCTTGCGGGTTGCGGCAGGTATCCGACATGCCGTACCCGAGGGCCGTAAAACGTTCGAATCTGTTCCGGGGTGATGCCGTCCCGCTTGAGCTTGACCGGAAATAGCAAATCCACATCGGCATCCAGATTCCGAATCAGGTTGCCGACACTCCGACTGGCCCCGTAGAGCGGGTCCTGACAGTGGATGATGAACAGCGCCTTCATAGGACCCCCCTCCCGCTTGCCAGCTCCTGCAGGTCGGAAAGCAACCCCCGCCGGATTTTATCCCCGTCATGGTTGCGCGTAAGGCAGGCAAGGGCTTTCTGTGCGTAAGCCTCGCGTAGGGCCGGATCGCCGGCAAGCGCGCGCATCGCCGCCGGAATGCCGTCTTCGGTGGCAACGCAAACAGCGGCATCCTCCTCCTTGAGGTACTGCCAGCCTGCGTTCATCGCCGGGCAGACGGCCAGCACCGCGCACCCGCTGCCAAGGCAATCCACAATTTTGGTGGAAAAGGACAGGCGCGTGACCAGCGCATCCTTACGGCGGAAGGATTCCACGTGCAGGGCTACATCGCTTTCGCGGTAGCGCTGCGCAAGCTCCGCAAACGGCACGGCGGGGTGCACGGTGCAGCCGTCCCCATCTGCGAGCTTTTGCCGGACGGCTTTCGTCAGCGGCGATGAGGTGTACAAATCCAGCTGAACAGCCAATCCTTCCCGTCGCAGGGCGCGCACGGCATCGGCCACGGCGGCCAGCGTACGGTTGCGACCAAAATAGATACCGCCCGCATAGATCAGCCGCACACCTTCGTGCGGGGCGGGTTCGCCCGCGGGCGTTACGTCCGCCCCCTTGCGGAGCAGCCGCATCGGCAGCGGCAGCATGCGGGCGTACTCGTTCGCCTGCTGGGGTGTCATGGTGTAGGCATAGCGGAAAAAGGGCAGCGTTTTGCGGATGGCCCGCCGCTGCGCGAAACGGTGCAGCCAGAATAACGGAGAGAGGCTGAACTGCCGCAGCGAATACAGATCATCATACAGATAGGTGACCGCCGGAACCCCGGCCAGCCCGATCACATAGCGGTGTACGGCCAGCACAAAGCGGCTGTAGCACAAGGGGGCAAAGATCACATCCGGCGCAAAGCCCAGCACAAACGCCTGCAGCGCCGGGCTGCGAAAGTCGGCCAAGGCCCAGAGCCACTCCCGCGCCATATGGAACAGCGTGCCGTTGTGTACGCGAAAAAAGTCATAGAAAGCTTTGTTTTCCGCCTCGGCAGCCTGCCCGGCGGGCACCGGCGTAGCGCTCTGCACCGGAAAAGCATCTTGTGCTGCCGATTTTTCCTCCATCTGCGGCGACACCTGCCGCCCCATGGGCGTGCGGTGGAGCAGGTTATCCAGCGCCATGCGATCCGTCAGCTGAAAATAGGCTTCGCAGGCATCCGTGTCGGGCCGGCCGGGCTTGCAGTAAAGATTCGCAAGCGCCACCGGCTGCCCCGCAAACAGGTTCAGCAGCACGTTGCCCTCGTTGGAATCCGTTCGCAAGCATTCCCGCGTAATCAGCAGTACGCGCAACGGTTTCATTTTGTTCCCGCCGCCTCCTTGCTCTGCGCCGCTTCCCCACGGGGCGCACGGAGCGCGATCCATTGCCCACGGCTCAGGAGGAAGCAACCCAGTGTGAAGATCATCAGCGCTTCTCCCCCATGGAACTGCACGGTGGACAGCACCAGATAGCCCAGCAGGAAAGCTGCCGTCGGCTGGCGAAACCACCCGGTGGCGCGGTTTTTCTGGCTTACAAACAGCAGCACGGCAAGCGCCAGGAACCAGAGCCCGCCGATCACGCCCTCGTCCAGCAGCCATTGGAAAAACACGTTGTGCATGACATCTTCATAGCTGTTAAACCCAAACTCGGCACGCATCACCGGGATGGCGTTCCCTACGCCCACGCCGAAAGGATGCGCCTGCAGCATCGGCGCCACGTTCCGCCACATGGTTTCCCGCCCGGACAGGAACGAGACCGCCCCTTCGCCATACCCCAGGAAAACACGGTCATACATGCGCTGCGCCATACCGGTGGCAAGCGCCGCGACAAGGCCCGCCGCCGCAAGCCCGCACCAGAACAGCGCGGTCTTTTTCCGAAAGCCGAACTGCGGGTCATACACCAGAATCCACAGCAGGCAAAGCCCGGAGGCGATCAGCCCGACGCGGCTTACGCCGATCACCGCAAACGCAAGGCTATACAGGAGGCAACCGATGCGCCATTTGGGCTTGCGGATCAGGAAACAACCCAGGCCCAGCCACGTTGCATCCAGATTCCGGCCGCCGCGGGTCAGCGACCCGAGCGTAGAAGCCATCTGATCCTGAAACACCACGCCGTAGACGGTTTGCCAGTTAACCAGCGTGTACACCAGATGGCAGGCCATGAACGCCAGAATGCCGGTTTGCAGCACGTTGGCCAGCTGATCCTCCGAAAGCGTCTGCCCCAGGTTGACCAGCACCAGCAAAAGGTAAGCGCCAAAGAGCCAATGCAATACGCCTTTACTCAGCCCGAATACAGGCGCCTGTACAGCAGCCCAGGCCAGCACAAACAGGTACAAAGCCGTTACGTACCACGGCGGGATGCGCAGCCGGGGGAACTGGAACACTAGCACCGGCAGAAATGCCACGGAGAACAGATAGCACCAGCTGATCGGGATCGCGCCGTTTGCGGTGGGGATTTCCCCCACCTGCAACCCCGGCAGATACAGGAGCACCAGCCAAACGATCAGCAAGCCCTGTAAGAACCGCGCATTACCGTAAAGCTTTCTCATAATTCTCCTTTATATAAGCCTGATACTGCCCTGCGGCGCAGGCGATGCTGAAGTTTTCGGCAAAGGTAGGCATTTTACGTTCCGGATCCAACCCAATCTGCCGGATTTGCGCAATCCACGCGGGGATATCGCCAGGCTCGGTGGGGATGTGCGTGACCCGTGTCGACAGGTCAATTTCGCCCGATACCTGATTGGAACAGATGCAGGGCAGCCCGGAAGCCTGCGCTTCCACCGCCACAAGCGCGAACCCCTCGTAATGGCTGGGCAGGCAGAACACATCCATGGCGCTGTAGAGCTTGTTCACATCCTGCCGTACCCCGGCAAAGATCACCCGATGCCCCAGGCCCTTTTCCTCAACCATCGTCCGAATTTCGGCTTCCATTTCTCCCTCGCCCGCCATCAGCAGATATGCGTCAGGCCTGACCTGCAGAAGCTGCCGGAACATTTCAATTAAAAACGGATGATTCTTGGCATAGGTGAACCGGCCCACATGGCCGACCACGAAAGCGGAATCCGGAATAGCAAAGGTGCTTCGCAGGGCCGTGCGCGCTTCCTGATCGTAGGCGAAACGTTCGCTGTCGATGGCGTTGGGCAGCACATACACTTTCCCGTTGTCAAACGCGCGATCTCCGTACATCCAGCGCCCGGCCTTCTCGCCGCAGGCGAACCAGCGGTTGGCAAAAATCTTGTTGAAAGGGCGCAGGATGTATTTGAGGAGCGTTTTACGGCCCTCGCCCCAGTTAGCGGTCGAATGGTTGTGGCAAATCCGTACCGGCACACCGCTGCGCCACGCCGCATAGATCGGAAATACGGACATGGTGCTCATGTGGGCGTGCACAACCTGATAGCCCTTTTGGCGAAAGCATTTGCGCAGCATCCGCTGGTACGCAAACACCTGCGTATAGGGAGGGATCATATAGATACCCGCACCCAGGCGTTCCAGCTCCTCCCGTTGCGGAAAAAGGCTGTCCTGCGTAAAGTAGAAGTCAAACTGAACCACGGAACGGTCGATGTGCCGGTAATAGTTCATGACCACGGCTTCGATGCCGCCGCTATCCATCCGGTTAAGCACCTGTGCAACCCGAATTAACTCTGCCATGGACAATCCTCGCTTATCCGTATTCGCCCGCGGGCGTTCCCGCCGACGGTATGCTTCCTGAACGGAGAGAACAGGTAAAACCTGACACTTTTCGTTTTGTTTGCCGGAATCCCCTCCGGTTTGAAAGGGCATTTACCGCTGCGGATCATCGCCCAGTTGGGGAAGCAAACCGACGCGCCGTTACAGCAGGGCTGCCTGTTTCACGGCAGGGTCCGCAGGCGCCGAAGGCAATCCGCACCGGATTGCTGTTCCTGCACTGGCAAACCGCAATGCGATTGAATTTTACCATAAGCGGGCATAAAAATCCACCCGCTCCTGCGGTTTGTCGCGGGGAAAGGGATTGTTCTACCCTCTCCAAAGGGGAATGCCCGGAGGCGTGCGGCACCGGAACCGAAACCGCGACGGCGTAATTTTACCCCATTAGCCCGAAAAGTTTGAGCCTGCACGCCCATACTGGCGATCTTGTTTTTTCCCTGCATGCCGCTACGTCTGCATGCCTCCTGCCGGGTGAGCTTTGCCCATGGATATCCGGTCGGCATTAATACTGGGCACCGTTTTCATGGGTATTGGATTCACATGCCTGCGCATGTGGAGGGAGGCGCCGAATCACCGATTAAACTACGTCTGAAGCTGGATTACGTATCGAAGCCCGTTCTTAAGCGCCTCGTCTGGTTGCCCATCGGCATGTGCAAACGGAGGGGATGCCCTGCGGGCATCCCCTCCGTCAGACCGTTGACAAACCGTTTAAGGATGCCAGGAAGCAGCCTGCTCAAAAAGGTTCAGATGCGCGAAGCCAAACCGGATCAGGGCGGGAGCGTACACGGACGTACGTGGCCGCACATATCCGGTGCCGGCGACAAAACAGATGGGCCTTTTTCAGCAGGCAGATGGAGGGGATGCCCCGCGGGCATCCCCTCCGTGCAATATTTATTTGCTCAGCGCAGCTTCCAGGCCAAATCGGCCAGAAACAACGAATCCTCCAGTTGTTCGGGTGTTGTGCTCGCACTGATGTGTACGAACTCAATGCCCATCATGGCAGCCCAATCGCGCATCTGCTCCGCCGTCACATCGTAGGAAAGCACGGTGTGGTGCGCGCCACCCGCGGTAATCCAGCACTCGATGCCGGTTGCCAGATCGGGCATGGGTTTCCACATCACACGGGCTACGGGCAGGTTGGGCATCTCCATCACCGGCGGGATGCACTCAATATCCTGACAGATCAGGCGCATCCGCCCACCCATATCCACAAGGCTGATGACGATCGCCTTGCCCGCGTGGCCTTCGAACACCAGGCGCGCGGGGGCTTCCCGATCGCCAATGCCCAAATCGTGCACCTCGATGCGCGGTTTATCCGCGGCCAGCGAAGGGCATACCTCCAGCATATGGGCGCCAAGGCTGAACTCTTCCCCCTTGACCAGATGGTAGGTATAGTCTTCCATAAAGGCGGTGCCGCCGGGCTGGCCCTCGCTCATGGCTTTCAGGATGGCGGTCATCGCGGCTACCTTCCAATCGCCCTCGCCGCCGTAACCGTAACCCTGCGCCATCAGATGCTGGGAAGCCAGGCCGGGCAGCTGCCGCATGCCGTAAAGGTCCTGAAAGGTGTTGGAGAAGGCTTTGCAGCCCTGCTCGTCCAGCATCTTTTTCATGGCGATTTCTTCGCGCGCCTGATAACGCACGGTTTCCAGCTGATCGGTAGCCATGGTGTATTCCACTTCGTAGGTTTTCATGAGCGCGTCGATCTGCGCGTCGGTCACGGCGTCCATTTCTTCCACCAGCTTGCCCACAGGCCAGGTGTTTACCTGCCAGCCCAGCTTGATCTGCGTTTCCACCTTATCGCCTTCGGTAACGGCCACTTCGCGCATGTTGTCGCCAAAGCGCATCACGCGCAGGCTCTTGGAAAAAGCCACGCCTACGGCTGCGCGCATCCAACTGCCCAGCCGCTTCTGCACGGCGTCGTCCTTCCAATAGCCGGCAATCACCTTGCGGGGCAGGCGCAGCCGCGCGGCGATGAAGCCGTGTTCGCGGTCGCCATGGGCCGCTTGGTTGAGGTTCATATAGTCCATGTCGATCTCCTCGTTGGGGATCGCCTCGCCATACTGGGTAGCCAGATGGCAGTAGGGTTTTTGCAGCGCGGAAAGGCCGTTAATCCACATTTTGCTGGGGGAGAAGGTGTGGCACCAGGTAATGATACCGGCGCACTTATCGTCAAAATTGGCTTGTTTGACCACTTCTGTAATTTCCGCATTGGTCTTGGCCGTCACTTTATAGATGACCTTACAAGGCAGGTTGCCGCTGCGGTTGAGTTGTTCGGCCATTTCGGTAGCGCGGGCGGCCACGGTGTTAAGCACCTCGGGGCCGTACAGGAATTGGGAGCCGACGACAAACCAAAATTCGTAGTCCTTAAGCATGGGGGTTCCTCCTTAAAGTTGTTGGTACCGCTTTCCGCGGGAACTTGGGAGCCGGGCGCGGGGTAAATCTCCGGTTTCGGGCATTCATCAGGCGATGCGATCCGCTGGATACGCGCCGAAGGATACGTGGAAATTTCCATATCTATTAGGTTTCCATGCTGCCATGCGTATAAACGCCGCAACATCCATGCGTCTATTATACCGTACTTTTTGCAAAAAGCGATGCTTCTTCGGAAATTATTTAGTACGGACAACTGAGTTGTTCCAGCTTGTTCATACGCCATTCGTTTCAGCAGACAATCAGAAAAACAGTAACGGGTGTGCCATACAGGCGCATCAGGACAGGGTTATCAAACAGCAGGTTATCAAACCTGTTGCTATTGCGCACGCGCAGGGCTCCTGCCGCATTGACTGCAAATCCGATCTTGAATCGCGCTGCGGTTCTGTTGCCGATCGATCCCCCTGCACAGAATCAATGATGGATGTCAAGGCACGCGATGCGTGTTATAATGAACGAAATGCACAGGCAACGTCCATCGCCATCCCCCCCATGCCAGTGCACCGCAGGAGGCGTTTCCATGCAAAAGTCACAGAACTGGATGCTCAAGAACATCATTTTTCTGGGGTTGGTCAGTTTTTTTGCCGATATCTCCAGCGAGATGGTTTATCCGCTGATCCCCCTTTACCTGACCGCCGCGTTCGGCGCAACCCCCGTACTGGTGGGCATTGTGGAGGGCATTGCGGAAAGCATCGCCAGCCTGTTAAAAGTGTATAGCGGCTATATCAGCGATCGGTATAACCGTAAAAAGCCTTTGGCTTTCCTGGGGTATGCCTCCGGTTTGCTGTACAAGCTGGCACTGCTGTTTGCCGGATCCTGGCTTGGCATTTTGGGGGCGCGGGTAATCGACCGCTTTGGCAAGGGCATCCGTACCGCGCCACGGGATGTGATGGTGGCTGACAGTGCCGACGCGGCCCGGATGGGGCAGGCCTTCGGCATTCACAAGGCGCTGGATATGGCCGGTTCGGCCATCGGCATTCTGCTTGCCTACCTGATTGTTCAGCGCGTTGGCAACGGCGCGTATAAAGAGGTTTTCGCCATTTCCATTATTCCGGTGCTCTTTGCGCTGGCCATGTTTGCCTTTGTGCAGGAAAAACGCGAAACGCGCGAGCCGAAACCACGGGAACATTTTTGGAAAAACGCCCGGTATCTGGACCGGAATCTGAAGCTGTATCTTTTGGTTGCTTTCATTTTTTCGCTGGGTAATTCATCCAACGCGTTTCTGCTGCTGCGGGCCAACGAGCTCGGGTTTACCAGCGCCGAAGTAATTTTATTATACTTTATCTACAATATTACCGCCGCGGTGATTGCCATCCCCTTTGGTAAACTGTCCGACCGAATCGGCCGTAAAAAATTGCTGATCGCCGGGTATGCAACGTTTGCGCTGGTCTATTTCGGCTTTGCCTTTGCGACTGCCAAATGGGTCATAATCGGCATGTTTGTGCTGTATGGCCTGTACACCGCAATGGTAACCGGCGTGGAACGGGCCTTCATTGCGGAAATTGCGCCCCCTCAGTGGAAGGGGACGATGCTGGGGCTGCTTTCCACCCTTGTGGGGATTGCGCTGCTCCCCGCGAGTGTAATTGCCGGGGTATTATGGAACACCGTCGGCTCCTTTGCCCCCTTTACGTTGGGTGCCCTGCTTTCACTGACGGCTGCGGTTCTGTTGGGCTTCCGCTTCCGACCCGAACCAAGGTCGCAGGATGCCGTATGACGGCATTGTGTGATGCATAGATGGATGTGGGATAAGTTGCCTATCAAGGATGGAATCGGTTGAATACGCAGCGCCGGCTCCCTCTACAAACAGGGGTTGGCGCTGCGCTCTCCGGAAACCAACTTCCTTCTCGGGTTCAGACCCGATTGTTATTTTTCAGAAGTGCCCGGAAGGGATTCCCGCAAGGCGTTACGGTGCTTATCCTTGTTGTTACCATTTCCGAAACTGAAAAGTCCCCTTAAAAAAACGTTGACAAATCGCTGCAGATGCGTATAATAGTCAACGTCGGTTGAAAACATCGCATGCCGACAGGCAAGCACCATTAGCTCAGTTGGTAGAGCACCTGACTCTTAATCAGGGTGTCTAGGGTTCGAGTCCCTAATGGTGTACCACGCAAAGTCCCTTGAGCCATAAGGCTCAGGGGACTTTGCTTTTTCATTTAGTAGTATGTTTTACCCCATTTTTGCATACTTTACTAAGCTCGTAGTATGCAAAACGGTATGCAAGAAAATGTACAGTACTGTCTCCGCGAGATGTAGATAAGACAATTTGATAGCCTGCTCTCAATGCAACTATAGCAGCAAATATTAGACCTTATTAAAACAGTTGCAAAGATCGGCGTGCGTATATATACCCGTGGTTCTTCCGATAACTCCTTTTCCTACATGACTTTATAGAAATATCCCATAAGACAAGGGGATTACATGAAACAGTATAAAAGCACAATTCAAAAGATTTTTCTTGTTCGCATTTACATGAAATTCAAACAATGTTATACTGGCGTCGAAAGCAGGTGATCCCGTATGCGAAAATTACCCACGACTTCTGCCCACGTCCAGACCGATCCGCAGTCCATCAAGGGCGCCAAGCCGGTTCCATCGACGCGCCAACCCTCCCTGGGTCGCAACCTGCGCGCCAACCGGGAGCGCCTCGGTCTGCAGCAGCTGGACGTAGCCGAACACCTCCACATGACCAGCGCGTCTGTTTCCAATTGGGAAAAGGACGCTAATGTTCCGGACATGGATACGCTTTTCAAACTTTGCAAGCTCTATGACATCACGCTGGATGATCTCACCGGCTTCACCACGACCACCTACCGCAGCCTCTCCATGACGGAGCGGCAGCTGGTCGAGCAGTACCGCAAGCTCGACCCCCACGGCCTCCAGATGGTCGGCAGCGTCATGAAGATGGAGGTCGAGCGCGTACAGGCCGAAGCTGTCCGTAAGACGCGTAAAATCGTCCAGCTCCGCGATTATTTCATGCCTGCCTCGGCAGGGATCGGCGAGTACCTTCCGGAGGGTGATAACTACCAATGGCTCAGCGTTTACCAGACACCTGAAACCGAGCGTGCCGACATGATCGTGCATGTGTCCGGTGACAGTATGCGCCCCACCCTCAAGGATGGCGACCGTCTGCTGATCCAACAGACCGAAACCCTCTCGGTGGGCGAGTTGGGCGTGTTCCTCGTCAATGGCGACGGGTACGTCAAAGAGCTTGGCAAGGGCTGCCTGGTATCGCATAACCGCAAGTATAAGGACATCCGGTTCTCAGATTACGATGATGTTCGCTGTGTGGGCCGCGTGCTTGGCTTGCTGTACGAAAGCGACATCGCAGTCGAAGCCTGATCATCACACCATAGCGACCGCGTTTCCACTCAGCATCGGAAACGTCTATTTTGTGTACCTGTTTTACCTTCGTGTCATCCAGAATGGGAGGGTTTCTTATGCCGCGCATTGGTTCTACCAGAGGTACAACCCGGCAAACCATCTATCAGTTTGTGACGCAGTTCCAGCAGACACGGCAATATGCGCCCACCATCCGCGAAATCTGTGCGGCAACCGGCATCCGCTCCACCTCCACTGTACATGGCCACGTTCGTCGTATGATCCGCGACGGGCTGCTGACGCAGATGGATTTCCACCCGCGAACGCTGTGTGCCGTTACCGCCATGCATACGGAGAAACCCAATGGATAGGGTTGTTCTGCACTGCGATGCCAATAAATACTATGCCTCGGTGGAGATACTCGACAATCCTGCCCTCCGCCCGTATCCGGTCGCGGTTTGCGGCAGTCAGGAGGATCGCCACGGCATCGTGCTCACGGCCAATGCCATCGCGAAGAAGCAGGGCATACAGACCGGCATGGCAAACTGGGAGGCAAAGCAGGCCTGTCCCGACCTGATCATCCTGCACCCACGGTATGAACGCTACCTGCACTTCTCGCGGCTCATGCGCAAGATATATCTGGAGTACTCCGACCGCGTGGAAGCCTTCGGGCTGGACGAGAACTGGATTGACCTGACCAACCCCGGCATCACGATCGAGGACGGCGCGCGCATCGCCGACATGATCCGGAACCGCGTGCGAGAAGAACTGGGGTTGACCATCTCGGTTGGTGTCAGCTTCAACAAGATATTTGCCAAGCTTGGATCAGATATGAAAAAACCGGACGCCACAACGGTCATCCGGCGCGATGACTACCGTGAAAAGGTCTGGCCACTGCCGGTGTCGGAACTGCTCTACGTCGGCAGGCAGACCACAAAGAAGTATGCGGACATCAACATTCATACAATCGGTGATCTGGCGCGCTATGACGCAGCATGCCTGCGTTATAAGTTTGGCAAGACTGCGGAGATGCTGCAAAGCTATGCCCAGGGCACGGACATCACTCCCGTGATGCCGGTGAGCGAAGCCATGGCCATCAAGAGCATCGGCAACTCCACTACTGCCCCAAGTGATATTGAAAACCGAGATGATGCGCTGTGTATCTTTACCATTCTGGCAGAGTGCGTGGCCATGCGACTGCGGGAGCACGGCTTCCGGAGCCGGAACATCAGCATCGCAGTGCGCAACGTGACCCGCTACACCGACATGACCGGCAAGGCACACACCGGGCTGGAGTGGCATTCCTGCCAACGGATGCTGCCCTCCGCCACAAACCTCGCCTCGGATATCATCCGCGAGGGCATGAAGCTGTTCCATGAGCGGTACGACCTGCTTTACCCGTTCCGTGGGCTGGGTGTCAGCTGTGGCACACTGGTGCCGGACACCATGCCTCTGCAGATGGATCTGTTCGGCAATATGGAGAAGAAAACACAACTGGAGCAGCTGGAGCGCAGCATCGATCGCCTCCGCCTGCGATATGGCAACAACATCGTCCAGAAAGGTATTGTGCTAATCAACCGGAAAGCTGCCACACTGGACCCCAAAGCCGACCACACGATCCACCCGGTGGCCATGTACGGCATTGGTTAAGGAGGCTGACAAACCATGGCACAGACGAACGTCGCGCCAAACTCTGCGCACGTGCCTACAAGTCACAAGGAATTCGTGACCGTGTTTGCCCGGCACGAGCTGGGCGGCAGGATTCGCCCCATCGCCTACCAACAGGATGGAGGCGTCCCGGTTAAGGTTGAAGCGATCGCCGACGAACGGCAAGCCGCCAGCCTGAAGTCCGGTGGACAGGGTATGCGCTACACCTGCCGGGTTACGATCGAGGGCGTACAGTCTGAAGTGTACCTCTTCCACGACGAAGCCGACTGGTTCATGGAGCCTATCGTTCATCAGGGCGGGGCTGTGGTAAATGCGGAACCGTTGCATGTGCAGCTCAGGTGGAAACGCAAGGAAGCCGGGCTGTCGCAGAACGAGGCAGCAAGGCTGCTGGGGATGGATGTAATGGAATATTGTCGTATTGAAGGCGGAGCGGGCGAAGTTTCGAAAACCATGCTCTCAACATTGCATTTATGACAGATCATGCAAGTATTCAATATGAGTCTCGGTTAAGCGATGAGCATCATGCAATATAGATTTTGTTTTCAAGAAGTTCAACTCTCGTATGCTCCGTTGGAAAATGCTGATATTGTTGATACAATCGGAGGTGGGTGCACTCTGAAACGGTGAATCGTGTAAGGGTGTCATCTGCAAAAGCATCTCGCTCAACTGATGCTGCGCCTTCCGACGATCGTTGTTTGGCGGATCACATGATCATCCGACTTCGCTAAATGCCCTCTGCTTTTTTGTTAGTCTATTTGTTTTTATCGTGCATTGCCTTCTTCGGGAACGGCTCAACCTTGTGGTCCAATGGCTCGATGAGCAATTTGGGTAACAATAAAGTGCAATGTCGTGGTGCTTCTGCGACGCAATGCTGGTTTACAACAAAAAACCTGCGATGTTTGAAATAGATGATTGAGAAGAACATGTGCGCTTATGCATACGCGCGCGTTACGGTTGTGATATACTGTTGTCATATGCGGGAAACGCGAGCGCTAGTTGCGGCGGCTTTGCGCGGATGTCCCAGTTACTGGGGAGCGGTTGAAAATGAAGTTGAAAACGTTGATTGTGCTCGTGCTGGCGATGACAGTTTTATTAGCTATACCGGCCGCGAATGCGGCAATAGCGCCACCTGAGGAGCAGCGGTTAGTGGTTTATACCTCCCATAAGGAGGATGTGTATGCCCCCATTCTACGGGAGTTCGAAAATCGCACCGGCATTTGGGTGTCGGTGGTCGCCGGAGGCACCACCGAGATGCTTGAGCGTATTTCGTTTGAGGCGGAAGCGCCTGTTTGTGATGTGATGTTTGGCGGCGGGGTGGAAAGCCTTACAGCGTATAGTCAGTATTTCACCTTGCCACCGGAGGAACTGGCTGCACAGGTTGACCCCCGTTATCTGCAGGAGGGAAGCCGGTGGCTACCATTTTCGTCTCTGCCCATCGTGATCGTATACAATACACGGTTGATTGGAAGCCGCGAACCACAGGGCTGGCTGAGTCTGTTTGAGGATCGATTTACCGGGCGCATCGCCTATGCCGACCCTTCGGTATCCGGCTCCAGCTTTACGGCCTTGTTTACGCTGTTAACTGTCTTGCCGGAGGCCGATACGCTGGGGCGCTTCGTACATGCGCTTAAAGGGCGGGTGTTAAGCGGATCGGGCGATGTGGTGACGGCGGTTGCAAACGGCAGCTGTACTGTGGGCATTACGCTGGAAGAAACGGCACTCAAGGCCATCGCCTCCGGGCTGGATATCGCGATGGTTCACCCGGAGGAAGGCACAAGCGCCGTCCCCGATGGGGCTGCGATCATCAGCGGGTGCCCGCACCCAGAGAACGCCGCTGCCTTCCTACGTTTCATCTTGAGTCGAGATGTTCAAACGCGCCTGAGCGCTCAAATGTACCGACGGCCTGTGCTGGCGGATGTCCCGCTGGACTCAGGCTCGTTTGAACCGTTTATCCTAATCGCTTATAATATCGATCTGGCAGGCGAGCAGAAGGCGGGACTACTGACGAACTGGAACGAGGTTCTTGTGAAGAGCGTGGAGGAACGGTTGCCGTGAAAGCGTTTCAGAAAGGATCTTTTAGTCGGCAGGTGTTCCTGACCATGCTTTTGGTAGCGCTGGTGCCAATGATCTTGTTTAGCGGAACGATGCTTTTAACGCTGATACAGCGTGTACATGTACAGATGGACGAGCAGGCTGCCCTTGAGCTTGCGCAAGTGCATGAAACGCTGGAGATTACATGCGGCTCGCTGGAGAATAGCGTGCGTACACTGGTGGATACGCCGTTGGCGGCGCAAGCGCTGGCAGGCGGCAAAATCAGCGAGCAAGCTTTGTACCGTTCGATGTTGGACGCAATTGGCGATGATAGCGAGTTGGCTGATTTCATTTTATATGACGTAAAGGGCAAACGAGTCATGGCGACAGGGAGAACGCTAGCCGCGCAGACGCTTTCGCCTG
Source organism: Candidatus Limiplasma sp. (assembly GCA_963666755.2). GTDB lineage: Bacteria > Bacillota > Clostridia > Christensenellales > Aristaeellaceae > CAXXOK01. The sequence continues at coordinate 1,815,873 of CAXXGW010000009.1, forward strand.
AATGGGGTATGCTCCGACGATTGCGGGAAACCGGGCGTTATATGCTGATGGACAGTCAGGATGGCGACGCCGTGTTTTGCGCGGCCAGCCCTGTTCTGACCCAAAAAGGCGATACCACCGGTTATGTGGTGGCGGCGGTTTCGCCTGAGCAGTTTGCCGCACAGCTCGCGGGCGCATTTAACCGAACCGGGAACCTAATGGTGTTAAGCCCCTACTGGCACCTGCTGTATGCCTCTCAGCCTGCGCAGAGCAAGGCGGCCGTGCTCGCGCTGCGCGAGCAGCTGCTTGCGGGGCGCCCGCTCGAGGGGGAGGGAGACGCCTACAAGACATACACGGAAGCGGATCCGGCTACCGGTTTTACGCTGGTTTTGCAGCGGCCGCAGCTCTTCACCATGGAAATGCGCCAGGCCTATTACCTGCTGGGCGGAATCATCACCCTACTAGGCGTGGGGATGAGTCTATGGGGCACGATGCTGTTCAGCCGTCGTTTAGCGAAACCGGTCGGAGCCATCAGCACTGCTATGACTAGCGTTGAGCACGGGGATTTCAGCGTGCGGCTAAAAAAGCAACGCAACGATGAACTGGGCCGGCTGGCGCGCGGCTTCAACCGCATGATGAATGAGTACCAGAGCAGCGTGGAACGTTCCGTGAGCCGTCAAAAGGAGCTTAATGAAGCGCGCATCCGGCTGATGCAATCCCAGCTGAACCCACATTTTCTTTACAACACGCTGGACTCGGTTCGTTGGCTAGGGGTTGAGCACCATGCCCCACAAATAAGCGCTCTTGCGACGGGTTTGGCGGGTCTGCTGCGAAAAAGCATAGCAGGTGAAGAGTTCGTCCTCCTGCAATCCGAGCTGGAGCTAGTGGAGAGTTATGTGGAAATCCAGTCCATCCGGTTTGAAGATCGTTTTACATGCGAAATCGACGTGGAGGAGAAGTTCCAATCCTGCATCGTGCCCAAGCTGATGCTCCAGCCGCTGGTGGAAAACGCCATCCTGCATGGCTTGGGCCAACAGGAGGATGGCTATATTAAGGTCAGCGCGGCGCAGGAGGGAGATGATTTGGTGGTTTCGGTGACGGATAACGGCGCCGGCATTCCCCCGGAAACAGTAAAGAGTCTCAACCGCATCGGTGCGCCCGCACCGGGCCAGCATCTAGGTTTATATAATGTGGACACCATCCTCAGGCTACACTTCGGGTCGCCCTATGGCGTCCATGTTACTTCCACTCTTGGAGAAGGAAGCTGCGTGAGTGTGCGCCTGCCACTGGTGTCCAGCCCGACGGTCGGGAAGGGGAGGGAACAGAATGCTGACGGTACTGGTTGTTGAGGATGAGCCGTTGGTGCGCCACGGCATCATCCATGGGGTAGACTGGGCTGCGCTGGACTGCCGGGTGACGGGTGAAGCTGCTAATGGGGCCGAGGGGTTAAAGCTTGCTCGTGCTCTTCGGCCGGATCTGATCATAACTGATATTCGCACTCCCCGGATGGACGGCATCGAAATGCTCACCGCGCTCCGGGCGGACGGCAACTCTGCGCACGCTATCATTCTGACCGCATACAGTGACTTTGACTACGCACGCACCGCAATCCAGCTGCACGTGTCGGATTACCTGCTCAAACCCTTCAGTGATCGGGACCTGGAAAACGCAATTCGCCGTCTGCACACAGAAATAGGCGTGCATGCGCCAGCCGAGTTGCCGCTGCTGCCGCGCGTTACAAACGCGAATGGGTATGTACAGGAAGCCATGGCGTACATTTCGGCGCATTACTCGCAGGAACTTTCCATCACCGAAATCGCCAAGTCGCTTGCTGTTAGTGAAAGCCGCCTGAGCCACCTGTTTCGCAATGATACGGGTCACACCATCACCGGCTACTGGACCCGCTATCGCATCCAGACCGCCATGGAGCTGCTACGTGACCACCGTGTAAAGGTGTACGAGGTGGCATCGCTGGTGGGATACCGGGACGTGGCCTACTTCGGCAGCCTGTTTAAAAAACTCACTGGGAAAACGCCCGGAGATTGGCAGATGTCTGTCTCATCAGAAAAATAGCAAATCGTCACATCCGAACCACAATAAACTCTTTCTACCTTCACCGGTTCGCGTCGGGCGGTGTCATTGGTTGGACAAAGCGATGCAGCTATTTACAGGGTCTATTGATAACGCGCTGAGAATAGACACAGCGATAAAAATGATGTCTATTACGTCCGAAATATAGCAGAATTGTCCCACTAAATAGCGGTATCCTCCCCTTCAAATGAGGACGGTCGCCGGATACAATCATAGTATGAAGGGCGCAAGTCCCCCACAACAGAAAAGGAGAGGTACTACTATGAAGAAAATCCTGTCCCTGTTCCTCGTGCTGGCGTTGTTTTCGACCCTGACCGTCGGCTTCGCGGTCGCCGAGAGCGTCGAGGACGTGATCGCGCAGGCACAGCAGATGACCAATGATGAACTATTTAAAAAAGCCATTGAGGAATCCAACGGGAAGACGCTTTACGGCATCGGCAACTCCAGCCGTGGCAAGTCCGCCGGGGAGAGCTTCGTCGCAATGCTGCAGACGATTGAGCCCAGCTACACCGGTGTGATCGAGTGGTCCCAACCCAAGAACAACTCTATTTTTACCACACTCAACGCGGATATTAAGAGTTCACAGCACATCTACTCCATGACGCTGATCCAGGACGGCAATCAGATCAAGAGCAAAATGCTGGATACTGGCAATCTACTCAACTTCATCCCCAGGGATTGGATGGAGGCCCAGGGTACCGACGAGGCGCTCAACGGCCACCCGCTAGCGCTGCAGACGCTCAACAAGGTCTTCATGTTCAACAACACGGACGGCACCGCCATCAAGAATGTATGGGATTATGTGGCGGAAGGCTGCGCTCCGTTGTTCATGGGCGTTAATTCCGAGCTGGTGGGCAAGAACTTCCTCTACATGCTCACATATGAAACCTATGCTGATTACCTCAAGGCTGCATTCGACGCGCTGAGTGCTGATCAGCAGGCCTATTTCCAGGCTGTGGTGGACGAAGTTGCGCCCGACGCGGAGTACTTGGGCCTGACCGCAACCAACGCACCCTATGCGCTGGCTTGGATCAAACTGTGGTGCAGCCAGTATAACGAACAGACCGACGACGGCCCCATCTGCAACACGCTGGTAACCACATCCGCCGCCGGGCAGTCTGGCCTTCTTGTCTACTCCAAACTCCGCTCGGTGGAAGAATCCGCGGAGGCGTCCGTCAATAACATCACCATCGCAGCCTATCAGGACGATTACACCGGTATCGGTGGCTTCGGCTACAAGCATTACCTGCAAGTGGTCAAAACCTCCCCGCTACCCTGGACGGCTTGTGCCTTCATCGCCTACATGACCACCACTAAGGACGGCTTCGCCGCTTGGGGTAAGGACATCGGCGGCTACTCGTCCAACCCCAACATCAACAAGGATCATACCCGTGACGGATATGACGGTGATACTCTCATGTTTGCTGCCAAGAACGACCGCGGCTACGACTGGTGGGTGTCTGCCGAAGGCGGCCAACTGGTACTGGAAGATCCCGCCTATTGTGCCTCCGTTTCTTTCGATTTGGGCGACTGGATCGACATGATCATCGGTACCCGGCCGTAACGAAAGCCAAAACTGACCGCGGGTTGCGGTTCCTGCGCGCGAAGGGGTGTGGATTGCATACCCCTTCGTGCCATTAACAGGGGGGATGAACATGGCTCGGACCGCCGCTTTCAGTCCAGGCAGGAGTCGCGTTTTGCTTAACCGGCTCAAGACTTATCTGACAAAGCCGCAAAACACCATTTTGCTACTGCTGGGGCTATTACTCACCGTAACAACCATTGCGCCGATGGTATCCATTCTGACGGATACCCTGTCGGTGCACATCGGCTCCGTGGACTCCCACTACACAGGGCTGACCGAGGGCTACACGCTGTATAACTGGATCGACCTGTTTTCAGGACGACTAGCCCAAATCAACCTCTGGCGGCCGCTTGCCAATTCTGTGCTGCTCTCAGTGTATTCATGTGTAGGGGCCATCCTCTACGGCGGGTTGTTTGCATATCTGGTGACGCGTACCAACCTGCGCTTCAAACAATATCTGAGTTCGATTTTTATTTTTCCGTACATAATGCCGCAGTGGACGCTCGCGGTGGTATGGCAGAATTTGTTTAGCAGCAGCGCTGTTTCCGGCACGTCAGACGGGTTGTTTGCGGCGCTGTTTGGCATCCAGATGCCCGCATGGTGGACGCAGGGCATGTTCCCCAGTTCCGTCGTGCTGGCGCTGCACTATGCGCCGTTTGCCTATATCCTCATCGGCGGCATTTTCCGCAACATGGACGCCAATCTGGAAGAGGCGGCCACCATCCTGAACACTCCGCGATGGAAAACTTTCCTGCGTATTACGGTGCCGATGGTCAAACCCGCCATATTAAGCACCGTGCTCTTGGTGTTCAGCAGCGCCATGGGTTCATACCCTGTGCCGCATTACCTGAACCTGACCACCATGACCACCAAGTATGTTGAGATGAGTGAGAAGCGTGCTGGGCAGGCGAGCATTCTCGCGGTAATCATGGTGCTCTTCGGTGTGGCAATCATGTATTTCAACCAGCGTGCAACCTCCAGCCGAAAAAGCTATACCACGGTCACGGGTAAATCCGGTCAAAGCAGCAAGATTAACCTTGGCCGGTTTGGGCGGACGGCAATTGCGCTTGTGCTGGTGGCGACCACGCTTTTCAGCGGCATCCTGCCCATCGTCCTGTTCGCGGTGGAAACTTTCCTACCCAACCCGGGCGATTATAGTTTCCTGGCCAATGGGCTGGTGGGCAATGTAACGCTCAAATGGTGGAACACATCCGAGGGCATCAGTGAAAACGGGATGTACGGACAGCGCGGGATACTGTTCAACAGCACCATCTGGAACGCCTTTCAGGGTACGATGATCGTCGCGCTATGCTGCGCGGCGTTGGCGGGCACTATCGGTCTGTTGGTGGGGTATGCCGTAAGCAAGAAACGCCGTAGTCGATGGGCTACCTATGTCAATAACATCGCGTTTCTGCCCTACCTGATGCCATCGCTAGCAGTGGGCGTCGCGTTTTTCATCTTCGGCTCCTCGGCGGGAATTTTTAACACCTACTTGTTGTTGATTCTGGCAGGCACAGTCAAATACATCCCCTTTGCAAGCCGCAGCGCGCTCAACTCCATGATGCAGCTTTCCAGCGAGATCGAGGAAGCGGCTGTGATCCAGAACATTTCCTGGTTCAGGCGGATGACGCGCATCATCATCCCAATACAGAAATCGTCAATCATCAGCGGTTACCTGTTACCGTTCATGACTTGCCTGAGAGAGTTGACGCTATTTATGCTGCTGTGCTCGCAAACGCGGATCATTACTACGCTGCTAGATTACTTCGACGAAATGGGGTTGTACGCGTTTTCCAGCGGCATCAACTTGCTGTTGATCGTGGTGATTCTGGTCTGCAACGCGTTAGTCAATAAGCTGACCGGCGCAAGTCTGGACAAGGGAATTGGGGGAAAGTGACATGGCTGAAATCGTACTTACTAACGTAACCAAGCGCTGGGGTCAGTTTTACGCGGTAGACAACCTGAGCCTACGCATTGAGGATAACGCGTTCGTGACCCTGCTGGGCCCGTCGGGATGCGGCAAGACCACCACTTTGCGCATGATCGCGGGGCTGGAAACGCCCACCAGCGGTCGCATCACAATCGATGGCGTGGCGGTGTTTGACAGTGAGCTGGGCATCAACGTGCCCGCCAACCAGCGGCGCGTGGGTTTCCTGTTTCAAAACTACGCGTTATGGCCCAATATGACAGTGTACCAGAACATCGCCTTTGGACTGAGTAATGTGCGGGAAGAACAGCCCATGGTGGAGCATGCGCTGAAGAATACCGAACGGCTTGCCACCATCCTCCAAAAGCCGCAGGAGGTTGCCAAGCTGATCAACGAGTGCCGGGACAAACACGGCAAGTTGGATGAGAAACTTGCCAGACTGCACCTGATCGATCTGTACGAAATCTCCGGCTACACGGCGGACACACTCCTGGGCTATGGGCTGCATTTCGCAGTGGATGCGGCGGTCGCAGGCGCGGAGCAGGTGGCACGCCTTTCGCAGAAAGCAGAAGCCATGCGTCGCAAGCTCGCACAGGAAGGCTTGAGCGTTACTGAACTCTATGAGTTGCTCCGCAACGGGCAACCGCAGACTAGCATACGCAAGCTCGACCGAGAGGAGATCGACCTGATTGTGCGGCGCGTTTCCCGCATTGTCAAGATTAGCATGTTCATGGACCGCTACCCCAGTGAGCTATCCGGTGGCCAACAACAGCGCGTGGCCATCGCCCGCACGTTGGCACCTGATCCCAAGGTGCTGTTTATGGACGAGCCGCTGTCCAACCTAGATGCGAAACTTCGGCTGGAAATGCGCTCCGAACTGCAACGGCTTCATCTGGAAACCGGTAGCACGTTTGTATATGTGACGCATGACCAGATGGAGGCAATGACGCTCGCTACGAAAATTTGCCTGATCGACAACGGTGTTCTACAGCAGTATGATCGGCCATTAACCGTCTACAACCAGCCCAAAAACCTTTTTGTTGCGGATTTTGTAGGCAATCCCGCGGTCAACTTCATCCATGCAAAAGGCACGCAGCACAGGGAAGGCATGCTAGAGCTGACCCTGCTTGACGGATACCGGGCTGTGTTTACCCCTAATGAACCGCTGGATCTGGCCACCTGGCACGAGCAGGCGCGCCGCGATATCCTGGCCGACGAGGAAGCACTCCTCAAAGCGCACGGCAAGGTGGAAAAGGGGAACAAGGATAAGGGGTTCAACCCCCACATCGCCAAGGTGCACGAGGACGCGTTCGATGAGGCCGTTACCTTGACAGAGGATAATTTTATGCTGGGGGTGCGACCCGAGTTTCTCACGATCAACGAAACGGGAGCGCTATCGGGCGAGATTTTCAGCGCTATGCCCACCGGCATGGAAACGACTGTCAAGGTGCGCATTGGCGCGTATCTGTTGACCGGAGTGGTATTCGGCGGGGTGCTGTACAAGCTGGATCAGCGGGTCAAGGTGGATTTTCACGGCAACAGCGCAATGTTGTTCAGCCGGAAAAACGGCCGCATGATCACCAGCGGCCGCCTGCAAGTTCAGGAGCCGAAAGCTTGAGCCAAAGTATCCGGCCGCTAGGAACGAGATCCGAGAGAAACAGCACCCGAGAAATTCTACCACTTTTCGGGGGACACCCAGGTAGTCTTGGGTGTCCCCCGAAAAGTGGTCCAATTTCAATGAGAAAAACCGAGGTCGATTATGGCCCATAAGCCGCATGATTCCTGGCAAATTCGGCCGACGGGAGGTATGTTAGTGCGCTGTGCGGACGGTAGTCATTGTAATCATTTCGCCATCTTTCCAGCTTTTCCTTCGCATTCATTTACGACGCATACGCCTCACGTATTGCGAATGTACCAATGTCGATAAACGCATGAAACCATACGGGGAAATGATCACTTCGAACATTCGTTCCAGTACCTCAACGTATCTCGCCCCCGGCTGCAGTAATCCTGCCTTTACTTGTCGTCTTCATCATCCGGCGCTTCTTCGTCCGTTTCTTCGTTCTCTTTTTCATCGTCCCAGTCTTCGGCTATGCCATACTGGGAAGGTGCTTCCCCTTTTGAGCGAATGACTTCAACTTCATCATTGTTGCCCTCGGATATTTCTCGAAGCACAGCGCAATCAAAAACCCAGTCATCACCAAAATCGAATGCGAATTTGAACTTCTGGCCAACACGAAGAACAGTCAGATCATGATCGCAGGTATGCGGAAATTCATTCTCCTCATCTACCTCGTCCATGTAATAACAGTCTCCTTCACTCCAAGCGCTGTTATCCATAAAGAATGCATGCGCGTGATCGTTAACAAACTCGAACGCCCAGAGGATGGCATCGGCAAACTCATCGAGCATCATTTTCTTTGGCACCTTCAGATGGCGGTAACATCCGGTTCCCTGTTTGATGGAGATAACAAGAAACCCTTCTGGAACGAGTCGCTTCTTCTTGGATTGCTTCTTGTGTTTTCCTACAGGGAAGGCAATGACGTTATCGCTCATAGTAAAAATCCCTTTCACATCATTTTCAGTTTCGCGTTCTCTAGCGGCATCAATTTCTGCACGAAATTCATCTTCCATCGCATGACGTGCAAGCTTTTTGCCTGTTTCCGCAGTTTCCTTTGCCCCCATTATACCTCATTTGATGATGAAATGTCTTTGTTTATTGGGTTTCGCGCGCTTGCAGGAGGCACTATTCTAACGAGTAAGTCGCACCTCCACGGAAGAGAGCCGCAGCTTCTATAATCGAGAAGGCGCGTGACAAGCGTGACAATCGATCGAGTGACAACCCAAATCAAAATCGATCCAACGATGCACAGAAATCAAATTCTAAGGTAGACTAATATTGTTAACCTTTTCAACGTTTTCTAGGAACAGAATGCTCTTTATCTGAACCTCAATGACACGTACGCTTTCATTGGATACCAAATTTGAAAGTTTGTTATGTTTCTTGATAAGCTGATCAAGTATCTTTTTGGAAGTGTTATAGTCATCAACAATAGATGCGACGCCGTGAATTGTCAAAGCTTTTGTTTGGGTTGTCTTATCATCATGAATATCGTCTCTGGTATCAATCAGCAAACTTACATTCTTGTTATTTACGATATTCAAGTATTTGGAGGTTTCTTTCAGCGTGAGCATATGCATTTTTGTACACTGTTTATCACATATGTACAGCATCAGAGATGCATTTGGAATATCATTTTTGCAAGTACACAAAACGCATAAGCTGTTATTCAACAACATGTTAATGACGGTAGACTGCATAGTTGACACCTCACAGTAATTTTCAAACTCCGCTTACTCTTGGTCTGCCCCCGACTATTGTGCCAAAACGAAAGTTAGGAAATGCCAGCATTGGGTGTCCCCCGAAAAGTGGTCCAATTTCAATGAGAAAAACCGAGGTCGATTATGGTCCAAAAGCTGCATGATTTTTGGCAAATTCGGCTGGTGGAAGGTATGTTAGTGCGCTGTGCGGACGGTATTCATTGTAATCATTTCGCCATCTTTCCAGCTTTTCCTTCGCATCCTCCAAGGACATGAACCAGTTGGTGTTCAGGCACACTTTTGGTAAGCGCTGAAGCGACCAAATCGAACTTCTCTTAAGTTCGGCTATCTGCCCGGGCAATAAGCGGTTTCTAGTCTGTTATTCCTTCCTATGTTATTCATCTTCACCTAAGCGTTTGATCCTTTGATCTTCAGGCACTAGCTCAGCCATTCTTCTTAGCTTGGGTAAACTGATGGGGCGCATACCATTGGATGCCCGTTTCCCGCATGCAGCCCAAACGGGAGCTCCTAGCCCGTTGTAGAGCTCGCAATAATCACCGGTACGGCTATTGATCAAAAGGACGAGCAGGTATTCCGGCTCGCTTTTTAGCGCGATATGGCTAGCTCCTTGCGTTGCTTTGATTTGAACCATTCGCCCACCGGGAGTCTTTGCGTCGTGTCGTTCTGAGGAGGAGCGTAGCAATTCAAGACCGTATGTATATGCAGCAAAGACTTCGCCGATACTTCCAATCAAATGACCATCCAGAGTAAACTTTCTACCGGGGAATATTCGCCCTAACTCTGTGGATATCCTGAACAATTCCTGAATATGTGGTATGATGGATTCGATTTCATCATAGCTATACGTCATTTGAGTGATACTCCTTCGAAGCAGTAGATTCAGTATCGCTTTGCAAGTTCATGAAATACCTCAAAGTTGTACCGCTATTTCACACTTCGTTCTCCCACGGCCAAAACAAAATTCGCAATGGTCACTGCCGAATTCATAAACATTACTCTTTTAGCTCTGAGCATTTATCTACACGCCTTTTTGATTCAACCACTGGCTGTAGCAAGCTGTATTCTACCAGAATGTAGTGAGTAAATACATCTACGTCTTCTAGTAGCGTGGTGTTTGCTTCTTCTTTTAATGGAAGGCCTATAGAAAACTCAATTCCGTAATTATCCACCGCACGAACGATTGAACAAAAAGCCATATCTGAAAAATGAACATATTCGGATGCTTTTTTGTACACGTCATTAATGCTTGACTCATAGGCGGCTAGTCGTTCTCGTAGAACGTGATCCTTCATCATATTTCCGCGATCATCCCGGAAATCGCAAATTCTTTTGCCCTTCAGGTATCCCTCGATAAAGCCCGGCCTGTCTTCAGCAATATATGCGGCAAATGTTCTCATACAAGTATCAAGTAGAGAACGAATCAAAAGACCTGCGCAGGTGTGGTTTCTCGATTTGAGCATTTCAACAAAGCCATCCAATAAGGCGACGCTCTTATCAAGCGCAGATGAAAAAAACAAATCGTCCGTATACAAGGTGTTACCAATTATACCTTTTGCTATGTCCTTTGAGTGGTTACGGCATTCTTTAAGTTGTTGTAAACGCTCTTCAAGGGCTGCATAGTACTCGTCGTTAGTCAATTACACCACCCTTTGCTACATGTGAGGATAGAAATGCCCATTGCAGGGAGTACACCCGGCATGATTACCCGTTCAAGAAATAATTCCGCGATGGCTCCTAAGGTCTGGATAGTATTTACAAGGGTTCGCTTGAAAATAATACGCTACCCCTTCAACTCCGCCACGATTTCCTTGAAGCTCTCCATTGCCGTTTCGAGGTTATCGATGATCTCACCCGCCAGCACATCGGGATCGGGCAGGCTGTCGAGATCGGCGAGGGACTTGTCCTTGATCCAGAAGATATCAAGGCTCGTCTTGTCGCGTTCCGTGATCTGCTTGTAGGTAAACTTACGGAAACGCCCATCGGGGTTTTCCTCACTCCAGGTTTCCTGTCGTATATGGCGGTTGGCAGGGTTGTAGCAGGCAATGAAATCCTGTAAGTCGGCAAAGGTCATCGGGTTCTGTTTTAGCGTGAAATGTACGTTCGTGCGAAAATCGTAAATCCATACTTCTTTGGTTTGCGGCTCGGGGCTCGGCGGCCGGCGGTCAAAGAAGATCACATTTGCCTTTACGCCCGGCTTGTAGAATATACCGGTGGGCAAGCGCAGGATCGTATGGAAATCAGTAACTTCCAGCAGTTTCTGACGCACTGTTTCGCCCGCGCCGCCCTCGAAAAGCACATTATCCGGGACGACGACAGCCGCGCTGCCGTTGCCTTTGAGAATCGTATGAATGTGCTGCACGAAGTTCAGCTGCTTGTTGGAGCCGGTAGCCCAGAAGTCCTGGCGGTTATATACCAAGTCCTCGGTTTCCTGCTCGCCCTCATCGTTGGTGAAGGTCATGGAGGATTTTTTACCAAACGGCGGATTGGTAAGAACGTAGTCGAACCGCTCGCCGGGATCAGCGAGGAGCGAATCATTGCGCGTGATTGGCGGTTCGCCCTCAATTTCGCCGATGTTATGCAGGAAAAGGTTCATCAGGCACAGACGATAGGTATTCTGCACCAGTTCCCACCCGCGAAAGGCGCCGCTTTTCAGGAACGCGCGCTGTTCACGGTTGAGTTGATAGTTCATATTGTTGGTCAGGTAGTCATACGCCGCGAGGATAAACCCGCCTGTGCCGCAGGCAGGGTCTACCACGGTTTTCATCGGCTCAGGGCGCATGCACTCGACAATGGCGCGAATGAGCGGGCGCGGCGTAAAATATTGCCCGGCACCGCTTTTTACGTCGGCAGCGTTCTTTTCCAGCAAGCCCTCATAGATATCGCCTTTGACATCGGCGGACATCATTACCCACTTTTCCGCACCGATCATGGTGACGATGCGCTTCAAATAAGCGGCATTGCTGATCTTATTCTGTGCCTTGGTGAAAATGCGCCCGAGCGTGCCTGGGAGCTTGCCGAGCTCTTCCAACGTTTTGACATACTGCGTTTCAAGTTCCGCGCCGGCAAGCGGTGCGAGTTTGCCCCACGCATAATTGGCGGGAATGCCAAGGTTGCGGTTATATGGCGGCTGGGCATATTCGTCGGCCATCTTCAGGAAGATCATATAGGTGAGCTGCTCCAGGTAATCCCCGTAGCTCACGCCATCGTCGCGTAAAACGCCGCACAGACCCCATACTTTTTCTACGATCGCCGAAGCGTTTATCTCACTCATTTGCGTGCCCTCCTTGCGGTTGTGGTTTTCGCTGCGGCTGCCTTCATCGCCTTGATGCGTTCAAGCAGCTTCTCCGCCGGTTCGTCGTTTGGGTCTTGCGGCACCAGTTCCCCGGCAAACGCCTTTTTCAGTATGCTCTGTCGCAAGGCCTGTGCCTTGGCAAGGTTTTCGTCCACAAGCTGTTCCAGTTTGTCGCAGACCGACAGGCGGGATTCTATTTCTACGACAACTGCGGCTTGCTCGTCTATTGAACATAATGGGAAAGGGTATCGTGCGAGTTTCTTCGCGTTGATATTCGCCTGGTTAACACCGTCAGTTTTCGCAATTTTCCCACAGTGGCGAGCATTTGGGCTGTTAAGATAATAGTTTAAATAACGGGCATTGATATAGCTAATTTGATTTACACGCATTAGGTACCCAGCAAATATGGAGGGCGTGCTTGATAGATATATCGCTGTCTTTCCAACGAGTTCTGCACTATTTGTCCGATTGAATAGAACATCGTTTTTATTAAGTATGTATTTCTCTATCTCTGCGTCATCGCTTGTATAAGCCAAGTCATCGTACACAAAACCACAATTCAGAATATTGCCCATGCGCAAGACTACGACTTTTCCTGTTTTATCGGATTTTGCAGAAGTACCATATTCTATTCCTTTTGACAGACTGCCAATGCTAATCCAATGCCAGTCAGCAGGGAGGGGGTGCGTTGGAAACTCCGGATCGATTCCACAAATGTTCATTGCTTCGCATTCTTTAGCTGAGCAAGATAAGAACGCTTCGATGCTGCCAGTCGATTTCGTAGGGTGTTCGTTTCGCCAGATAGCAGTTAACTTTCCCTCAAACGCCCACTTCAACACCGCCTGCCGATACGTTCGCAGTTGCGCACGCACGGTTTGCAGCATCTCCATGCCTTTGTCGAGTTCAGAGAACAGCGCATCGATTTTAGCAACGATGCGGTACTGCTGTCTTTCGCTTATGATTGGCAACTGAAATGAACCGAGCAAAGTTGGATTGACGTGTGGCGTGCCAGTTCCTTTCATAAGAGTATTAAGCTCAGTGAAATGCTCTTGAATAAAGTAGTACAGAAAGCGGTTGACTATCGGAGCAGGAAACGATATTTTGGCTAAAGTTGAACCAATCGCCCCTTTTTTCGCTCGTCCGACTAAACCGGAACGTGAGCCATCACAGACAATGAGAATATCCCCCTCATCACAAAACGAACAGCCTTCGCCATCTGTATATGAGTCGATTATACCTTGCTCAAATGCTTTTATATCAACATAAGGCATATAGTCGTCGATAGGTTCCGCTGACTGTCTGAAAGGCTTTTTTCCCTTAGTTAAAGTGATTATTTCAGATAATGGCAATGTCACAATAGCTACTCCTTACGCCGCCAGAGCGAGGTTCATCTCGTCAAGCAGGTTCTCATATTGATCGCCGAACAGTTCATAGAACCTGCCAAGCCCACCGTGGTCGACAAACGGCGAAAGGTCCAAATCTGCCTTGGTGATCGCCAGCGACTCAGCAATAAAGTCCTTCACCCACCGCAGCCATGTCATTTGCTCATCGGTAAATTGCCCATGCCCAGCATTTTTTTTGAACACCCATTTCTTGAAATTGAAGTCCACAAACACGCTGTATGGTTTGAGTTCGGCGGTCTGCCCCAGCTCAAAGCGTATCATCGAAACGATGTCGATCAGCTTGTTGATCGGGGTTTTTGCTTTCACATCGTCTTTGCGGACAATTGTGTAGGCGCTCCACAGCCGTTCCGGGGAAATGCCTACTTTCTGCATCCCCTCGTAGACTTCCTCAATCATCCGGTACGTCACGGCGCGCGTGCGCCACGATCCCGTATAGAAAATTGACAGCGCGGTAATTTCGTCTTTGTTGTCCTCGATGAACGCATGGAACGAGGCAATATATTCCCTTGCCTTGGTTTCATAATCGCCGTTCCACGCCGCGATGTTCACCGTGTCCAGGTTCGTGTTGTCTATGATTTGGTCATGCGCCTTACGGACGGTTTCCACAAACTCACGCAGTTTCGGATTGTTGAACGGCTCGGTTGCCGCTCTCGCCAGTTCCTCGCTCGTCTTGCCACTCTTTTCGATGTAGTCCTCGTCAAACGCATTCAATAGCGACTTGGCTACATCCGAAATCGATGCGCCACCAGCGTTTCCCTTGAACTTCGTCTGCTCCGCCGGGGTCAACTTCTTATCAAGACGCGTCAACCGTCCGGCAAGCGTGGTCAGCGTGTCCTCGCTATTGTCGCCCATCACAACATTGAGCATCAAGTCTTTCAGGGTTACGGTTGGCTGGCGGTCAAGCGGGCGAGAATCGGTTTTCAGCGATTGCGTTACGCCGACCGCATCCACGATGACGAACCGTTCTTTGTTGCCGTTTGCCGACGGCGTTACTTTTTGTAAATCATCCGCCAGGAGGGTGCGTGTTCCGCGCCCTTTCATCTGCTCAAAGTAATTGCGGCTGCGAACATCGCGCATAAAAAGCAGGCACTCCACGGGCTTCACATCCGTGCCGGTGGCGATCATGTCGACCGTAACAGCGATGCGCGGATTGTAGCCGTTGCGGAACTCTGATAGCACGGTTTCGGGCCTGTCCGTGCTATAGGTAATCTTGCGGCAGAACTCATTGCCGACGCCAAACTCCTCGCGCACGATCTGTATGATGTCGTCGGCGTGGCTATCGGTCTTTGCGAAGATGATCGTCTTTGGCACCTCCGCCCGTCCGGGGAAAATTTCCGTCCGCAGTTTATCCTTGAATGTGCGAATCACCGTGCGTATCTGACTTTTGTTCACCACATCACGGTCAAGCTGTGCGCCTGCGTAGGTTTCGTCCTCGTCGAGCATCTCCCAGCGTTTCCTGCGGGTTAGTCGGTCACGCTTTTCGACCAGTTGTTTGAAGATTGTCGCGCCGCCTCTGGTGATCGCTGTTTCGATGACATACGTGTCAAAGCCGACATTGACGTTATCAAGCACAGCTTGTTCGTGCGTGTATTCGCTGACCACATTCTCGTTGAAATATCCGAATGTGCGCTTGTCCGGCGTGGCGGTCAAGCCGATTTGAAAAGCATCAAAGTAATCAAGCACCTGCTGCCAGATGTTATAGATGGAGCGATGGCATTCGTCTATGATGATGAAGTCGAAGAACTCCGGCGGATATTTTGGGTTATATTGCACTTCGCGGGGTCGGCCGGTCATCCTGTGTTCATTTGGGTTTTCATCTTCCAGAGACTCGTCCAGTTCCTCGCCGCGCAAGATGGAGTACATGCGTTGAATGGTACTGATGCACACTTGCGCCGAGGCCGGAATGTTCGGCGAGCTCAGGCGGCGAACATCATATAGCTCTGTGAACAGCCTCCTGTCATCTATAGGCGTGTAGCCGCGAAACTCGGATTCTGCTTGAACGCCCAGGTTCCTTGTGTCCACCAGGAACAGCACCCGCTTGGCGCGGGCAAATTTCAACAAACGGTATACCGCCGTAACCGCTGTATAAGTTTTCCCTGCGCCGGTTGCCATCTGTATCAACGCACGCGGCTTATTCTCACCGAAAGACTTCTCCAGGTTCAGTATTGCTGTAGTCTGACAGGCGCGAAAGCCTGTGTTGTCAAATGGCGGGAACGACTTCATGCGATTGCGTAGCGTCGAACGATCAGCCAACCAATCGCGCAGCGTTTCCGGACGGTTGAATGCGTACACCTCACGGGAACGGGCATTTGTGTCTGCATAATCTGTAAAGCGAGTTAAAACATCGGTCGCCTCGTAGGCAAAACGAATCTGCATGCCGTTAACTGCCCACTTAATTCCACTTGTAGCGTACCGCTGCGATTGCGATTCGTGCACGGTGATGTTTTGACCTTCTTCAGCCTTCTTGGCTTCAACGACTCCGACAGGGTTTCTGCCCACAAAAAGCATATAGTCCACCGGGCCTGAGTCTGTTTGGAACTCACGCACGGCAACGCCTAACTTGGCGGCAGGGTTGAACGCTCTCATATCCTGAACGTCCCAGCCCGATTCAATCAGTTTCTTGTCTATTTCGATTCGTGCTTTTGCTTCAGGATTCATGGCGTTCACCTGCCTCATGATTATCACTCAATATTTTACAGCATAAGGTAGGTTTCGTAAAGCAAAAGTACTTTTAAGCCATGTTTCTCATGGTCAAAATATCTCATAGTATATTGATGCCATCCGTCCATGTTCCTGTTTTATCCTCTTTTTGAGCATAAACGCATGCCGGTATATTTCTCCGCCCAAAATGCATCTTAAGGCTTGACGAACGTGTATTCCCGTATTATAATGAATATGTGGGCAATAAAATAAGCTATATGGCTAACAGCCTCTCATGAAAGGAGCAATTCCATGCTATCTCCTCAAGCCGAATCCTTCGCAGCTTTCGTCACCAAAAAGCGCAAGGAGCATAACTTAACCATGCGTGCCCTTGCTAATGTTCTGGGTGTCAGTGGCCCTTACCTGTACGATGTGGAGCAGGGGCACCGAAACCCCCTCAAGAAGGAGAACCTCGAAAAGATGGCGGCTTTCTTCGAGCTCGATGAGGAGGAAACCGCGCTCATGTTCGACCTGGCAGGCATTGATCGCGGTATTGTCCCGCTAGATCTGCCGGACTATATTCTTGACAACGCCTATGTGCGCGTCGCGCTGCGTAAGGCAAAGAGTAAGAACATCAAAGAAGAAGAATGGCAGAAATTCATTGCGCAAATGGATCAAATGGAAGATTCTCACTAAACGGTCACATGCGAGGTGAATATATGTATAGCCCTAGCCTGCGGTTATCTACTACCAGTGTCCCCATCCTTGCCAAAGCGCAACTGGAGCATATCGCGGAGCGGTATGTCCAGGAGTACCACACAGCCATGGATCCCGAGGGTTGTCGAATTAACCCTGTCGCATTTGCGGAACAAAGCCTGAATCTCAAACTTCAATATGAATGGTTATCCAACAATGGCTGCTATCTGGGAATGGCTGTGTTTCATGACGACACCGTTATTCCCGTGTATGTCCCGGAGAAAAGCGCCGCCAAGCCCCTCCGCGTGGCTAAAAACACGATTCTTATAGATCGCTCTATGCAGGAAGAGCACAAACGCCATGGCGAGCAGTTCACGATCCTGCATGAATGTGCGCATCAGATTCTGCATTGGGCTTACTATCGGCATCTGGACGCTGTGCCTTGCCGTCGAGAAGCCGTGCAACCCAGTTTTAGCCCACAGGCGTGGACAGATGAGGATCGTATGGAGTGGCAGGCCAATTACCTGGCTTCTGCGCTGCTTCTACCTCTGTCTGCCATAAATAGCATGATCAAGGAACATGACATGCTAGGGTACTATGAATACCGCCTGGGTCGCGGGATATCCGAGTATTCCGCGTTCAACCAAGCTGTCATGGATGTTGCCTTTCGATTTGGAGTGTCCAACATTACCGCGAAAATTCGTTTGCAGGGCATTGGTTTTGGCAATGAAATCCGCGAGGCGCTCAGCATCGGCTAAACCAACCAAATAGAATACATGCATGGGTGAGTTATGCACCCCTGTGTTTGTTATAACAAAAGGAGCGAACCATGCGAGGAAAAGGGCCACAGGAGTCCTTCCCATCTATCAACGGCAGTATGTCGACCACCAACGGTCGGCTCCAAAAGAAAGCTATCAAACCAAAATTTACCAGCATGACATGTCCATGTTGCAACCACAGGTTTATCGACCGCAATGCGAACAAGAAGTCCTTTGTGTTTGAAGCAAACGATCCCGAGCAACCTCCGTGGGAACCCGAATTTGCTATGAAGTGCAAGTTTTGCAAACGAACCCTTTTGTTGTATAGCGAATAGCCCTATTCTTCTAATTGAATATCATTTCTCGCTTCGTACAGAGCACGGCGCAACCGCTCATGAGCCGGGGACAACTCGGCTGCGTGTCGGATCGTGGGTGATCCGGCCCAATATGCCTATGGCAATGCTGTAGGGGCATGGGAGCAACGGTATTGAATAATGACGCATGAGCCTGACAAGTAGCTTATTTAGCTATGTGTCAGGCTCATTTTATAGCTAACAGCCGCTTGTCAGGCTTCCGAAAGGAAGATGCAGGCGGCTGTTTTGATACTGATCAATGCACAATTAGCCTGAAACGCAATAGATATCAGCGTATTGATGCATTGAGCATAGCGGGGAGATAGCAGCCAAAAACCTGTGTTACTTTTCCAAAGAAATTTCTCAAACTGGTCATTACCTGCATAGTTTGACCGATACGATGCTAACAGAGCCAAGTGAAAGGAGGTGATCGACCGTGGGAGCGAGCGAACGTCGTGCTGAAGTACTCCGGATTCTTGTTGCGCGACGTAGCGAAACGGCTCCCAATCTAGCGTTGGAATTAGGCGTATCCGTCAGTACGATCCGTCGGGATATTCTCACGCTTATGGTCGATTATCCTCTGGAAACCCAGCAAGGGAACAACGGCTGCGTAAGGCTTGCGGATTGGTACCATCCGCACAAGCGCCTGTTCAGCAGGGAACAGCAGCAGGTTCTCACCAAACTGGTCGCGGTCAGCGATGAACGCCAGTCACGCGTGCTGCGTGAGTTGCTTTCCGCGTATGGCTCTATGAAACCTAACGAGATAGGAGGTACCCGATGATTGTTATCAGATAACCGCTACCCCGTGAACGCTACCCTCTACCAACACCAATGCCAAGCGGCAGATGCCGCGCTGACACGTCTGGAGGATGGCGGCGGCGCAGCCCTTCTCATGGAAATGGGGACAGGCAAGACATTGACCTCCATCACCATCGTCGGTCAGCTCTGGAAGGAGCGCCGCATTCGCAAGGTGCTCATCGTCGCCCCGCTCTCCATTCTGGGCGTCTGGGAAGAGGAGTTCCAGAAATTCGCTGCATTTGGCTATGAAATGACTCTGCTCATTGGCTCGCTGGCGCACAAGGCTGAAATCATCCGCCATACCTCCGGTGCGGCGTTGCAAGTGCTGGTGGTGAATTACGAATCCGCATGGCGGCTGGAAACCGAACTGCTCCGATGGCATCCCGACTGCATCATCGCAGACGAATGCCACAAAATCAAGACCCATAACGCCCGCGCCAGTAAAACGATGCACAAACTGGGTGTGGCCGCCAAGTACCGCCTCGCCCTCACTGGCACCGTGATCACCAACAAACCCATCGACGTGTTCAGCCAGTATAAGTTCGCGGAACCTAGCGTGTTTGGCGGCAGCTTCTACCTCTTTCGCAACCGCTATTTTGACATGACAGGGTATGGAAAGTACACCCCTGTAATGAAGCAAGCCATGGAAACGGAGTTCACCCAGCGTCTGCACAGCATCGCCTTCCGCGCGACCAAGGCCGAATGCCTTGACCTCCCTGACACGACTGACGTAATCCAGCGCGTCGATCTGGAACCTGCCGCCCTGCGCGCCTACCGCCAGCTGGTCAAGGACAGCTACACCGAACTACATGACGGCGCGGTTACCGTCACCAATGTGCTGACCCGCCTGCTGCGCCTGTCCCAGCTCACCGGCGGCTTCCTGGGCAGCGACGATGAACCCAGGCCGGAGCAGGTTTCCTCCGCCAAGTTGGACGCGCTGGAAGAAATCCTCGAGAGCTCGGATGGGCAGAAGCTGGTGATCATTGCCCGCTTTCTCCCCGAAATTCAGGCTATCGAGCAGATGCTTACACGCAAAGGCATCCGCTACGCCATCATCCACGGCGGCGTGAACAACCGTGCGGCGCAGGTGACAGCGTTCCAGACCGACCCCGCTGTGCAGGTGTTCATTGGGCAGATCGCCACAGCGGGGCTTGGCATCACGCTCACGGCAGCATCCACCATGGTGTTCTACTCGCTGGACTACTCCATGAGCAACTACGAACAGACCAAAGCCCGTATCCACCGCGTCGGGCAGCGTCACCCCTGTACCTATATCCACCTCGTGGCCAGGGGCACGGTGGATGAACAGGTGCTCAAAGCCCTCAAGGACAAGGCCGATCTGGCCAAAACGCTGGTGGACGATTGCCGTGCAGGCCGTAACCCCTTCGACCCCTACAGGAGGAAGTATGCAGCAGGAAACGATGTTTGAACTGGCTGACAAGCTCAAGGCGCTTCGTGATCAGAAAGACGCCTTGGAGGCCGAGCTCAAGCAGGTCAACATGGATATCGACAACGCTGACTGGCACCTGGCTAACCACATGGCGGAAACGGAAACCCAGAATTTCACACGCGCGGGCATCATGTTCTGCCTGACCACTAAGACCCGCGCCAGCGCATTGGCTGGACAGAAGGAAGCGCTCTATGACGCGCTACGAGCGCAGGGCTATGGCGATCTGGTCTACGAGACCGTCAACACCAATTCGCTCTCCGCGTTCGTCAAGGAGCAGATCGAGGCCAATGACGATACCTTGCCCGAATGGCTCAACGGGCTGATCAGCATGTTTGACAAAACGACCGTCGGCGTGCGCAAAGCGCCCCGATAACACAGAAAGTGAGAAAACCATCATGAACGAAACCGAAATGATCACAACCACCGGCTACACCGCCCTCCGGGATTTCAACCTTGCCGACGCCATGCACGATGAACTGAACGGCATGGACATTTCCTTTGACCGCGTTACCATCCCCGCAGCTGGGGGCACTACCTTCGAACTCCCCGGCGCGCTGCCCGGTGAAACCGATGCGGTGAAAGAGTTTACCGGGGTGATCCTCTACCACCACCCGCTGTTCTCCTTCTACCGCGAACGCTTCACCGGCGGCAACAACGCACCCGACTGCGGCAGCTACGACGGCGTGACCGGCGTCGGCAATCCCGGCGGGGACTGCGCGTCCTGCCCGCTCAACCAGTTTGGCTCCGGGGAAAATGGCGGCAAAGCGTGCAAGAACAAGCGCCGCATCTACATCCTGCGCGAAGGCGAAGTCATCCCGTTGCTGCTGGCGCTCCCCACCGGCTCCATGAAGGAATTCGCGGTGTACATCAAGCGGCTGCTCGCCAAGGGGAAAAAGTCCCAAAGCGTGGTCACGCGCTTTTCCCTCAAGAAGGTCAGCAACGCTGGCGGCATCGCCTACTCCCAGGCGCAGTTCGCCGTGGCACGGATGCTCACAGCAGAGGAAACCCCGTGTATCGCGGCCATGGCGGAGCATGTGAAGCAGCGTTCCACCCATGTGGGCTACGAAGCGGAGGCTTTCCCCGGCGAAATCATCGACCCGGAAACCGGCGAGGTCACCCAGCCGCTGCAGTAAAGTCACCCCGGCGGAGGGTGGCAACGCCCTCCGCCCATTTGAAAGGAGCATTTCATGAACAACATGCAAGTTTTTACCAGCCAGCACTTCGGCCGGGTTCGCGTCGTGATGCGCGAAGGCGAGCCGTGGTTTGTGGCATCAGATGTCTGCCGGGCGCTGGATGTCGGAAACATCAGTCAAGCGGTATCTCGGCTTGAGGAAGACGAGATTCATATCATTTTAAATGATACGAATCGCGGAAAGCGTAGCATGGCAGTCGTTAGCGAGCCTGGCTTGTATGCGTTGGTTCTGGGCAGCCGTAAACCGGAAGCGCAATCCTTCCGTCGCTGGATCACCCATGAGGTGTTGCCCGCGATCCGTCAGGAAGGCGCGTACATGACGCCCGAACGCCTGCACGAGGTGCTGGAGGATCCTGACACACTTATCGCGCTGGCTCAGCGGCTCAAATTGCTGCAGGAGAAAAACCGTGCTTTGGTTGCCAAGAATGTGGAGTTGCTTCCCAAAGCGGACTACTTCGACCGGCTGGTTGACCACGATGTCAACCTGACCCTGCGCGAAACCGCTAAGGAGCTGGGCGTCAAGGAGCGCAGCTTCATCGATTACCTCATCGAGCACGGCTACCTGTACCGGGATAAGAAGCAGCACCTCATGCCCTACGCCGACCACGTGGATACGCTGTTCGCGGTGAAGGAGTGTGTCAACGAGCGCACGGGCTGGGGCGGCACGCAGACACTGGTCACCCCGCAGGGGCGAGACTGTTTCCGCAAGCAGCTTTGCTGAACCATACGGCGGAGGGTGGCAACGCCCTCCGCCTCCCGAAAGGTGGCATTCCATGGGCTACCAATGCGTCACGGAGTTAAACAGCATTCAGGATTACCTGCAGGGCGCCACGCTGGTCGCGTTCGACTTTGAGACCGCCCCGCTGCTGCAGTACCGATCCGACCCCAAGGCATCGCTCGACCCCCACCGCGCCTGCATCGTGGGCATCAGTCTATCGGTGGCGGAGGGCAGCGCCATCTACATTCCCTTGCAGCATTTTGACGGTGGCAACGCTGACCCGAAAATCATCATCTCTTACCTGTACGATGCGCTGTGGACAAACCCCAACGTCACCAAGGTGGCGCACAACCTGGCCTTCGAAGCGCAATTCCTGTACGCGCTGGGCATCGTCCTGCAGCCGCCGTGCTACGACACCATCGCCGCCGCGCAACTGACGCTCAAGAGCGACTACGAATTTCGGAGTCTCGGTGACTCTGGTCTTAAAACCCTTGTGCCAAAGCTGCTTGGTGTTGAGCTTCCTACCTTTGGGGAGGTTACCGAAGGAAGATTCTTTGATGAACTGCTCTCTCGCGACCCGGAAACCATCCGCTACGCCTGTGCGGACAGCGACTACGCCTTGCAGCTGTACCACCGTTTCAACGCTTGGTTTGATGCTTTCCTGCCACAACACAGAGCCATCGTCGAGCAGGTGGAAAGCCCCACGGCCATCTTCTGCGGGCTTATGAAGTACAACGGGCTGCTCATGGATCGCCCTCGGATGATCTGCAAACAGGTGGAGTGCTTTGATCGGCTTGTTGAGCTGCGGGAGCAGATCCATAACCTTATCGGCGACGTGGATATCGGGGCTAACGCCGGCACCAAGGCATTCAAGGACTATCTGTTCAAAGACCTGGGCCTTCCGATCCTGAAAACCACCGTGAAGAACGCCGAGGCTGCGGATGATCAGGTCATGGTGATGCTGGCGCAGTGGTGCACCGATCACCGGACGGAGCTGGTGCCCCTGTTTGAGCTGGTACAGGAATACCGCAAGTGGTCAAAGCTGAAAAATACCTATATCGACGGCTATCTCAAGCACATCAGCGACGTTACCGGTCGCATCCACCCAGACCTGCTACCTCTTGCAACATCGACGGGACGCTTTGCCGCGCGCAACCCAAACATGCAAAATTGCCCCCGCAAGACCAACGATCCCGTGGGAATCCGCTCCTTCATCGTAGCGCCGGAAAACCATGTGCTGGTATCCTGCGATTTCTCTCAGATTGAGCTGCGTGTCGGCGCATTCTACTGCAAGGATCCCAGGATGCTGGAAACCTACCAAACCGGCGGTGACATCCACGCGCAGACCACGAGCGTCATTTTTTCCATTCCGTATGCGCAGGCGGTGGATAAAAATGCGCCAGAGTACAAAGAGCGCCGTACCATCGCAAAGAATGTCAATTTTGGCGTGTTCTACGGCCTTTTCCCATCAGGGCTGCAGCGGACGCTGCGCTTCAAGGCGGGGCTGAACCCGACGCTTACCGAGTGCGAGAGTATCATCGCCAATCTGAAAGCGGGCTATCCCCAGTTAGCCAAGTGGCAGGAGCAGGAGAAACGCACGACAAGCTCTACCCAGTACACGCAGACTTACCTTGGGCGGAGGCGCTACCTGCCCGGAATCCGCTCGCAGGATTGGAGCCGCAAAAGCTTTGCAGAGCGTTGCGCGCTCAACACGCCCATTCAAGGCACGGCGGCCGATATCCTCAAACTGGCGCTGGGACGGTTGCTAGCGGGATTGCCGGAACGCCCTTGGCTCAAACCCCTGCTCCAGATCCATGATGAGCTGGTGTTTGAACTGCCCACCGAGCGGCTTGACGAAGCGGTGGCTTTCATCCGCGCCTGCATGGAGCAGCAACCCTTTTCCGGGTTTGATGTACCCATCGTGGCGGAGGCTGCCTACGGTGCTGACTTTGGCCACATGACCGAGATCGAAAGGAGCGACGTATGAAACAGAATCCCTTATCGCTGGCGGATCGGCTGCTGGCTGACCCCGACTACGCCATACGGGTGTTTCGGGAACTCAAGCAGGAACGCGCAAAACGCGCTCATCTGGAAAAGCAAACCGCTGAACAGCGCCGCTGGGCGGCAATGATACGTCCCAAACTGGACTTCTTCGACCGGGTGCTGCGCAGGGGTGAGCTGCTCCCCACAGCGGTCATCGCTGCCGATTACGGCATGACGGAGCGCGATTACACGGATATGCTCTGGACGCTCGGCATCTGCTCGGATACAGGCTACGGTCTGCGCCTGATGCCCCGGTATGCCCAGCAGGGCTACATGGCGTGGGAAACCATCTTGTATGGCAACCATCATAAGGATCAACGGCTGCTCTGGACACAGCGTGGGCGATACTTCCTCTACCAGATGCTCAAGGATCGCTACAATTTGCTTCCCCGAAAGGAGAATCTGCCATGATGTACCGCAATCACGAAGGCTATCCCGACCCCACTGCCGGCGCGGCGCTGGCCAGAATTGAGCAGGAGGAGTACCGATTGCGCTGCCCCTTCATGCCGCTGGTGTACATTTGCTCGCCGTATCAGGGCGATGTGGAACACAACACACAGGCTGCGCAACGCTACTCGCGTTTTGCTTTGGAGAACAAACGCCTGCCCATCGCGCCGCACCTGCTGTTCCCGCAGTTCATGGGTGCAGAAACGGACGATACCCGAGAGCTTGCCCTGCACATGGGTACGATCCTGCTCACCAAGTGCCATGAGCTGTGGTACTTCGGAGATCGGATCAGCGAGGGCATGAAGCTGGAGCTCAACCGGGCAAGACTGCGCGGAATCCCGGTGCGGCATTTCAACGATGATTGTAAGGAGGTGGCGATATGAACTATCCCAAGGAATTAGCCGCCTTGCCCCAATGGGTCTGCTGGCATCTGGAGCCGGATCCCAAAGGTGGGAAAGCCCGCAAGGTGCCGTATAACCCAACGACTGGACGCAAGGCTTCTTCGACCGATCCCAAGTCCTGGGTGCCGCTGGAACAGGCCGTGACCGCCCAGCAGCAATATCACTACAAGGGGCTGGGTTTTGTGTTCATGGCGGAGGGTGGCGTTGTTGGCGTGGACATTGACCATTGCGTGGAACTTGGCGCTCTCAACCAGATCGCAAATGAGATTGTGAAGCGTTATCCCACCTACACCGAGGTGTCGCCCTCGGGCACGGGGCTGCACCTGTTCTACCGGGGTACGCTCACCGCAAAGGGCAACAAGAACTCCGATACCGGGGTTGAAATGTATTCACACAGCCGCTTCTTTACCATGACTGGAAACCGTCTTGAAGATACCCCTGCGGAGATTGCCGACGGGATAGAAGCATTGCCGTGGATCCATGAAACCTACATCGCCAAACAGAAGCAAACAAGGAAAGCCAAAACCAGCAAGGCACTGCGCTCCTACTCCCTCTCTGACGAGCAGGTGCTCGAAAAGGCGCGCTCAGCCCAAAACGCGGAGAGCTTTTCCGGCCTCTGGGACGGGCAGTGGCAGGATGCATATGGCAGCCAATCCGAAGCTGACCTTGCCCTGTGCTGCTCGCTGGCGTTCTGGACGGGCAAAGACCCTGCCCAGATGGATCGGCTGTTTCGGCAGTCGAAACTGTTCCGTGAAAAATGGGATACCGTTCACCATGCCGACGGGGCGACTTACGGCGCGGAAACCATTCAGCAGGCGCTGGAGCGTACCGAGGATACCTACTCCCCGGAGGGCGAACCGGCGATTCTGGAGCGCAACCGGCGATACTACCGAAACAAGGGCGATAGCGTCTACCCGCTGACTAACTTCATTATCCGACCTCTCGAGATGCTGATTTCGGATGAGGAAACGCACATGACCTGCGATTTGTTGACCTTGCGCGGCGAAACCTTCCGGCAAACCTTCATGACCACCGATTTTAGCAGCGCCCAGAAATGGAAAGCGGTGCTCAACAAACGAACCATCGCGCTGAGCTTTTCGGGGTCGGATGGCGATCTGGAAGCGCTCAAGACATTCCTGTCCGACTTGCCCTGGGAAAAGAAAACGGGCGTGAAGGCGCTTGGTCTCTACCACAGGGGTCACAGTTGGATATTCGTTGGCAAGAAGGCTGCCTTCACGGCGGAGGGACAGACGGTAGACGATGTTGTTCAACTGGAGAAGTTCGCGTCCATCGACACAGATATCCTTTCGCATGATGCCATACACGCCGACCAACTACAACAAATCGGGCAAACGCTATTGAACTATAACGAACCAGCAAAAACGGTAACGGTGCTGAGCTGGTGCTGCGGCTGCTTTGCCAAGGAGATGCTTCGCAGCACAGGGATCAAGTATCCGCACCTTTTCCTGATCGGTGAGGCGGGAAGCGGCAAGTCCACTACGCTGGAACGTATCATCCTCCCGATCTTTGGCCGCAGCAAGGTGGTGGCAGCCACACAGACCACAGCGTTTACCCTGATGAAAGACGCCGCGTCCAGCAACCTGTTCCCGCAAGCCTTGGATGAATTTAAGCCCTCCAAGATCGACCGTATTCGGTTGGGGGCGCTCTACAACCATTTCCGCGACAGTTACGACGGCCATGAAGGCGTTCGTGGCCGAGCCGATCAATCGCAGGTATCCTATGCGCTGCTCGCGCCCATGGTCATCGCCGGTGAGGAATCGCCTGATGAACCTGCGATCCGGGAGCGAAGCATGGAACTGCTCTTTAGCAAAAAGGATCTCAAGGATGCCGGTGCGCGGGCAGCGTTCGGGCACATCAGCGGGATGCGGGACACGCTTACCTCGCTGGGACGGGGCTTGCTGGATACGGCGCTGACGCTGGATGAGGAGGCATTGGCAAAGTGGTATACGGAAGCGGAAACCATGTTCTCCAGCAGCCTACCCTCCCGAACCGTGAACAACTTGGCATGCTGCATGGTCGGATTGCGGCTCCTGGAACGGCTTTGCCAGCGCCTTGGCTTGTCCTGGCAACAGGTGTTCTCCATGGATCTAACTGTATGCGCCAAGCATATCGAGTATGGCGTCCATGAGTACTTGTTTGACGGAGGCGACAGCAACAAGAGCGTGGTCGAGCAAACGCTGGAGATTATGGCGCGCATGGGCTTAAGCGACGAGGAATGCCGGGAGCTTGAGGATGGCAAGATTGCGATCCATTTTCACGGGGTCTACGACCGGTTCACCCAGTATCGCCGCGATCACGCGATCTTTGGCGAGTGCCTCATCTTTACGCAGTTCATGAAACAACTGCGCAAGTCGGATTTGTATCTGGAAACCAAGACCGTCCGGTTTGCGGATGGGCCCAAAAAGGCGGTGATCCTCAACCATGAACAGCTTACAAACCGTTGTGACATCGAGAGTTTTCTGCATACACATGCCAAGCCGTTGGACGGAACCTCTCTGTAACTGTAACTGTGTAACTCCTATTTCTATAGCTACGCGAGAAACATCTTTTCGCGCATGTGCGCGTGCGTGCGCGTGTGCGCGCGTGTATACCCCTAAAGCTCTAAATAAGGGGTTACACACGCATTTTGGTTACGGAGGCGTTCTGGATGGCAGAACGTGATATCGTGGCCGCCATCCTGCGTCATCTCAAGAAAACCCCTTTTTACTTCGCCTGGAAAACCCATGGCGGCATGTACGGCACGGCCGGGATCCCGGACGTGATCGTCTGCTACCGAGGTCGGTTCGTGGCCTTTGAGGTCAAGACCCCTTCGGGCAAGCTCACAAAATTGCAAGAAAACACGATCACAAGAATCCAGAATGCAAAGGGACAAGCCTTCAAAGTCACCTCGGCGGCAGAGGTAGCCGCGATTTTGAAAAAGCTGGAGGTTGACCCTGATGAATAGATCGGAAATTTGCTCCTGGGTGGAGCCGGTTTATGAAAAACGTTCCGCGATGCTTAGCAACGGCTGGCGAGCGCTGGCAGACGCCATCATCCTGCAGGCAGCGGAGGATTACCGCCGTTTAACCCGTCGGCTGATCGCGCACCCGGACGAACTGGACAAGGAGTCTGAGAAGCGCCGCATTGAGCGGTTCCTGTGCTCGCCTTGGTTTGGCGTGCTCAGTGAACTGGATGGGCGCAGACTGCTTCGGGATCTGAAAGCCGACATAGGCGGAATGGAGGGCGTGCAATGACAGCGAAGGAGTATTTGAGCCAGGCCTACATGATCGATCAGCGCATCAATGCGAAACTGGAACAGGTGATGTCTTTGCGCAATACGGCTAGCCGGGCAACCAGCTTGGTATCCGATATGCCGCGCTCTTCCACCCCCAATGTCTGCCGCATGGAGGATATCATTCTCAAGTTTATCGATACCGAGAACGATATCAACGCTGAGATTGATCAGCTTGTAGATCTCAAGCGTGAAGTGCGCTTGGTGATCAGCCAGATAAACCATAGGGAGTACCAAACGCTGTTGGAACTGAGATACCTGTGCTTTAAAACATGGGATCAGATTGGCGACCTGATGAACTACAGCACCAAGTATATCTTCGAGCTTCATGAGCGTGCGCTAAAGAAAATCAAAGTTCCCAAAAAAGACCTGACCAAAACCGACTAAAACCGACTAAAACCGACTTTTTCCGAATCCAATTTTGTGTTATGGTATACTCAGCAAGAGCGATAGGAGCGGGAGAAATCCTGCTCCTTTTCTATGCCCTCGGAGGTGACCCCGATGCCCAGACGACCCAAGCACCCCTGTTCCCACCCCGGTTGTCCAAGGCTGACCAACAGTCGCTTCTGCGAGGAACACGCCAAGCAGGAAGCCCAGCGGTACGAACGATACCAGCGTGACCCTGCTGTGAAGAAGCGATACGGCCGGGTTTGGAAACGGGTACGCGACCGCTTCATCGCTGCCCACCCCCTGTGCCAGCGGTGCCAGGAGCGTGGCAGGATCACCCGTGCGCAGGAGGTTCACCACATCGTACCGTTGTCCCAAGGTGGCACGCACGATGAAACGAACCTCATGGCGCTGTGCACCTCCTGCCACTCCGAGATCACCGCCAGAGAGGGCGGTCGCTGGGGTTAGGGGGGGAGTTTAACTCTCTACGGCTCACCGTTCGCCGAACGGCCTGGGGGTCACGCACATAAAAACTGCAATTCAAACAGGGGATAAACCCAAGCAGGAAAGGGGGTACAGCGCATGGCCAAAGATGGAACCAACCGGGGCGGCCGCCGTGTGCGCGCGGGAGACAAGCCCACGCCGTTGGCAGACAAAATCACGGCAGGCAAGGCAGCCAAGGTGCTGGAAGCGTCTGCCCTCAAGCCCGAAACGGCACTGACAGGGACGCTGCTCCCTTCGCCCGCAGCCCTGACCGGTACAGATATGCCGGAGCCGAGCGAATACCTCCGCGCCAATCAGAAGGACGGCAAGCCGCTCGGCGCGGATACGCTGTTCATCGAAACCTGGCGGTGGCTCAAAGAGCGCGCCTGTGACCAGTTCATCAGCCCCCGGCTCGTGGAAGCCTACGCGCAGGCATTCGCGCGTTACATCCAGTGCGAGGAAGCTATCAGCGCCTACGGCCTGCTGGGTCGGCACCCCACGACGGGCGGCGCGATCGCCAGTCCCTTTGTCAACATGAGCCAGTCTTTTCAGAAGCAGGCAAACCTGCTCTGGTACGAGATTTTCGACGTGGTCAAGCAAAACTGCACCACAGCTTTTGCGGGCAACCCGCAGGACGATATCATGGAAGCCCTCCTGTCGGGCAGAAAGGGGAAACGATGAACACCACCGAGCGTTTTGAAAAGGTCAGTATTGACAGTCTCATCCCGTATGCACGCAATTCACGCCTTCACAGCAAGGAGCAGATTAAACAGCTGCGCGCCAGTCTTCGGGAATTTGGCTTCGTCAATCCGTGTATCATCGACAAGGACTACAACATCATCGCTGGGCACGGGCGCGTCATGGCGGCCAAAGAAGAAGGGATTTCGGAGATCCCCTGCGTATTTGCGGAGCACCTGACCGACGCACAGAAACGTGCCTACATCCTTGCGGATAATCGTCTGGCGCTCAATGCCGGTTGGGACGATGAAATGCTCTCCGTGGAGCTGTCCGACCTGCAAGCCAACGCTTTTGACCTCTCCCTGCTTGGGTTCAGCGACGCGGAGATGAACAAGCTCATGGGTGGCATGGAAAACGCCAAGGATGACGATTTCGATGTGAGTGCAGAGTTGCAAAAACCCACGCTCTCCAAGCCCGGCGATCTGTGGCTGCTGGGTAACCACCGTCTGGTCTGCGGCGACAGCACCAAACCCGAAACTTATGCGCTGCTCATGGAGGGAAAGGCTGCCAATCTGGTTGTCACGGACCCGCCTTACAATGTGAACTATGAGGGCAGCGCCGGCAAAATCAAGAACGACCACATGGCAGGTGACGCTTTCTACCAATTTCTGCTGGATGCTTTTACCCAGATGGAGAAGGTCATGGCGCAGGATGCCAGCATCTACGTATTCCACGCGGACACCGAGGGACTGAATTTCCGCAAAGCGTTTACCGAAGCGGGGTTCTACCTGTCGGGCACGTGCATCTGGAAAAAACAGAGCCTTGTGCTCGGTCGCTCGCCCTACCAGTGGCAGCACGAACCGGTGTTGTTCGGCTGGAAAAAGTCCGGTAAGCACGCCTGGTTCTCCGATCGGAAGCAATCCACCATTTGGGAATTTGACAAGCCCCGAAAAAACGGCGAGCACCCCACGATGAAGCCAATTCCACTGCTGGCCTACCCGATCGTCAACTCGTCCATGACAGGTTGCGTGGTACTCGACCCCTTCGGTGGCAGCGGCTCGACGCTCATCGCCTGTGAACAGACTGGGCGTGTGTGCCGTATGGCCGAACTGGATGAAAAGTTCTGCGACGTGATCGTCCGACGCTTCATCCAGCAGGTTGGTACGGACAAGGACGCATACCTCTCCCGCGACGGGCAGATGATTCCGTTCTCCGCTGTGGAGGTGTCCGGCAATGGATGAACTTCTCACCCTCGGCTCCCTGTTTGACGGCTCCGGTGGGTTTCCGCTTGGAGCCGTTTTCAGCGGCATCCTGCCCCTCTGGGCGAGCGAAGTCGCGCCTTTTGCGATCCGGGTCACCACCAAGCGCCTGCCATGGATGCGGCATCTGGGGGACATTCACGATATCAACGGCGCGGAAATCGAGCCTGTGGACATCATCACCTTCGGCTCGCCCTGCACGGACATGTCGGTCGCAGGGAAGCGCGCGGGGCTGGAAGGCAAGCAATCCGTCCTTTTCTACGAAGCCATCCGGATCATCCGGGAAATGAGGAACGCCACGCATGGAAAATACCCACGGTTTATCGTCTGGGAAAACGTGCCCGGCGCGTTCTCCTCGAACAAAGGCGAGGACTTCCGCGCGGTCCTCACTGCCATCATCCAGACCGCCGAGCCGGAAGCCGAGGTGCCTTCGCCTGACAAAAAGGGATGGCCGACTGCCGACGTTCTGTTGGGGAACGGATGGAGCATGGCGTACCGCACTGTCGATTCGCAACATTTCGGCGTCGCCCAACGCCGCCGTCGTATCTACCTTGTCGCAGATTTTGGAAGCGAGTGTGCCGGCGAGATTCTATTTGAGCGCGAAGGCGTGTCAAGGGATTTTGCGCCGGGCCTCCTTGCGGGGGAAGCGTCTGCCGGACATCCTGCGGATCGCGCTGGAACAGCAGTCGCGTTTGAGCCCGGAGCAGCCTCCCGCTTAGGCGGGCACTGCTGGACGGAGCACGCCGGAACGCTTCGCGCGGATGCCGGGGATAACCAGACTGCTGTCGTGATCGACCATGCTCCGATTGCTTATGGCATCGGGTCGATGGATTCCGAAGGGATGAAGTCCGATAATCCCCTCGTCGGTTTCTACGAAGCCCGGACCGCCAGAACGATTGATCGGGGCGGTGGCAACCCAAGTTGTCACCAAGGCGGCATCGCCGTTTGCGCTCAGTCCGTTGTGCCCAACGAGGATAACGCATCCATTGCCTACACGATGACAACCGGCGAATTCACGCAGGTTTGCCGCGAGCAATCTCCATGCCTGCAGGCAAGGGACTACAAAGACCCGCCAGTTGTGGGCAGACAGCGCTACACCGTGCGCAGGCTAACCCCTTCAGAGTGCGCGAAGCTGCAGGGTTTCCCGGACGATTGGTGCGCAGGGCTTGAAACACCGGCTCCCACCGAGGACGAGATTACGTGGTGGGCGCAGGTGTTTGAAACCCATCGCCGGATTATGGGCGTGGCCGAAAAGCCAAGGAGCAGGAAACAGATTATCAAATGGCTGAGACAGCCTTATTCCGTGGCCGCCGAATATATGCTTTGGGGTAATGGTGTTTCTTTGCCATGTGTGTGTTTTGCGCTTCGCGGCATCACCGCGCTGGTTGCGACGGAGCAGCAGAAAAATGTGTGAAAAACCCTTGATACCGCTTGCATTTTAAGGCCAGCGGAGTGATGTATGTAAGCACCCCAAGAACAAGGAGGATGCTTACCATGAGGATTCACTACAACCTTTCCGGCGCCGCCCGCAAAGCCCTGGTTACCGCCATTTCCGAGGAACTGAACCTACCCGCCCATTACCAAGGCGCTCCCGCCTTCGCCTATGAGGTCGGTGGATACCAAATCGACAAGGCTGGCATGCTCGAAGGCGCTGACAACCACGGTCTGGTCGCCGACCTACGGGGTTTGCACGATTTCATGGCTGAACGGGAGGAATACGACACGATGCCTTTGGCTGAGATAAAGGATCCTGACGATTTAGAGATCCCTGAAACGGCAGCCTTGGGCGGCAAGGTCAGCCCCTACCATGACGAACAGGAACCTCCCGCCTACGCCCAGCTGGAAGGCAACGACCTAGTGATCGAGGTTCCGCTGACGGGTTTCACGCCCGACAAGCTGGAAAACCTGATCAAGCTGGTCAAAGCGAAGGAAACACTGCTCCGAAAGGCTCTTGGTGCGGAGGACTTGCCAATTCAGCAAACCGCCGATACGCTTAGGTTTCCCTGGTTTTCCTTGGAGGGTAATACCCAAGACAATGGCGATAAGGTCAAAGCCTACACCC
This sequence comes from Candidatus Limiplasma sp., assembly GCA_963666755.2. Classification (GTDB taxonomy): domain Bacteria; phylum Bacillota; class Clostridia; order Christensenellales; family Aristaeellaceae; genus CAXXOK01. Next base: position 1,849,149 of record CAXXGW010000009.1, read on the forward strand.
TGCTGGTTGAAAAACTCTGCGCGGCGGCCATGCAGCAAAAGCGCGTCACCGCCAAAGAAAAGCCCGTGGAGAATGAGAAGTTCGCGTTCCGCGTTTTCCTGATCAAGCTTGGTTTTGTGGGCGATGAGTACCGTGTTGCGAGAAAGATTCTGCTCAAAAACCTCTCCGGCAACAGTGCGTTCAAAAACGGAGCGCCCAGCAAGCAGGAGGTGGCTGTGGATGAATAAGTTCCCTTCGAAGGAGATCGTGTTGGCTCTTCGCAGGCAATACCCCAAGGGTGCTCGCGTAGCGCTCGTCAGAATGAACGATCCCTACACCAAACTGCGGCCGGGCGATCTGGGCACCGTGGATTTCATTGACGATGTCGGAACCCTGTTTTGCCGATGGGACAACGGTTCCACGCTCGGCGTGGTATTCGGAGAGGACGAAATTCGCCTCTATGATAACACAGATAATGCCGATTGAACAGGAATAAACGCTGTCTTGAAAGAGCTTAAACGCTGTCTTGAAAGAGCTTCTTCGTGAGGCTCTTTTTCATTAACGCTGGAAAGGGGTGGGCATGATCCGAAAGCTGAAAAAGTATAAGCCCACCGTCTTCATGGCGAAGACTTCACAGTACAGTCAACCCGCTGCCGATTACGCTGTGTCCTTCATCGAGGCTCTTGCTCACACGAAAGGCAGCTGGGCGGGCAAGCCCTTTGAGCTGATCGACTGGCAGGAGCAGATCATCCGTGATGTTTTCGGAATTCTCAAGCCCAATGGATATCGGCAGTTCAACACTGCCTATGTGGAAATCCCGAAAAAGATGGGCAAACAAGTGGCACTTGATACGCCAATCCCCACGCCGGATGGCTTTTCAACCATGGGCGCGATCGCCGTCGGCGACGTTGTTTTCGATGAGCATGGCAAGCCCTGCCGCGTTGTTGCCAAGAGCGCCGTAGACTATGCCGAACGCGCATACCGTATCACCTTCAAAGACGGTGAGGTCATTGAGGCAGGCGAAAACCATCAGTGGTTCGGGGAGTATACGCGCGGTAAAAACAAACCCTGTGTTCTGACGACAGGCGAGTTGGCAAGCCTGCCTCGTGACAGTAACTGCTTTCGCTTTCGGATTCCCTTGGCGGGAGCGCTTGAGACGCCAGACGCCGACTTGTCGGTGGAACCGTATCTATATGGCTATTGGCTCGGGAACGGAAATGCGGTCAAGCCGGGGATCACTGTAAAGACTGGCGATGTCGCCGCTGTTTTGAGACACATCCTGCCTTTCCATGCGGTCGGTAGCGCGTGGCAAAACACGGGCGATAGTCTTGTTTTTCGGATACCAGCGCTGCGTTGCGCTTTGCTGGATAGCTTTCGTGACAAGGTAATCCCCGTCGCTTACCTGCGCGCCAGTAAGTCGCAGCGGCTGCGCTTGCTGCAAGGTTTAATGGATTCAGATGGCGCGATCAGCAATCGAAAAGGACAAGCGATCTATTCATCCACCGAGCGCGGACTTGCTAAAAGTGTCAGCGAATTGCTGTGGAGCCTTGGCATCAAAAACGCGATCGAAACAGCGGTCTCCACACAAAGGGTCGACTGGAGTATGCCCAGCGCGGAATGTGGACGGATAGCAACCGGTGAAACGCTGTACTATGTCAAGTTTACAGCGTTCAAGGATACGCCGGTATCGGGGATGCACAGAAAGAAAAGCCAGTCGGTGACACGCAATCCGCGAACGCGGAGCCATTACCGCTACATTGACACAATCGAGCCGATCGAAAATCGGGGCATGCAATGCATCCAGGTCAGCAGCGCGTCGCATCGGTACTTGGTGGGGCGCTCGTGTTTACAGACACACAATTCCGAACTGGCCGCCGCCATCGCCCTGCTGCTGACCTGCGGCGACGGCGAGGAGCGTGCCGAGGTGTACGGCTGCGCTGCTGACCGACAACAGGCTTCTATTGTGTTCGAGGTGGCTGCCGACATGGTGCGCATGTGCCCCGCGCTCTCTAAAAGGGTTAAAATCCTCGCGTCCACCAAGCGGATCATCTATCTGCCCACCAACAGTTTCTACCAGGTGCTATCGGCAGAAGCCTACTCCAAGCACGGCTTCAACATCCATGGCGTGGTGTTTGACGAGCTGCATACCCAACCAAACCGCAAGCTTTTTGACGTGATGACCAAGGGTTCCGGCGACGCGCGCACCCAGCCGCTCTACTTCCTAATCACCACAGCGGGCACCGACACGCAGAGCATTTGCTATGAAACCCATCAGAAGGCGCTGGATATTTTGGAAGGCCGTAAGCGCGATCCTACCTTCTACCCCGTCATTTACGGCGCCAAGGAAGAGGATGATTGGACGGATCCCAAGGTTTGGAAGAAAGCCAATCCCTCGCTGGGCATCACGGTAACCATCGACAAGGTGAAGGATGCCTGCGATAGCGCCAAACAGAATCCCGCCGAGGAAAACAGCTTTCGGCAGTTACGCCTGAACCAGTGGGTCAAACAGGCGGTGCGCTGGATGCCGATGGCTAAGTGGGACGCCTGTGCATTCGCAGTGGATCCTGCCCGATTGGAAGGCCGCGTCTGCTATGGCGGGCTTGACCTGTCCAGCACCACCGACGTGACCGCCTTTGTGCTGGTGTTCCCGCCGGAAGATGCGGACGGCAAGTATGAGGTGCTTTCCTTCTTCTGGATTCCAGAGGAAAATATCGATTTACGCGTACGCCGTGACCATGTGCAATATGACCTCTGGGAAAAACAGGGTTTTCTCCTGACCACGGAAGGAAATGTTGTGCATTACGGTTTCATTGAACAGTTTATTGAGGAACTGCGCAAGCGCTTTAACATAAGGGAAATCGCCTTTGACCGTTGGGGCGCCGTGCAGATGGTGCAGAACCTTGAAGGGTTGGGCTTTACCGTCGTACCCTTCGGGCAGGGCTTCAAGGATATGTCGCCGCCCACCAAGGAACTGATGAAACTGACGCTGGAACAGAAACTCGCCCATGGCGGGCATCCGGTGCTCCGGTGGATGATGGACAACATCTACGTCCGTACCGACCCTGCGGGGAACATTAAACCGGACAAGGAAAAGTCCACGGAGAAGATCGATGGTGCGGTTGCGACCATTATGGCGCTGGATCGCGCGATACGCTGCGGAGGTGGTAATATCGAGAGCGTCTACTCGGAGAGAGGCTTGCTGATTTTGTAAAAATGGTACTTGTAGTGTGCGAAACTCCTGCTACAATAATGGCGTCAGCGCTGATGATCCTAATTCAAAGGAGAGAAACACATGGGGTTTTCTTTACGTACCATTGGGAAAATCAGCACAAATCAGGGTCAGTTTTGCTTGCGGATCGATCGCGAATATCTAAGCGCACTGTAAGGGTTGGAGGGTTTCAGCCACATTCAGGTGATATGGTGGTTTGACGGTTGCGATACTGCGGAGGAGCGGGCTAAAACCAGCGAAACCAAGCCGTATGTGCATGGACCTGATCAGATTGGCATCTTTGCCATGCGCAGCCCCAGCAGACCCAACCCCATTGCGCTTTCGTGCGCCGAAGTGACCTACATCGACGCTGCCAACGGTATCGTTGGACTTGCCTATATCGATGCAGACGAAGGCAGTTCACTACTGGACATCAAACCCTATACGCCCAGCCTGGATCGAGTCGAGAACCCTCGCGTGCCGCAGTGGTGCGCTCACTGGCCAAAGAATTGCGAAACGTCCGGCGATTTTGACTGGGGTAGCGAGTTCAACTTCTAATCGGCCTCTCGTTCACTTGGGGAGCAGTCAACAGATTGCTCCCCATTATCATGCTCCGGAGGTGTTCAATATGGGAATCTTCACCGGCTTGTTCCACTCCCGCGATAAGCCCAAGAATAGCCTGGGCAGCGCATTTTCATTCCTGTTTGGCGGCACGACCTCCGGCAAAACAGTCAATGAGCATACCGCGTTGCAAACCACGGCGGTCTATGCGTGCGTCCGAATCCTCGCCGAAACGATCGCGGGGCTTCCGCTCCATGTGTATCAGTACCGCATGGATGGCAGTAAGGAACGCTTCCCACAGCACCCACTGTATAACCTGTTGCACAACGAACCCAATCCCGAGATGACGTCATTTGTGTTCAGGGAAACACTCATGAGTCATCTTTTGCTTTGGGGCAACGCTTACGCGCAGATCATTCGAAATGGACGGGGGCAACCTGTCGCCCTGTACCCGCTGCTCCCCAACAAGATGGATGTGAGACGCGCGCCGAATGGCGAACTCCGCTACACCTACTATCGGGATGTGGATGAAAGCGGGCGGAGACCCAAGGGCGGCTACATCACGCTGCGCAAGGACGAGGTACTGCATATCCCCGGTTTGGGCTTTGACGGCCTGATCGGTTACAGCCCCATTGCCATGGCCAAGAATGCCATCGGCATGGCACTGGCCACAGAAGAGTATGGCGCGAGCTTCTTTGCCAACGGCGCCAACCCCGGCGGGGTGCTCGAACATCCGGGCGTTATCAAGGATGTGCAGCGGGTCAAGGATAGCTGGAACGCGGCGTATCAGGGCAGTGGGAACGCCCATCGCGTGGCGGTGTTGGAAGAGGGCATGAAGTTTCAGGCCATCGGCATCCCGCCAGAGCAAGCCCAGTTTTTGGAAACCCGCAAGTTCCAGATCAACGAGATTGCCCGTATCTTCCGCGTGCCGCCGCACATGGTCGGCGATCTGGAGAAGAGCAGTTTTTCAAATATCGAACAGCAATCGCTGGAGTTTGTCAAATTCACCCTCGACCCTTGGGTGGTTCGCTGGGAACAGTCGCTCTGCCAGGCGTTGCTGCTGCCCTCAGAAAAGAGCGATGTTTTCATCCGCTTCAACCTGGATGGGTTGTTACGCGGCGATTATGCCAGTCGGATGACAGGCTATGCCACCGGCAGGCAGAACGGTTGGCTCTCCGCCAACGATATCCGCGAACTGGAAGACATGAACCGCATCCCGGCATCCGAAGGGGGCGACCTTTTCCTCGTGAACGGGAGCATGACCAAATTAGTCCAGGCAGGTGCATTCGCAGGCAAGGCAAGCCCTGTAAAGCAAGCCACACAACGAAAACACAAGGAGGAACCCAATGAAAAATAAGCATTTCTGGAATTGGGTAAGGGATGAAACTGAACCGGAATCTCGCACGCTGTATCTGAACGGCGTGATCGCAGAGGAAAGTTGGTTTTCGGACGAAGTGACCCCAGCCGCCTTCAAGGCCGATCTCACTTCCGGCAGCGGGCCGATTACGGTCTGGATCAACTCGGTCGGCGGCGATTGCGTCGCGGCGGCGCAAATCTACAACATGCTGATGGACTACCCCTATGATGTGACTGTAAAGATCGACGGCATCGCTGCCAGCGCGGCCTCGGTGATTGCCATGGCGGGTACGCGCGTGCTGATGTCGCCGTTGTCCATTCTCATGGTGCATAATCCCCTCACGGTGGCCATGGGCGATAGCGAAGAGATGCGCAAGGCGATCCAATTGCTGGATGAGGTGAAAGAGTCCATCATCAACGCGTATGCGATCAAAACAGGACTGTCGCGCACGAAGCTCTCCAACCTCATGGACTCGGAAACGTGGATGAACGCCAATAAGGCGCTAGAGCTTGGTTTCTGCGATGAGATCATGTTCCAGCCCGATGCGCACGCCGAGCCCGCAGCGAATAGCTTCGCGTTCTCCCGCCGTGCGGTCACCAATAGCCTGCTGGATAAGCTTCGCGCCAAGGTTCCCAAGCCCCCGGTAACACCGGAACAGCCCAGGACGAAAGCGTCAGACCTCGACAAGAGGCTGGCGCTTTTACAGTAAAACGGAGGTAGAAAGATGAATCAGATTTTGACCCTGCGCGAAAAACGCGCCAAGGCGTGGGACGCCGCCAAGGCGTTTCTGGATACCAAGCGTGGCACCGACGGCCTGCTCTCCGCCGAGGATGTCGCCACGTATGAAAAGATGGAGGCCGATGTGGTCAATCTTGGCAAGGAAATCGACCGGCTGGAGCGGCAGGCCAGCCTGGACCGGGAGCTTTCCCAGCCCACGACCAATCCCATCACCAATCAGCCTGCCGCAGGCGGCAAGGCCAAGGATGGCCGCGCGTCCGACGAGTATGCGCGCTCCTTTTGGGCGCTTATGCGCAACAAGAGCGTGAGCCATGAGGTGTATAACGCTCTCAAGATTGGGCAGGACGATCACGGCGGCTTTCTTGCCCCGGATGAGTTCCAGCGCACGCTGTTGGACGCCTTGCAGGAGCAGAACATTTTCCGTCAGCTTGCGCATGTGATCACCACCAGTTCCGGCGACCGTAAGATCCCCGTCGTGGCCAGCAAGGGTACGGCGGCGTGGATTGACGAGGAGGCCGCCTACCCGGAGAGCGACGATACCTTCGGTCTGGTGTCCATCGGCGCCTACAAGCTGGCGACCATGATCAAGGTGAGCGAAGAGCTGCTCAACGACGGTGTGTTCGACATCGCAGCCTACATCGCTACGGAGTTCGCGCGGCGCATCGGCGCTACCGAAGAGGAAGCCTTCTTCACCGGCAACGGCACCGGCAAGCCCACGGGCATCCTGAACGCCACCGGCGGCGCAGAACTGGGCGTCACCACGGCGGGCGCGACCGCGATCACCATGGACGAGGTGATGGACTTGTTCTACGCGCTCCGTTCCCCTTATCGCCGCAATGCCAATTTCCTCATGAATGACGCCACGGTCAAGGCGCTGCGCAAGCTCAAGAACGCAAGCGGCGACTATATCTGGCAGCCCAGCGTCACGGCTGGCGCGCCGGATACCATCCTCAACCGCCCCGTATACACCAGCGCCTTTATGCCTACTATCGCCGGTGGCGCCAAGAGCATCCTGTTTGGCGATCTGGGCTACTACTGGGTGGCTGACCGTGAAGGCCGTTCCTTCAAGCGCCTGAACGAGCTGTATGCCCCGACCGGTCAGGTGGGCTTCCTCGCCTCCGAGCGCGTGGATGGCAAGCTCATTCTGCCCGAAGCGGTCAAAGTGCTCCAGCAGAAGGCTTCGTAACGGGGTGGCGGTATTGAGCATCGTGGAAACGCTTTTGCCCAAGGTGAAAGCGAATCTCATTCTGGAGCATGGCGCGGATGACGACCTCCTCAAGGGTCTCATCCGCGCCGCCGTTTCCTATGCCGAAAGCTACCAGCATTTGCCCGCAGGCACCTATTTGGAAATAGCCGCCGAAGGCGAACTGGGTGAAGCGTTACGCTTCCCAGCGACCACCGAACAGGCCGTAATCATGCTGTCTAGCCATTTCTACGAAAGCCGGGATGGCTCGACAGCGGGTTTCTTCGCGGACAGCGTGCAGGCGGGACAGCAGGTGTGGAATACGGTAAACCTGTTGTTGCGCCTCGATCGGAACTGGAAGGTGTGACCATGAGCTTTGGCAAGATGAACACGCTGGTGGATATCATTCAAACCGCGCCAGTAAAGGACGCGGAAGGCTTCGTTGTAAGCGGTGATACCATTCTGGCCACCGTACGCGCTTACCGGGAAGAGAAGCATGGCAACGAAAGCTGGGCGAACCGTGCCGCCTTTTCTACCGCTAGCGCGCTATTCCGATTTCGTAAGCAGCCGGCGCTCACCATCACCACAGATATGACGCTGGTTTGTGACACGGGTAGGTACCGGATTCTCAGTGTGGAGGATGTTCGCGGGCGAGGGTTGTATATCGAGGTGCTGGCTGAAAAGTTGGAACCATCGGTGAGGTGATTGTTATCGCGAAAGCAATCGTGAAGATGCCAGAAGATTTTCTCCAAAAAATCAGCCGACTTGAAAGTAAGACCGATGAGATTGTGCCCAAAGTGCTCGAAGCCGGTGGCAATGTGGTGCTTCAGAAGGTAAAAAGCAATCTGCAGGCGGTCATTGGCAAGGGCACGAAACGCCGTTCCAAGAGCACGGGTGAACTACTGCGCTCGATCGGTCTATCTCAGGCCAGGCAGGATCGTAACGGGGATCACAATGTGAAGGTGGGTTTCGCTGAGCCGCGCAGTAAAGGCGGCAGCAACGCCAAGCTGGCTAATATTCTGGAGTACGGCAAACACGGTCAGCCCGCGCGACCTTTTCTGAAACCGGCCAAGTCGTCGTCCAAAAAAGCCTGTGAAGATGCCATGATCGCTAAGCTGGAGGAGGAATTACGACAGATATGAGCTTACTTTCAGAACTCAACACCCTGCTGGATTCCCTTTCGATTCCAGTAGAAACAGGCGTTTTCACCGGGAAAGCGCCTGAAACCTATGTGGTCATCACCCCGCTGACGGACACGTTTGCCATGTATGCCGGGGATTGCCCCCAATATGAGGTGCAGGAAGCGCGGCTGTCGCTGTTTTCCCAAGGCAACTACCGTCCACTCAAGCGGCAGATCGAAAAAGCGCTGCTGGCAGCGGGCATTACCATAACCGACAGGCGTTACATCGAGCACGAGAATGATTCGGGGTATCATCACCTCGCCATCGATGCGGCAGCCCACTACACATTGGAGGAATGAAAATTGGCGACGATTGGTCTGGATAGGCTGTATTACGCGAAAATCACCGAAGCCTCGGACGGTGAGGAAACCTACGGCGTGCCCGCTCCGCTGGCGAAAGCCATGAAGGCGGAGTTGTCCATCGAACTTGCGGAAGCAGTGTTGTATGCCGACGACGGTGCTGCCGAAGTGATTAAGGATTTCAAATCGGGCACGCTCTCGCTAGGCGTAGACGATATTGGGGTAGCAGCGGCGCGCGACCTGACTGGCGCGGTGGCGGATGACAACGGTGTGCTGGTTTCCGCGAGTGAAAACGCGGGCGTGCCAGTGGCGATTGGCTTCCGTGCGCTCAAGCCAGATGGAAGGTACAGATACTTCTGGATCTACAAGGTGAAATTCGGGATTCCCGCCACCAACCTACAAACCAAAGGCGAATCCATCACCTTCTCGACCCCGACGATCGAGGGTACGGTGCTAAGACGCAACAAACTGGACGGTCTGGGAAAGCACCCCTGGAAGGCCGAAGTGACCGAAGGCGCCGCTGGGGTGTCAACCTCCACAGTTACGGGCTGGTTTGGTCAGGTCTATGAGCCTGTGTACACGCTCTCCGGCGGCGAATAAGTTTAACAGGAGGAATCATCCTATGGATACGGAACGCAGCGCTACCATTGTGATTGGTGGGCAGCCCTATGAGCTGATTCTCACGACCCGCGCTACTAAGGAAATCGCCCGTCGTTATGGTGGGCTGGAAAATCTCGGTGAGAAGCTCATGAAGTCGGAAAACTTCGAATTAGCCTTGGATGAGGTCGTTTGGCTTTTAACTCTGTTGGCCAACCAGTCCATTCTGGTGCGCAACCTGAAAAACCGCGATACGCCGGAACCCCTGCTGACCGAGGATGAGGTTGAGCTGCTCACCTCTCCGCTGGATCTGGCTGCTTATAAGGAAGCGATCACGGAAGCAATGTTCCGGGGCACCAAGCGCAATATCGAGAGCGAAGAGGATAACGCAAAAAACGTAGCAGTCGGGTAACGGACGAGGAAGTCTTTACCCGACTTTACTATTTTGCTACGGTGCCGATGGGCATGCGCGCGGATGATTTCTGGCTCATGCCCATCGGGCTGTTCTTCGATCTCTGGTGCTGTCACAAGCAGTTCTTGGGTCTTGAGAAACCCAAGCGGAATCTATCGATTGACGATCTCATCCCGCCGGGGATTTGATGGGAGGTGACGGATATGGGACAGGACAATTTCGGCCTGAAAATTGGGGTTGAGGGCGAGCGTGAATTTCGACAAGCGCTCAGCGATATCAACCAGACCTTCAAGGTGCTGGGCAGCGAAATGGCGCTGGCGACCAGCCAGTTTGAAAAAAACGACAAGTCCATCCAGGCCGTCACCTCCCGAAACGCCGTTCTCAACAAAGAAATCGACGCCCAAAAAGAAAAGATTTCCACACTCAAAGCCGCGCTGGATAACGCGGCTTCTTCTTTTGGTGAAAACGACCGCCGCACCCAGAACTGGCAGATTCAACTTAATAAAGCGCAGGCTGAACTCAACGGCATGGAGCGTGAACTGGAGGAATCCGCCGAGGACGCGGACGATCTGGGCGAACAGATTACCGATTCGGGCGAAAATGCCGAAAAAGCTGGCGGCAAGTTTGAAAAGCTCGGCAGTATCTTAAGCGGCATCGGCAAGGCGATGGGCACGGTGGCTGCTGCTGCCGGCGCCGCTGCGATCAAGCTCGGCAAGGAAGTCGTGCAGCAGTTTGGCGAGCTGGAGCAGAATCTTGGCGGCTCGGAGGCGGTGTTTGGCAAGTATGCCAACTCCATCCAGCGCACGGGCGAGGAAGCCTACAAGAACCTCGGCGTATCACAGAGTCAATACCTCGCCACCGCCAATAAAATGGGCGCGTTGTTTCAGGGTTCGGGTGTTGAACAGCAGAAAAGTCTCGAGCTGACCGAAAAAGCCATGCAGCGCGCAGCCGATATGGCTTCCGTTATGGGCATTGACATGCAGATGGCGCTTGATTCTGTCGCGGGCGCTGCCAAGGGCAACTTCACCATGATGGACAACCTCGGTGTGTCCATGAACGCCACAACCCTTGAAGCGTATGCGCTTGCCAAGGGGCTGGATTTCACCTGGGCGTCGGCCAGCAACTCGCAAAAGGCCGAACTGGCCATGCAGATGTTCTTTGAAAACACGGAGCAGTATGCGGGCAACTTCGCCAGGGAATCCACGCAGACGATTTCCGGCGCGCTGGGGCTCATGAAAGCCGCGCTTGGTTCCTTTACGGCGGGTCTAGGCAATGCAAACGCTGACATGACCAACCTGACGCAGAATCTGGTGGACGCGTTTCAGGCGGTCGTGCAAAACATTGTGCCGGTGCTGGAAAACGTCGTGAGTGCTTTGCCTGTCGCGACGGGTGCTATCCTTACGGCCATCGGAGATCTGCTGCCGATGCTGCTTGAAACCGTTATCTCCCTGTTCACGCAGGTGCTGGGAACGCTTCTGAGCCTGCTGCCGGAACTGATCCCAGCGGCGGTGAGCGCGGTCATGACGATCACCGGCGCTTTGATTGAAAACCTGCCGCTGCTGGTTGCGGCAGCGGTGCAGCTGGTCACCACATTGGTGGGTGGCATCGGGGCAGCGCTGCCCACGCTCATTCCCGCCGCTGTGACCGCTGTCACGACCATTGTGCAGGGATTGCTGGAACAGTTGCCCCTCTTGCTGGACGCGGCGCTGCAGCTGATCCTGGGGCTTGCGCAAGGCTTGCTCAATGCTATCCCGCAGCTGATAGAGGCTTTGCCTGCCATCGTCGACGCGCTGGTGAATTTCCTGATCCAGTCCATCCCGCAGATCATCCAGGCGGGTATTCAGCTCCTGACCGCGCTGGTCACGGCGCTGCCGACGATCATCGCGGCCATTGTCAAAGCGATTCCGCAGATCATTTCCAGCATCATTAACGCGATCATTACCGCCATCCCGCTCATTATCGACGCGGGTATCAAGCTGCTGGTCGCGCTGATTCAGGCGTTGCCGCAGATCATCACGACCGTGGTCGCGGCTGTACCCCAGATTGTCGGCGCGCTGACTGGGGCGTTTGTGGGGAACATCGACAAGATCATTCTCGCGGGTGTGCAACTGTTCGTTGCCCTGATCAAGAACCTGCCGACCATCATCATCGAGATTGTGAAGGCCGTACCGCAAATTATCACAGCGCTGGTGAACGGGTTCACGAGTTCCATTAGCCAGATCGCCACTGTGGGCGGCAATCTCATCAAGGGGCTGTGGCAGGGTATATCGGATGCGGGCGCGTGGCTCCGCGATAAGATTTCCGGTTTCTTTGGCGGCGTAGTGGACAGCATCAAGAACTTTTTTGGTATCCACTCGCCTTCGACGCTGTTTGCTGGGCTTGGCCGCAACATGGGTGAAGGCATCGGGGTCGGGTTTGAAGAAGCCATGGCCGGTGTGGCTAGAGATATGCAAAATGCCATCCCCACGAGCTTTGACATGAATGCCAAGATGAACGGATATGGCGCTGGTGCAGCGACCACCGGTGCCAGCATCACCCAGAACATCTCGGTCGTATCGCCCAAAGCGCTCTCTGAAAAAGAGATCGCGCGCGAGTTCAAGAACCTATCCCGAAAACTGGCGCTTGAGTATTAGGAGGTGTGCCGTTGGAACTGAGCTATACGAACACGAATGGTGAAAGCGTCACCCTCCGGCAAACTAGACCCTTCTTCCTGACGCGGGTGGATGGCACCGGAAAAGTGCGCCAGACCGTGAATACCTTCAAAGCGCCCGATCAGGACGGCGCTTTTTTCATCTCGTCTGCCATGGACATGCGCAACATCACGCTGGAGGGGTCGGTCATCACCCCCACGGTAGCAGATACCTACGACCAGCGACGGCGTTTCCTGCGGGTGTTCACGCCCAAACTGCAAGGAACACTGGTCTACCGCAACCGACAGATTGCTTGCGTCGTGGAGGAGGCGGGTTTCACAGCTTCCTCCCGCGAGCGCGCACCGAATTTCTTCATCAGCCTTCTGTGCCCGTCTCCCTTCTTTGAGGCGCTGGAGGAGATTCGCGAAGAACTGGCCATGTGGTCGCCGCTGTTGCTCTTTCCGCTTGAGATACCAGACGTCGGATTGGAATTCGGCATCCGGCAGCCCAGCCAGATCATCACGGTGGATAATATCGGCGACGTTGCCTGCGGGTGCCACATCATCTTTCGGTCGCTTGGCAGCGTGACCAACCCGGAGCTCATGAGTCTTGATACCGGGGATGTGCTTCGCTTGAACACAGTCATGGAGTCTGGAGAAGAACTGCATGTGTACACACACTTTGCGGGCAAGAAGGTGACGCGGGTGCTGGGATCTGTGGAAAGCAACGCTTTCTCCCTGTTGGACACCAGTTCGGTGTTCCTACAGTTGGAACCCCGGCGCAATCTGCTGCGCTACAATGCCACGGCAAATATGGATCTGCTGGAAGTGACCATCCTGTATCGGCCAAAGTTTCTGGGGGTGTAGTGTGGAACTGTATGTGTATGGGAACACACGTCGGTTGATCGGCGTTGTGGAATCCTTTGAATACCTGCGCTGGACACGCCGATATTCCCAATGCGGCGCCTTTGAACTGAAAGCCATCGCCACCCCGGATAACATTGCGCTGCTGACACTCGGCCATTTCCTCTGGAAAAGCGACGATGAAGAAGTCGGTATCATTGAACATCTGGAGATGGCACAATCTGATAAGGAAACAATCACCGTCAGCGGGCGGTTCGCGACCAGTTTTCTAGCACGCCGCATTATCTGGGGCACGGAAACGCTCAGCGGGGATTTGTCCGTATGCGCTTTGCAGCTCATCAATAATCACATGATCGCGCCCGGCGACACCAATCGGCAGATAGCTGGCGTTTCTTTCACTTCGCCTGTCCTTGGCGTGACGGCCAACACGCAGGTATCCTACAAAAACCTTCTGGATACCGTCATTGGGCTGTGTGATGCTTCTGACAGGGGCATCAAGACGGTGTTTGACCCCATAACGGGAAATCTGACAGTTGCTCTCTATACTGGTGTAGTTTCTCAGGCCGTTTTCTCCCGTGAGTATGAAAACCTGACGTCGCAAATCTATACGCAGAGCGCTGTGGACTACGCCAATACGGCGCTCATCGGCGGAGAGGGTGATGGTGCGTCGCGCGTGCTGGCTTCCATAGCGAATAGCGCTGGGGAAGCCCGACGGGAAGTTTTTGTCGATGCGAAAGACCTGCGGCAGGCGGATTTCGGCGCGGGGTATTCTTCCGCGCTTCTGTATCGCGGCCAGAACAGGCTGTCGGAGTTATCCATGGCGCATTCCTTTGACGCGGAGGTTAATCCGCACGGGAACCTGCGCTATAAGGTCGATTTCGACCTGGGACAAATGGTCACCGTGCTCTCCAAAAAGTGGGGCGTGACCCTGTCTGCGCGTATCACGGAGATCGAAGAAAGCTACGACGCGAGCGGGCAATCCCTGAACATTGTGTTCGGTAAAGGCGCGTTATCCCTTCTCCAAAAACTGAAAGGCGGCTAAGACTATGGAAAAGAGCGGGTTCTTCAATTCCTCCGGCGGCGACCGTGTCTACAGTGCCACGGATTTTGCCGCCTATTTTGGCAGGCTGGTCAGCAACGGGATCTTCTATACCAGTGCATCGAACCTGCTGGTCACGCCGGGCAGCGGCATGGCGGTCAGCATTGCGGCTGGAAGCGCATGGATCAACGGATACTCGTATGAAAATACAGATGCGCTGGATCTGAATCTTACCACAGCCAGCGGCGTGAATCCACGTATTGACCGAGTCGTTGTACGTTTCAACGCCGTGGAACGACGTATCTATCTGGCAACGCTGACCGGCACCCCGTCAGAAGTCCCTGTGGCGCCTACGTTGACCCGAAGCAACGATACCTATGAGCTTGGGATTGCGGACGTTCTGGTACCGAAAGGCTCTGTAACCATCCCGGCGTTGAACCTCACCGACACGCGCCTGAACACGGCGCTCTGCGGGTTGGTCAACTCGCTGGTGACCGCTGTGTACGAGTAAGGGGTGATCGGATGCCTTCGATTTCCTATTCCCTAAGCAGTTTTACCAAGACCAATACCGATATGGCGGCGGGAACCACCTTCACGGCAGCGGCATCAGGCGCGACCGTAACTGGCGCGTCGATCACGTCCGGTACGCTGTACCTGAGCAGTATCCGCACGTACTCCGGCGTTGGGTATCTTGATTTTTCGCTGGGTTCGGGCACTGGCTCGACTGGCACTTTTTCCTCCAACAGCGCTACGCACTCTGACACGGTATCTCTGAGCGGGTATAGCAACGCTTTGCTGACGGCTGGCAATGGCACAATATCCTTTACGCTTAGGCGAACCACATCCGGTTCCGGCAACGTTCTCAACCTACGTAGCGGCATCACCGGGACGCTGACGCTGAATTACCAGCTGAACTCAACTGCCTGTACCGCGCCTACCGCCTGCTCTATTGGTAGCACGCTGTCAGAAGGCAATGTAACGCTCTCATGGAGCGGAGCAGCCAGTGGCACGAACAACGCCATTTCCTCGTATGAGATCCAGTACAGCGAATCCAGCGACAATGCTACCTGGGGCGCGTGGACAGCGCTGACGACCGTTACCACGACTGCCACCAGTGGCAGTGCGTCAGTCGCACCATCCTCCACACGCGGGAACTACCGCCGCTTTCAGGTGCGCACACGCGGCGCTGCCGGAGCAAGCTACTATTCCGCTTGGAAGGTCTCCACCAACTCAGTGCGCCGAAACACGCTGCCGACTGCGCCTACTGCCGTCACTGCTTCGCCTGCCGTGTATAGCACGGAGGCGATCTCCCTCACGTGGAGTGGCGCGGCCGGGGGAACCAGCGCGATCAAGGGATTCACGATCGCCAGTCGTACTTCTACGGACAATGCCAACTGGAGCGCGTGGGTGACGCTTACCACCCTTACGCAGACCGCAGGCAGTGGCAGTTATGCCCCCACAGTGTCACGGGTCATTGGCACATATACGCAGTTTGGGGTCACGACGATCGACGCGCTGAATGTCAGTTCTGCCGTCAAGACCAGCGCCAGCATCCTTTGCTCCATTACGGCCTGTGGACTGCCAACCGCTTTCTCGCTCAGCGCGACGCTTACGGAAGGCGCGGTCACACTCTCCTGGAGTGGGGCGACCCATGGCGCAGGCAATACGATCACCGCGTATGAGCTGCAATACAGCGAATCGACGGATGCTTCCACTTGGGGCGCCTGGACGGCGCTGACCGTCGTAAGCAGTACCGCGACCAGCGGCAGCCAGAGCGTGAATCCCTCCGTCACAGCGGGCACGTACCGGCGATTCCGGCTCCGGATTCAAGGCACAGCCGGGGAAACCTACTACTCGGCGTGGCTGGTATCCAGCAACAGTGTCAGGCGTAACATCCCGCCGATGGCGCCGACTGTGTTTACAGCCTCGCCTGCGGTGTACGATGTGGGCACGATCGCCCTTGCTTGGAGCGGCATCGTGGCTGGTACGAGCACAATTAAGCAAGTGGTCATTCAGCAAGCCACATCAGCGGATGGCGTTACCTGGGGCGCGTATGCAGCGCTTACAACGATCACGACCACAGCGACCTCAGGTTCGTATGAGGCCACGCCGTCCGGCGTTTCAGGCATGTCGACGCGCTATCGCCTGAGCGCGACCGATACCCTGAATGCGATCTCCGCCTATGCGCTCAGCAACGTGGTTCGCAAGGTCAGCCCGCCGACCGTGCTGGTGATTACCGCACCCAAGGCGGCAGGGCAGACCTACTCCACCACGCCACGCTTCCTGATCACGACCGGCACGAGGCTGGGCGGCGGGACGCAGAAGGTGTGCGTGAAGATCGGCACGGCAGATTGGGAGGACTCGGTTGCCAATCCGGAGCGGTTTTCCACCTCTGGGATGCTGGCCAATGGAGTACCGACGATCTACACGCCCGCCGCGCTTTCGCCGGGTAATTACACCGTCACCTTTCGCAGCGTGGACAGTGGCTCAGAAGCTGTCAGCCCTGAGGGGGTGCGAAGCTTTACGGTGTTGACATCGCCCTTTGAGAATATTATTCCCAATGTGACGAAAGTCAAGGCTTCGCACATCAGGAGTCTGCGAACTGCTGTCAACAACGTTCGCGACTTTTACGGCCTTTCAGCGGTCAGCTGGTTCGAGGACGTGATTGCTGGTAAAACAACCGTGAAGAACTGGCCGTTTCATGTGCTGGAACTGCGTAAGGCGATTGAGCAGGTGGTGGATGCCATCAACGGTTTTGATGTGGCTTGGGCGAACAAACTGCCTGACCCGGCTTGGATCCCCATCATGACGGGCAGACCGCAGGCAGCCGTGATGCAGCAGTTGCAAACGCTGATCCTTGGACTATAACGGGTTCCCGGTTCGCGCCTCTGTGAAAGCAGGGGCGCTTCATTATATAAACACAGAAAGCAGGAGGATGTTCTACATGAAGGAAATCTGGAATTGGATTCAGGCGGCGCTGATGGCCGTGGGCGGTTTTCTCGGTTGGTTTGTCGGCGGTTTCGATGGTCTGCTTTATGCGCTGATCGCGCTAATGGCTGCCGACTACGTAACGGGCGTGATGTGCGCCATCGCGGACAGGACGCTTTCCAGCGAGGTTGGCTTCCGGGGCATTGCCAAGAAGGTACTGATCTTCGTACTGGTGGGCGTCGGTCATATCGTGGATACCTACCTAATCGGCAACGGCAGCGCGCTGCGCACGGCGGTGCTGTTCTTCTATTGCTCCAACGAAGGCGTGTCGATGCTGGAAAATGCGGGGCATCTGGGTCTTCCGATTCCGCAGAAGCTCAAGGATGTGCTCGAACAGCTGCATGACCGCGATAAGGATAACGAAATCAAGTAACACTGGGGGACGGCGAGGCATCGCCGCCCTCTTTCCTTTTGGAGGGACAAGCATGACGGTCAAGACGAATCTGGGGTTGGTTCAGTGGGCGAAGGCGGGGCTGGGTCAAGCCTATTGGTTTGGCACATGCTGCTACGCTTGTACACAGAGCCTTCTTACGCGCAAAGCGAAGCAATATCCCAAGTCATACGCGGAGAACCGTATGAGTCGCTACCGGGCGGATATCGCCGCCGGAAAAAAGTGCGCTGACTGCATTGGGCTAATCAAGGGCTATTACTGGACGCGCGATGATGGCACGCAGGTCTACGGGC
This sequence comes from Candidatus Limiplasma sp., assembly GCA_963666755.2. Taxonomy (GTDB): domain Bacteria; phylum Bacillota; class Clostridia; order Christensenellales; family Aristaeellaceae; genus CAXXOK01. Next base: position 1,866,868 of record CAXXGW010000009.1, read on the forward strand.
TAGACGGCAGGCCGGATCAGGGCGCAAACGGTGCCTACAATGCCGCAAAGTTGAAGGGCACGATCGCCACTCTGCCGGAGCTGCCCGGCCTGATCCTCTGGAAAAGCGGCCATGTGGGCGTTTACATCGGTAATGGCGAGGCCATTGAAGCAAAGGGTTTCAGCTACGGCATTGTGAAAACCAAGGTTAAGGGTCGCGGCTGGACGCACTGGTTCCGCTCACCCTACATCGACTATTTCACCGAAGCGAGCGCGGGCGATGCGCAGACAGGCGTGGAGGAAACGGATGATCATGCGAACCAACCCGCTGAAAGTGGCGCGGAAGAACCGGCGCTGGATCTGGGCACGCGGCTCCTGCGCGTTACGCCGGGGCAGCCGCTGATGCGCGGCGATGATGTGCTGGCGGTGCAGACGCGCTTGCTGGCCAAAGGGTATGCGCCAGGCAAGCTGGACGGCGTGTACGGGAGTATTACCAAGGCGGCGGTGGTGGCGTTGCAGACGGCCTGCGGCATCAAGGCGGATGGCATTGTGGGGCTGGATACGCGGGTGTTTTTGCGGTGACGGTTGATAAATCGGAGAAATGGAGCTGTGCTGGGTGACAGACCAACAGAAAAAACAGATCATTGGTATGCGACTAAGGGGCGACAGCCACGCGGCTATTGCCGATGCGCTGGGGATTTCACGTAATACCGTGAAGTCCTTTTGCCTGCGTAATCTGCGCCCAGAACCTCTTGAAGTACAGGCTGCCCCTGCTTTAACTGGTACCTGCGCCCAGTGCGGAAAGGGCTTCACCTTATGCCCAGGGCATCGGCAGCGCCGCTTTTGCTCCGATCAGTGTCGAATGACTTGGTGGAATGCCCATCGCGACTTGCTCAAAAGCAAAGCCAAGGTGGAGCACACCTGCGCCAGTTGTGGCAAGCATTTCATGGGCTATGAACGGCAGCGTCGGAAGTTCTGCTCCCATACCTGCTACATCGCCCATCGTTATAAAAAAGGATCGTGAGTGCCATGAATGACAATATTCTTGCCTACTGCTCCGCGATGGCGCAGGCGCGGCGGATGCTATCCCTGCGGCTGATCACCAAAGAAGAGTACGGCAAAATTGATACAATGATGCTGCATAAGTACGGCTTATCTTTGGGTAGTTTGTTTCGCGACATGACCTTGATAACAGGCTGACACCGAGGTAACATGTCACACTACGGAGGTGATATGATTCCAAAAACCATAAGAATAATCGAGCATCCAAAAGGGCTTGAGCGACGTTTGCGGGTGGCGGCCTACCTGACTGCTTGACAATCAAATACGCAACTGGTATTATCGAGTAAAGAACCGGCATGGGTGTTTTGGAAAGGCTACCATGAAAGGCTTTATTAAGATTGCTTGAGGCGATATGATAGGGTCTTTTTTGTTTTTACTCAGATTTGTGCTTTCAAGCACTAAACCCGATAATAAAGACTTCGCACATGGCAATGAAGGCTCATTCATAGAGGGAATCATCACTCATCTTACATCGTGTACATCCGTTCTTGATGCAGGATAGTGACAGCTTCAAGCTAAACACAGCGTTCATGTTCACAAACCATTTTACACAGTTCGGGAGGGAATAAACTTGGAACGGAGTCTTTACATCAATGAGCTAGACCATAAACGGCTTATGCGGCTGATCGAGGATGCGCTCAACGGTGTCACGGAGCAGAGTAATTCATTACGCTCGTTACAAGTCGAACTCACGCGGGCCAACGTGGTAAACGCTGAAGAATTACCTCGCGACGTAGTTACTATGCGGTCGCGTGTTCTGATCATGCTAGAAGATGAAGAAAAAGAAATCACGCTCGTCTATCCAAATGAAGCGAACCGTTCTACCGGAAAGATTTCGATTCTTTCCCCTATCGGTACAGCAATCATAGGCTATCGTGAGGGCGATGTCATTAACTGGTTAACACCCGGCGGTCTAAAGCGCATTATGATCAAGAAGGTTCTTTATCAGCCCGAAGCATCGGGCGATTACGAATTGTGACGAAATATCAAAGACAACAATTCCATATCCTGGTGGATTTCAGCCAGGCAAAACGAAGAATATGAAACTCGCAAACTGTTGCAGAATGTGCAGATTGCGTTGCATACGATATGGTTGGTGCTAAAATCGTTAGATTCCTACGGTATAAAAGTAATGATGGCACAGGGAATCTGTTTAGGAATCTTGCCAATCTGCGGTGAAAGCTCCGGATGCTGGATTCGGAGCTTTCTGCTGTACAGGTGGGCCAATCCAAGGTCTGCAAATACGTGCTTTTGATCCTTTTCTTTCTGAAGTGCTCTCTGTGACTCACACAGAAAAATTGATACCATGATGCTGCATAAGTACGGCTTATCTTTGGGTAGTCTGTTTCGGGACATGAGCTTGATAACGGGCTGACGTCGAGCTAACATGTCACACCGAGGAGGTGACACGATGCCCAAAATCATACGGAAAATCGAGCATCCACAAAGGCTTGAGCGACGGACAAGGGTGGCGGCTTACGCCCGCGTATCCAGCGGCAAGGACGCGATGCTGCATTCCTTGTCGGCGCAGGTCAGCTACTACAGCGCGTTCATCCAGCAACATCCGGGGTGGCAGTATTGTGGCGTGTATGCCGATGAGGCGCTGACGGGTACCAAGGAAGCCCGCGACGGTTTTCAGCGGATGCTGACTAACTGTCGCAACGGTCAAATCGATCTGGTGATCACGAAATCCATCTCCCGCTTTGCACGCAACACGGTCACTCTGCTTGAGACCGTGCGAGAGCTCAAAGCGCTGGGGGTGGATGTTTTCTTTGAAGAGCAGAATCTGCACAGCATCAGCACCGATGGGGAGCTGATGCTCACGATCCTGGCTTCTTACGCTCAGGAGGAGAGCCTCTCCGCCAGTGAAAACCAAAAGTGGCGGGTACGCAAAAGCTTTGAAAGCGGCGAGCTGGTCAACTGGCGGTTCATGTTCGGATACACAATCAGTAAGACTGGTATAACCATCAATCGCAGTGAGGCATTGGTGGTACAGGAGATTTTCCAACGCGCTCTTGCCTGCGATACCTTCGGTGCCATTTGCCGCGATCTGAATGCGCGAGGGGTAAGCGGCGCTCTTGGTGGGCAATGGAGCGTGCCCAGGATCCACGCCATCCTCAGCAACGAGAAGTACACAGGCAACGCATTGCTGCAAAAACGATACCGCAACAACCATCTGGAGAAAAAGCTCTGCCACAACAATGGTGAACTGCCCAGATATTTTGCGACAGAATCACACCCCGCCATCATTGACGAGACCACATTTCAGGCCACACAAGACTTGCTCACACGGTTGGCTGAACTGAATGCGCATCGAGCCAAACCACAGCTGAGCGAGTTTTCAGGGCTGATCCTTTGCCCCCATTGCGGCAAGCCCTACAAACGAGTAACGAGCAACGGTAGTGTCGGCTGGAACTGTAGAACGTATCAGGAAAAGGGAAAACGCTTCTGCCGGGGCAAGAAAATCCCGGAGGATACGCTGAAAGCGGTCTGTGTGGAGGTGCTGGGGCAGGCTGAATACGATGCTGCAATTCTCACAGCTAGCATTGAGTCCATTGAAGTTCCCGAGGATAACAGGCTACTATTCCACTTGAAAGATGGGCGTGTGCTGGATCGTTCATGGCTTGACCGCTCAAGGGCTGACAGCTGGCAACCTGATATGAAAGAAGCCGCTCGGCAGCGAATGATAACCCAAAGGAGGCCACGCTGATGGCTAGCTCGATTACCTGCATACCCGCGACCAGGAACGTTTTTACAGCGGTTCCCATAACCTCCATTGCAAAGCGGCGTGTGGCTGCCTATGCCCGCGTTTCGACCGACAGCGATGAGCAGTTCACCAGCTACGAGGCGCAGATCGACTACTACACTAAATTCATCCAGCAGCATGAGGACTGGACCTATGTGTCCATGTATACCGACGAGGGCATCACGGGTACGAACACCAAGAAGCGTGAGGGTTTCAACCAGATGATTGCAGATGCTCTGGCTGGAAAGATCGACCTGATCGTCACCAAGTCGGTCAGCCGCTTCGCCCGCAACACCGTGGACAGCCTCGTCACAGTACGCAAGCTCAAAGAACGCGGCGTTGAGATCTTCTTTGAAAAGGAGAATATCTGGACGCTGGATTCCAAGGGCGAATTGCTGATCACGATCATGTCTTCCCTAGCTCAGGAGGAGAGCCGCAGCATCTCCGAAAACGTGACCTGGGGGCAACGGAAGCGGTTTTCTGACGGCAAGGTTAGCATGCCATACAAGCATTTTCTGGGCTATGAGAAGGGCGAGAACGGGCAGCCAGTGATTAACGAGAAGGAAGCTGTGATTGTCAGGCTCATCTTCCGCATGTTTCTGGAGGGAAAAACGCCTGCTGGTATCTGCCGCCATTTGGATGCTAACAGCATCCCCACACCCTCCGGCAAGCAGAAATGGAGCCAGACCACGGTAAACAGTATCCTACGAAATGAGAAGTATAAGGGTGATGCCTTACTGCAAAAGCGTTTCACGGTGGACTTCCTGACCAAGCGGATGAAAACCAACACTGGCGAGGTGCCGCAATTCTATGTAGAAGGCAGTCACGAGGGGATTATAAGCCCTAACGAATTTGATTTGGTGCAAGCCGAGATTGAGCGCCGCAAGGGTATTGGCGGTCATTACAGCGGCAGCAGCGTGTTTTCCTCCAAGTTGGTCTGCGCCGATTGCGGCGCGTTCTTTGGGCAGAAAGTCTGGCACTCCACTGACAAATATCGCAAGGTGATCTGGCGCTGCAATGCCAAATTCAATGGGGAGCACAAATGCGCGACCCCGCACCTGACGGAAGATTATATCAAGGTGGCGTTCCTGAAAGCCTACAACGAGCTGATGGGCAACCGTGAACAGGTCATTGCGGATTGCAGGCTCATGCTGAAAATGTTAAGCGACCACTCAAAGCTGGATGCCCAGATTGCCAAGGTGAACGAGGAAATCGCGTTGGTTTCCGGCTTGGTCAGCGCTTGCGTGCATGAAAATGCTGATAAAGCCCAAGATCAGGATGTATATTCAAGTAAGTATAACAGTTTGGTTGACAGGCATCAGCAAGCTATGGCGAGGCTTGATAAGCTGAACGCCGAGCTCGCTGACAAGGCGAATCGCGAGCGAGAGTTGCGGGGATTCATTGACGCGCTTGCAACTAGCCCGCTGGTTTTGGATACTTGGGATGAGCAACTTTGGCGGTTGCTGGTCGTTAAGGGTGTGGTGGGTAGGGATGGGATCATTAAGTTTGCGAGGAACCATGATTGGAGTATTGAATAAAAATGAAGCATTTGAATTGACAATACTGCTGTATACGACTACTATTTGTAATAGCAACCATATTGCTGTATTACTGTGATCGAACACTGTGCTCGCTTGTTGCATCGCGTAGTTATATTCTTGGTCTACAGTTCCATTTATCTGAATGCGAAGAAAGGGAACTCGCGTCGCGCGAGTCCCCTTTCTTGTTGAACCGTCGTTAAATTACTTCTTGTAGCCGCACTTGGGGCATACGCCGTTTTCATTCAGGGCAATGCCGCAAAGCGGGCAACGATCAATGTTGTTCTTGGTCACGTATTCCTCGGAAGCTGCATTCACGCCGCTGGTGAAGGTGAGTTTAGCGATGTTTAGCTTGTCTTTCAGTAGATCATATACGATCTTAATCATGCCCTCAACGGTCATGGTTTCCTTGGTCACGACTATGCGGCAATCCGGGTATGCGGTCGCGAGTTCGGTTTTAAACGCGGGGCCCTTCATCTGGTTGGTCGGTGCTCCGTCTTTGATGCCCTGCTTCTCGTACACATCGAGAATGGCAGGCAACAGGGGGTCATCCTGGCGCAGGATCAGCGCATGGTCAAAATCCTTGAGCACTTCCCAAGCGGTCTTCTGAATCTCATTACAGGGGAAAACCATATTGACGCCGAGGTTCACGGAATCTTCCACTTCGATGGTCAGGATACCCGTGTGGCCGTGCAGATACTGTGCTTCACCCTTGAAGCCGTAGAACCTATGTGCATACTGCAGATCAAGTTTTGTAATACTCCTCATACCGATCCTCCTCCTATATTTTTACGGGTTATCCAATCCCGTAGGGGTACCGGAAAATGCTTGGCCTCCGCTTTCGCCGGACGTATCCTTCCGGCAGTCTGGGCAGATGCCCTTGAAAACGATGTCGTGCCCTGTCAGCAGAAATCCGTGCGTATCGCTAACAGATTTCTCCAGATCCACGATATAGTTCATATCTACATCAAAGACACGTTCGCACCTTGTACACCTTACGTGGTAGTGTTGGTGGCTAAGGTGGTCAAAACGGTCGGCTCCGCCGGGAACCTCCAATCGATGGATCTGGCCGCTTTCGCACAACCGCTGAAGGTTTCTGTATACGGTTGCCCGGCTGATGCTGGGATGTTCCTTTGCCAGCTCGGTGTAGGTTTCGTCGGCAGTCGCGTGACTCCCAAGCTTATTGACGGTTTCAAGAACCAATGCACATTGAATCGTGTTGCGTCTAGTCATGAGGCCGCCCCCAACAATTTCTACTATTAGGATTATATATCAATTAGTGCATTGTGTCAATAATATCCCAGTACAATTTTGACGTGGTTTTCTCAACACCCAACCTTCATATTCTCCTGCTTTCATAGAAACCATGAATCGCTAAAAGCATTGAACCGTCGTTTCCGTTGATCTGGATTCTTTAGCGGCAGTTTTCCAGCAATGGGATGTGATCGGCAATGCACGCTCCATTGATGAAGTAAAAATGAATCTATCATTATTGACGAATGTGGGTCTGGTCATCGTTGCTTTGAAAGTGGGTGCATTTGGGTGCATCCGGTAAGCATTGGTGTAAGAGTGTCCGGCGCATGGTAATATCTGGGTTGCAACAAGCCTGAGAACTCAGCTACAAAGACATTACACCAACCAAGAAAATGGCTGTAACCCTTACAATTCAACGCTTTCCATAATAACAAAAAGGACGCCAACCTCGTATCGAGATGGACGTCCTTTTATGGAAAGCGCTGATGTTATTGATACAGACGGGGATGGGGCACTCTGAAACGGAGAATCGTGTAAGGGTTCAGCCAGTATCTAAACCTCAATGCCGAATCATTCAATATGTTCATAGAAGTTTGGCGATACAGTGCTTTTTCGAGATATTGAATAACAATTCTTATCGTCAGGCGTAAGTTTATAGCTCTATCGGTATTACCACACTTTTTTCTTTATGAGAATTACTTTGTAATAACAGCCATTGTAAAACACAGATGTATTAAGCCTCGCCCCAAGAGTTGGTGCAGCCATTGCAGGCAGTCGATCGCTATGTGGAACTATGAACTCGAATGTTACATGTGTATGTAATGAACAGATCGTAACTCTATCTCCTCTTTCTACGGTTATCATCTTGGCCTCTTTGCTCATTTGGGGGTATGAAAACTTTCGACGCTTTTCTGGCTTTGATTTGTCAATTACATTTGGCTTAAGAGGTGCAATACTATCCCTGGGTTTATCCATATTAATCAACGCGTTGCGAGAGTATATCTCAGAGTACTTTGGACAATGTGATGAGCCAAGGCATGGGGCTCTTATTATCATGCATTTACCAAGTTCGAAGTTTTTACATCTCCGTTTATCGCGCCGGTAGTCACCGTCTTCCATGGATAAATAGCCTACATGCCATGGAGTGCCCGATAATGATGTGAAGTGCTTATCATTACGTTTCATTAAATCCCTCCACAAGTTTATAAATTCGATTGAATCCGTTTTCCATCTGCTCCCACTCTTCAAAGATATTGCTCTAATAACTTCGCTGCAGCTGTTCTATTCTGAAACGATGCAAGTTCTGATTATATAGATAGTCTCGGAATAACTTGTAGCATGACGGTAAGCTTTAGGTTGCTAGGTATCATACCCGTATACTTTCTGCGCCAGCGGTAGAAAGTCTGCTACGCGATTCCCAGCTTACGACAGAACTGGCACCGCCATGCCCATCTCCGCTTTTTAAACGCGTGGGCAATTTACTCTTCTGTGTATCAGTTATTCTTGATTTTCACACGCCCTTTACTTCTTAAGGTAGTCTATTACTTTTTATCATTGGACAACCCTTTTTGTGGCAGGTCAGTATCATTGTACAACGTGATATATTGAGCGGTTCCCCGCTCTATGGAAGCAAAATAGAGGATCATACAGACGCGCTTCCCTGCAATGGTCTTAAATAGCATTGAACCTCGAGCTCTTATTCATCAACCGTATTCACAACCCAGATTTTCTTCAACGGTATCAGTTCCTTGATCTCATCATCCATCGCATCATAATGGCTCAAGAATTCCTCAATGATATCCTTGTGTGTCCAAAGCCGGATATCAAAGAATTGTTTGGCTGTGTCGTTGATCACTGAGGACTTGAACCCACTCCAGGACACCAATAGACCATAATCAGCACCAAAGTTCTTCATCACACCGCCCAGTTGATCCAGAACAATCCGTTCTGCCGGCGCATCGGTGGACTTCACCTGCACGCAAATCTTTTGCCCTCCAAAGCCCAGCTCGCCAGACGAAGCGAGTATATCCACACCTTTGTCCGCGCCGGGAGGGCTGACAAACGTCGTGAAACCCTTTGCACGAAGGATAGCGTCCACGATACGAGCCAAACCATGGCCCTTTGTCTTGCGAATGATCAGGTTCGTGATATTCGCCAAGGCGTCCATTTCGATATTGACGGGTTCAGCTTCAGTATCGCTTGAATCCGTAGGCTGGGTTAGTAGCGGCGATTTACCATGCATGAAAGCTTTCACCACTTCCATGATGCGTTCTTCCTGCCTGATCCGGCAGATGGTCATGAATGCTCCAAACGAGTAAAGGATATCCTGATCGAAGTAGTACCTTGGAACACTTCGGGCAAACCACTCCACTCTCCTTGAATGGTAATACGGGTTTAGGTTGTTTGGGTGGAACTCATACTCGCCCTTGATTTTTCCGAAATGAATGACTGGGTTGATCTTACTTGGGAGAACGACGATCTCCCCCACTTTCATTTCATGTCCAAACGGCCATACCTGGCTGGCCCAGTTCATGGCCGTTTTCACCTTGGTGTCCGGATCATTCTCGGTAAAGTAATGTTGTAAATCTTGCTTTGTGGCGAACTCCGTCAAGGGTACAGTAAGTTCATCCCAAGTGCAGTAGATGCGATTTTCTTCAAGGAACTTGTTCTCGAACTCTCCATAGCGACCCGCCCGGGTTAGCCACATTGCCATAAAGAGCACCTCACTTCTTGAAACATGAATCGATAGTTGGCTTAATATTTGCGTTTTGCATGATGGACAGCTCATCAATAAATAATTAGAAGTCAACAGGTAAGTGTAGACGCTTGAAGTCACTAACTTTCAGATATAAATAACGCCCCACACTTAAAGCAGAATGTTCGATCTGGTTTTTGTTCTGCCTCGCATTCAGGACAATTAACTTTATCAAGTGATCCGTCGATCTCGTAAACATGCATCCCATGGTCAAAAAAACGGTGTACTAGATCGATTGCTTCCTGTCTTCTGTTTCCATATGAGCGTTCGATCATTGATGTATCGGACATTCTTGAGAGCAACCGTTTAAAATTATCGTTTTTATTGCTACCATAGCGTTCGATCAGATATTTATAGACTTCTCCCGCGCTTTTAAACTGCTCAATATCAATATAGACATCCTCGACGATAATCCCGTTGGGCAGTTCATGAACGATAGGCACCTTTTCTTCAAAGGTTTCACGTGCTTTCCCACAACGCGCGCAGAAATTAGCATTTACTCCATTTATAGATGCACAGGATGAACAAACCCAGTCATAATGCCTAATCTCCCCACAGGACGTACAGTACTTCGTCTCCCGAGAAAACACCTTACCGCATTTAGCACATTGCCAAAGGGTATCCTTCGAGGTTTTCGAAGCATTGGGGGCTATGTTAGGTGAAGATGGTTTGCTCAACACCGCTGTTCCCAAGCCTTGAATTATCAGCATGGATGTACCCTTGCCGCTGATTTCATCAATATCAATGGAGAAACCAACGATGCCATTCGCACCAACTTCTGAAGCCCTTTCAATCATGCTTTCCAGCAATGTTTGATAGAGATTATCCATTTGACTTTCCATCCGACCAGATCTACCGCCAAAAGTATCAGAAAAACCTGCAAAGAATTCTGTCACAAGCCCCACACCAGCGACGACGCGCTCGAAAACAATCCCTTTATACTCAGTAATCGCATGACCCGGTAAGAAAGGTGTTGTACTGATGAGAACTGGCTGTTTAAAAGACATATGCAAATCCTCTCCTGTCAAGTTATAGATTTCAAGCAATTCAACATGTTTTCAGTATATGGAATTGATAAAGCAAGGCTTATTGTAAAACCTTTAGCATCAACCTCTCGAAACTGTCGACCACATCATACACGACATTTGCTCCACTAATTGCCTTAAAATGCTCCCTCGCGCAATGTGCCTTCGCTTCCTCAATCCCCTTGAGTTGCATCGTAGACATATCGCCCTTGGTTTCAGCCACAAAATACACATGCTTGACTGCCCCCTCGTTAAAAGCGATCGCCCAGTCGGGGCTATACTTGCCAACCGGTGTAGAGATGTAGAAGCCCTTTGGCAGCTTCACATACACGGCCACCTCGCTTCGCGTATCCAGTTCGGAAGCAAACTGGCGCTCCGTGCTCGAATCATAAAGGATGTAGTCATAGAGATGATGCTGTGTTGCCATGGCGCTTTCCCCAAGCCTGCCTTTGAGGGTAGGCTCGGTAAAGATGCTGGTGTCAAAAACCGAGGTCAGCTTGTTGTAGGTAATGTGCTGGATGATGACCGTGGCCTTCTGCTCATTGATCAACTCGGCAGCTTTGAGGATAAACTCCTCCGGGTTGTCCGCAAACTGGCCAAACACATGCGGTTGGATGCCCTGCAGGATCGCCACAACAGATTTTCGGGTCAAGCCCGTTTCGGCAACCAGCTTGCCGATCAGGTCATACTTCACGCTGGTGTTCGCGGAAATCTTCGCCCGCCGATCCTCGCTGTTGTGTTTGGTAAAGGCGCGCCCTTCCTCCAAAGCCTGTTTAGACTGGATGCGTTCCATGCCGCCCTGCTCGATGGTAAAGTAGATGCGCGATACCACCAGCTTTTCATCAAGCGTTTTGACGCACTTCTGAACCAGCTCGTTGCTGTCGAAATCCACCACATAGGCGGAGCGGGCATTGATATGATTCCATAGCTTCTGAAACGCGGGCATCCCGATACGGTCTGCATTCACCCGCAGCTCCACATTCTTCTTGCGCGCATCGTCAATCTGCATGGCGCGCGGGTCATAGATGGAATCGACAATCGCCAGCACAGCGGGCGCGTATGCCTTCACCTCTTCGGCAAGCTCCAGTGTGCCGTTCTTCTTTGCTTCAAAGTAGCGGTCCGTCAGCGCGCCGCGCTTCACATAGCCGCTGGACACCAACCCTTCATGGATAACCATGGCGAGTTCGCTGTCGATTTCTAACTCTGTGCCCTCTGCACTCTGGATCACTTTGCCCACAAACAGATCGTCATTCACAACGCGCGGCCTATCCGCAACCGCCTCGGCAATTTCACTTTGCAGCCCGCGCGTGAAGCGGTCGTAGCTCTCGCTGGCAATCACGGTCAGGATGTTGATGTTGTGCACCTCATTGCCGAGCAAGGGTTCATCCATACGTTCGCCCGCCTGATTGACGCACAGGCGCAGGCCGCGACCAACCTCCTGCCGCTTGCGAATATCGCTGCCACTTTGCTTGAGCGTGCAGATTTGGAACACGTTGGGGTTGTCCCAACCTTCGCGCAGCGCGGAGTGCGAAAAGATGAAGCGTATCGGTTCCTTACGGTCCAGCAGACGCTCCTTGTCGCGCATGATGAGGTCGTACGCGTCGATATCATCCGAGGTGCGTTCCTGCCGGTCTGTGTATTTGCTGTCCACCAAGTGCTTGCTTTTCTTGTCTACGGAAAAATAGCCGTCATGCGTTTTGCCGGGTGGAATACTGGCAAGGTATTCCATGTACGCTTCGCCGCCAAACTCCGTTTGCCAGGCGCTCAGGATGTCCGCGTATTCTTCTTCAAACATGGTGGCATAGGGGCCGTTGATAGGCTGCCCGGCTGCATCATACTGGCGGTAGTTGGCGACTTCATCTATGAAGAACAGTGAAAGCACCTTGATACCGCGTGCAAACAACAGCCGCTCGCGGGTGAGGTGGGTTTGAATCGTTTCCCGAATTTGGATGCGACGCAGCTGATCCTCGCTCACGCTGCCCACCACATCGCCCGCGACCAGCTTCAAACCGTTGACCAACTCAATGGAACTATCTCTGCCGTCGATGGTTTTCACGGTATACCCATTCTGGTATTCATCCAGCCCGCCGGAGTTTTCATGGATGCGGAACCCCTCGCCCACGGTGCGGGTCGTTCTGCGAATTGCATCTTTGCCTTTTACATCAAACTGGATGGTTGCGGTGGGGTTGCCGCTGGACAGGTTCACGCTTTGCAGGTACAGGAACCCTTCCGTCGCCGTCGTGCCCCGCTCGGATATGCCCGTAACCTCAATTTTCTTGACCAGCCGTTTGTTGTAGGCTTCCATGGCATCCAGCCGATAGATGAGGTTATACTGCTCGCGCGGGGTGGCGGAATAGCGCAGGGTGAACAGCGGGCAAAACTCCTTGAGCCGTTCTTTGGTCTGCTTGCCCTCCACGGATTGCGGCTCGTCGATGATCACAATGGGGTTGGTTTTGGCGATGATATCAATGGGCCTGCGGCTGCGGAACTCATCCAGCTTCATGTAGATGCGGCGGGCATCCTTGCCGCGGGCGTTGAAAGCCTGGCTGTTGATAATCATCACATTGATGGCACTATCCGACGCGAAGCGGTCAATCTCGGTGAGCTGCGCGCTGTTGTAGATGAAGAAGCGGATCTTCCTGCCGTATTCCTCAGCAAAGTGCTCCTGCGTGATCTGGAAGGATTTATACACACCCTCGCGGATGGCCACGCTGGGCACCACTACGATAAACTTGCACCACCCGTAGCGCTGGTTTAGCTCATACATGGTTTTGATATAGGTGTAGGTTTTGCCCACACCGGTTTCCATTTCTACGGTCAGGTTATAGCGCCCCTCCAACGTTTGGGAGGGCGCAATTTGCTGCCCGCGCTGGATGCGCTGGATATGTTCCAATATCACTTCGTCCGTTAGTTGCGGCACAAGGCGCTGGTTTGCCCAGCCGGTGAAGCGCACATCCTCGGTGAGGGTGGTTTGCTCATGGCGGCTTTGCAACCCCTGATCGATGCGGTACGTTGGCGTCAGGTAGGGCTGCCCCGCGAACACATCACAAACGGCCTTGGCTGCGTCGGCCTGGAATTTCTGGTGCTTGAATTGGAGCTTCATTGTTTCTCCTTAATAAAGCCAGTTTTACGATCAAGTTAAATTTCACTAGGTAGGTTGTCTGCCTTCCGATCTCGAATTGAATCGAAATATTCGGCTGCTTCTAGTTCAGCTTCATCCACGGCACCGACGAATCTTTCAATCTCATCAATCGACCATAACAAGTCATGTAACTGTTTATTTACCTTTGTTTGATAATTGAGAACCTGAGAACCATCCGCCGCTGTACATGGGTGCGCGTGAATTAGCGCATTTCTTTTATCGGTAAGTAATTTGAATGAATTATATATCTCATCAATCGCTGTGTTAGCTAGTTGGTCATGGCTGCAAAATTTCTTAAGTTCTTCACATACCTTTCCAGATGTTAACGGGTTACCGCGAGAGTACTCATGAACAAAACCCTTATCAAGATGTTCGATGATAGAGATTATTGTCCATTCATAATAAGCGAACGAATATACCGCTTGTCCTAAGAGTGTAGTATAATCTGTATCAAAGGGAATGTGGGTCTTAGTGTGCATTATATCACCTTCACGCTCGTATTCGGCGCAAGCACCTTTAAAATCTCTTCCACGTTAATTTTCTGCGGGCTTCCCGCAAAGCTGCTATCCCTGAACACCACACGCAGCGGCTGCCGTTCCGCAATAGCGCGCACCACGGTTTCGGGCACATGCTCAGCAAAGCAGGCAATCAAATCCGGCGGGGTGCCGTTGCCGTAGGTATGCACGGCGCAGCCCTCCAGCGTTTCACTTGTGTAGGGCATGGAAAGGGGTACGCCCCAATCTAGCAGGCAACCAAACAGCAGGTCAAGGTCGGTGCGGTCTTCCTTAATGTTGCTTTCCAGTGCGGTAAGCATATCCTGCGTGTATTCGCCCGCGCTGTAATATACATCCTTCATGTTGGTATCGGAAAGCTTCAGCACGCGGAAACCAATATCCGGCACAGCCTTGGGTTCCTCGCCCAGCTTCACCTGCATGTTGGCTTCTTCTATTTCGGCTTTGATCTTTTCCCCGGCGCGACGGATACGCTCCTTGCCGATTTCGCAAATGTTTTTATAGCCCGCCTTGTAGGCTTCGGTGGCTTCATCGCAGGGCTCTGGTAACTGCACCATGATAAACTTGCGGTGGCCGCCATCTTCGGCGTTGAGCTTCATCACGGCATGGGCGGTTGTAGCAGAGCCGGAGAAGAAGTCGAGAACAGTGAAATTAATATCATCAACTTCATTTATGCGTAGACTAAGTAAGTACTTAATTAAGTCTACTGGCTTTGGAAAGTCAAAAATACCTCTTCCTATCAATTCTTGCATTTCTCTGGTACCATCTTGGTTAAATACATGCGTCAGCAAAGACAAAGGTTTTCCCTTTCTCATTTGTCCATTTATGTCATATAGGTATTGCTTAAATCGCACGCTGTATTTCCCGTTTTTCTCATTGATAACTAGCTCACCATTTTTATATGCGTCATATAGTCTGTTTTTCTCCCATATCCACTGTTTGTCAGGCCATATTTCCACGCCGTTGTGTAAAAGGGGATATACAAGATTCGGACGATCATCTTTACTTTTCGTAGCTAAAGGCTGAGTAATATATCCTCCTCTAAATGAGTAGTTTTCGTCTTTGAGTGTATACTTTTTCATATCCTCTTCAGATAAAGTTGCTTCGATATTCTCAGGCGGCAATTTGCTATAGCAAAGTAGATACTCGTGTAAATACGCAACTCCTCTAGTAAAAGCTCCTGGCCCATATTTATTTTTCCATACGAATGTCGCAACATGGTTTGAACTACCGAACACTTCGTCACAGACTTTTTCTAAATTGACTTGTTCAATCTCATTGATACTTATGAAAACTAATCCATCATCCGTCAGCAGCCCCCGTGCCAGCATCAACCGTGCATACATCATCGAGCACCAATCCGAATGAAACCGCCCGTTGCTGTCCGTGTTGCGGAACAGGCGGTTGTCCTCCTCGTCATACATGCCCATCTGTTCTTCTTCTTCATCTCGCGAGCGTGAATAATTGTCGCGGTAAATGAAGTCGTTGCCGGTGTTGTAGGGCGGGTCAATGTAGATCATCTTTACCTTGCCGAGGTAGCTTTCCTGAAGCAGTTTGAGCACATCCAGATTGTCGCCCTCAATGTACAGGTTTTCGGTGGTGTCCCAGTGTTTGCTATCGTCCTTGCAGGGGCGCAGGGTTTTGCGAATAGGGCGGTTGGCCTCCACCATGGCGGCCTTTTTGCCCACCCATGTAAACTCATAGGCTTCGTCGCCCGCAAGCACATCCGGGCTCAACAGTTGGCGAAGCTGCTCAAAATTGATGGCACGGCGAAGCTGGCCGTGCTCATCGCGGCTTTCGGTGATTACGCTGGGGAACAGGGCGGCTAGGGCTTCAATGTTGCGGGTTGTTAGGTCGGGGGATTGCTGGGGGAGTTTAGTCATGTATACTGTCTCCTTACAATTCAACTTGCATTGGGGGGCTTAGCAAACCTTCGCGATCCTGAGAATAAGAAAGTGGCAAGGTCTTGGCATTAATTAACGTGAGTGATTCCTGTTGAGAATACTCTGCAATTTCTGCAACATCAAAATAACGCAGCTCAATAATCACAGCATGTCGTTCGTTAACAAGTAGTTTAGTGTCAAAGAATAACATGAATGTTCTGCTTTGATTTTGTGCCATACCAAAAGTAGGAATTACGTCGAAACCATCAATAGTAAGACGAATTCGCAGAGCACTTCCAGCACCGATGTTACAAATGGTATATTTAATTATGATATTCCTATCAAGATAGGATTGGTTTCTATTCAGTTCTTCCTTTACATCAGCTCTTTGTTCAAACGCATTAACATAGTCGGGAGGTTCTTTCGAGCTTGAGCATATCCCTTTCGATATCTCTACATAAAGCAGGTCTCGTGCTGGCAATACATGTTCCCTCACTAATTCAGTTTCAGAGCAGAAGGCAGGCTTAATACTCAATCGTTTTTCTTTCTCAAGCTCTTTTTTGGGTAACTTAAAAGCGATTAATATCGCAACAATGGTTGCAATAGACGCAAGCATAGAACCATAATAAGTGAGAACATCGCTTACAGTTATTCCAAGACAATAAAACTTCCCATTGCTATCAATAAGGTTCTTCCCGTTGACATCAGAATGAATGATGCTGAGAAAAGCATATGGAATGGCAATTGTAATTAAGACAGTCATCAATGATATAAGTATAAACTTACCTACTCGTTTCATCATTGCACTCCATTTCTGATTTTATGTAATTAATCATATTGCTAATCTCTACTTGTTTGTTAAACTGCTTCTCCGCCAGCATCTTCTTCTCCAGCGCCGCAATCTGCTTTTCCAACTTGCGCCGCCTGTCCTCTTTTTCCACGGCCTCCCGCAGGCTTTCCGCCGTGCCCGCCTCCGCCAGCCGTTCCCCGGCCACCTGCCGCACAAAACCTTCGTACACTGCGTCCAGCGTCAGCCCTTCCACACGCAGGGGCAAAGCATCCTCCGCCATCCATTCGGTATGGTAGTAGGCATTTACCTTGAAAGCATTCGACGAACCCTGCCGCGCTTCCTTGTAGCCGATCCACGCCTGCGCCTTGCCCTCAAACGTGAGCAGGTACAGGATGTGGTAAGGTATCTGTTGGTCGATGCGCTGCAGCACCCGCGTATCCAGCGTGGGCTGGTTCAGCTTCACCTCAAACACTTCCAGCTCGGTCACGGCCTCGCCCACCGCCACGTTCAGCGTGCCCGCCGCCAGCTTGTTACGCCAGGTGATTTGCGCAATCTGCTCCACAAACACGCGCTTGAGCTCCAGCGTTACGTCAAGGTTGTCGTAGAACTTCTGCTTGGGGATTCGTTTGCCGTACATAGTGGATTGCGGAAGTGTCAGCATGGTTTCACCTCACTTGACCACAAAAAAGCAGATCAGCTCAAAATCGTTCAGCCCCTGTATGCTGCCGGTGAGAGCGGCGGTGCCGCCAGGCCTGAACAGGCTGTCGATTTCGGTTTGCTCCGTTGCCTGTAAAATGGAACTGATAGTATCGCCCAGCAGTGCTGAATACTTGCGCATGTCCTTGCCGTCCTTGGTTTCGCGGTTGAACTGGCTGCACAGCCTTGCGTTGGGCTCGGCGTGCCCGCGGCAGAGCAGGCGCAGTTTATCCAGCAGCTTCTTGGGCGACAGGTGATCCACCACTACGGTACCGCTTCCCGCCATGTACACAAGGTAGAACGGATGCAACTGGTTTTGCCCTGCGATATTCACGCTGCCATTCACGTTGCGCAGCACATACACCACTCCCGGGGGCGCGTCCTCGGTGGCGGCCACCACGGCGTGCATCCCGTGCGGCGCGCGTTCCACATCGGGGCGGTGCTTCATGTAGTCCAGCAAATCCAGCCGAAACTCATTCAGCCCCAAATCCATGATGGAGATGCCGGTCACCATGTCCTCAATATCCAGCACGGTATCCTGCAAGGTTTGCAGCTGCCGCTTGCGGTATTCCAGGTCGCCCTTCTCTTCGGGGTTGATCAGGTCATCGTCGCCGGTGGAAGTCATCACCGAGATGCGCATGCGGGTTTCTACGCGGCTTTTCAGGTTGATATATTCGTCCAGCGACAAATCCGGCCAGAAGTTCACCAGCTGGATCACCTTGTTTGTGCTGCCAATACGGTCAATGCGCCCGAAGCGCTGGATGATGCGCACGGGGTTCCAGTGGATATCGTAATTGACGCAGAAGTCGCAATCCTGCAAATTCTGCCCCTCGGAGATGCAATCCGTAGCGATCAGCACATCCAGCACGGCGGTGCTATTTGGCAACAGCAGCTGCTTATCCTTGGATTTTGGCGAGAAAAGCGTGAGCACGGTGTTCAGGTCGGTGCGGAGCTTAGGCAAGGACGTGCGCCCCTCCACATCGCCTGTCACCAGTGCGGTATCCAGCCCGAAGGTTTCCTTCACATAGGCGCTTACATGCTCGTACAGGTATTCCGCCGTATCCGAAAACGCACTGAAAATCAGAATTTTTTGGTTGCCTTCGTTAATGGGGCGCGTCATCTTATCGGCGATGAGGCTAAGTAATTGCTGCAGCTTCTCGTCATGTTGCGGGGTGATGTTGCGGATCAGCCGCGAAAGCTCGTCCAGCGTGTCCAGGTCGGCGCTCAGGTCGCTCCGCCAGGTCTGGTAATCCATATCCGCAAGGTCGATCTTTACCTTTTTCCCAATGGTGAAAAGCTCTGTATTCTGATCGTCCTCGTCCAGCTCTTCCACATTCCCGATGGTTGGCAGGTCAAGGGTCTGGCTACCGCTGCGATAGCTGTCGATGCTCTGTACGGTTTCGTCAATCAGGTTCTTGATACGTGACAGCGTCAGCCGGAAGGCATGCACTGAGCTTTCCAGCCGTTTGAGCAGGTTGATGCTCATGAGCCGACGGATGCCCTGCTCGCGGTTCACTTGATTGAGCGCGGTGGTACCCTCGTCATACTTGATCAGCTTGCTGGGAAAAATATATGCCGAAGGTGTATAGATACGCAGGTTGAGTTGGTTGAGCAGCGCGTAGATCTCGTTGTAGCTGGCGGCTTCGGTTAAGTCCGTCAGCCCCGGTCGGAGTGAAATGGGCTTGAGCCGTTCCGGAAAGGTGCCTACATCCTTGGTGTTATAGTATTTCTGAATATGCTTGCGGGATCGGGCGATGGTCACACTGTCCAGCACTTCAAAAAAATCAAAATCCAACGTGCGCAGGAGTGCATCGGTGGAACGGCTTGCCTCCGACATCTTGCTCCATGCGTTGAAACTCTTCTGTGCGTTGCGGAAAACTTCGTCGATCGTGCGGTGAATATTCAGCTTGCCGCTGATCAACTCCGGCCTGCCTTCGTAGGCAAGCGCAATCTGGTTGCGCAGGTCATAGAAGCGGTTGTTGACAGGCGTGGCGGAGAGCATCAGCACTTTGGTAGGCACACCGGCACGGATCACACGGTTTAACAGGTGGTTGTAGCGGTTGTCACGGGGGTCATCGTCCTCGCCAAAGCTCTGTCCACCGTTACGGAAGTTGTGGGATTCGTCGATTACCACCAGATCATACGCGCCCCAGTTCAGCCGGTTCAAGTCCAGCCCGTTGGAGGTGCCCCGGTCACGGGAAAGATCGGTGTGATAGAGCACGTTATAATGCAGGCGATCCTTCGCGATGGGGTTGTTCACATAGTTGTCCTTATAGGTGTTCCAGTTGTTGGTCAGCTTTTTAGGGCACAGCACGAGCACGCTTTTATTACGGTTCTCATAATACTTGATCACCGCCAGCGCGGTGAAAGTCTTGCCAAGACCAACACTATCCGCGAGGATGCAGCCATTATAGGTTTCCAGCTTGTTAATGATGGCCAGCACGGCGTCCTTCTGAAAATCGTACAGCATCCCCCAAATAACACTTTCCTTGAAGCCGTTGGCTTCGTTGGGAAGCACGTCCTCGGAAACGTCCTCCAGAAATTCATGAAAGATATTGTACAGCGCCACAAAGTAAATAAAATCGGGCGAGTTTTCCTGATAGGCGGCAGTGATGCTGTCCAGCACTTCCTGGGTAACGTCTTGCAGTTTCGAGGAATCCTTCCAGATGGTGTTAAATAGCTTAATAAACTCGCCGCTATGTGGGGCTTCCATCCTCGTAACCATGTTATACGTGTTGTTGCCGCGCTCGCAGCCAATATCAACGGTTGTAAAACCGTTGATCGGCATATAGGTATACGAAGCATCCATGCTTTCTACATTGATAAAGCCACCCATGTTCTCACCAGTCTGGTTGGATTTGAAGGTTACCTTTCGCTTGATCCAATCGGCGCATTCTTTCGCTATGGCCTTTTGCGAAAGCTCGTTGCGTAGCTTCACCTCAAATTCGGAACCGTATAGGGTACGCTCTCGCTGTAAACGGGGAATGTAGAACTCCCGCTTTTCTTTGGGTGCTTTCTCGGCGGTGAATGTTTGTGCAGTGAAAATGAAACGAAGCTGTTCGATCCCCTCCAGCTGCTCCTTCAGTTCCTGATATGCATACATAGAAAAGCAAGCCGCGGCAATGGAGATGCGGCTTTCTGGAACACAGATCTTAGAAATATCATCTCGTACGGATCGATTCACATTATCAAAGATTTCCATTATGTCTCCTGCACAGTTATTCACTTGTAAAAATAGTAGATCAGAAGAATTATATCACGAGCATCAATCTTTGGCTAATAGAATCTCTGCAGATATCCTAGCTGATCCAGTTCGCTATGCCGGACCAGGGTACCAATATCATACCATGTTTACTGTTTTCGAGTTTTCCCCCCTTTCCTAAAAATCGCTCTTGGAGGGAAGAGGAGCCTCCCTCCGGTCTGTGACCCCCCGAAAACCCAAACGGCATAAGGGGGGGACCCTTTTCAAAGGCTGCTGCCAGCGCTTGAAAGAGGCCCCCTCTGTGCGTTCTGTTTTAGGAGCACCCGGCGTCTTTCCTCCCGCTGGAACACCAGCGCCTCGGTGCTGGAAACCCAAGTGCTGCGGTAGTTTTCGACGCTGGCATGCCGGTACTAGTCGGTAGTCCTGTCCAACACTTGCTCAGTGGTCAGCGCATGCAGGTTTTATATCAAAAAGCAGGGCATTTTGAGCCTTTTTTCGTGGTGCTTTGCACAATAGTGAAGGAGGTATCGCGGATGTACATGCACAACATACAGCGCCTCGCCGTGATTCACGACGAGGCGCTGTGCCGGATGCTCAACTGCTGATGGCATCAAGTCTGCAATGATCCTAAAGAAAGATATCACGGTTGCCCGGACGCATACCGATTCATAAAGTACACCTACCCTTTGCCAGTAACTTCTGTGGCAGCCGTGACGAGAGAACTGCCATCTAGCGTGGTATGAGTGTGTAACTCGAACAGCTGCATGCTGACGATAGCACGCCGTGCAGGTAAATTGCAGCGCGCGCCTTTACCGCAATGGCATCCATCCCGCTGCGCCTATTCCAATAATCACTTCTCACCGGTATCCCCACCGTTTTGCGTAAGGAGCTTGGCAAGAGCGAGCAAGCTGCTGTCGCTGCCCTCCAGGCTTTCAGCAAAGTGAACACGCGGTGCGTCTGCTTCAACCCTGCTGTTCAACCCAATGCTCGTGGCATCCGGATGCAAGAGGTTGCCGGTCAGTGCTTCCATCTTACGATTTGCCAGCTGCAAGCCACGAGCAATCACCGCGTCCGGCTGGTTCCACTGTTCCTCCAACCGGATCAGGTGGCGGCGGACTTCCCCGCCCTTGCCGGTGCGCTGGAGCATGCATAGCTCCTTTGCCATGGCGACCGTCAGCAGATGGTGTGCGGATTGTTGAGGCATTATAGCCCCATCCGCACAGCACTCGTTTTTCAGCACCGTCTCAAAGTCTTTCCCTTCCTCAAATCCATATTCGCACATGTGTTTGAACCAATCGTTGTATCTGGTTTCGATTCCCAACCGTTCATGCAGCTCACGTCCACGGATGGGGAACTCGCCAGCGTCCTCAATATGGATCAGGTCCATCATCCTTTCCTGCCCCTCCTTCGTGTTGTCGATCCTATTTGTTAAGACGATTGCGCTTTTCCTCCCGCTGGAACACCAGCGCCTCAGTGCTGGAAACCCAAGTGCTGCGGTAGTTTGTGATGCCGACATGCCGGTGCCAGTCGGTAGTTCTGTCCAGCAATCTCTCGGTGGCCAGCGCACGCAGATGCTTGTCCAAAAACAGGGCCGTTTTCGCCTTTTTCCGGGTGTTTTTGCGGAGATGACAGTAGCGCCGCAGACCTTCGCTGCATCGTCCAGGGAGCGCCCCTGCAGGTCGCACAGGCGTACCAGCGAGCGCTGTTCCTCCGGCAACCGGTCGACAGCCGCGCGCACCGCCTGCACCAGCTCCTTGCGCTGTGCGTCGGCCTCAAGGTCCACATCGGCGGCCACCGTATCACCCAGCGTCGGTTCCTCGCCTTCTGCAAGCGGCGCGTCCAGCGACAACTCCAGCATCCGGACCCTCGGCAGCTTTCGGTGCAGGGACAGCATCAGCCGAATCTCCTGCCGGATATAATAGGCCGCCCAGTTGGCAAAGCTGCCCTTGCTGTCATCGTGGGTCGAAGCTGCCTGCATCAGCCCGATGTACCCGGTCTGCATCAGATCATCGATGTCGATCGCCGGGTCATGCTCGCATGCGCCCAGATACCTGCGTGCAATCGTATATACCAGTCCGCGGTTCTGCTCGCAGACCTCCGTCCAGTTGACCATTGGTCGCGCCTCCTGTATACTGAGTGTAGTGCAGTACAGGAAACGCAGCCCCGACCGTGTGGGAAGATACGGTCGGGGCGTTTTCATACCCCCGCTAGACCAGCGGCAACAGGCTGTTGTCGATCGGGATGGACTTCTCCAGCTGCGCGGCGTACTTGGCGTAGGTGTTCGCCAGCCGGTCATAGGTCATGACCACCGCCGAGGGTTTCTGCGGGGGCAGCGTGCCCGTGCCCACCGGGCCGCTTTCCGAGATGATCTCGCGCAGCTCGCGCAGGGTCACCGCCAGAAAGGCAATCTCCCGCACCAGCATGTCGCAGGCGACGCGGTGCGAGCTGTCCACATGCTCCAGCCGGTCTGCGATCCCGGCACTGATCCGCTCATACTCCGCTGTTTCCAAAGCGATACGTTCGACCTCCGTATACACTGCCGTCATGATAAGCCCTCCTGTCGCGCGCTTTGGTCACATCACTCCGAAATCGTGTGGGTTACTGACCCGCCAGTGTTTCGAGCAGCCGCGCCGCACTTATACACGTCGCGCGGATGTTGACCTCGTTGCCGTCATCGTCGCAGACCGCATCGAATGGGATACCTGCCGAAGCCTTGCGCAGCTGCCGCGCAAGGCGTTTCGCCTCCGCCGTGCGCTCGCTGTGGAGGATGTCCTCCGACACTCGCCTGCCGGGCGCGGGCGCTGGCTCCGCTGCTTGCACAGGCAACTGCACAGACTGCGGCAGAGGTTCCAGAGCAGGGATTTGCGCAGGCGGTTGGAGGTCTTCCGGACGCGGCGGTTCATACTGCACGACCGGCTTGTTCAGCTTACGGTCACGCGCCTCCTGCACTGCACGCCTGACCGCGTCCGACTTTCCGGAGCGGTGTTCCGCCAGCGCCTCCGCCTGCGTGGCTGTGGGCAGCGTGCTCGCGTCATATGCGGTCGAGATGCCAATAGCGCCATTGGCGAACTCCTGTTTGAACCCGTCGTTCAGACGCTCGTTGATGCTCTCCATCCTCGCCATCTGCGTCGGGCTGACACTGAGCATCTCAGCCACGATATCGCGCATCCGGCCCTGAAAGGAGTACCCTTCTGAGCGCAGCTGCCTGAACAGTTCCTTGATGCGCCCGGCCTGATACGTTTTTTCGTAGTCCGTCAGCTCCCGGGCAGTGGCGTTGGCGTAGATCAGGCGAAGCTCTGTGAGCGTTTCGCTCTCCGCCTCCGCCACCTTGCAGGGTACGGTGGCAAACTTCAAGGCGTTGGCTTCATGCAGCAGCAGGCAGGCGCGATACCGGCGTTCGCCGGAGATGATCTCATACCGTCCCTCCGCATCCATCGGCTTCACCAGCAGGTCGTGCATCAGGCCCATGGATTCGATACTCGCCGCCAGTGCCTCAATGTCGCGGATACCATAGACGTTCTTGGTACTGGGCTTAAGCAGTCCGATGGGGATATCCTTCGCCTCAAAGCGCTGGGCGTGCTTCTCCAGTTTGCTTTGGGCGTTCATGAGCTCGCTCAGGCTGAATCCCTTGGCCATACGGTTCACCCTTTCCGAATTGTGTCCGATTCGGACACATCCATGTGGAAAAGTGGAGGTTTTCCACAATTCATCCTAACGTGACCGAATCGGTCACACGCCCTGCCCCTCCGCCCTGCGCAGGTATTCCCCGGTCAGCGCCTTGTAGTCCTTCGCCGCCGTACTGCTGCCCGCGTACACCGCCAGCGGCGCGCCCGCGAAGGTGCTCTCGTCCACGCGCACGGTCTTGCGGATGGCGGTCGCCAGCAGCGGCACGCCCGCGTGCTGCTCCAGCCATGAAAGCCCTTGCGTATTCACGTTGTTCTGCTGGACCATCGTCGCAAAACACCCCTGCACGGTGATCCCGGCGTTGAACTCACGCACCTCGTCCACCTGTTCCAGCAGCTGTTCCAGCCCGTCAAAGGCGAACTTGTCGATCTTGATGGGGATCAGCACATCGTCGCTGGCTACCAGCGCGTTGATCACGCTCATGTTGAGGTCGGGCGCATTGTCGATCACGCAGTAGTCGTACCCCTCCGCCACCGTGAGCAGGGCTTTGCGCAGCCGCGTCTGCTGTACCCAGCTGCAATCCAGCAGAATCTCCTTGTTGGCCCGCAACAGGGTCATGTTCGCGGGCAGCACGTCCAGGAGCACCGGTGCGCCGTCCTTGCCGCTGATGACCGACCGGATGGCCGTTTTCACGTCGAAGCCCTTCACGGTCAGCACTTCGGAGATACCGAGCTTGTCATAGCTGTGGACACTGAAGAACTTGCTCGTGTTGCCCTGCTTGTCGTTGTCGATCAGCAGCACGCGCTTTTGGTGAACGCTCGCCAGTGTATAGGCGATGTTGATCGCACTGATGGTCTTTGCCACTCCGCCCTTGAGGTTGATGATGGACAGTGTACGCATGTGGAGTTCCTTCCTTCTCGCCGCCAGAGGCGGCTTATTTACTTTCGTTTCCGCTCCCTGTTCTGAGGATGGTCGGCGCTGGACACAGCGCGCTTGAATGCATCGCAAGCGGTATCCCTCAAGCACCGTGCCCGGTAGAAATGCGTGTTGCTGCCGTGGTAACAACGGCGCTGTTCGCCATTCGGCTCATGGAACGCCCGACACAGCCAGAGGCAACCGGCGCAGGTGTTACGCGCTTGGCTGGCCATCCGTGCCACGCTCCTTCAGGTTCGCGTCCTGTCCGGACCCCTCGTCCTCCATGCGGTACAGGATGGGCTCCAGATCGCCGAGCACCGACCGCAGCAGGGTCATGCGCTCACGGGCGACCGCAAGGGCGGTCTCGTCCCCGTGCCAGCTGCCGTCCGTGCCGGTGTGTCCTTCCCGGTGTACTTTACGTTCCAACGCCTCCACAACGTGGTACTCGCTGTCCAGACGGTCGGCCAGCGCCTGAAGATCATCAACGCAGGCTTTCAGGGGATGCGTAGCGGCAGCTTTCCGGCGACCTTGGCTGTTGCCCTTCGCGCCTTGCCGAAGTCTGTTCTGCCTGCGCAGGCGGTCTCTTCTGCGCTGTTTGTGTACGCCATACATGTAGCCAAACAGGAAAAGCTTCATCGTCAGCGTGAGTGCGGATTCCTGTTGGGACATCGCTGTCATGATTGCCGTGGTCTCCAGGGGAAGCGGCATCCTGCCCGTGATCCACAGAATGTCGCGCGCGATGCCGTCGGTGGCGAGCCGATGATGTGGGGTCTTTCCTTGCATCCAATCGGCATACAGGGCGCCGTCGCGGTTTGCGAGTCCGTCCTTCTGGTTGTGAACTGTCCTGTGCGGCATGATGGGGACCTCCTTCATGTGATGATTTCATGAAACAGCACGCCTGCTGTTCATCCGGCGCGCCAGCTTCCGCGCGCCTTTCAGCGTCCTGCGCAGCCGGTGCCACGGTATATCGTGCAGGCTTTCCAGCCCTATCAGGTCGAACAGCCGGTAGCGCCAGAACCGCCCGCCGACGATGCGCACCTTTACCGGGTACCACCGCTCCCACCCGTCCGTGACCGTCCAGCAGATTTTGCCTCTCCGCCGCCATCCGAGCACCGCGCATCCCTCCGATTCTCCGGTCTGTTCAGTTTCCGAAGCCGAACGTAGATATAGACGCCGGTCACAAAATCGCTGCGTTTGACCTGACAGTCGAGAAACTCGTGATCCGGATAGAGCTTGGCAAAGATGGCGGGCGCGTTCTCCTCCGCCGCCTGCGCGATGCGCTCGGCCTTGCGGATGCTCAGCTTTGTGTCCGAAACGGTGATGATCGGCTCCTTCAGATTCCGGCTGCAGAAGTACCGCTTCGCGCCTTCCGGTTCCTTGAGCAGGTAGTGGGCGAGAGCGGTATATCCGAAGCGGTCGGCCTGCAGGCGGTCGGTACGGACGCGCCCTTTCCGCCAGATGCGCTCCAGCTCCTCGCGGGACAGGCCGCAGCTGATCACGATATGATGATGCAGCCGCTTCTGTCGGCTGCCTTCGCGCTTGCCCTCGGATACGCCCATGTACTTGGGTGGTGGCAGACCCTGCTTTTTACAGGCGTACTTAACCCGGCGCAGGTAGTTCTGCACATCGCGCTGCGCCTGGGTGGCGTCGGGCAGGGTATCGTCCTGATAGGTCAGGTCGATACGGTAGTCCCGATCGCAGAAGTTGGCATTCATCTTCCGTTCAAAATACTTGCGTGCGTTGCGGGCATTCGCCCGCGCGATGGCCTCCGGCGACTTGCGGATCGGGCTGCCGTCCGGAAAGGTCGGTGCGGTTGACCAGACCGGGAACGATTCCACCTCCACCTGATCGCCCGACCGGATGGTTTTCGTCCGATACAGGAGAATGGTGCCGCAGGTCAACCCGACATGGGGCAGCAATAAACGCATCAGGTCCATAGCCCCCGAGTTCTCAGGCGCCAGCCATTCCTCTTCCAAATGTTTCATAGTTCCTCCCTGCTGCTGTCAGGGGGGCGCTGCCCCCCGCCCCGCTGGGCTGCGGCCCCAGACCCCGTTAAGACCCCCTGCTCGCGCCTGCGGCGCGGTGGGCGGCTGCGCCGCCTGATGACCTGCCCTGTGAGAAAGATCATCCTTGCCGGGGGAACGATCCCATGTGAACCTGTCGCTGCAAATCTAATACCTATTACAAGGCCGCTAAACAAGCCTGTCAGCCTGTGAGAACCCACGCTCCGCCTGTGTTGCCAAATACTGGGCGAAGCATGCGATGCGGTTGTAGGAGGCGCTGCCGACCAGTTGGATCAACAGCGCCCCATTGGGTCAGATTGCCTTGCCCCCGTGCCGGTAGGGGCGGGTGAGGTTATACGCATGCTTGAGCCGGATGCACTCCATGAGCGTGGTGTCGCTGTGACGGCGGATGTAGTCGCCGATCAGGAGGATGCACTCGGCAAAGTAGCTCTCGGTGCGGCGTCCAGCCTTGTCCGGCTCGACACGGTACTCCGCGTGGGCGCTGGAAATGACCTCGTGGAGATAAGCCAGCAGGTCGGCCAGGGGAGCATCGCCGCTCTCCTGCCGCAGGAACGCGCGGGCATAGCTGCACAGGAGGGCTGGGGTGTGCTCCATGGCTGCGGCGATATCCAGTTGTTCATGGCCGCAGAAGTCCAGCATCCGGATCACCGCGTCCGTCAGCTCGATGGCGATACCCTCCGGCTTCCTGCTTTTGTGGTAGCACCGATCATTCTCCAAGGCTTTATCGATGCATGTGCCGCCCTCGTTTTCCTCTTCCCAGCACACGCTGCCATCGTTGCACGGGTAATACACCATCGGGCGGTGGTTGCGGAATTCCTCCCAAGCCTCGGACAGCTCGGCGTGGATATTCACGAGTACGGATGCCATGGACGGTGCTTGTTTATACCAGCCGTGATCGACGGCATTCTGGTGCATTTCCTCCGCCAGCTGGTTCCAGTCGAGGCGCGTTGTGGTGTCCGGAGTATCAGTCATCGGTTGATTCATGCTCGTTCTCCTTCAAAATCGCGCTGCCGTAGCGTTCATCCTGATCGTCCAGCAGGTGCAGCTGGTGGTTCATGCGCGCAGCGTGGCGGGCAAGGTCGCGCAGCCATTCGCAGGCGTTGTCCTGTGCCCAGGCGGTACAGGGGCGGATGCTGGCGATGCACTGGAAGCCGTTCTTGACGATGACCACAGGATCGTTGCCCACCGTGCGCACAAAGTAGGCGGCGGTCTTGGCACTGTCGGAAATGGGCTTGCGTTCCGCCTCCCGGATGCACAGCAGCCCCAGCGGCGAGTAGAGCGGGCGCAGGGTTTCGCCGTTGACGCTCACCAGCATGTCGGTCAGCTGCGCGGGCTGGTCGCGGTCGAGGTTATCTTCCAGCTGGTCGTGGAACGGAAGGGCGGGGCCGATATTGATTTGGTAATCCACCCGGT
Source organism: Candidatus Limiplasma sp. (assembly GCA_963666755.2). GTDB lineage: Bacteria > Bacillota > Clostridia > Christensenellales > Aristaeellaceae > CAXXOK01. The sequence continues at coordinate 1,895,427 of CAXXGW010000009.1, forward strand.
CGCCGAGCGGCACGTCCAGCACCGCGAGGATGGTCTCTTCATCCACGGGCGGCAGGCCGTCCAGTGGGTAGATTGCGCTTGATACGGCGATATGCTGGCGGCTTCCCTCTCCCAGCAGCGTGAGGGCGCGCGTTTCGCTGACAAGCCGCGCCACGGCCTTGATCTTCATGAGCGAACAGCTCCTTTCGTATGCGCCTCCGCCGTCTGCGGCGGGGTCAGCATGAGTTGTGTGGTGACCGAAGGATCGACCCCGTAGCGGTCGCACAGGTAGCCCCACAGATTGTGCGAGCATTCGGCGCGGGTCAGGATCAGCAGGCCGGGCGTCCGGAGAGTGGCGGGGCGGAAGCCAGCACATTGCTTTTGCATCTGTCTACGCCTCCCTTGCATTGTGGATATCCATCAGTTGCAGCTGGGTGCCTACCTCGACACCCTCCGCCTTTAACAGCGACACGGTACGCGGATTGAGCCACAGGCTCTCCACACGCCGGATACCTCGCTCCGCAGTCGTGTGCTTGCGCAGTTGCACCCAGCCCGGCAGGTTCGACCGGTACAGCTCGCTGTCGTATCCGCTCAGGAGCGCCATGCCACGGTGTTCGTTGAGTACTGCCAGCAAGCGGGCATGGGCGCCATCATCCATCTCATGGCGGTACTGATCGCCGTTCAACGTGCGGGTCTGTTTCAGGTAGGGAGGATCGGCATAGATGAGCACCTGCGGGCCGTTGAAGTCGCGGATGAGCTCGATCGCGTCGCGCGATTCAATCTGCGTGTCCTTGAGCCGATCCGCCACCTGGATGACCGTATCCGGCAGACGGTTCCAGAGCTTCGGGTTAGCCGGGCCGCCGTTGTCCGTCTTACCAACCGAGTGCCGCCAGCCGGTCTTACAGCGCGTTCGTGCGCCGAAGGTCATCCAGCAGCGGACAGCCAGCCTGCGTGCGCATTCGACCTCGTCCATGCCGGGCGCCACATCGGCGAAGTCGCACTCCCGATACTCCTGTCTGGCCCAAGGGGTCAGCGCGATGGCCTGCGCCAGCGCTTCCGGCTGCTCGCGACAGGTGCGGAAGAACCGCACGATTGCACCGTCGATGTCGTTGATGGTTTCCAGCCTTGAGCGTGGTTTGTTGAAGAACACCGCGCCGCTGCCAAAGAACGGCTCCAGATAGCTGTCATGGGGCGGCATATGGCTGATGATCCAGTCAGCCAACCGCCACTTGGCTCCCGGATACTTCAGAATCGGCTCCATAGGATGCCTCCTTGATAGGCTTCGGCCCTGCCCGGTGGCCATGCCGTCACGGACGATATCAATCACCATGGGCATGTCAGTGTCCCTCCACTTCCGCAAGCGCTTGCGGTTCTGAGTTCTTGCCATGCCCGCTTGCTTGGTGGAACCTGCCGGGGGTATGGCGCGGAAGGGGCGGGATGCGCATGCCGCAACAGTCATTTTCGGTGCAGGTCTTGAATGCCGCGCACTCGCATCCAAACAGACGCGGGTTCTGCGGCTTGTACAGGTCGCATCCCATACAAATAGGGGACGCCATGTCAGGCACCCCCAATCGGGCCGCTTGCAAGCAGTTGCTCGCGGCACTTCCCGCATACGCGCTTTCCATGAAGCATGACCGTGTCCCGCGCCTCGCCGCAGAACACGCAACCGGCTTCATACCTGCGCAGGATGATGCTGTCGCCCTCGGCGAAAATCTCAATCGAATCCTTAACATCAATGCCCATGGTTTTACGCAATTCAATGGGCAGCACAAGTCGGCCAAGGGTATCCAGCTTGCGAACCATGCCGGTTGATTTCATGTGTACGAACTCCTTTTCATGTGGTAGAATGAACCGAATCCTTTGATGAGCATCTGGGGTTCAACGCCTGGGTTCGCGCTGTAACGCGAGCCCTTTTTCTTTGACTTCCACCCGCACAATGCGGTATCCGCGCCTCGTTCCGCTCTTGCTGGCCTTGCCGGGCGCGCAGGCGGATCGCACTGCATTCACCGTGATGCCCAGCGCCTCCGCCAGCCCGGTGGGGCTATCCTCCACGCACAGGGGCAGCTCGTATTGGTCAGCGGTAACAGCCAGGTACAGCTTCATATCAGTTTTTCAACCATGCCCGGATCAGCCGTGTTCATCTCGTCCGCGATGGCCTGCGCCTGTTCCCGGTCATCCAGATAGGGCGTGGCGAATTCACGGTTTCCACTGTGATCTGTCTTTTGAGTGTCCAACAGGCGGTACACGGCGTATTTGATCCGATCCCCGATGGGGTTTGAGGTGACCTTCCATTTGCCTTTCATTCGCTCGCCTCCAAGTATTTCTGTTGAATATACCCGTCGCCGATGTATGCCCAGCCATCGAACCAGCACTGCACCTGCACGGTGTCGTCGTCTTCCAGCCAGCGCACCAGATCGCCGTCCGGCGTTTCGCGCACGCGCACACGACCGTTGGAACGCACCGTATAGGTTTGAGGGTTGCTGTCCGGAGGATTGCTGGTGAGGTACTCCACGCTGCACCACACATAGCCGGTTTCGCCTCCGGCCACTTTGGCCCATTGGCCGGATACTTCATAGACATCGACTTCCGTGCCGACCGTGAAGCGCGCCTCCACGTCGCTGTCCCTGTCGGGCTTTGCCCGCCCGTTAAGCCAGCTCTTCACGCCCGTCACGTACATGGGGGTGGACTGCGCCTCATCCGCCATGGCCAGATGAAACAGCGGCAGAGCGAACAGCAGCGCGCTCACCAGCGCGGCGACCGCCAGACACCGGCGATCGGAGAACAGGGGCAGCATGCGCTCGGTGAGGGAGCGGTGTGGATGCGGAGTTTTAACGTGAATATGGTTCATGTGCGTGCCACCTCCTTTGGCTTGGCAACCTCAATCCAGCGTGTTTTAATGGGATAGTCTGGCAGGCGTACATTGTGGATGCGGATGGAAAACGCGGCGCGGCCTTCATAACGGCCTTCACAGGTAGCAGCGACCTGCACCGTAGCCTCTGCAACCAACCGAGCCATACCGTTTTTCGTCCGGATACAGGTGTGATACTGATCGGGTACCGGGTCGCCCAGATGATAGGCCGGAATGGCCTCGATGGTCATCCCGCCCAACGAGCAGGTCGCAAGCGCCAGCTTCAGCATGGTCATGCGCAGCGCAACGATGGGTCGAATCAGAAACGAACGGATTCTTGAACGTGTGCGTATCCTGCGGAATTGCTGCAATGACATGTTCATGAGGCGTACATCCCGATCAGGAGCCGACTTTTCCGCTACAGGTTTTGAAGCATTTTGCATGGTGCCCTCCTTGTGTTTGACAGCTTCCCGCGACCCCCAACAGGGCGTTTCGACCGATGGCAAGTCGGTACTCATCAGGCGGGAGAGTACCTCGTTCATGGCGGCACACTCAGTTCAAGGATGGTCGGCTTATCGCACCATGGGCATCTATGTACATTGGTGAGCGATACCTCCGCCCCAGCAGATCGTCCAGCGCATCCATGATGGGCTCCGGCTTAGTGGTGGGGTATACCTCGCCAACCGTCACCCCACGGTACAGGGCAAAGAACGTGCGGCGATACACGCCGCGACGATCCGGCGCGAAGCTGGCGGTCACACACCAGCCGGGCAGCTCGTCGCTGTACCAGTGGAGGCTGCCGGGAGTGCGCTTCCAGCGGCCATGGCGGTCACAGAGGATCATGGGTAACACCTCCGAAGCGATAACAGCCGTCAATCGTGCCTTTAGTCAGCTCCATGAACGGTCTGACGGTCCCTTCTCACACGGCCTTGGTGGTTTCGCGCTTTCTCCAGTTCCGTGATGGTGCACGCGCCAGACGTGATCGCCTCCGCCATGGCGCACAGGATGCGGGCCTTCTCGTTCGGGCCAAGGTTCATGGCGTTGTCCGGCTCACAGGCCAGTTTGCTCTGGTCGAGCAGCAGCTGCATCTCCTGCAGCAGGATATCTGCGGCACGTTTGGAGGTGGGTAAAGCGGGTGTTTCGGGTTGGGTGAGCTGGGTGGTGAGGATGTTGTTTTCCATGGTGAGAGGCCTCCTTGTAGGTATATTTTTATATCAACACTTACTTGGCTATCTTTCCCTCCACAGGCTTGGGCTTGCGCCTTGGAATGTGCCCATCAGGGGTAAGGGCGCTCTCGCCATGCCACGGTAAGGGTTTCCGCTTTGGCAGCACTGCGGGTTCCAGACGCACAATCTGTTGCTTTTTCGTACGCTCGTCAATGAACCGGTCGAGCTCTTTCTTCTGGATCATCCAACTGGCGCGGCTGTGGCCGGTGCCCAAGTTGGTCGCGGCAATCATGCCCCGATCGATATAGATGCGCATGGTCGTAGCGCCAACGCCTAAATACTCGGCAGCTTCGGGAATGTTCATTAAGCCGGATGCGGTCAACGGTCTCACCTACCTTCAATCGTGGCGTTTTCGGTACTTTCCAGCCGCTGCAGGGTATCACTCAGCGCAGCGATCGCGTCCTTGATTTCCTTGGTGTAAGCGGTTTTCAGGGGAGCATCATCAATGGTGCCATCCAGCGCGTCGCGCTCCACACGGTCGTGCAGGCGCATCACGTCCTCCATCTCGTAGCGGCTGCGGGCGATGGACACCGGCAGCGATTGATCCACCGCACCAAAGTACCGCTTGCGGTAGCTTTCGTAGTTGCTCAACATCCAGCGGTGCCAGAGCATCACATCGCCAACCGCGGTGGCGAAGCGATCCACATCGTCCGGCTCCGGTTGCACCTCGCCGTTTTCCCACCGGGCGATGGTGCTTTCGGATACGCCCAGCATGGCCGCCAGCTTCCAGCGTGGGATTTTCTTTCGGGTTCTGGCATTTTCAAGGTCGATATTGGTGCATTCCGGCAAGTTGCGTCGCCTCCCGTTGTGTTATGCTGATACCGTGAAAGGGGCATTGTATATGGATTCCATCGTAGTGCGGGTATCGGAGCTGAAAAGGCTGGTGGGCGTTCTGGTGCGGGATAAAATGGACTATGTGCAAGTCACGTTGCTGGAGGGGGATGTCATTGAGGGGATGCTGCCCGCTGCTGCGTTCTCTGCATTGCGGGCGAGGAAGCCTTTTGAGGTGGTCAAGTACGATGAACTGGATGGCGTACCGGAAACCGAGGCGAGATTCGACCTGATGTAAGTCAGTCAGCATCGTGCTTTATGATGCAGCACTCTCGTTCACAAGTGCATCGACGCTGCAATTCAAGGCACGCGCGATAGCACGAAGGCTATCAAACGACGGCTTACAGGCTTCGGTCTCGATACGGGCTAACGTTACGCGATTGATGCCGCATTTGTCCGCAAGCTCTTGTTGGGTCAGGTGGGCGGCCTTGCGCATAGGTCTCAGGTTCATAGGTGTACCTCCGTTGAAATAATGCTAATGGTGTGTTACAATTTACAGAATGTGAGGTAACTAACATCGGATGGGAGTGGTTGTCTATGGATACGATATCCAAGGATGCCGAGAAGGTGATCGCTTCGCTTTACAAGAAGTATCTGGAACGTCGGGAAGCCGGTATGGGAAAAGCAGACGCAAAGGAGTTCGGGTCATCTCAAAGCACATTGAAGCTTCTGGCGTTGTCCATGCCTCTGGATGATCTGGATGAAACCTTACGTGAACTAGGCCGGGCCAAGTGGGTGCAGAACTTATATGCAGACAATACAGTCATAAGAACAGTTCTCTCGGATGCAGTGATCGTCCATATGGAGAACCGCTTTAAACACGGGTTGCGTGATGTGCTGGAGTTCTTGTCCAAGTTCATTCCGTAACGCGCCAGTCATCCGCCAGCAGATCATCCAGCGTCGGCTGCCAGCGTGGGGCCTCTTCGCGGGCATGGATGCTGCAGGTGAGGGTATCGCGCGTATGTGTTGGTTTTATCTCCCAACCGGGCGGATTGTTTTCGCGGTACATGGTTGTGCCCTTTGCATAGGCAAGAGTAGCGGCTTGTTGGATGTTCATGACGTTCCTTTCCCTGTTTCTCAGCAAGTCATGTGATACTGGTTTTCTAGAGGTTCCCCAGCTGATAACTTGGAATAGCTTCAATGCGTAAGCCTTCAAGTTTGCGGGTTTTCAGCCCCAGCTTCAGCATAGCTGATCGAAAGGCAAGAAATGGCCCTTTCAAGAACCTGCGAATACTCGCGCGAATACAGGCGGCACGAAACTCGGGAACACTCATGCCTAACTTGGGATAAGTCATCAGCGATAGCTCCTTCCACATCGGTTGTGTCAGATGCGTTTCGCCGATGATACGCATGCGTTACATACGCATAATAGCACGCATGCGTTACATTGCCAACTCAAATAGAACGCATGCGTATATTTTATTCTTGTGTCGCATGTGTTACAATGAGTTAACAGGAGGCGACGTTATGGATCGAGAAAAAGTAGGCGAACAAATACGAAAACTTCGTATCGCACAAGGGCTTACGCAAGAAAAACTAGCAGAAAAAATCGGCGTCGCACGTGGTTCAGTTGCAAGATATGAATCAGGCACATATTATCCTTCACAGGAAGTAATTGTTAAACTATCAGTTGCTTTAGGTGTTACAACTGATTCGCTTCTTGGAAAGGCTGAGAGTGGCATCAACATACCATCCGATGACGATATCAAATTCGCCCTATTCGGCGTTGACCCGGCGAATATCACCGACGCGCAGTTTGAGGAAGTCAAGCGCTTTGCACAGTTTATCAGAGAGCAGCAGAAACAGGCTGGCAAGTAAGGTTCGAAAGTATCATCGGAGCTTTGATTGATGTCGACAGAAGAATTGATGACGATCGCGGAAACCCACGGCCATCGGGTCTACTACATGAATCTTCGGGGTATCGAGGCGATAACGCTTGAATCTAGCGGAACGCACATCGCATTATCAAAAGCGTTGCAAGGGGTCGAAGAAAAAGAGATCGCAGCCCACGAGCTGGGGCATTGTGAGTACGGCGGCACGTATAATCGGTCTTCTCCATTTGAAGTAAGCGCGAAAGCTGAACGCCGGGCAGATAAATGGGCGTACCACAAGCTGGTGCCACCTGGGGAATTGCGGGCAGCTTTCAAGGCAGGCATTGTAGAGGCGTGGGAGCTGGCGGAGCGGTTTGAGGTTTCGGATGAGTTTATGGCGAAAGTGCTTGAATATTACAGGGGTGTGGGGGTAGTTTAATAATGACACAAAATAATAACCACACGAGCGCTCTAGATTCTGATCCATACTTAATGGATCGAGTCGATCCTACTCCTGCGGAGGAGCGTTTATATTTGCGAGAAGTTGATTTTCATTGCCCTCTTTGTGGTGCTGAATTACAGTCAATTAGTCAACAGAAAAAATCTCATAAACTATATCAGATTGCACATATATATCCAAATCGCCCAACACCAGAACAATATGCCACTTTGCCAAAAGATGAGCGATTAGGGACTAATTCTGAGTCTTATGAAAATAAGATTGCTCTATGTAAGAACTGTCATGGTATTTTGGATTTCCATACTACGATTGAGGAATTCCGGCGTCTGCTGAATAAGAAAAAACAGTTTCTTTTAGAAACGGCACTACATGATGCAACGCTTTCATTGGGATTAGAAAAAGAAATCTCTTTTGTTGTTCAGAATATATCCAAAATCACGAGCGAAGAATTGTCAGAAATTGACTATTCGGCAGTGCCGATTGCAAGCAAATTCTCTTCTGATGAATTATTGCTTAAGACGAAAGTTACAAGCTATGTGCTAACTTACTTCCCCTATATTCGAGATCAGTTCAAGAATCTAGAAGGTTCATCATCGTTGAACTTTCAGGTGCTCAGCTCACAAATTCGAGCATGTTTCCTGAAAATGAATGATTGCAATGCACAGAAATCCCAGATATTTGAATGCATGGTGGATTGGCTTAAAAAGAAAACACTAAACAGTTCAACTCAAGCATGTGAAGCTGTTATTTCTTTTTTTATTCAAGAATGTGAGGTTTTTTATGAGATTGCCAAGTAAAGTAACATCTTATAGGGAAAGCACATTGAGTTCTCTACCGATACTGCTGATACAAATAAAAAAGGAGTGCTTCACACCACATATGCTCTACTTGAAAACCCAAGACAATTTTAAGAATATTGGAGAGTTCATCGACGCGGTATTATGCTTGTATGCTTTGAACAAAATCAAAATAGATGAAGCAGATGGGAGAATCACTTATGTTATTTGAAATTGTTTGTGATGCTTTTAAACAGAATAGAATCGAGTTCCATTCGGGTCTAAACACTATACTCGGAACTGAATCAGGTGATAATTCGATAGGAAAATCGTCGTTTCTCTTAGTGGTAGACTTTGTCTTTGGCGGTGATACATACGCAAAAGCTGATGACATCATTAAAAACGTTGGTGATCATACTATATACTTCTGTTATAAGTTCGATGAAATCTCGTACAATTTCTCGCGTGATGTTATTAACTACCATGAAATTTGGGAATGCGACAAGAATTACAATAGAGTTAAATCTATGAAAGCCGATGAATTCTGTGAATGGTTGGATTTGCATTATAAAGCTCAACTTCCATTCCTTTCTTTCAGAAATATGGTAGGTAGATATATTCGTGTTTACGGCAAGGATAATGCAAATGAAAAATACCCTCTACATGTCACACGAGGTGAAAAGGCGATAGATGCTTGCTACGCATTATTGAAACTGTTTGACTTCTATCTACCAATTCATAGTCTGGCAAGCCAAGCCAGTAAATCTTCCGATGAAATAAGTGCATATAAAAAAGCACAGAAGTATAACTTTATTTCAAAGATAAATAAGTCTACATATTCAGGAAATTCCGAGGAAATTGCGAAATTAGGCAAAGAACTTGAGGAACTAGCTCGTAATTTGGAGATGGGGTTCACTGATATTGACGCTGAAGTCTCCGATGAAGCAATTAGGATAAAAGAATTACTATCGCGAACACGAAGAATGCGCAGTCGTGTTAAGTCGCGTTATGATGCGATTGATGAAAATGAGGAGTATCAATTCTCCATTACAACCGATGACTTACGTGGACTACTTGAGTATTTTCCTAATGCAAACTTGCAAAAGCTTGAAGATGTTGAGAACTTTCATCACAAAATATCTAAAGTATTCAAAGCCGAAATTAGCCAAGAAAAACGAAAACTAGGTAAAGAACTTATGGAATTCAGCAATCAAGTTGAAGAATATGAACGGCAGCTTGAGGCGCTAATTAAGAATCCTACGCTATCCAGAACGGTCCTACAGCGACATTCTGATCTGTTGAAGCAACTTGAACAATTACAGAAGGAGAATAGTTCATATCTGGTATTGAGCCAGCTCGAAAATACAGCTAAAGAAGATGAGGCTCGTCTCTTGATGGCAAAAGAGAAACAATTTGCTATTCTTGCGCGCGAATTGAATACAAGAATGCAAGAAATCAATACATTCATCTATGACGAAAAATATAGCGCTCCAGTCATCACCTTTTCAAATAGTAGTTATGTTTTCTTTACGCCTGATGATACTGGCACTGGTATGGCATTTAAAGGTCTGGTTGTTTTTGATATTGCTGTACTATCCATGACTAAGTTACCGATTATTGTTCATGATTCGATTGTTCTGAAACAAATATCTGATATCGCGATAGAAAGAATACTGGAGCTATATGATAAATCAAAAAAACAAGTCATTATTGCATTAGACAAACAAGACTCATATACAGATCGCGCTAATGCAATACTAAACGATAAAGCGGTTTTACAGTTATCTCCTGGCGGTAATGAACTGTTTGGTCGATCCTGGGGTTGATTTGGTATATTAAAGTGCAGAAAGGTGAAAACATGCCTCGCGCATCCTTAAAACAACGCTCTGATGGTCGCTATACAGCTAAGTACAAAGGTATTCAGTTCATGGGGCAAACGCAGTCAGAAGCCTACGCCAAGCGCGATGCATATAAAAAGCAAGTGGAGGCAGGCATCCGTGCTGAGGCTTCCGGTGTGCCGTTGCCGGAGTATGCGGGCACTTGGCTACGCACCTATAAGTCCGGTGTATCAGACAACACCTATAACGACTACGCCCGAATGATCGAGACGTTCGTGAAAGCTATTGGTGATAAACCGCTCAAGAATATTGTCCCTTCGGATATTCAGCAGGCATATAACGACATTGCTGGTAAGAGCCGCTCCTACGTCAGCAAGTACACGCAGCTGGTCAAGGGGTTGTTCGCCTCCGCCGTCGCGGACAGGCTCATTCTCAGTAATCCATGCCTACAGGCGAAAGCACCCAAGTCGGTTGCCGGTAGCCATCGCGCCCTAGAGGAATGGGAGCGGGATATCATCCTCAAAAGCGATCACCGTTTCAAACCAGCTGTCATGTGCATGTTGTACGCTGGCCTCCGCCGCGGCGAGGCGCTGGCTATCAATGTGGATAGGGATGTGGATTTTACCGCCATGACCATCACCGTCCGCGAGGCGGTACGTTTTGAATATGGCCATGCCGTGCTTGCCGACCCGAAAACTGAAGCAGGCTCGCGCACCGTGCCGCTACTGGATATCCTTGCAAACGAGCTGAAGGGCATACACGGCCTGCTCGCGCCATCTGCAACGGGTGTGCTCATGACTAAGACCGCCTTTCGCCGGGCATGGAATGGCTACCTGCACCAGCTTAGCGAGCTGGCAGGAAAAGAAGTAATCATCCAGGCGCACGATCTGCGGCACAGCTACTGCACTATGCTGTATGATTCGGGCATCGACCTGAAAACAGCGCAGAAGTGGATGGGTCACGCCGATCAGACTATGACCATGCGCATATACACTCACCTGACCGCCGAGCGGGAGGAAGCCAGCGCAAGGCAGCTGCGCTCAAAAGTTAATGAAAAGCTGCGTGGTATGCAAAACAGTATGCAAGAATAAATGATATCAGGCTGAATCCTTTACTATCCAACGGTTTTCACGTTCGCAAATTCTGACTCTTAATCAGGGTGTCTAGGGTTCGAGTCCCTAATGGTGTACCACCAAAAAGCCCGTAGGCAAACGCTTATGGGCTTTTTATCATTATCATTTTAGCATATTATTCAAGGATCAAATTGTTCATCTATTATGGGTTCAGTTTGGGATTCATAATATCAAAACCACAGGTTGAGCCGGTGGTGATAAGGTAGAATATTTTGCGCACATTTGAAAATGGGAACCCAGGGCGTGTAAGCTGTTGTTGAACGGCAACATCACAACACGAGGAGGGTTCCCATGGGAGATATTATACAGCTCAATCAAGCGGAAATAAAGGGACAACTCAGGGATTTGGTGCGCGGGACGGTGGAAGAAACCCTCAACAAACTGCTGGACGAGGAAGCAGATCGAATCACCAACGCCCATCGGTATGAACGAAATGAAGAACGTACGGATACCCGAGCAGGGCATTATACCCGAAAGCTACTGACAACGAGCGGAGAGGTAAACCTGAAAGTGCCAAAGCTGCGCGTGCTCCCGTTTGAAACGGCCATTGTGGAGCGCTACAAACGCCGCGAAGAATCGGTCGAAGAAGCGCTGATCGAGATGTATTTAGCCGGAGTATCGGTTCGCCGGGTGGAGGATGTGACCGAAGCACTCTGGGGCGCGAAGGTGTCGCCCGGAACGGTCAGCGAACTGAACAAGAAGGTTTACGTCCAGATCGAAGCCTGGCGCAACCGCGAACTGAAATCGGCATACCCCTACGTGTTTCTGGATGGTATCTACCTCAAGAAAAACTGGGGCGGAACGATTGAGAACGTTGCGATTCTGGTTGCGCTGGGCGTGAACGAGGATGGGAACCGGGAGGTGATCGGAGCCTGTGAAGGCGGCCGGGAGGATACGGAAAGCTGGCTCCATTTCTTACGGCACTTGGCCAAACGCGGCCTCCGTGGCGTGCGGATGATCACGGGCGACAAATGTAACGGTCTGGTTGCGGCGATTGCCGAAGTCTTTCCGAAAGATCAATACCAGCGCTGCATGGTGCATTTCATGCGAAACATCCTCAGCCAGGTGCCCCGCGCCCGTGCCAAGGAAGTCGGTGCCATGCTCAAGGCGATCTTTGCGCAGGAGAACCAGGCGGCTTGCTTACGCAAAGCACAGGAAGTGGCAGAGAATCTGCGGAAAACCAAGCTCGGAGATGCCGCAAAAACGCTGGAGGATGGCATCGTCGAAACGCTGACCTATACGAACTATCCTTCCCAACATTGGCAGCGCATCCGTACCAACAACGGGATCGAGCGGATCAACCGTGAAATCAGGCGGCGCACCCATGTAGTGGGCTGCTTCCCGGACGGCAACAGCGCGTTGATGCTGGTATGCGCAAGGCTCAGGCACGTTTCATCCTCTGCGTGGGGCGAGAAGGCATACCTGAACATGCAACACCTTTACGAGCTTGAGAAGGAACGTGCCAACTGACGCCTTCCCTCACCGCCAACCTTGACAGCGTCGGTTCGGGGTGCTGGATTGTCAGCGGCGTCGGGAACTCGGGAATATCATCGGGTAACTGTCTATCCCGTCGCCTTTGGAGGTTAGCGCCCCGAACCGCCCCTCTCAAGGTCAAGCCGCCGCAAGCGGCGGTGGCTACTTGACTGCTCGCACGGTACTTCGGCTCGGGAAATCTGGAAATATCATCTGGCGACTTCCGCTTGGCGCTCGGGCTCCTGCAAATGTGCGCAAAATTCTTGACGTGACCCCGGTGGTATGCACCCACCTTCAAGGCGATCAAACCGGTCGCGTCTCAAGACGCACTGAGCGACATTTCAAGGGCAATGCTTGCCCAGCCGTACGTAACCGAACCAGAAGCAGGCTGTTAACTCTTAAAAACTACATGCATTGTCATTCGCTTCGCTCTTAGCCTGATGCCTAAAGCTCTTTATACACAGTAATTCAGCGGGTGGATTAATCACGCTAAAGCCGTATAAAAACCCGCCGAACTCTCCCACTTTGGGAAAGCCGGCGGGTAACACGGTTCTGTAGCCTGCGGTGCGAGCCACGCCGTTTGTGGCCGTTCAGGGCTGCTAAAGCGTTCACTGCATCGGCAGGAGTTTGCGCCTATAGGAGGGGAATCAGACCATCTCAATCAATTTGCGCGCCTTGCTCGACCGGTTCGCCATCCGCGCAGGCGTGTGCGATGGTGTCCGCAATCTGTCGCGCGGTCAGGCCATATTCGGCCATGACATCTTCCGGCTTGCCCGACTGACCAAAACGATCCTGAACACCGATTTTCCGGAAGGTTTGGCAACCGGTGCCGATCAACACATCCGCCACAGCGTCGCCCAGCCCGCCAATGACGGAATGCTCCTCCACGGTAAACACTTTGCCGCAGCGAGCCGCGTAGGCGCGCACAAGTGTGGCATCCAGCGGTTTAACAGTATGCAGGTTGACCACAGCCACATCCATCCCCCGCAACGTCAACAGCTTGGCAGCCTCCAGCGACTCCGCCACCATGATGCCGCACGCGAAAATAGCCGCGTCGCTGCCCATACGCATCACATTGCCTTTGCCCACCGTAAACGGCAGCCCCGGTTGAAAAACCGGCGAGGGTAAACGGGCCAGCCGCAGGTACACGGGGCCTTCCATGGCTGCGGCGGCCTCCACAGCCTGAAAGGTTTCATTGGCGTCGCAGGGGACGATCACCGTCATGCCCGGCAACGCGCGCATCAGCGCCAAATCCTCAATCGCCTGATGGCTGCCGCCATCCTCGCCAAGGGTTACGCCCGCGTGGGTAAAGCCGAATTTTACATTGAGTTTGGGGTAGCACACACCATTACGAATCTGGTCAAAACAACGGCCCGCGAAAACCGCAAAGGTGGAGCAGAAGGGAATCAGCCCCATAGTGGACATCCCCGCGGCCACGTCTACAAGATTCGCTTCCGCAATGCCCATGTTAAAATGCCGCTTGGGGAAGGCCGCGCCAAAGGTGGCCGTCATGGTTGCGTGGGCCAGGTCGGCGTCCAGCACCACCACTTTTTCGTTGTGCGCGCCCAGCGCCGCCAACGCTTCTCCGTACGCCAACCGGATTGCTTTTACCTCGCTCATGCTCAACCCTCCAATTCCCGGAGGGCGGCGGCGCGTTCGTCCTGATTGGGCGCCTTGCCGTGCCAGCCCACCTGATTTTCCATAAAGGATACCCCTTTGCCTTTAACGGTTTTCGCCAGCAACAGGCTGGGCTTGCCCGGCACGGCGGGCTGTTGCAGCGCCGTGGCCAGCGCGTCCAGATCATGACCGTCCACCTCGGTAACGGCATACCCGAACGCTTCAAATTTCGCCTTCAGGTTGCCAAGGCCCATCACCTGATCGTTGGTGCCGTCTATCTGCAGGCCGTTATGATCCACCAGTACCGTCAGGTTATCAAGCCCGTAGTGCGCGGCGGCCATGGAAGCCTCCCAGATCAGCCCCTCCTGCAATTCCCCATCGCCGCAAAGGGCGTACACGTGGCAGGGGTTGCCGGTCGCTTTCGCGCCCAGCGCCATGCCCACCGCGATGGACAGCCCCTGCCCCAGCGAGCCGGTGGATGCGTCCACCCCGGGGCATTTTCTCATGTCCGGATGGCCTTGCAGGCGGCTGTGCAGTTGGCGCAGCGTGCCAAACTCCTTTGTGGGAAAGTAGCCGCGTTCGCCCAACACCGCGTACAGCGCGGGCGCGGCATGCCCTTTGGAAAGCACCAGCCGGTCGCGCAGCGGGTCGGCGGGGTTGGCTGGATCCACCCGCATTTGTTGAAAGTACAGGGTTACCAGCATTTCCACCGCGGACAGCGAACCGCCCGGATGGCCAGACGATGCGTCCGCCAGCATGTTGATGATGTTGCGGCGCACCTGCCTGCAGGTTGCCTCAAGCGTAGACCGTTCCATTGGCTATACCCTCCTGTTTGAGCGCGTCCCGCGCCTGGATTCCTTTTGTTCATAATGTATGATGTTATTATTGTATTACATCATACATTATGATGACGGTATCATATCACATCCGCCTGCGTCATTCAAGTACTGCCGGGGAAGAATCTCGCAAAGCTTTATTCCCGCGGCAAACGCAAGCCCGACAAGGGTCTGCCGCCCGAGGCAAGAGCGTTGCAGGGTTGCGCTGCTGCCATTCAAACGCAGGTTTCCTTGGATTGGCAATCAACCTTGCGGTTGACAAGCCGGTTCTCCCGCTGTATAGTAATATTGTAGGACTGTAATACGCAGTTTAAGAAATGGAGTCTGTCATGAAAACAATACAGCGGGTTCCGATTGTGCAACAGGTAGCGGATAGCATTAAGGACCTGATTGCGACGTCGGATATGCAGCCGGGCGATAAGCTGCCCACGGAGATGGCGCTGTGCCAAATGCTGGGGGTGGGCCGCGGCACGGTACGCGAAGCCTTTCGGATGATGCAATCCACCGGCATGGTAGAAATCCGCCCCGGGCGAGGCGCGTTTGTCGCCAGCAAACATAACGTGTTTGACAATAATGTGCTGGAATGGTTTGTGAATAACGTTACCTTGGTGCAGGACATTGTAGAGGTTCGCGTGGCGCTGGAGCCGCTGGCCGCTCGGCTGATGGCTACGCGCTGCACGGATGAAAACATCGAGCATCTGGACCGCATTCACCAGAGGTTTATACTGGCGGCAAAGGCCGGCGACGTGACGGAAATGGCCAAGCACGACGCGCGCTTCCATTCCTATATCATCTCCAAATGCGGCAACCAGCTCATGCAAACCCTCAGCGAAAAAATGGAAGAGCAAATTCAAATGTACTGCGAAAAAACCTTCTGCGTAGATCAGAACATGGCAAACGCGCTGGAGCCGCATCAGGCGATTTTCGACGCGATTCGTTCACACGACGGCGACGCCAGCGAGCGCCGTATGCGCGAGCACCTTGACCGGGTGTACGCGGACCTGAACGTGACCTTGCATCGCTGATGCCCCCTGGAGCTCCCCACAGCCGCCCCGCCTTCGCCAACGCGAGCGCCGGGCGGCTGTTTTTGATGCGCGCGTTTGTTCCCAGCCCGCTTGCCGCCGTTTGTAACGCCTGCGCCGTTTCTTCCATAGGCCATTGCGTACCGGCAAACGCAGTCCCTTGCCGGCTATAAGGGCAGTCGTACAGCGCAGGGCGCGTTACCGAAAACACGATGCGGCCTGTGCTGCACCAGCAGTTTCCCATGCGCGCACCGACGATCGGCGGTATCGTGCGTCGCGGGTTGCCATAAACACAACAAGCCCTTTGCGCCAGCGGCACCCGATTGATTTTGCCGCGCAAAGGGCCCGGCAGCGTTCTCGCACTTCTGCCAGGCCCGGGGATTGCGACGCGCGCCGTCCCACCTAAAATGTATCCGCATACGGGCGCGTCAGAAATATTCAGGCAAACAGATCGCCGTTGTCGTTAAAAACCATAGGCATGGGTTCGCTTTCCACACGCATCCCTTCCGTGGCGCACACCTGCGGCAGCAGGTTTTTGCTTACTTGCATGCGCGTCATGCTCAAGGTATCGCGGATGCGAATCACCTGCACATCCTCCGGCGCTTTGGCAGGCGTCATTTTTACAGCGGCCTGCGCTGTCAGGCGATGGTTGTCAAACACCATGGGGATTTTGCACAGACAGGTTACCGTGCTGGTAAGGGAGTTGGGATAGGTGTTATCCAAACTGATTTTTTCCGCCACGCGACGGGCGCACACATCCGCCATACCCAGCCCCACAAAGTTGCCAAGCGTCTCGGGCGTAATATCCAAAACGCCCAGCACCTGGTTTTGAATGCCCCCGGTTAGCCCAGGCACAATGTAGCGCCCGGTAAGGTTGGGATCCATGCCTTCGCCGCTGATGTTTTTGCCGATGTAATCCACAAGCAGCACATCCGTTTGCGGCAAAAGCAGGCGCGCCATGTTTTGCTTGGCGGTGACGAGCAGCTCCGGCTCGGTTACAGGCATTTCTTCCGGCGTCATGGCGCGAACAATCATCGTTTCATCGTACGCGTTTTCCACCAGCCCAACCCCAAAGAGGATAGACGCTTTTGCCAGTATCCCCAGCGCCATGCGCTCCACATTCGGCCCCAGGTGCAGGATACCGTCACGGTGTACGGTTTCCGCGCCCTTTTGCTTGCCAAGGCCGATGGCCATCATTTTCATGACGCCGCTTTCAAAACGCCCGTGGAAAGCCGTGTGCGCCTTGATGCGATTCACCGGCACAATACCGTCCGCCTCGGCGGCATAGCGGTCAATATAGATGGGCTTACCATCCGGCAGCGTGCCGATCTGCGTAACCTCCATGGTTGCGCGAATGGGGCAGCCGACATAATCCTCGGTTATACCATACTCCCGCACAATGCTGGCCTGCCCTTCGGCCGACGCGCCCCCGTGGCTGCCCATCGCGGGGATGATGAAGGGCTCCGCGCCCGCATCCCACAGCGCGGCGACAATTTCCCGCGTCACAGAGGCGATGTTGGCAACCCCGCGGCTGCCAACCGTCACCGCTACGCGCATCCCGGGCCGAATCCGGCTGCGAATTGCCTCCCGGGCGAGCTGGGCGCGCGTTTCGGCGGCGGGGTCCGCGAGGGTTGGCCGTGGAAAGGTCTGCGATACCCATGCCATATCCGGCAGAGGTATCGGTTGCAGCATATCGTTTACATAACCCATTCGGGAGCGCTCCTTTGGGGGATTACCGCGCGTTGTCGCGGATGTAATCCATGTTTAGCTCGATACCCAGGCCCGACGCATCCGGCAGACGCAGCTTGCCGTTTTCCGGTTCGGGCGGGTTGAGGTACACGTTGCGCACGACTTCCTCAAACATGAACAGCCGCTCCAGATACAGCGCGTTGGGGAAGGCGCTGACCAAGTGCATGTGCATGTGTTCCATGCCGTGGGGGGCAAAGCCCAGATTCCATGCCTGCGTCATGCCGATAATTTTGAGAATTTCGGTGTAACCGCCGCAGCGCGTTACATCCACCTGTAAAATGTCCACCGCCTTGTTCAGCAGCAGGTCGCGCACGCCATAGCGGGTATACTCATGCTCGCCGGTTGCCAGCGGCACATCGGTGCCCTGCTTAAACTGCGCAAGGCCGGGCATATCATCGGCAAACACCGGCTCTTCGAACAGTTCAATGTTGTATTCCTTTACACGGTTGGCAAACTGCACAGCCGTAGAGGCGCGCCACACATTGTTGGCATCCAGCATCAAGCGCACGTTGGGGCCGATCAGCTCGCGCACCGCGGCCACGCGCCGCAGGTCCTCATCCGGGTTATGGCCGCCATCCACGCCCACCTTAATTTTGACCGCATCAAACCCGCGATCGATCATGCTACGCACTTCGAAAAGCAGTTCCTCCAGCGAGTAGCTGGTCCATCCGCCGGACGCATATACCGGCACAACAGTTTTCACGCCGCCCAGCACCCGGTACAGCGGCATGTTCAGCAGCTTCCCCTTCAAATCCCACAGGGCAATATCCACGGCGCTGTAGGCGCAAAAAGCAAGCCCCTTGCGGCCCACGCCGCGCATGTAGTGGAAATTCTCCTCATACAGCGTTTCTGTTTCAAACGGGGAGCGTCCGATCAGCTTGGGTTCCAGGGCAAACTTCACAAAATCGCGGATGGCCTCGCCGCCCACCTCGTGGTAGGTAACGCCGATGCCATAACGCCCGTCGTTCAGTTTCACTTTCACCACAACAAAACCGATTGTTTCCACCTTGCGGGTAGAGTCGGCAAAGTTGCCTTTGATGTGCGTTTCACATAGGTATACGTCGATTCCGGATATGGTTTGAGCGTTCATTCCGTTACACCTCGAATGTTTTTTAGCCGAACAGCGTCGGCAGGAACGTAGTGATGACCGGCACATAGGTGATGATAAACAGCGTGACAATCGCGATCACCACAAAGGGCAAAATGGTGCGGAAAATATCCGTAAGCTTGATTTGCGCCACGTTGGCCGTCACAAACAGAGTCATGCCGATGGGCGGGGTAATCAGACCGACGGTGAGGTTGAAGCACATCAGGATGCCGAAGTGTATCGGATCGATGCCGTACTTCATGGCAATGGGCAGCAGCACCGGCACCATAATGAGCAGCGCAGGCGCCTGATCCAGCACGCAGCCCAGAATCAGCAGCAGGATGTTGACAAACAGCAGGAACACAAACTTGTTGGACACATACTGCATGCAGAATTCCACCATGTTTTGCGGAATGCGAAGCACCGTAATCGCCCACCCCATGGCGGACGCAATGGCGATGATGATCATTACATTCGCGGTGGTTTTAGCGGTGCTCACACAGCAGCGGTAGAAGCTTTTCCATGTGATTTTCTTGCGGAAGATCGATACGATGATGGCGTAAAACACCGCGATTGCGCTGGATTCCGTCGCCGTGAAAGCGCCGGACACAATGCCGCCCATGATAATGATCGGCAGGCCCAGCACCGGGCCGGCTTTGCGCATGGTATGCAGAATTTCCCGAAGCGAGGCGTGTTTGGGCCGCACCGGGTGATGGTGCCGGATGGCGAAGAAGTAGCAAAGCGCCATTTCCATCAGCC
This sequence comes from Candidatus Limiplasma sp., assembly GCA_963666755.2. GTDB lineage: Bacteria > Bacillota > Clostridia > Christensenellales > Aristaeellaceae > CAXXOK01. The sequence continues at coordinate 1,914,872 of CAXXGW010000009.1, forward strand.
CCAGCAAAATGCCCGGCAACAAGCCACCCAGGAACATGCTGGAAACCGATACATTGCCCGCGGCCACCGCGTAAATAATCATAATATTACTTGGCGGTATAATCGGGCCGATAATGGCTGAGGCTGCGGTAACGGCGGCGGAATACTCCCGCTTGAAACCCGCTTCGGTCATAATGTCGATTTCCACTTTGCCAAGGCCGGTCGCATCCGCAGTAGCGGAGCCGGAGATGCCCGCAAACAGCATGCTGCCCAGCACGTTTACCTGCGCCAGGCCGCCCTTGATGTGGCCCACAAACGCTTCGCACATGTGCACAAGGCTTTTGGTAAGGCCGCAGTTGGTCATAATTTCGCTGGCCAAAATGAACAGCGGGATGCACAGATAGGTAAAGTTATCAATGCCGGAAAACATTTTTTGCGGAATGATAATCAGATTGCCGTCCGCAAACGTAAAGGCCGACACCGTGAGAAAACCCATCGAAACCCCAACCGGGATGCCGATGATGACAACCCCCAGAAAAATCAGTAACAGGGCAAGCGCCATACACAAGCCTCCCTTCAGGTTTCGTCGTCGCAGTCGTCCGGGAGCACTTCCACAGCATCCGGACGCCCCACAAAGGGATCCAGTTCGCCGGAAATGACCCCCAGCAGCTCGGTAACGGTTTCATACGTCATAAGCACGCAACCCACAAACGGCGCGCTGTAAAGTACAACGCCGGGCACGCGCATCACAGGCGAAAGGTAAATCTGGCCGTGCACCACGGCTTCCCAGCCGTACACCAAACCCACCGCCAGAAACACTACAAAAACAAGGCGGGTAAGATAATACAACACCAGCTTGGGCACACGCTTGAGCCGGTCGTACAGAATGTTAACCGACGCCATGCTGCCGTTTTTCAGGCAGATGCCGGCGCACAGATACGTGGACCAGATGAGCGCGTAACGCGCATACTCTTCTGTAAACGGAAAGGAAAACGAGATAAACTTGATAATCACAAATCGGTACAAAACCTGAAACAGCAAATCCAGCGCACAGGTGGCGATCAAAAATGCCGCCACCCCTTCCAGCACTTTCTGGACGCCGCCGGACACGACGTTGAGCACGTGGTATGTCCGTTTAATCGCGCGCATGGGGTACACCTCCGTCAGCGTGTCAAAAAGGTGGCGCCGACATCTTTGCCAAACGCGACGCCACCTTTTGGGGGGGAGAAATCCGTTCTCGGTAAGCCCGCTCGAGCAGGCTGCAAGGGCACAGCACCGCCGCGGCCGCGCCCGCGAAGGGGCGCGGCGCGGTTTGGCCGGTTACAACCAGCGGACCCAAAGCCGGTATAAGGGTTTGCTTACTTGGCAGCTTCTACAGCGGCCAGCAGGCCGTCCACCAGCTCGTTGCCCAACTGGTCGCGCACATATTCCTGGCAGGGGGCGGCGATGGCGGCATGCCACGCGGCCAGTTCTTCTTCAGTGGGGATGTAGATTTCCAGACCAAGGGTTTTAAGCTGTTCTACGCCGTTGGTATTGATGGTCTTGATAACACGCTGCGCTTCGCTGCGGGCGGCGGCGTCGGCATCCAGCACTACCTGCTGCAGTTCGGCGGGCAGGGCGTTGAAGTAGTTGCTGCTCATGATGAAGGTCATGATGCTGGCTACGTGCTTATCCATGACCATGTACTTCTGCACTTCGTAGGTTTTGTCGTTGAGGATGTTCATAACCGGGTTTTCCTGGCCGTCCACGGTGTGGTTCTGCATGGCGGTATACATTTCAGAGCCGGCCATCGGCACAGCCTTGGCGCCCAGCGCTTCGACCATCTTGATGTACACGGGGCTGTCCATGACGCGGAACACAACGCCCTTGGCGCTGTCTACCGTGGTCAGCGGTGCTTTGCTGGAAGTGAAGCAGCGGAAGCCGTTGGAAATGGCGGTGAGCATCTTTACGTTGGTAGCCGCTTCCATCTTGCTAAAGAAATCCTTGCCCCAGTCGCCCGCAAGCACGGCGTCGCACTGTTCCTCAGAGCTGAACAGGCCCGGGCAGGAGAGCACCATGCTATCGGCATAAATGCTGTTGAGCATGCTCAGGTTTACGCAGGCGGCTTCGATGTTGCCGGCCACAATGCCCTGTACATTCTCAGCGGCAGAGCCCAACTGGCCGGAGGGGTAAAGCTCCACCTTGAGCTGGCCGTTGCCATTGGCTTCGCAGTATTCCTTAAACAGTTCGGCATACATGATTTCCGCGCTTTCCTCGCGGGGCTTGTCTCCCTGGGTGTACGCAAATTTGATGGTGTAGGTGTCGGCGGCCAGCGCGGAGCCGCAAAGGGTTACCAGCAGGGTCAGGGCTACCAGGATCGCAGTGAGTTTCTTCATCGGGGTTGTCCTCCTTCAGTGGTTGTATGATTGTATGACATCCAACTGTTTGATTGTATTATAACAAGGTTGTCGTATATGAGAATAGAAAAAGTGGGAAACTTTTCGTCCGCATTGCAACCGATCCTCGTAAACAGATTACCCAGAGCGCTCCCTATCGCCTGCGTTACAAGGATTTGGCGACATACGGGCCTCCGTAAAAAACATGGGATCATCCGGCGTGACCCAATACGGGCAAGCGCTCCCCAAGCGTAGCCGCGCAACCGCCGCCGCAATTTTTTCCCATCGGAATCGCGCGCATCGCTCGCAAGGCTGCAGCCGCGTTCCTTGCAAGCATGACAAAAGCCCGGAGATGACCCGGGCTCAGTCCATAAAATACCCCAACCCGTGGGGCTTTTGGTATGGTAGCATCAGGCGATGAAGATGCGAGAGCGGGAAAAAGAACAACGCCAGATGGTTAGAATGCTTTATACAGATATGGTCGACCCCAAAGACCACCTACTGCGAAAGATTAACAAAGCAGCGTATTTCAGGGATGTCTATACATTGGTCAAAACCCTATACAGCCCAGATAACGGAAAGCCTAGCGTCGATCCCATCGTTTATTCAAAATAGTACTGATTCAGCATTTGTTTGGCATCCGCTCGCTTCGTTAGACCGTCGAGGACATTGAACTGGATATTGGATTTGCAAACAGATACTCGCCGACAGGCGTCTGCCGGCGCCTCCCTACTAACGCCCCATGATGCCGTCAGACTAATTCCACAGCTGCAACTATGTTTATAAAGAATACGATGATTGTGTACTCTGCTTATAATAACTGGGTACTTACCTGCGCCATGACGAATCGCGAAAGCCGATGAAAGCATAAGAGTAATCCCAACGACTGTAACAGTTTAGACAACACCCATTGGATCTCCCGATCATACGCCCGGACATCAAGTCGCCAGGAGATAAGTCCCGGATCATTGTCCAACGAGATGAATTAAGTGTTCCCCTCTTCATGGAAACACAATAGAGGGCCATACAGGCACCATTCCCTGTAATGGTCATACTTTTCAGAGCCCCCAGAATCATAGACAGTTACACCCTAATGCACCCCTTCTCAATGGACAGTACAGCCTCCCTCGGCAATCCTAAAGATACGCTGAGGAATCGCATGACCGGCTGTGTAGAATACGCTTGATACAGGATGGTGATGATGGTAAACTGTTTACATTGACTGACTGATTTATCACAATAACCGTTGCGCCTGATTTTTCAGGCACCTTAGGGAGCGATACGCATGAAGCATAGGGCTCAAATTGCATGGATCGCTACCGCGGTTTGTATCCTTTCCTTCATGACTACCGCAATGGCAAAAACACCAAAAGTTCATCTTACAGGCCCGCCTAAGGAAAGAGCACAGTTTGTCAACCAGGAGTTCACCATCGGCATCCTTGCCTCCAGCTTTGATTATGGCTGGGTTGAAGTGATATCATCAAGCGGAACACAGATCATACCGATGGAACGGAAAAAAACAAACTACATCAAGTTCACACCTGCTGCATCTGGAAATCTTACGATTACTGCGGTTGTCATGATGGATGGGGATGCGCGGCAATGGCAATCCTCCATCATAACAACGGTGTACCCAGTCGATGCCAAAGAACGTGCCGAATGGATGATCAAAACAGCGCTTTCGTGTGTTGGATCCACAGACGCAGCAAAGTTCGTTCAGGATACCAACCTTCGCACCGAGGACGATTGGTGTGCCGCCTTCATCGGCTGGTGTGCAAAGCAAATCCACATCCCCTATAAAGCAGGTTTACAGGCTATATTCGCCGGTGTGGATGTGTACGATGGAACCTCTGATCCTATTTTGTGCAGAACCTGTAAAGGTAATCATAAGGCGCGCTTTCTTGCCGATGTGCTTGATCCATCGGAGAACCCTCAGCCTGGCGATCTTGTGTTCTTCATCTGGGATTCCAAGACGAAAAGCCAGCTTGCTGCGCATCCGGGATATCTGGAAAACTGGCACGGTAACGCAAACCATGTGGGAATTGTGACAAGCGTTACGGATCATGGTTTCACCTTTGTGCATGGGAATATCCGCATGAAACATAACAAGTTCGGTGTTGCAGTCAATCAAAGTACGGATGCGAAGGATGGAAAGACCTACGCGGATTGGGTCGTTGCGTTCGCACGCCCCCATTATGATTATCAAAGCGATTAGTGCTGCATCACCAGTGTGCTTCGGCTTGCAGATTCTTTCTGGTTTTCAGAACCCGATGCCTGAATCGCCGACGGTTCCCCAATGCATCCTCTCTCCATATCCAACACCGCAATCCTACGCAATCCCACAGATGCGCTGCGGGATCGCGCGGCCGGTTACATTGTATGCGTTGCAATCCTTCCCACAAGCGTTTTACCAGATTATAAGACCGTCAATCTGATATAGTAACACAAAGGAGTAGGATCAGTTCCGAATATCCTGCCCCCGAAAAGGGTAGCGTAACCATCGCACACCAGATAAGTGAAAATGGAGGACAATGGTATGTTAAACAAGGCGATAGCGCTTGCAGCGAAAGCGCATGATGGTCAAATTGATAAGGGAGGTCATCCATACATTTTACATCCGCTTCGTGTAATGATAAATTGCGAAAGCGAACCTGCGAAGATTTGCGCCGTGTTGCACGATGTGATAGAGGATACGTGCATCACCCTGGAGGATTTAAAAATGCAGGGTTTTAGTGACGAAATTATCGCCGCTTTGGATTGTCTGACCAATCGAAAAGGCGAATCTTATGAAGATTTCATCCGTCGCGTTTTGCCGAATGAACTTGCCTGCCATGTAAAACTCGCGGATTTAGTCGATAATATGGACTTGACCCGTATCCAGAATCCGGGCGCGGAGGATGAGGCGCGAATTCAAAAATACAAACTGGCCGCAGACCGAATTCTTGACGCCTTACCAGATGCCGACCCGATTCCAAATTGTCGCTTAATCGAAGTGAACGGCGTCGCAGAGATTCATCCTGCCATATCGAGCGACCAGTTTTGCGATAGGTTCATCCGCTTTATGGAAGCGCAGGGTTGGTTTTTTAGTGGTGGATTCAAGGATATAACCGACGATAAGCAGGAGGATTGCCATGCCCGCGAATAAAAAGGTTCACGTGTTCGCGGTAAAATGGTCTGACAAATTTCGTGACTCAAAAACGATAACCCCTGAGATTGAAGACCTCGCTTTTGCTGACGCGTGTTTTTCGCTTGGCTTTAAAATGGACTGCGGGAAAGCTTTTATGTCTGCTTATCCGGATACAGATGCTTTCATCAATTACCGTGAACTCATTAAAATTGTCGATCATATCAGCGATACGCAGCTCCTTGGCTCTGCTGTTTTTTCTCGGTGGCGGTATTTTACGCATTGGGCAGGCCCTGGCGAAGATATCCTTGCGTTTGAGAATCGGTCGTGGTTTATTATCGCGCTTGGCAGGCTAGAAAGATTGACTGCGCACAACAAAACCAGTTTGCTCACATTTCATGGATGCGCCCGAAAGGTTCAGATCATCTCAAACAATACTTGCTTTGGCCCTCATCCGTCGTCCGAAGACGAAATGGAGCAGCATCTTTCCATTAGGGCAGATGGAAGCGTGTCCTTCTCCGCCTATGGTTATGGCGATGGAACGAACCACGTCAGAACACGCATGAAGAGCTTTATTCTTGATGCCGAAAGAGCCGCTCATATTTTAAAAATGATCGGCAATCATTTTTCTGATGAACATGATATGGAATTTACCACAGACGTTGGCAACTGGAAAATGACAATAACCAACACGGAGAACAAACCCTATCATTTTCGTGGCTCGCTTTGTGCAGCATACGAGGAAGAACTGGACGACATATCCAATTTGATCCGTTTAAATCTGAACATGCCAGAGCTGCTTGTGTTTGATGGCAGAGCGAATTCGGACAGAATGGAAAGAATTGTGATCGACTATCATCGTATCACAAAGATTAAGCCCGATGTCATACCCGAAGGTTCGAGCTGGGAATACGCAACATGGGATTACAGCGAACACTTCCTGATAGACAGAGAAAGTGAAACATTAGAGCACGTTCAAAAGATCGGCAGCCGTTGTCAGGTATCTCGTAAATATCAGGTTGAAGGAGGCATTACAGCGCTTTTAGACGATATCTATGTGGATGATTTTTTTACGCATACCAAAGGAAATCCAACCGATGCCATCGTCAATCCGCTTGACACAAGGGATTATAGCATTACAGTTGACTTTTTATACGGCGGTCAGAAAATCCTGACCGGCACTTATGATATAGATGAACTCCCAGACGGCTTTGCTGATTTTTTGCAATCAGTATCTCATTTTATGCGATTCTACGGAATGGGCGAAATTTTCGACCCTGCGGTGTATGGCAAGCCATTACGCAAGCAGACAGACTGCATCTTTTGTAATGTTCAGTTTGATGATAACGGAAAAACGTATTGCTATCTGACCGACGACAACAGCCTTGAAGTGGGCGATTCTGTTGTTGTGCCTGTCGGGAAGAACAATCGCGAGGCCGTCGCAAAAATTGAGAGTATTGAATATCATTCCGCCGAAGATGCGCCGTTTCCATGGGATAAAATCAAAAAGATCGTCAGAAAACATGAAAACACCAAAGATGAAAACTCGGCTGAAGGAAAAGATACCGTAAAACTGTCTGAGGAAACTATGATCATGGGAAAAGACCCGCTTGCCGGGGTATCCGCCGAAATGTGCCGAAACATACTCGGCGACGATTATACAGAATCTGCTTTGGCTGCATCGCTTGCGGACGTTTGGAATGAGGTCGGTTGGCTGATGCATGAGGTTGATGATGAAGATTGCGCATCTGCGGTAAAGGGACGGTATGAATCGTGGTGCTCGTTACAGCTTGAACTGATCCAAAAAGTCGCGGTAATTCTACAATGCGAATGTAAAACGCCTTATATCAAGCTGTTAACACCTTTTATGGAGCGTAACGGATATCGCGATGTCGGTGGTTGGTGGGCCAAAACAGAAGGAATAAACAGAAACGAACCGAGTGATGGTTCGGGTGTGCAACCCTTAAAATCGTAAAAGAGGATTTTTATCCGATTTTAACTTGACATTCCTTTCTGCGTATGGTAATATATGGCAATCAATCAGGCCGCTGATCCGGCTGAATCTTTGGAGGTGTAACCTATGTCGCGTTGCCCTTATCTCGAGTACAATGACAGCAACATTTTCGGTTACGGCGGCACTTACAAGTGCGCCATTGCCAACACGGAACCAACCGATCAGGAGGTCAAGAATAAGTGCAACAGCGATTACGGTGACGAATACGAGAAATGTCCGACGTATAAAAACCGCTGATTGAAAAGCCGATTGATATCGCATTCCTATGGTTGCGCCTTGAACTTTGCTGTGCTTACAATTCGATATCTCAAGTCTGTTCGATTTTTGCTATAAACCAGACAAAGCTCCTCCGCAGGAGCTTTGTCTGGTTTACTTATGAACCTCTTTAAAAAAGATCAGAAAAAACCAAAATAGTAAATTAAAACCGCTCCAACCGCTGGTAATTTCTTTAACGGCGTTTCAGTTCAAAATCACAAACGCCACGATAATTCTCTACACCTCAATCGCCGCATGCCCACCCAGCCTTCGTACTTTACGGCATATTCGGCTCGCCGCCACTCTGGTTCAGCTCGTCCAGCAGCGGCTGCCAGAGGTTTTGGGTTTTGTCAATGACCGCTTTCCAGGCTGCCGCGACATCAATCTCCTTACCTGCCGTCACAATGCGCAGGATTTCGCTCTGCCAGTCAATCTGGTCATACAGGCTGCGGTTTTCCCCTGTATCAAAAAAGAAGTTGCTCATTTCTACAAAAGTCGGTACGGACGGATCCATATACTGCAGCTTGTGGTTGTAGATGGAAAGCGTCATCGCGCCGGCCGCCTTGGTCAGGTCCGTCTGCAGGGGGGAGATCAGCTCGTACCCATCCTGCGAGGAGGGGCAAATGTGATATAGCAGTTTGCACGCCACGCTGCGCTGGTTGCGCGGCAATGTGGGCGTAGTCAGGGCATACGGTTTGCCCGCAGCGTCAAAATCCCAATTTTGACCCCGAACCCCGTCGTAAGCTTCGATGGTGCCTTCCAGCGTGGCAAAGTGCTCCAGCAGGGTAAATACCGCGGCCTCCTTCTGCGGATCCTCCTTTAAATAGGGGCTGACGAGGATGGTGCGCCAGAAGGGATACGAATACGGGTAGCGGAATACTCCCTGATCGTCCACCAGATACACGGGCTTGGCAGCATAATAATCGGTGATGTGGTCGTTGCTCTGATACATGGCCTGCAGCAAATCGGCGGTGCCCGTCGCGTGCCCCTCGCTTGCAACGGCGGCCGCTTTCCCGACAGCGAAAAGCCCGATCGCCTCCCCCAGCGTGTGGAACTGGAAGCCGGGCACGAACAGCCCCGCGTCATAGAACCGCTTCATCTGCCGGATGCCCTCGACCGAGCTCTCCTGCGCCGCGCCCAGCACATACCGCCCATCCACCTTGTAGCAGTAATCGTAGTACGGGTTGTATGCACAAAGGAACTGTCGGGTCAGGAAGAACGCAGTACCCGCCAGCCCGTACACCGCGTCCGTATCATCCGGGTTGGATTCCACGGCTGTGCGCAGGTATTCATAGAGCTGGTCAAAGCTCCAGCGATCCGAAAGGAATAAATCCCCCGACATCTGTTTGACCCAATCACTGCGGATAAACAGACTGTCGTGCCAGGGAAGGCTTACGGCGTTAAAGGGAAGCCCCATCGCGGTCGCGATAATGATGCGCGGGTACACATAGGTTTTCCCGTTCAGCTCGCACAGGTTCTGCATCTGCGTTGCCCGATATTCCCGGTACAGGTTTGGGTAGGCCGTTTCCCAGCCGTCCGGAAACGCGCCCAGCAGCCCCTGTTTCGCATATTCCATGTACTGATTGATCTCGATGCCGCAGCTCATCACATCCGGCATATCGCCGGACTGAATCCATAGATCGGTCAGATTGTCAAAATCGTTATAGCTGTTGTAAAAATTGAAGGTGACGTTGTACCGCTCCCGAAGCATTTGCAGGTACCAGTCGTTGTTGGCGTCCAAATCGCTGATGAGCTGTTCCGGCACGCCCACCGAAATCTGCACAGGCTCCGCCTTGGCGCAGCCCCCCGGCAGCGGCAGGGCAAACAGCAGCAGGCCGACGCACAGCAGACAGAACCGCCTTTTCATTTGCAACGCTCCCTTCGTAGCCTTGATTGTACCACATCCGACCCAGGGGAACAACGCGCGCCCCCATGCCCGTCCCGGCGGTTTGGGTGTGCATTTGCCCGCGGGTTATGCTATAATTTTATTCTGAGGTGTGAACAAATGCAGACGAGAAGAAGCGTGCAGAAACTGTTGCAATCCCGTTCTTTTTTGCTGCGCATTCTGGCGTGCGTGCTTCTGATCGGCTGCATCCCCCTTTTGTACTCGTCGCTCTCCATCTCCAACATCGCGCTGCATTCGCTGACCACGGAAATGCAGCAGAACGCCAAAACCAGCGCCACCAGCATGACCCGCGAGGTGGACGAGATGCTGGCAAACTTTGAAACCATTGCCCACCTGTATGCGGAGAACGCGGATACCTACCTGTTTACCGAAGGGAATCAGGCGTTTTCCGCAGGCAACCTGCAGCAATACCTGCGCAATATTCAAACATCGCTGCCTGTGCTGGTGCTCACCGGCCTGTATTATCCCAGCGCGCGGCAGGTCTATTCCAGCGCCGGGCTGCTGCAGATCACGCAAATCTGCCGCAAGTACTTTCCGGGGCTGAGCACGGACGCGTTTTTTACCGCCATGCAGAACACCGTCGCGCCGACGCTGATGTCTACCCAGGGCGATTATTTGGCCTATCTGGTGCCTGCCTTTATCCAGCCTTCGTCGCCGAACCGGCGCATCGCCGTGTTTGTGCTGAGCAGCGCGGAGCTAAACAAGGCGCTGTCTCTGTACTTGCCCACCTCCTTCCACTGGGCCGGATTATACGACCGTGAAGGACAACTGGTGTACCGTACGCAGGATGTGCCCGCCTCGCTGACCGAAACCGCAACAGGCGCGCCGGAAACAACCGGAGATGCGGATGTTCTGTATGTGAAGGGGGATGGGGACTCACGCTACACCATCCTCATCGCAGCCAGTGAGGACGAATACCGGCAGAAGGTGCGCGTTTTCAGCGAAGCCATGCAGCGAAGCACCTTCCTGCTGGTGCTGGTGAGCATCCTGCTGGCAGGCAGCGTCGTGTGGATCACCTACAGGCCGGTGCAACGGATGCTTCGCTCCATCCCGCCGGATATCCAGAATGATTACGGCATTCAGGGGGAGTTTGCCACCATTCAACAGTATATTGACGATCAGCAAAAGATGCAGCAGGAACTGCGCCGCGAGGCGCAGGAGCAGCGGCAGCTGAACCAGAACCGCATTTTTGAAAAGCTGCTCTACGGCATCCGCATCTCGCCGGAAGCGGAAAGCACCGTGCGCCAGGAGCGTGTCAAAACCTTCTGCGTTGCCGCCGCCCGGTTGAACGGCATCCCCTCCGTGCGCCCGATCATCGAGCAATGCAAGGGGCGCGACGATTTGCTCCTGTTGGAGCTGTACGATACCGGCCACCTCGCGCTGATCCTGTTTTTTGAAAACGCGCCGCGAGAGCTCACCCCCGAGCGCCAGCAGGAGCTTCGCGCCATGCTGCCCTGCCCCGTCGCCTTCGGCCCGCTTTGCACCCGGTTGGATCAGCTGCATGAAAGCTACATTCGTGCCGCCGCGCAGCTGGGGGATGCGCAGAGCCTGCCCGCCTCCCCCCAGAACACGGAGCTGGAAACGCTGCATAATACGTTGCTGCTGTCCCTCAAGGGCGAGCCGGACACCGCGAAACAAACCGTCGATCAGCTGTTTGCCTGCCTGGAAGCACAGTACCCCTCGATGCTGTTCCGACAGTATGCCTTTGCGGATTATTTGCAGCGTTTTCAGGCTGCGGTGCGCCTCCGTTACCCGCAGGTTCACTTTACGTTCACCCCCCGCTCCGGGCAATGGAAAATCGCAGATATGCAGGCGCAGTTCCAAAGCGACGTACAAAACGCCGTACAGACGATCCGGGAGCAGACGCAGAAGGAGCATGCTCACCTGATTGATTTTGTGGACGCGCACCTCAGCGACCCCTACTTTGGGCTGAACGAAATCGCGCAGCATTGCAACGTTACGGAGTATACGGCCAGCCGCATTTTTAAGGAAACTGCGGGCCAGAGCTTTAAAAAGTACATCACCGCCAAACGCATTGCCCGGGCCAAGGAGCTTTTACGGCAAACCGACCGGCGCATTGTAGACATTGCCGAAGCCTGCGGGTTTGCCAGCGCCTCCTACTTTGCGCGCATTTTCCGCAGCCTTGAGGATGTGACGCCCGCCGATTACCGGCAGGAGAACCGCTCCTGACCTGCTGGCGCAAGCAGGCAGACAAACGCGCGCAGCGGTTCGGCAAAGCACACCGTGGCCTTATCCTCCGACAGGTGCAGTCTTTCCGTATTGCCAAACACTTTACAAATCCGGGCCGTATACGGCAGAGGGATTTCCAGCGGCCCGTCCTGCAGGGTTTCAAAGCTGTGGCACACCAGCAGCAACTCGCCGTTTGCCCCCATACGCAGCACCGCCTGCACCCCTTTAGGGTGCAGCATGTTGTTGTCGCGGTTTCCGTATATGGCCAGCGACTCGCCCTCCGCAAGGATCGGCCTGATCCGGGCATAGAAAGCCATCGCCTCCCGCAGCCGTTCCCACTGCCAGGCATGCAAATCCGTAAGCCCTCCAGACAGGCAAGCCCTGCCGAGCATTGCGCTGCACAGCCGGTACTCCACCTGCTGTTTGCTCAGGCTGCGCCACAGCACAACCCACAATAAACACCGCGCGGGCGCCAGCAGCGCGTGCATGTTCGCCGCGATGCAGGGGATTGCGATGCTCTCATGCGCGTCCGTTACGGAGGATAAAGCGCCCAAGTCCGTAAACGGCGCCGAAAGGCGGCTTCCGCCGGCAGCACAGTTTTCGATCACCAAATCCGGCAGCGCCGCGCGCATGGATTCCCAAAACCGCACGACCGCTTCCGTCTGTTGCCGCATCCCCTCGCCCGGGCTCTCTGCGCCGTCGCAGCCGTAGCCCGGGTTTCCGTTATCGTCGATTTTCAGGTACGTGATCCGGTTGGCGCGCAGAAGCTCAATCACATGGGTGCGCAGGTAGGCGGTCACCTGCGGGTTTCGAAAATCCCAGAAGGCGCGTGTTTCCCCGCTGGCGATCACCCGCCCGTCCCGCTGCAGGTGCAGGTGCAGCGCCTGCCAAGCCGCGCCGTGCACCGCCGCGCCCTCGGTGGTCACTTCCAGCTCGACCCACAGGCCGAGGCGAAAACCCATGGCCGCCACATCCTCCGAAAGGCGGCGCAGCCCTCCGGGAAACCGCTCCGGTGCCACCGCCCAATCCCCGCAGCCGGACTGGCCCATCGCGGCCTTTTGCCTCTGAAACCAGCCCGCGTCGATCACCAGCGCGTTGACCGCGGTGTTTTGCAGGAGCGCGGCATAGGTGCGGATTTCCTGCTCTATGGGGTCGCCCCAGGAAGTGCACCATTCGTTGAAAATCCAGGGCAGCCCGCGTTCCGCCTCCGGCTGCGGGTGTGAGGGCGTACGCGAGGTGAGACGGTTCCACGCCTGCATCGATTGGCCTTGCACCACGGTCAGCCACGCGTCCGCGGTATCGAAGGTTTCCCCCGGCGCGATGCGTTTGCTCCAGTGCCCCATCTCCCGGTCCGCAAGGCCGCCGGTAAAGCTGTAGCCGTCATCCAGCCGCGAAAGTTCCATCTGCCATGACCCGGCACACGCCAGTTGAGCCGCCCAGATTACACCGCTTACCCGATCCTCTACCGCCGCCTGCGGAAACCATTTGCCGGTCGTCCACCCGCCAAGGCTCCCAAAGCGCTCGCTTTCCGCATAGCCCGCATGCCAGGCGCGATCCAGATTCAGTTCCTCCACCGTGCGCACATCCGGCTTGCCCTCCAGACTCCAGCCGCCATGGAAGCGGTGCAGCCGCAGCCGGTTTGCCGAAGCTTCCGGGTCAAAAGCCGACAGGTTGTCCAGCGCAAAGGTGGTCAGCAGTTCCAGCGTGAGCGCGTGATCGGTGTCGTTGGTAAACGCCGTATGCACGGCCACACAACGCTCCCCGCGCGTATGCCGCAGCGTATGCGTGATGCTGAACCCAAACGCGGAGCGCAACTGCGTGGTGATGGCCGTTTCGGTTCCCGATTCCTCCACGGTTTGGTTTTCATACCGCAGGGACGCGGTGCAGGGCCCATGTTTGAGCGTCCTCCCGGCGGCCGTTCCCTGCGCACACTCCGCAATGGCCACATGGCACAGGCTTCCTGCTTGCCAGGCGGGAAACCGAAACGCCACGTGCTCAAACTCCTGCGTCTGCACTGTAATGCGCCGCGAAGGGTAACAGTCCTCTAACCCCTGCGGGAGCAATGCCAGAAACATTTGGCCGCTATCCGCATCCGTCCAGTAGCAGGCTTGCATATCCCCCATCCGGTAGGTTTTTTTCGTCAGCTTCATTCCTGTTCCCCTTTTCACGGTGCAACCGCGGTTGCGCCGTCTTTGTGATCCGTGCCCCAGCCATGCAGCTCGTCCCGCAGCCTTTCGGGCGGTTTCGCTATGAACGGAAATCGCAGCGTTTACGCTTTAGCCGCACCCCAAACAACGGCAGAGGCCGCGCCCCCTGCGCTTCGGTTTCAGGCCGTCCTGACGGCGCAAACCCTGTGCCGCTTCAGGCATTGGCAACGCAAGCCGCGCCCTTGGGGCAGCCTCTGCCTGCTCTGCCGTGACCATAGCAGAATTGCATTGCCGCGTAAATCCTAACTTTTTGCCTGCTCCGCTGCGTCGGAAAACGCGGAATAGCATTTTTTTGCACGCCCATCCTCCGGAAATGCCGATACCCCGCGCTTTGCGTCACGGGGTATTGTATTTTTTTGCAGCCTTTCTCTCCTTGGGCAAGAAAGTCGGCTTTACCATGCCGACAACACACGCTAGGCTTTGCGTAGAGAAGCCGCTGCAGGCACGGCAGAAACCCAACCGACCGTCAGGAGGCAAACGCATGCTGCAACCCAACCGTAACCCGTTTTACCTGACCGAAGCGCAAATTGCGCACATCGAAAACCTCTATCAGGCAATGACGCCGGAGGAACGCATTGGGCAGCTGTTTTGCCTGATCGCCTACCGGGACGACGATGCGTATTTTCAGGAGATGATGCGGCATCAGCCCGGCGGGGTTATGTTGCGCCCCATGCCGACACCCGCCGTGGTCGCCTCGGTACGCAAACTGCAGCAGGCAAGCCGCTACCCTTTGCTGCTGGCGGCCAATCTGGAAAAGGGCGGCAACGGGTTGCTCAGCGACGGCACCAACTATGCCTCCCCCATGGAAATCGCCGCGACGGACGATCCGGAAATGGCCGCCCGTCTGGGGCGCATTTGCGCATCGGAAGCCGCGCGCGTCGGCGTTAACTGGGCCTTCGCGCCCATCATTGATCTGGATCGGAATTTCCGCAACCCCATTACCAACACCCGCACCTTTGGCAGCGATCCCCGGCGCGTGAGCGCCATGGGCCGCGCATACGTGCAGGCGGTGCAGCAGGGCGGGTTGGCTGCTTCCATCAAGCATTTTCCCGGGGATGGGTGCGATGAACGGGATCAGCACCTTGCCCCCACGGTCAACCCGCTCAGCTGTGAGGAGTGGGATCAGACGTACGGGCAGGTCTACCGGGATTGCATCCGTGCAGGCGCGATGACGGTCATGGTCGGGCATATCCTGCAGCCTGCGTGGTCCAGAAGGCTGAACCCGGCGCTTGCCGATCGGGAGCTTCTGCCCGGTTCGCTGTCCTACGAGCTGGTGACGGGGCTGCTCAAGGAGCGCCTCGGGTTTGAGGGGCTTGTGGTAACCGACGCAACCACCATGGCGGGCTTTAACATGATGGCAAAGCGCAGTGAACTGGTACCTGCGGCAATCGCGGCGGGCTGCGATATGTTCCTGTTCTGTAAAAACCTGGACGAGGATTTTACCTTTATGCGGCAAGGCGTGGAGCAGGGCGTGATCACGCCGGAGCGCCTGCACGACGCGGTAACCAAGGTGCTCGCCCTGAAAACCGCCCTTCGGCTGTTTGAAAAACAGACGGACGGCACCCTGCTGCCCGAAGCAAACGCCGCCCCCACCCAGCAGGAGCTGGGCCTGCATGATCGTTGGGCCATCGAGTGCGCCCGTAAAAGCGTGACGCTGGTCAAGGCGGAACCCGGCGTGCTGCCGCTCAGCCCGGCCAAAACCCCGCGCATCCTCCTTTACCCGTTGCAGGCAGAGCAGGGGGTTATCTATTCCGCCGCGTCCGGCGTGATGGAACAGATCATCGCGCTGCTCACGCAGGAGGGCTTTCAGGTCAGCGTGTTTACGCCAAACCCTAACGGGCTGGAAGGGCTTATGGATTCACAGAAGGCCTATACCGACCGGTACGACCTGATGCTCTACATTGCCAACCTGGCCACCAAGTCCAACCAGACCACGGTGCGCATCGAGTGGGCGCAACCCATGGGCGCGAACGTGCCCAGTTTCCTTTCGGTGATCCCCACGGTGTTTGTATCGGTGGAAAACCCATACCATCTGCTGGATGTGCCGCGCGTGCGCACCTACATCAACACCTACCATTCCGGCCCGCACGTGCTCCGGGCGCTGGTGAATAAGCTTATGGGCCGCGAGCATTTCGAAGGGAAAAGCCCGGTCGACCCCTTCTGCGGCATGTGGGACACTCACCTGTAAGGAGGCTTGCCTGTGCTCCCCCTGAAACGGATCACCTTCAGCTATGACGACGGCGTCACACAGGATATCCGCTGCATTGAAATTCTCAACCGTTACGGGCTGAAAGCCACCTTCAACCTGAACTCCGGGCTGCTGGGCACCGAAACCGAGCTGGATGTGTGCGGCGTCAAGGTGCGGCATCGCAAAGTACGTCCGGATGAGGTGGCCGACATCTACCGTACGCATGAGGTAGCCGTCCACACCCTGACCCACCCAAACCTCACGCTGCTTACGGACAGCGAGGTGCTCGCCCAGGTGCGCGGCGACGCGGATACGCTGGGGCGGCTGGTCGGTTACCCCATGGCGGGCATGGCGTACCCCATGGGCGGCGTCAACCAGAATGCCCATATCGCGGCGCTGATCCGCGACAATACGCAACTGCGGTATGCCCGTACCATCATCAGCAGCTATGGGTTCGGCTCCGGCGGGGATCTGATGCGGTTCCACCCGACTGTGTACCACATGGAATGGGAGAAGATGCTGGCGCTTTCGGATCAGTTTCTGGCCCTGCAACCGGAACAGCCGCAGCTGCTCTACCTGTGGGGGCACACTTACGAGTTGGACGCCACCGGGCGCTGGGATGCGTTTGAGCGTTTCTGCGCACACATCGCCGGGCGCGACGATGTGCTGTACTGCACCAACCGGGAGGCATTGTTGGGCATGCCGCCCCCACAAACCGTATTTTCACGCCCTGAGGCGTCGAAAATAAAAGAATAAGGAGGCTCCATTCCATGAAGAAAACCCTTTGTATGCTCCTGTGCCTGGCAATGCTTACTGGCCTTGCATCCGTAGCCGTCGCGGAAAGCACCGATTCCACGTACGTCAACACCGGCAAGCTCCAGTACGATGCAACCAAGGAAGTGAACAACGGCCAGCCGATGACCATTGAGTTCTGGGTCCAGAGCGAGCTGAGCAACATCTACCAGAAATGGTGCGACGCGTATACCGCGCTGCATCCCAACATCACCTTCAATATTACCCTGGCCTCCCATGACGACCATTTCACCAAGCTCGGCATGGCGCTGCCTGCCGGTACCGGCCCGGATATGTTCCACATGCACAACGCCTATGCGGATCAGCTGATTCCCAACATGAAGCCTTATGACTTCAACGTGATGCCTCTGGACACCCTGCGCGAGGATTTCTCCCTGACGGATGAAAACCTGTATGACGGCAAGCTCTATTACATGGGCGTGGGCATCATGACGGGCGGCATCTTCTACAACAAGACCCTCTGGGCACAGGCCGGGCTGACCGACGCGGATTTTCCCAAAACGTGGGATGATCTGGCGGCCGTAGCCAAGAAGCTCACCCAGGTGGATGCAACCGGCAAAATGCAGGTTGCAGGCTTCAACTACAACGAGATGATGATGGATACGCTGATCAACGCCATGGATTACCAGAAGGGGCAGGCGATGTTCGAGCGGGACAGCAAAATCCCCGTATTCAACCAGAATTTTATCGATACCGTGCAGTGGCTGAAAAATCTGTACGATGTGGATAAGGTTTGCACCACAGAGATGCCCATGAGCATTGTCAGCTTCTCGCAGAGCACCACGGCGATGGTGTACTGCTGGGGCTGGTACAGCAACTGGCTGACCCAGAACGCCCCGGATCTGGATTACGGCTTCTTCCCCTCCCCCTCGTGGGATGGCGAAACGCCCGCCGTGTATGATCGCCTCAATATGGAGGCATCTCCCGCGATCAATGCCAACGTAAGCGACGAGAAATACGCGGTCATCAATGATTTCCTGTGCTACTTCCTCTCCAATGACAACGCGAACCTGGACTTCTCCCTGAGCCTGAGCACGGCGCCCGCGCGCAAGTGCCTTGCCCAGAACGAGAAGGTTGTGAACGACCCCGTGCTTTCCGTGACCATGGCCAAAGCGGATCGGCTTCTGTACCCCGGCGCGTTCCCGGAAGCCTACATGGCCTCGATCCTGAACAACTGCTACGCGGGCGTCATGCTGAACGGCGTGTCGGTGGAGGACGCCATGAACCTGTGCCGTGAGGAAATCACCGACGCGATGGACAGCACGGACTTTGTATCCCTCGAATCCAGATACGCTCACGCTGACGAGCTCTCCTTCGAATAACACCATGCGCCCCGCCGTACCCGCACCCGTTGCGGGTACGGCGGGGCCGGGCAGGAGGTCACAATGAACGTACAACCGGTTTTAAGCTCGGGGCACAGCAGGCTTTCCACCAGCCAGCGCGTGATGGTGTACGGCACGATCGGCGCGCTTTGCCTGTTTTATATACTGTTTTTCTTTTTCCCCATCGGCTACGCGTTTATCGGCAGTTTTTTTGACTGGATGCCGATGAAGGGCGTTTTTACCTATGCGGGGCTTGCGAATTATCAGAAAATCCTGTCGCAATCCACCACCTGGGTATCGCTTCAAAACACGCTGCTGTTTACCGTGATTGTAACATTCTTTCGCACATTTCTGGGGCTTGTGGTCGCCGTGCTGATCCACGGTCTGACCCGCGGCAAAGCCTTTTTCAGAACGGCGTATTTTATCCCGGTCGTTACCTCGACGGTTGCGGTGTCGGTCATCTGGAAATGGCTGTTCGACCCGTCCAACGGCCCGATCAATTACTACATCGGCCTGCTGGGCATCCCGTCGCAGATGTTTTTACGGGATTCGCATATGGCGCTGGGCTGCATCATGTTTATGACCGTGTGGAAGGAGATGGGCTACGCCATGGTGGTTTACATGGCGGGCATTTCCGGCATCCCCAGGTCGCTGTATGAATCCGCCGAGATGGACGGCTGCACGCGCGCGCAGTCCTTCCGCTATATTACGCTGCCGATGCTTTCCACCACCACGCAGTTTATCCTGCTCACCTCGTTTATCACCTACAGCCAGACGTTTACGCAGATCGACCTGATGACGGGCGGCGGCCCCGGCAAAGCGACCTACACCATGGTATACCAGCTGTACCAGGAAGCGTTTACCAACTTCCGCTTCGGTCGGGCTTCGGCCATCGCGTTCCTGCTGTTTGTCCTCATCTTCCTCTGCTCTGCATTTCAGTTGAAGATGGCGCGTGCGGAAGGGGGGCGCTGACCATGAAAGCCAAACGGCTGCACAAAAGCCGCCCTCTCCTTGCCCTCGTGCTGGCGCTTGGGGCTGTGGTGATGCTCTATCCGTTTTTCTACATGATTTTAAGCGCCTTCAAGGGCAACGCGGAAATTGCCCGGACGCCGCCCACGTTTCTCCCGGAGGCCTTTACGCTTTCCAATTTTCAAAAAGTTCTTACAGAAAACCGCTTCGGGCATTACTTTTTGAACAGCGTCTGGTCCACGCTGCTGAAAACCTCGCTGATCCTCTACTCCAGCACCCTGTTTGGCTATGTGTTTGCCAAAATCCGTTTCAAGGGCCGCGAAGCGCTCTTTCTTCTGGCATTATCCACCATGATGATCCCTTGGCCGGTTACGCTTACGCCAATGTATCAGTTTATGAGCTGGCTGGGCTGGGTCGGGTCGTATGCCGCCATCATCGTGCCGACGATGTTTTCCACCTTCGGCATCTACATGATGCGGCAGTTTATGAGCTCCCTGCCGGACGAGCTGATCGAGGCGGCGCGGATTGACGGCGCGGGCGAATTTTCGGTCTTCCATCAAATCATGTTGCCCAATGTCACAGCAGCGCTGTCGGCGCTGGGTATCTTTCAGTTTCTCTGGACATGGGATGATTACCTCTGGCCGTTCCTGATGCTGCAAAGCATGGACAAGTACACCCTGCCGGTGGGCCTGTCGCTGTATAACGGGCAGTACTTCTCCGATTACGGCGGCATCTTTGCCTCCGCCAGTATTGCGGTGCTGCCGGTGATCCTCGTGTACCTGCTGTTCCAGCGCCAGTTTATCGAAGGCATTGCACTGACCGGTATTAAAGGGTAACCGGATCCTTCGCCCGCAGGCAGGGCGTATTGCCGAAACGCCGCCGCGGCTCGCCTTGCCCGGTTCGGCCTGCTGCATCCTGACCCGCGCACGATCAGGGTTGTTACGGAAGGCATAGGCGCCAAAACCGGGTGCAACCCCTGATCCAGCGGCCCCAATCCCCACAGCAAAACCGGCCTGACCGGGAAGGAGAGCGTTTACTACGCTTTCCTTCCCGGCCAGGCCGGAACCGATGTGCTACGGACAGGGTGCTGCGGCATTCGGCTTACCCCTGTGCAATAGGGCAATGCGCCGTTACTTGTTGAGCTTCTTCAACAGGCTGTCGTAGGTTTCCTCGTCGATTTCGCCCTTCGCCAGCCGTTCCTTGAGGATGGTCTGCGCAGAATCCGTATTCGTGCTCGTGTTCGTGTTTGCGCCCGTGTTCGCATTCGTGTTGCTCAAACGCTGGCGGTTGCTCACCAGCAGATAAACAATCACCCCAACCAGTACAACGCCAATCAGCATCGCAATCCCTCCAAACCAGCTGAAACCGCCGATCCCATATCTGCCAACAATCCCTCTGCAAAATTCATACATGCGGATGACCCTCCTTTATGTTTGGTTCCGCTATGATCCTACCCAAAGAATATGGAGAAATGATGGAGGCCGTTACAGACGCGGCCTCCACCATTTCTCCATATCCATTTGCAATCCTGTAGGGGCTACGGTAGAATGAGGGAAAGCCGGGTTCCCAGACCGGGACATACCCCCGATTCCCGCTTCAATCGAACGGACGACCGCAGACGCCGCAGCACCCGGGAGGGATGTGCATGGAGCCCGATTCGTCAACCATACTGGTGGTGGATGATGAAGAACGGATTGTGGAAATTGTCGAATCCTATCTGCTGAAAAGCAACTATGCCGTGCTTAAGGCCTACAACGGTACGGAAGCGTTGCGGCTGTTTCACAGCAGCCCGGTGGCACTGGTCGTGCTCGACCTGATGCTGCCGGACATCAGCGGAGAAGAGGTCTGCAAAACCATCCGCAAAACATCGCGCGTGCCCATCCTGATGCTGACGGCCAAAGCGGAGGAGGAGCAAATCCTCAAAGGGCTGGATATCGGTGCGGACGATTATGTAACCAAGCCCTTCAGCCCCAGGCAGCTTATGGCCCGGATCGGCGCGTTGCTCCGCCGCGCGCAGGGGGAGGATTACCGGGTTTCCAGCATCCTGTCCTTTAACCGGCAGGAGCTCGTGATCGACACCCTCCGGCATGAGGTAACCAAAAACGGCGTGCGGATCAGCCTGACCCCGATCGAGTTCAACCTTCTGAGCACCATGGCCAAAACGCCCAGCCGCATCTACACGCGCGACGATCTGATACAGTTCGCGCTGGGCGATGCATACGACGGCTTTGACCGCTCGCTGGATTCCCATATTAAAAACCTGCGGCATAAGATCGAAACAGACACAAAAAACTGCAAGTACATCCTTACCGTGCACGGTCTGGGCTATAAGTTTGGGGGCGAGTAATTGAAGTACCGCTTGCGTACGAAATTGTCCGTCTCCTATGTGCTGGTGATTCTGGTGTGCGTCACGATCATCATCGTGCTGGCCAACCGCGTGCTGGATCGCCAGTTCAGCGCGTATGTGGCCGACCAGCAGCAGGAACAGGCGCAGGATACGGTGGCGCTCCTTTCGCAGAGCTATGCCTCGCTGGGCACGTGGGATAAATCCTCATTGGAGGAGATTGGCACCGCCGCGCTGGAAAACGGGCTGATCGTTAAAGTGACCGATGCCTCCGGCGCCACCGTGTGGGATGCCTCGGCCCACCACAACAGCCGTTGCCAGCAAATGCTTACAGCCATGCGCCGCAATATGCAAAGCCGCTACGGCAACTGGCAGGGCGGCTACAAAGAGGATCCGTACCCCCTCGCCAGCGGCGGGCAGACCGTCGGCACCGTCCAAATTGGGTATTACGGGCCGTTTTTCTATACGGACAGCGATCTGTCCTTCATCAATACCATCAATACCCTGATCCTTTGGGCGGGGGTGTTTTCCGCGGCGCTGGCGCTGGCGGTCGGCGTGCTCATGTCCCGGCAGATCAGCAACCCTATCGCCCGCGTCGTTGCCAAAGCCCAGCACATCGCGGAAGGCTCGTACGGCGAAACCATTGTGGACAAATCCCGCACGCTTGAAATCCGCCGTCTGGTGGATACCGTCAACAAACTGGCCGATACCCTGCAAAAACAGGAGGAGCGCAGCGCGCAGGCTTCCAGCGATATCGCCCACGAGCTGCGCACGCCGCTTGCCACCATTCAGGGCAACCTCGAAGCGGTCATGGACGGCGTTCTGGAGCTGACCCCCGACCGCATCCGGGTGCTGCATGCAGAAATACTGCGCATCACCCGGCTGGTGAGCAGCCTTTCCGCGCTGGCGCGGTATGAGCGCAGGGGCGCCGTGCTGCAAAAAACAAGCTTTGATCTTGCGGTGCTGATTGCTGAAACCATTGCCGCCATGCAAGCCGATTTTGAGGCCGAAGGCAAACACCTGTCCTTTGAAGGGCAGAGCCAGACGGTTTGCGCCGACCGCGACCAGCTCCATCAGGTGATGGGGAACCTGCTCTCTAACGCCCAGAAATATACACGCCGGGGCGATCGGGTTACGGTTGCGCTGCAGGGCGAGCCTGAGCAGGTGCGCATCACGGTGCGCGATACGGGCATCGGCATCGCCGCGGCTGACTTGCCCTACATCTTTGAGCGTTTTTACCGCGCGGATCCTTCCCGCAGCCGCAAAACAGGTGGCGCTGGGATCGGGCTCACCATTGTGAAATCCATCCTGACCGCCCATGGCGGAACGATCACCGCCCAGAGTCAGCCAGAGGCGGGGACGGAATTCACCGTCACCCTGCCGCGGGGGTAGCAGCGTTTCGCTCCATGGTGTTCGGTCGTTACAACGTTCGAACAGGGGCAAACCTCCCCCTGTTGCGCTGCGGCCTTGAAGGGCATTGCACGGCAATGTCCTTTTTTCATGTGCCTGCAATCGATGCTGTAAAAGGGTTCCCGCATTGCCCCGATCGGGCTGCAAAACCGGATTGACGAATCCCGTAAACCGGCGTATACTCAATACATATCAGTCAATCTTGATATGAGGTGGTTACTTGGAAGAATCCTGTGCCGACCAGGCTCGCGTATTCAAAGCCGTCTGTGATGAAAACCGGCTGAAAATCCTCTCGCTCCTGCGTAAAGGAGAGAAGTGTGCCTGCGTCCTGCTGGAGAAGCTGGATATGGGGCAATCTGGCCTCTCCTACCACATGAAAATTCTGGTGGAATCCGGCATCGTCACCAGTCGGCAGGAGGGGAAATGGGTACACTACCGCATCAGCGGCACAGGCAGCGCGCAGGCCGTGCAGCTGTTGCAGGCTTTGACCACGCCCGATGCCGTACAGGAGGCGAACGCTTGCAGTAAACAAGCGCCCGGCTGCGCGGATCAATCCTGAGCACGCCTGCCCCGCATTTTACTTCGCTTCGTGTTGGTTTTCCAAAACAAAGGAGGCTATCCTATGAAAAAAGAAAACAGCGGCATCGGATTTTTCGAAAAATACCTGTCCCTCTGGGTATTGCTCTGCATGGCGGCCGGGGTGTTGATCGGCCGGTTTCTGCCCGGCATCCCCGCGATTCTCGGTCGGTTTACCTACGCCAACGTATCCATTCCGATTGCGATTCTGATCTGGCTGATGATTTACCCCATGATGCTGAAGGTGGATTTTCAAAGCATCCGCGATGTGCGCAGCAATCCGAAGGGGCTGTTCCTCACCTGGGTGGTCAACTGGTTGATCAAGCCCTTTACCATGTTTGCGCTGGCGTGGTTCTTCTTCTTTGTGGCATTCAAGGCGTTTATCCCCCAGACGCTTGCGCGGGATTATCTCGCCGGCGCGGTGCTGCTGGGCGCGGCACCCTGCACGGCCATGGTGTTTGTGTGGAGCCACCTGACGCACGGCAACCCCGCCTACACCGTGGTGCAGGTTGCCACCAACGATCTGATTATTCTTGTTGCCTTCACCCCGATTGTCAAACTCCTGCTAGGCATCGGCGGGGTTTCCATCCCTTGGGATACGCTTTTGTTCTCGGTGCTGCTGTTTGTGGTGATTCCGCTGGCCGGCGGCGTGCTGACGCGCCGCGCCATCCTCAGGAAGCGTGGGGAAGCCTACTTTACGCAGAAATTTATCCCGAAATTCAACCATGTAACGGTCGCCGGGTTGCTGCTGACGCTCATCCTCATCTTCTCGTTCCAGGGCGATGTGATTCTGCACAATCCGCTGCACATTCTGCTGATTGCGGTGCCGCTGGTACTGCAAACCTTCCTGATCTTCTTTATCTCCTATCTGGCCGCGCGTAAGCTGAAGCTGCCCTATACTATTGCCGCGCCCGCCGGGATGATTGGTGCATCCAACTTCTTTGAGCTGGCGGTTGCGGTGGCAATCTCGCTGTTTGGCACCACCTCGCCTGCCGCGCTGGCCACCATCGTTGGGGTACTGACGGAGGTGCCGGTGATGCTGATCCTTGTGCGAATCGCTAACCGCACCGCCGGTTGGTTTGCCCCGGAAAACAAGCCCGCGTAAGCAACGCGCCCACTCCGTTGCCATAAGTTCCGTCCAGCCGTCACAAAACCTAGTTCCCCCGGAAATCAGCCGCCCGCCTGCGAAGCATCCGCAGGCGGGCGAATGTCCGTTTATCGGGAAGTGTTTCCCGCACAATCTCCAACGCCCGCGCAGCCCGCCTTACGGGGCGCATCCGCGGTTGACAGTTCACAGTCTTGTAAGAAATAGTTTCATGCATTTTGCTTGAATCGTTTTCCTAATTGTGGTAGGCTTGGGTTATCAATACCAGTCGTTATTCGTTTCCCCAACGTTTGCTGTTCGCAGCCGCCATAGCTCCCTGTTGGCCGCATCTCCCTCTCGGGCGGCTTTGGGGCGGGGCTGCATGCCTTTGCCTGTTTCTCCTGTTTAGAGCCTGATTGCAGAAAGCGGGTTCGTATTCATGCCAAATCGCAGAAAACAGCCGAAAGCCGGGGGCAGGCGTCTGTTGCTGGTCGCGCTCAGCGTGCTGGCGGTTCTGCTATGGGGCTCGGTCATTTCCCACGCTGTGCAGGGCAACACAGACAAGCACAACACAGCGGCTTTGCTGGATGCTTCCGAAATGGCAGGCGCCGCCACCGCAGGTTTGACGGATCACCCGCTGTCTGCCGCCCCCTCGCAGCCTGCCTCTACGCTGGCTGCGCTGGCACGGGAGGCAACCCCAACGGCCAGCCCAACCGCCACGGCAGTGCAGGCTACCGCAAGCCTCCTTGCCCCGCTCCGTGTCGTAAAAGCTACACCGACGCCGCAACCCACCCCCACCGCAACCCCCGCCCTGCTGAAATCCGGCATGAAAGGGGATGCCGTCTGGGCAGCGCAGCAAGCCCTGTTCGCGCTCGGCTATCTGGAAGCCACCCCCGATGGCACCTATGGGAAAGCCACGGTTGCCGCCGTAAAGCAGTTCCAGAAAAGCAACCACCTGAAAGCGGACGGAATCGCCGGTGCGCTGACCCTGAGCGCCCTGTACAGCGAGGATGCCATTCCATTTGTCGCCGCACCCACCGCTACCCCTAAAGCAAAAAACGCAACCACAAAGGCGACGGTGTATGTCTGGATTCCGAAAAGTGGTAAATGCTACCATAAAAAAGAGCATTGCAGCAACATGAAGAATCCAACCCTGGTGACCATGCAGGAAGCCATTGATATGGGTTATACCCCCTGCAGCAAATGCAGGCCCGGCGGTCTGTGAGCACTCCCCTGTATCAGGCCCGCAACATGCAGGCAAACCGCTCCATACCGCTTCGATTCTTAACATGATTTACTGCCGGACCGATACAATGCCGGTACTTCCCGGCAGCGGTATGCAACAGGGCGCACCCTCCGAAATGGAGGGTGCGCCCTACCATATGCTCAGATATAGGGTTCAGTATGCGGTTTCAGGATGCCAGTTGCAGCATCCACACGTCACCCTCGGCGCGCAGCGTCAGTTCAGCCCGCACAGGCGGGAAGCCGAACACACGCCGCTCGGTTTCGCCCGCATCGTTTACGCAGACGATGTCCTGCACCGCATCCAGCGCAAGGGGCAGCGGTGTAAGGCGTATCCGGCGTATCGTCAAGTCTTCCTGCACAAGGGTCAACAAGTAAGTCAGCGCCACATCGGGCAAAAGAGCCCGCAGCTCATTTTCTACGTCAATCTGCAGGACCGTATCCCCCCACTCCGTTTCAGCGGCGCGGGTCGGGTTCGCCGTCCCAGCCTTCGCCCGGGCCTCCGCGCCAACCGTGCCGACCGCCAAACCCACCCCGCGGGCCATGGAAATCCCCACGCGGGCCATCAAACCCGTCGCGTGGGCCGGCGAAGCCGCCACGCGGGCCACCGAAGCCATCGAAACCCGGGCCGCGCCCCTCCATAAACTCCTCCATGAAGCGCCGCCTTTCCTCGAAATGCGTATCCGGAAACAGCTCCTCATAATGGTGGATCATCCGTTCCAGATAATCGCTCAGCGTTTTAAGCTCGTCCTCATTCAGGCAATCGAGCATCTGCGCGGAGTCGAAGGCATCGTCGTCCATCCGGTCGGCTGCCTGCATCCCTTCTTCCGTCAGGCGGATAGTCATCGCGCGCTTGTCCTCCTCGGATGGCTCACGCACGATGTAGCCGCTGCGCTCCAGCTTGGTCAGCAGCTCTGCCAGCGCCTGCTTGCTCATGTTCAGCAGATAAGTCAGCTCCCGCTGGCTGATCTGCGGCTTAAGCTTGAGCATGGCCAGCACACGGCCCTGCCCGCGATGCAGGCTGTGCCCGCGCGCTTCCCCCATAAATCGCTGGAACGTGGCCCGGTGCATCAGGGCCTGCAGCTGTTGCAGCTGCTCGGTAATCATCTGTTTTAAATCATTCATCGTGAAAATCCTCTCTTTGTGTCGCAATGTTCTTACAACAAGTCAGGTACTTGACTTAAAGCGAGTATACGCGCCTTGCGAATTTTTGTCAAGTACCTGACCTTTATTTTTATCCTTTGCCCGTGTTCGATGTTTTAATCTCCCCCCGAAAATCCGGGCTGTAAGGGGTATGCCCTATCGCTAAGCGTTTGCCCATCACGCATATTCCCCCACGCAGCCTTTATAAGCGGTCATCGCGCAAGCGTTTTAACTCTATCCGCGTTGCTTTTCGTTTCGAAACCATCTACGAAAACTCCAGAAATATTTTCGCTCACCAAATCCTTTGCTCTGCTCAGGTTGCCCTTCCTCCCACACGCCATAACCTCCGTATCCGCCTCCCGGTCTGCAGGAACGTCCCCTCCATCGGCGAATAGAACAACCGCAGAGGGCATACACGAACAATGGATGCAAAGGAGCGATGGAATGAACGTTCTTGTCGGTCAGTCCGGCGGCCCCACGTCGGTCATCAACGCGAGCCTGGCGGGCGTCTTTCAAGCGGCACAGCGTCGCGGCGTGGAGCATGTCTATGGGATGGTCAACGGAATCGCGGGCTTTCTGGAAGGCAAAACCGTCGATCTGGGAGAAACGCTTTGCGGCAATCTGGAAATCGAGCTGCTGAAGCGCACCCCCTCGTCCTTTCTGGGTTCGTGCCGGTATAAGCTGCCGGATCCGGCGCAGGACGAAACGCCCTATCGGCGCATTTTTGAGAAGCTCGAAGCCATGGATATCGGCCTTCTTTTTTATATCGGCGGCAACGACAGCATGGACACCATCCTGAAGCTATCCGACTACGCCAAGGCGATCGGCAGCTCCATCCGCATGATGGGCGTGCCCAAGACCATTGATAACGATCTGCTGGAAACCGACCACACCCCCGGCTACGGTTCCGCCGCCAAGTATATTGCCGTCGTGATGAAAGAGCTGATCCGCGACGCGACCGTGTACGGCAACCAGTACGTAACCATTGTGGAAATCATGGGCCGCAACGCCGGTTGGCTGACCGCCGCCGCCGCGCTGGCCGAAGGGGAGGATTGCGAAGGCGTCGATATGATCTGCCTGCCGGAAATCCCTTTTAATGTGGATCGCTTTATTGACAAGGTGGCTGCCATGCAAAAGCAGCGGCAGTCCATCGTGATTGCGGTGTCCGAAGGTGTTAAACTGGAGGACGGGCGTTACGTTTGCCTGCTTTCGGACGACGCGCGCCGTGTGGATGCGTTCGGCCATACCAACCTGACCGGCACGGCGCGTTATCTGGCCAACCGTGTGGCGCAGGCGTTGCCCACCAAGACGCGCTGCATCGAGCTTTCTACCCTGCAGCGGTGCGCCGCCCACATTTCCAGCCGCACGGATATTACCGAGGCCTATCAGGTTGGCGGCGCGGCGGTCAAGGCTGCGTTTGAGGGCCACACCGGCGAGATGGTCGGCATCCACCGTATTTCGGATGATCCTTATCAGTATGTGACGCAGGCTGTGGATGTACACAGGGTTGCCAATCTGGAAAAGAAAATCCCGCCGGAATGGATCGATACGACACATACCCACCTGGAACCCGCCTTTTTACGCTACGCACGGCCGCTGATCCAGGCGGAACTTTCCCCCATCTACATCGACGGCCTCGTGCGGCACATCCGCCGCTGACCGCCGTCTAACAATCCAAACCCGTGTATACCGTCGCGGGCCGCCCAGACTTTGATTGCGCCCGGCGGCACGCGATGGTATACTCTTTTTGCCGATTTTTCCGTAACAGGCAATCCAAAGGATGGAGTGGTTTACCATGATGCCGAAACCGCAGGGTACGGCCCGCCGCGTGCTGAAAATGCTGCCTGTGCTGCTGTTTGCGCTTGCGCTGATCCTCACCTGGACTTCCGCCTGGTTTGTGGCGCACAACCTGCTGGACAGCGACGCCTCCAGCGAAATGGTGCTGGCCCATCTGCTTGCGCGCCAGAATCAGCTCCTGAGCACAGACTGGTTTTACTCCAACGAGTTGCGCGCGGCGCAAACCCAGCTGATCTTTACGCCGCTGTTCAAAATCCTGACCGACTGGCATTGGGTGCGGTTTATCGGCATCGTGCTGTTGCAGACGTTGCTGCTCCTGAGCTACCGCTACCTGTGCAAGCGGCTGAAGCTGTCCGATCGGGCGTTTTTCCTGTCTGCTGCAATTTTGATGATGCCTTACAGCGTGGGGTACGGCCGCATTGTGCTTTTCCACACCTACTATCTGCCCTATGTGGCTTTTGGGTTCCTGCTGCTGGGCCTGTACCTGGGTGTGCTGCAGGGCGATCCGGCCGAGAAGCCGGTTCGCCGCCGGGTACGGATTGCCCTGCTGCTTTCGGTGGCCTTTATCGCCTCGTTGAACGGCCTGCGGCAGCTGATGGTTACGCTGGTGCCGCTGCTGGGCGCGTCCGCCGTGCTCCTGTTCCGCCCCATGCAGCCCGGCGCGCAGCCTCAGGGGGCATCCCGCTGGCGGGGGATCGTTCTGGCGCTTGGCGCCGTGCTTGCCGGGGGCTGCGGCTATCTGGTAAACACACGCGTGCTTGCAAACCTTTATGCGTTCCGGCAGTTTAACGATGTGGTGCTGGGGCTGATCGAGCCGGAAAACCTCTCCCTGCTGACGAAAGGCTACTTTGCCCAGTTTGGGTTTCAGGCCGGCCGCCTTTTGACCACGCCGGAAGGGCTGCTGGCGTGCGGCGGGCTGCTGATTGCCCTGTACGCCCTTGGTGCGGGCTATGGCGCGCTGCGCATGCGCTCGCTTGCGCCGGATGCGACGCCCGACTGGCCGGGGCTGCTGTTTGCCACTTCGCTAACCACCATGCTTGCGCTGTTCTTCTTCACCCGGGAAAACGCCAACTACCTGCTTTACCTCATCCCCTGCGCGGTCTGGGTCGTGCCGCTACTGGCGCGGCGGCTGGACGGCGACGCGGCGTATACGGGCGTACGCAAGGGGCTGGTTTACGCGGTTTGCGCCTGCATGCTGGCAAACGGCGTGTACAACAACCTGTTCTTTATCCAGCCGCAGGGCAAAGCGGTGGATTACGAAGGCATTAGCGCGCCGGAAACGGATACGGTGCAGAGCTTGCAGGGCGTGCTTGCTTTTTTACGGGAGAACCAATACACGCTGGGGTATGCCACCTTCTGGAATGCCAATGTGCTGACCGAGGCCAGCAATGGGGAAATCCCGATGGTCAACATCATCCTCAACGAAAGCGATATGACCGCGACCCTCTACGACTGGCTGAGCGACCGCACCCTGCGGGATCGGGATTTTGTGTCCCGGCAGAAGGTGTTTGTGCTGCTCAAAGGCGATGAGGATCAGCTTTTCCTGAACACGGCGCTGTCCGACCAGGGCGAGTATGTCTATGAGGACGAGCAGTATATGATCTTTTCCTATGAAACCCCCACTGCGCCGATGGATGCACTGCTTCCGGCGGCCTGAACGATATTATTAGAGTACCAGCACGCGGGGCCGGGCATTTGCCCGGCCCCGCGTTGTATTCGGTAAACCCGCAACATCCAGCCTGCCTGCTGACTACTGCGCGAACCTTCATGGCGCCCATGCCTGCTAAGCATCTTTCCTCACGTTTCCGACAGCTTGTAGCAGGAAAATTGCGGCACGTCAGTCCGCTTCCAAATGCCATCAGCATTCCCTCCCGATTTTTAAAGCGCCCGGAGCGTTTTCTCTACTCCGGTTTCGGTTCGGGAGCAGGCCGCCCGGCAGGCGACGTTGCATCCGGAACGCCTGCCTCCGGCTCGGCCCAGTACAGGTACCAAGGCACCCGGAAGGTTTCCCGCCTTATTCCGGCTTATGGTCAGGGGGAAGCTGCCCGGCAGGCGACGTTGCATCCGGAACGCCTGCCTCCGGCTCGGCCCAGTCCAGCAGGTTAAACAGCCTGCGCACCGCGTGGTACTGCTGGCTCAGCATCCGTTCCGCCTCCTCCGGCAGCAGGGTTACAAAATGGGTGGCAATCATCGTGGCCAGCCCGTGCACATACACCCACAGGTGCAGGTGGAACTGACGCGCCTGTTCCCGGGATAACCCGGTGCTCTGCATCACAAGCGAGAGCACAAAATCCATCGTCGGGTCCACCTGCTGCTGCGTGCCGTCCATCTCCCGATCCCGCATGAATAAAAGCCGGAACAGCTGGGGTTCCTCCCGGGCCAACTGCAGGTAGGCCAGCCCCGACCCCAGATACGGCTTGGGTGAAAGTTCGCCGCAGCGTAAAAGGTTTGCGGCATATACATCGCCTGCCATGCGCAGCATCTCGGTACGAATCTCGTCCATGGAGTGGAAGGCGCGGAAAAGAGGCTGTGTGGAACAGCCCAGCGCCTTGGCGACGGCGCGTGCGTTTACGGCCTCCAACCCCTGTTGCCGTGTGATGCGGAAGGCTGCCGCCAGCACATCGTCCCGCGTGAACTGTATTTTAGGCGGCATGGAGCCCCTCCTTCCGGCGTTAGAATGCCCGTCCTGTAACGTCTGTTATTTTAACGGCTGCCTGCGACGTTGTCAACCGCGAAGCAAGGTTTTGGAACAGCGTCGCTTGACAATTACACCCTTTCACATTATGATAACGCATGTTACGTATTCAATGTTCTGTAACCATGCGCCGCACGCCCCACATGCGCGCCGGTTACGCCGCAGGAGGGATACCATGGATGTTCTGACTATTCAGGGGTTGACGAAACATTACCCTGCCTTCACGCTGGACGACGTTTCCTTTACGGTGCAGCAGGGCGAAATCATGGGCTTTATCGGCCGCAACGGCGCGGGTAAAACCACAACGCTCAAATCCCTTCTCAATCTGGTGCACCCCGACAAGGGCGATATCTCGTTTTTCGGCCTGCCTTTCCTGCAAAACGAGCAGGCCATCAAGCGCCGCATCGGTTTCGTGTCCGGCGGGGTGGATTACTACGTGCATAAGAAGTTGCAAACCATTACCGCCGTAACCCGCGCCTTTTACCCGGACTGGGATGCCGAAGCCTACAGGCGCTATCTGACGCAGTTCAATCTGGACGAGGGAAAAACCCCCAATCAGCTTTCCGCAGGCATGCGGGTAAAATACAATTTGGCGCTGGCCCTCTCCCACCGCGCCGAACTGCTGATTCTGGACGAGCCGACCAGCGGCCTGGACCCCGTCAGCCGCGACGATCTGCTGGATGTGTTCCTGACGCTGGCCCGGGAAGGCGTCAGCATCCTGTTTTCCACGCATATCACCAGCGATCTGGACCGCTGTGCCGACAGGGTTACCTACATCCGGCAGGGCCGCATCCTGGCCAGCGAGGCGTTGGAAACCTTCGTGGGCGGGTACCGCCAGCTTGCGCTTGCGGATTTGCCCACCCCCGCCCTGCAGGGGCAGCTGATCGGGTTGAAACCGGCCAAGCACGGTTACACCGCCCTGTTGCGCACAGCGGATGCGCAGGCGCTGGGCCTGGACACCGCGCCAGCCGATCTGGAAACCATCATGGTCCATCTGGAAAAGGAGGAACAGCTATGAAAACGTTGCTGCAGAAAGAATTCCGACTGGCAATGCACCCAACCAACCTGCTGTTCCTGTCGCTTTCGGCGCTGTTGCTTATCCCCAATTATCCTTACTACGTCACCTTTTTTTACACGGGGTTGGGGCTGTTTTTCACTTGCCTGAGTGCCCGGGAAAACCATGATGTTGAGTACGCGATGGCGTTACCCGTACGCAAGCGGGATCTGGTGCGGGCGCGCGTGCTGTTTGCCGTGCTGGTAGAGCTTGCGCAGGTTGCGCTCGCCGTGCCCTTCGCGCTGCTGCGGCAGCGGCTGCTGCCGGTGGGCAATCAGGTCGGGATGGACGCAAACCTCGCGTTTTTCGGCTTCTCCTTCCTGCTGCTGGGGCTGTTTAATTATTCGTTCTTCACCCGGTATTACCGTGCGCCGGACAAGGTTGGCAAGGCCTTTGCCATGGCAAGCACCGTGTTTTTCCTTGTCATGGTAGTTTTGGAAACGCTCACCCACGCCCTGCCGGTGATGCGCGATCAGTTGGATACGCCGGATCCGCTTTTCCTCTCGTACAAGCTGGCGGTGCTGGCCGCGGGCCTGCTCATGTACGGGCTGCTGACGCTGCGCACGGTGCAAGTCGCCTGCCGCCGTTTTGAGGCGCTCGATCTTTAAAACGCAATCCCTGCTCCGTCTACGGGCCACGCCCGGCTTTACGGCCGCGCGTGGCCCGTGGCGTCTGTGCGGGTGTAAAGTTTCGCTCCGTGCGCTTTTCAGGCGCGCCCCGCTGTGGTATACTTTCTGTGCAACCCCACAGGGGTTTGCGTGGAAGGAGACGCGCCGCATGTATATCGAAAAGCGATACATCAAGCGGATTGAAGAGATTTTTGAGCGGCTCAGCGTTTCCCTGCGTCTTTTGGATGCGCAGGGCGTTTGCATTGTACCGGAAAACGGCGAAAACGAAACGCTCCCCAGCCTGGTCATGGCTGCGGGCATCACCCACAGCGTGGAGGGGCGTTTGTATCGCGCGCTGGATATGAATCCGCCGCTGATCCTCACTTGCGCCGCCGACGCACCGGGCGCGGAAAACCTGCTGATTGTAGCCGATGCAATGCTGATGAGCCTGTTTAAAAGCAGCCTGTCCATTGCCAGCCACAGCGACGTATACCGCCGCGCCCTCCGGCAGGAACTGACCGGCACCGACCTCGCGGCCCGCGCCGGCGAGCATCAAATTCCGCTGGAAATGGAACGCAGCGTCATGCTGTTTCAGATTGAGCAGACGGAAAAAGCCAGTGCCTACAGCATTCTGGGCGAACTGATCCCCTTGGCGGACACCGACACGCTGGTGGAGATGAACCGCCATGTCGTGGCCCTGATCAAGGACATGAACGGCATGGACGGCCCCGAAGAGCTGGTGCAATTTGCGCTGGCCGTGCAGGAAACCCTGCTGGAAGAAGCCGTACAGACGGTGGAAATCGGCATCGGCGAAAGCAAACCGACCCTTTCCCAGTTGGGGGAGAGCTATCAGGAAGCACGGCGCGCTATGGAAGTCGGGCACATTTTTTCGCCGGAACGCAGCATCCACGTGTTCCGCGATTTGCTGCTGGAGCGTTTTTTAATGAACGTGCCCCGCGAAGAGAGCATGCACTACCATGCGCTGCTGTTCAACCGCAAAACCGCCAAGCTGTTTAATGACGAAATGCTGCAAACCATTGAGATGTTCTTCCGCAAGGATTTGAACCTTTCGGACACCGCGCGGCAGCTCTACATCCACCGCAACACGCTGGTGTACCGTCTGGACAAGGTGCAGCGCCATACGGGGCTGGATTTGCGGAAGTTCGAACATGCGGTCACCTTCAAGATTCTGTACGAACTGAAGAAGTGTGGTCAGGAAAAACCCAAACAAATTTACTAAGAAGGTGTGCGTTTGAAGGGAAAAACCCGATACCTTCTGCTTGCCGCAACGGCAATCCTGGCCATGCTGCTGCTGGCCAGCTGTTCTCTGACGCCCGCGCTGCGCCTGCGTAATTTTTCCGCAAGCGAAGCGCAGGAGCCTGCCGACAATGCGCTGAACGATGCCGCCGATGCTGCGGAGGAGGGCGACACCGTCACCCTGACCCGCTCGGAGTACGATCGGCTGGAACGCTACGCCTCGCTGGACCTGATTGCCCGCGAAGTGGAGGCGTATTACTACATCCAGCCCGACACCGACGCCATGATGGAAGGCGCCAAGCGCGGCCTTCTGGCCGGATTGGGCGATCCTTACACCTACTATTACAGCCCCGAAGAGTTCAGCGCCATGGAAGAAGAGGACAAAGGCGAGTACGCGGGCGTGGGCATCCAGATTTCCGCTTCCTACGAAACGCTCCAATGCACCATCACACGTGTGTTCAGCGACAGCCCCGCCGCTATGGCGGGCATCCGCAAGGGCGATATCCTCACCAAGGTGGATACGCTGGATGTGAACGCGTCCACCCTGAACGACGCGGTGAACATCATGCGCGGCGAGGTAGGCCAGAACGTGCACATTCAGGTGCTGCGCGCAGATAAGCTGCTGGATTTTGACCTGCCGCGCGCGGTGGTGCACGTCAACTGGGTCAGCTCCCGGATGCTGGATTCCCGCGTTGGCTATCTGCTGCTGTATGAATTTGCAGGCGACTGCGCCCTGCGCTTTACCGAGCAGGTACACGCGCTGGCCGCACAGGGCGCGCAGGCGCTGGTCATTGATCTGCGCGACAACCCCGGCGGCTGGGTGGACGACGCCGTGCAGATTGCCGACCTGTTCCTGCCCAAGGAGACCGTCACCTATCTGGAATACCGCGACGGCGAACGCGAGTATTACGACGCGACCGACGGCGCACTCTCGCTGCCGCTTGTGGTGCTCATGAACGAAAACTCCGCCTCCGCTTCCGAAATTCTGGCAGGCGCGTTGCAGGATTACGGTGTTGCCAGCGTGGTGGGCACACAGAGCTTTGGCAAGGGCATCGTGCAGTTTGTGTTACCGCTGGGCTCCGATGGCGCAGGCATGCAGCTGACCGCCGCCCAGTACTATACCCCCAGCGGGCGCACGGTGCATAAGGTGGGCATCACGCCCGATGTACCGGTGCCCATGCCCGAAGGCGACACCACCCTGTATGAGCTGGGCGATTTGCAGGATTTGCAGCTGAGCCGCGCCTACGCGGTCGCCCTTTCCATGCTGCAAGGGGCTTACACAGCGCCGGCTACGGCCGCCCCCGCCGCAACCGGCGATACCGCAGCGGTCGCCGCTCCGCGGAGTCCTTCCGGCGCGGCGGATGCCCCGGTGCAGGAAGCGGAAAATTCAGCGCAGGGGGTTTCAAATCTTCCTCGGTTGCGGTATACTCAACCTGACGTGGAGCTGGGATAAACCCGCGTGGCGCAAGCGACCAGGGCGAATCTTCCCTCCACAGGTAAAAAACCCTGTTGACGTTCAAGGGGAATCCCCAAGAACGGAGAGAGAGGAGGACGCAAATGAAAATACGTGTAAACGGCGGTTAGCTTTGGCTTTGACCGCCGTTTTTAATGTCTGAACCCATGTGGCGCGTACGGAGGGTTTGCATGCAGGAGGATAAACGCCTGGGCTTCATCGGGGTCGTGATGGCGGATCGCGCCGTCGCCGCCGAGGTCAACCGTACGCTGGGGCTGCACGGTCAGGTCATTCGCGCACGCGTAGGGGTGCCCGATGCGGACACCGCCGCCGCTGTGATCGGCCTGATTGTGGAAGGCAGCAACCAGGAACTGGGGGCCCTGACAGCCCGGTTGGGGAACCTGCCGGGCGTCGAGGTGAAAAGCGCGCTGGTGCGCAAAACGCGTTCCGCCGCGCCGGAGGGCCTTCCCCCAAACACTCCGGAAACATAATTGACTGATAGAGAGGATTTGTGTATATGCGTTCCAATTCCATCCGTAATATGGTAACCACCGCCATCCTGATTGCCCTGACCATCGTGTTCCAGCTGTTGCGCCCCGTGCTGGGCGGTTCCAACCCGGTTTCCACCTACATCATCGGCAGCCTTGTCAACCTTGCGCTGATTGTAGCCGCTTGCGCCGTCGGGCTGGTAAGCGGCGTCTCCGTGGCTGTGGCCGCTCCGCTGATCGCCCTGTGGCAGGGCCATGCGACGCTGCCGATGCTGCCGTGGATCATCGCGGGCAATCTGGTGCTGGTAGTGATCTACGCGCTGTTTGCCCTCAAGAGCCACGATAGCCTCAAGGTGCAGTGGGGCCGTTTCGTCACGGTGGGCGTGGTCGCCACGCTGGTCAAATTTGTCGTTATGGCCGTAGGGCAGGCGCTGGTGCTGACCTCCGCCAAGGGGCTGGCCTTCCCGGTTGCGCTGGGCACCGGCGCCACCGCGCAGGTGGTGCAGATCATTACCGGAATCATCGGCATGATCCTCGCCGGGTTGATCCTGCCCGCGCTGCCCGCGTCCGTAGTCGGTAAAAAAGCCTGATCTAATCCCCTATGGTTTCAACGCAGTCGGCTTTCAATAAGCCGACTGCGTTTTGCTTCCTGCACGTAACAGATGTAAGCCGCTAACTGTTTGGTTATCAGCGGCAATTTTGTTCGCCATGCTTCTCCGTTTCCCGCGACTCTATCGCAGGCGTTTAGCTTCCTACACGTAACAGATGTCAGCCACCGTCTGTCCGATTGTCGGCGGCAGTTTATTCCGTCATGTTACCCCGTTTCCTACAACCCTGCCGCCAGCGTTTTGTTGCCGAAATGCAACAGGCTTAAGCCACCGACTGTCCGTTTGTCGGCGATTATTTCCTCCGTCATGCTCCCCCGTTTCCGCACCCTACGACTGTCGTAGCGGCTGCGGTCGTGCGGCGCGCTCCCTGCCCTCCTGCTGTGCCCGGCAGAGGATCATCTCCGCCGCCACGCTCACGGCAATCTCCATCGGCGTTTCCGCCAGGATTGGCAACCCCACCGGCGTATGCACCCGGGCGAAATCATCCTCGGTAAAGCCCAGCTCCAGCAGTTGAGCCTTGGTTTGCGCAATTTTCCGGCTGCTGCCGATCATCCCCAGATAGTACGCCGGTGTTCGCAGCGCCATTTGCAGGAGTTGCACGTCGTTGCCATGGCCGCTGGTCATCACCAGAAGGGCGTCGTCCTCCGTTATCTGTAAACGTTCGGCCGCCTCGGCATACGGGGCGCAGACACGCGCCTCGGCCGTCGGGAACAGCGCCTCGGTGCAGTATGTGGGGCGCTCCTCATACACGGTCAGGGGGAAATTCAACTGGTGCAGCAGCGGCGCCACGTGCTGCGCCACATGCCCACCCCCGAACAGATACACCCGCCCGGGCAGCGAAATCGGTTCCGCAAACCATTGTGGCGCCTCAGCTTCCGACATACCCATCGCAGGGGAGCCATCCGTCACCCAAACGGGTTTGCGCAGGCAAACAGCGGCAACGGGCGGTGCATCCGGCAGGCCGTAAATCCTTTGCCCATCTGCATAGCCAACGCCCGTTACCCGCTCATTTTGCAGCCGCCGTACCAGCCACCACGCGCCGCCATCCGGCAGGTGCTGGGCGAGGAATTCGGCCCACACCGCATCCTCCGGCGTCAGGCGCTGGTATAAAAGTGTAGCATTGGCCTCCGCAGGGGTCTGCGCCGTGCGCGCTTCCTCCTGCGTGATGGCGTAACTGCAAACTTTGGAGCGGGGGGCCGCCTCGTCCTGCACCAGCATCGCAGCCAGCGTATCCAATGCCTGCCGCTCCAGCACGCCTCCGCCTACCGTACCATAGGCTTGACCGTCCCGGCACAGGAGCTGGCAGGCACCCGCCCCGCGCGGCGCGCCCCGCCCGCCGGCCAATACCGTAGCCAGCGCTACCGCGTTCCCGGCGCGCAATTCCTTGGCCAAAACAGGGATCAGCGTTTTCATGGGTGAGCCTCCCTTCGGCAGATACCGCTATTGTAGGGGGATGGGGCGATCACGTCAAGCGCAACGGGTTTGCCGCCGACACCGTTGCCCGCTTACTCCGCGGCAGGTGTGATGTAGCGCAGGGCTTTGTTTTCCGTTTCCGCATTGTATACATTGCGCCGTATCCTTCCCCTAACGATGTTCAAAATGCCGAAAACCCTTCCCCTGCCAGCAGTTGGCGCTCCATCTCCCCTCCGTAGCCTCCCCTTGACAACCCCGCCAAAATCGCGTATACTCACACACGTGAACGGTTTACTATGCTAAAGCATTAAAGGAGTGGCTCGTATGAAACTGAAATCCATTCTCGCGTTGGTTCTGGCTCTCGCGCTGTGCACCGTTGCTTTCGGTGCGCTGGCCGAGGACGCTTCCCTCCAGACCGTACAGGAAAAAGGCAAGTTGATCCTGGGGTTTGACGCGAGCTTCCCGCCCATGGGCTATACCGATGAAAACGGCGCCTATGTCGGCTTTGATCTGGATGTTGCCAAGGAAGTTGCCGCCCGTCTGGGTGTGGAACTGGTGCTGCAGCCCATCGATTGGAGTGCCAAAGATCTGGAGCTGAGCAGCGGCAACATCGATTGCATCTGGAACGGCATGACCGTTACCCCCGAGCGTGCCGAGAGCATGAGCCTGTCTATCCCTTACCTGAACAACGCGCAGGTGGTCTGCGTGCTTAAGGACAGCCCCATTCAGAGCTTTGCGGACCTCGCAGGCAAGACCCTCGCGCTGCAGTCCGGCTCCTCCGCCGCGGAAGCGGTGGCCGCCAATGCCGATCTGCTCGCTTCGCTGAACGGCGCGCCGGTGGAATACTCCGATAACGCGCTGGCCCTGCTGGATCTGGAAAACGGCGGCGTGGATTCCGTCGCGCTGGATGTGATCGTAGCCAACTACTACATTGCCAAGAAGGGTGCCAATTACCGCGTGCTGGACGAGCAGCTGGCCCCCGAACAGTATGCCATCGGTTTCCGCAAGGCGGATGTGGCCCTGACCGACGCGGTAAACGCGCAGCTGCTGGCTATGGCGCAGGACGGCAAGCTTGGCGAAATCTCCACCGAATGGTTCGGCTCCGATGTGACCATCGTGGCCGAACAGGCGGCCAAGTAACGCCGCCGCCCCTGCACGCACCGACGCGGGGCAGGCCCTTTGCGGGCTTGCCCCGTTTTCCCTTGCGGCGCGCACATCAAGGAGGTACGCCATGCAATACCTGAATAACCCTGACCTGCTCAGCAAACTGT
This sequence comes from Candidatus Limiplasma sp., assembly GCA_963666755.2. Lineage (GTDB taxonomy): Bacteria > Bacillota > Clostridia > Christensenellales > Aristaeellaceae > CAXXOK01. Next base: position 1,954,657 of record CAXXGW010000009.1, read on the forward strand.
TAGCCCAGCTGGCCGTGGGCATGGGCACCAGTCTGGGCATCTTCTTTTTTACGCTATTGTTTTCCCTGCCGCTGGGGCTGCTAATCGCGCTGGGCCGCATGAGCCGCCGCCGGTGGATCAGCGCGCCGATCAGCTTTTATATCCTGATTATGCGCGGCACCCCGCTGATGCTGCAGCTGTTTACCGTCTACTTTTTCCTGCCGCGGCTTGTGGGGCCGATCCCGCGCCTACAATCCACGCTGATTGCCTTTTCGCTGAACTACGCGGCCTATTTTGCCGAAATTTACCGCGGCGGCATCATGAGCATCGACCGCGGCCAGCACGAAGCGGCGCAGGTGCTGGGTTTCACCCGAGCGCAGACGTTTATGCAGATTATCCTGCCCCAAACGTTCAAGCGCGTACTGCTGCCCATCAGCAATGAAGTGATTACGCTGGTCAAGGACACGTCGCTGGCGACGGCCATCGCGGTAAGCGAGCTGTTCCTGGTGGCAAAAAACGCCACCTCCAGCTCCGGGTCGGTAGAGCCATTGTTTATAGCCGGGCTTTTCTATCTTGCGATGAACACGGTGGTCACTCTGTTTTTTAACCGGCTCACCCATCGTTTTGCCTACTATCAGGGGTAAGGAGGGTTGCCTGTGTTAAGCGTGAAGCATCTTGCCAAAGCCTTCGACGGCGAGCCCGTCCTCAAGGACGTATCCCTGACGGTGGAGCAGGGGCAGGTGGTGGCGATTATCGGGCGCAGCGGCTCGGGTAAAAGCACGCTGCTGCGGTGCCTGAACCATCTGGAAACCGTGGATGCGGGAGAAATCCTGATCGACGGCCGCCCGATGGTAAGCCCGGACGCGCACGGAAAGCCTGTGTATGCCCCCCGGGCGGAGTTGCGCGCCCTGTGCCTGAAAATGGGGTTTGTGTTTCAAAACTATAACCTGTTCCCACACATGACGGTGCTGCGCAACCTCTGCCAGGCGCAGGAGCGGGTTCTGGGCCGCACGCGCGCAGAGGCACAGGAACGCGCACGCGCGCTACTGGTGAAAGTGGGGCTTTCCGACAAGGCCGACCAGTACCCCTGCCAGCTTTCCGGCGGGCAGCAGCAGCGGGTTGCCATTGCGCGCGCGCTTGCGCTGGACCCCGAAATCCTCTGTTTTGACGAGCCAACCTCGGCACTGGACCCGCAGCTTACGCAGGAAGTGCTAGGCGTCATCCGGGCGCTGGCGCGGGATCGGTGTACGATGATCGTCGTTACCCATGAAATGCGCTTTGCCCGCGAGGTGGCCGATACCGTCATTTTCATGCAGGATGGGCTGATCCGCGCTTCCGGCACGCCGGACGAGGTGATGGGCGAAGGCCGCAGCGAGGCGCTGAGCGCCTTCATGGGGCTGCTGGGCGACGGCTGAGCGCCAACGGCGGCAGGCAAGCGCATCAGCGCTGCTCCTCCCGCCACTCCTTCAAGCTGGTCAGGCGGGCGTTGGTTTCCTCCGCCCAGGAGTACTCGGTCAGGTATTCGCCGTTGTAACGCGCCTGCGCCTCAGCATCCCCCTGTAAAATACGGTAATAATCGCAGGTAAAGGTGTCCGGGTTCACAAATTTGGCGGAACCCTCCGCCCCCAGAATAAACTCAATACCGCCCGCCGTCAGGATTTCCCGCAGGCGCTTGAGGGTCATGCGGTACAGCGCTTTGGTTTTCTCGTCGTCGGGCTTATCTTCCCACAGCAGCGCAATCGCCTGCCCGGAGGAGACCGATCCGCCGTTGCGATCCACCAGCAGAGCCAACAATTCCTTGGGCTTGGGGCTGGTCAGGGGGAACAGGTCCCCATCCACATACACGTCAAACGTCGGGATGGTCTGGATGTACACGTTCTTTTGCGGCTTGCCGCGCATGCGGCGGGCTTTGTCCAGCTCCTGCGCCACCATCTGCATGGTGTAGGGCTTGAGCAGATAGCCCAGCGCATTCACACCGAAGGCATCCAGCGCGTAACGATCGTATGCCGTCACAAAAAAGATGCGCACGCTCGGGTCAATGGCCGTCAGGGCCGCCGCCAGATCAATGCCGCGCATGCCCGGCATTTCAATATCCAGAAAAGCCGCGTCCACAGGCGCGGTTTTTGCGTACGCCAGCGCCTCATCCGCCCGGGTAAAGCAGTGCAGATCGGTAACCTGCTCCTTCAGTCCAGCGGCAATCGCCTCAAATTTACGCACGGCAAGCGGTTCGTCATCCACATAGAGTACGTGCATGCGGGTTCATCCTTTCAAAGGCGGGTCGGGGATCAGAATTGTGATGGTGGTGCCGGTTCCGACTTTGCTTTCCACACGCAACTCCGCCCCCATCATGGCTTCCATGCGCTTTTTGGCGTTAGCCAGACCGATGGAGTCGGCATTGGCGCTGTGCATATCGGGGTTGAAACCCACGCCGTTGTCGATGATGCGCACCACCGTGCACCCTTCGCCCTTTTCCGTCTGGATGACCACCAGCCCGCCCTCCGGCTTGGGGCTAACGCCATGGCGGATAGCGTTTTCCACCAGTGTTTGCAACGATAGGGTCGGCACCTGAAAATCGGTGGTGCCGATGGCATACACCACGCGCAGCTTGTCCCCATAACGGAGCTGCTCCAGCCGCACATAGTACTGGATGTGTTCCAGCTCCTGCGCAAAAGGCACCGGGGTGTTCTGTTCCAGCGAGCGGATGTTGCCGCGCAGATAGTTGGAAAGCGACGTGATCGCCTGATCGGCCATGACCGGATCGGTCAGGCACAGCGCGCTGATGGCGTTGAGCGCGTTATAGAGAAAATGGGGCTTGATCTGGCTCAGCATTACCGCGATGCGGCTCTGGGTCAGCTCGTTTTCCATGCGCGCGTAAGCGTGGTTGCGGCGCACGCTTTCTGCCAGCCCACGGATCAGGCGTAGCAGCTCCAGCACCGCAAACAGCAGGAATGCCAGCGAAAAGAAAAGCCCGCCCGTGCGCCATTCCAGGAAAAAGTTCAGCACGTTCAGCAGTACGCCCACAAACAGCACCAGCAACGCAGGCAGCGAAGCGCGCATCGCCCGCGCTTGCTCCCCACGCAGGCAGCGAATCAGGCAGGGCGTCAGCAGCGACGCCATCCCGATATCCGCCAGCGCGTACCAGGGTGTCATTGCCGTTAAATCCACCACACCCGCGCCCTGCAGCACAAGCCCCGTCAGGGCGGCCGCGAGGTTCAGGTATAGCAGAACCATCCCCATGCGGCGGCAAGCGTCCGTAAGCCACGACAGCAGATAGCGCAGCAAAAAAACAGGCATCAGCAGCATGCAGGCCATTTCCAGCGTCTGGTTGAACGCCGGGTAAGGGATCAGAAGCGAAATGTAGCGATAATCCACAATCGTCCACAGCCCACAGCCGATCACAAAGGCGGAAAGGTTTACCGCATCGTCGCCCCGGGCCAGCCCGAGCGCCCGCGCGTATTGGCTCAGCCCCAGCATCGTAATGCCGGCCGCAAGGATCAGGATGCCGATGGCCAACTGCCAGCCAGCGGTGTGCAGCGCCTCGCGGTATACTGGAAACTCCGAACCGGCGTACAGGTTTTTGAAAAAATCCCGGTAGGAGGAGAGCGACTCGCTCCCGAACGCACGGGTCAGGCGCAGTTCCACCGTATCCGTCATGCGGATGCCTTCGCTGGTAAACGCCGTCCACACATTGCCGGCGCTGTGCATGAAGGCCGGTTTGGTATCGCCGTAGGAAAACACCGACAGGCCGTTTACCTTGAGTTCCAGCTGCAGGTTGGTAAGCCGGAAAACCAACTGTGTGTTGGGCAGGATATCCCGGTCGAAGTGGCCCTGCACTACCAATTCCCGGCCCGGGATCGCATCCCAGTCCAAGGAAGGGCTCAAAGGCGCACTTTGGGCCGCCCCGTCCGTCCAGTATTCGCCGGTCAGTCCCAGACGCTCGCCGGTGGTAGAATTTGGCATGCGCGCCCCCGGTGCAAGCACCGAGCACAGCAGCAGCGCACCTGCCAGCGCCAGCGTCAGCCAGATCAGCGGCTTGAAAATCCGTTTGTCACGCACAGGCGTTGCCCCTTTCGCGATGGAGGATACGTATTGCGCCGTGTTCCCTTTGGGGCATTATACCGCATGCGCCGGAAAAAGCAAAGCCCGCCACTGCGGCGGGCCTATGGCAGGTTGATTGAATGCTAAAGCCGGAAGGCGATCCGATGCAGCGGCTATGGGATCGCTGTTGTCTGAAAACCTGTCATGTCGGAGGGGAAAGACCCCTTTGCGCAATGCGTTTTTTTGTCGCTGCAGTTCAAGCCTAAACGCAAACCGGCTTTTTACCCCAACGCTGCCTTACCGGGCAGGGTTGCAGCAGATGCCCCCGCTGAGCATGCACAGCGCTTCCAGCACACCGCCGCCAATGGCGCGCGCCTTATCGCTGACGGTCGCGCAGTACTCGGGCTGATCCCGCGGGTCTACATCGCCGCTTTTCATGCCGCGGCGCACGGGCGTGCCATCCGGCAGGAGGCCGCGCAACACCCCGCGCAGCGCACTGTACACCGGCTCGCCCGCCACGGTGGCGACCACGTCCCCCACCTCGACATGCGCGCCGATTTGCAGGGCCGTCTGCCAGACCCCGTCGCACGGCGCGCGCAGAATCCGTTCTTCGGTATACCCGCCGATGTTGCCGGGCACGCCGGTGTTCGGCAGCGCCGCGCCTTGCAAGATGACACGGCCCAGATCATGGCCGCGCATGGTCTCGACCACGGCATGGCAATCCACCCCCGCCGTAAAGCCCGGCCCCAGCGCGATCACGATGGGCGCATCCTCCCGATGGGTATGCAAATTGCGTTTGGCAAGCGTCGCATCTACCAGCGCATCGGGGGCCAGCAGCGGCACACAGGTCGCATCAGGGTCTACCAGCACGGCCACATCGCCGCTGCGGGCAATCATAAGCGCTTGCTGCCAATCTTCCGCGAGGCGCGCCGTAACATCCTCCACGGTGGCCTGCCCTTCCCATACCGCGCGGCAGAAGCTGACCGTGCGGCGGATGGCCGTGGGCTTGGGGATTTCCGTCATCACCAGCTGCACGCCCGCGCGGTGCAGCCGTACCGCAACGCCGCTGGCCAGATCGCCCGCGCCCTTCAGCACAACCAGCATGGCTTGCCCTCCTTATCCATTCCCGGTGCAATCGGCTTTCCATCCAGCCAGCCTTCCAGCCAACCCGGACGTGTTTGCAGCGCCGTGATCCACACATCTCCCGGGGTCAGTCTGGCTACCGCCCGGGCAAATGCTAGCCGCTCCGGGGTGTCCGCCTGATTCAGCACTACGGCAAAACGGCCGGTCACGCCTTTGCGCTGTCCTTCCGGATGGCACAGCACCCGCGCTACCGCGTCCGGCGTGACCAAAGCATCCGGCGCAAGCTCCGTCAGGCTCGCGTAGCGCTCCGGCCGGTGCGCGGCCTTGGCAATCGTCATGTCCGCACAGCGCATACCCGCAACAGCAATTACCAGTTCCGTTCCGGCAGGCAGCACAGGCTCATGCTCCGCAGGCGCTTTTAGCGGCAACCCGCGCGAGCCGTCCGCCTCTACCAGCACATAATCCGCCAAACCGGTAAAATCGTCGTTCAGTGCACGCGGCGCAGTCAGCTTTCCTTCCGGCGAAGGGTCCCCCACAGTCAGCAGGCGTGTTGTTGTAAGCGCATGTCGGATCGACGCACGGGTAGGGTTCGTAAGCAGGTTTTCGGCAGGCGCCCAGATGTGCGTGGTGGTCGTGATAAGCACGGTGCCCTGTCCAGTCAGTTCGTCTGCCAGCATTCGCAACAGGGTGCTCTTGCCACCGCCCCCGATTGCTGCCGTGATACCACGCGGGATGCGCAGCGCGTCGCTCAGGCGCATGGCGTGCCCTTCCTCGCAGCAACACGCGCCGCAACCGCCTGTTGCAAGGCGGTGGTGCCCTGCGTCACCAGCCGGTGGTAAGCGATGCCCAGCAGCACATCCCCCACGCACAGCAGCGCCCAGAGGCCGGGGTCTGTAAGCCCGGCCTGTTTGGCCAGCTCCACCGACCAGATGTTAAGCAGATAAATCTCAAACGAGCTGCGCCCTATCCATCGTAAAGGGGCAAACACGCCCGCAGCGCGTTTCGCCTTATCCAGCAGCCGGGCAATGCCCACGCAAAGCCCCGGCGTCATCAGCGCAAAGGGATACCAGTACAGGCCGTAATCGTTGAGCAACTCCCGGTAGCGGGTCAGGCACAGCACCAGCACGGTCAGGCCCAGCAGGAACGCGGCTCCATACGCGGCGCGCGCCACACCCGGCTTTCGCACGGGCGGCCAGTCCATCGCAAACGCCATGCCCAGCAGGAAAACCGGCAGCCTCGAGGCGCCCATCATCTGGTTCAGGCCGATGTTAGCCAACCCCACCACGCCCGCCAATGCCAGCAGCAGGAGCAGCGCACGCCCACGCTTCGGGCTGTGCGTGAGCACCGCAAAGCACAGGGGCGCCAATAGAATAAAAAGGAACTGCCCATTGGCAAACCAGTTGAACACTTTGGGCGTATCCAGCCAGTAGCCGGTCATGGTCAGGTTGCCCGCCACACCGCGGATCAACTGCACCGTGGAGAGCCCGTAACCGGGGTACATGACCGCCATCCAGACCAGCAGCACCGGCAGGTAGGCAGGCAGAATGCGCCACAGGCGGCGCGACGCATACGCGCGCAAATCCCCGTTGCGCTTAAGCGACTGGTACAGCCCCATGCCCATCAGGAAGAAGAATAAGTCCACCCCGCCGTAGCCCATCTGGCGCAACAAATCCCACCCACCCTGCAGTGCCAGCGGGGAGTGGAAGTACACCACCCAGAGGATGGCGAGCGCCTTGAGTTCGTCCCGGTGGCGGTTCACAGCTTCGCGGTGTTCCATGGCGGCCCCTCCTCCTGATGGCAAAAAGCCGCCGTACTGACGGCGGTTTAGCGGCGGTTGGCAGTTCAGTTTACGTGGTGCTGTTCGCTTACGCGCAGGCGCGTCATGGCGCGCAGGAGCATTGCCTGGTTCATCAGATAGCTCTGGCGATCCTGTTGCTGCAAAAGCGCCTCGCGTGCTTTGCGTTCGGCGCGCTCGGCGCGCACACGGTCGATATCCTCCGGCCACTCGGCCGATTGCAGCATCATGACCGTTTCATCCGGGGTTACGGTCAGAAAGCCGTCCGACGCGGCGGCCCAGCGGGTCTGGCCTTCGCCGTCGCGCAGGGTCACCTCGCCCTCCGTCAGGCTGATGACGGTGGGCGCGTGTCCAGCCAGCACGCACAGCTCGCCGTCCAGGGCGCTCACGTTGAGCATTTCCACCTGCCCGCTGTAAAACTCATGCTCCGGGGTCAGGATGCTCAGATGGAACGTTTTGGCCATTTACTTCGCCTCCAGTTCCTTCGCCTTGCGGCGCGCGTCCTCCAGATCGCCCACCATGTAGAACGCATCCTCCGGCAGATCGTCGGCCTCGCCGTTGAGGATCGCCTTAAACGAGGCAATGGTGTCGGCCAGCTTCACATACCGTCCGGGAATGCCGCTGAACACCTCGGCCACGAACATCGGCTGGCTGAGGAAGCGCTGCAGACGGCGGGCGCGCAGGACGATCTTCTGATCTTCTTCGCTCAGCTCGTCCATGCCCAGAATGGCGATGATATCCTGCAGCTCCCGGTAGCGCTGCAGGGCTTCCTGCACGCGCAAGGCGACGCTATAGTGCTCCTGCCCCACAATGCTGGGGTCAAGGATACGGCTGGAGCTGTCCAGCGGGTCCACGGCAGGGTAGATGCCGATTTCCGAAATCGCGCGGCTGAGCACGGTGGTCGCGTCCAGATGGGAGAAAATCGCGCTGGGCGCCGGGTCGGTCAGGTCGTCGGCAGGCACGTAGATGGCTTGCACGGACGTGATGGAACCGTCGTTGGTGGACGTGATGCGCTCCTCCAGATCGCCCACCTCGGTGGCCAGCGTCGGCTGGTAGCCCACGGCGCTGGGCAGGCGGCCCATCAGCGCGGATACCTCGCTGCCCGCCTGGATGTAGCGGAAAATGTTGTCGATAAACAGCAGCATGTTCTGCTTTTTCACATCGCGGAAATACTCCGCCACCGTTAGTCCCGTCAAGGCTACGCGCATACGCGCTCCCGGCGGCTCGTTCATCTGGCCGAACACCAGCGCCGTATTTTTGATTACGCCGGAGTTGGTCATCTCGGTCAGCAGGTCGTTCCCTTCGCGGCTACGCTCGCCCACGCCGGTAAACACGCTGTAGCCGCCCTGCTCGGTGGCAATGTTGTGGATCAGTTCCAGAATCAGCACGGTTTTGCCAACGCCCGCGCCGCCAAACAGGCCGATCTTGCCGCCGCGCGCATACGGCGCCAGCAGGTCGATTACCTTGATGCCGGTTTCAAAAATCTTGGCGACCGGCTGCTGTTGGGAAAACGCCGGCGGTTTGCGGTGGATGGGGTGCTGCTCAGCCGTCACAGGCGGTTCCTGCCCATCGATCGGCCGCCCCAGCACGTCGATGGCGCGGCCCAGCATCTCGTCCCCTACCGGGATGGTGATCGGCGCGCCGGTGCTTTCGACCGTCAGCCCGCGGGAAAGGCCTTCAGTCGCCTCCAGCGCGATGCAGCGCACCGTGGTGCCCATATGCTGGTGCACTTCCATCGCAACCTTGCGCTCACCGTCCAACACGTATAAAAGCGTGTTGATCGGCGGCACCTCGCCCGCGCGGAAATGCACATCCACCACAGGGCCGACGATGCGGGATAAAGTTCCTTTAATCATATCGCTTCTCCTTCCCGGGGATGGGATGAGTTCGACAAACGGCACCTGCCACCTTTGCCCGCCGTTGGCTACGCGCGGAGCGCGCTCTGCCTGCGGCGTGTGCAGGGGCCGTTTTTAAAGGGTGAAGCTCTCCGGGTTGCCGCCGATGATCTCGTTGATCTCCTGCGTGATGGCGGTTTGCCGCGCGTGGTTCAGCTGTAGGCTCAGCTTCTTGAGCATATCGTCCGCGTTGCGGGTGGCGGATTCCATGGCCGTCATGCGCGCGCGGTTCTCGCTGGCAAAACTCTGCACCAGGCAGCTGTAAATCACGCCAACCACATAATGCTGGGCCATGCTGTCCAGCACGCCCTTGGCGTCGGGCCAGAACTGCAGGCCCGAGGTGGGGGTGTGCATGGGCGGCACGTTGCGCACGGTGTGCTTGGTAATCGGCAGCAGGCTCAGGCGCGTGGGTTGCATCACGCCGCCTTTGAGCATCTGCGTAAAGATGACAAACACCTCGTCAAATTCGTCATGCCGATAGCGGCGGCAAAGCTCGGCGGCCAGATCGCGCGCCTGATCCAGCGTCGGGTTCTGCACCGCGGTCAGGTACGTGGCGTTGATCAGCACATTCTTGCGGCGGAAGAAGTCCGTCGCCATGTGCCCGAAGGTGATCAGCCGCGTATTCTGGTGCCGCGTATCCAGAATTTCCTTATAGGCCAGGCGCAGCACATCGTGGTTGTAGCCGCCGCACATGCCCTTGTCGCCCGCAATGACCAGATAGCAGGCGCGCCGCCCGTTGGCACGGTAGAAATCGCTGCGAAAATCATCCGGCGCGTTATCCAGAATATAGCGCATGTTGGAGCGCACAAGGCTGTAATACTGCACCGTCTGATCGTGCGCCTGCAACGCCTTTTTCATCTTGGCCGAGGAGATGAGGTACATGGCGCGCGTGATCTTAGCGGTTTCACTGATCGCCCGGATGTGGTGGCGAATCTCTGCGATGGAGCTCATTTGGCATCACCCGCCGCAGGAGGGGTCAGCGGGCAGTGGTCGCCGGGCACTTCCAGTTCGTTGCCCTTGCCTTTGCCGCTGAGCCAGTTTTCAATCGCCATGCGCAGCATCGTTTCATTGGCATGGCTCAGTTCGCCGGATACGTTCAGGGCGTTGAAGAGCTTGGCATAGTTGGCGCGGAAGAAGTCCGGGAACCCTTCCTTGAACAGGAGCAGGCTCTTGGGCGTCATATCCTTGGGGAGCATCCCCTGCGTGGCAGCGTACAGGAACGCCACCTGCAGCGCCAGCGGCATGGGTGCGTTGTTGCGCTGTTTGCACAGCTCCGTCAGCTTCTCGCCGTAATGCAGCTTATCCTGCGTGGAAGCGTCCAGATCGCTGGCAAACTGCGCGAACACCTGCAGTTCCCGGTACTGTGCCAGTTCCAGGCGCAGTTTGCCCGCCAGCTTGCGGATGCTCTTGCATTGCGCGGCGCCGCCCACACGGCTCACCGACAGACCACCGTTGACCGCCGGGCGGATGCCTTCGCGGAACATCTCGGTATCCAGAAAAATCTGCCCGTCGGTAATGGAGATCACGTTGGTCGGGATGTAGGCGGAAATATCCCCGGCCTGCGTTTCGATAATCGGCAGCGCCGTCATGCTGCCGCCGCCCAGCTCCTCACTCAGGCAGGCCGCGCGTTCCAGCAGGCGGCTGTGCAGGTAGAACACATCGCCCGGGTAGGCCTCGCGTCCCGGCGGCCTGTGCAGCAGCAGCGACATGGCACGGTACGCGACCGCGTGCTTGCTCAGATCGTCATAGACGATCAGCACATCGCGGCCCTTGTACATGAACCATTCCGCCATGGCGCAGCCCGCGTAGGGGGCAATGTACTGCATCGTGGCACTGTCCGCCGCCGTGGCGCTGACCACGGTGGTGTAATCCATCGCGCCGGCCGAGCGCAGGTGGGAAATCATCTGCGCCACACTGCTGGCCTTCTGCCCGATGGCCACGTAGATGCATACAACGTTGGCGCCCTTCTGGTTCAGGATGGTATCAATGGCGATGCTGGTCTTGCCGGTTTGCCGGTCGCCGATAATCAGCTCGCGCTGCCCGCGCCCGATTGGCACCATCGCGTCGATGGACAGGAGGCCCGTCTGCAGCGGCACGCCTACCGGCTTGCGGCTTAAAATCGGGGGCGCGGCCACTTCCAGCGGCCGATACTCGGCGCTTACGGGTGCGTCGCCCCCATCCAGCGGCATCCCCAGCGGATCGACCACGTGGCCCAGCAGCCCATCCCCACAGGGGACGGAGAGCACACGCCCCGTGCCATAGGCGGACATACCCACGGCAATGGAATCGTCCTCGCTCAGCGCCACGGCATAGACCAGTTTTTCCTCCAGGTTCATGGCAATGGCAAAGCTTCCGCTCTCCAGCTCGATCATTTCGCCCAGCTTGCAGTCGTTCAGGCCATCGATGTGGAGCACGCCGTCCCCCACGAACAGCACCTTACCGGTGCTGCGTACATCAACGGAGCGCTCGTAGCCGCCCAGCCGCTCCTTGAGGCTCTGCCCGACCGTTTTCCATGTGGTTTGGGTCATAGCTCCTCCTCATCGTGCCGTGTCAGCATTTTCTGCACGCCGTTCAGCTGCCCCGACAGCGAGCCGTCGTAAGCGCGCCCGTCCAACTCCACGCGCACGCCCGCGATCAGGCTTTTGTCTATGCGCAGGCTTAAGCGCACATGGCGGCCAAGCCGTTTTTCAAATTGCTGCACGATGCGTTTTTGTGCCGCTACGGATAACGGCATGCCCGACAAAATTCGGCCGTGCAACGCCGCGTGCCCTTCCGGCTCTTCCGTTTCCGGCGGGAGGGTCCTGGCTGATTCCTCACTCACGGCTCATTCCACCTTTTTCAGGAAGTCGTCCACAAGTTTGGCATGATCGTCCAACGTCACTTCGCGTTGGAGGATTCTACCCGCCAGCTCCACGCTCAGCGTCGCCACCTCGTCACGCATTTCATTGCGCGCGTTCTTGAGCATGAAGTCCGCTTCCGTGTGCGCTTTGTTCATGGTCAGGTCGGCATTGGCATGCGCGTCCTCCAGGATTTGCTGCGCCTGCTCCTGCGCCTGCGCCACGCTCCGGGCGACCGTATCGGCCGCCTGCTTGCGGGTTTCTTCCAGCTCCTGCTGAGCCTGATCCTGCTGCACGCGCAGCTGATCCTGCGCGTCGGACACATCCTGCAGCTGCTTGGCCACATTGGCCGAGCGGGCGTTCATGTACCGGCGCACGGGTTTATAGAGCAGGAAATACAACGCGACCAGAAGGATCGCGGCATTGACGACATGCAACAGGATGGACAGCGGGTTGAACATACCCTCCACGTCTCATCCCCCCTTCTTTGTGATAGCAAGCGTCACGCCTTGGCACCCAGGATAAACACGATCAGGATGCCCACCAGCAGCGCGTACACCGCGCAGGTTTCCATCATGATGAGGCCGAACATCAGCGAGGAGTTGATTTTGCCCGCCGCTTCCGGCTGCCGCGCGATCGCTTCGACCGCTTTCCCGGTGGCGTTGCCCATGCCCAGCGCGGCGCCCGCGCCGCACAGCGCGGCGATACCCGCACCAATGGCGATAATCCCCAATGTCATGGTAAATTCCTCCTTGACGTTATGGTTGGCTGTTCAAACCCGTTATGCGCAAAAGCGCGAATAACGCTACTCAATAGCCTCGCTGACGTACACCAGCGTGAGCAGCCCCAGCACGAACGTCTGGATGCCCACGTGCAGCACGTTAAAGTACGAGGCAACGACCGCCGGCAGGATGATGGGTACCACCGCGTAGATCAGCTGCATGATAATGCCGCCCACCATGATGTTGGCAAAAAGACGGATCGCAATGGAACAGGGGGCGATGAAATCCGTCAAAATACGGATCGGCATCACGATCGGCGAGGGGGTGCAAAGCCCTTGAATGCGCCCCTTGATGCCGCCCCGGAACTTGAGGCCCGCAACGTTTACCGTCATAAAGGTACAAAGGCCGAGTGCAAAGGTACAGTTGATATCCTCCGTGGCGGGCGGCAGGCCGAACAGCTCGATGATGGTGTTAAAGAACACGTAGGTCATCAACGTCATACTCACGGGGGCGACAAAATCGGCCGCATGGCCCACCTTGCCCTCCGCCCAGCGGTGGATTCCGTCCACCGCCAGCTCTACCACGTTCTGCGCCCCCTTGGGCACCGGCTTCATCCGCCGCACGACTAAAAAGTACAGGAGCGTCAGGCCAATCAGGAGGGCGCCCATCACATACCAGGAGATGACCACCGACAGGCCCACGTTGACGCCAAGCACCTCATACGGGGTTGGAAACAGGCTTACTTCGAGCAAGGGGGCACCTTCTTTCGAGCCAAACGGTAAAGCGACCAGGTAACGCTCAGCAGCGCCAGCGTCGCCGCGACGGTAAAGGCCAGCAGCAGCGGGATGGAAACCATCGCCCACACGACCAGCGCGGCCGCCCATAACCCCACCTTGAGGAAAAACAGCCAGCGACGGGGGGGTTCATCCAGAACGGCGCGTTTCATCAGCCATCCCTGCAGCGCCCCAAACCCGATCCCCGTCAGAGCGGCCACAAGGTACAGAAACCAGGGAACCTTCGAAAAATCCATCCGCGCCCCTCCCGCACACAAGTTGGGGATGCAACAATTATAACACATCCGTCCAAAAACGAAAGAGTGCCGCAACGTAAATCGTTGCCGGCTTCATTGCCGTTTTGAACGATCAGGGAACCGTATCCTTTTTTGCGTACCGAAACAGAAAGCGTCCTATTGTGAGGAGCCGATCATCCTTTTTTCCAGACAGGTTTCCTTAAACGGCAACGCGCATTCCTGCGCGCCTGCCGCACGGACGCAGCGCAGGCGGTTTGCGGCGGCAGGTCCGGTGGGGGGCAGGTGGTGCGTGTCATCCCCGGAAACGTACAGCCCGCCTTGCAGCATATGCGTATTCTGCGCGGAAGGGTCGTCCTTGGGCATAGGGTGCAGCCGTCCGGGCAGGGGCGCCGGAATGCCCGCGGGCGCCGCCACCAGCCCGGCCGTCGTTGGCTGCAGCGGCTCCGCCTGTGCCGAAAGCACCAGCAGCGTAAGCGCGATGCCCAACAGGAGCGCCAGCAGCACGCGTACCCGAATACGGCGGGCGGAATTGCCATTGGCAGCGTAGGTTTCCATGCGGCGTTCCCTCCCCCCGGATTTTTAACCCCTTGCGGTTTTCAGCCGCATTTTAACACGATGGTGTTTTCTCTGTCAATGAAACCGTTCCGCGACGGGGGTCAGGGCTGCTCTCCGCTTTCGCGCGCCCATTCCTCGCAACGCTCAATCCGGTCGCCCTCGTCCTGGGTGGCTGGGTCGAAGGCAAATTCGTGCAGCTGTTTGCAGGCAAAGCGCTCACACTGGCCGCAGTTGGCCTTGCCACGCTCTTCGCAACAGCTCTTAATCGTGCACTTGGGGCCCCAAAACGGCTTCTTGATCGCCAGGCAGCCTTCGCACTTCATTATTTCGCGCCACTTGCACTCGCTGCAAAGCAAGCCGCATCTGGATTCGATCATGGTTTGCGCCTCCTCGGGGCGGAGCGGGTTACCCGCCCCATCCGTTCGTGTATCATAGCAAAAAGAGCGCCGGGTGTCAATCCGGCGCCGGTATGGCAAGGGGAATCGTCTGCCATGGAGGGGGACTGTTAAAAATCCATGCGGGCCGCGATATAGGCCTGCAGATCGTCAATCGCCACCCGCTCCTGCTGCATGGTGTCGCGGTCGCGCACGGTTACGGTGCCGTTCTCCTGCGTGTCGAAATCCACCGTGATGCAGAAGGGCGTGCCGATCTCATCCTGACGGCGGTAGCGCTTGCCGATGGAGCCGGTTTCGTCATAATCAACCATAAAGTGCTTGCTCAGCTTCGCGTGCACCTCGCCGGCCAGTTCGCCCAGCTTGTTCTTCTGCAGGGGCAGCACGGCGGCCTTGAAGGGCGCCAGCGCCGGGTGCAGGTGCAGCACAACGCGGCTGTCGCCGCCGTCCAGCTCCTGCTCCTCATAAGCGTTGCACAGGAAGGCCAGCGCCACGCGGTCGGCGCCCAGCGACGGCTCGATCACGTACGGGATAAACCGCTCGTTGGTCACCGGGTCGATGTACTCCATGTTTTCGCCGCTCACGCGCTGATGGGCTTTCAGGTCGAAGTCCGTACGGTCGGCAATACCCCACAGCTCACCCCAGCCAAAGGGGAAAGCGAACTCGAAATCGGTGGTCGCGGTGGAGTAGTGCGAGAGCTCCTCCGGCTTATGGTCGCGCAGGCGCAGGCTTTCCTCGTGCATGCCCAGCTTCAGCAGCCAATCGCGGCAGAAGGCGCGCCAGTACTGGAACCACTCCATATCCTCGCCGGGCTTGCAGAAGAACTCCAGCTCCATCTGCTCAAACTCCCGGATGCGGAAAATAAAGTTGCCAGGCGTGATTTCATTGCGGAAGGATTTGCCGATCTGCCCCACGCCCATGGGCAGTTTGCGGCGCGTGGAGCGCACGATGCTCTTGAAATTCACAAAGATGCCCTGCGCGGTTTCCGGCCGCAGGTAAAGCTCGGCGGCGCTATCCTCATTCACGCCCTGATGGGTTTTGAACATCAGGTTGAACTTGCGGATGCCGGTAAAATCGTGCTTGCCGCAGCTGGGGCAGGGAATCTGCTTTTCTTCGATAAACTTTTCAAACTGCTCGTCGTTCCAGCCGTCGGCCTGGATTTCCTCGCCATGCTCCTTGCCCCAGTCCTCAATCAGCTTGTCGGCGCGGAAACGTTCCTTGCAGGCTTTGCAGTCCATCAGCGGATCGTTGAACGTGCCCACGTGGCCGCTGGCCACCCAGACATTGCGATTCATCAGGATCGCGCTGTCCAGGCCCACGTTGTACTTGCTTTCCTGCACAAATTTACGCCACCAGGCGCGCTTGATGTTGTTTTTGTACTCTACGCCCAGCGGGCCGTAATCCCAGGAATTCGCCAGCCCCCCGTAGATTTCGCTGCCCGGAAAGATGAAGCCGCGCCCCTTGCACAGGGCTACCAGCTTTTCCATGGTCAAAGCGGCCATACGTTTCCCTCCACCTGTGAAAAATCATTCCTTATCATAAGGGCAGGCACGCGCTTTGTCAAGCGTGGCGCGGATTATCCCCCCCGTGACGCAGCAGTCTACGCCGCGTAGGTTGTGGGGCAGCGCTGCCCATGGTAAAATAACTGCGGCACAGGAAAGGGATGGAAGCCGATGAGTGAACTGATCCGGGGCGAAACCATCAAAGCGTTGCGGGAAAAGCGGCACCTGACCCAGAAACAGGTGGCCGACCGCGTGCTGGTCAGCGATAAGACCATTTCCAAGTGGGAAACCGGTCGGGGTCTGCCGGACATCACCCTGCTGGAGCCGCTGGCCAGGGCGCTGGGCACTTCTGTGGCGGAGCTGCTGTCCGGCCGCTGTATTGAAAACCGCAACCGCGCGGCCAACCTGCTGCGCGGCAGCTTCTATGTATGCCCATTATGCGGGAATGTGCTGTTTTCGGTCGGGCAGGGCGCATACAGCTGTTGCGGCATTACCCTGCCGCCGCAGGAGGCGGAGCCGGAGGACGAAGCGCACCGCTTCCGGGTGGAAGCTGTGGAAGGCGATCTGTACGTAACCCTTGACCACCCAATGGAGCGGGAGCACTACCTTTCGCTGATCGCATACGGTACGCAGGATCAGCTGCTGCTGCGTAAGCTCTATCCGGAGCAGAACGGCGAGGCGCGTTTCCCCCGCATTGGCTCCGGGGTGCTGTACGCCTACTGTAATCGACATGGGCTGTACCGCAGGCGGGTGGAACCGCTTAAAACCAACGCACGCCGCCCTTGACAGTATGCCCCGCGCCGGTGTATCATAAAGTATCAACTTTTGGAGGTACGCTTGTGTTGTCGGTTCGCTAAGGGGCACGGGTCGGAACGGTTGAACAGGGCGATGGCATGATCGCCTGTTTGCTTTCCGGCGCGGCGACCTTACAGCCTGCAACCGGGACGTGCCTTTTTTGTGTTACCCCGGTTTCCGGCTTCACTGCTGTGCAAACCCGTGCCCCGCTTCCGTTCATGCCGGTTTTTCCCATCGGACGGTTGGAAGGAGCGGATTTTCCATGACAACGGATACCCAACGGCTGGAGTTCCCGGCCATTTTGCAACAACTGAAAGACTGTGCGGTTTCCGACGCGGCCCGTCAGGTACTGGACGCGCTGGAGCCCTCGACCAGCGAAGCCGTGTGCAGGCAGCGCATTGCCGAAACCACGGCGGCGCGCGCCGTGCTGGACGCTTGCGGCAGCCCGCCGCTGGCTATGATGAAGGACCTTGACGAAACCCTTTCGCTCAGCCGCATCGGCGCGATGCTAACCCCCGCGCAGCTGACAGGCGTGGCGCTGTTTGCCACCGCCTGCCGACGGATGACCGCGTACCTGCTGCGCGGCGAAACCCAGGCCGCAGCGGTGGCAGCCTATGGGCGGGAGCTAATCCCGCTGGATTCACTCAGCTCGGAAATCGAGCGCTGCGTGGATGAAACCGCCGTGCATGACGAAGCGTCGCCCCAGCTGCGTAACCTGCGCCGCAAGCGGGAGGTTGCCGAAACCCGCATCCGGGAAAAGCTCACACAACTGTTGCACAGCCGCAAGGCCATGCTGGCAGACGGCTTTGTCGCCACCCGCAACGGGCGGTTTGTCCTGCCGGTGCAGCGCCGCTACCAAAGCCAGTTTGGCGGTACGGTGGTGGATGTTTCCGCCAGCGGTAACACTGTGTTTATGGAACCGGACGCTGTGGCCGGGCTGCAAGGGGAGCTTGCAGCGCTTGTCGTAGAGGAGGACGCCGAGGTGCGGCGCGTGCTCTATACGCTGACCGCTCTTGTCCATACGCAGGAGGAACCCCTCCGGCGCAACCGGGATACGATGCTTGCGCTGGATGTGCTGTTTGCCAAAGCCAAGCTAAGCGCCGCCATGCGCGCCGTACCCGTCGAAATCACGGGGGAACGTACCCTGTGCCTGCGCGGCGCGCGCCATCCGCTGCTGGACCCCTCTGCCTGCGTGCCACTGGATTTGGAGCTGGACGCACAAACACAGGGCGTCATTATCACCGGGCCAAACACCGGGGGCAAGACTGTATCGCTGAAAACCGTCGGCCTGCTGTGCCTGATGGCGCAATGCGGGTTACATATCCCCTGTGAACCGGGCACCCGCCTGCCGCTGCGCGACGCCTTCTGGTGCGACATCGGGGATGCACAGAGCATGGCGCAGAACCTTTCCACCTTTTCCGGGCATCTGACCAACATCATCCGCATCCTGCAGGGCGTCAGCCGGGATGGGCTTGTGTTGCTGGATGAGCTGGGCAGCGGCACAGACCCCGCCGAGGGGATGGGTATCGCCATCGCCGTACTGGAAGAGCTGCGCCGCCGGGGTTGCCTGTACCTGGTAACCACGCATTACCCGCAGGTGAAAGCCTACGCCGCCGACACCGAAGGCGTGCAGACCGCGCGCATGGCCTTCGACCCCGAAACCCTCGCGCCCCTTTACCGATTGGAGCAGGGCAAAGCGGGCGAGAGCTGCGCACTGCAGATTGCCAAACGGCTGGGGCTTGCCCCGGCGCTGTTGCAGCGCGCCCGGCATGAAGTATACGGCGGCCCGGATACAGCCGAAGCTCCGTCTATGCCCATCCCGCCGAGCCGTGCCGAGCGCATCCACCCCGTAACCACGCAGCAGAACCCCGCAGGTAAGTTCTCCCTCGGGGATAGCGTCATCCTGCTGCCGGGCGGCGAAACCGCTCTGGTGTACCGCCCCGCCGACGAGCAGGGTAACGTGGTGATCCAAATCAAGGGCGAGAAGCGCACCGTCAACCATACCCGGCTGCGGTTGCGCATCCCCGCCTCGGAACTCTACCCGTCGGACTATGATTTTTCCATTGTGTTTGACAGCGTCAGCAACCGCAAAGCCAGCCATATTCTGGGCAAACGGCATGATCCCGGCATTGCGGTGGTGCACGGCCCGGGCGAGCTGTAACCGCCCCGGGCGCGCGCGGGAGCGAAACCGTTTCGTGCCCGCGCACGCCCGCCGATCGTTGACTTTGCCGGGAGGATGCGCTATAATACGGTGGTTATTTGTAGGCACCGTTGCATACGTTCGGCTTGTGGGCCGTTCCGGCAACGGTGCGTATTCTGCGCCCCGCATTGCGTTCGGCGCGCATCGAGAAAGGGGTTAGGAACAATGGCGGAACCCAAAGAAAAAAAGACCGTTCTGACCAAGGAAGGCTATAAAAAGCTGGAGGCCGAACTGGATTATTACATCAGCGTCCGCCGCAACGAGATCGCCGAGCAGATTGCGATCGCGCGCGGTTTCGGCGACCTGAGTGAAAACGCCGAGTATGACGAGGCGAAAAACGAGCAAAGCCGCATCGAAGCCAAGATTGTGGAGATGGAGAACACCCTGCGCAACTGCGTCGTGGTGGATGACGACGATGTGACCACCGATACCATCGGCGTAGGCAACACCGTCAAGGTGCTCAACCAGACCATGAAGCGGGAGCAGATCTTCACCATCGTCGGGGCGAACGAAACCAACCCCAAGGAAATGAAGATCAGCAGCGACAGCCCCATCGGCGCCACGCTGCTGGGCAAGCGCGTGGGGCAGGTTGTCCCGGTGGAAACGCCGGGCGGACTGATCAAGCTCAAGGTGCTGGAGATCAACCGCCAGTAAAGCGCAGTTTCCCATTTTGAAAGGATGAAAAGCATGAGCGTCGAACCCCAGAACACCCCGGCCCCCGAGTTGACCGCCCAGCAGTTGAGCGAGCAGGAAGCGATCCGCCGCGAAAAACTGCAAAAACTGGTCGAAGCCGGGCAAAACCCTTATGCGATCACCCATTTTGATGTGACGCACGAGAGCAATGACATTCTGGAGCAGTTCGACCGGCTGGAGGGGCAGACCGTGAACGTCGCGGGCCGCCTGCTGAGCAAGCGCGTGATGGGCAAGGCCAGCTTTGCCCATCTGCTGGACGCGGGCGGGCAGCTGCAGTTTTATGTGCGCCGCGACGATCTGGGCGACGAAGCCTATGCCGCCTTCAAGGATTTGGACCTGGGCGATCAGGTGGGCGTGACGGGTGTGGTGTTCCGCACGCAAAAGGGCGAAATCAGCGTACACGCGCAAAGCATCACGCTGCTGTGCAAAAGCCTGAAAGTGCTGCCGGAAAAGTACCACGGCCTCAAGGACCCCGACCTGCGCTACCGCCAGCGCTATGTGGATATGATCGTCAACCCCGAGGTGCGGGACACCTTTCGCAAGCGCAGCCGCATCATCAGCGCCGTACGCGAGTTTCTGGACGGCCGCGGGTTTCTGGAAGTGGATACCCCGGTGCTGCAGACGGTGGAAATCGGCGCGGCGGCGCGCACCTTTAAAACGCACCACAATGCGCTGGATTTGGACATGTTCCTGCGTATCGAAACCGAGTTGTACCTGAAGCGCCTGATCGTGGGCGGTTTCCGCCGCGTGTACGAGGTGGGGCGTCTGTTCCGTAACGAAGGGATGGACGCGACCCACAACCCGGAATTTACCAGTGTGGAAACCTACGAAGCCTTTGTGGATTACAACACCCTGATGGAAATGGTGGAGCAGCTGTATTCCACCGTGGCGCAGAAGGTTTGCGGCACAACGCTGGTGCCCTGCGAAGGCAACCAGATTGAGCTGAAAGCCCCGTGGCGGCGTGTAACCATGGCACAGGCGGTTCAGGAAGCCTGCGGCGTAGTGTATGCCGACTGGAAAACCGATGCCGAAGCGCGCGCCTGCCTGGATGCAAGGGAAATCCACTACGAAACCAACGCCAAGCGCGGAGACTGTTTGGCCGCCCTGTTTGACGAGTATGTTGAAGCATCGCTGATCCAGCCCACCTTTGTCACCGATTACCCGGTGGACATTTCCCCGCTGGCCAAGCGCAAGCCCGAAAACCCCGACTTGACGGAACGTTTTGAGTTCTTCATCTGCGGGCATGAAATGGGCAACGCCTTTTCCGAACTGAACGATCCAGTGGACCAGCGCCGCCGCTTTGAGGAGCAGGTGCGCATCCGCAATGCGCAGGGCATCCATGCGGAGCTGGACGAAGATTTCCTGACCGCGCTGGAATATGGCCTGCCCCCGACGGGCGGCCTCGGGTTCGGCATCGACCGGATGGTCATGCTGCTGACGGACAACAGCTCCATCCGCGATGTGCTGTTGTTCCCCACCATGAAGCCTCAAAAATAACCGCAACCGCCGAGCCGCGCCTGCATGGTGCGGCTCGGGGCCGTTCCAAAGCGCCGCAGGCCGGCGCCGCATGATCCGGCGCCCCCGCAACCGACTGATCTTTTCCATGCCCCCACACACGTTTCAGTCGTTTTCTGGCTTACGCCCGGAAAACCGGGTGCGATCAAACCCCATCCCCCACTTGAACAGGCAGGCGTCGTGCCTGTGCGGCACATGTCCTGCCTAAGGAGAAACCGCCATGCGTCTATCCATGCCGATTACCCGCAGCCGCATCCGCAACCATTTTCAATACGGCTTCTGGATGTACCTGTTGTTGATTGCCCTGGCCCTGTTTGGTTGGAATCTGATCTACACCACCACGCAGTATCGCACGCCCGAAGCACGCAAGGTGGAGTTCTTTGCCGAGGGGAGCGCCTACGGCGACGACGGCCCGCAGGCATTGGCCGACCGCGTGCATGCCGAAGCTATGCCCGAGATGGAGCAGGTTACCGCAACCGCCCTGACCATCGACCAGACCTATGGCGATATGCAGCTGGTTGTGTGGGTCAGCGCCGGGCAAGGCGACGTCTACCTGCTTACCCGCGAGCACTTCCTGTCCATGGCACGCAACGGCGCCATGCTGGATTTGAGCCCTTATGTGGCCGACGACACCCTGCATGCCGAGGGGCTTGATCTGCAAGCCGGCTATACGCAGGTCAACAGCGAAGGGGCAAACCGCCTGATGGGCATCCCCGCCGATTCGCTGGCCGGCCTTGCCGCCTACGGGCTGGACGGGCAGGGTAAGGTGCTGTGCGCACTGCTGAACAATGGGAACGATCCGTACACCCTTAAGTTTATTGATTATTTGCTGACGAACCTGCGTTAGCGGCAGGGAACAGGCGTATATAGTACGATTCAGCTTGCGCCGGTTCGCGTTTAACCGATGGGCAGGCAGCCAAGCCTGCCCTGCCAGTGAATGCGGCGATTCGTCTTGGCAAGTTGCCTGCTTTGAGACAATCGCTTGACTGCAAGCGTTCGATACCCCGTTGGGATTGATTCGCCCGGCAAGCTGCGCGCCCTTTTCAGCCAACCATCCGCGTCCCGCCAAAGCAGAAGGCAGCTCTATCACCCCCGCAAACAACCAGCAGCGCCATCGTCAAGCGCGATGCCTGCATTAGGGTAACGGACAGCGCAAACAGGGCAAGGGAAGAATCCCTTGCCTCAGCTTGTTGAAAAACCCATTTGGGTCGCCATTGCCGCTCGCCTCATAGCCCTGCGGGCTGTTCGCTCGCTTGCGCTATGCGTTGCAACGCAAGGCTTTGGGGTTGCACCCCAACTCCGCCAAGGGTTTCACCCTTGGAACCTGACAAGGGATTTCATCCCTTGACCCCACTTTTTCGTCAGCCTGGGGCAAGGGATTACTCCCTCGCCTGTTTGCGTTCTGCGCCTCCGGTCACGCTTACCGGCGCATTCCCCGCCATGCCTTGACGCCTTGAATGGAATGTCCTTAACGTCAGCCGGGAGAGCGTTGCACTTGCCAACCCGATTTCAGGCAAACGCGGCTGTGCGGCAGCCAGCGGTTTCGTGTTGCTACTCTGTGCATTCCCTGACGACGCAACATGCCACAAACCAGCAATCCATAGCATCAAGAAGCATCATTACGGCCTGTTTTATGTGTCGGAAAGGTGGCTCTCCAAACAAGCCGGAATAAACTCCGGCGGAAATCTGCCTCCCTACAGCGAAGCGGGGGGACGCTTTTCATAGCGTCCCCCCGCTTTTTGCACCGTACCGTACCCGGCCGGGTTACTGTTTCACGTTATCCAGAATTGCCAGCTGGACGGTCACGTCCTTGTACTCGCCATCCTTGATATCGTCAATGCTCTTGGCTTCCGTAATGCCCTCGGCGCGGTAGAGCTTGATCTGCGCATCGTCGCCCGCGTTCTTGGACTGCAGGATGCTGATCAGCTGCGAGGTCGAGGTAATCACGGTGTCATCCGCCTGCACGATGATGTCGCCCACTTCAATCCCAGCCTGATCGGCAGGAGAGCCGTTCTCCACATCGGTCACATACGCGCCGTTGGGGATAATGCCCTGCTCCACCGCATAGCTGGAGAAGTTGGTAGCGTTGGTTACCGTCACGCCGATGCGGGGCTTGCTATCCGTCGCGTTACTGCCGCTGTTCACGGTGGTGTTGGCGCTGCTTACATCGCCGCTCACTTTGCCGGACACCACATCGTTAATCAAAGGCTTGGCTACGTTGATCGGGATCGCCATGCCGATGCCTTCCACCGAGGTGGAGGAGTAATAGGAACCGGTGAATTTCATGCTCGGCACGCCTACCAGCTCGCCGGCCACGTTGAACATGCCGCCGCCGCTGTTACCGGCGTTGATGGCCGCATCCGTCTGGATCATGTAGTTCTTCAGATCCTCCCGACGGCCGTACACATCGTAGTTTTCGCTGGTCACTTCACGGTTCAGGGCAGAAATGATGCCCACCGTGGTCGTACCGGTGAAGGACAGGGGATTGCCGATGCAGATCGCCCAGTCGCCCACGTTCAGCAAATCGCTGTCGCCAAGGGTCACCGGCTGAATGTCCAGCTTATCCACCTTGAGCACCGCCAGGTCGAGGTCCTCATCGGAGCCCGCCACCGTCGCGGTATAGGTCTTGTCGTTGGCGGTCACTTCCAGCGAGCTGGCCCCGTCCACCACATGGTAGTTGGTCAGCACGTAACCGTCGGCCACCACAACGCCGCTGCCGCTGCTTTGCAGTACTTCGCGGCTGTTGCCGTTCAGGCCGCTGTCACTGTCGGAGCTGCCGCTGTTGTCGCCGTAGCCGCCGAACCCGAAGCCGAAGCCGTACGTACCGCTGCGCATCGCGTCGGTGTAGTTGTTCACGCCCACCACGCTATCCTTTACTTTGGAAACCGCGTCGGTAAAGGGGCTGCTGACCACCGTCGCACTTTGGGCAACCTGTACGGCCTCCGCCGTGGCGTTGGGGCTCATCTGGGTGAAAGTGACCGTGGCGCCGACTACCAGCATCAGGGCCAGAGCAATCGCAACATACCCGTAGATGTTTTTCCTTGTAGTATTCTTCATGGTTGGTTCCCTCCTTACTACGTGCTTAGGATAACACGTATTTTTGTCCGCACCGTGAACGACCCATGAAGAATGTTTTGATTTTTTCTGAATCCGTGCGCCTTATCCGTTCACAGACAGGGCGGCGCGTCCTCTGCACAGGCGTGCGGCTGCTGCGGGGGGTTCTCCTGCTCCGCGGCAAAGATCGCCATTGCGCATTCCAGCCGTTTGCGCTCCAGCTGGCACTCCAAATCATAGGGCTTGGAGATGTCGCCGTTAAAGGCGTGCGCATTGGCTGCGCAACCGCCGCTGCAGTAAAAACGCGCCCAGCAGTCGCGGCATTTTTCCTTGGTGAGCACATTGTTGTGCTTGAAACGGCTCTGCATGGCGGTATCAAAGGTACCGTCCAGCACCGAGCCCATGCGCATTCCCTCGCGCCCCACAAACTGGTGGCAGGGGTAGATGTCCCCCTCCGGGGTCACGGCCACGTACTCATTGCCCGCGCCGCAGCCGGTCAGCCGCTTCTTGATGCAGGGGCCGCCGGTCAGGTCCACCACAAAGTGGAAAAAGCTGAACCAGCGCCCGTCGGCGCGCCGCTGGAGGTACTCCTTGCCCAGCCGCTCGTACTCGGCAAAGACGGTGGGCAAATCCGCCTCGCGGATGGCGTACTCCTTGTCCGGCGTGGTGACCACCGGCTCGATGGACAACTGCTCAAAGCCTTCGTCGGCCAGATGCAGCACATCGTTGCCAAAATCGAGGTTATAGCGGGTGTAGGTACCGCGCAGGTAATACTGCCGCTGGCCGCGCTTATCCACAAAACGCTTGGCCTTATCCAGAATCAGGTCGTAGCTCCCCTTGCCGTTGGGCGTGGGGCGCATGCGATCATGCACCTCACGGCGGCCGTCGATGGAGATCACCACATTGTCCATTTCCTTGTTCAGGAAATCCATGATCTCCTCGGTCAGCGCGACGCCGTTGGTCGTGGTGGTAAACTTGAAATGCTTGTTGTAGGGTTTTTCCAGCGAGCGGCCGTAGGCCACCAGCTCGCGGATCACCGGGAAGTTCATCAGCGGCTCGCCGCCGAAAAAATCCACTTCCAGGTTGATACGGTTGCCACTCTTGGCCACAAGCCAATCCAGCGCCTTCTTGCCCGTTTCGACGCTCAGCAGCGTACGGTTACGCAGGTGGAACGCGCCGGTATCGGCAAAGCAGTACTGGCAGCGCAGGTTGCAGTCGTGCGCGGCATGCAGGCACATCGCCTTGACAACGCCGGTATCCAGCGCTTCGACGCCGCTATAATCGTCAGGGGTGTCCAGATAGCCCATGCGGATCAGCTCCCGCAGTTCCGTAAGCGTCTCTGCCGCCGCCTCGCGGGGGTGCGTAGCGCTGAGGGTCTGTAAAAGTGTCGCGTCGTCCGCATCGGGTTGTTCCTGCATCAGCTTCAGGGCGTCAAAGGCGACGGGGTCCAGCGCATGCACCGCGCCGCTGCCCACATCCAACGCCATGGCTTGATCCAGGGCTTGAAACAGATGGATCATCGGTACCTCCTCATAGAGCCTCATACTCGGTCGCGACTGGTAAAGCCGCACACAGGAAAAGTCCCTCTTGACCACCGCCGCGCACAGGCTAGGCTCGCGCGTCCGGCGTGCAACAGGGACTCCGTTCTGTTTTTCCGACTTTTTACTTGGCGGCGTGGTTGGTTTTGCCTTCGCGGCCCGCCAACACCTGCTGATCCTTGCTGGCGCAGCTCTGGTTAGCCACGGTGCAGCTGGTTTTGCAAGCGCTCTGGCAGGAGCTCTGGCACTCGCCGCAGCCGCCGTGGGCTAGGGTCTGGCGCAGGCAGGGTTCGGCAACGGTTTTGATATGCTTCATGGTATAAATCCCTCCATGTCGATAAACTCACGCCGTTATTATACAACAAACGGGCGTGCAATACAATGCCGGGCACGGAACTTTCGGCCCTGCGGGCCGCGGCGGCATGCAAAAACCCCCGCGGCACGCCGCGGGGGTTTCAAACCGCCTTAGTTGAGCACTTCGGTGGTGTTTTCCACAGGCACGTCTTCCACCTGACGGATCGCCCAGCGGGCCAGCACGAGCTTCACATTGTCCTTGCCGACATTCAGCTCGATGGTATCGTCCTTGATGGCGAGGATGGTGCCGTAAATGCCGCCGATCGTGCTGATGCGGTCGCCCACTTTCAGCGCGGAGAGCATGTCCTTGACCTTCTTGTCCTTTTTCCGTTGCGGGCGGATCAGCAGGAAGTAAAACACCGCGAACATGAGCACCATGGGTACGATCAGTTCAACGATACCGCCGGTCGCCGAAGCGGTGCCGGTAGCGGCGGACGCATCCGCCGTAGTCGTGGTGGCCGCAGTCGACAGGCCAACCAGCATTTGCGCTAAATTCAGCATCCGAAAGCCCCTTTCCAAAATAGACTGTCACAGTTAAATATTATAGCAAAACCGCAGGCAAATGGCAAGGTTTCACTTATGAACGGTTTGAAAACCTTTGTTGTGCTCCATGTAAGGCTGCGGATGGTCAACCCTGCCGGTTTGCGCTATAATGGCTGCGGAGGGAGGGAGCTTGCCATGCCGGATATTCTGCCCGCCTACAGTGAACAGGGGGAGGGCTATCCACTGGTGCTGCTGCACGGGAACGGGGAAGACCGCGCCTATTTTGACGGGCAGATTGAGGCCTTTGCCGCCTGCCGCTGGGTGATAGCCGTAGACACGCGCGGCCATGGCCAAACCCCGCGCGGCACCGCTCCGTTCACGCTTGCCCAGTTCGCCGAGGATGTATGCGCGCTGCTGGACACGTTATCCATCCCCCAGGCAGATGTACTGGGTTATTCCGACGGCGGAAACATCGCGCTGCTGTTTGCGTTGCGACATCCTGCGCGCGTACGCCGAATGGTACTCAACGGCGCCAATCTGAACCCGTGGGGGCTTTGCCTGCCCACCTTGCTGGCCGTCGAATGCGCCTACGCCGCGCTGCGGGTCGCCGCCCTGTGCACCAATCAGGCCCGCGCACCGCTGGAGCGCTACGCCCTGATGGCGGTACAGCCGCACATCCACCCCGCTGCGCTGGCTGCGCTCCCCCACCCAACGCTTGTGCTTGCCGGTACGCGGGATGTGATCCGCCGCCGCCACACCCGGCGCATCGCCCGCATGCTCCCGGCAGGCAGGCTCCTGCTGCTGCCCGGCGGCCATGCAATCGCCCGGGAACACCCGGCCGCCTACAACGCCGCCGTGCTCGAATTTCTACGGGAGGGCGACAGCGAAGCCGCTTTTAGGCAATAAAAAACCGCCGCTTGCAGGCGACGATTTGCACCAAGCGGCGGTTACTGGCTGGGGTAGCAGGATTTGAACCTACGAATGCGGGAGTCAAAGTCCCGTGCCTTACCGCTTGGCGATACCCCAAGGATAGGAAATGGGGTGAGTAGTGGGGCTCGAACCCACGACTTCCAGAGCCACAATCTGGCGCTCTACCACTGAACTATACCCACCATGTTCCTGGCGCGCCTGAAGGGATTCGAACCCCTGACCCACGGCTTAGAAGGCCGTTGCTCTATCCAACTGAGCTACAGGCGCAGGTGCCGCCATCTGCTTCTTGGCGCATCCGCGGTTAATCCGCTGACGATTAGGAATTTTACCATAACCTTCGGTGGCTGTCAACCCTGTGCAACGCCCCGCATGGAAAAAAACAGCGCGAGCCTGATTTTGACCTTTTCATGCGAGCGTTCCCGGTGTAAAATAGAAAGGACGTATCTGCAAGGAGGGTAAGTAATGAACTGTGTGCGCCGGATGACCGACGACCTGTTTTACATCGGCGGCAGCGACCGCCGCCTGGCCAAATTTGAAAACCTGTTTCCCCTGCCCTATGGGGTATCCTACAACTCCTACCTGATTCTGGATCAGAAAACCGTCATGCTGGACGCGGTGGATCACGCGGTGGCGGAGCTGTTTCTGGAAAATCTGGCAGCGGGGCTGCAGGGCAGGCCGCTGGATTACGTGATCGTGCAGCACATGGAGCCGGATCATGCCTCCACGCTGCGCTTGCTGTTGGAAAAGCACCCCGAGGCTACGGTGGTGTGCTCGGCGATTGCCCACAAAATGATCGGGCAGTTCTTCGGCACCATTGAGGGGCTCAAGGTGAAAACCGTCGGCGATGGCGATACGCTGGACATCGGCACCCGGAGCCTCGCTTTCACGACCGCGCCGATGGTGCACTGGCCGGAAGTGATCGTCACCTACGACCCGCGCAACCGGGCGCTGTTCTCCGCCGACGCCTTCGGCACCTTCGGCGCGCTCAGCGGTAACCTCTATGCCGACGAGCTGGATTTTGAGCACACCTACTGGCTGCACGAAGCGCGGCGCTACTACACCAATATTGTCGGCAAGTACGGCATGCAGGTGCAGACGCTGCTTAAAAAGCTGGCCCCGCTGGACCTCAAACTGCTCTGCTCGCTGCACGGGCCGGTATGGCGTACCAAGATCGACTGGTACTGCGATTTGTACCATCAGTGGAGCCTCTATGAGCCGGAGCAGGTCGGCGTGCTGGTGGTCTACGGCTCCATCTACGGGCATACGCAAAACGCCGCCGAGGCACTGGCCGCACGGTTGGCCGACCGCGGCGCCCGTGTGGCGGTGTACGATGTTTCCACCACCGACGTAAGCGATCTGCTGGCCGAAAGCTGGCGTTACAGCAAGCTGGTAATTGCCTGCAGCACCTATAACGCCGGGGTGTTCCCCGCCATGGAAAGCTATCTGCTGGATCTGCGCGCACATGCCTTCCAGAACCGCACCGTCGCGGTGCTGGAGAACGGCTCCTGGGCGCCTGCTGCACGGAGCCGCATCCGGAAACTGCTGGGGGATATGAAGCAGATCACGCTTGTGGAGCCGGAAATCAACATCCGTTCGGCGCTGCGGCCCGAACAGGGCGCGGAGTTGGATCAGCTGGCCGAGGTGCTGGTGCCCGCCAAGCCTGTTGCCGCGCCTGTTCCGTTGCAACCGGCCCCCGACGCCCCCGCCGTGGATGTGAACGCGCTGTTCAAGGTGTGCTACGGCCTGTTCGTGCTCAGCGCCCGGGAAGGCGACAAGGACAACGGCTGCATCCTGAACGCGGTTTGCCAGATTACCAACGCCCCCAACCGCTTGCTGGTGGCGGTCAACAAGCTCAATTACACGCACGATATGATTCTGCATACAGGTCTGTTGAACCTGAGCGTGCTTTCGCGCAGCGTCACGTTCCCGGTGTTCAAGCGTTTCGGCTACCAGAGCGGGCGCACCGTCGATAAGTTTGCGGGTTTCGACTCTGTGGCACGCAGCCAGAACGGGCTTTTGTACCTCACGGAGGCCTGCAATGCCTATCTGGCCTGCAAGGTGGTCGCCACCCACGATTATGAAACCCACACCGTATTCGTGGCGGAACTGAGCGAGGCGCGCATTCTGACCAGCGAGCCCAGCGTAACCTACGACGATTACTTCCAGCACATCAAGCCCAAGCCGCAACCGCAGGAAAAGCCAGTGCGTGGTTTCCGCTGCAAAATCTGCGGCTACATCTACGAAGGCGATACCTTGCCGCCGGACTATATTTGCCCGGTGTGCAAGCATCCTGCTTCGGACTTTGAGCCGATCGGCTTTACTCCTGAAGCCGACAAAAAACCGCACGGGTTCCGTTGCAAAATCTGCGGCTACATCTACGAGGGCGATACCTTGCCGCCGGATTTCATCTGCCCGGTGTGCAAACATCCAGCCTCGGATTTCGAGCTGATCGTCTGAGCGCGGCTACGCAACGGTTTTGTGCCGACGCAGTACGGCCCTTGCAGGCTTTCCCACTTTCCCAATCGGGGATGGGGCAGGAAACCCAACCCCCGCCATGCGAAAAACCCCGGCGGCACTCTCGGAGTGTCCGTCGGGGGTTCGTTTTTCAGGGGATGCTTTAGTACCGCATCGGCGTATACCGAATGCCGTCGGTCACCTGCTCCGGTTTGGTAGCGATAAACCCCAATTTTCGATAAACCTCCACCGCGTAGGGAGAGGAATTGACGGTGATTGCCGACCCCTGCGCATCGGCCAGCGCAGCGGTAAACAGCTTGCGCCCGACGCCCTGCCGATGGTAGGTTTCCTCCACAAAAAACAGCGTGATGTGCGCACCCGCGTTGCGGGTGGCAAGCATCCCGATCAATATTGCGCCATCGAAAGCCCCATAGCAACGGATGCTTGCGCGATACTCCGGCTGCGCCAGCGTATCGGCAAAGCTCTGAACCCCTTCCGGGCTGTACTCCGGCGCTTCGAACCGGTCAAACACGCGCCGCGCAAGGCGCAGCGCGCCGTCCAGCTCTTCCGCCGTAAGGGTGCGAACCGTAACCATCGAACCCTCTCCTTGTTCCGGTTTGGAAAAGCCGCCGGAGAATCGCTTCCCCGGCGGCTTGCGGTGCAAGTTTGGTTTTACTTCTTTTTCGCCTTGATGGCAGCGTGCGCGGCAGCCAGACGGGCGATCGGCACACGGAAGGGCGAGCAGCTCACGTAGTTCAAGCCCACATTGTGGCAGAACTCGATGGAGGACGGATCGCCGCCATGCTCGCCGCAGATGCCCAGCTTGATCTCCGGGCGGGTTTCGCGGCCCAGCTTCGCAGCCATCTTGACCAGCTTGCCCACGCCGTCCTGATCCAGCTTGGCGAAGGGATCGGTTTCGAAGATCTTCGCATCGTAGTAGCTGCCCAGGAACTTGCCGGCATCGTCACGGCTGAAGCCGAAGGTCATCTGCGTAAGGTCGTTGGTGCCGAAGGAGAAGAACTCCGCCTCTTTGGCGATCTCATCGGCGGTCACGGCCGCGCGCGGAATCTCGATCATGGTGCCGACATGGTAGGGCAGCTTCACGCCCTGCTCCTCAAACACCTTCTCGGCAGTTTCCACAACGATCTTCTTGACGAAGGCCAGCTCCTTGACCTCGCAAACCAGCGGGATCATGATTTCCGGCACGATGTCGTAGCCCTTTTCCTTCTTGACCTTGATGGCCGCCTGGAACACCGCGCGGGTCTGCATCCGGGCAATTTCCGGGAAGGTCACGGCCAGACGGCAGCCGCGGTGGCCCATCATGGGGTTGAACTCGTGCAGCGCGTCGATCTTCTGGATGATCTTTTCGCTGGTGGTGTTCAGTTCCTTCGCCAGCGCCGCGATTTCCTCGGTCATGCTCTTTTGCGGGAGGAACTCATGCAGCGGCGGGTCGAGGTAGCGCACGGTCATCGGACGGCCTTCCAGCGCCTTGTACATTTCTTCGAAGTCGCCCTGCTGCATGGGCAGGATTTTCGCCAGCGCAACCTCACGCTGTTCCACGGTGTCGGCCAGGATCATCTCGCGCACGGCGGCGATACGGTCGGCTTCAAAGAACATGTGCTCGGTGCGGCACAGGCCGATGCCTTCCGCGCCGAACGCGACTGCCTGTTTGGTGTCGCGGGGGGTATCCGCGTTGGTGCGAACTTTGAGGGTGCGCGCCGCGTCGGCCCAGGCCATCAGGCGGGCGAACTCGCCGGTCACGGTCGCTTCCACGGTGGGCAGCATCTCGCCGTACACATTGCCGGTGGAGCCCTCAATGGAGATGTCGTCGCCTTCGTGGTATTCCTTGCCGCCGACCGTCATGATTTTCCGCACCGCGTCGATGTGCAGTTCGCCGCAGCCAACCACAGCCGCACGGCCCATGCCGCGGGCTACCACCGCCGCGTGGCTGGTCATGCCGCCGCGCGCAGTCAGGATGCCCTTGGACAGGTCCATGCCCTCGATATCCTCGGGGGTGGTCTCCTCACGCACCAGTACCACGGCTACGCCGCCGCGCGCCGCGTTGGCGGCATCGGTAGCGGTAAAGTAAATTTTGCCGGTCGCCGCGCCGGGGGAGGCGGGCAGGCCTTTGGCAATCGGGTTGGCCTTCTTGAGGGCGGTCGTGTCGAAGTTGGGGTGCAGCAGCGCGTCCAGCTGCTTGGGGTCCACCTTGAGCACCGCTTCGTCGGTGGTCAGCGCGCCTTCATCCACCAGATCCACGGCGATCTTGAGCGCGGCCATGGCAGTGCGCTTGCCGTTACGGGTCTGCAGCATGAACAGCTTGCCGTGCTCGATGGTAAACTCCATATCCTGCATGTCGTGGTAGTGGTTCTCCAGCGTATCGGCAATCTTGGTAAACTGGTGGTACACTTCCGGCATGTTGGCTTCCAGCGTGGCGATGGGCTGCGGGGTACGGATGCCGGCCACCACGTCTTCGCCCTGTGCGTTCATCAGGTATTCACCGTAGAGCTTCTTTTCGCCGGTGGTGGGGAAGCGCGTAAACGCCACGCCCGTGCCGCTGTCGTCGCCCATGTTGCCGAACACCATGCTCTGCACGTTTACGGCAGTGCCCCAGCTGCCGGGGATATCGTTCATACGGCGGTAGTAGATGGCGCGGGGGTTATCCCAGCTGCGGAACACGGCCTTGATGGCCTCCATCAGCTGCGTTTTGGGGTCTTGGGGGAATTCGGTGCCCTTCTCGTGCAGATAGATGGCCTTGAATTTGGCGACGACCTCCTTGAGGTCCTCCGCGTTCAGGTCGGTGTCGTACTTGGCGCCCTTGGCCTTCTTCACATCGTCCAGCGCGCCTTCAAAATAGCTTTTCTTGATCTCCATCACCACGTCGGAGAACATCTGGATGAACCGGCGATAGCTGTCGTAAGCAAAACGCTCATTGCCGGTCTGGTTGGCCAGGCCCTTGACGGCCACGTCGGTCAGGCCCAGGTTGAGGATGGTGTCCATCATGCCGGGCATGGACGCGCGCGCGCCGGAACGCACCGACACCAGGAAAGGATTCTCCAGATCGCCAAATTTCTTGCCGCAGACCTTTTCCGTCTCGGCCAGCGCAGCGTCAATCTGCTGCTGAATATCCGCGGCGATGGTCTGTTTGTCCTCATAGTAACGCGTGCACGCTTCCGTGGTCACGGTGAAGCCCTGAGGCACCGGCAGGCCGATGTTGGTCATTTCGGCAAGGTTCGCGCCTTTGCCGCCCAACAATTCGCGCATGTTGGCGTTGCCCTCTTTGAACAGGTACACGTACTTCGTCATGTGTTTGCCTTCCCCCTTGTGAATAGTCAGGACGGTCACAGGTTAACACTGTTACGATCCCATTTGCATCCTATTGATTATACACGGTTCGTTTCCGTTTCGCAATATCCAGCCCCTTTTTTTAGGAGAATCTGGAACCCGCGCCGCCGCCTTTCGGCGCCGCGCCTTGACAGTTGTCGGAATCGCGGCATATAATCGGCACAACGGCTTTGCAAGCCGGAGCGTGATCGGCGGAGGTGGAGCGATTGGCAACCCCGTATAGCCGCTATCTGATCGGCCCGCTGGCCTGGTACAGCGTGCTGATGGTGGGCGGCATCCTGCTGGCCTACTGGATCGGTACCCGCGAAGAAAAAAGGCTGGGCCTGCCGCAGGATTCCATGCTGGATATGGTGCTGGTGGCCGTGCCCAGCGGCATTGTGGGCGCGCGGCTCTACTATGTGCTGATGAGTCTGGATCAGTTTGTGGCAAACCCCATCCGGATGTTTTACATCTGGGAAGGGGGCATCGCGGTTTACGGATCGATCCTCGGCGGCGCGCTGGGGCTCTGGATTTACTGCCATATCCGCAAGCGCAGCTTTACGGCCCTGCTGGATATCGCGGCGCCCGGGCTGGCGCTGGCGCAGGCCGTCGGCCGCTGGGGCAATTATTTTAACCAGGAGGCTTACGGCCCCGCGGTACTGGATCCGGCGTGGCAGTTTTTCCCCTTCGCGGTGCTGATCCGCAACGGCGGAACTCCCAGCTGGCACGTGGCAACCTTCTTCTATGAATCCACATGGGATGTCGGGGTTTTTATCGTGCTGTGGGTGCTCCGCAAGCGCGTGCGCAGACGCGGCGATTTGTTTCTGTGGTACCTGGCGCTGTATGGGGCCGGCCGTTTTCTGGTGGAGCAGCTGCGGCAGGACAGCCTTTACCTGTTTGGGCTGCGGGCCAGCCAATGGCTGAGCCTGGCGATGATTGTGGCGGTAGCCGCGGTATTTCTGGCGCGGTTCTGGCAACAGGCTTCCATCCGGCAGCGCGTTGCCGCACTTCTGGGCTGTGTGCTGGCCCCCGCGCGCCTGCTGCTGCCCGCCACCACATGGGGAACCGGCGTTGTACTGGCGCTGTATGCGGCGACGGTGGCGCTGTCCGTTACGGACGCGCGGGTGGGGCGGCTGGCGCGCTGGTGGCCGCTTGGGGACGCGGCCGTGTATGGAGCGCTTCTTCTGCTTGGGCTGCAAGGGCTTTGGCACAGCCCCTATTTTGTGTACGCGGGGTTATCGATTCCCGTTTATCTGTCCATCCCCTATTTTCGCACCGCGCAGGCGGGGCCGACGGCCCAGTCCGCGGTGCAGGAGGTGTAGCCATGCCTGTCGGTGCCCGAAAAAACCGTCTGTACGGCCTTGCGCTGCCGGTGTTCGGCCGCCGTTGCCGTTGGAAGCAGGTGCTCGCTGTCGGCGGCGAAGGCCCGCTCGCGCTCCCGATCCGCCACGCGCTGCGCCGCAGCCATGCGGTAGGTGCCTGTGTGCAGGTGTTGCGGCAAGGGCGGCTGGCGGAGCGCTACTGCGCGGGGTACGCAAACCTTGCCCCGGAGCGCCCCGTGACCGAGGGCACGGTGTTCCGCACCGCGTCCATCGCCAAAATGGCCTGCGCTTTGCTGGTGATGCGCCTGCATACGCTGGGCAGGCTGGATGTGGATGCGGACATTGCCGAGCTGTGGGGCGCGCCAATCCGCAACCCGAACTACCCGGACGTACCCATCCCGCTGGCCTCGCTGCTGGGGCATACCTCCGGCATGCGCGATAGCCAGCGCTACTTCGACGGTTTCGGCAACCCCGTACCTGCCCGCGATCTGCTGGCCGATCCCGCGACCTTTACCGCGCATCGCCCGTTGGAAACCTTCCGCTACAGCAATTTTGCCGCGGGGTTGATCGGCTGCCTGCTGGAGCAGCGCTTTCAGGAATCGCTGGAAACGCTCGCGCAACGGGAACTGTTCGGCCCCCTGGATGCGCGCGCTACGTTTGATCTGAGTACGCTGGGCGGTGTGAACATCGCCAACTGCTACCGCGTGCTGCCGCCCGCACGCAAGCCGGATTTCGACGCGACGGCGCGTTTCCGCGCCGCCAGCCCGCTGGATGCGCCCGACCCGCAAACGCACTACCTGCTGGCCTCCGGCGGGCTGTTCCTGACCGCCGAAGCCCTGGGAAGGCTCTGCCTGCCGCTGATGAACGGCGGTTTGGTGAACGGCCAACCCTTTCTGAGCCCCGAAGCCGTCAAGCGCATGGCCGCCTCCACCGTCGCCTGGCCCGAACCCGCCGTGCGCATGCGCCATGGGCTGGGGCTGCTGGAGGTGGATGATCCGCATATCCTGCCCCGTCGCCTGCACGGGCATCAAGGCTTTGCCTACGGCGCGGTCAACGGCGTTTTCTTTGACGATCAGGGCAATGGATTTGCCAGCCTGAACAGCGGCGCCAGCGAAATGCGCGTCGGCCACCTGAGTTGCCTCAACCGTGACCTGATCCGCGCCTGCCTGCCGGAGGAACCCTATGCAGGATAAAGTGGTAAGCATCACGCAAACGCGCGGTAATGTATTGGTAAGCTTTGAGACCGCGGAGCCGTTGCGCCTGTCCCCCGCCGATTTTGCAGCTCTGCCGCTTACGGAAGGGCAGTCGGTGGATGTCGCCGCTTACCGCGTACAGCTGATCCGCCGCCAAAGCACCGAAGCCTTGCAGCGGGCTGTCGCGTTGTTAGCTGCACGCGCCCGGAGCCGACGGGAGCTGGAACGCAGGCTGCTGGAGCGCGGGCTGCTCCCCCAGGCCGTAGCTGCCGCTCTGGCGCGACTGGAAGCCGAAGGTCTGGTGGATGACGAAGCGTTTGCACGCGCCTGGGCGCAGGCTCGTGCGGCGCGTTCCATGGGCCGTGCGCGCATCCTGCAGGAATTGCGCCTGAAGGGCGTGCCGGATGCCGCCGCGCAGGCCGCCGTAGCCGCGCTGGACCCGGACGGGCAGCAGGAGCAGGCGGTGCAGATTGCCCGTAAACTATGGGCCCGGCAGGACGACCCCGCCTCGCCCGCCGCGCGCCGGCGGATGCTGGCCGCGATGCAGCGTCGCGGTTATGGCTATGCCGAGGCCGCGCGGGCCTTGCAAGCCGCGCAGGAGGAAGCGGATGACCCGGACGAGCCCTGAACGGCCAGTGTGCGTCGGATGGGCTCGTTCTATTTCAGTATGGCGTTATCCTGCAAGGAATAAAACCATTGGCTTCATATAAATCCATTGGCAGGATCACTATCCATGTTCGGCACAAACATCGTCAGGCAGGTGTACCCCATTCAAAAACAAGCAGTCATTTACTAATTAACTAACGTATACGATCCCATTTGCCGCAAGTATGGGTTGGCATCCCCGGCCATTCCCAAAAGGTTTCAGCTGCTGATACGTATCGCCTTTGGCATTCGTAATGTCGATCACTGCAGGCCTTGGATATGGCTCGCTACGAACCGCATCCTAACCTTCAATATCAAGCCGGGTCTTAAAGTCCCGTATTAACTCGTGCAAAGTGCTCCCATGGCAAAGCGCCCTTCTCCATACGGAGAAGGGCGCTTTGCGGCGTCGGCCTTGCAAGGGCCAGCCAAACTGGAGGTGCCACCCGGATTCGGACCGGGGAATAAAGGTTTTGCAGACCTTCGCCTTACCGCTTGGCTATGGCACCGTGTGTGGAGCGGTAGACGAGATTCGGACTCGCGACATCCACCTTGGCAAGGTGGCACTCTACCACTGAGCTACTACCGCACACGTTGGTGCCTTGGGGCGGAATTGAACCACCGACACGGAGATTTTCAGTCTCCTGCTCTACCGACTGAGCTACCAAGGCATGTTGGCGACCAAGAAGGGGCTCGAACCCTCGACCTCCAGCGTGACAGGCTGGCATTCTAACCAACTGAACTACTTGGCCGTATGAAATTGGTGGGAACAACAGGGCTCGAACCTGTGACCCTCTGCTTGTAAGGCAGATGCTCTCCCAACTGAGCTATGCTCCCTTGGTAACCGAGCGCCGATGCCCATTTACCGCACGGTCGATTTGCGCGGCGACGTGATATATCATAACCTCCACACGCCGTTTTGTCAAGCCTCAATTTACGAATTCTCCAAAAAACCTTTGCCGTGGTCGGGGGCGTATTGCAGGCATAAAAGACCGCTTGATACCCCGGCGCATACGACCGCTTCCGCCTTCCCGTACCCGGGTTTCCGAGCCACCGACGGTCGCTGCTCCCACACGCATCCGGGTGGGAGAACCCGTCCTTTGCGTCTGCCCGGAACCTCGCTTCGGATGGCGGCTTCAGAGGTAAGCCAAACAATGCAGCCGCCCGGCAGGGAGCACAGCTCGGCTTAAACGCCCGCGCGCAGCGTCAGCACCATATCCAGAATCCGATCGGCCAGCTCCCGCTTGCTTTGCAGCGGGCAGGGCAGTTCCTGCTCACGGGTCAGCAGGGTGGCGATGTTGGTATCGGTGTTGAAGCCCGCGCCTTCCAGCGTTACATCGTTGGCGACGATCAGGTCCAGCCCCTTGGCTTCCAGCTTGCGGCGCGCGTTTTGCAGGGTATCGCTGGTTTCGGCGGCAAAGCCCACCAGCGTCTGCCCCGGCTGCTTGTGCGCGGCCACGGCTTTGGCGATATCGGGGTTCTCCGTCAGGCGCAGGGTCAGCGGTTCGCCGTCCTGCTTTTTCAGCTTCTGCGGGCTGACGGTTTCAAAGCGATAGTCCGCGGGGGCAGCGGCCTGCAGGATCACGTCCTGCGCCTCGCAGCGTTCCAGCACCGCCTGATAAAGCTGCTGCGTGGTTTCCACCGACACCGTTTGCGCCTGTGCGGGGGGTGTAAGCGCCGTGGGGCCGGATACCAGCGTCACGGCTGCGCCGCGCGCCAGCGCCGCTTCCGCCAGCGCATAGCCCATCTTGCCGGAGGATTCGTTGCTCAGGTAGCGCACCGGGTCCAGATGCTCCCGGGTCGGCCCGGCGGTTACCAGCACGCGCAGACCGCTCAGGTCGTTACGCCGATGCAGCAGCCGCTCCACCGCCTCCACGATCTCCGCCGGCTCGCTCATGCGGCCCTCGCCCACGTCGCCGCAGGCCAGCAGGCCGCTGCCGGGGCCAACCGTCCGTACGCCGCGCGCCAGCAGGGTGCGCAGGTTTTGGCAGGTCGCCTCGGCTGTCCACATGCCGGTGTTCATCGCGGGGGCCAGCAGGATCGGCGCCTTGGTAGCCAGCAGTGTGGTGGTGAGCATATCATCCGCAATGCCATGGGCCAGCTTGGCCATCAGGTTGGCGGTTGCGGGGGCCACCAGCACCAGATCGGCTTTCTGGGCCAGCGCCACATGTCCGATTTCCCAGCTTTGCTCGCGCACAAAGGTATCAGTCGTAACCGGGTTGTGGCTGAGCGCCTCAAACGTGAGGGGGGTTACGAACTGCGTCGCGTTGCGCGTCAGGATCACATCCACGTTCATGCCGCGCTTGTGCAGGGCGGAAACGACCTCCGCCGCTTTGTACGCCGCGATGCCGCCTGTAACGCCCATCACAATGTTGGCGCTCACTCAGTCCTCCAAATCCGGGTTGCGGGAATAGGTCAGCAACCCGCGGTTGATTTCGTCCACAGCAACCTTCAGGGGTTTCATGTCCTTGGCGTCGATCAGCGGCGGCGCGCCCGCCAGCAGCTGGCGTGCCCGTTTGCTGGCTTCCACCACAAGGGTATAACGGCAGTCCACCTTTTCACTCAGTTCCACAATCGTCGGATTCACGATGGCCATAATCGGTTCCTCCTCAATCTTCCAGGATAGTCGGGAAAAAACGGGTCGTGCGCTGTTTTTCGGCATTCACGATGCACTGGAGCTGCGAGAAGGCCAGATCCAGATCATCGTTGATCACAGCGTACTGGTACTTGCCAATGTTGAGCACTTCGCGGCGGGCGTTGCGCAGGCGGCGCTCGATTTCCACCGGATCGTCGGTGTTGCGGGTGTGCAGGCGCACACGCAGGGCACTGAAGCTGGGCGGAAGGATGAACACGCTCACGTAGTCCTCCACCTTTTCCATCACGCTGAGCGCGCCCTGCGGGTCGATGTCCAGCAGCACGTTCTTGCCGCCGGCCAGCTGTTGCCCCACGGGCTTCTTGGGCGTGCCGTATCGGTGCCCGTGCACCGTGGCATGCTCCAGAAATGCATCCTCCGCAAGCATCCGGTCATATTCCGCATCGTCGATAAAGCGGTAATGCACGCCCTCAATCTCTCCGGGGCGGGGGCCGCGCGTTGTGACGCTGCAGGAAAAACTGATGCTGGGATCGCTGTCCATCAGTTTCTTGACCAGCGTACCTTTGCCCGTGCCCGATGGGCCGGAAATAATCAGCAGCATCCCGGTTCGTTTGACGATCACGCCCATGTCAACTCTCCTTCTCTTCCGTGCTTCCCCCGGAATCCCGCCCGCCGGCGCGGCCGGCTACGGTTTCGGGCTGGATGGCGGAAAGTACCACATGGTCGCTGTCGGTAATGATTACGGCACGCGTGCGCCGCCCCTGCGTCGCGTCCACAATGCGCTTGCGGTCGCGCGCCTCCTGCACCAGCCGCTTGACCGGCGCGCTGTCCGGGCTGATCACGGCCACGATGCGATCCGAGGCAACCATATTGCCAAACCCGATGTTGATGAGCTTCATGCCTGCCCCCCTTACACCACGTTTTGCGCCTGCTCGCGCAGTTTTTCCAGCAGGCATTTCAGCTCCACCACGCGCTGGGCGATGGGTGCGTCGGACGCTTTGGAGCCGATCGTGTTTGCCTCCCGGTTCATCTCCTGCAAAAGGAAATCCATGCGCCGCCCCACCTCGCCCGGGTCCTGCAGGCATTGGGCGAATTGGGCGTAATGGCTGCGCAGGCGGGCCAGTTCCTCATCAATGGCGCAACGGTCGGCCATCAGGGCCACCTCCTGCGCCACGCGTTGAGGGTCCGCCGCCTGCACGGCCCATTCCACAAGGCGCGCTTCCAGCCGTTGGCGGTAAGCTTCGGGCACGGCGGGCGCGCGCTGTTCCACTTCGGTGGTCAGGGCTTCGCATTGGCGCAGGTTGGCTTGCATATCGCGCGCCAGCGCCTCGCCTTCCCGTTGCCGCATCGCTTGCAGCTGTGCAAGCGCCTCGTCGCAGGCGGTCTGCATCAACACCGTGACGGCCTCGGCATCCTCCTCGGCCTGCGTTACATGCAGCGCGCCGCAAAGTGTCAGCAACGACGCCAGATCAGGGGTTTCCCGATCCAGTTGCAGTGCCACCGCGTCGGCGGCTTGCGAGCATTGCGCCAGCAATGCGCTGTCAATTGTTACGCTCTGTGCGTCAGGCCGCAGGTTTGCATAGGTTACGGATACATCCACATGCCCCCGCTGCAGCGACCCCTCGCTGATGCGTGTGCGCAACGGTTCCTCCAGAAAGGTAATGGGCCGGGGCAGGCGCAGGCTCACATCCAAAAAACGGTGGTTGACGGTTTTCAGTTCCAACAGCAATTCGCGTCCCGCCTGGCTGGCGTGACCCCGTCCATACCCCGTCATGCTGAGCATTTGGCCGACCCCTTTCCCGCAAAGTGAAACCTGCGGTAAATTTGATTATACCACAGAATGGCACTTTTGAAAAGGCGCAAGGCCCCTTCCGCCGCATTGCCGACGTAAAACCGGCGGCCGCCCTCGACAAGCGCGTCCCAGCCGTGTATAATAACGCAGAATCCATGGTTACAGGAGGCGACGAGGATGATCCGACACATTGTTTTCTTTTGGCTGAAAGACCGTAGCGAGGCGACCGTGACCGAAACGCTCGCAAAGCTGAACGGCATGCGTGGGCAAATTCCGGGCATGCTGAGCCTGGACGCAAGCGCCGACATTGTGGGCAGCCCCCGCAGCTGCGACATTTGCCTGTGCGAAACCTTTACCACCCGCGAGGCACTGGAGGTGTACCGCACCCACCCCGTGCACCTGCCTGTGCAGGCGCACATGCACGCCGTGATGGAACGCTCCGCGAGCGCCGATTACGAGGTGCCCGAAGCGTGAGCACCGCGCCGAACGCCTCCCGCGGCAGGCTCTGGGTGCGCCTCACACGCGGCCACCGCACCCTGCGGGATTTAACCGTGCCCTGCGCGCCCGACGCGCCGCAGGAGGCGCTGCGCGAAGCCCTGCATACGCTGGACATCAGCATGCCGGTCTGGTTGCCGCGCCATCAGGCGGATTGGGAGGCCTTCCGTCTGGCGCGCTTCGCACCGGAACATTTTGTGGACAGTGTCGCCTTCGACCGGATGGATATCAGTTACATCCCGCCGGAAACCGAGCAGCGTGCCCCCCGCACAGAGTGGGACGATCTGCCGCCCATGCGGCGGCGCTCCTGAAAGGGCTTTTTCGCGTTGCCCTTCCGGCGGCCCGTTTACGCCCCTTTTACGTTCGCTATTCTTAAGGAAGAATTTTTTTGGATCCAACAGCCGAACCGCCCGGTTCGACCGTTTTTTTTATCGGGCAACTATGGTATACTGGTCTGGTTGCAGGACGCGGCCTGTGCGCGACGTCCCGCCTTTGTTTGTCATCATCCTGCAGGGGGTTTGTATATGGCAACCAGCACCTTCCACGCGGCGCGCCTGAAGGGCGTGGCCTCCATACCGCCCGCTAAAAGCGAGGCGCACCGGGCGCTTCTGTTGGCCGCTCTGGGCCGGGGGCCCTGCCTGCTGACCGGTTTTCCCCTCCCGTTATGTGACGATACCCAGGCCATGATCAACGGTGTAACCGCATTGGGTGCGAAGGTAGAATCCGCCAACGACACGTTGCTGGTTACCCCCGCGCCCGCGCCGCAGCCCTCCGGGCAGCCGGTCCCATGCGAGGTGCACGCCTGCGCGGCCGCGTTACGGATGCTGATTCCCGCCTTTCTGGTGCGGGGGCAGGCGGTGCGCTTCACGATGGAGGATGCGCTTTTCAAGCGGCCGCTGACCGCGTTTGATCCGCTGCTTGCGCAGCTGGGCGCAACGCTGATTCGAACCCCATCCCGTCAGGGTGCGCGGGCGACCGTGGAACTCTGCGGGCGGATGCCCGCCGGTACGTACACGATTGACGGCTCGCTGTCCAGCCAGTTTGCCTCCGGGCTGCTCATCGCCCTTTCCTTTGCCACCACACCGGAGGGAGCGCCCGCCGCGACGGCACTCACGGTTACCCCGCCCATCGTCAGCCGCCCGTATCTGGACATGACGCTCCTGCAAATGCGCCGTTTTGGCGCTGTGTATGAGGAGCACGGCGGCGGGCTGTTCCAACTGCAGCCCCTGCAAACGGATAACCCCAAGACGGTGGATGTTTCGGCGGACTGGTCGCAGGCGGCGGTGCTGATGTGCGCCAACGCGCTGGGCAGCGGCGTGATTCTGTCCCGGATGCGCGCGCCGCAGGCAGGCGAAACGCTGATGCAGGGCGATGCGCATATTCTGCCCCTGCTCAAGGAAATGGGCATGCGTGTACGCAGCCTGCGGGAAGGGTTGCTCGTCAGTTGCCCTTCTCATGCGGAGCTTTGCCCCCTGCAGGTGGATTGCACCGACATCCCCGACCTCGCCCCCATTCTGGCACTTACCTGCACGCAGGCGCACGGCGTTTCCACATTGCGCGGCGTGGCGCGGCTGCGCGTCAAGGAATGTGACCGGCTGGCGGCCACCCGCGAACTGCTGGCCCAGCTCGGCGCCACCGTCGACATCAGCGAGGATGGCGATACAATGACCATCCACGGCCCCACGGCACTGCACGGCGGATTCCGCGCGGACGCGCGCGGCGACCACCGCATGGTGATGCTGCTGGCCACCGCCGCGTTAATATGCGACCAGCCCATCACTGTGGATGGCATCGAAGCCATCGACAAATCCTGGCCCGGGTTTCCGGCCACCTATCAGGCATTGGGAGGGCGAATGGAATGAGCGGGCGCATCGGGCGGGCCTTGAGTGTCCAGATTTTTGGCGAATCCCACGGCCCTGCCCTCGGCGCAACGCTGGACGGTCTGCCTGCGGGGCTTCCGGTGGATGTGCCCGCGCTGGAAGCATTTCTGCGCCGCCGCGCCGCCAAGGGCGGCGAGTTGGCTACCGGCCGGCTGGAAGCCGACGTACCGCGCATCCTGTCCGGGATCTATCAGAACAGAACCACCGGCCAACCCGTTACGGCTGTGTTTGAGAATGCGGACACCCACTCCGCCGATTATTCATTCCTGCCGGATTGCCCGCGCCCCGGCCACGCAGATTACCCCGCCACGGTCAAGAGCGGCGGGTTTGACGACTTGCGCGGCAGCGGCCACCACAGCGGCCGCCTGACGCTCGCCTATGCCTTCGCCGGCGGGCTGGCGCTGCAATACCTGCAGGCCCGCGGCATCCGCGTGGCGGCGCACGTGCTGCGCATCGGCGGCGTGGCGGATCGGGCTGCCGACCCTGTGCAACCCGACATGGACGCGCTGTTTGCCTGCCACGCGCAGCCGGTGCCGACGCTGGACCCTGCTGCAGGCGAGGCGATGCGCGAGGCCATTCTGGCCGCCAAAGCGGCGCTGGATTCCGTTGGCGGGGTGGCCGAAGTCGTGGCCACCGGGTTGCCTGCCGGGTTGGGAGCGCCTTTTTTTGACGGTGTGGAAGCGCTGGCGGCGGAGCATCTGTTTTCCATCCCCGCGGTCAAGGGTGTGGAGTTTGGCGCGGGGTTCGGCGCGGCGGAGCTTCGCGGCAGCGACTATAACGATCCCTATGCCGTGCGGGACGGGCGCGTGGTGACCACGCGCAACTGCGCGGGCGGGCTTCTGGGCGGGCTGACCACCGGCATGCCGCTCATCGCGCGCGTCGCCTTCCGCCCCACCCCCTCCGTGGCGCTGGAGCAGCAGACGGTGCGCCTTTCTACCCTCACGCCGGAACCGCTGTCCGTACGCGGGCGGCATGATCCCTGTATTGTTGTGCGCGCCCTGCCCGTGGTGGAAGGCGCGCTGGCGCTGGCACTGGCCGATTTGATGCTGCGCCGCGAGGGCGACCGC
Organism: Candidatus Limiplasma sp.; assembly: GCA_963666755.2. Lineage (GTDB taxonomy): Bacteria > Bacillota > Clostridia > Christensenellales > Aristaeellaceae > CAXXOK01. The sequence goes on from CAXXGW010000009.1 coordinate 1,998,809, forward strand.
CCTTGGGAAGGAAACCTATGATTGCAAAAAACCAAGCACTGCAACTCGATTGCGAACGTCTGGGGGCCGATCTGGAGGGCGTTTGCTTCTTTGAGGGGCAGACGGTGTTCGTGCCCGGCGCGCTGCCGGGCGAGCATATCGAAGCCAAAGCCGTACAGGTACGGCCCCAGTATGCGTTTGCACGCTTGACCCAAGTTGTGCGGCCTTCCGCCGATCGTTGCGAGCCCTTCTGCCCCGCCTATGCCCTGTGCGGTGGTTGCAGCGGCCAGCACATGACCTATGCCGCGACCCTGACGGCCAAGCGCGCGCAGGTGCTCGATTGTCTGACGCGCATCGGCGGGTTGCCGCTCTCCCCCGAGGATGTGCCTCCCGTATGGGGAGCGGCGGAGCCCTTACACTGCCGGAATAAAACCACCCTGCCCGTCGGCGGGACGGTTGCGCAACCGCTGCTGGGTTTCTACCGCCGCCGCAGCCATGACATTGTGGATATTCAGGATTGCCCCGTTGCCATGGGCGGCGTAGCCGAGGTACTGACTGCCGTACGTGGCTGGATGACCGCGTCCGGGGTGGAGCCGTACGACGAGCGCACCGGCAACGGGCTCCTGCGCCACGTAATTGTGCGCACCAACCGCGCGGGCGATGTGCTGGTGCTGCTGGTCGCCACACGGGAATCGCTCCCCGATGTGCCTGTGCTGTTGGAGCGGCTGCAGCACACCGTGCCGGGGTATTGCGGGCTGCATGTCAGTGAGAACCGCAACCGCAACAATGTCATCCTGGGGGAAACATCCCGACGGTTGGACGGCGCAGATGCCATTCCCGAAACGCTGCTGGGCCTGACGTTTGAAATCAGTCCGCTTTCCTTTTTTCAGGTCAACCCAGCGCAGACCGAACGCCTGTATCAGGCCGCGCTGGATTTTGCCGCCCTCACACCGCAGGATGTGGCGGTCGATGCCTACGCCGGGGCCGGTACCATCACGCTTGGGCTGGCGCGCCTCTGCCGCCGCGCCATCGGGCTGGAGATTGTGCCGCAGGCGGTGGAAAGCGCGCGCCGCAACGCGCAGCATAATGGGCTGACCAATGTCGATTTTCATTGCGCCGCCGTGGAGGAGCAGTTGCCCGCGCTGGTTGCGCAGGGCCTGCGGCCGGAAGTAATCGTGCTGGACCCGCCCCGCAAGGGTGTGGAGCCTTCCGTGATTGAGGCTATCCTGCACGCCCAGCCTCGACGGGTGGTGTATGTCAGCTGTCATGTGCCTACGCAGGCAAGGGACGCGGCGCTGCTGGCCGCCGGAGGCTATCGGTTTGCGGGTTGCCAGCCGGTTGACCTGTTCTGCTATGCCGGCGGCGTCGAAAACGTGCTGTGCATGGAACGTATCTGACCCGGAACAACCCATATGCCAAACGGCGGCTACGATCCATATCGTCTGCCGGATGGAGGGCCACGGTTGCCGTCTTGCGGTATGCATGGATGTAACGCATCGAAAGATGCGTGTGAAAGGGTCTGGATTTGACCTGTGGGTCGTCCTGCGTCTCCGGCAGGCTTCCCGGAGCGCAGGTACGGACTGGCCGTCCTTATCAGCCCTTCTATAGCCCAAGCGGAAGCAAGGGCTTTCAAGCACAGCGAAGGCGTTTTGTCCTTCCGCTGGCAAACGACAGTCGGATATGCTTTTCGCAACAAAAATTGCCCCTCCGGAGCCCCGGAGGGGTTTTCGCCGCAGCAGCGTCGGGGAAATGTGCTCCCGGGGGTTCCGCTGAAGCCTCTGCCTGTAAACCGCGCATCCGACCATCGGCGGACGATTCCACCCGGGTTCGGGTACAGCAGCCGATACGGCGGAGTGTGCGCCACCCCGGCATTTCGCGCCGGACGCCGTTTATCCCCTACGACGTCTGGAAAGCGGCGGAGCATCGCCGCGTGATGGTTTTAACTCACTTTGGCAGCACAGGGGATGGCCGTATACGCTGCCGATGCCGCTTCCGCAGCGGCAAAGCCCTCGGTGGCCGCCTCAGCGCGAAGCACGTCCAGCACGGCATCGCTGAGCACCCGGTGCCCCGCATCGTTGGGGTGGATTCCGTCCAGGCACATCAGCTTTTCGTAATCCGGCTGTGCCAGAAACACGTCGCGCAGATCCAGCAGTCTGCAATGTGTGGCGCGCGCCACCGCCCGCACGGTATTGGCGTATCGTTCCTGCCAGCGGTAGATGTGATACACATCCCCCAGCGCCTGCAGCACCGCGTCCGCATCCAGCCCACGGGTCACCCAGCGAAAGTAACGTTCCGCGTGCAGCGGCAGGGGCGTTACCAGCAGCGGCTGCATGCCGCGCGCACGCACGCGCTCCACAAAGGTCGTCAGCCCCTGTGCATACACATCCAGCGCCACTTTGGCCTGTACCGGCTCCGTCGGTTGGGTGCTGACGGTTTTCCAATCCAGATCGCAGTCGTTGCCGCCAAACTCGATGGCGCACAGCGCGCCGGGCACCGGGGTAAAGCGTTCGAACAGCGCCAGCCCGTCCAGCACGGTTGCGCCCATGTTGGCATGGTTTTCGATCTTGCAGCCCAGTTCTGCCTGCAGGCGGGTAGCGCAGCGCTCGCGGGAAATAGCATAGCGCTGCGATGTCTCATTATAAATAATGCCTCTCGCCAACGAATCTCCCCAAATGTGAATCTCTGTGTACGTCATGGCGTTTCATCTCCATATCATCTAGTAACTGTTATTAGTATATTTACTACTTGCTATTATGTCAAGGTGATTTAGATTAAAATCTTGTGATTTTTTTTATCGTGTGGTATACTTCTGTCTGAAAAATCGGACAGGCAAGCGGAGGTGCGCCATGGAGGATCGTCAGGCCCTGTTTGCGTCCAGGCTGGACGCGTTCGCTCCCACGCCGTGGGAGCTGATCCCCGATTTCGGGCTGTATATGGATCAGGTAGTCACCTTTGTGGAACGGCAGTGCAAAAGCCTTTTTATGGAAGGCGAGCGCGTGTTTACCCCTGCGATGGTCAATAACTACGTCAAGTTCGGCCTGGTCGATCGGCCGGTCGATAAAAAATACGGACGCGACCACCTCGCGCAGATGCTCATGATCTGCGTATTGAAACAGGCCGCTTCCGCCGATGGTATGAAGGCTTTGCTTAAGCCGCCAGAGGGCGTATCCCTGCAGACGCATTATGAAAACTTCTGCCATCTGGAAAAGGAAATTTTCTCCGCGCTGGGCGAGGCACTGCCTTTCCCCTCCCCCATGGCCTGTGCCATGCGGGGCGCCGCCTATCTGTTCCTCTGCAACGCGCTGCTGGCCAAACGTCCGGAGCCCGCGCCCGACCCCCGCCACGCGCCGCGCCCCACCCCCGAGGCGCAAAAACCAGCCGCAGAGGCGGAAAAGCCTGCCACAGACACGCAAAAAAACCTCGTAGTGCCTGCCGCCGTTGCGCCCGAGACCCCCGCGCCCGGATCAGTGCCTGTACAAACGGCGCCCGGGAAGGAGCCGTAAGCCATGCAAACCTTTCCCCACCCCGGCCCGCTGCCCACACTGCCCGGCCTGGCCTGCCGTCAGCTTACCCCCGCTGATGTGGACGAAATTATACGCCTGCAGGCCGCCATGTTGCAGGCGCTTGAAAAGCCCAGCTGGTACTACCCTTCCCCCGGCGAACTGTTTGCCGAATGCTGCGCGCGCGGCGAAAGCTTCGGCTTCTGGGATGGCGAACATCTCGCGGGGTTCGGCACCCTCACCCCCTGGTACATCCGCCCGCTGACCTGCTATGCGCATAAAATCGGGGAATCTCCGACGCACACCTTCGATTTTCAGGATGTGATGGTAGACCCCGCCTACCGTCGGCGCGGCATCCACTCGGCGTTGCTGGCCCTGTTCGACCGCCTTGCCCGGGAATCCGGCGGCGTGGCGCTGTACTGCACCATCGCGCCGGACAACCTGCCCTCCGTGGCAAGTTTCACCAAGGCTGGGTACCGGTGCGTAAAGGAGCAGCCCGCTTATGAAGGCATGCTGCGCGGGTATTACCGCAAACTCCTGTAAGCGCCCGGTACCGACAGGAGGAGAACTCCCACGGCAGTTCCGGCGGCTTGTACGGCAACGCAGTAATATAAAACCCCCGCCGCACCGGCAAACCATCAGTTTGCATCGCGACGGGGGTTTTCTTATTCGGCTTCCGCATCCTTGCGGGTGGGATCCAGCGGGTGTACATGGCGGCTCTTGAACCAGTCCAAGCCCCGGCTGCCCAGCAAGCGCTGTGCAAGCTCGTACAGCCCCGCCTGCGAAAAGTACGCGTGCTCGCCTGCGGGCGGTTTCTGTATTTCCTGCGCCCATTGCGCCGGGGTGATGTCGAGCTTCTTCAGAATATACTCCTCGTCCTCCCGCATGTCCGCCTCGGGGTACGCGGGGCGCGCCAGCTCCTCCAGCGCCTCCTCACGGGTCATTTCTCCGTTGAGTACCAGGCAGGAGAGGTGGTAGCGCCTTTTATCGTACCCGAAACGTTTGGGCAGGTACACAGACTGGAACCACTTGGTAAACCGACTTTCAAAATGCTTGCCGCCGTAATACTCCCAGCCGAAACGATCCCGTAAAAAGGCAATCGCGTCTTTCTTGGTATAGGGCACATAGTCCAGCAGGTTTACTTTTGTAACTCCCGGGATGCCGAACCAGGCTTCCCGCAGGTTCAGGTGGATATATTTCCGCAGGCTTTTCCCCCGCCCGTGCTTGCGGTATACGCTGCGAATCTCCCAATAATCCCGGTAGCTGTGCTGCGCGCTGAACGGCGCGCTTGCGCCCTCGGTCGCAAGGTTGCTGCCGTTAAGCAGATACTTGACGCCGTACTCCTTGGCGAAGCGGTACACCGCCGCGCAAAAAAGGTGATCCTGCGGCACGTCCAGATTCGCAAGCCCTGAAAGCAGATAGGCGCGCTGCAGCTCCTTCATGGTAGGCCAGTCCATCACGATGGTGTGCAGCTCGTACCCCAGACCGTTGCACACGCGCTCGATGTTGCGCACCGCCATCTCGCTGTTCCAGCCGGTATCCACATGCACGGCCAGTACGCGCAGCCCCTGCTCGTGTGCCACATACGCCATGTAGGAGCTGTCCACCCCGCCGGAGAGGCCCAGAACGCAGTCAAACTCGCGGCCTTCGCCCGCTTTCTTCATCGCAGCCACGATCTCGCGCAGCTGGGCGTCGCTGCTGCCGGGGCGGTAGCCGCGCAGCTCCGTCTGCGCCAGGTAACGGTCGCAAACGCTGCAATGCCCTTGGGCATCAAAGGTTACGCCGGGGTCGCTGTCGTCCATCACGCATCGCGTGCAAAGTTTACTCATGGTAATGCCTCCGTCAGGGTCGGTTTTTGCAGCGGTCCGGCGTTGCCCGCCCGCCGCATAAGCGTTTGCATCATAGCATTTCACGCCCGCGCTTGTCAAGCCGAGGGGCCGCCCGCCAGCCCTGCTTACGCGGGGTTGCAGTCATCAGCCTCTCTTCGGTTACGGATGGATTACAGAATCGACCCCAAATCGGTTCCGTTGCTGTCGCTCTGTAACCGAGGCTTGACGCTCCTTGGAAAAACCGTTACAATAGGCGCAGGTTCGTAGTAGATAGGCATAGAACGCAAAGCGGGCGCTTCCGCACCCGCCGGCGAAACGGAGCGTGACCTATGACGAGGCAGCCTGCAGAACGCGGTTACACCGTTTGGCTCGCGCTCGTTTTCACGTTCGCGCTTTGCGTTGCGCTGGCGGCGGCCGCCGCCTTCTACCCGCAGGCGGACGGGGCCGTGCTCCTGCGCGACGAGGGCACCACCGTCGATGCCAGCCATGCCGATCAGGGGTATGTGATGGTGCGCCACACCCCCGTTGCAAAAAAGCTGAAAATGCGCATCACCAAAGGGGATCAGCAGCTCACCTACGATCTGGCCTCCGACGACAACTATGAAACTTTCCTGCTGGGTTTTGGCAGCGGCAGCTATAAAATCCAGGTGTTCTTACAGGTGTCCGGCAAGCGCTACAGCAATGATTCCAGCATAAAACTGGATGTCGAACTGGCCGACGAAACCCTGCCCTTTCTCTACCCCAACCAGTATGTACATTACACGGCAGATAGCTCTGCCGTCGCCAAGGCCGCGGAGCTTTGCGGCGGTTTGGAATCGCCTGCCGACCGCCTCAGCGCGGTGCGTAAGTATGTTGTCAAAGCTATCCTGTACGATTACGTGCGCGCCAGCACCGTAACCACGGGCTACCTGCCCGTTGTGGATGAGGTACTGGCTGAGGGCAAGGGCATCTGCTTTGATTACGCAGCCCTGACCGCCTGCATGCTGCGCACGCAGGGCATCCCCACCAAGCTGGTAATCGGCTATGCCGATACAATTTACCATGCCTGGAACGAAGTATGGATCGACGGAGAGTGGCAGCGCATCGACACCACCGCCGAAGCCAACCATATGAAAGTCAAAAAATACACAGACGAGCGCGTCTACTGAACCGACAAGGAGGTACCTGTATGGCCGACCACCGGGCGGGCAAACTTAAAAGCGCGCGTTTGGACGCGGACGAGCTTTCCATCCTTTGCGAACAGATTGCGCTGATCCTCCATTCCGGTCTGCCCCTGCACGAAGGGGTGGAGGCCTTGTGTGATAATTACCGTCACACCCGGCTTTCCGACCGTTTTGAGGCGCTGAATCAGGAAGTGCTGGATACCGGCTCGCTCTACCGCGGCATCGTGGCGGCGGGCATCTTCCCGCGTTACCTGTCCGAAATGGCGCACATCGGCGAGCGTACCGGCGAGCTGGACACCGTCATGAACGGGCTGGCGCTTTATTACCGGCGCGAGGCGAAAATCCGCCGTGCGATCGTCAACGCCATAACCTATCCCATTATCCTGATCGCCATTATGGCAGTGCTCATTTTGGTGCTGGTTACCAACGTGCTGCCCATTTTTGAGGATGTGTTCCGGGGCATGGGGCTGGATGTATCCACCAACCCTTGGATGCGGGTAGGCATTGGAGTTGGAAACGCAGCGCTGATCATCGCGGGCGCGGCCATCCTCATTACGCTGGTGGTGCTGTTGCTGCTGCGCACTGACCGCAGCGGCAAGGTACGGGCGTTCCTGCTGCGTTATATCGCCCCGCTGCGGCGCACCGGGGATAAAATCAGCGCCGGGCGTTTTGCTTCCGTCATGGCCATGATGCTGCGCGGCGGCTTTCCGTTGGACGAAAGCCTCAAGCTGGTAAGCAGCGTGGTCAATAGCGCCGACGTGGCCCAAAAGGTCGAAGCCTGCCGCCGGCGGATGGAAGCCGGGGCTTCGTTCCCGGACGCCGTCGAAAGTCTGGGCATTTTTGAAACCCTGCACAGCCGGATGATCCGCGTCGGCTTTCAGGCCGGACAGACCGACGTTGTTATGCAACGGCTCGCCGAAATTTATGAGGACGAGGTGGACGACGCCATCGCCCATACGGTTTCGATTATCGAGCCTTCGCTGGTCGCGCTGATGTCCGTCGTCATCGGTGCCATCCTGCTGGCGGTCATGCTGCCGCTCCTGTCCTTGATGGGCGGCATGGCCTGAACGTACCGCACCTGCCGAAAGGAGGTTCAAACGCCGGATGAAACCGTTTTTTCGCGGCATTGCCGTTACCCTTGCGGCTTTTCTGGCGATGCTCATGCTGCTGGTATTCGCCCTTTCGCAGGTGAATACCCGCAACGAGCAGGAGCAAGCCGTCGCGCTGCGGGAAGCCGTGCTGCGCGCCACCCTTGCCTGTTATGCCGTGGAGGGGCGCTACCCACCCGACGCTGCCTATCTGCGCACCAATTACGGGCTTGTGTATGATCAGGAGCGCTACATCGTATCCATCCGCGCTTTTGCGGATAACCTGCTGCCCGACATCGCCGTGCTGAGCGGTCAGGGAGGTTGAGGGGATGAAACGCATCGCATCGCCCACCAACCATAGCATCCCCACGGCGTTTGTGTTTCTGCTGATCGGGATGTTCGCGCTAACATCGCTCACACTCACGCTGTTTGGCACCCGCGTATACCGCCGCGTAACGGATTCCGCCGCGCACAGCAGCGACGCGCAGCTTACGCTGAGCTATTTAAGCAACCGTGTGCGCACCTTCGACACGCAGGGCGGCGTGCAGCTTGCGCAGCGCGACGGTCTGTCCGTGCTCTGCCTGTACGAAACGCTGGAGGGCGAGCGCTACGAAACCGCCATCTATGCAACGCAGGGGGCCCTGTGGGAACGGTTTGCCTCTGCGGATGTTCCTTTTAACCCCGCCGACGCCGAACGGCTGGTCGATGTTCAATCCCTGCAATTTTCCAGCCCCGCGCCGCAGTTGATTCAGGCGACGGTGGTTATGGCGGACGGCGAGACGCGCAGCACCTTTATGGCGTTGCGCAGCGATCCGGCGGAGGAGGTGCCCTGAAGCAATGCAGTCCGGGAAAAACAATATGCTGCTGGTGGAACTGCTGATCGTACTGCTGTTTTTTGCCCTTTCGCAGGCGATCGTCGTGCAGGTATTCGCCCGGGCGCAGCAGGTAAACCATGCGGCCGATCTGCAAAGCCGTACGCTGAGCACCGCGCAGAATGCCGCCGAAGCGCTGGCCGTAAGCGAAGACCCGGCCGCAACGCTGCAACAGCTCGGGTTTACCGCTGCCGACGGCGCCTACGTCCTATCCTTGGAAGGGGAGTATGTGCTGAGCGCAAGCATCCTGCGCGCGGCACAGCCCGCCGGGATGCTGACCACCGTACAGATCGAAGGGCAGCGCGCCGACGAAACGCTCTTTACCCTGCCCGCCTGCCAGTACCGGGAGGTGACAGCTCCGTGAGGCAAAAAACCGAGTACCGTGTCGGCGTAGGCGCCAGTTCCATCCTGATGATTCTGGTGGTGCTTTCCCTCACGGCGCTAAGTCTGCTGTCCCTGTCCAGCGCACGTAACAATCAGGCGCTTTCCAACCGCAACTTGAGCATGACGATACAGTATTATAAAGCCGCCGCCTCCGCGCAGCGCAAGCTGGCCGCCATGGACGCGGTGCTTGTACAACACGCCGGTGCGGCGCTTACCCGTGCCCAGTGGCAATCCGCATTCGATGCGGATTGCCTGACCGATATTCGCCTGACCGATGCGCTTACCTTTGCCTTTGCGGTGGATGCGGGCGCCGGGCGCACCCTGACCGTAGAAGGAACCCTGACCCCCGACGCGCTGCCCCGTTATCACCTGACCTGCCACGAATTGCGCAGCACCGCGCTGGAAACCGAACAGCCCCTGCTGCTTCTCAACCCGCCGACCACCGCGCCGGAGGGGCAAACCAACCCATAGAAACGAGGGATTCCATGGATTCTGATACTCTCCAGCTGGACACGTTCCTGCGTGCCATCCTCCAGAAGCGAGGCTCGGACGTCTACATCGTGCCGGGCGCGCGCGTGATGGCCAAAGTGAACGATCAGCTGGAGCCCCTGTCCGAACAGAAGCTGCGCCTGGCCGACTGTGAGGAGCTGATCCAGCAGATATACGCCTGCGCCGACAAGCGCTCCATCGCCCACCTCCGGGAGGAAGGCGACGATGATTTTTCCTTCGGGCTGGCCAATCTGGGGCGTTTCCGCTGCAACGCCTTCAAGCAGCGCGGCACGCTCGCCGCAGTGCTGCGTGTGGTTCCCTTCGACCTTCCGGACGCAAAGGCGCTGTCCATTCCCGAAGCGGTGTTGAACCTGAGCCAGCGCAAGCGTGGCATGGCCTTGGTAACCGGCCCTGCCGGCAGCGGGAAAACCACCACACTCGCCTGCGTGATCGACCGTATTAACCGCAGCCGCAGCGGGCACATCATCACGCTGGAGGACCCGATCGAGTACATCCACCCGCACAAGAAGTGTCTGGTAACCCAGCGCGAAATCGCCAACGATACCCGCACCTTTGCGGGCGCGTTGCGCGCCTCGCTGCGGCAGGCGCCGGACGTGATCCTGCTGGGGGAAATGCGCGATTTTGACACCATCCAGACCGCGCTGACCGCTGCAGAAACCGGGCATCTGCTGTTTTCGACCCTGCATACACTGGGGGCCAGCAAAACCATTGACCGTATTATCGACGTATTTCCGGCGACGCAGCAGCAGCAGGTGCGCATCCAGCTTTCCATGGTTTTGCAGGCGGTGGTTAGCCAGCAGTTAATCCCCACGGTAGACGGGGGCATTGTGCCCGCCTTTGAAGTGATGTTTGTCAACAGCGCCATCGCCAACATGATCCGGGAAAACAAAGTGCAGCAGATCGATAACGTGATTTACGCCGGCGCCGCCGAAGGCATGATTCCGATGGACGGGGAAATCCTGCGCCTGTACCGCGAGGGGCGCATCAGCCGCGAGAATGCCCTGCTCTATGCCATGAACCCGGATCAGATGCAGCGGAAGCTGTAGGCGTAAGGACGGCTCCATTGGGTTGTGCCCCCGGGCAGGAGCGCAGAGTCAAACCGGAGTGACGGGGCCGTTTCTGATGGAAACTGCGTTTTTCCGAACCCCCGATGCCGGAACTGGCGCGCGCGGCTAGTTGTTCTGTTCCTGACGGGTTTGCGGAGTTGGGCACAGGGGCTGGATGCCTCCCTTGGGATGTCAGGCTGCATTCCTGCGCAGTAAACCCCGGAGATTGTACTCCGGGGTTTTTCATCCCCTTTATCCAGAGTATGAGCCCGCTCGCCTCATCGCCCTTCGCGCTGTGCACTCACTTTGGCGTACGCGCGCTGCGGCGGGGTGGGCTTTCGCCATTGACCCGTCTCCGCTGCGGCGGCAGGGACGGCAAAGCCCCGGAGCATAAGCTCCGGGGCTCAGACCGTTGACAAACTCTTTAAGGATGTTAGGATGCAGCTTGCTCAAAAAGGTTCAGATGCGCGAAGCCAAACCGGATAAGGGCGGGAGCGTACTCGGACGTACGTGACCGCCCTTATCCGGTACAGGCGACAAAGCAGATGGGCCTTTTTCAGCAGGCTGAACCCCGGAGCATAAACTCCGGGGCTCAGACCGTTGACAAACCCCTTTAAGATGCTAGGATGCAGCCTGCTCAAAAAGGTGCAGATGCGCGAAGCCAAACCGGATCAGGGCGGGAGCGTACACGGACGTACATGACCGCCCTTATCCGGTGCAGGCGACAAAGCAGATGGGCCTTTTTCAGCAGGCTGAACCCCGGAGCATAAGCTCCGGGGCTCAGACCGTTGACAAACCCCATAAAAATGACAGGAAGCAGCCTGCTCTAAAAGGTTCAGATGCATGAAGCCAAACCGGATAAGGGCGGGAGCGTACACGGACGTACGTGACCGCCCATTATCCGGTGCAGGCGACAAAGCAGATGGGCCTTTTTCAGCAGGCAAAGCCCCGGAGCATAAGCTCCGGGGCTATTGTATCAGGGATGGTTCCGGTTACTCCACTTTCTGGCCGCAACTGGGGCAGAACTTTGCGCCCGGCTGCAGTTCGGCACCGCAACCCTTGCAGGTGTTCGCCACGGTCTGCGGCGCGCCGCACTCGGGGCAGAAACGGCTCCCCACCGGGATAGGTTTGCCGCACGCCACACAGGGCACCGTCGCTGCCTGCGGCGCGACAGGCGCCTGCGGCTGCTGCGCAGCGTTCATGCTCTGGGTAAACATCTGCCCCATAGCCGCGCCTGCGCCCATTCCCACACCCATCCCGGCCATACCGCCGTTGGGGTTGTTGGCCGCCTCGCGCATCGCCTCGGCCGCCTGATACTGCGTATACTTGTTCAAATCGCCAACCACGCCCATGGAGGTGCGCTTGTCGATGCTCTTCTCCACTTCTTCGGGCAGGCTGATGTTCTCAATCACAAAGCTGGTCAGCGACAGGCCCAGCGCTTCCACCTTGGGGTTAAGCGCCTTGAGGGAGTACTGGCTCAGTTCCTCATAATTGGCAGCCAAATCCAGCGCGGGGATTTTGCTCTCGGCAATCGCATCGCTCAGACCCGACACCAGCTGGCGCTTGATCTGGCCTTCCACATCCTCCACGGTGAACATGCCGTTGGTGCCGAACACTTCCTTGAGGAAGGTTTCCGGGTTGGTTACACGGAACGCATACACGCCGAACGCCCGGATGCGGATCATGCCGAACTCGGCGTCGCGCATCATCACGGGGTTGCTGGTGCCCCATTTGCGATCCAGAAACTGTTTGGTGTTGATAAAATACAAATCCGCTTTAAACGGAGAATTAAAGCCAAACTTCCACGCCTTAAGCGCGGTCATGATGGGCATGTTCTGCGTGGTCAGCTCATAACGGCCGGGCTGGTAGATATCGGCCAGCTGCCCTTCGTTCACAAACACGGCAACCTGACTTTCGCGCACCGTCAGCTGCGCGCCCATCATAATTTCCTTGCCGTTCATGTCGTAACGGTGCACCATCGTGTTCTGGGTATCGTCTTTCCATTCGATAACGTCAATCAGCTGGCTGGTTACGATATTTTTGATGAAGCCCATAGTCGTACCCCTCTCTTGCCCGTTGCCGGGTGTGTTCAGTCCTTGGGCGCCTCGCCCGCGAAGTCGGTCAGACCTTTGCGCAGGCTCAGTTCCGTCACGGTCAGGGTTAAGCCCAGATAGTTTTCAATCTGTTCGATGGTTTCTTCAATGTAAGCCTTGGCGCGGCTCAGGGAAACGGGGTGCTGCGTATCGCCCCGCACGGGGCAAAGTACCAGGCGAATCTCCTCCGGCGTTACCACAGCCAGATGCAGGTTCAGATGGTCGAAAGCCTCGCCAAAGAAGTTTTGCAACGCCACGCCCAGCCGTTCGCTGCCATAGTGCCAGCGGCTGGCGATAAACGCGTCGCCTTCCGGCATGCAGATGCGGGCATACACGCAAGGCTGCTGCGGGTCTTCCTTGCAGCGGTACATGCGCTGCTGTTTGAGCACATATTCCCTATTCGGCGCAAGCCCGCACAGCAGGCGCTTCATCCAGCGCTCGCGTGCCAGCTTAAAATAGTAGCTCTCGTTGTAATCATCATTGGAATCGTCGGTATGCAGCTGGTTGAGCAGCAGTTGTACCTCACGCAGTACCGCAAGCTGACTGTCCGCATCCGGCGCGATTTCAAAGATCGGCATATCGGGAGCATTGTGGTCCAGCCATTGCTCCAATTCGGCATAGTCGGGCTCGTCGTCGATGGCGATCGCGTCGATGTGATGCTTGTGCATGCACTCGACGGCTTCTGCAACGGTCTTGCGCAGGCGCGGGGTTTTAAAGCCCATGGCTTCCCAGCCCTGCATGGAATTAAACAGTTCTTCCACCCGTTGATCCCGTGTGACGATGAGAAGCCTGTACACTCGCAACCCTCCATGCTCTATGACAGTACATCTTATTATACCCAATCCCCAAAGAAATTTCAATGTTTTTGGGAATTTGGGCAAACGGCTGTACGGTCTGGGTTGCAGTCGGCCGTCGGTGCGCATCCTCTCCTTCCGTTCCCTCCGGTCGGAGCCTGCGCCTGCGCCGCGCCTGCCCGCCGGTATCCATGCACGAGCCTACAATACCGTTATGGGGCATACACGTCAAGCCGCGACGGCTAAACGGCGCGGTTCTCCGGCTCAAAGCCGCATATGTGCGGGTAAACGGTCAGTGCGGGTTTGCCGTATGGGCAATGCGGTAGCCGTTTTTGCCGCTGCGTTTAACCAGATAAAGCTGCTCGTCGGCCATGCGAAACAGCGCCTCATAGGTATTACCCTGCGCGGGGCTCAGTGCCACGCCCACGCTGCAGGTCAGCTGCAGCGGGCCTCGCTCAAAACAGGTGTTGCGCACCGCCTCGCATATCTGTGCCGCGCGCCGCTCCACCACACGCCTGTCCCGCGCGTCTTTCAGCACCGCCACAAATTCGTCCCCGCCAACGCGCCCGACGATATCCACCCCGCGGAACAGCTTGCGGAGCGTATCGCCGACGATTTCCAGCGCTTCATCCCCCGCCAGATGCCCCATCTGATCGTTGATTTGCTTAAACTGATCTAGATCGATCACAAACAGGGCCGCCTGCTCCCGTGTTGCGCTCCCGTTCAGGTAAGCGCGGGCGGCCTCCTCGGTCGTGTTTTTATTCATCAGCCCCGTTAAGCTGTCCGTCCGGCACAGGCGGGTCAGCTCGCTGCGCATTCGTTCGTCTCTCATCCGAATATTCATCAGCTCGATGTTAACCACCAGGCACAGGCCCCAGCACAGCAGGGCGGCGTTCAAATCCTGTAAAAAAACAGCGGGGGCCTTACTTAGGCCGCTCAGTAGAATGTAACAGCCCGAAACGACCGTCACAATCGTCATGGTGCGCCACGGCGGCAGGATGAACACCATCGACAGCGAAAGCGTAAGCGGTGCGTAATAGACATCCGGCTCCCCCGGCATGCCGACTGTGCCGATGTAGACAATATCCAGCCAGCACAGCAGAAGCCAGCCCATGCACAGCGCGGCGATCACGCGTGTGCGCCAGCGCAGGCGCGCACTCTGCGCCTTAATCCCCGCATACAGGGCCAGTTGGGTTACAAGGCAGGCTCCATACAGGAGGGTGATCTCCATGGGCCGGCCCATCCAGACCGAAACGGCTAGGAAGGCGATCAGCAGCGTGGTTGCGACTCCGATCCCCACACGAAGCATATGTAAATTGTGCGTGGCGATCGGCTCCCAATCCATACGGAAAAAGCGTCTAACCTCCGTGATGTAGCCGCTGAGAACCTCCTGAAGGCCTCGAAACACTATCCTTCACCTCTGGTTGACGTCCAAACAGAAAACGCACGGGCTTGTTGCCATCAATGTTGGCTATTATAACCTTTTCTGCCAGTGTTCGCAAGGGCGGGCGCCGCCCCGGCACAGAAAAAACATTCCATAAACCGCCCGCGGCCGCGACGCGTTTTTCCTGCCGTTCGCACGCAATTCCGCTTGCTTTTACGGCTCAAAACCGGTATGCTTTACTACGCTGAAATGGAAGCAGACAGGAGAGGGTACCGATGAGCGCGAAGGAGCGCAAGGGTATCGTGCAGATGGCGATTTGCGCCGTGTTATGGAGCATTTCCGGTGTTTTTATCAAGATGATCCCCTGGAACGCGCTGGTGCTGGCAGGGTTTCGCAGCCTGATCGGCGCATCGGTGCTGGCGCTGTACCTTCTGCTGTCGCACAGGCGCTTTATCCTGACCAAGCGCTCGCTGCGCCTGGCGCTTACAATCCCGCTTACGAGCATTTGCTTCATGTTTGCCAATAAACTGACCACCGCGGCCAATGCCATTGTATTGCAGTATACCGCACCTGTTTTTTTGCTGGTTTACGAGTGGATTTTCCATCAGAAGCGGTTCCGCATGATGGATTACCTGGCCGTGTTTTTAACCATGCTTGGCGTCGCGCTGTTCTTCTTCGACCAGCTGGAAGGCGGGGCCGTGCTCGGTAACATTTTGGCGATCTTTGCGGGCGCCGCCTTTGCGGGCACGATGTTCTGCGTGGCCACCGTGGATGAGGACGCCCGCCTGAACGGCCTGATGCAGGGCCATACCCTGACGGCGCTGATCGGCGTGCCGTTCCTCTTTGTGTTTGGCGCGCCGGTTGGGCTGCAATCGCTGGGCGCGCTGGCCGTGCTGGGCATTTTCCAGTTGGGGCTTGCCTATGTGCTGTACGGATTGGCCGCCACCAACAGCACCCCGCTGGCGCTTACGCTGCTGGCTGCGCTGGAGCCGATCCTCAACCCGGTATGGGTGGCGCTGTTCGTCGGCGAGGTGCCGGGGCCGACCGCATTGGCGGGCGGCGTGCTGGTGCTGGTAAGCGTAACGCTGTGGTGCGTCTGGGATGTGCGGGGCAAGGCCCAAACCGCGCGGGCGCAAACAATTTGACCCCTCATCCGGGTATAACAGACGGCGAAACCGATCAGCGGTTTCGCCATTTGTTTGATGCTCGATTCTGCTCTTTATCTCGCGCAGGGTCCTGCTTGGCTTGGCTCAGGGTTCCCGTTTGCGGCCCATCGTGCTCACAATGCGGGGGCGTTTGGACGGATACGGTTCCGCTGTGGGGTTGGGCGCTATGACAGGCTCCGGTTGCGGTTCCGCGCCCCGCTGTGCCTCCGCAGGTGCGGCAGGCGCAAACGGCATGCCCTGCACGGTGCTTACAATGCGCGGCTGCCGTCGCGGCGGCGTGCTCTGCCACGCCTCCGGCGCTAAAGCGGCTGTCTGCGAAACCGTGCTTGTAGTCGGCTGCCCCATCAAGACCGGCGCGGGAGCACTCGGAACCCGGTACGCTTCCGGATAAGTCGCAACAGAAGGTTGCGGAGGCATCGCAGGCATTGGGATAGCCGTCACAGGCGGCTGCACCGGCGCTATACTCTCTGGTCGTGGCTCAGTTTGCTGCTGTGCCGGCGCGGCGGTCGGCGGCACCGGCGCATTTGCCGGATAGGGAGCCGTAAAATCGGGTTGCGGTTCAACTGTGTCTGTTGTCTGAAGCGATAGGCCGCAGTGTGGGCAATAGGAGGCATCCGCCGCATACAGCGATCCGCAGTTCAGGCAGACCCGCTGCGGCGCGGGGGTAGCCGCTGCGCCAGCCCCGGGTACCGGCGCGGGTTCAGGCTCCGCCGGGGCACGCCAGCGGTCCAGCAGCGGTTCGTCCGTACTCAGTTCCGGCTCCGCCGGGAGGTCGATAATGGAGCGCGGCTTGTATTTTTCCGCCAGCTCGGAGGCCACGCGGCCGTTGGCATCGCGGGTCAGCGCCCGGCCATACTCCGCGGCCGCGTAAGGCGAAAGGGGCTTGACAGGTTTATCCTGTGGCGATACCGGTGCCTCCGCCGGTTGCGGAGGTGCGGCCCCTCTGGGCGGCTCCGCCTTGGCGGGGCGCGTTTCCACGCCGCGAGGCGCGTCGCCTTTAAACAGCGCGCGATCCGCACCGCTGCGCATCAGGCCGCCGGCCAGCAGCAGCGCGGCGCCCGCCGCAAATACCCAGTTGTTATGGGCCAGGCAGAATAGAATCGCTTTATTGAGCGCATTCACAAACCGATCCGTGCTAACCATGGAAAAGGACTCGACGATCCGCTGCACCTGCGCATTGTCAATCAGCGGAACCGCCGTCGCCAAAATACCGGCCAGCGCGACCACGCAACCGACAAAACAGAGCACCCCGCCCAGGGCTTTTAAAAATTTCATAAACCCTATCCACACTCCCGCGCAGCACAGTTCCGTGATAACCATTCGACGGTCGCGCGCGCGCTTCCTCCTGCCGCGGCGCGCGGTTTTTACAAACGCGCCCCCGCTTACGGAGGAAAAACGGCTCCGGCGAAGAATTAAGGGGAGTAGGATGGGATGCCGGAGCGCCGTCCCGCGCAAAGGAGGAGCCTATGGAAAAATACCAACTGACCTACCATGTGGACATGGTGTTTTGCATTGACGCGACCGGCAGCATGCGCCACGTGCTGGATTTCGTCAAGCAAAACGCCCTGAATCTGTACCGGGACATCACCGGCGCGATGGAGAAGAAGCATAAGGTGATCAGCCAGATGCGCATTCGGGTAATCGCGTTTCGGGATTATATTGCCGATGGGGATCAGGCGATGCTCGCCAGCGACTTTTTTGTGCTACCGCAGCAGGCGCAGGGTTTTTATGACTGCGTAAACGGCATCAGCGCCAAGGGCGGCGGGGATATTCCGGAGGATGGGCTGGAGGCGCTGGGGTATGCCATCCGCAGCGATTGGACGCGGGAAGGCGTAAAAAAGCGCCACATCATCGTCGTCTGGTCGGACGCGCCCACGCACCCGCTGGGGCACGGCAAAATCGCGCCCTGGTACCCGGATGGCATGGCGGAAACCTTTGAGGAGCTCAGCCTCTGGTGGGAGGACGAGCAGCTTGGCGGCGCGATGGATGAGAGCGCCAAACGGCTTTTGATGTTCGCCCCCGACGCGCCGGAGTGGAACCGCATCTCCTCCGAATGGGCGCAGGTGGTGCATGTGCAGACCGTCAGCGAGGGGCTGGCGGAATTGGAATACCAGCAGGTGATCGACGCGGTATGCAACACGATCTAAACCTTGCGCCGCCCGCGACGGAGGGTGCGCTATGACGCAGGATTCGCGCCGGATTGACGGGCGGTGTCTGATGATCGCCCAGGAAACCGCCCCCGGACAGGGCGAGGACGCTTACGCCGCCGAGACGGACGCGCTTGGCGGCTTGCTTTGCGTGGCGGATGGCTGCGGCGGCATCGGGTCACGCCGCTACACCCGGCTGGAGGGCCGCACCGAGGCGTACATGGCTGCGCGGATCACGGTGCAATGCGTGCGGGAATGGGTTTTAACGCTGGACGGTCACAGTCTGCCTGCCGATGCGCAGGCAGCCCGCTCCTGTGCCGAGGCCCTGCGCACGGTGCTGCGGGAGCGGCTGACCGCCTTCCATGCCGAGCATCGCAACGAGGTGGATTCCCGCCTGATTATGCGCGGTTTGCAGCGCACCTTGCCCACCACGCTGTGCGCCGCGCTGATGGACGCGCGCAAGCCGGGGCTGCTCTCCTGCGTGTTCTTCTGGGCGGGCGACAGCCGCGGTTACATCCTGACCCCCAAGGGGCTGCGGCAATGCACGGCCGACCATGTGGCGGGCCGCGCGGACGCGCTGGAAAATTTATATCGCGATGCCCGCCTGAGCAACATGGTCAATGCCGACGGGGATTTTCACATTGATACCTACGGTTTAACGCTGGACAAGCCCTGCATCGTGCTGACCGCAACGGACGGCGCCTTCGGATACCTGCCCACGCCCATGGAGTTCGAGCTGCTGCTTTTAAGCACGCTGGAAGCCGCCGCCGATCTGCACGGCTGGCAAACCCGGCTGCACAACGCGATTCGCAAATATGCCAGCGATGATGCGACTCTGACGCTCGCCTGTTACGGCGCTGAGGATTTTCCGGCTCTACAGCAGGCGTTTACCGGCCGCCGGGCGGCGTTGCAGCAGGAGTTTGTTACGCCCGTGCGCAGGCGCAGGCAGAATATCGAGTTCGCGCGCAGCCTCTGGGCCGATTACCGCCTGCGCTACGAACTGCCGACGGAGGTGTGTGATGCGGATTGGCACCTATGAATGCGTAACCCCCTTTGCCACCGCGGGCAGCGGCAGCGCACGCTGGTGCGTAGCGCGGCGCGAAGGGCAAACCTTCTTTCTGAAACAGTTTTTAACCCCCGTACAGCCGCGCACCGCCGGGCCCGCTACGGCGTTGACCCGCGCCCAGCAGACGCGCTGCGATACGTTTGAGCGCCGTAAAAAAGCCCTGTATGCGGCTCTTGGCTGCGTACTGGGCGATTGTGTGGTTCCCGTATCGGACTTTTTTACCTTTGAGGGGCGCTACTATACCGTCACGGAATATGTGCAAACGCCTTATGATACGTTTGAGACGCTTGAGGTGCCCAGCCAGCGCATCCGGCGGCAGATGCTGTTCGAACTGGCCCGGTGCCTGGGGCGTGTGCATGCGCAGGGAATCGTGCATGCGGATTTGAAGCCGGAACATGTCCTGCTGCAGCACGACGGTGACCGTCTGCGCGTGCGGCTGATTGATTTTGACAGCGGTTTTCTGGAAGAGGACCCGCCCCCGACCGCGCGCGATATCGAGGGCGACCCCGTCTACCTGGCGCCGGAAACCTACCTGCGCCTGCTGGGCCGCCCGGCGTCGCTTACGCGCAAGCTGGACACCTTTGCCTTCGGGGCCATCGCCCACCGTGTTTGGACAGGCGCGCTACCCGCGCCGCAAACGCCGGGCGTTGTTTACCTGTACGAGGCGGCGCTTGCCGGGGAAACCATTCCCCTGTCGGATACCCTGCCCATTGCCTACCGGTGGCTGATCCAGAAAGCCCTCAGCCAGCGGCCGGAAGACCGGCCGGACGACGGGTTGCTGGAGCGTCTGCTGGCACCTCCGCCCGCGGAGCCCCAACGCAACACGGTTGTGGAGAACGGCCTGCATCGGTTTTACCGCTCCCGCGAGCCGCAACCCTGATATCCGTAACCGCCCGGCATCCGGCTTGGATGTCGGGCGGTCTTTTCCCGGCTGATTGGCAAATTGCGAGCCAGTCATCGCAAAAAAACCGCAGTGGCAAGTTAAACACCCGCAAAGCGCATCGTTGCGATATTGTTTTTGTATAACTGCTGTCGACCGTAAGTAGCTGGCAATACGGGCTATCGGTTCTCCTTCCGCATGCTCTGGGAATATAAAATCGGGATACAAACCCGTTTACAGCAAAAGGGCAGGCACAACACGGGGTGCATCTTTCCTTTGCGGAAAAGATACGCCCCATGTTCGGAGATTACGTTTCTAATACTGGCTTTGGCTGTTTCAAGACCTTCGCCCGGCAGGCATGCCACACTCGCCTGCATGGCGTCCCGTCAAGGCAAACGGGTTCAGCGCGCCTTGGCGGCGGCGCGGTAGCGCTTATAGGCCCGCCGGATGGAGAACAGCGCCGCCAGATCCAGCACGGCCTCGACCAGCAGCGAAAGCCCCGCAAACTGCGTAACGGTGTATGCCAGGAACGCCGGCTGCGTTACGGACAGGATGCCCAGCGCAAAGGATACCAGCGCCCCCGCCAGCATCCAGCCCCAACGGCTGCCGCCAATCCGGCGCAGATCGTTGGCCATTTGCAGCTTGGCAAAGCCGCCCGCAATCATAGCCAGCCCCCACAGGAAAGGCAATACGGTCACCAACAGGTCGCTGCGCACAAACAGCAGCACGCCCAACAGCGCCAGCACCAGGCCCTTGGCCATGCCCAGACCCATCATGCCCTCCAGCGTATCGCCGCGCACATACCCCAGGATCAGCACAAGCCCGATCACCACCAGCACGGCGGCCAGCGCGTAGTTGGCAATCAGCAATGCCAGATTCGGCCACAGCAGTAGCAACAGGCCGCTTACCGCATAGAATGCAATCGCCGATCCGCCGGTCAGCCCCCAACCTATGGATTTGTGATTCATACAATCAACCTCCCTGCCCCGAAGGCATTCATCCTATGGGATATTTTCGCGCTTGGCAGGGCTGGTTCCTGCCCGCGGATACAGATTTGCCCGCGCCATACCCGGTTGCGCAAAGAACGCTGCCTTTGCCCGACTGTGGCAATCCATCCACAGGTTGCTTCTATCCAAACTGTCCTTTCCGCTGTACAGAAGAATCAGTCTCTATTAAACTAGTCCTTTGCCGGGCAGTAAAGATTTGCCCTATCCAAGCCGGTATTCCCGGGATGCTCATTTTCAGGCTCCCAGCAGAGTTGCTTTCCTGCTGCACGTCCGTTTCTCCGGTGATTCACGCGGATTTTAACCAAGATGGTATGCAGGCATCGTCTTTTAGCCGGATCGATAACCTCATAAAAGCGAACCGCTTCCGTCCAATCGACGGGAGCGGTTCGCAGCTCTGTTTATCTCACGCAATCAAAGCGGAAGTTGTACCCGTGCCTATGCTTGCCCGTAAAAATCGTGCAGCGCAGCAATCACCGTTGCGCAATCCTGCTCCGTCATGCCGTAGTAGAGGGGCAGGCGCAGCAGGCGCTCGCTTTCGCGCGTGGTGTAGCGATCCTCGCCGTCAAAACGGCTGTACTTGAGCCCCGCGGCGGCGGAGTGCAGGGGGATGTAGTGGAACACCGCGACGATCTCCCGTGCGCGCAGGTACGTGGTCAGGGCGGTACGCTCGTCCAGATCGCGGCATTTGATGTAATACATGTGGGCGTTATGCGTGCAACCTTCCGGGATCACGGGCAGTTCAATCCTGCCTTCCGCCCGCAAATCCTGCAGCGCCGCGTCATACTGGTTCCAGCGCGCCATCCGCCAGGCAGTCATTTCCGTGCGGTGCTCCAGCTGCGGCAGCAGATAAGCCGCGTTCAACTCGCTGGGCAGGATGGAGGAGCCGATGTCCACCCAGGTGTACTTATCCACCTGACCGCGGTAAAAGCGGCTGCGATCCGTGCCCTTTTCACGCACGATCTCCGCGCGTTCTATCAGGCTGGGGTCGTTCAGCAGCACCGCGCCGCCTTCCCCCATGCTAAAGTTCTTGGTTTCATGGAAGCTGTAGCAGCCGATGTCCCCCATGGAGCCGGCCGCTTTGCCGCCCCGGGTGGCATCCACCGCCTGGGCCGCGTCTTCCACCACCCGCAGGCCGTGTTCCTTCGCCAGCACGAGGATCGCGTCCATATCGCAGCACATGCCCGCATAATGCACCGGTACGATCACCCGCGTGCGCGTGGTGATGGCCCTGCGCACGCAGTCCAAGTCCATGTTCATGGTCGCGGGATCGACATCCACAAAGACGACCATTGCCCCACGCAGCGCAAACGCGTTGGCGGTGCTGGAAAAGGTAAACGAGGGCATGATGACTTCGTCCCCCGGGCCTACGTCGCACAGGATCGCCGCCAGTTCCAGCGCGCTGGAGCCGGAGGTGGTCAGCAATGCCTTGGGCGTGCCGGTCATTTTTTCCAGTTCGGCATGGCAGCGCTTGGTAAACACGCCGTCGCCGCAGATTTTATGGCTATGGATCGCTTCCAGCACATACTGATCTTCCAGGCCGAAATAGGGGGGCACGTTGAATGGAATCATGGCGCTACCTCCGTTTTCTGCGCGTCGCGCGGCGCGCTTGCGGGTTTCAGTATAGCACAGACTGCGCGGTTTGTCATGCCCGGCAGGGTTACGACAGCCGTGCCTTTAGCCCGTCCAGATACAGCCCCGCCACATCGGGGCCGTGCACCTTGTAGAGCATGCGGCTGCCAACCACATCCTCCACCTCGCCGAGCACCGGCTCGCCGCCGTCGTACAACAAATCCACGCCCGCAAAGCTCAAAGGCGCGCCCTCCGCGGCGAAACGCTCCACCACCCGCGAGGCGAGCGCGCGCTCCGCCTGCGAAAGGGAATGCAGCGCCACATCGCCGCCGCGCTTGAAATTGCTGACAATCCCGCGGCGCGCCGTGCGCATCACCGCGGCCACGATTTCCCCAAAGAGCACATAAACCCGCAGATCACGCCCCGCATCCTCGGCTACCTTCTGCTGCACAATGTCCTGCGGTAAAATCTGATCGACCGCTTCGCGCCACTCATACTCGTTCACAACCCGTGCCACATGCTCGCCGCCGTGGCCGCAGGCCGGTTTCACCACGAGCGGGTAGGCGCCTTCCTCCGGCGCCACTGCGCGGCGGTGGCTCACAAACGTCGTCTCCAGCATCGGGATGCAAGCCAGGAACTGGTGCGTTCTGCGCTTGTCATTGCAGATAGCGCAAACGCGCGCACAGTTGAACACCGGCACGCCCAGCCGCTCGAACTGCTCGCTGACCAGCGCATCCCGCTGGCGCGAAATCACATAGCCCGGGAGGCTCTCCCGCCCGTCCCGGCGGATGGAGAGCGCGCCGCCCTGCCTGACGCCCAGCGTAAGCTGCGCCATGCGGACGGTTTCCAACCGCATCCCGCGCCGCAACGCCTCCGTTTCCAGATAGGCGGCAAAATCGCGGTTCTGCGCCAAATCCGAATCCTCATAAAGCAGCCAGCCGGTTTTCATCTTTACGCCCCCAGACGGTCCGCCAGATGGCGGAACAGTTCGGCCGCCATGTTCACGCCGGTGCAGGCCAGCGTGGTTTTAAAATGCGCGTTGCTGTTCACTTCGCATAGCAGTGGCCCGTCGCGGCCAAAGAGCACATCCACCCCCGCGAAGGTCAGACCCAGCGCCTGCACCGCGTCCAGCGCCAGCGCGCTTTCCGCCGCCGTTGGGGTATAGTTTTCCATCGTGCCGCCCAGCGTCAGGTTGCTGCGAAAATCGCCGTCCCTGCTCGTGCGCAGGATGCTTGCCACCACGCGCCCGCCGACCACGTTAATACGTACATCCCGCCCCCAGCTTTCCGTAACCAGCTGCTGGAAGAGCATCGGCGTACCCGCAAGGCTTAACACCTTGGCGCGCAGGCTTTCCACATCCCTGCACAGGTATACCTGCTGCCCGAAGGAGCCGAAGCATTCCTTCAGCACCAGCGGGAAGCCCAGCGTTTCGGCCGCCGCATCCACAAAAGCGGTGGTGGGATAGCCCACAGCCGGAAAGGTTTTGGGCGCAAGTAGCGTACGGGGCATTGGCAGACCCGCGCGTTTCAGCGTCAGGTAGGTGAGAGCCTTATCGTCGCAGCGGAGGATCGAATCGGCGCTGTTGAACACCGGCAACCCCCGCTGTTCCAGCTGCGTCGCCAGCGCGACGTCCTTATCCCAGAAGAGCACAAAGTCGACGGCTGCGGCGTCAAACGCGTCGCTGTCCACCACGGCGCAAAGCTCCTCGTTGGTACGCAAAGAAAGCTCCATCCCGCACGCGGTGGCGGAATCGAGCAGGATGTTGTACAGCTCATCAAATTTAGCGGAGTGTAAGAAGGCGTTTACGACCAACAGACCGTGACGCATTCCCCCACCCCCTTACCCAGCCCCGTGGGGCCGTTCGGTTCGCGGCTCAGAGGGCCACGGTTTCCTCGCTGCGGTTAATACTTTCCGCCAGCTCGCCCAGCGCGTCCAAAATCCGGTCGAAGCGGTACTCGTCGTATCCGCTCATCAGCAGACGGGTGCTCAGCTCCAGCTGCAGCGCGGGGATGTGGCAGCGGGCCGCGACGGTCGCGCACACGGTATTGGGGCCGCTGGCATCGAAGGGCTGATCCACCGTGATGTGGTGCACGCCCTGCGCGCGCAGGCATTCGGTCGTTTTTTCCACCAGGCCCTTGCAACCCTGCAGGTTGCGGCCGCGGCCGGTGCCGATGCACGCTTCCACAGCGCGCTCGGGTTTCATCTGGTGCAAGTCAATCAGGTAGCGCACGTGGTGCTGCTGGATGTAGCGGCACAGCGCGTCACGGTAGTCGCTTACGGGGTCGTGGTTGGCATCGTCACACAGGTGGCGGGTTTTGTAGATTACGGGGCAATGCTGCCGCTCGTGCAAAATGCGGCAGAGCATCCCCGTAAACCGTTCCGCGCACTTGACGCTGCCGTTGCGGGTTTGCAGCATTGCGTGCGGCGCGCTGAACATCACATGGCCCGCGCCCTCCAGCAGCTCGTAGCTGCACTGGTGATCTTCGTCGGTAAAGTAAGCAAGAGCGCGATCCAGTTGTTGTGCGGTTATCACAGGGGTACCTCCTCAGGCACATCGGGTCGGGTTCGCTGGGCATATCGGCCGTAAAAAAAGGTCGGCCAACGAGGATAAAATATAGCACGCAGGGGCGCGTTTGTCAAGATGAAAGGGCTTACCCTGCCAAACGGCCAAACCTGCTTGCAGCACCTAAAACAGCGACCTTACGCGTATTGGAACGGTGGCCGCCGGGGCAGAAAAGGAACCGGCAGCCGGGGGTCAGCCCCGCCTGCCGGTTCCTGCCCATCGACCGACGCGCCGTCGGCAAGCTTCAGCGTCCGGCCGGCATCGTCGCCCGCTCAGTAATGGAAGGTGATAGTAAACTTGCTCTTATCGCTGCGGTAGCGCTCCATGGTGTACTCCAGCGGCTTACCGTCGCCCGCAAAGCAAATCGTTTCCAAGTATTGCAGGCACTCCACGCGTTTGAGGCCGAACAGCTGCGTTTCAAAATCGCTGGCCAGCTTCACCTCAAAGGTTTTGCGGCACTGCTTGATGGCGTGCTCCCGGGCAATCAGCTGGCGGACGGTGTTCTGCTCTACATCAGCCCGGGTCAGGGTGCTGAACAGGGCCGCAGGCAGGAAGCTCAGGGTGAGCACCATGGGGATGTCGTCCGCATAGCGCACGGTACGCAGCTTGTACACGCTGTCGTTAAGCTGCAACTGCAGCTTGCGCGCCACCACCTCGTCCGCGGGGATGGTGGCAAACTCAATCACTTCCTTGCGCACGGTGTTGCCGTGGCGGCGCATCCGTTCCTCGAAATCCTCAAAATAGGTGGTGATTTCCTGCTCTACCTTCGGCTCGGCTACGAAGGAGCCTTTTGCCTTCTGGCGGTAGATCAGCCCGCTCATTTCCAGTTCCCGCATGGCTTGACGGATGGTTGGACGGCTGACGCCATACAGGTTGCACAGTTCCGTTTCCGTGGGGATGACCGAGCCCATATCGCTGTTTTTGATATAGCCCAGCAAAATCTCCTTAATCTGGTAATACAGCGGGATTGGCGTATCCTTATGCACTTGCTGGCGGAGAAAGTAGGCGTCCAACATCGTTTCACGCTCCATTTTTACTGCTGGTTTACACTAGCACAACAGAATGGAAAATGCAACCATCAGGCGAACAGCCCGGGCAGCCATTCCGAGAAGAAGGGAAATACGCTGATCAGCAGCATCACAATCAGGTTGGCCAGCAGGAAGGGCAACGCCGAGCGGAAGATGAACAGAATGTTCCGCTTGGCAATGGTAGAGGCCACATTCAGACACATCCCCACGGGAGGCGTCACCAGCCCGATGGCCGCGCCGACGATCATCAGCGCCCCCAGCTGGATGGCGCTGCCGCCCGCCATGGTCACCACCGGCAACAGAACCGGGGTAAACAGCATAATCACAGGGCTTACGTCCAGGAAGCAACCCGCCAGCAGGATAATGAGGCCGCACAGCAGCATCACAACCGCCTGGGACAGGTGCAGCCCAGCAAACAGCGCAAGGATCTGGGCGGTTACGCCTTCCAGCGTCAGTATCCATGTGAACATGCAGGAGAACGCGATAATAATCATAATCGTCGCGCTGGTACGCACCGTCTCCTTGGCAATTTTCCAAACTTTGCGGCCATCCAGCGAATGGTATACAAACTTGCCTACCACCAGCGCATACAGCGCGCCGATGCCGGCGGCTTCCGTGGCGGTGCAGACGCCGCCCACAATAAAGCCGATCACAACCAGCGGCATGATGATAGCCAGAATGCCCTCCTTGAGCACCGTTTTCACATATTCCTTCCGGTACTCCACTTTTTCGATGGGCACGTTGGCGCGCTTGGCATAGCGATAGGTTAGCAGGCATTGGATAATGCCGATCGCCACACCGGGGATCAGCCCACCCATGAACAGTTTACCAACTGATTCCGAAGCCAGCGAAGCATACAAAAGCATCGGGATGCTGGGCGGGATAATCATCCCCATGGTGGAGGAGGCCACAGTGCAGCCGCAGGCAAACTCCACCGAATAGCCCTTGCGTTCCATTTCCGGGATCAGGATTGCGCCAACGGAAGCCGTATCGGACACCGAGGAGCCGGAGATGCCCCCGAACACCATGCTGACCAGCACGTTTACCAACCCCAGCGCCCCACGCACGCGCCCGATCAGCATCATCAGCAGGTCGATCATGCGGCGGGTCAGGTTGCCCTCGTTCATAAACAGCCCCATCATCATAAACAGGGGCAGCGCGATCAGCAGGGAGGAGTTCATACCGGAAAAGAGCCGTTCCGGCAGCAGCACCAGCAGCTCGGGATGGTACACCAGAAAATAGGAAAGCCCCGCCGCGCCCAGCGCATACCCGATTGGCACACCCAAAAAGGCCAGCGCCAGCAAGACGGCAATCAGCACGATCATGGTTTGTCCAACTCCCCTTCGTTTCGTACGCCGTACCCCACAGCCATGCACAGCGCGCACATCAGGATGCCCAGACCCATGCCCAGCGGCACGGCCAACTGTGCCCACCGCTGTTCAAAGCGCAGCAGCGGGGTCAGATATTTGCCTACCCGCGCAATCCAGGGGAAGGAGAGCACCAGTAAAAATCCCTGCACCACAGCCATGACCAGAAGCCGGAACAGCCGCAGCAACAGCTGTGTTGTTTCCGGGGCGTGCACAAAGAAATCCACCCCGACGTGCTCGTTATGGCGCATGGCACAAACAGCCCCCAGCGCCGTCAGGTACACAAAAAGGTAGTTCATCACCTCGGAGAGGCCATAAATGGAACTGTTGACGACATACCGGAGAAACACGGAAACGCAGATCATGGCAAACAGCAGCAGCATCCCGACGGCGCAGAGCACGTCCAGAAGCCGGTACAGCCCGTCCGCACAGGTTCGAAGGCACCGCATGTGGGCCCACACTCCTTTACAGCATAACGGCGCAGGCGCACGGCGGGTTTACCCCGCCGTGCGTCCGCGGCATCGTTTCGGTTTACTTGGTGCGCAGCGTGGTCAGCAGCGCGCCCAGCGTATCCAGATCCTCCTGGGTGAAGGAGCCATCCTGTACAAACTGCTGCCACACCGGCAGGCATTTTTCACGGAAGGCAGCGCGGTTTTCCGGCGTCAGGGTGTTCACGGTGCAGTTTTCCTTGATTTTATCAATACAGGCATTCTCGGATGCCAGCCACGTATCGGTGCGGTACTGCATGGCTTCCTTGGCGCTCTCGTCAAACACCGTTTTCAGATCATCCGGCAGAGAGGAGTACCACTCGTAGTTGGTAAAGAAGCACTCCGGGCAGATGATATAATCCACGATGCTCATGTACTTCTGCACTTCGTAGAATTTCATATCCACGATGTTGGAGGGCGGGTTTTCCTGCCCGTCCACCACGCCGGTGGAAAGCGCCATGTAGGTTTCGTTGTAGGAAATTTCGGTGGGGTTGGCGCCCAGCGCCTCGATGGTGCGTACAACCGGCGTCAGCCCCGGTACGCGCAGCTTGAGACCGGCAATGTCATCCACCGTTTCGATGGGGCGGGCATTGTTGGTAATTTCCCGGAAGCCCCCGGCTACGCCGGTCGTGGGGATGTAGAAGCCGTTGGCGATCGCGCCGTCGGCAATCTGCTTTTCAAAATCGCTGTTCAGCACCGCCTGAAACTCGTCGGTGGATTCAAACATGAACGGCATCTGGTAGATCAGGTACTTGGGGTTTGCCTTGGCAAACTGTGAACCCGCCGTACCCTGAATGACGTTCATGGCAACCATATCCATGGTTTCCGCTTCGCTGCCCAGCACGCCGCTGGGGTGAATTTCTACTTGAATACGGCCGTTGGATTTGGCCTCTACCAGCTCCTTAAACTTGAGCATCGACTGGTGGCGGGCGCTCTGCTCGCTCATGGAGTGGGCAAACTTGAACACATAGGGTTCTTCCGCAACCGCGGCGCCCCACAGGCCCATGAGGCCGACCAGCATACAGACCGCGCACAGGATAGCCAATAGACGTTTCATTCGGGGTACCCTCCTTCAATTGGATGCCTTTTACGGCAGTTTTGCACCGGCGGAGGCGGCGTAATCCGTTCCGCTTTTGTTGGCCCCATTATCGCATGGGTCGTCCATTTTGTCAATATGATATTTTGTATTTACATTTATTTTTGAAATTATGTAATTACATATTGACATATTCAATCGATCATGTTAGGCTCCTTCTAGAACGTCGCTGACGCGTTCCACAACAGCAAAAAGGAGACGGTAAACATGGAACTGGAAAGATTGCACGAGTTGGCCAAGGGGTTTATGGAGGTACTGCGGCTAAAGAATAAGCCCATCGGCATTACGTTCTTCGAAAAAATGGAGGATGTGCCTAAGGAATACGAATGGCTGCAGAAGCGTAAAGCCATCTGCAATGTGATCGGTACCGCCCGCTTTAACGAGTCCGCCATCGCCATTACCCGGGAAAACACCGCGCACCTGTGCGTGATTCCGGACATTGCCCTTGGCATGGGCGAAGCGCCCGCCGGCTTCCCCAACGGCGCGGCCGGCAAGTTTGTCAAGACCCCCGCCGACGCCACCAAAATGGTGACCGGCATGAAGAAGCTCCCGAAAAACTGGGTGGCGCTGGGCGTATGCCCGCTGGACATCAGCCCTGTGATCCCCGATGTGATCCAGATTTGGGGCAACCCCACGCAGATGATGTGCCTGGAATATGCGAACCTCTGGACCGACGGCGCCGCGAAGATTCAGCTGTGCAGCAACGGCCACGGCGCCAGCTGCTACGAAGCGCTCAGCTGGCCTCTGGCCACCGGCGAGCTGCGCATGGCCATCGCCGATATCGGCGACAAGCGCCATGGCTACGCCGCCGATGACGATATGATCCTCGGCATGCCGACCGATAAACTGGAGCCGCTCTACGCCGGCCTTGTGGAAAACCAGAAAACCCTCAACCGGCTCCCGGTGATCTACAATTTCGACGATATCGACTTCCCCATGCCGGGCTATAGCCTGAGCCACTGCCCGGCGCTCAGGAAGTAAAGGCTGCGCAGCCCGCACGCGGGTTTCGCCGGGCGGTAGCCCACCTGCGGCGGCGCGCCGACACAGCAAGGCCCTCCTCCCTCCCCCGAGGGCCAACCCCCGCTGCCCGCCCTGTGCATGGGGCGGGCAGTTTTAGAAAGGATGATACCCCATGCGAATCGCATTGATTACGGAAAACAGCCAGGCAGCCAAGAACGCCCTGATCGAGCAGGCGCTGTGCAAGGTGGTCGCGCCGATGGGCCACCAGGTGGATAATTACGGCATGGCGGGCAGCGACGACCCTCATACGCTCACCTATGTGCAAAACGGCATCCTTGCCTCGATCCTGCTGACCGCGGGCGCGGCGGATTATGTGGTAACCGGCTGCGGCACCGGGCAGGGGGCGATGCTGGCCTGCAACAGCTTCCCCAACGTGCTGTGCGGCCATGTGGCCAATCCCAGCGATGCTTACCTTTTCGCGCAGGTAAACGACGGCAACTGCATCGCCATGCCCTTCGCGCAGGGTTTCGGCTGGGGCGGCGAGCTGAATCTGGAATACTGCTTTGAGAAGCTGTTCGGCTTTGGCAGCGGTAACGGCTACCCGCCGGAGCGCCGCGAGCCCGAGCAGCGCAACAAAAAAATACTGGATGTCGTGCGCGCGCGCACCCTCCGCCCCCTGCCAGAGTGCCTGCAGGAGATCGACCCCGAACTGGTGCGCGGCGCCATCGCCGGGGATCGGTTCGAAACGCTGTTCTTCCCCCACTGCAAGGATAAAGCGCTGGCAGCCTGGGCGCGTTCCCTGCGCTGAAACGGCGCTGCCCGCGCCCCATACAAAGAACCGAAGCAAGGCTTGTGCCTTGCTTCGGCTCTTTGCGACACAGACGGAACGGGCGTTTGATCAAAGCCGCGCCCGGGGCCTCCTCCCGCAGGCAAAGAGGTTGCAATCTCCACCAAACCGTGCCGGAGGGGAAGGCTAGGTAAGCCCGGAACTTGTTACACTCTCCTGACAGGAGAATTGAAAACGCCGGAACAGGGCTTCTCTCCTGCTCCGGCGACGGGTCTACGGTTGACCTGCAAGGTTCCCGTTCCGTTATCCGAATGGGGCGATATCGTTCTCCATCCGGTGACGTGTTACCGCCCAGCGGCCCCTGCTTTCATCGTGAACCCCTCAGGCGGTTTCGGGTACCGGCATAACGCTGTTCTCATGCGGCATACGCCGCAGGGTACGGTTGAACCACAGGAAGATGAGCACCCCCCGCAGCGCCGCAGATACGGTTACGCCCATCCAGATGCCATTCAACCCCATGCTTTGCGCCAGCAGCCAGCACAGGCCAGGCCGCGCAAGGTTGGAGGCGATGCTGCACAGGCTGGGCGGCAGCGTCCGCCCCATGCCGCGAAACGCACCCGCGCACGCGCCCTCCAATGCCATAAACACCTGACAGATCGCCAGAATCCGCAGGTAGGTTTCCCCCATATCCAGTATTTCCGGCGGTTGGGTCAGGAACAGGGCGAAGAAGGTGCGCCCGCCAAACACCAGCAGCACCGTCACAAGCGCCTCCCACCCAAGCAGCGTGCCCATCGACAGAGCATAACCGCGCCGGATGCGCCGCCATTGCCGCGCCCCGTAGTTCTGCCCCACAAACGCCGTGACCGCCGAGGAGAACCCCCCGCCAATCAGCCAGGAAAGCGATTCGATCTGGCTGCCCACGCGCTGCACAGCCACAGCGGTTTCACCGTACCAGGCCGTGACCATGGCGGTTACAACCATCGCCAGCAAGGTAAACACGCCGCTTTCCGCCGCTACCGGCAGGCTCCAGCGCAGCACCTGCGCCACACGTACGCGGTTCAGCCGACCCCAGAATATGAAGCTGGGGAAAGGCCGCTGCGGATGCCGTTTGGCAAAGATCACGAACAGCCCACACACCAGCCCCTGCGCCGCCACCGTGGCAATCGCCGCGCCCACGACGCCCTGCCCGAAGGTGAGGATCAGCAGCGGGTCCAAAAGCATATTGGCGACCAGCCCGACGGCATTGGCCCAAAAGCTGAGCCGGGAATTGCCCGCGCCGTTAAACGTGCCGGTAATGGCCGCCGAAACGTAGGCCAGCGGAATACCCAGCCCCACAATGCGCAGGTAAGCGCATGTGCTTTGCAGCACGCCTGCGTCGCGCACCTGCAAAAGCGCCACCAGCGGTTCTGCCAGCGCCACCAGAAAAAGCCCGTAAGCCAGCCCTAAAAGCAGCGAAAGCCGGGTCGTATCCTGCGCGTAACCCTGCGCCGCTTCGCGGTTGCCGCTGCCTAAATTCTGCGATACGCCAATCTCCGACCCCATGCGGCCCACCATCATCAGCGCCATGCTCAGCCACAGGTACATGCCTGCCAGCCCGCTGGCCGCTACGGCAAGCACCGAATCCGGCGTGCGGCCAAGCCAGAACATGTCGGTCAGGTTGTAGGCCATCTGCATCAGCTGCGTCCCCATGATGGGTACAGCCACCTGCAACAGCTTTTTCAGGATTCCGCCCTGTGTGAGGTCACTGGGATGGACAGCCATACCGTTTGAGCCTCCTTAGAAAAGGTTGTACCATCATACCCGGCAGGCGCGTCCCTGTCAAGCGCGATGAAATGCGCCCCCATGACAAGCCCCCGCCGGAGCTTTCGCCGCTCCAACGGGGGTTGCAGAGTCCGGGCCGGTTAAACCCACGGACTAGAGGTTCCAGTTTTCGACCAACGGTTTCAGCCGGGTATACAGCTCCTCCCGATTGTCCGCCGTCAGGCTGTAAACGGTCGCGTTGGGGTGGGACCGCACCCGGTTGAGGAATGGCACATCAAACCGGGCCTTGACCGCCGCAAGCACCGGCGTCGATCCATCCAGCACCGTGAACACCTTTTCTGCAAACGCCTGCGCGTCGGCTTCCAGAAAGCCCAGCTCATCCAGCACCAGAATGCCGTCGGCAGGCGCGTCCAGATAACGCACCCCAAGGGTGTTAAACACCTCCAGCGCGGCACGGTGGGTCTTGCCGTCGCACGTACCGACAAGGTGCTCCGGCGACCAGTCGGGCTGCGTTTCCCCCGCCGGGTGGATGTAAATCGGGTGGAAGCCCGTTTCGTCCGCCGGGAGCCTACGCGTATAGAAGCCGTACACGGTGCGGTTGCTGTGGGCAAGCAGGCGGCGGATCAGCGTGCTTTTACCCGCGCCCACAGGGCCGCACAGCAGGATATGGTTGCTCATGCGTTCACCCCCGTGCGCGATGCGCGGTGGCGGATCAGTTCCGCCGCAATGCTGATTGCGATTTCGGCCGGCGTCTCCGCCTCAATCGGCAACCCGATGGGCGAATGAATGCGCTTGAGTTCCGCCTCCGAAATGCCATCCTCCAGCAGGCGCTGGTTGGTAGCGGCAATCTTGTGGCGGCTGCCGATCACGCCCACGTAGCAGGCGGGCGTGCGCAGCGCCTGCCGCAACACCGTAAAATCGCTTTGGTGCCCGCGCGTCATGATAATCACATAATCATCCGCAGTGATGCCGAGGCGCGAAGCCGCCTCCTCATACGGGGCGACGACCGTTTCCACGGCTGTCGGGAACAGCGCCTCGGTGGCGAACTCCGCACGTTCTTCATACAGGATCACGGAAAAGCCGACATGCGCTATAACCGGTACCAGCTCCTGCGATACATGGCCGCCGCCGAACACATACACAAACCCGGCTGTGGTCAGCGGTTCCACATAGTAGGCCGGTTCCCCCCGGCTCAGGGTGCCGCGCGGCTGCGCCAGCGGCGCAATCTGTTCCGGCGGGATGCCGCTGTCAAAGCACAGTGCCGTATCCGCAGCAAACACGCCCATGCGGCGCGCGCCGCCCTCCGCGATTTCGGTCACCAGCCAGGTGTTTTTACGCAATGGGAACAGCGACACAATGTGTTTGAGGAGTGCCTTCCCCTGCGCATCCTCCCCCGAAAAGAACTGGAAGTAGACCACCACCTGCCCACCGCAGATCATGCCGATGTCGGCCGTCTGGTTGGGGGTCAGGTTAAACCCATGGCTGAAGGTGCGCCGCTGCGCAAGCGCCTCACGGGCCAGCAGCGTGCTGTGGTACTCCACGGCTCCGCCGCCGACGGTGCCCAGCGTGGTACCGTCGGCAAACACGGCCATTTTGGCCCCGCGCCCCCGCGGGGTGGAGCCGGAGCTGGCAATGATGCTGCACAGCACCAGATCCTCTCCACGGGTCAGGGCTTGGAGCATGGCAGTAAAGAGCGCTTCCATATTTGCCTCAGGCAGCGGGCGCCAGCGCAGGCTGCGCACCGATGGAATGCGCCACCAGCGCATCATACTGTGCCTGCGTCAGTTCGCAATGGTAGAACAGCTTAAAGTAGGCCGCCGTCTCGGCGTACAGGTCATACTGCGCCGTATCGGGGTACAGCAGCTGCGCCATCCACATCATGCCCAGATAGCGTTGCACCGAGGGCGGGAAGCCCATCCAGTTATAAGGGCCGAAGGGCACCTCGTAATAATGGCCCTCGCGGATGGCGGTTACGGACGCCCACGCGGGGTCGGAGCCGACGGTCGCGTAGATGCTGTCCGGCGCAAACAGGATCACATCCGGGTTCCAGTTCAGGATCTGCTCCAGATCCACCTCGTTGCCGGAGCCTTTGCTGGACGGATCCGCCACCTCCGCCAGATTGTTGGCCAGCAGGTCGATCACCTCGGCATGGTAGGAGCCTTTGGCGATTACGTTCAAGCCCTTGTCTCCCAGGATGTAGAGGATGTTGGCCTTGTCCACGCTGTCGGCTATCTGCTGCGTGCGCACATATGCCTTGTCGCAGTAGGCAGCCAGCGCCTCCGCCTGCTCCCCCATGCCCAGCAGCTCGCCCAGCTTGCGGTAGGCGTCGCCCATGGTGGCGGTCGTCGCGGTGATGTGGACAAACGGCAGCCCCGTCTGCTGCTGCAACGCGTCCAAATCCTCCACGATGGTCTTTTTCGGCTCGCCCACGTCGATCACGACCTGCGCGCCGCTCGCCAGCAACGTTTCCAGATTCAGTTCGCCCTTGCCGCCGTAAAGCTGACCCAGCTCCGGCAGGGCGTAATACTTCGCGTCGATGTACTGCTCGGCCGTTTGATCCCAGGCGGTTGCCACACCGACCAGTTTATCCGGACACAGCGCGAAAAGCACGATCTGTGCCAGCGGCCCGGAGACCGCCACCTTGTCGACAGCAGCGGGCACTTCCACCGTACGTCCGACCGAATCGGTAAACGATACCTTCGCGGGCGCTTCCGCCACGGCCGAAACCCCGCCCAGAAGCGTCGCCAGCAGCGTGAGCACCAGCAGGAAACCGAGACCCCTTTTCATCCTACGTTCCTCCATTCATCCATCCACTATGGAATCGGGAATGTCTCCCGCATCCACCAGAATCACGCCAAGCGAGTTTTCCGCCGGCAGGTAGTAGGGAAAGCCGGGCAGTGCCGATTCCACCAGCTGTGCACGCACCCGCTCCGGCGTGAGCTCGGCCTCCGGCGCGCCGTACAGGCGGAAGAACAGCGCCGCGTCCTGAAGCGAGCGGAAGGGCTGCCCCATATCCAGCGGGAAGGTAAAGGTATGGTACGGCACGCCCAGCGTATCCAGCTCATCAAGCGTCCGGGCATAGGTAAAGCGCTTGAGCGGCGCGCCGTTCAGGGAAAAGCGGTGGCGTTCCCAGTTTTTCTTAACCAGCACCGCCGTACCCTTGCACTGCGCGCGCACGGCGGCAAGGGTTTCCCGCACGCGGCCGAAAAAGCAGAAGATCATAGCATCGTAGGGTTCGGCAGGCCGCATGGTAAAGATGTCCCCTTCGGTCACGGTCAGGTTGGCGGTATGCGTACGCTCCGCCTGTTGCCGCAGCACCGCGAGCGGCGCGGGCGCAATGTCCACGGCCGTCACCTGCGCGCAGGAACCCGCCAGCGCGAGGGACAGATACCCCAGCCCGCAACCGGCATCGCACAGGCGCGCGTGCTCAGGTAACCACGGTTTCAGCTGTGCCGCGATGCCTGCGTCATACCCGACCGCCTCCGCCGCGTCCCGGCGAAAGCGGATGGTCTCCTCCGTCCAGCAGAACACCCTATCACCTCCCGGCACGCTCCGGCGCAATCAGCGGGCCCTGCGCCGTATCCAGCACCTGCGCCTGAATGCCGTATAGCCGGTTGAGCAGCGCCGCGTCCAGCAGCGCGGCGGGTTCTCCCTGCGCAGCCACCCGCCCGTCGGCCAGTGCCAGCAGCACATCGGCATACCAGAGGGCATGCTGCGGGTTGTGGGTAGACAGCAGCACCGTGTAGCCTTCTCCGGCCAGACCGCGCACTACTTCCAGCACACGGGCCTGATTGCCGTAATCCAGCGAGGAGGTTGGCTCGTCCATCAGCAGGGTTTTTGCCTCCTGCGTCAGCGCCCGGGCAATCAGCACCAGCTGCTGCTCGCCGCCTGAAAGCTGCGCGTATACCTGATTTTTCAGGTGCGCCACGCCAAGCCGTTCCAGCGCCGCCAGCGCGCGCCCGGTTTCAGTCGCGCCGGGCACGGCGACGGAGCGCAGGGTGTGGGCAGTGCCCATCAGCACCATGTCCAACGCCGTGTAACCAAAGGCGATGCCATGCGTCTGGGGGATGTAGGCGATGCGGTGGGCTACCTCCCGTACGGACAGGGTTCGCAGGTCGGCTCCCTCCAGCAGGATTTGCCCCGAATAGGCAGGTTGCAACCCCAATATGCAGCGAAACAGCGTCGTCTTGCCCGCGCCGTTGGGGCCGAGCACCGCCGTGAGCGTGCCGCTGCGGGCGGCGAAGCTCACCTCCGCAAGCACCGGGCGCGCACCGTAGGAAAAGCCAAGGTTGCGAACCGTCAGACTCACATCGACTTCTCCCTTCGCGTAATCAGGTACAGGAAAAAGGGCGCGCCGATAAAGGCCGTCAGAATGCCGATGGGGATTTCCACCGCCAGCAGATTGCGGGATACGTCGTCCACCAGCAACAGGAAGGTCGCCCCCACCAGAAACGAGGCCGGCATCAGGTAACGGTAGTTGTTGCCTACCAGCTTACGGCACAGGTGCGGGATCACCAGCCCCACCCAGCCGATCATCCCGCTGACGGATACGCTGGCAGCTGTGCCAAGCGTGGAGCAGACGATGGTTGCAAAGCGCAGCAGGTTGGTGTTTACGCCCAGCGCGCGGGCTTCCTCATCCCCCAGAGTCAGGATGTTGATGCGCCACCGGAACAGGTACAGCGGGATCAACCCCGCCGCCATCGGCAGGGCTACCGAAGCCACGTCCGCCCCCTTGGAGCCGGAAAGGCTGCCCATCAGCCAGTAGGTGATCTGCGGCAGCTGATTGGTTGGATCAGCCACCAGCTTGATATAGGAAGTGCCCGCCGTCATCAGCGAGCCGACCATGATGCCCGCCAGAATCAGGTTGACGACGCGCAACCCCGGCGCGCGCTGCGCCACCAGCGTAACCACGCTGACCGTAAGCATCCCGGCGGCAAAAGCTGAAAAGCGGATCATGCCGACCGAGCCGCCCAGCAGGATGGCCAGCGCCGCGCCCATACCCGCCCCGCTGGATGCCCCCAGAATATCCGGCGACGCCATCGGGTTCTGAAACACGCCCTGATACGCCGCCCCAGCCGCCGACAGACAGCAGCCCACCAGGCAGGCCATGGCGATGCGCGGCAGGCGGATATTGAGCACGACGGTCTGCATCTCCGGCGTCCAGGTTTGCCTGAGCGGGAACACCCGCGCCAGCAGGATGCGCACCACCTGCTCCACCGGCACCCCGTAACGGCCCAGCGAAAAGGAAACCAGGATAACCGCAAGCAGCAGCGCCGCCAGCAGCGCAAGCGTCAGGCGGGGTGCAGGCTGGTTTCGAAAGCGTCGGAACGTTTGCATGCGGGGCCTCCTTGGGGGAAACGTTCGTTATTCTCGTTCAAGGATAACGTACGGCCCATTATAGCAGATTGAACCGTACCCTGTCCACGGTCATTTACACCGTGCAGGGCGCACAGCGCTGCGGAGCGTGGGCTGCGCGCGCTTGTTGCGGTACATCCGGCAATCGATCATCCTGAAAAAGGTTGCCGGATCCTGCCCGTACGCCTTGCGGTAAACGGCATACCCGGCGCTGAACTTAATCTGATAGGGCTTGCGGTGCTGCGCCGTAAAATGTTCCAGCCTGCAGTCAATACGCCTGAGCGTTTCCCGGACGGCGGCGAGCTGATCCGTGTCCATCACGATGCAGAACTCATCCCCGCCGTAGCGCACCACCAGATCACGGCGATCCACCGCCTCGCGCAGAACGCGCACCGCGCCCACCAGTGCCTCGTCGCCCTCATAATGGCCGAAGCGGTCGTTGATGGCTTTAAAGTTATCCAAATCCAGCAATATGGCAGCAAAGCTCTTCTCATCCGTCGACTGCGCGATCTTTTTACGTAGGTAGCGGTCCAGCGTCTGGCGGTTGAAAGCCCCGGTCAGGTAGTCCTTGTCGATATTGCGGTTCTGGATATTGGTAAACACCACCAGCGCGGCAAACGTGATGCCCAGCAGCGCGAACGGCATCCCCGGCCGGAGCGACTGCAACACCCAGCCCACGAAGGGCGCCGCCAGAAAGAGCGCCAGCGCCCCAAACTCACGCGGGTCCAACGTATTTTTCCGGGCGATCAGATACCCTTCCACCAGGCACATCATCAGCACCTGCAAGCCCATCGGCACCATGAAAAACGCACCCCGATGGTATTCCCCATCCGGGCCGTAATAAAACACCGCGCCTGTGAACACGTTTGAGGTGATCATCAGCACGCACAGCCCCGTCAGCACCCACAGGAGCACGCGCAGGAGCGATTGCCCCTGTGTGGGCGGCGCGGGAATCTGCTCGCACACATATAAAAAATAAAGCGGGATCAGCAGCGTACTCAGGATCATCTCCAGCGCGTTGCCGGAGGCGATGCACCAGAACAGCCACCCCGAACGGATAGGGATGCCGCTGAGCAGGTTGGCCCCGAACGCCAGCATTGTCAGGGCCAGCATCCATTGAAAATACAGCTCCTGCCCCAGATGCGCATTGCGGCGCCGCCGTTCCGCCAGCCATAAAAAGCCCAGCAGGAGCTGGCAAAACAAAGCGATCGTCAGGCAGGGCAGGGGGATCATACAGTCGCCTCCCACATCGGATGGCTTGCACCGTTTTCTGCGCACCGTCCGGCTGCCGGGCGCGATGCCGATCCGCAATCGCGCGCTTGCCGTTTCCATCCGTTGTGATTATAAGCAGAAAAGCACTCCCTGTCCAGTTGTGGGAAGATTTCCACCGGAATTTTCACGAAAAAAGACCCCAGTTCCAAACACGGTTCCCCGGGGTTTTCAAACGATAAAACACCTGCCACAGCGTCACCCTTGCCCCGATGGCGCGCCGACGCCGGAGAGTGGATCGCTCTCCGGCGTCGGGCAGCGCAAGGCTTTCGGTTTGTCGAAAAAGAGCGTTACTCCAGCACATCCCCTTCGGTGCTGAGGGTGACAACCTCCCAGGGGATCATTTTACCGCTTGCCTGCAGCGCAGTACGAACCGCGTGCTCCAGCCCGCCGCAGCAGGGCACCTCCATGCGCACCACATGGATGCTGCGCACCTCGTTTTGTTTGAGGATGGCCGTGAGCTTCTCGGCATAGTCCACTCCGTCCAGCTTTGGGCAGCCGATCAGCGTCACATGGTTTTTCATAAACCGGTCATGAAAATCCCCACAGGCAAACGCGGAGCAATCCGCCGCCACCAGTAGCCGCGCGTTCTTGAAATAGGGCGCGTTAACTGGGGCGAGCTTGATTTGCACCGGCCATTGCGCCAGCTGGGATACACCCCCGGCAGGCGCGGCGACGGGGGCAGCCTGCCTTTGCGGCGTCCGTTCCAGGCTGCGGGCATGCGTGCCGGGGCAACCGCAGGCCAGCGGTTCCTGCGGCGGCTGCGTTTCGCCCTGCTGCGCCTTGTGCGCCTCCACCGCCTGATCGTCATAGGCGGCGGCTTCCCGCTCCACAAAACGGATCGCCCCGGTGGGGCAAGTGGGCAGGCAGTTGCCCAGCCCGTCGCAATAATCGTCGCGCAGCAGTTTCGCCTTACCGTTTACCATCCCGATCGCACCCTCATGGCAGGCATGGGCACAGGCGCCGCAACCGTTGCACAGCGCCTCGTCGATTTCTATAATTTTCCTGATCATTACCATCGCCTCCTTGACTTTACAGCCATAGTATACTAGAATAAGGGTTGTAAATCCGTTGTATTTACAACACGGAGGATCTTATGGACGAATATTTGGAAATGCTCAGCCAGACACCGCTATTTGCCGAGATGGACCGCGCCAAAATTGCATCCATGCTCACCTGCCTGTCCGCCACGCAGCATGCGTATACGCGGGGGGAGTATATCCTCTCCGCCGGGGAGAGCGTGCAGACGTTCGGGCTGGTGCTTGCGGGTGCCGTCCATGTGGTGCAGGAGGATTTTTGGGGCAACCAGAACATCATCGCTAAGATTGAGGCGGGCGGCGTGTTTGCCGAAAGTTACGCCTGCACGCCCGCATCCCGGCTCGCGGTCAGTGTCGTAGCAGAGGAAAACACGACCATCCTTTTCCTGAACATCCGCCGCGCGCTCGCCACTTGCGGCCTGGCCTGCGAACACCACCACACGCTGATCCGCAACCTGGTATCGATGCTGGCGGCCAAGAACCTGATCCTGAACGAGAAGGTGCAGCACGTATCCCAGCGCAGCACACGGGAGAAGCTGCTTTCCTACCTCTCGGCCGAATCCAGACGACGCGACAGCGCGACGTTTACTATCCCCTTCAACCGCCAGCAGCTGGCGGATTACCTGTCCGTAGACCGCAGCGCCATGTCCGGAGAGCTCAGCCGCTTGCGCCGGGAAGGCGTGCTCACCTTCCACAAAAACCAGTTCCACCTGTTGGAGGAGTCCGACTGAGACCCCCCGAGTATACCCACAGGCTTTCGAAAACACCAGCCGCATCGGTATCACCACAAATGACCCGGCGCATG
Organism: Candidatus Limiplasma sp.; assembly: GCA_963666755.2. Taxonomy (GTDB): domain Bacteria; phylum Bacillota; class Clostridia; order Christensenellales; family Aristaeellaceae; genus CAXXOK01. The sequence continues at coordinate 2,039,802 of CAXXGW010000009.1, forward strand.
CCCGTGTCTTTTCTCGCGGGGTTCTATCCGCATGAGGCTTCACTGCGTCTTTCCGCCGAACACGGGATACTGCATCCCGTCAGATCGGAAGGTGCTATAAATCGACACTTTCACTGCGGCAAGCCGTTGCATGCCGCGGAACCGTCCTTACCCCTGCTGCTACAGCCGATTTTCCTTGCCCGCAGGCAGCAAAGCCCCTCCCGGCATGCCGGGAGGGGCTTTGGTAAGTTGTTTCGTTGTTCTTTCAGGCTCAGGTGACGGTGTACGTAGCCGAGGCAACATCGCTGGGTTCGCAGCCGGTGCGCACCGAGATACACTTAACCGTAATCGTGCCCGCGCTCAGCGTAAACGGAGCCGAATAGGACGCGCTTGACGTAGTCGGCGTACTGCCGTCGAGCGTGTAGTGAATCGTCACGCCGCTCTCGCTGGAGCTGAGCGTAATGGTATCCGTCGTTGTGATGCTGCTCCCGTCCGCAGGCGATAAGCTCGGCGTAGCCGCCTTAACCGTGTAGGTGGCGCTGTTGATGCTACTGTTGCTCAGCCCGCTGGCCACGGCCATCGCTTTGATGGTAGTGGTCTGCGTGATGCTCACCGGTTGCGTCGTGCTGCTGGATGTGGTGGGATCACTGCCGTCGGTCGTATAGTAGATGGTACTGGACGGCGTCGTGCTGCTGATGGTTACGCTGGCGCTGCCCGTAACCGTGCCTGCGGCGGGCGAGAAGGTCGGCGCTGCGGCGCTCACGGTATAGGTTGCGCTTGCGATGGCGCTGTTGGTCATCCCGGCGGACACGGCAATAGCGCGGATGGTGGTCGTGCTGGACACGGACACCGGCTGCGCCGTACTGCTGGACGTGGTGGGATCGCTGCCGTCGGTCGTATAGTAGATCGTACTGGACGGCGTCGTGCTGCTGATGGTTACACTCGTGCTGCCCGTAACCGCGCCTGCTGCCGGCGAGAAGGTCGGCGCCTCCGCCTGAATGGTCGCGCTGACGGTATCGCTGGGGCTGGCACTGTTGCCGTGCGCCACGCTTGTGGTGGTCACGCGGAAGTACCACGGGCCACCGCTGGTGATGGTAATCACGCAGCTGTTGGTGGTGGCCGTCGCGGTGTGCACGTCGCTTGCGAAGGTCGAGCTGGTGCTGTACTCCACCTGGTAGCCGTTAATCACGCTGCCGTTGCTGGCAGGCACCGCCCAGGAGAGCGTCGCTTTGGACACGCCGCCCACAGCCGTCAGGCCGGTTGGCGCGCTGGGCGCCGTGGCGGGTACGGCGGTTACCACATTGCTGTGTGCGCTTTCCCCTACGCTGTTGGTGGCGACCACATAGATGCTGTAGGTTGTGCCGTTGGTCAGCCCGCTCAGATCCTTGGTTGTGGTGGTCGAGGTGCTGTAGCCGCTGCCGCCGTAGTAGATGCGGTAATCGCCCAGCGTCGCGCCGCCGTTATAGGTCGGGGCCGTCCAACTGAGGTGGATGGTCTGATCGCTTGTGGAGGTCACCGTCAGGCTCGTGGGCGCGTTGGGCACGGTCACGCCCGGCGTGGCGGTCATGCTGTTGCTGGCGGGGCTGTCGCCCTGTGCGTTGTAGGCAACCACCCAGAAGTAGTACAGCGTTCCGTTGGTCAGGCTCCCGATGGTGGTGGTGAGCACCGTACCCGGCGTGATGGTGGTAATCGGCGTGGAGCCCATGGTGCTGGTCGTGCTCTGGTAAATCTTGTAGCCCAGTACATCACTGCCGCCGTTGTCCGTAGGCGATGCCCAGGTGAGGGCTACCTGCCCGCTCTGCGCGGCAGCGGTAACCAGCGTGGGCGCGCTGGGTTTGGTCAGCGCTTTAACCGTGATGTTGCAGGTACTGGTAATGGACGTGTTGGCCGTAGCCGTTCCCTTGACGGTAACCGTCTGGTCGGACGTGCCGCTGAAGGCGATGCCGCTCAGGGTATTGCCGCTCACGCTGGCATACGTGCCGCCGCTGGTAATGCTCAGCGTATACATACTGATGGGCGCGTTGTTGACATAGCTGCCGTCGGTGTACACCAGCCGGGCGTTGATGACGGTGCTGCCGGTCTGGTTGATGGTTGAGCTGACGGGCAGCAGCGTGATGCTGCTGAGCGTGCCGGTCTTGACCGCCGTAACCGTGACGGTTGCGGTCAGTGCCGAGCCGCTGCTGGCTTTGTCGATCGTGGTGCCGGTCACGGTAAACACCGTGTTATCCGGGATGGTGCTGCCGATAGCGATCTGGATCACCCCGGTGCTCGCATTGCGCGTCGCCGTCACGTAGCTGGATGCATTGGAGGAAACCGCCAGCGTGAAGTACGGCGAGGTCAGATTGGTGCCCAGAATGGTAGGCGTGATATCCAGATTGCCGCCTGCCGATGTGACCATAGCCGTAGCGGTGCTCGCACTGAAGCTGAAGGAGGTCACCACCGAGGTGTTGGTGTTCTGGGTCAGGTAGTAATTCATCATGTAGCCGGTACGGCTGCCCACGGAGATGCGATCCCACGTGGAGCCGTGCGACAGGATGGTAACCGAGGTACCGACGCTATACACGCCGATGGTGGAATAGCTGGTGCCGGGGCCGGTGCGCAGGCGCACGCCATAGCCGTTCGGGCTCCAGATGGTCGCGGGATCCCCCGTGCCACCGCCGCCGCCGCTGGTGGTCAGGAATTTGTTCATCATATAGCCGACACGGCTTCCGATCTGGATTTTGCTCCAGGAGGTGCCGGTCTGCAGCACCGTAACCGCCGTACCGACGCTGTACACGCCGACGATGGCATACCCGGTGCCGGGGCCGCTGCGCATCCGCACCCCGTAGCCGTTGCCGCTGGTTACATAGGCGGAGCTGCCGCCGCCACCGCCGGAAAAGGTGATGTAGGAGGCATACATGTAGCCGGTTTTGCTGTCCGGCGTTTCCACCTGGTACCAGTTGCCGCTGGAACCGACAACCTTCACCTCTGTGCCGGTGTAGTAGGAACTGATGGTGCTTGCGTCAAACGAGGGGCCGGAGCGCAGCCGCAGCCAGCCTCCGGTTACATACCCATACTGCGAAATCGCCAGGGACGCGACAGGAATCGCCGTCAGCAGCAGTATGAGAACCAGAAAAACCGAAAGTAAACGTTTCATTGCGGATCCCTCCGTCATAATTGGCTTTCCAATCGATAGGACGGATGAGCGTCCTACAATCTTCCCAAGTAAGGAAATTGTACAACAATTTCGAAGGCTTGGCAATGCCACAGACGGCCGCAGCGCATGTTTTATAAGCATTTGTCGCATTCGGCCTTTCTGCGTCCCACCGATCGTAATAAAACGGCTGCCCCGGGTGGAAGCAGAGAACTGGCAAACCCTTGCATTCAAACGGAAAGCGCGTTTCCGGGGTTCCGTTTACAGCGTTCCTTCCCTTCGATGGCATGTTCTCCCCTTGCATACCCGCATTGGTGTAACCCTGTCTGAAAAAATCCCTGTCTGGATTCTCGGGTTTTCATGGCTTCCGCTCCTGCGCCGTATCGTTTGACGAGCATCGGAACGGGCGCGCCAAGGCGCGTTTAGCGGTTACTTACTCAGGCAGGGCTGCATGGGCAATCGAAACCCTTCCTATATAATATCAAAATTATAACAATCAGCCGCTGTCTACGCAACAGGGCTATGAACCGGAAAGGGGCTAATCCCTGTGCTTCTTCTGCATACGCACGGCGATTTTCACGAGGCTTTACAGCCAATTTTCTTCCCTAAGAAAATGCGATTCCAGCGGGTCGGCAATCGGTCGTTTCCCGGCTCCGTCCCAATGCGATGCCTGGAGCGCACGCATCCCGTAAGGGATCGCGCAACAGAAAAGCGCGGGGCTCGGCCCGGCCGAACCCCGTGCGGGCAATGTATCCAGTTACTCCACATCCTGCAGGGCGTCGTAGCCCTCCTCGCCGGTTCGAACCTTGATGACGTTCTCCACATCATACACAAAGATCTTGCCGTCGCCAATGTGCCCGGTATAAAGCACCTTTTTGGCCGTGTCGATCACGGTGCGCACAGGCACCTTGCTCACAACGATCTCCACCTGCACCTTGGGCAGCAGGTTGGTTTCCGTTTCGACGCCGCGGTAGAACTCCGTCTGCCCCTTCTGGATGCCGTACCCCAGCACCTGCGTAACCGTCATGCCGGTGATGCCGATGGCGTTCATCGCGGTCTTGAGCGCTTCAAAGCGGCTCTGTTTGAGGATGATCTCCACCTTGGTAAACTTCGGCTGGCTCGGCTCGCGCTCCGCCTTGACCGGCGCAGGCGCAACTGCCGGGGCAGGCGCTTCCACAGGCATGGCGTACTTCGGTTCAATCAGGCCATTCTTGCCAAAGCGTTCCAGTTGCTTGATGGGCGCGTTATCCTCGGAGTCGTAATCCAGCTCCGAGCGTACCAGTTGCTCATCCGGGTAGGCCAGCACGCCCATTTCGGGGATATCCAGGCCTTCCAGCTCCGCCTCGGGCGCAATGCGCAGCCCCCATACCTTGTCCAGCAGTTTGAAGAAGAGGAACGATACGCCAAAGCCCCACACCAGCAGCACCCCCAGCGCAATCACCTGCGCCAGCAGCTGCGAGGCATCGCCGTAGAACAGGCCGGTTACGCCGCCTGCGACTCCGTTGAGGCCGTCGCCGTAGGAGCCGTCCGCGAACAGGCCCAGCGCAAGCACTCCCCAGAAGCCGTTTACACCGTGCACGGAAATCGCACCCACCGGATCGTCCAGCTTCAGCTTGTTTTCAAAGAAGGGCACCGAGATACACACCAGCAAACCGGCCACCAGCCCGATAATGAAGGCCGAAATGCCATTGACAAACGCGCAGGGGGCGGTAATCGCCACCAGCCCGGCCAGCGTACCGTTGGCCGTCATGGACGGATCGGGCTTGCCGAACTTGGCCCACATGTAGAACATCGCCACCAGGCCGCCGATGGCGCCGGCCACCATGGTATTGGTCGCCACGACTGACAGGCGCAGGTCGCTGGCGTTCAGCGTAGAACCCGCGTTGAAGGCAAACCAGCAGAAGAACAGGATGATGGTGCCGATAATCGCCATCGGGATGTTATGCCCGGGGAAGGCGCGGGCGGACCCGTCCTTCTTGAACTTGCCGATACGGGGTCCGATCACGATCGCCCCGGCCAGCGCAAGCATGCCACCCATGGAGTGCACCACCGCGGAACCGGCAAAGTCTACCACGCCGTGGCCGATGCCGAAGTTGCTGCCCAGCGTCGCCATCCAGCCACCGCCCCACACCCAGTTGGCAAACAGCGGATACAGGAACATGGAAATGAAGAAGGAGCTGATCACGACCGCGGAGTACTTGACCCGCTCTGCCATCGCGCCCGTCGGGATGGTCACAGTCGTATCCATGAACACCATCTGGAAGAAGAACAGCGCGTAAACGCCCGCATCATACGTACCGCCGAGCATGAAGCCTTTATAGCCCACAATGCCGCCGAACCCCGGAATGGTCAGCAGTCCGTTCAGCACCGCACCGCCGGAGCCCAACCCGGCCGCGCCGCCGGAGCCGCCCATTTGCAGCGCGAAGCCAACCAGGAAGTAGCCCACCGCGCCCACCAGAAACACCATGAAGTTCATGGTGATGGTATGGGCGGCGTTCTTGCCGCGGCAGAAGCCCGTTTCTACCATCGCAAAGCCGCATTGGAAGAAGAACACCAGGAAGGCACACAGCATCACCCAGGTGTAGTTCGCGCCAAAATAGGCCTGATTGGCTTTAGTGGCAACGTCATTCAGGGTTTCGGCTCCGGTTGTGGCCACGTAAGAGGCTCCGGTAGGATCCGCCGCTTCAGCAACGGCCACGGTCATGCCCAGCGTGAGCAGCACAGCCACCAGCAGGATCATTGCAATTTTCTGATACAGGGATGATTTCATCATTTTTACACCTCACATCAACATTCCATGTCCCATTCCCGTATAACGGACGAAGGTAACGGTCAGTGCTTTTTAAAATTGCTCCAGGAAAACTGCGAGGTAGTTTTGTACACATCCCCTTTCAGTTTCCGAACCGACAGTAAGTATCGAATGCCAAGAAACGCGACCACCGCGCCGAACGCTGCCCCCGGAACCTTTTGTTGAAGCACGGTCAGCTCCACCTGATTGAGCAGGCTGTACGCGGTAAAGGCAATTCCCATTGCGGCGATTGCAAACGCCACCGCGTACAGCACGCCGATCAGGATCCGTTTCTCTTTCACGACGCCCCCAGTTGCCTGAGATTTCATTTGAACACCCCCCTTCCTGCGCCAGATTCGCATCGAAACATGGTTTGCGTAAAAATGTATATAAAAAAGAAGCCTACTTTATAACATAGGCTTCTTTGCCATGTTAAAACGAAAGGAACGCACCCGCGCGGGCCCGAACATCGATCGCATTAACAGTCGTTCTATGGTGCTTTCCCAGCCGCATGTGCCCCCACCCCCGACTGGTTGCACCGATCATACACCCGGGTACCGCGGCTGTCAATAGGCATTTTTTGCAATTCTCACCAGAATATCCGATCCCCCTATTCCCCCACCACATCGAAATTTCCGTGATTTCTCCCATTGTAAAACTATCGAAACGATGCTATAATAGCACTGTTTCGGCCGAAGTGATGGAATGGCAGACGTGACGGACTCAAAATCCGTTGGTAGAGATACCGTGCGGGTTCAAGTCCCGCCTTCGGCACCACGACGTATACCACCTATTGATAAAGGGTACTTTATCGGTAGGTGGTTTTTGTTGTGTGCGGAAAGTGTTGTGAATCAAGGGATTTAAGGTTTTCGATGCTTTATAGAAAGGAAGAATGAAGAGCAGAAACCAGGCATTTTAGGATCGAAATATTAGGTTGATGGCAAACGCCTCGGAGAATCGTTTGACTTTTAGGTTAGGGTGTGCATTTTGAGAGGGGGGTGTGCATTGAGTTGCCGAATTGGAGCTATCCCAATAAAATCAACGGTTAAAATGTACCCTGTAATCTGGACAGTTAGTCGGTGCAGAAATCCAATAAAATGGACACACATAGGTGCACGGAACCCGTTTTGTGGACACTTAAAGGTGCATTTGGTGGATTTCTGACGACTAAAATGTACCCTGTAATCTGGACACTTAGTCGGTGCAGAAATCCCATAACCTAGACACACATAGGTGCACGGAACCCGTTTCGTGGACACTTGAAGGTGCATTTGGTGGATTTCTGACGACCTGACAAGTATACTGCTTGCAGGAGGACGTTATGGCTAGATTTTATACTGAAGACGAAATCAGACGGCTTGAAGCAAACCCTTAACCTGTAAGAATTTCCCTGATTCTTTAGCACTAATTTGCGTATCTTAAGAGTACATAGCGAAACGGAACACAAATCACTTTTTTTGCGGCGGGATCTATATCAATATCATAGACCCAGCTTATCTCAATGTCATTTCTTAAGCATCCAATCTCTCCACAAAGGCTTTCTTTCACTTCTTCGGGAGAACACACTCTTGAATTGTCTAAACTGTTCTCATATATTTCTGTTCCCTCATCATTATATAGTACGCTTTGTCCATCTAGTGCGATCTCATCTAGATAGTAGCCCTCTCCTTCGGGATTTTTTCTTGCTATGATATCGAAATGTATTTTGTTTACCGATCCGGGTGTGAATAGGATCTTCTGAGTATAATTCTGTAGTTGTGATAGCATGAAACTACAGCACTCGGAATTTGCTGGTTTTATTAGGTTGTTATATACTTCTTCAAATTGATGAATTTTTAGATGCTTTCTAAGTTTCCCGTTGGAATCAAAGTAAATCTCATATGCCATACCATTAAGAATATGTTTGCTAATTGTGAAGATATACCTTGATAAATTGATTTCAAGTTTTTCAAAATAATGCATGACCGAATACGCATTGCTTGAGCTTTGATAAAGATTTCTACCTAAGACGAACAAATCGTCAACAGTTTCATTACCAAGATTAAGACGTGACAGCTCGGAAATCGTTGCATTTTGATAGTTATAATCATGTGTTTTCAGGTTGGCAATGACACCACCCAAAACACTTCCCTTTTCGCATTCATATTGATTATCTGCTAAAGCAGCCATGCTATACATTGCCTTATTTGTTTCGCCAACATGTCGATTATTAAAATAGAATTCTCCCATTAGGGATGTATGCTCCCATGTTATTTGCCGTCCATCGGAAGCAACATAAACTGTGTTTCGTACACGTTTAAACATGTTTTCTATCGACAAGTTTTCTGTCATGATATGCTGTAGAATAGCATTTGTGTACAATCCATAATTACCACGTTCAATTGCCACCTGACCCGGTGATGTTCCAAACGCAATAATCGTACCTCGTGGAGCAAACACTGGAGCTAAACCTAATGCATTTCCTCGCTCATTCGGAAAAGTAGCAGTTCTACAGGCATCAATTATGAATATCTTTGTATGCAGAGAGCTTCGGCAAAGAGATTGAAGAGCAATATCTAAATCAAATGAAGTATAGGCCGCGGAGCTGCGGTCATAGAAACTCGCATCTACTGGTGCCAGATAGTTTTTCCCATCGAATTGAAAACCATGCCCAGAAAAGAAAAATAACCCAATATCATACTGTGACAATCCCTCTTCGAAATGAGATAAGCTTACAGCCATCTCATTGCGCGACGAATTTAGATGCAATGCTACACTAAAACCTAGAATCTCCAGACTCTTTGAAAGATCTTCAGCGTCACGAACCGAGCATTTTAACCGCTGTTCTTCACCATTTTCGTAATCATTATTTCCAAAGAGAATAGCTGTCTTTCTCATCACAATATCCTCCACATTACTTTCGCTCAGACAAGAGGGTCTATTCGAGTTACATGCCTTCTATGGAATTTCGAGTTAGTCCGCATGCGGATAAGGTTGACCAATCTGAAAGTGATAAATTATTCTACTCTATCACTTTTATATGCCATCCTTTGCCTTGCAGTTTTTCCTGAGCTTCACTATCAACAAAATCTATAGGGATTGCTAAACATAGTAGTCCTTTTGCCCGAGTTATTCCCACATATTGGCACTTCAGGCGGTTTCTATTTTGATTGTTTGGTGGTGAACTGGGTGGTGTATCACATAGATATTTAATAATTGATTTCATGTTATGCGCTCTGGAAAATGTTTCAAGTATAAGAGTCGCTAAATGAGTTCGACCCTTAACCGAGTGTATACTTCCAAACTCAAGATCTACACTTCTTCCAGATCTCTCATTTTTATATGCACAACAATTTGGATGATCATTATTCCTACCAACACATAAAGAGTCGCAGGTACCATTATTCGTCCAACGTAAAAATTTACTTACAGAATCGTTACATGTTGTACCGAAAAGCTCAAGTACCGTCATAAATCGATTAAATAACAAGTCCCAGCTTTCTTTTAGCGAAAAATCTGCAGACAAAAAACCAGCCATATGTTTTCTGAAATCCATTTTGGTTTCTTCGGGTAGTTTTTTTACCAATGTTGAGAATGCTTGATTCGATACAACAATATAGTTCTCACCTCTAGCTTTATTTATTAGTCGGCGAAGTCCTTTTGAGATCCACTCGACTTGGCAAGCGGTCTCATTCTTTGCAACAAATTCAGATTTACCAAGTCTAAAATACTCGATCAGTGACTGTGGAGTATAATTTTTATTCGATTTATCTGCCTCATAGGCTGGCCAATAATCGTAAATTCCTTTTGGAAATTGCCTTTCTGGGGTTTTCTCCTCTTTTTTATCATGCACCATGCCAATAACATGGCAACCCTCCTTTTTATACAAAGTTAAATCTACATCCGAGAAAGTATTCAATACCAAATCGCCGAATTCATTTATGACATCTGTGGCTTTATCTCTAGCAAACAAATAGATCGTATGACAACACGCTCTATCTGAGAATTCATTATTAGAACCACTCATTTTATCGGAAGAAATGGATACCGTATTGGCTAAAGCAGCGATACGGTCATCGAACCTTCGGCTTTCGCATAATAGAAGCGGATTCTCTCTTGGAAATTCTGGACTATCAACGGTTTCATTAACGTAATTATATATTGCTTGATTACTATCTCCGAAACCTTGTCGACTTGACAGCCTGTCATCAGAAGAAAAAGCATGATGAAGCAGGTCCCATTGGAAGGCATTTGTATCTTGAGCTTCGTCAATAAACAATAAAGGAAATCTATTCTGTATTGCGGTTTGAAAAGAGCCGCATTGGGTGAGAGCTTCATGAGCATAAAGCAGCATTTCGTCAAATGTAAAATCGCCTGCGTCTTGTGATCGTTTTATTACTGATTTTACTATCCTGCCTGTCTCACCGTTTTTGTCCCAGCCAATGGCACCAATTGACCCCTTATATTCACAAATCGATTCGTCTCTATTTTGTCGTATTAAGTAATTTCTTGTATCGCGAGGAAGACTATACCACCGAGCTTTTCGAACCATTTGACTATCAATTAAATTCAACTTTATTCCCTTTGATCTCAGCCATGGCAGCGATATATAAAGATCAAAAAATGAATGCAGCGTACCTATGAAGTGTGGATATGAAAGTAGCTTTTTACCCACTTCAGTATTGCCCAACCGATTTTCAATTTCTTCTCTAGCCACATTAGTGTGAGACAAAACACAAATTCCAGAGTTTGACAAAGTCCACTTTCTTGCTAATATTGCCAGTTTTGCAACCAGAGCGGTTGTTTTTCCGCTACCGGGAAACGCTTGAATATCGGTTGAATCCATATTCTTTATAATAGCTCTTCGGCTAAAATCAAAATGAAGACTTGCCCCCATCATAGTCTCGACCCAATCAATATCATCGTCACTAATTTCTATGTCCTTGAGCCTCTCGATGTTCATCAGCTCACTCCTTCGTCACATACTTGATGGCATCCACAATGTATTTTGGGAGCATGGTTTCCAACACCGCAGCAGAATCCTTAAAAGATGCTTCAAGATCGAATGCCAACTGTTGAGCAAACTCAGCTTTTAATGTTGTTTTTTTAACAAAGTAACTATAAAAATAACATGCCTTTTCTTCATCTGACACGTATTTTTTAATAGCCAGTTTTATATCTTGTGCTTTGGCTGATTGGTTTTTCGGTGCATAACTTACTTTGACTAACGTGTCTATCAATATATCTGACATTTTCTGTTGCTTTAAACCGATATATGCAAGGTCGTATTCTAAGGTCCAGTGATCTGCTACAAATGTTTTAACCTGCTGTCCATCTGCCGTCTGACAAATTTCATCTACATGCTTGGTCGCATCTCCATCTGCAAAATCGGATTCCGCTCTCCAGTTTCGTTTAGCTTCAACTGGCCATGTCTTTTTATCGTCAGTGTATTTATCTTCGTCAATACAAATTCGAGGCGCACAATTTGGCATAATATCTCGATCTGTCACGCACCCCACCCTGACCTGTAATTGGTCTCTCTCATCAGAGCGCTGAAAAATCCTTGCATAACGCCGCAGACCAGTACTTCTAACGTCTACAAGAGAAACGCCATAATCCGTAAAATCCCGGCCAAGCAATTTTGACAAAGTCGGGAGTAATAACGCCTCACCCGGCCCTTCAACAACAATAACGCTCCTAGCAAAAAATAGATTGGCTTTCGTGGCATCCAAATATTTTTCCAGAAATCTATAATCACTATCTTCGAGCATAGTACATCCTTTTGCCAGTGGATACACATTTCCGTTTTTTACAATTAGAATATTTTCGAGCTTTACTACAGAGGCTAAGAATGGAGAGTGGGTTGTAATGATTATCTGTTGCTTCTTACTCTCCGCTTCATTCTCCAAAGATTGGATTAATTTGAGTTGTCGCTGTGCGTGAATATGAGCTTCCGGTTCTTCAATAAGTAGGAATGATGATTTCTTTGCCGCTTCAGCTTCTTTATGAAGAAGCAACTCGCATGCCATGCTTAGTATATTGCTAGTACCAAGTCCTGCTTTGCCCTCCATCGAACTAGCGTCTTTATCCAAAGCCAAATCCAGCTTTTCTAAAAGAGACACTATTTTTTGCATGCTATTGTTTTCTGCACCAGCTACTTCTAAACGAGTTTTTACAAAGTCGTTTTTTAACAACATCTGGTCAGATAAGATTGTAGTCATATTCTCGGTAACTGTTTTAAGTGCTGGGTGTTCTGCAATTAAATGATTGGATAAATCGGTAATCCCGGCTAGGGATAGTTTTTGCAAGTCCGTTCCTTGCGAGTATGTATCATTTCCTTCCTTTATTGTAGGAATATTCTGAATAATCTGCGATAAACGCGAATGTCGTCCTGATTGCATGTCGCTATATGCATCACGGAGTGCCCTTAAATAAGTTGCCCGGAGAAGTTCTTTTGCCTCCGATGTTGGGGAGGGGCCGTCGCCACCTTTCCCTGTGGTGAGCGCTGTAACTGGTCTCGGAGGTTTAAACGTTGATAAATATTTGCACCCCCAATGCAGGTAGAAACAAGGAACTTGATGATCGCCAGATGTTTCATATGTTAAACACTCTAGAAAGGCAGCCTGTTCGTCTGTAGTCAAATTTGAAAATTTGCAGGTAATACTTATTTCCAAAGAAGTGTCTTCGTTATAAAAATCATCAACTTCTATACGATGCCATCCAAAATCCGTTGTTCCTAAGACTATACAAATCGCATCTATAATGGCTGATTTACCCGAGTCATTTTCGCCAACAAGTACGGCAAGCCCCGGATTAAAGGAAATAACATGATACGTGCCGTCAAAGCATCGAAAGTTTTTTATTGTGAGTTCTGATAAATACATACCTTAATACCTCCACTCCGATTTGAATTATTTCTACATATTTCCTTTATTACCTCTGGGTTTCATTAAAATTCTGCCGGTTTGTGTGATTAAATGTTTGTGCGTTTCCATTTTTATGATATAATTCACATTCTAGAGGTGATTATGTGTTAACGATGACCGATACTCCGATCGAACGATTCTTACCAGTGTTTGCCCAAAGTGGCGTCTCTGTAGCTTTTTTGGTTCCTACTCCGACAGGGTATGGCAAGTCTATTATGGATGCTACTGCACCGGTACGCGACTTACTCCTAAATACAAATGTACACGATTTCGAGACTCAAAGGCAGGGACCCGAGAGCAAGGCAATGATTTCAGCCCATTTTGTCAACAGTAGATCATTGACAGATACGTTTGCATCTTTATATCGTCCGATAACAAAACATGGCGATCCGCGTATATGGTTTCAAAATCTAAGACGCTATTGTAGCCCGTGCAATTTGCTGGCCCTAATCGTTTTTCAAGGTGAAATATTCGTCTATAATCTATCTGATGAAGCAATATCTGATTCGCTTCTCAGTGGTGGATTTGCTTATGATGTTTTACAAAGGGCTGGTCGATACGAAAATAGAATTGCAAGTGAATTGTTGCAGATGATTAGCGACATTCATAATCAGGGTTTTTTACGGTCGATTACTGTTGGCGATCCGGGTGTTGGCGATACTTTAGAGTACGCACTCGGAATAGCGAGAAACAACAACCGTACTCCGGACTATCGTGGTATTGAGCTCAAAGCATCCCGCTTGTCGCGAAACGGAGAACGGAGAGCGGTCACAAGACAGACATTGTTTAGCAAAGTTCCTGACTTTGGAATGACGTATCACGAAATTGTCGATGCATTTGGTAAATGGCAAATACCACGCGGAGAAGAGATAGCGCGATTTCAACTGTATGAAACATTTAAAGTATCAAGACCAAACGCATATGGATTGATACTTTCTGTGGACGAGAGCGAAGACCAACTAAAAATCCTATCGCAAGGCAATGTTGCAAGGTCGTTTGTATCCGGATGGGACTTACAGACCTTACGAGATGCGCTTCTTGAAAAGCATCATGAGACCTTCTGGGTTAAAGCAGTGTCAGAAACAAGGAACGGAGTAGAGTATTTTAGGTACGATAAGGTACTACATACAAATAGACCGAATGCTTCTCTTCTTGCACCTTTGTTAGCTACGGATAAAATCACACTTGATCTAGCGGCACATATTAAGCCAGATGGCTCTTGGCGTGATCATGGAATACTGTTTAAGATGTATCCACATGACCTGTCAATGCTTGTTGGGGATCCAATTGAATATGAATTATAAACCAAAGGCAGCCGGAGGTAACGGCTGCCCTTGGTTTATTTGATTCTTTTTAGGATTTCGGTTGCAATAGCCCTAGCCATGAGCGGCGGTACTGCGTTGCCAACTTGTGTATACTGTGGGGTTTCCAGTTTTCGCCTGTCCCCCCCCGTCGTTCTCTTGCCTTGAAAAACGAAATTGTCATCAAACGACTGCAACCTTGCCATCTCTCGAACGGTTAATGATCGATCAGCATCGTAATGGGCAAAATCATCGCCTATAGTAACGATTGTTGTGCTTGGCTTATCGGCAACCAGACAGGTATAGTTTCTCTTGTTCGTTTGTAGCAAGGGATTATCCGGTTCTGTTTCCTTTGCTTTGTGATAATCGCCATACTTGCGCATAAGACCATATCTAGCCTGTACTTCCTCGTTGTGGTTCGATGTTTCATGATTATGCAAAGTTGCAGACAGAACTGGAGCTGTTTGCATTTCGTCGTAATTATTTGCAGGTGTATACAGAGACTTCCTCCCAACCATTTTAGGGAAACGAGCTGGATTTAATCGACCTTTACGGCTCCACTCAGCGTAAGAATGGCATTCTTGATCTGTCGTCGCAACTTCAAGTTGGCTGGTCGCAGTACGATGAATTGAGCCATATTTGGATTTAGCAAAGCGTCTGAAAAACGCCATATCATAGTCATGCGCCCGTTTACCAATCCCGATGTAGTTCAGATCACCAATAGCTTCTGCTACTGTAACTTTTTCTGATTCTGAAACGGTCGCTGGAATCTCTGTTATTAGTTCCTGATCATTCCGACATCCAATGAAAGCCACTCGAATTCTGTTTTGTGGCACGCCATAATCAGATGCGAGGAGCGTTATAGGCGAGGCAATTCTATATAATGCTACTCTCTCTGCCGAATTTTGAAGACGCAAATAATCGGTGGTTGATGCGTTTTTTGCTACTATCCTGAGGATGCGTCTTGTTGTAACATAGGCGCCTTCAAACAAAACCTCTAGTGCAAATCTCACTGATTGAACTGCGGATATTGCCTTGTCGCTATTTGAAGAGCTAATAAGATAATCACATTGCGTGATAGCAGTCTCGATGATATTGGCCATATCGAGATAATTTGTTATGCGATCAAAACGCTCCTTATACTTACTGCGTTTAAGTTGTGCATAATTGATCTCGAATTTCACCTTTTCACGTATGTGTAAAATGTCGGTTTGATGTGCAATAAGCAGCAGAACCTGCCGTATCACATTTCTGTCATCTTCTACTGTCTCCTTATTATTCCGATAAGCATCCACAAATTGGCCCGACAACTCAGTGCAAAAATCGATTAAGGAGGGATTTGACGTTTCGTTTTTATTCTCGAGTAAAGAACGAAGTGCAAAATGTTTCTGAGATTCTGAAAGGTTAAGGCGCTCGATTTCTTCCTTTACGCGCATGTAATCGGCTCTTCGTTGCACAACAATCTGGTTTTGAGTGAGCCAAATACGTAATATTCGTAGCGACGTTTCATATGCCTTTCGGTCATCGTCGCAGGTTACTTGGCTCGGTGTTATTATCGAAAGACTCTCCTCGATAAAAGTAGAAAGAGCATGATAATCGACGATATTGCGGATTTCGTTTAGAATCCGTTCTTTGACTTTGCCATCATCTTTTGTAAGAATGCCAGCAACGTTTTCCATAACGAAGTATTTTGGACGTAACGCTTCGATAACTTTCAGATAGTAAGAGAACAGATCGTCCTTTTTATCATTCTTTCTACGTTCACCAGCCAAACTAAAGGACTGGCATGGAGGCCCTCCGGTTAATACGTCAACTCCGGGTGTGCCATCGCTGTTTTTAACTGCGGCGCATAGGTCCTCAATGAAATCAGGAGCTGTAATATCCTTTGTCAAGAAGGCGGTGTTTAGTCCAAGCTGTTCATTATATCGCATTCTGTGTGTGACTTCACACGTTGGGTTAATGTCGCTGGCAAGCAAAAAATCAAAATGCTTTCCATCAACTTCGGCTTGAAGGAATCCTTCACTGAAACCTCCTGCGCCTGCAAACATATCAACAAAAGTAGGCATTACATTGCCCTCCTTCAACTTGGGTACTACAAGTATAGCGTATTATAAAGAAAAAGTCCAGGGGAATTTTCAAACAAGGCAATCCTCAAATGAGAAACACATGAACACTCTGGCAACGTATTGAGTAGTTATGTTGAGGCAATCCCTATATTGAAGTTTTCGGTAGACGGGCTCCATATATCAAATGAAGCGCCGTACATCCATCTCTACCAACAGAAACATGATCTACCACCGCCATGAACAGTTTTTCATCAAAAGCGTCAATGACCGTCTCCTGTTTTGCAAGGTTTCGTATGAACTTCGCGATCAAGTCGCACTTCTCCAGCCTCCGCCGAAACTCCTCCCCCAACTGAACAATCCGCTGAGCCAATGCATCGTTTTTAGCGAGGTATTCCTCCTGAAGCACATTAGCGTCGCCCGCCGACACGCCTACATGCTCCAAAATCGCAATCCGTGCCAGTTCAGCAACCTGCGCCTGCTCCTTGCGCAGTTCCGCAATCTCCCGGTCCAGCGAAGAACAGTCACGAAGCGTCTCCCGAGCGATCCGGCAATCCGCGATGACCTGTTCCTTCATCCCCAGCAGCCGGTTGAACGCCTCAATGAACTGGACACGGATTTCTTCCTCGGTGATGTGTGGCGTCTGGCAATGAGGCTCGTGCTTGTATTTGTCATTACAACGCCAGATGATCTTCCGGTTCGGACGGTTGCTATTCCAGACCTTGGGGCCGTAATACCCGCCGCAATCGCCGCAGACGATCTTGCTGGAAAACACGCTGCCGCAGGTATTGGGGCGGCTGATCTCCTTACGCCGCGCCATTTCCGCCTGCACCGCGTTAAAATCATCCGGGTCAATGATCGCCGGATGGCTGTTTTGCACATAGTACTGTGGCACTTCGCCATGGTTCAGCTTCCGTTCCTTCGTCAGAAAGTCTACCGTATACCGCTTTTGCAGTAGCGCGTCGCCCTTGTACTTTTCGTTGGTCAGGATGGAGCGTACCGTCGCCACCTGCCAGACCTGAGAGCCGCCCGGCGAAAGGATTCCATCAACCTGTAGCAGCTTGGCGATCATCGACGGGGTCTTGCCCTCCATGAACTGCCGAAAGATGCGGCGAACGATCGCCGCTTCCTCCTCCACGACCTCCGGCAGCCCATCCTCACCCTTGCGGTAGCCCAGAAAATGCTTGTACGGTAAGTTGACGCGTCCGTCCGCCATGCGCTTGCGAACGCCCCAGGTGACGTTTTCCGAGATGGAGCGGCTCTCCTCTTGGGCGAGAGACGACATGATCGTTATCAAAAGCTCGCCCTTGCCGTCGAAGGTGTATATGTTCTCCTTTTCAAAGTAGACCTCGACATTCTTGTCCTTGAGCTTTCGCACGGTGGTGAGGCTATCAACGGTGTTTCGGGCAAAGCGGCTGACCGACTTAGTGACGATAAGGTCGATCTTTCCCGCCACCGCATCGGAAACCATTTTATTGAAGCCGTCGCGTTTACGGGTATTGGTCGCCGAGATACCTTCGTCCGTATAAATGCCAACGAAGATCCAGTCCTCTCGGCTCTGGATGTACTTGGTGTAGTGATCCACCTGAGCCTCGTAGCTGGTCAACTGCTCCTCGCTGTCGGTGGAAACGCGGGCATAGGCAGCCACCCGACGGCACTGAACGCCGGTAGATGCTTTGGCGGATATGCGGGCAATGCTGGCTGGGATCATCGTAACTTCAGGCATGTGTATTCCTCTTTCCGGCAGCCGCTCGAGCTTCCGCTTTCATTTCATCCGTCCAGCTTGCTGATCGGGAAGGGTGATGCCAGACAGTGCGCCGTTCGGTACCGTCGCTGAGCTTGAAAAGCAACTGTCCATCCGCAGGCACCAGAATTTCTGTGACGGTTTTGCGAAAAACGTCCTCATCAAAGACTGCCAATCCCAAGACTTCACAGCATTGAACGATCAGAATGTCCTCCGGGATCCGTTTGGCGTCGCAAAATTGCTTGCCTTGGCTTATGTATGTCGGACAAGCCCAACTCTGCTTAGCATATTTTGAACCCCCATTGGCGACCTTGCGGTGAAAGTACCTGCCGCAACGCTGGCAACGAATCATCCCGGAGAAGACGCTGGTGGATTGCGCCTGCTTCCCGCTTTTCTGAGAAGCCCGTACCGCGATCTCTCGCTGTACCGCTTCGAAGGTGTCCTCGTCAATGATCGCCTCGTGATGGTTTCTCACAAGGAATTTCGGCATCTCTCCATGGTTTGGCTTGGTTTGCTTCGTGATATGGTCGGTGATAAAGACCTTCTGGAGCAACAGATGCCCCGCGTACTTCTCATTGCGAAGCATCTGCATAACGCTGGTCTCCGTCCAGCGTCCGCCTGTACAGGTGGGGATGCTCAATGCTGTGAGCTTGCGCATGATCGCATTCTTCCCAAGCCCGGACAGATAATCTGTAAAAATCATCCGCACTACCTCGGCCTCCTCGGGAACAACCGTGTAGATTTCCTTATGGCAACGGTAGCCGTAGATCCAGATGGTTGTAACGGGCTTTCCTTCCCGGTAGTTCTTCTGGATACGCCACTTCTGATTTTCACTCGCCGAGAGGCTTTCTTCCTGAGCAAAAGAAGAGAGGATGGTGAGCAACAGCTCGCCATCCCCGTCCGTCGTGTGAATATTCTGTTCCTCGAAGTATACATCCACGTCCATGGCCCTAAGTTCCCTAACCGCGTCCAGCAGATCGAGCGTGTTTCTCGCAAACCGGCTGATTGACTTGGTTATGATCCGATCGATCTTCCCCTCGCGGCAGTCACTAAGCATTTTCTGAAACGCGGGTCGGTTGCCCTTGGTGCCGGTCAGCGCTTCATCTGCGTACATCCCGGCGTATATCCATTGCGGGTTTTCCAGAATGAGCTTCTGGTAGTAGTCCACCTGTGCCGCCAGCGAATGGAGCATTGCGTCCTTATCACTGGATACTCTGGCATAGCCTGCAACCCTGGTCAGTTTTAGCGCCTGAGTATGTTGTACTGGAACCCTTGTAATGATTCGCTCCATGCCGATTCCTCCCTTCGGTCATGGTATATTCGCTCTGAAAGCCTGGATTATCAAGGGGTTTGACGATATATACTGTTGTTTGATAGCCCATAGCGTTCCGCTATCTTAGCTTCCAGCAACTGAAAATCGTCTTCCGCGATCCAGCCCTGGCGAACCCATGTCCGAAAGACCGCCAGCGCCGCGCTGTAGTGCAGTATGCGGTTTTCCTTATCCATCTGTTCCCTCCCTGCGTGCCGGTCTGGCTCTAGCCCTGGCGCTGCAGATACGGGAGCAATACATTCTTGTCTGTTCCCCAACAGCGAAAAAATGCGCACCGCAGAAACAACAGGCAACCTCTCGCACTTTTCGCTTCGCGCCCGCTTCTGGGTGCGCGTTCCACCAAGTGATGCGGCAACGGTCGGTGCAGAACTTGCGTTTCTTGGCGCCGGGCGTATGGTGAAGCATTGCACCACAGCACAAACAGGTGTTCTTGATATGATGAGTCGGCGTATTGATTTTATCAGGATGCCTGCGGCAATAGGATTGCACAGTGTTGATCGAAATTCCAAGCTCCGCCGCTATCCGTTTATATCCAAGACCTTCTGAACGCAACTGTTCCAATCGCTTTTTCTGCTCGCTGGTCATGACTGCAATGCGGCACGGGTGACTGGCCCGACAATTCCATCCGCATCCAGTTGCCGCGACAACTGAAAAGCGATGACTGCGGCTGCTGTCAAAGGACCATACACGCCGTCCGCTTTGCCGGGATCAAAGCCCAGCTCAAGCAGCCTTGCCTGCACGGCCAGCACATCCTCGCCCCGGAGCATGGCACGGCCTTTGGTATACCGAAGCGTTCTGGCACCAAGATTAACGGTGGGCGGAGTATCGTCTGTTACGGGAATTGAATCATCGCCATATCGGATGAACGGCAGCTTGTACCAATGCGTCCAGCCGCGCCCGGCCACCTTGGTCTTGACGCAGCCATATGAGAAGCCTTTCCACTCAATCGCATAACCGTTTCCGGCGTAATAGCCCACATGACCGGATTTGTACAGCGCCAATCCCACGATCTCCGGCAGCGTCCCAATGGATCCCCAGTCCATGCCTTTGCTCTTTGCGTAGGTGAACATGCCGTTCGCGCCTTTATCCGGGCAACCATTGGCGCCGTATTTGCTGGTATAGGAGGCGTCCGTCCCGATCGCCTCCAGTATACCGATACCGCCGCCTGTCCAGGCATATCCTTTTGCTGCGCCAATGCAATCCGCTACGATCTTCTTCGCAGCGACATCCTGCCTGTAACGCGCGGTGCGGGATGCCGCGTACGAGGACGGATACTGGCTGGTTTTTCGGGACAAGAGGCCGCCGGTGGCCTTATACATGCAGCACCCATACCAATAGGGTTGCCCTAACATCTTCTCGCAGAAGGCCATGAAATGCTCGTTGGTAAACGGCATGGCCACACGGTTCATTTGTTCGCCCATTCGAAACCCTCCTAAAAGGAAAAGCGGCGGCTTGTTTGCCGCCGCCGTGTTACTTGACTTCGTTGTCGCCGTCCCGGTTATGAAGCTGCTCGAGCACGTCCTTGAGCTTTTGCGGAATCGGCAGGCCGAGATGACCCGCATTTTCCAGCATCGACACGCCCTCATTGGAACAATAAAAGAACAGTACCGCCGTGCGCAGTGCGCTCCCGTTGCCGATCAGGTAGGTATCCACGATGTGCCCTACGCCGACCAGTACGAAGATCAACACCTTCTTGGCGATGCCGCGAAAACCAACCGCGCTGGAAAGCGTTCTGTCCGCAATGGCGCACATCACGCCCGTCACGTAATCGGCTGCCATCAAGGCTATCAGCGCGTAAAGCAGACCGTCGAAGCCGCCGACAAACCAACCGAGAAACCCACCCACGGCTGCCAGCGCCGCTTGAATCCAACCCCAGATTTCCTTCATAATGTTTCCTCCCATAGTAAGATGGTTATGATAAAGCGCCCCTGCTTTTGCGGGGACGCGAATCGGGAACCGGTTATAATCCAAGGATTATGGTCTGTAGCTGTTGCATTACTGCCGCTTGAGGCCTGCCCATCGTGATGGGAATCCACGCAGGATCAGGCAACTTGCTTGCCCATGTCACATCAAAGCTGTTGATGAAATCCACCACCTGCTCAATCGCCTTGCGAAGCTCCAACACATGAATCGGCCAGTTTTTCACATAGGTTTTGCCTGATACGATATCTTCCGACCAGCTTAGCATTGACATGCCATAGAAGTCGCGGACGTTGTTGACGGCGGTTCGCAGACTCCTGATGTGCGAAGCCTTGACCTTGGTCACATTAGATACGATTTCCTCAAAGGGTGGGGCAAGCACCGTAAAGCTTCGCACCACCTCAGGACTGACAGCTTCTGAACCGCTATCCACACTTCGGAAGGTGATCGTATAACTACCTGGCGCAAGCTCAGCGGGCGTGTAGATGGTTGGAACACCGTTCACTAAAACCCCTGAGGAGGAGAACCGTTCCGGATTGGCAACCGAATCTAGCCAGTCCGTCGTGCCAATCTTCACGCATACCTTCTGCGTGCCGCCACCCAACCTTGCCCCGGTTGTGATCAGGAAGCGCGGGGTTGCTGTGCACGTCTGGCTTGCCGCCTTTGGCGCGGTGACCACCGGCGCGGTCGGCGGGCTAACCTTGCGAACCACATTGCTGAGCGCATATGCGGAGATCGCGTTCAGCGTATCGGTCACGCTCAGGCGATACCGCGTAGACATCCCAGAAACACTGGATGGCGTGGCTTCATAGGTACCGGAAGTCGCGCTCGTCGTGATCGTTGTAAGCGCCTCATACGCGCCCCAAGTCACGCCATCTGCCGAGGTGGCCTGCTGGACCACCACCTGCTTGATCATGCTGGTCCCGGCTACGATGCCGCTCCATGTCAGCGTAATCAGCCCCGTGTCGTACACTGCAGGCGAGGCCGTAAAGGCTGCCGGCGCAGTTGGCGGGATACTGCGCCTGACACTATTACTGGAAACCATCCAGTCTGAGTAATAGGTTTCCCCGGCTGTACCCTGAATCCGAAGCCGGAATCGGCGGTACGTGCCCGCTGTGGCGGAGGGATTCACGCTCTGGCTACCGCTTGTGGCAGTGCTGCTTACGATAGCCAGCGCCGTCCAGCCGCCCCAAGTGGAGCCATCTGTGGATTCGCTGTACTGCAGCTCATACGCGGTGATCGCATTGCCCGCGCCATGGGTTGCTCCGCTCCACGAGAGCGTGACCGCGCCTTCTGTCAGTGTCGCGCTGAGCGAGAAAGCGGTAGGCAACCCGCACGGGGTGATCGAACACAAGATGCTGGCGCTGGCCTTTACAGCGGAACTGACATCCAGCGCGTCGATCGTTGAGACCCCAAACTGTGTATACGTGCCAATGACCCGTGATACCGTAGGCACATAACTGCCGCTGCCTGCGGTCTGCGTCAGTGTGGTCAGCGTTGTCCACGCGCTCCAGGTGGCATTGTCCGCAGCGGTTCGGCTGGCGATCGTAAATCCCTTAATCGCGCTGGTGCCCCCAGCCGCACCGCTCCATGTGAGGGAGATTGCCTCCGTGCTGTACACAGCAGGCATTGCGGTGACGGCGGTGGGAGCTGTCGGCAGGGTGTTTCGGCGTACCGCATTTGTTGATACTTTCCAGCCGGAATAATAGCTTGCCCCTGCATCGCCGCGTGTTCGCACTTGAAAGCGCCGGTAATTCCCACGTGTGGAGGAAGGCGCAACCGACACGCTGCCGCTGGTGGCGGTGGTAGTTACCGCAGTCAGCGCTGTCCATGCGCCCCAGGTGGCGTTATCGCTGGATTCACTGTACTGGATCTCATACGAGGAAATGGCATTGTTGGTGCCGCCAGCCGCTCCGCTCCACGAGAGCGTCACGTTGCCTTCAGACAGTGTGCTGCCGACCGTGCAAGCAGTGGGCGCGGTACAGGCAGTTGAGCTTAGTTGGTAATTTAGCGTCAGGGTACCAGTAATGCCGCTGCGTAGGTTGAGGATATTCCCAGAGCCAGATGTCGAACGCTTGAGAGTGAAGGAAACCGTGCCGCCGCCAGCCGTTAGCAAGGCATCGTTATAGCTGCTCAGCGTAACGGTTTCCGAGTGTGTGGAACTGTTGGATGAAAAGTTACCGGTTGTTCCTGATCCGGAGCCTCTGGTGAAAGTCAGATACCCAGCAGAGGAGTACGTCCGGATGCTGCTTAAATACAATGTGGCGGAAGTGATGTAGGCGCCGGACACAGCGGATCCCGAAGCACTGGCTGTAAAGGTTGCTCCGGAAGCCAGATCGGTATTGGTCTTTGAAAAAGAACTGAGCGCATAAGAAACCGATGGCATTGACACACCTCCCTATTCGTACACAGCGGTCACCAGGGAGTTAACCAAGCCGCAAAGCGTCGTATTCAGGCGTGAATCGGTAATATTGATCGCCGCAACCGTTACAGAACCTCTCGGTATCATAATGTCTGCAATCCCAAGTTCATAGGTATCGTTGCTTCGGGTCAGCACGGGCGCTGCCGGAATTTCTGCCGGCGTGCCTGTCAACACCGCCAGATGGATCCTGCGCTCCACAGTGCTGAAACGAACAACGACCCGGTCAATGCGCGGGTTCACACCACTGGCTGTGGTAAGGTTCAGTTCAAGCGTGTCCGTGTTCTCGTAGGAGTACCCATTGATCCACGCGCTTCCGGCCGCAACATTAACTGCCATCCCGTTTCCCGGCGTAACCTGCAGGTTGGTGGCGTTGGCATAGAAGATGCCGTTGCTGACGAGCCTCCCGAAATAGGCGGCAAAATCCGTGGCGCTGTAAACCCGGTCGCCGCCGGAGGAGTTGAAGAATCCGCTCTTTTCCAAACGATCAGCCGCCTTTCAGTTTTTGGAGAAGCGATAACGCGCCTTTACCGAACACAATATTCAGAGTCTGCCCGCTCGCGTCGTAACTTTCTTCGATCTCCGTGATACGCGCGGCCAATGTGACACCCCACTTCTTCGAGAGCACGGTGACCGCTTGTCCCAGGTCAAAATCGATTTTGTAGCGCAGGTTTCCGTGCGGATTGACCTCCGCGTCAAAGGAATGCGCCATGGATAGCTCCGTTAGCTTGTTTTGCCCACGATACAGAAGCGCATCGGTATATCCAGCCCCGAAGTCTTCCAGCCGCAGGTCTTTAGCGTCGACAAAAACCTCGCGTCTGGCTTCACCGGTGACGTCGGCGATGGAAGCCAGCACACGCGACATGCCTTCGCCCTCTCCGCCAATGAGCGCAGCGTTCGCGTAGTCCACAGCGCTCTGCGTATAGATTTGCGACGTCAGGTTTTCGTACTCGCGGGAGAAGACGGCCTGCGATGCGGCACCGACATAGAGTGCGACTGTAAGGGTTCCGGTCGAGGGGTCAAACACCGTCTTGATGCCCCTGTCGGAAGCATCGCAAAGTCCAGTGATCGTATCCATGAGGTTTTTGTAGGATACCTGCGTGTTGACAATTACGCCAAGGGCAGGTGACGCGAATGCAACGCCTGCAATCTGCCGATTGGTGTCGCTGGGCGTAATCAGGTGATTGTTGATAACCTGCAAAGCACACGCGGACAAATCCCCGCTGAGCGTTTCTATGCCCCAGATAGTACGACGCGCCAGAAAGCTGGTCGCAAACCGCCCGCTGACTGTGATCGTTTCCTTGTCTGCCTGGTTCATTTCCAGATGTTCAATGATCCCGACTTCCTCATCATCGCTTTTCCAGAGGAAATTGCCGAGGGCAAGATGCGCGATGTTATCCGGAGTAGCGATGGCTTTCAGTTCAAAGGCGCCACACTGAGAATACCGACGTGTCCAGCGCAGGTATTCAAAGGATTCTACAACACCAACCAGTTGCCGTGTGTTCCCGTACACATATAGCTCCACACTACACCCCCAGAAACTTAGGCCGATACAGAATGGTCACTTCAAGCAGATCCATGTTTTCAGCGGCGTTATAGCGAAGCAGATTGCGCCTTGGTTCCAGCTGCAGAAACACAGAGCTGGTGTCCAGTAGTGAAAAGGCGTTGCTTTCCTCAGCCCCAAACACCCGGATCACCCGTTTCCCGGCAAAGTGTGTATACACATGGAGTTCCTCACCAGACTCCATGACCGTGTTCAGGCAAAGCACGTCTCCGGTGTCAAGGCTCATGAGTTCCGGGCCGGTCACGCTGCCCAGCGCCCGAAAGATGATGTGGCATCCGCAGGCAACATCGCCGATATTGTCCACCGTGATGATCTGACTAGGCTGCCGGATACCAAATTCCATGCCTGCACCCGGTATTTCAAGCGGAAAGAGCAGGAGCGGCGACCACATGGCCAATTCTTCCCGTATCTCCTCCAGCGCTTCAAAGAAAGGCGACGGGCACAGAAGGCTGATGAAGAAATTTGGCGCACGCTCGCGGGATGAAGCGGCAAATCCTGCTTCCTCCACGACACATTGAATCTGCCGGTTGCGGTAGACGAGCGTTCCATGCAGTTTAGGCGTGAATACACGCAGGAAACGCCTCCGTTGATCGTAGGTTTCCGCGACCGTGGGGGTGATAACCGAACCTTCCAGCGTGATGTTTCGCATGTCCATGGCGGAGGAGATGAAAATAGCGCCGTCCTGATCGGGCGCCTTGAAGGTGTTCACGGTCTGGCGCACTTTGCCGACGCCATCCACCCGCGTCAGGAAGAACGGACGCATCTGCCGGAGGGTGACGCTTTCCCCGTTTGCGTTCGTATACGTTAATTCCAACGCCGCACCTCCTTAATACTCAAGCGCCAGTTTGCGGGACAAGTTTTTGAATTCGCGAGCGAACTCTTTTTCAGAGAGCGCTTTGGGCGATACGACCGAGATATTCTGCGTGATGTTAGCGCCCGTAGACAGTGTCCCAGAACCATAGCCTTTGACCCTCGTGTTCATGTCAAAGCTGGTTGGGATGGCATTTTGCATATCTCTGGCCACACCGGCCATGGCCTCCTCAAACCCGACCCCGATGCCTTCGCCCATATTGCGGCCAAGCCCGGCAAACAGCGTCGAGGGCGAGTGGATGCCGAAGAAATTCTTAATACTGTCGACCACACCACCAAAGAAACCGGAAATCTTATCGCGAAGCCAAGCGCCCGCGTCCGAGATGCCCTGCCACAATCCCTTGATGAGATTGCCGCCCACGGTGGCAATCTGGCCGATGGAACTCGTAAAACCGTTCACCAGCGCTGTTATGATCTGGGGTACGGCCTTCACGATCTCCACAATGATGGTCGGAAGGTTCTTGATCAGGGCAACGAACAGTTGCACACCTGCGAGGATAATCTTGTCGATGTTCCCCACAAACGCCCCAGTCAGCGCGCCGACAATCTGGGGCACCGCCGTGACCACGGTCGTGATGATCTGCGGTAACGCCTGAATCAGCGCGACCAGCAGTTTAATACCCGCGTCGATAATGAGCGGAATAGCAGTAATGACAGCGTTAATGATGCTCGAAATGATCTGCGGGATCGCTTTCACGATGGCCGCGATGATCGTCGGAAGCGCCGTCACCAGCGCAGTCAGGAGCTGAATACCGGCCTGAATGATCTGCGGGATAGACTGGATCAGGAAATTCACCAGCGCGTCGATGATGGCAGGCAACGCTTCAATGAGCTGAGGAATGGCATTAAGTAATCCCTGCGCAAGGCCAAGAATCAGCTGCAGCGCCGCGTCCAGCAGGAGAGGTAGCTGTTCCAACAAGCCCTGCACAATCGTCGTGACGGCGGTCACAGCGGCAGGAATGAGTGTGGGCAGCGCCGCCCCGATTCCTCCTACCAGTGCGGTGACCAGCTGCACTGCCGCCGCAACCAATAGCGGCAGGTTTTCGATCAGCGCGCCGGTGATCGTCATGATGGCACTCACCGCTGCCGGGATCAGTTCGGGCAGCAGGCTCAGAAGCGTTCCCAACACCTGCGTGAACAGGGAGGTGACGGTCTCGAGCAGCATCGGCAGCAGATCCCCGATTGCGGTAAGAATCGCTCCTGTCGCAACCGGCAAAGCGCTCACAACGTTCTCCAGCACCGGCACGATGTTTTGCACGACCGCCTGAAACGCGTCCACCAGATTCTGCGTCAGGTTGGTCATGTCGGCGTTCGCGTTGCCAAGGCCTGCCGTGAAGGAACCCAGCGCGGCTTTCATGAGTCCCAGCGAGCCGGAAATCGTCTGCGTGGATTCCCGCGCGAAGTTGCCCGCATATTGCTCCGTGTTCTCGAAGAACATCTGCATGGCCAGTTCAGCCTTTTGTGAGTTGCTGGCCGACGCCCAGGTGAAATCGAGTCCCTTGGCGAGAGCGTATGCCTCTAGTGTCGTGGCGTTCATGGACACACCGAGGTTGTCCATCATGGTGAAGTTGCCTTTAGCAGCGCCTGCGACGGAATCGAGCGCCATCTGCATGTCGATGCCCATGACGGAAGCCATGTCGGCGGCGCGCTGCATGGCTTTTTCGGTCAGTTCCAGACTTTTTTGCTGCTCAACTCCAGAGCCTTGGAACAGCGCACCCATTTTGTTGGCGGTAGCGAGATACTGGCTCTGCGACACGCCGAGGTTCTTGTAGGCTTCTTCGCCCGTGCGCTGGATGGATTCGGCGTATTTCCCGAAAACCGCCTCCGAGCCGCCAAGGTTCTGCTCCAGCTCGCCAAACTGTTGTACAACTTCCTTGCCGAGCTTGATAGCGGCGGCTCCGGCCGCAGCGGCCACGGTGCCCATCGCCTTGCCGATGCCGCTTAAGATGCTGCCGAGCTTTTCAAACTTGCCGCCCGCCTTTTCGGCGTTTTCGCCAGAACCTACAATCTGCTCGCCCAGATCGTCCGCATCATCGGCAGACTCTTCCAGCTCGCGCTCCATGCCGTTAAGTTCGGCCTGCGCCTTATTGAGTTGGATCTGCCAGTTCTGCGTACGACGGTCATTCTCTCCAAAAGAAGAAGCCGCGTTGTCCAGCGCGGCTTTGAGGGTGGCGATCTTTTCTTTTTGAGCTTCAATTTCCTTGTTGAGGACGGCGTTTCGGGAGGTGATAGCCTGGACGGACTTATCGTTTTTATCAAACTGGCTGGTTGCCAGCGCCATTTCGCTGCCCAGCACCTTGAAGCTCTGATTGATGTCGGCAAGCGCCTGTTTGAACTCGCGCTCTCCCTCGACACCGATTTTCAGACCAAAGTTATCCTGTCCCAAGCTGTCACCTCCTTCAATTAGTATTTTGATTGAGAATTACCATAATTTGTGTTAGGATTCGAATAGTAGAAAAATTGTTGCTAAAGAATACATAAGAGGTGTAGCCTATGAGATCAGATGACTACGGTACAATAACAATAAAGATTCGGGTAGAACAAGGCTGCTTCTGCCCTTCGCACTCACCAGAAGTGAATTCTACTATTGAACTCTATAAAACCTCGGATTTGCAGAATAATGGGTTTGAAATCCATGAACATGAAAGCGGTCCTGAGATTATTGCGTGGCTAGCACTGGGAACTGCTGGATTAACTGTCGCAAAGTCTGTTATTGATCTTGTGACCAGTATTATTAATGCTTGTAATCGAGGAAAGAAAAAGGGAGACAATTTGCATGGGAAACTCATTCTTCTTGTACGAGATACACATCGGACAAGAGAGTCCACTGAAGAAATCGTCCTTGAGATTTATGATAAGGAAAGTGTCTCGCCAGAAATAATTAAGCAAGCGATTGAGTCTGGAATCAACAGAAAGACTGGAATGAAAGAATAACGTGATAAAATATCCATGATGTAGCATTTACTATCAGCCACGCAACCACCTCCGTTGCTTAAATAGTCGTTCCATGATATAATTTGATTACGAAGGAGGCGTTGCTATGGAGATTATTCGTCCATCCGCCGATTTACGGAATCGCTACGCGGAAATCTCGAAAACCTGCCGGGAAACTAGAAAACCCGTCTACATAACCGTCAACGGGCGTGGGGATACCGTGTTGCTCGGCCTTGCGGAATATGAACAAATGCGCAGCGAACTCGAGCTTCTGCGCATGCTCGCCGAGGCGGAAGAAGATGTGGCGCAGGGTCATGTCGCACCCTTGGAAGAAACCTTTGCCTCCATTCGGGAGAGCCTGATGGCGAGGAAAGCGGAATGAGTTATCTGCTTTTGCGAACAGACAAGTTTAGCGACCAGTTGAATGACATCATTCAATACATCGCCAACGATTCAGGAGACATCGACGCGGCGCTGAAATGCCTGTCTGAAATCGAAGAGGCGATGATGCGCCTTCGCGCGTTCCCGGAAAGCGGAAGCGCACCTCGCTATAGCCTGCTGAAAAAGCAAGGGTATCGGGTTTTGATCGTCAACCGCTACCTGGTGTTTCACAAGGTTGACAACGCGCAAAAGCGCATCATCTTCTATGCCATCGTAGACGCAAGGCGGGAATATCTGTCCTTGCTGTAAGGCGGGAGGATCCTCTGCCTCGCTAAACGTCCATGGGAATGACGTCATCAATGCTCCAGTGCTTCTTCGGCTTCTCGATCCCCAGGAACTGTTTGTGACAGCACCATAAATCGAAGAACAGCCCGATGGGCATGAGCCAGAAATCCTCTGCGCGCATGCCCATCGATACTGTGGCATAATAAAAAAGCCGGGTAAAGACCTCCTCGTCCGTTACCCGACTGCCCCGTTTTTTGAGCTTTCTTCCTCGCTCTCGATATTGCGCTTGGTGCCCCGGAACATAGCCTCCGTGATCGCTTCCTTGTACGCAGCCAGATCCAGCGGGGAGGTCAGCAGCTCGACATCTGCTTCCGTCAGCAGCGGCTCCGGCGCTTCCTTGTTTTTCAGATTGCGCACCAGAATGGCCTGATTAGCCAGCAGCGTGAGCAGCCACACGACCTCGTCCAAGGCCATTTCAAAGTTCTCTGACTTCATGAGCTTCTCGCCAAGGTTCTCCAGCCCGCCGTAACGGCGAGCGATCTCCTTGGTGGCGCGGGTGGTGAGGATCAGCTCATAGGATTGTCCACCAATCACAATGGTGGCGCTGTGTTCTGTATCCATCATGTAAAGCCTCCCGTAAAGTCTTATTCGCCGCCGGAGAGTGTGTAAACCGGTTCATAGACCTGACCAAACCAGCCCGTGACCGTAGCGGTAGCCACCCCGGCCGCGCCTTCGGTAACTTCAGCCTTCCAAGGATGCTTCCCCAGACCGTCCAGTTTGTTACGCCTTAACACCGTGCCCTCAATCGTAGGCGTAGAAAAGGTGATGGATTCGCCCTTGGTTTGCAGGTTGGTGGCGGGAATGCCAAACTTCACCTTGTAAAGCCAGAAGTAACGGTATTTACTGTCCGGTTTCAGTGCGCGAAACCCAACGGCCACGGGTGCGCCTGCGTTTTCGCTCGCGGAGACGAGCACGCCGTTGTCATCCGCCACCGCGCCGGTCAGATCGCGCGCCGCGGCGACGCCGATATCGTCCACGCCCAGCGAAAGGGTGCCTGATTTGAAATCCTTGATCACCTCGGCGGCCCCATCATCAGCATAGAGCACTGCCTCCGCCAGCTCGATGGACAGTTCCGCCTTCATGGCCTTCGCCAACGGCGCAGGTACGCCGTAGGTTTCCTCGCCATCCGAGGCTTCGGTGATCTTTGCGTAATACAGCCGATCCAAACCGATCGTTGCCAAACCTCATTCCTCCCATACGTAATGCTTCGCCACGTCGATGGCGTAATGGTGGTAGCCTGTATCATCCTCATGTTCGACATAATGCCTGTCGGTTATGATGATCGCACCCGCCAGCAGCGCCCGCTCGATCGCCCGCTTGAACGGCCGGTAGTTCGCCTGCGAAAACAGGGATACCCGAGCTTCCTGTACCTCTAGGCTAGGATGATCGTCTGCGTGCAGGGCAAACGAGTCCGAAAGCGGGGTGATCACCACATAGGTTTCGGGCGCTTTCCCGGTGAAAACGCCCGTCTCGACTGGGATGCGGAGGGCATCCAGCAGGGTATTCAGTTCCGAAAGTAAGCTCATATCTGCCGCAATTCCTCCTCCAGTTTGTCTATCATCGCCTGCTCACAGGCGGATTTCGATGAAGATTTGGCCGGTTTCAGGAAAGGTCGGGCGGGTTGACCGTGTTTGCCATACTCTAGAATGTTGGCCAGTTTGGCATTGCTGCCGCCATCGCTTCGCGGCTCAGCGAATCCAACCTTCACATTGTGATCCCCGTTACGATCCAGCCTGGCCTGAGATAGCCCGATCGAGCGGAGCAGTTCGCCCGTGCTCCTGGACCGGCGCTTCGTACCCTTGCCAATGACCGCCTGCAGGTTGCTTTTCACCTTCTGCAGCATCACTTTGCCGCCAGCTTCGAGCACCTTGGGAACGATGTCATCGGTGCTGCCTTCCAACCGGCTGATTTTCAGGAGGAACTCCTCTGGCATCTTGACAATCGCTTTTGCCATCTGGGTTACCTCACCGTCGGCTCAAGTTTTTCAGCCAAAACCTCGATATACAGGCCTCGCCCGCGCACATCCTCCACACTGAGAATCCGGTAGCGCCCAGTGTCACAGACCAGTACCATGTCAGTCGTGACTGTGAACGCTGGATGCTTGCGGAAACGGAACAGTGCGCTGGCTGTGGAGAAGGCGGCGCGGTTTGCCCAGCTTTCATTGCCGTGTTTTTCTTCCCGGTAAGCGCGGACGGTTGCCAGAATGGTATCACCGCTTACGACAAAGCCTTCTGAATCCTTCACGGGCGCAGTCTGGACGATATCCACCAGTATGTTCATCTTGCCAAAGCTCACCGTCACACCCTCCAGTTCCGATCCAGCCGCAACAGCAGATTGACTGTGTTCCACACCTGCTGCCCCGCCTGCACGCTATCCGCAAAAAAACCCGCCGTCGAGCCATCCCGGCTCTCGTAGAAATGGCTCGAAAGCATGATCACGGCCTGTTCGGTGGTGGGCGGGAAGCGGGACGTTTCACTCGATTCTCCATCGGCGGCTATTTCCAAATAGGTACCTGCGGGCAAATGCTGATAGCTCTCGGCATAGGAAACGGCGGCACGGATGAGCCCCTTGAGGAGGTCATCATCCGCGCCGTGTTCCAGAATGAGATTCGCTTTCACCTTGGGCAGCAGCGTTTCCACGATGCTCATGCCACCGCTCCTTTACGAAGCCTTCTGCTGGAGCACCTTGACCGCTTCGGGCAGGATGAGCTTGCCGTCCACGCGCTGGGAGGCGATGAAGCCGACCTGACCTGTCACGGCGAACAGCTCGTTGAGGCGTTTGAAGGAACGCCCCTGGCGGTCGGCGACCCAGTAGTAGCTGAAATCCCCGAAAGCGACCGTCCTCGCGCCCGCGGCCACGGTGGGCACATAGCCCGAGGTGTACACGGGGCGATTGAGGAGCGTATCCGGCGCGCCCGCCGTCAGGGAGGGTTGCCACAGGTACTGGCCGCTCGCGTCTTTGAGCTTCCGGAGCGCCTTGACAGTCAGGTCGTTCATGAGGAAGACTGCCTTCTTGCGATACGGCGACTTGAGCGCGTAGAACAGATCCATGATTTCGTCGGCGGTGAGTGCCGTGGCGGAGGCGGCCGTAACGCCCAGTTGCGCGCCGCCGGTCTCGGCAAGCACGCCGACGGGCTTGCCAACGCCGTCGCCGGTGAAGAATGCTTCCTCTTCCTTGGCGCCGATGCGGCGGGCAAACTCAGAAGCGATGTAGCTTTCGACGCCAAACACGGAATCGTTGAGCAGTTCTTCGCTCACCTTGAGCATCGTGGCCAGCTTGTGCGCGCCGATCGTCACTTGCGCGAACGAATCGTCGCTCTCGGGGAAGGCGGCCTCCTCCTCGATCCAGGCAGCCGTGCCCTTGGTCGCGACCACCGGGATCTTCCGGTCGCCGGAGCCAGTGTTGACCACGCTGGCTAAGGTACGGAAAAGGTTCTGCTCCTCCAAGCCTTGAATGAGCTGCTTTTCAAACTCGTCGGGCACCAGATAACCGCCTTCGGAATCCGTGCCGATCTGCAGTGCGTCCAGCACCTCATACTTGGGTTTTGGCGTGCGCATGGCATTCCAGAATGCGCGTCGATACTCGGCAGACGCGCGGCCTGTCTTCTCCTCCAAGGGTTTAGTCGGATTGTTCGTGATAGGCTGCGCCGTCGCGCGGGACAGCTCCGCGTCAATAGCCGACTGGCGTTCCAGCCGGTCGATTTCCTTGCCGAGGCTGACTACGTCGGTTTCCATCTTTTCATACGTGGCGACGTCTTCAGCGGAGAGCAGACCATCAGTGCCGCGCTTGGTATCCAGAAACGCCTTGGCGGCGTCCCATGCCTTGGCGCGTTTTTCTCGCAGGGTAAGGATTTGATTCATGATTCTTCCTCCAATCTTAGGCCTGTTGCCGTAGAAAACAGGTGAAGCCTGTCTCCTTAATGCTGCAAAAGCGCCAGCCTCTTATCGAGGTCTGACGCTTTTGTCCTGGGCTGTTCCGGTGTAGCGGGGGGTTTGGGAACCTTAGCGCGGAGTTTATCCAGCAGGCTGTTGGTGACCGCCCGGCGGGAGAACACGAAGCTGTTCTCCGCAGGTTCCGCGTGTGAAGCAGGCTGGAACATAATCTCATCACAGAAACCCAGTTCCAGCGCCTTGTTGGCGTTCATCCAGGTCTCGGCGTCCATGAGGTTGGAAAGCTTCGTGCGGGACAGCCCTGTCTTGATCTCATAGGCGTTCACGATGGACTCTTTCACTTCGTCCAGCAACTGGATCGCTTTGTGCATTTCCTCGCTGTCACCCATGGCCACCGTGAGGGGGTTGTGGATCATGAGCAAACTGGTGGGTGACATGAGCACACGTGTGCCCGCCATGGCGATGACCGAAGCCGCGCTGGCTGCGATTCCGTCGATCTTCACGGTCACATCATGGGGATAGTCCATGAGCATGTTGTAGATCTGGGCGGCCGCGACGCAGTCGCCGCCAGGACTGTTGATCCAGACCGTGATCGGTCCGCTGCCGGAAAGCAGATCGGACTTGAAAACGGCGGGGGTCACCTCATCCGAGAACCAGCTCTCTTCCGCAACGGTGCCGTTCAGATACAGCGTCCGCGCCTCCGGTTCGGTTTCATCCCGTACCCAACTCCAGAAAACCTTGTTTTTCATTGGGTTCCTCCTTATGCTTGCGTTGTATGGATTTCTTTACGGGGCTTGCCGGCTCGCAAACGCGCCGGCATCTGCCAGTTTGGTCATGTTCCCGTTGATGAGGAACAGGTCTCCACCTTCTGAGGAGGGAATACGGTTCATGTCCTCCAGCTCGCGGATATCGTTCGCGGATAGCCATCCGTTCTGCCTGCCGGTCGCGTAGCCTGTCATGCGGCTGGCATAATCGCCGCGCAGCAATCCATCCAGATTGAAGCGGATGAAGAGCTCGCTCTTTTCGGAGGGCAGCAGTAACGCTTGGCAGAGCGACTGTTCCCAGCGCACCACCCAAGGGTCGAGGGTGTACTTCACAAATTCGAGAGATTGCTGCTCGATATTCGAAAAGGACGATTTCTCAAGGTCTCCGACCATGTGAGGCGGCACGCGGAAGATGCGGGCGATCTCGTCGATTTGGAACTTGCGTGTCTCCAAAAACTGCGCCTGTTCCGGCGGAATACCGATCGCCTGAAACTTCATGCCCTCTTCTAAAACCGCCACGCGATGGGCGTTTCCGCTTCCCTGATACGCCGCGTTCCAACTGTCCTTGACCCGTTGCACGTCCTTGATGACGCCGGGATGCTCCAGCACGCCGCCGGGGTTGGCTCCGTTAGCAAAGAAACGCGCGCCATACTCCTCGGTCGCCAGTGCCATCCCGATCGCGTTTTTCGCCATAGCGATCGGGCTGTAGCCAACAAGGCCATCAAAACCCAAACCGGGGATATGGAGCACTTCGTCTCTTCGGAGCGTGACATAACCACCCTTGGGTTTCAGACCGCTTTCATCCGTATCCCGGTAGTAGGTGTAGAGGAGTTGACCATTGGCTCCGCGACTCACGTCCATTTTACTGGGCAGGAGAGGGTACAGGGCGACAGGTTGCCCCCGTCCGTTTCGGATGATCTGTGCGTAGGCGTTGCCCCAGAGCAGAAGATGGCTCATGAGGGTTTCCCTGAACACAAAGGAAGTCATTTCAGGATTCGGTTCGTTGTGGAGCAGAGTGTACAGCGGATGCTGCGGGAAACGCTCTTTCCCGTCGTCCACCCGATGGCGGTACACATGCATCGGCAGACCGGCGATGGCTTCCGAGAGGATGCGCACGCAAGCGTATACCGCCGTGCTCTGCATGGCACTGCGCTCGTTGACCGTCATCCCAGCGGTCGTACCACCAAAGAGAAAGGAGAACGCACTGCCGACGCGATTTTGGGGCTTGTCGCGGGAGTGGAACAGTCCGGTGAAAATACCCAAGCGCAGTACCTCCAAGGCAATAAAATAAGGACGATCTTTCGATCATCCTCTTGATAAATTGAACATATCAGTGAAAGGGAGTTCACAAGTTTGCAATGCAGGTAATTGAGAGGATAAAATTGACAACAAGAAATATGCGCCTTATAATAAATCTGTTATATGGCTCATTCCCTACAGGTTCGATTCCTGCCCTCTACTCGTTACTTCCATCTGTTCTCCCCTTCCTATCATGGATGACCGAGCTTCTCATAGAAGATTCGCTTGTCCAATTGATAAAAGCATTATGGAGTGATGGTATGGTAATGAAGATACTCTTGGTTGTCTGCTTGATTCTCGTGTAGAGGGTTATTCTGGTGAAGGGTTATGGGATGAGAACAAGCAGCAACCTCCATAAAAAAAATACACGAGGAAGTCGTGTATTTTTTATGTTATCATCTGTTCACTGATCAACCTTTTCATTTGGACAGCCCCTCAAAGGCTTTTCGATACTGGCTCACCAGTTTCTTGCCGATGAGATTGACATCTTCATCTGTTGCGCTCTCCTCGCTTTGAAATCGGGTGAACGGGATCAGTACATACCGCGGCGTGTTGTTTTTCAGGATCACTGCAGCGCCGTTTTCATCGGCCATTCGGGCAACTTTGGAGAAGTTCTGATTCGCATCGGTAATGGAAACGAGATTTTTGATGTTCACCTGCATGTTACTCACCTCTTGCTCAGCATATCTGAATTATAGGATAAATTCAACCTATTTCTTTTCGGATATTGTTGGATGAAGTGGTGTGTAGATCAAAAGACCAGCAGGCCGCGTGCATTGTAGACACTTTCCGCATTGCTAATGCCACACCGTATCGCCCGATCCAGCGCCATGATGGTTGCCACTGCGCCATCGATCTTCTCCGTGGATTTTTCCTTGTCCGGCTTGATGTTCCCTGCCGGGTCGGTCCGAACGTAGATATTATCCATCATCCACCGGAGCACCGGATGCCCGCCATGGGCGAGCTTCTGTTCCAGCGTCAGCTTCATGAGTTCCTTGGTTGGAGGCGACATGTCCTTGAAGCCCTGCCCGAAGGGCACGACCGTGAAACCCATCCCCTCGAGGTTTTGCACCATCTGCACGGCGCCCCAGCGGTCAAAGGCAATTTCCCGGATGTTGAAGCGCGTGCCCAGTTCCTCAATGAACTTTTCAATGAAGCCGTAATGCACGACGTTGCCTTCCGTGGTCAGGAGGAAACCCTGTTTTTCCCAGAGGTCGTATTGCACATGGTCGCGGCGCACGCGCAAATCGATATTCTCTTCCGGAATCCAGAAGAAGGGCAGCACCTCGTACTTTCCGTCAGCGTCCTCCGGTGGAAACACCAGCACAAAGGCGGTCACATCAGTGGTGCTCGAAAGGTCAAGCCCGCCGTAACAGACGCGGCCGGAAAGCCTCTCCTGATCGACGGGGAACGCACATCCATCCCACTTGGCCATGGGCATCCATCGTACCGCTTGCTTGACCCACTGGTTCAGGCGCAACTGCCGGAAGCTGTTTTCCTCGGCGGGATTCTGCTTGGCGCTCTCGCAGGCGTCCTTGACCTTGTCAATGGACACCGTGATGCCCAGCGAGGGATTGGCTTTCTTCCAAACCTTGGGGTCAGTCCAATCATCCTCTTCCCTGGCGCCGTAGATGACAGGGTAAAAGGTAGGATCGCGCTTTCGTCCTTCGAGGATATCCAGCGCCTTCTGGTGGGTCTCATAGCAGATACTTTGCGTATCGGTGCCTGCCGTAGTGATCAGGAAGTAGAGCGGCTGTGTGCGCGCGTCGCCGGAACCCTTGGTCATCACGTCAAAGAGCTTACGGTTGGGCTGGGTATGCAGCTCGTCAAACACCACACCATGGATGTTGAAACCGTGCTTGGAGTAGGCTTCTGCTGACAGCACCTGATAGAAGCTATTGGTGGGCAGGTAGATGATCCGCTTGGTGGACGCGAGGATTTTGACCCGCTTGGAGAGCGCGGGGCACATGCGCACCATATCGGCGGCTACCTCGAATACGATGGAAGCTTGCTGCCGGTCGGCGGCGCAGCCGTACACCTCCGCACGCTCCTCGCCGTCGCCGCAAGTAAGCAGCAGGGCGATGGCGGCAGCCAACTCGGAATTGTGTGTCTGTAAACACGAGCGTCCCACCAAATATCGGTGGGACGGGCTGCTGACCTGAATGCATTGCATGCCCAGGTTTTCAATCGTCTCGATCTTGTCAATGTAGCGGTAATGGCTTCGTGTTCGCGGATTGCGCGCCACCGACCAACTGATTTTTCTGTGCATTCCCGACACCGGCATGTCCTTGAACGCTGTAAACTTGACATAGTATAGCGTTTCACCGGTTGCAATCCGCCCACATTCTGCGCTGGGCAAGCTCCAATCTATCCTTTGTGTGGAAACCGCCGTTTCGATCGCGTTTTTAATTCCGAGGCTCCACAGCAATTCGCTGACGCTTCCCGCTAGCCCGCACTCCGTGGACGAATAAATCGCTTGCCCTTTGCGATTGCTGACCGCGCCATCCGAATCCATAAGGCCTTGCAGCAATCGCAGTCGTTGCCCTTTTCCTGCGCGCAGATACGTAACGGGGATTACTTTCTCACGAAAGCTGTCAAGCAAAGCGCAACGAAGCGCCGGTATACGAAAAACGAGACTGTCGCCCGTGTTTTGCCGCGCGCTGCCGACTGCGTGGTAAGGCAGAATGTGCCTCATAACAGCCGCAACATCGCCAGTCTTTACGGTGATCTCAGGCTTGACAGCGTTTCCGTTCCCAAGCCAATAGCCGTATAGATACGGCTCCACCGGCAAGTCTGCATCAGGCGTTTCAAGCGCTCCCGCCAATGGAATCCGAAAACGAAAACAGCTTCCGTCACGAGGCAGGCTCGCCAACTCACCGGTTGTTAAAATACAATCTTTTCGCTTGCCATGCGTGTATTCTCCAAACCACTGATGGTTTTCGCCTGCCTCAATGACCTCACCGTCGCGGAAGGTGATTCGGTACGCGCGCTCAGTATAGTCTATGGCGCTCTTGGCGATGACGCGACAGGGATTTCCACGCTCATCGAAAACAACGTCGCCGACAGCGATCGCGCCCATCGTTGAAAACCCATCGGGCGTAGGAATCGGCGTATCAAGCGCCACTTGTTTACCCATCTTTTTTGGGATTTCAACATAGGCGGTGTTAAACTGCCTGTAACCGTTGGGTTTCAGGATTCCGAATACATCGCGGATGATTTGTTCCTGCCAGTCGATCAGTTCAAAGGACTTGCCCGCCCAACTGCCTTTCGTGTGGGAAAGCGCCTGTACAAAGGAAACGGCGTAGTCGGCGGCGGTCTTGCTGTATATGCTGTCCCTGGCCTTGAAGAGCGTTGGGCCATATCGGTGAAGCTTTCGCACATCGCGGCCTCCTCTGCGTGGAATGAAAATGGCTCCGACCCGCCAAACGACGGATCGAAGCCGATCTATGACTACGGGAAGTAGCCCCTTACGGGGCTATCCCGGTTGGTTTCGCTGTCAGTTGAACATCTTCAGTAGCTTTGCGTACACCGCTTTGCCGCCCGCGTCCAGTTCGTCATGATCCAAACCCCGGTCGTAGCCATAAAGCTCAACGCCATTCTTTCGAATCGAGAGCTTGGAAATCCGACCCTCGTCGATCCCGTAGGAGGAACCTTCCTCGTAGTGCTTGACCCAGTATTCATACCCGTCCATCGTGCCTTCTGTCCACATAGTGCCATTCTCCTTCCTACTCTGCCGTCTGGTCTTGCCGTTCAGCATGTACATATTCGCTCTGAGCGGCTTCAATAGCAAGTAGAATAAGGGTTTGCGATGTGTAGAGAAATCAGCGGGGATTTTGTGTAGATTATGGCTGGACGGCTATTCCTGATTCCCGCTTGCCCGCACCTCTCCCATGCCCCAGAGGATACCCTTTTCCACGCCCCGATCCCAGCGGCAGAACACCGTTCCTATACTCCCGACGAACTGAACCGTTCCCAGATCGCCCGGCTTCAATGGGGAGGTGGGGTCAAGGATACAAATCAACTCGACCCGCGTACCTGGCGGGAGGCTGTTGCAGAGCGCTGCCACTGCCTCGATGGGCGGAAACTCAATCATCGGCATCCTCCTTCTTCACCGCGCCGCTCCGAAAGGCGCTGTTCCCGGACAGGTTGCGGAGCAATACTTTTCTCGCCGTTTTATATTCGGCGCCGACCATGCCTAGCGAGATGAGCCAAACTCGCATGGCAAACTTCGGGTTGTCCGTTTCTCGCTCCTTAGCGTTAATTCGCGTCTTATTCAGGGCGGTCTGGCACAGCAGCGTGAGGAAGGTGCGGTAGGCGGCTATCCGGTCGCTGTAATCACTTGCCCTCGGGTCGACAGTGGGGAACCACGGGAAGGCAATTCGGTCATCGCGGATCTGGATCGGCAGTTCGTGAACCCCCAAGGCCATACAGATAAGCGGCGCTTTTGCGTTGACCAGACGGGTCAGGTTATCCAGTTTGTCTGGTGTAAAGCCCGTCAGTGGAATCTCAATCGTAAGTGCGTAGCCGTCTGAGCGGGCGGAAGGCTCCTGAGTTGCGAGGGCTTGAGAGGCATCTTGTTCATACGAGGCACCTTCAGTCTGAGCGGTTTCCTGTTCCGCCGATTCGCCTTCTTCCGGGAAAGCTTCCTCGCACTCGAACCCCCGTTCCGCGAGACCTTCCAGCAGCTTTTCGACCTCCTCGCTGTCCGTGAAATCAGAGAAGCACACCAAGCCCTGTTTGTCCACCAGATAATCGCCGACCGTGTAGCTGAACGAGGGGGCGCCGTTGTACCGGGGTTTGGCTTCCAGAAGATCCGCCATCGCGGTAATGAGTTCCTTGCGGCGTTCTCCGCTCACGTTATACCTGACTTCCATGCGACCGTCTCCTTAATGGTATTCTGCTGTCCGGCGTTGCCGTTCAGCATGCACATGTTCGCTCTGAAAGCCTTATATAGCAAGCGTTTGATGAGATATTCCGGTGAAAGATATCAGACTGGACAAGGTTCTGCCCGATCTTCTCGTACAGTTTCCACGATCCCGCGCAGCACGAAACACACGCAGGGCAGCGCGACCCCGTTGCCCCAGAGCTTGTACTCGGCGGCGTCGGAGTAAGGCTGCTTAAGCCATTTGACAATCTGCTTCCGGCTCTTTGGCTTCACAGAAATCCCCATGATCAGGCGGTGTGTTTCAAACACGGAATTCCACCACTCGATCTCGTCTTCCGTGGGAACGGAGGTGCCCAACCCGTCGCACCAGCCGTCAGGGAATC
Organism: Candidatus Limiplasma sp.; assembly: GCA_963666755.2. Taxonomy (GTDB): domain Bacteria; phylum Bacillota; class Clostridia; order Christensenellales; family Aristaeellaceae; genus CAXXOK01. The sequence goes on from CAXXGW010000009.1 coordinate 2,080,699, forward strand.
CCTGCAGCCGTGCGCACTCCGTCGGCGTCAGCCTGCGAACGGTGTAGCGCTGCCTGCCCACGACCGGCGGGTCTTTATAATCCCTCGCCTGCAGGCAGGGGGATTGTTCGCGGCAGACCTGCGTAAAATCACCGGTGGTCATCGTGTAGGCGGCCGAAGAATTCTCGCAATCTGCATCCTCACCTTGCTCGCACACCGCGATGCCGCCTTGGTTGCAGGTTGGGTTTCCGCCACTCCGGTCGAGCGTTCGGGCGGTTTTCGCTTCATAGAAGCCAACCAGTGGGTTACTTGACTTCATGCCTTCGGAATCCATGGAGCTGACGCCATAAGCTTTGGGAACGAACAGGGTCTGATCGTTGTTGCAGGAAAGGGTCGCGGACTGGTTTTCCTGAATGAGCACGCCTTTCCCACCGCCCTGGCAACCGGAGCGGATTTTCAGGGCCAATGGTATCTCGCTGGAGTCTGTGTTTTCCATCTTGCCAGTGATCACGACCGCCGTCTGGTTATCGCCTGCGTCCGCGCGAAGCGTACCAGCGTGTTCCGTCCAGCAGTGACCGCCTAAGCGAGAGGCCGCTCCTGGTTCGAAAGCGACTGCTGTTCCAGCGCGATCTGTAGGATGTCCGGCAATCGCTTCCCCCGCAGGGAAGCTCGGCGCAAAATCCCTTGACACGCCTTCGCGCTCAAACAGAATCTCGCCGGCACGTTCGCCTCCAAAATCTGAGACAAGGTAGATACGGCGGCGCCGTTGGGCGACGCCGAAGTATTGCGCGTCGACAGTGCGATACGCCACGCTCCATCCGTTGCCCAGCAGAACATCGGCGGTAGGCCATCCCTTCGGGTCAGGCGCAGGCACCTCGACTTCCGGCTCGGCAATCTGGATGACGGCGGTGAGGACGGCGCGGAAGTCCTCGCCTTTGTTAGAGGAGAACGCGCCGGGCACATTTTCCCAGACGATAAACTGTGGGTTTTTTCCATGCGTAGCGTTCCTCATTTCCCGGATGATCCGGATGGCTTCGTAGAAAAGGACGGATTGTTTGCCTTCCAGCCCAGCGCGCTTCCCCGCGACTGACATGTCAGTGCATGGCGATCCGAAGGTGATGATATCCACAGGCTCGATTTCCGCGCCGTTGATACCGTGGATATCCCCCAGATGCCGCATCCAAGGCAGGCGTTTGGTGGTCACGCGAATCGGGAACGGCTCAATTTCGCTTGCCCAGAGAGGTAGGATGCCGCTGAAAACGGCTCCGAGCGGAAAACCGCCGGAGCCGTCAAACAGGGAACCGAGGGTGAGAACGCTATCCAACAGTATCCACCTCCACAGCGGAGAACGGAATCATCTGCTCCTCGCGGGAGAGATATACGTCCTTGTCCGTACCGACCTGCTGGATGAAGCGCCGGATGATCACGTCGCAAAACTTTTCGTCCAACTCGGCCATGCGGCACACACGCCCGGTTTGTTCACAGGCAATGAGCGTCGAGCCGCTGCCGCCGAAGGGATCCAGCACCATACAGCCCATCATGGAGGAATTGACGATCGGGTAAGCCAGAAGCGGAATCGGCTTCATCGTGGGATGGTCACCGTTTTTTCGGGGCTTGTCAAATTCCCAAATCGTGGACTGCTTCCGGTCGGAGAACCAGGCGTGCTTGCCGGATTTCTTCCAGCCGAACAACACCGGCTCATGCTGCCACTGATAGGGCGAGCGACCGAGCACGAGGCTCTGCTTTTTCCAGATGCACGTGCCCGACAGATAGAAACCCGCTTCGGTAAATGCCTTGCGAAAGTTTAGCCCCTCGGTGTCCGCATGAAATACGTAGATGCTGGCGTCCTGCGCCATGACCTTCTCCATCTGGGTAAAGGCATCCAGCAGGAATTGATAGAAAGCATCTCCAGCCATGTGGTCGTTCTTGATCTTTCCGGCGCTACCCTCGTAGTTAACATTGTAAGGCGGGTCCGTGATGACCAGATTGGCGGTCTTTCCGTCCATGAGCAGGGTATACGTTTCAGGCTTGGTGCTGTCGCCGCAAATCAGACGATGGTTCCCCAACAGCCACAGGTCACCGGTCTTGGAGAGCATAGGTTTCTGTAGTTCGGCATCGACATCGAAATCGTCATCCTTGGCGTTTTCCATGCCGCCCATGAGCTTGTTCATCTCCGCGTCGCTGAAGCCCAGCAGGGTGAGATCAAAGGCGCTGGCTTGCAGATCGGATAGTTCTACACTGAGCATTTCATCGTCCCAACCGGCATTGAGCGCCAGACGGTTGTCGGCGAGGATATAGGCGCGCTTCTGCGCATCGGTCAGGTGCTCTGCAAAGACGCAGGGAATGGACTCGATCCCTTCTTCCTTGGCCGCCATGACACGCCCATGTCCGGCGATGATGTTGTAATCCTTGTCGATAATGCACGGATTGACGAAGCCAAATTCCCGGAGGCTGGCGCGCAGCTGCTTGATCTGCTCCTTGCTGTGAATGCGGGCATTGCGGGCATACGGGATCAACCTGTCGATACTGACTTTCTCAAAACGCTCGGTGGTGTTCATCTGTCATCCTTTCGGTGTTTTTCTACTATACTCTAGAAATGGGATGCCAAAATCAATTTGAGAGAGGGCATTCATTTGTGATATCTGGCAGTATTGACAATATGGAATATATCCTATATCCTTCTGTGGAAGAATATCACTGGGGGTTTTATATTGACAAAGTTCGATGATTTTCTCAAAGAACAGATGAACGATCAGGAGTTCAAAGCTGAGTACGAAGCGCTTGAGCCTGAGTTTTCAGTCATACAGGCTTTGATCGACGCGCGAAAAGCGACGGGGATATCACAAAAACAGCTTGCAAAACTCACGGGTATTCATCAGGCTGACATCAGCAAACTGGAGAACGGGAGGGCGAATCCTTCCCTAAAGACCTTACAGCGGATTGCGGCGGGCATGGGCATGAAACTCAAAATTGCCTTTGTGGCTCCGAACAGTAAGTAGCCAGTCCTCGACTAAAGCGGAATGCATCACTGCATTTCATTTTTTTCGGTAGGTACTCAAATAGGCTAGCTGTGATGCTTTCATCGGGTTTTCTTTCCCGAGAGCAGGGCTTCCATGATATCGTCCTGCGGATTGCCCGCAAAGGCGGTGGTGCAGTTTTGCTTGACCACATCGAAAATCTCATACCACAGAAGGTTCGCCTGCTTCTGAAACGACTGGCTCATCTGCACAAACGGACTGGCGATCGCGCCGCCCGTCGTGGGGTGTCTGCCAAGCAGGCCGTAGGCGCTGATCGCTTCCTCGCACTGGATGTAGCGGGCGAACGCCTGCGCGTAGGCTTCCACCAGCCGGGGGCTGATGAACTGGTCACAAGCGCGCTCTTTGAGCCACCGCCAAGTCTCGATGAACAAGGCGTCCGCTCCGAGCGGCTTGCCGTCCTTCTGGTTGGCACGGAGGTACTCGCTGGGCTCCGGCATATCCGTACCAGTCAGGACCGCAGGCGAAGGAAGCAGCGTACCGGCAAGCGCCGTTGCAGGCTTGAGGTCAGGCGTTTCCAGCACCTTGGCCGCCTTGCCCGCCGTGATCTTGTCAGCCAGCGGCGTAGGCTTGTCGCCCGCGCGCACGCGTCGGCCGCCCCGGTTGGTGCCGTCCTTGGCCATGTGTTGTACCTCCTTTCCCGCTTAGGTTAATAGGCCCTTTGAACCATGGTTTTTGTGCGCGTGACCCCCAGGCCGTTCGGCGAACATTTTGCTGTAGAGATTGATGACCCCCCTCCAAGCTGGAATCATGAGTGCTTTGCTTTCAAAACACGATTCCGATATAATGCAGCCATGGGAGGAAGAGAGAAATGAAAGCAATCAAGGCAATTACCCAAAACGATCCCGGCAGCGATCCTACAGCAGTAGTGCCAAGCGACACCCCAATCATTACACAGGATCAGAAGAAACGTATCTCAACCCTAGGCAAAACGGATCCTTGCACTACGCTGGATCGACTCGTCGGGGTTGCATCAAATCAAGAGTTGTCGCTTGAGGAGATTAAACGGGAACGTCTTGAAAAACAATGAGCATTCAAGCGGGACAGATCCGCATCTGGTAAACATATAAATGATTGTCATGGTTTCATGCTCCTGCTTGGCGAACCCCAGCGACCGCCCTCTTTGGCGGTGATCTCGGAGTGGCAGGAGGTACAAAGCGCCATAAGGTTGCTTTCATCGTGCGTGCCGCCTTGGGACAGCGGGACGATGTGGTGCACCTCCTGCGCAGCGGTGATCTTACCGCGCTCCTTGCACCGCTGACAAAGTGGGTGGGTAGCGATGAATCGGTCACGCACGCGTTTCCATGCCCGACCATAGCGTTTCTTCACAGTGTGGTCACGCTGGTAACGTTCGTACCGCTGGGCTTCCTGCTTGGCGTGCTTCTCGCAGAAGCGACCGTTGGTCAGCCTTGGGCAACCGGGGTGGGAGCAGGGACGCTTAGGTCTATGGGGCATTGGTTATCCTCCAGAAGGGCAGAGCAAAAGGCACTCGCTGCTTTGCGAGTGCCTTTTACCAATTTGGCTACTTACAGTATAACACAGGTGGGGGCGAACAAAACGAACAATATACCGAACAGAACGAACAGTTTCATCCCTTGACCAGGAAACGATCATGCGCCATGCGGACACTGTCAGCCGTATATCCATTGCCAATGCTGTCCGCGATCTGTCGCCAACCCAGTCCGTTGACATACCGCAATGAGAGAATGAGCCGGATCTGACCGTCCTCGACACCCTCAATATAGCGGTTCAGCCGGTTCAGCTCGTAGAAGCACTTCTTGAGGTTCAAATCAAGCAAAGCCCGTAGATCCGCGATCTCGACCGTGTACTTTGAGAGCCTGTCAACAACGCCGGGTGATTTGGGCATCCCGGTGATGCGGCTTGTACAGGAGGTCGCCAGCGTTTCCAACTCGTCCAGTCGGCGCTGTAGTTCCTCGATTTCCCGGTTGAGCCAGAAGAGCTGGGAAAGATCGCGTTTGCTGACCTCCTGTCGCCATGGACTGACGAAGTCCAAAGCGGACGATTGCGATGGCGCGAAGGATTCATCCATGAGTTGTGACTGGTATCTATTCATCAGGGTCAACCTCCAGCTGTTTCAAAATCGCGGCTACCTCCGCCGCCGAGGTGACTTTGAAGGCTTGTCCCTTTGCATTCTTGATTCTTGTGATCGTGTTTTCTTGCAATCTTGTGAGCTTGCCCGAAGGGGTCTTGACCTCAAAGGCCACGAATTGGCCACGATAGCAGACGATCACGTCCGGGATCCCAGCTGTGCCGTACATGCCGCCGTGCTCCTTCCAGGCGAAGCAATCAGGGGTTTTCTTGAGGAGCTGCAGAATGGCGGCCACGATATCACGCTCTGCCATCCGAAAAGTCTCCGTAACCAAAATGCGTTTGTAACCCCATATTTAGAGCTTTAGGGGTATACACGCGCGCACACGCGCACGCACGCGCACATGCGTGAAAGATGTTTTCTCGCGTAGTTATAGAAATAGGAGTTACACAGTTACGGTTACAAGGAGGTTCCGTCCAACGGTTTGGCATGTGTGTGAAGAAAACTCTCGATGTCGCAACGGTTTGTGAGCTGTTCATGGTTAAGAATCACCGCCTTTTTCGGTCCGTCCGCAAACCGGACGGTCTTGGTTTCCAGAAAAAGATCCGACTTGCGCAGCTGTTTCATGAACTGCGTGAAGATGAGGCACTCACCAAAGATCGCGTGATCACGGCGGTACTGGGTGAACCGGTCGTAGACTCCGTGAAAATGGATCGCAATCTTGCCATCCTCCAACTCGCGGCATTCTTCGTCATTCAGGCCCATGCGCGCCATGATCTCCAGCGTTTGCTCGACTACGCTCTTGTTGCTGTCGCCTCCGTCAAACAGGTACTCATGGACGCCGTACTCGATATGCTTGGCACAAACAGCCAGATCCATGGTGAACACCTGTTGCCAGGACAGACCAAGGCGCTGACAGAGCCGTTCCAGGAGCCGCAATCCGACCATGCAACACGCCAGGTTGTTCACGGTTCGGGAGGGCAAGCTGCTGGAGAACATGGATTCCGCTTCTGCGTACCACTTTGCCAATGCCTCCTCATCCAGCGTTAGCGCCGTATCCAGCAAGCCCCGTCCCAGTGAGGCAAGCGTATCCCGCATCCCGCCAATGTGCCCGAATGCTACCTGTGCACCAGCATTCTTGAGATCCTTTTTGCTGAAGAGCAGTTCCATGCTTCGTTCCCGAATCGCGGGTTCATCAGGCGATTCCTCACCGGCGATGACCATGGGCGCGAGCAGCGCATAGGATACCTGAGACTGATCCGCCCGGCCACGAACGCCTTCATGGCCATCGTAGCTGTCGCGGAAATGGTTATAGAGCACGCCTAACCGGATACGGTCGATTTTGGAAGGCTTAAACTCATCCAATGCTTGCGGGAACAGGTTGCTGGACGCGGCATCTTTCATCAGGGTAAACGCCGTGGTCTGCGTGGCGGCCACCACCTTGCTTCGCCCAAAGATCGGGAGGATAATGCGTTCCAGCGTCGTGGACTTACCGCTTCCCGCCTCGCCAATCAGGAAAAGGTGAGGGTATTTGCTCCCCATGCAGCGGAGCATCTCCTTGACAAAGCAGCCGCAGCACCAGCCCAGCACCGTTACCGTTTTGGCCGGTTCGTTATAACCGAGCAGCGTTTGCCCGATGCTCTGCAACTGATCGGTGCGAATGGCCTTATGTGACAGGATGTCCGTGTCGATGGACGCGAACTTCTCCAGCTGGACAACATCGTCCACCGGCTTTCCCTCCGCCGCAAAGGCAGCGGTCTTGCCAACGAACATCCAACTGTGATCCCTGTGGTACAAACCAAGCGCTTTCACGCCCGTTTTCTTTTCCCATGGCAAATCAGATAGGAAGGTCTTGAGTGCTTCCAGATCGCCATCCGACCCCGAAAAGCTCAGCGCGATAGTTCGTTTGTTGAGCACCGCTTTCCACTTCTGGGCGCTGCTGAAATCTGTGGTCATGAAGGTTTGCCGGAAGGTTTCGCCGCGGAGGGTGAGTAAATCGCAGGTCATGTGCGTTTCCTCATCCGAGATCAGCATTTCGAGAGGCCGAATGATGAAGTTGGTCAGCGGGTAGACGCTGTCGCCCTTGTTGCGATAGTATCGCCCGTTTCGCTCCAGAATCGCCGATTCGCCCTCCGGGGAGTAGGTATCCTCGGTACGTTCCAGCGCCTGTTTAATGGTTTCCGCGCCGTAGGTCGCCCCGTCAGCGTGGTGGACGGTATCCCATTTTTCACGGAACAGCTTTGACTGCCGAAACATCCGATCCATCTGGACAGGGTCTTTACCCGTCCAGAATGCCAGCGAACAGCACAGGGCGAGGTCAGCCTCGGACTGACTGCCGTAAGCGCCTTGCCACTGGCCATCCCAGAGGCCGGAAAAAGTCTCAGAGTTTTGGGCGGAGCGTGCTTTCTCCAAAACCTGCTCGTCAGACAGGGAGTAGGAGCACAACGCTTTGTTGGCCTTCGCTTTCCTTGTCGGTTTCTGTTTGGCAATATAGGCGTCATGGATCCACGGTAGCGCTTCCGTACCGTCTGCAATCTCCGTAGGGGTATTCTCCAGACGGTTCCCGGTCATGGTGAAGAATCGGCTGTGGGCGTACATTTCGACCCCGGTATCAGAGTTTTTGTTACCCTTGGCGACCATCGTACCGCGGTAGAACAGGTGCAGCCCGGTGCCTGATGGTGAGACCTCGGTGTAGGTGGGATACCGCCTGACGATCTCGCTGGCGATCTGGTTAAGCGCTCCCAAATCCAAGCAGTGGTCAATGTCTACGCCAACGACGCCGCCCTCCGCGGTGAACACAAAGCCCAGTCCCTTGTAGTGGTATTGCTGCTGGGCAGCCATAGCCTGCTCAAGCGATACCCAGGACTTGGGATCGGTCGAAGAAGCCCTGCGTCCGGTCATGGGGTTATAGGGTACTTTACGGGCTTTCCCGCCCTTGGGATCCGGCTCCAGATGCCAACAGACCCACTGGGGCAAGGCGGCTAATTCCTTGGGATAGTTCATATCGCCACCTCCTCGCAGTTTTCGTTGAAATGCCGCACCGGGATTCCGCGCAGTCTTGCCCGGTTGAGCTCCAGCTTCATGCCCTCGCTGATCCGATCTCCGAAGTACCACAGCTCATGGCATTTAGTGAGCAGGATCGTACCCATGTGCAGGGCAAGCTCACGTGTCACTTCTGTTTCCTCGCCCATGAATTGCGGGAACAGCAGGTGCGGCGCGATAGGCAGACACTTATTCTCCAAGGCAAAACGCGAGTAGCGCTGCGCAGCCAGTGTGTTCTGATCCACGTTTCCCTGATAGGGCGAGCAGATATAGACCAGCGGCATGAAGGGGCAGCGTTGCCGGTACTCCTCCAGCTCAATTTTGGCCATCGCCGCACCGGCGGTAGGATCAGGATATCCTTCATGATTGCGATAGATCAGGGCGCATCCTCCTTTCGAGGCAAGAGATTGTAGTGATCCATGAGCAAGTTGTAGATGAAGTACCGTCCGCGCTGCGTCCAGAGCAGCCGCTGATCCTTGTGATGATTGCCGTACAGGACGGTTTCCACCGCTGTGTATCCATGTTGGGAATACCGAGGCATGAGGCGAATACCGTAGCCCGTATCCGAGCAGATGCCAAGTGCCCGAAGCATATCGGTGAAATCGCGCTCCGTCATGCCATAATCGGCAGCGATGACCGCTGTGGGGAGCAATTTGTCCCTGCGCAGCACCCGGTCGAAAAAGTCCAGCTTTGGACGAATCAGTGCTGCCCAGCGGCGGTGTTCGGCGGTTTGCTTTTCCAGATGCGCACGTTTTGTGCGCTCCTGTTTGAGCTCCCGAAACACCCGGATAGCGTAATCCGGGTCGGCCAGCAGGCGATCCGCCAGCGGTAAAGGGTTCTGTTTCATGTGGTGCTCCTCTCGGTTTCAATCTCGGTCATATGCCCAAAGTCAGTTCCGTAGGCAGCCTCCGCCACGATCGGCACATCAAAGTCAGGGAAGGGTTGCTGTTCCATACAAGCTCGAATGAACACTACCGCCTCATCAAGCCGCTCGGCGGGCAGTTCAAACACCAGCTCATCGTGAATCTGGAGCAGGGGTTTGAGCCAGGGACGCTGTGGCAATCCCGCCAGCAATCGCCCCAGCGCCAGTTTGAGGATATCTGCCGCCGTGCCCTGAATGGGCGTATTCAGCGCGCAGCGTTCTGCAAAGCTTTTACGACTCCAATCCTGCGAGCGAATGCCGGGCAAGTAGCGCCTCCGTCCAAGGAAAGTCTGCGTATACTGGGTGTATGCTGCCGTGCGCTTTTCCTTCTCCTGCCACTTGGCCAGTTGGGGATAGCCCGCTTTCAGATTGGCGATGATGCTCTCACAGTTCTCAAGCGAAGGATTCAACCCCGCCTTGAAGCGAAGCGTTCGTTGCAGCCCTGTTGGGAAAAGACCGTAGAATACACCGAAATTCACGTTCTTGGCGATGGTTCTGCGTTCTTTATACTCCGGCGCATTTTTATCCACCGCCTGCGCATACGGAATGGAAAAAATGACGCTCGTGGTCTGTGCGTGAATATCACCGCCGGTTTGGTAGGTTTCCAGCATCCTGGGATCCTTGCAGTAGAAGGCGCCGACGCGCAGCTCGATCTGTGAAAAGTCGCATGATACCAGCACATGGCCTTCCGGCGCCACGATGAAGGAGCGGATACCCACGGGATCGTTGGTCTTGCGGGGGCAATTCTGCATGTTGGCGTTACGCGATGCAAAGCGTCCCGTCGCGGTGGCCAACGGCAATAGATCGGGGTGGATGCGACCCGTGGCGTCGCTAATGTGCTTTAGATAGCCGTCAATATAGGTGGTTTTCAGCTTTGACCACTTGCGGTATTCCTGCACCAACTCAAACAGGGGAACGAGCTCCGGCCGGTGCCCAGCGCACCACTGCGCGAGCATCACCATAACCTGATCATCCGCCGCCTCGGCATTCTTCTCCGTCGTTTTAAGGATCGGAAGGCTCAGATCTTTGAACAGATAGTTCTTGAACGCTTTGGTGCCTGCGTTTGCGCCGATGTCCACATCGCCGATCAGGTTGCGGATCTGTTCCCGCAGCTCTATAAGCCGATCCATGCACTCCACTTGCTTAAGGATCATCTTGGGACGATCCATGAGCAACCCGTTGTACTTCATGAGCCCGCAGAAGATGGCTGTGGGGCTTTCCACCTGTTCGACAAGGGCGCGGTGCTTCGGGAGGAAGGCATCAAACCAAGCGTTGAATTGGTGGTATAGCTGCAGGGCATAATCGCTGTCTGCGCAGGCGTAACGGACGGTTTCCGGGGCGTCGGGGGGCAACTCGTCAAAGAACCTGCCGCCCGTGACCTCCTCAAAGGTTGGAAGCTCAACCCCCAGAAGCTTTGGCACAAGGGTTTTCAAGCCGGAGTCACTAAGTCCCCGAAACTCAAAGTTGCTCTTGAGCGTCAGTTGCGCGGCGGCGATGGTGTCGTAGCACGGCGGCTGTAGGAAGATGCCTAGCGCGTATAGGAATTGCGCTTCGAAGGCCAGGTTGTGCGCCACCTTGGTGACGCTTAGATTCGTCCACAACGCATCTTGCAGGAAGGGGATGACTCGACTTGCATCGGCATTACCACCATCGAGATGCCGGAGAGGGATGTAAATAGCGCTACCCACTTCTACCGACAGGCTGATGCCCACGATGCAGGCGCGGTGGGGGTCAAGCGATGCCTTGGGGTCAGCGCGATATTGTGGTAGTGGAGCGGTTTCAAAGTCGAAAGCGACCAGGGTCGCGCCTTGCAGGTAATCCTGGATTTTAAACAAGTCCGTGGTACATCGATAACCCATAAAATGCTCCTTTGGGAGGCGGAGGGCACAATTACCCTCCGCCATGATAGCCTTACTGTAGAGGCTGCGTGACCTCACCGGTTTCTGGGTCGACGATTTCCCCAGCGACAGGTTCCACTTCATACCCCACGCGAGTAGCGTACTGTTTCACCTGATCGGCCATGGCGGCAATGTAGCGGGTTTCCTCATCCGCGAGCATCCGCGAAACGGCGAACTGCGCCTGCGAGTAAGCAATGCCGCCGGCGTTGCTGACCTTCTTGAGCGAGAACCGCGTTACAACACTCTGGGATTTTTTCCCCTTGGCAAGTAGCCGCTTGATGTACACCCCGAATTCCTTCATGGAGCCGGTGGGCAGCGTTAGCAGCAGCGGGATCAGCTCGCATTCGCGCAAGATATAGATACGGCGCTTGTTCTTGCAAGCTTTGCCGCCGTTTTCCCCTGAACCGAACTGATTGAGCGGGCAGGACGCGCAGTCGCCGCCGGGATTGCCGACGCCGGTCATGCCGTCGTAGCTGCCGCAGTCGGGCGCGTTGTTACCGCCGGTGAAGCGCTCGCGGTAGAAGGCATGCAGGGGGTGGTGATAGAGGATCACTCCGGTAAACTCTTTCACCGCGTCCGTTTCGCCGGGCAGCTCGCCAGGGAGTTCGAACGTGGTGCCTCCGGCGGAGGGGATGGTAACACGGTCAAAGGTGATATCCATACCGCCCAGCTCGTCGCGCATGGCGTCGGCTAGGTTGAAATCCCGGAGGGCGGTGTAACCAGTGGTTGTGATCATCTCGGTATCGTTCATGATGGCATCCTCACTTTTCGTTATTTGGACGCTTTACGTACGCCGACAGTCGTTTTGTCAAACACGCCGATCAGCCCATCCAGCCAAGCGGGCAACACGTCCATATTGGCCTCGATCTGCTCCTTGACGAAGGCGGAGAGAGAGTTGGCGTTGACGGTCTCGTAGACCAAGTCGCCATAGCCCTGCACCCGAAGCGCGTCATACAGCGCTTCCTTTTGCCCGGCCAGCACTCTGGCGCGGGTCTTGGTGGTTAGGCAAAACATGACGCCAGCGCGGGTGAAATTCTGGGTTTCCGTTTCCGCCATGTGGTTGGCCAGATGCCAGTCGGCGTTGTCAATGTCCATGTTGACCTGCTTGAGCTCCGCCTCCAGCGCGTCTTTCTGATCGCGAAGCGCCTTGAGCTTGTCAGCGAGTTCAAACATCGTTTCCTGCTGCATACATCCTCCTATATGGGTCGAAGGGGTTCCGTCCAGCGCGGCAGTCATCCACCAGCGTTTTGGCCAGATCGGCCTTGTCTTTGAGGGATTTGAGCACCTGCTCGTCCACCGTGCCCCTGACCACAAGGTGAATATAGGTGCAGGGGTGACGCTGACCGACGCGGTGGATGCGGGCTTTTGTCTGTTCGTAATTGCTCATGGAGTAATCCAGCGAGTAGAACACCATGGTAGAGGCGGCTGTCAGCGTGATGCCAAGCCCTGCCGTGGCGATCTGCCCGATGAACACCTGCACCGTGGGGTCGGTCTGGAATGCGGTCACCTGCGCCGCCCGGTCGGTCACGCCGCCGTGGATGATGGCATAGTGGATCCCCTTGCGTGTGAGCATTTGCTCGATCGCATGGATTTCAGGGAGGAAACGGGCAATGATCACCAGCTTTTGCCCATCTGCGCTTTCGAGGATTTCTTCCAGTGCGTCCAGTTTGGCGGAGGAAACCTCCTCCGGCCTGGGATCATCGTCGCTGCCCAGAAAGCCGCCGGTGAGCTGTGACAGGCGCAGTAGGCGGGTCAGCACATTGGTCACGGTCACAGCGCCCTCCTGTAGTTCCGTGTAGCTGTCCTTTACCAGCTGACGGTAAGCACGCAGGGCGACGGGCTCCAGATCGACGCGTTGAATCACGTCGGTCGTGTCGGGAAGGTCGAGGCACTCGGCCTTGGTCGCTCGGAAAGCGATGCTGTGCAGGTGCTGGGTGAACTCGTCTTCCATGGCTTGCTTCATGATCGGGGTGTATTTTCCATAGCCGATCATATCAAAGTAGTGATTACGGAAGAGGTAAAAGCTGCCGCCAAACACATCGGGATCCACGAACTTGTATTGACTGAACACGTCGATGGGCTTGTTGGTAATCACGGTGCCGGTGAGCGCGAGTCGGTATTTGGCAGCCGTCCCCAGTTTGTGCATAATCTTGCTGGCACGGGTGTTGTGGGTCTTGATCTTGTGGCATTCGTCTGCGATGATGCAATCGGGATGCCAGCGGAGTAGTTCGGTTTCCAGCCGCCACGCGGACTCGTAGTTTACCACCAGCACCTGTGATGAATGCCCAGATGCACTACGGATGGCTTCTCCCTTGTGCGACAGCGAGCCAGTGAGCACAGTCATTTCGTAGCCGAAGCCCGCAAACTTCTGGAACTCCTCTTCCCAGACACCTAGAATGGAGAGCGGGGCGACGATGAGTACCTTTCGGATTCGTCGCTCTATCCAGAGACGACCGATAATTGCAATGGAGGTCAACGTCTTGCCAGTCCCCATTTCCATGAGGAGAGCGACGCCTCCGCCGTCGGGAGGCTTGAACACCTTTTCCGCGAATGCGCAAGCCTCAAGCTGATGACGATAGAGGCTTGTTTTCACAGGGAATCCTTGACCCGTCTGAAACATTGACACTTCTTCCCCTTACCGGATATTGAAGGTAAAAAACCCTCTATATCTAAGGTCACGAGAATACCGCGGTGCGCACCCTTCACGGAAAATTTCTTTTCAGTTTTTTGAGAATCCCCTTGAGTTTTTTTCGTATGACGTTGTCACATACACCCTCGCGTCTTGCAATTTCCCGAAGCGACAATGCTTCCAGATATACCTGCTCAAGAAGACGGATTTGTGAGGAGGAAAGCAGCGCGATACTCTCAGCTAGGCGTTCGTGCCAGTATTGTTCTTCAAGCCGGTCAAAGAGGCTGTCTTCAAAGTCTGCATGAGTATCCATCCAGAGGTAACTCTTTTCGCTGTATACGGATGTAGATTCGAGGCCGACATTATGCCTACGGTAGCGCCGACGATCGTTAGCATCCCGTTGGTCAAGCCTTTGTAAATACTCCAGTTCGGCGGCGGTGATTTCGTTTTCATCGGTTCGCAGAATAATCTTTGTGCCGTCAGTAAAGACCCACGTATATGCCTTTGGTTGATCCTGTTTCATTGCGATCGCTCCTTCTGAGGAGCCGTCGCACTATGATCTCTTCCAGGCAGGACTGCGCTTTTCGTGACGGGAGCAAAATGGGCATAAAAGAAGGCCAGTTGATTGCGTCACGAATAGACGCAGTCAACTGGCCATTTGGCGATCCCGTGCCCGGCTCCCGTTGCTCAGTTTGGTTGCGGATAGTGCATTGTTTCAAGAAATCGGGTTTTTACGGGGAGCACCCCGTTGGGCTTTCACCCGGCGATGACCCTCTTCGCAGCCGATTGACGCCGACCGCTCCGATCAATGCCCGATTTCATCCATGCATTTTGTTTTTAGTTCTTCGAGATAAACGACGATCCAACGGTGACAGCGGGGACACCGAACGACCAGACGGCTGTTACCCTCTGTGCAGGCAAAAATAAGCGTCGCCTTGCACAGAGGGCAAGTCAGCCTCTTGCCATGGTCGATCCCTCCTTTGCGTTTACTCTACCAGCTCCGCAAGCCAGGGGGCGGTAGGAACTGCCAGTAACCTGGCATTGCTATAGGCCATTTCAAGCGTAAGGCAGGTATTACCAGCATAGAAACCTTCCATTCGGGAGATGGTCATGGCCAGATCAGGCTTGTTCGGGTCATTCAGGCAGATGGGCAACAGATGCTGAATCGCTCCGCCATACAGTTGGGGCACGACCATGGAAGGAATGAACTCCGCCGTCTTTCTGGCGATCTCAACGCCGGCTTGAAGCAGCAGCGGCAGGTTGGGAAAGCTGCGAGCCGGCTCCGGAATCCGCTCGAGGTTGGCCGAATCGTCCAGGATATGCCCAACGTTGACGCGGATCGGCCAGTCGGGGCGAAACCCGAATTCCTCTGCGCGGACGTCTGTGAGCGGTCTTTGCGGCAGCTGTTCCACTTTCTTGAGAAACGGATGCGAATCGTCTACAAAGCCGCGCAATACATACTCCTGATTCGCCCAGTCGTTACGGTTCCGCTCCAGATAACCGAAAATATCTTTGTATCGCTTTGTGAGCAAACCTGTATGAAAACAGGCGTAGCCGCTGCGGATAAAAAACCGCGCATCCGCTTCCTGCTGGCTGATCGCGCGCTGATAGGCCATGACCTGCGCTGTGAAGATGCCGTTGATATACTTTTCAAGGATGATGTAGTCGGCGTGCTTGCGTGGGAACGCCGGATTTCGAAAACGCCAGGGCTCTTTCAGTGCCAGATCGGCCAAACTTTTAAGCTGTTCACCCCATTTGGGAACATAGGCTGCGGTGAATAAATCGCGATCCATTCGGTATACCCCTTTCAATTTCTGAACAGGCAGTGCTGGGCTCGCCATGGCGACACGTGCCTTCCTTCCGGTTTCAATTGCCGGGCGAAGCCTGTCTGGAGCGCGGCGGTTGCCAGCCGCAAATACGCTCCTATAACACAAAATCCCCATGCCTTGCGGCATGGGGAGGGAGTTACTGCAAAGAGATGGATTACCTTACATTTTCTAACATCGCGATTTCCGCGCATATCGTTAACATCGTCCGTATCGTCTCCGGCTTTCGGCACTGATCCAACAGGTTTTGAAACATCAGGAGTTCATCATCGTGGGTCGGCGACGGATTGTTGGTACTGATCTCGACTTTGACAGCTCCCCGTAAACTGTCCTGCACGCTGATATTGAGGACCGTACAGATCGCGATCAATCTTTCCAGATTTGGTTTCAAGGTACCTCGTTCAAATTTCCCGTAGGTGGAAACGATGATGTTCAGTTCGTCTGCGATTTCGCACTGCGTTTTCCCTAACCGCTCTCTGGCGTCTTTCATTCGCTTGCCGAGAATGCGGTAATCAATGATGTTCCCCGTGTCCATTGGTGACTCTCCTTTCATTGTGTAAGCAATATATGGCTTATATCCCTCTATATTGCTTTTTGTGTGCATAGTAACCTACGGTTTCCGGTTTTGATCTTTGTCGCTCCGTATGGCGCATTCTGATGCCTCCTTACCCCGCGATTGTGCACCCTATCTCTCATGACGCTCTTGGAGTCGATTTTGTTACACCCAATTTGAGATATCTCGCATTTTTTTTATTGCGTTTCTTTGGCGCTGAACGTCAATCATCCTTGAGCTCGGGAAATCGAGCTAGAAATGACGGTTACAATTGACAAACGCGTAATCAAGGTTATTATACATTGGTAAGAATTCTCCATTCACCATTCAGTAACGAGATACGAATTCATTTCGGAGTGATGAATCAAACATGCAAAACATTGACCTGAAGCAGCTCATGGAATTATCAGGCGCCACGCTTCCCTTATCGATTCTGGTGATCGAGAACGACGAGGACCGACAATTTCTCACGGAAATGTATCTTCAGTACCGCCCTTTGATGTATAAGATCGCGTCTCAGTTTTTTCGCGACAACTATGCGGAGATGGAAGATGCGGTTGGAGGAGCAGTAGAGCGGCTTTGCAAAAAATGTGAGACCTTGAAGCAGGTAGAGTGTAACAAAAGAGCCTCCTATATCGTCTCTACTGTAAGGAATGTCTGTCTGTCCAGACTCCGGGAAATCGGACGGCAGCGGCGCAACCGCGACTATGCCCCTGACGCGGAAGCGGTTGGCAGCGTTCCCAGTCCGGAAGATATACAGGGCATCGTGTTTGACAGGGTATTCGCCAGCGATCTACTGGGCGCGTTTCCTGAGCTCAGCGAGAAGGATAAGGATCTGATTCGGCTTCGCCACATGGACTTACTGGGGTACGACGTAATCGCCCAGCAGATGGGAATCACCGAAATTGCTGCCAGAACGGCTGTCTCCCGTGCGAAGAGCAAGCTGGAACGCCTCGCGATGAATAAGAAGCGGGTTGAGAATGATGAGGGATAAAGGGAAACCGTTGATTCCAGAGGATAGAAGCCTCGAAGACAGGGCTTACGACCTGTTTGGCGAGATACTGCTTCAGCGGGAAACCGCCGCGCTGCTTACGGAAATCGAAGCAGAAAAGGCGCGCGGGGATACAGCAGAGATGGACGCTTTTTTTGCTAAGCAGGACGTGAAGAATCTGGAGAGGATTCAGCGTCATTTCAGGCGACATCGGGCGCGGATCTTCTTTCGGGAAACATTGCCTCGCATCGGTCAAATCGCCGCAATCGTGATCGCGGTGTTCACAGCCGCCGGAAGCGTTGCGATCGCGACCAGCCACACGCTCCGCGTACAGATGATGCAGCTGTTGATCAACATTGAAGAGGAGTATACCGAACTGAAGTTGCAAGAAGACTCCGCCGCATCTTTCGACATTCCGGCGGAGTGGGGTGGGGAGAATTATCCGTCGTTTATCCCAGATGGCTTTACTTTGGGAGCGGTTCACTCGAACCCCGGCTATTCTAGCGTCAGCTATTCGGATACGACAGGAGAAGGTCGCAAACTGTATTTCTCAGAACTTGGTGAGAGTGCGGAAGCCAATCTGGATACAGAAGCATCAACCATCAAGCCGATCCAGGTCCATGGGTATCATGGCACCATGGCAATCAAGGGAACAAAAATCAGCGCCTATTGGGATGACGGAAGGCACTACTTTATCCTGATTACCGAAGGACTGGATGAATCTGCCTTTCTGCAGGTTGCGGATGGTGTTGTTCGCGTTCGATAAAAACCAGAGAAAATTTTTCAACCAACGCTGAAAAGTGTAACAAAAAGAACCTCTATTTCATCTGTATTAGTGAATCGATGAAATGGAGGTTCTTTCCCATGAAAAAAACCATGTCCTTCCTGGTCGCTATCCTGTTACTCGTCAGCTTTGGGTCAGTTAGCTTCGCATCCATGGACAATCCGGATGACGTTGGGGACGTTGTTTGTGAAAGCGATGATGCCCGTGTGATCATCACGCCGTTTTACACCTACACGAGCAACGTCTCCGCCAGTCTGACTTTCAGCGGTGAAAAGGCTATTTGTAGTGGATCCATTATGCCGACAGGTACCTATAGTGCATCTGTCACCGTGACCCTGTACAAGAAAAATGGCAGCAGTTGGACCTATGTGAATTCATGGTCGGACAGCGCTACCGGTGGGAACGAGGCGTATGCAAGCGGTTCAAGCACTGTCGGCAGTGGGACTTACAAGGTGACTGCGTCGGGGAACGTGGGCGGCGGTAAAGAATATCCGTCGAAGTCGGTAACGAAAACGAAGTAGGATGAGACTCGCAGATACCCAAGATTGACATCCGATTTCATGTTACTCGACAGCTTTGGTTATTGATATTTGCATTGCGACAATAAACACACTGGTTAAAAAGCAGGGTTTGCTTTTCGAGCAAACCCTGCTTGACGTAATCTTTGCACAGCGGACATTTCCAGTGAAGTAGTTAAGTCTGCTTTACGCTTTCTGCTAAGGAAGCAAGCAGTAGCCGTTTTGGATAAAGACGAAGCCTGCAATGATGATATACAGTGCGCCAATAAAACGTTTGCCATCAAGCCGATCGCTGTGTATTGCCCTGCAAAAAGGCCTTGCGCCTGATGCTGCTGCCAGATACCGAAGTAGGCCCAGGCCAGCTGCAGCGTCAGTGCGACATTACGCAAACGCCACTGAATCAGTCCTGTGAGCAACAGCGAAACGATTACTGATACCACCTATTGATCAGAGAAATCTTGTCGGTAGGTGGTGTTTTTTTATTGCAAACCCCCAGTGTTTCTTGGGTTTTGCTCGCGGTTACATGTTATCATTGTATTCATCTCAGGTTGTTGCAAAATGCGATTTATGGTGACGATTGGACTCATACACCCTGTTCATTTCAGCACGAGCACAGAGGAATCGTTGAAAGATAAGGGATCGTTAAATTGGCACCCCTTTTTGGCTCATATTTGACGATCATTATCCTGCAGGTTTTTGTAGTCAATATAAGGATTGCGTCTCAAATGTCCAGTAGGTTTTCAATTCTGATTGATCAAGCAATGAGGCTATGTTAGGCAAATCAATGCCAGACCTCCTTGCGGCAGGTCTTCTTGACGTGTTATTATATTGGCAATGGATTATTAAGCTGTATGACTATTGTGTCACCATAGATCAACCCGGGTATATATGGTAGGGTTCCATTTATGGTATTACGATATCAGGAATGGAATTCAGCAGGAAGTAACATTGTGTTTTTTTGGAGGCAAAATGATATGCCGCTTAAACCGATTGATTTGACACAATCCGTACATACGCTTTGTACACAATACCCGGACCTGATTCCAGTCATGGAAGAACTGGGTTTTAGTGATATCACCAAACCGGGCATGCTGGCAACCGCGGGTAGATGGATGACAATACCCAAAGGCGCTGCGTTGAAGAAACTGGAGTTGGATACCATTAAACAGGTGCTTGCCGAACGTGGCTTCACAATCAAAGAATAGGGGGGCGTAACGATGAGTCAGGAAATCAATAATCGTGAATATCGTAAAGAGGTATTGAAAAATCTATTGCGGAAACTGCATTCCGGTCAAACCGTAGACGATGTAAAGCAGGAATTTGAGCAGGCGTTCTCTGGCGTGGCCGCTTCGGAAATTTCGGAAGCTGAGCAGACATTGATAGCCGAGGGTATGCCTGTACATGAAATACAGCGTCTGTGCGATGTTCACTCCGCTGTTTTTAAGGGCAGCATTGAAGAAATCCACGCCCCGGTCGATTCCTCACAGATACCGGGGCATCCCGCCCATACGCTGAAATCGGAGAATCGTGCTATTGAGCAATTGATAGCCGAACGCGTACGCCCTGCATTGAAAGCGTTTGTGCAAGAAAATGGCACTCCAGAGGCGTTGATCAATGCGATTGAAGAACTACAGTCGATTGATACGCATTACCTGCGCAAGGAAAACCTCTTTTTCCCGTATCTGGAGCAGTACGGAATCACCGCGCCGCCCAAGGTGATGTGGGGCGTCGATGATGAAATCCGGCTACTGCTCAACGAAGCCGCTACAATGGCCAAGGCCGGGGATAAGGATATCGAGGCGAAATTGAACGAAGCGTTGACCCGCGTTGAAGAAATGGTTTTCAAGGAAGAAAACATACTCCTGCCCATGATGCTGGATACGCTTCAGTTGGCGGAATGGCAGAAGATTGCGCAGGAGAGCGCCGAACTGGGATTTTGCCTGATTACAAACCCGCCCGCATGGCAGCCGGAGGCCGCCGAGAGCATGGACACATCGCCGGTTATGCCGGGAGACCGTTCCATCTCGTTTCCAACTGGGTTTTTGTTCCCGAACGAGCTGACACATATGCTCAATTCGCTCCCGATCGATATCACCTTTGTAGGTAAAGATGATACGGTACGGTACTTCTCGCAGGGTACAGAACGGATATTTCCCCGTACCAAGGCGATCATCGGACGCAAGGTATCCAACTGTCATCCGCCTGCCAGCGTACATATTGTGGAAGGGATCGTCGCAGACCTGAAATCGGGGAAGAAGGACCACGAGGACTTCTGGATCAAAATGGGCAACAACTTCGTTTATATCCGATACTTTGCGGTCAGAGATGAACAGGGAGAATATCTGGGCGTTGTGGAAGTGACACAGAACATTGCGCCCATACAACAGATCACCGGGGAAAAACGACTGGTGACAGAGTAGAAGGAGCCAAAACACATGAGAGATAAGATTTTAAAGAACATCAGCCTGGAAGAAGCCCTGGAGCTGAAAGAGCTCGTTTCCTATCAGGATGGGCAAATCGTCAGCCGGACGCTGGTGCAGAACGCCGCAGTAAGCATTACGCTGTTTGCGTTCGATACCGGAGAGGAAATCAGTGCTCACGAATCCAAAGGCGATGCGCTGGTGACCATACTGGATGGCAGCGGTGTCATCACAATCGACAACAAAGAATATGCGCTTACCGCTGGGCAAAGTATCGTGATGCCTGCCGGGATACCGCACGCCGTGAGAGCTGCCTCGCCGTTTAAGATGCTGTTGGTGGTGGTATTCCCCTCCCGATAGGTTGGCACAGCAACAGAAAACAGGAGTGAAGCCATACTCCTGTTTTTTTTGCTTATGGATTGCACGAAGTAAGGAATCTCGTTCTTCACACAACCATATCCTATCACTCTTCAGTATTTCAGGCACTTCTTTGATAACGAATTGCCGAAACCGGACAAGCCGCTGAACTGCCGTTTCATTGGGGTTAATGGGGTTTTGATATCTTAGCTTTCCGCTTCTCTCCATTCACCGCTATTATCAGAAACGGAAAAACTTTTTCACACTTTTTGCAACCAATATACAGCTCGGCATCTGCCATTTTTGATAAAATCACAGCCCGGCCAAAGGCTTTCCGCAGTATACCAAATGGACAGATGAAGTTACAATCTCACTCGATTATTTCAATAAAATCCGCATCAAAGGTGATCAATCCTTGGTTTCTCATCTTTGCTAGCTCTCTGGATAATGATGTGCGCTGAACGCCGATTTTCTCGGCCAGTGCTTTTTTTGACATCGAGATCTTGATTCTGTTTGAGTTTTGCTGTTTCCGCTCGTATTCCAGAAAGCTGGTTATGCTTTCTCGTATGGTTCTGTTGACATAGTGCTTGATCCTGTCTCCAAGGATTGTTGCATGGTCGGAAATGAGCGATAAGAAGCTTTTCAAAAAAGCCTGATTGTCAGAGAACAGCGCAAACAATCGATCCTTCTTAATTTTAAGAATTGTTGTTGGCAGCATCGCTGTGATGGTCATCGGATAATGTGGATTTTTTGAAAACAGCAAATTCCCACCCAGGATATCGTCACTGATGAATTCGGCGATTACCATCAGATTTCCGGATTCGTCGATTCGTTGTACGACTACTTTGCCACTCAGAATGATTTCCAGATTGGAACAGATCTCCCCATCAAAATGGACAACACTGTTCTTCCCATAGGATGCTGCAAAAAAGCTTCCGTCTGACAAGCAACGAGCGATCTCATCACGAGATAACGAATGCATCAGTGTGCTTTGCATTGCGTTTACAAGAACGTTGTTCAGAGAATCATCCCCTTCAGGAGTTACCTTGGTAACTACCTAGCGCTAATTATATCACTATCATGAAGATGAATCAAATAGGGAGGGCACGCATGGATATATTTACGATTGTGTTCTATGTTATCGCGGTTGTACTCACGGTCATCTCGTTGGTAAAGGACAAGAAAAAGACTTTTGCTGCCATGAAGAAATCAAAAGGCATGATGGGCAATATGCTCAGTGATATTGTAGCCATCATATTCATGATCGGTCTTGTGCTCACATTCATACCGCCTGAGATGATCAAATCGGTCTTGGGATCGGCTAACACATTGATGTCCACAGTGGTTGCGGCGCTTGTGGGGAGCATAACCCTCATCCCCGCTTTCGTTGCGTTTCCGTTGGTTGGTTCGTTGGTCGATGTTGGCGCCAGTATCATTCCGGCAGTGGCGTTCTTAACGACGTTGACGATGGTCGGCGTGGTTACGTTCCCGCTTGAAAAGAAGGAGTTCGGGACAAAATTTACGCTTGTCAGAAATGGATTAAGCTTCGGTTTCGCTATCATGATCGCATTGACAATGGGGGTATTCCAATGAATATCGGCACTGTATTAAAGAAGAATAAACTACTGCTCTTGGTGGCTCTGATGTATCTGACTGTCCTTATCCTATCGCCGGATAAAGCGGCGAAATCCATCAATAACAGCGTATACTACCTTGCTGAGATGATGCAGGTGCTGCCGGTCATATTCCTGTTGACAGTGGTCATTGAGGCAATGATTCCCAAAGAAATGATCATGCGTGGGTTTGGCGAAAAATCAGGGTTTAGGGGAAACCTCCTCGCACTGTTACTGGGCAGTATCTCTGCGGGCCCGATCTATGCGGCGTTTCCAATCAGCAAGGCGCTGTTGGGCAAAGGTGCAAGTATACCGAATATCGTCATTATCCTCAGCACATGGGCGGTCATCAAGCTTCCTATGCTGGCGAACGAAGCGAAGTTTCTGGGGATCGATTTCATGATCCTCAGATGGGTTCTTACCGTGATTGCAATCTTTCTGATGGCCTACATCACTGGTGTTTTGGTCAAAAAGAAAGATATGCCGACACGAAAGGAAAAATCGCGACTGCTGGAAATCCGCGAAGACTATTGCATTGGGTGTGGTCTGTGTGTGAAGTTGTACCCGGAATACTACCTGATGAAAGACAATAAAGCGATCGTGATCAAAATGCCCGAAAGGCCTGAAACAATGCAAGCGATACTTACCTCTGTGGAGAAATGCCCATCCAAGGCAATCACCATCAACAAACAGGAGGAAATATCATGAAGTATTTTGCGTCGATCGTACGTATCCTGTTTCTGGCATTATTCTTGATGCTTTTACTCAACGGCAACGTTATGCTTTGGCTTATGCTGTTCGTTATCAGCCTTTTTGCGGCCTTACTGTTCGGGCGGATTTACTGCGGCTATGCCTGCCCGATGAACACCCTGATGCTTCCCGTGGAATGGATCTCGAAGAAGTTCAAGATACAAACAGAAAGCACGCCAAAGTGGTTGAAAAACGGATATTTCTCATGGATAGCGCTGGTTGTCAGCATAGCTGTGATGTTTCTTTCCAAAAGACTGTTCCACATAGATCTACCCGTCCTGCCTTTTTGGTTGACAGTATCCGTGATTGTTACGCTTCGGTATCGGCCGGCTGTCTTTCACAATCTGATTTGTCCTTTTGGCGCGCTGCAAAGAACCTTTGGCCGCTTTTCAAGAGCGTCAAAAAGTGTTGACCACAATGCATGCATTGGGTGTAAACTGTGTGAGAAAGTATGTCCCTCCGATGCGATCAAAGTTATAGATCGCAAGAATAAAGCTGTGATTAACAGCATGCTCTGCCACCAATGTACGAATTGCCAGGAGATTTGTCCTAAAGCAGCGATTCATTACACGAGAATCGGAAGCTAAAGCTTTGTTTTCACAACACGATTACTGTTGAACTCCTAGCTTAAGTGGTATCCATCAATATACAGAAAGAGGAACACGATTATGATTGAACAGACATTCGCGCTTTCCAGGGGAAATGATAAAGCCGTGGAGAAAATCATCTTCGACGAGAACATTCACTATCTTCATATGGTTTTTAATACAAACGAAGGACTACCCGAACATTTTTCTAACTCGAATGTTTATATGACCGTTGTCAGGGGGCGGCTATCTATAAGCCTGAATGATCAAAGCTATCATGTATATGAAGCCGGTACATTGCTGAAGATTCCTTTTCAAACCGAAATGAACGTGAAAAATTTGCATCCAGAGACCCTAGAACTGATTGTTGTCAAGGCACCCGCGCCAAAGAGCTGAAAAGGATGATAGACTGTTTGGCACTAAATGTAATCCTTGATCGTCATGGCTTGAGTTTCGACGGGAAGCATTTATAGAACGATGCCAAGGTGTTTTATATAGGTACTTCTGTGCACTGTATGAGGACGATGACGCTAGTGTGATCATCACGCCGTTTTACACCTACACGAGCAACGTCTCCGCCAGTCTGACTTTCAGCGGTGAAAAGGCTATCTGCAGTGGATCCATTATGCCGACAGGTACCTATAGTGCATCTGTCACCGTGACCCTGTACAAGAAAAATAGCAGCAGTTGGACCTATGTGAATTCATGATCGGACAGCGCTACCGGTGGGAACGAGGCGTATGCAAGCGGTTCAAGCACTGTCGGCAGTGGAACTTACAAGGTGACTGCGTCGGGGAACGTGGGCGGCGGTAAAGAGTATCCGTCGAAGTCCGTAACGAAAACGAAGTAGGATGAGCCTCGCAGATACCCAAGATTGAAATCAGTTTTCATGTTACTCAATAGCTTTGGCTATTGATATTTGCATTGCGACAATAAACACACTGGTTAAAAAGCAGGGTTTGCTTTTCGAGCAAACCCTGCTTGACGTAATTTTTACACAGCGGACATTCCCAGTGAAGTAGTTAAGTCTGCTTTACGCTTTCTGCTTAGGAAGCAAGCAGTAGCCGTTTTGGATAAAGACGAAGCCTGCAATGATGATATACAGTGCGCCAATAACGATTGCCATCCAGCCGATCGCTGTGTATTGCCCTGCAAAAAAGCCTTGCGCCTGATGCTGCTGCCAGATACCGAAGTATGCCCAGGCCAGCGGCAGCGTCAGTGCGGCATTACGCAAACGCCACTGAATCAGTCCTGTGAGCAACAGCGAAACGATCAGGATGATCACTGCCCAGACATCCGCAGCCAAACCAAAACCGTTCCACTGCAGTTTGACCAGATACGCCGATGCGTTCACTACGGTCGCGATGATCAGCCAGCCGTTGTATAGCCCAAACGCCAGCGCATTGACCTTTTGGCCGAGTCCATCCGGCGTTTTAAGCTTTCCGTTAAGGATGGCCAAGGTTACGACGAACGCAAGGATCAGCAGAGTCGAGATACCGATTAATTTATACGAGAAAGCGATGATCCAGAGAATGTTGGTTACACAAGACACCCAGAACGGAACGCTGATCGTATTGATCAGGCTGGCAGTTCTCTCCTCCTTATGCTTAACGATCATGAAGATGAGCGAGATCAGGAGCAACGTATAGATAACGCCCCAGATGCTGAAGGTAGCAGGGCTTGGCGTGATGAGCGTCTGGTATGTGTCCGAGACTTCCTTTTGTGATGACCCGTTGATGAATCCGAACGCCCCGAGCGTATTGATGAGCAGTGTTAGCAGAAAGAGTCCCATGTTGACCCAGGCTTTGGTTTTGGTGTTCATAGCTGCCGTCCTTTCTATCGTAAGTGGTTTATCAAAGTTCTTGACTCTGTATGTATGTACAATTTATATGTGTATTGTTCAACCATTTGGCAGACTTCGCACATGTTTTGCGAGGCTTTATGTGAAAAAACCACTTCGTTGCGGTAAAATGGACATGCCAGTTGATCAATGTGGGTGATCGAAAAGGTACTACGGGAGCAATGTCTCATGATTAAAGTGTTTTTGCCAGTATCCGAATTTTCGGGCAGTCTAGACTACCTTGTTCTTGCCTGTTCTCTTTGCGATGTACAGATTCTCATCAGCACTCTTAATAAAATCCGATATATTCCCGCCGAGGTATTCCGATATACCGGCGCTGACTGTCACATGGATATCGCCGTAGAAGCATTGCTCGCTTACTAGTTTTCGTATGCGATCGGCGATCAAGAATGCAGATTCTTTATCGGTATTGGGCAGTACCAACAGGAATTCCTCACCGCCATACCGGCCAAACACATCAGGTTCCCTGATCGAACGCATAGAAATCTCAGCAAGCTCTGTGAGTACCTTATCCCCAAATATATGACCTTTTGTATCATTGATTCGTTTGAAATCATCGATGTCGAAAAGGGCGATGCTGAGGGTAGATCCATTTTGGGTCTTGAGATCGTCTATCGCATGCTGCAATACCTCGACCAGAGCACGTCGATTTCGAATCTTTGTAAGCCCATCCAGCATCGCTTCTTCCGCCAAAAGTTGGTTTTGCGCTTCCAACTCCTGCACTTTGCGCTTCTTGTCGGTAACATCAAATACGATACCGGCGAGAAAGACAGGGTTCCCGTTTGCATCTATGTCGGTAATTTTTCCGCGATCGTAATACCAATGGTATGATCCGTCCTTTGCTTTGATACGGTACTCCACTTCATAAACCGGCGCTTCTCCGTTCAGATGCGCTTTCATCGCATTCATTGTCGTTTGGTAATCGTCCGGATGCAGAAGGTTCGTGAAGAATTGAAATGGTACCTCTTCAGGGATATCAGAGACGTCATAACCGAGCGTGATCACCTTGATCGGATTGAATGTGACATGGTTGCTGCGGATATCCCAATACCAATGACCCAGATTTCCGCTCCAAGCGAAGTCAAGCGCCGCTTCCTGCTCCTTTTCGCGCAGTAGTTGTCGGTTAAGCAAGAGGAGAGCGTCCATCTTTGCGTGCGTTTGAGCCAGTTTTAGCTCGACTTCATTAATGTGGTCAAGAAGCTGTTCTCTGGTGAAGTCAGCGTAACCCATGATCTCACTTCCGTTCTGCAAGATTGGCTAGAGTAGGCGCGGTCATGATTCGATGGTTCTATTGCGTTGCAAGCTCTTCAGGAACAGCGCAACGACGTCAGGGTCGAACTGCTTGTCCACATTCGCAGTAAGCTCCGCAACAGCAGCTTCAGGGGAGATGGCTTTCTGGTATGGCCGACTTGTGTCATGGCGTCATAGGCGTCCACAACGGATAGAACTCTCGTCAATAAGGGGATATTTGCCCCGCTTAAGCCACGGGGATACCCTTTTCCTTTGCATCGCTCATGATGACATTGCTATTATAAGCCCAGTCCTTTCAGCACAAGTGACGTGTAATGTCTAGGCAGCAAAAAGGCTGAATTATCTGTTATTCTCAAACGTTCTTTCAAATATAGTATAGCAGAGAAACGCAATGGTTACAAGAAAGGATAAAACTGTACGCGTTCTGAAAGCCACAAACAGATATACGAACGGCTCTTGATGTACTTCCGGCTTGCTTGGCTTACGCCATGGTTCTTAACATGTGTCCTCTGAGACAGCCGATAACTCATTTCCTGATAAATGCAGTATTAGGAGAGTAAGGCCCTTTCAGTTTACTGGTACGTTGTAACTCAGCTAACCTTATCTTGCCATATCATGCTTTCCTTTTCTTCGTTGTCCAATATGAATTGTAGACCTACAATCGTGCTTATATAATTTGCAAAACTAACGCAATTGACGATATTCCAAGGGAGTGATATAATAAACAAACGATTGATAAGAATTTTATACAGCAATGAATATGCGCAAAGGTATTTTGTTATCCATATTGGTAGTGCGATATGAAAGGAATAGTCTATGAAAAACAGAATCCTCGAGTCTGGCAAAGCGAAATTGATCAGTGATGCTGCATTTACCTTGTTTCTGGAAAATGGCTACGAGGCTACTGGGATCATGGCGATCTGCCGAGCGGCCGATGCAGAATTACCCACCTTGTATTATCATTTCCCATCTAAGAAAGCATTGTTCCTATCCTTGGCAGAGAAGATGCTGGATGAATATCTGTCCAGTGTTCCAAACATCATATCCGACAAAATCGATGATCCCGAGAGCTACCTTCGGGGGTATTTCCTGTATATCATGCAATACACCATGACCCATGTTCCGGAAACTCGTTTCTTTCTACGTTATTCCCTATTTCCGCCGGAGGAACTGCGGGAGGAAATACAAAACTTCCTATACAACGATCAAAAGCGAAAAAGCGAACTACTGCTGCCAGCCATGATGGCCTGCATAAGAAGCGGATTAGTGAGGCATACTGTTGATCATGCAATGTCATTATTCTGGAAGTTTTGCACGAACAACACATTTGATGTAATCATGACGGCGTGGCAACCCGATACGAATGAGTTGCTGAACCTTTGGAACATGTTCATGCATTGTCGACTGTCCGAGAACTACGCTTCCCCGAAGTGAGGCCTTCTGTTATCCCAAGTCGATTGATTCACTCGATGCGATAGGCTTATGTTTCTTCCACGGCATGGTTAGGAGGTCACGCATAGCATATTGCGCGGACCTCCAGAAAAGGAAACGGGGTGTTATAATGGCACGACAAGCCAATCGCGCGATCACTTTCGGTCTCGATTCGACTAATACCAAGCATTTACGCGTGATATCACTGATGCTGGCTATTGTCATAGTATTTTTCGGCGCCTTCTATCTGCACTTTGCATGGTCAAGATACGAACATAGTGCTTCTACAGAAGCAATCGTCTTGGCACAGTCAGCCGAAGCGATGCTGCATCCGGAACATATCGCGATGCTATCTGGGGATTCAGCCGATTTAGACAGTGCTGAGTATCAGATGGCAAAACGAAGCCTGCAACGCTTGGTAAACATTGCAAACCCCATTCGGTTCGCCTATATACTGGCCGAGCGATCCAGCCAGATTGTTTTCCTGATGGATTCTGAAGAAAGCGACTCCCTCGATTATTCACCACCCGGTCAAGTATATACGGAAGCGACGCCTGAAGACTGGATACCTTTTCAAACCGGCGCAGTGAAACTCACCCAAGCGGTAACAGATCGCTGGGGAACCTGGATCAGCGCGTTGGTTCCGATCAAAGACCCAAACAACGATGCGGTAATCGCCGTTTTGGGTATCGATTATTCCGCTATTGAGTGGAATCATACCTTATGGCTACGAATGATTCCAGACTTTGTTGTGGTTGTCAGCGTTTTAATTCTCTCCTTCTCTTTACTTCGTATATGGATGCTCCATACAGCGCTGAAGGGGCAAAGCAAAAAATTGGCGTTTGATGAGGCTCTTTATCGCAACGTCTTCAACAATGCCCCGATAGGGATCGCCATCGTTGAAGACAAGCAATTTGTGACGCAGTCGCAATACAGTAACATGACAATGAATCCAATGTTTGAGCGTATTCTTGGTCGTTCGAATCATGAATTAAGCGTGATCAGTTGGCCAGAAATCACAGTCGCTGAAGATCTACAGGTAGATCTGGAGCAGTTTGCGCAGTTCAAAGCAGGAAAGATCAATGGATATGTGATGGAAAAACGCTTCATAAGACCCGATGGTTCGACGATATGGACGAATATGATTATCTCGCATCTGTCCCCAAGTCCCGATCGACGATTTGTACATCTTTGCCTGCTTGAGGATATCTCAACCAGAAAAGAAATCGAACATGCGCTGCGAGAAAGCGAGCGCAGTAAATCAGTTTTAATTGCCAACCTGCCAGGCATGGCCTACCGTTGCCGATATGATAGAGCGTGGACTATGCTGTTTGTATCTGACGGGTGTTTGGCGCTGACCGGGTATACTCCTGACAGCTTGCTCAAAAACCGAGATATCTCGTTCAATGACTTGATATCTGTCGAGTACAGAGACATGCTCTGGGAAGAATGGAAACGCGTGTTAAACCGCAGGGCGATATTCCGGCAGGAGTATGAGATCAGAACCCGATCGGGCGAGAAGAAATGGGTTCTGGAGACCGGACAAGGGGTCATCGAGGATGATGGTACTGTACAGGTTCTTGAAGGAATCATTGTGGATATAACAGAGCAACGAAAACGTCAGGAGCAGATCACATATCTTCAGGAGCATGATCTTCTGACCGGATTACTGAATACCAACCATTTTGAGAAGGTCAAGTGCGATATCGATACGCCTGACAATTGGCCGCTATCCTTTGCAATACTCGATATCAACGGCGTGCGTATGATCAATGACGCTTATGGACATGCCGAAGGCGACTATTTGATTGCAGAGGTAGCAAAGCTGATCAACAGTTGCTGTCGAAAAGATGACTTGCTCGCTCGCACTGGCGGTGATGAGTTTTCGTTGTTGATGCCACGAACCAACAGTGACGAGGCAAATCATGTTGCAGCAACGATCAATGATTTGGTCGACAGCTACAATCGCACAAAAACGAAAACACAATACCAAGTGAGTCTCTGCATGGGACTCAGTACGAAAGAATCAGACGGCCAAAGCCTCGAAGAGGTATGCCAGGCAGCCGAGAATCAATTGAAGAACCGAAAGCTTTTGAATCAGAAAAGCTCGCATAACGCAATCGTTGCTTCCATCATGGCCACATTGTACGTGAAGAGTCAGGAGTCGGAAGCGCATTGCTTGCGATTAGCCAAATTGACGCGCATAGTTGCAAGCAAACTAGGCTCATCGCAAGGGATGCTGGATGACATTGAGCTGTTTGCGATGCTTCATGATATTGGAAAAATCGGTGTGGACGGAAGCATCCTCAATAAGCCGGGACCTTTGACGCAAGAGGAATGGGCACAGATGAAACTGCATTCTGAAATCGGCTATCGCATTGCAATGTCGACGCCCGCTCTTGAGCACATTGCCGAGTATATCCTTCATCATCATGAACGCTGGGATGGTTCGGGGTATCCTGGCGGGGTGAAAGGGACGGGGATACCGTTACCGTCACGGATTCTGGCTGTAACCGATGCCTATGATGCCATGACCGAGACGCGGGTATATCGCAAAGCCTTGCAGCAGTCTTTCGCGCTTGAAGAGATTGAGCGTCAGGCGGGCACACAGTTTGATCCTGATATTGCGCTGTTGTTTGTGAGCCTGATGCGTGAGCAAAATGAGAACGCTGCAACAAAGCCTAACGGGGAGGCGATCAATAATGAAGCGTTGCCTCATTAAAGCATTCGCACTACTGCTCATTTTCAGTCTTTCATGGATAGGGATGGCTGCACGAGCCCAGACATTGGACAACATCGACGATCTATCCGGGGTGTTCAGTCAACATGGCTCCGTCATGATGCTGATAGATCCCGACAGTGGCGCCATTGTGGATGCGAACAATGCGGCATCCGTATTCTATGGTTATGCCAAAGATCAATTAATCTCCATGCGTATCAGTGATATCAATGTGCTTACACCGCAAGAGATTGAAAAAGAGATGAAGGCGGCTGCTGCAGAGCAGCGTAATTACTTCGTATTTAGGCATCGGCTTTCCAGTGGAGAAACGAGAAATGTTGAAGTGTTTTCCTACCCGGTTATGGTTGGGAACAGACGCCTCCTATTCTCGATTGTACATGATATAACGGATAAAGTGTTACTTCAACAAGAGATAAACAAACGCAACACGATTGGATTCATCATCGCAGGATTGGGGCTCGGCTTGCTTTCCATCCTGCTCGCGCTTGTCATTCGCAGCCGAAGGCGTATACGGGCCGCCAACCGCGATATTGCTTATACCAATTCAATGCTCAGAACCTTTATTGACGCGCAAGGCGATTGGGTTTATTTAAAGGATGCCAAATTGCGATATGTGTTTGTCAATCCAGCATTCGAGGCGTTTTACGGCAAGCCTGCGGAGCAGGTAATTGGCCTTGACGATTATTCCCTGACTGATAAAGCATTTGCGGAGCTTCGCCGAAAGACTGACGTAGACGTCCTGGAGAAAGGAACTCTTTTGCATGACGAAACCCATTGGGGTGGAAAAATACTGGCGACGATCAAGTTCCCCGTTACATTGCCAGACGGACAAACGGGAGTAGGCGCGTACATTCGCGATATTACTGCGCAAAGGATGGAAGAGAGAAAACGGGAGAAAACCACCAAGCGTCTTTCCATCCTATCGGATATTTTGACGCGTAGCTTTCCAAACCAACAAGAACAATTGGACTATGTGCTTCACGAAGCCTTAAGTCTTACCGATAGCCAATATGGGTATATCTACCTATATGATGACAATCGCCGGGAGTTTTCGCTCAACTCATGGACCAGAGGCGTTATGGAAAGCTGCAGCGTCGTCAATCCAAAAACGCTTTATGCGCTTGAGAGCACAGGCATATGGGGAGAAGTCGTGCGGCAGAAGAAAGCGATCATGCTCAACGATTTTCAAAGTCCGCATCCTCTTAAGAAGGGCTATCCGGCTGGACATGTAGCGCTTGAACGCTTTCTGTCTGTACTGGTTTTAATCGATGGGCATATCGTGGCGGTGGTTGGTCTGGCGAACAAGCCATATGATTATGACGACAATGACGTCCTGGAATTGTCACTTTTAATGAACGGTGCCTGGAACACGCTCCAGCGGCATGAAATTCAGGAAAAATTGGCGTTTGAACGTTCAAGGTACCTACAAACCCTAGTCTCCATCGGTGATGGTGTGCTGGTGGTCGATCGTGATGGCAATGTGGAAATGATGAACCAGGTCGCGCAGAAGCTGACCGAATGGAGTCTGGAGGAAGCTCTGGGCCATCACTACTTACAGGTGTTTGTGATACAGCATGAACAAAAATCAGCACAGATCGCCGATCCGATTGCTGATGCTTTGAAATCTGGGAAAACGCAAGAATTGAGCAATCATGCAGTACTCGTTTCAAAATATGGGAAGACTTACAATCTTGAGGATAGTGCGGCGCCAATCCAATCCGAGTCGGGAGAAACAACGGGCGTTGTCTTGGTTTTTAGAGATGTGACGGAGAAGCAGAGACAGCTGAAACAAATTGAGTACCTCAGCTTCCGTGACTCGCTGACGGGATTGTACAACCGAAGGTATGCCAGTGATGAGATGCAGCGACTGGATACGGATAGCAATCTTCCTCTGACGATCGTCATGGGGGATGTCAATGGGCTGAAGTTAACAAATGATGTATTCGGTCATGCGTATGGGGATCAACTCTTACAATGTATCGGAGATGTTTTTCGGCGGTGTGGCAGACAAGATGATTTAATCGCCCGATGGGGCGGTGATGAGTTTGTATTACTTCTTCCCAGAACGAAAGCAGACGAGGCGCAGAAACTCATCGAGCGGATCAAGGTGGAATTTGCCAAGGAGAAGATAAGATCCATCAAGGGCAGTATATCGTTGGGATTCGCCTGCAAAGAGCATATGGACGCCGATATCGCTTCAGTTCTCAGGCAGGCTGAAGAGGCTATGTATCAAGCCAAGACACTCGAGCGGGATGCGGTTCGTAAGAGCACTGTTGATGATATCGTCACAGCATTACACAACAGCAGCATACGGGAACGGGAGCATTCGGAGGCGGTCAGGGAGATTGCGCAGGCCATCGGGCGAGAGATGCATTTGTCAGACGTTGATATTCGCAACCTATCGGATGCGGCGTATCTTCACGACATTGGTAAAATCGTTCTGGATCCGCTACTTCTGAACATCAACCATCATCTTTCGGATTATGAGTGGAATGAGATCAAGCGTCATCCGATCGTTGGGTACCGAATACTCAACGCGTTTGATGATACGCTGAGTCTTGCCGAACCGGTGCTCGCTCATCAGGAACGTTGGGACGGTAACGGTTATCCTAGAGGGCTCAAGGGTAATGAAATTCCTTTGCTCGCAAGAATCATCGCGGTGGCTGAAAGCTACGAACGCATGAGGCATGAGTCTACAAACGCATCGGCTATGAGCACCGATGAGGCTCGACAAACCTTGCTTGACAATGCCGGCACTCAATTCGATCCGGACATTGTTAACGTGCTCGTTGAGATGCTTGATCAGGATAATCTTGGGGGGTTGTAAATAGCCAGATGCACAATACCTTGCTTGTATACGAGTAGGAATGTCGCACTCGGGCAAAAGACAGCGCATCACCACAGACTACCAAAAAGCCAGAACTCTTGAAGGGAGTAATCCTGTATGACAAAAGCAACGCGCCAGGAAAGCAAGTCAATTTGTGTCATGATCGGTGACGTCAGCCAAGATTTTTCTGCTGAGCTGATGAAAGGGATCTTTGATGCATCCAAAAGGGAAGGCATTCAACTGCTGTACCTAATGGGGATGCCAAGGCATGCGGAAGCAATCGATCAAGACGGCAAAGGGAAAAGAGCATATCATCATAATAGCGTCTATGACTATGCAACTCTTTTTGGCGCAGATGCGTATATCCTGTCCTGCGGATCACTGTCAGGTTTTGAGAATGAAAGTACGTTTCAATCCCTACTACAACGATTTGCCGCGCGTCCCTATGTTATTCTCCAAGAAAGTATACCTTCAAACCTTTTGGGGAAAACATGTATCACCATCGACAATTACAGTAGTTTCTGCCAATGTATTGAACACCTGATCGTCGTTCATCATTTACAGAAAATTGCCTTGCTTGCCGGGATTGCAGCCCATCCGGATTCTACAGAGCGTGTGCAGGCATATCGTGACACGATGAATAAGTACGGACTACCAATTTCGGAAACGATGATCGAGCATGGCGATTTCTCGGAGTACTCGGATTATCAGGCTTCGCTGTTGATCGATAATAACCCCGGTTTAGAGGCAATCGCATGCTGTAATGACGAAATGGCCAAGGGCTGCTATCGAGTCTGTACCAAGCGAGGTTTGAAAGTCGGAAGAGATATCGCTATCACAGGATTTGACAACTTTTCAACGAGCCGGTCATTAATTCCGCCACTAACGACCATCTCCCAAGACACCTATCAAATGGGAGAGATGGCTGTCATGCAAGCGATATCCTTACTGGAGGGAAAACAAGTTGATCCAATAAAGCTAAAAACAAAATTCCACATACGTCGTTCATGCGGTTGTTTTCCCGATACAGTACGGAAACTGTTTCTTCTTGACGATTCTTCTTCCTTTATGGACATTGAGACCGTTCTGAAGAATATTTCGGTAGACCTTACCAATGCCTATTCCAATAGTGAGAAAGAGAGAAGCGGGTCGTTGGTGTTAGAATTTCTTCAGCATATCCATACTTTGCTCTCAGCTGAACGAGTAATATCGGTCGAAAAGTATACATTGGCGGACTGGCTTCAGTCTTTTGTAGAAGAATATGGAAGCTCGACCTATTTGCTTGCCAAACGACTAAACGACTATATGCTACAGATGCCAGAGCAAGCATTACAGATTCCTTCAATGAGAGACTTATATGACATTCTCTCCTATTCGCAAGGATTTTTATTCTCATATAAGGCGAGTATGGTTGAAAAAAATTTGGATGATTTCCGCGCACAATCTTGGTTTATACCCGAATTGATACGTGACCTAGTCGAGGGTGACATTGACGATGGAAGCGTGTTTTTGGAAGTTGTGAAGAGGCTTCACACGATTGGCCTGAACCATATTTACATCTGTTTACTACCTGAACCCCGAGCGCTTAGTAATTTCGAGTCACAGAATGTGCCATGCGATGTATTAATCGCTGCATATCATAGTGATACTGTAGTTCGCGCTTTTCCATGGGCACGTATGCCGTTGATAAGTTCTAAGGATACCCTTCAGAGCCTGCCCGATTTGCAGCGCACAACACACATGATGAGCTTCAGCATTTTCTCAGGGGATATGCAATATGGGATCCTTATGTGTGAAGCAGATGCAACAAAGTGTTCTTTATTGCATGTCGTCGGTCTGCAGCTGGGGATTCTGACGAACTTCTTGGATGTAAAACGAAAGGAGAGAATCGTAGCTAGTGAGTTGAACAATACTCGTGAGAAAAATGAGATCTTGAACTTTCTAAATGAATATGACCCATTATGCGATATTCTCAACCGACGTGGTTTCATTGAGCGCGCTATTAAGCTGAACCGAGACAACATTGGCAAGAATGCGATATGTGTGTTCCTTGATCTCGATCATTTGAAAGAAATCAATGATACCTTTGGTCACGTGAGGGGTGATACCGCCTTGGTTGCTGTAAGTGATATTCTCAGAAAGACTGTTCGAAGTAACGATTTGGTGGCACGTATCGGTGGCGATGAGTTTGTTGGGATGTTTTTGATTGACGCACCTGAACAAGAATATAATTTTCGGAGCAGGCTCAAACAGGCATTTGATCATTTCAATGATACGTCTGGTTATCCATATTATGTCGAAGCCTCAATGGGGATGACTTGCTTTACGTGTGATTACAAGCTAGAGATCAGCACAATTGTCAACAATGCGGATCAATTGCTGTATGAAGAGAAGAAGCACAAACGACCAAGCGCATTACGGCATAAAACACCGTAAATCAATGCAGGAGCATCCTTACACGATTCTTCGTTCAGAGTGCATCCACCTAGATCAACAATATAAGCATTTTCATGAAAGGGCATCAATCTCAATACGAGGTCGGTATCCTTTCGTATGGGCGGAGCGTGTTGATTTGTAAGGGGTTCGGAAAATTCGGTGCTGTCATCCTGATACTGTCAAGGCATGTTCGCAATTTCGAGGTACTCCACCAATGAACTAGGCCGCTTGAAGCAACAAGGTACGAATGGGTTCGTGATGCAACACCTTTACGAGCTTGAGAAGGAACGCGCCAACTGACGCCTTTGTTCACCGCCCCTATCAAGGTCAACCCGCCGCAAGCGGCGGTGGCTACTTGGCGACCTGCATGGTGCTTTGGTTCGGGGAATCTGGAAATATCATCTGGCGACTATCACTGGGCCATAGGGCTCCTGCAAATGTGTGCAAAATTCTTGACGTGACCCAAAGCTGTTCATTACAACTTTCTCCGCTTATCAGAACATTTTAGTCAAAAATTGTATTGACGCCAACTGAAAATAGGCTTATACTTGTATTACTACTTTCTCCGCTCCAATAACTGTTATAGTAAAAAGTAGTAATGGAGGGTGTTGCCATGCTTTCGAATGATGCGGTTGAGAATCTGTTTAAGAAGCATAATGGGATCATGCGTACCCATGAACTGTTGGATGCACATATCTATTACAAGGATATTCAGCAGCTGATTCAGCAGGAACTTATCGAAAAAGTCCGATATGGATACTATCAATGGGCGAGCACGATAACGCTCAGCGAAGTAACAACGGTGGCAAGACTGTTTCCGGATGCCGTCCTTTGCATGGATACGGCGTTGTTCCATTATCGATATAGCGATAGAACACCGCTTGCATGGCATCTGGCCGTAAGTAAGGACAGCAATAAAAGCCGCTTCAAACTCGACTACCCCTTTGTTAAAGCCTATTTCGTGGAACCGACCATTCTACAACTCGGCGTAGTGGACGCAACCATAGACGGATACCCCGTTCATATGTATGATAAAGAACGTACCATCTGTGATTGCCTGCGGTACCAGGGGAAAATGGATGCGGAAACCTTCAGTAAAGCGATACGATATTATGTGGCAGATCCGCAAAAGAACATTCTGCAGTTGATGGCATACGGTAAGAAACTTAGGGTCGCTAAAAAGATTAAAACTTATATAGGGGTGTGGCTGTAATGCCTGATATCGCAGCTTCCATACTGGCTAAAATCAAGAACATGGCTCGGGTGACAAGAAAACCGTATCAGTTGTGCTTGCAGATCTTTTTTCAGGAGGAGTTTTTACGGCGGCTATCTGGATCGAAATACGCGGGGAACTTCATCCTTAAAGGCGGCCTTTTTATTTACACGCTGACGAACTTTGAAAGCCGTCCCACGGTGGATATCGATTTCCTGCTCCATCATATGGGAAACGACCCGGAACATATGGATCAAGTGCTGGCAGAAATACTTGCGACGCCAACCGGTAACAACGATGTGGTTATCCTTACAGTGAGTAAGGCAACGCCTATTTCGCTGCAAAGGCAATATCCCGGCGTCAGCGCACAATTGATCGGACACATCAAAAACGTACGTGTTCCGTTTGATGTCGATATCGGCGTTGGCGATGTGATCGTTCCGAAAGCGCAGAAGCGCGTTATTAAACCGCAACTCGCAGGTTTCGATGCACCGGAGGTCCTGGCATATTCGCTGGAAAGCACGATTGCCGAGAAACTGGATGCTATTCTTCAACGGTTCGAACTCACGGGACGTATGAAGGATTTCTTTGATATCTATTATCTTTCCCATACTTTCGATTTCAAAGGGCATATCCTACTGGAGGCGATTGCCCAAACGCTGACAACACGCGGAACTCCCTATGAACCCAGCAGCTTTGACCGGATAGTAGCCCTAGGGGAGGATGCCGATATGCGAACCAAATGGCGATACTTTATTAGAACCATGCAGAGCAATAATCTCGCATTGGCTGATGTGATAGCCGGCATTGATGTGTTTTTGCACCCGGTTTGGGATGCGATGATTGGCAATACAGAATTCCAACGGGCATGGAATGCAAACACAATGCAATGGGTTTAAAAACAGGAGTAACAATGTTCGGCTGTTACTCCTGCGAAATGGAAGATCATGAAAGCGATCTGGCCAGCTTTCCGTAAAACCGTCTATTCTGTTGATTCTGTCATTTCCAGGTCCATCAGGCTGGTGCCCTGTTCATCAGATACCGCTTCATCATGCTTGGCATCATCAGTGCTTTGTCGATAGAGCAGGTTCCATCGCAGCGGAGATTTCGTCTTTTTATTATAAAACGTCAGGATCGCTTCTGCAAACCCTAACGAACCATTGTGCCGCTCCTGAGCACACCGTGCGATTTCCTTTGGGGATACAAACCCCAGTTTTTCAACAAAAATAGTTGATATATTGAAAACCTCCATGCTGTATGATCGTACCACAGCATGGAGGAGAACAGTATCGTAAAGATATAAAGTTGGTTCAATGATCTTCCCCTAAGACTGCGGCCAATGCGGCTCTGTACTTTACAACGAGAGTACGCAGCGCTACGTTTTCGGTCTCAAGCTGGGAAATCTTCAGTTCCAGGCTTTTATCCTTTTCCAGAAGGGCACGCGCATCCAGTATTTCCTTAACCTTTGGTGTACGGTGGCCTTTTGACTTTACGGCTTCAGGCTGTTGGGCATCTGCTTCTGTGCGCCATTTATATAGTGTTTGAACCGAGATCTTAAGGGCTTCGGCAGTTTTTGTCACACCTACTTCTTGGATGCTTTTAAGGGCTTCGCTTTTTTGCTCACTGGTATACTTCATTTTGTTACCTCCCTTTAATATCTCTGTAGTTGAATTATATGGGTATATTCGAATATCGTCAATGTATTGATTTTCTGAGCTGGGTTGCTACGTATGATGTTGGCGATGTGACCAAGGTTAGTAAATTGGAAAATCATGATTTGTCGAGAAAGATACGTGACAGTATATGGAATTTATGATATATTCATCCAGAAATATCAAGTGATAATACTATATTATCAGCGAAGTGGACGGTGCAAAAATAATCCATTCGTACCCTATTGCTCCGAGCGACTTAATTCATTGACGGAGTACTTCGAAATTGCGAACTTCCCTGGACCTGTTGAAAAAGGATGCATTTTCACGAACAACACACGCTCACATAGAACCGAAAGCTCAAGAATTTTAAAGACAAGATGGCATTGACCATCCGCTTTAGGTCTAATGCCATGGCAGCCAAGAGGCATTCCTCTGTAGCGCAGAGGATGCCTCTTTTCCGAATCTTGGATATCAGATGCTCGCGCTTGAGAACTGAGAAACTTCCTTCACTCCATATCTTCCGTTTTCGCATCATGGCGTAGTATTCTTTGGAGCCAATTCGTTTATGCCCACAGAAGAAAGCGGGATAACAACTGCTTGCATAAATCTTGCGCTTTACTGGGGTTTTGCTGAAGCATTCAGAACGCCTGGAGCACGACAAGCATCGATCGTCTTGAATCTAGTAACACCGCAGATACTTGCCTGTGGATTGATTGCAGACTAGTTTGTGATATGTTAAGCGATTCCCGACGGGACAGATAAAGCAACCGTCGCTTTCGTCATATCTGAAACCATACTTCTCAGGGCTGTTGGGAAAATGAATCTCTGGAATATATCCTGTGATCCCTAACAGCTCTAAACCACGATGGACGGCACCGGAATCATATCCCCTGTCCAACGCAAGTTTGTGTATGGAAAAACCCATTTGCAACATTTGTTTTTCCAGATGGCGAAGAACAATCAGACTTTCTTTTTCGTTTGCCGGGTAAACATCCATTCCCGTAATAATCCCGTGTTTACTGTCCACAGTGGTCTCAGCCAAATAACCGACGCCATGCTTTGTCCCATGATTCATATATCCGCAATCGGGATCTGTGGTGCTTGTAGTGCGTGTCTTTGCAATTTCCTTGGGCAACGGCGCTTTAAATCCGGGTTGCTGCGCAAATTCCGCATCCAGATCATTCAGGTAGCTCTGCATGCTGAGCTCAACCTTAGTTTCGACATCCACCCAACTATTTTGAGAAACATTCGCCGGGATATAGGTACCGTCGGCTACCATTTCATCGCCGTCAACCAGTTTTTGACGAATGCACTCCTGCACGATATAAACAAACACTTTCTCAAAAAGATGGCTTTCCTTCCACCGGCTGATGCGGTTCTTTGAAAACGTCGAATGGTCTGGAATGCTATCTGTGATGCTAAAGCCGCAGAACCATCGGTATGCAATATTCAGGGCAACTTCGTTAACCAGCCGCCGTTCGCTTTTGATTCCAAACAAATATCCGATCAGGAGCATCTTTACAAGGCTCACAGGGTCGATAGACGGACGGCCTGTCTCCGAATAGGTCGGTTCAAGCAGTTCATAGATGTATTCGAAAGATACGATCCTATCAATTTTCCGGAGTACATGGTTTTTAGGTATAATATCCTCCGGATTGAAGACCAGCATCTCAATCTGACCGCTTTTTCGTCCCATCATGGCCCTCGCCTCCATGGCTCTATTTTACTATTTTTGGCGTTTAACATCCACTTTTTCAACAGGTCCTTCCCTTGACACTATCGCGAATAACGCTGGTAATGAGTCCATAATTCATAACTTGAAGATCTAGCTCAATGGGAAAGGGACGTGACTGTACCAATAGAGATGGAAATTACGAACGGTAGTTTTCGTGAAGAAAATCCGCATACGAGTTGGGCTATATCCATGGAGAATAAAAGGGAATGCTTAAAAGATAGCGAAATAATTACAATGAATATCCATATGTATACTTTCTACCAGGTGAATTTGATAGAAGTTATTGATTGGGTAAACAGATCATACTCTGCCTTGTTTTTTACTCATTGAAGGAGATAAAAGCATGATAAGACAAAACGTTCAATTTGTTTCACAGGGATTGAAATGTACCGGTTGGTTTTATAGGGCTTCAAGTTACAATAATTTGCCCTGCATCATCATGGCTCCCGGTTTTGGCGGAGTCAAAGAAAAAGGATTGAGCTCGTACGCAGCAGCTTTTGCCGAGATAGGATATCATGTTCTTGTGTTTGATTACCGACATTTCGGCGAAAGCGAAGGAGAGCCCAGATATATTCTGGACATCCCAAAGCAGCTTGAGGATTGGCATGCGGCAATTGGCTTTGCTAGAGAAACAGAAGGCGTCGACTCTGACAGAATCATTCTCTGGGGCACATCATTCAGCGGAGGTCATGTTGTGTCTGCGGCGGTGAAGGATGGCAGAATAGCAGCGGTCATTTCGCAGGTGCCGAATCTGGACGGGCGGGCCACTGCTCATGTCAACAGTGTGTTTCATATTCTCCAACTGACGTACGCCTCCTTGCGCGATAATTGTCAAACAGCCCTGGGCAATAGCCCGTTCTACGTAAAGAGTTTTGGCAATCCCGGAGAACTCGCTGCCATGACAGCTCCGGGAACGGTGAAAGCATTTCAACAGATCGAACCTGTCGATTACGATTTTAGCGGCGATGCTGTTGCTGGGCGTGTTTTCCTTAACGTTCTGTTCTATTCGCCCGGCCGTCTTGCAGGAAACCTCACGATACCTTGGCTAGTACAAATTGCGCAATATGACCAAACTACCCCCATCAGTCCGGCCATCAAGGCGGCGATGCAAGCGCCAAAATCCAGGCTGATCATGTATAAATGCGGGCATTTTGAAATGTATATTCCGCCCTTTTATAATCAGGTTATTCAGGATCAGCTTCTTTTTCTTAAATCGGCATGCCCTGTTGATTAGAGCTGTTTCAGGCTTTAGTACACTGCCTATTGTTCATCTGTATCTGACCCTTTCGATGTGAATACAAGCATGAAAAACGAGCCGGCATCGGTCTGCCTGCCGCCGAGAAGCCCGGATTAGCATATTTAAATAGATCATACCGATTGCGATAATAGGCACCACGAGATGCTCTAATTTAGCGATATGCTTTCAGGGTCTGCATTTTATCAAAAGATCGTACTAACGCTATTAAATAAACGTCAATCTTTATTACGAGGTTGGCGCTGTCCTATACGAACAACCCTCGCAACATGGGCCATGGATTTCGTCTCCGATCAGTTATAAAATGGAAAACGCTTCCGGGTTCTGACGCCGATCGACTTTTTACCAGAAGATGTATGGCAACCTATGCAGATAGTACCATCAAAGGGGATCATCTGTGCGATCCTCCAGCATGTGCCTCCCAAGAGCAGGGAACACCAATGTATGATAAGCTACTTGATACATCTTTTTAAACCAAAACTCTCCATAGATGAAATGAATGCCACGCCGCCTTCAACCTGAATCCGATTGGTGTTTTGCTCAACAGTCGGATATATATTGCAGCTGTGATTCACAGTGCCGTCCAGCGCAAATACTTCAACAGAACAAGTATCAACCAAAACTCGTATTGATAGCTGTTTGTATTGGGTTAAAGGAAGAAGGCTACGACTAACCCCGTTGGACCAGTTATCCGCTCTGGAACGATCTAAACACATGGTGCTCTGTTCAAGATCAAGAATCAATCGCGTTTCATGGCTACTATCTCCGCGTAGAGAAAGAATAATACGTTTAGCTGTCGTTTGTGATAAATCCAAGATCATGTTCAGATCGAAAGCGCATGAATCAGCTGTGGGGATCTGATAGGAGTCTGAAATAAGAAGATTCGTGAACGATGATTTCCCAAAACGCAAGTGTTCCACTTCAACGATGGGTTTGCAACTTAAAGTATCATCAGAGGTAAGTGTAACTTCTCTAGGAATTGTAAAAGCCCCACACCAGTGCTCCTGATACGTTGGGCCCCAATCCTTCCACCATGGCATCCATTCCCAAGCGTTCGCCCACGCAACCATAATGCGTCGGTGTTGATGATCGACAAAGGTTTGTGGCGCATAATAATCGCATCCCCAATCGACTTCACCAATCTTGTGGTAATCAAATTTCCCGGTTCGATAATCCATATCACCAACAAGATAAATGGTCTTTCTTTCACCGACGCCCATAGGGCTTACGACCAAAACATACCGATCGCCAATCGCAAAGAAATCGGGACATTCCCACATGGTTCCAAGTTCACCGCGACTCTCGGCTAAAACACTTACAAATCGCCACTGCAATAGGTTGGCGCTTTGAAACAACAACGCTTGCGCAAAACCATTTTTACTGGTGCCACACACCATATAATACGTGTCGTTGTGTTTCCATACTTTGGGGTCGCGAAAATTAGTGACATCATACCCTTCGGGCGCTCGTACCACCGGATTGTGTTCATATTTTGTGAAGTGGATACCATCATCGCTATAGGCCACACATTGGCTCTGCACAAATCCATGTCCATGGTTGGCCGAACCGGTGTAAAGCAGGTACAGCTTCCCATCGTGCTCTATAGCGCTTCCAGAAAAACAACCACCCTTGGGATGATCATCATAGGGCTCCGATGGAGCGAGTGCAACCGGAAGGTATTCAAAGTGCAGCATATCATCTGACACGGCATGCCCCCAGTGCATGGCGCCCCAAAACGAATCATAAGGATTATACTGATAGAAGAAATGATAGTGCCCTCGGAAATAGATCAGCCCGTTTGGGTCGTTCAACCAGCCTTGTTGCGGCATAAAATGATACATTTGGCGGGAGGGAGCGTTGGCAACCGCATCACGGGTTTTCTCGATCTCGACTTGTGCTTTTTCTAAAGCTACCTGCATCCTGTCTTTCATACGGCGGACTCCTCTTCTCGTTATACCTTCTGAGCAGCTCTTACGTGTTGCAGGAAAAACGCGTGCGCGAAAACAAGCGTTTGCTCAGACGCTTTTGCTATGAGATAAACCCATTTCCATATCGACCACGTCACACCGCCTGAAAACTAACCGGGGTATCAAGTGAAAATGAGCGCGGTTCCCAATTATTCTTGGTTGCTAAGCTTGTTATGCTCTCTCAAGCCAGCAACTTATAGATCATGACTTTTGGGAGCCGCTGAGCCGCGA
The DNA here is from genome assembly GCA_963666755.2 of Candidatus Limiplasma sp. Taxonomy (GTDB): domain Bacteria; phylum Bacillota; class Clostridia; order Christensenellales; family Aristaeellaceae; genus CAXXOK01. Next base: position 2,125,255 of record CAXXGW010000009.1, read on the forward strand.
CACGCCCGTCAGATTGCTCGTTGTGAATGACACTTCGGCTCGGGCACATCACGACGTTTGTCTGCCATGAAACGGTTACCATTAACAAGCAGCCTTCGGCATCGCAGTTCACCAGAAGCACGGGCTATTTGCGCAGGTCTGCAACAGAGTTTCTCTCCACTAATGTAAGCTCCAACATTGTTTTTGTGATGGGGTCCGTTTCGCGGTGTTCAAACAGGTAATGCAAAGCCATTTTCCCCATATCGTAATGAGGTAGTTGCATCGTAGACAGCCCGGGATATACGAACTCCGATATGACCGTTTGATTATCAAAACCGAGAACTGATACGTCTTTGCCCACATGCAGGTTCATATCCGATATCGCTGCATATACGCTAACGGCGCAACGGTCGTTGTAGCATAGGATTGCTGTTGGACGATCCGCTTTTTGTAATAACTTGGTCGCAGCTCGATACACATCCACACCCCGAATCCGAATGTGAATGAGCATATCGCTTGAGAACGCAATGCCATGATCTGTCAGGGCTTGCAGGTAGCCATCTTCTCGGCTGGATGTAGCGGGGATCTTAAGCTCATTGTTTAGGAACGCAATTTTACAATGCCCCTTATCGATCAGGTATGAAACTGCCTGATAAGCCCCATGATATTCATCAGGAACAAAACTTGCATAGCGGTTGAGCGGATCAAAACAGTTTGCAAATACCACGGGTGCCTCTATAGCTCTTTCCGGCAATAGAAACTCGTGGTGGTATTTTGTTGCGATCACAAACCCCTCCACTTGATAGGAGAGCAACATGTCGATCGCTTCATCCAGAATGCCTCTGTGATTGTCCATATTGACGAGCATCAACATCTTATGCTGTTTCCATGCAACATCCTGGGCTCCCTTAAAAATGTTGCCGGCGAAATTTGTCGTAACCAGTTCATCCGTTATAAAGCCGATGACCCCTGACCCGTTCCCATGCATGGCACGGGCAATCGCGTTAGGACGATAATCAAGTTCTCGGCTGGCTTCCCAAACCTTGTCTTTGGTGCTCTGCGGGATGGAACTGGTTTCCTTCCCGTTGATCACCAATGAAACGGTGGATTGCGAAACACCCGCCAGTTTTGCCACATCTGTCATCGTTGGTGTTTTCTTTCCGCCGTTGGCCATAGAATATTCATCTCCAATACATGTTCACCGCGCTATGGTAAATACCATAGCGCGGTATATACTTTAGTGCATCATACCATAGTCCGTGTTACCATACAACGTTTCGATCTCTCGTTTTACAGTTCCGTTTTCCGGGTCGATTGTCTGATGATAGCGACCCCAAGCTTTCCCATTGATCCAGAAACAGGTGAAATCATCCTGATTGATGACCGGGTCAAAGGAGTTAGTCTTCTTTTCCAGATCAAACTCAAATCCGCTGAGCGCTTTGAGCAATGTGAAGCTGGCCATCGAGCGAACATAATGATGTCCCGCCTCCGTTTCGCTCCACGGGTTGCGCTTGTATCCGTCATATCGAGCCCGAATAGCCTCAACGATCTGGAAGGCTTCTTTGAGCATGCCTTCATGGATCATGTTGACAGCCACCGTATACTCCACGCCCGCCCATACTTCGTCGCAATAGGCGAATGGGAAACGCGGGCGGCCTCCATGAGGCCATGAGCACAGAACCAACGCCGCCTCATCGTTAAGCGCGTACGTTCGCTGTACGTTGGGCACCTCATCCATATGAGCGTGGAAATTATAGCGGTAGATGGATTCCAGCGTTTTACGGACATGCTCCTTGGGCAATACGTAGCCAAGTCCGGCAGAGTAGGCCATGAATTGCCCCAGAAGCTGGTCGCTCAGGCAGCCGAGCCCGTACTGATAGCGATACCGATCGACATCATCCAGTTTCTGTATATAGTATTCACCATTCCACAACATTTGATCGACCTTCTGAGACGCTTGCTGGTAAAGGCTGTCGTACTTCACCGCCGTGGCCTGATCTCCCAAATGAGCCGCCATTTCGGTTACGCCCTTGATTGCACCCAGATAGATGGTGTTTGTCATGGTATTGGGACCGTAAAACTCGATGTCATATGTTACATGCATCTTTCCATCCAGCACGCCGTCGCCATCGGTGTCCCATTCCTTGATCGCGTACTCCAGTGCCTTGATGAGACTGGGCCATATGGTTTGCAGAAACTGCTCGTTGCCTGTCAGCTTCCACTCGCGATATACGCGCAGGATCGAACCGAACTGGCCGTCGCAGGCCGGTATCATGCGCCACGCGTCATCGCCTAAAATGCGCCGGGCACGGAAGGGCATTTTTCCGTCCTGTTCCATTTCAAAGTTGAATTCAACGTCGCGCATAGTCACTTCCAACTCTGGGAACAGATAGGCTACAGTCTGCGCGTAGTTCCAAACATGGTTCACATTGCCGTGGCCGCAGCCCACATAATCGCGGATGCCCTCCCAGCCGTAGAAATTGCCGTCCGCCGTTCTAAAACAGCAATTGCTTTTCAGCGTGGTCATGTTTGTGGCAACAGCGTCGAGAACAGCTTCGGGTAGGGTGGAAGCATACAGCGCATTTTCAAAATCACGCGAGGCCTTCTCCAGTCTGGGCAGGTTCCCGACAACATACTGCGCAACGCTCCACGCGTCAGAAAACTGGTTCGTGTAATAGTTTTTGATTGCATCATAATTACCTTTCCGATACCGCTCCAGGTCTTCGTCATACTCGATCCAGCCCTTGGGGCGATTTGGGAAATACCACGACATCACAAACTCAAATACCTTTTCTTCTCCGGGCTGCAAGGTTTCGTTAGAGCCGAGCGAGCCGATCCGCTCCTGTAGATTTAAAAAGCTCCAATCGTAGTTTTCCCGCAAGTCGCAACCGGCGCCGTCAATGTCCTTTGGTGTGCCAAGAAGCCCGTCGTCGGAAAAATCATCCCAGAAATCTTGCGCGTTATCGGTCCACTGGCCTTGCAACCACTGGGTGCGACTGTTCACATTAGTGTTGGTGGTTACCAGCGACATGCTTCCAAAGCGGAAATCGTTACGATCGAGGTTTTTGGCTGTGTAGTATAGCCCTTGGAACCCATCGCCTGTGCGATAGGTGTTCACCACCTCGCCGGATAGCTTGACGTTATTGAACACATCGTAGCCGCGGAAACCAACGACATTCGCCAGCGAGCCCATCACAGAAACGCTGGCAGGAGTAGAAAGCGGATTGCGTACCCTGAACCGGATGATCGCGGTAGGGATGCCGGAGTCATCCGCATTCAGCGGAATAAAGGGCGTAAACGCCTCCATCCGCACATTCACGGGGACAGTAGGGTCTTCCAGATCCACATACACAAAAGGCTGTTTGCCCTCCATGGTAGAATGCTTGAATCTGGGTAACCCGGCCAGCTCGCCGTTCAGGAACCCGTGTGATTTATAATAGGGCGGAACCAAATCTCCCTCCAGGATGCGTGTGACGGAAGGCTGGTTTTCCGGCTTTGCCCAGATGGCAAAGAAGGAGAACGGAATGAACTGACCTTTTCCCGGCCAATTGAAAATTTCCCAATCCTTCAGTTCGCCGCGCGCACCGACAGATACGTTGCCGGTGCCGATGCCACCCAGCGGAAATGCGGCGATCCGCGCGTCCCCCGCGTAAGTGCGTGCTTTTCCACTTCCGTCTTGTTTATGACTTAACGTTTCCTTCATGATAACCGACTCCCTTATCCTTTTATACCAGCGTGTATCATGCTTTGCATGATCCACCTTTGGCCAATGAGGAATGTGATGACCACCGGAATGATCGATAGGGTAACAAGCGCGAACTCGATCTGATCTCCCGTGTTGTAGGGTTGCCTGGTCGCGAGAATGGCCACTGGCAAGGGCATTTTTGCCGTCGTGTTGATCATGATGAAGGACGTGAAATAATCGTTCCATGCGTATGTGAACACAATGATCGCCAGCGATGCGATCATTGTGCTGGCGATGGGCAGCATGATTGAAAAGAAGATTCGCATGGCGCCGGCGCCATCGATACTTGCCGCTTCATTGAGCTCTTTGGGCACGGAACTGAAGAACTGGCGCATCAGGAAGATGCCAAAGGCGCCTGCCAGCCCCGGGCACATCGCGCCAAAAATCGACGGCAGGGTAACCGCCCACAGCGTATCCACAACGCCCAACCACGCCATGATCTTATACAGCGGTACAATCGTCACCTGGGCAGGCACCATCATCGCGATGAACATCATGCCGAACATCAGACGGCTCCCGCGGAAATGCAGCTTTGCATACGCATAACCCGCGGCGGTACCGTTGACCACCATGCCAAGCGTGATGATCAGCGACATCACAAGGCTGTTCTTCATGAAACCCAAGAAGGGGATCGTGCCGTTGAGCAACTTACGATAATGCTCCAACTGCCATGCCTCAAAGGGGGGAGGCATCCATTTGGGCGGAAGCGCGACCGCTTCGCTGAAAGGGCGTAACGAGGAGGAAAACACCCACAGGAAAGGCGCCAACATGCAGATTGCTCCCGGTATCAGCAGCGCCAACAGAACCACTTTGCCGGGCTTAATCGAGATACGCCGTTTGGTGATATGCGCCGCTTTATTCATAATGCACCCACCATTTGCTTGAAATGAACTGCAGTAGCGTAAAGAAAGCAATGATCAACAACAATACCATTGAGAGTGCCGAAGCGCCGCCGTAGTCGTATGAAGCGAACCCTTTTTCCGCAATCAGCATGACCAGGCTTCTGCTTGCGTCGCCGGGGCCACCCCCCGTCAATACGGTCACAGATTCAAAAATGCGGAGCGCGCCTGTCATATGCATGACCAGCACAAAGAAGATCGTCGGGGATGCGCTGGGCAACGTAATGTGCCAGAATATTTTCCAGCCATTTGCTCCGTCGATGTGCGCCGCTTCCTGATACGAGGGGTTTATATTCTGTAAACCCGCTAGGATCAGCAGCATGGACATGCCAGCGTTCTTCCATACATCCAAAATCACGACTGAGATTTTGGACCACTCTTTACTGGACAGCCATGCAACTTTTGAAATGCCCAGCTTGCCAAGGTAGTAGTTAATGATGCCCATGTCCGTTTGAAAAAGGTATTGCCATATGATCGAAACAAACACAAGGCCGACTAGAGACGGAAAGAAGTATACGGCCCTGAAAAACACACTTGTCCGCCGCCCTAACTGGTTATTAAGCACCACTGCCAGCACCAAGCCGATGACAGTGTTAAATGCCGTGGCGACAACCATATACCATAGCGTATTGCCAAGTACCACGCCAAACCTTTGGGTATGCGCCAAAGCAGCATAATTGCGAAAGCCCACGAAAACCGACGCGTTCGTAAACAGGTTTACCTTTGAAAATGAGAGAATACACGCGTAAACCACCGGTATCAGTACAAAGAAGAGAAAGCCGACGAATGATGGTACGCTGAACAGATACCCCACTGCACTTTCATACCTTCTGGCGTTCAGCAACCCGCTTTTCTTCCTGTCCATATCATCAACCTTCCCGTTGTTACATTCAACGAGTATAAAACCGGATCACAAGGCATTGTTTTGGTTTGGCGCCGACGCTAAGGCCCAGATCGGCTTTAGCGCCGGCGCGTAAGTACTGTGTACGATGTTAGTTTAGCTCGGCTTCAACCTCTTGCTGAGCCTGATCGAGCGCTTCCTGCGCCGTCATAACGCCAGCGAACGTGTTCTCCACAGCGCGCACCAGCGCTTTTTCCAGTTGTCCAAAGAACATCGGGGCTGCGATCGGTTTGCTTGTGGTGATCGTGTTCCAAAGCTTTTGGCCGATATTTTCGGGCATGTTCCCCATGATGGCCGGGTCGGTTGCCAGCGATGCCATTGGGGGAATCTGCTGGCCCAGTTTTGCAGTGGCGCTCAGCGTTGCCGCGCTGGTGAATTCCTTCAGCAGCGCGATCGCTTCGGCCTTGTGTTGCGTATTGGGGTTGACCGTCCAGGCAGCGCCGCCGTACACGGAGCTTTGCACTTTGTTCATGGGCCAGGATACGCAATCGAAAGTATCAAAGCCTTCCTTGAGCCAGCTGGCCAACGTCCAACGCCCCGCGCCGACCATCGCGATCTTCCCGGCGGCAAACTGCGCATACACGTCTACGCCCGTGGGATCCGGCGCGCACTTATCCACCAGTACCAAGTTGCTCAGGAATGTCAAGGCTTCGACCATTTCCGGCGTGTTGAGTGTAGGAGCAGAATAGTCTGCCGAGCAAGGATATGCGCCGTTGGTAATCCAGAAGGGCGCCATGTGCCAGTTGGAGATGGGCAGGCCCCATCCGTAGACATCGCCATCCGTAAGGGCGATAGCAGTCTGCCGGAATTGTTCCCAGGTCCACCCATCCTGAGGGTACGCTAGTCCCTTCGCATCGAAGAGAGCTTTGTTATAGTATACGACCATGGTCTGCGTGCCATTGGGAATGCCATACAGCTTGCCATCATAGGAGAAACCATCCAGCAAACTTTGCGCGAATTCCGGCAGCTGGGCGCTCATGTCGGCATCGCCGCTGATCACATCATCCAAAGGCATAACCAGATCATTGGCGACCGCCATCTGGAATCCCTCAATCGCAATGTTGGTCAGGTCGGGAGCATTGCTGGAGCCGATCATGGTGACCCACTTTTGAATGAAGTCAGACCAAGACTCGACGGGAACAATCGTGTGCTCCACCACAACATCCGGGTACTTTTCGTTGAAACGCGCGATCGCATCCTTGAAAACGGCTTCCTCCTCACTGTTACCCCAGTTCAGAACGTTCAGCGTAATGCTCTCGGCAAAACCAATGCTGAGAGAAAGCACGAGCGCCAGGACGAGCATGATAGCCACCAGTTTCTTCATTGGAATTCCTCCCATTCCCTATAATGTCTAAGGTGATTCGTATTAGTAATGCGCATTACTTGTGATCATATTAAAACACAGGTCACATGAAATGTCAATCGTGTACGAAAATTTTCTGTTGAAGAATACCACATGTAAAACGTGGATTGCCAGGCCATACAGTTTAAGAATTGGCGCGCAATGCAGCATGTTAGGGCTACATTATATTGGGCAGGATCACTAGAAAGCTTGACATTGTTACGGATTCGTACTATATTATTATAGTACGAATCCGTACTATAAAGAAGGGGGATACCATGAAGAAAGAGCTGCTGCGTGCGCAATGTGAAATGTTGAATGCTGCCATCAGTAAAGTAACATCTCTATACGGCGTTTGGGCAAAAAAGCATGGGCTCAACTACAATTCCCTTATGGTGCTCTATACGATGGAAGATGAGAGTTGTCGTACGCAGAAGGATATCTGTGAAAAGTGGATGCTGCCCAAAACAACGGTCAACACAATACTGGCTGAGTTTCGGGCAAAGGGATATATTACGTTTGCCTCCGAGAGTCGTGATAAACGAGAAAAGACAATCGAACTGACAACGGCGGGAAGAGAATACTCTTCTTCAATATTGCCTGCATTACATGAATTGGAAACACGCGTGCTTGGCCGAATGGGCACTGAACAACGCGAGGCATTGGTCAACGGAAATGTGCTCTTCGGCGAATATTTTGAAAGGGAGGTGGCCCATGAATAATCCTTTGGCGAAACAATTCAAGATGTCATCCTTGGTCACTTTTGCCATTCCAAGCATGGTGATGATGCTGTTCTCCTCTATGTATGTCATTGTCGATGGGATTTTCGTCTCTCGAGTACTGGGAACTGTCGCTCTATCTGCGGTGAATATGCTGTACCCTACCATTTCTGTGGAGTTGTCGGTGGGCGTCATGCTTGCGTCGGGCGGCAGTGCCATTATTGCCAAAAAGCTTGGGGAAAAAAAGGAGGCCGCTGCGCGCGCGGATTTTACTTTTCTGGTACTGGTCGCTACGATCATCGGCCTAGGAATCTCGATCCTTGGGATTGCGGGCATAAACACAATTCTATCTATTTTAAATGTGAGCCGCGCGCAGTTCGAACTATGTCGCACCTATGGTTCGATCTTATTCGCGTTTGCGCCAATGTTTATCTTGCAAACCGTATTTCAGGCTTTCTTTGTTACGGCCGGCAAGCCCACGCTTGGCCTTACGGTCATCATAATTGCAGGCATCACAAACATGGCGCTGGATTATATTTTTATGGTGCCGCTTCATATGGGGATTGCCGGCGCCGCCTATGCAACAGGCATAGGGTATTGTATTCCGGCGATTACCGGGCTTCTCTTTTTCTCAGGAACCAAAACGGAACACTGTTTTTTACCAAACCAAGCTTCAGCGGCAAAGTGCTTTGGCGGGCATGTGGCAATGGGTCGTCCGAAATGGTCACCAATCTGGCCAATGCGATAACAACATTTCTTTTTAATTACACGTTCATGCGATATTGGGGTGAGAATGGCGTTGCGTCGATTACCATCATCATGTATTTTCAGTATGTATTTACCGCCGTTTATTTTGCTATTCCAGCGGGGTGGCTCCTGTCATCAGCTACAAGTATGGCAGCAGAGATAAGGATCAACTGCATAAGATTGTTAGCGACAGTATCGGCCTTTTAGGCGTATGCTCTGTGCTGTCGTTTGCCCTGTCGTGGTTGGTTTCCACCCCTGTGATCACCGTTTTTACAAGCCGGGAGAGCGTTGTATTTCAGATCACGAATGAAGGGATCAAACTGTATTCGATCTGCTTTATCTTAATGGGTATCAATATATTCGTGTCTGCGCTGTTTACCGCGCTTTCTGATGGCAAATCGTCAGCAATCATTTCATTTTCAAGGACTTTTCTTTTTTTGGTAACGATGATTCTGTTATTACCCGCAGTGATTGGCGATCTTGGTGTATGGCTGTCAGTTCCATGTGCGGAGGCATTGGGGATGCTTCTCTCCGTGAGATACTTGATTGCTTATCGCAGAAAATTCTGGAGATGATGCGAATGAAACGTCAGGATATCCCGAATTATGTATAAATGACTTGATTGTGAAAAACGCTGAAATGAGATTCGGCAGGAAAGCAAGGAGCTTCTCTCCTGCCTTTGTCGTGATTGCAATAAATCCGCACAGATTGTCAACGACGGTCACGATGCGGCCTTCACCACTCTTGACTGTATGACTGGATTCTGCAATACTTAGTACTGAGGGAGTTCGTTCGGCGAAGAAATCTCAAGCGGCGAAAGGATAAGAACAATGTCCGCTTCTAGACTGTCCGTTTCTTTGTGATGTCTATCCTCGCAAGATACATCGTTTTTACAGACTGTCTACGTTTAGAAGTCTTATATGGCTTGGGTCGCATTGCGCAGCCAACGGTTGTTATCTTCGAAAATACCTGTGGCAAACAACATCCATGACGGCTACGTGATGTGTTCATACTTCGGGTCGGTGTCCGTTATAGACTTGGATGTGAACATGTCTAAATCGGCGGAGGCAATCCACAACGCAGCTGTGGGTGGTAAATGGCAATCAGTTGTCCAGGGTTTGACAGTTTGCGCCTCTCCGGGGGCGATCTGCGTATTGCCCCGCGTCTGCCGAAAAAGAGGAAGCATCCCACTTATCGAAATATTGGGCAGGGGCAACCACTCAATGTAGACGCAAATCGGAACGAGGTTGACATTGCTAATCTTGGCAGTAAATCGATAACAGTCAATGCGTACGGACTGCCGATTGAAATCCCGTCCGGCTCGACTTGCTCAGCGAAAGAACCGATGTCAAACTATTCTCCATAATATCAAACTAAACAATCGGCGGGGTGTGCGTCGCATCATTCCATGGTAGATTAGCCACGACGTATACCACCTATTGATAAAGGGAACTTTATCGGTAGGTGGTTTTCATTGTGTGCGGAAAGCGTTTTGTGGTAAGGGTTTCTGGGTTCTCACGGTTTTTCAAATGGAAAGTATTATGAGCAGAAACTAGGCATTTTAGGATCAGAATGCAGAGTAGATAGAATACGCTTCGGAGAATCGTTTGACTTTTGGGTTAGGGTGTGCATTTTGAGAGGGGGGTGTGCATCGGATCACCGAATGGACGCTATCCCAATAAAATCAACGGTCTCGCTTGGACAAAGGGATTTGCTGCATGTTCATATTATTCGTAACGCCATCAAAACCAATACTTTTTACACTTATTCTTGTGCATTACAGAATAACAAGTTGCAATATCATATACTCCGTCGGATAATTCTGATTTTGTTGACACAATCGGCCGCGGGTGCACTCTGAAACGGGTAATCGTGTAACGGTGCATCTGACACTGTATCAACGGCTTGTTTTATGCGATTGTTCGCGTTTTATAGATGGAATCGGAATCAGCCTTTGTGACAGCACTTCAGCATACAGTTACCTCATCTCTCCAGAATATCAGCGAAGAAACCGATTGATTTATCAACAAGCGTACCTACAACAACACCTCGATCCATAAGTCGGTTTCCACATTCGCAGCAAGTCTCCGGCAGCAATGCGCAATTGTGGCAAGCCGCGAGATTGCACGATTCCGGCCCTTGTCCCAGAGATTGAATGCAGACCGGGTCAGAGGAACACCATTCAGCGTTTCGTATAGCATCACAAATGGTGTCTTCAATATGCCCTTTTGTTCCCCTACGCACCAACCCTCCCAGAGACCCTTCGGAATCACCTGAAGCCGTGTATATCAACACGCCACACATACCGTGTTCGTTAGTCGTCTTTTCGCAGTAGATTCTCTCCCTGATGGAAGAGCTGCCGTAACCGCATTCAAAGCTCAATTGATTAATGATCAGATGGGCAAATGTGTGTATCAGAACATACTCCGGACGCAACACTCCAATTGCATTTTCACCGAACCGGGATTGGCTGTATGCATCCTGCAGGTTTTTTAATCTGCTGACAACTGTGGGTAGCTGTGCCCATTTGTTCAGTTCATTTGTATTGAATTCAAAGAAAATGCCTTCGCCTTGAACTTGTATTGCTGGAAGCCAGTTCCCATCACCAAGCCGGAGCATTTTTTTACATTCTGTAATCGTCATTTCTTTTGGCTCAACTCTGGAAAAACCTACAAAAGATCTTGTTTCTTGTAACTTGTGTACCAAGGAAATACTAATAAAGTATTTACTGATTGCCGGATCATAGTATGTAATGGGATAGTTTATCGAGTGGAATCGTTGAGAGTCGCCTCCGCTGCTTTTCGTCAGCACTTTGTACTCCGCAAGACGGTAAGCATCTTCTGTCATGTTTGCGTTCACATCTGGCATTCCTTCCAAGCCTGCAGAGCGCTGAACGAATGCATTATAGAGAACATCCTTGTTGATGTTGTTGGAACTGGCAAGAATATCTATAAACGATGTCTTTGGGAATACGCGGTTTGTAGCAAAAACAGTCCAGGATTTTCAGACGCGATTGATGACACTGGGCGTGGAAACAGGAGAGCCTCTTCAGATGACCGTGTATAAAGCATCTGAAGCAGACGAACAATACTACAGTGGCATTGAAGAAAGTGATGATACAAATTATGTGATCGCATTACCTAGATTCATACAAGGCATTAAATTGATGTCTTGGGGTCAACGACTTCCTGTTGGAGACTACACATATAACGCATATATCACACTCTACATAGATCCTCAGGGTATTAGTGATATTCAAATCCCGCTTATGTTTTCTGAACTCCGTCAAGGTTATCAAAACTCTATACTATCGGTGGATCAAGCGATTGATGCGCTTACAAAACTCCAGTCTGAATCATTTCTTCCTAATGCAGAAGACGGGTCAATGGACGAGATAGAAATAGATCACGTTGTTTTGGAATATGTACCAATACAGATCAATGACGAATGCACAACGTTTGACCTCATACCTGTGTGGAGCTTCTACTCAAACTATGCGGATGATGATAACCGAACTGTTATAAGCCTTAACGCATATTCTGGCGAGCAAGTATTCTAGCTTTTGACCGCTTTATTCATGTCACGGTTAACAGTATTTATGCTAAGGGGGGGTGATGCCATTGTTCTGAATTGACTTCCTGAATTGGTATAGAGATGGGAGCTTCAATTCAGGAAGCCATTGTATAGGTGCTCCTAAATATGATTTTGGAGGGATTGCTATGAAACGTTACATCTCAATGCTATTGGTTGCTCTGCTCACGTTGGCTATCTTGACCAGTGCCGCAAGCGCTGCGAGTTTCTCTGTTCCGACCTGCAATAAAGGAGATGGGGCCGTGCTCTCTGGCGTTGTAACAAAAACAACTGCCATAGGTTCTGCGGCAACCGGAAGCGTCAGTTCCATCACGTCGGGTGCGAAGTTTATCCTTCGTGTCCGTAAGGATACCGGTTATAAAGCTTCCAACACTGCAACCGTTTCGAGCACATCAAGCTTCTCAATGAGCAGCTTGAAGGATGGCAATGGCCAGTGGCTACTTCGCAAAGGGTACGACTATAAACTGGCATATACCCACAGCACTGCATCTGGTGTCGACTCCGGCTCCTGTAGCGGCACTTGGAAACCTTAACCAGGAGGTTTAATCTGTAAGTCAGGCTAAATTCACGATGATTCGGCCTGAATAGCGGACAGCTAGATGAATGTTCGCTATTCAGGCCATCATTTGCATTTGTTATTGCTTTTACGCAATGAACTGCCGCATTACGTCGTTGTGGTTTTGGAACAATAAAAATGGAGGTGAAAAGGATGTACATCAAAAATAGGAAACTGGCATCTATGTTGGCCTTTCTCATCTGTCTGATAAATGGCCTGTTGACGCCTGCACTGGCTGATAACCGCACTATTACATGGAAGCAGGTTCAGGAAACGTTAGACTGCGATGGAATCGTCATACGTATTGATGCAATGGCAGATTCCAACACGCCTGCAACTGTCTGCGAATGGCGAACGGAGGGAAAAGTGTGGACGGAGGAGGGACTCCGCCATATCGTTTCCATTGCTTCACCGGGAGACGAGAACATGCAGAGGCAATCGACAGGTATCGATGACGGTGTCGGGCTGTTTGACGATTTGGTAGACACCTCCGCCAGCGCAGGCGTCGGGTATTTAAAGATCGAGCATCATGTCAAAGAAGAAGGGCTCGAATATGCGACAGTTCCGGCGTGGAACACCATCTACCGCAGTGACGAGCCGCTTAAAACGCCGGTTGCTGATTTAGCTTATTTTTCGTATCAATCCGCGCTGGATCAGATCATGCCTGTGCTGAACATGCTGGACTGCACCATTGGGCCTCCCGCAAATGTGATTGGTTGGGATGCTAAGGCACTGCAGGCGAACTGGGAGCGCTATCATGCCCTGTATCCGGAGATCGGCACCAGAACCTGGACGGCGCAGGAAGAATGTTATCAGATCCAATTCCCGGTGTATTATCAGGGCTTACGGCTCAATATGCAAGGTGGCATCACCAACCGGGATGATTTAGATAACGTGGGATGCTACATTGCTTTTCTGCTCAACGCGAACGGACTGATCAGCATGGACGCTAATGACTTCTGCATGGTAAACGGGAAAACAATCACGCAACCTCAGAAAATGTTGACGCTGGCAGAAGCAATCGAATGCTATCGTCAAATGGAAGCGTCAACCCTTTTCACTCAAACTCAGGAGAAAACGATCTTCAAAATTCTACCGGAATATCTGGTACTGAAGGACACCCCTTCTGCGAAAGCAACTTACCAACTGATACCGGCGTGGTGTTTCTACTATCAGATACCTCTGGACGGAGGAACTGATGCCATGGAACTCCGCTACGACGCAATCCATGCCATCACCGGGCAGGCAATTGTATATTGAAGGAGGCGGTGTGGATGCAGGGTTGCTTTTCTGCCGATGCCCGCCGTGCTTTTTTAAACCCACGAATGGCGCTGGCCATTCTGATGTGCGCGTCGTTATATCTCTTGGGCACCGTAAGCGAAATCGGGTCAACCGACCCCTTGTATCTTTTGGATTCTGCAATGAATGTGGGCGCATTCTCTTATCTGATGCCGTTGGTTGCGGCGCTGCCCTTTTCCGGAAGTTTTTTAGAGGATCGTAAAACCGGATATGTCAGGTTACAGCTACAGCGAGTTACCCCAATGCGATACCTGACTGTTCGCTTCTTCACGGTTGCCATATCAGGAGCCGTTGCAACGGCGATGGGAATGCTTGTGTTTCTAGCGGTTCTACCGCTTATGCATCCACTGGCTACATTACCGACCAATGCGGAAGGTGTCGCCGCGTATCCATACATGCAGGATGTTGTAACGGCAGAAAGCTGGTGTGGATACTTCGCTTTCTACGCCTGTTTACAGGCGATGTCCGGAATGTTTTGGGCTGGGGTCGCGCTCACGCTATCCACACTGGTGTATCAAGCGCAGATTCTGTACCTAAGCGTAGTCCTGCTAATGGAAATCCTGAACCGAATTCTGTTTGCCGTGCATTGCGACTCCTTTACATCGCTTGCAACAGGAGCCGTTCAGGCTACGCAGAAAAGTCAGGTTTTAGGTCAATCTTCTCTCATTTTTCTTGGGCTTACAGTGGGTTGTTATGGGCTCTTCCTGACACTTGGGAAAAGGAGGCTGTCCAATGCGTAGAAACACCATGTTAGGCGTAACGGCCATGCTGGCGACAAAGCTCCTTCGGGAACCAAAACTCTACCTTGTGATCGCCATGCTCGTGGCAATTTTGGACGAGTATACCAGAGGCGCTCGGCACATCCTGCTGCAATACCACTTTGGTGTGAATGCGTGGGGAAGCTTCGCCTGCCTGACTTCTTATTCCTACCTGATGCTCTGGGTGGTCGCCGGTTTCCTAATCCTAATCTCCGATGTTCCGTTTTCCAGCGAAAACACACTGTTCGAATGCGTTCGCACAACACGAATCCAATCGATTTTAGGCCGCATTTGGTATATTTTGCTGGTCAGCGTACTTTACACGCTGATGGTCTTTCTTCTAGTCAGCATCGTGCAGTTTGCGTCTCCGCTGCATCCGGATCGATGGGATAAAGCACTGTACACGATGTCGCGGGGGCAAACGGTGGATGGGGTTTTTCTGAGAATCCCGGCGAGCATCGTAGCCGCCTGTTCCCCGATTGGCGCCTGGGCCGCGGCAAGCGCGCTGCTAACCACAGTCCTTTTCATGCTCGGGTTGATGATGTTTTCCCTTTCATTGTACATCAACAAGCGGTTTGCTATATGCATTACAGGCTTATGGGCGGCCTTAGATTTTGCGATTGTCTATATGATGCTTGACCCAATCCTATTCTATGGTTCTCCAATGTCTTGGGCACGACTGGAGTTATTGGTAACCGCCGAATATTATACGCAGCAGCCGTCTGTGCGGTATTGTTTGTTGATGCTGTTAGCATTTTCAGGATTATGGATAGCGGCCAGTTGCCTTTTCACTAAAAATCGGAAGTGGTTTGAACGCAAAATGATTAAAGAAGGGGAGCAAGGATCATGAATGACCTAACAGATCTTGTGCTTGGTGATGTAAAGAAGTGTTTTGGTAACCGGATGGTTCTGGATTCCATATCGCTTCACATGGAGGGAGGGCATATCTACGGCATTGTCGGCGCCAACGGATGCGGCAAAACAGTGCTAATGAAGTGCATCTGTGGGCTCACGCCGATTGATTCCGGACGTATCACGCTTAGCGGATATCCCGATTCGGAGCCTCCCAAAGGAACCTTTGGGGCAGTGATCGAAACGCCGGGATTTCTTCCACAGTTTTCGGGTTATGAGAACCTGAAAATCCTCTCCATGCTAAGCCCAATTGCTAAGAAAGGGAGCATCAACAAGGCGATTGATACCATGGGGCTGACGGATGTCGCCCGGATGAAGGTTGTGAAGTATTCTCTGGGCATGCGGCAACGGTTGGGCATCGCACAGGCGATTATGGATGATCCTCCCGTTTTACTCTTGGATGAGCCGATGAACGGTCTGGATCGCGATAGCGTTGACCATACCTATGAATTGCTACTGTGCTTGCGGAATATGGGAAAGGTCATCCTGGTTGCAAGCCATCATCAGCAAGATATTGATCGGTTATGCGATCAGGTTTACACCATGGAAAATGGGAAACTGAGTGAGATATATCGTTGACAACCAGAGCCTGAGACATGAAGTCACAGGCTCTTGCCGCTGGATTCACGCGGCATTGAGAGGCGCGCAATCCATCTGTTTTTGCATCAAGGTCGCCAATCGCCTAAATCAAACTCCTGTCTGGCGTAATCTAACACAAACTGCCCGGTGGAGGCATCCATGCGCAGCTCATACCTATGCTTGAAAAAACCATGCCAGATTGCTTTGCGCGGATTATCATGTGGAATACATTGATGACATAAAGAAAACCTCCATGCTGTATGACTGCACCACAGCATGGGGGAGAATTGTATCGAAAAGATATGAGGTAGACTCAATGTTCCTCCCCTAAGACTGCGGCCAACGCAGCCCTGTACTTTACGACAAGGGTACGCAGCGTCATGTTTTCGGCCTCAAGTTGAGCAATCTTTTGTTCCAGGCTTTTATCCTTCTCCAGAAGGGCACGCGCATCCAGCGTCTCCTTGATCTTCGCAATGCGGTGACCTTTTATGTTTGCAACATCCGGCTGTTGAGTATCTGCTTCAGAGTGCCACTTATATAGTGTTTGAACCGAAATCTTAAGCGCTTCGGCAGTTTTCGTCACGCCTATAGCATGAATGCTTTTCAGGGCTTCACTTTTTTGCTCGTTGGTATACCTCATATGTAGTATCCCCTTTCCGCTTTCCTATTAATTGAATTATATGAGTATATTCAAATATCGTCAATGCATTGATTTATCGAACTAGATTGTTGTGTATGATGCGGGTGATGTGACCATGATTCATGAATTGAAAATTCGTGATTCGGCGGAGAAGATGCGTGACAGTATATGGTATTTATGATATACTCATCCAGAAATAACAAGTGATAATTCCTTATTATCCTTGCTTCGTGCGCTTAAGTATCACACAAACCTGCGCTTGTATTGTTTATACTTAATATCATGGAAAGTAACTCTTTTTCCGGGTACATTAGCGATGGTTTTATCTCAGTCAGACTCAAATATCTTACAAAATCTAATAAGGTTATTCTGTAGCACATGTGAAATGCTACTGCAACCATTACTGAAGCATACCTTGTGTTTATTTCCTTGACACTATTGATTTTATGACTTATACTCGAACTGCATTAATTCATCTATCCAGACGTTTAGTAGATGAAAATATGAAGCACAAAGGGTGGGAAAGATGCCAGTCAATCATATCCAACGGGAAAAGAAAGACAGTCCTATACTGAAGATGGGCACGCTGCACAAGCGTGGCATTACAGGGCATGTGCTGCAGGAGCGTATCGATTCGGGCAAGATCATTAAGCTCAAACCTGGATATTACGTCTGGGCTGACCGGATCGCCGAGATGACCGATAACGAGATCGCTACTGCAGTCATCCCGAATGGGACGCTTTATTGTCTATCTGCTGCTGTTGTGTATGATCTGACAACCATCATTCCGGATACGGTTTCCATTGCTGTACCCAATACTGGCAGAACCCCGAAACTTCCAGTCTATCCGCCGATTACGCTGACGGCATTCAAGCCGGGACTGTTTGAACTGGGGAGAGCAACGATTCAACTGCCACACGGAAACGTGCCAATATATGATCGTGAGCGTACTGTGTGTGACCTGTTCAAACATCGTGATGAGATCGGTAAGGATGTAGTTCTTGAGGTGATTCGCAATTATATGCGTGGCGACAAGAACATCCAAAGGCTCTTTCAATACGCGCAACAAATGCGACTGTTCTCAAAGCTGCAGCCCTATGTGGAGGCACTGGTATGAGTAAAGCTGACAGTATTAAAGCAAGATTGCTCAACCTTGCGGTTCGGTCCGGAAAAACTAACGAATACATACAGACTCACTACTTCATCGAACGGTTGCTTTATCGGTTGTAGGTTTCGCGCTATGCAAATGACTTCGCACTCAAGGGCGGCATATTGCTTCATGCGATATTTAATAATCAAGCCAGAGCAACGCGGGATATTGACATGCTTGCCCATCAGATCAGCAATTCACCGAAGCAGATGGTCAAAGTATTTCGTGAGGTCTGTGCTATATCGGTTGATGATGGTGTGACTTTTGACTTGGATACTATTTCGGCCGAACTAATTACAGAAGATGCTGATTACCCAGGGATCCGGATGAAGATCCCCAGTTTTCTCGATCGCTCACGAAGCAATGTTCACTTCGATATTGGATTTGGCGATGTGGTCATACCTAACCCTGAACGGATGAGGTATCCATCACTGCTGGGCATGGAGGAAGCTGATTTGTGGGTGTAGTCGAAGGAGTCCATCATCGCTGAGAAATTCCATGCTATGGTATATCTGGCACAGGCAAATAGCAGAATGAAAGATTTTTATGACATAACGATGCTTGCTTCAACATATGATTTTAACGGAATAATTTTGCAAGAAGCCATAGCTAAGACATTGGCTCGGCGTGCAATGTCTTTGGCAGCCGAGCCAATCGTTTTTGCCAATACTTTTGCTTCTGACAATGATAAGAAAAAGCAATGGACTGCTTGTATTAGACGTATCCGTTCCGAGGATACGTCTTCTAAACATGAACTCTCCAGAATAAAGGCCTTTCTGGGACCAGTCTCCAAGCCATTACTCATGATACAAACTTCCTTCTGACCTGCACCCATGAGGATAACGCTTGGAAGTAAATACACGTTGAATACTTTACGGTGGATATACACGAAAACAGAAGATATTGAGCGAAGGTATTTACTTATTTATTTGGCTTTGAGAGCGATGGCTAGTTTTTGATCGAGAATGATTCGGACGAGTTGCGGGTCAAATTGTGTACCTGCTTTCAGGGTGATTTCTGCGATGGCTTCGGCGGACGGTATCGCTTTTTGATAGGGCCTGTCGTGGGTCATAGCATCATATGCGTCGACGATCGCAAGAATACGGGCTAGCAAAGGAATTTTCTCGCCCATCAAACCCTGCGGATACCCGCCGCCATCCCACCGCTCATGATGACAAAGGATGCTTTCCGCCACTGGAATGAGCTCTGGGGTGGAAATGGCAATCCTGTAGCCGATTTCAGGATGTCTCTTCATTTCGGCCCATTCCTCAATGCTCAGCTTCCCTGGTTTTGTCAGGATGTAGTCGCTTATGCCCACTTTACCGATATCGTGAAGCGTGGCAAGCAATTCCAAACGGTCCTGATCAGCTTGTGACAGTTTAAGCGCTTTCGCGACCACTTTGGAAAGCTCCACCAGCCGCTCCGCGTGTTTTCCGGTATCATGGTCCTTTTCGATCATCGTTGCCTTAATAGATGCGATGATCGCGCTATGGGAGCTATTGTGTTCCAGCAGCTTTCGCTGGTACATGTATCCTTCGGCGATGTGAAGGATTTGCAGAACATCCTCGTCCTCTGATCGTTTAATGCCAAAGCCCAATGATACGCTGTGTGCGTATTTTCCGTTGTTCGCTTTTGAATCCAAAGCGCTGAGCGCATCCTGTATCTTCGTAAGGATGAGCAACGCTGTTTCGCTGTCTGTTTGGGGCATAATTATGCCAAACTCGTCGCCGCCAACTCTGGCCACCGTATCCCCAACGCGGCAGCAATCGTTGATGACTCTGGCGCAGTCGATGATCAGACGATCGCCCTCCGCATGGCCAAAGGTGTCGTTAACAAGCTTGACACCGTTGATGTCGCCAAAAAAGACGGACAAAGGCAAACAACGCGGGATATCGAAACGCTTAAGCTCCATCTCAAAAAACCGGCGGTTAAACAGCCCCGTAAGGTAATCGTGATAGCTCAGATGAAGCAGCTCCGTTTCTGCCTGCTTCTTATTGGTTGTGTCGCTGGCAAAGCAAAGATACCGCTTTGCAGACAACTTAACGGCGTCGATGATCCACCACCGGGTGAGCCCGCTCTTGTGGACATAGTTTATCTCAATGTTCAGATGGCCAGCCTTTTGCAGCTCTTTCCACCTGTGTGCATTATCGCTAAAAGCTACAGGAGGCGTAATATCCTTGAAAGACATGTGCAGCAACGCCTCCACAGCGTAACCTGTGATCGCCGTAGTCGCCTGGTTTGCTTCAAGAAAGCGCCCTTGTTCATCAATAATATAGACAGCATACGGCGCATTTTTGATGTAATTGCTGTACTTCTCTTCACTTGCCTTCAGAGCGTGTTCAACCTCAATGCGCTCCGTTACATCGATCGCCAGATAGCCGAAGAGCTTTTCATCCTGGCTAGGCGCATGGATAGGAAAGAGCCGACTCTCAAAATACCGTTTGCCGCCATCGTACTCAAATACGTCAATGCTCTCCAGCGAAGGAGCGGCGTCCTTCGGTTGGGAAAGGACATACAACACCTTCTTGAAAATTTCGGGTGGCGCAACCCTCGTCGCTTCCTGCTTGACCCTGTCATCAGGCGGCATGCCAAGGATTCGCCTTGCGGCAGCCGACAGTTCCATGATTCTGCCCTTGTCGTCCATAATCACGATGGGGCTTGGACTGTAGTTAATTAAAGACTGTAGCCGCAATAGGCTTTTGCTCGTCTCCTCCGCTGCACGCACACGGTTTGTGATGTTGGAAAAGGTCGCCGCACATTGCGAGGGCGAAGTCCGATAGACGCTGATCACATAATGCTGGCTTGTAGCAAACGCGCAATATTCAAGCTGTGCCGGTTCGCCTGTAAGCACAACGTTCCCGCAGGTGATCAGCCAGGCGGGCACCACGTCCGGCAGCACATCGCGCGCGGCTTTGCCAAGGATATCAGCGTTGCTCAAGCCAACCATTTTTTCAAAGGCCGCGTTGACCGACAGAAATTTGCAATCCAGCGGCCTTCCGTGCTTGTCGAAGCTGATCTCCTGCAGCGCAAAGGCATCCGGCATTTGTTGGAGTAGTTGCTGACTGCATTCGTAACCTTGCGTGCGTTGAGGCTCGAAACGCTCCAGCCTTCCGTATGGAATCCGGTATGCCTGCGTATGTATCAACAATTGGCTTAGGATGACCGTCGCGGTGGGAAAGACGAGTAGCATCGGCAGAGCTAGCGCCCTGAACACTGCCATACCCTGCGGGTAAGGGATCAGCACTGTGCTGGCAAGCGCCGCTGCCTGAACGGTTACACTCATCATGAGGAGGTTGACCCAATACCGTTTCACAGTTTTGGGGTACACCCAGCGTCGCCAGGCAAGGCCGATCAACGCACTGGTGAGGATAACAACCAACCCAGGCAGCGTATCGACCCCGAAGTTGCTCGCCCCGAATATCGCAGTTGTGACGGCAACAATCGCCAATGGTACAGGGCCAAAAAGTAGCGCAGTTACGCTAACCAGAATTGAACGGGTATCCAGAAGCATGCCGGATGGCAGGATGAGGGGGGCATTCATGGCGATCAGGCAAAGCCCGGCGAGCATCAGTCCGCTGAGAATCGGCTGAAGACGACGGCGCTTTCGCGTCCAGAAACCAGCCGTATTCCAAACTGCACAAACAGCCAGCAGGACGGCAACATTGCCCGCGAGGGCAGTCACCACAGCGTGATCCATACAACCTCATCCTTTCATCAGGCTCAAGCTCGCTCGCCCAAAACCACGTTCACCTCATGTGCCGTTCCATCATTCACTAATGGGAGCGTATTTCCCGCCATGCGTTGTCCATCCAATGTTATTTCCCGCACGCCCTGTTGGCAGCCTTCGGGGTTTTGCACGGCAATAATATAGCACGTGTCCATGTATTGATATTTGATACGGAATCCAAGCCATTTTGCCGGGATGCAGGGATCGATCAGCAGCGTGTGACCGTTTTTCTGAAAACCGAGGATGTTTTCCAGCCCCGCACGGTACATCCATCCGGCAGCGCCCGTGTACCATGACCAACCGCCGCGGCCCTCGTTGGGGGTAACGGCATATACATCCGCCGCCATTACATACGGCTCCACTTTATAGCGATTGTATGCTCTGGCATCGCGGGTGTGGTTGAGGGGGCTGATCAGTTCAAACAGCTCTTCAGCCTTGTTGCCTTCGCCCTGCATCGCAAAAGCGATGATCGCCCACACGGCGGCATGCGTATATTGCCCGCCGTTTTCCCGCACACCCGGCACGTAACCCTTGATGTAGCCTGGTTCCATATCTCCCTCATAGAAGGGTGGCGTCAGCAGCAGAATGATACCGTCTCTGCGCAGTACCAGATGATCCTCCAACGAGTTCATGGCTTGCCTGGCTCGCTTCGGATCACCCGCCCTAGAGATGACCGACCACGACTGGGCAATGGCGTCGATGCGGCATTCGCTGTTCTGTTCCGAACCAAGCGGCGTACCGTTGTCGAAATACGCCCGACGGTACCAGTTGCCATCCCACGCGTTTTGCTCGATGCTGGCTGCCAGCGTAAGGCGCAGCTTTTCATAGCGTTCCGCCCGCACAGGATCCAACCGCGCGCGGCACAGGGGTGCGAACTTGCCAAGGATGGCGGTAAGGAACCACCCCAGCCACACGCTTTCGCCCAACCCGCGGTTGCCAACGGTGTTCATGCTGTCGTTCCAATCCCCCGAGCCCATCAGCGGCAAGCCATGTACCCCAAACCGCAGGGCTCGCTCCACCGCCCGCAGGCAGTGATCATACAGGGTGGCCGCCGTGTCCGAGACACTGGGCGTGCTGTAGCGTTCATCCTCAAACGGACTCAGCACAGGTGCTTCCACAAAGGGTAAGACCTCATCCAAAATGCCGGTGTCACCCGTGATGCGCACATACTCCGCCGTGGCATAGGGCAACCACAGGGAATCGTCGGATACGCGGGTGCGGGTACCTTTCCCCTGCGGCTCGTGCCACCAGTGCAGCACGTCACCCTCCACAAACTGGTGCCGCGCATGCAGCAGTATCTGCCTGCGCGCCGCTTCCGGCCAGACGGCCGCGATCGCCAGGCAATCCTGTAACTGGTCGCGGAAGCCGTAGGCGCCGCCGGACTGGTAGACGCCCGAGCGCGCCCACAGCCTGCAGGAGATCACCTGATAGGGCAGCCATCCGTTCATCATATGATTCATGGTTTCGCTTGGCGTTTCGATCTGCACGACGCTGATTTTTCTTTTCCAGAAGCGAACCGTTTCCGTGAGGGCGTCCCGCGCACTTTCAGGCGCACTGTAGCGGGCGATCATTCCCTCCGCCGAGGCGATACCCTCCGCCACACCCAACAGGAAAACGACCTCCCTGCTCTCACCTGGCGCCAGGGTCATGCTGCCGCGTATGGCGGCGCAGGGGTCAAGCGCAGCGCCAACCTCGCCGGAAAGGGTTGGGTAGCGCAAGCCGTCCGGCTCTGCCATATCCCCGGTGCCAAAGAAGGATTTTCGGTCTCCGGTGAAGGAGCAGTTAGCCATCGTTTCATATACCAGCATTACCTTGCCAGCCCAATTTTCGCTATAGCGGTTGGTCAACAGTACCGCGCCCGATGCCTCCACGCTGGTGGCGATATGCATGGCAGTCTCCTGCGCGCTGACCCCCATTACCGGCTGTATGTAGTAGGTTACGGTCAAGTGTCGCGGCCTGTCCGTTTGGTTGTGCAAGCGTAAAAGGCTAAGCTTCACCGACGCGTCCATCGGCACAAACTGGGTCAGCTCCTGTTCAAGACCGTGGCTGTTGTGCTCAAACACCGTATAGCCAAACCCGTGGCGAATCACATAGGGTTCGCTTTCGCGGATGGGCATGGGCGTGGGCGTCCATAGTGTGTCGGTATCGGTATCCTGCAGGTAGATCGCTTCGCCGGGGCTGTCCTGAACCGCGTCGTTGGACCAGGGCGTCAGTTTGTTTTCGTGGCTGTTCTCCGCCCATGCATAGCCGGAACCGGCCTCTGAAACGATAAAACCGAACGAGGGGTTCGCAATCACATTCACCCAGGGCGCGGGGGTGCGCTGCCCCGATTCCAGACGGATGATGTATTCGTTTCCATCCGGACTAAACCCACCAAGCCCGTTTGGATCCGACAGGATGTATGGCTTGAGCGGTATCAGGGGGTCGACAGTCGCGGCAGGCAGGGGCAAGCGCGGCTGCGGTGTTCTGGTTGGCTGTGGCTGGCGCATCTGCTCTGCCAGCGTTGCGCCATTGCCATTGATGATGATGCGCGCGACCGCGTGAAGTAGCGCCATATCCTCCGGCGGCACCTTGTTACCGTCCAGCAGAAAGATGTCCTTGGGGATTTCCGTCAGGGTCTGGGTCTGGCTGGATAGCACGATATCCGTGATCAGTGTGAACAGCGGCAGCGCGTAACTATATGCCTCCTGGCTTACGATCACCAGATCCACACTCAGATCTATCAGCCGCCAATACTCCTGCGCCTTGAGCACATCGTTAAGCGCATCCATTTGATCCATCTTCCCAAGCGTCATCAGCACGATGGGCAGATCGCCGGAGATGCCGTACTTCCACAGCGCCGGTTGCCCCAGCGTATTCTTGGCAATCGTACTCCGGTATGCTTTGCGCGTTGGGCTGATAAACACCAGCCCACTGATCATGTTTTGGTAGAGCTCCATTTCGGTGGCTTTCAGGTTGAGGTACCCCGCCTCCACCTGACTGCGGGTCAACGCAAGGTCGAACGACTTTTCGATACTCTCCGGCGAATGGTACCGGTCTATCAGCGCGAGCAGCAGCTCCTTATTCTCGCTGACCGCTACAACAAACGAGATTTCCGCCTTTTTTCCGGGCTCGATGCGTACCTTGACCCGCAGGCTCATCACCGGGTCGAGCACCGCGCCTACGGTGCCCGAAAGCGGGCGGCTGCGCTCCAGCACGACAGGAGCTTTGAGGGTGTGCCCGCGCCCAATCCACTGCATCCTGTCGGTTTCGTACTGTACATCGCCGATCGACTCGCCTGTCAGCACCACCGCATTGGCGACCCACAGGTTTTTATCCGCTTCAGACCTGGGCCGGCGGTTGGCGATGATGATGTGCCGTTGTTTATCAAAACTGGTTTCGATAAAAAGGTTGCCAAAGGCCGGATGGTTCAGGTCGGATGCCTGCGATGCCAGCACAACCTCAAAATAGCTGGTCACATCCAGTACGCTGGGTTCCGCTCCCGTGTTTTTCAGCGTGATGCGCCGTATCTCCACGTTGTCGCCGGAGGCGACCATCACCTCGGTCTTGGTATGAATGGCTCCATCCGTGCGTTTGAAGACGGCCTTGTCGGACGTGAAAGTGACCTCATATCCGGTAGGCGGGCGGTTCAGCGGCGCGTAGGTGGAAGACCATACCGCGTCGGTGGCCGTGTTGCGGATATAGAAGAACATCCCGTAGGGATTGAGCACCGCGTCCGGCCGCCAGCGCGATACGACCGCCAGCCGGTTTTTGCTGTACCCCGTGCCCTGATCGGTGATCAAAACGCTATAGTTGCCATTTGAAAGGATATGCGCATTGGGCAGTTGGGGGTCAACAGCGGTAAACTTGCGCACAGGGGGCAATTCTCTTGCGATCATGCCCCTGAAGGGAAGTGTTTTCTCCTTGGCTTCCTTGGTAAACAGGAGGTTGCCCGGGATCTTCTCCTGCAACAGGAGGCGCGCTGCATTCATTTCCGCATCGGCATGGAAGCGGCGCTGCAACGTGTTGCCGTGCAGGTAATTGTCGATAGCCAGCAGGCTCATGCCCTGATGATGTGCCATATAACTCTTAATAACGGCTCGCTTGCTTTCAAACGGCAGCCGCTCCGGCGTATAATCCGCCGCCTCGTAAAAACCGTGAGAGCTGTCCAGCCCTTCCGTTCGAAGGGTGTGGATGTTGCGAATGGCCGCTTCCGGGTTCACCAGCAGTGCAAGGAAAGTAGCATAAGGCGCGACGACCGTATCCTCGGTCAGCCCGCGCTTGAGCCCAAGCCAGGGGACGCCGATGGCTTTGTACTGATAATCCTGATTGCGGTCCAGCGCGTTGAAACAGGATTCCGAGAAGCCCCACGGCATCTCTTTTTGCCGGCCATACTTGATCTGGCTTCTGATCGCGAAGGAATAGCTTTCGTCCAGCAGCGTGTTTGCGTAGCTTTTCATCACCAGCAACGGCATCAGGTATTCAAACATCGTACCTGTCCAGGATACAAGACCCTTGTAGCGGTCAACGACTGTCAGTGCCCGACCCATGCGGAACCAGTGCTCCGGAGGGACCTGCCCTTTGGCAATACTGATGTAGCTGGTCTGCCGCGCTTCAGAGGCAAGCAGATCGTAATAGGAGTTGGTCAGCTTGTTCTCATCCAGCGAAAAACCGATGGAGAACAACTGCCGTTTCTTGACATACAGGGGTATAAAATCCGTAGCATTACTCAGTGTGTCCAGCCTGCTCATCAGGCCTGCCACAAGGGTTACCAGTCGGGTCGCTTTTTCGCGGGCATCCATCAGGTCGGCTTTGGTCTGCGTGAGCCACTCAGTTAACGCGAGTGGCCAGCCATCGCCATTTTGGTGGATATTGCGCAACAGCTGATCGATGTGGCTGGCAATACGCCCATGCTGGCGGGGCAGCTCGCACAGGGACGGATTCTCCGCAAGCATGGCGACAACCGCATGCAAAGCGGCTGCGTCGCTTGCTGACAGCGCCTCTGCCGGAGCATCGGGGAGAATGCGGATCAGGCGGCTACCGGGCAGGTACAAAGTGAGTTCGTCGGAAAACTGGGACAGCATCCGACGCGCTTTTTCACGCCACACCGTGTCATACAGCGCGGCCAGCCGCCCATCATCCTGCATCTCTGCGATGCGTCGACTCCAGAGGCGCAGATCTACGTTTCCCTGCGCCGTGATTACGCTGCGAAGGGCAAAGTTCCGCTCCAGCGTCACCCCGTCCGCTCCGGCGCAGTACAGTGTATCTTCCACGCCGTTCACCAGCCGTGCGTCTACCAGTGGACTTTCAAGATACTCCTTTAATCCCTGGCGAAGGGCGATCAGGTATCCCACAAAGTTCCCGCTGTCCACTGTGGAGACATAACCGGGGGAGAGGGGAAAAAGCGTCGTGGTATCATACCAGTTTTGCAGGTGCCCGTTCCACTTGGGCAGCGACTCCACGGTGGAAAGCGTTTGATCAATCAGGGCCGCCATCTTGCCGGTGCCGATGTAGCCAAAGTCGCGCGCGGCCAGCGCCGCCAACAAACCGAAGCCGATGTTCGTCGGCGAAGTTCGGCGCGCGATGCCGCGCGGCGGATCGATCTGGTCGTTGTCCGGCGGCAGGTAATGGGTGCGCGAAGAGGTAAACTCCTCAAAGTAGCGCCAGGTTTTCCTCGCGGTCATACGCAACTCGCGTGCGTCCGCCGCCGAAGCGGGCGGCGGGCCGGAGCGGCTTTCCCCGCTGATTGCGTAGGCAACCAGCGGCGCGGCGCTCCACAGCAGCGCAACGCCAAGGCATGGAAGGAACGCCTCCGGCTTGAAAACAGAAGCCAGAACGGGAAGGCTGAGCGCAAAAAGAACAGCGCCCCACATCTGCCACCAATAGCTGCTTAAACTGTGTTTCTGAGCCTTTTCCACATCCGCGGAGGTCACCCACAGCAGCATGTTTTCATGCGTGAACAAAACGCGATAGAGCGTGACCGCGATCGCGTTGATCATTTGGCCAGCTTGATAGGGAAGCATGATGGATGTGATCAGCAACTGTAGAACCGCAGCCTTCAACCCCAGCATCACGGGTATGTATCGCTTGACCCTGTCCACGGCAATCCGTTGTGCCAGCAAGGACTGTAGCAATGCGATCAGAAAAGGCATGGCCGGCGCGCCGATCAGGTACGCCATCCAGAACAGCAGCCTGCCCGGCAGCGCCGTGAAGGCCAGCACGGCCAGTGCCATCAACGCAGGCGTCAGGAGGCTCCTGCGCATGTTATCCAGTATCTTCCACCGGGAAAGGCCTGTGAGAGGGTTGCGAATCTTCGCCCGATCGCGGTTGCGAATCTGCCGGAACAGCAACGGAAGCAGTTGCCAATCTCCCCGCACCCATCGATGCAGCCGATTGCAATACGAGTTGTAGTGGGACGGGAAGGCGTCGATCAGGCGCAAGTCGGTCGCCAGGCCTGTGCGCACATACGAGCCCTCCAGCAGGTCATGGCTCAGGATCATGTCATCCGGAATCGCGTCCTTTAGCACCGTCTGAAAAACCTTCAGGTCATAGATGCCTTTGCCGGTGAAGATGCCTTCGCCAAACAGGTCCTGATACACATCGGATATGGCGTTGGCATAAGGG
The DNA here is from genome assembly GCA_963666755.2 of Candidatus Limiplasma sp. Taxonomy (GTDB): domain Bacteria; phylum Bacillota; class Clostridia; order Christensenellales; family Aristaeellaceae; genus CAXXOK01. The sequence continues at coordinate 2,153,402 of CAXXGW010000009.1, forward strand.
TCAAGCCCTTCGTGGCCCGCAAACACTCGGGCAAAGAAGGTTTTTGCGGAACTCTCGCAATCCACGTCGATGCGAGGTTGCATCAGTCCGTACCCCTCTGTTACAATCCCCTTTTGCGGGTCGATCAGCGGCCGGTTCAGCGGGTGCGCCATGGTGCCGATCATCTTTTTGGCCATGCCCATCGGCAGAATCGTATCGCTATCCAGTGTGATGACGTAACGGATTTGATCAAAGGGTGGGGTTGCGCAAGATACGTAGGCAAAACTGGTTTCGGTGGAGCCGGACACGAGCGCGTTAAACTCCATCAAGGCGCCTCGCTTGCGCTCCCAGCCGATCCATCGGTTGCTTTTGCGGTTGTACTGCCTTGCACGGTGGTAGAGGTAGAAGATATCGTTCCCGCCCCTGACGTATTTCTGGTTGAGGGCTGTAATCGCATTCAGGGCGGTTTGAATGATCGCCTCGTCTTCTTCATTGGCAAGGCTGTTCGAATCCTTGAACGCGCCGATCAGGGCAAAGTAGAGATTCTCTTCCCGGTTGCGCAGGTACTGCCCCTCCAGATTGGCGATGATTTCCGCCGTACGTTTTATATCCGGCAGGAGGGTCGGCACCGCAACGATCGTGCCCATGGCCTGCGGAATACCTTCTTTCAGCGCAAGGCGTGGGAAAACCGAGGGCTTAATCGCCTTGCAAACCACCCAGTTGACAAGATTCACAGCGATTTCCATGGCGGGTGCCAATACCAGGACACCCGCCAGAATGCTTAGGAGCGCGGCGGACGACGGAGCAGCCATAACCGCGTATAGCACTGCAATGCTGGTGAGCAGCAGCGAGACAAGACCGATGGAGCCAAAGTATAAAGACCCCACCCAACGCTTGGGCAGGTTCGTCAGCGGTTGAATTATCCGCTTCGTGCCCTTCTGCCTTGCGATCAGGTGGGGTTGGCCTTTGCCCAATAGGTAAAACCCGACATGCCGCGTACAGCGTTCTTCACTCAGATTGTCGCACGCTGCACAGTCATGTTCGGCAGTCCGTGCCAAATCAACAACCTCTTTGGCTATGCGCAGCTCGGATACCCCTAGCGCCAGTGCCAGTTCTTCCACACGGTTGCGGTACTGGCTGCGCGTTGCCACATCCATCAGGGGGTAGGTGCCGTCTGGATCCATTGCCAGGATCTGCTCAATGTGGCTGATGGAATCGAACAGCTCAATCCCGTTGAGCGTAGCGAGAAAATGGATGCTGGCGATGCAGTTGCCCATGGAAACGGTGTTCATGGATTGCGCGTTGTGTTCCTTCTGCGTGATGCGGGCGGTATCGGTGCCAAACTTATCCAACTGGTCGTCTACGATGCGCAGCACGTTACCGTGGCTGCGACCGGAACGGCGCAAGCGGTAAAACAGGTGCTCGATAAACGTGGGGTCGATCTCATCCAGCGTATCCAGATTCTTCATAATCAGCCGCGCCACGCCGCCGGTATCCGTGTTTGGGTTTTCCACCCAGTTGTCCACAATCCGGTCAGCCCTGGCCCACTGGGAGAGTGTTTCCTCAATGCCCTCGCACAGATGGCGCAGGTATTCGATGCTTGCCAGCATCATGACCATAGGCACGGCACCGATTTCGCGATTTAAAAGGATGTTGTGCGTTTGATAGGCGTTCAGGTAGCTGATCAGGCCCGGTTCGTCGATCTGCCCGTCGCTGTGCGCGAGAAGCTCCGTGGCGATGGCGTAAATACGCGGATAGCCTTTCATGGCGCCTGATTTTAGGATCGGAAGCCTATTGTAACGCTTACGCGAAAAATCTCTGCGCAATACCTTGACCTGTTCTTCGACCATATAAAAATTGTCTAAAAGCCACTCTGCGGCTTGCGGCACGACACGCCGCTTCTGCACATCCTGGTTCAGCGCCAGATAAGTGGCAAGGATGAGGCTGTAACTATCGTTCATCCTCGGGATGGTCAGTGTTACATGACTTTTGCGACTTGTAACCGCGTGTTGGATGGAGATATTTCTCGCGTGCGCCTCCAGATCCTCGTTGGACAGGGAAGCATCGCGGATGTTCACATTATGCTTTTTCTGAGAGCGGACAAGCGCGCCCCATAAGAACGCCATGATGCTTGCCAAAAGAAGTAGCGGGACGATTACCAGTATGATCGTTGTCTGCATGGCAGGTACTCCTCTCGCGGCATAGGGCGCAGCATAAAAATCGCTCTTGGCGGGCAGGGGTTGCTGTGCGCTATGCCGATACGGTGCTCAGGGCAACAGATTATCAGGCGTCAGTTCATAAAAATCCAGCGCTCCTTTGGCCAGACAGAGGGATTCGACCTGCGTATAGTAAGCAATACTGCCGATGGCCTGCACCACTACATCCGCCGGATTATCCGGCTTAATGTCATGCCCCGGCATCGTTTGGATATCGTCCTGTACGGACACCACGACCGCGTTCTCAAGGCTATCCATCTTGGAAAGGATGTTGGTGCACAGACGGACATAGGTCGCGTCCAATCCGATCAGATAGATCATGGGGCTCAATACATCGAAAAACAGTACTTTGATTTTTGCGAGGGAAAGAATGGGCTTAAACATGTCGACCAAAATATAGTATATGATCTGTTCGCGGGTATACAGCGAAAAGTTACGGTTCTTGACATCATGCCCGCCTGGCAGCAGTTGTTCCTTAATATAGGAAGCAAACATCTTGCGCGTTACCTCAACATGGACAGAACGCAGGTATTTCTCGATTTTTGCATAGTTTACATGATCCGGAACCGTACATGGATCGATCAACCGGTATTTGAGCCGTACACGTGTTGAAATATCACTGACAGCCTCCCTAACCATGGTCGCCGTATCGATTTGCCCGGCGGCGTTGTATCGGATCGTTGGTTCCTTACGCATTGATAACAGCTCATTTCTCCTTGGCTTCCCAGAGGTTTATCGAACAGTCTTTTCTGGATGTGTTACCAGGCGCCAGGCAAACCGAAGCCGTGCGGCATCGGCTTGCACCCCCGGCATGCGTTCCCTGTTGTATCATGCCGGGGGATTGTGAGGTCACCTTCTGCCTTTGATAATCTGAACCAGTACCACGATGGCAGCAATCACGAGCAAGATATGGATGAAGCCCCCGATCGTGGTGGACGTGACCATCCCCAGCAGCCATAAAACAATCAGCACAACTGCGATAGTCCATAACATAATGCATTCCTCCCCGCAGGTTCTCTTAAGGTTGGTGAAGATGGAAAAATTAGGAACGGTAAGGCAGACCATCCATGTGGATAAGCCAAACTGCCTGCTTAAGCCGATTGTATTTACAAACTGTGGAGCATCCTGTTGGCAGCGCCGCAAACCTGTTAATGGCGCTTGATTCTTTCAGCCACATCATGTCCGGTATGCTTGATATCGTTGGCGATTTTACCAGCTCCGGACGCGATACCCTGATTGATCTGAGCCATCTTCTTGACGCCGGCCTTGGTATCTGCCTGGGCCGTATGTACGGTTTGGGTTATTGACGCCTTGACTTCCGCACCCTTTTTCGAGGCGGCATCACTCGCCGCCAGCACGTTATCCACGGCATTTGCGGCCAACGCCTTCACAGCCTTAGCCTTGCCTTTGGCGTTGCTCTTCTGGGCCTTGTTCTCCTTGCGGGCCAGATCGCGAACCTTTTTCATGTCCAAAACAATCCACTCCTTACGCTATATATCGATCACCCTGAATGGGTTGGCAGGCAGACAGTTGTTATAATTAAGCTGCCTGCGTATCCCCTTGGTTTTATCGCACCGCGATGATGAGCCCGCCCACACCCAGCAGAATCTGGATGAGGCCCAATCCGTTATTGGAGGCAAAGAAACCGACATCGGCGATGCCAAGCGCGCCGACCACTAACGACCCGATGCTCAGCACGACCAGCGCAGTCTGCTTCATTCTTCCCTTTTCCATGTAAATGCACCCCTTTCAATAAGAACATAACCTGATTACCTGTGTCAGCGATGGGATGAAGGCCATTTCGATGGGATTATTCGTACCGGCGATGAAAGCCTCGCGCACCCATCGCTTTTGGCATCCGCGATGCCTGATGAGCATCAGCGCGCAGCGATGACCAGGCCTGCGACGCCCAGCGCGATTTCCAGCAGTTCGAGCATAGTGTTGGATGTAAAGAACGGTACGCTGGCGATACCCAGAACCCCAACCAGCAGAAATCCGATACTCAGCACGAACAGTGCGGTTCGTTTGATATTACGCATGATAGCCCTCCTTCATTTTCGTATGAACGCTTTTGCCGTACCTGCGGTTTGGGCGGCCAATCACGTGACTATGCGCGGCCCATAACCATTTTGGTACGCAAAACCAAGCCCTCTTGAGGCAGTCGGTTGTGTCGGTCGTCTTTTGATAAACAGTGAAAGAGCAGAAACGCGTGTTTCCGCTTGAATTTGTCGGTAGTATGGAGTTATTTATACCGGTGAAACGCTCAAAAAGTGTCGCGTTCCCCCAAAGATGCGAGACAATATCTTGGTGCCTCGCAAGCGGTCAGGATACTCAAACGGTAACTTGAACCTTGAGATGAGACATGTAGGTTCTACCACTACAGTAAACTTTTACCTGCGGTTTGTCAATGTCGCATATGAAAAGCCGAAATGCGCATTCTAGACATCAATGACATACGTAGGTTCAGGTTGTCGATGATATAGCATACAACCCGATACGCATTACTAAAAAATAAACTTCACAGGTTAGGTAGCGGTGAAAGTTAATCTGCATCAGAATAATGTGGGTATAGTCGAAAATGAGGAGTATGCTATTCAATAAAGCGCGAGATTTGGGCGAAATGAAGGGAAAGGAGGAGTATTAAGTCTTACAATGAACGATATCTAGTAAATGCAAACTATTCATTATAGGGGTGTGCATCGCATCAATCCTTGGTAGATTAGCCACAACGTATACCACCTATTGATAAAGGGTACTTTATCGGTAGGTGGCTTTTGTTGTGTGAGGAAAGTGTTTTGAATCAAGGGTTATGGAGGTTTCACAGCTTTTCAGAAGGAAAGAGTAAAAAGCAGAAACCAGACATTTTTTGGATCAGAATGCAGAGTAGATGACAAACGCCTCGCAGAATCGTTTGACATTTTAGGTTAGGGAGTACATTTTCACATATGCATCATAGGAGCACTAAGGGTTTTGCGACTCTAGCTGAATCTGATCGGATCGGTTGACAAACCATCGATTGGCAGTATCATACAAGGGTAGGCTCTCTGTCGATTCACTTCATTACAGATAGCCAATCCGTTGCGGAGTGTTAAAAACAGCATGCAGAACTTCGATATGAACCAGATTCTGGGTTTGTCAGGCACGGTGCTTCCGTTATCCATTCTACTGATTGAAAACGACGAAGACCGTCAGTTTATGGCCGACCTGTATCTACAATACCGCCCCTTGATGAACAAGGTCGCCTCCCGGTTTTTCGGTGGTCATGATGCCGAGATGGAAGACGCGGTCAGCGGCGCGGTGGAACGTTTATGCAAAAAATGCGAGACCCTCAAGCAGGTAGAGTGTAACAAAAGAGCATCCTATATCGTCACTACAGTGAGGAATGTTTGCCTGTCCAGGCTCCGGGAAATCAGCCGGCAACGACGCAACCATGACTATACTGCGGATACGGAAGTCATCGACAGCATTCCCGGGCCGGAAGATGTGCAGGGCATCGTGTTTGACAGGATATTCGCAAGCGAGCTGCTGGATGCGTTTCCTGAACTCAGCGAGAAGGACAAGGATTTGATTCGGTTCCGACACATAGATTTACTGGGGTATGACGAAATCGCCCAACAGGTTGGAATCACAGAAATTGCTGCCAGATCGGCTGTTTCCCGTGCGAAGAGCAAGCTGGAACGCCTCGCGATGAACAAGAAGCGAGTTGAAAATGATGAGTGATCAAGGAAAACAGAGAGCTATAGAAAATAGAAGCCTTGAGGACAGGGCTTACGACCTGTTTGGCGAACTGCTGCTTGAGCGGGAAACCGCCGCGCTGCTGGCGGAAATCGAAGCGGAAAAGGCGCGCGGGGTTTCTACAGCGCTGGATGCTTTCTATGCAAAACAGGATGCGAAAAATCTGAAGGCAATTCACAACCATTTCAGGCGGCATCGGGCACGGGTCTTTTTTCATGAAACGCTGCCCCGCATTGGGCAGATTGCCGCCATCGTGATTGCAATGGTCGCTGTTGCCGGCAGCGTGGCGATCGCGACCAGCCAGACTTTCCGCGTACAGGTGATGCAGCTTCTGGTCAATGCAGAAAAGGAGTATACCGAGCTGAAGCTGCAAGAAGACCCTGCCGCGTCATTTGACGTTCCGGCGGAGTGGGTCGGGGAGAACTATCCGTCGTTTATTCCGAAGGGCTTTACCTTGGGAGCGGTTCACTCAAACATCGATTTTTCTTCTGTAACCTATATGGATACGGCAGGAGAGCTGCGGAAAATAAACTTTGCCGAACTGGGCGAAAGTGCGGAGTCGAATTTAGATACGGAAGATGCTGTGCTTGAGCCGGTTCAGATCAACGGGCATCAAGGAATGCTGGCAACTAAAAAGAATAAAATCAGCGCTTACTGGGATGATGGCAGGCATTACTTCATATTGATCGCCGAAGGCCTTGACAGGTCGACCTTTTTAACGATTGCGGCGGGTGTTGTACGCGTTCGATAGCTCCACGAAAAATTTTAGACATTTGCTGAAAACTGCAATAGAAAGAACCTCAATATCATCTGTAATAGTGAACCGATGAAATGGAGGTTTTTCTGATGCGCAGCAGTACCCGATATTTCACGGATGAAGGCTTAGCCGGCATGACCCTTGCCGGTTACTTTTTCGACAACGAACGATTTTGGGGGAGGCATCTGTTTTTTACAGGCGTCTCCCAACCAATGAATGGAGGGAATCATGATGTACCAACACCGAAAGAGCCTGTCCGGACTGCTTCTGATCCTGCTGCTGTTTAATACGGCCATGGCAGACGATCAATTCCAGCCCATATCGGAAATCAAAGCCAATACCCCCGCCCGCTGGACGCAAACTTATCAAACACAGTGGCGAACGGTGGATATCGATACGGCCGTTGAAGTGCCGGACGTGAGTCAGTTCCCCATCATTCGCGTCACCCCGTGCGATCCGATCGACACACAGCTGCTCACAAACTACGCCGAAGTGCCTACCAACGAACAGGGTACGCTGGTCGCTTTGCGAAATGGATACGGCGTTGGCGTCGGCACAAACGAGCAGTTTAAAGATGTCCAATACTTTTACGACGGCGCAATCCCAGACCAGCTTCCGGAGGATAACCCGCTTACTTATCAGGGGGCACTCGATATTGCCAATACGGAGCTAACCCGCCTGTTCGGTTCCGTGACCAGCGACCTGTCCGTCAGCGAAACCGCTGTTTTCAGCCGGTATTATCACTTCAAAGTCAAAAACAAAGAAAAGGTATGGCTGGATCCTGATCCAAACTATTCGAAGGGCAAGTACTGGATTATTTTCGATCAAAAATTTCACGATATTGGTTTCGAAGAAAGCATCGAATGTTACAACTCGCTTCGGCTGGGCAAAGAGAGTATGTTTTGCGAGGCGCAGGTGCTCATGGATATCACCGATGACAGCGATTTCAGCATCCATTCCCACCTGTATCAAGAGGTGGATGTTGTTTACGATGACATTCCCATCCTGCCTTATGAAGCGGCCAAAACTGCAATCGAGGAAGAAATCATGGCGGGGCATTTGCGCAGTATCGACACCATGGCGCTTTGTTACGCCCCCTATTTCGACCCGGATAACAGCGATGTCTTCTGGCTCTTGCCCGTATGGTACGTGAAGGGCGCTTACACGCGAAACGCCAAACGGGACTTTAACGCCTTTGTGGATGATGCAACGGGACTGATTGCGGATAGCGGTGTGGAATACTTGGAAGTAGTCTATCAGGCGCAACTCGGTAAATTAATGGATTACAACGATGCGAGCCGTACCCGCAGAAACGTGCCAAAAGTAATTACTTGGAATGAAGTAAAGTAAATAGAGGCATGCATCCTACTGAGGAAAAGAGCGTATTCCATGAAAGAAGAACTAAGACTCGCTTTCGATCCCAAACGCTTTTGGGGGGCCATGCTACTGCTCTTTCTGTGTTTCAACGGTTTTTCGCTACCAAGTTGGCTCAGCATGTACAGCTGGGATCCTGAATTCAGAGAAACATCCCTGATGCTGACGATCGAGGGCATTTTCTTCGGCGGCGTCATGCTGATCATGCCGCTGTGCGCCAACATCCCCATGACGCCGCTGCAAGTGGATGAACTCAGAACCTCCTTTGTAGACTGGCGCATCTTTCGCGGTTCCATACGCCTTTACACACTGCGGAAAGTTACCGCCGCGTTTGTAAGCGGCGCGGCCGTAGCCGGGGGCGCTTTCGCGCTGCACGCGATCCTTTGGAATATTCTCGCGTCGCCATGCAACGTAACGCCGGATTCCTACAGCGCCATTCCGTTTACGGAGGACTGCATCTACTATTCCTGGCAGTTTATGCCCGGCGCATGGCCTGTTTATGTGAGCATGCTGCTCGGTATCGCCTTTTGCGGTGGCATCTGGGCAATCACGGGTATAACCGCCGCTGTTTTTGTGCAGGATAAGCTGCTATCGCTGATCCTGCCTTTCTGTGTTTACTATTTGTGGATGGCCGGTCTGCCAAATGTGTTGTTTGGTAGCGGCTTCCCGCATCCGGCTGATTTATATAACGACGCCCTGACGTGGCCCATGGTCTATCAGTCCGTTGCCGTCTATTTGGCCTTTGGCCTGATTTGTATTTTGCTTTATGGCGCGGGTTTGAAAAGGAGGGTGCGCAATGTGTAAGAAAGGCAATCTCCTGCGCGCGCAAGGCGCGATGATCCTGGGGAATTTTGATTCCTGGATTCGCTCGCCCAGAACGATCCTCATGCTGCTTTTTACGGTGACTGCCAGTTTCCTGACAGTACGCAGCTATGGCATTGGATTGCGCGCCAATGGTTTTACCATGACAGCGACGGAAAGTCTTGCTTTTTTGCTGCTCACGGGCTTTGGAAAACAATTCCTAGCAAGCGTCACCTTTCTGGTGATGGTATCGGAACTGCCAAGACGAATCCCGTTTCAACAGTATACGCTGATCCGCGCCAGCCGTACCCGCTGGATCAGTGCACAGTTACTGTACTGCTTCCTGATGGTCGTTTTCATGATCGTATTTATGACGCTGGTTTTCGCGCTGTTCCTTCTGCCGGTATCGTCTCCGGGAAGCGGATGGAGCGATACACAGCGCATCGCACAGGGCTTGGAACCTGAGCTTGCCTATGTTCCGGAATGGATACGCACGAATTTCTCGCCCATCCAAGCGCTGATGATCGCCATCGTCCCCATTTTCCTGTTTTGGTTCACCATGGTGTTGATTATCCTGTTTTTCAGCCTTCTGGGCGCACCGATCATCGGCTTGGTGCTGTACAGCACGATTCTGTTTTCCAGCGTGATCGTATTATTTGAGGACTTGCCGGGATTTTTCATGCCGATGCAATATTCAACGCTACTCAAGATGGTTTATGGCTACGAGGATCAATTTCAGGCGCGCCTGCTTACGGTTTTTGGCGTTTACGCCGCGTTGATCGGCATGCTGATGGCTGGCATTTTTGTTGCCGCAAAGCATGCGGAGCTTCCCACCTACGCGCAGAACAAAAACTAGAGAGGGGAAATTCTGATGATCGTGATCCAGCATCTAACGAAAACATATGGCAAACAGACAGTGCTCTCCGATATCACCCTCACACTACAGGCTGGTACTATCTACGGCCTTGTTGGCGTGAACGGCAGCGGAAAAACCACCTTGATGCGCTGTATGTGCGGCTTCTCAAAGCCCTCGGCGGGCAGCGTGGTTTTTAATGGAAATATCATCGGCAAAGACCTTGATTTTCCGCCCAAGACCGGCATCATCATCGAAAGCCCCGGGTTCCTGCCCAATTACTCTGGCTTGCGGAATCTGGAAATCCTTGCGGCGGTTTCCGGAACAGTCACCAAAGCAAGAATGATAGAGGTTGTTACTTTGGTCGGCCTCGATCCGTCCGACAAGAAACCGGTTGGCAAATATAGTCTGGGGATGCGCCAGCGTCTGGGCATTGCACAGGCGATCATGGAAGACCCGGACAACCTGATTTTGGACGAACCCTTCAACGGTCTGGACAGCCAGGGTATCAAAGACGTTCACTCGCTGCTCAGCAGCCTGAAGGCGCAGGGGAAATGCATCCTGCTCGCCAGTCACAGCGCCTATGATATTGCGCAGGCTTGCGATCAGGTGTTTACACTTAGGGACGGGCGGCTCACGGGAACGCCGGTGGAACGCATGCCCTGCAACGCTTTGATAAGATAAGTTTATGAACCCCAGCCTCCGCAGTTTAAGCTGGATTCATCCATTGGCTCTGGTGCAAAGACATGTCCAGAACAGATGTCCTCAAGTGTTCGGAAAGACTCGAATTGACCGATCCGCATAGGGGGGTCAGGAGTAAGTTGTATGCGTAAACCAATCCTTTTCATATCCGGTGTCGTGTCCGTCAGTTTATCGCTTGTTGCCTATGCAGTACTGCTTTGCTATACTCAGGTAAATATGGTAACGGCTATCTTGAAACAAACCCCTTACGCTCCTGATTTTTGGCACCATGTTCACATGCCGCTTTTTGTGTTGGTGTCCGTATATCTTATGCTGGGGCTATGGGTTTGCGTCTATGGCATAAGGGGTTTTCATATGTAAAAAACGAATTGTGAAAAATCTCAGAACCCAAATAAGCATGCGTATACGACCCAATGGCATACTGTGAGAAGCCCGCAGCTAAAAGCTGCGGGCTTCTCACAGTATGGTGTGCCTTTGTTCAGGCTCCGCGGTACAACCGGATCGCTATTGGCCGGATGTCATTTTACGGACTTCATCCAAACCGTTAGCCATCACTTCTCCCGTTACGGCATTGATCCACAGTTGGTACCGATTCCCGCTTTCCAAGTATTCCTGCTCCGTGGGCACCGTGTACCCGTTGGCCGCGCGAGCGGGATCATCTTTGGTGTCAAAACCGTATACGCACCAGGCCGGTACCAATAGCCACCGCCGGTCACCCGCATCCAACGGCATATTCTGCGCGCTCTCCAGCGAAGCGTAACCCAACTCTATGCTGTAGACAGTTTTCAGCTTTCCTTCGTCGATACGGTTTTGGAGGGTTTGTAAAACCGTCTGGAAGGGCGCCAGGGCAACCTCCGGATGAATCATTTGTTCGGTTTCCAGTATCTCCATATAGATTCCGAAATCCTCCTCGGAAAGGATATTCATCGATAGTTCCTGCCCAGATGTATACGCGCCGTCCTCCGCTTCTCTGCTTCTGTCCGCAAAGCCATAGCCCTTGCCGGAGCCGAAAATGCGCACTCCGTTCAGGTACTGCGACATTTGCAGCTTGTAATACCCTTTGTTGTAGCCCTTGGCAAGGTTTTTATCGCTAAAGACCATCACCACATAAGCATCCCCGCGGCTGGTGGTGCCTAGCTTATCATGGGATACATACCCCCGCGAGGTTGCCGCCTGCCAGGTAACCCGGATATCCGCCTTCCAACCGCATGCGGCAATCAACTCCCGTAGCTTCTCCGCCGGGCGCTCCCACGGCATGTCGTTGGCGTCGGGCATACGGTTTTGATAAAGATAGCAGCCCGCCTGAATATCATTGAAGATTTTTGTTTTCCCTTTGGGCGCAAAGCGAAAGAAGCAAAAAAACTCATAATGGCCGTCCGGGCCAAGAGGGATGTCTTCCACCGCGGTGTATTTTGCAAGCAGCGCCGTTTTGTCCAGTTGCATCAGGCGCATGTTTTGCACGTCCAGATGCTCTGTTTCCGGGAAAATAACCGGAACCTGTGTGGGCGTCGGCACGCCGTCGGCGCCCGGCAGTTCCAGCGTGACCGTTACCGGCGTCTGTGCGCGAAGTTCCGCCAGCGTGACCGATTCCGCCACGGCGGGTTGCGCCGCCATGAGTATGCAGAAGAAGAACCCAACCACAAGGGACTGCACCCGTTTCATCTTCATTTTACCTCAACGCTCCGTTCAAATTGGTGCGGGTGTCCGGCTCCCGCTCCGCAGAACCCGGACACCCCGTTCCATGGTAACCGCGCCCGGATTGCCCTCTCCCCCCTCCGCTGCCCCATCCGTTTGCTGAACAAAGCCTATGGGATTCAAGGGTTTTTCGCGCTGGGCAAGGGTACCTATCGCTGCTTCCGGGTCAGGGTTTGCCGCCCACATCGTCCCAGCTGAGAAAGCCCCTGTACTCGCAGCGATCTTTGGCGTTGCTTTCCTGTACCATTTTGCCCGTTTGCGCGTCCACCACAAGCTGCCGGTAATTCAGGCTGTTACGCTCATCGCCGTTGTTTTCACTCTCGGTGTAAGTGCGCAGCTTCGCGGTTGGGCTGCTTGCGTACAGGCAGTTGATCAGCCATATGGGCTTTGCGTAGTAGCGAAGGGTATCGTAGGGCACGGATTCGTCTCCCTTTGCGCGGTACAGACCCGGTTCGTTGTACAGCGCATAGCCAAACTGCAACTCATAGACCTTGCGAATATAGCCGGCTCTGATTTCCGCCTCCACGGAGGCCTCCACCTTATCCAGCGGGCACAGGGGAACATCCTCGGCGAGCACGCCGTTCTGCTTTTGCGCGCTGATGTAAATCTGTGTAATGCCCCCCGCGTACGCATCGTAGCAGGCGAACAGGTTGGATGTCAGCAGCTCGAAGTATTCATCGAAGCGGGATTCGCCGTTGTCATGATCGCAGACCGCGCTCCAGATATGACGCAACAGCGGAATGCCGTTCATCTTCTGGTAGGCTTCGAGCAGGATTTGCCCCGGCAGCGCGTCCTGCTTTTTGCCGTAGTAGTACCAGTGCTGGGCCCACAGGCGGCTGGGGCGATCCACCATGTAATCGTCCGGGTTATAACCAAAGCGCGTAAGCTCTTGGTTGATCTGGGCGCAGATTTCCCCGAAGGGCACGTCACACAGGGGCACATAGGTGTTTTCCGGCGCAAAGCCCGCATACCATGCGCCCTTTGCCTCCTGCATGCTGTTGATGCGCTTGCCGTCTACCTTCTTTGGCACGGAGATTTCGTCGTTATACAGCAGCAGGCTGCCGTCATCACGGCCTTCCACGGTATCCCAGCCGCTTTGCGCGGCCGTCAGAAGCGGCTTGCGCTGCGCATAGCCAACGGTCATCACCGGCACGGCATCCACGTCCGGCAGCAGAATTTCCGCGTCGATATCCACGGTGCGCCACTTGGTTTCACAGGTTTGCGTCCACTTCGCCGGCGCCTGCGCGCGCAATGTGGAGATGGTGTAATAAGCTTCCTCCGCTTGAGAGGCAAGGGGTAGGATTGCCAGCAAGGCTGAAAGTCCGAGGGCGAAACACTTTTTCATGGTTTGTTCCTTCCTGCGTTGGCGGGTTGCGGCGGGCGGGTTTTGGCCCGCCCGCCGCCAGCCGTTATTTTACCTTTACCGCGTAGGCCATCTCTGCAACGCCATCCGTCACGGGCGCCAGATACAGCGCGTCCGGCAGTTTTTCGATGTACGGGTAGGTAAATTCGGCCCATTCGTTTCCGTATCCGTTCAAGCCGAAATTATCCGTATCCGGGAACAGCGCCTTGCCGTCTCCATCCACCAGCGTTAAAGCGTAGATCCAATCGTTAAACACATCCGCGCCGCCATACTCAAAGAGCAGGGTGCCGTCCTCCCCATAGAAGCCTCGGCCGTATTCCTGCTGATAGGCGGCCACCACATCCGGATCGGCATCCAGAGAAAGTGTGATGTAGCTCATTAGCGGTGTAAAGGCAGCCTCCTTGACCGCGGCTGTGCCGTAGGGGGTGGTCACGGGCACGTTGGGGGCTGCGGTACGCACCTTGGCCAGCATACCGGTCGTATCCAGCGTGAAGGACACCATGCCTTTCTCCGGGAGTTTCATCAGGCCGTTACCGTCATACCGCTCCGGGTGTTTTTGCAGCATATAATCATCCGTCGACTGCCGCTCGCCAATGGGCAGGGCGATTTCCACCTTGCCGGATAGTTGCATGTTCACATTATCCAGCCGCCAGTATTCGGTTTCGACCAGCTCGCCGGGGGTGGGGCTACCGCTCATGACATTGCCGGAGTTGGCGGGCATATCGACACATTGCCCGTTGATCCAAAGGTGGTCGATCCACCAGCCGACATTGCGGTCGAACAGCAGCTGCATATCCGCATCGCTTACGCCCTCGCCGCTGCCCCCATCGCGGTATGCGCCCAGCGGCGTATCGACGTCGGGCATATGGTAGGTATACCGGATGAACAGCGTTCTGCCGTCATAGCCCGCCTCGTCCACGGTAATGGTGACCCCGTTAACCGTTGTTTGCCCAAGGCCGCTGTGCATAACCCCATCCGCAGTGGTCGGAGTGGGGCCGGTCATGAAGCGTAAGGCGTCAAACAGCTGCCAGCGATACGCGGCGAAGGCTACGGTAGCCAGCAGCAGCGCCGCAATGAGCACAAAGGCGAGCGTCCGCCCCCTGTGCGCCCGGCCGCGCGCCGTTGCTGTATGGTCAGGATAAGCCTGCGCGTTCTGTTCGCGCGCAACGATGCCGCCAAGCGTACGGCACATCGCCTGATGAAAATCCTCGGGAACCTCCGGCGTAATTGCCTCCAGTTCCCGCTGACGGTCATGGATAGTCATGGTTCTACCTCCCATTCTTCACGAAGCAGGTCGCTCAGCCGCATGCGCGCAAAACGCATGCGCGTTTTCACGGTTCCGGAGGGCAAACCGAGCAGTTGCGCCGTCTCCTGTACGGAGTATCCTTCCAGGTAGTGCAGCGTAACCACCACGCGCCATTCAGGCTTGAGGCTGTCGAGCGCTTCCCGTAGCGGTACGGGGGTTTGCGGTGGCTCCACAGTCACGGTATCTTCCTCCAAAGGGGAGTATCTGCGCTTTTGATGCCCGCGCAGCACATCGTTACACTGGTTAACCAGGATACGCATCAGCCACGGGCGGAACCGATCCATGCTGCGCAGCGATCCCCTTTTTTGCCATGCGCGGGTTAACGCCTCCTGCACCGCGTCGGCGCAATCGTCATTGTTGCGCAGCAGAGAATAGCTTACGCGGTACATCAGCTTTTCCATGCGCATGGCTTCCGTTTGAAACGTTACGGAGTCCACGGGGTTCTCTCCTTTCGCTGCCCGGGGGATCAGGCCGTTCGCCCGGGCTTTTCCTTTGCAAAGGGTTTCGATCATAAGACGGCGCAGAGGAGGAAACGGTTTTATCATTTTGAAATTACTCCCCTGTGCCATTCTGCGGAACGACAACCCAATTCTCCACGATACGCGGAAGGGCGATATTGAACACGTGCTTATCCCTCTTTCGGTTGGGTTTATCATGCGCAAGTTTCGCACATTCAGGGAGAATGCGAATATAAAACGCGCTGAACGGGCGTGATTTGATTGAGGGAAGTTATTTTATGGCGAGTCTGCTTCAGGTACGTGCTTTCTGAACCCTGCAGGAACCATACGCGCGGTGCTAAGCGCCGGAATTCGATCATTGCTGGCAGTATTGCTAAAAGTAAGAGGGGTTTCACTGCATTGTGCGCCATTGGGTCCACCAGATTAACTGTATAAGGCCGATGCTACTTCACGTTGTCCCAAGAAAGATAGGTTCCCAAGCTCCGTGTTTGAGTCTGATCCTCCGGGTCAGGGTATTTAGCCGTTTTCGCGTTGAAATATTGCACCTCATTTCAGGATGTAGTATAACCATCTCAAGTGATAAGACGAAATATAGTAAGTGCTTGGTTGACACGCCTGTGATTTTAGTACCGATACGCCCCGTTGCCGCATCTCACACAACCACACGCATTACATTTTTCACGTTATCGGCTGTGCTAAGAAAAAAAATACTCCCCCATTCAAGTATTTATCCTTCCCATGCGTCTAACAGGTGAAAGAGCTCTTTTGGGAGGAACACCATGACGAAAGAGGAATTCGGGCAGCGCGTGACGGCCATGCAAAACCGGTTATATCGCATTGCACGCGGCTATCTGATTAGCGAACACGACTGCCTGGACGCGGTATCGGAAGCGATCTTCAAGGCGTGGCAAAAGCGGGCAACCCTGCGGGATGAGAAGCTGTTTGAAACATGGCTTGTGCGCATCCTGATCCGGGAGTGCGTTAACATTCAACGCAAACAGAAACGGATCATCCCCACGGAAACGCTACCCGAACAAGCAGAGGAAGCATCCAGCGACTACCCGGAGCTTCGAGACGCGCTGGACAGCCTGCCGCAGGAACAGCGCGTCGCGGTTGTGCTGCACTACATGGAGGGTTATAGCATTGCTGAAATCGCGTCCATTCTGCACACGTTCCAAGGGACGATCAGTTCGCGCCTGCATTATGCGCGGCTTGCACTGCGCAAACTGCTGAAGGAGGATTTTTGAATGAGCCAAATCCACTGGGCAAGTGCTTATGAACCGATTCCGCAGGCGCTGGAATATCGGGTCAAACATACGCTTACGCATCTGGAGGATGCGCCTGAAGCCACGCGCAGGCTATCCCTCCGCACAGCTGTGATCGCGCTGGCGTTGCTGTTAGCCCTTTGCGGCGTGGCTTACGCGGTGTATGAAAGCATCACGGCGGATCTCTTCGGCTGGTTTTATGGCGGCCACTGGAAGGAAGAGCTGCAAAACAGCGATGTTGCGCCCATGGGGCAAAGCATCCGGCTGGGCGATGTGACCTACACGGTCGAGGAAATGGTCTACAAGACCGAAGGAGACGATCAGGGGTTGTATGGCGTGGTGCGCATTGCGCCGGCGGAAGGCGCGAATGTCGTTCTCATGCCCGACGACCTGAGCGTGAACGATCCTGCGGGATACCTGCTGCATTACGGCAATGCCGGACAGACGATTCAGGAGAACGATCCCAGCTACGCTGAGCTGGCTGCGCAGCTTGGCGCAAAGCTTCTGGTGGTACGCGCGGCGGTCAACAGCATTACCGTGGATGGCGTGGCGTACGGCGATTGCTTCGGTGAGAGCTGGCTGCCGCAAACAGACGGTACACTGCTTGGAACGATTGAAATTTCGGACGATCTGCCGCGCGCCGCCAGCTATGAACTGAATCTTTGGATATCCAACTGGGAAACCACGCTGGAAGGCATCTGGCTGAGGGACGAGCCGGAAAGCACCTGGCTTCAGCAAGATTGGGCCGTGGATTTAGCGCCTGTGAAAAAAGGAGAATGAACATGAAGCGCTTCTTAGCAATTACGCTGGCAATGTGCCTGATGGCAGGTTTGACTGGTTTCGCCCGTTCGGAATCTGCGCCCCTGCGCGTGCTCGCGGGCAGTGTACAAACAGCGGAGGCTTACCGGGCAACTTACCCGGATCGTGACGTTCAAATCATGAATGTGGACTATGCGCAGGGGGATCGCAGCAATCTTGCGGAACTGCTTGCGGCAGGCGAATGGGATGTGGCATACATCGAAACGCAGGAATTTGACCTGGGCGCGCTGGCGGACGAAGGCTTGGCAATGGAGATCAGTGATTTCCCTCAAATCGCCGCTTTGGCTGACAACCTGTACCCGAGTATTCGCAACGCCGTAACAGTCCATGGAAAGCTGTATGCGTACCCAGCAGGTTTCGTTGCCAGTATGGGCATGGGCATTCAGTTGATGAGCATTTCCGAATTAAATACGAGCAAATATACAGAGCGCGCCGCCGCTCATTTGGATGCGCTCGGCTTTGCTGCGGACGATCAGCCCCGGAGCTTTGCACAGCTGTGTGCGCTGGGGCAGCGCTATATGCAGCTGCCTAAGGACGCGCGCAAGGGCACGACGTTCATCACGTTGGAAGGCAACCAAACCGCCTATGTGCTGGCGTTGCTGCTCAACCTGTATGAATCGCAATACTTGGCAACGGGCGAGATGAAGAGCTTTGATACGGAGGTGTTCCGCACGGCGCTTACGCAGTTGGACACGCTGCGCGCGGCGCTGGATACAGACCCGAAAAACACCTACGATGACGACGGGCTCTGCTTCCCGCTGCTCAACGATTGCAGCCAGATGATCCTTAGCGACGGGGTTTTCCTGCAACTGGGGGATCATTCCAGCATTCCCGCGAGAATGGACGTAGCGATCGTCAATCCAAAGGGCCCGCGCGCGCAGGAGGCGGTGGAGTACATTCTGTTTTCGGACAATCAGGACGCGTGCTACGACGCGCCTGCGCTCTATCAGACGATCGATTACGATGCGCTTGTCCGGCAAAGCTATGATCTGGATATCGCCGCGCAGATCCAGCAGGGCGAGGATCAATCGGTGATCGACAGACTGACCGCGCTTCGGGGCACGGGCGATGCAAGCGGTTATCAGTATTCCAAAGCTGAGATCGAACGTTACGGCACGGATGTCGCGCCGAAGCTGATCTTTCCGCAAACGGTCTATATCGACACGCATAGCGCAACACAACAATACCTGCTGGGAAAGCTGGACGAGGACGGGTTCATCGCGGCGCTGGATGAAGCAGCAACCAGGTAGTGGATGTTGATAACAGGAAGAACGCGCCAATGATCGGACAGAGATCCTGCGTGAACTCTTTCCCTTTAAACAACCAACAAACTGCGAAACGCTCAAATGAGGTTCTGTGTCACAACTCCTTGCTTAGATAGACCATGTCCACCAACTGAACGCTGTTGTCAAACATGGGGTGGTTATAATTGTCTGTGAAGAAATTCTTGAGGCGATGCGAAATCCGAAATCCGTTCTTTTCATAAAACCGCAAAATCCATGGGCTGTCGCCTGTTCCCACCGTCATGGTCTTGTACTTGCCTTTGTAATATGCGAACACATGGTGCAGTAGTATGCTGCCATACCCATGACCATGCCACTGCTCGTATGTGGCGATGTTCTTAAGCTCGCATACATCATCCCTTTCACGGGTAACGACACACACACTTTTCAAGTCGCCGTCATACAAGGTAAAAAGCTCTCCACGTTCCAGATACTTGTCTATCATGGATTCCTGTTCATCCGCCAGCAAGAGCAAATCCAAGAATTGCTTCTTGTTATCGAGAATGCGCATAATTTCCAAAGGGCTCATCCTACCTTTAACCGCAATGTTCGTGATGGTTCGTAACGACAGTACGTTTAGCATAGCATGACGCCCCGTATGCGTCAAATACCATCTGGGATGATATCGACACCCAACCAGGCGGGCATCGGCTTCCCAAGCCCCAGGGACTGATCATGACTGCGCCGTAGGGTAAATAGCAATGCAAAGGGTATGCCGCACGCGAGGGGTTTACCCATCTGGCGCTCAGCGACCATGATACCATAGCCGGCGTGCAACCCCTGCGGGAGGTAGCAAGCCCTCGCGGCCAGCTGGTGATTCCAGCGTTAGAATGCACTTGTTTCGATACCGTAAGCGGACGCCCCATGCACATGCTCTGCTATGCGCCCACTCATCCGGAACAACCGACTTAGCCAGCGAGTGATCGAAATCCTCCCCGACCGCGAATATAATTCTGCTTTGGTGAAGATTGAGCTTATTTGCAAGGCTCATCGCACTGCCTTTGGAAACAATGAATAGCCGATTGCTTTCCAAAGCATCCCATCGGATGGCATCCGACCGCTCTGCCGATCCATATTCCTGATAGGATTGGGGGTGCATCGCACCCTCCATGGCAGTTTCGACACGGCGTATACCGCCTGCTTATAAAGGCAACTTTGATCGGCAGGCGGTTTTATGATGCGTGGAAAGCATTGTGATTCAAGGGCTTCGAGGTTTTCGCAGTCGTCTGAACGGAAGAATTTTTACCAGAAACCGGGCATTCGGGTCGGAAATGCAGAACGGAGGCCGAACGCCCCGAAACATCGTTTAACATAGGCAATCTCCATTTTTCCCTTCTGCGTTACACAGTCAACCCGGATATGCTATAATCATTTTATCCTATTTACGTTCAGAAACTCAATTTATCAGGAAAGATGGGATACGTTTGAAGCTGTTTCCGGGTGAACACAAGCACTTCGCGAAAGCGGCCGATTTTCTGAAATTTGTCGGCCCCGGCCTGCTGGTTACGGTTGGCTTTATTGATCCGGGCAACTGGGCCTCCAACATTGCGGCCGGTTCGCAGTACGGTTATACCCTGCTGTGGATGGTTACGCTCTCCACGCTGATGCTGATCATGCTGCAGCACAACGCGGCGCATCTGGGCATCGTCACGGGCAAATGCATGTCCGAAGCGGCAACGGAGTATATGCGACCCTGGCTTAAGAATATTGTGCTGATCAGCGCGATGGGGGCTTCGGTCTCCACAGCGCTTGCGGAAATTCTGGGCGCGGCAATCGCGCTGAACATGCTGTTCCACTTGCCCATCAAAATCGGCACGCTGTTGACACTGCTTGTGGTACTGGTGCTGCAGTTCACCAATTCCTACAAAAAAATCGAAAAAATCATCATCGGCTTTGTGTCCCTTATCGGGCTCTCCTTTCTGTTTGAGCTTTCCAATGTCCATATCGAATGGGGCGCTGCCGCCGCCGGATGGGTCACCCCCGCCTTTCCCAGCGGCTCGATGGTGGTAATCATGAGTGTCCTGGGCGCGGTGGTAATGCCGCACAACCTGTTTTTACATTCCGAAATTATCCAGAGCCGCCAATGGAACCTGCAGGACGAATCGGTCATTCGCAGGCAGCTGAAATATGAATTTGGGGATACGCTGTTGTCCATGGGAATTGGATGGGCCATCAACAGCGCTATGATCCTGATGGCGGCTGCGACTTTCTTTACCGGCGGCATCGTTGTGGACGATCTGACCCAGGCAGAGGCAATGCTGCGACCTCTGCTTGGCCCCGCGGCCGGGATTGTGTTTGCTGTCGCGCTGCTGTTTGCGGGGCTTTCCTCCAGCATCACGGCCGGCATGGCGGGCGGCAGCATATTCGCCGGCATCTTTGCCGAACCCTATAATATCAAGGATATTCATTCCAAGGCCGGTGTTCTGCTGACCATGGTGCCCGCGGCGCTGATCATTTTTCTGATCCGCACCCCGTTCGATGGGCTGATCTATTCCCAGATGCTGCTGAGTATTCAGCTTCCGATTACTATTTTCACGCAAATCTATCTTACGTCCTCCAAAAAGGTCATGGGCCGCTATGCCAATTCCAAGGTAGATCAAATCCTCCTGTGGGCCATTGGGCTGACTGTGACGGGTCTGAATATCGCGCTGCTGGTTAGTTACCTGTAATACAGCCGCGCGGTAAAGCTGTCGAGCGCTTCCCGCAGCGCAGCGGGGGTCTGGCGTTTTTGTGCTCCGGTATTCGGCAACTGTGAAGGAGGTCGATAGGGCTCCAAAACAGGTCCGCCCACGCTGAAAGAGTACATTGTACCCTTCTGTGCATCTGTCACGATCGCCTTATCTTTAAGCGGATTGCATGCGCCCACGTACGTTGCAGCAAACCCATTAAACCTACAGGGGTGTTACTCGATGTCGAATTCCAGTCCATATGATGTACTCGTCATTGGCGCAGGACTAGCGGGACTCACGGCGGCAAGCCTTTTAGCAAAACGGGGGCTTCGGGTGGGGGTGCTGGAGCATGGCGATACGCCCGGCGGCTCCTGCGGGATTTTCAAACGGCAGGGCGCGATTTTCGATCAGGGTTCCTCCATGCTTTACGGCTTTGGGGAGTCGGGTTTCAACGCCCACCGGTTTGTGATGAACTGTCTGGAAGAACCCATGGATGTGATCCGGCATACTATGCTCTATACCGTCCATTTCAAAGGGAAGGTCATCCACTTTTGGCCAGATATGGAACGGTTTGTGGAGGAACTTTCCGAAGTTTTCCCAGCCGAACGCGATGGGATACGCCGTTTTTATGCCGATATGGGGAAGCTCTACCACCATGTGATGGCGGAAACCCCCAACTATACCACGCCGGATGAAACCGACCCTGTGGCAGGCCTGAAAGGGCTTATGCGGCATCCGATCAGTTACATACGGTTTCTCCGTTATTTGAACCTCAGCGCCAGCACATTGCTTGCGCGGTACTTTCGCGACCCTGAGATTTTCCATTTCTTTGATAAGCTCACGTCCACCTACTGCTACGCAACCGTTCAGGAGGCGCCCGCCATATTGGCTGCCGTCATGTTTGTGGATAACCATGTGGGCGGCAGTTATTACCCGGCCGGTTCTACCCTGTTTTTAACGGGCAAGCTGGAAAAGGCCATCGAGCAAAACGGCGGTGTGATCCACTATCACAGTACCGTAACGCAACTATTGTTTGAACACCATCAAGTCATTGGGGCGCGCACGGCAGACGGCGCCTTGTACCAGGCGCAGGATGTACTCTATTCCGGCACGGTCTGGAATCTGTACGGTTCACTGATTCCCGCTTCGCAGACCACGCCGAAGCGCAGGCATTGGGCGGAGGCGCAGCAGCCAACGTATCCCAGCGTGGTTTTGTACGCGCTGGTTGACCGCGACGCGATCCCGGCGGACACGCAGCCGGTGGAAATGCTGGTAGGCAATCCGGAAGCGATCGACGAAAGCGAGGTAACCGTCTATCTGCCAAGCATAGACGATCCCTCGATCTGCGCTGCCGACGAACACGTGCTGGAGGCTATCGGCCCCAGCTTCGGGGAATGGATGGGGTTGACAGACGATGCCTACCGCCTGCGCAAGACGGCGGAAAAACAGCGCTTGCTTGCGGTGCTCGCGCGCAGGTTTCCCGGCATTGAACGCCACATACGCTATGCCGAGATCGCAACGCCTCGCACCATTGCCCGCTATTGTCTGAAAAACGGCGGTGCTGTGGCTGGACCCAAGCAAATGTTGGGGCAGCACATGTTTAAGCGCCTTCATACCCGAACGGAATGGCAGCATCTGTACTGCTGCGGCGAATCGACGGTGATGGGCACCGGTACGCCGACGGTGACCACCTCCGGGTTGAGTGCAGCCAACGCGGTGCTTAAAAGCCGGGGACTTCCGCCTTTCGTCTATCAGCCGAACCAGAAGAATTTCGTCCGGATTCTACCGCCCCATCCCAAGCAAGACGAGGTGTACCCGCAGATCAGCCCGGCGCTTCGCACCCTGATGGGCATGGCGGGCGCGTGTCAGTTTTGCGAAAAGCCTCGCTGCATTGACAGCAGTCTATTGGATGTGCCGGCCATCCTGCGGCGGGTCGCAGTAGGGAACGTTATAGGCGCTCAAAAAGCGATGCGCGCGCTCCCGGACGATTCTGTTTTAACCGTTACGGAGTCGCACTGCATCGAAAACGAGCGAATCGGCCATCCGGTGCCCATTCGCAGAATATTGCATCAAATCACAGAGATGGAGCAGGTGTGATGGAAAAACGACCGATCTACTCGTAGTGGGCGCGGGCATGGCCGGGCTGACCGCCGCCGCCTACGCGGCCAAGGCGGAGCGCACCGTAATGGTGTGCGAACGCGCTGCGCGGGTCGGCGGGCTCGTGACCGATTTTTCGGCGCAAGGGTTCCATTTTGATGCCGGCCTGCGGGCTGTGGAAAACTCCGGCATTATTCGCCCCATGCTGCGCGACCTCGGGCTGGATGTGGCTTTTGTCCCGAACCCCGTTACCATCCGCATGCAGGATCGGCAGATTCGCCTCGACCGTGACGGCCTTGCGCAATACGGCGCGATGCTTGCGGAACACTACCCTCAAAACGGGGCCGACATACAGGCGATCCTGCACGAAATCGAACGTGTAATGCAGATCATGGACGTTCTGTACGGAATCGACAATCCGCTGTTTATGGATTTGAAGAACGACCCCGCCTATCTGATGCGCACCCTACTGCCCTGGCTGCTTCGCTACAGGCGCAACATGCGTAAGGTTAAAAAGCTCTCCGAGCCGATCGAGGCTTACCTTGCCCGCTATACCCACAATCAGGCGCTGATCGACACCATCGCGCAGCATTTCTTCCGGCATACGCCCAGTTTCTTCGCGCTTAGCTATTTCGGCCTGTATCAGGATTATCAGTATCCCAAAGGCGGTACGGGCAGGCTGGCGTTGGCCATGGCGGAATACATACAGGCGAAACAAGGCGAAATCCGCTGCGATACGGGCATCGTGAAGGTTGATGCTACTTCCAGAACGGCTACAACCGCGGCCGGAGAGTCCATCCACTACCGGGAACTGGTATGGGCCGCGGATGCCAAAGCAATGTACCGCGCCGTTACGGGCCAGCCCGCCGGGACAAGCGCCTTTGCTTGCCGGGCGAACAAGGTGGCCCGCGCGCGCGGCGGCGATTCCGTGCTTACGGTGTTCCTTGCGTTGGACGTGCCGCCCGCTGATGTAGGGCAATCCTTTGGCGCACACTGTTTCTATACGCCCGGCACCGAAGGTCTTTCCAGCCTGGGGCTGGACAGTTGGCAGGTTGCCGCCACCGCGCCCGACAGCCGCGCGGCGCTTACAGCATGGGTCGACCGCTATCTGGCGCTTACAACCTTTGAGGTATCCTGCCCCGCGCTGCGCGACGCCACACTGGCTCCGCAGGGGAAAAGCGGGCTAATTGTAAGCACGCTGTTCAGTTATGATCTGGCAAAGCACATCGAGCAAGCCGGCTGGAAGGACACGTGGAAGAACCAGTGCATCCAAACGGTAACCGAACTGCTTGCCTCGGTACTGCCCGCCATGCGCGGCAAGGTGCTGTATGCCTCCTGCGCAACGCCGCTGACCATGGAGCAAACCACCGGAAACACGGATGGTGCCATTACCGGATGGGCATTTGGCGCCGGGAACCCGGCTGAAGCGCGCTTTGCTAAAATTGCCCGTGCCGTGCGCACACCATGGCCCCATGTGCAGCAAGCCGGTTAATGGGCTTTTAGTCCCTCCGGCCTTCCGGTTTCCATCCTCACCGGCAAACTGGCAGCGGATGCCGCCCTGAAGAGCCTTGCGCGGGGCACCCATGTCCGCTAAGTTGCTGCCCGGCTTGGCCGTCGGCTGAATCCTGTCCCGCCATTTCCTGCCAAGCCCATAGGTTGGAGGGCGGAACGGCGGGTGTCCTTTCCGGCATCCTGTCGGCGCGTGATATCACACAGGCTCTCCCTGCCCTGCCGAACGGTCTGGACGGGCGAATCGTTCCCCCGGCAGGGTTTCTCTGCGCGTAGGATGTCTGCGGCTGCTGCGGCACAACCCACGCCAGCCCTGAACGCAAAGGTCATCACAGCAGAGGGGCGCGCATCGGGAGGGTCGCTCACATCAGATGGTTACGCCTCAGTCCGGGGTTTTACCCTCCGCAGGCTCGACGTGTACCGGCATCCTGCGTTTCTCTCTGTACAGAACGGGCGCCGTGCCAAACAGCACCTCGTCTTCCACTGCTTTTCGCTCCATGGCGACCAGTTCCTTTGCGATGGTTGTAATATTGCGTTGGAAATCAGGCGAATGGATGCCCTCCACTGTTTTGCCCGCGGTTTTCCGATAATGGGCATAGTTTTTCCACAGGCTGTTGGTAATGCGCCTGATGGTGGAAGGCTTGCGGAGCAACGCCAGCGCTTCGGCTTTAAACGCCTGAATGTAGGCCTCTCCCGGTGCGCCGTCCAGCGCGGCCAGTTCGCGACCCTTGGCACGGGCCCACGGCGTGTCCAGCTCCTGAAAAAGAAACTTGAGCTTGGACCACGCTTCATACAGTTCGGCCTTGCTGCTGATTTCCAGGTTCTTCAACCAATAAAAGGCCAGCAACCGCCGCCGCCAATCCCACCACTTGAGCGGGCTTTGCATATCGGCAGCCGGAATCAGGAAATAGCCCTGCGCAAGCAGCAAGGAGCCAAAGATGCCCGGCGGATTGCCGCGTTTGGTGGCTTTAAGGGTTGTGCGGTATACCCCGCAGGAAGGGCTGCCGTCCATATACACAAACGCGGTAACACCGGCGCGCTTAAGCGTTTCCAGGCAGGATAGCGCGCCGAACTTCACATCCTCGGTCACCAGCCGGCCGTGTCGGTTTTTAACGTCCGTCTCGCCTGTCCATACCTTTGCCCCATCCCCTCCGGTCAGGTGGATGGGATCCCGTGGCACGCCCAGCCCGGCCATGCACTCCGGGCAAACGGGACACCATTTGAAATCACTCCGCTCCCGACCCATGGCCGCCAGGGTATCCATGCCCTTGCCGTTATAACGTACAGGGCAGCCCATGCAGCAAGCGCTGATGCCAATCGCAACCCGGTTGGAAATCAGAACATTCTTCTTATCCATGCTTATCCTTCTTTCCGATGGCGTGGGGTTTGTGTTCCGGTTATGCACAGGGCCCGGAAACAAGCTGCTCGACTTTGTCCAGATAGGGTTGCATATTGAATTTCCGCTCCAGTCCGGCGGCATTCATATACCGGATTGTACCGAAGATTTGCCTTTCCTGCCATGGCCTGTCATGCTTCCCAAAGCACCAGGCAATGCCGGCAAAGGCATTTGGATCTCTGCCGTCGATGTGATACCGATTATTCAGAAATATCGCCGTTTGATAGGCTTCTTCAGGGTTCGCGCTCCATTCCAGGATTTTTTTACCCCAGTACATCCGCATATAGCCGTTCATCTTGCCGGTTAACACCATTTCCCGCTGTGCGGCATTCCAATAGGGGTCATGTGTTTGGGCTGCTTCCAGCGCCGCGCGCGTATACCGGTACGGCCTTACGTCGCCGCGGTGTTTGTCCAGCGTGGCTTTTGCCCAGGCAGGGATCGCATCGTACGTATCGTAGTGATCGTTATAGTAGACAAAGTTCATGCTGAGTTCTCTTCTGATGATCAGCTCATCGAAAAACACGCTTTTAACATCCTCAGGCACCTGCTCCAGACGCAAATAAATAAACAGAGGCGAAATCTGCCCAAAGTGTAAATAGGGGCTCAGGTGGGATTGCGCATCAAGGCCGGGATCATTTTTCAGCGCAGCATAGGTTTGCAGCTTATGTGCGATAAAATCTTCCAGAAAAGCCTTCGCCTGCGTTGTGCCGCCAATATAGCCGTCGACCGGTTTCAAGGTTCTGTCGATGTTTAATTGTGCCAGGGCGGCATGGACGTCTTCAATATCAAAAGCCTCATACGGCAAACGAAGGCCGTTTGCACTTTGGTTAACCGTTTGCTCAATCAGCGGCAAAGCAAAGGCGTCAAGCAGCCGGAGTAGTTTCGGCCTGAGCGTGCGGGCCGCGTATTCCTCTTTGGGCGACACTGTTTCAATGGGTACGATCACGTTTGTCTCCACCTGAATCACAGGGCAGGTCGCATGCTCGGCCAAATATGCACGCCAGGCGCGCTCAATCCGTAAATATCCCCGATCCACAATCAGCATCGCCGCAACGGAGGATAGCTCCAGCACGGTTTTTTCCGGCGAGCCCCTGCCGATGTGCATCGGGATTCCGCGTTTGGCAAGGGTCGCTTTGGTTTCACGCAGCCCCTCCAGCATGAAAGCATAATGCCTTTCGTTTGCCTCGGGAAAATTCTCCGTAAGGACGGCGACAACGACCAGCGGCTTACCCAGCGCGTTTGCCTGCATAACCGCATACTCAAGGGCATGATTGCACTCGGCCCGTTGCGCACTCTGCATCCAGTAAAGAACATAGCGTCGGTTCGCCGGGCCTGTTTCATGAAGCCACTGTATCCGTTCCCTGGGGATCATTCATGCATCCCTCGCCTTCGCGTTGCCGCCTTCTGTGCAGCCGCCTTCGCAATCACGTAAGAGCTTTTTGCAACGAACCCATGACCGCCTTGCGGGTAAACTCTTCGACCCCCTGTGCCGCCCGATCCGATGTGTATATTTGCATGAAAGTAGAGCTGAACCCGTTTCTCAGACTTTGACGTGGATTTGTCCGGCAAGATGGCGGCGAACGCCGGATGCAGGCATGACAATGAACTTTCTCAAGGGAACACCCAGGTCATACATGTTAAAGCGGCAAAAGCCTCTTATAGCCTGCCGCAGGGGCGGTTTGATCCTGTGCGGCAGGAAAGGGGCTATACCGCACAGAGTAACAGCACCTGCCCCCTATCAGGATAGAAGGCAGACTGTTACCCTTGCTGCTCGCCTGACTTTGCCTGCACTGCGGCATCACAGGCGACGATTTTTAAAAACACCTCTACCACAGAAGGGTCAAATTGCTTTCCGGCCTGATTTCGGATTTCGCGCAGCGCAGTATCCTGCGCCATGGCTTTTCGGTAAACCCGATCCTGCGTCATCGCGTCATAGGCGTCTGCTACCGCCAGAATCCGCGCCGGCAAGGGGATCGCTTCCCCCTGCAGCCCCCGCGGGTATCCGCTGCCGTCCCAACGCTCATGGTGGGATAGAATATCGTTCGCCACATGCGCAATGTCCTGCAGGGAGATTGCAATTCGGTACCCGATTTCGGAATGCTGTCGCATCACGGCCCATTCCGCCTCCGTCAGCGCACCGGGTTTATTGAGTATGGCGTCACTGATCCCAATTTTGCCGATATCGTGCAGCTTTGCAAACAAGGCTAGCTCCGCCATGCTCTTTTGCGACAGGTTCAGCTCCCGCCCAACCATGGCGGTAAGTTCCAGCAGGCGCTGCGCGTGTTCCTCCGTTTCCTCACTGCGCGCATGCAGCGCCGTCATGATGGAGGAAAGCGTGGCGCTGCGGGAGCTTTGTACATGCAGTATCTTTTGGTTGTGCAGACCGCTGAAGGCGGTCTTCAGCATGATGCCCACTTCTTCCTCAGGGCTTTGCCGCGAGCCGTACCCAAACGAGAGGCTGACATGGTACGGCAATTTGGCGCGATCATTTTCCGCGTTGATATCGTCTGTGGCCTTCCGGATGAAGTCTTCCGCAGCTTCCGCATTGGTATGGGGCATTAAGATGCTGAAATCGTCATCGCCGGTTCTGGCCAGCGTATAGGATTCCTTGCAGTTGCGCGCCAACAGATTCGCAATGCGGATGAGCAGCGCGTTCCCCTCGTCCATCCCAAAGGCGTTGTTGATCAGGCGAAGGCCGTCCACATCGCATTGTACAACCGTAAGCGGGTATGTTCTCTCAAGGTTATGCCGGCGGCATGTCTGGTCAAAATACATAAGGTTGTAAAGGCGGGTCGTTTCGTCATGCACACTCATGAACAGAAGTTGCTGTTCGCGCTGCTTCTGTTCGGTAATATCGAAAACAACGCCTTCCAGCGCTTCCAGTTGCCCGAGGTCGTCAAAGACCGGTTGCCCCATTTCTAAAACCCATTTGATTTCGCCGCCGGCTGTGATAATCTCATACTCCATGCGGAAATTGCCGCGTACGGCAACCACCTGCTGCCATTTCTGGTATACCTTGGCCCGATAGACGGGCGCGATCAGATCGTTGTAGGACAAATCCCGATTATCCACTAGGCTTGCCGGCTGATACCCGGTTAAAGCGAAGCATCCGTCGCTTACAAATTTCATGGTCCACTGGGGATCGTTAAGGCACCGGTAGGCCAGTCCCGGTAAATGCGAAAGCAGCACCGTCTTGCTCCTTTCGCTTTCCCGAAGGGATTGCTCCAGTGCTTTGCGCTTAGTGATGTCTTCCAGCAGGCAGAGATAGACATTGCTCCGGTTTACCGGATTTTGAAATGCGGAAGCCATGAAATTGACCCAAATGGTCGAGCCGTCCGGTTTGAAATAACGCTTTTCCATTTGGTAATGATCGATCTGCCCCGAAAGCAACCGGCTTAACTGTGCGGAATCGGCAGCCAGATCATCCGGATGCGTAATATCCGTCCAATGCAGCTGGGCGAGTTCTTCTTTCGATCTGCCAAGGATATCCACATACGCCTGATTGACGTTCGTACCGGCAGAAACGGCAGAGTAAAGGTTCCCCTCCTTGCTGGTAACGGATATCCCTATCGGCGCCTGATGGAACACCGCCTGAAAGAGCGCCTCGTTCTGCAGCAGTTTGATTTCCAGCTCTTTTTGCTCGGTTACGTTGAGGATGCTGATAATCACGCGATCCTGCCCCTCAATGCAAAGGCTTCTGACGATCAGCTGATACCAGGCATCCTGCTCGTTCAACAGCATATGCTGGTAAAACATGACCTTCTGGCCGCTCAAGCGGGCTTGCTCAACCGCTTTTTGAAAATCGCCCGAGCCTTCCCGTTCCAAAAATTGCAGCGCGTTCATGCCGATCAGCTCGTCCAGATTGTCCGGCAGTTGCTCGCGGGGCAAGGGGATCGGCGTTTCCGGCGCCATCAGGATCCGCAGGATAGTCAGGTTCCCGTCAAGCTCCAATATGACATCGTTCAGCGAGCTGAAAAGCTCGATTTGCTCCTCTTGTTCCTTCACGGTTTTTGTAAAGTCCATAAACAGCGTAATGAAATGATCCTTGATCGGAGACATCGCATACACGTTGAACCACTTTTTCAGGTAGTTGTCGTATTGTGTGATGATGTTTGGCTTTTGCGTTTGCACGACTTCGCCGTACACCCTAATCCAGTTTGCGGGGTCACTACGTATCCCGGGAATGATTTCGGTTACCCGCCGCCCGACGATGTCTGCGCTTTTCAGGGTTGTAATCTCCTCAAAAGCCTTATTCACCGCAAGAAAAACATAATCCTCCGGGTTGCCCTGGCTGTCGAAAAGCATCTGATGATAGGCATACGCAAAAGGCATCTCGCTAATAAAGCGTTGCATTACAAGCTGATCCGAATCGGGAAACGCCTCGATTGCACTTTCAGGCAATGGGTCTCACCTCCGCCCCTGTATCCGTATACAGTCTTTCCGCTTCCCGTAGCGGGTAGACGCTCTGCCCAACCGCAACAGGTTGCCCCGTCTCGCTCCGAGCCCTTTCGCAGCAGTACGATCACAGGCGATGATTCAGGTTAAGGTATAGTAAAGAATATTCGCGTTTTGTGGGAAAACTCCTTTGCGGTCTTTACACGTCCTACCGGGAGCGGCAGCCGACGCGCAGGGGCCGTTGCTGATTTGCAGTGTAAAATAGAGCCGCATTGTAATAGCAGCGGTTAGGGCTGGGGTTCAATTTCCATAAGGAGCTGTGTTATAATGCATAGGCAATCGGATATCATCCATAAGTGGGGCGACGTCATGAAAAGCAAATCCAACCCTGTGAAGCTCCTGAAGGGAATCCTCTGGGTCTACATCATCCTTTGTGTGCTCATCGCCTCCCTGAATTATGGGTATGCGCCCCGCGCAGACGAATCGACAGCGCGGTTCCTGACCTGGTTTTGGCATTTCTATGAAAACTGGATTAAGACGGCCTTTCTGATCATCGCGAGCATCTTAACGATCCGGATTGCCCGGAGCAGCGGGCGTACGGCTTTGCGCGCCAAAAACCTGATCGGGTTTACCGTATCCGCGCTTGTGGTGCATATTGCGTTGCCCTTGGTAAGCGGCAACAGCGAGTGGTACTTTTTCACCATGCCGCTCCCCTGGACAACGACCCCGTTGCAGCTTCTGGACAGCGGCTCTGCTTTCTACATAAGCCGCTTCCCTGTTTCGGGCGCTGCCGGGATCGTCGGCGTCCTGATTTTTTACGGCATTGCTACGGTTGTAATCTTCCTTGGCACAATCTTGTTTGGCCGCAGGTTGCAGTGCTCCATGCTTTGCCTGTTTAACGGCTTTGCAGCAGAGGTGTTTGACCCGGCGATTCCCCTCGTGGGCGTCGCGCATAAGCCCGGCAAGCGTCAAAAAGCATGGCTGAAAGCTGCCCGATGGGGGTTTTTCGCTGTTGCGTGTTTCTTTACCCTCTGGTGGACAGCCTCCCTGCTGGGCATCACGCCAACCGCGCTCCGCGCTTCGCTGGCCAAAGCGGAAACCTACATCTACCTTACGGGCGAGCTTTTAATGGCGATGTTCTTCTGGGTCGCGTTTTTAGGGA
The DNA here is from genome assembly GCA_963666755.2 of Candidatus Limiplasma sp. Lineage (GTDB taxonomy): Bacteria > Bacillota > Clostridia > Christensenellales > Aristaeellaceae > CAXXOK01. The sequence goes on from CAXXGW010000009.1 coordinate 2,185,236, forward strand.
GAGGGTATTGCTATTACTGCCCGTTGGGTACACTGCTGTCGCGCCTTGCTAAGATTGGCGGACAGCGCATTCAGACAGACCTGACGAAATGTGTGAAGTGTGGCCGCTGCACGGCAACCTGCCCCATGTCCATCGATGTCCGGCACTTTGCCGAACAGCGGACGCCTGTGCAGGACAGCCTCTGTGTCGGCTGTGGACACTGCGTGGACGCGTGCCCGACGCAAACGCTGCGCTATACGACGGCTTTGCTGGATAAAGTGCATTCCCATTGATGCCGCCATCGATGCGTATCTGGACACCGTTCTCCCGGTTTGCGGCGTGCGGCCTCGGTTCATCGGCACCCGGGGGCAACCGGCTTGGCCTGTCGCAACCTTATCGGGAATGAAGGCGGGCACTCCGGCTTGATCTTCCTCAGGTACGATCCCCGGCAAGGGACGTTGCGCCCTGCATGGGTTCCCGCGCGGATGCGTTTCGCGTGGTATCCCATGCGCCAGAGGCGGCAAATTATAATATGCCCTGAATAGGTTGGCAGAACAAAACCCCATAGGAGCATCCTATTTCCAGCGTATTAAAACGCTGGCTTTCATTGGGCTTTCGTCGGTTGAAACCCTATAGGATTGCACCGGCGAAAGCCCTGCATGATTCACGCTAAAACCCGATCCCTTTGCATCGAGAAACCCTAAAGCAAAACAGAAGACGATGCTTACAGCCACCGACACGACATCCTTGGCGGCGGTTTTTGATCACAGGCTTCCTGTGGCAGACAAAATGTGGCCTGCACCCTCCCGGACGGCTCCAAGCAGGCTCCAGCACCGCATTTCTGCGCAACTCCCTTCGGGCAACGGAAAACATTGCAGGGGCTGGCTCCCGCCTTGCGGATCGCCTGCGCATCCAACCCTGTATTCAGTTTTACCACTCAAGGCTCCTGATCACAGATTTGCTGCATTTCCTGCATGGCTGTCGCTAACAGGCGCTGGAATTGGGCGTTCTCCGCCGGGATGGACTCCCGGTCGTTCTCCTGCAGCGCCTTTTGCAACCGTTCGGCACACGCCGCCAGCCGTGTCGCCCCCAGACTGCCGGAGCTGCTTTTCACTTTATGCACGGTTTGCGCCGCTTGTGCAAAATCCCCTCCATCGATCTGGGCTTGCAGTTCCTGCCCCGTTTGCGCGTTTTCGTTCAGGTACTCGCGCAAGATAGACGCGTACAGGCCTGCATCGATGCCGAGCTGCCGCATGGCCCGCGCGCTGTCCACCACAGGCCCTTCCTCCGTCGGTTCGGCGAATACCGGCTCCGTCGGGGCAGCCGGTTCGGCGGGCGCCGGCTCCGTCGGGGCAGCCGGTTCCGCTGTTGCTGTGGCGGTGTTTTCCGTTACATCGGCCCTCTCCGGGGAAGGTATGCTTTGCGCCCGGCAGGGGTTCCCCTTTAGCGCCTCCAGAATGGTATGGATAAACGCCTCGGGTTCAAACGGCTTGCTTACATAATAGTTGATGCCGTGGCTCCTGCACTTTTCCTCCACGCCGACCACCGCGTCCGCCGTCATGGCGATGATGGGCGTTGTCAGATCCTCCTTGCGGATCAGGTCGGTTGCGGTGTAGCCGTCCATGACCGGCATATGGATGTCCATCAGGATCAGGTCAATCGCCTCGCGGTGGGCCAGAAAGAAGTCCAGCCCCTCCTGCCCATTGCCCGCCACCGAAAGGGTAAACCCCGCCGAGGTCAGGATGCTTTGCGCAATAAACTGGTTGGTCTTATTATCTTCCACCAGCAGGATGTGGTAGGGGCAGGGCGCCATGGGGGTTTCCTCCGCCGCTTCGACCCCATCCTTTCTGGGCGGATCGATGCGGAACAGCTCCACAATCCCGTTATACAGCGTGGAAGGGACAATGGGCTTGGGAAAGCCAAAATCGATGCCGTAAGCGGTGATGTTTTCCAGCAAATCCTCCCGCGTCATGGGCACCATAAGCATGCACTTGGCCGTGCGCGGGAAGTACATGGCCTTGCGAATCCGTTCCAGAAAAGCGATGCCGCCATCCTGCGGGGTCATATAATCCACAATCAGCAGGTTATAGGGTGCATTTCCGGCAAGGGCGGCTTTGCGCATCCTCTGCACAGCGTCCGCCTCGTCTGCCGTAACGCTGTGTTCAATGCTGAACGCCCGCAGGTAGTCGCTCAGCATATTGCGGGTGTTCTCGCTGGCGTCCAGCACCAGCGCGCGTACATTGCGGAAGCAATCCGCCGCCATCTTTTTGGAGTCGGCCGCCATCTGGTTGGGGTCCGCCTCCAGCGGCAGCCGCACGGTGAAAACGGAGCCCTTGCCCAGCTCACTCTGCACATCGATTTGCCCGCCCATCAGCTCCGTCAGGTTTTTAACGATCGACAGCCCCAGCCCCGTGCCACCAAATCGGCGGCTGATGCTCGAATCGCCCTGATCGAACGGCACAAACAGCCGCTTCGCCTGCTCCTCGCTCATGCCGATGCCCGTATCCTGTACCCGGAAGGTGACGGTAAACCGCTGGTCGCTCAGGGACTGCGCCTGCACGGTCAGCGAAACGTTACCCTGCTCGGTAAACTTGACCGCGTTGTTGACAAGGTTCAGCAAAATCTGCTCGATCCGCGTCGGGTCGCCCAGGAACAGGGTCGGCATTTCCGGCGCTTTGCGGATAAAGAACTCGATCTCCTTATCGTCCACCTTTACGGAGATGATATTGGTAATGCGCTGCAGCAGCTTGTCCAGATCGAAGGAAATTTTCTCAATTTCGATCTTGCCGGATTCAATCTTGGAAAAATCGAGGATGTCGTTGATGATCCCCAGCATGTTGCGCGCGGATTGGTTCAGCTTTTCCAGATAGTTGCTTTGCGTGGCGGTCAGCTCCGTTTTCTTGATCAGGTAAGCCATCCCCATAATCGCGCTCAACGGCGTACGAATTTCGTGCGACATGCGCGCCAAAAACAGCGATTTAACCTGATTGGCCTGTTCCGCTTCCGTTTTGGCCGCGCCGGCCTCTTCCTGCGCTTTTTTGCGGCGCGCAACCTCCTTGCGCAGGCGCAAAATCCAGAACAGCGATACCGTCCACACCAGCGCAACCAGCCCGCCGACGATCAGCACCGTCTGGATCAGGGCGGAGTAGTCCGCATCCGCCTGAATGGAGATCCACTTGTTGCTGATGGCGATGCGATCTTCCTGCACAAGGCTGTCCAGCGCCTTGTTCAGGATGCCGACCAGCAACGGCCAATCGCTGCGCACCGCAAAGTGCAGCTGCTGCGGCTCCTGCGAGCTGATGGTAATGTAGCGCAGGTTCGTGATGCCGTACTTTTTAATCAGATAGCTGGATGTGCTCAGGTTGCCCACAAAGGCGATCTCCGTGCCGTCCGACACGGCCTGAAGCGCCGCCTCCGCCGTTGTAAAAAGAGCCAGCGATATGGTGGGATAGTCCATCAGGAAGCTGTGGTGCGAGCTGTTCGCCTGTACGGCGACGCGCCTGCCCTTCAGATCGTCAAAGGATTTAATCTGCTTGGTGCTTTCGTTAATGAAAATAACCCGTTGGAAGGGGTAATACCCCTTGGAAAACAGAAAGTACTTTTCACGTTCTGCCGTTTGCGCGACGCATGGAAGCACATCCAGCTCCCGGCCGACAGCTTTCTCGTAAGCCTGCGCCCAGGTCAGCCCCTTGGCGACCGTCATGGTCAGGCCTGTCGTTTTGGAAATCAGCTCGATATAATCCGCCGCGATGCCTTTATAGACCCCGTCCGTATCGATAAACTCATAGGGTACGAACGTCGGATCCACCCCAAGGCGGATTTCCGGATGCGCGGCCATAAAATCCAGCTCGTCCTGCGACCACGCGATGCCGCCGGAGGCCGTCGCCGCAGGCGGCGCACCCATCACAAAACACAGCAGGCACAGTACGCACAGGAGCAGACGCGAAGGCAGCCTTCGTTTTGCGCTCGTAGTCAACACCCCCTATGCCAAGGGCATAAAGCGTTCGGCAATGGCCCGGAACTCCGCTTCAATTTCGAACAGCGCATCCACCAGCTCCGGGTCAAAGTGCTTGCCCCGCTCGGCGGCAATGATGGCCAGCGCATCCCGGTGGCTGATGGCGGGTTTGTAGACGCGTTGGCTCACCAGCGCGTCATACACGTCGATAATGGCCATCAGCCGGCCCGCAAGGGGGATATCCTTGCCCTTGAGCCCCGCGGGATAGCCGCTGCCGTCGAATTTTTCGTGATGCGTACCGACAATTTCCAACGCCGTATGGATGAAGGAGAGCTTCTCACTCTCCTGCCCCGCCAGCCGCAGCGCATCCACGCCATAGGTGGTATGCTTTTTCATGATTTCAAACTCTTCCGGCGTGAGTTTGCCCGGTTTGAGCAGGATGTGATCCGGAATCCCCACCTTGCCGATGTCATGCAGCGGCGCGGTGCTGAACAGCTCGCTGATGTAGGCATCCGTAAGCACCGCACTGTAAGCTTCCCGCCCGCGCAGGTGCTCGCACATGGCTTTCATCATCCACTGCGTACGGCGCGTGTGGTTGCTGGATTCGATATCCCGCACCTCCAACAGGCCCACCAAAGCGCGGATGGTCACGTCGCGGGTCAGGTTCAGCTCGCGCGTGCGCTCCTGCACGGCGTTTTCCAGCAGCTCATTATGCTGCTCCAGTTTCTTCTGCGTTTGCTTGAGGCTGCTGTGCAGCTCGATGCGTTTGCGCAGGGAAGGCAGGTTCAGCGGCTTGCGGATGTAATCCACCGCGCCCAAATCCAGACCCTTGATCTCGTTGTCGATCTCGTCATAATTGGTCAGGATCAGCGTGGCAATGCCGCGGTAGCGCGCGTCGTCACGGATGGCTTCCAGCACCTCAAACCCATTCATACGCGGCATGTTGATGTCCAGGATCATGATATCCACATCCTGCTCCCGCTCCAGCACCTCCATGGCCTCGATCCCGTCGCTGGCGGTACGCAGTTCAAAATCCTTGAGCATGTTGCGCAGCATCATCGAATCCGTTTTGGAATCGTCCACAATCAGCAATTTCATCGAAAATCACTCTGCTTCCCTTCTCTGGTTGTCCGACGTCAGTTGTTTTGCAGGATACGGTTCCCTTCGGTTTCGATCTGCGCAAGAAAAGCATCCACCGTCAGCTCCCCGGTCATTACGCGGTGCAGGCCGGAGCCGTAGTAGAGGTCCTTCACGGTTTGCCACGCGGGCACAGGCACATCCACACTGGGGTTCTCAAACCCCTCAATAAACGCCGTATAGTCCGGATAGGCGCGAAAAGCCTCCGCGGCGGGCGTATCGTTGCGAATGGGGGTACGGAAGGGGTAATAGGCATCGTGCTCGGGGCTGTACTCCCCCAGTAGGATTTGCCCCTGCGCCTTGGGCGATATCAGGTAGCGAATCAGCGCGACGGCCTGCGCCTGCAAAGCCTCGTCCATCCCGGCGGGCACGGCCAGCATCATGGGCCCCACCTCCGCGCAGGCACCGATCTCCTTGAGCGGCAGCACCCCCACATCAAAGGGCTTGCCGTTTTTCTGGATGTCGGTCACGCCCCAGATGCCCTGAATTTCAAAGGCGACCTCCTGATTGCGGAAGTGGTTCATCACCTCCACGCCCGTATCGGTAAGCCAGGTCGGCTGCGCGTGCGCGCCCAGCACCTCCCGGTAAAAACCGAGCGCCGCCCTGCTCTGCTCACTGTTCAGGGTTACGCGCGCGCCGTCCGTACTGACCAGCGACCCGCCGAACCCGCAGATAAACTGGTTTACCATCCAGGAGATGTCGTTGCCCTCGCCGCCGACAAGCCCGATGCCTTTCGCGTTCGTTTTGGCCTCCACCTGCTCCAGCGCACGCACGAATGCCACCCGGCTGGTGATGGAAGCGGCATCCACGCCCGCTTTGGCAAGCAGCGTCCGGTTGTACAAAAGGCACATGGCGTGCCCAAGCCACGGGATGCCGTACGTGGCGCCCTCGACGGTGCCTAAATCCCACACCTGCGGGTAGAAGGCGCTCCGCTCCGATGCAAACGGCTCCGTCAGGTCTGCCAGCGCGCCCTTCTCGCCAAAGTATTTCACAAAACGGTAGGGAAGCACGTAAAGGATGGGCGCGTTGCGATCCAGCAAGGCCTGCACGGCCTGCAAATCCTCATCGCCGCCAATCATGGCGATTGGCGCATCGCTCCCTGCGTTATAGGTGTCCACAATCTTCTGGATGGCTACACCCCGACCGGAATAGGCCGTCCACGTGATGCGCAGGGAAAGCGCGGCGGGGATCGGCGCCGTTTCTTCCACCTGCACGGTAGGTTCCGCAGGCTGTGGCGTGGCCGTTGGTTCCTGCGTACAGGCTGACAAGCTGAAAACCAGCAGCGCGGTCATCAGCCAAAGTCCGATTCTTCTTCTGTTCATCCCGCCACCTCCTGCAGCCAGTCGCGTAAGTCGATCGGTCTGGGAGCCTTGACTTTACGAAGGTATAACAATTTTTGTAAATCCATCATATAGCAAATGGATTAGAAAGGCAATCTTTTCTTACCGGCCTGTGGGGCGGTTTTGAAGCAGCCATCGTTCGGCTCGCTTCCGTCGAACATGCGCCTTTATAAAGGAGAAACCGGCGCTGGTGGCGAAATTATTCTACCAAAGCAAAGAAAATAGCCGCTGTGCAATCGAGGCACATACCGCTTTCCCGGCGTTCCCCATAAAGGCAATACGCAAGCGCACGTGTTTTAGATCATGGCGTTTACTCTTTAAAACCGTATAGTACGACCGTTCAGCGTATGGTGAAGGATGCGGCAACAGGGTTCCAGGCAGAATGGGTGCTAGCTTATCACGAAGGGGCGCATCGAATGGAACAGGAAGTTTTATTCGCGTTAATCAACAATGCCGCGGTATTGCTGAGCCTTTCCATCATCTATGAGTTTACCTATTTAATCCCCTCACGGTACCGGCGTATACAGCCGTTTTTCAGCGGCGGCTTAATCGCGCTGATCTGCAGCGTCATTATGGCGGTTCCCTTCACGCTGCAATCCGGCATTATCTTTGATACGCGGTCGATCCTGATCAGCGTTTCCGGCCTGATGTTCGGGCCGGTTCCAACCGCTGTAGTGGTCGTAGTGGCCGTGACGGTGCGAGCGTTCATCGGCGGGGCGGGAACCCTTTCGGGGGTCGCCGTCATCACCTCCAGCGCGTTAATCGGCCTGGTCTGGCGGCGCTGGCTTTACCCCAGAGCAAACCGGTGGCGCTGGCTGAGCGTCTACTGCATGAGCATCAGTGTGCATGTCGTGATGCTGTTTTGCATGCTCCTGATTCCCCCGCCGAACAATCTGATCGTGATTCACGCCATCACGCTGCCCGTGTTGTTGATTTACCCTGTGGCTTCCGTGATGCTGACCATGCTGCTATTGCATCAGCAACAGCGCATCAGCGCGCAGAACCAGCTTAAGCAATCCGAGGAGCGTTTTAAGCTCCTGTTTGACAAGGCGCCGCTTGGCTACCAGTCCCTGGACGAAAACGGCAACTTTCTGGAAATTAACCAGCAGTGGTGCGCGCTGTTGGGGTATGCCAAAGAGGATGTTGTAGGGAAATGGTTTGGCGACTTTCTGCCGCCGGAGGATCGCGCGCTGTTTCGGCAGCGCTTTCCGATGTTTAAAGCGCGCGGCTACATCCACAGCGAATTTCAAATGCTGCATCAAAACGGCACGCTGGTGTATATCGCGTTTGAGGGCCGGATCGGCTATGGCGACCACGGCGAGTTTAAACAGACGCACTGCATCCTGCAGGATATTACCGCACAGAAAGCGGTGGAAGCCGCGCTGGCCGACAGTGAACGGAAATACAGGAATATCGCAGAAAACATATCCGACGTTGTCTGGCAGACGGACCTGGATTTCAGAGTCGTTTACATGAGCCCTTCCGTGGAAAAGCTGTTCGGCATCTCGGCAGGAACCTACATCGGCCGCATCCTGTATGAGGAGTTTCCCGCGGATGCCGTAGCGCAGATTAAACAGCTTATGGCGCATGAACTCAGGCATGAGCAGGAACCGATGCGCGATATGAACCGCTCCATGACCATCGAGCTTGAACTGGCCCGTGTGGATGATGTGATGATCTGGGTAGAAACAAACATTTCCTTTGTGCGCGACGGCAACGGTGTCGCCACGGGGCTGATTGGCGTCTCCCGCGATGTGACCGCCCGCAAGCTGGCTGAAGCCGCGTTACAGGAGAGCGAGCGGAGCAAATCCATCCTGCTGGCCAACTTACCCGGCTTGGCTTACCGGTGCCGTTACGATGCAGAAGGGACGATGCTGTTTGTGTCCGACGGCTGCCAGAAGCTGACCGGCTACCTGCCGGAAAGCTTTGTGAACAACCTAGAGTTATCCTTTCATAGCATCATCACACCGGCCTATCGGCAGCCATTGGTCATGGAATGGCAGCGTGCCGTGCCCAACCGGCTGCCCTACAGCTTTGAGTACGAAATCCGAACCGCCTCAGGCGAGCTTAAATGGGCACTGGAAATGGGCCAGGGCCTGTATGACGCGCAGGGCAACGTGGAAGCCCTGGAGGGGATCATTCTGGATATCTCCGACCGTAAGGAGATGGAAAACAATCTGCGCTACATTGGCGAACATGACCGATGGACGGGTCTGTATAACCGGGATTACCTGGAGGCGCTTCTGGCTAAGGATTTTCAAAAGCAGGATGGGTTGAAGCGGGCGATGATCAGCATCAACCTGAGTACCGTGCAGTTGCTGACGGCCAACTACGGCTTTCAATACACGCAAAATTTAATCAAAGCGGCCGCGGTATCGCTGGGGCGCTTCGGAAACGAGCGCCGCGTTCTGTTCCAGACCTACGGCAATCGATTTGTTTTCTATGTAACGGACTACCGGGATCGGGCCGAGCTGGTCGATTTTTGCACCGTGATCGCAGACGATATGCAGACCCTGTTTGCCACCGACCGGATCGGCGGCGGCCTCGGGATTCTGGAACTGGATCGCAGGAAGCAGGAACTGGGCGCGGATGCGCTGCTGCGTATGCTCCTGATTACTTCCGAGCGTTCCATCGCCTTGGCGGAAAAGGACTTTGCCATCAGCTTTTATAATGAGGAACTGGAAGCCATCGTCACCCGCGAAAGCGATATCCGGCAGGCGCTCACCGCGATTGCCAACGGCGTGCCGGGCGGGGATGCGCTTACCTTGCAGTACCAGCCTATTCTGGACGTCGGTACCCGCTCCGTAAACGGCTTTGAGGCGCTGGCCCGCATCCGGAGCCAGAAGCTCGGCCCTGTGCCCCCCGCGGAATTTATCCCGGTTGCGGAAAAAAACAAGATGATTATCCCGATTGGGGAGCAAATCATCCTGAAAGCCTTCCGGTTCCTGAACCGGCTGAAGGAGCAGGGGCTGGGTTCGATTCGCGTTTCCATCAATGTGTCCGTCATTCAGCTGCTCCGGCCTGATTTTGTGGAAATGCTTCTGGGGCACATCGCCGGGATGAACATAAGCCCGCAAAACATCGGCATCGAGCTAACGGAGTCCGTATTTACCACCGATTATGACCGGATTAACCGGACGATCGAAACGCTCCGGCACGCAGGGCTGTACATCGCCATCGACGATTTCGGCACAGGCTATTCCTCCCTGTCCCGGGAAAAAGAACTGAATGTGGATTGCCTCAAAATCGATAAATCCTTTATCGACAAGCTGCTGGATACCAACCCCGACATGGCCATCACCGGCGATATCATTTCCATGGCCCATAAGCTGGGGCACTGCGCCGTAGCGGAAGGGGTGGAGCAGGAAAGCCAGCTGCGCTACCTGATCGAGCACAATTGCGATTATATCCAGGGTTACCTTGTTAGCAAACCGCTTGACGAAGACAACGCTCTCCGCTTTTTACACGAGCAGCGAGAGGGTTTACAAGACCCTTCCAACGACCTGTGAAATTGAGGATGGCACAAGGATGAGCAGGCTGTATTCCTGGTTTACACGGTTTGTACCCAAGGCTATCGGGTACCAGATGGGGGACGACTCTTCCCGGAGGACAAAAGGCCTGAACGCCCTTTTGATCTCGATGTTTTTCATCTGCCTTGCTTTTACGATTCTGAACAGCTTTCTGTTTCCGATGCAGCCCGTGATCCTTGTCAGTGCCGTATCTACGCTGCTGGCATTGCTCACGCTGCTGGTTTTCCGAGCCACCGGCAATTATCAGTTTACGGCGCATATGGCCGTTGCATTGATCATGCTGTGCATCATCGGGTACCTGCATGTGGTGCACAACCGGTATTACGCCTTCATCTGGATTGGGATTGTGCCCCCCATCGCGTATTATCTGCTCAACCTCCGATCCGTAAAGGTATTGCTGATCCTGTTCAGCGCCTACATGCTGTATTACCTTCTGTCCGGGCTTGGCAAGTGGCCGCCGGCCGCCTTCGACGGGCAGTCGATCCTCAGCATTGCCGGGGTGACGCTCTGCATCACGGGCATGCTTGCCAACCTTGTGCGAAACCGCAACGAGGTGCTCACGGAGTTAAAAAATGTCGGTGCGCAGCTGGATGCGCAACAGCGGAACCTCCGACTGATCCTGGATTCCGCCGCCGAGGCCATCTACGGAACGGATCTGGAAGGCAACTGCACCTTCTGCAACCGGCGCTGCATCGAAATGCTGGGCTACCACGACCCTCTGGATTTGCTCGGTAAAAACATGCACATGCAAATCCACCACCGCCGCAGCGACGGCACGCCCATTACCATGCAGGAGTGTATAATCTACGAGGCGCTTCTCCAGGGTAAGCCCGCGCATGGCGATCAGGAGGTTTTCTGGCGCGTGGATCATACGCCCTTCGCGGTGGAGTATTACGCCTACCCACAGATTAAGGACGGCGTTATGATCGGCACCGTCGTTACCTTCACGGATATTACGGAGCGCAAGAAAAAAGAGGCGGAAATTGAATACCTGAACTGTTATGATCCCCTGACCGGGCTGCACAACCGAAGGTGTTTTGAGGCAAACCGGGGCAAGCTCGATATCCCGGAGAACCTGCCGATCGCCATCCTCTTTGCGGATATAAACGGCCTTAAGATGACCAACGATGTTTTCGGCCATACCGCGGGCGATCGGTTGATTCAAAAGTCGGCCGAAATTCTCCGGCGGGCGTGCCGGGAGCCGAATTTGATCGCGCGCGTCGGCGGGGATGAGTTTATTCTGTTCTTGCCGAAAACGCCGCCCGCGCAGGCGGAGAAAATCGCGGCCAGCATCCGGGCCGGATTTGCCGATGCCAAGGTGGAGGCAATCCGGTGCAGTATTTCCCTTGGGGTGGGGGTCAAACAGACGGCAACCCAATCAATGGATGAGGTGCTGGCCAACGCGGAGAACGCGATGTACCGGGATAAAACGATGAACCGCAAAGCCACCGACAAGGCCCTGATCGATACCATCCTTGACACATTGTACACCAGAAGCGCAACGGAGCAGGCGCATTCCAAAGCCGTCAGCGATCTGAGTCTGGCGCTGGGCAAAGCCCTGCATCTGCCGGAAACCGACCTCAGCAAACTGCAGCGGGCGGCCTACCTGCACGATATCGGCAAAATCGTGCTGGATCCGGCAATGTTCAACAAAGCCGTTTTTACCGATGAGGATATGGAGAGGATGCAACAGCATTCCGCTGTCGGGTACCGCATACTGAGTCTGTTTGACGATACCCTCGATTTGGCGGAGTATGTATATGGGCATCATGAAAAGTGGGATGGAACCGGGTATCCCCGTGGGTTGAAAGGCGAGCAGATTCCCCTGTTATCCAGAATTATCGCCATTGCTGAAAGCTACGATCGCGTTTTAAGCAAGGCGGCCCAAACCCAGCCAAATCCTGCGCAGTATGCGCTTTCGGTCATTGTTGACCGCGCGGGAACCCAGTTTGACCCGAACCTCACGCAGGTTTTTGCGCAGAGTATGGCTGGTTGAGGGGAATAAGTACGCTTCCTTCCTCCCTTGACACGCGTTCTCCACGCGGGGCAGATCAGTCCGTTGTGTTACATCCCTTCCTTTCATGCTGATCCCTCAAAAACACCGAAAGCTCATTCGCAGGCAAGTCCTGATGAAAAATGATGATCGTGTATAAAAAAAGCCTTGACTTGCAGTAGGCTTTAAGGAGTAAGCTGGAACGGGAGCTTGCCTGACTTGCTGTGCCCATAGCAATAGGATACCGACAAGCGGCTGTGCCCGGCCGCTGACCACCGGTTGGAACTGATGGAAACAGTCGCCCGGATTCATGCGCCTGAGCCCGTCATGGCAAGGGCGAACCGTCAACCGCGTAAACCTGTGGAATTCCCCCGTGCAACAGCGCCTGACAGCCGGTACCCCGTCGGTCACGGCGAGCAGGCGCCGATGCAGAGAACCGCGTTTCCCCAGCTTGCGCGAAAACACATAAAAAGGCATGCGGAGACGCCCCTGCGGCGGCCCATACCGAAGGCGGCATCCTTCTCCCAAATTTCCAGCCCGGCGCCTGTCCGGGACGACAGGCGTTAACCGCTTCTGTACCGGCAGGAGCAGAACGGTGTATAATCCATGCGCCGGATCAGGCAAAGCGATACTGTAAAATAAACTACCTGCCACCGCAAGCACACCTCGGTGGCTTTCAAGCCGCCGACGGATCGCGCCCGGTGGGGCGCATTGCGCAATCCAATAGTAAAGGAGAACCCCACATGCAGATGAAAACCTTCGACAACCACACCTTGTCCCTCCTCGGCATGGGGAACATGCGCCTCCCCACAGTGGGGGATCAGCCCAGCGCGCCGATTGACCGCGTCAGGGCGCAGGAGATGATCGACTACGCCATGGCAAACGAAATCAATTACTATGATACCGCCTATGTCTACCACAGCGGCGAATCGGAATCGTTCCTGGGGGAGGCTCTCGTTTCCCGCTACCCGCGCGACCGCTTCTATCTCGCTACCAAGTTCCTGATCGGGGCGAACCCGGACTATCGGGCGGTTTTTGAGGAACAGCTGGCACGGCTGAAAACCGATCATATTGATTTTTACCTGCTGCACGCCATCTTCGACGCCAATGCACAAGCCTACATTGACAGCGGCGCGATTGCCTATTTTGAGGAGCAGAAACGGCTCGGCCGCATCCGCTATTTCGGGTTTTCCTTACATGCAAGTCTCGCGGTGCTGAAGCGGTTTGTGGCGCTGCGCAAGTGGGATTTTGTGCAGATTCAGTTCAATTATTACGACTGGCTGTACGGCCCCGCCAGACAGGAGTACGAAATTCTGGACGCCGCGGGCATCCCGGTGCTGGTGATGGAGCCCGTGCGCGGCGGGCGTCTGGCAACACTTACGCCCGACGCGGAGAGCATCCTCAAAGCCGCGCATCCGGATTGGAGCCTCTCCTCCTGGGCGCTCAAATGGGTCAAAAGCCATCCGCGCGTGCAGGTGGTGTTGAGCGGCATGTCTACGCTTGCGCAGCTGCAGGACAATGTGGCGACCTTCTGCGACGATACCGCGTGGACAGAGGCCGATGAAGCCACGCTGATGAAGGCGGTCGAAGCCTTCAAACGGCAGGTGCAGGTGCCCTGCACGGCCTGCCGCTACTGCTGTGACGATTGCCCTGCGCAGATCAACATTCCGGCTGTTCTGGATGTGTACAACCGTTACAAGACAGACGGGGCCGGCGCGTTGCGCGCATTGGATGCCATCCCGTCCGACGGCATGCCGGTCGATTGTATCGAATGCCGCGCATGCACCGCGCACTGCCCGCAGAATATCCGCATCAAGGACATTATGCACGAGCTTGCCCAACTGGCAAACCCGTAAGCAGCTGCCCGGCCGTCCACGGGGCCGACCGTGCTGCCGGTGAGCGTGCGTTGAAGCATTGCGCGGTTTGAAAAGCGAATCTGGTTACGCACACCTGTTGATAGCCGCCATTATGAAGAACCTCCATTTGCTTTGTTGCGATATATAGCTGCAACAAAGCAAATGGAGGTCTTTATTTGATCCGATAGCGGAAGGTTCTTTTCAGCCCCTGCCTAAGGCAGGCATACCGGTTCTTTCGCGTATCGTGCTGAAGCTTGCGTTTCCGTCAAGGCAGCGGCTATGCCTGCGCTCACTCCTCCACGTACGGCTGAACGCTGTCCCGCATTTTAAGCGTTGTGGGGATAAACACCTTGCGCGGCATGGAATAGCGTCCGCTGATCCGCTCCTGCAACAGTTGCAGGGCGCAATCCGCAATCGTCTCCATGGGGATGTTGACGGTCGTTACCGGCGGGGAAAGGTGCTTCATGGTCGGCAGGTTGTTAAAGCCGACCAGGCTGATCCGCCCGGGCACGGATATGCCGCAATGCTGCAGGGTGGACAGCACGCCCGTAGCCACCGTATCGTTGCCCGTCAGGATGGCGGACGGCAAAGGGTCCTCCCGGTTGACCATCACGTGGCACTGGCGTACGCCCTCCTCATAGGAGAGGCGCTCCCCAATAAACAGCAGGGAGGCGTCAAAGAGGCCGTTCTCTTTCATAAAATTGCAATACTGTTCCTCCCGATCGTCCACCAGGTTTTGCAAACGGTTATCGTTTACCGTATTGCCGCCGACGTAGGCAATCCTCCGGTGGCCGAGGTCGTACAGGGTGCGCAGCGCCTCCCGGATGCCGGAGCGCACGTTCACCATCACGGCGTCAAAGCGCAGATCATCCGGCGACGAATCCAGAAACACAATGTAGGGCGACAGCCTCGCAAGCTGGTCCGTCTCCTCCATGGAGAAACGGCCGATGGCGATCAGCCCGTCCACACGGATGTTTACAGCTGGCACATAGGCACCGTCCAGATGCAGCACCGGGCAGCAGTTAAACCCCTCCTGCGCGCATTTCTTCTCCACATGCTTTTGCAGGTACAGGTAAAACGGATCCTCCGCCAGTTCGCTTTCCGAATACCAGTTTACGAGCCCGATGCTCAGGCGCGCCCCCACCTGCTCGGCGGAGGTTTTGCGCTGTTTCAGGGGCACATATTCCAGCGATTCCGCTATTTCCAAAATGCGCAGCTTGGTTTCCGCGCCAGCGTTCAGGGTGGGGTCGTGGTTCAGCACTCTGGACACGGTAGCGATGGACACGCCAGCCGCCGTTGCAATATCCTTGATGGTTGCCATGCGTAATCTCCTTCAGTCACAGTTTTCTGCTATCCGGTATTATACAACAATTTCTCCCTTTTCGATAGTCCGTTCTGGTTAAATTCGGTAAAATTGTTGGTAAAATTATTGAAATATCTCTTGACAAGTTTTTACCTTGTGGCTATAATCACACCAGAAAGTGAAAAAACCCTTCCACATGATTTGTACCACAATCCGCGGGGAGCGCGATTGATGGTCGAATAGATACTACCCCACGAATGGCAAGGAGGAACACCCCATGAACGGCAAAAGGCTACTGGGAATTCTGCTGGTGGTTGCTCTGCTGATCGGCACTCTGTGTACGGCGGCCGCCGAAACGGTCGACCTGAACTCGCTCACCCTGGACGAGATTATCGCCAAAGCCAAAGAAGAGGGCGATGTGCAGTCCGTCGGGATGCCTGACGAGTGGGCCAACTGGAAGGCAACCTGGAATGATTTGAAGGACGTGTACGGCATCACCCACGGGGATGTGGATATGAGCTCCGCCGAAGAAATCTCCATGTTTGAAGTGGAAAAGAACGCCCCCACCAAGGATATCGGGGATGTGGGCGTGTCCTTCGGCCCCGTGGCGATTGAGAAAGACGTGGTTCAGTCGTACAAGACCAGCTACTGGGATCAGGTTCCCGACTGGGCGAAGGACAGCGAAGGCAAATGGATGTGCCCTTACTACGTCACCATCTGCTTCGCCGGCAACATGGAGTATGTGGATAAGATGCCCACCTCCTGGGCCGAACTGCTGGAAGGCAAGTATAAGGTTTCCGTGGGCGATGTGGCCCGCTCCAGCCGCCCGCAGCTTGCGCTGCTGTCCGCCGCGGTGGCCTTCGGCGGCGATGAGAACAACATCATGCCCGGCATCGAAGTGTTCCGCAAGCTGGCGGAGCAGGGCCGTCTGGATACCGGCGACGACAGCCGCGCCCGCATCGAGAAGGGCGAAATCGAGCTCTACATCACGTTTGACTTCCTGGCGCTGGAGCACAAGAAGAACATGACCAACCTGAACCTGCAAATCACCGTTCCGACCGACGGCGCAGCTTCCAGCGCCTACGCGTCCGTCATCAACAAGTACGCACCGCACCCCTACGCGGCTGCGCTGGCCCGTGAGTACATCTTCAGCGATGCCGGGCAGATCAACCTGGCCCGTGGGTTCGCCCGCCCCATCCGTGTGGATCAGATTACCCTGCCGGAGGACGTGGCTGCCAACCTGCTGCCCAGCGAGATGTATACGGGCGCCTTCACCATTAAGGACAACGACGCGTGGTCCAAAACCGTGGCGCAGATGGGCCAGCTGTGGCAGGAAGAAGTACTGGCTTACCTTCAGTAAAGACGCGTTCTGCGAAACGCAATTCCGTTGGAGGGGGGACGTTGCGGCGTCTCCCCTCCTGTTCGGGCAAGGAGGAACTCGCGTATGAGGCTGAGAAAGCGGAGCCATACCTACCTATTGGCCATCCTGCCTTTTTTCCTGCTCATTATCCTGTTTTTGTTCATCCCCATGCTTTCCATGGTGGTAAAGAGTTTTCGCGCCCCCGGTACGGGCCTCTTTACGCTGGATAACTACGTGACCATTTTTACCAAGCGCTATTACCTGCTGTCCATCACCAACAGTCTGGAGGTTTCGCTGATCTCCACCGCCGCGGGCATTGTGATCGCGTTCATCGCCGCCTTCTGCTACCAGAAGCTCGGTAAAAAATACCGTAAGGTCTATACCTCCGCGCTCAATATGACCTCCAACTTTGCCGGTGTAACGCTGGCGTTCTCCTTCATGCTGCTGCTGGGGAAAACCGGCACGCTGGTGAACCTCGCAAGGCAAATGAACCTGTCTACCCTGGCGGACTTCAATTTTTACTCCGTGTCAGGGCTGATGATTACCTATATTTACTTCCAGATTCCGCTGGGCACGCTTCTCTTGCTGCCCGCCTTTGACAGCATCAAGCAGGAGTGGAAAGAGTCCGCGCTGGTGCTCAAGGCCAATGGGTTTCAGTTCTGGTTTTGCGTCGGCATCCCGGTGCTGATGCCCAGCATTCTGGGCACGCTGTCCATCCTGTTTGCCAACTCCCTGTCCGCCTACGGCACGGCATATGCGCTGATGGGCAACAACTTCTCGCTGATGACCATCCGCATTGCCGGGATGTTTACCGGCGATGTGGTGCAGCAGGTGGAGCTGGGCTCCGCCATGTCCACGGTGCTGGCGCTGCTGATGTGTGTATCTGTGGTTATCAACATGAAATATATGGGAAAGGCGGGCGATTTGAGAAAATGAAAAAGCAGAAACGGAACTGGTTTGCCTATCTATTTGTAACCCTCCTGCTGGTTTTTCTGCTGATGCCCATCCTTTCCATCAGCCTTTACTCCATCTCCATGAACTGGACCACCCAGATGCTGCCGGAGGAATTTACCTTTTCCTATTACGGCGAGCTTTTCTCCATGCCGGATTTCTTCATGGCCATTGTGCGCTCCGTCGGCATCTCGCTGCTATCGGTCGGCTTGTGCATCGTGATCCTGCTATTGGCGCTGTATGTGGTGCTGGTGTACAAGCCCGGCTGGGAAAAGATGCTGAGCATCGCTGTAACCATCCCCTACGCGATTTCCGGCGTCATTCTGGCGACCAGCCTCCTGTCGCTGTATGCGGCCGGGCCGTGGCCGCTTTCCAACCGTGTGGTACTACTGACCTTTGCCTACTGCATCGTAATCCTGCCCTATGTGTATCAGGGCATCCGCAATGCCCTTTACGCCGTGAATGTGCACCAGCTGCTGGAAGTTGCGGAAATCCTGCACTGTAAAAAACTGCGGGCATTTTTTACCATCATCGTACCCAACATCTTTTCCGGCATTACCATTTCCGCCCTGTTGGCCATCGCCATTGTGTTTGGTGATTTTGTGCTGGTTAAAACCATCGCGGGCACCTCATTTTTCACGCTGCAATATTACCTGTTTAACGCGATGCTGAAATCCGGCACGCGCGGCGGCGCCGTGGTGTTTGTCGCCTTCGTGATTACCCTGACCATCGCCTTTCTGGCGCTCAAGCTGCAGGATAAGGCTTCCAAGCACCGCGCCGCGCTGTAACGCAAACAAGGAGGAAATCACATGAGCTTCATTGCGGTTGAAAACGTAACCAAGCAATATTCCGCCAATGGCCCGAAGATTCTGGACAACATCAGCCTGACCATTGAAAAGGGCGAGTTCGTTACGCTGGTAGGCTCCTCCGGCTGCGGCAAAACAACGCTGCTGCGCTGCATCGCGGGGCTGAACGACATCAGCGGCGGCCGGATTTTCATCGACGGCAAGGATTGCACCGCGCTGAGCGCAGGCGAGCGCAACGTGGGCATGGTCTTTCAGCAATATAGCCTGTTCCCCAACATGACGGCCGCGCAGAACGTGGCGTTCGGCCTGCGTATGCAGCATGTGGACCCGAAGATCATCCGGGAAAAAACACGGGAGATGCTGGAGATCGTCCAGCTGGGCGATAAGGGCGACAGTTACCCCGTGCAGCTGTCCGGCGGCCAACAGCAGCGCGTGGCGCTGGCCCGCGCCATCATTACCGAGCCGACCGTCCTCCTGCTGGACGAGCCCCTTTCCGCCATCGATGCCAAGGTGCGCAAGATGCTGCAGGAAGAAATCCGCCGCATCCAGCGCAAGTTTAATATCACCACCATCTTTGTAACCCACGACCAGCACGAAGCCATGGTCATGAGCGATAAGATTTTCCTGATGGATAAGGGCATCATCGAGCAGGAAGGCTCCCCCGATCAGGTGTACACGCACCCTGTTTCCTACTTTGCGGCCACGTTTATCGGCGATAACAACGTGCTGGACGCAGCGGCCTTTGCCGCCCTGACCGGCGTAGAAATCCGGGAAAAGTACGCGGTGCTCAGGCCGGAAATCGTCCACCTGTACCCGCAGCGCGCGGAGGCCGGGGAGGATTGCGTTGCCCAGGCCGTGGTGGAGGATGTGATCATGAACGGCACCACCATCCGCTATCTGCTCAACTGCAGCGGCGTAGCCCTGAACGTATGCCAGCTGTACAGCGCCGGGCTGCAGTACCGGATCGGTGAGGCGCTCTGCGCCGCCTTCTGCCGTGAGGATTGTGTTTTTCTGGAGAGGTGAAGATGTATATGGTTCGTTCCACCCTGTACCGGGAGGGCTGTTTCTACAAAGGCAACCTCCATTGCCATTCCATCCATTCCGACGGAAGTCTGACGCCCGAAGCCCTGAAGGCGGCGTACCAGCAACATGGGTATCAGTTTCTGCTGTATTCCGACCACAACGTAAACACGGATTTCCGCGCCCTGAACGAGGAGAACTTCATTGCTCTGCAGGGGTTTGAGGGAAACCTGATCGTGCCCATGACCCCGCCGCCCCACAAGGAATTTCATCTGCTGTTTCTGAAAACGCCCGACCGTGATATGGGCGGAAGGGCTTTTCAGCCCTACGCGCATCTGCAGCACGTGCCGCAGCCCCTGTACGACGGCACCCGCGCCTGTGTGCAGGCGTACGTGAAGGCGCAGCAGGCCCGCGGCTACATGGCGATTTTCAACCACCCCTACTGGTCCTTTAACGACGAGGAGGATATCGCCTGTCTGGAAGGTCTGCTTGGGTTGGAAATCTACAATTACGGCACCCAGATTTGCGAAAACTGCGGCAAAAGCGATCTGATGTATGACCTTCGCCTGCGCAAAGGGCACAGGCTCTGGTGCTTTGCCGCGGACGACAACCATAACCATGTGCCCTTCGATTCGCCCGCAAACGACAGCTTCGGCGGCTTTATCGTGGTCAAAGCCAAAGCGCTTAACGAAGAGAGCCTTCTTGAGGCCATTGCGGACGGCAGCTTTTATGCCTCCATGGGGCCTGAAATTCAGGATTTTACCGTACAGGACGGGCGCGCGTACCTCACCTGCTCCCCCGCACAGCGTGTGTATATCACGGACGATTGGCGGCATTACTGCCTTGGCTGTCAGGATGGCGGCGGGCTGCGCGCGTTTTCCTGCGATATCCGCCCGGAGGCTCAGTACGTCCGCGCGGAGGTGGTGGATGCGCTGGGGCGCAAAGCATATACCAATCCCATTTGGCTGAGGGGGTAAACCATGGCTATGCAAACGCACACCGTCCTGCCGCTCAACTGGCTCTCCGACCCGTCCGTATATTCGGTGGGGCAGCAATTCCCCCGTTCCGACCATGCCATGCCTAATGTGGTCGCGCGCAGCCTGAACGGCCGGTGGGATTTTCGCTGGTTTGAAACCCCCGCACAGATTCCGGACAGCTTTCTGAACGCAGCCTTCTGGGAAAACTGCAATACGATTTCCGTGCCCGGGCATATGGAGTTGCAGGGGTACGGAACCCCGCAGTACGTGAACGTGCAATATCCGTGGGACGGGCTGGAACCGCTCACCCCGCCGCAGATTCCAACGCAGTATAATCCGGCGGGGATATACCGCCGCCTGTTTACGCTGTCCGCCCGGGAAGCCGCGCAGGAAGCGCGCCTCGAGTTTGACGGGGCGGAAAGCGCCCTGTACGTCTACCTCAACGGGGATTTGCTGGGCTACGCCGAGGATAGCTTTACTCCATCGGCCTTTGACGTAAGCGGAAAACTCCGCGAAGGCGAAAACGAGCTGGTGGCCGTTGTGGTGCACTATTGCAGCGGCTCCTGGCTGGAGGATCAGGATTTCTGGCACTTTTCCGGGCTTTTCCGCGATGTGCGGCTGCTGCTTTACCCCGCGCATTACCTTGAGGATGTCGCCGTTACCCCCACGCTATGCGATTCTTTGACGGAGGGCACCGTAACCCTTCGCCTCGCGGGGCGCTTTGACGGCTGCGCCATGCTGGTGCGCATCGCAGAACCGGGCGGCAAAATCGCGGCGGAGTACGCGGGTCAGGCGCTGCAAACCCTGACGCTGCCGGTGCACGCGCCCCTGCTGTGGAGCGCGGAAATACCCGCCTGTTATACCCTGTCCGTTTCGCTGGACGGAAAAGTAGCGGCCGAAACCCTGTTTGGCTTTCGCCGTTTTGTGCTGGAAAACGGCCTGATGAAAATCAACGGAAAGCGCATCGTTTTCCGCGGTGTGAACCGGCATGAGTTTGATTGTGACAAGGGCCGGGCCATCGGCGAGGAAGAAATCCGCCGCGACCTGACGCTGCTCAAAGCCCACCATTTCAATGCCGTACGCACCAGCCACTACCCGAACCATTCCGCCTTCTACCGCCTTTGCGACCAGATCGGCCTGTACGTAATCGACGAGGTCAATCTGGAAACGCACGGCACGTGGATGGCCATGGGGCAATACGTCCCTTCCGAAAATGTGCTGCCAAACGACCATGCGGTTTGGAAGGGCGCGGTGCAGCGGCGCACGGAGGATATGTTCTACCGCGACCGCAACCACCCCTCCATCCTGCTATGGTCTCTGGGGAACGAGTGCTGCGGCGGCTCCATTCTGCTGGGCATGGCAAACCTGCTGCGCTCGCTGGATTCTACCCGGCTGATCCATTATGAGGGCATCTTCTGGGATCGCCGTTTTCCGGAAACCAGCGATGTGGAGAGCCGGATGTACGCCAAACCGCAGGAGATTATTGATTACCTGGCCGCTAATCCCCCAAAGCCTTACCTTTCCTGCGAGTACGCGCATGCAATGGGCAACTCGCTGGGCGGCCTAAAGGAGTATGTCGCGCTGGAGGATCAGTTTGCCCAGTATCAGGGCGGCTTCATCTGGGATTTTAAGGATCAGACGCTGCGTGTGAAAACAAGTGACGGACAGCCCGAACTGCTGACGGGTCTGGCATTCCGCAAGCCCACCGACGGGTATTTCTGCGCCGACGGGCTGCTTTTTGGCGACGGCACCCCCACGCCGAAGTTTGCGGAGGCAAGCGCTCTGTACGCGCCCTTCCGCGTAACGTTCACCAAAGAGCAGGCGCGGATCGAGAACCGCAACCTGTTTCAGGACGCGACCCCGTTTGAAGCGTCGTGGAAACTGCTGCGGAACGGCCTGATCACTGAGCACGGCGAGGTTCCCCTGCACGCGCAGCCGGGCAAAACCGATAGCATTCCCCTGCCTGTTTTTACCCCGGATGAAGGCGAGTGGGTGCTGGAAGTTTCCGTGCTCGCGGCCAAAAACATGCCCTACCTCCTCAAGGGGATGGAAATCGCCTTCGGGCAGAAGGTCTACCCATCGGTGCGCAAACCGCTGGTTCAGCAGCCTGTGCCCATCCTGAACGCGAATTATAACGTGGGGTTCCCCTTTGCGGGCGGCCACGGGTTGCTGTCTAAAGCCAGCGGCCTGCTCACCTCCCTGACGCTGGGGCGGGACGAGCTGCTGACCCGCTGCCTCCGCCCCGACTTCTGGCGCGCCCCCACCGATAACGACCTTGCCAACGGCAACACCCTGCGCTGGGCGCAGTGGAAGCTTGCCAGCCTCTACTCCTCCTGCGACCGCTGGCAGGAAACCGCCCAAAGCTGGACGGCCGAGCTGCTGTTTCCCACCTGCCCCGCTACCGGCTGCACCCTTACCTATACCATGCAGGATGCCCGCACGCTGCGGGTTGCGCTGCGACTGAACCACCCCGCGCAGGATTTGCCCGCCATGGGCATGTCGCTGGCGTTGCCCTGTGCTTACCATCAATTCCGCCTGTACGGCAATCTGCAAAAGGAATCCTACGCCGACCGCGACCTGCCGCGGCTGGGGCTGCGGGAAGGCACGGTGCGGGAGCAGTTTGTGCCCTATGTAAACCCGCAGGAAAACGGGTGCATGACGCACCTGCGGTGGCTGGAGGTGTTCCGTGCGGACGGCTGCGGCCTGCGCTTCTTTGCCGACGAGCCCTTCGAGGCGACCGTGCAGCCCTATGACGCGCACCAGCTGGAGCAGGCGCAAAGCATATACGAGCTGCCCAAGCCGAGCAACACCTATATCCGCATCCTGAAGGGGCAGTGCGGCGTGGGCGGCGATGACACCTGGGGTGCGCCGGTGCACGCGCAGTATCTGTTCCATGCCGATTCGTTTGTGTTCTATATCCAGTTGCTGGATAGCACCGCTCCTTTACAGGGGTAAGGCAGACTTGAGAACCCGGCAGATACTCCAACCATTCTCCCCGTTTCAGCAACGACAAGGCCCGCCGCGTGAACCTCACGCCGCGGGCCTTGTTCCCCATCCCTGCCCCATTCACCTTACGCTGCACCCGATAGGACCTCTGTCTTTCCGCGGCGCGCGCGTACCCGTGTCAGGCAGTGCGATTAATCCTTGGTGTATCCGCTGAGCGGCTTCTCATCCCCGAGGCAAAAAATGGCCCGGTAGGATTCCAAATCCGCCTTGGGTTGGTGATCCATGTCCAGCAGGCCGTTGGTTTCCTGCATGACGTCGGTAAACTGGGTATAGCAGTAGCCCTGCATACGCGGGTGCCTGCGCACGCACTGCACCATCCGGGCAAGAGCCGTCAGGTAAGCGTCCCGGTCGGTGGCATGCTCGTTATAACCCCATGCGTTGCCGCTGCGCTCCGTGTCAAAGGAAATGCCGCCGAACTCGGAAAGGATCACGGGCTGGCCCGCATAGGCATACCCCTGCGCATACAGCATGCGGCCCTCCGCGTCACGGGCCAGCAACGCGTTCAGATCGGCATAGCGACGCTCGAACGATTCCGCGTTGGGAAAGTAGTCATGGATGCTGCACAGGTCGGAGGTGACTTGCTCCCAGCCGTCATTGGTGCTCACCAGCCGCCCCGCATCCAGCGCCTTGGTCAGGGCGTACAGCGCGCAGGCATACTGCTGCTGGGCTGGGTCGTGCAGGATGTTGCGCACGCCCCAGGATTCGTTCAGCGGCACCCAGACCAGGATGGACGGGTGGTTACGCAGGCTGGTAACTGCGTCGATCCATTCCCGGATGGTTCGGCGCATCGCCGCGTGGGTGAACACGTAACTGCTGGGCATTTCCGCCCACACGGCCAGCCCGATGGCATCGGCGAAGGCGTAGAAGCGTTCATCCTCAATTTTCTGGTGCATGCGCACGCCGTTGAAGCCCATTTTCTTGATCGTGAGCAGATCGTTCAGCAGCGCGTCCCCGTCGGGCGGGGTCAGCAGGGTATCGCGCCAGTAACCCTGGTTCAGCACCAGCTTCTGGTAGAAGGGCTGGCCGTTGAGCAGCACCGTACCGTTGCGCACCTCGATATCGCGCATGCCGAAGTAGCTTTCCACACGGTCGGTTTCCTGCCCGCCTTGACGCAGGCTTGCCGTGACGGAAAAGAGCACCGGATGCTCCGGCGACCAGCAATGTACATCGTCCACATAATCCGGCGGCTCAATGGGCAGCACCACCTCCGCCCCGTTGGACAGGCAGGCGACGGTGGTTTCGCACACAGTCGCTTCCTCATAGGAAACCCGCACCGAAAGCGAGGCGTTTTCCGTTTTGCCGCGCAGGGCAAACTTCATTTTCACCGTCTGATCCTTGCGGCTGGGGGTCAGGGTCAGGCTTTCCACGTACGCGTCTGCAACCGGCTCCAGCCAGACGCTGCGCCAGATGCCCGTTGTAGGCGTGTACCAGCAGCGATCGATCCGCTCCGCCGGGCATTGCTTGCCCCGTGGCTGATCCAGCGCCGCCGTATCGGTCACCCGCAGGCACAGGCTGTTTTCGCCCGGGGTCAGCCAGTCGGTGATGTCGGTGCTGAAGGGCACATGCCCGCCGGTGTGCTGCATGACCACCATCTGGTTCACATACACGGTGCAGGCATAATCCACAGCGCCAAAATGGAGCAGAATCCGCCGGTCGCGGCAGGCATCGGGCAGAGCAAACGTGCGCCGGTACCACACACAGTCGTGCGCGGTCACATCCCCGATGCCGCTTTTACCGCTCTGGTAGCAGAACGGCACCCGAATACGCAGCGGCAGCTCTCCCTGAAACCACTTTTCCCGCAGGCCGCGGTTCTCGTCGTCAAAGGCGAATTGCCATTCGCCGTCCAGCGTCATCCAGTCCCCGCGCACCAGCGTGGGGCGAGGGTAACGCGTATCCCTGTTTTTCAGAAGCATGAGGCCCTCCGGTGCGTTTTATTGCAATGCCAGCACTTGATCCTTCCGGATGGAGAGGTAGACCCTGTCGTGATCCTGCGGCAGGTGGGAGGAGTCGAACAGCCGATCCACGTTCAGCAGCACATCGCCGCAGGCCACGGTGTAACGGATGATGTTACCGTGTGGCACGTGGCCGTGCACCTCGCCCGGGAGGCAGTAGCCGTTGTCGCATTCCTGCTGTGCGGTCGTAATCTCGATAATTTCCGGGCGGATCGCCACCACATCGCCATCGTACGTTTCATGTGTCAGGCGCCCAAAATCCTGCGCCGGCACAATGTTGTAGTTGCCGATAAAGGTGGCGGCAAAGCGGGTCTGCGGGTTGGCATACAGCTCCATCGACCGGCCGGATTGCTCGATTACGCCCATGTTAAACAGGTGGATACGGTCGGACATGACAATCGCCTCATCCTGATCGTGCGTCACAAACAGGGTGGTAATCTTCAACTCCCGCTGGATGCGGCGGATTTCCATCTGCAGGTTGCGCCTTAACAGCGCGTCGATGGCGCTCAGCGGCTCGTCTAAAAGCAGCACCTTGGGTTCCATCACGATGGACCGGGCCAGCGCCACGCGCTGCTGCTGGCCGCCCGACAACTGGCGCGGGTAGCATTTGAGCTTCTGCTCCAACCCCACAAGGCGAAGCACCTCGCGCACCTTCGCAGCGACGGTTTTCTTATCCATATGCAGGATGTGCAAGCCAAAGGCGATGTTCTGCTCCACCGTCAGGTTGGGGAAAAGGCTGTACGCCTGAAAAACCATGCCGATTTCCCGTTTTTGCGGCGCGAGGTCGGTAATATCCTCCCCGTTGAGGCGGATGGTGCCGCTGGACACCTTCTCTAACCCCGCCAAACAGCGCAGCAGCGTGGATTTGCCGCAGCCAGACGGGCCCAGAAAGGTCACTAACTCGCCCTGATTCACGTCCAGGCTGATATCCTTGAGCACATGGTTGCTGCCGAAATACTTATTGACCTGTTCAAACTGGATGTATGCCATCGCCTACTCCTCCACAACGGCCTTATCGGCGTCTTTCTTGCCCAAATTCTGGATGATCAGCGCCCCGGCGGAAATCAGCAGTACAATCAGGAACAGGATGAGCACAATCACGCTGACCAGTTGCCCGGGCATGGAACGGGAGTTGTACAGGAGTTGTTGCGCAGTCAGGTACTTGCTGCCGGCAAGGATTTTCACGATCGCAAAATCGGCAAACAGCGTAGACATGCCCAGCAGCGCGGATACCATGATGCCCGTAATCATGTTGGGGATGATGACCCGGAAAAAGGCGTACATTTTGCTGGAACCCAGTATTTCCGCAGCCTCCACCAGATTGTGCACGTTAATGGCATTCAGGTTGTTGCGGATGCCCTGATAGATATAGGGCAGTATCGCCACGCAGTACACCATGGTAAGCATCAGAATCCGGTCGGAAAGCACCGTAGGCGAGCCGACATACATCGACAGCACCGCCAGCGCCAGAATTACACCCTTCAGGGTGTGGGGCAGCATGCAGATGGTCTGCACCACCTTATCCACCCACGGGTAATACAAGACCGATGTGTACATGGTCAGGATAATCAAAAGCCCGCTGATGAACACCGGGATCACGCTGATCAGCAGCCCGCGCCCCACCGAGGGCCAGAAGTTTGCCTGGCTGATTACCTGATTGTAGTAATCCAGCGTCCAGCCGTTGGGCAACACCTTCGTCCAGGACGTGGCGAAGGAAAAAATGCACGTAATCAGCAACGGAAACAGCAGAAAAAAGGATAAGGCGATCAGGTACACGGTCGCAAGCGTCCGTTTGGGCTTCACTTGGCGTCGCCTCCCTTGTAAAACAGCTTGGTTGTCAGGTTGCATAGCCCAATCACGGCCAGCATGAACAGGATCATGATCACCGACAGCGCGGAGCCCAGCTCCTCCTGCGTTACGGAGTCGCCGGTAAACAGGGTGGTAATCTTAATCGCCATCAGCGGAAAGTTATTGCTCATCAGCACATACACCGTAGCATAAGCCGTAAGCGCGTTGGCAAACAGCATGCCAAACGTGCCCGTAAGGCCGGGCAGCAGCATCGGCAGGCCCACCCGCATCCAAAACTGCAGGCTGTTGGCGTGCATCAGCATGGCCGCTTCCTTCCATTCCTTGCGGATGGCCTGGAACGACGGCACCAGCAACAGCGTGCCCAGCGGAATCTGGAAGTAGATGAAAATGAGCATGACGCCATCGGTGGAATAGAGGTTAAAATCATTCAGCCAGGGGAGGTTCGCCGCCTCCAGCAGCTGCCGCACCACGCCCATGTTACCCAGCACCAGAATGAAGGCAAACGCCAGCGGCAGGCCCGCGAAGTTCGCGCTCATGCTGAGGATGGACATCACCGTGTTTTCCGTGCGCTTGCCAACGGCGGTCAGCGCCAGCGCCGCCAGAAAGGAAATGAGCAGCCCAACCGCCGACGATAGCAAAGAGAGGTTCAGGCTGTTCTGGATGGTTCTTTGATAAATAACCTTGGAAAAGATGACCTGAAAATTGTTCAGCGTAAACACGCCGGTACCGGGAGTCCGAAACCCCTTGACCACGATTCCGGCCGCAGGCAGGATCAGGTACATCACTGCCAGCACCAGAAACGGGATGACCGGGATGAGCGGAATCCCTTTCTTAACCACAAGACTTTTCAAGCGTTATCCCCCTTTTTGCAGTCAGGGCCGGTCGCTCTGCTTTACTGGATGCCATGTACGGCACGGGGGCTGAGCATTCCGGGGATAGGTTCGATCCCCAGCAGGCGGCACACCAAAGGCGCAAGGATGCGCGTGGTAAGCGTATCCTCCGGAAAATACCCGGGGGTTGCCTGCGCGGAAAGGATGTACAACGGTGTGCGGCGCTGGATAGGCTCGTTACCGCCGTGGTGGCCCAGCTCGTCCATACCGTGGTCGGCGGTTACCACCAGATCATAGCCGTCGGCAACCCAGCCTTCGTAAAGCTGGGCAATCTGATCCACCGTGATGTTGCCGGCATGGGCGTACTGCATCGAGGCAGCCCCATACTGGTGCCCGGCGAAATCGACGTTCATCGGGTGTATGACCAGAAAATCCGGATGGTACTGCCGCCGGAGAAACTCCGCATCCGCATAGACGTGCGAATCCGGATACATATCCTCACTGTAGAAGATGCCGTGCATGATATCCCCTTTGCCTTCCAGCGCGAAACGATCCGCATGCATGGAAAACGGGGTGCCGGCGCCGTACAGCTCCTCCATCCAGCCGTAAGCGGCGGCGGCGTTCACCAGCCCCTGCTTGCGGGTCCAGGAAAACAGGTTTTCGCAACGGCTCCGCCGCACGGTATTGTTGGAGGCGACGCCGTGCTGCCATACGGGCAGGCCGGTCATAATGGTTTCATACATGGGCCGGGAGGCGCTGGGCAGCTCGCCCTGCACCGGATACTTGGCGCACCGTCCGGCTTCCGTCATATGCTCCAGAAAACCGCTGCGCTTCGTAGCCGCGTCAAACCCAAATGCGTCCAGAACGATCAGGATTACCTTGCTCATTTGCACCTCGAAAAACCCTGTATTTTGCGCAAACAGAGGCCGGCCGGTACCGGCCGGCCTCTGCGCGGGGGGTTACATCAATACATCGAAGGGATAACTTCCTCTTCCCAGAGGGTCGCAATCTGCTTGCAGGCCGCAGAAAACTGCGTCACATCGGTAATCGGGGTGGTGTTGGCGTACAGGGAAGCGTCCAGCATCATCGCCTGCGCATCGGCGGGCAGCTGCACGTCGCGCACCGGGCGGGCATAGCCGTAGGCACGGTCGATCTGGCCCTGATCGCTCAGCATGTATTCCATCGTCAGCGCGGTGGCGTACGGATGGGGCGCATTGGCGTTGAACACCAGCGCGTAGCCGGAGGTCACAGCCCCGTCCTGAGGAATGGTCACTTCGATTTTCATGCCGGAGTCGGACGCGTTGATGGCGTCGCGGTGCGCCAGCGAGCTGTAATCATACAACCCTGCGCAAACCACGATTTCGCCATTGGCCAGACGCTCGCGGTTCGTGTCGCCGGGATCCAGACGGCCCTCTTCGGCCAGTTTCTTGAAGTAATCAATGCCGGGCTGCACATTGTCCAGGCCGCCGCCCATGGCAATCGCGCAGGACAGCACCGCCGCCTGGCTGGACGCGCCCGCAACCACGTTGCCGACGCTCACGTTCAGCTTGCTGTCCATCAGGTCCGCCCAGGAGGTGGGCACCACGCCGTTGGTCAGGGTCGTGTTGGTCGCAAAGGAAATGGTGCCGGTGTAGGAAATAATCCAGCGGCCTTCGGGGTCCTTGGCCCAATCCGGAATGGTATCCCAGGTTGAAGGCTTGTAGCCCTGCGTGATGCCTTCTTCTACGACCGTGGTGGTGAACGCATGGCCGACATCGCCGATGTCCTTGGTGCCGTTGGCGCCCTCCGCCTTCATGACCGCCAGTTCTTCAGCGGAGGTCATATCGGTGTCGTAATGCGTAATCCCATAGGTATTGGTGATGTAGTTCCAGCTGGCTTCCCAGTTGGCCCAATCGCCGGGCATGCCCACGGATTCCACGTGGCCGTCCTTCTTGGCCAATGTAACCAGCTCATCAAAGGAGAGGCTGTTGAGGTCTACGGTTTGCGCGCTGGCAAAAACGACCGTACTCAGGCACAGCACGACTGTGAGGATGATGGAAACCGCCTTTTTCATTGCTGGATCCTCCTTTTACGTATGCGCATAGACTATTCGGCTTGTGACGAACGCTACCATGCACTGTAGGTAAAAGATAGCACAGACCCTCATCTATTACAATAGATTTGGTTTATTATATCAAAAAAGTTCATTTTGAGCTTATTGCTACAAATATTATGTAATATAGTACCGCAACAGGATATCCTGCGGCACATCGCCAAACGACCGCCCCAGCAGGTTGAGGCCGCCCACATGCCTGGCGTCCGGATGGATGCCGATGCGCAGGCTCAGGTAATCCCGCTCGGACAGGCGCAGGCTTTCCAGCGTGACGGGCGAAATCCACTCATCATCCAGATAGGTGCCGCTGTGCGTTACGCGCCAGACCTTCAGCATCCCATACTGGGTGCTGAACGACTGCCACCAGTCAGGGTTGAGCAGGCCCCTGCGCCCGCCAAAATCCCCCGGCGAGCGCCAGATGCCCAGCTCGGTATCGTTCATCTGGAAAAAGATATCGCTCACGCAGGTATTGTCATAGCCGATGGCTTCGGAGCAGGCTTCCACGGTCAGCTCGATCTTTTCCAGATTCGGGCTGCGCAGCGGCAAAATCGGAAAGTGATACTCCACAAACCCCTTGCGAAACCACAGCAGCTGCGCCCCGAAGCGCGACGGCAGGTAAAAATTGAGCGGCTCGTCCGGCACGCCGATAAACCCCTCGCTGTCGGCCAGCCCGCAGGTCGGCTCGATTTCCCCACAGAGGCTGTACCCACCCACAGGCATGGAAATTTCGCCGATCTTTTCGCCTTCGCTGTGCCGCGATTTCAGGTTGATGGCCACATAATCGGTCACCTTGGTGCAGCGCCGCTGCAGGCCCCGGACGCCGGGCACCTGCTCAGTAATCAGCAGCCCCGCCTTTTCCAGGACGCTTATGTTCACGGCGATGGTCGATACGGGCACATCCAGCGCCTCCGCCAGCTCGCAGATGCTCATGGTTTTACTGCCCGTCATCAGCAAAATGCGCAGGCGCAGCTCCGTGGATAGCGCGTGCATCACCTTCTGTACCGAAGGCACGTCGTCCAGCTGCAATTCCATTTGCTTGATATAGTTATCGTTTGCCATGCGCACCTCCGCCGATCCGTACTATCCGTCTGCGCAAAGTATACAGAAAAGCGCCGGGCAAAACAAGCCCGGCGGCGCAATCCCGTTCAAGCGTCGCGCTGAAGCAGGCGGTTTACGGCTCGCAGCCGAACACCCTGGGGCACTTGCTGCGGCAGGCGTTGCAGTTGGTGATGTCAAAACCCCTGCTGTTGGCGGCATAGGTATGCGCCCGGCACAGGAGCTGGTTCACGCCCTGCTCGCTGATGGCATGCGCGGGGCAGTTGTCGATGCACAGGCGGCAGCCCGCAATGCAGACGCTTTCCGCAGGTGGGTCGGTGGGCAAATCGAGGTTGGTCAGCACCGCGCCGATGCTCAGTCGGCTTCCGTACCGGCGGTTCAGCAACAGGGTGCTCTTACCCAGCGTGCCCAGCCCTGCCAGCACCGCGGCATGTTTCATGGAGAGTATCCCCCGCCCCTCCCGCGTTTCCGCAACCCAGTACTCATACGGGTTGTCGGCCGGCAGCGGCACGGCCACGGCGCCCGGAAAGTCGTTTTCCAGCTGACTGGCCGCCAGATAGGCAATCCTGTCCAGCAGCACCGGGCCCAGCGCATTGTAATGCTGGTAGATGATTCTGGGGTTCACCAGCAAAGCCCCCTTGGGGATCGCTTTGGCAAACACCACCACCGACCGGCAGTCCGCGTAAAGGTCGGACGGGTGAAACCCCTCCGGCGTACCGCTAAAAGCCTCGATATTCGCAATGCCGCAAACATCCGCACCCGCGTTCAGAAAAATGGTTTTGATCGCCTCTACCAAGAAAATCCCCTCGCTTTCGTAATACGGTTCGGGCAACCGATCCCGCACCCGCTCACCGGGCCGGTGGGCAAAACGCCCTGCCCGACAGCCGGAAACCGGTACATACCACGCATCCGGCAGACAGGCCCCGGTGTATGGAGTGTAGTATAAATCGTTTTGTCCATTTCGTCGAGCGTTTAGCCACATGTACGCGGCAGAAAGGCATGCCGGGTGTCGGGCGTTTTTGATCACGCAGCATCCTCAAGTTTCCGCCCGTCGCCATTGCCACCCATCATCCCAGCCGGGGGGCGGATGGGCGAGGTTGGTATCTACAGGACTGAAAAAAGGCCGATCATGCTTGGGCTGTAAAGAGCCCGACAGGAAGCCCGGATTTGTTCGTAAAGCACCACACGCCAGCGTTTCAGCTTGAAAGCCGTAGATGCCTGTGTTATAATTTACGTGCGAATATGTTGCAGATGGGGATGGGACAACCGAACAGACAGAGGTTGCCGGTTGCGTTGGTGCCGCCGTTTTCATTCGGCTCGACTGCCGGCCTTTTAAGGGGTTTTGGCCCCTTCCGCATGGATGGATCCCAGTTTTGGAGGATTGATCCGCATATGCCGAACATTCATCTGGTCAGTTTTCCCGGGCAGACGCTGGAAATCATACGCAACCCCGTGCTGCGGTGTGTGGGGCGGTGCAGCCAGATCCCCGCGTACAGCGTCGAGGGGCACTCGCACCCGACGGTGGAGCTCCTGTTTATTGAAGGCGGGCACGGCACGGTTTCGGTCGAAGGGGTGCAGTATCCGCTCAAACCCGGCACCCTTGTGCTGTACAACCCGGGGGTGCGGCATGCCGAGCGCTTTGTGCGTGAGGAGAAAGCGCCGCTTTTTTACCACATCAAGTTTGACGAACTTTCCATTTCCGGCATGCCGGTTAACAATTTGTTGCCTGTCGGGCTGCAGCCCACCTTCGACACAGGCCCGCACGCACAGTCCTTTATTAAGCTGCTCTCCACCATGTTTCAGGAGGCGCAGGAGCAGTGCCTGGGGTATAGGCAGATGTTGGACAGCCTCCTGTACTGCGTGGTGCTGCTGACGCTGCGGGTGCTGGATTCTTCCTACCCGATGCTGCGCAAGAGCGATTCGGATTCGCTGGTGACTCAGATCCAGCACTATTTTGCCGAGCATTACGCGCAGAAGATCACCATGAAGGAAATCGCCAACACCTTCCACATCAACGACTGTTACCTGTCCCACCTGTTTAAGGACAGCATCGGCTTTTCCCCCTCCGCCTACCTGACGGAGTTCCGCATCAACGAAGCCTGCCGCCTGCTTTCGCAAACGGATATGACCATCCACAGCATCGCCAACAAGGTTGGTTACCAGAACCAGTCCAACTTCCAGATTCAATTCAAAAAGAACAAGGGCCTCTCGCCCCTGCAATACCGCGCCTATTATGAAAAGAACCCGCTGATCCATCTGGACAACGAATACCGGAAATGACAGGCCGTTCCGGCGTATCCTCACGGAGCTGTCACAAAAACCGCAGGTTTTCCGGCCGGAACGTTCACTGGGACATGCGCGCAGTCGGCCGTCCGCGGCAAGCGCCGCAACGCCCGGCCTTCACGCCTCTTTTCAAACGGTATAACGCCGATCCGGCACCCCAAAACGCTGAAGAACCGCTACAGTATAAGCTATTGTAGCAGCACTCCGGCAACCCCCGGCGTTGCTCATTTTTCAATATACACAAGGCGAACCGGACGCCGCTCCTGGCACCGGTTCGCCTTGTGTCATTTTGCTTTGCATGCCAGCGTCTGGGTTTCCTCTTCCCGCAGGTGCCCCAGCGTGCCGCCCGGGTGCCGCAGCACATATTCCTCCGGGCTGAGCCCACGGCGCTCCTGCAACACCACCGACAGCCCCTGCAGCACGATCATTTCGGACAGCACCGAGGCGCGCGGCGCACGGTTCAGCGGCCCGCCCTCGTTTTCCACATGTGCCAGCAGGTGCGCATCACAGAAACGGGCCAGCCAGGAATCCGCGTTGCCCGTCACGCCAATCAGCTTGCAGCCGTTGTTGCGGATGGCTGTCGCGGTCGCCTTCATCTCCGCGGTTTCACCGCTGTTGGAGATGCAAATCACCACATCGCCGGGCACAAG
The DNA here is from genome assembly GCA_963666755.2 of Candidatus Limiplasma sp. Classification (GTDB taxonomy): domain Bacteria; phylum Bacillota; class Clostridia; order Christensenellales; family Aristaeellaceae; genus CAXXOK01. The sequence continues at coordinate 2,219,121 of CAXXGW010000009.1, forward strand.
CTGCCCGCAGGAGCCGTGCACCGCCTCGGTGCCGTGCAGGAAATAGGTCGGCGTGCCGGTGGACGACATCAGCGACGCGATGTACCCGGCAATGTGCGCCGGTTTGCCGATACCCGTCACATGCACGCGGTTGCCGCGGCTTTCCGCCTGCCAGATCAGGTCCGCCGCCACACCGTACATCTGCGTGTTCAGTTCGCGCAGCGTGCGCTCCACTTCGGCGCTCTGCGTGCTTTTAAACGTATCCAGCAACGTCATGGATTTACCTCCTCGCAGCAGTAAGCCTCAAAGCGGGACACATCCAACCCGTCTGCACGCATGCGATCCAGAACCCGGCTCAGCATCGGCAGACTCGGTTGCGCCCCCATGTGCGAAACTGTGATGTTTGCCGTGTAGTTGGCAAACGTCAGCGCCTCGCGGTGTGCAGCGCCCATGCACACCGCCGTGCAGAAGGCGCCGACAAAGCTGTCGCCCGCCGCGGTGGGGTCGACCACCTGCGGGCAAAAGATGCCGGGGCTCACGATGGTTTCCGCCCCGTTTCCAAATACGGCGCCCTCGCTGCCACGGGTAATCAGCACATTGCCGACACCCATCTCCAGCAGCCTTTGGATGGCGTGCAGCGTCGAAGCCTCATCCACGACCGGGATGCCGGTCATATCCGCCGCCTCGTGCTCGTTGGGGGAAATGTAGGTCGTATTGCGCAGCAGCTCGCCCTGTACCGGAGCGGAAGGGGCCGTGTTCACCATGACCGGTACCCCTGCTGCGCGCGCATATTCTGCAACCAGCGCGTTAATTTCCATCGGGATTTCAAACTGAAGAATAACCATATCGAAGTTGGCGATGTTATCCTTGAGGAAGGTCACATCCTCCGGCATCAGCTTCATGTTGGCGCCGGATACCACAATAATGCGGTTGGCGGTCTGCGCGCCCTTCACTTCCAGCTGCACATTGCCAATGGCGGAACAGGTTTCCGGCGTTTCGAGGATATGGCTGACGTTCACGCCCGCGCGGCGGACGCTCTCCACCAGATTGCGGCCAAAATCGTCCCGGCCGACACGGCCCACCATGGTCACCTCTGCGCCGAGCCGGGCCGCCTGCACTGCCTGATTTGCGCCCTTGCCGCCGGAAGCCGTATGGTAATCCATCCCCAGCACGGTTTCGCCGCTGTTTGGAAAACGCTCGGTGCTTACGATCAAATCCATCACCAGACTACCCACTACCAGGATCCTCGGTTTGCGTTTCACGTGGTTCCCTCTCTCCGGCATTCCTCAGATGATTTCCAGATAATCCCGATCGGGCAACGGATACAGGGGCGCGGTCGGCAGCGTCTGGTACCAGTAGGCCACAGAGGCGATATCGTCCTGCAGGGGCAGGTAGCGGCCGTCGGCGCGCCAGCCCAGCGCCTGCATGGTTACCTTCAGGTCGCGCTCAAAGCGGATGGGGTCCATCAGGTGCCAGCGATACATGCCAAAGCGCATCTGGCTGTTGTTGAGGCGGTCGGGGCAGAGAATCTGCGGCAGGCCGGAATACGGCGTGGTGAAAGGCACATACCGGTCGTGCGTCACGGGGTCCTCAAAATCGTAGGAGCCACAGAAGTAATCCTCCGTGCCGGTACCACAGATGGTGGGAAACTCCCCGTCGCCATCCATATAAAACTTGATTTCCCCTTCGCCCCACCAGTTGCTGTTGTTCGCGCCCCAGGCCATGTAGGTGCCCACGTAATGGCCGCGGCCCTGCACGCCGTCCAGCAGGGTGTACACTTCCTTGTACGGCAGGGGGTTCACACGGCGGAACTGCGCGCAGAAATAGGCCGCATCCTCCGGTACCTCGGTCAGGCAGTAGTTGATCTGGTAATAGATGTTCACCGGCGTATCGGCGCGGTTTTCCAGCGTCATGCGGCAATGTTTGCGAAACGGCATCGGCCAGTAGCAGTTAAAGGCGCTGCCGGGGTTGACGCATACCGCCAGCGAGGATACCTGCGCATACTTGTTCCACCCGCAGGCAAAGAAATCGCCGATCGGGGATTCCACCGAGGGGTTGGCCTGCCCGTCCCAGTACATGCGCAGGATGGTGTTGCGCCACGTGCCCGTAGGGGTGAGCCAGATTTGCTGGATGCAGCCGGAACCTTCGATCTCGGCAATGGTAAACGTCTCGCCCGGCTGCAGGACGATATAGGGGTTGGTTTTCCAACCCAGGCCCAGATCGCGCGCCGCCTTGTGCGCGCTTCCCTGCTCGGCGGGGCAGCGGGCGCCGCCGCCCACCTCCCCGGTCAGGTTTTCCGGGCAGATGGAACGCGATTTGGCATCGGAAATGCGGTAAAGATCTGCAATGCTCCCAAGACCATGGAATGCCATGCGGTTTCCTCCTATCGATCCCTTGCGGGATGCTGTGGATGCTGTAGTTGCTGTTGCCCTGCGGCAAACCCCGTTGCGCTGCCGCTCATTGCCGATCCAGTTCAAAGATGCGCATCACGGCTTCCGCCGCCGCGCCGTTGCCCCAATCGTAAATCGTAAACTCCCCGATGCCGCTGCTCAGATCGTCCGCGTAGCCCTGATGGCCGTAGTTTTCCATCATGAAGCCGTAATCGTCCTCCCCGAGGAACGGCCACTTCTTTTGCCACTCCCGCAAAGCCCCGGGGTTTTCCGGGCAATACATCATCGAGAACGAAGCCCGCAGCGCCGCATACCCGCGCTGCACGTACTCGTCGTTGCCCAGCAGGCGGCCGTAGCGGATAATGGTTTCCGCAAACAGGCTCTGGCGCGCGTCGTTCAGCTCCGCGTCGCAGTTCATGACCCCGAAGCCGCCCACCACCGCCAGCGGCATGGCTTCCGGCTGGAACGAGCTTTGCGCCATCAACAGTTCGTCCAGGCAGCGCACGCCCCGCTGCAGGTACTTCTGCTGCTTGGTTGCCCCGAAGCAGGCCAGCAGCGCTTCCGCCAGATAGAAAATCGACAGCGTGCATTGCTTGTACATGTCATTGCGCACGCACTTGCGGCCCAGCAGCGTATCCTCGCCGTAATGCGAACAGGACCAATAGGTTTCAAAATCCTCCCAGCGGCCGGTGGGCAGCACATCCCGCACCAGCACATCCACAGCCTTCAGGGCGGAGCTGCGGTAGCGGGGGTTGCCGGTCACGGCATACAGCTCCAGCAGGAACGTGGCCGAGGCCGCGCTTTCCGGCGATTGGCGCAGTTCCGGCAAGGGTTTGCCGTCCTTAAGCCATGCAGGATAATACCCCGCCTCGTCCTGCAGGGCAACCAGCCGGTCGGCATAGCGCGTGGCGTAGGCCAGCAGGCGCTCGTCCTGTTCCAGCTCCCGGTACCAGCGCACCATGTACTTGGCCGTCCAGCTCATGTCCAGAATGTGCCGGGGCGCCGCTTCGATGGAGGCATGCAGTGGGTTGCGGTCGCTGTTGCCGTAGTAGCGATCCTCCCAGCTGCCGGCGCGCCGCCAGAACTGGCCGTCGATCTCCACCATCTGATCCGGGCAGGCCACGACGCTGTCAAACAGGCCGTCCTGCTGGGGAAAATGCAGCGCCAGCTCCTTGGTTTTGAGTGCGTCGGCCAGCAACGCGTCGTCCTGATGGAGCCTGGCGTAGCGGTACACCCCCATGGCCGAGCGCAGGGAGCAGAACCACGCCTGGTTCCAGATGGCCACATGCTCCCGGATGGAATAAGGCTTGCCGTAATGCCGGCTCTGGAATACCGTCACGATCATCTGCGGCGCGCCGACACGCACGCCGCGATCGTCAAACTCCTGCCACACCCGATCGCGCCAGTTGCCAAACGCCCAGTCATAGGTGCGTTTCACATAACGGGGCAGCGCATCCAGCGGCGCAAGCTGCGCGCTCTGCCGCTGGCCGTACTGTGTCCAGTAATAGCGGAGCACAGGCCGGAAAGGGTTTTCGACCGACTCCGGATTGTCCGAGCCCAGTAACAGCATCGAAAAGCGGAAAGGCCCCGCAGGGAGCGTCGCACCGTCGGTACGGCGGTAAAGCACATGCCCCCGCACCGCGGTGGTGGTTAGCCCTACGGTATAGGTTTCCGTTTGCGCGTTCAGATCCAGAAACACGCGGTTTCCGTTGGGCTGGCGCAGGGCTTCCACATCGGGCAGCACGGCCAGCATCCGGTTGGCACCGCACGCAATCAGCGCGGGCGTGCGGAACACGTGCATATCCACCACGCTGTCCTGCTCCGGGGTCAGGTGGGGCGCCCAATGGAAATCCGGCCGGAAGGCGGGCGTCAGCAGCACCTCAAAGCTGCCGACCGGGCAAGCTTCGGCAAGCGTGCCTTCCAGCGTCAGCTGGATGAAGCCTTCCTGTTTCAGCTCCCGCCAGGAGGCCTTGAGCGTGCAGCCCGGTATCTCCGTATGGCTGACTGCGGCCACAAACGGCGCAATCACCGGCGGCAGCGCGATTTTACAGAGCTTTCGTACCATGGGGTTCATCCTTTCAGTCCGCCCAGCGTGATGCCTTCCACCAGATACCGCTGCCCGAAGATGTACAGCAGCAGCGGCGCGATCAGCGTCAGCAGAACGCTTGCGATCAGGGCGGATTCGTTGCTGGAGTTCAGCATCCCCCGCAGCGCCGTCAACCCCAGTGGCAGGGTCATCTTGCTTTCGGAGTTGATGTAGATCAGCGGATTGTAGAAATCGTTCCAGCTGCCGATGAAGGTTTGCACCGCCACGACCATGATCGCGGGCTTGGCCATGGGGGCGATGATGTGCAAAAAGCAGTAGTAGCGGGAGGCGCCGTCGATCATCGCTGCCTCGTCATACGATTTCGGGATGGTCAGCATAAACTGCCGGATCAGGAAGATGCCCATGGCGCTGAACAGCATCGGCAGGATCAGCGCCGCGTGGGTATTGATCAGGTGCAGCTTGCTCATTACGATAAACCGCGGGATGCTCAGCACCTGCCCGGGGATCATCATCGCGGTCAGGTAGAGCATAAACAGCGCTTTGCTGCCCCGGAACTGAAAGCGGGCAAAGGCGTAAGCGCCCATTGCCGAGGCCAGCACCTGTAAAACCGTGCCCACCACCGACACCTTGATGGAGTTGCCCAGAAATTTCAGGATATCCACCTTTTCAAAGACAATCTCGTAGCTGCGCGTGTTAAACGTCGTGGGGATGATACGCGGCGGCCACTTGAACGCGTCCATCGGGGTGCGCAGCGAGGCCGACAGCATCCACAACAGCGGGATGATGATAAACGTAGCGAACAGCAGGAGTGCCAGCAGAATAACCAGATTGAATGCATGCTCCCGCGATTTTCTCAGGTTCATTCTTCCAGCCTCCTTAACGGTCATAATTGACCCAGCTGGAACCCTTAAACTGGATCAGGGTAATGACGAGCACAATGGCCAGCAGCACCAGCGACAGCACCGACGCGTAGCCAAAGCTGTTATAGTTGTAGGCCGTGTTGTAAATGTACATGCTGATAGAGCGGGACGCGTCGCCGGGGCCGCCGTTGGTCAGCAGGTACGGTTCGTCAAAGATTTGCAGTGTGCCGATCATCTGCGTAATCATCACAAAGAAGATCGTCGGGGACAGCAGCGGCAGCGTGATGCGCCGCAGCTTCTGCCAGCGGCTGGCGCCGTCGATGTCCGCCGCCTCCAGATACGTGCGGTCGATACCCTGCAGCCCGATCAGGAAATAAAGGAAGTACATGCCCACGAACTTCCAGAGGCTGAAGATCATCGTGGCCGGGTAGACCCAGAAGGAGGATTTCAGCCATGCGATGGGCTGGGCGCCAAACAGGGTCAAAAAATAGTTCAGGAGGCCAAAATCCTTGTTGAACACATAAATCCACACCATTGCTACCGACGAGGTGGCAATGAGCGTCGGAAAATAATACACAGTTCGGAAGGCAAAAATCGCCTTTTTGCTTTTGATGGCGTTCACACCCAGCGCCAGCAGGATGCTGAAAATCATGTGCATAGGCACAAGCAGGAGCGTGAACTTGAACGAGTTGCCAAGCGTGGTCACAAAGCGCGGGTCCGTGGTCAGGTGCACCCAGTTTTTCACGCCCGTCCATGTGGGCGGGGTGATGACGTTGTATTTCGTGAAGGAAATCCCCACGGTCAGCAGCATGGGGACGAGCACAAAGCACAGAAAGCCGAACAGGCTCGGCAGGAGGAAGAGCCACGCGTCCCTCGTGTCCTTGCGAGCGGCCGCGCCTGCCTTCGTTTTACGTGCTAATGATGGTTGCATAAGCTCCTCCTTGCGGTTATCGGGAAGGGCCGCCGAACCCCGCGCAGGGCGGGATTCGGCGGCGTACCTTGCACCGGCTCGGGTCAGTTGGCCAGCGCGGAGTCGATTTCCGCCTTCGCGGCGTCCATCGCGGACTGCGCGTCCATTTCGTCGGCCAGCACCAGCGACAGGTAGCGGCAGAAGATTTCATCCACGGCGGCGTACTGCGCGGGCGCTTCCACAAACTTGGCGGTATCAGCGCTCTGCACAAACAGGTAGCTGTTGGTGGGGAACTCGCTGTGGGTTACGACCTTCTCCATCGCGGACACGGAGCAGGGCACGGCGGAGATATCCATGATGGTCGCCTGCGAATCGGGCGAGGACAGCCAGCAAGCCAGTTTGAAGGCTTCGTCCTTATGTTCGGAGCTGGCGGAGATGGGGAAGCAGCCGCCGCCCGCGATAGCCTGGTTGGTTTTCATGGTGGGCACGGGCAGCACGTCGCAGGCGCTGAAGCCGCTCTCGATCATGCCCTTCAGCTTCCAGCGGCCAGTGAACATCATGCCGACCTGATCGGCGTTAAAGTCGGCAGCACTGACCGGGGCCACATGATCCACATAAATCAGGTCGTGAATCTTCTGGATCACTTCCACAGCCTCCGGGCTGTTGCAGACCGCTTCGGTGAAATCCGGGTTGAGGATGGTCGCGCCATTGTTGTACAGCCAGGACTCCACCACGAAGTACCAGTCCGGCACGTTTACGCCGTACACCTGGCTGCCGTCGGCGCGGGTAAAGGTCATGGCCTTGGCATACTCGACAAACTTGTCAAACGTCCAGTCTTCCGGCTTGGGCATTTCCAGGCCAGCTTCCTTGAGCACGTTGGTGTTGAGGAAGGTAAGCACGGTGTTCCAGTCAAAGCCGTAGCCGTAGTACTCGCCATTGACGATGTAGGGGGCGCTCAGCTTTTCGTGATTGTCGGCCACCATGGCCGCCCAGTCGGGATACTTTTCAATGTAGGGGGTAAAGGGCACGATCAGGCCGTTGGTGCGGAACAGCTCGAAGCCTTCCACCGCAACGCGGATCAGGTCGGGTGTATCGCCGCCGGCGATCATGGTCTGAATCTTGGAGAAGAAGCCCGGCCAGCTGCCCGTGCTGGGCACGAACATCAGCTCGACGGAGATGCCGGTCTTATCGAAGAACGCCTGGCAAACCTTCGTCAGGGCTTCGCGGCTGAAGGACTCGCCGTCAAACGCGATTTTAACCGTGGTGGCTCCGTCGCCAATCAGGTTGCGGTCCGTTACCTCATCCTCCGCCAGCGCAGGCGCGCAAATCAGCCCCAGCATCAAGATGGTCAGAAGTAGAGCTACCAATCTTTTCATAAGGAACCCTCCTATTTTTCCACGCCTGCGAAGCGGCGCAGGATTTTTGTCAAAGCATGGGCGCGCTGTCCGCGGGGTGGGTACCCATGCGTTTTACTTGACACTATCATAAGCAGATTGCCCTTAACCATCAATCACCCACTTTGCTGCTTTTCTTTATTCGTTTGCGGTGTTCGTCCGCACTGTTCAAACCCCGCAAAATGCCCCTGTTTTTTGTTGCCCCCATGAGGGAAACGCCTTCTGTACGGCGGTTTTTCACGCCGCACTGAACAGGGCCGCATTCCATTTTACCACAGGCGGGCAGCCCTCTGTTTCGGAAACCGCAAACCGCATTTTACGCCTACCCCAGCCAGGCGTAAGCCGCCTGAACCCTTTATGAAAGCGGCAAATGCGTCGCTTCAGCCGCCTATATAAATCCCAACTATTTCCATCTTCTCAGCGGTTCTCCTGCTGTCCCGGCCCCAGCACACCACATCGCAAATTTGACAAACGGCCCCTTGACGCACCCGGCGCTTCTCTCTATAATCGTCCGCAAGTGCCCGGGGCAGCTCGCTTCGGCCACAGATCAGGCAGACAGGGCTTTGGTTCCGCAATCCCCAAAGCGGGTCCCTGTGGCGCTCCGCCCGCGTTATGCCGTTGCGAAAACCAGCCCCTGTGCCCCAATACCGGCCTATGCAACGCCGCGGCAATCGCAGGGTTACAGCCGCACAAAGCAGACGTTCTCCGCACCGGTTTGTACCGTAAAAATGAGAAGAATGGAGATACCCCCATGCCAAACATCGTCATTCTGGATGGCAAAACCGAAAACCCCGGCGATCTGAGCTGGAGCGGGCTGGAAGCGCTCGGGTCGCTGACCGTGTATGACCGCACGCCGGAAGCGCAGATTATTACGCGCATTGGCGATCACGACATTGTATTCACCAATAAGACCCCTCTGACGCGCGCCACGCTGGACGCCTGCCCCTCCGTGCGCTACATCGGCGTGCTGGCCACCGGCTTCAACGTGGTGGATATCGCCGCCGCCCGGGAAAAGGGCATCCCGGTAACCAATGTGCCAACCTACGGCACCGCGGTGGTCGGCCAATATGCCATCGCGCTGCTTCTGGAAATCTGCCAGCATGTGCAACAGCACGCGGACGCCGTCGCGCAGGGCCGCTGGACGCGCAGCGAGGATTTCTGCTTCTGGGATTATCCCCTGATCGAACTGGCCGGGAAAACGATGGGGGTGATCGGCTTCGGCCGGATCGGTCAGGTGACCGGGCGCATCGCCCAGGCGCTGGGGATGCGCGTTTTGGCCTTTGATCGCCACCCCAAAGATAGCGGCCGCGACATTGCCCAATACGTTTCGCTGGACGAGCTGTACGCGCGTTCCGACGTGATATCGCTGCACTGCCCGCTGCTGCCGGAAAATACCGGCATGATCAACCGAACCTCCATCGCCGCCATGAAGGATGGCGTGATCCTGCTCAACAACAGCCGCGGGCCGCTGATCGTCGAGCAGGATTTGGCGGACGCGCTCAACAGTGGCAAGGTATACGCCGCAGGGCTGGACGTCGTCTCCACCGAGCCCATTCGGGACGACAACCCGCTGCTCCGGGCCAAAAACTGCCTGATTACGCCGCACATTTCCTGGGCTGCGCGGGAAAGCCGCAAACGCCTGCTGGATATTGCGGTGGATAACCTCGCGCAATATTTGCGGGGAACCCCTGTGAACGTTGTCAATCCCTGAAACGGTGCGCTGAAGGTTCCGGCGGGGGGGTGAACCGGACTGTTGCGCTGCCTTTCCGGTACGGCGCAAGCCTGTTTCACCCCCCTTTTCAACTTTTCGGGATCGTTTGTTTCTTACCCGAGCCGGACGGGTACAATGTAAGCAGACCTTACAACCCTACCCCCGCGTACAGGCCCCCGTAACCATCTCCCCACGCCGACGTAGCTTGCGCCCCTCAATTTTAGTTGTCGGCAGCCCCGCCCCCAGCCCCTGAAGCGCGTAAAACTCCTATTTACAGCGGCCTTCGCATCCTCTATAATCAAATTACATCCATCCTGTTACAGTTAATGGCTTGCCGTAAACCACGCGACAAAGGGGACGGGTCTATGCGAAAAGTCATTGGCGGTTTTATCGCGATCCTCGCGCTGCTCGCCGGTCTGCTTTGGGGCACAAAAGCCTATTTCTTTTCCATCGGCTATACGCAGCCCCTGGTCAAAAACACACAGGGCGTCTCCTACACGGCCAAAGTGGAGGGGAAAGATTTTTATGTGCTGGACGCGACCGGCGCCTGGAAGAAAACCTTCCTGGCCGGCGTGGATATCGGCCTGGGCGCGCCCGGTTCCTTTCCGGGCGAGTTTGCCATCCCCTACGAAACCTACTTTGACTGGTTCACCCAGATTGCCGATCTGGGTTCAAACGTCATCCGCGTATACACGCCCCAAGCCCCGGCGTTTTACCACGCCCTGTACGATTACAACTGTGTGGCCGCAACACCCTTGTACCTGATGCAGGGCGTCTATATGGACGAAAGCGACGTGGCCCAGTACGGCGATGTGTTCGCCCCGCAGTCCATAACGATTGCCGATATGCGGCAGGATATTGTGGACTGCGTGAATATGCTGCACGGCAACGCCATCGTCGGCGCCAAGCCCGGCAAGGCTTCCGGCATCTACCAGTACGATGTATCCAAATACGTGATCGGCTGGATTCTGGGCATCGAGTGCGAAGCCTATCTGGTGGAGGGCACCAACAAGGCGCACCCGGATGTGACGAGCTTCCGCGGCCGGTATGTGGTCACGGAAAACGCCTCGCCCTTTGAGGTGTTCATCGCCCAGATGAAGGACCTGACCATCGCCTACGAAACCGAGCAATACGCCATGCAGCGGCCCGTGGCCTTTACCAACTGGATCACCACCGACCCGCTGCGCCACCCCAACGAGCCGCGCCCCGCCGAGGACCTTGCCACCATCGACGTGGAGCATATCAAGGCCACGCCGGCGTTCACACCTGGCTTTTTCGCCTCCTACCACGTGTATCCGTACTATCCGGATTTCCTGAACTTTCCCAGCGGCGACACCACGGTGGACGCCGACCCCTACTACGCCTACGTACAATCGCTGGTGGATTACCACACCATGCCGGTGCTGGTATCGGAGTTCGGCCTGCCGACTTCCCGCGGGGTTACGCACATCAACTCCCTCAGCGGCCTCAACCAGGGCGGTAATAACGAGCAGCAGCAGAGCGCCGGGCTTGTGCGCATGACCGAGGATATCTACAAGGCCGGCTGCATGGGCGGCATTGTGTTCGCCTGGCATGACGAGTGGTTCAAAACCTCCTGGAATACCATGGACTTCGACGATAACGAAGCGCGCCCGAAATGGCAGAATGTCGAATCCAGCGAGGAAAATTTCGGGCTTGTACATTTTTCGGCGTTCCCCTCCGTCCAGATCGACGGCAGCGATAAGGACTGGGCCCACGCAAAACCACTGAGCGGCTCCCCCGCCCTCAAGGCCCAGTGGGATGAATCCTACCTGTACCTGCGCGTAGCAACCAATGATTTTCAAAAGCAGGTGTATTACCTCCCCATCGACACCATCCAGAACGAGGGGAACATCGTCTACCAGGGCGTGCCCTTTACCCGGGACGCCGATTTCCTGCTGGTGCTGGACGGGCAGGAGCATACCCGCCTGCTGGTGGACCCCTACTATAACCCCAATTACAAGCTTTACGGGCGCGAGCTGTTCAGCGAGGCGGAGCTGAAAGCCTTTGCCACCGACGGCAGCGGCTCGTTCATCGACGTGATGCAGGTGCTCAGCAATGCGATGACCATGCCCAAAACCGGGCAGGTAGTGCCCATCCAGTTTTGGAATACCGGGCTGCTGCGCTACGGCAACTCCAACCCCGAAAGCCCCGCCTATGATTCGCTGGCCGATTTCTGCGCGGGCGACGGGTTTGTGGAACTGCGCATTCCGTGGATGCTGCTAAACTTTGCCGACCCCTCTTCCGGAAAAATTCTGGACAGCCTGCACAACGAGGGCTCTTTCACTTTTCAGACTATCCAGAACCTGTACGTGGGCCTTGGCAAGGCGGGCGATACGGCCGCCGTGCCCATGGCAGCCTATACGCTGCCCACCTGGGGCGCGTTCCCCTACACCCAGCGGCTGAAACAATCCTACGCAGCGCTGCAAAAGGTATTTCCGCAATACGCGACTTACCCCATCCAGTTTGGGCAGCCGTTCTCAGCCGCGCTGCGCCTGCGGGATACGCGGCTTGTCTATGTGCGCATCGACCGGCAGATTCGTAAAACCGACCTGATCCTGTTCTTCCTGATCGGCTCCCTTCTGTTGGCCGGCTACCTTTACATCCTGCTGCTGGCTATTAACATGCGCCTGAACCATGTGCAGAAACGGCAGGATCGGGAAGAGCGCTACCTGCGCTCGCTGCTGCCGCTGCCCGCGGAGGAAATAAAGAAAAAGCTGCACTGGCGCTACCTGCGCTCCGCCAAAGGCGCAAATCTGCTTTGCCGGTTCATTACCGAAAAATGCGCGAACTCCTGCTGCGCCGCCATGGAGGAAGTGCTGCGCACCAGCGATTACCCGGCGTGGATGCAGCGCAACCTGCACAGCCGCGATATGATGCTGCGCATCCTGATTGTGCGGCTGGCCGGGCTGATGCGCATCCGCACTTTCGAAACGCAGATCATCCCGCTGATGCAGGCGCATCAGGATAATTTGAATCTGCAATACACGGGCTTTCTGGCGCTGTCGATGATGGGCAACCGGGAGAGCATCATCCGCCTGTGCTCTGAACCGGGCTTTACAAAAACCCTCTCCTACCGCAGCCTGAAGGAAATTTTCGCCGTCTACACCGGGGATAAACGCTTCCTGTACGAAAAGCTGCTGGATTCAAGCGACGGGTACATCCGCCGCATTGTGATCAAGAACATCGGCGAGGAAGGGCTCACGGAGTTTGCCGACCGCCTGACGCCGCTGCTGCAAAGCGACGATCGCAACCTCCTGTGCGACGTGATTCGCACACTGGGCCAGCTGCGCTACGCCCCCGCGGGCGAACAGATCGCCCAAAGCCTGCAAAGCGGGGATTGGGTATTGCGCAACGCCGCGGTGGTCGCGCTGGCATCCATCGACGCCGACTTGTACCGCCCCTGCCTGATGGCCGGCTTGCAGGACAAGGAATGGTGGGTGCGCTACAACAGCGCGCGGGAACTGTGCGCGCATGTGCCCCTGCAGGCGCTGGACGCGCTCCTGCCTACGCTGCACGATCGCTTTGCAACCGACATCCTGCGCTTTACCATTCAGGAGACGCGCTTAATGGGGAAGGGGGTAGCCCAGGCATGAGGGATATCCTTTACGCGGTGCTGATGGGGGTAAACGCCCTGTCGCTGGTGTATATGATCGGGATCACCATCACCTACTTTCTGCAGCTGATCTTCTCCGGCACCACGCTCAGCAGCTATGTCAAGTACCTGCGTTTTTCAGATTACCGCCGCTACATCGATTCTTCCAACATGATTCCGGTTTCGCTGCTGGTGCCTGCCTACAACGAGGAGGCGACCGTGGTGGAAACCGTCAAGAACCTGTCCAAGCTCAACTACCCGGAGTACGAGATCATCGTCATCAACGACGGCTCCAAGGACGGAACGCTCGCCTCGCTGATCGACACCTTCGGCATGGTGCCCATTGAGCAGCCCTATAAAAAATCCGTTGATTCCATGCCCATTCGCGCGGTATACCGCACCCCGCGCCTGGAAAACCTGATCGTGGTGGACAAGGAGAACGGCGGCAAGGCGGATGCGCTGAACGCCGGCATCAACTTTTCCCGCTACCCGGTGATCATCTCCATGGATGCGGATTCCGTGCTGGAAAAGGAAGCACTTGTGCGCATTGTAACCCCGTTTTTGCAAAACAATACCGTAGTCGCGGTCGGCGGCGTGGTGCGCATCGCCAACGGTTGCGTGGTGGAGGAAGGCGAAATCAAGGAGGTGCGGCTGCCGCGCACCCCGCTGGGCATATTGCAGACGGTGGAATACCTCCGTTCCTTCTTTACCGGCCGCATCGGCGCCGCCTCGATGGGCATGCTGCTGATCATCTCCGGCGCGTTCGGCGCCTTCCGCAAGGATGCGGTGGTTGCGGTCGGCGGCTACACCACCCATTGCATCGGCGAGGATATGGATCTGGTAGTCAAGCTCCACCGCGGCATGCAAAAGGCAGGCATCCCCTACCGCATTGATTTCCTGCCCGACCCGATCTGCTGGACGCAGCCGCCCGAAAACCTGCGCGACCTGTACCGCCAGCGCAAGCGCTGGCAAATCGGGCTGATTAACGTGCTGCTGCGCCACCGCGATATGGCATTCAACCCCCGCTACGGCAAGGCCGGCATGATCATGCTCCCCTACTATTGGATTTTCGAGTTTATTGGGCCCGTCTTTGAAACGCTGGGGTACTTTGTGATTCCGTTCTCCTGGTGGCTGGGCATTATCAGCTGGCAGTTTACGCTGCTGTTTTTCCTGCTGGTGGTGATGGTCGGGCTGATCCTATCGCTCGGCGCCATTTTGCAGGAGAGCTTCGCTATGCGCAAGTTCCCCAAAATGAGCCAGATTCTCACGTTGGCCGCCTATGCGCTGGTGGATAATTTCGGCTTCCGGCAGTTTAACACCGTGATTCGCTTCATCGGCTGTTTGAAATACCGCAGCGGCAAAAACACATGGGGTTCGATGCGTCGCAAGCGTTTTCAGGGGGAAAAGTAAGCGCACAGCCTGATGCACGCTCTCACCTTCCGTGCGCTCTTTGGCCGCGGGCATTCCACAAAGAAAACCGGTCGGCTGCGCCGCATGCCGCCCCGGTTCGGGAAAGGGGTCCTACCTTTGGCGAACCACGGCAAACCGGTGTTCCGGTGCTTCTGTCTGGTGGCAACGCTGTCGCTCAACCTGACGCTGGGGTGCATGCCCGGGGCAGACCTCCCCACGGCGCAGGCTGCCGCGCCAAGCAAGCGCCTGAGCGCCGTCTATGTGTACGACGGCAGCCGCGCCAAGTACCGCGACGCCGATGCCGCTTCCATCGACCAGATTTTCTACTCGTTCGCGCTGTTTCGGAAGGGGCATGTATCCGTATCCCATTGGAAAAACTTGAAGGCGTTCCAGCAATACCTCCGTAAGCATCCGCAGATTCAACCTATCCTGTCCATCGGCGGGTGGGGGGCGGACGGGTTTTCGCAGGCGGCCGCCACCGCCGAAACCCGCGCCACCTTTGTGGCCGATACGCTTGCACTGCTTGCGCAGTACGGCTTTACCGGCGTGGATATTGACTGGGAGTACCCCGGCAGTTCCGTGGCGGGCATTGAAAGCAGCCCTGCGGATCGGGAAAACTACACGCTGCTCCTGCAGGCCCTGCGGGAGGGGCTGGATACCCTCGCCGCGCAGGACGGCATCGCGCGGCGGCTGTGCATCGCCCTCAGCGGTTCGCCTTCGCTGATCCCCACGCTGGAGTGCGCGCGCATCGGCGCGATTGTCGATCAGGTGAACCTGATGACCTACGATCTGCAGTTGCCGGAATTGGCCTCCCACCACAGCGCGCTGTTTGCGTCCAACCCGGCCGCGCTGTCCGCCGATGCCTGCGTGCAGGCTTATCTGGCCGCCGGCATCCCCGCCGAAAAGCTGATGCTGGGCGCGGCGTTCTACGGCCATCGCTGGACGACCCGCCTTGCCGAGCCACTGTACCAGCCCGCCAAAAAGAAAGACACCCTGCCCTATACCAGCATTGCCAAGCTGCTGCGCAAAACGCCTGCCGCCGCCCATTTCGACACGGTGGCACAGGCGCCTTACTTTGCGGATGGCAAGGTGTTCATCAGCTATGACGATCCGCAGTCGATCGCCCGGAAGGCCGCATATTGCGACCAGAATGGCCTGCTGGGGGTCTTTGCGTGGGAGTATGGCGGCGATACGACCGGCACGCTAGTCGCGGCGCTACGGGGAAATTGAAGCAAACCACGAAGCTGCCGTTTGCACTGCCCCTCGCGTTACAATCCGTTTGCACACACACAGATCAGGCACCCGTTGCACGTTGCATGCAAAGCGCTTTACCCTGCAAATGCCGGATGCTTGTCCGGTCAAACAAAGGGCGCGGTTCAGCCTTCACGGATTCCTTACCGCTGCTGGACGGACGCCATCCGGCACTGGCGCCTTCTCCCCGGCTATGGCCGCAACTATAACCGGCACCCTTCAGGCAAAACGCCTGCGGCATGCACTGCGGGCGTTTTCCTTTACCTGCCAAAGGCTCTGTTCTTTTTCCTCAACGGGCCGCAACGCCGCAGTTCCATTCGGTCAGCCATCCCGCGCACTGGCGTTGGGGCAGGAGCGGTTCCTGCCTCGAAGCACATACCGCATCGGCCACGGAAACCGATCCCCTGTGTTGCAGGTGTAAAAATGCTTCGGCTTGCGCCCGGTTTTTCCGTTCCGAGACTTCGCTATTTACTGCCTCTGCTCCCGCCAGCCTTGTCACGGAAGGATTTCCCGCCTCTCAGGTGAAGCCCGGCGCAAAGCAAGGGCGTTTTCAGCTGTTGGTTCAACAACCGCCGCGATGGATATACTGGCAACGTCGGGGGAGTCTGCCTCCGCTTCAAACCCATTTTCCCACCGACCTTGAAGGAGGTTTTCAAACCCATGAAACGCATGCTTACTTTCCTGCTCCTGACACTTCTCGTCGCACTTCCGTTTGCCGTTTTTGCGGAAAGCGCCCCCGCCACGTCCTCCATTGCCGATACATCCGCCACCACACCGGAGGCGATGCTGGAACAATGGACGCAGTTGGGCAATCAGCTGCGCCTGAACGGCAACTATCCGTTTACGTCGCTGGAAAAAGGCGATTTCGGCTACGAGGTGCGCGCGCTGCAAACCCGCCTGCAGGAGCTGGGTTACTATCAGAAAGAAATTGTCGATCAGTACGGCAGCGGCACCTACAACGCCATGCGCCAGTTTGAAAAAGCCAACGGGTTAAAAGCGGACGGCGCGGCCTCCGTGGAGGATCAGCAGGCGCTTTTCTCCACCGACGCGGTCACGGCCGGCACCAAAAAGACGAGTTCGACTTCCAAACCAGCCTCCAAGCCCGCCGCGGACGCCACGTCCGGCGCGACCTCCAACTGACGCGGCGCTCCAGCGCCCTTCAATCCGGTGCGCCGTTCCAGCTGTGTGTGCAAACGGCAAAATCAGGCCCTACGCCTCGGAGGGTGCCGTATGCTTAGCCGCCTCCGGCGCCATCGACGCGCCGTGCCTGACAATCCGCAACCATTCCGTCAGCGCGTGGGGCATGTAGGGGTTTTGCCGGTAAATCAGGTACAGGCTGCGCTTCCACCCCTCCCCCTGCATGGGGAACAGCAGCAGCTTTTGGGCGCGCGCCAGAGGCTCCGCCGTACGGCGGGACAGGATGGAGACGCCCAGCCCCTGTACAATGCAGTTGCGGAGCGTTTCCGCATCGTCAATCGTACCCGCTACCTGCAACGCTTCCACCGGGTGCCGCAGCGCGATGCACAGACGCTCCGCCTCCTGCCGGGTGCCGGAGCGATCCGACCGGAGCAGAAACGGTTCCGTAAGCAGCGCCTTCAAAGGCGCTTTTTGCTTTTGATACGCCTGAAAATGCGCGTTGTTGGGCGCGGCCAGCACCAGCTCATCCTCCGCAATGGGGATGAACACGCACGGCGCGGCGGTTTTCACCCCCACCAGCCCTGCGTCCAGCTCCCCCTCCTCCACTTTACGGATCACTTCCAGGCTGTCGGAGCGCTGCACATTCAGCCGGATTTGCGGCATCGCCTGATGGAACCGGGCCAGCGCCTCCGGCAACAGGCATTGCCCCGGCACTGAGGAGGCGCCGATGCGCAGCTCCTCCGGCTCGCCGCCGGACACCTCCAGCAATGCCTTGCGCTGCCACTGCAACAGTTGCACCGCGTAACGCTGGAGCTTCTCCCCGGCGGCCGTAAGCGCAAAAGCCCGGGTGGTGCGGCACACCAGTTGCACATGCAGTTCCTGTTCCAATGCGCGCAGGTGGGCGCTGACCGTCGGCTGCGACAGGTGCAGCGCCTCCGCCGCGAGCGAGAAATTCTTATGCTCCGCAAGGCTTACGAAGACCTCCAACTGCCGTAGTTCCATCGGCTTTTCCCCTTCCGGCGCCGGGTCTATCCCCGGGGCCTGTTCCGTTGCCACGCGGCGGCTCCGGAACGCGAGCGCGACTTGCGCCGGTTTGTGCATTCCGCAAAGTCGTTTGGCAACCCTTTGCCTTAGAGTATAGCACATTGATAGGCTTTATCAATAAATTTAGTGGATTCATTGCAAAAGACAATTTTACAACCGGCGCTGCCTTCGTTATTCTTAAAGAAGAATCGCGCATGCAAGGGATGGAGGGGACGCATCATGCCGGAACCGTTGGTATTCTGCAAAGGAGGCGGCTGCACGGCCAAACTGGGCGCAGGGGTGCTCAACCGCGTGTTGGAGCGTCTGCCCAAAGGGCCGCCCGACCCAAACCTTCTGGTGGGCTTCGACAGCCGGGACGATGCCGCTGTCTACCGCGTCAGCGACGAGCTGGCCATTGTGCAGACGCTCGACTTTTTCCCACCCATGGTGGACGATCCCTACACGTTTGGGCAGATTGCCGCCGCCAACGCCCTGAGCGATGTGTACGCCATGGGCGGCGAGGTGAAAACCGCGCTGAACATCGTCTGTTTTCCTGAGCAGATGGATTTGAACATTCTGGGGGAGATTCTGCGCGGCGGCTCGGAAAAGGTGATCGAGGCCGGCGGCACGCTGGTGGGCGGCCATTCCATCGCCGATGCGGACGTCAAATACGGGCTGGCCGTGACCGGCTTTGTCCACCCGGATCGGATGTACCCCAACAATCAGGGCCGCCCGGGCGATCGGCTGCTGCTGACCAAGCGTCTGGGCGTGGGGCTGGTGTGCACGGCCAACCGCGTGCAGGAGGCCTCGGCTGCCGCCATGCAAGCCGCCGTCTCCTCCATGACCACGCTTAACAAGGCGGCTGCCGCCTGCTGCCGCCGTTATGCGGTGCACGCCTGCACCGATGTAACCGGCTTCGGGTTTCTGGGCCATTTGCATGAGATGATGGACGGGCATCTTTCCTGCCGCATCAACGCCAAACAAGTGCCGCTGATCCCCGAGGCGCTGGAGTATGCCGACGCGTTTTTGCTGACGGCGGCCGGGCAGCGCAACCGCAACCACGCGGGGCCGTTTGTCCAATTCGAGGGGATTTCCTTTGCCATGGAGGAAGTGCTGTTCGACCCGCAAACCTCCGGTGGGCTGCTGATTGCCCTGCCCGAGGCCGAAGCCGGGGCGCTGCTGGCCGATTTGCAGGCGCTGGGCCTGCCCGCTGCGATTGTGGGCGAAATCACGGAACGCAAACCGATTGAAATCCTGGTCGCACAGGATGCACTGTAAGGAGGAACCCGCCATGATTCAGGTAAACGCAATGGGCGACGCGTGCCCCATCCCCGTGGTCAAGACGAAAAACGCCATTCGCGAGCTGCAAGGCCCCGGCGTGGTACAAACGCTGGTCGACAATGAAATCGCGGTGCAAAACCTGACCAAAATGGCACAGCAGAAAGGCTACGGCGTGCAATCGGCGCAGCTGGCCCCGCAGCAGTATCAGGTCACGCTGACCATCGGCGAGGGCGTGCCCGCGCCCGCCGCGGACGAGCCGGAGGTCTGCCCCGCCGCAGCGCCCGGCACCCCGCGCAATACGGTGGTGGTTGTCTCCTCCGCCGCCATGGGCACCGGGGACGATACGCTGGGCAAAACGCTGCTCAAGGGCTTCCTGTATGCGCTCAGCCAGCAGGATGTGCTGCCGCAGACGCTGCTTTTCTACAACGGCGGCGCGGCCCTGACCTGCGAAGGCTCCGCCTCGCTGGACGATTTGCGCTCTCTGGCGGCGCAGGGGGTCGAAATCCTCACCTGTGGCACCTGCCTCAACTTTTACGGGCTCACGGAGAAGCTGCAGGTCGGCGAGGTGAGCAACATGTACACCATTGTGGAAAAAATGACCGGAGCCGACCGGCTTGTCAAGCCCTGACGGCAAGACCATGCGTGAAAAGAAACCGGCGCTGATCGCCACCTTTGCCACCACAACCGCCGCCATGGCGGCAGAGGCCTATTGCCTGGCGCATGCCCTGCCGGGGCGGCTGATCCCCGTACCGCGGGAGATTACGGCCGGGTGCGGCCTTGCGTGGAAGGCGCCCCCGGAGGAGGCGGAGCGCCTCGCGGATGCGTGGCGCGCGGCGGGGCTCTGCTGGAGCGAAATGCGGGTGCTGGAGCTGTAGTGCCGCCGCCCTGCGCCTAACTCTGAAACGGAAGCGGGGGACAACCGTGATCTATCTGGATAACGCGGCCACCACCCTGCAAAAGCCCCCGGAGGTTACGCAGGCGGTGGTGCGGGCCATGACCTCGCTGGGCAACGCCGCCCGCGGCGCGCATCCCGGCGCGTTGGACGCGTCGCGACTGATCTACGGCACGCGGGTTAAACTGGCCGCGCTGTTTCACTGTGCGCATGCGGATCATGTGGTTTTCACCCAAAACGCGACCGAGGCCCTGAACATCGCCATCCACGGTGCCATCCCGCCCGGCGCGCATGTGGTGAGCACCGATCTGGAGCATAATTCCGTGCTCAGGCCGCTGTACCGCCTGCAGTCGGAAGGGCGCGCCACACTCTCCTTCGCCCCGGCGGATACCCTCGGGCGTATGGATCTTGCCGCGATGGAAGCGCTGATCCGCCCCGATACGCGCGCGATCGTCTGCACGCACGCCTCCAACCTGACGGGCAACCGGCTTGATCTGGCGCAAATCGGCGCCCTTGCGCGCCGTCACGGGCTGCTTCTGATCGCGGATGCCTCGCAGACTGCGGGTTGCCTCCCGATTGACATGGAAGCCATGCAGATCGATGTCCTCTGCTTTACCGGCCACAAAGGCCTGATGGGGCCGCAGGGCACCGGCGGGCTGTGCATCCGCGAAGGGGTAGAGATTCGCCCCTGGAAGGTCGGCGGCACGGGCGTTCACTCCTACGATCCTGCGCAGCCGAACGCCTACCCCACCCGTCTGGAAGCCGGAACACTGAACGGGCACGGCATCGCCGGCCTTTCCGCCGCGCTGGATTGGCTGGCCTCGGTGGGGATTGAATCCGTCCAGCAGCGGGAAAACGCCCTGATGCGGCGTTTTCAGGAGGGTGTTTGCGCGGTGGACGGCGTAACCGTGTATGGGGATTTTGCGCAGGCTTCGCGCGCGGCCATTGTGTCGCTGAACATCCGCGATCTGGATTCGGGCGCGGTGTCGGATGCGCTAAGCGAAATCTACGGCATCGCCACGCGGCCCGGCGCGCATTGTGCCCCGCGCATGCACCGGGCGCTGGGCACCGAAGCGCAGGGGGCTGTGCGTTTCAGCTTTTCGTGGTTCAATACCGAAGCGGAGGTGGATGCTGCCGTGCAGGCAGTACGGGAGCTGGCCCGGGAGGGCGCATAGGGTTGCCTGTGTGAGTTTTCACTCGCGGTGCGGTGCTTCCGTCGCAAGGCGATACGCTTCCGGAGGCTTCTCCCGGCCTTTCGGGGGCACAAACCCGGCAGGTCGGTATCCGCTCCTCCCTCCCTTTCCATGACAAAGAAAAGACGCGGCCGGGTTCAACCCCCGCCGCGTCTTTTCATTGCCTGTCGATCCGTCTATGCCCCCGCACTAGAACGGGTTGGTGCTTGTAAACAGGTACACAGCGTAATAAATCCCGCTCGCCAGATGCCAGAACAGCAATACCGCGCCCGCGCCGTAGCGCACCGCCTCGGCCCGTGGGTGATCTTCCACATACGGTAGCCCGGTGGCCGCTGCATGCAGCCGCTGCAGCCACGCCCGTACGCGCCGCGCATACAGCGGCAGGGTAACGGCCCACAGCAGCAGCGCAGAGCCCATCATCGCCCAGCCGAAATTCCCGTCGGCAGCGCGGCGGCCTGTTTCGGTCAGGAAGAGCATTTCCAAAATGCTGACTGCATCGGTCAGGAGGGTTAAGGCATACAGCGGCTTACGCAGGGTGTCGCGCTCGGCGCAGGTAGCCAGCACATACAGCGGAAAGGCACGCATCAGCAGCACGCTTACGGCCACCTCGCCCGCCTTGCTCCAGGAGACGCCCAGCGCCATCTGCCCCTGCGAAGGCACAATAATGCCGAAATAGTACAGATACTGCACGCCCATCAGCAGCGCCGCAGGCGCGGCCACCGCGACCATGCGCCAGAAAAACGCGCCGTTGTGCGGCCGGCGAATCCACGCAAACAGGAAGTACAGGCAGGCTGCCGGCATAAACGCCTGCATAAACGTAGGCTTTGCCAGCAGGCTCAGCGCCAGCAGCGCCGCAAGCAGCAGCGCGTCGCGCACTGACACGTTCGCGCGCGGCCCCTCCTCCGGCAGTTTCCGGTGGAAGGTTTCCACCGCAGACGCGGTCAGCGGCACGCACAGCAGCATGAACGCCATCACCGCCAGCTGCGTGGGGCTGTGCCAGGGGTTGGGCGAGCCCACCCCCAGATAGACCGTCGGGTTGACCCACGGCACCCACAAGGCCGAAACCAGCGCGGCCCCCAGCGCGCACAGCGAGGCAAGCCAGCCGTCGCCCAACAGCCTTGCCGCCAGCATCGACAGCAGCCACACCTCTGCGGCCTTGCACAGCGCCGTCACCAGCGCGGCGCTTGCCGACAGCGAAAGGCCCGTGCGCAGCGCCAGCGCCACCAGCACATGCCACAGCGGATGCGCCCCGTGGTGCAGGAAACTCGTCACATCCGTAAAATTACCTTCGGCCGCCCATGTGGCATGGATGCTCAGGTCGCTTGCCGGGCGCGTAAGCAGCGTAACGGATACCGCGTAGCCCAGTACAAACACCAGCGCGACGGCCAGCCAGCGGCTCCAGAGAAACCGACGTTTTATTTCCATTGTAAGTCCGCCTCATCCATATCCCAGGTTTGGCGGTACACATACCCCGCCTCATTGCGCAGCACCTGCACATACCCCTCCACCGGAATTTTCAGGTGGTCTGTCAGGATCCAGCGGCTGTTGCCCACGGTTTCCGAGGTAAACCAGCCGGTCTGGATCCCGATGTGCGGGTCCAGCATGCCGATGGTGTTCGCGTTGAACATATCGGTGCGCACGGTGTTTGCAAACGGATCCGTCGCGTCCGGATCGTAAACGATGGTTTCGCAAAGCTCCTGTTGCGCCGCATTGGGCTGCAGCGCCGCAAAGCGCCCGGGATCACCGAAGGCCCCCAACGGCTCGCCCAGCGCCATCACTACCAGAATCAGCGCACAGCCGCCCAGATAGACTGCCGGCAGCAGTTTCCGGCCCCGGATCAGCATCGCGGCCACCACCAGCCACAGGAACGGCGCCAGCGTGCGGTAATCGCTCCAGTCATTGGTTTCATAGGCGCAAACCACAACCGCAAAGGGAATCAGCAGCGTCAGGAACCCCATCAGCGCCACGCTGTCAAAATCCGCCCGCAGGCGCAGGCGTTTGCCCTCATGTTGCACATGCACAAACGAGGCCGCTAGGCACCACAGCGCCACCACCCAGTATAGCCAGCGCTGCAAGGCCTCCATGGCGTTGCTGGTGTCCCGCAGGAAATAGTCGTACAGGTTGGCCTTCGCGTGGCTCAGGAACATCTGCACCGCCAGCTGCGCCGACCCTGCATGCAGGAAATTGTACAGAAACCCGGATGTGAAGGGGCTGGCAAACTGCGCCGTGCCAAAATAGACCCCCAGCGCCAGCAGCACGCTTGCGACCAGCGCCAGCGCCAGCCGCCCCGACCAGCGAAAATCGCTGGCGACCACCGCCAGCGGTAAAAACAGCCCCACATAGGTAATGCGGTACGCGCAGCTGAACAGGATGGTAAACCCGCACAGCAGCAGCGGCAGCATCCCCCGGCGGCGCGGCGCGTTCGCACCTGCGCGCAGCGCTTCACGCCGCACATGCGCCAGCCGGAAAAGGAAGGCCAGATAAAACAACAGCAACCCGTAGTTGACCAGCTCCGTCATGGATGTGGCGCAGTAGAGCACCACAGGGGCGTACACGGTCAGCGCCAGCGCCATCAGCGCCGCGACGCCCGCGCGCGGCTTGTTCAGCGCGCAGAAGGTGATCGCCCCGGCCGCCACCCACAGGCAGTTGTACACAATGATACTGTTCAGGCTCCAGCCGAAGATCGCGCCCAGCCACGCATACAGGATCAGCGGCGATATGCCGTGCACGCTCAGCGGCCCGATAGGCGCGATCGCTTCCCCAATCCCGGTGTAGCCCGACTGCGCGCCCACATGCAGCCAGGAGTAGACCGCACGCCAGTAATCCAGCTCGTCGGTCCATTGCGGCACGTTCTGCCAGGCGCTGCGCCCCAGCACCCCCGAGAGCACCAGCATCAGCGCGACCGGCGCAAGCGCCAGCAGCGCCCATGCGGCAAGGGTGAGGGTGCGTCGTTTCCAGTCCATGCCGCGCAAGGATACGTTCATAGTTTAACCCCTTCCGGCCGTATCGGCAAACCGGGCAACCCCGGTCAAACCACGCGAATGCCCCTAGTATACCATGCCTGTGCCCGGGCGGCAAGTACGCGCCCCTGTGCGCGCGTGAGCCGCGCGTTCGGCTTTCGCATTCCGAAGTCCCCCTTGTCCCGCGTTTTCAAATTATGCTATACTGCGATGACCGAACATTTTTTTGCCTATGCAAGAGGGAGCGATACCATGACCTACGGCGCGGGGAACATCCAGGTGCTGGAGGGGCTGGACGCCGTGCGCATGCGACCCGGCATGTACATCGGCTCGACCGGCACCCGTGGCCTGCACCACATGCTCTGGGAAATTGTCGATAACGCCGTGGACGAAGCCATGGGTGGCTTTGCCCACCGCATTGACGTAACCCTGCATGCGGACGGCTCCGCCAGCGTGTTTGACGACGGGCGCGGCGTGCCCGTGGATACTCACCCCACCCTGGGCGTAAGCGGGGTGGAGGTAATTTACACCCGCCTGCACGCGGGCGGTAAATTTAACAACGACAACTACCGCTATTCCGGCGGGTTGCACGGCGTGGGCGCAAGCGTTGTAAACGCCCTGTCGGCTTGGCTTACGGTGGATGTGTACCGCGATTTTCGCCATTACCGCATGCGGTTTGAAAGTCGCTTTGACCCGGCGCAGAAGAAAGTCGTCTCCGGCCGCCCCGCCACCGCGCTGGAAACCGTGGGCAACACCCGCAAGCGCGGCACGCTGGTGCGTTTTTTGCCCGACGAGCGCGTGTTTGAAACTACCGTCTTTAACGCCGAGGCCGTCGCCCACCGCCTGCGTGAGCTAGCTTACCTGAACCCAGGCGTAACCATCACTCTGACCGACGAGCGCGCCAGCGCCCCGGCGCAGCCCGTGGCCGACCCGTCCGACACGCTGGAGGAAGATGCCGAGGGCAAGGCGGCCGACGCACAGCCCGCCGTGACCCACATGGGTACGCAGGAGTTCCGCTTCGACGGCGGCATTGTGGATTATGTCAAGTACCTGAACGCGGATAAAACCCCGCTGTTTGACGAACCCATCTATCTGGAAGGGGCGCGCGACGAGGTGCTTTTCCGCGTCGCTATCCAGTACACCGACAGCTATACCGAAAACGTGTTTTCCTACGTTAACAACATCCCCACGGCGGAAGGCGGCACGCACGAAACGGGCTTCCGCGCCGCCTACACCAAGGTGCTCAACGATTTTGCCCGCCGTCTGGGGGCGCTGAAGGATAAGGACGCCAACCTTTCCGGCGACGATTTCCGCGAAGGCATGACGGCCGTCATGCTGGCGATGGTTAAAAACCCGCAGTTTGAAGGGCAAACCAAGGGCAAGCTCGGCAACACCGAGGTACGCCCGGCGGTGGAAGCAATCCTGACCCAGCAGCTGACTGCCTATTTTGAGGATTTGCGCCATCAGGAGCTGGCCCAACAGTTGATCGAAAAAGCCGTACGCGCCGCGCATGTGCGCGAGGCTGCCCGCAAGGCGCGCGATGTGGCGCGCACCAAATCCGCGCTGGAGGCCGCGCCGCTGGTCGGCAAACTGGCCAGCTGCACCGGCCGCCGACCGGAGCAAAACGAGCTGTTCCTCGTCGAGGGGGACAGCGCAGGCGGCAGCGCCAAGCAGGGCCGCGACCGGCGGTTTCAGGCCATCCTCCCGCTGCGGGGCAAGCCCCTGAACGCCGAAAAAAAGCGGCTGGATCAGGTGCTGAGCAATGAGGAGTTTCGCTCCGTCATCACAGCATTGGGTACCAACATCGACGAGAGCTTCAGCCTCAAGGGGCTTAAGTACCATAAGGTCATCATCCTGAGCGATGCCGATCAGGACGGGGCGCATATCCGCGCCATCCTGCTCACGTTCTTCTACCGCTACATGCGGGAGCTGATTACCGAAGGGCACGTCTACATCGGCATGCCGCCCTTGTACCGCGTGGCCTGGAGCGGGCACATGGAGTACGCGTATGACGATACCGAGCTAAAAACCCTGACCCACGGCAAACGCAACTATACCATCCAGCGCTATAAAGGGTTGGGCGAAATGAACCCCGAGCAGCTTTGGTCCACCACCATGGACCCGGCCAACCGCAAGCTGTTGCAGGTGACCATAGAGGACGCCGCGCAGGTTGAAAAGCGCGTAACCGTGCTCATGGGCGACAAGGTGGAGCCGCGGCGCGAGTACATCAGCCAGTACGCCAATTTTAACCGCTCCGACAGCTTTACAGAGCTGACCGATCTGCTGAAAGCGAGGGAACCCCGTGCCTGAGAACGAAATGCAAAACCCGCGCATCGTGCAGATGCCCATGGAGGAGGTCATGCACAACAGCATGATCCCCTATGCGGAGCACATTATCATGGAGCGCGCCATCCCCCGCGTGGAGGACGGCCTCAAGCCCGTGCAGCGGCGCATCCTGTATACCATGCTGGAACTGAACCTGCAGCCGGAAAACCCACACCGCAAATGCGCCCGCATCGTGGGCGACTGTCTGGGTAAATACCACCCGCATGGCGACAGCAGCGTGTACGACGCGCTGGTGCGCATGGCGCAGGATTTCAGCATGCGCGCGCAGCTGGTGGACGGCCACGGCAATTTTGGCTCCATCGACGGCGACAGCGCCGCCGCCATGCGTTACACCGAAGCCCGTATGACCCCTCTGGCCATGCAGATGCTGCGTGACCTGGATAAGGACACCGTCCCCTTCCGGCTGAATTTTGACGATACGCTCAAAGAGCCGGACATGCTGCCCGCGCGCTTTCCCAACCTGCTGGTAAACGGCGCAAGCGGCATCGCCATCGGCCTTGCCACCAACATCCCGCCCCATAACCTGCGGGAGTGCATCGACGCCGTGATTGCGCAGATTGATAACCCGGAAATATCCGTGGAGGAGCTGATGCGCATCCTCCCCGGGCCGGATTTCCCCACCGGCGGGGTGCTGCTGGACAATGAGGAGCTTTACAACGCCTACGCCAACGGTCGCGGCAAGCTGACTCTGCGCGCCCGCACCCATCTGGAGGACGGCCCCGCCGGTCGCAAGCTGATCGTGATTACCGAGGTGCCCTACCAGATCAACAAGGCGGCAATGCTGGAAAAAATCCTCAAGCTGAGCGAGGAAAAAAAGGCCGCGCTCAGCGGCATCTACGATATCCGCGACGAAAGCGACCGTACCGGCCTGCGCGCCGTGGTGGAACTGCGCAAGGAGGCCGACGCGGAAAAGGTGCTGGCCTACCTGTTTAAGTACAGCGATTTGCAGGTGACCTTCGGCGTGAACATGGTTGCCATTGCCGACGGCAAGCCCCGGCTGATGAGCCTGCGGCGCGTACTGCGCTACTACATCCGCCACCAGCGCAACGTGGTCACAGCCCGCACGCAGTACGAGCTGGAACATGCCCGCGCCCGCGCCCACGTGTTGGAGGGGCTGATGATTGCCGTGGATCATCTGGACGAGGTCATCGCCCTGATCCGCCGCAGCAAAACGCCCAAGGAAGCCAAAGTAGGACTGATGGAGCGTTTCTCACTGGACGATGTACAGGCGCAGGCTATCCTCGATTTGCGTCTGCAGCGCCTGACCGGACTGGAAATTGAAACCCTGCGCCGGGAATACGCCGATCTGCTCAAACTGATTCAAAAGCTGGAAGCCATCCTGGCCGACGAGCGCAAACTGATGCGCCTGATCAAGGACGAGCTGCGCGAGATTGCCAAGCAGTACGGTAACGATCGGCGCACCACGCTGGAGCACCCCAGCCGCGTGGTCGAGGCCGCCGCCATTCCCGATGAGCACGTGGCCGAGCGCGCCACGGTGCTGTTCACCCGCGCGGGGTATCTGCGCCGTCTATACCCCCGTTTTTACCAGAAGCTGCCGCCCGTCGGCCCGGAAAACAGCAACACCGAGGATTTGCCCCTGTGGCTGTTTGACACCGACACCGACCGTACGCTGTACCTGTTTACCAATCTGGGCAACTGCCACACGCTCGATGTAGGCGCGTTGCCGGAATCCAACCGTCCGGTGCAGCGCGGGTCGCTGCTCAGCGGGCTGATCGCCGGGATTGAGGAAGGCGAAACCCCCGTGCAGATGTTCTGCTGCACGCCGGAAGAGCTGCGCGCCATGCCTGATTTGCTGTTTATCACCCAGGGCGGGCAGCTCAAGCGCAGCACCGCCGCCGATTACGACGTGCGCCGCCAGCGGTTTGCCGCGCTCAACCTTCGGGAAGGCGATCAACTGCTGACCGTACTGCCCCTCAACCCCGATCAGGACCTGCTGCTGCTTAGCCGCACCGGCATGAGCCTGCGCTGCCGCACCGACAGCCTGCCCGTGATGGGCCGCGCCACCGCCGGTGTACGGGGTATGACGCTGGAAGGGGACGATACCCTGCTGTACGCCGCCCAGCCCACCGAGGGCGACCAGCTGCTGCTGCTGAGCGACCGGGGTTTTGGCAAGCGCGTGCTCGCGCTGGATTTTGAGCCGCAGGCGCGCGGCGGCAAAGGAGTCAAGGCCTTCTACTTTAACAAAAGCGGCTCCAACGGCACCGGCGTCGCGGGTGCGTTGCTCGTACCGGAAAACGCACCTCCCGTGCTGCTGTTTCAAAAAAAGAGCGCTCCCGGCAATCTGGCCCCGGAAGCCGCCCCGCTGCAGGGCAAGCAGGATAAGGGCGCACCGTGCGTCATGGCCATTCTGGACGATGTATTAACCGGCGTACTGCCCTACCCGCACATCTCCGCTGAGCCGGACACCCCCGACGAGCCGGAGGAGCGCTGACGCTTCGCCCCCGCCCGACGCAGAACACCCGGCCTTTCGTGCAATAGAAATACCGGATATCGGCTATGCAAGCCCTGCCAATCATGGTATACTGGCGTTGCGTTTCTGTGTTCTTCTTAAAAGGGGGCTGCATTGTGTGCAATCAGCCGTATAAACCGACCAGCGCGGATATCGCTCAGCTTGCGGGTGTAAGTCGCAGCACGGTCAGCCGTGTCATCAACGGCTATGCAAACGTCCCGGAAGCGACGCGTAAGCGCGTGTTGGACATCATTCAACAATACGGGTACTATCCCTCCATATCCGGCAAAACGCTGCGCGGCATGCGCGCGCACTGTGTCGGCGTTTTCCTGAACGACGAGGGCAGGGGCGGGGCGCAGGCATCGATGCTGTACGCCTTTTCCGAGCGTGCCCAGCGGCATGGCTACATGACCCTTTCCGGCAGGGTGGAGCCGTTTGCGGCCTCCACCTGCGGCACTTCCGTGCGCCGCGTGCTCCACTCCGGCTGTGTGGACGCGGGCGTGTTTCTGGACGCCGCCGGCGGCAGCCAGCTGATCGAGCAACTGTTGACCGAGGGGCAGACAATCGGCGCCGTAGGTATGCCTGCCGAAGCCACACACGAGCGGCTTTTTACCGTAGGGTTGAATCCCGGCGTAGCCCGCCACGCGGTGGAGTATGCGCTTGCGTTACGCTTCCGGCAGGCGACCCTGCTGTGCGAACGCCCGGATCAACCGTTTTGCCGGGCGCTTTGCCGCCGCTTTATGCATTGCGCCGAAAACACGGGCCTTACGGTGGTCTGCCCGCAGCAGCAAAGTGGTCAGACGTTGGATTTGCAGGTTGCCGATGCACTCGCAACACTGCCTCAGTTGCTGGTGTGTATCGATCAGGCGTCGGTATTCGCAGCCTATCGGCAAGCCGCTGCGCGCGGGCTGGCCGTTGGGGCGGATGTATCCATCCTGGGCATGGGGCTGTTTGCCGAAAGCCTGCCGCTTTGGCCGACGCTTACAGGCTACCGGTTTGACGCGGATGAAATGATCGATTCTCTGGCGGATCGCCTGATCCAAAACCTGCAGGGCGTACAGGATACACCACGACAGCGGCTGGTCGAGGGCCGCTGGATGGACGGCGGCAGTTGTACCTCCCCCGTCTCCTGACCTTTTCCGTATTCGATACGGGCCGTACAGGACGGAATTTGGCATGCAGGAAATCGCCCAAACGGCTTTTCAGGCACGCCGTAACCCCCTTGCCGCGGAATGCGTGCAATATGGTAAACCCGCAATAGCCTTTCACGCAGCATCCAAAACCGCGAATGCTCTAACGCCTACCCGCTATATCGATTGATGGATTCGTCTTTCCAAAGAGCCGCCTCAGGCAGAAATCTTTCTGCCTGAGGCGGCTCTTTGCCCTATATACACTTTTTCCGTCCCTCTCAACACGAGGGGCAACGTAAATCAAACTCACCCCGGCAACGTTTGTCCCGCTTCGGAAGCGCTTTCCCGGTGCGCAGCCATGCGCAATCTGGGCGCACGGCATCGTCCACGCGGGTTTGCTTGCCCGGGATGCTCTGCAACGGCAGGCATTTAGAACTCCGGCTTTTCCTCGTTCTTGTGGGCCACTTCGCAGTAAAGGCAGCGGTAGGTTCCCTTTTCCCGGTCTGCCAGCACGAACACGTGCTCAATCTCCTGCTCCGTTTGGGTGATGCAGCGGGGATTTTTGCAGCGGATCACGTTCACCACGCGCTCGGGCAGGGCCAGCCGCTTTTTCTCGATCAGCTGGTTGTCGCGGATCACGTTGACCGTCACATCCGGGTCGATGTAACCCAGAATGTTCAGATCCACGTCAATCAGCTCGTCAATCTTCAGGATGTCCTTACGGCCCATCCGGCGGGATTTGGCGTTTTTGATGATCGCCACCGAGCAATCCAGCTTGTCCAGCCCCAGATAGCGGTAGACCATCATGCCCCGCCCCGCGTGGATGTGGTCGATCACATACCCGTTTTGAATGCCGTCGATATTCATTTCGCCACCTCCAGCAGCGTCAGGATCAGCGCTTCGCGCATGAACTTGCCGTAGAGCACCTGCTTGAAGTAGCAGGCGCGGGGGTCGGCATCCACCGCATGGCTGATTTCATTCACACGCGGCAGCGGGTGCAGCACCGTCAATTCCGGCCCGGCCAGCGCCATCTTGCTCCGGTCGAGAATGTAGGTATCCTTCAGACGCACATAGTCCGCTTCGTTAAAGAAGCGCTCGCGCTGGACGCGCGTCATGTAGAGGATGTCCAGCTCGCCGATGACCGCCTCCAGATTTTCCACCTCGGTAAACGGCACGTTGGCGCGGCGCATGTTTTCCCGCAGGTAGCCGGGGATACGCAGCTCCTCCGGGGAGATGAGCACAAAGCGCACTCCGGGGTAGCGGCACATGGCGCTCATCAGGCTGTGCACAGTGCGGCCGAACTGCAGATCGCCGCAAAACCCCACGGTCAGATCGCCCAGACGTCCCTTTTCCCGGCGGATGGTCAGTAAATCCGCCAGCGTCTGGGTGGGGTGGTTATGCCCGCCGTCTCCGGCGTTGATGATCGGCACCGGCGAAAACCGCGCCGCCACGGTGGGCGCGCCCTCCTTGGGGTGGCGCATGGCGATGATATCCGCATAGCAGCCTACGGTGCGCACCGTGTCGCTCACGCTTTCGCCCTTGGAAGCGGAGGAGCTTCCCGCGTCGGAAAACCCCAGCACCTGCCCCCCCAGCTCCAGCATCGCGGCCTCAAAGCTCAGGCGCGTGCGGGTGCTGGGCTCGTAAAAAAGCGTAGCCAGCTTCTTGCGGTCCATGGCGTGCGCGTAATCGTCCGGGTGGGCGATGATCGCGTCGGCCAAATCCATCTGCGCGTTCAGATCGTCGACGCTCCAATCGGTTATATCCAACATATGGCGCATGGTCGTTCAACCTCCTGTGTGCGGCTTGGGCTTCCCTGCGGGGCTCAGATCAGCGCGGACATCCAGCTTTCGTCCGCCGGGTTATCACGGAAGCGCAGCAGCGCATCCTTCTGCCCCGGACGCAGCTCGCCAATATCCTCCGCCACATCCAGCAGCACGTCCAGGTTGCTCAGGCTTACGTTCTTCACCCCGGCGGCCGCCAGCTTTTCCACACCCTTTTGCATGCCGTAGGTAAAGATGCTGGCAATGCCCAGCACCTGCGCGCCCGCCGCACGCAGCACCTCCACTACCTCGACCACGCTTCCGCCAGTGGAGATCAAATCCTCCACCACAACCACCTTCTGGCCCGGTTCCAGCTTGCCCTCAATCTGGTTGCCGCGGCCGTGATCCTTATTACCGCCGCGCACATAGCCCATGGGCAGCTCCATCAGGTGGGCGACGATGGCCGCGTGCGCGATGCCCGCGGTGCTGGTGCCCATGAGCACCTCGCAATCCGGGTATTCCTTTTCGATGGTTTTCACCAGCGCCTTTTCCACCTCTTCCCGCACCTTGGGCGCGGTCAGGATCAGGCGATTGTCGCAATAGATGGGGCTTTTAATGCCGCTGGCCCAGGTAAAGGGCTCCTCCGGCCGCAGGAATACCGCGCGGATGGACAGCAGCGCTTTGGCGATCTTCTTTTGCATAGGGGTCTCCTTTCACACTTTGGGCGGGCTTCAGCCCAGAAATTCCGTTACGCAGCGGCGGTAGGCCGCCACCGGGTCTTTGGCGGCAGTGATGGGCCGCCCCACCACAATGGAGTCGCTGCCCGCCAGCCGCGCCTTGGCCGGGGTCATCACGCGGGCCTGATCGTCCGCGGCCGCGTCGGCAAAGCGGATGCCGGGGGTGATCGTCTCAAACGCAGCACCACAGGCCTGCTTGACCATCGCCGCCTCCAGCGGGGAGCAGACCACGCCGTCCAGCCCTGCGGCCTGCGCGTTGCGTGCGTAGTGGGTCACGGTTTCTTCCATCGTAGCCGGGATCAGCAGCTCGCTGTGCAGGCGCGCCTCGTCGGTCGAGGTCAGCTGCGTCACGGCGATCAGCTTGGGCCGGGTGCCGTCGGCGCGGGTCAGCCCCGTGAGCGCGGCCTTCATCATCTCGATGGTGCCGGCGGCATGGAGGTTGACCATGTCCACATCCAGGGCGCTGAGCACGCGCATGGCGCGCTGTACTGTGTTGGGGATGTCGTGCAGCTTCAGGTCCAGGAAGATGGGGTGCCCCATGGCCTTGATCTGTCGCACAATCTGCGGCCCCTCGGCGTAGTAGAGTTCCATACCGATCTTCACATACGGTTTTTCTGCCGGGAACAGGGCCAGGAAGTCGGTTACCTCCCGCGCGGTGGGAAAATCGAGTGCGATGATCACGTCGCCTTTGCCGTTCGGGTTCATTTCCACGCACCTCCTATAATTGTTTGCAGGCTTTCAAAGCCGTATCGTTCCATCGCCCGCGGCAACTCGTCAATGATGTTGCGGCAGGCGTAGGGATCCACCAGATTTTGCGCGCCCACCTGTACGGCGGTTGCGCCGGCGAGCATCATTTCCAGCACATCCTCGGCGGTTGCCACACCGCCCATGCCGATCACGGGCACGTGCACCGCCTGCGCCACCTGCCAAACCATGCGCAGCGCCACAGGGAAGATCGCCGGGCCGGAAAACCCGCCCGTGCCGTTGGCCAGCACCGGCTTGCGCGTGCGCAGGTTGATGCGCATGCCCAAAAGCGTGTTGATCAGGCTCAGGCCGTCGGCCCCCGCTTCCTCGCAGGCGCGCGCGATGGCGACGATATCCGTTACGTTGGGGCTCAGCTTAATAAAAACCGGTTTGTGTGTAACTGCCTTGACCGCCCGGGTTACGGCGGCGGCGTTTTCCGCCTGGGTGCCGAAGGCCATGCCTCCGCCATGCACGTTGGGGCAGCTGATGTTAACTTCCAGCCACCCGACCTGCGGCTGCGCGTCCAGCCGCGCGGCCACCTGTGCGTACTCCTCCAGCGAGAAGCCGTTCACATTGACCATCACCGGCTTGTGAAAGAAGGTTGCAAGCTCTTTAAGCTCATGGTCGATCACATGCTCTACCCCGGGGTTTTGCAGCCCCACGGCGTTCAGCATCCCCGCCGTGCACTCCGCGATGCGCGGCAGCGGGTTGCCGAAGCGCGGCTCCAGCGTGGTACCCTTGCAGCTGAACGTACCGAGGATGTTGGGGTCGTAATAATCCCGGAACTCCTGCCCAAAGCCAAACGTGCCGCTGGCGGGGATAATCGGGTTATCCAGCGGGATCCCCGCCAGCATGACGCGCGTATCTACCATAGTATTTCCTCCCTGAGCAGCACCGGCCCATCCTTGCAGATGCGCTTGGCGCCCGCCGTGGTCTGGCAGGAGCAGCCCATGCATGCCCCGAAACCGCAGGCCATGCGCGCCTCGAAGCTGAACTGCCCGCCCACGCCCGCCGTGCGGCACAGCGCGTGCACCGCCTTGAGCATCGGCTCCGGCCCGCAGGTGTACACATAATCGTACGCGCCTGCCAGCGTGGCTGCCGCGTCGGTCACAAAGCCGCGCACACCCTCGCTGCCGTCCACTGTGGAAAGGAGTGTTCGCACCCCCAGCGCGGCAAACGCGTCCCGCAGGATGATTTCCGCCGCGTTGTTGAAGCCCAGGATCACCGTGGGCTGCTGCCCCGCCGCCAGCAGGGTTTTGCACAGCCCGTACAGAGGCGGCGTGCCAATGCCGCCGCCAATTAGCAGCGGATGCCGGGCCGCCGCCGCGCGGGGCTCCCGGTTCAGGTCAAAGCCGTTGCCCAGCCCCAAAAGCGCGTCCACCGCCGCCCCAACCGGCAGCTTGGCCAGCGCCTCGGTGCCGTGCCCGACGGTCTTGTACACCAGCGTGACCTCGCCTGCCTCGGCAGCGCGCCAGTCGTACACCGACAGGGGCCGCCGCAGGTAAAACCCGGGCACCTGCAGCTGCACAAACTGCCCGGGCCGGACGATGGTGCGCGTATCCCCCGCCAGCGTCATGCGGTAGACCTGCGGGGTTAACGCGGTATTCTCCGTAACGGTCAGGAGCATTTCGCTCCCCCTTTCCTCTTTCGCGGCATGCGGAAAGCCCTCCGCGCCCAAGGCGCGGCGCTTTCCCTCCGGTTTACTGCGCGTCGATGGTGGACACGCACAGGGTAATCTCCTCCAGCACGTCCAGCAGTACCCGCACGGTGTCCAGCGCGGTAAAGATGGTCACGTTGTTTTCCACCGCGCAGCGGCGGATGATCGCGCCGTCGGTCGCGTGGCTGTCGCTGCCCGGCGTGCGTGTGTTGATGACGTAGCTGACATGCCCCTGCCGCAGCGAATCCAGTATCTCCTCACTGCCTTCGCTCAGTTTCCGCCGCTCACGGGTGCGGATGCCGTGTTGCTTCAAAAACTCGGCGGTGCCGCGCGTCGCTTCGATGTTGAAGCCCAGCTGGTAGAACCGCCGGATCAGCGGCAGGGCTTCCTCCTTATCCGCATCGGTTACGGTCACAAAAAGCGTGCCGTAGTTGCTCACCTTCATGCCGCTGCTCTGCATGGCTTTGTATACCGCGCGGTTGAGGGTGTTGTCGTAGCCGATGGCCTCGCCGGTGGATTTCATTTCGGGGCTCAGGTAGGCGTCCATCCCAAGCAGCTTGCTGAAGCTGAAGGCAGGGGCCTTGACGTACCAGCGTTTCTTTTCCGGGGCGATCAGCTCGGTAATGCCCTGCTGCCGCAGGCTTTGCCCCAGCATCACCCGGGTGCCGATATCCGCCAGCGGCACGCCCGACGCCTTGCTGATGAAGGGCACTGTGCGGCTGGAGCGCGGGTTGACCTCAATCACGAACACGTGATCCTGCCGATCCACAATAAACTGGATGTTGTACAGCCCCACAATGCCGATGCCCAGCCCCAGCCGGGCCGTGTAATCCACAATGGTCTGCTTGGCCTGCGCGCTTACGCTGAAGGTCGGATACACGCTGATGCTATCGCCGCTGTGGATGCCGGTACGCTCCACATGCTCCATCACGCCGGGGATGTATACATTTTCGCCGTCGCACACCGCGTCGGTTTCCAGCTCCTTGCCGATGATATATTTATCCACCAGCACGGGTTCTTCCTCGTTCAGGAGCACGGCGGTGCGTAAATAATGGCGCAGGGCTTTTTCGTTGTTCACAATCTGCATCGCGCGGCCGCCCAGCACGTAGCTGGGGCGTACCAGCACCGGGTAGCCGATCCGCTCGGCGGCGGCCACACCGGCCTCAATGTCAGTCACGGCCTCGCCTTGCGGCTGTGGGATGCCCAGCCGATTCATGATTTTTTCAAAGGAGTCGCGGTTCTCGGCGCGGTTGATGGCTTCGACCCCCGTGCCGATCAGGTTCACGCCCATGGCGTGCAGCTTTTCCGCCAGGTTGATGGCCGTCTGCCCGCCGAGGCTCACAATCACGCCCTCCGGCTTTTCCAGCGTGAGGATGTTCATCACATCCTCCACGGTCAGGGGCTCGAAGTAGAGCTTATCGCTGGTGGTGTAATCGGTGGAGACGGTTTCCGGGTTGTTGTTGATGATGATCGCTTCGTACCCCGCCTCCCGGATGGTCCAGATGGCGTGTACGGTGGAGTAGTCAAACTCCACCCCCTGCCCGATGCGGATCGGCCCGGAGCCCAGCACCACAATCTTCTTCCGGTCGGAAACGATGGATTCGTTCTCCTGCTCGTAGGTGGAGTAGAAGTAGGGCACGTAGCTGTCAAACTCGCTGGCGCAGGTGTCGATCATTTTATACACCGGCATCAGCCCCAGTTTTTCCCGCAGGCGGAACACCTCGCCCTCCCGCAGGCCCCAGCGCTGGCCGATGTAGCGGTCGCTCACGCCCATGCGCTTGGCGGCGTACAGCGTATCGGCATCGCCGGGGTGCGCCTGCAGCCGCGCCTCAAAATCCACAATGTTCTTGATTTTTTCCAGGAAGAACATGTCGATCATCGTTTCGTTATACATCAGGCTCAAATCCACCCCAAGGCGGATCAGCTGCGCCAGCGCGAACAGCCGGTCGTCGGTCGGCTCGTGGATGTAGTGCAGCAAATCCTCCGCGGTTAGCGCGTCGAATTTCGGGCTGTACAGGTGGCAGGCACCCACCTCCAGCGAGCGTACGGCCTTGAGCAGGCTTTCTTCAAACGTGCGGCCGATGCTCATCACTTCGCCGGTCGCCTTCATCTGGGTGGACAGGCGGTTGCTCGCCCCTTCCAGTTTGTCAAAGGGGAAGCGGGCAATTTTCGTAACCACATAATCCAGCGCGGGCTCAAAGCACGCGGGAGTGTTCGCCAGCGGAATCTCATCCAGATGCAGACCCACCGCCACCTTGGCGGACACGCGCGCGATGGGGTATCCGCTGGCCTTGCTGGCCAGCGCCGAAGAGCGGCTTACGCGCGGGTTCACCTCAATCAGGAAGTACTGGAAGCTGAAGGGGTCCAGTGCGAACTGCACGTTACAGCCGCCCTCGATTTTCAGCGCGCGGATGATCTTCAGCGCGCTGTCGCGCAGCATGTGGTATTCCTTGTTGGTTAGCGTCTGGCTGGGGCAGACGACGATGGAATCGCCCGTATGCACCCCTACCGGGTCGAGGTTTTCCATGTTGCAGATGGCGATGGCGGTATCGTTGGCATCGCGCATCACCTCATATTCGATTTCCTTATAGCCTTTGATGCTCTTTTCCACCAGCACCTGATGCACCGGCGAAAGCTGCAGCGCGTGCTCCATCATCGGGATCAGCTCGTCTTCGGTATCGGCAAACCCGCCGCCCGTGCCGCCCAGTGTAAAGGCAGGGCGCAGCACCACAGGGTAGCCGATGGCCTGTGCGGCGGCCTGCCCTTCCGCCAAAGTGGTGGCAATCTGCGAAGGCAGCACCGGCTCGTTCAGGCTCTGGCATAGTTCCTTGAACTTTTCCCGATCCTCCGCCATTTCGATGGAGGGGAAGCTGGTGCCCAGAATTTCGACCGCGCACTCGTCCAGCACACCCTTGCGGCTCAGCTGCATGGCCAAGTTCAGGCCCGTTTGTCCGCCCAGCCCCGGCAGGATGGCGTCCGGCCGCTCATAACGCAGTATTTTAGCCACATAGTCCAGCGTGAGGGGTTCCATGTACACCTTGTCGGCGATGTGCGTATCCGTCATGATGGTGGCGGGGTTGGAGTTGACGAGGATTACCTCATACCCTTCCTCCCGCAGGGCCAGGCAGGCCTGCGTGCCTGCGTAGTCAAACTCGGCGGCCTGCCCGATCACGATGGGGCCGGAACCAATCACCAGAATGCGGCGGAGGTCTGTGCGTTTAGGCATGGGCGGTACCCTCCTTTGCGGCGGCCATCCAGTCGATAAAACGGCCGAACAGGTAGGCGCTGTCCTGCGGGCCGGGGGCGCTTTCCGGGTGGTATTGAACGCTGAACAGGCGGTCGGCGGCGCATTCCATACCTTCCACCGTATGGTCCAGCAGGTTCTCGTGCGTCACAGTCAGCCCCGTGCCCGCAAGGCTTTCCGGATCGACGGCGAAGCTATGGTTCTGGCTGGTGATTTCGATCTTGCCGGTTTGCAGGTTGCGTACCGGGTGGTTGCCGCCACGGTGGCCGAACTTCATTTTGTAGGTTTTGCCGCCGCAGGCCAGCGCAATCATCTGGTGCCCAAGGCAGATGCCGAAAATCGGCAGCCGTCCGCGCAGGGTGCGCACCATGTCGATCACGGGGGTCACATCCTCGGGGTCCCCGGGGCCGTTGGAGAGGAACAGCCCATCCGGTTTGAAGCTCAGGATGGTGTCGGCCGGGGTGTCGTAGGGCACCACCAGCACGTTGCAGTCCAGCCCCCGCAGCTTGCGGATGATGTTCAGCTTGACCCCGCAATCCACACACACCACGTTAAAGCGTGCGTTGGGCGTGCGGGCGTACCATTTTTTAGGGCTGCTGACGCGGCGCACCACATCCTGCGGGTAGCGGTAGGCGTGGATGCGCTTCAGCGCCTCCTCCCGGCTTACCTCCGGGGCGCACAGCAGCGCGCGCTGGCTGCCCTCGTTGCGGATCATCCGGTTAATCTGGCGGGTATCCACCCCCTGAATGCCGGGGATGCCGTTCTCCTCCAGCAGCTCCCCCAGCGTCTTGGTGTAGCGGAAATTGCTGGGCAGGTCGTTATACTCGCGCACCACCAGCGCTCCCATGGTTGGGGTGCGGGTTTCATAATCCTCATCCGTCACGCCGTAATTGCCGATCAGCGGGTAGGTCATGACCACCATCTGCGCGGTGTAGCTGGGGTCGGTCACGATTTCCTGATAGCCTACCATCGAGGTGTTGAACACCATCTCGCACAGCGCCTCGGCCGATGCGCCGAACCCCGTGCCCAGAAACTCGGAGCCGTTTTCCAGCACCAGCTTGCGGTTTAGCGTTGCCATACGGTTTTCCCCCCTACCAAAGTCAGTTCGCAGCGCCCGTACACTTCCATGCCCGCGAAGGGTGTCGCCCGGCCCAGCGATAGAAAGCGCTCCGGGTCGATTCGCTCCGCCGCCGTCAGGTCGAACACCGTCAAATCCGCATCCTCCCCAGGGCGCAGCGTGACGGGCGGCAGCCCGAAGCGCGCGCGGGGCGCGTCGGTCATTAGCCGCAGCAGCTGGCCCAGCGGCAGGATGCCCGTGCGCACCAGCCCCGTGTACAGCGCCGCAAAGGCGCATTCCAGCCCCACCACGCCCATGACGCTGTGTTCCAGACCGCCTGCCTTTTCCGCCGGCGAATGGGGCGCGTGGTCGGTTGCGATCATATCAATGGTGCCGTCCAGCACCCCGGCGATCAGCGCGTCCCGGTCCTCCCGGGCGCGGAGGGGCGGGTTCATCTTGAAGCGGCCGTTCTCCTGCAGATCGTCGTCGCACAGCAGCAGGTAATGCGGCGCGGTTTCGCAGGTCACGTCCGCCCCTTCGGCCTTTGCGCGCCGCAGCAGCGCTACGCTCTCCTTGCAGGATACGTGGCAAACATGGTAGCGGCAACCCGTTTCTTTCGCCAGCCGCAAATCCCGCTCCAGCTGCCGCCACTCGCTTTCGCTGGCGATGCCGCGGTGCCCGTGGGCGCGGCAGTACGCCCCGTCGTGGATGTACCCGCCGCGCAGCAGATCGTTCTGCTCGCAGTGGGCGGCCAGCAGGCTGCCCGTGGCGGCGATGCGCTCCATGGCCGCGCGCATGGTGCTTTCGCTCTGCACCCCGCGCCCGTCGTCGCTGAAACCCACCACCTGCGGGGCCAGTGCCGCGTAATCGCACAGCGTGCCCTCGCCCTTCTGCCCCATGGTAATGCAGCCGTAGGGCAGCACATGCACGCAGGCATCCCGGCGGATCAGCGCCTGTTCCTCGGCAAGCGATTCAGGGCTGTCGGGCGCTGGGTTCAGATTGGGCATGGCGCACACGGTGGTATACCCGCCGTGCGCAGCCGCGCGCGACCCTGCGGCGATGGTTTCCTTGTACGAAAAACCCGGTTCCCGCAGATGAACGTGAACATCTACGAAACCGGGTGTAATCATGCAATTCTGAAATGGAAGAACGGGAACACGGATTGCGTCGTCCCGACCGGCCACGGCCGAAGGTTCGACCATCTTCCCTCTGACGAATGCGACGTCCTCTTTCGACAGGCTCCCCTGCCGATAAACCGTCGCGCCTTGCAGCAAGCCGTCCAAGCGTGAACCCCCTTGCGAAGCGATGCGGTGTACGCATACTCAAATAGTTATATTAGTTGATGCCGTCTGATTTGTCAAGCTGTTTTTGTGTTTCTGCGGTATTTTTGAACTCCCTCGTGTACGCACCCGGGCCGGAACCTCCGGTTGGCGCTTGTCATCCGCCGCGCTTTCCGTTATAATACGGGTGTTGCCTGCGCGCCCCGCGCGCCCGACAGCCGAACCGCGCCCCTGCAACCGCGCAGACGGCAGGACGCTTTCCAAGGAGAGACTATGCAAAGGGTAAAAGCCAAACGCAAGCGCTGGCAATCGCTTCTTATTCTGGCGGGTATCATAGCCACGCTGGTGCTGGCTATTGTGCTGCTCGTGCAGCTTTTCAGCCACAGACCGGTCACGCGGGTTTCCGCCTACCGCCTGCCCTGCGATTACAGCGACAACATCCGCCCCTTCGGCAGCAATGTGCTGTATTACGACGGCGTAAGCATCCACTGCATGAGCGACCGGGGCGCGGTGCGCTGGTCCTTCCAACTGGGCGCCAACGCCGGTTTCGATTGCACCGATGAGATAGTCGCCGCCTGGGCTGGAAACACCATCTATATTATCGACCAGAACGGCAACTCCACCTACAACGACAATCTGGGCGAGCCGATCCAGTTTGCACGCGCCGGCAAGCAGTACGTGGCCGCCGTGATCGGCGATAATACCTCCCCCCGCCTGGTGGTCAAGGATCATCTGGGCGCGCATATGGATGAGGAAGCCGACGCCTATCAGAACCTGCTGATGCTGGACGTGGGTTTTTACGGCAAAAACGGCGAGTATATGTGGACGCTTGCGCTGGATGTGTTTGGCACAGCCTCCAACACCATCCTGAACACCTTTGAGGTGGGCAAGATGAACACCGGCGAGGTATCGCTGGGCAACGCCATCACCTACGCGGTGCTGTATGAAAACGGCGTGCTGCGCGTGGTCAACACCCGCAAAATGCTCAGCTTTAACTACCGCGGCACACAGGATACCTCCGCCAGTGTTCTGGTGTACGGCTGGCGGCTGATCGACAGCGACATCCCCGAAAAAGGCAACGCGCTGATGCTGTTTGCCCCTACCGCGCAGACCGAAAGTGATTTTGACGTGCGCGAGCTGCGCCTGATCAGCGGCAGCATCGACCGCCGCTACAGCCTGCCGGACACCTGCATCGGCGCCGCGGTATGGGATCAGAACCTGTACGCCGTAAGCTCCACCATGCTGTTCCGTGCCTCGCTGGGCGATAATCGCTTTTCGGATTACAAGCTGCCGCTTGAAAAAGCTGCGACCCGTTACATTGGGGCGCTGAGCAACGGCAACATTCTGGTGGCCTGCGATAACGAGGTGTACGTGTGCACGCTGCCGCAGGGCACCGGGCGCTGACGACCGTCTGAAGGAGGGAACGCCTTGAATGTAATCGACTACGGCATCATCGGCG
Source organism: Candidatus Limiplasma sp. (assembly GCA_963666755.2). Lineage (GTDB taxonomy): Bacteria > Bacillota > Clostridia > Christensenellales > Aristaeellaceae > CAXXOK01. The sequence goes on from CAXXGW010000009.1 coordinate 2,261,056, forward strand.
TGATAGCGTTGTGCGTGCTGTTTGGCTTCTACCGGGGGTTTATCCAGTCGCTGCTCAACCTGGGAGGCTGCCTGCTTTCTTTCGCGGGTTCCTTCTGGCTGTTCCCGCGGCTTTCGGACGCCATCAGCGCCAATACGGAGATTGTGCGCCTCATCAGCAGTTACACCGATTCCGGCAGCCTGCTGGGCGATCTGGACCTCAGCAGCCGCGCGGTGGATACCCTGAGCACCAGCAACATCGAAGCGATTGTAAGTAAAGCCAACCTGCCCGACCCCATCGGCCGCCTGCTGCAGGCCAACCTGAGCGAAAAAGTGTTCAGCCCTCTGGGCAATCTGGCCAACACCGTAGGCGATTATGTCAACCAGACCATCCTGTCCGTCAGCATCAACGTACTCAGCTTTATTGTCTGTTTTGTGCTGTGCTTCATCGTGGTTACGATTCTGGTTAACCTGATCAAGTCCGTATTCCGTTTTCCGCTGCTCAAACAGCTGGACTGGCTGGCGGGCGGTGCATTCGGGTTCGTGATCGGCTGCGTGCTGTGCTTTGTGATCTTTACCGCCATGCCGCTTTTACGCAGCGTGATCCCGCTGGAACAGTTCCAGACGCTGGTGGCGCAAAGCGCGCTGGCGCCGGTCTTCCAGAACGGCGGGCTGATCGTCTCCATCATGAACCGCAAATTATAAAATGGGAGGCACCCCTATGCTGATTTGTGACACCCATGCCGATACGCTTTATGCCTTACAGGATAAAACCCGTGATGCGACCAAACCCTGCGATATTACGCGGGAGCGGCTCACGGACGGCCATCCCGGCGATACGCGCATCCAGGCGCTGGCGCTGTGGACTGGCCCCAACGGTCTGCACGGCGAGGATATCGGGCTGATCGACCGGGAAATGCAGGCGCTCAACACCCTGCTTGCGCAAGGTTTCCGGCAGGTTCGCACTGTGGAGGAGGCCCAGCCCGGGCAGCCCAACGTGCTCCTGACCATCGAGGGGGGCGAGGCGTTCATCCCCGGTTTACAAACGGTGGATGCCTTTGCGCTCTGGGGTGTGCGCATTGCCGCCATTGTCTGGAACAACGAAAACCCCTTTGCGTGGCCGGCTATCCGCAATGCCGATCAGGGGCTGACCCCCGCAGGCAAGGCGCTGGTCAAGCGGATGAACCGGCAGGGCATGGCGGTCGATATCAGCCACCTGAACATAGCGGGGGTCAAGGACACCCTTTCCATCAGCGAAAAACCGATCATCGCCACGCACAGCTGCTGCCGTGCGCTTTGCGACCATCCCCGCAACCTGACGGACGATCAGCTCAAAGCCATCTTTGCTATGGGCGGCTATGTCGGCGTCAATTTTTACCCCGCCTTCCTGCACCCCGACCAGCGCGCCGATCTGGATACCGTAATTGACCACATCGACCACATGACGCAGTTGGGCGGCGCCGAGCACATCGGCATGGGGTCTGATTTTGACGGCATCGAAACGCATCCCGAGGGGTTGGAGCATGCCGGTTGCGTTTACGCCCTGCTGGATCGGATGCGCGCGCGCGGGTTCAGCGCCGAGGCTGTGGAGGGTTTCGCGGGCGAGAATCTGCATAAATACCTGCAGAAGCTCTAGATTTGAAAAAGCGACCTGCTTACTCTGCACAAGCAAAGCCTGCGGCATACCGGCCGCAAGCTTTGTTTGTTTTAACCTATGTGATTCTACGCTGCATGGCATGATACACGTTTGCAGAACTAAGAGAACGATCCAATCCCTTACACTGTGCAACAATATTACCCATATTTCGACGATCACGGCCCACGGTTTAGCCGAGGGCTTTTTAGAATGAAATCGGGAGAACGCGCCTGTCTCTCGCCTCAATGCCTTTCGGGCTGTTCGCGCGCTTTGGCTATGTCGCTGCGGCGGGGAGTTTGGTGCGCTGCCCCAAACCCTGCAAGGGCTATTAGCCCTTGACCCGGTTTCGCTGTGGCGGGGAAATGGCGCGTCTATTAAACTCCGCAGTATCCTTTACCGCGCGCCTCATAGCCCTTCGGGCTGTTCGCGCGCTTTGGTTATGTCGCTGCGGCGGGGGTGTTGGGGCGCTGCCCCAAACCCTGCAAGGGCTATTAGCCCTTGACCCGGTTTCGCTGTGGCGGGGAAATGGCGCGTCTATTAAACTCCGCAGTATCCTTTACCGCGCGCCTCATAGCCCTTCGGGCTGTTCGCGCGCTTTGGTTATGTCGCTGCGGCGGGGGTGTTGGGGCGCTGCCCCAAACCCTGCAGGGGCTATTTTCCCTTGACCCGGTTCCGCTGCGGCGGTGGGCAGGCCCAATGCTCCCTATCCCCTTAGTTCCCTTCGAACGTACGCACCCGGATCACGCCCGGAAGCACACGAATTTCCGAAATGAGCGCCTCGTCGGGATGGTCGTCCAGTTCCAGCACTGTGACCGCCATTTCCTTCCGGCTTTTATTCTGCATGTTATCAATGTTGATGTGCTTGGCGCCGATCGCCGCCGAAATGGCGCTGACCATGCTGGGCACATTCTCATGGATTACCAGAATGCGATTGCCGTTTACGCCGTCCAGCGGCATATCCGGCAGGTTGACGCTGTTATGGATGCGCCCCAGCTCCAAATAATCCCGCAACTCGCAGGCGGCCATCACCGCGCAGTTTTCCTCGCTCTCCGGCGTGCTCGCTCCCAGATGGGGGATCACCACCGCGTTGGGCACCCCGATCAGCGCGTCCACCGGGAAATCCGTAACGTAGCTGGCAATTTTCCCGCTGGCCAGCGCAACCTTGACCGCCTCAACATCCACCAGCTCGGCACGGCTAAAGTTCAGCAGATGCACGCCGTCCTTCATCCGGGCAATCGCGCCCGCATCCACCAGATTCCGGGTCTGCTCCGTCAGCGGTACGTGCAGCGTCAGGTAATCGCTTTGGGTCAGGATTTCATCCCGGTTTTTGCAACGTTTGATGGAACGGCTGAGCGACCAGGCGCTTTCCACACTGATGAAGGGGTCGTAGCCCACTACTTCCATCCCAAGACCCTGTGAGGCGGTGTTCGCCACAATCGCGCCGATCGCGCCCAACCCAACCACGCCCAGTGTCTTGCCGCGCACCTCCGGCCCCACAAACTGGGATTTGCCCTTCTCCACCAGCTTGGGCACCTCGTCGCCTTTACCCTGCAGGGTTTTCACCCACTCAATGCCACCCGCCACATTGCGGCTGCCCAGCATGAGCCCGCACACGACCAGTTCCGCCACGGCATTCGCGTTGGCACCGGGGGTGTTGAACACCACCACGCCACGGCGGCTGCACTCTTCGATAGGCACGTTATTCGTGCCCGCGCCCGCGCGCGCGATGGCCAGCAGACCCTCGGGCAGCGTCATATTGTGCATATCGGCCGAGCGCACCAGAATTGCGTCCGGCACCGGCTCCTCACGGGAGATCAGGTATTCCCCCGCGCATAACGTTTGGTGAATCACATCCGAAATTTCATTCAGCGTCCGGATTTTGTACATCAGAACCGCTCCTTCCCCTTTAGGGGTTGTTTTACCACTTAAACGCTAGATCAGCCGTTTTCCTTTTCAAAGGCGGCCATCCGATCCACCAGTTTCCGTACGCCTTCAATCGGCATCGCGTTATAAATGCTGGCGCGCATCCCGCCTACGTTGCGGTGGCCTTTCAGGTTGACCAGCCCGTTCTTCGCGCAGACCTTGACAAACGCATCGTCCTTCGCCTCGTCCCCGGTTAAAAAGGTGACGTTCATCAGCGAGCGGTACTTGGGCTGCACCGGGTTATGGAACAGCTTGCTCTGGTCCAGATAATCGTACAGCAGCTTTGCCTTTGCCTGATTCATTTCATAGAACGCGGGCACGCCGCCGCGCGCCTTCATCCACTCGCACACCAGCTGGATCATGTAAATGGCAAAGGTGTTGGGGGTATTAATCATGCTGTCGTTCTTCGCCTGCACGGTCCAGTCCACCACTTTAGGGCACAGTGGGCTGGGGTGCCCCAGCAGATCCTTGCGCACCAGCACAATCGCCATTCCGGCGGGACCGATATTCTTTTGCGTACCAGCGAACAGCACGCCAAAGCGGCTTACGTCCATCGGCTCGGAGAGGATATTGCTGCTCGCGTCCGCCACTAACGGCACCGCGCCCGTATCCGGCAGCTCGATGTAACGGGTACCGTAAATAGTATTGTTCGTCGTAATGTACAGATACGCCGCCTCGGGGGATACGGTCATCTGTTTCATATCCGGGATGTACGTATAGTTCGCGTCCCGGCTGGAGGCGATCACGTTCACCTGGCCGTATTTACCCGCCTCCTGCGCGGCGATGTGCGCAAAATTGCCGGTGTCGATATACTCCGCAACCTGACCCGCGCCAAGCAGGTTCAGGGGTACGGCGCTAAACTCCATCGTGGCGCCGCCCTGCAGGAAAAGCACTTCGTAATTCTCCGGTACGCCCATCACTTCCCGGAAAAGCGCCACAGCCGCATTGTAGATGTCCAGATACATCCCGCTGCGATGGCTCATCTCCAGCACGCTCATCCCACGGCCGGGGAAACAGACCAGATCCGCCGCCGCTTTCGCCAGCACGCTTTCATCGATTGCCGCAGGTCCGGCAGAAAAATTGAACACTCGCTCCATGGTTGGGAACCCTCCTTCATGCACCGGTATGATGTCCAATGAATTTTGGGTACAAAAAATACGCCTTCAAGCGTTCGCTAGGGACGCTTTTTGCCCTATGGGCACTTCTCGTACCGCTGCCGATATAATACCGTATCCGTTCGGAAAATGCAAGAGTCATTTTCGTCCCGCAGGGCGCTATTTGTCCCGCTTATAGGTCTGGATTCACCAATCAAGCCTATACAAAGTAAGGCTTTCCCGACATTCCGAAAAGGATTCGTTTTCCGTCCGGAAAAATAAAAACGAACGATCGAGTACTTTTTACCCTAATGTATCGAGTTTCACCGTACAGGGCGGAAATGGTTTGTTAATTCCAGCCATGCCCTGATTTGTTATGACCCTGTTTTAAGGCCGATACGCCGTATCGAAAGCCCCAACCGAACAGGAGTCCTGAATTTCTTCTCCTGCCCCCCATTTCACCGGTGGTTCGATCTGCCCAACAATGCAACACTGTCAGAGCTTCTTTCCACAGCAGATTTGCACGGAAGCCACCCTGCAATCTGCCTTCACAACGGACACACAATTTGGAACCCATTCGATATGAAAGCAGCGCAAATCAGCTTACACCCCTTCCTTTCACAACCGATGCCCGCAGGCGAGGCGGGCATGCACGGCGCGGATGATCTCTGTGCGGGCGCATTGTTGGGAAAACCTCTGCAAGCCAAAATCTACACTTTCCAGGAAGTTTTCCACACACAAAAACAGAGGCCCCTCGGGGCCTCTGTTTTACAAATCTCGCTTAGAACTTCAAGGGGTTGACCTTGACGGACGGGCCCATGGTGGCGCACAGGTAAAGCGACCGCACATACACGCCCTTGGCCGTGGCAGGCTTTGCCTTGTTGATGGCGTCCATCAGCGCCTTGAGGTTCTCGCCCAGCTTCTCGGCGCCGAAGGACGCCTTGCCCACCGGGCAGTGGATAATGGCCGTCTTATCCACGCGATACTCCACCTTACCGGCTTTGATATCGTGGATAGCCTTGGTCAGGTCCGTAGTCACGGTGCCGCTCTTGGGGTTCGGCATGAGGCCCTTGGGGCCCAGGATGCGGCCGATACGGCCGATTACACCCATCATGTCCGGCGTGGCGACGATCACATCATACCCAAACCAGTTTTCGGTCTGGATTTTCTGTACCATCTCCTCGGCGCCCACAAAATCCGCGCCCGCGGCTTCGGCTTCCTTGGCCTTGTCGCCCTTGGTAATCACCAGCACGCGGGTTACGCGACCGGTACCGTTGGGCAGTACCACCGCGCCGCGAACCTGCTGGTCCGCATGGCGGGGGTCAACGCCCAGGCGAACGGAAATCTCGATGGTTTCGTCAAACTTCGCCTTGCTGGTTTTGCAGACGAGGTCGCACGCCTCTTCGGGATCGTAAGCCTTGAGGTTGTCGATCAGCTTAATGCTGTCGGTGTACTTCTTTCCGTGTTTCATCGTTCTAATCCTCCCTGTGGTAATAACGGCACAATGTCCTCCCACAAACGCTTATTTATTCCTCAACCGTGATGCCCATGGAGCGCGCGGTGCCGCGCACCATGCTCTCGATGCTTTCGATTTCCGTGGCGTTTTCATCGGGGCGCTTGAGCTCGGCAATTTTGCGAACCTGCGCCTTGGTGAGCATACCCACCTTATCGCGGTTGGGGCGGCCGCTGGCATGTTCCAGCCCCAGCTCTTTTTTAATGAGCACGGGCACCGGCGGCGTCTTGGTAATGAAGGTGAACGTGCGGTCGGAGTAAACGGTGATTACCACGGGGATAATCAGGCCCGCGTCCTTGGACGTGCGCTCGTTAAACTCCTTGCAGAAACCCGGGATGTTCACACCGTGCTGGCCGAGCGCGGGGCCGATCGGCGGCGCGGGCGTAGCCTTGGCGGCGGGAACTTGCAACTTGATCATCGCTGTGACTTTCTTAGCCATGGTAATGGAACCTCCTCAGTTTGTGGTGATGCGGAACGCTTCCGTTCCTCCCACGGCCTTTGCGGTGGGGTCGCGGCGTTTGGCCGCTGCCCGAAGGCAAAGGCGGTGCGGCGGTCGCCCGCCTGCGTGTTTGCGACGTGCCGAACCCGACGCGTGTGCGGCGGGGCGGCGCGTTCAGACCTTGACCACGTCTTGCAGATCCACCTCGACGGGCATTTCGCGGCCGAGGAACATTTTTACCTTGACGGTCAGTTTCTGCCGCACGGTATCCACGTCCTCCACCACGCCCGTGAAGTTTTCCAGCGGGCCGGACAGAATGCGCACTTCCTCGCCGATGGCGATGCCGAACTCCACGCTGTGAATCTGCGTGGAAAGCATCATGTCCACTTCTTCGGGCGTCAAGGGGACGGGCTTGCTGTCGGGGCCTACAAAACCTGTGACCCCGCGCGTGTTGCGCACCAGATACCAGCTTTCGCTGGTCTCGATCATGTGCACGAGCACGTACCCGGGGTAGACCTTGCGCTGGCTTTTCACGCGGCGGTTGTTCTTGATCTCGACCACGTCCTCCACGGGAACGCGTACGTCCAGGATCAAGTCCTGCATGCCGTTGTTTTCGACAGACTTTTCGATGTTGTCCTTTACCTTGTTCTCATAGCCCGAATAGGTATGCACGACATACCAGCAGGGCTCCTTCTGTTTCTCGGCCATTGCGATCTCCTCACTACTTGGACATCAACAGGTTCACCAACGCGGATGCGCCGGTGTCCAGCAAGCCGATAATCAGCATCAGGAAGAGAATCGTGAGCACGACGATGATGATGTAGTTAATCAGCTTGTCCTTGGTGGGCCAAGTTACCTTTTGCAACTCATGCCACGTGTTTTTGAACGCGAGTCCGATCTTCTTGAAGAAGTTTACGAAACCGCGCCCAAAACGGACAAAGAAGTTGGCTTTCTTTGCCTTGCCCACCGCTTTCTTTTCGTCAGCCATGGATACTCACTCCTTCTCGTCGCAGCGCCTTACTTCGTTTCACGATGCACGGTGTGCTTCTTGCAGAAACGGCAGTACTTGTTCAGCTCGATGCGATCGGGAGTATTCTTCTTGTTCTTCATGGAGTTGTAATTCCGCTGTTTGCACTCGGTGCAAGCCAGCATGATCTTGTTGCGGGCAACGCTCGCCATGTCCGCCACCTCCTACTGTCGGTCTGGGCCGGTCGGGGTTGCGCTCCATACGCAGCCACAGCCGGTTTATGGATTTGCGCGGTCTGCGCCACCCCGCGGGTGCGGGGCGGCGCCGTTACGCGCGATGGGTCGGTTACACGATCACCTTGGACACAACGCCGGAGCCCACGGTGCGGCCGCCTTCGCGGATAGCGAAGCGGAGGCCCTGCTCGATGGCGATGGGGGTAATCAGGTTGATTTCCATGTCGATGTGGTCGCCGGGCATAACCATCTCCACGCCGTCAGGCAGCTTGATGTTGCCGGTCACGTCGGTGGTACGGAAGTAGAACTGCGGGCGATAGCCGTTGAAGAACGGAGTATGCCGGCCGCCTTCTTCCTTGGTCAGCACGTACACCTGGCCCACAAAGTGGGTGTGCGGGTGGATGGAGCCGGGCTTGGCCAACACCTGACCGCGCTCGATCTCGTTACGCTGTACGCCGCGCAGCAGCGCGCCCACGTTGTCGCCGGCTTCCGCCATGTCCAGCGTCTTGCGGAACATTTCCAGACCGGTGATGACGGTGGAACGGGGCTTTTCCATCAGGCCCACGATCTCCACAGTGTCGCCGACCTTGGCGATGCCGCGCTCCACACGGCCGGTCGCCACGGTGCCGCGGCCGGTGATGGTCATGGTATCTTCCACAGGCATCAGGAAGGGCTGATCGGTCGCGCGCTCCGGATCGGGGATGTAGCTGTCCACCGCGTCCATCAGCTCAAAGATGCACTTGGTCTCCGGCGCGTTCAGCACGTCGGTGCCGCCGTTCTGCACATACTCCAGCGCCTTGAGCGCGGAGCCCTTCACAAAGGGGATGTCGTCCGCCGGGAACTCATACTGCGCCAGCAGTTCGCGGATTTCCATCTCCACCAGCTCCAGCAGTTCCGGGTCGTCCATCATGTCGGTCTTGTTCAGGAACACGACGATGTAGGGCACGCCCACCTGGCGGGCCAGCACGATGTGCTCGCGGGTCTGGGGCATCGGGCCGTCGGGCGCCGACACCACCAGGATCGCGCCGTCCATCTGCGCCGCGCCGGTGATCATGTTCTTCACGTAGTCCGCGTGGCCCGGGCAGTCCACATGGGCGTAGTGACGCTTCTTGGTTTCATATTCCACGTGCGCGGTGTTGATCGTGATGCCGCGGGCTTTCTCTTCCGGCGCCTTGTCGATATCCTCGTACTTCATCGCCTTCGCTTCGCCCAGCTGCGCCAGCGTCATGGTGATCGCCGCCGTCAGCGTGGTCTTGCCGTGGTCGACGTGGCCGATGGTGCCGATGTTCACGTGCGGCTTGTTTCGTTCAAAATGTGCCTTGGCCATGGAATGTTCCTCCTTAATGACAGATGTGAAAGCGAATCTCGCTTTAAGTGAGGGTTAGTTGGCGTCGTTCTTGCCGCGGCCGGTCACCTTTTCGGCGATGCTGCGCGGCACTTCTTCGTAATGGTCGAACTGCATGGTAAACAGTCCGCGGCCCTGCGTGCGGCTGCGCAGGTCGGTGGCATAGCCGAACATCTCCGACAGCGGCACAAACGCGTGCACGCTCTGCTCGCCCAGCCGGGCTTCCATGCCCTCGATGCGGCCGCGGCGGCTGGAGATATCGCCAATAACGTCGCCCATGTACTGCTCGGGGATGATAACCTCGACCTTCATCATGGGTTCCATCAGGCAGGGATCGGCTTTGGCCAGCGCTTCCTTGAAGGCCATGGAACCGGCGATTTTGAAGGCCATTTCGGAGGAGTCCACTTCGTGGTAGCTGCCGTCAAAGACGCTCGCCTTGAAGTCCACTACTTCGAAACCGCCCAGAATGCCGCTCTGGCTGGCTTCGCGGATACCGCTGTCGATGGGGGCGATAAATTCCTTGGGAATCACGCCGCCCACAATGTTGTTCTCAAATGAGTAGCCCACACCGGGTGCCACCGGCTCGATGCGGATTTTGCAGTGACCGTACTGGCCGTGGCCGCCGGTCTGGCGCACGTAGCGCCCTTCGGCTTCGGCTGCGCGGCGGATGGTTTCGCGGTAGGCCACCTGCGGTTTGCCGACAGTCGCTTCCACCTTGAACTCGCGCAGCAGGCGATCCACAATGATTTCCAGGTGGAGTTCGCCCATGCCGGCGATGATGGTCTGCCCGGTCTGTTGGTCGGTGTAGGTTTTGAAGGTCGGGTCCTCTTCAGCGAGCTTGATCAGCGCCATGGTCATCTTATCCTGACCGGCTTTGGTCTTGGGCTCGATGGCGACCTGGATCACAGGATCCGGGAACTCCATCGACTCCAGGAGCACCTGATTGCTCTCGTCGCAGAGGGTGTCGGCGGTGGTGGTGTCCTTGAGGCCCACGATACCGCAGATTTCGCCGCTGTAGACGGTTTCCACCTCTTCACGGTGGTTGGCGTGCATCATCAGCAGGCGGCCGACGCGTTCGCGCTTTTGCTTGGTAGAGTTGAACACGTAGCTGCCGGAGTTGAGCATGCCGCTATACACGCGCACAAACGCCAGCTTGCCCACAAACGGGTCGGTCATGATCTTGAAGGCCAGCGCCGAAAGCGGTTCGCTGTCGGAGGCATGGCGGTCAATCTCCACGTCCGGATCGCCGGGCTTGGTGCCGCGGATGGCGGGAATGTCCACCGGGGAGGGCATGTAGTCCACCACGGCGTCCAGAAGAGGCTGCACGCCTTTATTGCGGTAGGACGTCCCGCACAGTACGGGCGTCATGTCGTTGGCGAGCGTCGCTTTGCGGATGGCGGTCTTGATCTCGTCCAGCGAGAGCTCCTCGCCTTCAAAGAACTTCTCCATCAGCGTTTCGTCCTGCTCGGCAACGGCCTCGATCAGGATCTGGCGATATTCGTCCGCCTGGGCGCGGAATGCCTCAGGGATTTCCTCATCGCGCACATCCTTGCCTTCGTCGTCGTAGTAGACCTCCGCCTTCATGCGCACCAGATCGATGATGCCCTTGAAGGTGTTCTCACTGCCGATGGGCAGCTGAATCGGCACGGCGTTGGCATTCAGGCGTTCCTTCATCATGTTCACCACACGGAAGAAGTCCGCGCCGGTGATGTCCATTTTATTGACGTAGGCGATGCGAGGAACTTTGTACTTGTTGGCCTGGCGCCAAACGGTCTCGCTCTGGGGCTCTACGCCACCCTTGGCGCAGAAAACGGCTACGGCGCCATCCAGTACGCGCAGGCTGCGTTCCACCTCGACGGTGAAATCCACATGGCCGGGAGTGTCGATGATGTTGATGCGGTGGCCGTTCCACAGACAGGTGGTAGCAGCGGACGTAATGGTGATGCCGCGCTCCTGCTCCTGTTCCATCCAGTCCATGGTGGCCGCGCCCTCATGCACCTCGCCCAGGCGATGCGTGCGCCCCGTGTAAAACAGGATGCGCTCGGTGGTCGTCGTTTTACCGGCGTCAATATGGGCCATGATGCCGATATTCCGCACCTTTTCCAGGGGGTGACTTCTAGGCATATACGATGGGTCTCCTTTCGAACTCGCTTGTTAATAGGTTCCGGCGCTCACCAGCGATAGTGCGCGAACGCCTTGTTCGCTTCGGCCATGCGGTGCATTTCTTCTTTGCGCTTCACGGCGTTGCCGGTATTGTTGGCGGCGTCCAGCAGTTCGCCGGCCAGGCGCTCGGCCATGGTCTTTTCGCCGCGCTTGCGGCTGAACTCCACCAGCCAGCGCAGCGCCAAGGTCTGGCGGCGCTCCGGGCGGATTTCGATAGGCACCTGATAGGTGGCGCCGCCGACGCGGCGGGCCTTCACTTCCAGCTGCGGGGCCACGTTGGCCAGCGCGGAGGTAAAGACTTCGTTGGCGTCTTTGCCGGTTTTCTCGGCAATGGTATCAAACGCGGTGTAGCAGATGTGCTGGGCGGTGCCGCGCTTGCCTTTAAGCATGATCTGGTTGATGAGCTTGGTGACCACCGTGGTCCCGTGTACGGGATCCGGCAGCACCTCGCGCTTGGGAATAAAACCACGACGGGGCATGAGATTCCCTCCTTAACATTGGTCTGCGACGGTTTTCAGGCCGCCGCCTGCGGATTGAAGCATCGTTTCCTGTGTTGCGTTTGCGCGCTGTACACGGGCTTTCTGACGGCCGTCAGCATCGGCCGTTCCGAAAACACGGAGAGCCACGCGGTGTGCCTTGTGCCCTGCGTGCTGGGTTGCGCCGCTGGGTTCAAGCGCCTGCGCCCGCTCCGAAAGTGCTCCTGCATGGGCAGCGCAAAGGGCGGTTACTTCTTGGGCCGCTTCGCGCCGTACAGGGAACGGGCTTGCATCCGCTTGGCCACGCCGGCGGTATCCAGTGCGCCGCGGATGATGTGGTAACGAACGCCAGGCAGGTCGCGTACGCGGCCGCCGCGGATGAGCACAACGCTGTGCTCCTGCAGGTTATGGCCGATGCCGGGGATATAGCACGTACCTTCGATCTGATTGGTCAGACGGATACGCGCAATCTTGCGCAGCGCAGAGTTAGGCTTTTTAGGCGTCGCGGTTTTCACGCTGAGGCACACGCCGCGCTTCTGCGGGCATCCCTGCAGAATGGGCGCCGTCGAGCGGTTTTCCATCTTCTGCCGGCCTTTGCGAACCAACTGATTAATCGTGGGCAAAGATAACACCTCCGAGTTATTTATCCATACAGCCCCTCAACCCCAGGGGCTTTACGGCGCGGTTAGCGGAGCAGCGCGGCGGCGGCGGTTTTGACGCCCACCAGGCAAAGTTTGCCCAGTTTTTCCATGCTGTCCATCTGGGTCACGGGCACGTTGTGCTCCGTACAGGCGGCTTCAATCTGCCGGTAGAGGAACTCGTCCGCATCCTTGCAGAGAAACACACGGGCGGCACGGCCGTCGCGCACGGCGCGCAGCACCTGCTTGGTGCCCACCACACGTTTTTCCGGCTGGCGCAGTTCTTCTTCCATACGGGGTTTCCCTCCCTGCGGATGTCCGCTTTGCCGGTTATCACGCCAGAATCGGCAGGGTTTTCCCCCTGCCGGAACTTCCGGGCGCACATAACGGGCAACCATAGCATAATATCACGCAAATGGGGAGCTGTCAAGGCACAAGCACGAATCTGCCGCCCACGCCGCGCCTGCTGGGCAAAGCTGCCCGTTTGTGCTACACTAAGGGCGGTAAAACGTTATGGGAGCGGCGTTGCGGCGGCCTTGACCCGCCTGGCGGCGGTTCGTTCCACCCAGGCATAGTGGGTCAGCCCCAGCATCACCAGCGCGGCCCCCAGCAGCTTTTGGGGGCTGCACGTACCCGTAAGCACCCAGTCGAGGGCCACGCCCGTGCCCAACTGGCTTACAAACAGCAACAGTGTAGACAGGAACGCGGGCATCCGCGGCGTAATGTAAATCGTCATCTGCACCATCACCATGCCCACCGCGCCGCCCAAAAACATGGCGGCCTTGCGCAGCGTGAGCGCCCCCAACGGCTGCGCCAGCAGCGGTTCGCCAATCGCCAGCAGCACCGCAAGCGCGGTGATGAGTCCGGTCACGTAATTAGCCACCGCCCCCATGGCCACGCCGTTGTGGCACGCGTATACGGCATTCAGGTAGCGGGATACCACCACGTTCACGCCCAGTAAAAGCGCCAGCAACCAAAGCATCCGTATCCCTCCCTTATGCCCAGAGCAGTACTGCCACACCCGCGGCAATCAGCAGCAGGCTTATGCCGTGCGCCGGTCGCAGCGGCCGCCGCACCGCACCAAAAAACCCGAACTGGTCGATCGCCAGACCCGCCAGCGTCTGCCCCACCAGCATCATCGCCACGGGCACGGTCACCCCCAGCGATGCCACGCAGGTATTGGCGCCGAGCACCGTCACAACGCCCATCACCCCGCCCAGGTAGCCGTACCACGGCGTATGCCTGTCCCACCGGAAATGCACGCGGCGCAACGCGAGCCACAGCACCAGCGAGAGCAGCCCCACCGCGTGCACCACCACCGTCGCGTGGGCATTGCCCAAATACTGGGCCAGATCCCCGTTCTGCACCAATGTGAGCGCCACCATGGCGCCGCTGGCAATCGCCATCCAGACCATCATGCCGGATCCCTCCTGTCCGTGGCAAGCATAACAGGCCTTTACGCCGTATGGATAGGACATATGTCCTACTTTTGAAAGATTCCTTCAGATTAAAGGAGACTTTTCGATGGATCGTCTGACTGCCCTGCTGCTGGAACGCCACGCGCAGGAGTTGCCGCCGCTCGCGGGCTATCCCCTGACCTCGCACCGGTTTGCTGTGGGCGAAAAACTCGCCGCCTCCGGCGATCCGCTCACCGCTCTGTGCTTTGTGGCGGAGGGCCGCGCCACCGTACACCGCACGCTGGAAAACGGCAGCGCCGTGCTGCTGCGCGAATACGGCGGCCTGCATACCGTGGGCGAACTGGAGCTGCTGATGGGCTACCCCACCCTGACCGGCGATGTGCGCGCCCTGACTGCGGGCGCGCTGCTGGCATTGCCCCTGCCCGCTACGCGGGAGCGCATCTTTGCCGACCCGGTACTGCTGGCCTATCTGGGCCGGGAGGTGGCGCGCAAGCTGGAGCACACCTCCCGCATTGCCGCACAGGATCACTTCTATCCTCTGGCAGAGCGGCTGGCGGCCTACCTGCTCTACGCACGCCGCGGCGATCGGCTGCCGCTGAACTGGATGCGCGTCAGCGATCTGATGGGCGCCAGCTACCGCCACCAGCTCCGGGTGCTGCACGACTTTTGCGAAGCCGGGTGGCTTGTGCGCGCGCCGGAAGGGTACCGCATCCGCGACGAGGCTGCGCTGCGGCATCTGGGCGGCGCAATCCGCTACGATTGAGCACCCCCTTACGCGGGGTTGCAACTTGCCCAAAGCCGTGTTACCATAAGGGGCAGATCTGGCGGCCCCTCGCCGCCGGACCCCGTGCCGGGCGGCCCCGGGATTGGAGGCAGTCATGACCCGAAAATGGACCCGTCGGTTAATCGCCGCGATCGCGGCGTTCTGTCTGCTCTGCCCCGGCGCACTGGGCGCCGATGCGCAGGATGCGATCCCGGAGGCCAAGGGCAGCGCCTCGCAGACCGTGCGCGTGCTGCTGACGCGCCTGAGCCTGACTGATCGGCTGGATGTGACCCTGAACGGCGCATACAGCGTGGACGTCGGCCAAAGTTCTCTGATGTTTGGCCGCGGCAGCGACCTGACGGTCCTGCTCAAGGACGGTCGGATGGTGCTGTATTACGCGGGGCTGAGTATGGAGGGCGGCACGGAGCTGACCCTGCGGCGGCACCCCGTAACGGACGGCGGAATCAACGCGTTGCAGTTTCCCAACAACGAATCGCTCTACGAGGGCGATCTGCGGCTGGATGTAGACGAGGGCAGGCTGCGCGCCGTGCTGACCCTCAGCGCCGAAGACTATCTTAAAGGCGTCGTGCCTTATGAAATGAGCGATTCCTTCCCGCTGGAAGCCCTCAAGGCGCAGGCGGTCGCCGCACGCACCTATGTGCTCAGCAAGGCGGTAACCAACCGTAAAAAGCTCTACGACGTGGTGGACAACACCAACGATCAGGTCTATCGCGGCCGCCGCGAAGCCAATACACAGGCCGCACTGGCTGTGGATCAGACGCGGGGCGTATGCGGTTTTTACAAGGATGCCTTCGCCCTGTGTTATTACAGTGCCAGCAACGGCGGGCAGACGGAGCTCGCCTCCCACGTGTGGGACGGCAACGAGAACGACGGCTACCTCTCCATGCAGGATGACCCCTTTGATCTGGATAACCCGCAAAGCAAGGTACAGAGCGTGACCCTGCCCAAGCATTGCGCCGAAGTGACCGACGCGCCCTATGCCCTGCGACTGCTGCTGAGCCGGATGCTTACCGATACGCTCACCGCGCAGGGGTATGATCCCACACCGGAAAGCCTGCGGGTGGATCAGGTAACCGCCGTTTCGGTGGATACCCCCATGTACGCGGAGCCCTCGAAACTATATACCATGCTGCACATCACCTTCACCTATTCGGCGCGCACCCGCACCGACCCGCCCGCGCAAACCCCCGCCCGTTGGGTGGATGACGATGTGGAGGAGGTCAGCCTCTTTACCCCCGCGCCGGTTTCCGCCGCGCCGCCGGTCGCCGAAACGCCGACCCCCACCCTGGCGCCGACCCCAAGCCCCACGCCTGCGCCCAGCTACGGGCCGTTCGTCCCCGCGCAGGCGGCGGTCACGCTGGATATTCCGATCTTCCCCACCGCGGAAAAGCTATTATCGCTAGGCATCAACAGCGACAATAACGAGATGCTATCCGTAACCGAGCAGGCGGACAGCTTCACGATTCAAAGCCGCCGTTTCGGCCACGGCGTAGGGCTCAGCCAGCGCGGCGCTGAGTGGATGGCCCGTATGTACGGCAAAACCTATCTGGATATTCTCGCCTTCTACTACCCCGGCATGACGCTCAAGCGTTTTGCCGATACCCCGGCGGAGTTGCCCGCTGTAGCCCCCGCACTGATGGAAACCGCCGGGCCGGTGCCCACCCCCACCCCGCGCCCCACGCTGATGCCGGTGGATCAGCCCCTGCCCAGCGGCGCCTGGTATGCCGAAGTAACCGGCATCGACGACGATTCCACCCTGAACCTGCGTGCCGCCCCGGATGCCTCCGGCGAGGTGCTCATGAAGCTTTACAAACACCAGCGGCTGGTTGTGCTGGAAGAATGCCCGCAGGAGGATTGGGTGCGTGTGCGCACCGATGCCATCGAGGGCTATGTCATGGAAAAATTCCTGACTCAGGACCCACGCTGAATTTGCGCCACGGTGGCGCGGCTACCCTTACCAAGTACACGGGGAGAGGTCGAGCAACATGCTGGTGATCGGAATCTGCGGCGCCAGCGGCAGCGGCAAAAGCACGCTGGCGCAGGAGCTGTGCAACGCCGTCGGAGACGGCTGCATGGTAATCAACCACGACAATTACTATCGGGATCATCCGCATCTGACCTTACAGGAGCGGGCTCTGCTCAACTACGATGAGCCGGGCATTTTCGACCACGAGCTATTCCTGGCGGACATGAAAACGCTGCTGTCGGGGCAACCCATCACGCGCAAGGCTTACGACTACACCCTGCACCGCCGCGCCGACCACCCGGATGAGCTGATCTACCCCACCGACGTGCTGATTATCGAAGGCATTCACGTATTCTACGACGAGCGCCTCTGCGAGCTGATGTTCCTGAAGCTCTACATGAGCGTCGAGCCGGACATCTGCCTGCTCAGGCGCATCACGCGGGATATCAACGAGCGCGGGCGCAGCATCGACAACATCAGCATGCAGTACCTGACCACCGTCAAGCCCATGTACGACAAGCATATCCGGAATTATATCAACCTTGCGGACGTAATCGTGGCCCACGGCGGTCGCAACGCCCGGATCGTCGCCATCCTTGCGGGGTATGTGCGCGACGAGCTCAGCGGCCGCTCGCAGGATTCGCCCGCGGAGTAGCCAGTCTTTGGCCAAATGGCATTCGAAAAGCCTCGGTGGCAGAGGAACACGGGTTCCGGTTGCTATCGGGGCTTTTTTATTAACTCTATGGACGTGAGAACGGAATCCGATTTCCGGATTTTTTCAGTTGGGCATGGGATACGGCGCGGGGCTTTGGGGCTCCGCCCCAAACCCCGCAAGGGATTTCATCCCTTGACCCTTCTCCGCTGCGGCGGGGGTTGGACAGATTGCGCAACCTGATGATGCGCTTCTGTCGCTCGCCTCATAGCCCTTCTGGCTGTTCGCTCGCTTACAAGTTTGCGCTACGGCGCGGGGTCTTGGGGTTCCACCCCAAACCCCGCAAGGGATTTCATCCCTTGACCCTTCTCCGCTGCGGCGGGGGGTGGGCGATCCGATAGGCAAGAGGGCGGAGTCTTAACTCCGCCCTCTTGCCTGTGAATAAACCCTCTCAGGCGCGCAGAACCTCCACAGCCAACGGCGCGTTGCCATTCAAAGCCACGCTTCGCGCATCCGGCTGGCTCCCGCCCACATACAGCGTAAAGTGTCTGCCCGCATACACCGTTTGCCCGTTTTCATCCACAGACGCGAACGCCGATTCCGGCACGGGCAGGATCAGCGTCATCTGCTCCCCGCTGCGCAGCGCAACGCGCTTGAAAGCGCACAGGCTATGGTTACGCACCGCATAGGGAGTATCGTGATCCTTAATATACACCTGCGCCACATCTTCGCCGTCGCATGCGCCCGTATTGCGCACCGTCACGCGCACCGCACCATCCCGGTATGTCGCGTTGGCATAGGTAAAGCGCGTGTAGCTCAAACCGTACCCAAAGGGGTAGAGCGGCTCGCCCTCATAATAACGGTAGGTGCGGTTGCGCATCGCGTAGTCCTCAAAGTCCGGCAGATCATCCACGCTGCGATAGAATGTCACCGGCAGACGGCCGCTGGGGGACACCTCGCCAAACAGGATGCGCGCCAGCGCCGTACCGCCCGCCTGCCCGGGGTACCACGCATGCAGCACCGCGTTGCCCTGCTCTACCGCCAGCGCACTGCCCGCGGCCAGCACCACGACAATCGGTTTACCGGTCGCCACCACCGCGTCTAGCAGTTTACGCTGGCTGGGCGGCAGGCGCAGATCCTTCTTATCCCCGGAGGAGTACTCATTGCCGGTATCGCCTTCTTCCCCTTCCAGCGTGGCATCCAGCCCCAGGCAGAGGATGCTCACATCGCAGCGCTCGGCCACGGCCACCGCCTCGGCCAGCCGATCGTCCGGCATGGCCAGATTGCTGACCCGATCCTGATACAGGTGGCAGCCCTGCGCGTAGAACACGCGCGCCTTGCCTTCGCAGGCCGTACGGATGCCCTCCAGAAAAGTCACATACCGCGAGGAAGTGCCGTTATAGTTCCCCTCCAGGCAGGCAACGCTGTTCGCATTGGGGCCGATCACGCCGACGGCTGTCAGCTTGTCCATCGAAAGCGGCAGCACGCCGTCGTTTTTCAGCAGCACCATGCACTTTTCCGCCAGCGCCTGCGCCAGCGCGGCATGGGCGTCGTTATCGCAGGCATCGTAGTCAATACTGTCGTACGCGCTGCCCTCGGAGCCCAGCGTGCCCAGCAAGAAGCGGGTCGTCATCAGCCGTTCGCAGGCAAGCGTGATCTGCGCCTCGGTGATGCGCCCCTCCTGATACGCCGCCAGCACCTGCAGGTACACATCGCCGCAGTTCAGGTCGCAGCCGTTTTCCATGGCAAGCGCCGCGCTTTCCGGCGCGGTGGCGGTTACCCCGTGGTGCTCATGAAAATCGCGGATAGCCCAGCAATCGCTGACCACATGCCCGGCAAAGCCCCACTCGCCGCGCAGGATGTCCTTCAGCAGCGTTTTGCTGCCACAGGCGGGTTCTCCGTTTACGCGGTTGTACGCGCCCATCACGCTTTCCACGTTCGCCTCGGTAACCAGCGTCTTGAAGGCGGGTAAGTACGTTTCCCGCAGGTCTTTGGCGCTCACGCGTGCGTCAAAGCTGTGGCGGATGGCTTCCGGCCCCGAGTGCACCGCGTAATGCTTGGCGCACGCGGCGGTTTTGAGCGTTTCCCCCTTGCCCTGCAGACCGTGTACGTAGGCCACGCCCAGCCGAGAAGTCAAATACGGGTCCTCGCCGTAGGTTTCCTGTCCACGGCCCCAGCGCGGGTCGCGGAAAATGTTCACATTGGGCGTCCACATGGTCAGCCCTTTGTAGATATCCCGATCCCCATGGGCAGCCTGCATGTTGTACTTCGCCCGCGCCTCGGTGGATACGGTATCCGCCACGGTTTCCAGCAGCGCATCGTCAAACGTGGCGGCAAGCCCGATCGCCTGCGGAAACACCGTAGCCGTGCCGGCACGCGCCACGCCGTGCAGCGCTTCGTTCCACCAGTTATAGGCGGGAATCCCCAGGCGCGGGATTGCGGGCGCCTGATAGCGCAGTTGCGCCGCTTTTTCCTCCAGCGTCATCTGGGCGACCAGCGACTGTGCGCGTTGCCGTGCTGTTTCCCTGTTCATCGGTTTCCATCCTTCCGGTACGCCTGTGCGTACGCCTCGCTTCGCTCAACGGGTTCTCCCTGTATGGTTTATACGCCCAGCGAAAGCGTTTTTCCTGTTACCCAACGCCCCGAAAATCAACGAAAATAAACGTTTGCGACTCCACAGGCCCGAACCGGCAACGCAAAACGATCTTGGCAGATTGCAGCCAGTCAGCGAAGCCATGTTCTCCCTGCATAATAGCATTAGAAAACCCGCCCGCAGTATTGCACTGCAAGCGGGGTGTGGTTTGCATTAACGGCCCCGGTTGGCCGAGCGGCCGCTGCGGCGGCTTGCGCCACCGGCGTCCGGGCTTTCAGGGGGTTCGCCATAGGGATCGCTTCCGTAGCGGGCATCGCCCTGCGAGGCATCCGGCGAATAGCCCATTCCATCATCGGCATAGCCGGTCTGGCTGTCGTAACCCAGCGGGTCCTGCACATAGCCGTCCTGCTCGCTGTACGCCGCATCGTCGGGATATGCACCTGCATTCTCCTGCCCGTAGGCAGGTTCCGCATAGCCGGTCGCATCGGTGTACGGTTCCTCAGCATAACCGTTCTGCCCGGCATACGTTTCGTCCGGATATCCGGCCTGCCCTGCGTAGGATTCGTCGGTGTAGTCCCCCTGCGCGTAGTCCTGCCCGTAGCCGTAATCCGTTTGCGAGCCGGCATCCTGCGGCGGATAGTCCGGCTGCCGCGTTGCAGGTGCGTGCCGTCTGGCGTCGCTTTCCTGCGGGCGCCGCGCGTAGGGAGAGGGCTCCGCGCCGCGGGCTTTCGCGTTGCGCGATTTGGCCCCGGCATCCGGTGCGGGCACAGGCGGCAGGTCGCGGTCGCTGCCGTAGGTATGGTAAGGTTCCTCCTCCTGAGCCGGTGCGCCATAGCCCGAAGGGCCCATCAGGGGATCGTCGTCATAAAGGCTCTTTTTACCGTAGGGGTTGGCCTTGCTGTCGTTGGAACGCTCATAGGCGTTGCGCACATATTTCATGTGGGGCAGTTCCGCATCGTCCGTCACAGGAGCGCTTTTTCCGGCGGGCGCGGCATCCGGCGCAGGTCTGGCAGGCGCGCGCGGCTCCGGGTTGGGTTCTGCCTTGGGCGCTTCATCTTCCTCGCCGGGCACGGCGTAATCGCGGCGTTTAGCGCGATCCAAATGATCCAGCGCCGCGTCGGACGCGCGCCTCTGCTCAATCCGCTTACGGGTTGCCAGCACCAGTAGGCCCAGCGCGCCCACCAGCAGGATAAGGCTCACGATCATCAGCGGGTAGAAAATCGTCCGGATCATCTTGGGGAAGGTGCCGACGCTTGGATGGCTGATGGGCGGCACGGTAATCATCGCGTAAGTGGGTTCCGGCGTGGGTTCCAGCGGCGGAGTAGCCGTCGCCGGTGCGGGCGTGGGGATGGAGAAGGCAATCTGGATTTCATTGCTGTCAAACGTGCTGGAAATCCCCGCCGCATCCACCGTCACGGCGGTAAAACGGTACTTGCCCGCCATGCTCAGCGCCGCGTCACGGGTCAGGCTGCGGCTTTCGCCCACCGGGATGGTGGGGAAGGTGTAAATCTTGGTGGTTCCGTGGTAGATTGCCACATCCTTGGCTTCGACCTGACTGTCGTTTTCCACCGTCAGGGTAAAGCGCACGATGCCAGGCTGGGTGTACACTTCGGTACGGTCCGCGGCGGCGGTCACATTCAGGTGCACCATCTTGTTGGGGTCCACCGCCGTGATCGTCAGGGGGTCGGAATCCAGCGAGACTTCGGTGCCTGTGTTGTCCACCGCGGTGATGTGGAACTGGTAGTCGGTGGTTTCCGTCAGGGTGATTTCCTTATCCAGCTTGAGAGTTGCGCCGGAATCCAGCTCCTGATTAGTAAACACATCGCCCAGTTTATCGTCGGTTACGCGCAGGTCGGTGTAATGGATGGTGCCGTTGTTTTTCAGCTCCAGCGTGAGCGTGACCGTGCCGTTGATGGCGGCGCCCTTGGCACTGGAGGTAAGCTTGGCGGTCATGGCCGCCTCGCCGTAGGTGATCTTCTGCTCCTGAACGGTCTTGACCTGTTTGTCCTTGGAATCGCCGGTGGTGTAGGTGATGGTCGCGCTGCTGGTCAGGTCCTTCTTGCCCATCTTGACAGGCAGCTTAACCTGCGCCGTTTCGCCGGCTTTCAGCTCGTCCGCCACTTTTACAACCTTGGCGTTGATGTCCTTATTCTCCTGCAGGGTGACGTTTTTCAAAGACACCGTGCCAATATTCACGATGTCGTATTTCACGGTTACGGTCTGGCCCTCGCGCGCCGTGCCGGGGCTGATGGTGCGCTTGACTTCCAGATCGGTTTTCGACTCGGTGGCGTTCAGCTTCCCGCGGATGGGCTGGCTTTTCGTCTCCCGCGCGCCGCTTTCGTCATAGAGTACATATTTTACAAAAAAGACAATCTGCCCGTTATCCAGCGTTTTCTGGTTCACGTCCCACTTGCCGGTCCAGGTTTTTACCTCGCCGGCTTTCAGCGTCGCGGAACCCTTGTCGCCGAAATCGGTCACGATTTCGCTGGCAGGGTTATACAGCGTCAGCGGATCGGTCAAATCCGTGTCGCCGGAATTGGAGATGGTGATTGTGACCGACACTTCGCCGGGCTCCGCCAGATTGGTGGGCGAAACCTCCATGCTGCAGACGATCGGGTCCGTCGCCGCCGCCAGCGCCGCGCTGCCAAACAGCAGCATCAGCGCACAAACCAGCGCTGCGACGAGCAAGATTCGTTTCATAATCGCTCGGGCGTTCAGGGGTACGCCCTACCTCCCTTCGGCGCGGACGGCCGGTTTAGACTCTGCGGGTGAGCGCGGGCGGCGCGGCGGTCGGTACCGCCGCGGCGAGCGCCTCCGCATCGAACGCAGGCGCAATGCCCGCCACGGTAAAGGCTCTCGGTCTATTGTAGTTCATCCGCCCATACGTGTCAAGCAAAAACGGCCGCCGCGGGCTTGCATGTCCCGTAACCCCAACGTTTGACAACGGTCAAACCCTGCCGCGGGCCGCAGGTTTTGCGCGCGCCGCTCGCTAGGCATTCGGGGCGGCGTGTGGTATAATGGCGTGTACCCAGCGCAGAACCCCTGCGACCGTCAAGGGAGGCCTAGCCTTGTACCAACCGCCTTACGACCCCAACGGGGAATATAACGCGGGCGAGCCCGCCTACACCGTGGACGGCGTGCCCGTAGAAACTTACGACGAGGATCCTGCCTATCAGCCGCCCGCGCCGCGGGACCCGGATTTTCGCCCGGCGCGGCGGTTCTCGATATTCAAGCCCCGGCTTGGTAAACCGAATTTCATTTTATCAGTGCTGGTCAATGCCGTGCGCTTCCTGCTGCTGGTGGGCGTGCTCGGCGCGCTGGCCATGGGCGGCGCGGTGCTGGGCATCGCCAAAGCTTATATGGAAACCGCCCCCACGCTGGATTTAGCGCTGCTGAGCGAGCAGGATAAAACCAGCTTTATTTATGATGCCGACGGCAACGTGATTACCGATTATAAGGGCACCGAAAACCGCGTGATGGTGAGCATCGCCCAGATGCCCGCAAACCTGCAGCACGCCTTTGTGGCTGTGGAGGACGCGCGTTTTTACACCCATAACGGCGTCGACCTCAAGCGCATTTTAGGTTCATTCGTACAGAACTTCGTTTCCAACAGCAATCAGGGCGGTTCCACCATCACCCAGCAGCTGATTAAAAACACCGTGCTCAGCAGCGAACTGAGCTATAAACGCAAGATTCAGGAAGCCTATCTGGCCATGCAGCTGGAAACCATGTACACCAAGGATCAGATTCTGGAGTGCTACCTGAACACCATCTATCTGGGAGAAAATTATTACGGTGTGGAAGTGGCCGCCGAGGGGTACTTCGGCAAAAGTCTTTCGGACCTGACCCTGCGGGAATGCGCGATGCTGGCGGGTTTGACCAACAACCCCTATTATTACAACCCGCGCAAGAATTTCTACGTGCGCCAGTCCGACCAGACGGATTACAAGCAGTTGACCAACAACCGTACGGACTACGTGCTTAAATGCATGTACGAAAGCGAGTTTATCCCCTATCAGGATTACCAGAGCGCGCTGGACCCCTCCACCGCCAATGTGCTGCAAACCTCCACCACCGAGGGCGAGGGCATGTACCCCTACGCGCATTATGTGGAGTACGCCGTCAAAGAAGTGGTGGATTGCTTCCTGACGCTCAACAATCTGGAAGACACCAGCGAAAACCGTTATAAGATGGAAAACGAGCTGCGCACCGGCGGCTACCACGTGACGCTGGCCATCGATACGCAAATCCAGCAGATTGTGGAGGATGCGCTGGAAAACTGGGAGAAGTACCCCGCGCTGCGCGACCCCAGCGATAAAGTGTACCGTGCCAAGAACAGCGACGGCAGCTACACCGAGATTGTGCAGCCGCAGGCAGCCGCCGTGGTGCTGGATTACCGCACCGGCGAGCTGAAAGCCATTGTGGGCGGGCGTACCAAGCCCACGCAGCGCAAGACCCTCAACCGCGCCACCGATATGAAGATGCCCGTCGGTTCGGCCATCAAGCCCATTTCCGTGTACGCGCCGGCCATTGAACTGGGCGCCTCGCCGGCCAGCGTTGTCTATAATATGCCCCTGCCCATCAGTGGCTGGAAGGACGATAACGGCAAGGACATCTGGCCCAAGAACTACGGCGGCGGCGGCTACACCGGGCCCGTCACCCTGCGCACGGCCATGAAGAAAAGCCAGAACGTGAGCACCGCCCAAACGCTTTTAACCATGGTGGGCGTGGATCGCTCGCTAGATTTCCTACTCAAGCTGGGGGTGGACCGCGACCATATCGATGCGACACCCTTCGGGCTGGCGTTGGGTTCCAGCGGTATTACCCCGGTGCAGATGGTAGTAGCCTACGGGGTGCTGGGCAACGGCGGCGTCTATCAGAAACCCATCTCATTTTTAGGGATATCCGACAGCGGCGGCAACGTCATCTGGGACAGCCACGCCCGGCAGGATCGCCGGCAGGTGTTCCGGGCCAGCACCGCCTGGCTGGTGGTGGATATGATGAAGGACGTCGTCAGCGGCGGCACGGCCACCAAAGCCAAGATCAGCGGCCAGACCGTGGCGGGCAAAACCGGCACCAACAGCGACCAGCGCGGTATCTTCTTCTGCGGCATGACCGGCTGGTACGCCTCGTCGCTGTGGATCGGGCATGACAACTACAAGCCGCTCTCTTCCAAAGCCTCGGGCGGCAACAGTGCCACGCTGCTGTGGCAGAGCTACATGGCCGCCATCCATAAGGCCAAAAACCTGCCCAATAAGGATATTCTGGACGGCGACCCCACCAGCTACGGGCTGACCCGCGTAACCACCTGCGCCGTAAGCGGACAGTTGGCTACCGACGCCTGCCGCAACGACGCCATGGGCTACGGCACCGTAACCGACTGGTGGTACACGCCCACCGTGCCCACCGCCCAATGCCAGATGCACCGGGAAATGACCGTGTGCACCGAAAGCAACATGATCGCCACCCCATACTGCCCCTCCACCACGCTCAAGGGCGTGATTGTGATCCCCGAAGGGCACCCGCTGTACCGGTTTGTGAACGACCCCACATACGGGTCGGTCATCACCGAATATCTGGGGTCGGCTTCCGCCACGGGCGTATGCCCGCTGCACCAGTACGGGTATGTGGCGGACGGCACCAACGATCCGCTTGTGCAAAATACGCTGATCCCCGATGCGCAGACGCTGCTGCAGAGCGCGCAGGCGCTGATGAACAGCATCGACGGCGGCACGGAGCTATACCAGAACATCGCGGCTGCGATTTCCAACCTGCAGGGGGTCATCGACGGGCCTTCGCCCACCAGCGCGGATGTAGCCGCCGCCATGAGCCGCCTGACGCAGGCCATGGCCGCTGCCTATTAAGAAAAACCGGGCAGGAATTCATGCCTGAAAAGGCCCGCGCTTTCCAGATCAAAGCGCGGGCCTTTATCCTGCAACTAACGGCAGGGTGCACCGACCGTTCGCCTCATAACCCTTCGGGCTGTTCGCTCACTACACAGGGAGTATGGGGGGACGTTGGGGCGCTGCCCCAAGCCCCGGCAGGAGGCAGTGCCTCCTGCACCTCCGGTATGAATGGTTGAAGGGTTGCCTATTCTCTGGATGCACGGGCTAACAAACAACAAAAACCTGTAATGCGGCACCGCCCGTTCGCCTCATAACCCTTCGGGCTGTTCGCTCACTTACAGGTGAGCGCTGCGGCGTAAGGCTTTGGGGCGCCGTCCCAATCCCCGGCAGGAGGCAGTGCCTCCTGCACCTCCGGTTTGAATGCTTGAAGGCCCGCGTTTCCATCTGAAAACGCGGGCCTTTATCCTGCCTAATAGCAGCAACGTGCCACTTCCGTTCGCCTCATAGCCCTTCGGGCTGTTCGCTCACTTACAGGTGAGCGCTGCGGCGTAAGGCTTTGGGGCGCCGCCCCAAACCCCGGCAGGAGGCAGTGCCTCCTGCACCTTCCCTTTTTTGTGTGCTATTGCGCGCCCAGCGCCGACAGGCAGCGCGGGAAGCAGTCCAGGCAGGGGCGCAGGGGTTCCAGTTTGATTTCGCGCCGGCAGACTGAAGGCACAACCCAGCCCAGCACCGCCGCGTCGGCCGCGGCCAGAAAGCCGCCGCGCAGGCGCACCGAAGCCGCGCTCACAAACAGCCGCATCTGCTGTGTTGCCACGCCCGGCAGGTCGGAACCCTGCTCGTTCAGGCGCTGCTCCAGCTCATGAAACCAGTGTTCGCCCTGCGTAAGCAGCGGCTTGATCTCCTCCCGGAGCGCCGCGAAGGATTCCAGTGATGTGGGCTCTACCGGCTCCACAGTCCGTACCTCGCGCAGGCTTGGCCGGAATACCGGCGTATAGACCACCGGCAGGGGGATATCCGCCGGGATGGCGGTATGTGCATCGACAAGGCGCACCGTTTTATGCCCATACAGGTTAGCGGCCACGCGCCCCAGCGGGCACAGTTCCACCGTGGGGGTGCGCAGGCCGTTCGCGGGCAGGAGGCTTGCCACCTGCAGCCGGGTCGATTCCGCGGTGCGGGCGGTCACGCCCAGCAAGCCCAGCGCATCCAGCATGGTGTGGGCGCAAAGCTCCGCTTCGGCCAGCGTTTCGCCGCAGAGGCAGTAGGTATCGTTCAGGGCAAAGTGTAAAAGGAGCTCGGTCGCGTCGTCTTCGCTGCAGGCGAAACCCTGCCGGTTCAGCGCGACGCGTACGGCGGCAATCATCTCCGCGGGCGCACGGCGTGTGCCGATGACGGGGCAAAGCGTAATCTGCTCGCCCTCGCTGGAGGCAAACACCAGCGGCAGCGCGTGCAGCGCCTCCGGCAGCGCGCCTTGCAGCGCGTCGCTCAGGGTTGCCATGGTGCGGCGGAGTTGATCCAGTTCCTCTTGGATAACCTTGATGCGCGCATCCAGGCGCTCCAGCTCATCCCGCTTCTTTTGCGTCAGGTCGGCATACAGCGCGTCCATGGCGCGGCGGTGGTCGCTCTGCGCGGTTTCCAGCTGCATCAGCAGGCTCAGGCGTTCAGCTTCGATATCCTCCAGCTGCTCCTGCGCGGCGATTACCGCGCAAAGCTCGCGGCCCTGCTGCTGCATCTGTTTGAGAAACGCCTGCGTAAACGCTTCATTCCCGCACAGCGACTGCAGCGCCTGCTGCCGTATTTCCGGAGAGACCCACGCCTTTTCCAGCGCGATGCCGAGGTTCTCAATCGGGTTTTCCAGATGGTGGAAATCGCCGTTCTCCTCGCCGCGCTCACGCTGCACCGCGCGCACCTGCCGCTCCACCACATGGTGCAGCGCTTCTCCACGGCGGATTGGCTGCGGCGCCTTGACCCCCGCGCGCACCAGCGGCGTACCGCTGAAACGCACCGTCGCGGGCGCAGCTTCGCGGATGGGGGCGTTCACGCCCCGCGAAAGGAGGTTGGCATCGTCGGACAGGGGTTGATCCAGTTTGGAGATTTGTTCCTCAAAGGTAATGCTGCCGTCCAGAATGTCCAGCTTAGTGCCGATCGGCAGTGCCGCGTCACCCTCCGGCACGCGGATGCTTTCGGGGCGAACCGGCGTCTCGTGTTTGACCGGCTGCTCGGTGCGCGCCACGGTTTGTACCGGCGCTGCTTGCGCCTCGCGCGGCTGTGCACGCTCCGGCAGGGCAGACTTATCCGCGCGGCGGGTTTGGGGCGCCGCGGGCGTTTCCGGCCGGGCGAGCTTGTCCGTACGCACTGCGGCGGGCGTTTCTGCGCGTGCCGGGGCTGCCTGCGTTGCGGGGGCCGGTTCCGCCCGCTGCATGGGTTCGGCGGTTTCCGGTTCCGCCCCTTCGCTGTCCGCAGCTATCCGGCCGCGTTTCAGCAGGCCGCGGCGCTGCCGCCAGGACACGGTTTGCTCCGGATCCCAGTAAAAGGTATGCTCCCGTCCGTCGGCCGTTTCCACGGTCTGCAACAGGTAATTGTCGTTGCCAAACGGCTTGAGCGCGGCGCCATCCGGGTTCGCGCCCCGTTCCACAGGCCCGCACAGCACCATCCCGCGCCGCACCAGCACGCGCGCCGAAAGCGCCTCCGCGCTGCTTGCCCCTTCGTCGAACACTTCAAAAATGCCCTCGTCGGCAAACTCGCAGATCACATCCGAATAGATGGCAAACTGATTGATTTCGCCCTGCTTGGGGTCGTAATTGCGGTTCTGGCGCACCTTGGCCAGCTCCTTACCCTCGCTGCACAGCTGGATGGCGCACAGGTTGCCCATCGCGCGCATCCGCTCCTTGAAGGTGCTCTGTTCCCGTTTGTCCGGGACGATCCGCAGGCTCCCCTGGTCGGGAAAATCAACCGGTTTCTCGCGGAACACAACACCCTCCCGGGTGCAGAGCGGTACGACGCGGAAAATCACGCGCTGTTGGTTATCTTCTTCCAAAAACGCGAGCGTGACCGTTCCATTGATTTGTTTCATAATTAGTCCAAAAACCTCCAAAGCCATTCCATCATTGCGAACCATATGGGATTATGCGATAAATGAGCATAGTTCAGTTTAACCGCTGACGACGTTTTCGTCAAGAGTTTACGGGATTTTACGGCGAAATTCTTTCCTCTGATTCCCAAAGGCTGGCAAGCATTTTTACAGGATGGGCATTTAATTATATCAATTTGATGTTGACATCTTAATATTTTTGTAATATATTAGGGACGTACCGCAGCGGTAAACCACCCCGGCAAGGAGGCCAAATCATGTTCAAGCAACACACCCCTTCCACCCGCCCGTTCTGCCTGCGCAGTCTGGCCCTGCTTACGGCGTTGGCGGCTCTGCTGACCCTCGCGCCCGCCGGATTTGCGCGTGCCGAAAGCACGGGCACCCTCAGCGCCAAGGTTGTGCTGCGCAAATCCGCCGATGCGGATTCCAAAGCCCTGCAAACCCTGCCCGAAGGGGACGAAGTGAATGTGCTGGGCACGTCCGGCAGCTGGTATAAAGTCAGCTACGGTTCCTACACCGGCTATGTGATGAAGAAATACGTCAAAGTCGCCAGCAACTCCGTCGTGGCCAACGAGAGCAAAATCAGCGCTCTGGGCGATGCGCCGGGCGCGCTGCACGTGGGCGATGAAGGCTCCGATGTGCAGAAATTGCAAAAGGCGCTTAAAATTTTAGGTTACTACAAGAACTCCGTAGACGGAAAGTACGGCGACGGCACCAAGCTTGCCGTTGCGCTTTACCAACAGGCCGAAGAGCTGGAAGCCGACGGCGTCGCCGGCAAGGAAACGATCAAGTCCATCTTCGGTTCCTGCGCGAAAAAGGCCAACATCACCGTTTCCGGCGAGGCTACGGCCTCAACCACCTCCAGCTCTTCCTCCTCCGGCAGCAGTTCCGCCGCCGACAGCTCCAGCTCGAGCAACACCGTCAGCAGTCTGGAAGATATCGGCAGCACCCCCGCCACCAGCAAGGAAGGCGACAGCGGCACCAAGGTGATCAAGCTCCAGCAGGCGCTGGAACTGCTCGGGTATTATCGCGGCGATATTGACGGCGATTACGGCGCCAAAACGGTTTCCGCCGTCAAGCGCTTTCAGGCCAACCGCGGCATGAAGGAGGACGGCGTTGCCGGTACCTCCACCATCCGGGTGTTGTTCGGCTCCAGCAGCGCGTCGTCATCCAACAGCGCTTCCGCCAGCAGCGACAGCACATCGACCAAGACTTATAAAACCGAGCTGCTGGATTGGTTCGCCGATGATGTAAGCAGCCGGATTCCTAAAAAGGCGAAGTTCACCATCAAGGATGTGCGCACCGGCAAAACCTTCAAGGCCGTGCGCTGGAGCGGTGTCAACCATCTGGATGCCGAGCCCGCCACCGCCGAGGATACCGCGATCATGAAAAAAATCTACGGCGGCGCGTGGAGCTGGAACCGTCGGCCGATCCTGATCCTGTACAACGGGCACGTGTACGCCGCCTCCATGAACGGCATGCCCCACGGCACCACCACCATTGACAACGATTTTGACGGGCATTTCTGCATCCACTTTAAAAACAGCAAGACCCACGGCACCCTGGTTGTGGATCCGGATCACCAGAAGGCGGTGGCCGTCGCGGCCAAGGCAAGCTGGTAAAGCAGATCGGATGCCAGTCGATTGGGTGGAACGACAGAAGCCCGCTCCCGGAATTGCCGGGGGCGGGCTTCTGCTGTGTGAGATGCTGCAATGCGTTATAACCGCGCGCCTCATCGCCCTTCGGGCTGTTCGCGCGCTGGTAGGGCGATGCTGCGGCGGGGAGCTTTGGGGCGCTGCCCCAAACCCCGGCAGGAGGCAATGCCTCCTGCACCTCCGGTTTTGGGTTGTTCTATGCGACATTGAGGTAGCACCGCGCGCCTCATCGCCCTCCGGGCTGTTCGCGCGCTGGCCGCATCACGCTGCGGCGGGGGCTTTGGGACGCTGCCCCAAACCCCGGCAGGAGGCAGTGCCTCCTGCACCTCCGGTTTTGGGTTGTTCTATGCGACATTGAGGTAGCACCGCGCGCCTCATCGCCCTTCGGGCTGTTCGCGCGCTGCTGGGCAAACGCTGCGGCGGAGAGCTTTGGGGCGCTGCCCCAAACCCCGGCAGGAGGCAGTGCCTCCTGCACCTCCGTTTTTAGGATGTTCTATGCGACATTAAGGTAGCACCGCGCGCCTCATCGCCCTCCGGGCTGTTCGCGCGCTGGTAGGGCGATGCTGCGGCGGGGGCTTTGGGGCGCTGCCCCAAACCCCGGCAGGAGGCAGTGCCTCCTGCACCTCCGCTTTGGGATTGCTCTATTCGTCTATCGGGGTCGCACGTCTTCCTTCTGCTTTTCCCGCAGGATAAAGCGCAGCGGCGTACCCGCAAACGTAAAGCTCTTACGGAAATGGTTTTCCAGATACCGCTCATAGGCGAAGTGCATCAAATCCCGGTCGTTTACGAAAAACACAAACGTCGGTGGGCACACCGCCTGCTGCGTGGCATAGTAGATTTTCAGCCTGCGACCATTCTGTACAGGCGGTTGCACGCTCGCCTGCGCGTCGGCCAGCGCTTCGTTCAGCACCCCGGTGGGGATGCGGCGGCGGTAGTTTTCAAACACCTCCCGCACCTTTTCAAACACACCGGACACCCGTTGCCCGGTCAGGGCGGAAAGGAACAGCACCGGCGCGTAGCCCATAAATTTCAAATCCTCCAGCACCTGGCGGCGCATCGCCTCCATGGTGTTGGTGTCCTTTTCCACCGCGTCCCACTTATTGACCACCACAATCACGGCCTTGCCCGCGTCCAGGATCAGCCCGGCGATCTTGGTATCCTGCTCAGTCACGCCTTCGCGTGCGTCCACCATCAACAGCGCCACATCGCAGCGCTCGATGGCGGCAATGGAGCGCAGCACGCTGTACTTTTCGAGGCTTTCTTCCTCCACGGCCTTCTTCTTGCGAATGCCTGCGGTATCAATAATGTTGTAGCGCACGCCCTCCGCGTCGGTAAAGGGGGTGTCGATCGCGTCGCGCGTAGTGCCGGGGATATCGCTGACCATGGTACGGTTCTGTGCCAGCAGCTTATTGCACAGCGAGCTTTTGCCCACGTTGGGCCGACCCACTACCGCCAGCTGGATCACGTGATCCTCTCCCTCCTGCTCGTCGGGCGCAGGGGGCGGCAGGAGCTTGACGATCGCCTCCAGCAGATCGCCCAGCCCCAGCATGTTGGTGCTGGAAATCGCAATAGGGTCGCCCAGCCCCAGATCGTAATACTCATAGAGCGCATCGTTCTGCTTTTGCGTGTCTATTTTATTGACCACCAGCAAAAGCGGCTTGCGCGTCCTGCGCAGGTAGGCGGCCACGTCCGCATCCTCGGCGGTCAAGCCCGTGCGACCATCGCAGAAAAAGCAGATCACATCGGCGGTGTCCATGGCAATCTGCGCCTGATAGCGCATCTGGCTGAGCAGCACATCGTCGCTGCGCATGTCGATACCGCCGGTATCGATCAGCGTAAAGCGCCGCCCCATCCAATCCACATCGGCATACACGCGGTCGCGCGTCACGCCGGGCGTATCCTCTACAATGGAGATGCGGCGCCCTGCGATTTTGTTAAAGAAGGTCGATTTGCCCACGTTGGGTCGGCCTACGATTGCCACAAGGGGTTTAGCCATGGTGTTTCTCTCCTCACACAGTCAGCGCGCGGCGGGGGTACGCCCGCGCAGCGCTCCATACAGGTCGTAGCCGTCCTCTACGATGCGCACCGGCACCGGCAGGCGGCTCTGGAAGGTTTCCAGCGACATATCGTCCAAAAACAGGTCCCGCTCGTGGCGCAGCATGTTGCAGCTCAGCAGCACCGTGTCCGCGCCCGCCAGTAGCTCCGGCGTCAGCTGCGCCAGCGTATCGCCACCGGTCAGCAGCCCCGTTACGGTAATGGTTTCGCCGAAAAAATCATTGCGGATGGTCGCCACGCGTACCGTTGAGCCGCGCGGGGCGTACTTGGATGCAAGGCGCGTCAGGTGCGGCGCGGCGCTCACCCCTGTAACCAGCACATACGTACGGGCGGGCAGCGGCGCGTCCGTCGGGTCGGGCGCATCCTCCGCCGCTTCGCGCAGGCCTTGTTCCAACTGCGCCAGCAGCCCTACGCCGTTCTCAATCTGCGGAAAACCCTCATACCAGGCGTAGGGCGGCACCGGCTCGCCGCTCAGGCAGTAAAACTCGTCGCTGGGGAATACAAACGTCGTGCCCAGCTGCGCCCGGCATTCCGCCTGAAAGGGTTCCAGCATCCGGAGCAGCGCTTGCGCCCCCTCGCGTGTAAACGGGGCGAGCGGCGCAAGCCCCTCCCGGTAGCGCGTAAGCCCCACCGGTACCACCGCCACCGACAGCGTCGCGGGCGCCAGCCCGCGCAGGTCGCGCAGCGTGCGCAGCAGGGCTTCACCGTCGTTATAGCCGGGGCAGCAGACAATCTGGCAATGGAAGCGGATACCCGCCTCCGCAAGCCGTTTCAGCCGCGCCAGAATATCGCCAGCAAAGCGGTTGTTCATCATGCGGCAGCGCAGCGCGGGGTCGGTGGTGTGCACGCTTACGTACAGCGGCGATGCCTTGCGCCGGATGATGCGGTCGAGCTCCGCCTCATTTACGTTGGTGAGCGTCACAAAGTTGCCCATCATCAGGGAATAGCGCCAATCGTCATCCTTTACATAAAGGGTGTCGCGCATTCCGGGGCGCATCTGGTCGATAAAGCAGAACAGGCAATGGTTGTGGCAGGTACGGGGGCTGAGTGTCATGCTCGGGCCGAATGTCAGCCCCAGCGGCTCCCAATCCTCCTTGCGCACGGTCACGGTGCGGGCCTGCCCGTCGGCGGTTTCCAGCGTCAGCTGCAAGTCCGGCTGGGCGCTCAGGGCCTGGTAGTCGATCACATCCAGCACAGGCTCCCCGTTTACGGCGGTCAGCCAGTCACCGGCCTTGATTCCGTGCCGTTCGGCCGCCGAACCCGCCGCCACCCCGGTGATCTCATGCCGCATACAACCCCTCCATAACCGCCGCGCAAACGGCACCGTCTATTATCCGCCCTGCGGCCGCGGAAGTCAAGCGCCACGCGAAACACGCTGCCGCCGCGCCCCTGCGCACGTGCAACAAAATGTCCCGATCTCTGTACGGCGGTTGACCGCGTATGCTATAATACGTTGTCATGGGGTTCGTCACCCCGGAGGGAGTGCGGTGATGGAGACATCCGTTTCACAGGCGCAGTTGATTCTGGCTTCCGGCTCGCCCCGACGGCGCGAGTTGCTCCGCTATTTTGGAATCCCGTTCGCGGTGGTTCCGTCCGGGGTGGAAGAAAACGCCGACGGCACAGGGCTCACCCGGGTCGCGGCGCTGGCCCGCCTCAAGGGCCGCGATGTGTTTAACCAGTTTCCGGCCCTACCGGTGCTGGCCGCCGATACGCTGGTCTGCCTGGACGATCTGGTGCTGGGCAAACCGACAGACGCGGCGGACGCACACCGGATGCTGCGGCTGCTTGCGGGGCGCTGGCACTCGGTACACACGGGCGTATGCCTGCTTTTGCCCGGCGGTGCTGTGCACGAGCGGGTAGAAACCACGCGCGTGCGCTTTCGAACGCTGACCGATACGGAGATCGACCGCTACGTACACACCGGCGAACCACTGGACAAAGCCGGCGCTTATGCCGTGCAGGAAATCGGCGGCATTTTTGTGGAGCGCATCGAAGGCAGCCCCAGCAACGTCATCGGCCTGCCGCTTACGGCGGTCGCCTCGCTTTTCAACATCGCGGGGCTCATCCCCGCCGACGGCCCCGGCTGATGCGCCGGACATTGCCCTTGAACCTTGAAGAACGGATGTGTAAACGATGGCTTTCGTAGCGCATGATCTGGGCATTGATCTGGGCACCAGCAATACGCTCGTCTATGTCAAGGGCAAGGGGATCGTGGTCAGCGAGCCGACCATCGTCGTGGTGGAAAGCTCCAACGAACGCAAAGTGCGCGCTGTCGGCGACGACGCGAAGATCATGCTGGGCCGCACCACCGAGGGTGTCATGGCCGTGCGCCCCATGCGCGAGGGCGTCATCACCGATTTTGATATGACGCAGATTCTGATCCAGTATTTTACGCGCAAGGCCATCGGCTCCAGCTATCTGGTGCGGCCGCGCCTGTTCCTGACCTACCCGTGCTCCATCTCGGCTATCGAACGCCGCGCTGTGATGGAAGCGGCCAAGTATTCCGGCGGGCGCAAGGTCTATCTGGTGGAGAAACCTTTTGCCGCCGCGCTGGGCAGCGGACTGCCGGTGTTTGAGCCCAACGGCTGCATGATTGTGGATATCGGCGGCGGCACCACGGACGTATCGGTCATCTCGCTGGGCGGCGTGGTCATCAGCCACTCCATCCGCGTCGGCGGGGTCAAGATGGACGAAGCCATCATCAACTTTATCAAGATGGAGTTCAACATCCTGATCGGCGACCGCACGGCCGAGGAGGTCAAGCTGGATTTGGGGGCGGCGCTCCCCATCCGGGAAGAGCGGCGCGCGCGCATCCGCGGCCGCGACATGGTGACCAACCTACCGCAGACGACGGAGATCACCTCCACGCAAATCTATCAGGCCATCCACGAGCCGTGCGTGGCCATCCTGAGCGCCATCAAGTGGGTGTTGGAGCGCACCCCGCCGGAGCTGGCTGCGGACGTGATGCACAACGGCATCTACATCACCGGCGGCGGTTCGCTCCTGTACGGTATGGATCAGCTGATCGCCAGCGAGCTGGGCATCCCCGTGCTGCTGGCCCGTGAGCCGATGGACTGCGCCGCGCTGGGGCTGGGCAACATTATCGAAAATTTCGATCTGCTGCAGCATCTGGGCCGCACGACCTTCCTCAAGCAGGGCTGAGCCGCGCCCCTACATCATCAAGGACCGGAGGATAAGGAATGAGCCTGAAGCAACCCAAACCCGAACGCAAGCGCAGCCGCGACAGCGGCGGGCGGCGCATCCTGCGGCGTGTGGTGCTGATTGTGATCACCCTCGCGCTGCTCGGGTTGGCCGGGATGCACCTGTTGGGCTTGATTACAGGCAACAGCACGTTCGCCATCCCGGAGGACAAGGTCGCCTCCGTCCTGACGCCTCTGCAATCCGGGTTTTCCAGCGTAGTGGAGTCTGTGGTCAACTACCTATATAAGCTCAAGCTGCGCGCCAATCTGGAAATCGCCTACAACGACCTCAAGCAGGAAAACGAGCAGCTCGTCTACCAGGCGATGCTCTCCAACGAGCTGCAGTATAAGCTGTCCGTTTATGAGGATCTGTACGATGAGATTTCCGTGAATGAAAGCATGAATCCGCTGGTTTCCACCGTGATCGATCGGGAACCGGGCAACTATTTTTCCGTCTTTACCATCAACAAAGGCTCCAACGACGGCGTGGCGGACTACATGGCCGTAACCATGGAGGGCGCGCTGGTGGGCTACACCTACAACGTAAGTGAAACCAAATCCAGCGTGCGTACCATTATCGACAGCTCCGCCAGCATTGCCGCGCTCATCTCCTCCACGCGCGATCAGGGCACCGTGCGCGGTACGCTGGGGGTGGACGGCTCCGCCATGTGCCGCATGTATTACCTGCCGGACGATCATCTGCCCCGCCCGGGGGATATGGTAGTCACCTCCGGCGTGGGCATGTCGTTTCCCAAGGGCATCCCGATCGGCACCGTGCGGGAAAGCACGCGCGGCATGGAAAGCAATAAAAGCTACATCGTCGTGGAACCGACGGCGGATTTTGAGCACATCGAGTATGTGATTGTGCTGCGCTACCGCCCCGAGGCCGAGGCCGTGGAAGCCCGTACCAGCAGCGACGAGTCGATTTCCTTCACGCCGCTGGAAACCGCCAAGCCCATTCCGACCATCCAGATCGGTTCCGATTTCTACCAGCTGGCACCCACGCCGGCGCCGAGCGAACTGCCCGAGACGACGGTGCTGGACGGCAGCGACCTGCTGCAAAGCGCCTCCCCCCTGCCGCAGACAACTGTCGCCCCCAAAACGAACAGCGTGGAATATCAGGTGCCCGATGGAGCTGCCACCGGCAATTCCTATGGCTTCACGCTTGCGCCGACCGCAACGCCCACGCCCTCGCCGCCCCCGCTGGACGTTTCCGTGGAGGATGATCAGTAGTGTTTAAGAAGGGCCTCAAATTCGCGCTGCTCACGCTTCTGTGCTACCTCTTGCAATCCACCGCATCCTACTATCTGGCCATCGGCAACGTCGCCCCCAACATCGCCCTGGCGATGATCGCGGCGGTGAGCGTGGCCATGGGGCGCAAGTATACGTTCTTCATGTCCGTAACCGTCGGGTACCTGCTGGAGATCATGATGCCCGCGCTGGATTACATCAACCTGATCCTCTACCCCGTGTGCGCGCTGCTGGGGGCGCTCGCCTTTTCCGATAAAAGCGAGCGCAAGCTGGAGGAGGAGCGCAGCCTCGGCAAGCGCGCGGGCAATATGCCCGCCCACCTGCGCACCATTCTCTGCGGGCTGGTCAGCATCCTGGTGTTTGAGGGGGTCAACCTGTTTTACATCTACTTAAACGGCATCACGCTGGACGCAAGCCATCTGCAACGGGCGCTGCTATCGGTTTTCTACACCACGGCGCTTACGGCGGTGCTGCAGTTTCCCATCCGGTGGTGGCTGGGCCTGTATAAACGGCAGCCCGCGCGCTGAGACAGGTTCTCCGTACCGGAAAAACGACTTCGCTACGGCAGGCGTGCCCCGGCCTTCGGTTTAGCCGGACACGCCGCGGAAAGGAGCGTGCATGAACAAGTTTCCCAAACGCAATCTGGATCGGCGAGAATATAACGCCGGCGCGCGGTACCTGATCTTTTTGGGCATCGTGCTGGCGATCTTCCTGTACCTGACGACGGGGCTAATTAACCTCCAACTGAGATCCAGCGACGATTACCAGCAGAGCGCGGAAACCCGCCGCACAACCAAGATCACCCTGCGCGGCAGCCGCGGCATGATTACCGATGCCGATGCCGTAATCCTGGCCAAGGACGAGATGATCTACAACGTCACCTTCTACCGCGACGCGTCCCAGAACGGCAAAAAGAACTATGCCGCGCTGACCCAGTCCATTTCCGACGCCATCGACATCATCGAGCGCAACGGCGGGCAGCTGAGCGTCAAGTTTGTGATCGAGCGCAATAAAGATACCGGCGCGTGGCAGTTCAACTTCGGCTCCGGCGTGAGCGAGGCGGTGCTGCAAACCCGCGAAAGCCAGTGGCGCAGCAACAACTACTACTCCACCACCAGCGTGCCCACCGCAGAGATGGCCATCGAAAAGCTCAAGGAACGCTACCAGATACCCGCAAGCATGAGCGAGGAGCGGATGCTGCAGGTGATGGCCGTGTTTTCCGAAATGCAGATGAACCTGTACAGCTCCCAGCCCATCGTGATTGCCAAGGATGTGCCCTACGAAACCGTCATCGAAATCGAAACCCGCTCCATGACCCTGCCGGGCATGGAGGTCGCGGTCGGCACCAAGCGCGTCTACCCCCGAAGCACGCTGGCCGCGCAGGTGATCGGCTACATCGGCGCCATCCCCTCCCAGACCAAGTGGGAGGAGCTGAAACCCAAGGGCTATAAATACAGCGACGTGATCGGTCTGGACGGCATCGAATCCTCCATGGAGGATTGGCTGACCCAGAACAGCGACGCCCGTCAGGGGTACAAGATTGTCGAACGCGACAGCGTCGGCAAGATTACCCGCGAGCTCAGCTATGTGGAGCCGCAGGACGGCAACAACGTCAAGCTGACCATCTACGCCAGCTACCAGCAGCAGGCCGAGCGCGCGCTGGCCGAAAACGTGGCTACCACCCGCGCCACGCAGGAAGGCAAGCTGATGGATAACACCTGGCTGGAATCCAACAAGGCCGACATCGAAAGCCGCAACTGGGAAAAGTATCCCCTGTCACTGGCCGACCGCGCCGCCATGATGGTGATCGATATGCAGGGCCGGGTACTGGCGATGGCCAACTACCCCACCTTCGACCTGAACGCGCTGGTGGCCGCCGGGGAAGAAAGCGCCGAAATCCTGACCGACAACCGCAACGTGCTGATGAACTATAACATCCACGCACGCGGCACGCCGGGCTCCATTTTCAAGATGGTCTCGTCTTTGGGGTCGCTGCTGGAGGGCGTGCTGCTGCCCAACGAAACCATCAGCGATGCGGGCTACTTTACCCTCTACACCACGGATCTTTCCACCGCCCCCAAGTGCTGGATCAGCGCCTCGCAGCGGTACAAGCATCAGTACCAAACCATTGTGCAGGGCCTTTCCAACAGCTGCAATTACTTTTTCTACACGCTGGGCGCGCGGCTGGGCGAAACAAGGCTCTACCAGTACGCCTCCGAATTTGGGCTCACCAGTAAAACCGGCGTGGATTTACCTGGTGAGGAGCGTAGCGTGGTCGGCTGCCAGACCAGCCTGTACGACCCCGACAAGGCCATGGACGAAGCCTCGCAGGATACGGCCGTGCCCATTATCGTGTTTAACTCCATCAAAAAGCACCTGCGCAACCAGGGCGCCATCCGCAACATCACCTACGACGACGAGCGCCTCAACCGCTGCATCAAGCGCCTGATGGACATGGCCGTAAACACCAACCAGACCGACTGGGTTGTGAACATGCGCCCCATCCTGATGGAAGAATTGAACATGACCCGCGAGATGGTTTACCTGCAATCCATCATCGGCGATACGTACAACTACCTGAACGATATTAAGTGGGGCGGTGGCCAGACCATACAGGTGGCCATCGGGCAGTCCATCACGGTGGTCACGCCCGCCGCCGTCAGCCGTTACGCGGCGGCGCTGGGCAACGGCGGCACCGTGTATAACCTGATGATTGTGGACAGCATCACCTCCCCGCAGGGCGATATTCTCAGCCAGCGCACACCCGTAGCCATGAACACCTTCGAAGGGGCGGATCAATACCTGCCGCTGATCCTGGAAGGGATGAAAGGCGTTGTGGACGAATCCGGTACCGCCGCCAAGTACTTCCGCACCTGGAGCTACCGTGAGGATGTTTGCGCAAAAACAGGAACGGCCGAGGTTACCACCATCGATCTGGAAAACAACGCCTGGTTTATCATGCTGGCCCCTTACGAAAAGCCGGAGATCGCGGTGGTGGTTTTCATCCCCAGCGGCTTCAGCGGCGGCGAGGCCAGCCTGGCGGCGCGCGAGTTCGTGGGCTGGTATCTGGATCAGAAAACCCTGCGCACGGACAACGCCGTATTCCCGGGCGGCAACATGCTCGCCCCCTGAACCGGACAGCCAACGAGGGAGGGACCCCGGATGAGTCAAGCCTGGATGATTGCCTCCGGCAAGGGCGGCGTAGGGAAATCCACACTCACGGCGGCGCTGGCCATCGCGCTGGCGCGGCGGCAGCTGCCGACCGTGGCCGTGGATACGGACATCGGTCTGCGCAGCCTGGATATGCTGCTGGGCCTGCACAATAAGATTGTGTACGACGTGATCGACGTTGCGCATAAGGAATGCAAAATCAAATACGCGTTGGTGCAGTATGCGCAGGCGCCTTCGCTTTCGCTCCTGCCCGCCTCGCAGCTGGGCACCTCCGCCGATTTGAACGAGGAGCTGATGGGCCGCATTGTGCGCAAGCTGAAAAAGCGCTTTTCCTATGTGCTGATGGACGCGCCCGCGGGGTTGGAACGCGGTGTGGGCAATGTGCTGGCCAACGCCGACCATACGCTGCTGGTTGTGACCCCGGACGATGTGTCCATCCGCGATGCCGAGCGCGTGATCGCGCTGCTGGAAGCCAACCACAAGCCGCGGCCGATGCTGGTGGTCAACCGGGTTTACCCCGAAATGGTCGCCCGGGGGGAAATGTACAGTCCGCAAACCGTCGCCAATACGCTGGATGTGCCCCTGCTGGGCTTTTTGCCGGAGGATCCGGCCGTGCTGCATGCGCTCAACCGCCACCAGACCTTTATGGATGAAGATTGCCCCGCGCGGCAGGCGGTCGAGCGTATCAGCCAGCGCTTTTTGGGCGAATACGTGCCGATGCCCCCGTTTGCCCGCAAGCGCCGCTTTTTTGGCCGGCGCGGTTAAACTGTTTCGCGGCGTGCTTTTGGCCGCTGCTTCCGATTGGAGGGATGCCCCATGATGCTTAACGCCACCCGGCGTTCCCGCGCCCATTTCGATTTGCCGCTGACAATTCTAGTGTTCGCGCTGGCGGCTTTCGGCGTACTGAGCGTTTCGGTCGCCACATTTTCCACCGCCTCCGACACCGAGGATACGATTTTTAACTATATCGTCGCCTCGCACTATGGGCTGAGGCAAGCCATCTTCTTCCTGCTTTCGCCGGTGGTGATCGGCGTGATCACGTTCTTCCCCTACGAGTTTATCCGCAGACGCTCCCAGTTGTTTTACTACTTTGCATGCGGGCTGCTGCTGGTGGCGCTGGGCGGCCAGGCGGCCGGCGTAAAGGCGTGGATCGATATCCTGTGGGGCTACACGCTGCAACCGTCGGAGTTTGTCAAGCTCGCGTGCATCATCGTGCTGGCCAAGTATCTGGAAAAGAACTCCGACCCGATGGGCACCTGGAGCAGTGTGGCCAATCTGGCGGTGCTGATGGGCATCCCGTGGCTTTTGACGCTGGCGCAGGGCGAAATGGGCTCCGTACTGGTGATGATCTTCGTGTTTGGCGTCATGCTGTATTTCGGCGGCATTCGCCTGAAGGTGCTGGGCGCCATCATCGCGCTGGGCGTAATCGCTATCGCCGCGCTGTACGGCTTCACCGTCGCCTCCGGCACGGACAACTACCGCATAACGCGTATCCTTTCCTTCGTTAATCCCGCCCTGGTGGACGAGGCCGCGACCTATCAGGTGAACAATTCCAAAATCGCCATCGGTTCCGGCGGGCTGAGCGGATTGGGCACCTTTGTGCAGGGCAGCTTCAGCCAGCTGGATTATGTGCCGGAGGATTGGACGGACTTCATTTTTTCCACCATCGGCGAAGCCTTTGGGTTTATCGGCTGCATGGGCGTGGTAATCACCTACCTGCTGCTGATTATGCGCATGTTGTATCTGGCGCGCTATACCGCCGACCGGTTCGGGCAGATGATCATCATCGGCGTGATGGCAATGATGCTGTTCCACGTGTTAGAAAACGTGGGCATGACCACGGGCCTCCTGCCGGTTACGGGCATCCCGCTGCCGTTTTTAAGCTACGGCGGCAGCAACCTGATTACTAATATGGCGGGCATCGGTCTGGCCCTGAACGTGGTGCGAAACCGCAGCGTAACCAACAGCGAACTGCTGACCCCACAAACCCAGGTGCGGGGCAAGTACCTGCGATAGCGCAAATTCGTCCGGATGGCCCCGAGCGGGGGGCGTCTTTGCCGCACGGCATGCAACGCAGGCAGGCTCTTTCCTGTTAAAACAGCTACCCCTGCACCCTATTCGATCCCGTGCCCCTTCATAAGAGAATCGCCCTGAAGCCCGGCAATGCCGGGGTGGGGCGATTTCATTTATGGGCTGTGGCACAGGAGGTTGCCTTTCCGCCCGTCCGTCTGTTCGGCGTGCGCATTGTCCGGTCTGGTTTGACAGCTCAAGGGCGGCGGCGCCGAGCCCGTCACAGGCGCAAACAGCCCTCTCAGTGATCAACAGCGCCCCATGATCCGGCTTTCCGGACCGCGGGGCGCTCTTTGTCGGCCTGCGGATTTCCTGTTCAGAAATCTGTAGCGATGGAGGTGAAGTAGTTCATCACATACCCGGTTTTGCCCTTGTATAGCACTTTGGACCAGTCCGGCCCCGGCGCGAGGATTGTCGCTTTCGCCCCGTCGGGGATGCGGGCAAGGATATTGGCCGTCATTGCCGCGTCGTCGCGCAGGTTTACAAAGGAGCCCTGCGGGTGCTGGATCGTCAGCGTCGGGGTTTTAGGCAGGTTGTAGAGCTTCAGGTACTTGGTCATCACATAGCCGGTGGCGGCGATCTGGTCGGCATACACCCGGCACCATTCCGTGCCCTGCACGATCACGGTCAGCCGGAAGCCGTTGCTCAGTTTTGTCACCACTGCAGAGGCCGTGGTGGGCAGCTCGCGCAGGTTCAGCTTTTGGGTGCTGACCGGATTCTTCACCAGCGCATAGCCTTCACCGTCATCGCTTTGCGCCGCCTCATCCCGCGCGGCGTGCAGCCCTTCGGCCAGAAAATCGCTGCTGATAAAGCCCGTGTACCCGTCGATGCACACATACCACCAACCGGCGCCCTCATACAGCACCGACACATACCGATCGCCCGCAAACTGTTTGCGTACCGAGGCATTGGTGCTGGGGCCGGTGCGCA
The DNA here is from genome assembly GCA_963666755.2 of Candidatus Limiplasma sp. Classification (GTDB taxonomy): domain Bacteria; phylum Bacillota; class Clostridia; order Christensenellales; family Aristaeellaceae; genus CAXXOK01. Next base: position 2,304,140 of record CAXXGW010000009.1, read on the forward strand.
TGTTCACGGCTGTGTTGTTGGGGGTTTTGATGGTGGCAACCGCCATGCCGACCGGCTGATAGGTACGCACGGTAAACTCGCTGCGCACATACCCGACCAGATCCCCCATCTGCACACGGTACCAGCCGTTGCTCTCCGAAAGGATGTTCAGCGGCACGCCGTTGTAGAGGATGCCCAGCACCCGCGCGCTGTAGCTGGGGGTCGCGCGCAGGTTCAGGAACGCCGTCGCCTTTTGGTTGTTCACGATGGCGACGTTCCCATAGGTCACCTGATCGACGGTGCTTAAAAAGTTCTTGCTCATGTAGCCGGTGTTGCCGTCGGACGTGCGCACCGCGTAAAAATTATTGCGGCTGCCGGTAACCGTAACCCACGAACCGCGTGGATACGCCCCCAGCCAGGTGCTGGAGGAACTGGCCTGCGCGCGCAGGTTGAGCGTATCGGTACCGGATACGACGGCATAGCTTTCCGCCAGGGCAACCCCGGCGATGCAAACGGTCAGCAGCAGCGCCAGCAGCGCCGTGCCGCGTTTTGCGAACCTGTGTTGTCTGCTCATGGGGATCTTCCTTTCGGCGGTCGTTTGCACGGAGGGGTTCATCATATCAACGCGGCTGCCGCCCGGTTTATTCCCGCGCGGCGGGGGTTTGGGCGCGATCGTTCAGCGCTCCTTGTGGTAGGGGGCAAGCGCCGCCGCGGCGGCCACGGCAGCCCCAACCGCAGCGTGCAGCGCCAGCGCGGGCATGCCGCCGAACCCCACGTGCAGAAAGAACTCACGCGTGCCGTGGTTGCCGGTTACGTGGCTGTGCGTCACCTGCCGCACGGCGGTTTCCGGCTGGCGGTTCAGGGTGTCGATCAGGGTCAGCAGCAGGGGTTCGTAAGCATCCTCCGAAAGGGCGCCGGTGCGGCGGGCTTCGGTGCTTTCGGTTTCAAACAGGGGTTTCACCAGGCAAACCAGCTCCCCCTGCCCATGCAGGATGGCCCTGTACAGCGGTACCGCCTGCACCAGCGATAGGTAGCTTAAATCCACCGTGCCCAGCGTAGGCGTCGGGTTCAGGGTCAGCAGACGCTCATCCCCCAAATTGGTGCGCTCCAGGTTCACCACCGCCGGATTTTGCGCGAGTTTGCCCGCCAGCTGGCCGAAACCCACCTCCACGGCATACACACAGGCGGCGCCGCGCTGCGCGAGGCAGTCGGTAAACCCGCCCGTGCAGGCGCCCGCGTCGATGCACACGCGCCCTTCCACGCACAGGTGAAAATCATCCAGCGCGCCTTCCAGCTTGTAACCGCCCTTGCCGACGTAGCGCTCGTTCAGCCCCTTCACGGCCAACGGCGCATCTGCGGGCACGAGCTGCCCACCCGTGCGCACGGGCACGCCGCCGCAGGTAACCGCGCCGCCCATCAGGTACGGCAGCGCCTGCGCGGGGGTCTGGAAAAAGCCTTCCGCGATAAGCCGCTCCATGGCCTGCGTTTTCCGGCTCACCAGACGTTTTCCAGCCGTTCCAGCGGGAGCCATGCCAGCGCCTCTACAAGCGCCTGATCCCAATAATCCCAGGTATGGCCCGCGCCGGGCTGGCGCAGGTAACGGATGGAGAACTTCTCGCCAAACTCCGCCACAAAGGACTCGTTTGCCTGGTAGAGAAAATCCTCCGTGCCGCAGGTCAGCATCATCTTGGGGGCGCGCGCGGGGTCGAGCGCCGCGGCAAGGCGGCCCAGATTGCCGTCGCCCTCGATCAGCCCTTCCGGCGTACCGAAAATGTTCATCAGCTCCCGGTAGTGCATGGCATCGTTGTGCGGCTCGCGCACCGCCTCCTCCAGCCTGAGTGGTGCGGAAAAGCCCGCCACCGCCGCATACCGGTCCGGCAGGGTCAGGCCCAGACGCACCGCGCCGTAGCCGCCCATGCTGAGGCCAGCCGCAAAGCGCCCCTCGCGCGCGCGGCTGAGGGGGAAGAACGTCTCCATCACGCGCGGCAGTTCCTCGCTCAGGAACGTCCAGTACCGCGCGCCGTGCACCATGTCGCTGTAAAACGAGCGGTTGACCGCAGGCATGACCACCGCCAGCCGGTAGCGGCGCGCCGTCTGCGCGATGCGCGTGTTGCGCAGCCACATGGTATGGTCGTCGCTCAGCCCATGCAGCAGGTAGAGCGTCGGCAGGGGTCGCTCGTCCACCGGGCCTGCGTGCATCTGTTCGGGCAGCAGCACGTACGCGGCTGTCTGGATATCCAGCGTTTCGCTGTAAAAATGAAAATCAGACCAGATCATGGTTGGTTCGCCTCCATATTGCCTTCTTACAAACATTATACCACAGGCGCCGCCGCCGCTCAATGCGCGGGTACGGCGCAGCGTGCTTTACAAGGCGGCGGCGATGTTTTATAATGCACACGGAGCGCCGCCGCGGCCTAAGGTGGCGGCGCGGCGTCTATCGGCAGGGTTTGGGGTGGGCGTACCCGGCTACGCGCGCTTTCCGGCCTCCGAAATTCATTGGGAACGGAGCATCGCCATGCTGATCGGTTCGGCTCTGCTGCTGGTGGTATTCTACCTTGCCCTGCGGTTTCGCCGCCGTTTTGAGGAGGCGCTGCCTCCGGTTGTGCTGGGTACCATGCTCGTGCTCACGGTGCTGGCAATGTTCGGCCGTCTGCCGTGGTTTGACGGTCTGGCCCTCGCGGCGCTGGCCTTTGCGGTGGTGGACGGCGTTGTGTTTGCACTGCGCAGGCGCCCCGCGCCGCGCGCCGTCATACAGGGCGTGTTTCGCTATGCCCTGACGCCCGGTTTTTTAGCGTTCGTCTGCCTGGCCGCATTCTTCGCGTATGCGGCGCAGCCAATGACCGTCTGGTGGCGGGATGATCTGGCCCATTGGGGGCTGCAGGTCAAGTCGCTGTGGTTTTTTCAGGGGCTGGTGGACGGGGCGAGCCACCTGAACGTGCGCTTCGGCGACTACCCACCGGGCGTACAGGTGCTGCAATGGCTGACCCTGCACCTGCAGGGGGAGTGGAGCGAGGCGACGCTGTACGCCACGCTGTTTACCACCTACGCGGTCTTCCTGCTGCCGCTGTTCCGCCGCCTGCGCTGGAAACAGGCCTATCTTCTGCCGCTGGTGCTGGTCTTTTGCGTTGCGTTTCCGACGTTTGGCAATGTGCTCAGCTACCTGTTCCTGGGCATTGACACCACGCTTTCGCTCTGCTTTGGATATGCGTTGGTGCTGGCCTGGAACCTGCACCGGGAGGATCGCTTCAACCTGACGGCGCTCGCGCTGGCGCTGGCGGGCTTGGTGCTGGTCAAGCAGATCGGGCTGATCCTTGCGGTGTTCGCGCTGGCGGTGCTCTGGCTGCGCGCCCCAAAGCGCGGCGCAGGCGTATGGGCCGCCACGCTGACTCCCTTTGCCGTCATGGGCGGCTGGTTCCTGTTCTGCCACTTCCGGGGGCTTTCCGGCTACAACACGGCCGGGGTGGGCGATCAGCTGGCCGCGCTGTTTGCGGGCACCTATCAACCGCCGGAAAACGCGGCCGGGGTGCTCCCGGCTCTGCTGAACGCGCTGCAGGTGAAATATACCGGGGAAATTACCTTCCAGACACAGGCGCCGCTGCCGCTGCCCCTGTGGGTTTGGCTCGCGCTGCTCGTAGTGGCGCCGCTGCTGCTGGGCCTCGTCAAGGCAGCCCCCCGCAGGGAAATGCGCGCCGCCGCGATCCTGACGGCTTGCTGCTCGCTGCTGTTTATCACGGTTATCTATCTGAGCTTCTTTACCACATTCTATTATGAAACCGATGTGTACACCTACGCCCAGCAAAGCAACATGGTGCTGCTGGTGGAGCGTTATCTGGCTCCGCTGATCCTCGGCTTCGGGATGCTGAGCCTGTCGCTGTGGCTGGATGCCCTGCACAGCCAGCCGCGAAAACCTTCCCTGTACGCGCTGGCGCTGATGTACGCGGTTCTGATGGGCGTTTCGACCAACGGTGCGGTCATGGCCGAGGTGCTCAACCCCGTGCGCTATTTCCAGAATGACCGCTCCATCGGGTCGGAAGCCGTGGTGCGCGATCAGGAAACGTGGGGCTCCGATCTGGACGAGGTTCCAGGCGCGCGCGTGCTGCTGGATTTGGACAGCACCAGCGATTATGTCAAGGAACTGGTATACGCGTTCGCCCCGGCACGATTCTTCCTTTCCACACCGGATAACACCGCCTCCGCCGAAGCGCTGACTGCCTACCTGACGGAGCAGGGCATCACCCAGCTGATCTGCTTGGACGAAACCTCCGCGCTGGCGGAGGTCGCTACGCCGCTAGCCGGCGAGGACGGCTTCTATGCCTATACGCTCTATGATGTGGTGGTCGATCAGGGGACTGTAACCCTCAGCGAGCATTGAGCCACAGGCGAGAACATTACCAAAGCCCGGAACCAGAAGGTGCCGGGCTTTGGCATGCAACGGTGCAGGTTTTGTGCAGCAACCGGTCGCCGAGCCCTTACGCCAGCGTATACGCCGCAATGGCAATGAACAGCGCCAGCGAAACCAGCGTCTGTGCCGAAAGCGTGGCGGAAAGGTACGCCGCGTGATCCTCCGCCTCGGCATACAGCGGGATGATGTAAGGTGCGGGCAGGCTGAAGGCCAGCAGCAGCGCGACGAACAGCGGCTTGTCAAACGGAATCAGGCTGAACAGCACCAATGCGCTCAGGCCGAACAGCACGCCCATAATCACCAGCCGCAGCCCAACGGTGGCGAGTACCGGCCGCATCATTGAGCGGCGGAAGTTCAGCTCGTAGCCAACAATCAACAAAATCAGCGCGGAGGTTGGCGCGGCGATGAAGCGAACCACATCCGAAAGCACCAGCCCCGCGTCCGTAGCCAGCAGCGAACGGCCAACGCCGCTCACCCCCAGCAGCACGCCCAGCACAATGGCTATCAGCACAGGGTTGCGCAGCATCTCGCCCGCCAGCGCCTTTACCCCTGCGCGCTTGCCGCTGACCGCCCGCAGCGTGGTCAGGAACACCGTAAAGGCAAAGACCGTCTGCCCGATATCCGCCATGGCGAAAATCTGCGTTTGCCCGACGTACAGCAGGCCAAACAGCGAGTAGCCCAGCATGCCGCCTTCAAAGTTGGTGGTCAGGAACGGCATAAACTTGCCATACGGCGCCGCGACACGCCGCAGCGCAAAGCCCGCCAGCAACCCCAGCCCGCAGGCCACGAATACCGTAGTAAACGTAAGCGCAATCTTGGCGGAATACTCCGCCGTCCAGAAGGCGTAAAACAGCACCGCCGGCAGGGTTACGTTGCCTACGACAGCCTTGAGCGCACGCAACCCCTCCATCGAAAACACATGCAGCCGTTTGCACAGGTACCCTACCGCAAACGTAAGCAACACCGGCAGTGCCATTCGCAGGATGGATGTGACCATGGCTTTTCCCCTCCCCATATCCATAAATAAACATGAAGTGCTTTAATTGTGGAACAAAACGGCAGGATTGAATCCGCAATTTCAACCGGTTCGCCAGTTTGATTGTCACCTTATCTATTTTATATGGTTGACATTTGGCACGTACTCTGGTATGCTCCTCCCGATGCGCCGCTGCGCGCGGAAAGGATGTGCCCCGTTCCATGACCCGTACTGCCAAAGGCTTATCGACGCTGGATATGGTCTATATCGCCCTGTTTGCCGTGCTGATGACGGTTTGTGCCTGGATTTCCATTCCCTCCACAGTGCCTTTTACCCTGCAAACCTTTGCCCTGCTGGCCACGCTGGGGCTGCTGGGCGGTATGCGCGGCACGCTGGCCGTCACGGTCTACCTGCTGCTGGGCGCGGTGGGCATCCCGGTCTTTTCCGGGTTTCGGGGCGGGCTGGGGATGCTTTTAGGGGTCACGGGCGGCTATCTGGCTGGGTTTCTGGTGGCAGCCCTGCTCTATTGGGGCTTGACCAAACTGCTGGGCAACGCCTTCTGGGTGCGCGCGTTGGGCATGGCACTAGGGCTGATTGCCTGCTATGCCTTCGGCACCGCCTGGTTTATGGTTGCCTATGCGCAGACCACCGGCCCCGTGGGTCTTTCCACAGCGCTGGGGTGGTGCGTGATCCCCTTCCTGATTCCGGAGGCGTTCAAAACAGCACTGGCGCTGTTTGTGGTGCGCGCCGTACCCAAACGGGTACGCGCGTTCCGTTAAACACAACGGCAGGCATACCGGTATACAGAAACGACAGCGGGGCCGCGGCGCATCCGGTTGGATACGGCGCGGCCCCGCTGTTTACCCAACACGGGTTTTAACGATCGCAGTTCAGGCTTTGGCCCCCAGTTTGGCGTAGATGGCCAGATAATCCTTGGCGCTGTGGGTCCAGCTGAAATCGCCCTCCATGCCGCGTTTGCGCAGCAGTTCCAGCACTGCGGGCTCGTCGGTGTAGTACCCCAGCGCCCGGCGGATCACAGTGAGCATGTCGTGCGCGTTATAGTTCAGGAAGGTAAAGCCGTTGCCGTCCTTGCTGTATTCATTGTAGCTGAGCACGGTATCCCGCAGACCGCCGGTTTCCCGCACAATCGGGATGGTGCCGTAGCGCATGGCGATCATCTGGCTGAGCCCGCACGGCTCAAACAGCGAAGGCATCAGGAAGAAATCCGCGCCCGCGTACATCCGGTGCGCCAGCCCCAGGTCCATCGCAAAGCGCGCGGCCAGCTTGCCGTGGTAGCGGCTTTCCGCCCAGCTGAACAGGTTGGTGTAACGGGCGTCACCCATGCCCAGCACCGCAAGCTGCAAGCGTTCGTTCATCAACTCGCCCAGCACGCAGTCTACCAGATCCAACCCCTTCTGGTTGGTCAGGCGGCCGACCATGGCAATCAGCGGGATGCTCGGGTCGGGCTCCAACCCCAGCTCCTCCTGCAGGCGCTGCTTATCCACCGCCTTGCCGGACAAATCCTCCAGGCTGTACGTTTGCGGGATCACGGTATCCTTTTGCGGGTCGTACTCCTCGGTGTCGATGCCGTTCAGCACGCCGTAGAGCGCATCCTTGCGCGCGCGGATCAGCCCGTCCAGCCGCTCGCCGTAATAGGCGGTGGTAATTTCCTCGGCGTAGCTGGGGCTGACGGTCGTAATCGCGTCGCTGTACACCAGCCCGGCTTTCATAAAGTTAGCGCAGCCGTAGCATTCCAGCTTGTCGCTGCTCCACAGCCCATCCCCCAGGCCCAGCACATCCTGCACTTCACGGATGCCGAAGATGCCCTGATATTGCAGGTTATGGATGGTAAACACGCTGCGGATGCCTTTATAAAACGGCAGATGCGCGTACTGGATTTTCAGCAGCGCGGGCACCATGCCGCTCTGCCAATCGTGCGCGTGCAGGATATCGGGGCAGAACTCCAACAGCGGCAACGCGTTGAGCACCGCCCGGCAGTAGAAGCCGTAGCGCTCATACTCATCCCCGCCCAGCCCGTACACATAGGGGCGGCCAAAGTAATACTTGTTGTCCAGAAAATAGTAGGTCACGCCCTCGCGCTTGAGCATCATGACGCCGCAGTACTGCCGCCGCCAGCCCAGCTGCACGTCAAAATGCAGCACAAACTGCATCTGCAGCTGCCACTCCTGCGGGATGGCCGTATACAGCGGCAGCATCACCCTTACGTCGTGGCCTTGCCGGGCCAGCACGGGTGCCAGCGAGCCCACCACGTCCGCCAAGCCTCCGGTTTTGATAAATGGCACGCATTCGCTTGCGGTAAACAGAATGTTCATGGCATCGTCTCCTTGCCGGCTCCGGCCCCGCCGAAAGCCTGTGTTTTGCGTCGCCGCGTCGAAAGTCGCAGCTAGATGGACATATCCTTGGAGATGACAATCGGGTAGCCGTTGGGGCCGATCAGCTTGCCGTTGCGTTTGATCACGGCCTGCTTGTCCAGAATGCAGTTTTCCAGCTCCACGCCTTCCTCAATGATGCTGTCCTGCATGATTACGCAGTTCTTGATCTTCGCATCCTTGGCGATTTTCACGCCGCGAAACAGCACCGAGTTTTCCACGGTACCGTCCACAATGCAGCCGTCCGCCACGATGGAATGGATCACCTTGGCGTTTTCCAGATAGCGGGCGGGCAGTTCGTCGCGCACCTTGGTATACACGGGGTTGTCCTCCCGGAACAGCGCATGGCGCACCTTGGGGTCGATCACATCCAGATTGAACTTGAAGTAGCTCTGCACGCTGTCCATGCGGTAGCAGACATCCTTATACTCATAGCCCGCCACGCGCATGCCCGCATCGCGGATCAGCCGCTGGAACACATCGCGCGTCAGGTCGTGGTAGCCGTGCGCGGCGCCCCGATCCACCAGATCCATCAGGAGGCTCTTGCGCAGCAGGTACACCTCCATGCAGGTGTTTTCGTAGCGCGGGCGGGTCGGGTCGATCTCCAGATCGGTAATAATCCCCTCGTCGTTCATATCCAGGTAGATGCCGTATTCCGGCCTGCGCAGATTGGGGTCGCGGCTGTAAAGGATGGTCACATCGGCCCCGCTGCGCTGGTAGGCGTCAAACATGCCGTTAAAATCGGGGTTGAACACCATCAGGCTGTTGCAGAGCAGCACATATTCCTGCCGGCTGCGGCGCAGGTAGCCGAAGTTGGAGTGCAGGGCGTCGATGCTGCCGTTGTAAACGCCCACGTTTTCCCGCGTCAGGAAAGGCGGCAGGATGTAAAGGCCGTCGTTTTTGCCGTGCAGATCCCATTCCTTGCCGCTGCCCAGATGATCCATCAGGCTGTGGTAATTTTTTTGCATAATGACGCCGACGTTTTTCACGCCGCTGTTGACCAGACCGCTGACCAAAAAATCGATCACGCGGTAGCGCCCGGCCACGGGCATCGCGGCGATAGCGCGCACCAGCGTCAGTTCCCGCAGGAAGCTGTCGCGTTCGCCGGTATAGATGATTCCCATCACATTCTTAAGTGCCATGGCGTTATTCCTCTCTTCCTGCGCCTTATTCTCCGCGCTGTTCGCCGGCTTTGACCTCGGCGCCCGCGGGCAGTTTCACGTTTTGCCCCACCACGGCGATGTTGCCGGTTTCTTCGCCCACGTGCGCGCCCGCACCAATCACCGCGCCTTCGGCCACGATGGCCCGGTGCACCTGCGCGCCGCGCTCCACCACGGCGCCGGGCATGATTACGCTGTCCGTCACGCTGGCGCCTTCCAGCACCTGCACCCCCGCGAACAGCACGCTGTGCTCCACGCGCCCGTACACCTCGCAGCCTTCGGTAATCAGGCTGCTGCGGGCCACCGCGCCCGAGGCAATGTAGTGCGGCGCCACGCCCGGGTTACGGCCGTAGATGCGCCACTTTTTATCGTACAGATCAATGGGCATGGGCATATGCAGGAGGTCCATGTTGGCCTCCCACAGGCTTTCGATGGTGCCGACGTCCTTCCAGTAGCCTTCAAAATCATAGGCGAAAAGCCGTTGGTGATCCTTGAGCATATTAGGGATGATGTTCTTGCCGAAATCGTTGCTGCTGCCGGGTACGCAGGCATCCTCCTCAAGGTATTTACGCAGCTTGTCCCAGCTGAATATGTACACGCCCATGCTGGCCTTGTTATTCTTGGGCTTGGCAGGTTTCTCCTCAAACTCGTCGATGGCGTTGTCGGCATTGGTGTTCATGATGCCGAAGCGACTGGCTTCCTCCCAGGGCACCTCGCGCACGGCGATGGTCGCGTCTGCGCCTTTTTCGATATGGTAGTGCAACATGGCGTTGTAATCCATTTTATAAATATGATCGCCGCTGAGGATCAGCACATATTCCGGATTGAACTGCTCGATAAAGGCTTCGTTCTGGTAGATGGCGTTTGCCGTGCCGGTGTACCATTCGCCCTGCTTGCCCTTTACGTAGGGCGGCAGCACATAAACGCCGCCGTGCGCAAGGTCCAAATCCCAGGGCGAGCCGCTGCCGATGTAGGCGTTCAGCTCCAGCGGCTGGTATTGCGTCAGCACGCCTACCACGTCGATGCCGCTGTTGGTACAGTTGCTTAGCGGGAAGTCGATAATGCGGTACTTCCCGCCGTAGGGTATCGCAGGCTTGGCCATGGTCGCCGTCAGGATGCCCAGCCGACTCCCCTGCCCTCCGGCCAGCAGCATTGCGACGCATTGTTTTTTCTTGAGCATGAGCGGTCCACTCCTTCCATGTGATGGGGCTGCTTATTTTTTACGAAGCGCCTGCGCCTTGGCCGCCCGCTTGGCGTCGGACTCTGCGGCGTTGGGCGCGCCTTTTCCCTTGCCCGCCTTGATCTTCTGTTTGGCCGCCTCGGCTTTGGCTTTCAATGTGGTGGTTTTCGCCTCCGGCGCGGCCAGCGCGGTTACCTTGTTCGTTTTCCGCATAGGGATTCGCCTCCTGTATATATTCTGGAACTTCTGCGCGGGGGTGCCGATGCGCCGCCGGGCGGGCTGCGGAGGCAGCGCCTTATCGTAGGTGAAATAGCAGCAGCTCAGCGGGGGCACGCACACATCCGCATAGAAGGGTAACCCATTGTAATCGCCCGGTTCGGCGTGAATTTCCCAGGCGTTATACTGGTTGCTGCCGCCAAACGCCTCCCGATCGGTATTCAGGCATTCATTCAGGGTGCCCGCATACGGCAGCCCCAGGCGGTAAATGGGGTGGAACACCGGGGTAAAGTTGACCACGCACAGGATGGCCGCGCCGCGCGCATCGGTGCGCAGGAAGGCCAGCACACTATTGTCCGAATCGTTGGACGTGATCCACTGAAAGCCGTTCCAGGAACGCTCCACCTCGTAAAACGCAGGTGTGTTGCGGTAGAAGTGGTTCAGCTCCTTCACACAGCGCTGCACCTGCGGGTGTCGGTCATACAGCAGCAGGAACCAATCCAGTTGGTCATCATACTTCCACTCAATAAAATGGGCAAACTCACAGCCCATAAACAGCAGTTTTTTACCGGGGTGCGCCATGGTATACCCATACAGCGCCCGCAGGCCCGCAAACTTCTGCCACAGGTCGCCGGGGTTTTTATCCAGCATGCTGTGCTTGCCGTGCACCACCTCGTCATGGGAAAAGGGCAGGATGAAATTTTCGTTGAAGGCGTAAAACAGGCTGAAGGTGAGCTTATCATGGTAATAACGCCGGTACACGGGGTCCTTCTTGATGTAGAGGAGGATGTCGTTCATCCACCCCATGTTCCACTTGAACCCGAACCCGAGGCCGCCAAGGTAGGTCGGCGCGGTCACCATCGGGTAGGCGGTGCTTTCCTCCGCCACCATCATGGCGCCCGCAAAATCGTGGTACACGGTTTCGTTCAGCCGCCGCAGGAAGCGGATAGCGTCCAAATTTTCCCGCCCGCCGTAGGCATTGGGCAGCCATTGTCCGTTTTCCTTGCAAAAATCGTAATACAGCAGACCGCTGACCGCGTCCACCCGCAGGCCGTCCACATGGAACTTTTCCAGCCAGAAGCAGGCGTTGCTGAGCAGGTAGCTGCACACCTCGCCGCGCCCAAAGTCAAAAAGCATGGTGCCCCATTGGGCAATTTCGCCGCGGCGCGCGTCCGGGTGGCTGTAAAGCGCGGTGCCGTCCAGCCGGTACAGGCCCGCCTCGTCCCGGGGGTAATGGGCGGGCACCCAGTCCAGCAGCACCCCGATGCCTGCCTGATGGCAGCGGTCAATCAGCGCCATCAGTCCCTTGGGCGTACCGTAGCGGGAGGTGGCGGCATAGAATCCGGTTACCTGATAGCCCCAGGACATGTCCAGCGGGTGCTCCATGACCGGCAGCAGCTCAATGTGGGTGTACCCCATTTCCAGCACGTAGGGGATCAGCTGGTCGGCAAACTCCTCATAGCTTAAAAGGCTTCCATCCGGGTGGCGCCGCCAGGAGCCTACGTGCACCTCGTAAATATTCACGGCGCTTACATAGGGGTTGTAGGTCGCGCGCCGGGTCATCCAATCCTGATCGGCCCAGGTATAACCGTCCAGATCATACAGGCGGCTGCCGGTTTCAGGCCGCAGCTCGCTAAAAAACCCGAAGGGGTCGGCCTTGAGCCGCCAGACATCGTCCTGCCCCCATACCGCGTATTTATACACGGGGTTGCCGTCGGCGGGAGTGTTCTGCCGGAGCCGTTCTTCCGGCAGGCGCAGCTCCCAGGTGCCGTCATACTGTTTTTGCATGGGGTCTCGGCTCTTATCCCAGTTGTTAAAATCGCCCACCAGCGCCACATGCTTGGCATTGGGCGCCCAGAGGGAAAAATGCCACGCGCGCGTGCCGTTCTCCTGACAGGGGTGGGCGCCGAACATCGTGTAGGCGCTGCGGTTGGTTCCCTGATGGTACGATTCACGCTCCGTTGCGGAAAGCGGGCTAAAGTGCATCGGGCGACCCCCCCTTGTCGATTCTGGCGGCATGCGGTCCCGACCCTGCGCCGGGAGGTTGGAACGACGCGGCGTGCGTGCGAAACGCATGCAAGGTACGTTTACGCCGCCCGCTGCAACCGCGCGAGCCGAAATGTGTTTATCATTTCCAAATCAGAATCTTCTTCTTGTTCTATTGTATGCGCAAACCTGGTATTTCGTCAAGATGGCCCCGGTGTTTTTTTCGTGCGGGTGCGGGCGCACCGGAGGGTGGAAACGCCAACGGCGGCCCTCCCTGCCGGGAGCAGCCGCCGTTGGCTGTCGCTATTGCATAAAGGTTTACGGTTTCGGCGAAAGCCGGGCTCAGTCGGCGCAGGTATTGCAGCTGACCACGCCGCGCGCCGCGTCCAGCGTGACTACCGCGCCGCTTTTCAGGATGTGCGTGGCATTTTCCGCCCCGATGATGACGGGAATATCCAGACTCATCCCGGCAATCGCGCCGTGGCCGTTGGGGTCGTCGTCCTCCAGAATCAGGCCGTTGGCCTTGCGCACCAGCGGCAGCAGGCGGTTGGTGGTCTGGTGCATGACCAGAATATCCCCGTCGCTGAAGGATTTTTCCGCCTCGTTTTCATCACGGGCCACGCAAAGGCTGCCATGCACGCTACGGCGGCTCACGCCCCGCCCGGTAACCAGAATATGGCCGACCACGTGCACCTTCATCAGGTTGGTGGTACCGCTGATGCCCAGCGGCACGCCGGCGGTCATCACCACCAGCTCGCCGTCGTGCAGCAGGCCCGCGTGCTCGCCCGCCTGCACCGCACGCTCAAACAGCTCATCGGTATCGTGGGCTTCTTCCACAATCAGCGGTATCACGCCCCAGCTGAGGCTCAGCTTGCGGCGCACGTGCTCGTCGGTGGCGCAGCAGATGATGGGGCAGTTCGGCCGGAATTTGGAGATCATCTTGGCGGTGCGGCCGCTCTTGGTCACGGTCAGGATGGCCGCGGCCCCCAGATCATGCGCGCTGGTCACGGTGGCATGGCTGATGGCGTTGGTCACATCCGGCGTGCGCTCGCTCTCCCGCTCCTTGAAACGCTTGATGTAGTTGATGTCCGCCTCCGCCCGCATGGCGATGCGCGTCATGGTACGCAGCGCCTCCACAGGGTACTGCCCGGCGGCGGTTTCGCCGGAGAGCATGGTGGCGCTGGTGCCGTCGTAAATCGCATTGGCGACGTCGGTCGCCTCGGCGCGCGTGGGGCGCGGGTTGGTCATCATGCTTTCCAGCATCTGCGTGGCGGTAATCACCTGCTTGCCGGAGGAATAGGCTTTGTGGATGAGCATTTTCTGGATCACCGGCACATCCTCCAGCGGGATTTCCACGCCCAGATCGCCGCGCGCCACCATGATGCCGTCGCTCACGCGCAGGATTTCATCAATGTTCTGCACGCCCTGCATGTTCTCGATTTTAGCGATGATGCTGATGTTGCGGTTGCCCTTGCTGCTGAACAGCTTACGGATTTCCAGAATATCCTCGGCGCAGCGTGTGAAGGATGCGGCCACAAAATCCACATCCTGCTCCACGCCAAAGAGGATGTCCTCCCGATCCCGGTCGCTCAGGAAGGGCATGGTCAGCTCCGCGCCGGGCACATTCACGCCCTTGTGGTCGCTGATTTCCCCTTCGTTCTCCACCCGGCAGAGGATGTCGGTGCTGGTGAGCGACGTAACCGTCAGCGATACCAGCCCGTCGTCAATCAGGATGGAGGAACCTTCCTGCACATCCTTGGGCAAATCCAGATAGCTGACGCTCACCCGCTCCTCGTTGCCCACGGTTTCCGCCGTGGTCAGGGTAAACGCCTGCCCCTTGCGCAGGTGCGCATGGCCGGTGGCAAACGTGCCAATGCGGATTTCCGGGCCCTTGGTATCCAGCATGATGGCTACGGGCAGGTCGAGTTCTTCCCGCAGGCGCTTGACCCGCTCGATGGTGCGTCCGTGCGTCTCGTGCGTGCCGTGAGAAAAATTCAGCCTCGCTACGTCCATCCCGGCGCGCATCATTGCGCGCAGCACCTCGTCCTGCTCGGTAGAGGGGCCTAGCGTGCATACGATCTTTGTTTTGCGGTGTATCATTCCGGCGTTCCTTTCCGTCCGGCGGGCGGACGCGGCAAGTTCCTGCGGGGAAGAAGGGGTGTACGGTATGGAGTCAGCGCGGCTGCCGGGACGTTTCCATCGCCAGCAGGCGCTGCTTGAGGTCAAGCCCGCCGCCGTACCCTACCAGGCTGCCGTTGGCCCCGATCACGCGGTGGCAGGGGATCAGGATCGGCAGAGGGTTGCGGTGGTTGGCCATGCCCACGGCGCGGGCCGCGGCCGGTCGGCCGCAACGCTTCGCCAGCTCGCCGTAGGAAACAGTCTGCCCATAGGGTACCGTTTTTTCCAGTGTCTCCCACACCAGCCGTTGGAACGGCGTGCCTTCCAGAACCATCGGCAGATCAAACGCGGTGCGCTCCCCACGGCAATATTCCAGTAACTGCATGGCGGCACGCTGTAAAAGCGGCGTTTCCCGGAGGGTTTCCCCTTCCAGAAACCCCGCGCCAAAGCGCAGCTCGCACAGCCGCCCGTCATTTTCCACAAAGACCATCGGGCCAAAGGGCGTTTCCACCGGCAGGGCGGCGCGCAACGCGGGTTTCGCCCCGCGTTTGTCGGCGGTGGCATGGGGTATGGGCTGTTTCATGGGCAGCTCCTCTCTCCCGCTTGTCAGCGGGCGTCGGCAATATGCACGGAAAGGCTTTCCTCCCGGTATACGCGTTTACGCAGCGCGCGCCAAAGGGTAAACGGCGCCAGAAACAGCGCCGCGCAGCACAGCGCCATGGCCAGATAATCCCGCAGCACATTGTTGCTGCCGTCGATGCTGAACTCCACCGCCACGCAGCCCGCCAGCGCCAGCAGCGCGACCAGCCACGTGAGGGTCAGCCGACGGTCGGCGCCCCGCAGCCGCAGAAAAAACACCTCGTAAACGGCGATAGCCGCCAGTATGCCGGCGCCCAGCGCGCGGCGGTTGGTTAAATCCAGCACATGGTTCAGGGGGCTGACCATCATCCAGCCCACCAGCGCCGCGACCGGCAGCAGCAGCCACGCTGCGACCGCCGTTTTGCGCGCCTGCCGGATATGCGCGTAGCGCGTGCCAAATACGGCCAGCGCCAGCAGGGGCATCAGCACGGCGGCAACCTGCTGCGTGCGGATAAAGCCCAGCAGCATATGGCTGTCGTCCCGCAGGCTTTCCAGAAGCACCTGACTTGCGCCAAAGAGGGAGAATACGATCATCGCCACATCGCCGGGGCGCTGCTTGCGCCGCGGGTGGCGGCCGAAGAAAAGCCACAGCGACAGGGCCAGCAGCACCAGCGCCACCGCGGCCTCCACCCGGTACACCGCCAGCCGTTTGAGGGTGAGCGTGCCCATGGAATCATCCAGGAACAGCCAGGGCAAAGCCTGCGTAAAGCTTCCGGGTTCCACCTGCCGCCCCACGCCCAGCTGGATCAGCTGCCCGGCCGTGCCGGTAAGCCCCTCCGCCAGCCGCACGCCGCACAGCAGCGCGCCCAGCGGCGCTGCCGCCACATCCAGCAGGGTGCCGAAGCGCACCCGCATCAGCCGCGCGGCGATCAACGCCGCCAGCACAAGCCCGCACAGCGCGCCCATCAGGCTATAGCCCCCGTCCCAGAAGCTGAGCATGCGCGACGGCTGTGAAATCGTATCGGTAAAGTAGGCGTACTCCACCGCACAGTACACAAACCGCGCCAGCACAAGCCCCAGCGGCAGGCCGAGCAGGCCGAACACCCGCACCGTGCCCGCCGGCAGGCGGCGGCGATACCCCAGCACGCCCGCCAGCGCCAGATAGAGCAGATAGCTGCCCCCAACCGCCAGCCCATACCCGTAACCCGTCAGGCCCCCCAGCGTAAAGGTCATACCCGCCGCCTCCGTTACTGCGCCGCGCCCTGCTCCGTAGCCGATGCAAAATAGATGATGTCGTGGATGGAGCGCTCCTCCACATCCTTGATGCTCAGCAGCTTATTATGGAAAACAAGCGCGGAGCTGTTGCCGCCGTCCAGATTGTAAGCCTGGGTGCAGCCGATCTGCGCCATGAAGCTGGCAAGCGTCGGCAGGGTCACGCCCTCGGATTCGGCGATGCGCCCGTCCACCGTGACCACGGCGTAGGTTAGCGGCGCAATCTGCCCGATGGCCGCGCGCGGCTCCTGCCCATAGGGGTTCCAGCCGTACTCCTTGGGGATGTCGCGCACCGCCCCGTCCATCACCAGCGCGGGGCCGAAGAAGAAAGCGTTCACAATGTCGTGGCTCTGCATCAGCTCCGTGAGCACATTCTTCTGGTTATCCTTGCCCGCGAGTATCAGATGGAAATCGGCATTCTCGTCAATCACCAGCAGGTCGTAATTATCGCTGACCTTTTTGCGCAGGGTCTGCCCCTGCCGCACAATGTAGCCGCCCGAAACCTTGGAATAAAAATCACCGTTGATGCCCACCACGGCGTTCACGCTGCGCGAAAGCGTGCTGGCAGGCGAAGTCCGGTCGTCGGTCAGGCTTCCGGCCACGGCGGTGCGCAGCTGCGATGCGGTAGCCAGCTTGATATAGGCGACGTGGTAGATGCTGTTGTCCTGCGTAAGCTGTTGGATTTCCACAATCATGGTATCGTCGCGGTAGCCCGTGTCGGTAAAATTCGCCTCCACTGGGGCGCGGCCGACGGTGTTGATGTCCGTATCCAGATTGGAAATTTCATTCACGGGCAGGATGTCGCTGAGCGCGGCGCTGGCCAAAGCCCGGTACGGGCGCAGCGCGGCCCCGATGTCCGTAACCACCGTATCGTCCTCGCCCCAGTCCATGGGCGCTTCGTTCAGGTAACGCTGACGCGCCTCTTCCAGAATCGCGCCGGACGGCACGGCAAACGCAAGCGCCAGCGAACCCAGCACGACAGCCGCGGTTAAAACGATCATCCAACCCCGAGTGAACTTTCTCATGCCCATCGTTCCCTTCATTCCCACCGCGTTTGGCGGCGCTCCGGCCTTTCCGCCGTGTGCGCAAAACGCTGTTTTCCCTTTTAGATTATACAATACCGGCCCTTCCCCGGCAAGAGACAACCGCATTGCAGCCCGTATTTTAGCGGTACGGAATCCTCACAGGTGGCACATGTCCGCAAGCAGCCGATCCTCCGCGCGCATCGCCGCGCGCAGCGTCGGGTCGGCGCAAAGCAGCGTGCCCGCATTCTCCACCGCGGCAATAAAGTCCGCGCGCATGGCGCGCAGGCCGCCCTCCTCCGGCAGGGGGCAGACCGCCCAGCTGCGCGGGTCCAGCTCGGCTTTGCATCCGGGCACGCCGGCGGCGTTGGGCTGCAGGCGCACCCTGAGCGGGAACAGCCTGCACGCCAGCGGCCGGTGCGCCCGTGGGCAGCTGCCCTCACACACCAGCCGAAACCCGCCGTGATATAGCGTATCGTCCGGCACAAGGCGGTAGGCAAACCCTTCGATGGGCGTGCGGTATAGCCGATCCTCAAACGGATAGAGCAGCATACCGTTTTCTCCCGTTTCATCGGCACGGCAGCAGGCCCCGCCGCACAGGCGACCGCAATCTCCGCGCAATGGCGTTTCCGCCTCCAGCAGCGTACGCGCCGCCCGCAGAACCGGCAGCGCGCGCGAGGCGCGCGAAGGCACGCGCAAACATTTCATTCCTTCATCTCTCCCCTTCATCCGGCGGTGTTCGTTACCGCCTCGCACATCATAGCAAAGGGGCGCGCCGTTTTCAAGCGCGGGGCGAAAGCTTTACACAAACCAAACACAGGCATGGAGAGGCACCGCCGCGATTCGTTACCCGCCGCGCCTGCCCGGCAAACAGCGATTGCCCTGCGGGGGCGCGCTGCTCTGCCGAAAATGTTCCCGTGCCTCTGACGTCCCGGCTTGCCCGGGAGCGCCTTCCCTGCAACAGAAACCTATCCTTCCCTCGGGTTTCGGAACCTGCACAGCCGCCCCCCGTTGACTTTGGCAGCCACGCGCGGTATGATGAAGCAACATCGCATTTGTTCGCACCATCGTAAGGAGGAACCCCCCTATGAAATTGGATACGCGCCGCACTCTGCTCGTCGGGTTTGCCTTTCTCTCCATCAGCGCTTTCTGGCAGTTGTACGACAACGTGGTTCCGCTGATCCTGAAATACACCTTCCAGATGAAGGACGGCCCTTCGGGCATCATCATGTCGCTGGACAACATTCTGGCGCTGTTCCTGCTGCCGCTGTTCGGCGCGCTGTCCGACCGCACGCGTACCCGGCTGGGGCGGCGCACGCCGTTCATCCTTGCGGGCACGGCGGTAGCCATCGTGCTGATGAACCTGCTGCCTATTGCCGATACGCAGCGCAATATCGGGCTGTTTATCGGCGCGCTGGCGGCTCTGCTGGTGGCGATGGGCACCTATCGCTCCCCCGCCGTAGCGCTGATGCCGGACGTGACCCCCAAGCCCCTGCGCTCCAAGGGCAACGCCATCATCAACCTGATGGGCACGCTGGGCGGCATCTTTACCCTTGCGGCGACGATGTTCCTGCCCAAGCGGATCGACGGCGGCAACAACTACACCCTGCTGTTCCTCACGGTGTCGGTGCTGATGGCCGTGGCCGTGATTACGTTGCTGCTTACCGTGCGTGAAAACAAACTGGCCGCCGAAACCACGGCCATAAATGACGCGTACGACGCGCAGGAGGCCGCGCGCCAGACCCCGCAGGAGCAGAAGGCCGAGGAGCTTGCCAAAACGCGCGCGGCCTCGGGCCTGCGCTCGCTTTCGCCGGAGGTGCGCCGCAGCCTGATGCTGATTCTGTTCTCCATCTTCTTCTGGTTTATGGGCTACAACGCGGTCACCACCGTGTTTACCAAGTACGTGCTCACGCAATGGAATTACAGCCTGGACGTGGCCTCCCGCTTCCTGATGATCGCCACCGGCGCGGCGCTGCTCAGCTACATCCCGGTGGGCAATCTGTCGGCGCGCTTCGGCCGCAAGCGGATGATCCAGTTTGGCGTGCTGCTGCTGACGCTCAACTTTGCGGCGCTGGGTCTGTTCCAGTCGTTCTCCGGCGTGCTGTACGGGGTGTTCGCGCTGGTGGGCATCGCGTGGGCGGCCATTAACGTAAACAGCTACCCCATGGTGGTGGAAATCAGCAAAAGCGCGGATGTAGGCCAGTTTACCGGCTACTACTACACGTTCTCGATGGCTGCGCAGATCGTGACCCCCATCCTGAGCGGATACCTGATGCAGTTTTTCGGCTACCGCATTCTGGCCCCGTACGCGGCCGTGATGGTTGCCATCTCGTTTGTGACCATCTCGCTTACGCGCCACGGCGACGCCAAACCCACCAAACCCACCGCGCCGCTGGAAGCCTTCGACGTGGAGGGCGACTGAGCATGCCCGCCGTTGTGTGGATTCTGCTTGCGCTGGCGGCGCTTGGCCTGTGGCTGATGGCGCCCGCACGCCGCAGGCCGGACGCGAGCGCGCTTACGGGCAGGCTGTACGCCCACCGCGGCTTGCATGACGGAAACCAGACCGTGCCCGAAAACAGCCTGACTGCCTTTCGACGGGCGGTGGAGGCGGGGTACGGCATCGAGCTGGATGTGCAGCTTACCGCCGACGATCAGCTGGTGGTGCACCACGACTGCAACACCCGCCGCGTTTGCGGGCTTGACGCGGAAATTCTCTCCACGCCCTATGCCGCATTGCCGCGCCTGCCGGACGGTTCCCCTATCCCCCTGTTTGACGAGGTGCTGGCGTTGGTGGCCGGCCGCGCCCCGCTGATTGTGGAAATTAAGCCTTACGGCAGCGCAACCGCCACAGCCGCCGCCACGCTGGACGCGTTGCAGCGGTATGCAGGCCCTTACTGCGTGGAATCCTTCCACCCGTTGGCCATCCGCTATGTGCGCAGGCATGCGCCGGAGGTGCTGCGCGGGCAACTGGCTATGGGAACCCCCTTTAACCCGGCGGAAACCAAGCTCGCGGAGCATGTGGCGCTCAAGTACCTGCTGGTAAACGTGTTCAGTCGCCCGCATTTTGTGGCTTACAGCAGCGACCACGACCGTAACCTGTCCCTGTGGCTGATGAAACGGGTTTTCCATCCGCTGCTTGCCGCCTGGACCCTGCGCGATCAGGCCGCGCTAAACAGGGCGCGCAAGGATTATGCCATGCTGATCTTCGAGCGGTTTACCCCCGACGAGCGGTAGACGCGCAAAAGAAACCCCCGGAACGTTTCCGCACACAGGCTGTGCGGCAAACCTCCGGGGGTTTTATCTGAAATGAGTCTGGTTCTTCGGTTCCGCTGCCGCGTCGCGCCGCGCGTGGAACAGTCCGTCAAACCGCGCCGTCCGCGCCTTCGGTCGGGCCGCTGTCCGATTCCTGCGGCTGGGCAGCATCGGACGGTACCGGTGTTTCGCCGTCCGGCCGGGTATCCGGCTGCGCCCCGGCGGCAGCGGGTTTATGGAAGCGCAGACGCGGGCGGGCGTGCGAGGGTTCCGGGCGCAGGCCGCGTGCAGTATCATCCGCCTCCAGCACCACCTTGAGCAGGTTCAACAGGATCGGGCCTGCCAGCAGGCCCAGAAAGCCCATTAACTGAAAGCCCGCGAACATCGCCACCATGGTCGCCAGCGGGTAAAGGCCCAGATTGGCCCCCACAATGCGCGGCTCGCTGATCTGCCGGATCAGGATGGTGCCCACATACACCGCCGCCAGAAACGCGGCGGTGGTGTAGTTGCCCAGCACCGCCGTAAACAGGCACCACGGAATCAGGAACAGCCCCGCGCCCAGCACCGGCAGCGCATCCATCACGCCGATCAGGAAGCCGATCAGCAGCCCGTACTTGACCCCGTACAGCACAAAGGAAAGCACCAGAAACGTCGTAATAATCAGCGACACCGTCAGCTGGCTTTTCACCTGCCCAAACAGTGCGCGCAGCAGGTTGTTTTTCAGCAGCAGGCTGTGCGTTTGCATGTTTTTGGGAAACGTACGCCGGAAAAACGCCAGGATGCGCTCGCGGTCGGCCGTCATGTAGTAGGTACCCATCACGGTCAGCACCACGCTCAGCAAAATCCCGGGGATGGCCGTCGCCGCGTTCACCGCTCCGCTGGTCAGCGTGGCGGAAACATCGCCCGCAAATCGGAGCGCGCTCTGCCCCAGCGATTGCAGGGCGCTGTTCACCACGTTCATGACCGTTACAGGCAGCACGCCCGCATACTGCTGGTATACATCCTTTACATAGGGTACGGCAGTGGTACTAAGCCAGTTGACGAACGCAGGCACGGCATGCACCAGCGACACCAGCTCATGCGCAAGGCGGCTGGCAATCCAATACAGCGCGATGCCCAGCACCCCGAACAGCACCAGCATACCCAGCAGCGTAAGCACCCCGCGAGGGGGCGCAAAGCGTTTCAGGTGCGTTAAACACAGGCGCACCAACGGCTCCAGCGCCATGGAAAACAGCATTGCCAGGATAAACGGCCAGCAAAGCGGCGCCAGCAAAATCGCAAGCCAGGTGAGCGCAAGCGTAGCGGCTATCAGCAATCCCTTGCGGGGCAGGCCGTTCATGCGCTCGTTCCATTGGGTCAGGCGGGTCAGGAGCGTCGTCATCCGGGGCATCCCTCCAATCCGGGGTCGGGTTTCATAGGTAGCATAGTGGAAACGGCGCGCGCCGTCCAGCCCTGCGTGCGCAACTGTCGCCGGGGTCGTTCCAATCGGCGGATCCCCCGGCGATATGGAAAAGGTCGCGGCGGTAACCGTCGCGGCCTTTCAACCGGGCGCGCGCCCGGCGCGGTTTACTGCCCTGCGGGGATGATGGTAACCACCACATCGCCGTCGGCGGTGGCGCTCGGCGCGGTAGTCGCGTCTGCGACCGTCGCCGTAGCCGAGGCATCCGTCGCGGTAGGCACGGCAGTCGCGCTCGCTTCCACACCGGCCGCTTCAGCCTTGTGCTGGGCAATGCGGGCGTCGTACTCCTCCTGGGTTATCACGCCGCGGTCCAGATTCATTTTGTCGATATCCGCCTTGCGCTTCACGGGGGTGCAGCTGGGGCAGGGATCAAGTTTGGCAAAGATGCCGGTGTCCAGCTCGCTGTACTTGAAGGAGGTCAGCGGATAGTACTTCTTTTTCACGGCACTGCACTCCGGGGTGGAGTGGTAGTACTTGCCGCCGTCGGTGTTGTAGTACAGCAGCGTATCGTCGTCCGGGTAGGGCAGCATCCGGCCCCCGTCGTCCCAGATAACTACCTTGGTCATCCGCTTGAGGTTGTCCCACAGCCATTCCTGGCAGAGGCCGTCGTCATTAGGCATCCGTGCCACGCGAACGCAGCCGTGGCTGGCCTTCTGGCCCAGCTGCGCCTCCCACTTGGTATAGCGGCGGGTGCCATCCGCAAGGATGGTACAGGGCACCTCATGAATCTTATCGCCGTTATTAAAGCGGATGGCCATATCGCAGTACATGCCTTCGCTGTCGAACCCGCCGCTCCAGCTGATGGTCACATACTCGCCGGCCGCAGTTTCGTTATAGGGCTGCTCATCGTTGGGCAAACCCGTGGAAACCGCGCAGGAGCTGAAAAACTTGCCGTCGATAAACACGTACAGCCGTTGCGTCAGCTTGTCGATAATCACGCCGTAATGCTGGTTGGGCGTAATCTCTTTGAGCAGTCTGGTTTTGACATAGCCCTTGATGATGCGGTTGTAGTAGTCCAGCCCCTCAATCAGAGTCCATCCGTCCTCATCCTCGCCCAGCACGTGCACCCCGGCGGAAGCCCCATTGATAAAGCCGCCGAGCTTATCGTTGTTCACCTTGGCGCCGCCCGGCTCCTTCAGGGGGTAAACCATTTCGGTTTCGCCCACATCCAGCACGGTAATCGGCTTCATCAGCAGATCCCAGCAGGCTTGCTCGTTGGTGATGTCGTAGTCGGTTTCATCGCCGAACCAATCCTTACCGGTCCGGTAACCCTCCAGCCATTCGGCTACCGTTTTGGCCGAAGCCTGGGGTACGGGCAACAGACCGGTCAGCAATAAAGCGGCCAGTAACAGGGTCACGATGCGCGTCAGGGAAGACGAAGCCTTCATGGAATCCTCCTTTTCCGACGCCCGCACGGCGCGGGCGATGCGGTTTGGTCTCTCGGTTCGGGGGGCGCGGCGCGGGGCTCAGCCTTTGGGCTGTTGATCCCGCTCCCGCAGCTCTACCCGGCGGATCTTGCCGCTGATGGTTTTGGGCAGTTCCGTCACAAAATCGATAATGCGCGGGTACTTGTACGGCGCGGTGGTGTGCTTGACATGCTCCTGCAGCTCGATCTTAAGCTCGTCGCTGGGCGTATAGCCGGGCTTGAGCACGATGGTCGCCTTGACAACCTGCCCGCGCAGCGGGTCGGGCGCGGCGGTAATCGCGGTTTCCAGCACCGCGGGGTGCTCCAGCAGCGCGCTTTCCACCTCAAAAGGCCCGATGCGGTAGCCGCTGGACTTGATCACATCATCCGCGCGGCCCACATACCAGTAATAGCCCCACTCATCGCGCCAGGCGGTATCCCCGGTGTGGTAGATGCCATTGTCCCAGACGGTGCGGGTCAGTTCCGGGTTCTGGTAGTATCCCTGGAACATGCCGATGGGGTGTTCCCCCTCGTGCGTGCGTACGACAATCTCCCCGGTTACGCCGGCCGGGCAGGAGTTGCCCTCGTCGTCGATGATGTCCACATCAAAAATCGGGCTGGGTTTGCCCATGCTGCCGGGGCAGACCTTCATAAAGGGGAAGGTCGCCAGCGTGACCACCAGCTCGGTCTGGCCAAACGCCTCCAGCAGGGAAATGCCGGTGCGCTTTAGCCATTCGGCGGCCATGTCGGGGTTCAGCGGTTCGCCGGCCACCGCGCAGTGCTTCAGCGCGCTCAGGTCGTAGTTGGAAAAATCCTCCTGCAGGATGTAGCGGTACATCGTGGGCGGCGCGCAGAAGCTCGTCACCTTGTGTTCGCTCATCTGGCGCAGCACGTCTTTGGCGATAAAGCGGTCGAACTCGTACACAAACACGGCGCTGCCGGTCAGCCACTGCCCGTACAGCTTGCCCCACACGCTCTTGGCCCAGCCCGTTTCGCTGATGGTGAAGTGCAGCCCCCCGTCGATGCATTGCTGCCAGTACAGGCTGGTTACGATGTGCCCCAGCGGATAGTAGTAGTCGTGCGCCACCATCTTGGGCATACCGGTGGTGCCGCTGGTAAAGTACAGAAGCATCGGATCGCCGTTGCAGGGGTAGGCATCGCCCGCGGGGCGCGTCCACACGGCGGACTGGGCAGGCATCTCCCGCTCGTAGCTGTGGAAGCCCTCGCGCTCGCCGCGCAGCACCATCAGGGTGGTAAGCGTCGGGCACTTTTCGCGTGCGTTTTCCGCCGAGGCCAGCACGCCGGGGTCCTTGTCGGTAATCACCGCTCCTTTGATACCCGCCGCGTTCACGCGGTAAACAATATCTTTTTCCGTCAGCAGGTGGGTGGCAGGCACGGCGACCACGCCCAGCTTATGCAGCGCCATCAGGATAGGCCAGAACTGCAGGTGCCGCCGCAAAATGAGCATCACCTTATCGCCCTTGACAAACCCCAGGCTTTGGAACAGGTTGGCGGCGCGGTCGCTTTCCTCACGCAGCATCCCAAACGTATAACGGATACAGGCGCCGCTTTCATCCGTCCAGAGCACAGCGGTGCGATCCGGCTCGGCATCGGCGATGCGGTCGGCAATATCGTAGGCAAAATTAAAACAGGCGGGTCGCCGCAGGTGGAAGCGCTTGTTAAAATCGTCATAGGTCGCGTACTGCACGGGGCAGTCGAGGTATTCCAGATACAGCGGCTTCATCATGCTTTTGCGCCCTCCTTAACCACCACGGCGATAAAGCGGCAGTCCCCGTCCAGCGCATACATCACATGCGGCAGGGAACTGTCGTAATACACGCTGTCCCCCGGCTTGAGGTACAGCTCGTTACCGCCCAGCACGATCTTGAGGGTGCCCTTAAGCACATAGTCAAACTCTTGCCCCTCGTGGCTGTGGGCCTGTTTCTCCGCGTCGGGCTGATCCTTGGCGACCGTCACGATGAAGGGCTCCGCCAGCTTGTCGCGGAAATTGTAGGCCAGATGATGATACTCATACTGTTCGCGGCGGTTGAACTTCAGGCCCTGCCCGTCGCGCGTGAGCACGTAGCCGTGCAGCTTGGGGCTTTCGCCCGTCAGCAGGTCGCTGATGTCCACGCCCAGCGCTTCGGCAATATTAAAGAGGTGCGAAAAGCTGAAATCCCGCGTACCGGTTTCGTACGCCTGATACTCCTCCAGGCTGATACCCGTTTTTTCCGCCATTTGCTGGGCAGTCCACCCCGCGATATCGCGCAGATCCCTAATTCGTAAGGCAATCAAACCCAGCTGCTCCGCGTTGCTCATCCTCCTGGTCGCCTCCTTCATATTGCCCCGGCGTCGAGCGGATGCCGAAGTGCCGTTAGCATACCATGCAGAAGAAAGGAATGTCAAGCCACAGCAGGGCTTCCCGCGCCCGGCGCAAGGGTTTCACGCTTGTAAAAATTGCTCCCCCGTGCGCGCGCAGGTTGCCGCACGACGTAAAAACGCGGGCGTTTCTTACCACGCATTGACACAGCGGCGTTTGTTGAAGTATCATAGGCTGGTTCGGAACGGATTGCACGCGCAATGCACGCCCCGTCCGCCGTGATCTGGATTTCCGTTTGTCGGCCCGGCCGGCAACGCAGCAAAGGAGAATACCGATGTCCATTCTCAAACAGAAGATTCAGGACCGTACCGTGACGCTGGGCGTCGTGGGGTTGGGGTACGTGGGTCTGCCGCTCGCCGTGGAGAAGGCCAAGGCCGGCTTTACGGTAATCGGGTTTGACATCCAGCCGGAGAAGGTGGAGATGGTCAACCGCGGCCAAAATTACATCGGCGACGTGGTGAATGCCGATCTGGAAGCGATCGTGCGCAGCGGCCGTCTGAAGGCCACCACGGATTTTGCTTCCGTAGCCGGGTGCGATTGCGTGTGCATCGCGGTACCCACGCCGCTGGACGAGCACCAGCAGCCGGACATCAGCTATGTGCGCAGTTCCGCCGAAAGCATCATGCCCTACATGCACCGGGATATGCTGATTGTGCTGGAATCCACCACCTACCCGGGCACCACTGAGGAGCTGCTCAAGCCCATTCTGGAAAAGAGCGGGCTGGTGTGCGGCGTCGATTTTTATCTTGCCTTCTCCCCCGAGCGGGTAGACCCCGGCAACGCCGTATATAAAACCCGCAACACCCCCAAGGTGGTGGGCGGGATGACCCCGGAATGCACCGACATCGCCGCCACGCTGTACGAAGCCGTGCTGGAGGCGCCGGTGCACCGCGTCAGCAACCCCGCCGTGGCCGAGATGGAAAAGATTCTGGAAAACACCTACCGCAACGTGAACATTGGCCTTATTAACGAGCTGGCGATGCTTTGCGAGCGCATGGGCATCAACATCTGGGAAGTGATCGAGGCCGCGCGCACCAAGCCCTACGGCTTTCAGGCCTTCTACCCCGGCCCCGGGCTGGGTGGCCACTGCATCCCGCTGGACCCCTATTACCTGAGCTGGAAGGCCCGGGAGTACGGCTTCCACACCTCAATGATCGAGAACAGCATGATCATCAACGACCGGATGCCGGAGTACTGCTGCCAGCGTGCCATGCGGGTGCTCAACGAGCGGCGCAAGGCCCTGAACGGCTCGCGCGTGCTGGTGCTGGGCGTCGCTTATAAACAGGATATTGACGATTACCGCGAAAGCCCGGCCCTGCGGGTGATCGAGTGCCTGAAAGCCGCGGGCGCGGATGTGACCTACTACGATCCCTTTGTGCCCCAGTACCGCTACGAGGGCAAGGTGCACACCGGCATCCCGGCCCTGACCGCCGAGGTGCTGGAGCAGAGCGATCTGGTGATGGTCACGGCCGCGCATACCACCATCGACTATACGTTCGTGGCGGAACACGCCCCGCTGGTTTTTGATACGAAAAACGCGATGAAGAATGTCGCCAACCGCGAACGCATTCATCTGCTGTAAGGGGAGGCACCACGGATGGCCCGTAAACTTCGTTACGCGTTGCTCGGCTGCGGCCGCATCGCACCCAACCACATTGCCGCCGCGCTGAAAAACGCCGAAACCATCGACCTGTGCGCCGTGTGCGACCCCGTGCCCGAGCGCATGGAGGCGGTGCTGGAACCGCTCAGCCCGCAGGCCCGCGCCAAGGTACGCCGCTTTACGGACTACCGCGCGCTGCTTGCCGAGGTGCAGCCGGAGCTCGTGGCCGTGGCCACGGAGAGCGGCCGCCACGCCGAGGTGGGCATGGCCTGCATCGCGGCGGGCGCCAGTCTGATCATTGAAAAGCCGCTGGCGCTGAGCATGGCCGACGGCCGGGCGCTGATCGCCGCGGCTAAAGCCAAGGGCGTCAAGCTGTGCGCCTGCCACCAGAACCGCTTTAACAAATCCATCCAGAAAATCCGTGCCGCGGTGGAGGAAGACCGCTTCGGGCGCATGCTGCACGGCGCGGCGCACATCCGCTGGAACCGCGGGCGCGACTACTACACGCAGGCCCCGTGGCGCGGCACCTGGGCGCAGGACGGCGGTGCGCTGATGAACCAGTGCATCCACAACATCGACCTGCTGCGCTGGATGATGGGCGATGAGGTACGCGAGGTGTTCGCCTACACCGATAACCTGAAGCACGATTACATCGAGGCCGAGGACCTGGGGCTGGCGCTGGTGCGCTTCCGCAACGGCGCTTACGGCCTGATTGAGGGCACCACCAACGTTTACCCGCATAATTTGGAAGAAACCCTGTACCTGTTCGGGGAAAACGGCACCGTCAAGGCCGGCGGCAAAAGCGTGAACATCATTGAGGAGTGGGATTTTCACGATGGGCGGGGCGACCCCGCGACCATCAAGATGGAGTGCGGCGAAAATCCCCCCAATGTGTACGGTTACGGGCATACGCCGCTGTACGCCGATATGGCGGACGCGGTGCTGCATAATCGCGAGCCGTATGTGAACGGTGAAGCCGGGCTGCGCGCGCTGGAACTGGTGCTGGCTATTTACCAGAGCGCGGCGACGGGGCTGCCGGTATCCCTGCCGCTGGGCGATGTGTCCACCCTCGATTTTAGCGGGAGGTTTGACCACCAATGAACATCCATCCCACTGCCGTGGTGGACGCGGGCGTAAGCGTCGGCGAAGGCACGCGCATCTGGCACTTTACCCACGTGCAGGGGGACGCGCGCATCGGCCGCAACTGTACGCTGGGGCAAAACGTGTATGTGGGCGCGCATGTGGAAATCGGCGACGATTGCAAGCTGCAAAACAACGTGAGCGTCTATGAGGGCGTAACCCTCGGCAACGGCGTGTTCTGCGGCCCCAGCTGCGTGTTTACCAACGACCTGACGCCGCGCGCGCGCTACCCCAAGGGCCGGGAGCACTTTGTGCCCACCCGCGTGCTGGACGGCGCAAGCATCGGGGCCAACGCCACGGTCGTCTGCGGCCATACCATCGGCAAGAACGCCATGATCGGCGCAGGCGCGGTGGTTACCACCAACGTGCCCGACCATGCGCTGATGCTGGGCGTGCCCGCCACGCTGCGCGGGTTTGTATGCACGTGCGGCGCGCGGCTGGACGGCTTGCGCTGCCCAACCTGCGGCAGGCAGTACCGCCCCGTGGGCGACGGTTTGGCCGAGGCGGAAGCCGAACGCTGAGCAGCGGACAGTCCGCAGGAGTATGAAACAAGCTGGCAGCACAAAGGGAGCGGCCCGCGCCATGGCGCGGGCCGCTCCCTTTGTGCTCTGTCGTATAGGTTCACGCAGCCCTTTATGGAGGGCTACAGGTTGCGGGAATAGTTCGGGCTTTCCTTGGTGATGGAGATATCGTGCGGATGGCTCTCCTGCAGACCCGCGCCCGTAATGCGGATAAACCGCCCGTTGCGGCGCAAATCCTCAATGGTCGCGGTGCCGCAGTAGAACATGCCCGCGCGCAGGCCGCCCACCAGCTGGAACACCGTATCGCTCAGCGGCCCCTTGTAAGGCACGCGGCCTTCGACGCCTTCGGGCACCAGCTTGGGGCTGTTCTCCTGAAAATAGCGGTCGCTGCTGCCGTGCGCCTGCTGCATCGCGCCCAGGCTGCCCATGCCGCGGTACACCTTGAAGCTGCGGCCCTGATAGATTTCCATATCGCCGGGGCTTTCGTCCACGCCGGCCAGCAGGCTGCCGATCATCACGGCGGTCGCGCCCGCAGCGATCGCCTTGGGGATGTCGCCGGAATACTTCACGCCGCCGTCGGCAATGATGGGGATATTCTTCTTCTGGGCTTCCTTCGCGCAATCCGCAACCGCCGTAATCTGGGGCACGCCGATGCCGCTGACCACGCGTGTGGTGCAGATGCTGCCCGGGCCGATGCCCACTTTGATGCAGCTGGCCCCCGCCTCAATCAGCGCGCGGGTCGCCTCCTCGGTGGCCACGTTGCCCGCGATAATCGGCAGGTCGGGGAAGGCCGCGCGCAAATCGCGCATCATGGTCAGCGCGCCTTTGCTGTGCGCGTGCGCGGTATCAATCGAAATGATATCCACCTTGGCGCTGAGCAGCGCCTGTACGCGCTCCAGACAATCCCCGGTGATGCCCACGGCCGCGCCGCACATCAGGCGGCCGTGCCCGTCTTTGGCAGAGTTGGGGTACTTGGTGGTTTTTTCGATATCCTTAATGGTAATCAGCCCGCACAGCTCGTACTGATCGTTCACAATGGGCAGTTTTTCGATGCGGTGGGCGGCCAGCAGCTTCTTGGCTTCTTCGAGCGTAGTG
Source organism: Candidatus Limiplasma sp. (assembly GCA_963666755.2). Classification (GTDB taxonomy): domain Bacteria; phylum Bacillota; class Clostridia; order Christensenellales; family Aristaeellaceae; genus CAXXOK01. The sequence continues at coordinate 2,334,272 of CAXXGW010000009.1, forward strand.
CCGACCGGCGCGGTGATGAGGTTTTCGCTGGTCATCACCTCTTCGATACGGCGGCTGTCGTCGGTTTCAAACCGCAGGTCGCGGTTGGTCAGGATGCCTACCAGCTTTTTACCGCGGGTGATCGGCACGCCGCTGATGTGGTAACGCGCCATCAGCGCCTCGGCATCGCGGATCAGGTGATCCGGCGAGAGGAAGAACGGGTCGGTTATCACGCCGTGCTCACTGCGCTTGACCTTATCCACCTGCGCGGCCTGCTCGGCAATGGTCATGTTCTTGTGGATGATGCCCAGACCGCCCTCCCGCGCCATGCCAATCGCCATACGCGCGTCGGTAACGGTGTCCATGGCGGCGGACATCAGCGGGATGTTCAGCTTGAGGGTCGGCGTCAGGTAAACGGTGGTATCCACGTTGCGGGGCAGAGTGCTGCTCTCGGCGGGGATCAGCAACACGTCGTCGAAGGTAAGCCCCGTCCGGAGGTTCTCTTCCAGCATTCGCGTCATCCTTTCCGATTTGGTTTGAGCTATTGTAACAGCGTACAGGGTGGATGTCAATGTGCCGGGGGCAGGAAAACGGCGCGCGGGTTATTCCCGTGCGCCGGCGGCGTCCTCTGTGGCAGCCTGCACGCCCAGCGCCGTGACGGCGCCGTCCGCGGCGGCTTTTCCGTTGTAGTACACGCGCACGGTCGCGCCGTCCGCGGGCAGGGTGGCAAGGACGGTAACTTCGGTTAGCGTTATGGCAGTGGACGATCCGTTCGCGTCAGTCAGGGTAAACCCCGCGTCGGCGGCCAGGCTTACGGTGCCTTCTAATACCGGCACCACCAGATGCACGGCCGTCAGCTGCGGGGGCAGGCTTTGCGCCAGCACGCCGTTATAGTAGGCGGTAACCGTCATCCCGGTAAAAACGGGCGGCTGCCCCTCCGGCATGTGCACGACGGTGGTGCCCAGCACGGCGTCCCCCTCGACCACGCAGCCGTTTTCCAGTATCGCGCCTACGGTGCCGGTCAGGGCAAAACAACTCACTTTGAGCGCCGTAACCTGCGGGGGGATGGAGCGGGTCAGGTTGCCGTTGTACTGCACATACACATACTGCCCCACCGCCAACCGGTCGCGGGCGGCGATGCCCTCATAAGCGGTCAGCTGTGCGTCCAGTCGAACCTTCACCACGCCCAGAACGGTATCGTCCATGCGAAAGCCGTCGGTTTCCAGCGCGGTAATCAGCCCCTGCAGGGTTTCCCCCTGTACGCCCTGCGCCGCCGCGCCCGAAACCAGCAGGCACAGCACGAGCAGTAGCGCCGCAAAACCGTTATGTTTTCGCATGGCCTGCTCCTTTCCTGCCCGGGGGTCAGCCCGGATGGTCGCCTGCCCAGCTACAGTGGATGTCAGTTCACTTGTGGTACCGCTGCCCGGCGTTGATCTTGGCTGCGCGGTACAGCTGCTCGGCCAGCACCACGCGCGCCAGCTGATGGGGCAGCGTCATGCGGCTCAGGCCCATGCGCGCATCCGCCCGGCGCAGCACGCTTTCGTGCAGCCCCAGCGAGCCGCCGATCACAAACCCCAGATCGCTGCGCCCCGCCGTCTGCAACGTGCGGATGCGCTCCGCCAGCTCCTCGCTGGTCGGCTGGGGCGCATCCACGCACAGGGCGGTCAGGTACATACCCGGCGGCACGCGCGCCAGCAGGCGCTCGCCCTCGGCGCGCAGCGTACGCTCCACATCCGCCTCCGTAAGCCTGCGGGGTTCCGGCTCGTCGGCCACCTCGACCACTGCGCACGGCAGCAGGCTGGAAAGCCGTTTCACATATTCCGCCACCGCATCGGCATAGTAGTGCTCGCGGGTTTTGCCCACGCAAAGGATCGTCAGCGCCATGTCAGGCCTCGCCTTCCAGCAGGGTAAAGCGGGTTGCGTCCACCCGCACGTCGCGCAGCAGGCGCTCCATATACGCGGTTTCGGCATCAGGCAGGTAGAGGCAGGTCATGCCTTCCTGCCGGCTCACCCGCCGTACGGTATGCACCGCGCCCCGTACATCCCGGATGCGGCAGCCGTCGCACAGGGCGTCGCTTTCCCCTTCATTCACAATCAGCGTCAGCCCGTGGCCCGCAAAGATCACGGCCTCGTCCATCACGGTAAATTCCATAGTCGCCCTCCCCCTTGTTTCCGGCAGTCCTGCTCACAGGTGGTACAGGCAACTGGCCTCAAAGCGCCCCGCCACGCGCAGGCTTACTTCCCGCCCCACGCAGGCGCCCGCGTCGGTCAGCGCCTTGTGCGCGGTACGGTAAGCCATATCCGGGGTGTTGTTTTCGGGGCTCAGATGCCCCAGCAGCAAGTGCCGCGTGCCGCTCTGGGCCAGCCGCACGGCCGCCTCGGCGCCCGCGTCGTTGCTCAGGTGGCCTTTGCGGCCCAGGATGCGCGCCTTGAGCTGCGCGGGGTAGTGGGGGTTCTTTTGCAGCAGCTCGGGGTCATGGTTGCTTTCCAGCAACACCGCGTCCGCCCCGGTAATCGCGTCGCACACGGTTTTGGAAAAATAGCCCAGATCGGTCGCCACAGCCACGCTGCACCGGCCCGCGAAAAAGCGGTAGCCCACCGGGTCGTTGGCGTCGTGCGGGATGGAAAACGGCGCCACCTCCAAATCATCTAAGAAAAAACTTTCGCCCGCGCCGATCACCACCCGGTGCTGCGCGGGGATTTCCCCCACAGCGGCCGCCATGCCCTCCCAGGTGCCTGCCGTCGCATAAATGGGCACGCCCAGCTTGCGGCTGACCACGCCCGCGCCGCGGATATGGTCGCTGTGCTCATGGGTGATTAAAATCGCATGGACATCGGCCGGGTTCAACCCGGCCTGCACAAGCGCGTCCAGCGTCTGCCGGCCGCTCATGCCGCAATCCACCAGCACGCCGCCGTGCCGCCCCCCCAGGTAGACCACGTTGCCGCTGGAACCGCTGAACAGGGTACAAAACTCCACGCACCCGCCGCCTTCCCCCGGTTTTGGTTGCCGCGCGAAACCGCGCCGGCCCCGCGTATTCTACCACGAACCGGAGCGCCGCCGCAAGGCTTGCCCCGGCGAAAAGGCCGGCGCGTCCGCAGAGCGCGCCGGCCTTGCCTTATTTGGTTTTCTGCTCGTGATACTCCTTTTCGGTGTTCACGTTCCAGATGTTGCTGGGGTCGGTTACCCCCCCGGTCAGATTGGCTACAGCCTCGAAGCTGGTTGCCATGGAATGGTCCATGTTGTTGTAGCGGTGCTGGCCGTTGCGCCCCACGCAGTACAGATTGGGGATGGCGTTTACATACTCCACCACCCGGTCGATCTGCGCATAGGTGTCGAAGTAGGCGGGGTATGCCTTCTGCACCCGCTCGCGGTGGAAGTCCAGCACCTCGTCGCGGCTGTGGATTACGCCCATGGTAATCAGCTCGTCCATGGCAAAGTGCGCGCAATCTTCCTCGCTCAGGTTCCAGAATTCGTCGCCTTCGGCGCAGAAGTATTCCAGCCCCACCCAGACGGTATGCTCCGGGTCGCGCACCATGTAGGGCGACCAGTTGTTGAAAATCTGGATGCGGCCGAGCTTGACGTTGGTATCCTGCACGTAAATCCAGCAGTCCGGCACGATGTTGCCCAGCGTTTTCAGATGCGTGTGGTTTTGCAGGTTCAGCCGGTTTACCAGCAGCCCGACGGTTACAAAATCGCGGTAGGGCAGCCCCTCGGCCACGGCGCGCACCGGCTCGGGCACGCCGTCCATCGCGCAGATCAAATCCCGGAGTGGCATGGAGGAAAAGAACGCGTCCCCTTCCACCCGGGTTTCGGCGCCGTCCTGCAGGCAGCGCACCGCACGGATGCGCCCCTCCGCCGTTTCTACGCCCGTAACGTCGCAGTGCAGGCACACCTCGCCCCCCGCGGTGCGAATCTCGGCGGCTACGGTTTCCCACAGTTGGCCGGGGCCGAACTTGGGGTAGCGGAACTCCTCAATCAGTGAGGTTTGCACCTTTTTGGCGCGGGCTTCGCGGCTCATGAAAATTTTGGAGAGCATGTCCAGCAGGATGCCGCGGATGGACAGCCCCTTGGTGCGCTGCGCCCCCCACTCCGCGCTGATTTCGCGCGGGTGGCGGCCCCAGAGCTTTTCGGTGTAGCCTTCAAAGAACATGCTGTACAGCTTGCGGCCGAAGCTGTTAATGTAGAAATTCTCCAGCGATGTTTCCGGCAGCTTGTGGAACACCGAATGCAGGTAGCTGAATCCCACCCGCAGGGTGGTAAGCAGCCCCATGGTTTTAAGGGTGCTCCATTTCAAACTGATGGGGTAATCGAAAAAATGTTGCTGGTAATAGATGCGGCTGACCCGGTTGCGGGTAAGCATCACGCGGTCGGTCTGCTCCGGATCGGGGCCGCCGGGCGCGAGGGGCACTTCCCGCTGGAGCAGCAGATCATCCATCGAGGGCGCGCCCTGCAGGGGCATCAGCTCCTGCCACCAGTCCATGACCGCCTGATCCTTGCTGAAAAACCGGTGCCCGCCGATATCCATGCGGTTGCCGTCGTGCTGTACCGTCTGGCTGATGCCGCCGATGGCTCCGCTTTTTTCCAGCACCACCACCTGATAGCCCTGGTGTTTTTTCAGCAGCTCATACGCCGCGGTCAGCCCTGCCGGCCCCGCCCCGATGATGACGACCTTTGTCATGGATTGCCGCTCCTTGCCGCGCTGCGCGCAGTGGTATCATGCCCCCATTGTAGCACGCAGGGGCGCGTCTGGCAAGGCGAGGGCTTCCCGCCACGGGCGCAGCGCGCGCGTCGCGTTCAGGATCGCCAGCAGGCTTACGCCCACATCCGCAAACACCGCAAGCCACATGTTGGCCAGCCCTACGGCCACCAGCACCAGCACCAGCACCTTGACCCCCAGCGCAAACAGGATGTTCTGCCGGGCGATGGCGATCGTTCGCCGTGCAATACGGATCGCAAGCGGCAGCCTGCGGGGATCGTCGTCCATCAGCACCACGTCGGCAGCCTCCACCGCCGCGTCGCTACCCAGCGCGCCCATGGCTACCCCCACGTCCGCACGGGTCAGCACGGGTGCGTCGTTCACGCCGTCGCCTACAAACACCAGGCGGCCATGCCCATTCAGATCGGTCAGCAACCGCTCTACCTGCGCCACTTTATCGGCAGGCAGCAGCTGCGCGTACGCATCGTCTAGTCCCAGCTCCTGCGCCACCTGCTCCGCCACGGGCTTCGCGTCGCCGGTCAGCATCACGGTTTTCTGCACGCCCTCGCGCCGGAGCGCGGCGATTGCCTCTTTCGCGCCGGGCTTGACCTCGTCGGCAATCACGATATGCCCAAGGTAAACCCCGTCCTGCGCCACATGCACCACGGTGCCCACATGGGGGCAATCCGGCGGCGTGATGCCCATGGCTGCCATCAGCTTGTCGTTGCCGGCATAGACGGTGCGGCCCTCCACCTGCGCCGAAACGCCCTGCCCGGCAATCTCCCGCACTTCGCGCAGGCCATCGGTATCCACAGGCAAGCGGTAATGCGCGCGGATCGACCGGCTGATGGGATGGTTGGAGTTGCTTTCCACCGTTGCAGCCAACCGCAAAAGCGTCTGCTCGGACACCATTTCCGGATGGATTACGGTCACGTGAAAGCTCCCCTGCGTAAGGGTGCCGGTTTTATCAAACACCACGGTGCGCGCATCGGCCAGCAGTTCCAGATAATTGCTGCCCTTGACCAGAATACCGTTGCGCGACGCGCCGCCGATGCCACCAAAAAACGTGAGCGGTACGGAAATCACCAGCGCGCACGGGCAGGAAACTACCAGAAAGCTGAGCGCGCGCTCGCCCCACATGCGCCAGCTTTCGCCCGCCGCCAGCGGGGGCAGCAGGAACAGAAGCAGCGCCAGCCCGCACACCACCGGCGTATAGACGCGCGCAAACCGCGTGATGAACGCCTCTACCCGTGCCTTTTTCCCAGAGGCGTTTTCCACCAGATCCAGAATGCGCGCCACAGTCGATTCGGCGTAAGGCTTGCTCACCTTCACGCGCAACAGCCCGCTCAGGTTGACGCACCCGCTGATGACCTCGTCCCCCACGGCCACGTCGCGGGGCACGCTCTCGCCGGTCAGGGCAGCCGTGTCCAGCGCGGAGGCGCCTTCCAGCACCACACCGTCCAGCGGTACGCGTTCGCCGGGCTTGACGGCCACAATCTCGCCGGGCTGCACCTCTTCCGGCGCCACATTCACACGCTCGCCGTCGCGTTCCACCATTGCCCGGTCGGGGCGGATGTCCATCAGCGCGGCGATGGAGCGGCGGCTCCGGCCCAGCGCATAGCTCTGGAACAGCTCGCCCATCTGGTATAAAAGCATCACCGCCACGGCCTCGGGGTATTCCCCGATCACCAGCGCGCCCAGCGTGGCGACCGACATCAGGAAGTTTTCGTCGAAAATCTCTCCGTGCACGATGTTTTCCACCGCCTCGCGCAGCACATCCCACCCGACCAGCAGGTAGCCCGCCAGCAGCACCGCCACCCGGGGGGTTCCTTCCGCCAGTAAAATGCCGGTGATAAACAGGGCCGCCGCCAAACCGATCCGAACAAGCATCTTTTTCTGTCTGGGCGTCATGGAGATCGTCTCCTTCATGCAGTAATGGGGAATGATGAACCGCCGGGGCGGTTGCGCCCGCGGCGCGCCGTTTGGATCACACGATGCGGCAATCGCGGTCGGCACGGGTTACGGCGGTTTTCACCCGCCCAAGCACCGCCTCAAACGCCTCGTCGTCGGCTTCCAGCGTCAGGCGCGCGGTCGCAAAGTTCACGTGCGCCGCTTTGACACCCTCCACCCGCAGCACCGCGTCCTCAATTCTTTGGGCGCACAGGCCGCAATCCACCTCGGTTAATTGGAACGTCTTTTTCATGGGTTGCCCCTCCTTCAGGTTTCTGTGACGTGTTCGATGCCCTGGTTGAGGATCGTGCGCACATGGTCGTCGGCCAGGGCATAAAATACGGTTTTGCCTTCCCTGCGGGCGGATACCAGCTTGCTGCGCTTGAGCACCGCCAGCTGGTGGGAAATCGCGCTCTGCGACATTTCCAGGAGTGTGGCGATGTCGCACACGCACATCTCGCTGGCGAACAGGCAGTAGAGGATTTTAATGCGGGTGGAATCGCCAAACAACTTGAACAGCTCGCTCAGGTCAAACAGCGTATCCTCGCCCGGCATGGAGTCCTTTACGCTTTGCACGATTCCTTCGTGCACGCAGATATACTCGCACTGGTAGGCTTCGGTTTCGGCGCTCATCTCGCATCACCCTTTCATATGTTCAACCGTTCATACGTAGTATAAACCTGTCGTTTCTTCCTGTCAAGCCTTTGCCGCTTATGATTCTGTTAAAAGAACCTGCCACGCCGCGACGAGTTTTTCCAGCGACCACGCGGCGTTCGCGGGACTGGTGGAAGGCAGGGCAACGGCCGGCACGCCGGTCAGCGGCTCGCAGTAACGCGCGTACAGCCGCGCCGCCGTCTGCCCGTTGGCGTACACCGCGCGGATGGGCGCCTGCGCCAGCAAGGCCGCAATGTCGTTGGGCAGCGGGTCGCGGATGGAGCCGTCGGCGCTGCCGGTAATTTCGCAGGAGGCCAGCACATCCCACAAAGCCACGCCGTTTGCCAGCAGCAACGCTTCCTTCTGCGCCCGGGTTTCCGGCACGGGCTGCCCGCAAAGCGCCGCCAGCACCGGCCAGAAGCGGTTGCGCGGATGCCCGTAGTAAAACGCCGCCGCCCTCGAGCGCACCGAGGGGAACGTGCCCAGCACCAGCACACGGCTGTGCGCGTCAAACACCGGGGCGAAGGGATGGGTCTGTTTTTCGGGGCCAAAGGGCATAGGATCGCCTCCTGTCGCAGGCTGCCGCAAGCATACCGCGACACGCTGTGTTTGGCAAGCGCCCGCCAGAGTTCATGGATTGTCCATATTTGGGTTACGACTTGCTCACGTTTATCGAGTATGATAGCATAGGATGGCTGGAACAGCGGTCCGCTAAAGGAGGTCCTCTGCATGGGCAGAACCATCGGCATTGATCTTGGCACCACCAACTCCTGCGTTGCGTTTTTGGAAAACGGTACGCCGGTCGTCATTCCCAACGCGGAGGGGGCACGCACGACGCCCTCCGTTGTGGCGTTTGCCAAAAACGGCGAGCGGATCGTCGGCAGCGCGGCCAAGCGCCAGGCTGTGACCAACAGCGAGCGTACCATCGTCAGCATCAAGCGGGAGATGGGCACCGACAACCGTGTGAAAATCGACGGCAAGGCCTATACCCCGCAGGAAATCAGCGCCATGATCCTGCAAAAGCTGAAGGCCGACGCCGAGGCGTATCTGGGCGAAACCGTGACCGACGCGGTTGTGACCGTGCCCGCCTATTTCAGCGACAGCCAGAGGCAGGCCACCAAGGACGCGGGCCGCATCGCGGGGCTGAATGTGCTGCGCATCCTTAACGAGCCCACCGCCGCCGCCCTCGCCTACGGCGCGGACAAAGACGAGCATAGTAAAATTATGGTATACGATCTGGGCGGCGGCACCTTTGACGTGAGCATTCTGGAAATTAACCGCGATGTGATCGAGGTGCTCGCCACCGCGGGCAACAACCGGCTGGGCGGCGATGATTTTGACCGCTGCGTGGTCAACTGGCTGCTGGAAACCTTCCAGAAAGCTGAGAAAATCGACCTGACCCGCGACCCCACCGCCATGCAGCGCATCCGGGAGGCCGCAGAAAAAGCCAAGATCGAGCTTAGCGCGGCCACGGCCACCACCATCAGCCTGCCGTTTATCGCCAGCGGCCGGGATGGGGCCAAGCATCTGGAGGTCAGCCTGACCCGCGCCAAATTTGACGAACTGACCCGCAGCCTTGTGGAGGCCACCACCGGCCCCGTGAAGCAAGCCTTGGGGGACGCGGGGCTGAAGCCCGCGGATTTGAACCGGGTGCTGCTGGTGGGCGGCAGCACGCGCATCCCCGCCGTGCAGGAGGCCGTCAAGCGCCTGACCGGGCAGGAGCCCAGCAAGGGCGTAAACCCCGACGAGTGCGTGGCGCTGGGCGCCGCGCTGCAGGGCGGCGTATTGCAGGGGCAGGTCACGGGCCTGCTGCTGCTGGACGTAACCCCCCTGTCACTGGGTATTGAAACAGTAGGCGATGTGTTCAGCCGCCTGATTGAGCGCAATACCCCCATCCCCGTCAAGCGCAGTCAGGTTTTCACCACCGCCGCCAGTTTCCAGACGCAGGTAGAAATCCACGTGCTGCAGGGCGAGCGGGAAATCGCCTCCTATAATAAGACGCTGGGGCGCTTCAAGCTGACCGGCATCCGCCGCGCGCTGCAAGGCGTGCCACAGATTGAGGTCACCTTTGCCATCGACGCCAACGGCATCGTCAACGTATCGGCCAAGGATCTGGGCACCGGCAAGTATCAGGCGATCACGCTTACGCAAAGCTCCAACATGACCAGCGAGGAGATCGACCACGCCGTGCGCGAGGCCGAGCGTTACGCCAGCGACGACCGCCTGCGCCGCCAGAGCGCCGAATTGCGCAACCGGGGCGAGCAACTGGCCTACGAGGCCCGTGCCGCCCAGAAAAAGCTTAAGCCCGAGGATCGCGAGCATGTCGAAACGCTGCGCAAGCGCGTGCAGCAGGCGCTGGACGCGCATGACGACGCGGCCCTGCGCGATGCCAATGCCGAGCTGGAGCAGGCTCTGCGCGCCGCGGGGCGCTACACCGGCGCCGCCGAGGGAACCGACAGCGCGGACGGCGCCATGGACGCGGAGTATACCTCCGCCGAAGCGCCCAGGGAAGACAAGCCTTGACCCTGCGCCGGGGCTGAGGGGAAAGGAAAGCGCATGTTCGGTTATGTGACCATCGACCCCACGGAGTTGCCCAAACACGCACAGGAGCGTTATCAGGCGTACTACTGCGGGCTGTGCCGCACCCTGTACCGCCGTTACGGAAACCTGGGCCGCGCCACGCTGAGCTTTGACATGACGTTTTTGCTGATCCTGCTGAGTTCCCTGTACGAGCCTGCCGAAACGCTCAGCCGCGAACGCTGCCTGCCGCACCCCGTACGGGCGCGCGACGGCGTGCAAAACGAGCTGAGCGATTACTGCGCCGATATGAATATCGCGCTGGCCTACCATAAATGCCGCGACGACTGGACGGACGACCGCAGCCTTGCGGGCCGGGCCGAGGCGGCGCTTTTACGCAAGGCTTACCGGCAGGTGGAGGCGCGCTACCCCGAAAAGTGCGCCGCCGTGGAACGGTGCCTGCAGGACATCAGCCATATGGAGCAGCAGGGTTGCCTGGACGCGGATGCACCCGCCAACCTGACCGCCCGGATGCTGGGGGAAATCTTCGTCTACCGCAACGACCATTGGGCGGTGCCCTTGCGCACGCTGGGCGAAGGGCTGGGGCGCTTCATCTACCTGATGGATGCATACGACGATCTCCCGGCCGACCGCAGGCGTGGGCGTTACAACCCGCTGACCGCCTACCACGAACAGTCGGATTACGAAAGTCTGGTGCGCGACGCTCTGACGATGACCATCGCGGAATGCGCGCAGGCCTTCGAGCTGCTGCCGCTGGTGGAGGATGTGGAGATTTTGCGCAACATCCTCTACTCCGGGGTATGGATCCGTTACCGCCAAAAGCAGGCGGCCCCCGACCGCAAACAGGCGAAATTGAAGGAGAGTGACCATGAACAGAGATCCGTATGAGGTGCTCGGCGTAAGCCCCTCCTCCTCGGAGGACGAAATCAAGGCCGCTTACCGCAAGCTCGCCAAAAAATACCACCCCGACCTGAACGGCGGCAGCGCGCAGGCCGAAGCCAAAATGAAGGAAGTTAACGAAGCCTACACCCTGCTGATTAAAAACAAGGGACAGGGCTACAGCCCCAACAACGCCGGCTACAACGGCGCGCAGGGCGGTTACGGCAACGGCTACGGCAGCTACGGCAACCGTCAGGGGGGGTATGGCAGCTACGGCGGCACGCAGGGCGGCTATAGCGGCAGCTCGCAGAACGGCGGCTATGGCGATTACGATCCCTTCGGGTTTGGGGAGTTTTTCCGGCGGGCCCAGCAACAGCAGGCCACACGGGGCGGGCAGACGACCTACACCGAGTACGATCCGTTGCTGAAAACCGTCGAAAGCGCCGTAATACGCGGCGATTATGAGCGGGCGGCGGAGCTGCTGGCCGCCGTGCGCGACCGCAGGGCCGCCTGGTATTACTGGAGCGCGCGCACCAGTCTGGCGCGCGGCAACCGGCTGGCGGCGCTCAACGACGCCCGCACCGCGGTACAGATGGCCCCGGATGAGGCCGCCTACCGCGAGCTGCTGTCCAACCTGCAATCCAGCGGGCAAACCTACCGGCAAACCGGTTCGCAGCGTGGCTTTACCGGTGCGATGTGCGCCAACCCCTGCGTATCGCTGGTGGTCGCCAATCTGTTGTGCAACTGCTGCTGCCTGGGCGGCCGCAGCGGTGTCTATTGTTGCTAATAGGTAAGGAGGGCAACCCCGTATGTCTTTTTGGGAGAAAATCAAGCAGTCTTTACGCTCGCTGATGGCGGGCCGCCATGGGATCGATCCCCTGTCGATCGTGCTGGTGTGGGTGGGTCTGGCGCTGTACCTGCTGGCCACGGTGCTGCAGGTGCCGCTGCTGGGGCTGGTGTCGATGGCCCTGTACGTGTATACGCTGTTTCGCATCTTTTCGCGCAACGAGCAAAAGCGCGCGGATGAGAACCGCCGTTACACCACGCTTAAAACCAAAATCCAGACCGACGGCAAGCAGGCGCGCACGCGTTTTCGCAACCGTAAACAGTATAAGTATTTTCGTTGCCCCAACTGTAAGGCGTGGCTGCGGCTGCCCCGTAAGGCGGGCGTAGTAACTGTCACCTGTGGGCGCTGCCACAACAGCTTTACACAAAAGGCCTGAAAGGAGCGCCGACGGGCGATTTTCCATTGCTGCCCTCTGCGAGCGTTTATACCCGCCTGGTCGCAACAGGAACGCAACCCTTGAAGCGCAAGGATTTCAGCAAAAGAGGCGGAGCACGAAAGCGCCCGCCTCTTTTGCTTTGCATACATATCCACAAGTCAGCATCCCGTTGCTGCCCTCTGCGAGCGCTTGCGCCCGTTGGGTCGCAACAGGAATGCAATCCTCGAAACGTAAAGATTTCAGCAAAAGAGGCGGAGCACGAAAGTGCCCGCCTCTTTTGCTTTGCATGCGTATCCACAAGTCAACATACCGCTCCTGCCCTCTGCGAGCGCTTGCGCCCGGTAGGTCGCAACAGGGATGCAACCTTTTATCATAAGCCTTCCACTGAAAGAGGCGGAGCACGAACGCATCCCGCTTCTTACTTCCTTGCCTGCACAGCCGAAACGCGTCCGCTATGAAAGCCTTCCTGTCCTGCGAGGCTCCTCCGTTCTGATCCCTTTGTTTGGGCAGGCATATTCCCCTGTGCCTGTACTTGTTGCAGGCCGCTCTTTCCGGCATGTGCGTCACGGCCTTGTTGCTCTCCCATCCGCAGCTCGCGCAGGTGCATCCGTACCCGCCCCGCCGAGTCTCCGATGTTTTTTGCCATAAACCTGTATTTAGGCAAACAGGTGTTTCCATTTTTACGGCATCATGGTACAATAGAGGCGCAAATCAGGATCGAGGAGGCAGCCATGAACCGATTCGTGCTTAAATCGCCCTACGAAGCCAGCGGCGATCAGCCCGCCGCCATCCAGAGCCTCGCCGAAGGGGTGCGCAACGGCCTGCGGGATCAGGTGCTGCTGGGCGTAACCGGCAGCGGCAAAACGTTCACCATGGCGTCGATCATTGAACGGGTGCAGAAGCCCACGCTGGTCATCGCCCACAATAAGACCCTCGCGGCCCAGCTGTGCAGCGAGTTTCGCGCGTTCTTCCCGGACAGCGCGGTGGAATACTTCGTCAGTTATTATGATTACTACCAGCCGGAGGCCTACATCGCCTCCACCGATACCTACATCGAAAAGGACGCCTCCATCAACGAGGAGATCGACCGCCTGCGCCACAGCGCCACAGCCGCCGTACGCGAGCGCAGCGACGTGATTATCGTCGCCAGCGTCAGCTGCATCTATTCCATGGGCGACCCCAGCGAGTACGAGGGTATGATGGTCAGCATGCGGCCCGGCATGCGCATGAGCCGCGACCGCCTGATCGAACGGCTGGTGGAAATTCAGTATACCCGCAACGATTTTGAGTTTACGCGCGGCAGCTTCCGCGTCCGGGGCGACGTGCTGGAAATCATCCCCGCCAACGAGCGGGAGCATGCCCTGCGCATTGAGTTTTTCGGGGATGAGATCGAGCGCATCCGCGAAATCGAGGTGGTCACAGGCAACGCCCTGAACACGCTGGAGCACGCGCTGGTGTTCCCCGCCTCGCACTATGTGATGGACCGCGAAGTGATGACCAGCCAGCTGGACGTGATTGAGCGCGATATGGAAGCCCGCGTACAGGAACTCAAGGACGCCGAGCAACCGCTGTACGCCCTGCGGCTGCGCCAGCGCACCCAGTACGATCTGGAAATGATGCGCCAGATCGGGTATTGCGCGGGCATCGAAAACTATAGCCGCTACTTTGACGGCCGCAAGCCCGGCGACGCGCCCTACTCGCTGCTGGACTACTTTCCCAAGGATTTTCTGATGTTTATCGACGAGAGCCACGTCACGGTGCCGCAGGTGCGCGGCATGTACAACGGCGACCGTGCCCGTAAGCAGATTCTGGTGGATTACGGCTTCCGCCTGCCCTCGGCATTCGATAACCGGCCCCTGCTGTTTGAGGAGTTCCGCCAGCGGCAGCGCCAGACCATCTATGTGAGCGCCACACCTTCCGCCTACGAGCTGGGCATCAGCGAGAATACCGCGGAGCAGATCATCCGCCCCACGGGTCTGCTGGACCCGCTGGTGGTGCTGCGCCCCGCCACCGGCCAGGTGGACGATCTTGTGGGAGAGATTCACGCCGTCGTGGCGAAGGACGAACGCATTCTGGTAACCACCCTCACCAAGCGCATGGCCGAGAGCCTGACGGATTACCTGAAGAACCTCGGCATCCGCGTGCGCTACCTGCACAGCGATATCCAGACCATGGAGCGGTCGGAGCTGATCCGCGACCTGCGTCTGGGCGAGTTTGACGTGCTGGTGGGCATCAACCTGCTGCGTGAAGGGCTGGACATGCCGGAGGTGAGCCTGGTAGCCATCCTTGATGCGGATAAGGAAGGGTTCCTGCGCAGCGAAACCTCGCTGATCCAGACCATCGGGCGCGCGGCCCGCAATGTGGACGGTCGCGTGATCCTTTACGCCGATACGCTGACCGACAGCATCCGCCGGGCGATGAATGAAACCTCCCGCCGCCGCGCGCTGCAGGAGGCGTATAACCGGCTGCACGGCATCACGCCCCAGAGCGTCAAGAGCACGGTGCAGGCGCTTTTGAAAATCACCAACGATTTCGCCGCCGCCTCCAGCGACGGCATGACCGAGGACGAGCGTCAGGATTTGCTGCGCAGTCTGGAAGATCAGATGCTTTCCGCCGCCAAGTCGCTGGATTTTGAGAAGGCGGCCAAGCTGCGTGACGAGCTGTTTCATTTGAAAGGGGAGCCGGGGAAGATCCAGAAACCGCAGGTGAAGCGCCGTAAGCTGCGTAAGCCTAACCGCTAACATCATCCCCCGCCGCAGCGGAAAAGGGTCAAGGGCTGAAAGCCCTTGTCGGGGCGCAGGGGTGAAACCCCTGCCGGGGCTTGGGGCGGTGCCCCAACCCCTCCCCCACCGCAGTGGTATCGCCAAAGCGAGCGAACAGCCCGAAGGGCTATGAGGCGAGCGACAAAACGCTCATCTCCATATCCCCCGTAAATCCCCATAGCACAAAACAGGGAGCGTCCGCTCCCTGTTTTCGATTTCTCCTCCCCCGCCGCAGCGGAAAGGGGTCAAGGGCTGAAAGCCCTTGTCAGGTTTCCAAAGGGTGAAACCCTTTGGCGGGACTGTCATAAACCGGCAATGTGACACCGCCGTTCGCCTCATAGCGCCTGCGGCGCTGTTCGCTCACTTTCGCAAATGCGCTGCGGCGTAAGGCTTTGGGGTTCCACCCCAAACCCCGGCAGGAGGCAATGCCTCCTGCACCTCCACTTTTTTGACAATCTGCCCAAAGGGTGAAACCCTTGGGCCGTTTACGCAAAGCCCCCCGCCCCGCTCAGGAGCAGCAGCCCATACTCGGGCAAGCCGCGCAGCCGCCTTCGCCCGTCTCGCGCAGGGAGGAGGGCATCGCGTCGCCCACATCGCGCATGGCGGCGATCACCTCGTCGCAGGGGATGGGGCACGCAATGCCCGATAACGCCAGCTGCGCCGCCGTAAGCGCCTGCGAAGCGCCGCCCGTGTTACGGTACACGCAGGGGATTTCCACCAGCCCGTGCACCGGGTCGCACACCAGCCCCAGCATGTTCATCAGCGCAAAGGCGCAGGCGTCGGCCGCCTGCGCGGGCGTGCCACCGTACAGCTCCGTCAGGGCCGCGGCCGCCATCCCGGCCGCCGCGCCGCACTCCGCCTGGCAGCCCCCTTCCGCGCCGCTGATGGTCGCCTGCAGGGCTATCACCCGGCCGATGGCCGCCGCGGTAAACAGCGCCCCGACCAGCGCCTCGTCGCTGAAACCTTCCGCCTCCTGCACCGCCAGCAGCACCCCCGGCAGGATGCCGCAACTGCCCGCGGTCGGTGCGGCCACGATTTTGCCCATGCAGGCGTTGCTTTCCGCCACGGCCAGCGCATAGGCGCAGGCTTTGCCCAGCAGCCCGAACCGCCCCACATGCGCGGGTTTGTCGGCCAGCGCGGCCTGCCCGCCCACCCGGCCGGAAACGGAGCGTAGGTCGGGGTTCAAGCCCTCGATCACGCTCGCCTTCATCACATCGAGCGTCTTTTGCATGCGCGTATATACAGTAGTCTCGTCCGTACCATCCTGCGCGGCCTGCCACGCAACGGCTGCTTTCCCAATGCCGCCGTGGCGCGCGGCTTCCGCCAATACTTCAACAATGGTCTGCATGGGGTTCCCCTCCTTGCGGCGCGGGCACGTCGGCACAGTCCGCGTGCGCGGCCAGGTAGGCTACGTGGTACACATCCTCGCAAGCTTGCAGGCGCGCAAGCAGCGCGGCGCCGGCGCAGCCATCCAGCTCCAGCGTGACGATCGCCTCGCCGCCCGCCGAGGCGCGCGAAACCCGCATGGTGGCGATGTTCAGCCCGCCCTCGGCCACCGCGCCACTGATGCGCGCAATCATCCCCGGGGTGTCGCGGTAGGTAATCACCAGCGTGTTGGCATGCCCGCCAATGGCGGTTTCCAGCCCGTCCACCTTCTGCACCACAATTTCGCCGCCGCCGACCGACGCGGCCTGCAGGGTCAGCGTCCGGCCCTCGGCATTGCGCACGTTCAGCACCACGGTGTTGGGGTGGGCGTTGCGCAGGCGCGCGTTGGAAAAGCGCACCGTCAGGTTCGCCTGTTTGGCGTAGGTCAGGCTGTCGCGCAGGCGGGGGTCATCCACCGCCATGTCCAGCAGCCCGCCCACCAGCGCGCGGTCGGTGCCGTGCCCCTTGTAGGTTTTCTGAAACGAGCCCCACAGGCCGATTTGCGCCTCCACCGGCTGACCGCCCAATAACAGCCGCGTAATGCGCCCGATGCGGGCCGCGCCCGCCGTGTGGGAGGAACTGGGCCCAATCATGATGGGCCCGATAATGTCGAACATGTCCATAGGTTATGCCTCCTGCCCGGCCGTTTCCAGCCATGGCTGATAAAGTTCTTCCAGCAGAAGCGTTTCCGCGCGCCCGTCGGTCACGCGCGCCAGCGTGTCCAAAAGCGCGTCCGCATCAGCGGTGCGGGTCAGCAGCTCAAACTGCACGGAAGTGGTAAACACGGTGTTCTCCAGCCGCACCGGCAGGCCGCGCAGCGCGTGCTGCACCCGATCCCACAGGGGGTAAGCCACCTCGCACAGCCACCGCTGTGTGGGCAGCATCTCACAGACGCCCGCCGCCTCCACCGCGAGCGCGCAACTGTGGCTGTAGGCGCGCGTAAGCCCCCCCGCGCCCAGCAGAATGCCGCCAAAATAGCGGGTTACCACCACTGCGCAGTTTACCACCCCGCGGGCGCGCAACACCTCCAGGATGGGCATACCGGCGGTGCCGCCGGGCTCGCCGTCGTCGCTGTAGCGCATTACCCCCGCGTTTTGCCCGAGGATGTATGCATAACAGTGGTGGTTGGCGGCACGGTGCTCCTCGCGTACGCGGCGCAGCAACGCCAGCGCCTGCTCCTCGGTCTGCACGGGGGCGGCCAGGCTCAGGAAGCGGCTCTTCTGCACCACATATTCAGCGGTCTTTGCCGCCAGCAGGGTTTTATACGGGTTCATCAGCTATCCTTCCGCAGCGGCGCGCGGGCCGTTGTTCTTCCCTATTATACCCGATGCGCCGGGCGCGCGCAACGCAATGAACATTTGTTCGCAGATGATTGACAAACAACCGCGTTGCTCGTATCATAAAACAGATATGGGGCAAGGAGGCTGGGCATGATCGTTTTGGGTGTGGATCCGGGGCTGGCAACCCTCGGCTGGGGCGTGATCGAAGCCGTGGCCGGGGCGCAGCGGCTGATTGCTTACGGCTGCATCCTGACCACGCCGCAGCAGACCCTGCCGCAGCGGCTTTTGCAAATCCAGCAGGAAACCGGCGACCTGCTTACGCAGTACACGCCGGATGAAATCGCCTTTGAGGAGCTGTTTTTCGCCCGCAACGTGACCACCGCGCTCACCGTAGGGGCGGCGCGCGGCGTGTGCGTATCGGTCTGCGCGGCGCACACCGACCGGCTGTACGAGTATACGCCCATGCAGGTCAAGCAGGCGATGGTCGGTTACGGCAAGGCCGATAAGCGGCAGATTCAGCAGATGGTTAAGCTGCTTTTGCACATGGACGCCATCGCCCGCCCGGACGACGCAGCCGACGCGCTGGCCATCGCGCTTACGCACGCCGCCACCGGCCCCGCGTGCTGCCAGTTTCGCATGAAATGAGGGATGCCCTGTGATTGCCCTGCTGGAAGGGACCGTTGTGGAAAAAAACGCCGGCGAGGTCATCCTGCTGACGGGCGGGGTAGGCTTTCGCCTGCTGTGCAGCGTGAACACGCTCGCGGCGCTGCCGCCCGCCGATACGCGCTGCCGCCTCTTTACGCACATGAGCGTCCGGGAGGATGCGCTGGAGCTTTACGGCTTTGCCACCCGGGAAGAGCGTGAGCTGTTCCGCCACCTGATTTCCGTATCGGGCATCGGCCCCAAATCCGCGCTGGGCGTGCTGGGCAGCCTGCCTATAACGGAGCTTCGCATGGCCATCCTGACCGGGGATGTGGCGATGCTCAGCCGCGCGCCCGGCGTCGGGAAAAAGACCGCCCAGCGCATCGCGCTGGAATTGAAGGATCGCCTGACCCAGGAGGCGCTGGCTTCCGGCTTGCCCGCCGATGCGTTACCCCTGTCCGAGCCGGAGGCCGCGGCGCAGGATGCGCTGGGCGAAGCCCTGCAGGCGCTTAAATCCCTCGGCTATACCCCGCAGGAAGCTTCCGCCTCGCTGCGGGGCGTGCAGGGGCAGGCCCAAACCGCCGACGAGCTGATCCGGCTGGCGCTGCGCAACATGGCGCAGCGGCTGTAACCCGGAAATGATCCGCAAAAGGAGCTGCCTATGCCCAACGACGACCGCCTGATAACCACCGGCTTTCGCACCGGCGACGACGAGCAGGAGCCCGGCCTGCGCCCCAAAGCGCTGCGCGATTATGTAGGGCAGGAGCCGATCAAGCAGAACTTGCGCATCTCCATCGAAGCCGCCCTCAAACGCCGGGAGCCGCTGGATCACCTGCTGCTGTACGGCCCGCCGGGCCTGGGTAAAACCACCCTGGCCGGGATCATCGCCGCGGAGATGGGGCAGAATATCCGCATCACCAGCGGCCCGGCCATCGAGCGCCCCGGCGATCTGGCCAGCATCCTGACCAACCTGAGCGACGGGGATGTGCTCTTCATCGACGAAATCCACCGCCTCAGCCGCGCCGTGGAAGAAGTGCTTTACCCCGCCATGGAGGATTTTGCGCTGGACATCATGATCGGCAAAGGCCCTACCGCCCGCAGCATCCGGCTGGATTTGCCGCACTTTACGCTGGTAGGGGCCACCACGCGCGCCGGAATGCTTTCCGCGCCCCTGCGCGACCGCTTCGGGCTTTTGTTCCGGCTGGAACTGTACAACGCGGAGGAGCTGGCGCACATCCTGCGCCGCAACGCGGGCATCCTGCATGTGGAGGCGGACGAGCCGGGCATTCTGGAAATTGCGGGCCGCAGCCGCGGCACCCCCCGCATCGCCAACCGCATGCTGCGCCGCGTGCGCGACTACGCGCAGATTCGCGCACAGGGTTGCATCACCCGCGATACCGCCTGTCAGGCGCTGGAGCTGCTGGATGTGGACATGCTGGGGCTGGATCGGGTAGATCGCACCATGCTTTCCACCGTGATTGACAAGTTCGCGGGCGGCCCGGTGGGGCTGGATACCCTGAGCGCCATGACCGGCGAGGATGCCGCAACCATCGAGGATGTATACGAACCATACCTGATGCAGCTGGGGTTCCTGATCCGCACCCCGCGCGGGCGCATGGTCACCGCCGCAGCTTACGGCCATCTGGGCCGCACCCCGCCCGGCGAAACGGATGGCGATCAACTCACCTTTTCATAAACAGGAGCGTATTCGCATTGAAAACCAGCGATTTTCACTATGACCTGCCGGAATCCCTGATTGCCCAGACCCCGATCGAGCCCCGCGACCACAGCCGCATGCTTGTGTACGACCGTGCCGACCAGAGCGTAAGGCACCTGCATTTTTACGACCTGCCGCAGTTTTTGCAGCCCGGCGACGCGCTGGTGCTGAACGAAACCAAGGTGATCCCCGCGCGCCTGCTGGGCGTGAAGGAAACCACCGGCGTGCCGGTGGAGCTGTTGCTTTTGCGCCGTGAAACGCAGGATGTGTGGGAGGCGCTGGTGCGCCCGGGCCGCCGACTGTTGCCCGGCGCGTGGTGCAGCTTCGGCGAAGGGCTGTTGCGCGCCGAGATTCTGGAAACGCTGCCCAGCGGCGGGCGCAGGGTGCGTTTTCACTACAAGGGCGTGTTTGAAGCCCTGCTGGACACCCTCGGGCAAATGCCCCTTCCCCCTTACATACATGAGCATCTGGCCGACCAGACCCGCTACCAGACCGTCTACGCCCGGGAGGAGGGCAGCGCCGCCGCGCCTACGGCAGGGCTGCACTTTACCCCGCGTCTGCTGGACGAATTGCGGGCCAAGGGGGTGCAGGTCATCCCCATCCTGCTGCATGTCGGGCTGGGCACGTTTCGCCCCGTGAAAACCGAAAATGTGGATGAGCATGTGATGCACGTAGAGCATTACGAAGTGACCGACGCGGCGGCGCAGGCCATCAACGCCGCGCGTACCGCGGGCAAGCGCTGTGTTTGCGTGGGCACCACCAGCGTGCGCACGCTGGAAACCGTCGCCGACGAGCAGGGCCGCCTTGCCGCGCAAAGCGGGGAAACTGGCATCTTCATCACCCCCGGCTACCGTTACCGCGCCGTGGACGCGCTCATTACCAACTTTCATCTGCCGGAAAGCACGCTGCTGATGCTCGTTTCCGCCTTGATGGGCCGCGAGGAAGCCTTGCGCGTATACGGCATTGCCGTGCAGGAGCAGTACCGCTTCTTCTCCTTTGGGGATTGCATGCTAATCCTGTAAGGGGTTACGGTTGTTTGCACAAGCAGCATAAAAAAGAGGGCCTTGTTCCCGTGCAGGCGGGGACAGGGCTCTTTAGGTACGCCAAAGGGTTTCACCCTTTGGAATCCTGACAAGGGCCGTCGGCCCTTGACCCTTTTTTTCCGCTGCCCTGTGGTTGGCTGCTACCTCCGCGCGCCTCATAGCGCCTTTGGCGCTGTTCACGCGCTTATGCGGTTACGTTGCGGCGCGGGGCTTGGGCTTTGCACAAACCCGCCAAAGGGTTTCACCCTTTGGAATCCTGACAAGGGCCAGCGGCCCTTGACCCAACTTTGGCTACCATAGATATCCCTTTCCCCTCTCCTTTCCATTCGAATCGGATGCAACACCCCTGCCCTTGCCCCGGTGCGCCCCGTATGGTATCATCAAAGCATCCGTTGGTTTCGCGGCCTGTGTCCATACAAGGCCAACCCGTCCCCCCGCCGCGCCGTAAGGCCGGCTGATCGCCCTGTGGAAAGGCATTGTCATGAAAAAAATATTCGTGTCCAGCACCTTCCGCGATATGCAGGCCGAGCGGGATATCCTGCATCTGGTTGTGCTCCCGGAGGTCAGCGAATACGCCGCCCAGTTCGGCCAGAGCGTGGGTATCTCCGACCTGCGCTGGGGTATTGATACCTCCCGCCTGACCGAGGAGGAAAGCAGCCGCAAGGTGCTCAGCGTCTGTTTTGAGCAGATTGAGGAATGCAAGCCCTACATGATCGTGCTCCTGGGCGAGCGCTACGGCTTTGTGCCCGAGCCTGCCGTGGGCGGCGACGCGGCGGGCCTGAGCGTGACCGAGATGGAAATCCTGTTCGGCGCGCTGGCGCAGGAAGATCTGAGCCGTTGCGCCTTCTACTTCCGCGAGCCGTTACGCGACCCCGCCATGGGGGCGGACGCAGCCGATTACACCGATGCCGATGAGGCCCAACAGGCCCGCATGACCGCCCTCAAGCGCAAAATCGAAGCCGCCGCGCCCGGCCGCATCCGCCACTACAGCGCCACATGGGATGCGCAGGCGCGCCGCGTTACCGGGCTGGAGGATTTCGCCCACCGTGTGGCGGACGATATCCGGGCCATGATGCTGGACGAGTGGCGGCAGCAGGCCGCCCTGACCCCGGAGGCGTTGGAGCGCAACGCCGCATGGCAGACGCTGCAGGCCAAAGCCGCGGGCTTTACGGCGCGCCGCGCGCTGGAGGCCGAAGTCTGTGCGGAACTGAGCACGGGCCGCGCGGGTGTAACGCTCCTGACCGGCACGCCGGGCACTGGTAAAAGCAGCCTGCTTGCGGCCGTTGCGTTACGGCTGCAGGCCGAGGGCTGGCAGGTGTTCCCCTTTGTGGCGGGCGGAGGCGGCAGCTACACCGTAACCGACCTGCTGCGCCAAACCGACGCGTTTCTGGCGCCGTTGGTGGGTCAGCCCCTGCCAGCACAAAACAGCACGGGCAAAGCGCTGTTGGATGCGTTTGAACGGCTGGCCGCCGCCTGCTCGGAACTGCCCCAGCGCGTGTTGCTCGCCATTGATGCGCTGGATCAGATGGCCGACAGCGATACTTTACGCGAGTTCGGCTGGCTGCCGCCTGTGCTGCCCGCCAACCTGCGCATCCTTGCCACCTGCACAGACGATTATCCCCTGCCCCGGGGGTTGCCCTACTCCATTGCCGACCGGCGTTTTGCCTTGCCCCCGCTGGATGCCCAAACCGAGAGGCGCGCGCTGGTCGAGGGGTTAACCGCCGCTGCAGGCAAGACACTCCCCGCCGAGGTTACGGACGCGCTGGTGCAGTTGCCCGCCGCCGCCAGCCCGCTGTACCTGAGCATGTTTGTGCAGCGCCTGCTGATGCTCAACGCCACGGATTTTGACAACATCCGCACGCTGGGGCAGGATGGCAACGCGATCAGCGCCTACCTGCTGCGCCTTGTGACGCAGGCCCCGCCCGATGTGGCGGGCATGTGCGCCGCCATCCTCGCCGAAGCGGCACAGCGCATCCAGCCCGCGCAGCTGGAGCCGACGCTC
Source organism: Candidatus Limiplasma sp. (assembly GCA_963666755.2). GTDB lineage: Bacteria > Bacillota > Clostridia > Christensenellales > Aristaeellaceae > CAXXOK01. The sequence continues at coordinate 2,357,063 of CAXXGW010000009.1, forward strand.
GGGCTGCTGGCGGTCAGTCGCCACGGCCTGCGGGAAACCGATCTGGCGGCACTGCTTGCTACGCTAGGCATCCCCTTTGTCGCGGTGGATCATGCACGGCTATGCAAGTATATGCGGCCGTTTTTCCTGAACCGGGAAGATGGGCGGCTGGATTTCAGCCACCGCGCCATCCGCGAAGGATTTCTGGCGCGACTGGAAAAGCCTGCCGCGCTTGAGGAACCGCTGCTGAAGTACCTGCTGCAACTGCCGGTAAACGACCCCCTGCGCCAGAGTGAGCTGCCCGCCCACGCCATGCATCTGGATCGGAAAGACACGTTGTTTGGCGTGCTCATTCGCCATGAGGACAGCACAGTGATGCAGCGCTCGCTGCATGACCTGACGCTGACCGACCGCAGCGGCTGGCTGCGTTCGCTGCTGGGCTGCGCCGATTCTGACGCCAGCCTGCTAAAATTCGCGCAGGCGATGCTACGTCTGGAAGGCGCATATCAAACCTCCACCGAGGAGCTGGCGGCTCTGACCCCTCTGCTGGAGGCTACGCTTGGCGCGCTGCGCAACCGCAACAAGCGTACGTTGGCAGCCGCCGGAGGCAACGACATCCTCTTCAGGTTGCTGTTTGTACTGGGCAGAGTTTATTATGCGCAGGGAATGACCAATTACGCGCTGATATGCTACACCCAGAGCGAGGCACTCTTAAAAAGCGCTGGCTCCCCTTTGCGAAAGCGGGATACACAGCCCTCCGCCGCCACACCGGATATCCTTTGGGATGGCGAACCCTACACCCAGGAGCAGATGCTGTGGCTGGCCCGTTCCCATATGCTGGAGGAACAGGGCCACGCCCACAACCGCCTGCGCCAACTGGATGCGGCGCTGGACTGCTACCGGCAGAGCCATGCGCTGATGTGCAAACTCCTGCCCGACGCCGAGCGCCACCCTTCGCTCTGGCAGGCGCTGGCCGTCGGCTGCAGCGAACTGTGTCGGGTGTCCGGGCGGCTGAAACACTTTGACGAGGCGGCTACGTTTGCCGCCGAAGGCATCCGCTATGCCGAAAAGGCGGTGGAGCTTGACCCGTGCGTCGAATCCACGCGCGCGCTGGCCGCGCTGCACAGCGATCAGGGCGATGCCTATTCCAGCGTCCAGCGCTGGGAGGAAGCCTACGACGCGCATTACGAAGCCTACCAGCTTTCCACTGAGCTCGTCCGTACCCGTAACGATGCCCAATCCCGGCTTGATCTGGCATTTTCCGCCCGGAAGCGCGGCGATATGCTCGCGCGGATGGCCCTCGTGACCGATGCCAAGGAGCTTTATCTGGAATCGCTCAAGCTGGCGGCATACGCGCCGGAGACCCTGATGGCACCGGAGGTACGGCGCATGCTGCGGGATACGGCAACGAATTACGGCTTCCTGCGCATGGTGGATTGGCAGGGGGATGCGCCCTTCTACAATGCCGTCGCCCGGATGCTTACGCTGCTGGACGGGTTTACGGAAAACGCGGCGGGCACCGACGCGTACCGCAACGATCACGGACTGTTATGCGACGCGCTCAGCCTGGTGCTGCGGCTGGGCGGCTGCACCAATGAAGCCGACGCCCTGCGCCGCGCTTCCGGCGAAAGTCTGCGGGAGGCCAAGGCGGAATCCATCCCTGAGGATAACGGCGCGCTGGAAGCGGAAGCGGCGCGGCTGGTCGCTACTGGCAAGGCGCTGATTGCCGCAGGGCAACCGGCGGAGGCGCGCGTTCCCCTGCAACAGGCGGCCGAGCTATACGTCGCGCTGGACACCCGCCAGCCCACCTTCAACCCCAGCGTGGCAAAGCTGCGCACCGATGTAATCTTCCTGTTGGGGCAAACCTACCTGCCGGAGAAGAATTACGGCGAAATGGCCTCGCATTTCGAGTTTTGTTATAAGCAGTATGAACGCATCTATACCCAGACCCACAGCGACGAAGCGCAACTGGATCGCATCGCGCTGCGCCGCGCATCCGCCACCCTGCTTGACCTGCTTGGCAAGGAAAAGGATGCCATCGGCTGGATGCAGGAAGCTCTGCGTTATCTTGAGGTCGCCTTCCGGCCGGAAAGCGCACAGCAGGTGCTGGTGGAAACGGCGCGTTGCGCCCAGACGGCCGCCTCGCTGCACCGAACCGGCAGGGCGGAGCGTAAAAAGTACCTGCAACAGGCCGCCCAATGCTGGCAAAAGGCTTACGCTGCCGAGCGCGACCCTGGCTATCTGGCACAGGCGGAAGCCTGCGAGCAGGCACTCCGCCGCTAACCGCCATTCAGACGCAACCATGCGCAAACAGGTAACGACACGGCGTTATTGCCGTGTAAAAGTAACCACGCACAAACAGCTAGGGGTACGGCATTACCGCCGTATAGAAGCAACCATGCGCAAACAGCTAGGGCACGGCGTTACCGCCGTGCCCCTCAGGCCGTTGACAAACCTATAAAGACGCTGGGATACAGCCTGCTCAAAAAGGTTCAGATGCGCGAAGCCAAACCGGATAAGGGCGGGAGCGTACACGGACGTACGTGACCGCCCTTATCCGGTGCCGGCGACAAAGCAGATGGGCCTTTTTCAGCAGGCTGAGGGGCACGGCGTTACCGCCGTGCCCCTTCCCTGTTCAAGAACCCAGGCAATGCACGTACCCCGCTCGCCTCATCGCCCTTCGGGCTGTCCGCTCGCTACGCAAAAATGTTGATTGGAAAAGACGTTGGGGTTTCACCCCAAGCGCCGCAAAGGTCGTTGGCTTTTGACCCTTCCCCACTTGCGGCGGGGTTGCACAAGCATCTCAGGTAAGGCGTTACCGCCGTGCCCTGCCCCCGTTTGCATCGGTATTCCCGTTACGGCTGCTTGCCGATGTACGCCAGAATACCGCCGTCCACATACAGGATGTGGCCGTTCACAAAATTGCTCGCGTCGCTGGCCAGGAACACCGCCGGCCCGACCAGATCCTCCGCCTCGCCCCAGCGGTTGGCCGGCGTCTTGGCGCGGATGAAGCTGTCGAAGGGGTGCATGGAGCCGTCCGCCTGCTTTTCGCGCAGGGGCGCGGTCTGCGGCGTGGCGATGTAGCCCGGGCCGATGCCGTTGCACTGGATGTTGTTTTGCCCATACTCCGAGCAGATGTTGCGCGTCAGCATTTTCAGACCGCCCTTGGCCGCCGCGTAGGCGGACACGGTTTCGCGGCCCAGCTCGCTCATCATGGAGCAGATGTTGATGATCTTGCCGTGCCCCTTGCGGATCATCGACGGGATGACCGCTTTGCTCACGATAAAGGGCGCGTTCAGGTCCACGTCAATCACCTGGCGGAACTGCTCGGCCGTCATCTCCACCATCGGAATGCGCTTGATAATGCCCGCGTTGTTCACCAGAATGTCGATCACGCCCACCTCGCGCTCGATCTGCGCTACCAGCGCGTTCACGGCGGCCTCGTCGGTCACGTCGCACACGTAGCCGTGCGCTTCGATGCCCAGCTCTTTGTAGGCGGCGATGCCCTTGTCCACCAGCTCCTGCTTGATGTCGTTAAACACGATGGTCGCGCCGGCCTGGGCGAAGCCCGTAGCCATGGCAAACCCGATGCCGTAGCTCGCGCCGGTTACCAGCGCGACTTTGCCCTGCAGGGAAAACTGTTCCAAAATGCCCATGTCGATCCCTCCGTTTTCCATTGCTCAGCGCTGCACACGCCCGGAGCCGCTGCCCTTCATCAGGCTTTCGACTTCGCTCACGCTCACGCGGTTGTAATCGCCGTTGATGGTATGCTTCAGGCAGCTTGCGGCCACGGCGTATTCCAGCGCGGTCTTTTCGTCCGCGTAGGTATTCAGGCCGTAGATCAGCCCGGCGCCGAAGCTGTCGCCGCCGCCGACGCGATCCACGATGTCGGTGATGGCGTACTTGCGGCTCAGGAAGAAATCCTTGCCGTTGTAGAGGCAAGCGCTCCAGTCGTTATGGTTGGCGCTCTTGCTCTCCCGCAGGGTAATGGCCACGCGGCTCACATTGGGGTAGGTTTCCATGGCCAGCTTGGCGATGGCCTTGTACTGCTCCACGTTCAGCGCGCCGGTTTCCACCGCGCTCTCGCTTTCGGCTTTCAGCAGCAGGGCCTTCTGGAAATCCTCCTCATTGGCGATGATGGTGTCCACAGAACGCACCAGTTCCGTCATCACCTGATCGGCGGTCTTGCCGTACTTCCAAAGGTTCTTGCGGTAGTTCAGGTCGCAGCTCACATGCAGGCCCATCGCCTTGGCGGCCTTGACGGCTTCCAGGCTCAGCTCCGCCGCGCCCGCGCTGATGGCCGGGGTAATGCCCGTAATGTGGAACCACGTCGCGCCGTCGAAGGCCTTTTTCCAGTCGATGTCGCCCGGCTTGGCCTCGGCGATAGCGCTGCCCGCCCGGTCGTAGATAACCTTGCTGGGGCGCTGCACGGCGCCGGTTTCCAGATAGTAGATGCCCATGCGCCCGTCTTTGCGCACAATGCTGCCGGTATCCACGCCAAAGCCGCGCAGCTCGCGCAGGCAGGCTTCGCCGATATCGTTCTTGGGCAGCACGGTTACATAGCGCGCATCCAGCCCAAAATTCGCAAGGCTCACGGCCACGTTGGCTTCGCCGCCGCCGAAGGTCGCCTCCAGCGACGGGCTCTGGAAAAACCGCTCATAGCCGGGGCTTTTCAGCCGCAGCATAATTTCGCCAAAGGTAACTACACGCGTTGCCATACAGAAAATTCATCCTTTCGTTCATGCCGGCCCGCAGGCCGGGTGGTGCCTTGCGGCGTTATTTTTGCAGCAGGTGGAACGCAAAGCCGGCAATCTCATCACGCAGGTAGATCGCCTTGGTTTTACCGTCCTTGGGGGTAGCGCTTTCTTCGTCGAAGGCGAAGCCGCGGCGTTCCAGATGCCACTTGGCGCGGGGCAGGTCGTTGCAGGCGATGGCGATGTGGCCGTGCGTGCCGCGGAAGGGCTTTTTCATCATCTCAAAGCCCGCGCCGGTAAACACGGAGCTGTTGCCGTCCTTGATTTCCCAGTTGAGGAGCTTACAGAGGGCTTCGGCGTCCTTCATGGCCTGCTCGGGGCTGCCGCTGTTGATGCCCACATGGCGTAGTTCCAGCCCCAGCATCAGGGTCACGGCGCTGCGGGTCAGGGTCTCGATCTTCTTCCAGTCCTTGGCGGCGATGGCCTTCTGGTCTACCATCCAGCTGCCGCCGCAGGCGACAATCTTGGAAAAGCTCAGGTAATCCAGCAGGTTCGCCTCGCTTACCCCGCCGGTCGGCAGGAAGCGCACGTTGCCGTACGGGGCGCTCATGGCCTTGATCAGGTTCAGGCCGCCCAGCGCCTCCGCCGGGAAAAACTTGACCGTCGTAAGCCCGAGGGAAAGCGCAACCTCGATATCGCTGGGGTTGGCGCAACCCGGCACGATGGGCACGCCCACCTTCTGGCAATGCCGCACCACATCGGGGTTGAGGCCGGGGCTGACGATGTAGGTCGCGCCCGCCGCCACCGCGCGGTCCACCTGTTCGGGGGTGAGCACCGTGCCCGCGCCCAGGATCACTTCGGGCAGCTCCTGATGCACGCGGCGGATGGCTTCCTCCGCAGCGGCCGAGCGGAAGGTAATTTCCGCCACGGGCAGGCCGCCGTCCGACAGCGCCTTGCAAAGAGGCACCGCATCATTGGCATCCTCCACTTTGATAACCGGCACGATGCCGGCCAGCGATAATTTTTCGATCATGTCCATGGATAGCATCCCTTTCCTGTTGCTTTGGGGTTCCTGCGCGGTATGGGGCGCGTTGCGAAGGGTAAGGTAGGTTCCGGGCAGAGGGAAAACTCAATATGGTATCGGTTCCATATCGACTGTGAACAAAATCGATATTCTGGAACCGTGCCCAGCATTTCTTGATACCTGCCTGCTGATGCCTGACGGATGGCCCCCGCGCCGTACGCAACGACCTGCGGAAGCGCCCCCGCCGCCCGTTCGGACGGTTTGCGTCCGGGCGGGCGGCGGTTCGGATCAGCGCAGGTCTTTCATGGCGACGGCATCCATATCGTCAAAGGCCTGGTTTTCTCCCACCATGCCCCAGATGAAGGTGTAAGCCTGGGTGCCGCTCGCGCTGTGGATCGACCAGCTGGGGCTGATAACCGCCTGCTGGTTACGCATCACAATGTGCCGGGTCTCCGACGGCTCCCCCATGTAGTGGAACACGACGGCGTTCTGCGGCAGGTCGAAGTACAGGTACACTTCCATGCGGCGGTCATGCGTGTGGCAGGGCATGGTGTTCCATACGCTGCCGGGCATCAGGCTGGTCATTCCCATAACCAGCTGGCAGCTTTCCACCTGACCGGGCAGGATGTATTTGCAGATGGTGCGGTGGTTGCTCTCCTCCAGCGTGCCCAGCTCCACGCGCGCACAGTTTTCGGGCTTGATGAGCACCGTGGGGTATACGCGGTGCGCGGGCGCGCTGTTACAGTAGAACTTGGCGGGGGTGGCGGGGTCGTCGCTGGTAAAGACCACTTCTTTGGCGCCCATGCCCACATACAGTCCGTCCCGGTTGCGCAGCGCGTAGGCCGTACCGTCCACGGTAATCACGCCCGCGCCGCCGATGTTGATCACGCCCAGCTCCCGGCGCTCCAGAAAGCTCCCGGCATGCAGCGCCTCGCCGGAGGAAAGCGACAGCGGCTTGCCCACGGGCACCGCGCTGCCGGTGATGATGCGGTCGATGTGGCTGTACACCAGCTTCACTTCGTCCGGCTGGAACAGGTCATCGATCAGAAATTCCTCCCGGAGGCGGGTGGTATCATACTGTTTAACATCTTTGGGGTTGGATGCGGCGCGCACTTCCATGAACAGGGGCCTCCTTCAACGACTTTGGTAAGGGTGTGTTTCGGCATGTGGTACCGGTTTTCCTTCCCGATGCGGCAATTATTTTTGGAACCGTTCCGTCATGACGGCACGCATGCCGCGCTGTAGAATTTCAGCCAGCATAACGGACACCGCGTCCAGCAGGCCGGGTACCTGCGTCAGGTCCTGACCGAAGAAATCCGTACGGCTGAGGAACGCCTTTGCCTGCTCCGCCGCGGGTTTGCCGGTGTTTTCCGCAAAGAAGGCCAGCACAGCCGCATCGTCGCGCAGGGTGTAGGGCTGGCCGGCGCGCTTGCAGACCAAGGCACCGTCTTCCAGCGTACCGCCCTGATACAGGGCCATCAGCGCCGCCAGCGAGAAGGTCAGCCGCTCGGGGAGCTTCCCGTTCTTTTCCACATACCCCAGCAGGCTGGGCAGGCAGCGCGCACGCCACTTGGATACGGAGTTGAGGCAAATGGACAGCAGCGCGTGCTTGATAAACGGGTTTTCAAACCGGCCGGTCACCGCTTCGGCAAAGTGCAGCAAATCCTCCCTGGGCAGTGTCAGCGTGGGGATGACCTCATCGTACAGGGTGTGCTGCATGAAGTTCTTAATCATCGGGTCGCGCATGGCTTCCAGCACGATGTCGTGCCCGCAGAGGAAAGCCGCCGGCACAAAGGACGTGTGCGCGCCGTTGAGGATGCGCACCTTGCGCTGTTTATAGGGCTTCTGGTTATCAGTGTAAACCACGGGCAGCCCGCAGTCCGGCAGGGGCAGCTCGCGGCTGAGGTCCTTCTGGCTCTCGATCACCCACAGGCCGAACGGCTCAGCCGTATCCAGCAGCTGATCCTCATAGCCGAGCTTCTGCCAGATGGCCTCGGCATCGTCGCGGGGGTAGCCGGTCACAATACGGTCCACCAGCGTGGAGGTGAACACACAGGCCTCCTCCAGCCAGCGCTCGAAACGTTCGCCGAGCTTCCACAGCTTGGCCAGCGCAAACACGCAGCGTTTGAGGGCAATGCCATTATCGTCGATCAGCTCCACCGGCAGGATTACCAGCCCCTTATCCGCCGCATAATCGAAGGCCTGCGCGCGCTCATACAGGAACTTGGTCAGCTTCCCGGGGTAGGTGTTGGGAGGGGTCAGTTCGAACCGGTCGCTCTCGTCCAGCACGATCCCAGCCTCGGTGGTATTGCTTACAATGTAACGCAGGGTGTCCAGCCGGGCGTAGGCGGCATATTTCTCATATTCGGCATAGGCGTCCACGGCGTCGTTCACGCTGGTAATCAGGCGCGCCTTCTCCACCGGCTGGCCGTTTTCCAAACCGCGCAGCACCACCGTATAAAGGCAATCCTGCTGGTGGAACGCCTCCAGCGAGCCGAAGGCGATGGGTTTCACCAGCACGATGCCGCCGTCGAAACGGCCCTGCTCGTTGGCGATATCCAGCATATAATCCACAAATGCCCGCAGGAAGTTGCCTTCGCCAAACTGCAGGACTTTCACAGGCCGCCGGGTTACGGGATGGTTGTGCGCGTTCAGACGTTCCATGGAATATTTCCTCCCCCAATGGGCGCGAACAGGCGTCGCGCCAGTAATGTAAACAATTACATTGTTTCCGTTATCTTACCCCTTTTTTTCGGGTTCGTCAATGCAGTTCGCAAATGTGCCCGCACATGCCGTGAAATGTGCAAAACCGCGGCCCCCTTCTCTTTTTTAGCAACAGGCATTGCATTTTTCGGATTATCAGGTATAATGATTGAGAATTATGCTTGCGTAAGCGTTTACAAACCGAAGGTGCAACGTATGAACATTTACGACATCTCCGAGAAGGCCGGGGTTTCCATTGCCACCGTATCCCGCGTGCTGAACGGCAGCGCGCGCGTCAGCCCTAAAACCCGGGATCATGTGCTGGCCGTCATGGCCGAGCAGGGGTATGTGCCCAACGCCTTTGCACGCGGGTTGGGGCTTAAAAGCATGCACACCATTGGCCTTCTTTGCCCCAACGCCGGAGACCCCTATTTATCCAAAGCCATCAACTGCCTGGAACGGGAATTCCGCGCCCATGAATACGATTGCCTACTCTCCTGCACAGGGCGCGCCTTGGCCGACCGCCGCAAGGGCGTGGATTTGCTGCTGGGCAAGCATGTGGACGGCATGGTGCTGCTGGGCTCCACCTTTGTGGAGGATACGGAGGAAGGCAACGCCTACCTGCGCGCCGCGGCCGCCAAGCTGCCGCTGGTGCTGCTGAATGCTTCCTACCCCTGCGACAACGTGTTTTGCGTACTCTGCGACGATTACCGCGCTACGCTGGAAGCCACGCAGTACCTGCTGGATCGCGGGCGCCGCAACATCCTCTACCTGTACCACAGCCACAATTACAGCGGCCAGAAAAAGCTGGCTGGGTACCGCGCCGCTTTGGAAAGCCGCGGCGTGCCCCTGCAGGAAAACCTGATCCGCTTCTTTGCCGAAGACAAGATGAGCGTACCCGCCGTGCGCGATTATATCCAGTCCGTCGCGGATGAAGGCGTGCTTTTTGACGCCGTGCTCACCTCGGAGGATGTGTTGAGCGTCGGGGCCGCCAAATACGCGCGTGTGGCGCATCGCCGCGTGCCCGACGATCTGGCGATTATCGGCTACAACAACTCCAGCTTTTGCCTTTGCTGCGAGCCGGAACTGACCAGCGTCGACAACAAGCTGGAAACCCTCTGCAACCGTTGCGTGACCACGATGCTCGCAGTGCTCGGCGGCGAGGAAACCCCGCAGAAAGCCATTTTTACCGCCGAGCTGGTCAAGCGGGGCAGCACGCCCTGACGTCCTGTTCCGCTTTTGTACGGCGCTCTGTTCGCGCAGCGCGCCGCGCAAGATAAATCCTCTCCCCCCCTTTGCTTAGCGCCCCGCCGGCCACGGCGGGGCGCTTCGCCGTTTGTCGCCGCCTTGCCATAGATCAGATAGGTATCCCCGCTGTGTTACGCGGGGGGTTGACAGCCGCCGCCGCGTGCGTTAGAATACACCTGCGCACAAGCGCAAGGGGTGCTGGCGGAAGCCGGCTGAGATCGGGCGTTGCCCGGGACCCTCGAACCTGATCCGGGTAATGCCGGCGTAGGAATCAATGGAAAATTCCCTTGATGTTCCGCGTTGCACTACCCGCAACGGCGGGCATTTTCAGTTTAAGGAGGGGTTTTCCATGCGGTTTACCACCAAGCGGCTTACCGAGAGCGCCATCATGCTGGCCATTGCCACGGTGCTTAGTCTGTTCCAGTTTACGGGTCCCTGGGTGCTGGGCGGCAGCATCACCTTTTGCAGCATGCTGCCCATCGTGTTTGTGGCGCATCGCTACGGCACGCGCTGGGGGCTGGGTACGGCGCTTGCCTACAGTCTTTTACAGCTTTTGCTGGGACTTAACAATGTGCAGTACGCGCCTGACGCGCTCACGGCCGTAGGCATCATTCTGCTGGACTACGTGCTGGCGTATGGCATGCTGGGCTTTTCAGCGGCGTTTAACGGCGTCATCCGTGATCGCCGGATTTCCATTGCGGTGGGCATGACCGTCGCCTTCTTCGGGCGGTTCCTATGCCATTTCGTAAGCGGCGTTATCATCTGGGAAGCCCTTTGGCCCAACGCGCTGGGCTGGGCTCCCGTGGTGTGGTCGCTCAGCTACAACGGCTCCTACATGCTGCCGGAGCTGCTGATTACCGTCACCGTCGCGCTGCTTTTGTACAAGCCGCTGGAAAAGTTCTGGCTGGGGGAAGATATCCAAAAGCCGCAGGCGAAGCCAGCCGCAGGCCGCAACGTCTGAACTGCGCGGAAACGGAGAGCAGGCCGGGGTAAATACCCCGGCCTGTTCTGTCCCAAGGGAGATTCGCATTGTCGTTTGACGCGCTTGAGCTATAAGAGAGTTCCGCCATGACGGGCGCTTGGGTTTCTCGCAGACCTGCCAAAGGGTTTCACCCTTTGGAATCCTGACAAGGGCTGTCAGCCCTTGACCCATCTTTTACGCCAAAGAGACTGCTTGTGTGTTTCTGTCGCTCGCCTTATAGCTCCTCGGGCTGTTCGCTCGCTTGCGGGGATTCCGCCATGATGGGCACTTGGGTTTCTCACAGACCTGCCAAAGGGTTTCACCCTTTGGAATCCCGACAAGGGCTTTCAGCCCTTGACCCATCTTTTTTCGGCCGACTTATCCCTTACAAAAGCCATTCCGCCTGCAAGGCCGTCGCTCCTTGCCTGACCGCGTCCGCCCGGATAAAGCCGAACGTGCTGTTCAGGTCCATCTTCCAGCCAATCGCCCCGCTCGGCACCGCCACGTACAGCCAATCCCCCTGCACGGCAATCACGTGCATCCGTGTGCCCGCTGGCAACTGGGCCCCGTCCCTGGCAAACGGGCCGGAATCCGACCGCAGCGTAACCGGCGCGGGGTTGATCGCCACGCGCAGCGGCACGCCGTCCCAGAGCGGGTTCATGGAGCAATCAGTACCCGGATAAGCCACATAGACGCTGCTCATATACCCTTCCAGACCGCCCGCGCGCACATGCGCCCACGAATACGGGTTGCCCGGCACCAGCTCCAGCACCTGCACAGGCGTACCGCTCTGGAACAATCCCAAATCCTTGGAACGGGACGAGGTTTTCTGGCGCAGATGCACGCTTGTACACGTGCCATACCCCTGCGGCAGCTCTTCGCGCGTCAGTGCGCGCCAGCCGTCCGCTGTGCCGGGCAGCCCGTTTGCGTCCAGCAAGTCCAGAAAATTGGGAGCCGCCAGCAGCACATTTTCTTCTTTGGCTGGCAGGCCGGGCGTTTCCACCGTCATCCGGTATTGGGTGCGGTTATCCGAACCTGCGGTCGCCGTTTCTACCGTCAGGTTGCCTTCCGGGCCGCAGCTGCGGTAACGGTTCAGCTCGAGCAGCGCGCCGCCTTCACACAGCCAGGGAGACAGTTGCAGGGTTACGCTTGCATCCGTGCCCGTCGGGTACGCGAGGGTCAGCCGCAACTTCGACTCATCCGTGCTGCAAACCGGGTCGCACCCGGCGGGCAGCGCGTTTTCCCCCACGGGGTACACGTTCCAATCCGCATCATTGGCGGTTCGTAGCAGCGTGACCAGCAGTCGCTTGTCCCCCTGACCAAACACGGCGATGCCGCGGCTGAACAACTGGCTCTTGCGCTCGTCCTCCCGCGAAAGGGAGAGGATCGACCCGCTCAGGCACGTCCACCCGGACAGGTGCGGGTTGGAAAACGCCTTCGCCAGCTCTGCGGGCGGCGTAGCGCCAAAATCCGTCAGGGTGCAGGTGATCGTTTCCGATTGCATGTAGGGCACGACGCGGCTGGATTCCTGTTTTGGCGCGGCGGTTGCGGCCGTGTCGGCGGCCGTCGTCTGCGAAAGGCCGCACGCGGCCAGCGTCGCGTCGCGCCATTGGGTAAGCGCCATCGGCCAATCGGTTTCATTGCCGTAGCAGGACAGGAAAAACTCCCGCACCGCATCCCCGGCGCTGATCGTGCCCGCCTGCAAGCCCTGTTGCAGCGCCTGCGTAAGCGTGATGCCGAACGCGGGCAGCGCCTGCCCGAACGCCGCGACAGCCGCGGCGTCCCATTGGCTGAACCAGTTCTGCTCCTGCGCCTGGTTCAGCAGCCCGCGCACGCCGTTTTCACCGGGGTAGCCGGAAAAACCTGTCCGAAAAGGGGTTTCCCCGTTCAGAAACCCGCCGCTCTGCCGGTCAAAGGCGGCGGTATACACCCAGGTCGGCTGCGCCTTGGGCGCGAAGGTGATCTGCCACTCCGTATCGGTTTGCGTAATCTGGAAATCAAAATCGTGATCCGCCTGTTGCTGGGTATAGCCATACACTTCGGTCAGCAATCCCTTTGCCATCTCCAACGCCGGTTCCGATTCCGCGCGTGCCATGCTCAGCGCCATGCACAGGGCCAACGCCAGGATTCCTATCCGTTTTCGCATGCTTGTCCGCCTCCTCAACCCACGCCTGATCCATCGTCGAAGGGCGCGGTTTCATCATAGTACACAACCCGGCATTCCGGCTGCACCTCAAATTCCAGCAGCGTATACAGCTTCTTACTGTCCGTCAGCAGTTGGAAGGACACAAACACCGCGCCGTCCGTCCGGGTCGCATCGATCAGCTTCACCTCCCGGATCGGGGTCTGGGTCGCGGGGTTCAGCGCGGCGGCAAACAGAAGGGCCGCGTCGCGCAGTGTATCCTCCAGCGCCGGATTGTTTTTTAGGATCGGGGAGCTGTCCATCGCGTAATCAAACCGCGAATCGCTGTTGTACAGGTAATTAATGTGCCCCGTCGCCTCGTTGATTTGCAGACTCAGCGACGTGCCGCGCTCCGGAAAGTTGCCATCCACATAATAAATCCCGTTTTCATGCCCAAAGAGGCTCCATTCGATACCCTCGGTGTTCCAGGCTACGCCGTCCTGCGTCCAGACCTGCTGCGCGTAAGCAATCGCGTCCGCCTCGCTGGTAATCGCGCGCTCCGGGAATGCCGCATAGGCGGTGGGCACCACCGGGGGCGCCTCCGTTTCAGCGGTGGCAAACGCGCCGGCCAGCAACACACAGGCTACCAGCAGGAAGGGGATCATCAGCCCGTGCCTAACCCCAGACCCGTGCAGAATCGCGTTTACGCGCATGCGCAGCCGCTTGCCCGGCAGCGTCATGCCGGTGGCCAGCACCCCCATGCCCGGTGTGCCGCGCTTTGCCGCTGCCTGCACCAGCACGTTGGCGTACGCCAGCTTTTGCCCGGGGTCGAGGGGTTTAACTACCCGATCATCACAGGCCAGCTCGCAATCGGTGCGGTTGGCGCGTGCACCCACCCACACCAGCGGGTTAAACCAGTGCACCGTGCAGCAGAGCAGCCGTAAAAGCCCCCACAGCGTGTCATGCGCCCGCAGATGACAGACCTCGTGCATCAGTACGCGGATCGCGTCCTGCGGCGCCACGGTCAGCGGCAGGGCGATATAGGGGCGCACTACCCCCACCAGACAGGCGCCGGGCAGCGGATCGGTCAGGTACACGGGCACGGGCTTGACCCCGCGCTCCCGGCACAGCGCCCGGTACTCCGCCTCCAGCGCGCCGGAAATCGGCTCCACGCGGCCCCTGCGCAGCCTGCGGCGAAAGCGCAGGTTGGCAAACAGCAACCACCCCGCCGTAATCGCCGCGCCCGCAAGGTACAGCTGCATCAGTACCTGCGCCGCGGTACCGTCATACACCGCCTCCATCAGGCTATCCATATTCCGGGCCAGCACAAAGGTAGTCGGATCGCCGCTGCGCGCGCGCAGCCAGCGGTAGGCGCTATCCCCGGCATCCTCCAGCCGAACCTGCACCTGCCCTGCAATGGGGCGGATGGCCGGGTCGTTGGCATATGCGGGCCGGAATTCGCTCATCACCGGGTTGGGCAACGCCAGCGGGCACAGCAGCCGGATGGCAATCAGCAGCCAGGCAACCAGCAGTGCGCGGTTGCCCAGCGGACGGCGCAGAAAACGCCGGATCAGCAGCATGAGCAGGATGGCGACGCTCGCCGTCAGGTTCGCCTCCAAAAGAAAGTTATACACCGTTGCCGCGCGCATCGGGTTCGCCTCCTTCATGGGTTCCGGGCACCTCTCCCTGCCGGAGCAGCGCAAGCAGCTCCTGCATTTCCGGCACGGAGATCGCCCCCGAATCGACCAGATTGTGGATCAGCAGCGACGCATCGCCCGCAAACACGCGCGTAAGCAACCGCCCCGTCTGTTCCGCGGCGGCCTCCTGCCGGCTCAGGGCGGGTCGGTAGCGTTTGACGGCTTCCGTTTCATCCACGGTCACGCTGCCTTTTGCCTGCATGCGCTTGAGCAGCGTTATCACCGTATGGCGCGTCCAGCCGGTTTGCGCCTCCAGTGCATGGGTAATCTCCGCGATGGTGCGCGGGCTTTGTTCCCACAGGCACTCCATGATTTTCCATTCTGCGTCGGTACAACGGACGGTCAAGGCGGTTCCCCCTTCCAACCCGGATGTAGACAACTGTCTACCACGAGCATACAACGCTCCGCCTTTCCCTGTCAAGTGTGAACCTGTAACAAACTGGTAGGGATGGAAGCGTTCGGTTTCTCTCAGTAAAGCAACGGGTCAGGCATCCCATCCCTTCCCGGTTGGAGTAAAAAACGCCGTCCGGCGGCAGCCTGCGGCCACTCCCCGTGCTGCGCTGCAGGCATGGCGGGCTTTCTTCCCCCGTTCTCCATTGACGCGCATCGCGTTGGATGCTACAATCCAAGCACAACCTTTGCATTCTACAACCCCATACGACCGGAAGGAGAACCCCCCATGCGCGCATGGCTTTGCCGGAGTATTCTGGTATGGTTCGCCCTCGTTTGCACGCCGCTGGCCCCGGCAGCGGCTCTCCCCACTGAAACCCCCGCCCATGTGGATTTCGGCACCTACGGGCAGCCCGCGTACGCCTACCTGCAAACGCTCGATCAGGACTATTGGGCGCGGGACTGTCTAGACGACGAACAGACGGAGCGCGTGCAGGAATGGCTGCTTTCCACCCTGTCGGCAATGGGGTATGCCTCCCGGCAGGTGGAGGTGCAGAATTTTCTGTTTCAGGGGCCGTATCAGGACGATTATCTGTCGCAGAATATTGTGGTGACCCTGCCCGGTTCCGGCACGGAGCGGGTGGTGGTCGGCGCGCATTACGACGGGCACGGCGCGGGGGATAACGCCTCCGGCGTGGCGGTGCTTCTGGAAACCGCGCAGCGCCTGATTGCCGAACCGCAGTTGCCGGAAACCGTCGTGTTTGTGTTGATCGGCGCGGAAGAGGAAACCATGGCCGGCTCCGATACCTATGTGGAAAGCCTGACCGAGGAGGAGCTCGCGCATACGGCTTACTACGTGAACATCGATTCCGTGCTCTGCGGCGATCTGTGCTATCTCTACGGCGGCGTGCCCGACTTTGCCAACCAAACCGTTACGGGCCTGCACGCCTTTGAGACCTTTAAGGCGATCGGGGATCGGCTCGGCCTCGGGCTGCACCTGGTTCCCTGGACGTTTGCCAGCCCCGCGCCCGGCTTTGCCCAGCCCGAATACCCCTCTCCCTCCACGGGCAACTGGAGCAGCCACGTCAGCTTTGTCCAGCAAGGCATCGAGTATGTGTATCTGGAAGCCAGCAACTGGAACATACCCGGCCCCAACGGCCAGTACGACGGCTCCGGCGAAACGGCCGAGGGCGGAAAGTTCATGCACACCGAAAGGGATACGCTTGCCGAACTGGAAGCTGTGTTTCCCGGCCGCGCAAGGGTGCATATGCAGGTATTTTCCCTGTTGCTGCACGCGGTGCTAACCGGGTTCTGATTGACTTCACCCCAGCCATATCTTGACAGCGGAGGGCGGGGCGGCTATACTGGCGCTGAATCTTCCTGTCGAGGGCATGTATGGCACATTTAAAAAGAGGTTTCCTGCCACTGGTTTTCGCGCTTGCGCTGTGCTGCGCAGGCACCGCTGCCGCACAGCAGGCTGCGAACCTTACGCCCCGGTGCTCATTTGTGAGCCCCGACCCGACCAAGGCTGCCTCCGTGCTTTCGGATCAGGCTTATTTAACGTACCTGACCCTGCCGCAGGATAGCGCGCTGGACATCACGCTGCCCGAAGGGGCCCGTTGCGCGGGGCTGTACTGCAAGTTTTCCGGCCTGCCCGCGCCCTGCGATGTGATGGGGCAAACCTCCGACGGGGGCTGGGCCGTGCTGGCCCGGGTGGACATCTCTTTTGTGAACAACTACATCGCGCTGCCCCCGACCGCGGGCGCACTCCGGCTGCAAGCGCACGGCGAAACCCGTATATCGGAACTGCGGGTGCTGGGCGAGGGCGATCTGCCCGCCTGGGTGCAAACCTGGCGGACTTTTGAGGGCAAGGCGGATTTGATGCTGGTGGTGGCGCACCCGGACGATGAATATGTGTTTTTGGGCGGCACGCTGCCCTACTACTGCGGTCAGCTGCATAAAAAAACGCTGGTCGTCTATATGACAACCGGCTACACCCGGCGGCGCAACGAGCTGCTGGACGGCCTGTGGGCCAGCGGCGTGCGGGACTACCCCGTGCTGTGCGAGTACCGGGACGGATATACCCACCTGATTACCTACGCGTTTAATCTCTGGGGCGGCCGCGACGCGGTTTACCGGCGGGTAACAAATCTCGTACGCCTGTACCAGCCGGATGTGGTGGTGACCATGGACATCAAAAACGGCGAGGATAAGCACGGCATGCACCGTGCCGCGGCCGACGCGGCCGTGAACGCCGTGGCGCTGGCCGCCGACCCTGCCTACACCCCCGACGGCGCGGGCAACCCGGACGTATGGCAGGTGCGCAAGCTCTACGTACACCTCTACCCCAAAAATCGGGTGATCCTGCCGTGGGATACGCTCACCCTGAGCGTGTTTGGCGGTAAAACGGCGGCGGACGTCGCGCGCGAAGCCTTTCACATGCATGTATCCCAGCGCAAAACGCGCCACAAGGTATACCTCTGCAACCCTTACGATAGCAAGGATTTTGGCCTGTATTCCTCCACTGTGGGGCCGGACGAGCAGCGCAACGACTTTTTTGAGCACATCCCCGCGCAGCCCCAGTAGCCGCGCGGCCCTTTCCAAAAATGCAGGGCGGACACGGAAGGCCGCACAAACCTTCCGCACCCGCCCCGCCGGCACAAGCTAATTTCGCAGCGCGCGCACACGTTCACTGATCCACGCATACGCGCTGTACGATTCCTCATAGTCGAAAAACAGAAAATCATGCGGCATGCCCCGGAAGATGCGGTACTCAATCGGTACATCCGCATCCTGCAGGCGCTTGAGGTATTCCAGCGCCTGATCGATCAGCACATCGCACTCGGCCAGCAGCGCCTTACAGGGCGGCATACCACGCAGGTCGGGGGCCAGCAGCGGCGAAACCTGCGGGTCCAGCCATTGCGCGGGTGTTGCATAGGCTGCGTTATACGACAGCAGGTGCTTGTAATCCAGATTGTACCCTGTGCCGTAGAGCATCTCGGATTCGCGTGGCTCCCCCACCCGCATGTCCACCACAGGGTACGCCAGCACCTGCAGTGCGGGCACGCGGATGGCGTCGTGCAGGCAGCGCAGGCAGATCGCTGTGGAAAGGTTGCCGCCCGCGCTGTCGCCGGCCACCACATCCCAGGTGGCGCGGGCATTCCACTCGGCCGCATGTTTGCGCGCCCACAGCAGGGTATCGTAGCATTGGTTCAATTGCGTGGGGTAGGGGTGCTCCGGTGCCAGCGCATAATCCGGCATCACCACCACCGCTTCGGCGCCCTGCGCCAGCACGCGCCCGATATAGTCGAAACATTCCACATCCCGGATGGCAAAACCGCCTCCGTGGCTGTACAAAAGCAGCGGGAACGGCCCCTGCCCCTCGGGCAGGAACAGGCGAACCCGGGTGGGCAAGCCGCCCGCCTCAATCAGCACATCACGGGTGGGTATCTCCACCTCCCGGCCTTTGCGGATGCGTTTTTGCAGCGCCAGCGAGGCCTCGGTCAGCGAATCCAGAAAGGGCCGGGTCTCCGGCGTAAGCGCCGCGGGCACATCCACATACCCGAAGGTCAGTCCCGGCTTAATCCCCCCACGCGGGGGCATGACGAGCATTTTCCCCTGTTGCATGGCAACCCCTCCTTACACGGCCAGCCCGGAGCTAGCCGCCATGATCCTGTCCTGCGTAAAGTCGGCGCGGGCGAACTCGCCGGTCAGCTTGCCTTCGGCCATCACCAGTACCCGATCGCACATGCCGATAATCTCCTGCATTTCGGAGGATACCATCAGGATGGACAGACCGTTTTCCACCAGCCGGTTCATCAGCCGGTAGATTTCCGCCTTGGCGTTGATGTCGATGCCGCGCGTCGGCTCCGCCAGGATCAGGATTTGCGGGTCGATGGCAATCCACTTGGCGATGATGGCCTTCTGCTGGTTGCCGCCGCTAAAGTTGCGGGCAATCTTACGCGGCTCGTTGGGGCGGATGTCCAGCTGGGTAAAATACTGTTCCAAAAAGCGGCGGATGCGCTTTTTGCGCAGCACGCCCCGGACGCTGACGCGGGGATAGTTGGCCATGATCATGTTATCGGCCATGGTCGCGTCCAGAAACAACCCCTCTTCCTTGCGGTTTTCGGGGATAAACGCAATGCCCTGCCGCATGGCGTCCTGCGGGTTGCGCAGGCGCAGGGGCTTGCCGTTCAGCAGAATCGTCCCCGCATCCAGCGGCGTGGCGCCAAACAGCGTGCGCACCACATCCGTCATGCCCGCGCCTACCAGCCCGGTCATTCCCAGAATTTCTCCTTTATGAAGGGCAAAGGAAATATCGCGGAACCGCTTGTGTCGGGTCAGCCCCCGCGCCTCCAACACCGGCTCGCCGGGCACGGTATGCCGCTCCGGGTAGTACGCGCTCAGCTTGCGGCCCACCATCAGGCTGACCAGCTGCTCCTTGGTTACGGCACGCGCGGCGTTGTCCAGCGTGTCGATGCACTCGCCGTCCCGGAAAACCGTCACCCGGTCGGCCATGTCCAGCACTTCCTCCAACCGGTGGGAAATGTAGATAATGCCGACCTGCTTTGCCCGCAGCGTCCTGATGATTGCAAACAGCCGCTCGCTTTCTTTTTCCGTCAGCACGGCGGTCGGTTCGTCCAGCACCAGAATGCGGGAGTCGTTAAACAGCGATTTAATAATTTCCACCATCTGCTGCTGCGCCACGCTAAGCGACGCTACCTTGCAGCTGCTGTCCAGATGCGCAAACCCCACCTGCGCCATAAAAGCGTTCGCCTTGCGGATCATGCCGCGGCGATCGACCACGCAGCCGTTTTTCAGCTCCTTGCCCAGAAAGATATTCTCCGCGATGGACAGCGACGGCACCAGGTTAAACTCCTGATAGATGGTGGCAATGCCGTTATGCAGCGCGTCGCTGGCGCCCGCCAGCTCCACCCGCTCGCCGCCCAGATAGATCGCCCCATCGTTGGGCCGGTACACACCGCTCAGGATTTTAATCAGCGTGCTTTTGCCCGCGCCGTTCTCCCCGACGATGGCGTGCACCTCCCCGGCTTTCAGGGTAAAGCAGACGTCCTTGAGCGCGTTCACCCCGGCAAATTGCTTGGTGATGTGCTCCATCCGCAACAGTTCGCAATCGCTCATGCCGCTACCTCACTGCTGTTTCCGGGCGTTGGTGAAGGCGTCTATGGCGCACACCGCAATAATCACCACACCGATGGCCACCGTCTGCCAGTAGATGTTCACGCGCAGCAGCACCAGCCCGTTGCGGATCAGCACCATCAGCAGCGCGCCCAGCACCGTGCCCACGATGGAGCCCGCGCCGCCGCTGAGCGCCGTGCCGCCGACGATCACCGCCGCGATGGAATCCATATCGTAGGTGCCCGCCGCGTTGGGGTTGCCGCCATTCAGGCGGCCGGTGACGATAATGGCGGCAATACCGCACAACAAACCCGCAATGGTGTACACCAGAATGCGCGTGCGGTCCACCGCGATGCCGGAGAGTTTCGCGGCCGTCTCGTTGCCGCCCACGGCCTTGACCCGGTTGCCCAGCACAGTTTTATTCAAAAGGAAAATGCACACCGCGGCAATGGCCACCAGGATCATCACCATCCAGGGGATCGGCCCCAGACTGCCGCGGCCGATATCCGCAATCACATCGTTATTTAGCAACACGATGTTGCCTTCCGACAGCACCAGAATAATGCCCTTGACGATATTGGTCATGCCCAGCGTAATGATAAAGGCGGGCAAGTGCAGTTTGGTAATCAGCGCGCCGTTGGAAAAGCCGACCGCCATGCTGGCCACGATTGCCAGCAGCATGGAAAGGATCAGCGGATAGCCGCCCTTGAGGGAGTAGGCAAGCACCATGCTGCCCAGCGTCATGGACTGGCCTACCGACAGGTCAATCCCACCGGAAATGATCACGAAGGTCTGCCCGATGGCGATGATGCACACCAGCGTAGTCTGCTTGAGAATGTTAATCAGGTTGTCGGAGGTGAAAAACGTCGTTGTCACGACGGAAAGCACCGCGCACATCAGGATCAGGATGAGGGCAAGCCCGGTTTCGCGGTATTTCCAAATCGAACGCAGCGAAACGCCCCGATTTGTTTCCATCTTTTCCATACTCTACTGCCTCCTGCCCCGGAAACGGGAGGACCCGAGCAAAATCTCCATTCTACTCGGATCCTTCCCTGCCGGACGCGGTTCCTTTAATTCGGGTATTTCTCCATGACGTTGTTGGCGTCCACAATCACGTAGCCGGTGTTCACGTTGGGGGAGATTTCCTTGCCCTCGTGCAGCGCCATCAGCTCTTCCACGATGTTGGAGCCCCAGTTGTACTGGCCCTGCGTAACGGTGCTGTACACCTGGCCGTCTTTCACGCCCTGGATAACCGCTTCCAGATCGTCAAACACGATCAGGAGCTTGTCCGCCTTGGTCCAGCCGCGGGATTTGAAAGCGGAGATGCCCGCCTCGCCGGCCGCGTCCAGCTGAATCAGCGCGTCGAAATCCGGGTAGCTGGTAATCATGTTTTCGATATCGGACAGCGCCTTGGTCACATCGCCGTTGCTGGCGTTGGACTGCACAATTTTGATGTCCGGATACTTGGCGGCCAGCACATCGTCCACGCCCTTGCGGCGGGCGATCAACCCGGCCTGCGCGACCACGCCGGTCTCGCAAAGCACAGTGCCTTTGCCGTTGAGGGCCTGCCCAATCACTTCGCCCATGGCGCAGCCCGCCTCGTAGTTATCGGTGCCCACATAGCCTACCCGCTTGGAGTTGGGGGCGTCGGTATCAAAGCACAGCACCGGGATACCGGCTTCCACAGCCTTGTCGATGTAAGGCGTGAGCGCTTCGGAATCGCAGGGGCCGATCGCGATGCCGTCCACCTTCTGGGTAATCAAGTCTTCCATGATCTGAATCTGCTGGGATACGTCGCCGTTTTGCGGGCCCTGCAGGATCATTTCCGCATTGAGGCCCTCCTTGGCGATGGTATCCTCGGCACCCTGGCCGATCGCGTCAAAGAAGGGATGGATGTTGGCGTAAATGATGGCGAAGGTCAGCTTTTTGTCGGCCTCGGCACCTGCCGGCGCCAGCTGGCAGCCGATCATGGCGGTTACCAGAAGCGCGCATAGGAGGATTCGCAGAAGGTTCTTGTTCATACCCATGCTCCTTTCAAATTGGATCCCCAACACAGCGGAAAGGGCCGTGCATATCGCACGGGGAGGCACCGCGCTTTCCGCTTTCTGGATTGAGTATACGGCAAACCGACCGCCCTGCAAATGCAAAAAACAAAGGCGATCGGCAAAACTCCACCCGAAATGGCGGGTGTGGAAGCGCGATATGCAATTTTCTACGCCGAATCTTTCAATTATAACGGTATGCCGCCCTCCTTGAAGGCGATCGGGGGCAGCCCCGTCATGCGGTGGAACACGGCGCTGAAATAGTTGGCGTTGTCGTACCCCACGCGCCGCGCGATTTCCACCACGCTGTAATCGGTGGTGCGCAGCATCTCCTTGGCGCGGTCGATGCGGTAGCCCGTCAGGTACTTGGTAAACGTTGTGCCCGCGTATTGCTTGAACACATTGCTGAAATAGTTGGGGCTCAGGCCCACAATATCCGCCATTTGCCGGGTCGAAAGCGCGGGCGAATCATAATGGCCGCGCACATAGTTTTTCGCCTTGTCGACCAGCCCGGCCGTGACGCTGGTGGCCACGCTGCGGTAGGCGACCACCGCGCCAAAGCAGGCGCAAAGAGCCGTGCGCGCGTGCGCAAGGTCGGTTGTCCGTTCCAGAAAAGCCGTCAAATCGTCAATCTGGGGCAGCGTTTCGTGTGGGTCACCGCTCATGCTCTCCACCGCCTTGACGCAGCAGCTGAGCATTTTCAAAAGGAAAAACGACCGAAACAGCGACGATTGGAACGACGTTTCCCCGACATCCAGCAGCAGCCGGTCGGTAAAGGCCTCCACCCCTTCCGGCGTGCCCGCGCGCAGGAAGGCGTCCAGTTGCTCCTCCGCCTGCAGGGTCTGGCTGATATCCGCCGCGCCGATTTCCCCGCCGGGGCTTTCCTGCAAATGGTGCTCCACCTTGCGCAAATCCTCAATCAGGCGGCTGACGTGCGCCCGGTGGTCGTTTTCCTCCTGCAGCTGCTCGTTGAGTTTAACCAGAATCCGGATCAGCTTATCGGGGGTTACGGGCTTTACGATGTAATCCTGCACGCCGATGCGGATGGCGTCCTGTGCGTAGCCGAACTCCATAAACCCGCTCAGGATGATGATCTTGATCGAGGGAACCACCTTTTTAGCCTGCTTGCTCAGCTCCAGCCCATCCATAAAGGGCATGCGGATGTCGGTAATCAGCACCTCCGGCCGGTAGCGCTGCACGGCCTGCAGCGCCTCCTCGCCGTCCGACGCGGTGGCGCAGATCACAAAGCCGTAGCGTTCCCAGTCGATCACGCGGCAGATGTTTTCCCGCGTCGTTTTTTCATCCTCCGCAAACACGATGCTATACATCCTTATCTCCCCCTTCGCGCGGCCGCATGCGGATGAGCACCGTGGTGCCCGCCCCGGGTTTGCTGCGGATGGAGAGGCCGTACTCCTCGCCGCAATACAGCTTGATGCGCCGGTTCACGTTGTAAAGGCCGAAGCCGTCCTCCTTATCCTCAAAGGTGCCGCTGTTGCGCTGGAGGCGCTCCTCCAGCTGTCGGCAGGCTTCCTCCTCCATGCCCACGCCGGAATCGCTCACGGTAAACACCAGGCAGCCAAACTCGTCCATGATCCCGGTCACCGTAATGCGCCCGCCGTTTTTCTTGTTTTTGATGCCGTGGTAAATCGCGTTTTCCACAATGGGCTGGAGCGTCATCTTAGGCATGATGCAGTCCAGAATCCGGTCGTCCACATCCATGCTGAAGTCCAGCAGATCGCTGTAGCGCACACGCTGGATGTACAGGTAGCTGTACAGGTGCTCGATATCCTCCCGGACGCTTACCCAGTCCAGCCCTTTGCTCAGCCCGATGCGGAAGAAGATGGACAGCTGCTCGATCATGCGGATGGCGTTGTTGTTTTCGTTGGCGGCCACCAGCCAGATGATGGTATCCAGCGTGTTATACAGAAAATGCGGGTTAATTTGCGCCTGCAGGGCGCGGAACTCCGCCTTCTGCATGTTTTTCTGTTCCTCCTGGTTGCGCTGGATCAGCGCGCGGATGTCGCTGAGCATCCGGTTGTACTGGTTTTCAAGGATGGAAAACTCATTCTTGGACACGTTTTCCACCACAGCGTTCAGGTTGCCGTCCGCGGCTTCCAGCATGCGCCGTTTCAGCCGCTGGATGGGGTAGGTGAGCCGCTTGGTGCTGAAAATGTACAGCGTGATGGAGGAGAGCAGTACCACCGCGATCATCAGTACCACGAAGCCCTGCAGGTAATTAAAGTCGGACATCAGCTCCTGCAGGGGTACGCAGCCGACCAGCGACCACCGCATTTCCTTGAGGGGACTGCGCACCGCGATCACTTTGCCCTGCGCATCTTCCAGCACGGTGGCTTCGGGTGCGGTGCCCATGGAGGCCGACAGTCGCGCGGGGATATCGCGGTGGTTGGTGTCGTTGCCCAGAATGATGGCGCCGGTTTCATCCAAAATGAAGAAGGAACCGCTCTGCCCGAAGGTTACACTGTCCAAAATGGCGGAGATCACATCCGCTTTCAGTTCCACCGCAATGTAGCCCAGCACCCGGCGCGTGGCCGTCTGCCGGATGGGAATGCCGATGATGATGGCGTCCGAGCCGCGGCTGTCCGGATCGTCACTCAAATACAGCAGGCGGTCAGGGTTAGCGGTCACCAAATCCAGAATGCGCCGGCTGCGGGCCTCCCGGCTCAGCAGGATCAGGCCGGTACGCTCGTTGTAGGCATAGCCGTCCGTATCGAAAATATACACGTTGCGCACATTGTCGCCCACAAACTTGGAGGTGCGCAGGTTGTTGAAGGCCGCTACCATCTCGCTGGCCGCGGCGTGTCGCATGCCCGTGCCGTACAGAAAATTTTGCACCACATCCACATCGCCCCATTGCAAAAGGCGCATGGCTTCGTCAATCAAAATCTGCGTTTCGGTGTTGACCTGCCCGATCATATTAACCGTCGCGGTTACCGCCTGATCTTCCATGGTCGAGTGGATAATGTTCAGGCAGATCACGGAAATCAGCACCGATATCAACAGAGAAAAGGCAATAAAGAGCAGCACCATCTGCGTTCGGATGCCGGTGAGCCATTTGCGGAGCATAAGTAATTCCTCCCCGGGCCATATGCGGCGGGCGTCCATGCGCGGGCCTGCCTGCGGCGGTTTGTGCGTGTCCATTATGTACCTGATTGACCCCCGTTTGTCAATGCCCCCGGCATACCGCCGCGGCCAGGGCGTTTGGGGTTGCCAATGCGCGGCCCTCCCCCGTTTCGTTGCGGTGCCGCGCCGGGTATGGTAAAATGGTCGCAGGTTGGTCTACGGCTTAAAAGGAGGGCATTCCCATGGGTTTTCGAATGATACATGAAAATTATAATATCAGCGATCCGGACCGCTCCGTCGCTTTTTACCGCGATGCGCTCGGCCTGACGGAAAAGCGCCGCAAGGTAGCCGTCGACGGCTCCTACACCATCCTGTTCCTGGGAGACGGCGCATCGGATTTCGAGCTGGAGCTGACGTACCTCAAAGACCATCCGCAAAAGTACGATCTAGGCGAATGCGAGTTCCACCTTGCCTTCCGGGCGGACGATTTTGAAGCGGCGCACCGCAGGCATCAGGAAATGGGCTGCATCTGCTTTGAAAATACCGCGATGGGCATCTACTTTATCGAGGATCCCGACGGTTACTGGCTGGAAATTATCCCCACCCGGTAGGTGGTTGCGTCACATCGCACGGTCGCCTGTTGCGGCGGTGCCTGACGGGAAGCGCGCCGCATGGCTGCGCGGCTTCTGCGCGCAGGCGGCAGGGCCTCCCCGCCCAACAGGGACGGCAACTGCGCGTATCAGCTTCAAACCACGCGTTACAGCAGAAAAACCGTAATACAGAGCCCCCGCAGCGGTGTTTCGCGGCGGGGTGTTTCACGCTCCAAAAAAGTGCGGTTTCCTTTGCAGAGGCATCTCCGGCAAGGCTATGCCGGGTAGCATCCCAGCCTAAAAGCCAGCTTCGCGCCGTGCCACGTACCAAGCCCGCTGCTCAGATTGGCCAGCAGGCGGCACGCCTCATACCACAGACACAACCTCAAAGGTAAACGGGAAGGTTTTCACTTCCTGCGTCGCAAAATCCACCTCATACCCGACCCCATCCTGATGGAAAAACCCCCACGTCGGTTCGATTCGGATGTAGCACATGTTGGCGTCAGCTTCGTTATTATGCAGCGAATACCACGCGGCAAACGCCTCGCGGAGCTGATCGCGGATGGCGAGGTTGTGCGCCGCCAGCGGATGCCCCACGTTGCGCGCAAGGGCCTTAAACCGGTGCGCATTGTTGCACAGCGCCACCTGCGGGTTGCTTTCCAGCTCCTTCACCTTCGTAGATTGGGCATAGGAAACCACATAAAACGCGCCGTCGGAAAAGTACGTATCCACCACCCGCACCGAGGGGGTTTCCTGCGCGGATGTCGCCAACGCAAACTGGCAATCCTTCGCAAACAGGTTTTGCAAAACCTGCAGGCTTTTTTCATAGGGGGTCACGGAAACGCCTTCCTTCGCCACAGTTTTAAGGGCACCCGGCCTGTCGGGGCAATTTGCGGAATCCATAGACGTTGCGTGCGGGTTCGGGCTACCGTACAGCCCGCCGGGTCAGTGCCCCCATTATAAAGTGGTTTCCCCCGCCGGTCAAGGCAGCCCGCACGGACTGCTGCCACGCGCGCCGCCCGTTTGCACGCGGCCTGCAGCCCATCACCGTAATCGTTGCCCCGCGTACCACAGCCATGGGAAAAGGGCCTGTGTTTCCTGAGGGAAACACAGGCCCTTGGCGTTTCGGGGCTTCCGGCCGGCTGCCCTTGCCGCCGCACGGCCGATTGCTCTAAACCGCTTGGGTTTTACTGCAGGGCTGCGTAATCTTTCCAGATCTGCTGATACTGGGTAAAGAAGGTGGCACGGTCGATCTGCTTGCCTACGTAGAGGCTCCACACCTCGCCGAGGCTGTCCTTCACGCTGTCGGGCGTCCAGGGCGTCATGACTTCGTGCGCCATACCGGTCTTGATGTAGCCAAACACGTCCTTGCCCAGCGTGGACAGGGAATCCAGCACCTGCACGGAGTCAAGCGCGGGGATGTTGCCCATCTTTTCCTGATGCCATTTCTGCGCGGTATCGCTGGTGCACAGCCAGTTGAGGAACTTCTTGGCCTCGTCTACATTGGCGCCGTCCTTGTACACCGCGCCGCAGATGGTGGCAATCTGAATGCGATTCTGCTCGGCATTGTTGGTGATCGGCACCACGCCCTGCACCACATAGTCCGCCAGAGGCGCGTTCACGCCCAGAATGTTGGGGATTTCCCAGGAGCCTTCGTCGTCGATCATCGCCGCTTCTTCCAGGAAGAAGGCGTTGCGGCCGGTCCACTTGTCGGTGGAGATGGCGTCCTCATTGCCGTACTGCAGCACCAGATCATAGTAATCCAGCATGCTGTTGAGCTCGGGGTCGTTCGCCAGATCCATATCCTCGCCGGATTTCATCTTCAGGAAGAAGCCCAGCGGGTCCTCTTTATCCGTCACCCAGGTGGTGCCCAGATGGTTGGTCAGGCTCAGGCTGGTTTCGGCGTAGTGGTGTTCAAAGGGCCGGATGCCGGCGGCGGTCAGGTCCTTGCAGAGCTGCTCCATCTCCGTCAGGGTGGTGGGGGTCTTGTCCCAGCCGGCCTTTTTGAGCAGGTTCATGTTGTACAGGATGCCCCAGCCTTCCACATAAATCGGGAATACCTGAATGGTGGAGCCGTCAAGCGAGCACTGGGCGATCTGGTTGGCGGTCAGGCTCTTGCACGCTTCCATATCGCTGATGTCCGCCAGGTATTCGTTCCACTGGCCGATCTGCTCACCAAAGCCGCAGCCGAAGATGTCGGGCATCTCGCCGGAGGCCAGCTTGGATTTCAGCAAATCCCAATAGGTGGAGGAGGAGGGGAATTCGCCCTCAATGGTGCCGATTTGCGGGTTCTCGCTTTTGTACGCTTCCACCAGCTCGTTAAAGTTGTCCGTCCACTGACCCAACGCGAGCATGATGGACAGGTTCACGGAGCCGGGGGCCTTTTCCGCCTCCGCGGAAGCCGCCACACCGGTGAAGGTGCCCAGGGACAGGAGCATCGTCAGTGCAAGAAGCCATGCCAGACCCTTTTTCATAGTGATATCCTCCTTCGTGTATTGGTACAGCCGGGTTACCCATATTCCTACAGCGAAACGCAACCGCTGAAGAGAATCAGCCTTTCACGGCGCCCGCGGAAACCCCCGCCAGCACCTGCTTTTGCGCGATGATGAAGAAGATGAACAGCGGCAGAATCGAGAGCGTCAGCGCAGCCAGCGCCACATCCCAGGCGAAGAACGCCTCGTTGAACAGCGCCTGCATGGCAATCTGGATGGTGCGCAGCGAGTTTTTGGAAAGTACCAGCTGCGTCATCAGATAGTCGTTCCAGAACCAAAGCGTGTTGATGGTCGCCACCGTAAACACCGAGGCCTTGATTTGCGGAAACACAATCCGCCAGAAGGTGATAAACGAGCCGCAGCCGTCGATCAGCGCCGCGCTTTCGATTTCCGCCGGGATGGTCTTGACCGCCCCGGAGATGATGAAGGTGCTCAGCGACACCGTCATCGCCCAGAAGCAGACCGTAATGCCCGGCAGGCTGTTGCTCAGGCTCAGCGCGTTGGTAAGCCTCGCAAAGGGAATCATCAACGCCTGAAACGGAATCGACATAAAGGAGATGATGATGTAGAAGCACGCCCGGGTAAACCGGTTGGGGTGCCTCGTAATCCAGTAGCCTGTCATACTACAGAATACCACACCGCCGATGTTGGAGAAAATCGAGATGAACGCCGTGTTCTTCAGCGAGTTGGCAAAGTTCAGCCGCCGCCAGGCATTGGCGTAGTTATCCAGCGTAAAGTTACTTCCGGGCCAGGAAAAGATGTTGCGCGCAATATCCGCGTAAGGCTTGAACGAGTTGATGACGATGATGTAGAAGGGCACCAGCACCGCCAGCAGGCAAACCGCCAGCGCCAGCACGAGCATGCCCTTGGACATGCGCTTGCGCAGAACCAAGCCGTTCATGCTCATTGCTGCACCTCTTTCCGCGATGTATACCACACCTGCAGGATGCTGATGAGCGCGATGATAGCCACCAGAATCAGCGCCTTGGCGGAGCCGTACCCCAGTTGGTTAGAGGAGAACGCCGTCTGGTACACATTCATGGTTACAGCCTCGGACTGCCGGAAAGGGTTGCCGTTGGTCAGCGAAATATTCAGGTCATACACGCGCAGGCAGTTGACAATGCTCAGGAACAGGCATTGGGTAATGGAATGCATGATCAGCGGCAGCACAATCTGGAACAGCACATGGCGCTGCTTGGCACCGTCCACGGTGGCGGCTTCGATATAATCCTCCGATATGGAGGTCAGCCCCGCCAGATAGATAATCATCATGTAGCCCGACATGCTCCAGGACATGACGATCACCATTGCCCAGAAGGAGGATGCTCCCGTAGAAAACCACGTCTGGCTGAGCCACGCGATGCCCGTCAGCTCCCCCAGCACAGGAAACAGGTTCTGGAAAATGAAGCGCCACACAAACCCGAGGATCACGCCGCCGACGATCTTGGGCATATAAAATCCGGCGCGCATAAAGTTGCGGAAGGGCACGTTTTTGGAAAGCCCGTACGCCCAAAGGAAGCCGATCACGTTGGTAAACACCGTGACAAAGAAGGTAAAGCGCAGCGTAAACCACATGCTCGTCCAGTACTTGGAATCCTTGAACACCTTCAGGAAGTTGGTAATGCCAACAAAATCCGCGCTGGCCCTGATGCCGTCCCAGTTGGTAAAAGAGTACCAAATTTGCTGAAAGAAGGGAATCAGGCACAGGATCAAAAACAGAATCAGCGCAGGCGCCATAAACACGACGTAATCCTTCACCAGCAGCAGCCGTCTTATTCGCCTTTGGGAAAGTCTCATCAGCGGTCCCTCATTTCATGGTATCCCATTCGGGCTGCCGCGGGCATCTGTGCGAAATAGGCGCACAACACAGACCGGCCAACCCGGGGCGGTGCGGCGGGCCCCGTTGCCCGTTGCTCCCCCTGTTGCCCGACACGGTCATTCCCTTTGATGGTTTGAGTATAGCGCGTACCGCGCGGGATTGTAACAAACATTTTTGACCTTTCGGGGAGACGATTTTGACCTTATGGGCGTTTTTTAGCCATTCTCGAAAAAGCGCGGGTGACACGCCCGGAAACCTGTTATAATGAAACTGAAATCCAGCGCGGAGGAGAGGATGCCGGTGCAGCCGAAAAAAACAAAGCCTTTCCGCAGTATATTGGGAAAGCTCGTGATTGTTTTCTGCGTCGTTACGTCCTGCGCGTTGGTCGGCTATTTCAGCTTTTTCCGCTCGTACACGTATCAAACCTCGCTGGAACGCTACGAGGAGCAACAGGCTCCCCTGCAGGATTCGCTGATCAACAACATCGACTATTACGTAACCACCTGCGTCAAGGCGTCGCGCAGCATCTACTACAACGCCTCCGCGCTGCGGCTGCTGGAGTATACCAACGGCAGCTTTTCCAACAGCGAAACCAAGGATTCGCAGGAGCTGTTTGCCTACATGCTCAGCGTGTACGCGTCGATTCCCAGCGCCACGCAGATTCATCTGGCCGCCTACCGGCTGAACCGCTCCTTTCTGGTCACCACCGAGGATTTGGGGCGCTACATGAGCATTGTTTCCGACGACGCGCTGCTTTCTTCGGCCTGGAAGATCACCTCCACACAGGTGGATCGGGCCATCTGGGTGGAAAGCAGCCACCGGGTCGGCAATTACGGGCATTTTGTGTCCGGCACGGCCAACCGCTCCCAGTTTGCGTTTACCGTGCACACCTACATTTTTAACCTGCCCAATTCTTCCAAGGCCATCGGCCTGCTATCGGTGGATATTTCCACCGACTACATTGACGATAACTGCGCCTTTGCCAGGGAGGAGGGCGCGCGTGTGCTGATTGCCGATGCCGACGGCGCGCTGGTGTACGCAGCCGACAGCAGCCTGATCGGCGAGCCGCTTACCGGGCCGGCGGCGGATACCGGCGCGTGGCTCCGTGCCGACGCGGTCGAGCT
This sequence comes from Candidatus Limiplasma sp., assembly GCA_963666755.2. Lineage (GTDB taxonomy): Bacteria > Bacillota > Clostridia > Christensenellales > Aristaeellaceae > CAXXOK01. The sequence goes on from CAXXGW010000009.1 coordinate 2,388,168, forward strand.
GGGCAGCTACACTCAGGCGGGCAATCTGGTCACGGCCCGCCGCTTCGATAGCAACTACTGCCCGTGGACGCTGTACATCGTCACCCCGCTGGATTACGTCAACCGGGGGGCGCGCACCTCCCAGCTGGTGCTGATGGGCGTGTTCACCCTCTATTTGGGCATCCTGTCCATCCTGCTGTTCATGATCCTGATGCGCTACATCCACCCGCTCAAGCGCATCGGCACCTTCATCCGCGCCAATATCTACAAAGGCAAGATCAACCTCAAGCCCCGGCTGGCCGAGCACATCCAGTATCATGCCAACGACGAGGTCGGCGTGCTGATCGACAGCATCGACGCCATGCTGGATACCATGAACGATTCCGTGGTGCGGCAGTACCGCATGCGGCTGGCCAACCGCACCTCCGAGCTGCGCACGCTGCAGGCGCAGATCAACCCGCACTTTATTTACAACACCCTGCAGTGCATCGCCAGTAAAACGCTGGAGCGTGGGGACGACGTTTCCTACCACTACCTGGCCTCGTTCGGCCAACTGTTGCAGTATGCCATGAACGTGGATGAAAGCACCGTTTCGCTGGAGCGGGAAGTAGAGCACGTGCGCCGGTATCTGGATTTGCAGGGCTTCCGTTTTGAGCGGCAGATTGATTTTCAGGTGGAAGCCGAGCCCGCCGTGCTGCAGGCGCTGGTGCCCAAGATGACACTGCAGCCGCTGGTCGAAAACTCCGTAAGCCACGGCCGCCTGTTTGAAAAAACGGACAGCCGCATCCGCCTGTGCGCCCGGCTGGACACGCAGGAGCTTGTGCTTGCCGTGACGGACAACGGTCTGGCCGTAGACGAGGCGCTGGCGCAATGGCTGGCCCGGAGGCTGCAAACCCTGCATCAGGAATACCGGCACCTGCTGGAGGCCCATACGCAGACCGAGAGTCTGGAAACGATGCTGCTGCTGGAATGGGAGGGCTTCCCGCCCGGTTCGGCACAGGAGGATCACCACGGCAGCCATATCGGCATCAGCAACGTATACCTGCGCTTCCTGCTGCAGTTTGGCCCCCGGTGTGCTTTTACCATCGAAGCCAACGAACAGGCGGGCACTACGGTTACGATTCGCGTACCGGCAGCCGAGGTTCGCTTTTTCCGGAGCGCGGAAGGAGGCGACGGATTTTGAAACTACTGATTGTGGATGACGAGCGGCATGTGATTACCGCCATCCGCTGTCTGGTGCCTGCCAAACAGCTGGGCATCACGGAAATCCTGTCGGCGCAGACCGCGGCCGAGGCCAAGGTGCTGCTGGAAAAGGAAAAGCCCGACGTCGCCATTATCGACATTATCCTGCAAAACCAGACGGGCATCAGCCTGTTGTCCTTTATTGTGAACAAGCGGCTGCCCACACAGGTAATTGCGATTTCCGGCCACAGCGATTACGAGTATGTGCGCGCCATGCTGCTCAACGGCGCGGTGGATTACCTCCTCAAGCCCGTAGAGGCAGGCCCGCTGATCGCCTCGCTACAAAAAGCCATCGCCCGCCTGACGCCCGGCGCGCGGGAAAGTGTCGCCGCGCAGGCTTTCGCCCACACCATGAACCTGTCCACCCAGTATATGCGCACGCTTTTACGAAAGCTGCTGGCCTCGCCCCAGGACCCGGGCGTGCACGCCAAGCTGGCGACACTGACCCAATCCATCCCCGGCACGCGCCGCTGCACACTGCTGTATTACGACCTTGCCTACCTGCCGGCCAGCAGCCCCGCGTTTCTGGCTCATGTGAACATTTTTGAGGAGAAAGTCAGAAGCTATCTGACGCTGCACCAGTGCGGGTTTCTGCTGGAAAAGTTCACCACACAGCAAAACCGCCTGCTGTTGCTTTTTGAAAGCGAAACCCGGCGGGAAAAAATCGAATCCATTGCGGCGGACGCCTTTTCGGACACGGCGCTGCCTTTCCATATGGGCTGCGCCCTGGATCGGGAATTTCCCGCACAGTTCCCCGAGGCGTACGCGCAGGCGTATGCGATGTTTTTTGCCGATCCCTGCGAAATGACGCCGGAGCTGATCCAGCACGACGCGCGCAACTACTCGACCGTCCAATTCAAGCAGCCGCCGGAGCTGGAGCGTGAGCTGCTTTCCCAGATCATTGCGCAGGATGGCGCGGGGCTGGAGGCGGCGGCGCGCCTGTGGCTGGATACCGCGCTGGCAGGCGATTCCACCCCCCGCTGCTTTGTGCGGGATTTAATCCACAGCTACAATGCCATGTATACCCGCTGGCTGGAGCAGGCGCGGGCCTTTTACCCGGAGCTGCCCGGCCACACCGCGGCGGAGCGCCTCTCCTATGCCGATTTTCTGGACGAATATTATACGTTTTCCCGGCCGATGATGTACGCGGGCATCCTGCGAAGTTTGCGGCTGCTGTTCCAGCATCTGGGCGAGGCCTTCGCCGCGGAGGATGTGGTGCGGCAGGTGGCGTTCTTCATGGAGCTGAATTACAGCGAGCCGCTCAATCAGGCGGATTATGCGCGGCTGTTCCACCTGAACAAGGATTATCTCAGCCGGCGGTTTAAGCAGGTGTTTGGCGAAGGGATGATCGTGCACATCAACCGGCTTAAAATCGCCCACGCCGCGCAGCTGATGCACGACCCGTCGCTGAAAATACGCGATATCGCCTACCAGACCGGCTTTGGGGATGAGAAGTATTTTGCCCGACAGTTCAGGGAGTTTATGCAGGTGGCCCCGAGCGAATACCGCGCCCTGCTGATCGGCAGCGAGGGCGAGGGCCGAAACAGCTGAGCCCTACCGGTGCGCGACGGCGCCCCTGCGGCGTTCCGCCGCGCCCGCCCAGGTGTTGATCGCAATGCCCGCCAAAATCAGCGCCATTCCAAGTATTTGCGTCGGCAGGAACCGCTCGTGCAGCGCAACCACCCCCGCGAACACCGACGCCACCAGCTCAAAGGTGGAAAAAATGCCCGCCAGAAACGATCCGGTGCCGCGCAGCCCCACCTGAAACATCGCGTTGGCGGCCACACGCTGCAAAAAGGCAATCAACGCCAGCACCAGCCAGACCCGCACCCCGCTGAGGCTGGCAAACTGATGCGTCACAAGGCAGGCCAAGCCCGCGCACACCGCGTTGGCCAGCGCCATGTAAAAGTTCAGCACGCTGGCATGCAGGGCGTGCAGCCCTGATTTTTCCATAAAAACCATATAAAACGCCCACGTCATGCCGGAGAGCACCGCCAGCATAATGCCCAGCAGGTTGCCGCCGGTCAGGCTTTGCAGGCTCTGGCACAGGATGCCCGCGGCCGTGAGCGCCAGCGCCCCCAGCCGCAGCCCGCCCAGCCGCTGCCCGAAAAACAGAAACAGATAGGCCGCCACCATCACCGGGTAGACAAAGTGCAGCGTTGTGGACATGCCTACCGGGATAAACGCAAACGAAGAGTAGAGCATGAGCGACGTGGCGCTGCTGCCCAGCGCCAGCAGCAGGAGCTTGCCCAGCGTGCGCCGATCCACCCGCAGGCTGATGTGCGCGCGGCGCGTCCACCCAAACAGGAAGGGCAACGCAAACAGGCAAATGTAAAACGTGCTCAGCAGGCCGTTTGTGCCGTAGGCATAGGTCCATTTAATCATCGTAGGGCAAATGCCGTACAGCACGGCGCTGCCCATCACCAGCAGAGAAGCCTTGAGGTTGCGCCCATCGCCCATACTATGCTCCTTCGGCAACCGGGCGTTCGCCCGTGCCCGTACACGGGGTTACCCGCCGCCGGCATTGCCGCATCTGATAGGGATACGTAAATCCGATCAGCAACAGGGACGAAACCCATGCCGCCACCGTGGGAAAATAAAGGCCCCTGCGCCCCAGCCAAAGGGGCAGGTACAGCGTAACCGCCACGCGCACCGCCAGCTGCACCAGCGCGGCCAGCAGCGGTATGCCCGCGTTCCCCAGCGCCTGCATGGTCTGGCGCAGCACATACATCGGGTACATGATCCACAGCCCAAAGCTGTACACAAACAGCATTTCCACAGCGGTCTGCACGGCTTCCGGAGCCACGAACAGCGACAGCAGCCCCCTGCCCAGCAGGAACATCAGCCCCGCCAGCGCCGTGGCAATGCCCATCGCAAAGCCAATGGAAACCTTCACCCCGCTGCGGACGCGCTCCAAGGCGCCCGCGCCGTAATTCTGGCTGACAAATGTCGCGGTTGACTGCGCCAGCGCGATGGCGGCCGTTTCCAGCAGGCTGAACACGCGGCCCGTAGCGCTTATGCCCGCCGCAAAGGCAGTGCCGTAGCCGTTTACATGCGTTTGCACAAAAGCGCCGCCCATGGCAATCACAAAGCTTTGCAACAGCATGGGCACGCACAGGGCAAAATATTCGCGCAGCACGGCACGGCGGAGCCTGAGGTGGCGGCGCCGTACCCGGAACAGCGGGTGGGCGCGCACACGCCGCAGGCAAACCACGGCGGAAACGCCCTGCGCAATGACCGTCGCCAGCGCCGCGCCGGGCGCGCCCCAGCGGAACCCCACCACAAACAACAGGTCCAGCCCGATGTTCACGCCGGTAGCCGCGGTAATGGCATACAGCGGCGTGCGGCTGTCGCCCACCGCGCGCAGGAAGGCCGCATGCACGTTATAGGCAAACAGCAGAAACGTCCCGCCAAAGAGGATGCGCAGGTAGAGCACCGCCTGCTCCAGCACATCCGGCGGTGTGTTTTGCGCAAGCAGCACCGGGCGCGCCAGCAGCTGCCCGGCCGTCATCAACGCCGCGCAAAGGCCCAGCGCTACAATGTACACATTGCCCGCTACGGTTTTCAGTTCCTCCGCCTGCCCCGCGCCATAGCGTTTCGCCAGCACGATGCTGCCCGCCTGCGAAAAATTGGTCAGGATGCTGACCATGAACCAGATCGGCCACGAGCCGGAGCCCAGCACCGCCAGCCCGGTCACCCCGCCGAAGTGCCCCAGCACCATGGTGTCCACCATTGCGTACACCTGCTGCAGGGTGTTGGCCGCAATCAACGGCAGGCCGAAGTGCAGGATGCGCGCCGCCGGGTTTCCGCTTGTCATGGGTACGGCACGCGCGCCGGCACTTTTACGGGCCAGCCGGCCCCTGCCCTGGAACGGCATCTGCGCATCAGCGCAACGCTCCCAGCGCGGCGCGCAGGTAGGCAAGGCTCCGCCGGGCGGCGGTGCGCGTGTCGGGCAGCGGTTTTTCCTCCAGCGCCAGCGCGCCGGTATAGCCGATATCGTTAAGCGCCTCCAACGTTTCCGCAAAGTTGTAATGCCCGTGGCCGGGGTAGCAGCGGTCGTTGTCGCACAGGTGCACATGCCCGATGCGCCCGCGCCCCGCACGGATCGCCGCGCCGATATCCCCTTCGCTGATGTTCATGGATACCGTGTCGATATGCAGCATCGTGTGGGCCAGACCGCCGATGCCGTCCAGATAGGCCATGCCTTCGGCGATGGTGTACAGAAAATCGCACTCGTAGCGGTTCATCATTTCCAGCCCCACCGTGACCCCCTCGCGCCCGGCCAGCAGGTCCAGCTCCTGCAACGCCTCCGCCAGGCGGCCTTTCTGGTCTGCCAGCGACGCGCCGCAATCCCGATTTCTGCCCGCGATCAGGCCGACGATCAGCACCCCGCGGGAAGGGGCCAGCGTAACCATATGCGCCTCCAGATGGCGCACCGTTTCCCGCCTGACAGCCGGGTCCCGGTCCACCAGATTATACCCCCGCGCGCCGTAGGCGGAGCCGGTGCCTATGGAGGTGAGCGTCAGGCGCGCCTGCGCAAGCTGTTTCCACAGCGCCTCGCGGTCGATCTCCCGGGAATCCAGGATATGCAGCTCCACACCCCGAAACCCATCCTCCGCCATTTGGGGGAGGATTACCGGATACGGGCCGCGGTAGAGGATCGAGTCGCCCTCGGCCGCCGTCAGTTTCCCTGTGGCTGCGATCAGCACAAGCCGTTCCTTCTTCCAATGCAAAATGGGTTTAAAAAGGGACCGCCTCAAAACGAAGGGGAACCACAAGCCCGCATGCAGGCGCTGTGTGCCGCGTTTTTCATTTTGAGGCGGTTCCGGCGGTTTGCCCGGCTCAATCGTGCAGCGAAGCGTCGTCCCCTTCGGCCAGAGCCACGCAGAAATCCTTCTCGCGGGTATAGTGCTCATACCAGACGTAGAACACTTCCTTGCCCGCCTCGGCCACCAGCGCGTGATCCCACCCGGCCGGCACATAGCTCCATTCGCCGCCCCGGTGCGGCACCGCGGGAGCATCGTCCACCTTCAGGCTAAAGTCGGAGTCGCCCAGGCAGTAGTTCCACTGCTCCACCTTGGGGTGCCCTTTTTCAGTAGTACCTTCACCCACCGCGCGCACCACGCCCACCATGATGCGGCCCAGCTGCCGCGCCCCCAGTATCATCCAGGAGGTGGTGTGCGGGCCTTTGCAATCCTGATCGTACGGGCAGCCGCTGCTGTACGGCAGGAAGAAGGGCAGCCGCACATGCGTGGCCTCAAACAGCTTGCGATCTTCGGCGTTGCGCTGCACCACGCTCAGGATAAACTCCATATCCTCCACCGCATGGACGGTGTACGGCTCCCGGTCGAAGTTCGGGGCGTAGAAGGACGGCTCGTTTACCGTAAACAGGTTTTTGTTGGAGGTGATATACCCCTTGCCCTTGCCAAACATCAGCAGGACGGTTTCTTCGGCGCGCAGGTCGGGCATCACGGTGCGGCCCGCCTTCAGCCAGCATTTGTAGTTGCGGATGCCGCCCTTGTAGGTGCCGGGCAGCAGCTCGCACATGGCAAAGCCATTGTCGTCGAAGGTTCGCTTCATATCCGCGTCCCGGGCGATGTAGAACTTGGCGGCGCCGGGGGCGGGCAGTTGCTGTCTGGGCATCGGCTTGAGGATGAAATCCCGATCTTTGCGGGTGAACTGCTCAAACCAGACGTAGAACACTTCCTTGCCCGGCTGCGCCACCAGGCTGTGATCCGGCCCCGCGGGGATAAAGCTCCACTCCCCCGCCCTGTGCCGCGTAGTAACCCCGTTCACCGTGAGGTCGAAGTCCGAATCCCCCACGCAGTAATTCCACTGGTGCACGGCGGGGTGCCCCTTTTCCACCGTGCCTTCGCCTACGGCGCGCACCACGCCCACCATGATATGCCCCAACTGCTTGGCGTTGAGCACATGCCAGGATGTGGTGTGCGGGCCTTTGCAATCCTGATCGTATTTCACGCACTCGCTCAGGCTGCGGAAGAAGGGCAGCCGCGCGTGCGAGGCGGCGTAATCCTCCCAGTCTCCGGCGCTCATATCCACCACGGCCATCACAAACTCCATGTCGGTAAAGGCCTGCACCTCGTAAGGCAACCGGTCAAAGGCGGGCGCGTAGAAGCTCAGCTCCCGGATGGCGTGAGCGCCGCCGGGATCGGCCACGTATCCGTTGCCCTTGCCGAAGAACAGCAGCACCAGCTTATCCGCATGCAGGGCGGGCTTTACCTTGCTGCCCGCCTTGACAAAAAACTTATAATTGCGCACCGACCCATCGTGGGTATCGGGCAGCAGTTCCATGGAAGAAACCCCATGTGCGTCGTAGGCAACGGGCATCTCCTCGTTACGCACCAGATAGAAGTCCTTTTTCATCGCTGATTCCCCCGTCTGCAAATGTTATTCGGGCAGCTTCTGGCCCGGCAGGAGCTTAATATCAAAATCCTTTTCGCGCGCGAAATGCTCATACCATACGTAGAACACTTCTTTGCCGGGGTCGGCTACCAGATCGTGATCCGGCCCGGCGGGGATGAAGCTCCACTCGCCCGCCCGATGCGAAACCGGCGCGCAGTGATCCACCGACATATGGAAATCGGAATTGCCGACGCAATAGTTCCACTGGTGCACGGCGGGGTGCCCCTCCTCGGTGGTGCCTTCGCCCACGGCACGGGTGGTGCCGATCATGATACGCCCAAGCTGCTTGCAGCTGAGCACGTTGCGCGCCTCCGTATGCGGGCCTTTGCAATCCTGCACGTACCGGGTGCAATCGCTGTGCGAGCGGAAGAAGGGCAGGTAGGTGTGGCTGGCGGCGATCAGCGCCTTATCCCACTCGTTCAGGTCCACCAGGCTCATGACGTACTCCATATCCTCCACGGCATGGATGGTGTAAGCGCACTTGTCGAAATTAGGGGTGTAGAAGGCAAGTTCGGTGATGTTATAAGCCGCCTCGGCATCCGTCACGTAGCCCGTGCCCTTGCCAAAGAAGAAGATGACCGTTTTATCGGCATACAGCTTCGGGGCGACGCTGCTGCCTGCTTTCAGGAAGCACTTGTAATTGCGGATGCCGCCGTCGTAGGTGCCGGGCAGCAGCTCGGTGCAGGCGTAGCCGTGGTTGTCGTAATTACGGGCGATGTTCTCATTCCGGGCGATGTAGAACTTTTCCATGAGTTTTCCTCCATCAATTTTCAATTCCAAAACTGTAATCGGTTACATTTCGTTCTGTGTGATTATGGCATGCTTCCGAAAGCCCTGTCAACGCGTTTGGATGTATTTGCGCAACTGCGCAATTTTGTGGGGGCGATCCGGCCCGCAACGTCAAAATCCTCCCCTTGCTTTGATTCATCTTGACGGATGCGTCTGCAATCGGTTACACTATCGGGCAAAGGGGAAGGAGGCCGCACCGTGAATATCTATGACATCGCCAGGCTGGCCAACGTGTCCACGGCCACGGTATCCCGCGTGCTGAACAACTCCGGCCCCATCAGCCAAAAAAGCCGGGAGAAGGTCGAGGCCGTGATCGCACGCGAGGGGTTTATCCCCAATGCCTTCGCCCACAACCTGAACACCAAGCAGAGCCATACCGTCGGCATCATCTGCCCGGTGATCGCCGACCCCAACCACGCCTACCCCGTGGCGGAACTGAACCAGCTGCTGCGCGAAAACGGGTTTGAGATTCTGCTCATCAGCACGCAGAGCAACGCGGAATCCAAGCGCCCCTATTTCCAATCGCTGATCCACCGTCAGGTGGATGCCGCCATCGTGATCGGCTGCAACCGCACCGACGCGGAACGTGAGGATTTTCTGTACGCCGCCGGGCACATCCCCGTGCTGATTGTGAACGGCCGCATCGACGGCCGCAACCTTTACGCTACGCTGTGCGACGAGTACAAGGCCGCCCGTGAGGTGGTCGGCCTGTTTACCCGCGCGGGCTATCCCCGCATCCTGTACCTGTACGATTCCGAAACCTACAGCGGCGCCATGAAGCTGGAAGGTTACCTGCAAGGCATGCGGGACGCCGGCGGAACCCCGCTGACCGTGCAGATTGTAAGCGACGGCAGCTCCTTTTACCAGACGGTGGACACCGTGCGCGCCATGCTTGCCCACACCGGATTTGACGCGGTTTTTTCCGCGGACGATTCGCTGGCCGTAGGCGCGGCCAAAGCGCTGCGGGAGGCCAACCACCCTTCGGTGCCCACGATCGGCTTCAACAACACCATCCTCAGCCGTTGCGCCACGCCGGAGCTCTCCTCCATCGACAACTGCATGAAACAGCAATGCGCGCTGACCGTGCAAACCCTGCTTTCCGTGCTGCAAAAAAAGAAAACCTCGCCCTGCATTGTGCTGGACGCCCGGCTGATCTGCAGTGGCGACCTGCGGGAGCAGCTGGGTGCGTTCGCGCCTGTGGGTTAAGGGGCGTGCTTGCGGCTTTGCCCGCCTGCCCGTGAAGCCGCCCTTCGTAATTCGGTTGTATTTTAGATGCTTGGCAGCGTTTTTCCCCCGACCTTCGTTTCCTCACGCTGTGCGGGGAAACGCGTTTCCAATGGCGTGTAATCGCACGCCAAGCCTTTCCACAGCCCGGCTCTCCCCGGCGTTGCCTTGCAGAAGCACATGCCCCCGTACCGACTGATTCACTTCCGGTTGTACCGGCTCAGGAGAAAGTTTTCACTTGAGCGTATATACATGTGTGCATTGAAATATCCTTTGCGGCTGGGCTGCGGGTGGTTCACGGAAGCGCATCCCCCGGGGAGCGCTCCGGCATCCGATATGCATTCAATACATCTTGGGCTATCTCCGCGCAGAGGCCTGCTACCGCTGCCGGGTTCAGCCGGTCTGCCGAGCCGATCCGTTTCGGCGGCGCCCGCCGCAAGCGCAGCAACCACCCCGTTTATCCACTCTTCTTTTACTGCTCCCACGCGGGCAGGATGGGCTCAAGCCCTGCGCCCTGTACAGCGCATGACCGTCTCCCGAAAGTTGACAGCCTTTTCAATTCTTCTTATAATGAAGTAACGCGTTCCCATATTTTTCTGAAAGCGGTCTCGCCATCTACCGGAAAATCGTGTTAAGCGGAGGGCCCATGAACCAACACGCGGTTTCCTTTCCCTGCATCAACCGAATATGGCTTGCAGGGCTCCTGCTTTTAGGGTTGATGTTCACCGCCCCGTCGCGGGCCCTGGGGCAGGCCCAGATACAACAGCCGGCCGCGTTGGGCAGCGCCTCTGCAACTACCCTTACGTTGGAGGATGACCAGTCCTTCGATCTGGATACGTTAATCGCCCGCCTGGACGCAATGCCCGATGTCCGGCAGGTAGATATGTATGCCTGCGAGCTGACCCCGCAGCAAATGGATGTGTTAAGCAGCCGTTATCCCAACATCACATTCGGCTGGACGCTGCATATTGGGGATCATACCCTGCGTACGGACGCCACGGCCTTTTCGACGCTCCATAGCCGAAAATCAGAACCGCATACCAGCGCGGATTTTGAAGTGCTCAAATACTGCAAAAACCTGCTGGCGCTGGATATCGGGCATAACGCCGTGACGGATATCCGGTTTCTGGAATCGTTGCCCGGGCTTAAAATTCTCATCCTGGGGCGCAATCGGCTTACGGACATCGCCCCGCTTGGCAAGCTGCATCAGCTGGAATACCTTGAACTGTTCAGCGATGGGGTCAAGGATATTACCGCGCTGCAAACCTGTACGAACCTCCTGGATTTGAACCTTACCAATAATGCCATCGCCGACCTGAGCCCCATCCTCCATTTGCCGCGCCTGCAGCGCCTGTGGCTTTTCAGAAGCACCGGCATATTGCCGCACGACCGGTTTCCCAAGGATGTCCGGCAGGCGATCACAGCCGAGCTTCCCGAAGGGTGCACCGTAAACTTTACCGCGTCCGGAACAGGGGGCGGGTGGCGTGAACACCCCCGCTATGATACGATCTATCGGATTTTTCAAACTGGTGTTTATATCCCATGGGGGGAATAAACCCGCTACCCTCCGGCCCGCGGTACGGGATGGCGGGCCACCCGCAGCAACCGCTTGCCCTGAAACCCCGCCCAGCCGCCTTGGCAGTTCCTGCTTGCCGTCACTGCTTTCCAGCCGTGATTGAATCTCCCACAGGTTTTATGGAAGGTTGTGAAGTGTATTGAAACCGCCTATCCCCATCCGGCGAATCCTTTTAGTCTGGATTTGCGTTGTGATGGTCCTCTTCCCCACAGCGTACCCCGTCCGGGCGGAAGCGCCGGCTCCGACGGCGCCGGTTGATCAGGCGACGCCCACGCCGGCCGGGGATTGGAAAACCATCGACGGTATCGCGTACCGAATGTTACAGTTCGGGGATGAGGGCGAAGATGTGCTGAAGCTGAAACAGTGCATGCAAACGCTTGATTTCTTTACCTTGGGCGCAAAGCTCAGCGATCAGTATAACATTACGATGGTAAACAGGGTAAAGCAGCTGCAGCGCCAAATGGGGGTTGAGGCCACGGGCATTGCCACGCCGGAGTTCCAATCCGCCTTATTCACACAGTACGCGCAACACCCCGCCCTGACGCCCGCCCCCGCCTCGACCCCCGCACCGCAACCCGCAAACGCCACCCTCCCCGAAGCCGAAGCGGCAGCCACCCCTGCGCCAACATCCGCCGCCGACGCCCTCAACGGCATTGGGGCCCGGACCCTTCAAAGAGGTCTCAGCGGGAATGATGTGAGGCGCTTCAAGCTGCGCCTGCAGGAATTAGGCTATTTTTCCAAGAATGCAGAGATCAGCTTCGACTTTAACACCACAACCGAATACAAGGTCAAGCAATACCAGAATGATTTAGGGTTAAAACCTACCGGCATTGCGACGCCGGAATTGCAGACGATCGCCTTTTCGGATTACGGGGGTCTGGCCACCCCCACGCCCCCCTCCGCACCGCCGCTGCCGACGCTAACGGCCGATGGGTTTTTACCCACGCCAAACGAGGAGTTTTTCTACGGAGACCTGACCCTCGGCCAGTGGGTTTACATCTCCGACACGCTTCGCATCGAGATTACGCGCTATACCCGAACGGGGAACCGCCCCCTCATCTGGTATGAAACGTTTATCCGTTTTACAGACGCCGAGCGTTTTCAGCGTTATAATGCTGTGCAGAAATACAAACGGGTATTAAACACGGAATATCCCCACTCCATCGCAAAGCGCAACAAACTGGTTCTGGCCTTCAGCGATGATTTTTACGGCTATCGGGCAAGCCGCAACGAAATGGCCGGGATCATCATTCAGGATGGGGTTGTCGTTGCCAACAACACATACAAGAGCAATATTGTAACGTATCTGCCGCCGCTTGACATCATGGCATTTTTCGAGGATGGAAGCGCGAAAGTGTTCTACAGCAATGAATGCACGGCCAAGCAGCTGCTTGATATGGGCGTGCGAGACACCTTAAGCTTTGGGCCGATCCTGCTGCGCGACGGCCAGCTTGGGCAACAGGTTGCGGACGGGAAGTACGCCAGCAAAGAGCCGCGGTGCGCGCTGGGGATGATCGATGCGCGCTCCTACGTCCTAATCACGGTGGAAGGGCGCCATGCTAAAAGTCAGGGCGAGAGTTTAAGCTGGTTAGCCACGCGGATGCGCGATCTCGGTGTACAGCAGGCCATCAATCTGGATGGCGGCAACACGACCGCGCTTGTGTACCGCGGGATATTGCTGAATAAATGCGGCACCTTTTCAGGAGAAACCATCACCCTGCGGGGCGTGCGTTCGGTATCCAGCATTCTGGGGATTGGCCAGTTACACGCCATCGATGCGCCCACGAATACGGAAGACTGATGCAGAAGTATATGTCTGCCACGGGGAACACGGCGGGTTCTTACCGTTTGTCCAGACGACCTAAAGAACACTGACCCGTATAGCGCCAAACGAACACTCGGCAGCCGGGGTTCCTGTTTCCCAATGAAAAAGGAGCGCCTGTTATGCGCTCCCTGATGCCTGCCATGCATCCGGCGATCATCGGCATTCCTTATTGGGCAGCGGCGGCGGTTGCGTTCGCAACCCATTGTTCAACCTGCGCACGATAGGCTTCGTCCTGTTTATCCGCCAGCAATTCGGCCTTGATCGCGTCATGCACCTGCGCCAGCGGAATCTCACCCGAAGCCAGATCGCTTGCGTACTGAACAATGTGGACGCCGTAGCGCGTACGGAATGGGCCAGAGATATCCCCGACATGCGCAAGCGCCATGCTGTATTCCGTAAATTCAGGCACCCACATCGTAGAGGCTGCGCATACAAGGTACCCAGTGGTTTTCACGGGCTCGATCAAGGCGTCGGGGTCTTCGCCGTCTTCTTCAATCAGCTGATCAAAGTCCGCTCCGGCGTCGATTTTGGCCAGCAGCTGGTCCACCCGGGGTTGCAGCGCGGCAAATAAAGCATCCGTCAGGGTTTGCAGGTCGGAAGTCATCCGGTTGATCTCACCTTGCAGCGACTCCGAAAGGGCAGTCAGCGCCTCGCGGCTCTTTCTCTCCGCTTCCGTGTCGTCGGCAGGGTTTTGCTTAAGGTTTACCAGCGCGGCCAATGTGGAATTCAGCGTAAGCTGTCTTGCGGTAACGGCCCGGGTCTGGTTTTTAATCTTCATTTGCGCATCTGCGCTTAAATAGACCAGTAGATTCTTGATATATCGGTAGCCCTCGGGAACATAGCAGAGGAGGCCGCCGTTTTCAACATCCGCCTGATACTGCGCTAAATTCACGCTGTAAGCCATTTTGGCGTTGGAAACATCGGCATTATACCGTGCCTGGATTTCTTCGTCGGTCACGGTAACGTTCTGCGTAACGAAAGCCTTGAGCTTTTCTTCGGCTTTAGCCGTCTTTTCCGCATCCAGCAATGCTTCCCTCGTGCTGTAACCGAGCTCGGCCATCTTGGCTGCCATGGCCTGCTGCAGCGCGTCGCCCGCCAGCGCGGTGTTGCTGAAATGGTCCGTTTGCACACAGGACAGGTTATGGGTATAGGTTGCGTCGACCGCTTCGTTGATTTCGGCCCATTCGGCATCGGTGAACTGATCGCATCCGTTTTCCTTTATTTTCTGCGCGACCACGCTCTGTTCAGCCGTCTTCAGGTCAGAAACGGTACCTGCCTCGCCGGACGCGCCTGCAACCGCTGTGAAAGCCATCATCAGAACGACAAGAAATGCAATTTTGCGCATGCTCTGGAGCCCCCATCCTTTTTATGAATAGTATAAGCGTTTTTCCAGAAATCGGCAAGCGCTTTTATTGGAACATTCTGCCGTAAGCTCGCAGGCTTGCCCGGAACGCTGGGGGCCTCCGATCCGTGCCGGGAGGCACTGCGGGCCAACTCTCTGTCTGAGTTGATCAATCCGTCCCGCATGGGAGGTAAGCGTCACAATATGAATAATACTAATTCAAAACATTAATGCTTCATTAATCTATTAACAACGAGTAATCGAGGCAACACGCATGGGATCGTTTGCGAACACAAGAACGGTCTGACAAAGGCGCTCAAGGACAAGGGCAAGAGAAGCAAACACCTCATTGTGGTAACCTTTTTCACAAATCCAATCCCAAATCATCTTAATGGGGTTTAGCTCTGGTGTATAGGGAAGCAGAGGGAAAAGCGTTATATTGGATGGTACCACCAACCGGGAGGAGTGGTGCCCTCCTGCATTATCCAACACCAGCAAAATATCATCGTGCGGGTAAGCCTCCGCTAGCTTTTGCAGGTATACATTCATGCACTCCGTATTTGAATAAGGCATCACCAGTGTACACAATTCCCCGTCCATCGGAGCAACTGCCCCATACAAGTATTGATATTCAAGGATATGGCGGCATGGCACATTGGATCGCTGTGGGCGAGGACACCGACATCGCTTTGGTTTATTGATTCGTCCAAAGCCAGCCTCGTCCTGAAACATGTGCCGTACTTTTTTCTGGCTCATAAGCATTGGACGGATCGTCTGGCACATTTTTGTTATAAGCGTCGATCTCTTCATCGCTTTTAACAAACCAACCATCAGCGTATTGATATGTGTTGCAACCCTCAGAGGTATTATAGAAGCTGTTGTGTTACGCAAACAAAAGCGCAATCACGCTCCGTTGCCACGGCCAGGTTTACATCAGGTAAGGAATCCTTTACGCAAACAGACCCGTATTCCTGTTTACTTCCATACCCGATCGACTCTGTCAAAGAAATCATTCAACTTTGGACTGCGGAAAAGCGGTCTTTCCAGCAAATAAATTCTGGCAAAATCAATGACCATTGACACACAAAAAACAAAAAGACAGGTTAGCCCCATCCAAATCAGGAAGTAACGGCTGTTAAAACGGTCTTGTACACGCAACACCTCTCTCCATAGAGGATACCGGAAAAAATTATGGTCGTGTATCAGCAAAATGCCAAACGTTGTCGATGCGACTGCGTTGATCACACGGTTCGGCTTTATCCGGATATTCTTAAAAAAGAACATGAGCGCTATACTGCCGATTATGTTGAAAATGCCCGACTCGTCCGCGTTAATGCTGTTAAACAGGCCGGGATCCGATGCAATACGCGGGCCTACCGTCGCAATCCCCCAACAGGTAACGGTAATGAGCAGGTCTATCCACTTGTTCTCCAAAAAATGAATCGGGAAGCGTTTTAAATACACCAGAATAAAATAGACCAA
Organism: Candidatus Limiplasma sp.; assembly: GCA_963666755.2. Lineage (GTDB taxonomy): Bacteria > Bacillota > Clostridia > Christensenellales > Aristaeellaceae > CAXXOK01. Next base: position 2,404,050 of record CAXXGW010000009.1, read on the forward strand.
TATAAATAACTGTAGCTCGCTGAAGAGCTGTTGCTGATAGTGGATGGTATACCCGATCCCCTTGATTATAATTTGAAAATAAGTTAGCGCGATCACTAAACCCAGCAACTGTTTCTTGCCAGCCTGGTGTACCGATTTCTGTAAAAATGGGATAAGTATGTAGAACGCTAAATAGGCAGAGGCAAACCCGTGGCTACTGCCCGCGATTGGCAGAAAAACGCCAAACCATTCCTCAGGCGTGAAGGGACGCCCGAGCAACGAGGTCACGGCAGCAAGCGTTACTGTATAAAACAGTACCTCCATCCATGTTTTCGCAAACCGCACACTCCTGAAAGGTTTATCGGACAAGTACCAGGAGCTTACCGCTAAAAAAGCAATGAAACAAATCTTGCCAACCGCGGTAATCCCTTGCGCGAACAGCGCATACTTTTGGTTTGAAAGGCTCAAGTACAATCCGTGCACGATATAGTGATGGCAAACCAACAAGAAGATGCAAACAATCCGCATCAGTTCAATGTTTGAATCCCTCGGCACGCTTTTTTGTATTATTCGTTTGTCCCCTTTAAAGCAGTTTAAACGATTGTGTGCTTTGATTCGCCCAGGATATTATCCGCTGCCAAAGGGGAGGGTATGCATGCGTTGTTATCAGACAGCGTATGCAGCTGTCCAGGGCTTTGGCTTATCCAAACCATATCAAATGAAACGTGTGGCTCTGCCTGCAATCCCGCACCACTTACCATCCGGCTGTGCCCGACTCGCCAAGGGCTATTTCTGCCCGGTACTTTGGGCCTTCGCATTGCGCTTCTTGGAAAAACGTACCTTCCACTTGCCATACGTGTTCCTGGCTACACGGTCCAGCGTGCTCTGTACGGTCGGAACAACGGCATACTGCATGAAAATCGCAAACAGAACGGTATAGACGAAGGCAAGCGCGGTAAAAAAGCATCCGATTGCAAAGTTTTCATAGCGGGCAGGCGCCCCCAGCTTTCGGACAATGCTTCGGTACAGCGGATCGTCGTAACCTTTCTGCATCATGAGTAGAATCGTCGAGTGAAACAGATAAAGCGGGAAAAGCATCTTCTCGGCCCAGACGATCAGCGATATGGTTTTCCCCTTGACCTGTGCACGTCTGTAGGATAATTCCTTCGAAGGCGTCGTTTGAAGGATGCCGTAATTGATAATAAAGAAACAACTCCAAAGCAGGTATACGGTTGGCAAAATTAACCTGACAATATAACTGTTCGTTGCGTTATCCGAAAAATAAAACCATTTACAATTTACAATCACCAACGGGATGAAAATGAGCCATGCAATATAGGGGATGCGCTTCAGTGCTGTGATTTTTACGTTCGATTTTAACTCGTTCAGCAAAAAACCAACAAAGAAGAGATCGAGGTTGAAGTAAAATGGCTTGTATATATCATGACCCCAATTACCAGAGTCAGTCAAGTCTAGATGGTATTGCATAAACACTCGCAACAGCAAGCCCCCTACCGTCAACAGGCAGCCCAACAAAACGGTGCTCCGCCCGGTGGTAAAGTAACGCCGTTTGAGCAGGAAGAAAAAAGGGGCAATCAGGTACAGGCGAACTAAGGTTGTCATATACCAAGCCAGGCCAAAGGTTAATTGACTAAAGTCTTCCTGATAATTCAGAAATAGCAGATTCAGGATTTTCAGTAAATTGTAACGCCCAGGTACAAGCAGTGAAGGCTCCATGAAAAGAAGGACGATAAAGATGTATGTCCAGTAAACAGGGATGATTTTTAACAATCTTAGGTAGTAATACCGAAAAATACCCTTTACAGTCATTTCGTTTTTTCCGTTATAAAACCCAATGCCAATGCCGTAGCCGGACAGGATAAAAAACAGCCAGACCGCCGACCATGCGGGCGTATAGAGAAGCCACGAATGGTAGACGTTTTCATTCCAAGGCACAGGTATGAATATCTTGGCGTGCAATGTAAAAATCAAGAGGAAAGCAATCAGGCGAAGAAGTGAAAATTGCCAGGCTTTATCTTTAGTGCTCATCCCTATTCTACCTTTCTGATCTCATAAACAGACCACGTCCGATATGTAGACTTTACAATATCCTCAATTTTAACAAACTGTGCATCAATATTATAAAAACGCTTCAACCATGTCAAGATAAAAGCTCTGGACTCGGGGAAAGAGTCTCCTTCTGCAGTAAGGATTTTAACATGATCGTTTCCCAAAGCTTCAAGTAAAAGGTTTTCGGTATTGTGAATGTTGTATTCCTTCATCAGTTGATAATAAGGCACCGTATAGATTTCCCAATTTCCTGCAACGTTCCAGAGGCCGTGATTGGCGGTCATATCCCATATGGAACGGTTCGTATTCAAGCCATAAACAAAGGTATCCCCCGCCAAGTATAAATTTTCATTCTGTTCGGATAAATACGCCAACACCATCTGAAAGTTCTCTGTATGCGTATATGCGGGTTTCATATAGTAGGGTTTGAGGTCATTTGCATTGTAGGATTGGATGAACGCCAGCACCGGAAAAGCCATAACTAAGATGCTAACATTACCTAGGTACCGGGTTAATCGCTGGAATTTTCCCTTCCTGCTCTCTACCAGATTTGAAGGCTTGCAATCCAGAAGCAATAAGAATGTTGCAAACACAAAATCGGGCATCAGAACCCGGTAGGGCGCACGTCGTATAAAATAGAACGCGAAGTCGGCTAAAATGGCGGTAAAGAGGATGGCGAAGGCTCGCGTTTCCCTCTTCTTGTTTTCCAGCAGGCATTGGAGTATCACAATCAGAGCCACAGCGGCAAAAAGGAGTAAATACAGATGGCCGAAAACAGGCTCGCCCCAGACGCGGTGCTTTAAATCCGATGCGTAACCCATCACATCGAAATTGTATTTATTCGCAGCGCTGTTAAGCCGCATCAAATCCTGAAAATTCTGCTCCGTCAAATGGCTGCGGTCAAAATAGAAACAGGTATACATCGCGGTATGCTGTTCTTCGCTCAGCCCATAGGCGTTGAATTTTTGTGCGTCGTAGGGCACCATCTGGCAATCCAGCGCCGCGCTTCGAATTTCCCCCCACGCCAGCCCCTGCTTTTCAACGGGGTTCAGGGTTTCAATGTACATATTGCTGTTAATCCCCAGGTACATGATGCCGACGCAGAGGAGACCGATGCCGATATAGCGTGCGCGATGCTTGCCCTTCAGGTTCCATAGTATTTCCCCGGCATAAACGATCATCAGGGATTTAACGACTTCCCCGCGAAACATTACGCCAGCCACAACCAATGCAACCCCCAGCATCCATTGGGAAGGGCGCATTTTTTCCTCCCGGGCGGCGTCGGTCAGCACCAACAGCCCTGCAATGCAGGCGCAATAGGCAACCACCGTAAACGTGAAATAAGTCAGGAAAAAGAGAAAGCTCGACGATAATACCGCCAGGGAGAGTGGGAAATTGTACTTTTCTGAAGAAAAAACCCAGTCCAGCGCGATAAATGAGCCGACATAGGCCAGCAGATACGATATCGTTACCCAGTTTATGGCAGGAAACAGGGTAAAAAGGAATTGATACAGATAGCCCAATACAATATGGATATTTACAATGTACGGGCTTGGTGCGCCGTATCCGCCGCTTGCGATATCAAGCATGGTAACATCGTCGTTTACCACATACCAGATTTGCTTCGTCAGGAGCAGGATCAGCAGCAAAGCCAGCTGAATCCCAAGAAACAGCAAGAATCTGCCGGTGTTCTTCCTGACGGCAGCATCTTGCAGGTTCCTGCTTATTGTGTTGGGTGTATCGTGATGCATGATGGTGAATAACACCCCTTCCCAGTAAAGGCAGACGATGGACACGGTTGCATGTGTCTGCCCACGTTCAGCTTACCTCGCGTCAGGCTCGTCCCCGAAATTCAACCGTTCCGCTTCCACGACAAGCGGCCTTTTTTTCAGCCTTTCATTGATGGCGAGGATGTATTCCCCCATAATCCCGATAAAGAACAGCTGCACGGAGCCCAGGAAAAATGTGCCGATCAGGATGGGCGCAATGCCTGCCGGAAACTTATCCCACCAAACCAGTTTGCAGATCAGGTACACAAGCGCTACGATCATGCTGAGAATCGCCAGCACAAAACCAAGGATGGCCGGAATCCGAAGCCCGATTTTTGTATAGCTTGTAAAGCTGAGCATCGCCGCGTCGTAGAGTGTGCTAAAGTTGTTGCTGCTTTTACCGGCGCGGCGTTTTTGCTGTGTATACGGCACAATCGCGCGGTCAAACCCAAACTCCGCCACAAAGCCGCGGTAAAACGGCGTCGGATCATCCAATTCCCGCAGGATTTTGATAAACTGCTTGTCATACAGCCCAAACCCGGTAAAGTTCTCCACCAAATCCACCGAGCTAAGCCTGTGGATCACCCGGTAGTAGCACTTGCGCAGCCAGTACACAAGCTTGTTTTCCTGGCTGGCCGTCTTAACCGCGCAAACAACGCGCGCGCCCTTTTCCCACTCGTGCACCAGTTTGGGGATCATCTCCACAGGGTCCTGAAAATCTGCGCAGAAGGGGATCACGCAATCGCCGGTGGCGTGGATCAACCCATAAAAGGGGCTGTTGAACTGACCAAAGTTCTTCACGTTAAATATAGCGCGAACATGCGAATCCTCTTTGCAGATCGCGCGGATGATGTCACGGGTATGGTCTGCGGAATGATTGTCAATGAAGAGGATTTCATACTGGTATTGGGAAAGCTCCGCTACAAGAACGCCCTTCACAGCCTCATAGATCGGGCGCGCGTTTTCCTCTTCGTTATATGTAGGGATCATGATGGAGATCGTTTTGATGGCCTCACTCATGCCGTTTTTTCTCCTTTACCCAAGCGATGGTTTCCGCAATCCCCTGTTCAAACGTGTAGGATGGGATAAAGCCCGTATCTTCCGTAAGGTTTGCGATATCGGCCTGCAGGTGCATCACCTGGTTGGGGTAGTAGGGCAGTTCGCCAAACCGAAGCGGGATGGCGGGGTTGATCTGATCCCGGATGATTTCGATATAGGCTTTGAGGGGCCTGACATTGCCGGTTCCGAAGCAGTAGAGGCTTCCGTCTTTGCCCTTTTCAGCGACCAGTCTGAATGCGCGGGCCGCATCCTTGTTATACAGGTAATCCCAGATTTGATCCCCCTTGGTAAACTGCATGCTCTTCCCATCCAGAAAACGCAGGATGGTGCTCATAATGAGGGTATAATCGCCGTCATAACGGCCGTACGTGCTCACGATGCGGCACCAGTGATGTTGGAGACCCCGTTTTTGGCATTCCAGACGGCTCATCCATCCGGCGGCCAGTTTGGCAATGCCATATCCATTGTCCGGCATGCAGGGCATATCCGGATGCAGAACCCCATCGACATGTCCAAACTCACTCTGGCTGCCCGCACCGATAAACTTTGTACAACCCAACTGCTGGGCGAGCTTGACGGCTTCCAGCGTATACAGCACGTTTTGGGTTTGCAGTGTCAGGTCCTGCCGCGCTTCCCCAAAAGGGCCGTCCCAGCCGAAGTGGTAGAAGGTATCATAGTCATGCGGCAGTTGCCGGCCCAGCGTTGGCAACTGGCTTAAGTCACACTGCACAACCTGTACCAGCGGATGCCTGGGGATTTGCCCCATGCGCCCGGAAGCAGGCCGGCAGACGGCGGTTACCTCCACCTGATGCGCAAGCAGTTCTTCAATCAAGGCTACCCCGACAGCGCCCGTAGGGCCGGTGATGACGGCTTTCTTCATACGGGGTTCCTGCTGTCGTAAAGCTGCTGAAAGTGCGCGATGGCGTGCGCTACTTCCGCCTCTTGCAGATCATGCACCAGAATCAGGTCGTTTGCGTTTGTCAGCAGTACGGCGGTAAGCTGGTTGCTGGATTGCTTTTTATCCTTGCGCATCGCCGCGATAAACTGCTCCGTCGGGATGTCCGTCAGCTTGAGCGGGATCGTAATAATCGGGAGCAACAGCTCGTCGCACCGCAGCCGCATTTGGCTGCCTAACAAACCGCGCTCAAGGGCTACGTCGTTTGCCATGAGCATCCCGATTGCCACCGCGGTTCCATGCGGGATTCCATAATGGGAGACGGTTTCAATCGCATGCCCAAACGTGTGGGCAAAGTTCAGCTTGATGCGTTCGTTTCGGTCAAACTCATCCGCCTCGATAAAGGCTTTCTTATACTGCAGGCTGGACCGCAGGTAACGCATAACCGTTTCAGGATCCCTTTGCAGCAGCAGGGAAAGATCCTGCTCCAGCGCCGTCAGGTTGTCAAAGCCCTGCATGATATTAAATTTGAGCACTTCTCCCAAGCCGCTTTTAAAATCCTGCTCGGATAATGTCGCAAAAAACGCCGGAGCGATGAAAATATCATCCGGCGGGTAGAAAGTGCCCAACAGGTTCTTATAGCTTTTATAGTTCAGGCTGGTTTTGCCACCGATGCAGCTGTCGCAGGCCGCAAGCAGCGTGGTGGGGATCAGGGTCCAGGAGATGCCGCGGTACAGAATGTTGGCGGCGAACCCTGCAATATCCTGCACAATGCCGCCGCCCACCGCGATCAAGTGCGCATTGCGCTTGGCGGGCAGGTTCGTCATCCTTTCGCAGATATCCAGCACCGTGGCAATCGTTTTATGTTCCTCCGTTGCCACAATGCGGATCAGGTTGTCTTCCTGTACATTCGCAAAAACGTCCGGATAGAGCCGATAGACGTTTTCGTCGATCACGTAAACCGTACTGGGCTTCTGTGCCAGGGCCCCGAGAAAATCGAAAGAACTTTCAAAATGCAGCGTATAGGTTTTCAGTGCGGACTGAATCTTCATTTGCTCAGATACCCTCCGTCAACAGCGATCATCTGTCCGGTAATATACGTGTTTTTCTCCCCAACGAGGTAGGCAATCGCTTCCGCCTGTTCTTCGGGTTGCGCCATGCGGCCGAGCGGGATTTGCTGCTCCAGCTCCCGAATCACTTCCGGAGGATTGTTCTTGCGGGTCAGATCCGTAAGTGTAAAGCCCGGACAAACAGTGTTAATGAGGATATTGTATGGCGCAAGCTCGACAGCCAGCGTCTGCGTAATGCCATGGATTCCATGCTTAGTCGCGGCATAAACGGTTCGGCCCGGCTTGCCCGCCTGCCCCCAGATGGAGCCGATGTTGACGATGCGCCCGTAACGCTGCGCTTTCATACCGCCCGTTACACAGCGCAGTAGCTTGATCGGCGCCACCAGATTGACGGCGATCATCCGCGCTATCTCATCGTCGGTAATCTCCTCAATGGCGTGAACGTCGTTGATGCCCGCGTTGTTGATCAGCACTTGAAACGGGATATCCCGGATCGAATCGCAAAAACGGTCGATGCTTTCCACGTTAAGCAAGTCCAGCTCATCCCGCGTTGGTTTAACAACCTCAAAGCCATCCCGCTCCAGACACCTGACCGTTGCAGCACCGATACCGCGGCTGCCGCCGGTAACCAAAGCCCTGCGCATAGCTTACGTACCTCCTCATGCCGTTACCGCATCCGGCGTTTACCGGTTGCTCTGCACCATGGGCACAATCATGATTTTCTGCAGCTCTTCCAGCGGCAGGAAGGGGGCCAGGTCCTCCAGCGGCGGCGATACGAGGGTGCCGTCCGCCAGGCGCTTGGTCGCGCTTTTTGGCTCAAACTTCTGATGGATGTCCACAAACACCTCGCACATGGCAAAACCGTTTGTGTGTAAGGTCGCTTGCAGGGCTTCGGGCAACTCCGCGTTAGTTTGCGCCTTGCGGTAGGGGATGCCGTAAGCGCCCGCGATTTTCTCCATGCTCGGAAAACTCAGATCGCCGCTCTCCGGCCCGATGCCCACCTTAGTCATGTTGGCAAACAGATTATCCTCCGTCTGCCGCATCGAATGGTAGCCCTCGTTGTTGACCACAAAAATCTTGATGGGGAGCCTGTGATGGACAATCGTCTGCAACTCCTGCAGGTTCATCTGAATGCTCCCGTCCCCGGTCAGGCATACCGTTTCCCGTTTGCCAGAAGCAAAGCAACTGCCGATGGCCGCCGGCAAATCATACCCCATGCTTGCGGCGCCGCTGTTGCAGATCAGCCGTGTTTTCTCCTGAATGTGAATGGCATGGAGGCAAGCCTCCACCGTACCGTTGCCAAGGACAATAGTCTGATCCGGCGGCACCATTCGGCTGATCTGGTCCAGAAAGCAATAGGCGTTGGCGCGGCCTGTGCCTTCGTAATGCCTGGCGCTGACAACCGGGTAACGCATTTTCCAATCCCGGCAGATGGATAGCCACTCCCCGTGCGTTTCCATGGGTTCATGCAGGGCGGCGTCCATCTTTTCCAAAAAGTCCTTTGCGTCCGCGTGGATCGGCATTTCAACATGGATACTGGGTTTGCACAGTTCGTTGCGGTCGATATCCACCATCACCACAAAGGCTTCGCGAGCCCACGTTTTTACGTTATAGCCAACCTGACGGAAACTGAGGCGGCAACCGACGGACACAACCAGATCAGCGTTCTGGATCGCCCAGTTGCCCGGCCTGTCCCCCAAAAGGCCGGGGATGCCTGTAAACAGCGGATGGTCGTGCGGCAGCAGGTCGGTGGCGTCCCATGCGACGGTTACGGGGATTCCCAGCTTATTCGCAACCGTCCGCATCAGCGCAACCGTATCGGTGGTGTGGATTGCGTTGCCCACATGGAACACCGGGCGTTTTGCCGTTCGAATTCGCTCCAGCACCTCCCGGATTTGCGCCGCATCCACCGCAGGGACAATATCCTCCGTCAGTTCCGCAGGCTGAAACTCCACAAACTCCGCCGGGTCAATATACCCGCCCTGAATATCCAGCGGAATATCCAGCCATACCGGCCCGGGTCGACCGTGTGTTGCCAGATGGAGCGCCTTTTGCAGGTGGTATTTAACCATGTTCGGCTCATGGATCATAACGGCGTATTTCGTCATATGCGCCACCATGGGGGTAATATCATACTCCTGATCCCCCATGGCGCGCACGTTTACCCCGGCGGCGCGGGCTGTGGTTGCATAGCGCACCTGCCCGCTGATAATCAGCATCGGGATGGAATCCAGCCATGCCCCCAGCACCCCGGTAAGCGTGTTGGTGCCTCCCGGGCCGGTTGTGCAGCAGACAAGCGGCAGTTCATGGGAGGTTCTGAAAAAGCCTTCCGCCGCTATGGCAGCGCTCTGCTCGTGCTGGACAAAAATATTGGTAAGCCCTTCCTGATGCCCCAGCGACATGTTCAGATGCATGGCGCCGCCACCCGGCACCGTAAAATTGTAGTGAATGCTCTGGGAAACCAAGTACGCTGCGATCCAGTCCGAGATTTTCGTCTTCATCCTTCTATCCGCTCCTGTGCCGAGTCAATTTGATAATACGACGGAGTAATAAAGTGAATGTTCAGCTGCTGCTGATGGGCCCTGATGAAGTTCTGCCCGTACGCATTCAGCCGCTGCGCCATTTGCCGAACATTCGCGTATTCCATGTTGGTTTTGTAGTAATTCATTTTTGTTTCCGAATAGCCGTCAAAGCCAACCAGATCGATGTCCCGCACTTCCAGTTCCATCATCAGCCGCAGGAACATAAACAGGGAGTTGTCCTGCACCTCCGCCTGCTGGTCGATCAGGCGGCTGTAATTCAGTTCGTATTGGAACAGACCGCTTGCTTTGGTTACGTTGGAGGTTGCAATGATGCAAATATCGGCACATTCCTGTTCGCTGAGCCGATTGGCCAGTTGCACATACCGTTTGGAGTTGGTCAGGAAAACAAAGTCGGGCTTTACGAAGTCCGGGATAAAGTTAATGGAAACCACTGCGCATTGCGGCTGTTGAAACAGATCGACCCATTTATCCTGCTCCGTCAGAGTGCTTGACCCCGGGCCGATGGCAATGATACGGCGGTTCTTCAGCCGCTCCGCCAGCTCCGAAAGCGCGCGGGCGTCGTTACATTCACATTCCTGATATTGCCGATACAGTTGCTCAATGGTATCGGCATCATACATCAGCTTATGTTCCTCGTCGATTTTCCGCAGGGTATCGTTGATGGACTTGATGGAGAGGGTTTTCTTATTCATCAGATAGGACACATAACTGGGGTGGCATTTGTTGGAGGCGGCAAGGTAGTAAAACAGATTGTAGCCCCACGGAATCACGCGGTAGATGTCCAGAATGCTTGTCTCCACCGCTTCCAGCATCTGGTTGATGTCATACTGTTTATCGCAGTTTTCGTTCATGTACATGGCCAGCAGCTCTACGGGCGCGTTTCCGGCACTCTTACCCATGCCGTAGAGCGTGCCGTCCACCAGCATGGAACGTTCCGTTTTAGCTTCGATCATCCGGATACAGTTGGCATACCCCATCTGGAAATTATTATGCGCGTGGTAGCCGATCGCGATGGACGCTTTCAGGTTTTGATCCAGAAGCTGGTAGATGGAGTACAGATTATCCTGATGGAGCAAACCATAGGTATCGACCATGGAAAGAGCGTAGGGCTCAAAATCGTTCACCAGCCTTACAAGATCGAGCAACTCAGCTTCGCTGTAGCTGGTAATGGATACCGCCTGAACAAAAACTTTGTAGCCGAGCTCCTTAACCTGCCTGCAATAGGCAATCGCCTCGTTGCGGATATGCTTTTTAAAAATTACCCGGATGCCATCCAGATAGCTTTCGGCGCAGGGTTGAAGATTCCCGATGGGGCAGGTTCCAAAGTCGATCATGCCGACGATTAAAGTGTTCTTTTTATCCAGATTCCCATAAATAGCGCCTGCACCTGCCGTGTCCGGCATGATGGTACGGTTGAGATCGAAGGGTCTGCTGCCGTCCAGAAAACCAATTTCCAATATGTCAACGCCGGAGCTGACCATCCGTTCAAAAATATTCACAATGTTGCTATACCCAAATTGCCAATCGTTCAGATACCCGCCGTCACGCAGTGTACAATCGAGCAGCTGGAGATTCTTCAAAATCCAATCCCTTCCTTCCTGTCGGCCGTACGATAAGCGGCATACTCCCTTATGACATGGGATGGCCGGCAGACTGTGCGGTCGGCCCCGTCTCTGGATATCAGGGGTATGACGGTCTTCCGGCCGGTGTACCGCAGGTCCGCTTCTCGTTTCCCGGCATCCGCCGCTCATGCGTTGTTTGCCGCAGGCCGCATATCCGTGGTGAACCTCGGCCATCGCCCGTGAAGTTTTCCTCAGGCATAGAACGCTTCGATCTCCTGCGACATTTCATCGGCAATAGGGGTCCCGGCCAGCATGGCTCTGTTAAACTGACAAAACATAGCTACGCTTTGCTGGATATGCCAGCGCGGCTGCCAGTGGAAAACCTGCTTCAGCTTGCTGCAATCCAATTTGAGAAAATTCGCTTCATGCGGCGCGTTGGCTTCCTGCAGGTTTGCCCAGGCGGCGCCTTCTCCCCATGTTTTACAGAAAAGGTCTACCAGCGTTCCGGTTGTTACACAGTCGCAATCATCCGGGCCCACGTTATAATACCCCTGATATTGCGGGTTTTCATACTGCGTTTGAGCAAGCAGCAGATATACCGACAGCGGCTCCAGCACATGCTGGTAAGGTCGAGTAGATTGGGGGTTGCGAACGCCTATGGGTTTGCCTGCCTGCACGGCGCGCAGGCAGTCCGGCATGATACGGTCGGCGGCAAAATCGCCACCGCCAATGACGTTGCCCGCCCTGGCTGTGGAAACGGCGATGCTGCCATCTGTAAAATAAGCGTTTTTATAACAATGCGTAACCAGCTCCGAACAGCTTTTGCTGTTGCTGTAAGGGTCAAAACCGTCCAATGGGTCATTCTCACGGTAGCCCCAGCACCATTCGCTGTTTTGGTAAACCTTATCCGTCGTCACGTTCAGGAGGCTCTTGACGTCAGGGGTTTTCCGGGCACATTCTAACACGTTAACGGTACCCATCACGTTGGTTTCGTACGTTTCCCTTGGTTCTTTGTAGCCCTGGCGGACGATTGGCTGCGCCGCCAGATGAAAAACAAACTCCGGCCGCGCATCGTCAAACGCCTGCAACAGCCGGTCAAAATCCCGAATATCTCCGATAATGCTGGTCATACGGCCTTCAAGCCCGGCCAGAGAAAACAGGTTTGGCTGTGTGGGTGGCTCCAGACTGTATCCGGTCACGGTTGCGCCGGCATCCAACAGCATCTGGCAAAGCCAACTGCCTTTGAACCCCGTATGCCCCGTAACCAGCACCCTTTTTTGATTGTAGAACGCCAAACTACCCATCAGTTTTCCCACACTTTCCACGGTGCCTGGTGTGTTTCCCATAGCTTTTCCAGCATATCCATCTCGCGCTTGGTATCCATGCATTGCCAAAAGCCCTCGTGGTGGTAGCTCATCAACTGGCATTTTTCTGCTAATGCCTGTAGGGGCTCCCGTTCCAAGATCGTCTGATCGTCCTTTAGGTAGTCGAACACCTGCGGTTCAAACACCATAAAGCCGGCATTGATCGGAGCCCCGTCAGTTGCGCTTTTTTCCCGGAAGGAACGGACGGCATTATCGCCACCGATATCCAAAATGCCTTTCTGTTGCTCCAGCACGACAGATGTCAGCGTAGCAAGCTTTCCATGGCTCTGATGGTAGGCAACCAGTTTTTTGATATCTACATCGCACACCCCGTCGCCATAGGTTAACATGAAGGTTTCATTATCCACATAAGGCTGGATGCGTTTGACGCGGCCCCCTGTCATAGTATGCAAGCCGGTATCCACAACCGTGACCCTCCACGGCTCCGCGTGCTGGTTATGCACGATTACCTTATTCCCCTGCGTAAAATCAAAGGTAATATCGCTCGTGTGCAGATAATAATCGGCAAACCATTCTTTGATGACATGCTGCATATAACCCGCGCAAATGACAAAATCGGTATACCCATAAAAGGCATAGCTCTTCATGATATGCCAGAGTACGGGCATTCCGCCGATTTCGATCATTGGTTTGGGTTTGAACTGAGATTCTTCGCTGATCCTTGTACCAAATCCACCTGCGAGAAGAACAACTTTCATTGCCAACCTCCCATGATTGCGGGGGACAGTCCCATCTTTCGATATTCTATCTAGAGAATCCACATAAGTCAAGCGGCTCCGTGATCATTTGGTCGCGAAGTCTGCAAACTGGAAACCCGTTTGGCTAAGTTTGCCCCCATGAGAGGAACGGCACCCTTGCGCCGGCCTGCCTGCCGGTTGAAAGGATAAGGCAACAATCATGATTTTCATTCCCGGTCGTTCTGCTTTGCGGTCGCCTTTGTCCGATCCCGCAGTCCAACAGGCAACATGATTACAATTCATAACCCATCCCGCCTGCTATCCTCCCACACGGGCGGGCGTTCCCTTGACTTCATTTCCCTGCTACGGTATAATCGGGACAGCGTCGATTACCTAATTATACTAGATTTCAGGTGATTTCATGCCCGCCATACCGGCGAAGCTGATTGTGGTCGTGCCCTGTTTTAACGAAGAAGCCTGCCTGCCTGCGACGCTGCCCGCCCTTGACGCGCATCTGCGCATGCTCAAGAATCGGCGGCTCTGTACGCAGGGCAGCTTTCTGCTTGTGCATTGCGGGCAGGTATATATCCGCGACCATCGGTAGGCGGCAGCTGCGTTATCCTTCATCGCTCAAAAGAAAAGAGCCCTGTCCCGTAGCCGTCTGCAAAGGCAGCCCTTGTACGTCGCGTTTCTGTGCCGTATCTTTAGCTGCCCGGCTTCACCCACGTCAAAGGGCGTGCCCCCGGTTGGCGTGATCCGCTCTTGCCAGTATTTTCAGGACTTGTTATAATAACCTTGCATTTTCTGGGTTCAAACAGCATCCACCAGCATTCAGGAGGAAAACATCTTGCAGCAATATCTGAAAGACCTCAAACGATACATCGAACATAAATGGTACATTCTGTTTGTTGTCTTTATCGCCCTCCTGTCCTATGGGTATTCGACGGTCCATATGCATGTGGGCGTAGATTCCTTGCATGGCGATCTGTATATGGGGGATGGAAACGGACTCTTAACGGCTGGGCGTTTTGGCATGCTGTTTTGGGAAAAAGTCTTTTTCTGGACGACCGGAACCCTTACCCCGATCAGTTACTTCGCTTCGGATTTAATCGCCGTTGTCTTATTACTTTTGGCGGCAACCAGCTTTTGCATTCTCTTTGACCGCTGCACAAACCGTCGTTTTTCAATGTGGGTAAATATCCTTTTTGTGGGGTTGCTGATCTCCTATCCGTTGATGAACGAAATCTGGTCCTACTTGGCATGCAATCGTTGGGTCTGCGGTAGCATGCTGTTTACGGCGTTTGCCCTGCTGCTTGTCTGGGATGCGCTCCACAGAAAAAGCAAACCCTGGGTCGCCTATCCCATTGCGGCCGTACTGATGACCATTGTGGTTTCCGGCTATGAATCGGTAACAGTGGTCTACGTTTTTCTGGTTTTTGCGGTGTTGTTACTGCAGGCGCTCTATGGGCAACCCGGAGAGGATCACATCAAGACGATCCTCCTGCAAGGCCTTGTCTATGCCGCCATCCTGATTGCCGCCGTTTTACTCCGCCTGGTTGTGCACCAAATCCTTCTGGCGGTCAATCATCTTAGTTTTCAAAGCAACGGAGCCGTTCAAATCCACTGGTTTGAAGACTCCATTTCCAGCAATGTGGCTTTCCTGTTACTGTCGATTTTATATAACTATATTTTGACGGCGTTGATCTACTTCCCCATTGCTGAACTGGTTGTGGCCGTAATAGTCCTAATTGTGTTTGCCATTGTGATGGTTCGAAAAAAGCCTTCCATCCTCCTGCCTGTGCTGGGAATGCTCTTTTCGCTGATTGTTTTATCCGTCATTCAGGGCAGCGCAACCCCTTACCGTGCCTGTCAGGTATTTGGCGTATTCATTGCCTTTACTGCCGCCTTGCTTGCCGATCTTCTGATGCGGCAGAAGCGGATTGCCGTCCGGATGCTCAGCATTGGCCTTGGTCTGCTGTTATGCGTCAATCAGGGGGTACTTCTGAGCTACTATATGTCTGCCGATTCGCTGCGCTCCGAGCGTGAGGTGGAGCAGATTCAAACCATTGCCAAGGATGTTTTGCGAAATCAGGATACGACAAAGCCCGTCGTCCTGCTGATGCTCTCCGAAATTCCCTATACAACCGGCAAGCTTTACCCGTGGCTGAATAACCAGATTACCCTGCCGGAAGACTCCCAAGCGATGTCGCTGTTTATCAAAATCAATGAGAAAATCCGGGATACATTCCATTATACCCGCAGGGTCAACAATGTGGAAGCAACCCGTAAACCGGTGGACACAAACCTGGTATCCGTGCTTTACTGGGCGCAATCCACCATGGCGGAAAATCTTGATCAGGTATTTTCCTATTGCGGGTATGATCTGCACTTTTCTGACGATCCGGCACTTGTCGAGCTGTGCAAGACCTATGCAAAAGCGAACGATATGCCCAGTTACCCTCATAGTGGCTATGTTGTTGAATCAAAGAACTGTATAATTGTCCGCGTGAATTAGGGACACCTCCTGAAGTAACGTTTTATAAATTGACTAATAACATAAGGTTCAAATTTCTATTCCCCTCACTGCACTGAAACACGGCCGATCTAGTTAAAGGAACGCTGTGGCATCCGACCGGCAGTGCTGCCTTACTCCAGCCGCCATTATACCGGCACAGCGCTCGCCCTCCAGAACATATCGCCCTCGATCATTATGGACATCATGCGCCATACAGACTACGCTACAACGCTTCATTATGACACCCATACACCCACGCAAACCATGGTTGATTCCGTCAATCAGCTTCCTTCTCACACCACCAAGCCTGATTATAACGAGTAGAAACACGAATAGTAACAGATGCGATTTTACGTAAATTTTCATCTACTTTTCATAACCGATTTTGAGCATGAAAAAAGCCTTGTAAGTTTTGTCTTACAAGGCTTTGGAAAATGCTGATATTGTTGATACAATCGGGGGTGGGTGCACTCTGAAACGGAGAATCGTGCAAAGATTGTAAGTAAAAAATATCCGTCGTATGTTAAATATTACCATGGGATTTGACATGTTCTGAATATATGGTAATATCAATTATCATAAGAATAAGTTGGTATATTCAGGAGGGAGAAATGGATCACTATTCACAGGAAGAGCTATATGCTGCGATAAAGACTATATCCACTACCATTAGTAAGTGTGAAAAAGCACAGTTTGCATTTTCATAAGGAACAGCACAGTATTCGCTTTTAAGAAATAGAATTAAGGCTTTGTATATCTCTAGAGCTTCGATAGAAAAGGATAGTAGCATTGATATGTTTACATTATCAGATTTGGAAAAAGCCTTGCCTCCAATTCTTTCAATCATTAGCAAAACCGAGAAGGTACGAGTTAAGTACGACGAAAGCAGGGTTCAGTTCAAGGGAACTGATGCTCTGATCAGAGCAATGAATATTTCCAAAGTCTATATCGCAAACGAAATATCTAAACGAAAACAGCAAACATGGCCCGTTTCCCCTCATGTAAAATAAAAAGGACGCCAACCTCGTATCGAGATGGACGTCCTTTTATGGCGGAGAAGGAGAGATTTGAACTCTCGCGCCGGTTAACCCAGCCTACTCCCTTAGCAGGGGCGGCATATAGCCTTAATTTAAGCCGTTTATCAGGTGTCCGTTGATTGTTTTTTGATATCAGGCGCAAGCACATTTACGGCCCCCAAAGCGTCCTGCGAAGAGGCATGCGCATAGCGATCCAGCATGCGGGTTGTGCTCCAGCGCATGACCTTGCGGATGATCGACGGGGCGATGTTGTTACCAATGGCTAGCGCTGTGGCTGTGGTATGGCGGCAGGAATACGGCGGCAGCTTGCGGCACTGGCAGCGTTCCAGCGCCTCATAGTAAGCAGTGTAGAAATGATCCTTGTTCATGGTCAGCAGCTTCGTGCCGGTGCTAAACTCAAGCAGCGAGGCCACAACAGGCACCATGAAATCCGCAATGACGATATCCGTTTTCTTGCGCTCTCGGGTCTTTATACCAGCCCCAATGATACGCTGACCTTCCAGGTCGATCATAGCCTTGCGCGCACCCAGTAGCTCGCCCGGCATCATACCTGAATAGATCATCAGGAGGATATAGCCGATAAACGTATCGCCCTCGCTATAGGCTGTCCAGAGGCTGACCAGCTCGTTGTTGTTGAAGGGTGTTTGCTCGGTTTCCTGCTTTTCCGGGAGAACAATGTAGGTCGGCAGCGCACCATTTGCTACCTGATCCGCGCCGGCCAGCTTGTAAAGGTGTGCAAGTAGAGTTTTCATATCACGGGCAGTGTAGTAACTGGTCGCGCCTCCTGACACTGCGTTTCGAAGATCAGCGATATCCAGCTTAGTAATATCTCGGTGCACCAGCTTGCCCAGCTTCCGGTAGGCGATACGGTAAGCCGTTTGTTTGGATTGTGACAGTTGGGGCAGGTTGTCCCGCTCCCACAGCTCCCAATAATCCCCCAGGCTCTTGCGTTCCTGTTTTTCACCGCGCAACTGCGGCAGGTGCTCAATCGCCTCGCGCTTGGTGGAAAAGCCGCCCTTGGTTGCTGATACAGGCAGCAGCCTTCCATCTTCTGATCGCCAGCCCAGGATCGTTTTGGCTGTCCATGTACGGCCCCGTTTATAGACGGTTCCAGTGCCATTACCGCGAAGGCGTCTTTGGCGTTTTGCTTCCTGTAGAGCTCCGCACCAGTTGCAAAAGGCGGAACCATCAGGAATTGCTTTGTTGCACTTCTTACAATTCATTCATGCGCTCCATCTCAATGTGGGTTTCCTTGTTCATGCCCTGTTCGAGCATTTTGCGATAGGCATCGCGGGCAGCAAAGGCCTCCGACTGGGTGTCGCCGTAGAAGTCCTGCCCTTTGTAGCGGGTCACGTGGCGGCCATCGGGACGGCGTTTTAGGGTTGCACGGGGCATGCTGTGTTTCCTTTCATAGATTGTTTCAAACCCAGTATAGTCACACGCTTTATAGCTCGTCAAGGATCAACTCAGCTGACCATGGCGACCCCGTTTATAGACGGTTCCAGTGCCATTGCCACACAAGCGAGTTTGGTGTTTTGCTTCCTGTGGAGCTCCACACCAGATATAAAAAGACAGAACCGTCAGGAATTTCTTTATTGCACTTCTTACAGTTCATTGTGGGTTTCTTTCCTGATGCCATGCTCCAGCATACAGAGGTAGAAATATGAGCAATGCACCCTATGCCTGTTTTGTTTATAATACCAATCACTTATATTTCGTAACACAGTGTCCGCCTGCTACGCCATGGAAAGCGGTTAATCCGATTTAACCATTGATTGAGAAATTGAATGAAGATAGCTTCAGATGTGAATAGTAACTAGTGAAGTAGATTGCAAGTAAATATCCTAATTACGCAATTTATGCTATTCTAATGATGATTCATCCGAATGGGTATTGGCATCTGGCTCATTTAGATTCATAAACGGCAAATTATAAACCGGGAAAGGAGATACGTTTGTAACATAGGCGACAATAGGACGTAGATAACTGATAAGTAAAGCCACGGCATTCTGTGATAATAGAGCTTTTACTTTCGGTTCTTCAAGTTCCTGTGCCCATCTGAAGTTCGCCATCATAGCTGCTGTCAACGAGAAAGGTGACTCGCCAGAATCAGCGTTGACTGTTAAAGTGACTTCAACCACTGCGTTAGGTTGATCCACGGATTTCTTAATAACAGTGCTTATGTTATTATCCAGCGAGAAATGATTCTCTATATTAGGTTTAAAATCAAGCTTTGAAGAAAAATTGAGTCGCGTCAATACAGGATCTGTGAATTGAAAAGAGCTAGGTCTCATAATAATTCCACTCACTTTCAGAATTAGGCAGCATACTTCAGATCATCATCACTTGCGCCACAATTTATAGTAGGTTTAGTTGCATCTTTTTGAAGTTCACCGATCCTCGTAAAAGAAGAATGCTCAGATATGTACTCAACAACAGCAGCATCTAGATATTGAATGGTGTGTTTGTCGACCATATTGTCATCTGTTTTGTACTTAACCTCGAAACAGTGATTATTATCGTCATCTTGTACCCTACTCAGCGCCCCAATGAGCATCTCGTGAAAATGTGTACATTTTTTTAAGTAAGCCTTGTTGATGCTTTCGGTTTTCAACTCCAGCAATCCCTCGTATGCTTCATTCGGCATGTAGCCAAGCATTTCACCAGCAACAGGAAGGTCTAGTTCATTAATAGCCTTGAAATGAACCGTTTTTGATGTAAAAACTCGATATCTCTTGCTCTCGATCTGATAAAGAGGATACTCAATATCCTTGAAGACATGATATAAATCAATTTGCTGCGATATTAGTGTTTCGATATTTTCCAGAGAAACTGGCCCGACAATCCAAGTTTGTATTTTGCGTATTTCTGTGCACAAACAAATATAAAGGCTATTTTCGTCTTTACAAACGAAGACAATAGGGATACCTTCATATTGCATTAGGGAAAATAGGTAAACCAGTTTCTTTGAATTGATTTCTAAAAACTCATCAAACTTCTTCATTGGATTTTACCTCGTAAAAACATATGCAGGGGGTCGCATCCTTGTAAATCCACCAATCAACATGAGAGGTGTTCTCTTTTGTCCGTTCCTTGGTAATCTGTGATGGCCCACACAATGGACAAGTATGTCCACATAGCATTATAACACGTGGGTAATGTTTTCTCATAAAGAATTTTCGCAATTTATCACATTCAGCGAAGTCAAGAAAACATGATGTGCAGTAATCAGAGAGAGGGTCATTGTAAATACGATCCACTTTAAGAATCTCGTCTTCCTTTTTTGTGCAAAAAAATGCCTCATCATTCAGTTTTCCCTGCTTAGCTAACCTATACACATGCAGCCGCTGTTCTTTTCCTCCTGCTTTACGCACATGATCTGAAAAGTTATCAGGGAAATAGTCTGGGAAAATACACATGCTCTCACCGCTTCATCAAACTACGATTTTAAAAACGCGTTTTGTACCCATACTAAACGATTACATCATTTGTTATGTTAGGTTTCATCTGCATCGTCTTCTTCATCAGACCCCTCGACTCCAGTCTCTTCAACCTCAAATGGCTCATCAATGGATTGACTCTGGCGGTATTGCTCTGCCAGCATTGTCCTTTGAAAGGGAGCTGATGGATCAATGCTTGTTACCAGCGTTTCAAGCTCATCTGCAGATACCTGAAAGAATTCCTTTCGTAAGTTGACCTTATTCACTCTTCTCATATTAAGTTGTCGGTGAAGCTCGGCTTCCAGAGATACTGCGTCCTGCGAGAAAATGAAGCTATGTACATCAAACGGAAAAGGAACACTTGCACAGGACAATTCAGCGATTCGATCTTGCGGTTCAATCCTTCGGGTCATCCCAATTTTGAACATTTCATCTCCAAATGAACCCAGATTGCTAATAATATAGACCGTACCTGCTTTACCGTTTTGTAGATTGATGATTTCCGCTTTTCTCTCCTCAACGGTAGACAACTGGCTTTGAACATCTTGGAGTTGTTTTGTGAGAATAGCAATCTGGTCTTGCGCCGCCAGAGCAATCTGTTCCCTGATTCGATCAATTTCAAGCAGGTACTTACGCTCTTCATTTTCAACCTTTTTCCGTTGTTGTTCAAGTTCTTTGCGCTCGGCTGCTTCCTGACGCATTTGCTCACGCAATGCGCGCTGCTCCTCCTTCGCTCTTTCCCTACGGATCAGGTACTCGTACTCCAAGCTGACAGCATCGATATACAAAGATTCGATCTGACCGGTAAAACGCACCAATGTTGGTGCTATACTCTGGTTTGCCTCGGTGATTATGACATAATACTTTGCGGTTAGTGCCTTAACACTTGCTATAGCATCGTCTAGTTTGCTGAAGGTAAGGCGGCTCATGATCTGTTGCAGTTCGGCACTCAATGCTAATACCATCAGCTTGTAGAGTGTTGCATTTGCCTTCGTCGTATAGCGGGACTGGTATTGGCCATAAACGTCCTTGATCTGACGTTCAATCTGCCGATACCGAGTGCGCAGCTCCTTAATTGTCAGACAATTCAAGTTTGTGGCGGGTGGAACCAGCAAATCCATATCTTGCGTGATGCGAGAGAGATCATTTATGTACGCGCCTTCCGGAAATGCGCTAATCGCATACTTAATACTTTTTACGAGCGGAGTCATTTTTGCAATTCGGTTTTCCATTTGGATACCCTTTTTTCGGGTATCATCAACAAGTTGCGTTACATGATTTAATTCTTCCGTTTTTGCATTGAGGTGTTCGTACACGGGCTGCATCCGTCGTCTCGCCTCATGGTCAGCAGCCTGCATCGCTTGCCGCAGCAGTTCCTGTTCGTTACTCCGTCTTGTCTGCAATTCGTAAATATCAGATTGCAGGCTTTCATATTCCAGTTTTGCAGCCTGTAACTCGCAACGGGCACACAACCCATCTTGATTCAGTTTTGTAAATAGACCGCCTTTATGACACCTGTGACATTTTGCCATTGTGTGGTACCTCCGAGAGCGTTTTCCCAATTATAACACCTATTAGTACAAAAGCCTACCCTAAAATATTGCTATAAACAGAAATTGATTCTCGTATATAGAGCTTGACAATGTTCGCCGAACACTTTATGATAAGCTATATCTAACAGGAACATATGTTTGTGGTTGGAGGGTGCCAATGGAAGATATCAAGCAGACGATTGAGGTAATGCTGGCGGAAATCAGCGATCCAAAGGCGCTAACCTACATATACCAGGTAGTCAAAGCCCTGTACCTGAAAGAAAAGTGAGCCTGCTAAGCGGCTCACTTTTTTTGTTCATTTTCATCAGTTTCGCGCAGCACGCCTTCCATAAACATGCGCAGCTGCCGCCACTCATTCGGGCCTAGACGTGCAAACGTTCGAAATAGGCTTTTTGCGAACTCGTCATCGCTGGTCATGATATTGGTGAGGGCAGCGACATCAGCATCCACGGTCTGTGGTTGCATGTTACCTTTGCCATATTTTAACCATTCATAGGATATACCATGTAACACAGAAATTAGCCGAAGAGTAGGTTCCGGCACTTCGACTTTACCGCTTTCGTATGCTGCAATCATTGGCCTAGTTGCTCCTATGGATTGGGCAAACTCGGTTTGCGTCAAGCCAATAGCGTTCCTTGCTTTTTTTAGTCTTTCGTGCAAGCTCCCACCTCCTTCTAATAATTATAACAAATGTGAATGTAGCTGTAAATACAGATTTCAGATATGAAGGTATTGACAGCTACATTTTCACGTGTATAATGTAGCTACAGATACATGAAAGGAGACTTTGCTGTATGAACCCCATGAAGCCACGCTTACCGCGAGTTGCCAAGGAAATTACCGTGATCTATACGGAGGCTACGATCGGTACAGGGGTAACCCCTGATGACCCGTGCCGATTGGTGAAGCAGTACTGGAGCAAAGAGGGCGAGCTGATAGCTACGCGTGATTCTTGGGCGGAATCTCAGCGGCAGTATCAGTCAGAAGATCGATCTCAATCGAACGAATCACGCCTTCAAGGAGCTTCTTGAGATCGCTAAGGTCAAGGTCTTCGTGCATCCTGACGTAATGTGTTTCATCGTTTCGAAGCCAAGCGCAGCGTTCAGCAAGCAATTGGACTTTAGCGCCGTCCACATACGCCTGTATGCACCTGCTTAATGGCATGGCGCTGATCTCATGCTCCTTGTCAGGATGTCTGCTGATTGCATAATCCTTAACAAGGAACTCCAGTGCTTTCCCGTAAGCCATGCCGCAAACCTCATTCAGTCCACCTTGCTCGGCGACATATGCTTGATTGTAGATGTCACAGAATCTGCTTGAAAGATGGAGGATGTCATCAGAAAAATCGCGTTTCTCAATTTCGATTGGGCCAATATCAACCAAAGTATATCTGAATAATAGTTTGCCGTTGCTCGCAGTACCAATTCTCTCCTCGTTGTAGATGCATACGAATGGTTTGAAGCAGTTATCACATTGGAACAACACGACAAAACGTGGCTGTTCGCGACCATCGTTGTAACGACGTGATGCAAAGATGTTCGCACCTATCGCATGTTTACATCTTGGGCACTTGGTAGGCCTTGGGATTGATATAGGATTCGCAGACCCAAATGGTGATGATTCCATTTTGTAAATGACTGTATCCATATGCATTGCTGCTCACTTTCATTCCATTTACAGGAAGTCTATCACAAAATATGCATTTCATCAACGGAGGTACCCTATGCAAACCACCCCCACCACCCCGCCGGAGGACGAGCAGCAGCGCCTAAAGACCGAGGAACAGCGCAAAGTGGACGAGCTCTTTGCACAGATGACCCCCGCCCAACGCCTGAACACCCTGGCATGGATGATGGGGCTGCTGGCTGCGAAGGCCCAATAAACACCCGCAATGAACAGCGTATCGCTTGAAGGAGGAACAACCGTGAACCAAACCCTTCCCCCCACCCTGGACGAGCTGGCCGCCCTGCCCCGCGAGTATCTGAAAACCCGCGAAGTGGCCGCCGTGCTGGGCGTGACCCTGTATGCCCCGGTGATCATGGCCCGGCACAAACAGTTCCCCTTCGACGTGCCCTTCAGCGGCAACCGGCCCAAGTTTCCCAAGCGTAAGTTTTTGGAGTACATGGGCTGGAAGCCGCAGGCCGGAGGCGAGGTGCCCGAGCATTACGCGCCCCCTTTCACGCCTGACCCCTGACCTATTCTGAGGATACCAGAACCGGAGGCGCAGCACTTTGTCAGAATTCACGAATACGGAACTGAAAAAAGCCCGGGAAGCGCTAAAAATGCCCCGCTGGAAGCTCGCGGCCGCCATCAGCGTAAGCGAAAGCACGCTGGAACGGTGGGAGAACGGCGAAACCCTGCCCCACCCCGACGAGGTGGATCACATTGCCGACGCGCTGGGTGATCCGCTGATCTGGCACCGGTGGATGCTCAGTAACTACGATAGTTACCGCCGCCGCTACATCGGCTCGGATGATTATACCCTGCCGGTGATGGCCATGAAGCTGCGCCATGAGATGGACGATGTGCGCGCCTTACAGGATGCGCTGGAGCGCGACGCGGTGGACGGGCGTGTGGATGACCGGCAGCTGCTGGGGCGGTCGGTTACAGAGCTCAAGCAAATGATCCAGGCAGGCAGCGAACTATTGCAGCGCCTGACCATGCAGCTCAAGGAGGGCGGCTCATGAAACCCGAGTATCTTCGAACCGCCGACGTTGCGGAGGAATTGCGCCTGAGCCTGAGCAAGGCGCGGCAACTGATGAAGGACGAAATGACCTGTCTTGCCATCGGCAGCGGGCCGAACCGAACCCGTGTAGTGGAGCGCGCGGAGCTGGAACGCTGGAAAGCGCAAAGGCTTGAACCCCCTCAGTCGGTTGTCGCCGTCACCAACCAGGCAAAGCCGAAGAAGACTGTAAAAACCCCCAGCTTTCTGCCGCCCGATATTCCGTTGGACAAGCGCGGCTGGCCGTTACCCCCGTGAAGCCTGGCCTGGCAGAAAGCCATGGAAGAACGCCGCCGCGCTAAGGCAGAGTAGCCGTACGTCCGAAAAAGGAGGAACCCCCATGCAGGAACCCTGTGCCTCCACGTTTCGCCCTATGCCGCCGACAGGCAACCCCGCGCCGCTGGCTGTGGATCAATTTCAAGCCCGCTACTGGCGTGCCTTCGGGAAACGTCCCTTTCCGCTGCTGCCGCTGACTCTGGCCGATGGCGAGTCGCTGGCAGAGCAGAAGCTGAGCAACAACCTTACAGCGCTGGCGGCGCACCTGAAACACACCGAGCAGGCGCTGCACACGGAGCAGGAACACCTGCGACAGTTGGAAACCGGCTTTCACACGCACCTGCGGCGTCTGGAATGGCTGCTCTGCCTTGCGTTTGCCCTGCTGTGCCTGCTGATGATCGCCATTGGGTTGCTATGGAGGCAGATGCCGTGACGAACGAACACAACCCCGCCCCCAACCTGCCGGAAGTCCTGACCGGCGAAACCGTCCAAGCGGAGGACACACCGGAGCCCAGCCTATGCGGCACCTGCATCCACCAGCCCTACTGTGCCTGCCGGGGCAAAACCGGTTATTGCGGCAACTACATCCACATGGCAACGCGTGTGCTCGGCGGGCGGTTCGACCCGCTCAGGTTCAATACCTGACGTTGCCACCATGGCCGCGGGGCTTGCCCTGCGGCTGGAATTAGAACTGTAAATACGCCTCCGGGCGGGAAGGGAGCAGGATGGATATGCAGCGCACAAGACGCCATACCAGTGCCACAGGCACCTAACCCAAAAAGCGGATCACCCCCGACATAGCAAAGCAGAAAGGCTCATGGGCGAAGGATGTGCCAAACCAGCGCCCCGCCCGCCGTGGATGCACGGCGGGCATGAGCGGGCGGGCTAGAGCCATATCGAGGGCAAACCTCGCCGCCCGACAACCTGATCCCTGTGACGATTGAAAGGAGCATCCCCATGGCACTCAAAGCGATCGACAGTCTGGATACCCTGATGGGCGGCGCCGCGCGCGAACGGTTCCGCGACGCCTGGAATCAGGCTCTGAAAAACGCCATTGACCCCAACACCAACCCGAAGTTTAAGCGCACGATCAGCATCACCCTGACGGTCACGCCGGATGCGGATCGCAAAACCATTGACATGACCTGCGATGTCAAAGCCCGGCTTGCCGCCCCCGCAACCCTCAGCAAAACCTGCATGCTGGAGCGCGACACCAAGGGCAATGTGGCCGCGTTTGAAAGCGCCGACCAGCTGCCCGGGCAGATGGATCTGGAGGATGCAGCACCGCCTGCCGAAACCACTGGTGACGAGGCAAACGTGGTTCGCTTCAAGGCGGCCAAATGAACAAAGGAGGCACCCCCATGGAAAACAGCAGCACTCCCCTGCGCACGCCCGAACCCCTGATGGATGCGGACGCGATGCGCTTCCTCTACGACATGGGCTGCAAGAGCCGCGCCTATAGCGTGCAGGAGATTAACGGGGCAACCTACGTAAACACCCCGCGGGATAATCCCCTGACGTGCATCCCGCACTATGAGAAACCCTACCCCGAGGAGTTTGGCGGCATCTACACGCTGTCCGGGCTGGTGGAATACCTGAAAAACGATGTGGACGGGCACTTCACCCGCGACGCAATGCTGCAGGTGGTGGTGGCCAACTATGACCGCGTAGAAGTCTGGACTCCGGTGCACGGCGAGGCTCGCCGCCGCAACGCCCTTGCGGTGTGCACGTTTGAACGCCCGCAGATCAGCCTGAACCAGTACATGGATCAGGAGCGCTTCTCCGTGATGGTGCAGACGCACTTTGACGAAGGCGAGAACCGCGCCAATGTGCTGAAAATCTCCGGCAACCTGCGCATGGAAGCCGAGGCGAACCTTGCCGACGACGGCGTGACCCAATGCGTCACGGTCAAGAACGGCATCACCCGCATGAACGATGTACAGATCATCAACCCTGTGCAGCTGGCGCCGCACCGCATCTTCCCGGAAATTGAGCAGCCGGGCAGCCCCTTCATCCTGCGCGTACGCAAGGGCAGCGAAACGGCAGAGATTGCCCTGTTTGAAGCGGACAGCGCGTCCTGGAAGGTCGAAGCGGTGCACATGATCGGTAACTGGCTGCGCGCACAGCTTGCGGACGTGCCGGTTGTTGTGATCGCCTGACCCAAACCCTGCGGGGCTGTGCCCCGCGCCTGCGGTGGTTGCGCAACGGCAGCGCATGGGCTTGCTGACCCCAGCATGCGGGTTCGAATCCCGCCCACCGCACCCAACCCCCACCCAGCGCCACACACAAGCCAAAGAAAGGGGCGAACCAACCATGGATCATCCACCCGCAGGTGCCGCCGTGCCCACAAACGGCGCTCCTCCCTCCCCTGCACGCCACACGCCGCC
This sequence comes from Candidatus Limiplasma sp., assembly GCA_963666755.2. Taxonomy (GTDB): domain Bacteria; phylum Bacillota; class Clostridia; order Christensenellales; family Aristaeellaceae; genus CAXXOK01. Next base: position 2,430,989 of record CAXXGW010000009.1, read on the forward strand.
CGGCAGCGTCCACTTTGACGAAATCCCGTTACAGGATATGCCGACCAGCATACGCGTATGCGAGCAGCAAATCCGCGTAAACGGCTGGATGCTGGGCGGCATGCTGCAAAGCGTCAAGGCTCGCCTACCACATGGGCAGTTCATGCCCTGGGTGCAGGCGCACACCGACCTGAGCCAGACCACCGCCAATGAGTTGATGAGCCTGTATGAAGGCGTGCGGCAAACCCCCTTCCTGGGGGAGCTGAACCAGTCGGCCGCAATCGCCCTGCTGGCGCTGGAACCGGCCCAGCGGGAGCAGTTCGCTGCCGACCACGATGTGCGTCACATGAGCGTGCGTACCCTGAAAGCGAAAATCGAAGCCGGGATGGCCGCCAATGCAGCGCGGGGCAACCGGTTGGCCGCCCTGACCCAGGCATTGCAGCAGGCTGAACAGGATCGGCAAACCGCGGTGGAAGCCAAAGCCGCGGAAGCCCGGCACGCGCAGGAGGAGGCCCGGCAGGCAAGGACGGAAGCCGAACACACCGGAGCGCTGTATGAAGCACTTTTGAGCCGCCATAACGATGCCCAGGCACGGATCAGCTCGCTGGAACAGGCGCTCGCGGAAGAACCGGTCGCCACGCTTACACCGGTGGAGGTAGAAAAGATCGTCGAGGTTGCACCGCCGGATTATGCGGCGCTGAAGGATGAACTCCGCGAGGCTACCGCCTATGCCGAGCGGATGGAACAAAAAGCGCGCGATGCACAGGCGGAACTGATCCACCGCACTCCCACGGACAACGGAGACGGCGGGATGAATGATCTACGCCACGCGACGATGCAGTTTCTGGCCAAAGCCGCGCTGACCGCGGGGCGCGGCACGGACCTGCAGCTGATGCCCGCGAAGGATCGGGAGGTCTTGCGCCTTTGCATCAACGCGGTGGATGACTGGTGCCGGGAGGCACGCGCCGTGCTGGATGGCGCCGCAGCGGTTTTGCCCGGTTATGCACAGGTGGAATAGGAGGGTTGACCATGGAAGATCACAACACCCCGGAACCTCGCGACGCCTTAATGCAGGAAGCCCTGCCGCTGCCTGCGCGGAGTGCGGGCAGCGGTACCCCGCTCACAATGGAAGCCGCATTGCAGTTGGGCGCGGAGAACCAGCGCACCCTGCAAATGCAACTATTGGAATTCGGCAAAATGCTGCTGGTGCTGGACGACCAAAACCGAAGGCTGAAAGAACTGGTAGAGAACCGCCTGACCGTGAACGCCGCGCAGGCGCAGGCGCTGAGCCGCGCCATAGCCGCGCGTGCGACTGCCCTCTGCACCCAAAACAGCCTTGACTACCGCCGCTATGGGCGGCGTTACCGCGAGGCCATTACCCGGGATGTGCGCAAGGTGTTTGCCGTAACCGCCCTTGCCGATCTGCCATTGGTACGGGAAGCCGACGCCCACCTGCTGGTATCCGGTTGGGAAAGCTACAAGCTGGCGCGGGAACTGCGTGCCAAAGCAGGCGGGGGTGGCGCGCATGCTTGAGTTCCAAAGGGAGCGCACGCTGCGCGCGTTGCGCAGGCTGGATGCGGAAGCCTCGGACAGTGCGGCATCGGCCGCGCTGTCCGAGGCCGTGCAGCTGGTCGAAGCCCTGGGCTTCGCGCTGGATGAAGCCCTGACCGACCTTCGCTACATGGGCGGCTGCCCAAGCTGCCTGCACAACCGCGCGCAGGATCGGCACGCCGAGCTGGCCGTATGCGGCAAGCGCCTGTTCTTCCCCCTGAAGGGGTGCTACGCATGGCGCGGGGACAAGGCGGCCGCGGATATGCAACCCACCGGCGAAGGAGGCGACAGGCTTTGATTCGGAAAGGCGCCAGACTGATCGTCTGGGATTCGACCCTTGAGGATATGTACACGGCCATTGCCGAGCAGGACGAACCGGACGAGCTGAACCGCCACCCGCTGGTGCGCATTTGCAGCGTGATCCTGTACCCGATCCAGCATGCGGCGATGTTCCCGGATCAGGCAAGCAACCATGCCCCGCTGCCGGAGGGAACCGTGTGCCGTTTGAAGATGATCTGCCCCGGCTGGTTATGCTTTAACACCGCATACGGCCCCTCGCTGGAAGCGGCGCGCACGCAGCTGGAAGAAAGCCTGCGAGGCTATGAGGGCCGCCCCGGCAGACGTATGGAAGCCGCTGCACGGGAGAGCCTGCAAATGCTCCGGCAGCATCGCCGCGGGCTGTACCCGCCGCGCTCCGTGATGGGCCGCGATGCGCCCTACACCCTGCCTGCGACCCGAAACTCCGAGCCCTGCCCCACGCGGGAGGCCGCCGGCGCGGAAACACGGTGACGCCTATGAGCATGAAGTACGTCAAAGCCTATTATGACTGGATCACGGTAATGGAACCTTTGTCCGATGCGGAGCGGGGCAGGCTCATGACGGCTGCGCTGACCTATGCCAGCACGGGTGAGCCGATACCGCTCTGTGGGGCGGAGAAGTACGTTTTCCCTACCATCCGGTTGCAGATAGACAGGGACCGGGAAAGCTACGAGGAGATCAGCGCGAAGCGAAGCGCCGCCGGGAGCCTCGGAGGTCGCCCGAAAGCAAAGCATGCACAGGCAATTAAAGCAAATGCTTATTATGAAAAGCAAACCCGCGCAACCACAACCAAAACAAGCCATGACCAAGACAAAGACCAAGACCAAGACCAATCTGCCGCTACCGCGGCAGAAGCGCATGGCAGCCACCCCCTGCTGACCGATGCGGAGATGGATGCGCTGGCCGCAGACCTGAACGAAGTGCTGAATGCCGCCGAGCGCGCGGCGTACCCCCAAACTACTGCGGATTACGATATGGCCTGCGCGCTGGTGGCCGAATATGGCGCGCCTGCCGTACTCAACGCGGTGCAGGTATCGGTCGGGCGGCCCCAGGATAAACGCCATTGGGGCTATGTGAAGGGCATTCTGGAAAAGGACGCCGCGGGCGGTAGCCTGCGGCCCCAGGAAACCGAAGCGGTTCGGCCCCGCTTTGTGAACAGCGGAGGGAAACCATGAACAGCGCCTTATTTGACCATGACGCAGAGCGCGCGGTGATCGGCGCCCTCATGCAGGATCGGGACTGCGCACAGTTTTTGGGCGTGCTCACCCCGGAAGATTTTCACGACCCGGCCCATCAGGCGATTTTCAAAGCCATGTATGCGTTACACGCACGGCGCATGGAGATTGATCTGGTAACGCTGAACAGCGAGCTGGCCGCAGACGAAACCCTCGCCCTTGCGGGCGGTTCGCCGTACCTGATGGAGGCCTACCGGTACGTGCCCTCGACGGTCAACACCGGCGCCTATGTACGCCTGGTTGCTGCCTGCAGCAGGAGGCGCACGCTGCACAACATGCTGCGCCTGCAATGTGAACGCCTGCTAAGCGGCATGAACGATGTGGACGAGGTAGTCGACGCCGTGCGTGCCGGGCTGCGCGGCGGGCGGGCAAGCGGGAAGCTCCTGAGCATCGGGGAGGCGCTGGCACAGGCGTTTGACGGTGCGGAGCGCGCCGCCAAAGGGGACACGGACGCCATCGCTACCGGCATTACGGATTTGGATTGGCTCACAGGCGGCCTGTACCCCGGCGAGATGACGATTCTGGGGGCTCGCCCGGGCGTTGGGAAAAGCTCGCTGGCGCTTGAAATCGCGCTGAATGCAGCGGCGGCCGGGCATCGGGTGCTGGTTGATACGCTGGAAATGACCGCCAAACAATACGGGCAAAGGATCATCGCCCGCGGTTCCGGCGTTCTACTCAACCAGATACGGCACGGCAAGATCGACACCGACGCGCAATGGGCCGCTTTGGCCGAAAGCGCCAACGAGGGCTCGCGGCTGCCGGTACACTTCACGCTGGATGTGCGCACGCCCGAAGAGCTGCGCGCGCTGGTGGAAGCCACATCGCCCGAACTGGTCGTGGTGGATTACCTGCAACTGATGGAAACGCGCCGCCGCACGGAAAACGAAACCGTGCGGCTGGGTCGGATCAGCGTCGCGCTGAAGGAACTTTCACGGGAGTGTAACGTGCCCGTGCTGGCGCTGGCACAGGTGACGCGCACCGAAGGCCGCGCCATGGTGATGCCCATCCTCAAGGAGCTGCGCGGCAGCGGCAGTATGGAGCAGGACGCGGACAACGTGTGGTTTCTGCATCAGCCGGAAGCCGCCAGCGATCCCTACATCCGCAGAGAGGACGAGGGGCTTTACCGACTGCTTGCCGGGCAGCCCAACCGGCGTTACATGGCCGTGAACGTCGCCAAACAGCGGCAGGGCGAGCTTGGCGCATTTCCCCTGATCTTCGAACCGCCCTGCATGCGCTTTACCGGCGTGCGCAGCACGGCATCGTAAAACAAAGCAAAGCAAAGGACGTTTAAGCATGGCAAAACCGTTGGACCGTGACACCTATCGGCTGGTGGAGTGGCACCTGCACCGGGAGGCGCTGCTTCGGGATACTGTACGGGATTTTGAAGCGGACGTGATCCTCGCCTCCCAGGGAACGGACTACAGCCAACCCTATACGCCGCCGGGCGGCATGCCGGGCGACCCGGTAAGCCGTAAGGCACTGCTGCTGGAGCAGGCAACCCCGACCGTACGCCGGGCGCGCCGCTGGCTGCGGGTGATCCGGCGCACGCGCGAATGGTTTGCCGACACGCCGGAGGGCAAGCTGTTTTCGCTGTTTTACGGCCAAACCGCAGGCATTGACCTTGTGGCCGCGGCCATGGGGACAGACAGGCGACGTGTGGAACGCCTGCGCGACAACATCGTATTCCGGGGCACGATGTATGCGCTGGAAGAACGGCTTTTCCGGCTGGAGGATGCGGATGTGCGGAAGGAGACGGGAGCATGAAGGAACTGAGCGCGCGCTGCGCCATGTGCCCGGAGCCCAAGGGGAGCCGAAGCTACGCCTGCACGCTGTTCCGGCCCGATCTGGTGAGCGGTGCGGCCTACCCCTGCAAATTTGTGAGGGTGTTTCAGGATGGAGTTCGGCTTGTGCGCGTCTGTGAAAACGCACAGCGGGGTCTTTACAAGGCGCATTACCGCATGCAGGGCACCTCCTGCTGGCGGCCCGTACCCTCCAAGTTTTTACCCTGGTGCAGCGGTTTTGATCGGGCGCAGATGCAACTGAATTTCTATGCGGAGCGTAAGCATTGGTTGGCTGTCTGGCCCCTTGAGGAGGCGAACCTATGATTCGGAATCTGAAACGGTGGTGCCTGCTTGGGCTTTGCCTCCTGTGCGTGCTGCACGCCACAGCCGCCAGGGCTGACGGCACAACCGCCTATGTGCTGGTGGATGCAGACTCCGTGCTCAATGTGCGCATGCATCCGAACCTGAGCGCGGATGTTGTGTTTCGGATGGAGCGGGGCGAAACGCTGAGCGTGGATCAGCTGGACGGGGACGGCTGGGCCGAGGTGAGCCGTGCCGGCGACTTTGGGTACTGCCGGATTGAGTACCTGAGCGAAGAACCGCCCACAGACCCACAGCCCTATACCACGACCGTCGGCAAGCTGCGGGTACGTGCGCTGCCCGGCGGCGAACCCGTGCGAAAACTGCGCAAGGACGAGGCGGTAGTTGTGCTGAGCTGGCTGCACGACGCTGACGGCACCCTTTGGGCGCGCATTGCCGACGGTTATGTGATGGCCGCCTACCTTGCCCCGGTAGATCAGGCGGCAGAGGAGGCGAGCCCATGAGCGAGCTGACCCTGCGCGAATACCTGCAAGGGCTGCCGCAGGTTCGGCGCAGCCCGCTGCTGGATGCTTGCCTGCGCCGCTACGAACAGCAGCTGGAGGCGGCGCACATCCCGCACAGCTTTCTCAGGCAGATCAACCCCGGCGTTTTACGCGACACGCTGCTTCGAAAGCAGATCGAATGGACGGGCGCCGGTCGCCTGCACATTCGGTTTGATGATCTGGAAGAGGACGAGGTATTGCGGCGCTACGAAAACAGCATTCAATAAGGCTGGAAAGCAGGCTGTTGCCGGTGGGCAGCGGCCTCTCTTCGCACCCTCACGGCGTCGGCCTTCCTTAAAAATCACGGACGTTCGGGAATTTGGAACCACGAGTTACCCCTTTATCCGCACAGGGGAAAGCGGGAATCCGCATGGGGGAAAACCCTTGCCCGGGCGGCGGTTGCGGGGGCTGACCATCTTACACAGTATAGGCAAAACGGGTAAGCCAAAAGGAACAGGGGGCGGGTTTCGTGATCAGCGTTGAACCCATCCGGGACCGGGAGAAAATCAAGGAAATTGAAGCGAAGCTGGCGGCACTGGATACCGACATCGGGCGCAAGCAATACCTGCTTTTTGAGATCGGCATCTACCTGGCGCGGCGCGTCAGCGACATGATTGTGATGCGCGTGGGCGACCTGCGCGGGCGCGAGGTGTTCATTATCCGCGAGAAAAAAACCCGGAAACGGATCGAGCTGCCCATTCCGGAAGAGTTGCAAAAGATTGCGCGCCAACGCCTGAAAGGGATGGCGGATGACGATTACATATTCCAGAGCCGCCAGCGCGACCCCAAAGGGCGCCCTGCGCACATCAGCCGTAAGACCGCCTACAACTACGTGCAGGCCATCAAGGAGATTGGCGACCTGCACTTCCCCTTCGCGTGCCACTCGCTGCGCAAAACGTTTGGGTATCACTACTACATGCGCACGCGGGATATCGCCATGCTGATGGATTTGTTCAACCACAGCAAGGAAAGCATCACGCTGATTTATATCGGGATTGCGATTGACGAGAAGAGGCGGGCATTGGCGAAGTGGAAATATTAAGCAAAGCGAGGTATAATGATGATTCTTAATCTTAACATTTTATCTATCACATGTATGTATAACTTGAAATCCACGAAATGGACATTACGGTGACCATAATCTTGTGTTGACACGATGTGGTTCGTTTGTTAAAATAAACCAAATAAGACCCTATTCTAATCTCCCGATTGCTAATAGCGATCCATTTCTAATTCTTTGTTAGTTCATCATCAAAGTGGTCATGTGCCTCAGTTATCACGCTATACCCGTAGTGTTGGGAAAGTGCAGCTGTCATTGATTATCACTATTTCGAGTTTACTCAACAGGTTATATTGAAACAAGGTGATAAAGAATGCCATCAAGAAGACACAAGAGTTATAAGCTTTACAAATTAACTTTAAAAAGAAAGCTTAAAGAACGACACAGTTCAAGGGTTCATACTAAAGGTATGATTGATAAACAGAGTGATGATGCTTCGTTTCATTCAAAAAACCTAAGTTATAATATGGAGTTGACTGAAATGCATAATCAAGTTATTGAAATGCGAAAACAATCATCTGAATTGAGGAAACAAGTGAAGTATGCTAAATATGCTTTGCTCGTTTCGGGCTTAGCTGTATTAATTAGTTTACTCTCTTTATTAATACCAATAGCATATGATTACCTGATGAATGATAGAATTGTTGTGCCTTCGGTCAGTCGCATAATTGGGTTGGCATGCGCCGACGAATTAAATAACATTTCAATAGAGGACTCTGATAAAGATGTCATGCGATCTACGTTCACGATATTTGAGGCTAACGGCAAAGTAGACTGTTTCACCAATAACAAACATGTCTTTTTTATAACTAACAACAACAACATCGCCATTGCCATTAGCGACATCTACTTTCGAGTCAATGAGTATTATCCGATAAGTAATTTTTTCCAGTTGTATTATGTTGAAGGTTGGGGTGATGTTAAGCATAACATTTACAAATTTGATATTGGTACTGGCACTCGAAAGCAATATCACGGAGTGAAATGTGATAGTTCTCGTCAACCGATGAATGATACGTTTACCAGAATTGATGCGCATAGTATAGAGTCGTTTTCTATTGAGTACAATTTTGCCGCGCAGGGCGTTTATTATGGTGATCTGGTATTCGGGTTTGAGATAAATAACCAACATATCGAGAAAGTGATTAGTAGTAACAGCAATAAAGCCTTAAGCACATCAAAGATCGTATATTTACCAGAAGCAGATGACTTTGAGCAAAATGCTGGCCCGGAATTCTTAGAGTTTTACGACAATGAAAAAGGTGCAGCATTTGCTAGCGATGGATTCACCTATATTAATGACACCTTCTCTTGCTTGAACCATATCAAGCAACACCTTATGGCGTACTATCCAAACTTTAATGCATATTATCAATGTGTTCTAGATTATTATGTACCATTTTTCAAACAGACATACACATGGTGGGATATTGAAGCGAATAAGTATCGAGAGTGAGTGCTAAAGTAGGGTACCCTATTGCAATCCATTTTCACCTGTGGTACTATAGGCTTGCAAAAAGTGTAGCAAAGCGTCCTGCCGATTGGCCGGGCGCTTTTTGCATGGGGTTGTTATGACCGCATCCGAGGTAAACTGGCAGGACACGCAAAGCGTTGCAGGCTTTGTGCTTTGGTGCATACATAACGATTGCATGCAGCATTTCTACCGCACCTGGCAATGGCGCAGGGTGCGCGGTCGGGTGCTTGAACTGGATCACGGCGAATGCCAACTGTGCCGCGCCAACGGCCGGTACAGCCGCGCAAGCATTGCACATCACGTGCATTACCTCAAGGCACGTCCCGACCTCGCTCTGTCCATCTGGATGGAAGCGGCGGACGGCACGCGCAGCCGCAACATCATCAGCGTTTGCACTGCATGCCACGAGCGGGAGCACGGCAGGCTTGAGGCTTTCCGTTCTTCGCAGGTAAAACTGCCCGTTACGGTCGAGCGCTGGTAGCCCCCGGTCTGAAAAAACGCGGTTTTAAGTTGGGGGTGCTCGACCGGTAGGGGGACCAGGCCAGTCTTGCATCGTGCGCGCCCATAACGGGGGGATGAAAGGGGGGTGGGGTATGAAACCCAAAACGACAGCATCCAGGCCGGTAAAAAATCGAAAGCCGACCACCGAAGCGCCGGTCACGGAAAATGAGCGGACAATCCTCCACCTGAAACGAACCCGGCTGTATAACGCCATTCGCAAGGACCTGCTGGACGGGCTGGATCGCAACGGCACGGTGGGCCAGTACTACAGCGACCTGGTTGAGGACTACATGGATTTGTGGATTGCTAAAAGTCTGGCCGTGGAGGACGTGCGCCGGCGGGGCATTGTCGTTACGTATGAAAACGGCGGCGGGCAGACGGGTAAAAAGAAAAACGACTCGGTGGAGCTGCAGATCAAGCTGAACGCGCAGATGCTCAAGCTCCTGTCCGAAATGGGGATCAGACCGTCCCAGGGCGACGGTGGTGGCGATGACCTCTGAGCTGAATCCCCACATTCTGCGCTACATCCGCATGGTTGAAAATGACGAGTTTGCCTTCTGCCGGGAGCAGAAGCAGCTCGTTGTTTTTATACGGCGCATTCTGGAACAGGAGGACGTCTACACCGACGATGCGCAGCTGGAAAAGTACCTCGGGCTGGCAAAATACTTTCCCTACGAGCAGGTGTTTCCATGGGAAGCCTTCTGCATGGCCCTGCACCTGTGCACCTTCCGGCGGGAGGATCACCGGCCGCGCTTTCCAGACCTGTTCCTGCTGATCGGGCGCGGCGCGGGCAAGGACGGCTTTATCGCGCTGGAATCGTTCGCGGGCATCAGCCCGTACAGCGGCATCCGGCAGTACGATGTGGACATCTGCGCCAACAGCGAGGAGCAGGCCAAGCAACCCTTCACGGACTGCTGGAACGTGCTGGAGGATGTGCGCTACACCGGGAAGCTGAAACGGCATTTCTACTGGAACATGGAAATGATTCAATGCCTGAAAACCGGCAGCCGCCTCAAATTCCGCACGAACAACCCCAAGGGCAAGGACGGCCTGCGCACGGGCATGGCGGTGTTCAACGAAATCCACCAGTACCCGGACTACGCCAATATTAACGTGTTCACTACGGGTTTGGGCAAAAAGCCGCACCCGCGCCGCCTGTACGCCACCACCAACGGTAATGTGCGTGACGGCCCTCTGGATGATTATGTGCGCTTCTCCCTGGATGTGCTGGAGGGCCGTGTGCCCGACGGCGGGTGGCTGCCCTTCATCTGCCGGCTGGACAGCCGGGAGGAGCTCGACGACGAGCGCAACTGGCCCAAGGCAAACCCGTCGCTGCCGTACCGCCCCGACCTGCTGGAGGAAATCCGCAAGGAACACCGCGAGTGGAAGAACAACCCCAACAACACCACCAGCTTTGTGGTCAAGCGGATGAACCTGATCGAGGGGCGGCCGGATGTGGAAGTAACCAGCTGGGACAACATCCTCGCTGCGTGCGACCCGATCCCGGACGATCTGGATGGCAGAGCAGGCGTGCTGGGGCTGGACTTCGCGCTGATTGACGACATGCTGACGGCGGGCATCCGCCTGCCGTACAACGGGCGGATCGTATGGCTGTCCCACACCTGGCTGTGTCTGGCCTCCAAAGACCTGTCGCGGCTTAAAATCCCGTACCGGGAATGGGCGGAGAAAGGGTTTCTGACGCTGGTGGACGGGGTGGAAATCAACCTGGACGAAGTGGCGGACTGGATCGCGGAGCACATTCTGCGCCGCTTCACGGTAAAAACGCTGTGCATTGACCGGTTCCGGTGGCCGCTGGTGCTGCGCGCCATGGGGCGGCTGGGCTTCTCCTTTGATAACAAGAACGTTAAGTTTGTACGGCCCAGCGACCAGGCCATGATTGTGCCGGTGATCGCCAGCGCCTTCACAAACCGGCTGTTCCTGTGGGGGGACAACCCGCTGATGCGCTGGGCGGTGAACAACACCAAACTGGTAAGCGAGGGCATCAACAAAGCCCGCGGCAACTACGTCTATGGTAAAATCGAGGAAAAGTCCCGGAAAACCGACCCGTTTATGGCGCTGGTGGCCGCCTGCGTCGGGGCTGTGGGCGAGGAAGAAACCTTCGTAAGCCTAAGCGACATGCCGGACGTGATGACTTACTGACCGCAGCCATGGGGCCGGATATGTATCGAAAGGGGGTGAGCCTCTGAGCCTTTGGAGCTTTTTTCGCCGGGTACGGGACGGCGTGGTGGTGAACGACCCCATCACCGAGGACGAACTGGAACGCGCCGCGCTGGACTACTGCATCCGCGACCTGTGCCTGTGGTCGTCCATCAACATGATCGCCAACCTGATCAGCAAATGCGAGTTCCGTACCTATGCCGGCGGCCGGGAGGTACGCGATGCGGAGTACTACCTGTGGAACGTGGAGCCCAACCCCAACCAGAACAGCACGCAGTTTATCCACAAGTGGATCACGCAGCTGTACCTGCGCAACGAGGCCCTGATTGTGGAGGTGAACGGTGCGCTGTATGTGGCCGACAGCTTTCAGGCAACCCCCTACGCCCTGTACGATTACCAGTTTTGCGGGGTGACGGTGGATAACCTGACCTTCGGGAAAACCTTCCTGATGCGGGATGTGCTCTACTTCCGGCTGAGCGAAAAGAACCTGCGCACCGTGGTGGATGCTGTGTACGAAAGCTACAGCAAGCTCCTGAAATACGGCACCACCCATTACCAGCTTTCGCGCGGCAAACGCGGCATCCTGAAAATGCCGCAGATACCCAAAGGAGACAAGGATGCGCAGGCGGCCTTTGACGACCTGCAAAACAACAAGTTCCGGCGGTTCTTCACAGCCAACAACGCGGTGCTGCCGCTGCCGGTTGGCTACACCTACGACGATATCGGCTCCAAAACCTACTCTGCCGAAACCACCCGCGACATCCGCGCGATGATTGATGACATCAGCGACTTTACAGCGCGCGGGCTGGGCATCCCGCCCGCGCTGATGCGCGGCACCGTGGAGGGAACACGGGACGCTATGAGTACGCTGCTGACTGTGACCATCGACCCGCTGACGGACATGCTGGCCGAGGAAATCAACCGGAAACGCAGCGGGCTGGCCGGTTTTCGCAAGAAAACGTACCTGCGCATCGACACGCAGACCATCCAGCACATCGACCTGCTGGCAGTGGCCACCAGCATCGACAAGCTGATCGGCAGCGGCGCATTCTGCGTGAACGATATCCGCCGCGCCTGCGGGGAAACCGAGATCGACGAGCCGTGGGCCTACAAGCATGTGATGACGAAAAACTACGCGCCCAGCGGGGAGCTGACCGGCGCGATGGAGGAGGGCGGCGATGCGAAGGGTGCGTCATGAGCTTAACCAATCGCGCGCTGGGCCTGATTCCGGGGTGTAAAAGCCATGACGGCGAAGGGAGGGACATCATTGGATCAACTGAAATTTGCCTTCCGGCAGGAAGCCGGGAGCACGACGCTCGACCTGTATATTTACAGCGAGGTTTGCGGCGACTACTACGATCTGGATGAGGACTGGAATCTGAAAAAGATCACCAGCGAAACCAGCGCGGATTACTTCCGCCGGCAGCTTGCGGAGCACGCGGGGGCCACGCAGATTAACCTGTACATCAATTCCATGGGCGGCAGCGTGCGGGAAGGGTATGGCATCTACTGCCAGCTCAAGCGCCACCCGGCGCAGAAAACCGCCTACATTGACGGCTTTGCCTGCTCCATCGCCTCCATTATCGCCTGCGCCGGCGACCGTGTGATTGCCTACCCCAACAGCATGATGATGATCCACCGCATGACCGACGGTGTGAACGGAAACGCCGACGACCTGCGCGAAGCCGCCGACGCGCTGGACAAAATCATGGAGGGCAACCGGCAGGTGTACCTGCAAAAGAGCGGCGGTAAGCTGACCGAAGCGGAGCTGCTTAAGATGCTTGCCGGGGAAACCTGGCTGACCGCCGAGGATTGCCTCGCCTGCGGGCTGGTGGACGAAATTCGCCAGCAGGGCGGCATGAGCGGCCGGGACGGCGCTGCGCTGCTGGAAAAAGCGAACCGCGACCTGATGGGACAGCTGGCCCGCCGCCGGATGCTGTGGCAGGCCGCCCGGGATGCCGATCTGCAAACCCGACCTGCTGCGGCTGCGCCTGCCGGGGGCACCCCGCAGCCGGTGGAGTCGCCGCCCGCATCAGCCACGCCCGCCGATGGTGCTGCTGCGGAGGGTTTGAGCCCCGCGCAGCGTGCCGCCGAGGAAAAGACGCTGGCCGCACTGTTTACCGGGTTTCGGAAAGCCCAGCCCTGACCCCTAAAACTTAAAACTCCGAAACAGCGGTTCGCCCCCAGACGGGGGCGGGCCGCTGATTGTTTCGGCCCCCAATGAAAGGAGAATGACCCGTGAAAAATCTGGACCTTCTCAAGGAAAAGCGGGACGCGTTCAAGGAAAAGCTGGGCGCGGCCATTGCCGGGAACGATCCGGCACAGATGGTGGAAGCCTTCGACGGCTTTGCCGAATCGATGCAGGAACTGGTGGTGCACGAGGCGCAGGGCCTTGCGCAGGCATCGGATGTGACGATCCTGGCGCAGCGCGGCGTACGCCAGCTGACCGCCGGTGAACGCGGTTTCTACGAACACGTGCTGGAAGCCATGCAGACCGCCAACCCCCGGCAGGCGCTTGCCTCCATGGATGATGTGTTTCCCAAAACCACGCTGGACGCCGTCTTTGACGATCTGACGCAGAGCCACCCGCTGCTGGATGCGATCAGCTTTGAAAACACCTCGCTGGTGACGGAATGGCTGATTAACGAGCATGAGGCACAGCTGGCGCAATGGGGCAAGCTGGACGATGCCGTAACCAAGGAGATCGGCTCCAGCTTTGCCAAGCTCTCCATGAATCTGGTCAAGCTGACGGCCTTTCTGCCCGTGGGCAAGGCCATGCTCGACCTTGGCCCGGCGTGGCTGGATCGCTATGTGCGCGCGGTGCTGGCCGAAGCGCTTGCCGTGGGGCTGGAAGAAGGCATCATCAACGGCACGGGCAAGGATATGCCCATCGGCATGACGCGTCAGGTGGGCACCGGCGTGGTGGTGACCGACGGCGTGTACCCGGTTAAGCCTATGGTAACGCTGACCGATCTTCGCCCGGAAACCTACGGCGCCTTCATTGCCGAATATCTGGCCCATACGGCCAAGGGTAACCCCCGCGTGGTGGACGAGGTGCTGCTGATTGTGAACCCCTCGGATTACCTGCGGCGGGTTATGCCCGCCAGCACCATGCTGACCCCGGGCGGCACCTTTGTGCGCGATGTGTTTCCCTTCCCCACCCGCGTGGTGCAGAGTGTGCGCGTAGCGCAGGGCGAGGCGGTAATGGGCATTGCCAAGCGCTACTTTGCGGGCGCCGGGATGGCGAAAAATGGGCGGATCGAGTACAGCGACGAGTACAAGTTCCTTGATGACGAGCGCGTGTACCTGATCAAGCTGTACGCCAACGGCCGCCCCATGGACAATTACAGTTTCGTGCGCGTGAACATCTCGGGCCTCCGGCCGCTGGCGTACCGGGTGCTGACGGAGGAAGCGACGGACGCGTATACCGCGCCGGATACCGCGCTTAAAACCCTGACGGTGGGCAGCGCGACGCTGAGCCCGGCGTTTGACGCGGATACGCCCTTCTACACCGCCAACACCACCAACAACACCAACGCCGTGACGGCAACGCCTGCCGATGAAAGCGCAGCCGTGGTGGTGAAGGTAAACGGGTCGGAAATCCCCAACGGCTCCGCCGCCACGTGGAATGTGGGCGAGAATGTGGTGGCCGTAACCATGACCAACGGCAGCGCGCAGCGTAACTACATCCTTGTGGTCACGAAGGCGTAAGCGGGCGTAAAGCCGGACGAAAGGGCGTTGCGTATGACATTGCAGGAACAGGTCGAGGCGCTGCTGGAGGACATCCGCAGCGCCCTTTCCATCACCTGGGACGATGCCGAAACCGACCGGCAGCTGCGGGGTATCCTGGCGCGCGGCATCAGCTACCTGAATGATATTGCGGGCGGCGAAACGGACTTCACACAGGAGGGCAAGGGCAAAGAATTGCTGATTGCCTACTGCCTGTATGCCCGCAGCAACGCGTTGGATCAGTTCCAGACCAACTACCTGCCTGACCTGAGCTACTTTCAGGCGAGCGAGGAGGTGAAGCGTTACCTTGCTGAAAAAAACAGCATTGCAGGCGTACCCTGACGGTGTGGTGCGCATTTACGGGGTAAGCAACACCGCACCGCCCGGCGGGATGCCGACGGAGGAACTGACCCTCAAGGAAAATCTGCCTTTCGCTCAAAAAACCGTGGGCATTGCGCGATACACGCAGGGCGTGCAGGTGGGGTACCGGATCGACAACCGCCTGCGCACCCCGCGGCGGGAAGGGGTAACAACGCTGGATATCGCCGTAACCCACGATGGGACGAAGTACCGAATCCGGCAGGTGCAGTACCCCGAGGAGGTAACGCCGCTCTGTATGGACCTGGCTTTGGAAAGGATGGCCGCCGATGACGCTTGACGAGTTTGCCGCGTGGATCGCCGCCATCGACCCCAAGGCAACGCACTACACAGCCTCCGAGCCGGGCGCCTGCACCGTGTGGAGCGAGTACCGCCGCCTGAACCATTATGCGGACGGCTGCAATCTGGGCGGTTGGAAGGTACAGATTGACCGTTACACCCGGCAGGAGGCAGACCCTATCGCCGCTGCGCTGGAAGCCGCCATCGAGGAAAGCATGGACATTGCCGCAGAGCACCTTGTGGACAGGGACCCGGACACGGGGCTGATCCGCCATCTTTTCGACTGCGAGGTGGGCTAGGTGGCGCGCTTCCAATCAGTAAACGTGGACGAAATGGCGCGCGAGCTGCAACGTCTGGGACAGGCCACCGAGCCGATGGCACAGGAGATGGTTCGGGTAGGCGCGCAGGTGATTGTGCAAACCTGGCAGGGTGTGATCCGGGAACTGCGCCATGTGGATACCGGCGACATGCTGGACAGCGTTGCCGCGGACGAGCCCAACCGGCAGGGGGGCGCTGTTGTTTCGGAAATCTACCCGCGCGGCACGGACCGCAACGGTGTGCGCAATGCAGAAAAAGCCTTCCTGCTGCACTATGGCTGGAAGGCGGGCAAGCCCGCGCGCGGGAAAAAGGGCACGGGGCGTAAAGGCTCCAGCCAGGGGGACCATTTTGTAGACACCGTCGAGCAGGAATGCGTCGAGGGGGTCGATTATGCCATGGAAGCGGTGATGAACCGCTATCAGAAAGGGGATTAAACATGCCTAAAATCGGAATGCTGCGGCCGGTGTTTGCCAAAATCAACGCCGAACCGGAGAACGCGGCCATCACCTACGCCGAAGGCAAGGTGATCGGGCATGCGATGAACGTGGGCGTCGCCTACAATAAAAATGACGCCCCGCTTTACGCCGACAACACGATTGTGGAAAACGACAACAGTGTGACCGGCGCGGAGATTACCCTCGGGGTGGACGATGTGGCCGATGCGGATCAGGTGGATCTGCTGGGGATGGAGAAGACCGGCGAAACCGGCAGCGAAGTTTACGAGGTAACCAGCGAAAGCGCGCCCTACGTGGGTGTCGGGTTTGTGGAAGTGCGCAAGAAAAACGGCATCGTGCGCTTTGTGGCCAACTGGTTCCACAAGGTACAGTTCGCCATCCCCGACGAAAGCACGACCACCAAGGGTGAAAAGCTGGAATGGCAATGCCCCACGCTTAAGGGCAAAGTCATGGGCGTATACCTGGACAACACCGGCAAGCTGCGCTTCCGGAAAAGCCGCAACTGCGCCACGCTGGCCGATGCCAACACGTGGCTGAACACGCAGGCTCACATTACCGCCGGCGAGTAAGGAGAAGGCCGAATGCGAAAGATAATCCACTGCCTGGTAGACGATACGCCGCTGCCGCTGCTGTTTTCGCTGGGGGCGGAAATGGAGATTGCCGACCGGATGGGTGATGTGGATGCCCTGTTTGACCTTTTTCAGCCGCCGGAGGGCGAAGCCGAGCGCACCGTACGGCTGGAGATTGAAAAGGGGATGACGCCCGAACAGCTGGCCGCGCGGGACGCGCGTACCCCAAAGCGTGGCGTAAGCCTGATGGAGGTGCTGCCCTTTGCCATCGCCACCCTTGCACGGCAGGGTCAGCTGTACCAGGGCGAAAAAGCAACCGTTACGGAAGCCTGGGTATCACTGCACGCCAGGCCCGCAGACATCGAACCCATGACGCTGGCGATGTGCAAGGCAATCGAGGCCGGACTGGATACCCGGCACCCGGCCGGAAACGGCGATGTGGACCTTGTTGCGGAGGCACTTGAAAAAAACTGAGGGGGCGCAGCGGAACTGATCCGCTGCGCCATCTTTCCCATGCGCTGGAAGCCGGGGTACCGCCGCAGGACGCACGGCTGTTGAGCGTGGGCGAAATCTACGACCTTTACCTTTGGCACCTGGAAACAGTAGGAATACAAAGCGGGGAGGCGACGCCATGGCAGCCCGGGAGATAAAAACCCAGCTGGTGCTGGACGGGGAAAAGGACTACCGGGCGGGGCTGGAAACCGCCTACAAGGCCGTTGGACAGCTGGGGCGCGAGCTGAAACTGACGCAGGCACGCTTTTTGGAAAACGCCGACAGCATGGAAGCGCAGCGCGCCAAAGCCGAAGTGCTGCGCCGGGAAATTGCCAGGCAGGAAGACATTATCCGTTCGCTGAGCGAGCGCATCCGCTTTGCCGACAGCGCGTATCAGGGCAATACCGAGGCGCAGGAGCTGTACGCGCAAAAAATCGACAAAGCGATGCGTACGCTTACCCGGATGAAACAGGAACTGGGCACGACCGAAACCGCTATGGAAAGCATGCGGCAATCGACGCAAGGCGCTGCCCGCGGGCTGGATCAGGCGGAAGCATCCGCCCGGGACATGGGCAGCGCCGCCAAAGCCGCGCAGGAAAGGGTGGAAAAGCTAAGCGGCGGGTTTACCGTGCTCAAGGGCGCCGTAAGCAACCTGCTGGCGGACGCGTTGCGCAGGGGTGCCGCAGAGCTGAAAGACTTTCTGGGCGGAAGCGTGGACCTTGCCAGCGACCTGCAGGAGGTGGACAACGTTGTTACCACCTCTTTTAAAGGGGCAACCGCCGAGGTAAAGGCATTTGCCGATCAGGCAGCGACCCAGTTCGGGCTGTCTTCGCTGGCCGCGCAGCGATATTCCGGAAAGCTGGGCGCGGCGCTGAACGCCATTGGTCTTACCAAACAGGCGGCCGAAATGAGCACGACGCTGACCGGGCTTTCCGGAGACCTCGCCAGCTTTTGGAACATGACGGCTGACGAATCCTATGGCAAGCTCTTCTCCGGTGTAATCTCCGGGGAGACCGAGGGCTTGAAATCGCTGGGCATCGTGATGAGCGACACCAACCTACAGGCCTTCGCGCTGTCGCAGGGCATCAAGAAAAAGACCAGCGCAATGACCGCCGATGAAAAAGTGTTGCTGCGCTACCAGTACGTACTGGACGCAACCCGCGAGGCGCAGGGCGACTTTGCAAAAACCGCCGGCGGCTATGCCAACCAGATGCGCATTGCCACGCTGCAAACCGAAAATGCGGAGTCTGCCTTTGGGCAGAAGCTGCTGCCGACGGTGAACCGTGTGGTCGGTCAGTTTAACACCTGGATGCAGAGCGATTATGCCAAAACGCTTATTGCACGCACCGCGGAAGAAACAGGGAAATTTGCCGAAGGCTCGCTCACAGTACTGGGCACCACATTGGGCTGGATCATCGAGCACATGGAAACCCTCAAGGCCGGTGCAGCCTCTATCGGCATCGGTTTTATGGCGGCAAAGGTAACCGGGTTTGTGATGACCATGACCAGCCTGGTGCGCACCCTGAAAGCCGCCAGCCAGGCAACCGGGCTGTTGAACGCAGTGATGGCGGCAAACCCGGTTGTAGCGGTGGGAATCGCGGTCGGCCTGCTCACCGCCGGGCTGATCGCGCTGGTCGGCAGCTACGAATCTCTGGACGACAAGCTGAAGAATCTGAAGCTGAACGTGCCCAAGGCAAGCGTAGATGCGGTTACGGAAGGCATCAACGCGGGAATTGCAGCTGCCGACAGCACCCATGAGGTGATTGTGAGAGTACGCGCAGACACACAGAACCTCAAGGAACAGCTGGACGGTTTTTTAGATGAGGACAGCACGGGTGGCGGCAAGCTGACCCGCAAGGAATACAAAGCCGTTTCGAAATACGTAAATGAAACGGTGCAAAAGGACATCGACGCCGCAAAAAAGACGATGGCCAAGCAGAAGGAGGATTTTCAAGCCAGCCTGCGCGCCATTGTGGATGATAACGGCAACAGCGCATTCAGTGAGGAGCGCGCCGCCGAGCTGGCTGACGGCCTGAGTGCACGCACAAAAGGGCTGATGACCGAACTGGACGGGTACCGCAACGACTACATCGCCCTGGCAAAAGCCATTTATAAAGACGGTCGCACCCCCACCGAGGCTGAAATTGAAAACCTGAACACGCTGCTGGACAAAATTGGCGAGGTGCGCATCCGGCTGAGTGAAATGCAGGACAGCGCCACGCAGGTGCTCAAGGCACGCACGGAGCGCGTAAAGGCTGGGAACGGCACCGAGCGGGATTTTGGCGAGGCGGTCGGGTATGTGCAGCAGATGTACCGCAACGAAGCGGCGGATCGGCATGCCGCCAATGAGACTGCCATCGCGCAGCTGCAAAGCAGCATCGACAGCTGGAGCGCGCTGCTGGATCAAGGGAACCTGTCTGCGGAGGAAACGCACACCACCACCGAAAACCTGCGCAAAGCCCGCAAGGATATGGCCGACCTTTTTACGGCGGACGAAGGGATCGACACAACGGTTTTTGCCCAGCAGCAGCAGGAATTGGAAACCCTGTTTACAGGCATGGCGAAGGAGAACCCGGAAGCCGCGGCGGCGCTGGCCGGGTATGCACGTTTGTACGACCAATACCAGCTGTTTGTGAAAAGCCTTGCCAGCGGGGACGGTTTTGAGCCGGGCGAGAAGAAAGCCCTGCTGACCCCGGAAAACCTGAAAGAATACCTGGGCCTTGATATGACGCAGGCGGACATCAATAAAATGTTTGATGATCCTGCCCTGTACGACATTGATGTGGATCAGTACCTGATGCAAATGCGCGCCGCGATGGAGGAAAAAATAGGCGAAGCCAAAGGCACCACCGACAACCCAATGCTCGCCTATCTGCAGACCATGCTGGACAGCGGAAGCCTCGAAGGGCTGGATGTGACCACGCTGGACGGTTCCCTTGCCGAGGCGCTGAAAACCATCGACCTGATCGGACGGGGCACGCAGGTGGGCGGCGATCTGGTGGACGGCATTACCGCCGGTATCGGGCAGCGTGCGGGCGCATTGACCAGCGCCGACCTGGTAAGCCTGCGGGACGCCGTGATTGCCCAGACGCGCATGGTTTTTGACAGCCACAGCCCTGCGCGTACTATGATCCCGGTAGGTGAAGACATCACCGCAGGGCTGTTGGCCGGGATGTCCAACGACACGGCCCAAAGTGGAATTACGGATGCAGTGGAAACCCTGCAAACGGAGATCGGCAGCGCCTTTGACCTGACGGATGCCGGGCGGGATGCGGCAGACACGTTTGCACGCGGGCTGCAGAGCGGCAGCGCGACCGTAACCAGCCGTGCAAGAACCGTTGCTCTGGCCGCAAAGGGGGCCATGTACCAGTATTCCAGTTTCTACGCTGTGGGCCAGAACAACATGCAGGGATTCATCGACGGGTTAAACAGCAAAAGGGGCAGCGTAACCGGCACCATGAGTACCCTCATGAAAGCGGCCATTCAGGCCGCAAAGGACGCGTTGGATCAGCACAGCCCCAGCCGTGTGTTTCAGGAGATTGGCGCATATTCGGCCATGGGCTACGAGCTGGGCTTCGCCGGACGTATGGAACAGGCGGAAAAGGTCATTCAGGAACGTCTGCTGCGCACCGCACAGGTCCCGAAAACATCTGGCTCGGAGACCACCGCGGAGACGCGCTCCCATCGGGAAACGGGCGCCATCCAGTTTACACAGTACGTTTATGCCAACGAAACCAGCTACGCCGGGCAGCAGCGGGAAGCCGCGCGGCAGGCAAGGCTGCTGGCCCGTAAGGTGAGGGAATAGGCGATGCAGGAGCGGCTCTATTACAAAACAGCCAATGGATGGATCACAGAATTTTCAGTCCATTCGGATTTTCATGTGAACGTGTCGCGGGACGTGGACGGCCTGAATGATGTGGACAACAAAGTATACACCACCACGACCATCGGACAGGACGGGGAAAGCTATGTATCCGGGTCCATTCAGGCGCGCAGCATCGAAATTACCGGCCACCTGCGCACCACCTCGCCTGAGCGGCGCATGGCCCTGCGGCAGCGCCTGAACCATGTGATGAGCCCCAAGCAGCAGGCGGAGCTGATCTACGTGTGCGGAAGCCTGCGGCGGCGGATACCCTGCTATGCCGAAGCAGCCCCGCACTACACAAACAGCCGGTTTCCGCAGTTTGTGATCCAACTGACGTGCCCCGACCCGTTCTGGACAGATGAAACCGTGGAAGCCACCCGTGTAGCCGAGTGGGAAGGCGGGATGATCTTTGACACGACGGATGGGCTGGAGCTGGCCGACGGCTGGGTGATCGGCAGCCGTACCGGCGATCTGATTGTGACGGTACCCAACAACGGGGATGTGGCCTGCGGCATGACCCTTGTGTTTGAAGCCGAGGGCAGGGTGGTTAACCCCGTGATCCGAAACGCCGAAACACTGGAATTTATCCGGCTGGAGACGGAGATGAGCGGCGGCGACCGAATCGAGATCACGACCGGATACGGGGAAAAGGCGGTGGTGCTCACCCGCAACGGGGCACAAACCAACCTGTTTCGCACGCTTGACCCCGAATCCACCTTTCTGCAAATGCAGGTGGGAGATAACCTGTTTGCCTGCGACGCGCAGGAGAATGTGGCGAACCTGACGGTGACGATCCGCTACCAGCGCCGGTATCTGGGGGTGTAAGCATGGAGCTTTATGTGTACGACACCGACCTGAACACGCTGGGTGTGATTGAAGAAATCAGCTCGCTGGTATGGACGCGGCGTTACCAGAAGGCAGGCGAGTGCAACCTGCTGATCCCCTTCCGGGAGGATTATGCCGCGCTGCTCCAGAACGGGCGGCTGCTGCTCAAGCACGGCGGAACCGAAGCCATGCAGGTATATAGCCGGGAGATCAGCAAAAACGGCCAGGGCGCGGATCAGATTGAAGTGCTGGGAAAAACCCTGATGTGGTGGCTGGACTGGCGCATCGCGCTGGATCGGATCATCAGCTCCGGGCTGAGCGGGCGTGCGATAGCGCAACGCCTGATCACGGAAAACCTGATCAGCCCTGCAAACGGCAACCGCAGAATCCCACGGCTTTCGCTTACGGTATCCGCGGAGGAAGACGCGCCCATTGCGGATTATGAGAGCGAAGAACACAGCAGCGTGTTGGACTGTGTGGAAAGCATCCTGCAAACAGCAGCCCTGGGCTTTCGGGTACAGACCAGCCTCAAAGAACGGCTGCACCGCATGGATGTGTTCCGCGGGCGCAATCTGACGGCAAGCCAGTCTGAAAATGACGCATGCATCTTTTCCACAGCGTTTGATACACTCGGGGCGCATGCCTGTACCCATGGAACGGAGGCTTACCGCAGCACGGCCTATGTTTTCGGCGCGGAACAAACCGTAACGATGGGCGACGAAGCCGCCGGGCTTGCGCGCCGGGAAATCGCGGTCGAGGCGGGCGACATCGCCCAGACCTACACCGACGAATCGGGCGTGGAGGTGACGCTGAGTCCCGGGCAGCTTACCAACATGCTGAACCAGCGCGGCGCAGAAGAACTGCAGAAAGCGCTGGAAGAGCTGACCTTTGAAGGGACGCTCAACCCCGCCGGCCAGATGCGATACGGCCACGATTTTAACATTGGCGACCGGGTGACCTGCGCAGACCGGCGCTGGGGAATATCGCTGGATGTGAACATTTCCGAAATTACCGAAACGGATCAGGGGAACAAAAGTGAAATTCGCCTGACGTTTGGGAGCGGCACACCAACGCTCCGGCAAACCATCCGGCAGATCAGCAAAAGGTAGGGAGCGCGCATGGGTGAAAAATCGAGTTTCTTTAACAGCATCAGCAAGGATCGAACCTATAAGGCGGAAGATTGGGCGGAGTACTTTGCCACCTTTGTAAGCAACGGCGTGGCGCTGCAGGGCAACGGTACGCTTGCTGTGACCGCCGCGGGCGGCAGCATGAGCGTTTTGCTGGGGAGCGGGAGCGCCTTTATCAACGGGTACCGGTACGCAAACACAGCCGCCTTGCCGCTGGACATCCCCACAGCCCACGCCAGCCTGAACCGCATTGACGCGGTTATGATTCGCTGGAACCGTACGCTGCGGGCGATCAATGCGTATGTGGTGGCTGGAACCCCCGCGGCAACGCCTACTGCCGAAGCACCGGCGCGCACGGCGGATATCCATGAACTTTGCGTGGCGCATCTCTATGTGGCCGCCGGCGCCACCAGCATCGCACAGGGTGCGATTACCGACACGCGGCTGGACAGCAGCGTGTGCGGGGTTGCCACCATGATTGGAGAGCTGGATACCTCCACGCTTTATACGCAGATTCAGGGAGCGCTGGCCGGGTTTCAAACCGACGAGGAAGCCGCATTTACGGCCTGGTCGGGAGCAACAAAGGCAGCCATGAACGCCTGGACTGCCACGGAGCAGGTGGCGTTTGCCGCGTGGTTTGCCACCGTGCAGAGCACGCTGGGGAGCGACGTGGCCGGGAACCTGCTCAACCTGATTAACCGCTACAAGGCCCGCAACGCCATGGTGACGCTGACCGCGGCGGACTGGGTGGCGGGCGATGGCGTGTATACGCAGACCAAATCGGTAAGCATCGTACCGGCCAGTTGTGCGCTTCACGCATCCCCTGCATGGGCAAGCCGGGAGGCGTATAACGATGCGGAGTGCGGTGTATCGGCGGCAAGCGCGGGCAGCGTGACGTTTACGGCCACAGCTGTGCCGACGGGCGCGCTGACGGTCAATCTGTCTGTTTCGGAGGTGGATGCGTAATGGCGGTCATGATTTTCAACCACGGCGGCGGCGGGCAGGGGCTTTCCCTGCGCGTGCAGGTGGGCACGGTGCAGCCGACCGGGTCGGCGGGGATGCTCTGGGTGAATACCGCCACGGCCAGTAACCATTGGGCGGCGGCGGTTGCGGCCCCGGCAAGCCCGGCGGCCGGCGATCTGTGGGTGCAAATGGATGCGGTCAGCGCCAACGTGATCGAACTGCTGCGCAAAAATTCCACCCGGATCAATGTACTGCGCGTGATGCAGTATGACGGAACCGCGTGGCAGGCGGTGGAAGCCTATTACCACGACGGTACCGACTGGACGCAGATATCCCGCACATTTAACCCCGATACGGACATCGCCTATACCGGCACAAAGGCCCTGCTGGACGATGGGAGCGGGCATTGGCGCGTGAAGTTCCTGACCAGCGGGGTGCTGACGGTGGCGCAGCCGGTGCTGATCGACGCGTTTCTGGTGGGCGGCGGCGGGGCCAGCTCCAGCGGCGCGGGCGGCGCGGGTGCCTATACGGGCACGTATAGCTCTGTGGCCCTCAGCCCCGGCACCAGTTACCCCATTACGGTGGGCGCGGGCAGCGCGTCCATGGGCAGCGCAGGAGGGCAGACAAGCGCGTTCAGCCACACGGTCAATGGCAGTGCGGCGCACGCGAACTATCAGGGCGGCGCGGGCGGCTCCGGTGGCGGCGGCTACGGGAATGCCACCGCAAAGGGCGGCGACGCCGGGTATGACGGCAGCGCCGGGCAAACCACAAACGGGAATTATCCCGGCGGCGCCGGGCAGAGCACGACCACGCGGGAATTTGCGGAGGCTTCCGGGGCGCTGTATGCCAGCGGCGGCCCCGGCATGTATTACGTGGATACGGCAAACATGGCGGGCGCGCCCGCGCCGGGCGGCAGCGCAGTCAATCAGGCAGGCGCGGCCAACACCGGCAACGGCGCGGGCGGCAACAACGGTGGAAACCTGCCGGGCGGCAGCGGCATTGTGGTGATCCGCGACCAGCGCGCGGCGTAAGGGGGTTGGAAAGCATGCAATATGCGGTGATTGAGAATGGCGTGGTGGTCAATGTGATCTGGCTTGACCCGCGCAACGCGGCGGACTTCCCGGACGCGGTGCCTGTGGGCGAGGTGGCGGCAGGCATCGGGGATAGTTACGCAGACGGAGCCTTCTGGCGTGATGGAGCGCGACTCCTGACGCCGCTGGAGGCGGCGAAGGCGACCATTGCGACGCTGGACGCGGCGGTGCTGGATTTGGAGTATCAAAACGCGCTGCTCGCCCTCGGACTGTCATAAGGGGAGGAATACGATGTTGTATCAGGTGATTTCCCGGTTGATCGACCGCGGGGCGGTGGACGGACTGCGCGGGAAGGTCGATGTGCTCTATGCGGTTGGACGGTTGACGGACGAGGAGTACCAGACGCTGGTCGGGCGATTGTAACGATTTTCAGGAAAATCCCGAACGTCCGGGAATTTCATACGCAGGGGGCAGGCTGTCGGGCCTGCCCTTTGCCATGGGAGGAATGCGGTTGACAATCCAGCTTTCGGCGCTGATGGCGCAGGTGGAACAGATACGATCGCTGGCTCCGGTATACGCTGTTGGCGGCACGGGCGCAAGGGGTACATGCGACTGTGTAGGCCTGTTGATGGGTGCCATGATGCGTGCCGGGCATGCCGCTTACCCCATGCACAGCAGCAACTACTTTGCCCGCTACCAGACGGTGAACCTGACGCCGCATACCGAAACCGGCGCGCTATTTCTGGGGGAAGTGCTCTATAAGGCTCGCGCCCCCGGGCAAAGTGGATACGACCTGCATGAGCGCTACCTGCAGGGCGGGCGTTACTGGACCGGCGACACGCTGGACTACTATCACATCGGACTTGTCACGGCCCTGCAGCCGCTGACCATCACCCATTGCACGCTGGATGCGAAGGCGGGGATCAACGGCATCACCACCGATACGCGCCTGGGCGCATGGGCGTTCGGCGGAGCCTTGAAGGGCGTGAACTACACACAGGGAGGGATATCAACCATGGCTGCATTGTATGACGCAAAAGTGGTAACCACAGGTGGAGCCCTGAACATTCGCACGGCAGCCGCCAAGGGCGCCTCGATTGCCGGCAGGGCCGCGAACGGCGCTCTGTTGCAGGTGTTGGAAGAGACCGACGACACATGGGCGCATGTTTACTGGAACGGCGTGGACGGCTACGCCATGCGGGCTTACCTGAGCCGCATCTCCGATACCACCGACGAGGCGGCGACTGCCAACGGAACGGTGGCCCTGAATCTGACCCCAGCGGAAGCCGCAGCGCTCAAGGCGATTGCGGCCCGGTTATAACGCCCGGTTCGACACCGGGCACAGAAAGGCTGGAATGGAATGATTTTTCACTCGGCACAGAATAAAGCCGACATCTATCACGGGGACAGTTTGGAGGTGCTGCCAACGCTCACGGGCGGCTACTCCATGGTGATTGCCGACCCGCCTTACGCATCCGGCGGCGGCAGCATCCGGGACAAGCAGCGGCCAACAGGCGAAAAGTACGCCAAAGACCCCCGCTTCAAGGATTTCGAGGGCGATGCAAGGGATCAGCGCAGCTGGGTATCCTGGATGGCGCGCTGGATGAGCGAAGCCCGGCGCCTATGCACCGACACCGCGCTGATTGCGGTTTTTACCGACTGGCGGCAGCTGCCCAGCGTGACCGACGCGATGCAATGGGCGGACTGGCTCTGGCGCGGCATTGTCGTCTGGGACAAGGTGAACCCACGCCCGCAGCTGAGCCGCTATAAGCAGCAATGTGAGTTTGTGGTCTGGGGCTCACGCGGTGCCATCCCCACACAGCCGGGTATCGGTGTGCTGCCCGGATTGTACAGCTACACCATGCCCACCGGCCCCCGCAGGCTGCATCAGACGGAAAAGCCCGTGCAGCTGCTCAGCGACCTGCTGGCAATCTGCCCTGCTGGCGGTCGCGTGCTGGACCCCTTCATGGGTTCCGGCGCAGCGGTAGAAGCCGCGCTGCGCACCGGGCATGATGTAACGGGCATAGAGATTACCGAGCACTATTACAACATCTCCGCCACCAGGCTGGAGGCGTTCGCCGACCGCATGGAAACCCAGGCATCATAAACAGGAGGAGCAGGGATGGATGCGCTTAGCTTTGAGAGCCTGAAAACGGCTGCGGTGGTTATTCTCCTCCTTCTGGGAGGGCTGGGTACCCTTGGCAAAGGGGTGGATGTGATCCGCGGTTTTCGCAAACCGCGTGTGGATCAGGATGCAACCACCAACAAGCGGCTGGACGAACAAAAGGCGATGTTGGACAACGACAAGCGCCGCCTGGACGCGCACGAAGCCCAGCTGGGCGAACTGCGCCGGATGGAGCAGGTGCAATGTGTGGCCATGAAAGCGCTGCTGAGCCATGAGATCAACGGCAACAGCGTGGATAAGCTCCGCCTTGCCAATGACCAGCTGGACGCCTTCCTGATCGGCATGGGGAAGTGACAAAATGCGTAAAACAAGCAGGAGAGCCCGTGCGCCTGACCGGCGGTATGTGCAGTTTTCTAAAATTATCATTGTGGCGGTCACCGCATCGGTAACCGTGCTTTGCGCGGGCGGGATGGTCCTGTGCTTTGCGTTGCGGGACACCGCCGCCATGGTGGAGCTCGGCCGGGCATACATCAGCTATGCCATTGTTGCGTTTACCGCATACAGCGGTAACAGCGCGGTGGAAAAATGGCTGGTGCGCAAATACAACGGCGTACTGAACGAGTTTGACGGCAATGCCGACGATACGGCTTGCGGATAAGGAGAAGGTAACATGAAAAAGGTGCTTTGGATGATGGTTTGCGTGATGCTGGTGCTGCTGTGCACGAGTGCGATGGCCGAGACGGCTATCGACACCGGCGCGATTGTGACGCAGGTGGTGATCTGGGTGCTGTGCGGCGCGTTAACCGTGCTGGGTGGCATCGCCACATGGGCTGCGAAACGTTATGTGATCCCCTGGGTGCAGGAGGTAGCCGCGCCCTGGCTCAAACAGCACCAGCTGCTGGAAGCGGCCAAGGTGGCCGTGGAATATGCCGAGGCCGTAGTCGGCCGGTTTAATGGAGAAGAAAAGCTGAAGCTGGCCCTGACGGTGCTGGAAAGCAAAGGCTGGAACGTGAAGAGCGAAGAAGTGTTGCAGGCCGTGAAAGCCAAGTGGCAGGAACTGGATTTGGCACAGGTGGCCGCGGGGGTGAAGGGAGCGGTGGAAGCTGAAAGCAACAGTATCTAGACTAAAAAATAGAGCAGCCCTCAGCCAATGGGGCTCAGGGCTGCTTTTTATTTCTCATGAACCGATTAGCCGATCCATTATCCCCAAACAATAAGGCTTCGGGTTTTCTTTCAGGTATTGATCCATAAGCTGTTTTGCTTCGCAAGTCCATGCATTTTTAACACTGATCAATCTAGATTTCTCTGAATCAGGTGATAGCCTTATCGCATTATCTATTTCACGTATAATATCCGCCTCAGAATCTGGGGATTCGTTGTATGAAGAAATTTTCCATTCCCCAGAAGACCATCTGTTCCACCCCGTTGACTGTCCCCAATATATGCCGAAGAAAACAAACATTTCTTCTCTATCAAATCCGGTTCGATGATTCTGTGGCACTAGATGAATTGCATGTTCTGCTAGATTTCCATAAGTAATATATGGACGTTTCACATGCGCAATAATCTCCTCAACCCATTGGCTGTGTAACGCAATATGGAGATTAAATGCTGCAAGCCAAGACTGATAGTTTTCTGGATACATTGAGATTGCATTTATCACAACAGATTTCGCTTTACTAGCATCCAGTTCAATCAGTTTTAATGCTCTTTGAATTATTGTATCCTCTGATTCCATTGCATCGCTTGTTGAGAATTGTGTATTGTTATTATTGCTCAAGAGTTTATCAGTCGTCATGAATATTACCACCTTAACAAGAAATAATCCAAGCCAATCACATGGAATTTCGTAAGCTGCTGAGCCTTTAGATAACACGCGAGAGTGGTCAATGCTTCTTACTACTTTGTTTCTATTCTACAATAGAACTTGCAGATGTCAATACAGATTAATGTTCCACGTGTTTTACCCGTCGAGCTTCTTCATTTCTGTTACTCCCGCTATAATGAACACTTTATGCAATTTCAAATCCTTAACGCCGCTCTCACGCTACGTTTTTACCCTCTGCCTCCATTACTCGTCATAGAATAGAGCCGCTCGCGAGCTATGACGTATCAAGATTTTTAAATAGCATTGTGGCATTATCGAGTTATAATAAGCGTACTAGTACATTTAAATGGTATATGTTGACAATAATAGCATCTGTTGGATATAATGTACTTACGAAATAGATCAAGTTTAAGGAGGTGTGCTCTTGAAAAAACATCAGAAACATATCTGTCGCTTGTTCATTTTACTGTTCACTGTAATATCATTGGCAACAACATACGCACTCGCAGACGATGTCAACTACACGTCTCGAACATATCTCGATGGAACAACAGAAATGATAGAGCAGCGGTGGGAATGCTATCCATGGTGGCCAATGAACGATAATCCATGGATCACATCCAATTTTGCGGATCATAGTGAAGATCGAGGACCAGGGTTGGATATGAAGTCGAATAACACCGATGTTGTGGCATCCATCGAAGGAACAGTCCAGAAAATCGACTACGATGCTGATGGGTATGGGAATTATGTAGTAACAGAGACATACATTGGTCCTGTAAAATACCAAATAACATACGCACATTTAAAAGATGCAAGTTTGCTGAAAGCTGGCGATACAATTACGCGTGGAGGCCTAATCGGAACTATGGGTAGTACAGGCAATTCAACAGGTCCACACCTGCATTTTGAAGTCAAAAGGGATGGAGAAAGGATTGACCCTGAACAGTTCTTGTTAGGCGTATCTGAGTTGCTGATTACGCCGACATTCTAGTATAACCTTCTCTCCCAAAGCCATCATCCCGCTCAGGAATGTTGACAGTACGTTGTTAGTAAAAACGATAACACCCAAATTCCCACATACTCGCCCAAATGAAGAAGCCCGCCGCAAACCTAATTGCGACGGGCTTTGGCGGAGAAGGAGAGATTTGAACTCTCGCGCCGGTTAACCCAGCCTACTCCCTTAGCAGGGGCAGCACACCCTTTGTAATTGCTTGGTTGCGCGCGTATTGTTGCCTACTTGTCGCCTGTTGGGGCAATGCGGTTTACCGCGTCCAGGGCGTCATCCTGTGCGGCGTGTGCGTATCTGTCCAGCATTCTAGCCGTGCTCCAACGCATAACGCGGCGGATGATCTCCGGGGCTACGTTCTGACCGACAGACAGGGCCGTGGCCGTAGTGTGTCGGCAGGAATATGGCGGCAACTTCTGGCAGCCGCAGCGCTCAAGCGCGGCATAGTATGCGGTGTAGAAATTGTCCTTGTTCATGGTCAACAGCTTCTGCCCCGTGCTGTATTCCAACAACGAGGCGACCACCGGAACCATAAAATCCGCGATCACGATGTCGGTCTTTTTGCGCTCCTTGGTTTTGATACCTGCGCCGACAATACGTTGCCCCTGCACCATTGACTTTTTCACGCCCAGCAGCTCGCCAGGCATCATTCCGGAATAGATCATAAGCAGGATGTAGCCAACAAACGTGTCGCCAGATTCATACGCAGCCCAAAGCGCGGCGATCTCGTCGTTGCTGAACGGGATGCGCTCAGCCTCTTCAAGTTTCGGGAGGTTGATAAAATCAGGGAGAGAGGCGTTCGCCGCCTGATCGGCACCGGCGAGACGATACAGATGTTTCAGGAGCGTTTTCATGTCGCGCGCAGTATAGTAACTGTTTGCAGCGTCCGAAACAATGCGGCGAAGTGCCATTACATCAATGGATGAAATATCCCGATAGACGATTGCGCCCAGCTTTTTGTAGGCTATGCGGTAGGCTGTCTGCTTGGATTTAGAGAGCTTCTCCAGCTCTTCGCTTTCCCATGCGGCCCAGTATTCGGCCAGCGTTCTACGCTGCTTCTTATCACCGCGCAGGGTGGGCAAATACTCAAGCGCCTCGCGTTTTGTGGCGAAGCCGCCCTTGGTTTCGCGCAGCTGGACAGACTTCCCGTTGACCTCTTTCCACCCAACAGTTGCCTTGCACATCCACGTCTTTCCGCGTTTGTAAACCGTGCCGGTGCCATTGCCGCGTGATTTATGGCGTACATCCGTGGCTTGTGCGGCTCCGCACCAGCAGCAAAAAGAAGCCCCGTCAGGGATTTCCTTTTGGCATTTTCGGCAGAGCATCGTTTATCCACTCCCTCATGGTGCTATCTACGGAGGCGGCAACAAGCTCTTCGTATGTGTATCCATCTTCGAGCATGCGGCGAACAAGCGCCGTAAAATATCCGGTATACCCACCCCTATACCACACGCGCAGGGCGGCAATCTGTTTTTGATTATAGGACATGCGCCACCCGTTATGCTCCACATTCATTCAATCTTCTTCTCGATTCCATATACAATAAAGCATACTACGGCCTGAAAAATCGTATCGTATCCCCATGAAGGTAGTATCGCGAAGGCTATTGCATACATTATTCCTGCTGTCAGGGTGCACCATCCGCATATATTGTACCAGGAAATGAAAGAAAAAAGAGCAGCAAAGGTAAGCAGAAATAAATGTGGGAGGACAACAAGCTCTGCGAATATCGGTGATAGCAACGTTTCCGAATCACTCTCTGGATGGAGAACGATCAAATAATAAGACCATAATAAAATTAGTGCCAACACGGAAACGATTGTAACCACAAACATCCATTTTGATCTATGCGCATCAAACTGCCTATTATAGCGCTTAAAGCTACGCATGATATTTACTGCTGTCGTAAAACTCCGCCGTATAAATTGGCGCCCTGCCCATCCGGACAAATGCCACGTAACACAGCACCATCTGCACGACAACAAACGAAAACCATGGCGGCATGACCGCAAGAGCAATCGTATATAGAATAGCCGCAACCATAGCAGCCCAGCGCACATTGAGCGCCCATCCGAGCGCCGCAAAGAAACAGGCAAGCGTAGACAGTATCTGATGGGGCAGCACGAGAACAGCCGCAATGGAAGCGCCGATGCCGGCCGATGACGAATCCAGAGTGTCGCTGATATATATCCACGTAAAAATCAGCAAAAACACCCCAATTATGACCGACAACAGCAGCGGGATTGACCTTCTTGGCATCTTTACGTTCATTGCAACTTCCTCCGTTTACCAGATTATAGCATTCGTAGATTCAAAATGCCACAACTATATATGGGCGCGCTAGATCATGAACATACAACATCTAGCACTTGACGTGCATATCCCCCGGGTGTATGCTACTACTACAAACATTCGTTCGTATTGGAGGGGTGCAGTTGGGCGATTACTACACGGAGGGAATCGTAAGGATGCTGGCGCAACTGTCACACGGGGCCGTCAAGCGCATATACAACCTGGTATGTAGGCTGTTCGAAAAAGAGCAAGGCAATTAGCCAAGCTCTTTTTTTATGCGCGCGATTAGCGCGTCGATTGTGTCTAGCTCGGAGGTTGTCATCCCGGCCAGCGCCCGTATGACCGCTCGCGTTTCCGGGTGTTCCTCCCCTGTCATCAGATCGTCCAGCGCGGCAAGGGTGGCATCCTGATCGGCCCCGAACATTTCGCCTGTGCCGAATTTCAGCCAGTCGTAGTCTACGCCGAACGTTGAGCAAATCAGCCTGATTGTAGGCTCTGGCGGAATAACACGTCCAATTTCGTAGGAAGTTATCACCTCGCGGGGGACACCAAGTCGTTCTCCCATGTCGGTTTGTGTCATCTTGTTGCTTTGTGCTTTACGGATTTGCTTTATTCTATCACTAATATTCATGCTAGTCCTCCTCTCAACATAATTATACACGATAAAATGTTACCGTCAACACATTTATTTTGAAAAAGGGGTTGACATACCCATTTACACGTTTATAATGTGATTATGGTAACAATATCCCACATTCCCCAACCACAGAAAGGAGGTGACCCGATGCAAAACCAACAGACCGCCGCAACCAAGGCCAAGCGAATCCGGCTGACCGTAGCGGCCATCAAGCAGCTGCCCCGTGAGTACCAGCACGAAATCATGGGGGCGATCCGGCTGCTGGAAATCCAGCGCGACAAGAAACCCGCGTAACCCGCGTAACCCAATCACCCAACCAGAACACAGGAGGGAACCACACCATGAAAAAGCTGTTGATGCCGGACGTCTGCCCGGGGAACACGCCGTCTGGGCACGTCCGCATCTCCGCCCGTAACGCGGCCGCTGTTGCCATGCTGGCGAAGCGCACCCGACAGACGCAGATATCCGTCCTGGATACCCTGATTGATTATGCGCTCGCCGCCGTTGAGCTGGTGCCCGTTGACCTGTACGACCTGCGCATGAAGGAGCCTGAGCAATGAAACAGCCCATGACCATTGAGGAAGCCAAAGCCCTCCCGCGCGAATGGCTTAAAACGTCCGAGGTTGCATCCCTGCTCGGAATGATGGCCTACGCGCCTGTGCTTATCGCGCGGCGGGGCGGTTTTCCGTTCCACGTACCGTTCAGCGGCAACCGTCCCAAATTCCCGAAACGGGCGGTAATCGCGTACCTAGAGGGGCGGGAGGTAAAAGACGATGGCTGACACAAACATCATCTCCCTGCTGGATGCGTACGAGGCCGCCTACGCCACGACAAACAACGCGTGGGCGCGATCCGGGGACAGCGACGCAGCCGAAGCCGCGCACCAAGTAGCCATCGCAGCCGAGGAACTGGCGATCGACAACGCAATCCGCGAATTGCGCAGGTTAGAGCCGGAACTGAGCTATGGCGTCGCCCGCCCGATGATTGCCATTCCCGCCTACCGGTCACGCGTCCGTGCCATCTACACGCGAGGTGCCAAAAATGGATAACGCGACCATTCGCATCCCGGTTGAGGCCATCTACCGTGTTACAGACGGGCGTGCATCGCCGGTAAGCGCTGTATACGCGGACGTACCGGCTGCGGAGATCGCCAAACGGATTCTCACGCTGTTCGGAAACCCCATCAAACAGAATCAGGAGGTAAACCAATAATGGCAAGCCTGCACCGCACCATCGCCCGGAATATCGCGCGGGAACGCATGATCTCAGCAGGGGTCAAACACCCGCATCGCAAGGGGTATGCAATCGATCCGAAGGTCGGAATTAAGCGCAGCAAGGCCTTCAAGCAGACGATTACCAGCCTGTTTGCGCTCAACTGGCGTAAATTCCTACCCGGCGCGGACAAAGCCAAGCGCACGCCGCGTGAAACCCGTACCCGGATGAAATCCAGCAAAGGGGGATCAATCGCATGAGTAACACCGCGAACGGGTTTGTACCCGGCCTTATCCACAACGCAACGCGCGTGTTTGTATTTTCGGACGATCAACGTTACTCTGTTCGCCCCGAATGGGCGCTGTGCCGGGACGGGGTAAACCGCTACCAGTACCGCGCGTTTTTCAATGGGCGCACCATTGGCGAAATCACCCCCAGCTTTAGGCGCGACGTTATCATGGCTGACCTGCAAGAACTGATCGCAGCGGGTGGCATCGGTTCGATGCGCGACATCCCCGTCGCAGGGGGTGCTGCCGAATGATTGCGCAGCTGTATTGGATCATCGTAGGGTCGGTGATCCTGACGGCGGCAGCGTGCATCCTGCTGGCGTATGCGCAGGGGTCGGTCATCCTGTGGCTAACAGAGCGCTACCACGCCGACCGGCGCAGGGCACGGCTGATGTTGGCCGATATCTGCAAGCCGTGGACGGGTCGTGCAGCGATTGCGGCATCTGTGCTGCTGGCGGTTGTTGCCCTGTGTGTGGTTGTGCCGCCGGCGCTGGCAGACGCGCAGTACACCGTCACGGTGTCTGACTACTGCAACGTCCGGGAAGAACCCCGCAAGGACGCTGTAGACGCTGGTGACCTGTTTGCGGGTGACACCGTCACCGGCACGGCCTATCAATCCGGCTGGGTGCAGGTCATTGCCTCCGTTGAAGCCGGAACCGGCTGGGTGCGCGCCGACCTGCTGACGCTGGCGGATTACCCGGTCGGTCGCTACACCAACACAAGCGGCGGCCGCGTGCGGGTGCGTGCGGAGCCGGACGGGAAGGCCATTGGCTGGCTGGCTGCTGGGCACACCGTGGACGTGGAACGCTGGGTGGACGTGGACGGGGTCGCATGGGCGTACACCACACAGGGGTACGTGGACGGGAATTGGTTGGAGGTGGGAAAGTGATCCTTCCAACAGAGCAACAACGAGAATCCGCAGTTAAATTTTGGAGGAAAGCAAAACCCCTTGGGTGGAGCAAAGGGGATATAAATCAAGGGGTCGAGCATGAAGATGGCTGCCTTGATATCCCCATGATTGATTCGAGCGGCTATACACATATAATTGCATTCCCCGCATCGGGAGGATGCTATGGAAGGCCGATGTGTATGAGATTCAAAGACGGCTCGCCGATTTTCTAAATCGGGCCCGCGCTGGCACGCGAACCCGACAGGACAAACCCGTGACGCAGATCACAGATTCCACAAACATTGTAACACTTAGAAGGGAGTAAATCAATGAAAATCAATCGGTTGGAAATTGAGAACGTCAAGCGCGTTAAAGCCGTAACCATCGAGCCTGCCGCCAACGGCCTGACCGTGATTGGAGGGAAGAACAGGCAGGGAAAGACCTCCGTGCTGGACGCATTGGCGTGGGGGCTGGGCGGTGATAAATACCGCCCCAGCGAGGCGCAGCGCGATGGAAGCACCCTGCCGCCGAACATCCACATCGTCATGAGCAATGGGCTTGTGGTTGAGCGCAAGGGCAAGAACAGCGACCTCAAGGTGATCGACCCTTCCGGGAAGCGCAACGGGCAAACATTGCTGGACGGCTTCGTAGAGCAGCTGGCGCTCGACCTGCCGCGCTTTATGCAGGCAACCAGCCGCGAAAAGGCCGAAACGCTACTCAAAATCATCGGCGTGGGCGACCGGCTCAAGGAACTCGACCGGCAGGAGGCCGACATCTACAACCGGCGCACGGCCATCGGGCAGATCGCCGACCAAAAGGATAAGTACGCCAAGGAGCAGGTGTACTACCCCGACGTGCCCCGTGAGCCGGTGAACGCGGGCGACCTGATCAAGCAGCAGCAGGACATCCTCGCCCGCAACGGCGAGAACCAGCGCAAACGCAAGCAGGTGACAGACCTTCGTGACCATCAGGCCGCGCTCAAGCGCCAGATCGATGACCTTGTGGAGAAACTCAACCGCCTTTCCGCTGAGCACCAACAGGTTACGGACGATTTGACGATTGCTGAAAAGACCGCCGAGCAGCTCCACGACGATAGCACCGCCGAGCTGGAGCAGAACATCAACCAGATTGACGAGCTCAACCGCAAAGTGCGCGCCAACCTCGACAAATTCAAGGCCGAGGAAGACGCACAAGGCTACCGCGACCAGTATACCAAGCTGACGGTGGAGTTGGACGGCGTGCGCAAGGCGAAGACCGATCTGCTGGCCGGAGCGCCCTTGCCGCTGCCGGAGCTGTCCGTGCAGGACGGCGAGTTGCTCTACCGTGGGCACAAGTGGGACGGAATCAGCGGCAGCGATCAGCTGCGCGTGGCAACCGCCATTGTGCGCAAGCTCAACCCGCAATGCGAGTTCGTACTGCTGGACAAGCTGGAGCAGATGGATCTGGACACGATGCGCGAGTTCGGCGCATGGCTGGAAGCCGAGGGCTTGCAGGCCATTGCCACACGCGTGAGCACCGGCGGCGAGTGCTCTATCATCATCACCGATGGTTATGTGGAGGGCGATCCGGCATTACTCATGGCGGATGCTTCGGGCGGACAGGATGCCGAGATGCCTGTATTGATGCCTGCCACACCCACATTCAGGGAAGGAGAGTTCTAAACCATGCAGATTACTCGCGGGAAAATCGCAAAGCCCCTCAAGACCGTCATCTATGGCCCCGAGGGCATCGGCAAGACCACGTTCGCCACGCACTTCCCCGACCCGCTTTACTGCGACACGGAGGGCGGCAGCCACAACATCGACGTGGCGCGCACCCCCGTGCCAACGAGCTGGGCGATGCTGCTGGACATCGTGCAGGAAATTATCAAAGACCCGAGCCTGTGCCGCACCTTCGTATTGGACACCGCCGACTGGGCGGAGCGCCTGTGCGTCAAGCACGTATGCGATAAATACGACCAGAGCGGCGTGGAAACCTTCGGCTATGGCAAGGGCTACGTATACGTGTACGAGGAATTCGGCCGGCTGCTGGATCTGCTGAGTACGCTGATTGAGCGTGGCGTGCATGTGGTGGTGACTGCGCACGCCCAGCTGCGCAAGTTTGAGCAGCCCGACGAAATGGGAAGCTACGACCGTTACGAGTTGAAACTGTCCAAAAAGACCGGCGCGCAGGTGGCCGACATGCTCAAGGAATGGGCCGACCTGCTGCTGTTTGCCAATTACAAGACGCTGGTGGTCAACGTGGACGGCCAAGGCGCGACCAAGGGCAAGAACAAGGCGCAGGGCGGCCAGCGCGTGATGTACGCTACCCACACCCCCAGCTGGGACGCGAAGAACCGGCACGGATTACCGGATGAAATGCCGTTTGACTTCAAGCCCATCGCGCACCTGTTCTCAGCTACGGCTTACACACAACCGGTACCGGCACCGGCGCCTGCTCCCATGCCCGAACCTACTGCAACTTCGGAACCCGAAGTGTTGGAATGCGACGAAGCATTGGCTGCCATGAGTACCGCGTCCGTGTCTGAGCCTACGCCCAAGGTATCGGTATCCGATGCGATCCCGAAAGCCCTTCGTGATCTGATGGAGGCCAATGGCGTGACCGAGCAGGACATCATGTTTGCGGTTTCCGAAAAGGGCTACTACCCGGGCGATACTCCGATTTCTGCATACGACCCCGCGTTTATCAACGGCGTGCTGATCGCAGCATGGGCGCAGGTCTACGCGATGGTCAAGGCCAACCGCACTGCGACCCCGTTTTAACCCCAATACGAAAGGATGATGACCAACATGGCTGAGAACGAACGCGAACTGGGTTGGGACGATGTGATCGAAAAGGAATCCTCTTTTATTCTGCTGCCTGCCGGAGAGTACGACTTTACCGTAAAGAGCTTCGAGCGGGGGCGTTACGAGCCCGGCCCCGAGGGAAAGCTCCCGCCTTGCAATCAGGCAACGCTGACCCTTGAGGTCACGGACGGAGAGCAGACCGCTACGCTGCAACACCGCCTGTTCCTGCACAGCCGTTGCGAAGGCATACTGTGCGAGTTCTTCCTCGCCATCGGGCAGCGCAAACATGGCGAGCCGTTGAAAATGAACTGGCCGGCTGTTCCGGGTGCACGCGGACGTTGCAAGATTGGCATTCGCACGTGGAAAAGCAGGAACACAGGCGAGGATATGCAGAGCAACGAGATCAAGAAGTTCCTCGAGCCGGTCGACACCAGCTTTACACCCGGGAAATTCTAGCTATCAGCATCAACCGGCAGGCGATGATCGCATTGCCTGCCGGTGATTTCGCAGAAAGGACAAGCCGAACATGACGCAGATCAATTTTTTACAAACCACACCAACACCACCGCCGCGTGAATTGATGTCACTGCGCCCCTATCAGGAGGAAGCCAAAACAGCCATCCTGAAGCAGTGGGCGGACGGTATCAAGCGCACACTGCTGGTTCTGGTGACTGGCGGCGGAAAGACGATCATCTTCAGCAAGGTGATTGAGGAGCAAGTCCGTAAGGGTGAGCGCGTGCTGGTGCTGGCACACCGGGGCGAGCTGCTCGACCAGGCGGCGGACAAACTGGCGAAATCAACGGGGCTCAAATGCG
Organism: Candidatus Limiplasma sp.; assembly: GCA_963666755.2. Classification (GTDB taxonomy): domain Bacteria; phylum Bacillota; class Clostridia; order Christensenellales; family Aristaeellaceae; genus CAXXOK01. The sequence continues at coordinate 2,469,840 of CAXXGW010000009.1, forward strand.
CGACCGAGAAGGCAGAGCGCAGCTGTCTGGACGATGACGATCAGCGCTGGTACCGCGTGGTTGTGGGCAGCGTACAAAGCATGATGCGCCCGCAGCGGCTGGAACGCTTCCCTTCCGACTACTTTGGCACCATCGTTGTGGACGAAGCGCACCATGTGCTGGCCGATGGCTACCAGCGCATACTGGATCACTTTGACGCTTCAAAGGTACTGGGCGTGACCGCTACGCCGGATCGCGGCGACATGCGCAACTTGGGCGCAGTGTTTGAAACGCTCGCCTACGAGTACACCCTTCCGCGCGCTATCCGCGAGGGCTTCCTGTGCCGGATCGAGGCCATGACCATCCCGCTCAGGCTGGACATCAGCGGGGTTAAGATCAGCGCTGGGGACTATGCAGTCGGCGGGCTGGGAACGGCGCTGGAGCCCTATCTTGAACAGATCGCGGCGGAAATGGCAAAGGTATGCAAAACCCGCAAGACGGTGGTATTCCTGCCGCTGATCGCAACCAGCCAGAAGATGCGCGGCATCCTTGAGCGGTACGGCTTTCGGGCGGCAGAGGTCAACGGCAACAGTACCGACCGCGAACAGGTGCTCGCGGCGTTTGACCGCGGCGATACCAACGTGCTGTGCAACTCCATGCTGCTGACCGAGGGCTGGGACTGCCCGAGCGTGGATTGCATCGTGGTGTTGCGTCCGACGAAGATCCGCAGTCTGTACTGCCAAATGGTGGGGCGCGGAACCAGGCTTCATCCCGGTAAGGAAAGCCTGCTGTTGCTAGATTTCCTGTGGAATACCGAACGGCATGAGCTTTGCCACCCCGCCGCGCTGATCGCCGAAAACGAGGAAGTTGCCGCGCAGATGACGGCCAACCTTGAGGCCGAGGCGGGCGCTGCCGTTGACATTGAGGTGGCCGAGGAAAAGGCCGCTTCCGATGTGGTAGCCCAGCGCGAAGAAGCGCTGGCGAAAGCGCTCTCCGAAATGAAGCATCGCAAGCGCGCACTGGTGGATCCGTTACAGTTTGAAATGAGCATACAGGCCGAGGACTTAAGCGGCTATGTGCCCGCGTTCGGCTGGGAAATGGCCCCGGCCAGCGACAAGCAGAAGGAAACGCTTGAAAAGCTGGGCATATTGCCCGACGAGATTGACAACGCCGGAAAAGCCGCCAAATTGCTGGACAGGCTGGCGGCGAGGCGGAGCGAGGGGCTCACCACGCCTAAACAGATCCGCTTCCTTGAGGGCAAGGGATTCCAGCACGTGGGCACGTGGGAGTTCAGCGCGGCGAAAAGCCTGATCGACCGGATCGCGGGGAACGGGTGGAGGGTGCCGTATGATGTGGTACCGGGAAGTTATGTTCCTACCAAGTTTGGGGGGGATTAAATGGAGCGCCGGATAAAGATTGAGCTGTTCCACGATAACTTCCAAAATTATAAGCAATATAGCGTTCCAAAGGCTCAGCTCGTTATCGCTGATATCCCTTACAACATCGGCGTTGATGCCTATGCCTCAAACCCTACATGGTATGAAGGAGGCGACAACGCAAACGGGGAGAGTAAGAAAGCAAAAAGCGCATTCTTTGGAACCGACGGACGTTTCAAGATTGCAGAGTACATGCACTTTTGCAGCAAGATGCTGGTTAAAGAGCCATTAGAACGCGGAAAGGCCCCCGCTATGATCGTGTTTTGCGCTTATGAGCAGATGCAGACCGTCGCGGAATACGGCATGAAATACGGGTTCGTGAAAAGCTATCCCCTCTTCTTCATTAAACGGTATTCTGCGCAGGTGCTAAAGGCCAACATGCGCATTGTAGGGGCTACCGAGTTCGCTGTGGTTCTCTACAGGGATAAGCTCCCCAAGTTCAACAACAACGGGAAAATGGTGTTCAACTGGTTTGAGTGGGAGCGTGATAGCGGAAAGGCTTATCCGAAAATTCACCCGACACAGAAACCCGTAAACCTTATACGGCAGCTGATCGAGATATTCACTGATTCGGGGGACGTGGTGATTGACCCTGTGGCTGGAAGTGGATCCACATTACGCGCTGCCTATGAGGCTGGACGAAGCTGTTATGGGTTTGAGGTATCGAAGGAGTTTTACGAGTTGTCACGGCGTGAAATGCTCAAAGGAATATTGGGCGAAACAGCTGTAAAAGCCAAAGCACAATATGAGCAAATAGGCATTCTGGAGGTTATGAAATGACCTACGACGTAAAAGAGCTGCTTTCCGCCATCAACCCCACCCTGCTCAGCTATCAGGAGTGGGTGAACGTCGGCATGGCGCTTAAGGAGGGCGGCTATACCGCCTCGGACTGGGACGCATGGAGCCGCGGCGACAGCGCACGCTACCATGCCGGAGAATGCTACAAGAAATGGGATTCTTTCGGCGGGGATTCCAAGCCCGTTACCATGGGCACGGTGGTGCAATATGCCCGCGATCAGGGCTGGCGGCCTGCTGCATCCGAGGAAGGCTACGAACTCGACTGGGATAGCCAGATCGGCGGGCAAGGCGTAGTGGTGGACCACAACTGGCTGGAAGCGCGTGAAGTTGCCGCGCCTGCCGACAACTGGGACGGCGTGCGCGAACTGACTACCTACCTTGAAACGCTGTTTGAGGCCAGTGAGAACGTAGGCTATGTGACCGACTGCTATGAAAAGGATGGACGGTATCTTCCCACCCGTGGGAACTACGACCGCACGGCCGGCGCGCTGATCGAGGCCCTAAGCAAATGCGGCGGCGATATCGGCAGCGTGATCGGCGACACCAAACCGGAAGCGGGGGCGTGGATCCGCTTCAACCCGCTGGACGGCAAGGGCGTGAAGAACGAGAACGTGACCGATTTCCGCTATGCGCTGGTCGAAAGCGATTCCATGGAGATCGACCAGCAGAACGCCATATTGCACGAGTTGGAGCTTCCTATCGCCATCATGGTGCACAGCGGGGGCAAGAGCCTGCACGCCATCGTCAAGATCGGCGCGGCCAGCTATGACGAATACCGTAAGCGCGTGGATTACCTGTACGAGGTATGCGCTAAAAACGGGCTGAAAATCGACACCCAGAATCGCAACCCCTCCCGCCTGAGCCGGATGCCGGGCGTAACCCGCAACGGAAACAAGCAGTATATTGTCGCACGGGAAATTGGCAAGGCCAGCTGGGATGAATGGAAAGAATGGGTGGAGGCGCTCAACGACAACCTTCCGGAGCCGGAGAGCATCTCCACAATGTGGGACAACCTTCCGCCGCTGGCGCCCGCGCTGATCGACGGTGTGCTACGCATGGGCCACAAGCTACTGCTGGCTGGCCCCAGCAAAGCGGGAAAGAGCTACGCGCTGATCGAATTGTGCTGCGCCATTGCCGAGGGGAAGCAATGGTTGGGCTGGCAATGCACGCCGGGGCGCGTGATGTACGTAAACCTTGAGCTAGATCGCGCGAGCTGCCTGCACCGCTTCAAGGATGTATATCTAGCGCTGAGATATTCGCCCGACCATCTGGCTAACATCGACGTATGGAATCTGCGTGGGAAGGCCATCCCGATGGACCAGCTCGCACCAAAGATGATTCGGCGCGCGGCAAAGAAGGGCTACACCGCCATCGTAATCGACCCGATTTACAAGGTGATTACCGGCGACGAAAACAGCGCCGACCAGATGGCCACATTCTGCAATCAGTTCGACAAGGTATGCACGGAGCTTGGATGCGCGGTGATCTACTGCCACCACCACAGCAAAGGCACGCAGGGCCAGAAGCGTTCCATGGACCGCGCCAGCGGAAGCGGCGTGTTTGCCCGGGATCCTGATGCGATGCTGGACATGATCGAGTTGGATGTGACTGATGCCCTGCGCAAAGCAGAGGGCGACCGCGCCGTATGCCACGCCTACGAGGCGGCTTTCGACCGGCTGCTGGGCGACAGGTGGCGGGACGAGGTGAGCCAGGACGATCTGTGCAGCGCGGCCTCCATGCGCGATCATGCCGCCAGGCTGCTCACAAGGGCGCAGGAAGCGACCCTTGGCGTAGCGTTGGCAGATGCCCGCGCCCGTGCCGAGAAGCGCACCGCATGGCGAATTGAGGGCACCCTGCGTGAGTTTGCGCCTTTCCCGCCGCTGAACCTGTGGTTTGATTACCCGGTGCATCAGGGGGATCCTTCAGGCGCACTGGCCGACCTGAGCGCAGACGGAGAGCAGCCGCCATGGAAGAAAGCCGCAGACAAGCACAAGAAGGTTGCTGTGGCAAAATCGGCTGATTATCGCATCGAATTCGAGACGGTCATTGCGAACTGCAACGCCGGAGCTCCTGTGACGATGGCTGACCTGATGGACTACTATGGCGGCGAGAAATCGGAAAAGACCCTCTACCGCTGGATCAAAAAGTACGGTTATCGGATCGACAAGAACAACGGATTGATTATGAAATCAGAACAAAAGGAGGTTTCTCAATAACATGATTCAAGTATTTGAGAATCGTCTCATTTCCTTTCTCAAAATCATCAAACAAGGTATTGAGAACAGTCTCATTCTTTTCTCAATAACTAAAATCATGATTGTGAGAACAGTCTCATTTTCATTCTCAAATACATGTTTATCTGTTTTTAAGACTGTTCTCAAAAACACTATCCTATAATCCTTATTTTTTGCGTGCGGTTGCAGGTGTGCGGTCGTACTCACCCAGGGGTGGGCGCAGGCTTCGCCCACACCCATGGGATGAGAACGACACACTCAAACCTGCAAATGGACGCTGACGAAAGAGAGGTTGACCGAATGCAATTCTTCTGCCCGATGGCTAAAGTTCCGACCGCTACCCAGCAGATGCACAAGGTACGAATGGTCAACGGAAAGCCGCAATTCTACGAACCTCCTGAGGTTGCACAGGCGCGCGCGAAACTGCTGTCTGCTGTGTGCCAGCACATGCCTCCTGCTCCCATGGATGGTCCGGTGATGTTATTGGTCAAGTGGCTTTTCCCCGTTACGGGACAGCATCGTGACGGCGAATACCGCACGACCAAGCCCGATACCGACAACCTGCAGAAAATGCTCAAGGACGTGATGACCCAATGCGGTTACTGGATCGACGATGCGCAGGTATGCCGCGAGATTGTCGAAAAGTTCTGGGCGGATACCCCGGGCCTGTGGATCCGGGTGGAGGCGTTATGATTGACGTTCCGGATGGATGTACGCTGGTTACAGAGCCGTTTTGGCCGCATGAGGATACATGGCCACCGGGCACGCTGTACAAGTCCGCAATCATGGCGTACAGAATGCTCGCAGACCGTAGACAGATCACAATCGAGCGCGTGTTCTACAATCGATCTACGGACGTAACCCGGTTCAAGTACCTTGCATTGGAGCCTGAGCAGCAGCTACGACAGCAGTTTGAGCAGGCCGTAGACGATGCCTGCGAGATATTGCGGGCAGAGTACGAAAGGAGGAATTGCGATGGAAATCAAAAAGGCATGGATTGAACATCAGCGAAAGTTAAAAGAAGTCGCTTGTTGTGGGGTGTACAGCCCAGAACAGGCACGATCACAAACAGCAATCCTGTTTACTTCGTTCCCCTCCGCCCTTGACGCGCTGGAAGCCTCCATGCAGCGCGAGGCCGAAAAGGACGCGGAGATTGAGCGGCTGAAAAGCAGCGCTACGCCAAAGCCATCCGCTATGCTAAGTTTCGATCAACTTGACGTTGAACAAAAACTGCGATACGGGTTTAAGTACAGGCTGCCCGTGACGCTGGATGCTAACGAAGTTCATATCGCCATGAATGCTATCACGCAGATTGCCGAGAAGGACGCGGCAATCGCCCGCCTTACCGCCGAGCGGGATGCGGCGGTGCGCGACATGCGGATAATGCGGACGTGCCAGAATTGTAAGCATAAGCCCGTCGATTATTCGTTCATCCATGGTGCATGCAAAAACTGTGACGACGAGGACAAGTGGCAATGGCGCGGCTCATGCGCCGAGAACGCGCCTGATGGCGCAGAAAGCGAGGGGAAAAATGAGTAAATTCCGAAAAAGGCCTGTTGTTGTTGAGGCGTTCCAGTTTGACGGTGACTGTATCAACTCCAATGGTGAATGGTACGTTCCCGAGTGGGCACGCAATGCGCTGGAATCCGGGAGCATGTACTTTGGATCGCCCTGTGATGACGAACCCCCGTATGAACTGTACATCAACACGCTTGAGGGTACGATGCGAGCAGCCGTTGGAGATTATGTCATCCGTGGAGTAAATGGGGAAATTTACCCCTGCAAGCCGGACATCTTTGCTAAGACGTACGAACCAGCAGACGTCTCTGCCGCAGACGTTGCGCCGGTGGTGCGGTGCAAGGATTGCAGCAAAAAAGGTACGGATTCTTGCCCACTATATGGCGGGGATGAAGAAATTGCAGACAAAAACGACTGTACGGAAGATGACGGGTTTTGCAGTTTGGGTGCCCGCATGTACGCGAAGGAGGATGCCAAGTGAGCGAACAGAAGGTTATCAAGTGTCCGTGGTGCGGCCAGGAAATGCGTGAAAGGCACGAACAATATTCTGCCTGCGCCGCCGCCTGGTATGAATTCCCCGGATGTGGTTCAAAGTCTCCGGTTGTCGGAAAGCTGATCGGTGAATGGGCCATTGAAGCCGCCTACCTCGCGGCCACAGCCACGCCGCTGGTTGATGAAAACACCAGCGATGGATACCACACGTTTAAGGAGCTGTACCATCACCGCGCCGTTTTGTTCGCGGCACTGATTGCGCAAATGCCACAAAAGGCATGGAAATCAAAGACACACAGCGACGGAACCGTTTGGGATGGATGGTTTATCGTCGGAATTGAAACGCCGGGAGGAATGGCGACATATCACTACGCCGTTGAACCATACTGGGACATGTTCTGCTGCCAAGAGCGTGAACGCGCACCTGAATGGGACGGGCATACCCCGGAGCAGGCGATAAACCGGATAGCGTTGCTCATTACCACGCCGCCTAATCTGCCACTGACGCGCGAGCAATTAGGGGAAATGGACGACGATGCCGCTGTATATCTTGTTCATGGTGTTGATTTAGACTTTGCGTATGCTGTCGATTGCGGCCCCGTGAAAATTGTAAATGACTTGATCAACAGGAATCCGAGCTACTATTCCTCCGACAAATGCTTCTTTTTCGACGCGTCACGAGGGACGCCCACTCCCGCCGACATCGAGGCCGCGAGAAAGGAGCGTGAAGCCAATGCCTGATAACACCGTATGGGCCCGTCGCGACCCGAACCCCGCAAAGCGGTACCTGATGGAGTACCGCACCCTGATTAAGCGCCGTGACGCCCTGCTGGACGAACTGGACCGGCTGCGAGAGGCCAACCAGCGCGCCACCAGCCGGCTGACGGCTGTACGTCTGGGCGGAACTGGCGGGCACGCCAGCTTCGCGGATGGGGCGATTCGTGTTGTGGACGCCGAAGGCACTCTGAACGCAACCGTATTGCGGCTAGATGTGTGCCTTGCTGAACGGCTGGCTGCGATTGAACGGTTAAGTGACGAGCGGCAAAAGCTGGTGCTGACGTATCGGTACATCAACGGGTGGGACTGGCCAGAAATCGGGAAAGCGTTACAGTATGACAAACGCCAGATATTCAGGTTTCACGGGGAGGCACTCGCGTCGATTCTCAAAAAGTTGTCACTAAATGTCACTACTTGACGTGGTATACTGGTATCATCGGAACGCGAGGCGATAAGAGCCCGCTTCCAGGCGCAGACTGCGCCATCCATACAGCGCTTCGGCCCAAAAGGCCGGGGCGCTTCTTCATGCGAAAATTAACGCCGGAGGTGCGTGATCGGTGTGGCGGACTGGGTAAGCATCAAGGCGGACTACGTTAGCGGCGGCGGAAGTTTTCGCGTTTTGGCCGAAAAGCACGGGGTATCGTTAAGCGCGATCAAGCATCGAGCGGCAGCGGAAAACTGGACTGCGAACCGAACCGAACTTGCACCAAAGTTGCACCAAAAAACGGTGCAAAAAATGCTCGACCGAAAAGCCGAGTATAAAGTTGACCGCCTTACCCGCCTGCTCGGCGTTGGCGATTTGCTAACCGACAAGCTAGAACAGTCCGCCAAGCAGCTGGGCACGTATATGATCCTCAAGCGCAAGGGAGTGCACGTCATAGAGGATGACGAGGGCGGCCGACGAGTTGTTGAGGATACCGAGGAAATCGCTGTGCCTTGTGAATCAATCATCAGCGCGTCGGACGCAAAGCGTCTGGCTTCCGCTCTGAAAGACCTGCACGACATCGCCAAGGTTTCCGCCCCCGGCAAAGACGAAGCGCTCACGAAAGCCCGCGAGCTATTGGAGGGGTTGCCCAGTGCCATTGACTGAAAAACAGCGAGCGTACCTCGACGGCTGCAACCACCGCTGGAATATTAAGACCGGCGCGACTGGCAGCGGGAAAACCTTTCTGGACTGTCTGGCTGTGATTCCGAAACGGGTTCTTGCCTGCCGAAGCGAGGGCCTGATTGTTTTATTGGGGAACACGCGCGGGACGCTGGAACGTAACGTTCTGGAACCAATGCGCGATATCTGGCCGGGGCTTGTCGGGCAGATCAGTGCGGATAACACGCTGGATCTGTTCGGGCGAAAAGCCTACGCGTTGGGCGCCGACAGCAAAAAGCACATTGCGCGGCTGCAGGGCTCTACGATCGAATACGGATATGGCGATGAAATCACCACGTGGGCGCAGGGCGTGTTTGAAATGCTGAAAAGCCGCCTGCGCTGTGCGCACAGCCGCTTTGACGGCACCTGCAACCCAGACAACCCCAATCACTGGTTCAAAACGTTTCTCGACAGCGACGCGGATATCTTTCAGCAGGCGTATACGATCGACGATAACACATTCCTTACGCCGGAGTTCGTGGCAAATATCAAGGCTGAATATCTGGCTGCTGGCAACGCGTATTACCAGCGCTATATTCTTGGCAAGTGGGCAACGGCTGACGGTTCGGTTTACCGGTTGTTTTCAGACGATCCGGCGCGGTTCATTGTCAACCGCGACTGGCTGCAATCGCACCCAATTTCGTCCGCAACCATCGGCGTGGACTTCGGTGGCACAGGCTCCGGCCACGCGTTCAGCTGCACGGGCGTTGAGCGCGGCTTGGCCGGGCTGGTATCGCTGGCAGAGTGGTACCACAATCCCAAAAAATCCGGTCGGACGCTTGACCCGCACCAGATCGAAGCGGCGTTTGTGGACTTCGCCCGGATGTGCACGCAGGAATATGGCGTCCGGATCGCCTATTGCGACAGCGCAGAACAGGCGATGATTCAGGGGCTGCGCAACGCCTGTATACGTGAACACATTCCCGTTGTCGTTGAGAACGCGAGGAAAGGCCCCATCAACGACCGTATCCGCTTCCTGTGCCGCATGATGGCGGCTGGGCGCTATCACGTGCTGGGCAGTTGCCCGCGCACCATAGAGGCGCTTTCTACCGCTGTGTGGGACGCAAAGCACAAGACCGAGGACGTGCGTCTGGACGATGGAACAACCAACATCGACAGCCTGGACGCGCTGGAATACAGCTATGAACCGTTTATGGGCGCCATGACTTACGGGGGGCAGGGGGTGATACGGTGAGAAATAACGAGAACATGATCGAACAGTGGCTGACAAAGCAGGGATACCGCTGTATCGATGCTGCGTACAGGAAATACATCATCCAGTTTCGGCAATGGTTCGTCGGATATTGCCCTGATTTTCATGATTACCGCATCACCACCGGCAAAGTGCAGCGCAAGCTCAAGCGATATTCGCTTGGGATGGCGAAGACTGTTTGCGAGGACTTCGCAACCCTGCTGCTGAACGAAAAGGTGCAGATCAGCGCAAAGGATTTTGGAGCGCTACCTGACCTGTTGCGTGATAACCGTTTTTTCGAGCGCGGAAACCGCCTGATTGAATGGGCATTCGCGCTTGGTACCGGCGCGTTGGTAGAGTTCATCGACGAAAACGGCTCCCCCACAATCGACTACATCCGGGGAGACCTGATCTACCCGTTAAACTGGGACGGCGACAACATCACAGAATGCGCGTTCGGAAGCCAGCGTGTGCTGGGTGCGAAAAAAGATGCAGGCGAGGGCTACTACGTGCAGGTGCATGAGCGCCGGGGCGGACAGTATTACATCCGCAACGTATGGCTTGACAAGGACGGAAAGGAGCTGCAGCCGCCGGAGGGTGTAGAGCCTGAAAGCGGGCCTTTCCCCGTTCCGCTGTTCCAGATCATCCGGCCAAACGCGATCAACAGCATCGACCCTGACAGCCCGATGGGGATGAGCATTTACGGCGCGGCCGTCGACCAGCTCAAGGCGGTTGACTTGGTATATGACAGCTATGTCAACGAGTTCCAACTGGGCAAGAAGCGTCTGATGGTTCCGCAGAGCTTTCAGCAGCAGGCATTGCAGGAGGACGGCACGCTCAAGCCGATGTTCGACCCTAACGACCTGATCTACAACGTATATCAGGTGGGCGACAACGCCGCCGACAAGTTGCAAGCGGTGGATATGGAGCTTCGCGCCGAAGCGCACGACCAGGGATTGCAGCGCATGGTTGACCTGCTCAGCAAGCGCTGCGGGCTGGGCATTGGCCGGTATCGTGTGGCTGACGGCGGGGCCAAGACCGCCACAGAGGTCATCAGTGAGGATAGCGACCTGTACCAGAGCGTCAAACGGCACGAAAAGCCTCTGGAACGCGCGATTATTGGTATGGTGAGGGCGTTGTCTACCTTGTCCGGCGGATCGCCCGATCTGGATGTGGCAGTCGAATTTGACGACTCGATCTTCGAGGATACGGGCACGACCATCGCCCGGAATATCCAGCTAGTATCTGCCGGGCTGAAATCCAAACGCGCGGCGATCATGGAAATCGCCGGGTGCGACGAAGCCGAGGCTGACAAACGCCTGCAAGAAATTGCGGGCGAGCAGACCATCGACGTTCCCAATATGGACGCGCTGCTTGGCCTTGGCGAGGCTGGTAACGCTGTATGATTACCGACTACTCCGCGCCGATTCAAACGGTCTATGCGGCCTGCGTGGATAAACTGCTGCAGAACATCGCGCGGCATTTCGGAAAGGCAGCGCTAGGGCTGGAAGGGTCGTTTGACTGGGATACCTTCCTGCTGTCTGAAATGGGTGCGCTGACGCGCGAAAACGCGCAAATCATCGCGGAAACTGTGGGCGATGCCTCAGGCATGACGCGAATCGCACTGGAACAGGCCATGGCAGACGCGCTGAAACGCGCGCGCCCTGATCTGCTAGCAGGGGTACGCAACGGCATTCTGGACGCGCCGGATAGTATGCAGATGACCCAATCCATGCAGAATATCCTGCGGTATTATTCGGCGCAGGCCTCCGTGCAAACCAATCTGGTTAACACCGTGATGCTGTCGGACAGTCAAAATGCCATGCGCCGGGTTGTTTCAACCGCGCGTGAATCGCAGCAGTACCTGCGTGACGTGGCGCAGGGCGCCCTGAACACGGCGACCGGCGAGGTTGTGACCGGAACCAGCAGCGCGCAAGCAGCAATTCGCGGGGCCATCAGACAAATGGCAAAGGCGGGAATCGTTGGATACCGGGATAAAGCCGGTCGCCTGTGGTCGCCAGAAGCGTACGTGTCAATGGATGTACGAACAACGGCGGGGAACGTAGCGCGAGCTGCTGTACTCCAGCAGAACCGCGATTACGGAATCGACTTGGTAATCGTACCGGTCAACCGCACCGCGCGGCCGGGATGCGCGCCGTTTCAGGGCAAAATTATCAGCATGAGCGGGCAACGCGGTTACACTACAGACCGATATGGTAACCGCGTGCCGTACATCTCTATCAGCGACACGACATACGGGGAACCTGACGGCCTGTTCGGGATTAACTGCCATCACACACCGCCTGACCCGTTTGTGCCAGGCGTAAGCCGGCAGCACGACAAACCCGAAAGCGACGTGGCCGAAAATTACCAGGCACAACAAAATCAGCGGTACCTTGAGCGTGAGGTAAAGAACGCCAAGCGGGAGGCTGCCTGTTACAATGCGGCGGGCGACACGGAAGCATTTGCCGAAACTGCCAAAGCCGTGAAGCAGAAGCAGGCGGCGCTAAAGGACTACTGCGAGCGTGCCGGGCTGCCGTACCAGAGCAACCGCACGCAGGTGTACGGGTACGACCGGAGTACCAGCGGGAAAGCTACGCAGGCGGTCAAGGCAAATCCTGTCGTGAGCGCGCCCAAACCGACCAAACAGGCTGCCGTCCCGAAAACAACGACGGAAGTTACCCGGCCTCAAGCAGTCACAGAGCGCCAAACACTGATACAGCGGGCAAAAGAGATTTACATCCGCGAAAACTCTTCCAAGCTTGGCGCAATCGAGGCTGCGCGCAGGTTTGACCTGCTTGTTGATGGAAACACAACCCCTCAGCTACGGGATTATGTGAAGAAGCGAAGCGGGAAACGCTGAAATTGAGCAGGAAGGCCACACAGGCCATAAGGAGGGATGTATAACGAAGCACTATCAAATCCTTTATGACGGGCAATGGATTGAGGGAGACACCAACAGCCCGGAAGAATTGCTTTTGTTGGTTGAAAACGAAAGCAATGACGCCATAACTATTTCAGACATATACGGAGAAGTCCGCCTTAAGCCTTGTTTTGTAAGGTGCGTATGTGTTTTTGACATGAGCAGGCCAAAAGCGGGATTCTAACGAGATGAATCAAGCGTAAGCCTCCGGGCAAGCGCTTTTTTCTTGCCCACGCATGGGCCTTGTACGTGCGGAAAACACGGCGAAAGCCGGAATAGCTGACGAGCTTTGTACGGGAGGTATACTCATGAGTAAGTTTCCCTTGAATCTACAGTTTTTTGCCGATGGTGATGGAGGCGCTGCCAACGCGGCAGCCGCCGCGACCACGCCCGTGGGTACGCAGCCCGCGAACCAATCTGCGGCGTCACCCAAACCCGCAACGGCTGAGGACATTGCCGCCGCCGTGCTAAAGGCCGTTGGCGAACGCACTACGCGTGCGGAAAACGGCGTGGTGAAGTCTATGGCCACCGAGTACGGCATGACCGAGGAACAGCTCAAGGCCGTGCTGGATAAGCACAAGGCCGAACAGGCCGCCAAGCTCCCCGCCGATGCGCAGAAGCAGATCGACGACGCCAAGGCTGAGCTGCAGAAGTACAAGCTGAGCGCTGAGATCGCCAAAGAGGGCGCAGCGCTTGGCCTGCTGGATGCGGACATCGCCCTGACGCTTCTGCCTGCGGACGCCACCAAGCCTAACGACAAGGGCGAATTTTCCGGGCTGAAAGCGGCCCTCGAAAAGCTCAAAACCGACAAGCCCTACCTGTTTGGCGCGATGCCGAAACCCACGGCTACCGCGCAGCGCGTGAGCGGTGCTCCGGCGCCAAACGAAAAAACGCCGGAGGATGAAATCCGAGAGCGTATGTTCAAAAAATAAGGAGGTACCCCTATGGCGATTACCCTTGCTCAGGCTCAGCAGCTTTCCGAAAGCAAGCTGACCAACTATATCATCGACGAGTTCCGCAAATCCGCGCTGCTCGACATGATCCCTTTCGACAACTGCGTGAAGCCTCAGGGCGGCCGTACGTTGGCCTATGTGTATAACCGCATCGCTACCCAGCCCACCGCGGCCGCACGTGCGCTGAACGCCGAGTATGTGCCGCAGGAAACCGTCACCCAGCAGCACACCGTAAACCTCAAGGTATTCGGCGGTTCGTTCCAGGTTGACCGCGTGATTGCCGAAGACGAGCAGCAAATTGTGGATCACATCATGTTCCAGATGCAGCAGAAAACCAAGGCCAGCGTTGCGCTGTTCCATGACATGTTCGTGAACGGCGATTCCGGCGTAGGCGCTGGCACCAGCTTCGACGGTTTGGACAAGGCGCTGACCGGTTCCACTACGGAACTCACGCCCGCCTCCCCCATCGACCTGAACAGCTCTGCCGATATCGACAGCAACTGGAAGGTGTTCCTCGACAACCTGCGCAAGCTGCGCGCACTGATGGATGGCGCGCCCACCCTGTACCTCATGAACGCCGACATGTATGCCGTATTCCAGAGTGTGATGGATCGCGCCGGTATCAACCTGCTCACGAAGGAAAACTATGGCATGGAGGCCACTCAGTGGGGCCCGTCCATCGTAATGGCGATGGGCGACAAGCCGGGCACGAGCAATCCCATCATCGAAACGACAGATGGCAAGACCAGCATCTACGCAGCGCGCCTTGCGCTGGACGGCGTGCATGGCGTAAGCCCGACCGGTTCCTCTCTCGTCAAGGAATACCTGCCCGACATGAACCAGCCCGGCGCGGTAAAGACCGGCGAAGTGGAAATGGTTGCCGCAATGGCGATTAAGGCCACCAAGTCGGCGGCTGTACTCCGTGACGTGCTGATCGCGTAAGGAGGATCGCTATGCCGAGAATCTATTCGCCCAATGAGGCCCACGACTGCGACTGGGCAAACGTGCCTTTCGTCGCGGGTGTGGCCGCTGTCGCTTCCGGTGCGGATACCGATTACTTTACCGCCAACGGGTACACCGTGGACGCAAGCAAGCACGCGCTGGAGCTGTGGGACGGTTTCACCGTCGATCAGCTTGACGCCCTGTATGCGTGGCTTGGCGGTACCGTATCCGCGAGCGATTCCAAGTACGCCAAGGTACGCAAGATCGAAACCAGCCTGAGCGCGAAGTACATCGCGGCGTTGACGGTTGCGAGCGCGGCGGCGACCGCCGGGAGCGGCAAGACCAAGATCACCGTAACCAGCCCCGGCACTGCGACGTACTACTTCAAGAGCGCGGCGTCCACCAGCCCTGATATCCTGTACGGCGATGTACCGGGCACCGGCTGGCAGGAGCTTACCCTGACCGAGGGCGTGGCCGATGAGGTTGTACCCAACGCTGCAACTGATACCAAGTTTACCGTCGTGCGCGTCACCGCTGGCGGCACCGTGGACGCGATTGCCAAGGGCAATCTGACGCTTAAGGCGTAATGTACACCATCCAAAGTAACATCTCGATCACGGGCCACCACTGGGGCCTAGAGTTTAAGGCGGGCGTCGCGCAGACTGAAAGCGCGGCGCTCGCCGCGAAGCTCAGGGCGAAGGGCTATGTCGTGACGGACGAGCTCGAACCGGCCATGATCGAAAAAGAACCGGAGGAACATCCGGTGAGAGCCAAGGGCAAGAAGGCGGTGAAAGACCGTGTATCTGACGGCTGAGCAGTACACAACCTATACCGGAGAGGCCGCACCGTCTGACTTTAACGTCTGCCTGGACATGGCCGAAAACCTGATTGATCTGCATACGCTTGGTTTCTACGCGCAGGTGAGCGTTTCGGCGCTCCCCGTGCTGGCACAGAAGCAGCTGCAACGGGCCGTGGCCTATCAGGTGCAGGCGATCAGCCAGGCGGGCGGCGTTGCCGGGTTGACGGAGCCGCAGGTGCAAAGTGCGAGCGTCGGGAAAGTGAGCTACACAATGGCAGCCAAACCGGCGCTGTGCGCACCGGCGGCATCGTGCATTCCGTTTTTGCTGTCGTTTGCGAGGGGGTATGCAGAGTGAACCCCATCCCTCGCCAACTGCTGACCCAAACCGCTACCGTACAGGCATCCACGGGCGTTGACGTATGGCAGAAACCGACATACGCCACGCACACGGTAACGCACGTGCACCTGCAGAGCAGCAACGCCATACGACGCACGCCCCAAAACACGGAGGTTGTGCTTTCGGCAATCCTGTTTGTGGACGCAAAGCGCAGCGCCCCGCTGATCGACTGGCCCGCGCTGTTGAGAGTAGCGCTTGCCAAGGGCGGCGACGTGAAAGTGACTGTTAGCGGGATCACGTACACGGCGCAAAACGTCGATGCTGTCCCAGACAACCTGAACCGCCTGCACCATTACGAAGTGGGGCTGGTGTAATGGGATTCGTAAGCAGTGTGCTGGTTAAGATCGATCGGGCAAAAACGCTGCAAAAGCTGAAAGGTGCGTGGAACGACAAGACGCTGTACGAGCTGACATCTGCGATCCGCGAGGACTGCAACGAGTTTGTGCGGTTTGACCAAGGGCAGCTGAAAGAAAGCTCCTATACCGCCAGCGAACCGCAAAAGGGCATTATCGTATGGCGAGAGCCCTATGCGAAAAAGGTCTACTACACTGGGCATCCGCGAACCCACATGAACGCCAAGGCGAGCCTGCGCTGGGCCGAGGTCGCTAAATCCAAGTACCACAAAGAGTGGCACACGCTGGCGCAAAAACTATTCCGGGAGGGGTGTAAATGATCGACGCGAACCCCGTACTGCTGGCCGTTATTGCACTGGCTCAGGCGACGAATCCTTACGCCACCATCGTGATTGGAGCTCTCCCTGCGGACAACAGTATCAGCATGACGGTATCCGGAGGGTACGACACCACCCGCTTTCTGAGCCGAAACGCTGTGACGAGGCTGGATGTGGTGTGCAACGGTAAACACGCAGATCAGCAGGCCGTGTCTGATGCGCTGAACGCGATTCACGCGGCACTGACACGCGCGGCGTCCTACCCTTCCGGCACCGGGTGGCAAATCCTCAACATCACAACGTCGGCGCTGCCGTCCTACATCGAAAAGCAGGACAACGGGCAATACCTGTACGGCTCAGCGCTGACGGTCGAATACTACGACAAATAAGGGGGTAAACACATGAATTTGCTCAAAACCGCATGGGGGTTCGTGCTGGAAATCGGCACCGCCCTTGCGGGTGGCGTATGGACGTATGCCGAGCTGCGGGAGGGTATCGAGGGCGTTGTGCTTGACGCCGGCGGCCAGAACCAGCAGTATTTCTTCCTGAAAAACAACGGGTTTGCGGCCAACGAAGTGACCGGCATGGCACCGAAGCTGACCGTCAGCGGCAAGCGGGTTTACGGCGACACGGCGCAGGATTATATCGACGGCCTGCGGTTCAAGCTGGGCAGCCTACGCAAGACCAGCATCCGTATGCGGTACGTGGATAGCTCCACCGGCGCGGACGTGACGCATACCATCGTATGCGGCGCGACGATTCAGGATATCGTTACGATCGGCGGTCAGGGCGTAGAAAACGCTCCGTTTAACTGCGTGCTTGCGCTGGACGGTGAACCGGTGGAATCTACCAGCCTTGACTTGCCTGCTCTGACCGTGGTATCCGTTGCCGGTACGACCGGTAAGACTGATATCTATGTGAACCCGGCGCTTGGCGCGAGCCACACCTACGTGTACAAAACTGACGATACCGTGGAACTGCCTGTGTTGGGCGCTGAGACTACCGGCTGGACGGCGTGGGATGGCTCTGCTGAGATTACCGCCACCACCGGCGATCAGATCGGCATCGTGGAAGTGGACAGCGGCGGCCTTGCCGTCAAGGGCGGCCTCGCCATCGTGACCGCTGGCTGAACGGAGTAACATCACTCGGAGGAGGGGCGCTTGCCTCTCCTCCTTCTGTTAGGGAGGAAAACCTATGTTTACGATTCGCACCCGGAAACGGTATTCCGATGACCTGAAAATCAACAGCGGCGCAAAATCGCTCGTGCTGCATGTGGATATGGACACCCGCACGGGCTACCAGCAGATCAACAAGGCCCGTGAGATGATGGCCGAGGCGCAAAACAAGGCCGTAGCCGAGCATGGCAACAAGGGCGCGAAGTACGGCGATGTGGTGGAAGCGTACGGGCTGGCAATCCGCGCTCTGATCGTGGCGGTTTTCGGCGAGGAACAGACCGAAAAAATGACGGAGTTTTACGGTAACAACCTGGACGCGCTGCTGGATGATGTGCTGCCGTACATCCTGAACCGGCTGTTCCCGATGCTGCGCAAGGCAAGCGCCGAACGCGCCAAGGCCATGCGCAAGGCGCAGAAACAATGAAACTGAATGCCCGCCTGCTGATGGATGTAACGTGGCGCGGGAGGCAGTACGCGCTCAAGCCGTACGTACGCAACATGCTGGATGCTATTGACGCGCTACACGACGATGGCATAACCCCGGAGGACGGCCTCGATATTGCGCTGCGCTGCCTTGTGGAAGGGCGAATCCCGCGTAAGATCGCAGACAAGCGTGAGCTATTGGAGGCCATATTCACAGCCTTTAACGACACCGAAAAGCGTACGAGAACCGAAAAGCCGTGCATAAGCCTGACACAGGACGCGGATATGATTATTGCTGCGTTCCGGCAGGCGTACGGCATTGACCTGCAGGCGGAGCGGCTGCATTGGCAAACGTTTCAGGCGCTTTTGGGCGCGATCCCGTCTGATACGCGGCTGGGGGAAGTAGTGGCACTGAGATTGCGGCCTATCCCTAAACCCACAAAAACAAACGGGGAAGAAATCGCGGAGCTGATGAAAGCACAGGCTGCGGTGGCAATCACCATGACCGAGAGCGAACGCAAACAGGCGCTTACCAATGACCTGCGGGCCGTGGCAAGCGCATTTTCGATGATGGCAAGGAAGTGATTCCATGGTTGACGGCGATGTCGTATATCGGATTACAGGCGATGATTCGGGGCTGGACAAGGGCCTGAACAGCGCAGGAGACAAAATCGCGCGCAAAACAGCCGTATGGACGGCCGTCGCCAACAAAGCGCTGGACGGAATCACCAACGTGGCCATGCGGGCTGCGGATGGCGTGAAATCGCTGATCCAAACTTCCATCGACTACAACAGCCAGATGGAAACCTACGTCACGTCGTTCACCACCATGATGGGTAGCGCGGATCTGGCGGCAAAAAAAGTGGAGGAGCTGAAAACCTTCGCGGCCAAGACCCCGTTTGCCATGACCGACCTCGCAAACGCCACGAAAACCCTGATGGCGTTTGGCCTGTCCAACGAAAAATCCACGCAGGCGCTGCAAATGCTGGGCGATATCAGCCAGGGCGACAGCGTCAAACTCGGCAGCCTGTCCCTTGCATTCGCGCAGGTGTCCAGCGCGGGGAAACTCTCCGGGCAGGATTTGCTGCAAATGATCAACGCCGGGTACAATCCCCTGCGCGATATCGCGGAGGTAACCGGCGCTTCCATTGGCGATCTGAAAGAGAAGATGGCTGGTGGCAAGGGCTCTAAAGAGTTTCAGGCACAGATCAAGGCCGCCCAGAAGGAAGTCAAGAAGCTCGGGGACAACGCCTCCGACGGGGCAAAGATGCTTGCGCAGATCGGCAAGGATGGGTACATCTCTGCCGACATGGTTACGCAGGCAATGCAGCGTGCTACCAGCGAGGGCGGCCTGTTCTACGGCGCGATGGAGAAGCAAAGCAAAACGTTTGCTGGTCAGCTCTCCACGCTGAAAGACGATTTCGCCAGTCTGAACGCCGACGTGTTTTCCGGGTTGTATGACACGCTGGCTAAGGACGTGCTGCCGCTGGCCAGCGGGTATGTTGCGCGGCTGTCCAGCGCGTTCAAGAGCGGCGGCGCTTCTGGCCTTGTAGGGGCTATCGGCAGCGTGCTTGGCGACGCGGTCAGCAAGGCGACGGTAGCATTTCCGAAGGTGCTTGGAACGGTAAACACGCTTGTTAAATCGCTGCTGAAAGGCTTCCGCGACAACAAGGCGCAGATCGCCAAGGGGCTTGCGGAAACGGTCGCGGTCGCCATGGAAGGCATCGTTGATATCGTGCCCGACATGCTCGGGGTGCTGACGGATATCGGCGGGGAATTGCTGACTTCGCTTTCCGACGAGCTGCCGACGCTGTTGCCGGAGCTGGTAAACTCCATTCTGGACGAGCTGGAAAGGGAGTTCAGCGAGGAAAACATCGACACCATGATTAAAACGGCCGTTACGCTGATCGAGAATCTTGCGGACGCAATCTCAAACGCCGTTCCGATTCTCATTGCGCGGCTGCCGGGAATCCTGCGTCAAGTTGCAGACGGTTTGCTGGAAGCGGCTGGGCCGATCCTGACTGCGGCAGTAAACGGGGTTATTGACATCATCAACGCGATTTTCGGGACAAAAATACCGCACATTAAGGACATCAAGTTTCCAACGTGGGACGAGATCAAGGAAAGCGTATCGAAGTGGTGGGATAGCCCTGGTGGACTGCTGGAAAAGCTCAAGGAAGCACTGAACTGGGCGCTCGGAATCCTCAATATGCCGGATGTGGATACACTCGTCATACAGATTGGGGAATGGTGGCATAATACCGCACTACCCGCAGTTATAAAAGTTCTGGACTGGACATTAGGAGAGCTCAAACTCCCAGACACCGCCACTATAGCAAAAAAGGTGCAGAGTTGGTGGGATGGTATAAAAAGCAACTTTACGCTTAATGCTACAGTTACAGCAACGGTCAAAGACGGAACCGGTAAAAGCGTAAGCGTAAAAACAGCAGACACCGGAACAATGGCTGCTGTCTCTGCAAACCCGCTGATGGGAGCCGTCCTACCCATTCTTGGTGGGCTATTCGGAACAAAATCTAATGCTGTTGGTGGCATTGCGACCGGCGGGAAGCGTATGCTTTCGCAGGACGGCACGCGTAACTGGGTCGGCGAGGCCGGAGCCGAGGCAATCCTGCCGCTGGACACGCTGTGGTACGAGATGGATAGCCGGTTGCAGAACGCGCTGAACAAAACCTTCGGGGCTCTGGTATCCGTTCAGGCCCCGGCGGTTGCGCCTTCCGGCGGGTATGAACCAATTGATTACGACCTGTTGGCGAGCAAGATCGCGGCGATACCCGGAGGGGATGTGTACCTTAATGGGGACAAGGTCGGAAAGGTCATGACCCCAACCATCGCGGAACAGTTGGGCAACCAGTACAACAGCCTGCAGAGGAGTGGATACCGTGGTGAATTTTAACGGCGTTGACCTGACGGATATCGCTCCGGCCGAGATTGGGTACGTGGAAATCCAGAACCCGAAGATCGATACCACTTCGGTTGACCGCCCCCAGCGCAACGGCAGTTACTTTGTGCGGCGGCGCGTGAAGGAACGCAAAATCGTGGTTACCTTCACGCTGTTCGACGATAGCATGGAGCAGCGCGACCGGTATGCCGCCGCCGTACGCGCATGGTGCTCCACGAATGCCCCTGCGCCGCTGTACCTGCCCCACCACGACGGCGAATACCTGATGGCCGTGTGCACGGACGTACCGGATTTTAACACGCTAGAGCGCTGGGAAACGCTGAAAATGACGTTCACGGCGTTTGACCCGGAATGGATCAGCGGAGCGGAGATGGCCGCCGCCTGTGGGGCTCCGTTCCTTGTAGGGGGATCGGAGCCCCCGCTGATCCAGCTGAAACATACCGTAATAGAAACGCTGGACGGGATCAGCTGGACGCTGGACGAGCTGCACACATTCTCGCTTGCGGGCGCAGTTACGCCCGGTGAAATTATTGTGGACTTCAACCGCAAAACAATCACGCTGGACGGACTGAGCGTGATGGATCAGTTCCCGTTGACACAGGATATCCCGGACATTCTGCCCGGAGTGCACACCATAACCGGGAGCGGAAAACTGTGCTGGCGTGAGAGGTGGATTTGATGAACGGGCATTTCACGCTGTTTGGGCAGGATGACACGATGCTGTTTATCCGGGATGACGCAGCAGACGCCAAGGCCGTTCACGAACAGTACGCGCTTTCCGCTACGTTCCCGAACGATCCGAACAAGCGAATCCTGCCGGGCATGCGCATTGGCTATACCGACGATACCGGCGTGTTTCAGGTGTACGAGGTGCGCAAGCAGAAAACAATCCTCCCGGATGACGAACAGGATATCGATGCCGACGCCCTACCGATGGCAGAGTTGGCGGGGGAGCGCACCGAAGCGCTGACAATCACGGCAGAGACGGCCGCGTCCGCGCTGACTGCGCTGCTCGGCGGCACCTTGTGGGATGTAGGCAGCGTCGTATCAACGTCCACCGCGACCGTTGACCTGTCATACATGGATAAATGGGCCGCGCTGGTGGCGATCCGTGACGCGTATAACGTCCGGCTGGGTTTCCGGGTAACGGTAACAGGCAATGCCATTACGGGCCGGTATGTTGACCTGCTGACCAACGTTCCCACGTTCCGTGGCATTCGGCTGACGCTAGACCGCAACGTACAGCGAGCAGATGTGGCGTATGACGATTACGGCCTGTACACCGCTATGTACGGGTACGGGCAGACCAACACGGCCGAGGACGGTACCGTAACGCGTGTGACGTTTGCCGACACTGTTTGGGCTACGCCGGACGATCCGGCGGACAAGCCCACCGGGCAGACGTGGATTGAGGACGCGACCGCAAAAGCCGCTTATGGGCGAAACGGACGGAACCGGTTTGGCGTGTATGAGAACTACGAAATAACCGACCCGGGAGAGCTGCTAGAAGCCACGTGGGAGGCTCTCCAAAAGGCCAACGCCCCGAAGTTCGTGTGCAATGCCACTGTCCACAACCTGTTTGCGTACGGGTACGCTGGTGAGCAGATACTGCTGGGGGATGAAGTACAGGTAGTACTGGAACCGGCAGGCGTGCGCGTGGCCGCAACGGTCGTGAAACTGATCGAGGATTTGCTTGAACCTGAGAACACCAAGCCGACCATCGGAAACTATGGGGACAACATCCTGTATTCGATGGCAGGGATGGCGTCCGCCTCCAACGCGGGGGCGGCGATTGCAAAAGCAAACCCAGACCTGCTGCGAGGCGTGCTGGATACGATGGTCACAAAAATCTTGTCCACCGGCACGAAACGCTATACCGACACAGACGGAAGCGAGATATACGAAGCCGCAGATGGAACCAAGGCGGTCAAGTTCACCGGCTCCGGCATTCTGCTGGCCAGCACGAAAACCTCCGGCGCATGGGTGTGGCGAACCGCCATTACCGGTAGCGGGATTGCGGCCGACGAGGTTACTACCGGAACGCTTCGCGCCGCGCTGGTTACGATTCTCGGCAGCGAAAATTTCTACATTTCCGGCCCGACGCTGTACATCAAAGACCCGGCAGACGCGAACAAACAAATCCGGATTGGCCTTTACGATGGTACAAACTACGGCGTTGCCCTGACAACCAACGGGGGCACAACGTGGAGCCAGGCGATTACGTTTGACGGCGTGAAGGCCACAGAGGTAAACGCGGCAAACTGGAAGTTCAACAGCAGCGGAGCCACATACACCGAGAATGGTACCGTATTGTTCCAAATCCTGATGGACGCAGCACAGGGCGCCTCGGTGTCAGCCGCCTTGACGAAACGCCTGTTCCTGATGGGCCGGGAGATGTACTTTTTTAACACGGCAACAAGCGGCGCAGTGATTCTCGGCAAAGATGACGATGCCGGATATGCGCAGCAATGTTTTTACCCGGTTTCCACGCGCACCGGCAACCTCGGCACACCTTCCCACATCTGGGATACAGCGAGCATCCGCGCGGTATTCCGTGAATCGGAGGGCGGGCTCAGCAGCCGGAAGATTAAGAAACGGATACGCAAACTGAAAAGCGCATCCGCGATCATTGACGCGTTGCAACCGGTGACGTTCATTTACCGGGACGACCCCAAGGGCAAGGAGCATTACGGGCTGGTGTACGAGGACACAGAAGCGGTCGCACCGCTGCTGTGCGTGCAGCTGAAAGATGGCGACGCCAACCCTCGGAATTTTGGGATCGACTATTCCAGCATGACGGTATTGCTGCTGAAAGAACTGCAAGAGCTGCGCAAGCGCGTCAAGGCGTTGGAGGAGGCACAATAATGGCGCTGTATATCAAAGCCCTGACGGGGAATTGCGAGTTGTCTACAGGGGCATTTACCCCGACTTCGGCGGTGCAGGGGTTTACGGGAGACAACGAAGGAATGCAAGTATCCATATCGTTTTTCGACAACGGCGTGGAGTACACGATTCCGGGCGACGTCGAAATTCGTGCGCACCTATTCTACGAATCCCGTAAGATCATGACCCCATCCGTTCTACTGGACGTGGACGGAAACGAAGCATCGTTCCTGGTACCGGATACGTTTACGGCGGTATCTGGTACACCGCTGCTGGTGGTTCGCATGGTAAACGCCGACGGGAAATCCAGCGTACTGTGCGCGTTCGTAGTGACCACAAAGGCGGCTGTGGCGGATAACGTTATATACCTCACGCCTCCAAGCCCAGATACCATCGTCTACATCGGCCGTTCCCCATACATTGGTGTGAACGGACATTGGTTTGTATGGGATAACACAACCGGCGGTTTCGTAGATTCCGGCGTGATTGGCGCAGGGACAAACGGCAACCCCGGGTATGCGCACATCAAATACAGCACCGTGGAACCGACTAGCGACGATGATATGACGGATACTCCGTCCGCCTATATCGGAATCTATGCTGGTACATCCGCGACGGCTCCCACGACGTATACCAGCTACCAGTGGTACCCGTGGAAGGGCATCCCGGGGAACAACGGAACCTCGGCCTACCTGCATATCCGCTGGGGAACCAGCCTGACGCCTGAAACGCTGCTGCTTACGCCGGATGAATACATCGGCGTAGCCGCCACGAACAGCGCAACTGCGCCCACGGATTATACAGGTTACGCATGGTACCAGTGGAAGGGAACACCCGGCGATGTAAGCACGGTTGACGGCGTTTCGCCCGATGAAGCAGGAAACGTCGCGCTAGGCGCGGTTCGCTACACTGCGCAAACACTGACCACGATGGAGCAAACGCAGGCGCGTGCGAATATCGGCGCGGCCAGCGCTGAAGCCATGGATGCCAAAGCCAGCGGTTCCTCCCCCACAGCGACGTTGCCGACGACCGGCTGGACTGGCTCCGGCCCGTACACCTACGATGCAAACGTTATGGGTGTGACCGCCGACAATGCCCTGATCGTCAGCCCAGCGCCTGCGAGCAAGGCGGCGTACGAGGCGTGCAAAGCCTACGCCAGTGCGCAGGGCACCGGGACGCTGACGTTCACGGCTGAAAGCGTTCCCACGGAATCCATCACGGTCAACGTGGTGGTTCTCAACCTGTAGGGGGTGGCAGAATGATTCTGAACATGATCGGCGGCGGCGCCGGAGGCGCGACGCTGGATATCGTGTGGAGCGCGACCCAGCCCACAGGCGTTGCAAATAGGCTGTGGATCGTAAACAACGAATCCGTAGGTACAGTTACGCTGGACTATACCGCACCATCAACCCCTGAATCAGGAGACGTATACATCGAACTGGATTGCGCGTCTGAAGCGATAATCCAGACAGGGAATGACACGCAGGTTATCATGCTTCCGCTGGGGCTGGCGTACCAATACGACGGATCGGCATGGGTTGCGCTGGATGGCGCGGCATATTTAGGTGATTCGTGGGTGGCATTTTCCACGGATATCCCGGACGGGGATACTATAACGCCGGTCAACGATACCAATACGTGGCTGCGCTGCGCGGGTATCAACCCGTCGATGGAGGGTAACCCGACGCTGTCGCAGGTTCTGGCCAGCGCGACGATGTGCGCAACGCTGATGACCAGCGCAAACGCGATCAACTATCTGATCCGATCCACCACGATACAGGCATCCGTTTTTGGCAGCGCGACCGCCATGACCGCGTTGGACAATTCCAGCCCGTACACCAGCGTGCAGATGACAGGGAACAGCGCGCCAAGCGGGTATACAGCGAGCGCAATCAACGAATATGCGGCCGGGTTTGAGGCATATCGCGCTACGCGGGCGGACAGCTACTGGGCTAGCACCGTTGGCAACGCGGCGACTACCACAGGCTACTGGGTCAAAATCACGTTGCCGCAGGCTGTCTGGCCGTACCGGATTGAGGGCGCACCGCACAATTCGCAAAACGCATGTACTGTTCGCATGGAAGGTTCCAACGATGGGACAAACTGGACGGCGATCAGTAGCGCCGTTTCGAGAAGCATCAACGATTTAACTACAACGGCGTTTTCTCTGTCTGGAAGCGGACAATACCAATATTACCGCGCCTATTTCGTGTCCGTTACCGGGGCAAACACCGGCTATGACGGCATGAAAGCGCTTAAGGTGTATGGGAAAACGCGGGAGGTAGCGTGATGAACAGGATGACGTACCTGCGTAATGAACTGACTATTGCGAACCGCAGGTTGGCGAACGCCACACAGGCCGCACGGTTGGCGCAGGACGATATGGCACAGCAGGCGTCCGAGGCCGGGGCGACCATTGCGACGCTGGACGCGGCGGTGCTGGAACTGGAATACCAGAACGCGCTGCTGACGCTGGGAATCGAATAAAACGGAGGCGAAACACGATGCTGTATCAGGTGATTTCCCGGCTGATCGACCGCGGAGTGCTGGAAGGGTTGCAGGAGAAGCTGGATGTGTTCTTCGCGCGCGACAGATTGACGCCCGAGGAGTACGCGGAGCTCACGGAACGCGTCGCGCGCGGGTAACCGAATCGGGGCGGGCCGAAATTGCCTGCCCTATTACATGGGAGGGGATCGAATCATGGGTAAACCGAGCGGGGCGGCAGTGGCCGCCAAGGCGATTGCGGCGGTGGCCGAGGGGCATACCTACGCGGAAATGGACTGCCAGGCGTTTGTGGAATACTGCGTGAACCAGTGCGGCGGGCACATGGCCTACGCGGGCAGCAACGACATGTACCGCAATGCGGCGGCGTATCTGGCGACGCTTGCCAATGCAAAGGCCGAGGGCAAGCTGGTGCCCGGCGCGGGCCTGCTGATTGTGGAGGACGTGAGCGGCGGCACGCCCGCGAAGTATCGCGGCGATGGGCTGGGCGACGCCACGCACGTGGGCCTGTACGTAGGCGAAAAGGCGCTAACGGATACGGACAGGAACGGTAAAAGCCGCGTGTGCAATGTGGTGCATTCCGGCAGCACTATGGGACGCGTCGCCGGGAGCACGCTGGCCAATGGCTGGACGCATGTAATCCTGTTCAAAGAGATTGACTACGCCGGGGTGAGCATCCCTTCCGGCGTGGTGGTCGGTGGCGCGGTCAGCGCGGAGGCCACCGTCAAGGACAACCCGGAGGGCCTGAGCGCCGCAGACGCGGCGGACGTGAGCAAGTTCTACACCGTGCGGCGCGGCTGCAAGGGCGGCGCGGTGCGGCGGCTGCAAACGTGGCTGAACGACGTGCAGGGGGGCGATCTGCTGGCCGAGGACGGCGACTTCGGCCCGGCCACGGACGCGGCGGTGCGCGTGTTCCAGCGGGCGCAGGGGATGACGGCCGACGGCATTGTGGGCCAGAAAACGTGGGCGGCGCTGGCGGAGGCGAGAACAGATAAAATTAACAGCGCGCAAGACACGCTGTAACAAGGGAGCTGTACGACCATGCCTGACTGGGTGGTAACCGTTGGCGGATGGGCCGTTCAAATTGTGACGTTCGGTGGGGCGATTATGGCAATCTATGGATGGTTTGCCCGCCCGATGCGTGAAATTCGCAAAGAGATTGCGATAATCAACGACGATACCGGCGATCTGCTGTGCGACCGGCTTACGCAGGCGCATGATTACTATATGCGCGAAGGATACTGCCCAGAGGGAGAAAAACGTCGCCTATGCGATCTTCACAGGCGCTACCGAAGCCGTGGGAAGAACCACCTTGCAGATTCGTTCGAACAAGATTTGCTGGGATTGCCGGATGAACCGGCAAGAAAGGGGAATGGTCATGAAGTTGTTTTTCAAAAATGCATGGGCAAAGCTGGTGCTGATTTTCACGGTCGTTGACTGGAAAGACGTCGGTGTTCGGGCATTCAAAACGCTGGTACAGGCGTTTATCGCATCCATCGGCTTGTCCATCGCATCCGGGCATACGCTGGACACTGTTTTAACCTCCGCGCTCGCAGCGGCGGTTTCCGCGCTATGGAACGGCGTTCTGTCGCCTGTCTGGAAGGCTATCGGGCAGAAGGCCGACGAGGTGATTGTGGCGCCGGAAACTGAACAGGTCAGTAAGACAGATGGTGGAATGGTGCAGGTTGATGTTACTGCCTGCGACGGCGCTACGGTCACAGAGGTGAACGCGGCGCTGAAACAGGCCGCAAAGGACGCCACGGGAGCCATCAGGAACGGCTAAACTCATAAGACCCCCGCCTACTCGGCAGGGGTCTTTTTGCGTCTGTCTGGACGGTACGGTGCATCCTCCGGGATCAGCCACACCCCCGCGATTTTAATCGCCTCCGGGTGCAGCCCGCGCCGGATGCGGTCGCGGATGGTCTGCGGGGTGACGCCGTGCTGCTTGGCATAGTCTGCGATGCTGATGTTCATGTTAAAACTCCGTGACGCGCTCGGCTCCGCGTTCGATCTCAGCCCAGTCGTACACCTCACCGGTGCCCTGCATGGCGGCGGCTTCTTCGGCGGTTTCCGCGCCCTCGATGTTCTCGTACTGGGTGGACTTGGCTACTTCCAGCGTCAGTTCGACCGGGAAAGCGGTTTCCTCGTACACGTAGGCTTTGCCGGAATCATCCACGAATGCTACCATGTTATAGGCGTTGGTTTCTACAAAATATCGTTTCATTGGGTTACCTCCTGCCCGCCGGTGTCCGGCCGCGGCTGTTTTCCATATCTGTATTATACGTCGATTGCGACGTAAAGTAAATAGGTTTTGAAAAATAATTGTTGCCTATATGTTGCCTGTCCACATTGCGTGGAACAACATCGGACGCATTTAAACAAACAATAAAAAAGCCTTGTAAGCTTTAACTTACAAGGCTTTGGCGGAGAAGGAGAGATTTGAACTCTCGCGCCGGTTAACCCAGCCTACTCCCTTAGCAGGGGAGCCCCTTCGACCTCTTGGGTACTTCTCCATGAGGCAGAACGTGATGCAATTGGCGGAGAGAGAGGGATTCGAACCCCCGGTGCCTCTCGGCATCACTGGTTTTCAAGACCAGCGCCATCAACCGCTCGGCCATCTCTCCATTTCGGAACCAGCAGACACGATTATACCAGATGGTTTTTTCAAAGTCAACTGCAAATTGGCCTTCCGTGCCCTTTTCTGTGGAAAGCTATGCCGGGAAATGATCCTGTGGCAACAGAAACGGCGCCCGCGCACAGGTTGGATTTCCTGCGCGGCGGACACCGCCATGATATCCTGAAAGGCTTACCGAAGCAAAACGTCAGGGTTGCGGGGTGCTGCGCATGCAGAGGTAGCTCAGCGGTAAACTGCCCAACGCCCCCAGCAGTTGCAGGGTCGGCCACTCCCGCTGGATAAAGCGCATCACGCGGGAGAGGATCAGCACCCATTGCGCACCCAGCGCCATCATGCGGCCCTGATCCTCGCTGGTAACCACATCCACAGCATGGCGAACCGCCGGAATCAGCGTGAGGATCATGAGTAGCATCGGCACGCCGATTAGCACGGTTAGCGTCAGCGCCCGGTTGCGGCGCATGCAGCAAGCCAGCAGGTAGAAGATGCTCGTCCACTCCAGTGTGTAGAGCAGATTCGCGGGCAGCGTTTGCAGCGCATCACGCAGCGACGCGCCAAACAGCGTGGGGCCGTCCATGGTGCCAAACAGTTGCTCAAACGTGTATTGATCGGGCCGCACCTGCGAAAGGGCCAGCGTGAAAGCACCCGTAAGCATGCTCAACAGCAGCGTGCCCAGCAGCAGCACCGCCATGCCTGCAAACAGCGCCAGCAGGTTCCCCAGCCAGACGGAAAAACGGGAAGTGCCGAACCGCAGCAGGAATCGCGTGGACTGGTTCGCTACCACCATCGCACTTACCAGCGCGACCACCAGCGTCAGCGCAAGATCCGCGTACACGCCGGCATAGGGATAGCGGAAGGAGAACACCAGCGGCAGCACAAGCGATACCAGCTGCACCCCCAGCAGGATGGCCAGCACCGCCAGCACCGTACGCCCCAGCGCCTTCCAGTGGTAGCGCAGTACGCCGTTCAGGCGCGCGCTGCGCCAGTAACCCAGGTCAAGCATGGTTTGCATGGCGTTGGGCCTCCTCTTCCTCGGTCAGGAACACAAACAGGCGTTGCAGCCCGACCGGCGCGGTGCGTACGCGCGGGTCCGCCGCGATGCGCGCGGCATCGTCCGGCGTTTTTAACTGCACATGGCGTACAAGCGAGCCGGCAAGCTCTTCCTCTTTCAGGAGGGGCAGGCCTTCGGTCAGCTCGCGCACCGCATCCGGCGCGCCGGATACGCTCAGGTAACCCTCCTGCAGCTGCGCCACGGTGCCCGCGCACAGCAGCCGCCCGGCATCGATCAGCACGGCGGAATCCAACACACGGGCCACCTCGTCGATCAGGTGGGTGGACAGCAGGAACGTCCGCTGCGGATGGCGGTGTTTTTCCTCCAGCAGCTGGTCGTAAAAGCGCTCACGCATCACCGCATCCAGCCCCAGACTGGGCTCGTCAAACACGGTCAGGGCCGCGCCGCTTGCCAGGCCTACGCTCAGCATCAGGCCGGTTTGCATCCCGCGGCTAAAGGTTTTCATGCGCTTATCCAGCGGCAGGGCAAAGCGCTCAACCAACTCGCGCGCGTATGCCTCATCCCACGCGGGGAACAGCCCGCGACAGACGAAAAACAGATCCCGGATGCGGTTCAGACGGCCGAAGTCCGGCGTATCACCGATCATGCACAGCTTGCCCAGCGCGCGCGCATGGTCGAACACCGCCTCGCCGTCCACCGTCACGGCACCCGCATTGGGCTTGAGCTGCCCGCCCACGATGCGCAGCAGCGTGCTCTTGCCCGCACCGTTGCGGCCCAGTAGGCCCACAATTTCGCCCGCAGGCAGCGTCAGGCTCAGGGCATCCAGTGCCCTGGTGGTACGAAAGCGGCGGCTGACCCCTTCCACCTGTAAAAGCGGCGGCACACCCTGCGCCGCGGTTTGTCCGTTCGTTTGCATTGGCAACCTCCCATAACACGTACCGCAATTTGAAACGTGTTCAGTATACCCCCGGCGCGCGATTGCGCCAAGGGCAGCGCGCCTGAAAGCGTCACCCGGGCGGTTCAAACCCGCAGGCGGCGCATCCAACCCCACGAAGGAAAAACCCCCGGCGGCCGGGCGCGCCCTGCGTGCCGATACCGTCGGGGGAACCGGCGTTTGCCGCCGTTATTTCAGGATCAGGTTACACAGGCGGCCGGGCACGAAAATCAGCTTGACCAGCGTGCGCCCCCCCAGGAAGGGCTGCAGGTCGGCGCGGGTGGGCAGCTCGCGCTGCGCCTGCTCCACCGTCATATCGGGGCTGACGCGGATGTGCCCGCGCAGCTTGCCCGCCACCTGCACGGCGATGTCGATCTCCGTGCGCTTCATGGCCTGCTCGTCGTAAGTGGGCCAGGGGTCGAAGGCCATCTCGCTGCCGAAGCCCATCTGCTCCCACATTTCCTCGCAGATGTGCGGGGCCACCGGGGCCAGCAGCAGGATCAGCGTGCGCAGCTCGTCCCGGGTGCAGCCGCCCGCCGCGCCAAACTCGTTTACCAGCGTCATCATGGCGGCGATGGCGGTATTGTACTTCATGGCCTCGTAATCGTCGCCGACCTTCCTGATGGTTTCGTGCATCAGGGGGGTCAGCGCAGGCTGGAAGCCCTCACCCTCCTTAAGGGTGTCCATCAGCCGCCACACGCGGTCCAGAAACCGGCGGCAGCCGCGCGCGCCGTTGGTGCTCCACGGTATCGCCTGATCGAACGCGCCCATGAACATCTCGTACAGGCGGGTGGCGTCCGCGCCGATCTCGGCGATGCAATCGTCGGGGTTGACGACGTTGCCACGGGACTTGCTCATTTTTTCGCCGTTCTCGCCCAGGATCATGCCGTGGCTAGTGCGCTTCTGGTACGGTTCGGCGCAGGGCACGGCCCCGATATCGTACAGGAACAGATGCCAGAACCGGCTGTACAGCAGGTGCAGCGTGGTGTGCTCCATGCCGCCGTTGTACCAGTCCACATTCATCCAGTATTGCAGGGCTTCGGGGCTGGCCAGCGCCTGATCGTCCTGCGGGTCGCAATAGCGCAGGAAGTACCAGCTGGAGCCCGCCCACTGGGGCATGGTGTCGGTTTCCCGTTTCGCGGGCGCGCCGCACACGGGGCAGACGGTGTTCACCCAGCTGTCGATCTTGGCCAGCGGGCTTTCGCCGTTGTCGGTCGGCTCATAGTTTTCCACGTTGGGCAAGCGCACGGGCAGCTGATCTTCCGGCACAGGCACCGTGCCGCAATGCGGGCAGTGCACCACGGGGATCGGCTCGCCCCAGTAACGCTGGCGGCTGAAAACCCAGTCGCGCAGCTTGTAATTGACCTTGCGCTCCCCCAGCCCTTTTTCCATCAGCCAGTCGATGATGCGCTTCTTGGCCTCGGCCACGCGCAGGCCGTTGAGGAAGTCGCTGTTCACCAGCACGCCGTCCTGCACGTCGGTGTAGGCCTCGCGGGTCACATCGCCGCCCGCGATCACCTCCACAACCGGCAGGTGGAACACCTGCGCAAACTCAAAGTCGCGGGTATCGTGCGCAGGCACGGCCATAATCGCGCCGGTGCCGTAGCTCATCAGCACATAATCGCTGGCCCATACGGGTATCTTCTGCCCGTTTACAGGGTTGACCGCCCAAAGCCCGCGCAGGGGTACGCCGGTCTTTTCCTTATTCAGCTCCGTACGCTCAAAATCGCTCTTGCGGGCGGCGGCTTCGCGGTAGGCGCGCACCTCGTCCGGGTTTTCAAATTTGGGCAGGTATTTGTCGATCAGCGGATGCTCAGGGCTAACGACCATGTAGGTCGCGCCGAACAGCGTATCCGGACGGGTGGTGAACACGCGCAGCGCCTCGTCCGTATCCGCGATGCGGAAATCCACCTCCGCGCCCTCGCTGCGGCCGATCCAGTTGCGCTGCTGGATTTTCACCTTCTCGATAAAATCCACATTGTCCAACCCGTCCAGCAGCTTCTGGGCGTAGTCGGTAATGCGCAGCATCCACTGGCTCTTGACCTTGCGAACCACCTCGCCGCCGCAGCGCTCACACACGCCGTTGACAACCTCTTCATTCGCCAGCCCGCACTTGCAGCTGGTACACCAGTTGATGGGCATCTCTGCCTTGTAGGCGAGGCCGTGTTTCAAAAGCTGCAGGAAAATCCACTGCGTCCAGCGGTAGTACTTGGGGTCGGTGGTATCCACCTCGCGGCTGTAATCAAACGAGAACCCGAGCTTTTGCAGCTGCTCCCGGAAATGGTGGATGTTCTGCTGCGTCACAATCGAGGGATGCACATGGTTCTTGATGGCATAGTTTTCCGCCGGCAGGCCGAAGGCGTCATAGCCGATGGGGTAGAGCACGTTGTAGCCTTCCATGCGGCGCTTGCGGGCGATCACGTCCATCGCGGTATAGCTGCGCGGGTGCCCTACGTGCAGCCCCGCGCCGCTGGGGTAGGGAAACTCCACCAGCGCATAATACTTGGGCTTGTCGCTGGGAAACTGCGCCTGAAAGGTGCCTTGCGCAAGCCAACGGGCCTGCCACTTGGTTTCGATGCTCGCCGGTTCATACGGGGGACGCTGTTCCTGATTCATGCCAAAGACTCCTTATCATCCAATCGGTACGCGGCGGCAGCGCCGCGGGAATGGCCCGGGTTCAGGCGCTTAGCTTTTGCAGCGCCAGATCGATGCGCCGGAGGGATTCTTCCTTGCCCAGCAGGTAGGCGATTTCCGTCGCGCCGCCGGGGGTACTGGCCAGCCCCGACAGGGCTACGCGTACCGGCCACATCATCTGCCCGGTTTTAAGCCCGCTGCTTTCGGCCAGCGCCATCAGGCACTCCTTGAGCGGCTCCTCGTCAAAGGTCGGCAATGCCGCCAGCGCGGGGCGCGCCAGCGTGAGCGCCGTAAGCGCCACGGCCAGATCGGTTTTCATCTTTTTATGGGTGAAAAGTTCCACCTCGTATTCCGGCAGTTCCGCCAGAAAGCGAACCATGTCCGGCACGCGGTTGAACACCTCGGTACGGCCGTGCATCAGCTCGGCCAGACGGCGGTAATCCACCCCGCGGCCCGCCAGCGCCTGCTCAAACCACGGCGTAGCGGTGCGCAGGTAGGTTTCAAAATCCATCTTTTTAATATACTCGCTGTTGAACCACACGAGCTTTTCCATGTTGAAGATAGCCGGGGATTTGGACAGCCCGTCCAGATCGAATGCCTCCACCAGCTCCGGCAGGGTGAAGAACTCCCGCTCCTCCTTGGGGCACCAGCCGAGCAGCGCAATAAAGTTGAGGATGGCTTCCTTTACAAAGCCCTGCGCCAGCAAGTCCTCAAAGCTGGGATCGCCGTAGCGCTTGCTCAGCTTGCGGGTCGCGTCCTTCATGACCACGGGCAGGTGCACGTAGATCGGCGCCTGCCAGCCGAAGGCCTCGTACAGGAGGTTATATTTGGGGGTGGAACTGAGGTACTCGGTGCCGCGCATCACGTGCGTGATGGCCATCAGGTGATCGTCCACCACGTTGGCAAAGTTATAGGTGGGCAGGCCGTCCGCCTTGATGAGCACGTTATCGTCCAGCGTTTCGCAGGCGACCTCCACATGGCCGAAAAGCGCGTCCTCAAACCCCGCCACGCCGGTGGCAGGCACGTTCTGCCGGATCACGAACGGCTCGCCGCTTTGCATGCGGCGCTTGGCCTCGTCCCGGGGGATGTGCAGGCAATGCTTGTCGTACTTGAACTGCTCGCCGCGGGCCGTTGCCGCGTCGCGGCGCTCCTGCAGCTCTTCCTTGGTGCAAAAGCAGGGGTACGCCGCGCCGGTTTCGATCAGCTGCAGGGCATAGGGCAGGTACAGGTCGCGCCGCTGGGTCTGGATGTAAGGGCCGTAGGCACCGCCCACATCGGGGCCCTCGTCGTAGGTCAGGCCCGCCTCGCGCATGCTCTGGTAGATCAGCTCCACCGCGCCGGGCACTTCGCGCTCCTGATCGGTATCCTCAATGCGCAGGATGAAAACGCCGTTGTTTTTACGCGCGAACAGATAGGTATACAGGGCGGTGCGCAGACCGCCCAGATGCAGGTAGCCCGTCGGGCTGGGGGCAAACCGGGTGCGAACGTCAGCCATGCAAAGGTTCCTTTCCCAATGCCACCCGCGGCCGACCCTCGGGGTCGGGGCGCGGCTTGCGTATTACAGTTGGAAGCGGTATACGGTTTCGCCGTCCACCGTGCGGCCGTCCGGCACAAACCCGAAGCGGGTATACAGCGCGATGGCGGCCGCGTTGTCGGGCAGCACGCTCAGGTAAACCACGGGGCGCGCGGGCCTCTGGGCGCGGATTTCCGCCATGAGCAGGTGCAGCGTACCGCACCCGTAGCCCAGCCCCTGATAAGCCGCGTCGATCATCAGCCGGTCAATGCAGTAAGCCTGCTCCTCCGGGTCCAGCCCGTACAGGGCAAAGCCGACAAGCGTTTCCCCGGCATACACGCCGCGCGGGCACAGTTCCGGCATCACGGCCGCCTGCGCCATGCTCAGGAGGTTGGGGGCTACAAAGCCGCGCTGCGGTTCGGTTACCTGCAACGCGAGCACCGCGTCCAGCGTGGCGCGCGTAACGGGGCGCAGGGTGAGGGTCATGCCTGCACTTCCTTTTTAAAGCTGTCCCGCAGGCCCACAACGCGGTTGAACACCGCCTTGTCCGCCGTGGAATCCTGATCCTTGCAGAAGTAGCCCATCCGCAGGAACTGGAAGGTTTCCCCCACCTTCGCGTCGGCCAGGGCGTTTTCCAGATAGCCTTGGCACACTTCCAGACTGGCGGGGTTCAGCCGCTTGAGAAAGTCTTTCTTGAGCGTCCCGGCGGGCAGGGCAGCCTCGTCGCCGGGCTTGTCTTCCGCCTCGGCGTCGTCGGCCTGCGCGCCCTCTTCCAGCAGCAGCGGCTCATATAGCCGGGCTTCCAGCGGCAGGTTTTCCGTGGCGCTAACCCAGTGGAGCGTGCCCTTGACCTTGCGGTTGGCGCCCTCGCTGCCGTTGCGGGTGTCCGGATCCACGGTGCAGTACACGCAGGTTACGGTTCCGTCCTCCGCCCTGTCGCAGCGCTCGGCCTTGATAATATAAGCGCCCTTGAGGCGTACCTCGCCGCCCACGAACAGCCGGAAGAACTTTTTCGGCGGCACTTCCATAAAATCTTCCTGCTCGATGTAGATTTCACGGGTCAGCACGCTGGTATGCGTGCCCATTTCCGGATAGTCGGGGTGGTTTTCCACAGGCAGCGCGTCCCGCTTGCCCTCGGGCCAGTTGGTCAGCACCACTTTCAGGGGGCGCAGCACCGCCATGGCGCGGGGCGCGGTGGTGCCCAAATCCTCCCGGACGCAGTGCTCCAGCAGCGCCAGATCGACCACGCTGTCCGCCTTGGCCACGCCGATCCGGTCAATAAAATCGCGGATGGCCGCGGGCGTGTAGCCCCGACGGCGCAACGCGCACAGCGTCGGCATGCGGGGGTCGTCCCAGCCGGACACATACCCGCCCTCCACCAGCATGCGCAGGTAGCGCTTGCTCATGATGGTGCGCGTCAGGTTCAGGCGGCTGAACTCAATCTGCCGGGGCCGTCCGGGCAGCAGGTTTTGCGCGTGCTCCACCACCCAGTCGTACAGGGGACGGTGATCCTCATATTCCAGGCTGCAAAGGCTGTGGGTGATGCCCTCCAGCGCGTCGCCGATGGGGTGGGCGAAATCGTACATCGGGTAAATGCACCACGTTTTGCCGGTGCGGTGGTGTTCCTTAAACAGGATGCGGTACATCGCGGGGTCGCGCATGTTGATGTTCGGGCTGGCCATATCGATCTTCATGCGCAGGATCATGCTGCCCTCGGGATGTTTGCCTGCCTTCATTTCCGCAAACAGGCGCAGGCTTTCTTCCGCGGGGCGGTCACGCCAGGGGCTGTTGCGGCCCGGCTCGGTCAGCGTACCGCGGCTCAGGCGCACCTGTTCGGGGGTTTGCTCGTCCACATAGGCCAAACCGCGCGCAATCCAATCCTCGGCGATGTCGCAGCACTGCGGGTAGTACTCGCTGGCGAAAAACAGGCCGCCCTTCCAGTCAAAGCCCAGCCAGCGGATATCCTCCTCGATGCCTTCGACAAACTCGGTCTCTTCCTTGGCGGGGTTGGTATCGTCAAAGCGCAGGTTCGTAAGGCCCCCAAAATGGTCGGCGGTCAAAAAATCCGCCACCAGCGCCTTGCAGTGGCCGATGTGCAGGTAGCCGTTGGGCTCCGGGGGAAAACGCGTGTGCACCTGCTGGTAACGCCCGCCGCGGAGATCCTCGTCTATCATATCCCAGATGAAATTGCTCTTTTTCGCGGGTGTTTCCATTCGCTGTGCCATCCTTTCCAACGCGGCGCCTGCGGGCGACCGATCGCATTGCAACATTATATAGCGAAACCGCCCCGTTGACAAGGGCGCGCGGGCTGTTTGCCGGGTTTTCGGGCGCGCGGCGCGCCTGTTTTTCTGTTTGACTTTGCCCCGCCGCTGCCGTATACTAGCCCTGACAAAAACATACGCAATGTTCGGTTGACGGTCAGGGGAGAGAGCGGAACGCCGTGCGCGGCGGTTCCGCCGCCGAAGGTGCAAGCCCGCACAAGCTCTCAGGCAAAAGGACCCGGACCCGACGAAGCTCTGGAAAGCAGCGATGCACCGAAGAGGCAATCCGCCCGACCCCTCGTTTGGTGGCGGTGAAACTTTCAGGTAAACGGACAGAGGCGCGAGGGAAGCGGCGTATAGCCGGCCTTCCATCGCGGCTTGTTTTTTATGTCCGGAAAGCCTGAAAGGAGTGGATACCGTGAGTGAAACCCAGGCGGCGAAACCGACGCCGCTGTACCGCCGGCATGTGGAGCACGGCGGGCGGATGGTGCCCTTTGCGGGGTACCTGCTGCCCGTGCAGTATGAGGGCGGGGTGATCCAGGAGCACAATGCCGTGCGTGGCGGGGTCGGCCTGTTTGACGTAAGCCACATGGGCGAAGTGACCTTCCGTGGCCCCGACGCGCTGGCCAACCTGCAAATGCTGCTGTGCAACGATATGGGCAGCCTGCAGGACGGGCGCGTGCGTTACAGCCCCATGCTCAACCCCCAGGGCGGCGTGGTTGACGATGTGCTGGTATACCGCCGCGCCGCCGACGATTACCTGATGGTGGTCAACGCCGCCAACCGGGAAAAGGATGTGGCGCACATCCTCGCCGCGCAGTTTGGCGCTGTGCGCATTGAGGACATTTCCGACAGCCTTTGCCAGCTGGCCCTGCAGGGCCCCAAGGCCGAGGCCGTGCTGCGCACGCTGCTTGCGCCGGAACAGATGCCCCAGAAGTATTACAGCTTCCTGCCCGAGGTCACGGTCGGCGGCGTGCGCTGCCTGCTCAGCCGCACCGGCTACACCGGCGAGGACGGGTTTGAGCTTTACGCCCCCGCCGCCGACGCGGAAAAGCTGTTTGACGTACTGCTTACCGCGGGCGAGCCCTTCGGGCTGACGCTCTGCGGTCTGGGCTGCCGCGACACCCTGCGGCTGGAAGCCGCCATGCCCCTGTACGGCCATGAGATGGACGACGGCGTGACCCCGCTGGAAACCGGGCTGGGCCGCTACGTCAAGCTCGACAAGCCCGCCTTTATCGGCCGGGAGGCCCTGCTGGCGGCAGGCGAGCCCCGGCGCGCCCGCGTGGGGCTGAAAATGACAGGCCGCGGCATCGCGCGCGAGCATTGCCCCGTCTACGCCGGGGATCGGCAGGTCGGCCACACCACCAGCGGCACGCACTGCCCTACCGTCGGCCCCGTTGCCATGGCTCTGGTCGAAACCGCCGCAAGCGCGGTGGGCACGCCGCTCACGGTTGATGTGCGCGGCCGCCGCATCGAGGCGGAGGTCGTCCCCCTGCCGTTTTACACCCGTACACGCTAAGCCACGCACGCCGGTGCTCCGCCGCCCCCGGAAAGGGGCCGCATTGACACATTGATATTGAAGGAGGCTACTTCTATGGAAATTAAAAACGACCGTCTGTACTCCCGCAGCCACGAATGGGTGCTGCAGGAAGGCGATACCGCGCTGATCGGGCTGACCGACTACGCGCAGCACGAGCTGGGCGATCTGGTGTTTGTGAACCTGCCGCAGGTGGGCGATACGGTTACTGCGGGCGAGGTGTTTGCCGATGTGGAAAGCGTCAAGGCCGTGAGCGACGTGTTCTGCCCCGTCAGCGGCACGGTGCTTGCTGTAAACGAGGCGCTGCTGGACGCGCCCCAGACCATCAACGAAACCCCTTACGACGCGTGGCTGATTAAGGTGGCCGACATCACGGATAAAGTCGAGCTGCTGGACGCGGACGCCTACCGCGGCGTGACCGGCGCGTAAAGCGCGCGACCGGATTGAAAATTGAAGAGGGGATCGCCATGAGCAGATATCTGCCGCACACCCCGGTCGAAACACAGGCGATGCTGGACACGCTGGGCCTGAACAGCCTGGACGCGTTGTTTGCCGATGTGCCGGAAAGCGTACGCAACCATGCCGCCGCGCCGCTGCCCGAGGGGCTGAGCCAGCTGGAAACCCTGCGGGCCATGGAGGAGCTGGCTGCCCGCAACACTGCTTACCGCCTTACGCTGCGCGGCGCGGGCTGCTACGATCACTTTATCCCGCCACTGGTGTCGCAACTGGCGGGCAAAGAGGAGTTTCGCACCGCCTACACGCCGTATCAGGCGGAAATTTCCCAGGGCATCTTACAGGCCATTTTTGAGTACCAGACCCTGCTGTGCGAGCTGACCGGCATGGACGCCAGCAACGCGGGCGTGTACGACGGCGCGACCGCCGCCGCCGAAAGCGCCGTGATGTGCCGCGAGCGCAGGCGCACGGTCGCGCTGGTGAGCGCCTGCGTCCATCCGGACACACTGGCCGTGATGCGCACCTACGCCTACGGCTCCGGCACCGAGGTGCGCGTGGCCCCCGCGCGGGACGGCGTGACCGACGCCGCCGCGCTGGCCGCCCTGCTTACGGAGGACGTAGCCTGTCTGGTGGTGCAGCAGCCCAACTATTTTGGACAGCTGGAAGACGTTACCGCGCTGTTTGCGCAGGCAAAGGCCGCCGGGGTGCGCTGCGTCCTGAGCGCCAACCCCATGACCCTCGCGCTGCTGCCCGACGGCGCCTCGCAGGGGGCGGACATCGTCTGCGGCGACGTGCAGCCCTTTGGCCTGCCCATGGCGTTCGGCGGCCCCTCCGCCGGGTACATGACGGCCACCGCCGCGCTGCTGCGCCGGCTGCCGGGCCGCATTGTGGGCCAGACCGCCGATGCGCAGGAGCGCCGCGCCTTCGTGCTTACTTTGCAGGCGCGCGAGCAGCACATCCGCCGGGAGAAGGCGTCCAGCAACATTTGCAGCAACCAGGCGCACTGCGCGCTGACCGCCTCCATCTACCTCACCTACCTGGGCACGCGCGGGCTGACCGCCGTCGCCGAAAACTGCCTGGCCAAGGCGCACGCCTTCGCGGAGATGCTCTGCCGCATCCCGGGGGTACGCCTGCGCTATCCGGGGCCGTTCTTCCACGAGTTTGTCACCGACCTGCCGGTGCCTGCGGAGGCGGTCGAAGCCGCGCTGGAGGCCGAAGGGGTGCTCAGCGGCCTGCCGCTTGCGGGCGGCATGCTGTGGTGCGTCACCGAAAAAGCGACCCGCGCCCAGCTGGAGCATGTGGCCGCGCTGGTAAAGGAGGCGTGCAGGCAATGACGGAAACCGTGCTTTTGAGCTTTGAAAAGAGCGTGGAGGGTCGCGGCACGCAAGTGATCCCCACGCCGGACGTGCCCGTATGCGCCTTGCCCGAGAGTCTGCGCCGCAAAACGCCCCCCTGTCTGCCGCAGCTTGCGGAAATTGATGTGGATCGCCACTACACGCAGCTTGCGCAGCGCGCCTTTGGCGTTAACTGCGGGTTCTACCCGCTGGGTAGCTGCACCATGAAGTACAACCCCGCCGTAAACGAGGCCGCCGCGGCGCTGCCGGGCTTTGCCAATGCCCACCCGCTGGCCCCCGCGCACGCCGTGCAGGGCTGCCGCGCCGTGATGGACGAGCTAACCGCCGACCTGTGCCGCATTACCGGGATGGACGCGTTCACCCTGCAACCTGCCGCCGGGGCGCACGGCGAGTTTACCGGCATGCTGTGCGTCAAGGCATACCACGAAAGCCGGGGCGAGGCGCACCGCGTGCGCATGCTGGTGCCCGACAGCGCCCACGGCACCAACCCCGCCAGCGCCGCCATGGCAGGCTTCACGGTGGTTAACGTGCCCAGCCGTGCCGATGGCTGCGTCGATCTGGATGCGCTTAAAACCCTGCTGGACGCGGGCGACGTGGCCGGGATGATGATGACCAACCCCAACACCCTGGGCCTTTTTGAGAAGGATATTCTTAATATCAGTCGAATGGTACATCAGGCAGGCGGCCTTCTGTATTACGACGGCGCCAACCTCAACGCCATTCTGGGTGTGGCGCGCCCCGGGGATATGGGGTTTGACGTCACCCACCTCAACCTGCACAAGACATTTTCCACCCCGCACGGCGGCGGCGGCCCCGGCAGCGGCCCCGTGGGCGTCAAAGCGGCGCTGATCCCCTTCCTGCCGACGGTCGCCAGCCTTGGCGAAACCGGCCCGCTGCAGGTGAAGGGCTTCCACGGCAACTTTGGCATTCTGGTGCGGGCGCTCACCTACCTAAAAGCCATCGGCGGCGAAGGTTTGCGCGACGTATCAGCCCACGCGGTGCTCAATGCCAACTACCTGCTGCGCCGCCTGCAGGCCGGGGGCTATACTCCCGCCAAGGATGCACCCTGCATGCATGAGTTCGTACTCACGCTGGAAGGGCTGCGCACCGAGTGCGGCGTAAGCGCGCTGGATGTGGCCAAGGCGCTGATCGACCGGGGCATGCACCCCCCAACGATGTACTTCCCCCTGATCGTGCACGAAGCGCTGATGTTTGAGCCCACCGAAACCGAGGGCCGCGAAACGCTGGATCGGGCCGCCGACGCCATGCTCGCCATTCTGGCCGAGGCGCGGCAGGACCCCGAAAGCCTGCACGCCGCCCCCTGCCATGCCGTGATCGGCCGCCCCGACGATGTGCGCGCCGCGCGCACCCCGGTGCTGCGCTGGTCACCCCAAGCCTAGTTACCCCCGCCCGGACGCGCGCCTGCCGTCTTTGGCGGATCCTCCAGGACACGGTTGCCGCCGCGCGGGGTTTGCCCGCGCGGGGCAATCGCCTCCCGACCCATCGGCGGTGAAGACGGATGATTAGACGCACGGCCTGCCTGATTGCCCGGGGTACGGACCCCTACCGCAACCTCGCCATTGAAAAGCACCTCATGGACACCTTGCCGGAGGAGACGGCCATCCTGTACCTGTGGCAGAACAGCCACACCATCGTGGTCGGTCGCAACCAAAACCCCTGGTACGAGTGCCGCGT
Organism: Candidatus Limiplasma sp.; assembly: GCA_963666755.2. Lineage (GTDB taxonomy): Bacteria > Bacillota > Clostridia > Christensenellales > Aristaeellaceae > CAXXOK01. The sequence continues at coordinate 2,512,023 of CAXXGW010000009.1, forward strand.
GAACGATTTTCTGGAGTCGGGCGGGCGTATTGCGCGTCGTCTGAGCGGCGGCGGCGCGGTATACCACGATCTGGGCAACCTGAACTTCACCTTTGTGGTGCCGAAAACCGAATTTGACGTGCCGCGGCAGCTGAGCGTGATCCGGCTGGCGGTAGCCGCCTTTGATCTGGAAGCCTACCAGAGCGGCCGCAACGATCTGCTGATCGGCGAGCGCAAATTCAGCGGCAACGCGTTTTACAAGGCCGGGCACAGCGCCTACCACCACGGCACCCTGCTGGTGGAAAGCGATATGGCCGTGCTGGGCCAGTACCTGACCCCCAGCGAGAAAAAGCTGGAAAACCATGGTGTGCGCAGCGTGCCTTCCCGCGTGGTCAACCTGCGCAGCCTGGCTCCGGAGATGTCCATAGACGCGCTGCAGGGCGAGCTGTGCCGTGCCTTTTCGGTCATTTATCAGCAAAAACCCGCCGTGCTGGACGAGCGCATGCTCGACCAGCGCACGCTGAATACGCTCACCCAGCAGTTTGGCGATCCCGAATGGATTTACCCGGAGGCGCTGCCCTACACCTTCACGGTGGCAGAGCGCTTCCCCTGGGGCGGCGTCACGGTGCTGCTGCTGGTGGAAAACGGCGTGATCCGCCATGCCCGGCTGTTTACCGACGCCATGGAGGCGGGGCTGTTTTCGCTGCTGGAGCAGGCGCTCACCGGCTGCCCGTACCTGATTTCCGCCATCAACGGGCGGCTGCGGCAGAAGCTGGAACTGTTGCGCGACCATCAGCTGATGCAGATGGCCGGGGATGTGGGCGTGCTCATCTGCGGGCGCATCCGCGAGCTGGATCGCTCGGCCCAGCAGGAATCCGCCGCGGCCGAAACATCCGTGCAGCCCCCCACCGGCGCCTGACGCCCGCGCATGGCTGGAAGGCGCGCATGATCCGCGTATGGCAACCCATCGCTGGTTTTCTGCAGACAACAGGGCTCGCGGTCGCACGCAACCCGTTCTTTGCTCTGGCAGGCTGCCAAACGGTACGCCTGTCGCAGGCGCACAGGGATACGGCGGTTCCCGCGTCCATTCCGGGTTCCTCACGGACCCGAACGCCGTATCCAAACGGCGTATTTTTATCCCCGCAAGGGGCGCTATCCCGGCTTTCCAACGCCAGGGAGGGAAGGAGCCACGATGTTTGATTTGATTGTGATCGGCGGCGGCCCCGGCGGCTACGGAGCGGCCGAATTTGCCGCGCACCACGGCATGACCGTTGCGCTGGTCGAGCGCGACCGGCTGGGCGGCACCTGCCTGCACCGCGGGTGCGTGCCCACCAAAGCCTACCTGCACGCCGCCGAAACCGCCCGGCAGGCCGAAGCCTGCGCGCCGGGCGTGCTGGCCGCCTTTGACCGGCACGCAATGTTTGCGCAGAAAAACGCGCTTGTCGAAACCCTGACCCAGGGCATCGCCACGCGCATGAAGGCCGGAAAGGTCACGGTCTACGCCGGGCAGGCGACGCTGCTCAACAGTAGTGCGCCCTTTCGCGTACAGATCACCCGGCCGGACGCACCGTCCGAAGCGCTGGAATGCGCGCAAGTGCTGCTGGCTACCGGCAGCGTACCCGCCCGCCTGCCCGTGGAAGGCTGCGACGATCCGGATGTATGGACCAGCGACGATCTGCTGGGCGTCGCCGGGGCCGAGGCGTTTCAAAGCCTGCTGATTGTCGGCGGCGGGGTTATCGGGGTGGAGATGGCCTGTATCTATGCCCGTCTTGGGGTTACGGTTACCGTGCTGGAGGCGGAGAAGCGCTGCCTGCCGATGCTGGAGCTGGAACTGGGCCGCAGCGTCGAGGCGCTGCTGAAAAGCATGGGCGTAACCGTGCTGACCGACGCGCGTTTGGAACGACTGATGCGCACATCCACGGGGTTTACCGCTGCCTACCGGAAAAACGACACGGCGGGAGAAGTGAGCGCGGCGCGCGTGCTGCTTTCCACCGGCCGTCTGCCCGCGACTGACGGGCTGCTGGGCCCGGGGGTTACCCTTGCCATGGAGCGGCGCGCCATTGCCGTGGACGACACCTTTGCCACCAGCCTGCCCGGCGTGTACGCCATCGGGGATGTTAACAACCGCTGCCCGCTGGCCCACGCGGCGCACGCGCAGGGCGTGGCCGCCGTAAGCGCCATGCTGGGAGTTCCTTCCCCCATAGACCCGACGCTGGTGCCCAGCTGCGTCTATACCCGGCCGGAAATCGCCGCCGTGGGGCTCACACAGGAAGAAGCCGCCGCACAGGGTATTGCGACCGTGGTCGGCAAGGCGCTGGCGACGCAAAATGCGCGCATGCTGATTGAGGAGCTTGGCCGCGGCTTTGTGAAGCTGGTCTTTGCCCGCGATACCCATGTGCTGCTGGGCGCGCAGCTGTTCTGCGGCAACGCGACCGATCTGGTGGGCGAGCTGACGCTGGCCGTGCGCAGCGGCCTGACCGCCGAGCAACTGCTGCTGTCTGTGCGCGCCCACCCCACCTTTGAGGAAACCATCACCGACGCGGTGGAGGCCGCCCGCTTCGCCTGAGCGCAGGCGTGCCGGGTTGCCGGGCGTGCCTCCTGCCGTCGGGCCGCCATGCCCGGCGATCCGGCCGCTGAAACCCCTGCAACCGCGCATCAAAGGGCCGGAGCGAAGCCCCTTTAGCGCGCGTGCGTACAGCCCTTTGTGCGCCAGAGGCGTTGCGGAATGATCCTTTCAACGTAAGTAACCCAGGCGTCTCTAGCGCAACAGGCTGCGGCTTACGGCCTCCGTTCAGCCTGAGAATCCAATGCACCTATTGCCGCACTTGAACGGTGTGGCTGCCGTAAGCTCCACGGTCTCCGTTCGGTTTAAGAATCCGCTGCACCCATCGCCACGCTTGAACGTTGTGGCAGCCATAAGCTCCACAAACTCCGTTCAGCTTGAGAATCCACTGCACCGCCGGGCCACCGCGCCCGGCGGTTTTGATTGTTTTTTATGCTCCAAACGGGATCGCCCGTGTTTTTCACCCCTGTGAAATCGGACAAATGCCAGGCCGAACGCCGGGCTGTCAGGGCAGGATCAACGCTTTATTCCACTACCGTTTTATCCCGCTGCTGCTGTGCCGCGTGTGTGCCATCCTTTGCGAAATACTGCAACTTTTTTTGCGCGTCATGCAGAATCTTTACGCCCCGCTCAGGGGCTGTGATTGCGCGTAACGCTTTGTAAAAAAGGGTTTGAACCTCCACACATGCCTCTGCGGAGCGATCGGCGCGCACGCAAGGCGAGAATTGACTTTTCCCACAGGGCTGTCTATAATGAAATGTATTATTTCTTGGGAAATTGAACGTTCCCGACATGGGAGGATGGCTATGAACTCAAGGTTCCTGGTGTACATGCTCAAACGTTTGGGCATGGCGGTACTCACCATCTTTCTGGTGATCGCCATCACTTTTTTTGTGATGCACGCGATTCCCGCCAGCCCTTTCAGCAGTGAAAAGGCAAAGAGCGACGCCGTAATCAAGGCGCTGGAAATCAAGTATGGATTCGACAAACCCGTTGGCGAGCAATTTGTGAATTATCTGTGGAACGTCCTGCATTTTGACTTCGGCCTGTCTACCGCGTGGGTGGGCTTTACCGTGGGCGATCTGATTATGAACGCCTTCGGCTATTCCGCATCCATCGGGTTTACAGCGGCGCTCATTGCCATCATCCTGGGGGTGATATTCGGGTGTCTGGCGGCGCTTAACCGCGGTAAGTGGCTGGATCAGCTGATCCAGATCGTCACCACCGCGCTGGTATCGATGCCGTCGTTCGTGGTCGCAACCCTATTACTGCTCCTGTTTTCCTACCAACTGGGGTGGCTGCCGTCGCTGGGTAACCAGCCGGGCGGCATGATCCTCCCCATCCTCTCGCTCAGCCTCTACCCCATGGCCTATATTACGCGCCTGCAGCGCTCCAGTATGCTGGATGTACTCGGCGCCGATTATATCCGCACCGCGCGCGCCAAAGGCGTATCCTCCAACCGCATCATCTACAAGCACGCGCTTAAAAACGCCCTGACCCCCGTAATCACCTACGCCGGCCCGATGATGGCTTACATCCTCACCGGCAGCATGGTGGTGGAAAACATCTTCTCCGTTCCCGGCCTCGGCCGTCTGTTCACCAACAGCATGCTACGCACTGATTATATGATGATTATGGGCGTGACCATCTTCCTGGCCACGATGATTATCCTCATGAACTTCATCAGCGACATGCTTTACAAGGTGATGGACCCGCGCATCGATTTGGCTTGAGGAGGGAACGCAACATGCAAAAAGAGAAAACACCTTTTAAGAACCCTCTGAGCCTCCAGATCGATCCGGCGCTGTTTACGCCCGCGACCGAGGAGGAAAAAGCGCAGCAGGTGCAGACGCGCGAATCCGTTTCCTTTATGCGCGACGCGCTGCGCCGCCTGGGCCGCAACCACGTGTCGATGGTCTGCATAGCAATTATTCTGGTCATCGCTCTGGTGGCTTTTGTTGTGCCTGCCTTCTATCCCTACAGCTATACCAAGCAGGACGTGGCCGCCAAATACATGTCGCCGTTTGAATATTCTGCCGTGGAGCAGCAGGCGATGCAAAACGGGGAGTCCGTCTTCCCACATATTATGGGCACCGATGCGCTGGGCCGCGATTACGCCATTCGTGTAATCTACGGCACGCGCATTTCGTTGCTGGTCGGCATTTTCAGCGCCCTGATCGTGATCGTGATCGGCATCATCTACGGCTCCATCTCCGGCTACTTCGGCGGCCGGGTGGATATGGTCATGATGCGCATCGTCGATATCATCTATTCCCTGCCGGATGTGCTGATCGTGATCCTGCTCTCGGTAGCCATCAAGGAAATGGTCAGTACCTCCACAAACGCGCTTATCACAAAACTGGGCGCGGGCATGGTAAGTATCTTCATTGTGTTTGGCCTTTTGTACTGGGTTAGCATGGCGCGCCAGGTACGCGGCCAGATCCTTTCCATTAAAGAGCAGGAGTATGTGCTGGCGTCGCGTTCCATCGGGGCCTCGCCCGCGCGCATCATCCGCAAGCACATGATCCCCAACGCGGTATCCGTGATTATCATCGTGGCCGCGATGCAGATTCCCACGGCCATCTTTACGGAAAGCTTCCTTTCCTTTCTGGGGCTGGGCGTGTCAATCCCCATGCCGTCGCTGGGTTCGCTGGCGGCCGATGCCCGTTCGGGCCTGAACAGCTACCCCTACCTGCTGGTCTTCCCCGCGATGTCCATTTTCCTGATCGTGCTATCGTTCAACCTCCTGGGCAACGGTCTGCGCGACGCTTTCGACCCCAAGCTTCGTTCGTAAGGAGGCCGCCCCATGGAACATTTACTGGAAGTCAGCAATCTACAGACGAGTTTTTTCACCCCCTCCGGCGAGGTCAAGGCAGTCGGCGGGGTCAGCTTTAACCTGGACAAGGGCAAGGTGCTGGGCATTGTGGGCGAAAGCGGCAGCGGCAAGAGCGTGACCGCCTATTCCATTTTGCAGATTTTGACGCACCCCGGCCGCATCGTCGGCGGCAGCATCAAGTTCAAGGGCCAGGAACTGGTCGGCATCAGCGAAGATGAAATGCGCAAGGTGCGCGGCAACCAGATCAGCATCATTTTTCAGGACCCGATGACCAGCCTGAACCCGGTGTTCACCATTGGCAACCAGCTGATGGAGGCCATCATCCTGCACACCAACCGCACCGAGGAGGAGGCGAAAGCCCGCGCCATTGAGATGCTGCATCTGGTGGGCATCAACGAGCCGGAGAAGCGCATCCACCAGTACGCTTACGAGCTGAGCGGCGGCATGCGCCAGCGCGTGATGATCGCCATGGCGCTGGCCTGCGAGCCGGATATCCTGATCGCCGACGAGCCCACCACGGCGCTAGACGTAACCATTCAGGCGCAGATTCTGGAACTGATGATCGACCTGCAAAAGAAGCTCGGCATGGCCATCATCATGATTACGCACGATCTGGGCGTGATCGCCAACCTGTGCGACGAAGTGATCGTGATGTACGCGGGGCGCGTCTGCGAGCGCGGCACAGCGGCGGAAATTTTCTACAACCCGCACCACGAATACACGCGCGGGCTGCTGCGCTCCATCCCCAACATCGAACGCGACGATAAGCAGCGCCTCGTGCCCATTGCCGGCACGCCGGTAGACCTGCTCAACCTGCCCGCGGGCTGCGCGTTCGCCCCCCGCTGCGAGCGCGCCATGAAAATCTGCCTCCAGCAAAACCCGGAAGAATACTGGGTAGCGCAGGATCACATCGCCAGCTGCTGGGTAAACGTGCTGGAAAACCGCGGCACACCCCTTTCGGCGCTGGGCGGGCAGGACGCGGCCGCGCAGGCGGACGCCACGCATGAGGAGGCGGCAAAATGAGCGAAGTCAAAGCATTCAAGCCCGATCCGCAATACCTGGTACAGGTGCGCGGGCTTAAGGAATATTTCCCCATCAGCACCGGCTTTGCGCAGACCACCATGCTCAAGGCCGTGGACGACGTCAGCTTCGACATCCGCAAGGGCGAAACCCTTGGCCTTGTGGGCGAAAGCGGCTGCGGCAAAACTACCGTAGGCCGCACCATGCTGCAGCTTTACAAGCCCACCGCGGGCGAAATCTGGTTTGCGGGCAAGCGCATTGAAAAAGGCCCGACCCTGAATGAATTCCGCAAAAAAGCGCAGCTGGTGTTTCAGGACCCCTATTCGTCGCTGAACCCGCGCATGACGGTCGGCGATATCGTGGCCGAGCCGATTGACGTGCACAAGCTGGCCGCCAACCGCAAGGATCGCAGCGACCGCATTCAGGCGCTCCTGTCCATGGTGGGCCTTTCCAGCGAGCAGGCCACGCGCTACGCCCACGAGTTCAGCGGCGGGCAGCGGCAGCGTATCGGCATTGCGCGCGCGCTGGCCAGCAACCCGGAGTTTATCGTCTGCGACGAGCCGGTATCCGCGCTGGATGTGAGCATTCAGGCGCAGGTGCTCAACATGCTGGAGGATTTGCAGGCGCGGCTGGGGCTTACATATCTGTTTATCGCGCATGATCTGAGCGTGGTCAAGCACATTTCCAACCGCATCGCGGTCATGTATCTGGGCCATCTGGTCGAGCTGGCCTCCTCCACCGAGCTGCACCGCCACCCGCTGCACCCCTACACCATTTCGCTGCTGAGCGCCATCCCCGCGCCGGATCCGGACAAAGCGCGCCAGCAGAAGCGCATCGTGCTCAAGGGCGATATCCCCAGCCCCCTGCATGCGCCCAGCGGTTGCCCCTTCCATACCCGTTGCAGCCGTTGCACCGAAATCTGTAAGCAGAAGAAGCCCGAGTTTCTGGAAGTCGCTCCCCAGCACTTTGTGGCTTGCCATAATCTGTAAGCGGCGCCGGATTTTCTGATTGACGTTCCCCCTTTCCCGTGATAGGATGAATTATCATGGGAACAAATCATAGAAGAGAGGTAAAAACGCAAATGAAGAAAAAGACGCTCATTTGGATCATCGCAATCGTTCTGGTCCTCGCCGTGGCTGTGGCGGTCTTCTTCGTCACCCGCCCCAAGGAAGCGGCTCCCGCTAAGATCGCCAGCGTCATGCTGGGCGGCGGCACTCCGCAATTCATGGACCCCGCGCTCAATAGCGCCTCCAACGGCAGCAACATCATCCGTACTGCCTTCGCAGGCCTCATGGGCCATCAGTATGACGCGGACGGCAAGCCCGTGCTCGCGCCGGAACTGGCTGAAAAAGCGGACGTATCCGCCGACGGCCTGACCTACACCTTCACCCTGCGCAAGGGCCTGAAGTGGAGCGACGGCAGCGACTTTACCGCCAGCCAGGTTGCGGCCAGCTGGAACCGTGCAGCCTCCCCGGAGCTGGGCGCCGACTACGGCTTCCTGTATGACTACATCAACAAAAACGCCGACGGCACGCTGGACGTGACCGCTGACGATGCGGCCGGCACGCTGGTCGTCAAACTGGTGAACCCCGTTGCGTACTTCTTGGATCTGTGCGCCTTCCCGACCTTCTACCCGGTCAAGGTCGACGTTGCGGACAACCAGGGCATCTGGGCCACCAACCCCGCCACCTACATCGGCATGGGCGCTTTCAAGATGACCAAGTACGCCGTGGACGACGTGATCACCTTCGAAAAGAACCCCTACTACTGGAATGCCGGCAAAGTGACTCTCGATGGCGTGAACTATTACCTCTCCGAGGATAACGTCGCCATCCTGACCGCTTACGAAAACAACACCGTGCAGTACATCCAGTCCATCGACCCCACTGAGTTCGAGCGTCTGAACAAGACCTACCCGGGTCAGCTGGAGTACTACGACAACCTGGGCACCTACTATGTGCTCTTTAACGTCTACAAGGACATCTCCCCCGTGGGCAAGCAGCTGACCGTGCAGGAGCAGTGCAAAGCCCGTTTCGCGCTGGGCCAGATGGTCAACCGTTATGACCTGGTGACCTTCGTTACCCAGGCGGGCCAGATCCCGGCGACGGGCTTCTATCCCAAGGGCCTGAGCGACGCGCTCAACCCCGATGTGCGTGCCTCTTCCGATTACGGCACGTGGTACACCGGCACCAGCACCCCCTCCACCGTCAATGAGAAGTACACCGCCGATCAGGCCGAAGCCGCGCAGACCCTGATCGATCTGGGCTATGCGTACACCGGCTCCCTGGCGACCGGCGATCTGACCTTCACCGATTTCCCGGGCATCGAGTTCGCCTTCAACAATGCCGGCGCCAACGCGCTGATCATCCAGTACGTGCAGGAGACCTGGAACAAGTTCGGCCTCCAGAGCACCATCAACACCGAAGCATGGGCCACCCTGCAGGCCAAACTCAAGGCCGGCAACGCGGAAGCCGCTCGTATGGGCTGGATCGCGGACTTCAACGATGTGGTCAACTTCCTGGAGATCTTCATCAGCGACAGCGGCAACAACTACCCGCGTCTGGGCCGTGTGATCGGCGATTACACCAAGGCCACCGAAGTGACCAAGGATGCCGGCACCGGCGCGTACTGGGGCCTGCAAGCCAACCAGACCTGGGCCGACGCGTATGACTCCATCGTGACCGCCATCAAGGCTGAGACGGATCCCGCCAAGCGTGCCGGCATGGCTGCCGAAGCCGAGAAAGTCCTCATGGCGACCGGCGGCGTTGCGCCTCTGTTCTACTACACGCAGCCGCAGATGCTCAAGCCCAACGTCAAGAGCCTGATCCGTCTGAACACCGGCGACGTGATCTGGACCTACGCCACGCTCGAGTAACCTCACGCAAACCAACAAGGGCCGACCCTCCGGGGTCGGCCCTTTCTGTTGTGCAGGCAATGTAGGGTTGGGGGCGCGGGGGTTTTGGGGCGCTGCCCCAAGCCCCGCAAGGGCTATCAGCCCTTGACCCGGTTCCGCTGCGGCGGGAGGGGTAGGGCGGGGTGAGTGCCTACCTTCCGCAAAAGGCTGTATCCGCTCGCCTCATAGCCCTTCGGGCTGTTCGCTCGCTTTGGCGGTTCCGCTGCGGCGGGGGTTTTGGGGCGCTGCCCCAAGCCCCGCAAGGGATTTCATCCCTTGACCCGGTTCCGCTGCGGCGGGAGGGAGTGCGAGGGAAGGGCCTTCCTTCCACAAGGGCCTGTATCCGCTCGCCTCATAGCCCTTCGGGCTGTTCGCTCGCTTTTCCGGTTCCGCTGCGGCGGGGGTTTTGGGGCTCTGCCCCAAGCCCCGCAAGGGATTTCATCCCTTGACCCGGTTCCGCTGCGGCGGGAAAATATTCATTAAGTAAGGGCCGACCTATCCGGTCGGCCCCTCAGACTATTGACAAACCCCTTAAAGATACCAAGAAACAGCCTGCTCAAAAAGGTTCAGATGCGCGAAGCCAAACCGGATCAGGGCGGGAGCGTACACGGACGTACGTGACCGCCCTTATACGGTGCAGGCGACAAAGCAGATGGGCCTTTTTCAGCAGGCTGAAGGGCCGACCTATCAGGCCGGCCCTTGCTATCCTTATCAGCGGATAAACAGTTTTCCATCTGTGTCCGCATCCACGGTAATCACCTGGCTGGGGAAAATTTCGCCGGATACCAGTTTCCGGGCAATCAGCGTTTCCAGATGGCTCTGGATATAGCGCTTGAGCGGCCGCGCGCCGTAGGCCGGATCGAAAGCCGCGTCTACAATCGCTTCGGCGGCTGCATCGGTAAGCGTCATGTGCACGTCCTGCTGCTCCAGCCGTTTGGCCAGATGTTCCGCCTGCAGGCGCACAATCTGCACGATCTCGTCCCGCTCCAGCGGTTTATAGAACACGATATCGTCAATTCGGTTCAGGAACTCCGGCCGGAAGCTGCTCTTGAGCAGCCGCAGCACGCTTTCGCGCGCCTCGTCGCGGATGTGCCCGTCCTCCAACCCGTCCAGCAGCAGCTGGGAGCCGAGGTTACTGGTCATGATGATGATGGTGTTCTTGAAATCCACCGTGCGCCCCTGACTGTCGGTAATCCGGCCGTCATCCAGCACCTGCAACAGAATGTTGAACACATCCGGGTGCGCCTTTTCGATTTCGTCCAGCAGCACCACGCAGTAGGGTTTACGGCGCACGGCTTCGGTCAGCTGGCCGCCCTCGTCGTACCCCACATAGCCCGGAGGCGCGCCAATCAGGCGGCTGACGGAGAATTTCTCCATGTACTCGCTCATGTCGATACGCACCATGTTCTTCTCATCGTCGAACAGGTTTTGCGCCAGCGCCTTGGCCAGCTCCGTCTTGCCTACGCCGGTGGGGCCCAGGAACAGGAAACTGCCGATGGGGCGGTTTTCATCCGCAATGCCGGCGCGGCTGCGCAGGATGGCTTCGCTGACGGTTTGCACGGCCTCGTTCTGGCCGATCACGCGGCGGTGGAGTTCCTCCGGCAGGCGCAGCAGCTTTTCGCGGTCGCTTTCGCGCAGCCGCGTCACGGGGATGCCCGTCCAGCGGCTCACGATGCGATTGATCTCCTCCTCCGTGACCTTATCGCGCAGGAGGGAGTTATCACCGCGGGTTTCATCGGCGACCGCTTCTTCGGCGGCCAACTGCTTTTGCAGCTCCGGCAGGCGGCCGTATTGCAGCTCACTGGCCTTATTCAAATCATACTCGCGTTGCGCCTTCTGGATTTGGGCATTGACCTGCTCGATTTCTTCACGGAGCTTTTGCACCTTCTGAATGGCGCTCTTTTCGTTATCCCAGCGCGCTTTCATGGCGGCGAACTCCTCGCGCAGGTGGGCAAGCTCCTCCTCCAGCGCCTCGCGACGGCGGCGGCTGGCTTCGTCCTCTTCCTTTTTCAGGCTCATCTGCTCGATTTCCAGCTGCATGATGCGGCGCTGCTTTTCGTCCAGCTCCGCAGGCAGGCTGTCAATCTCGGTGCGGATCATCGCGCAGGCTTCGTCCACCAGGTCGATGGCCTTATCCGGCAGGAAACGGTCGCTGATGTAGCGGTTGGACAGCACCGCTGCGGCGACCAGCGCCCCGTCGGTAATCTTGACGCCGTGGAACACCTCGTAGCGCTCCTTGAGGCCACGCAGGATGCTGATGGTATCCTCCACAGAAGGCTCGTTTACCATCACGGGCTGGAAGCGCCGCTCCAGCGCCGCGTCCTTCTCAATGTACTTGCGGTACTCGTCCAGCGTAGTGGCGCCAATCAGGTGCAACTCGCCGCGCGCCAGCATGGGCTTGAGCAGGTTGCCCGCGTCCATGCTGCCTTCGGTGCGGCCCGCGCCAACGATGTTGTGCAGCTCGTCGATAAACAGGAGTATTTTGCCCTCGCTCTTTTTCACCTCGGCCAGCACAGCCTTGAGGCGTTCCTCAAACTCGCCGCGGAACTTCGCCCCGGCAATCAGCGCGCCCATATCCAGGCTAAACAGCTGGCGGTCGCGCAGGCTCTCGGGCACATCCCCGCGCACAATACGCAGCGCCAGCCCTTCGGCGATGGCGGTTTTACCCACGCCGGGTTCGCCAATCAGCACAGGGTTATTCTTGGTTTTGCGCGTCAGGATGCGGATTACGCTGCGGATTTCGGCATCGCGGCCGATCACCGGGTCGAGTTTCTGGTTGCGGGCAAGCTCGACCAGATCCTGCCCATATTTCTTGAGCACATCGTACGTGTCCTCCGGGCTTTCGCTGGTTACGCGGGTATTGCCGCGCACGCTCTTGAGCGCCGCGAGGAAGGCTTTCTCATCCACCCGCTGGTCGGCCCAGAGCTGGCGCAGGGTCGGGCTGGGCTTACGCAGCAAACCCAGAAACAGATGCTCGACGCTGATGTACTCGTCCTTCATCTGCTCGGCGGCTTCGCGGGCGGCGACCAGCGCGCGCTCCACATCGCTGCCGATGTAGATTTTATCCGGCTCCCGGCCACTGCCGGTTACCTTGGGGATGCGATTGATCAGCGTCTCCAGCCGCGATTGCAGGGCGTTCACATCCACATGCAGGGTTTGTAAAAGTTGCGGGATCAATCCCTGCGGATCGGCAAGCAGGGCGCTGAGCAGATGCTCCTGCGCCACCTCCTGGTTTTGGTAGGTAACGGTCATCTGTTGGGCATCGCTCAAAGCGGCGCGGCTTTTTTCAGTAAATTGCTGGCTTGTCATAGGCTGACCTCCGTTTCGCGGGACTGTGCAGGTTTTAGAATAGCTACAGGAGGGAACGCCGCCAATCCCGGCTGGCGCGGCATTCCTGAAAAGAAGGCCCCGAGGGAACCCTGCGGCGCAAGGCTCGCAAAATCCGACCGGAAGTAAGTTTGACTTACTTTGACCTTCATAATAAGTATATCGCGTTTCGGGGCGATGTCAAGGGGTTTTCGCAAAGAAATTTTCAGCGCCAAAGGCCTGGACTCCAGCGCTCTCCCCCTTCGGAAACGCCGCTGCTCCAAGGCCTGCGCAGCGCAGCCGGTGTGTTTGGCCCCGCATCCCCGCGCAGGGATTCCCGGACGGACGATGTCGTGCTGCCCGACCGTTGCTCGCGCACTTATGTAGAGCGTTACGCACACGGCATCTGTGCGCGCCAGCGGCCTCCAAGCGGGGAAACGCGCCCCTCCGGAGGAATGGACCGGCCTCCGGCAAGGCTGTGGAAATTGTGGAAAACCCAGCTTTCCACGGGCGAATCCACAGTAAGTTTTCCACATAATCCGGGAAATCGTGTTAAATCCGGATAAACTGCGTGGATAACCATGTGGAAAGTGTGGAAAGCCTATGTTGCAAAGGTTTGCGCTCCAAGCGCGAAAATGCCTTGCCCGAAATGGCCGCGCGCGCCCGCGCCGGATGCAAAAATGAAACGTCGCGCTTGAATCACAGGGGGGTTCATGCTATGATAAACGATGGAGTAGGAGCGAAAGGCGGTTCGGGCATGCAAGAGCCGGGTATCCCTGCTGAGACGGTTACCCCGCGTGATGCGGCGCTGAAAAATCCGCTGGCGCTCGCCTACCTCGGCGATACTGTGTGGGATTTGCTGACGCGGGAACGCCTGCTGGCGACCGCTGCACGTGTAAACGCACTGCACCGGCAAGCCGTCGCGTTTGTGAACGCGGGCGCGCAGGCGCAGGCGCTGGCCCGCCTTGAACTGCTGTTGACCGACGACGAACAGGATGTGGTGCGCCGTGGTGTGAACGCGCACAGCCGCCACACCGCGCCCCGCAATCAGGACCCCGTAGCCTACCGCCGCGCCACGGGGCTGGAAACGCTGTTCGGCTGGCTTTACCTGAGCGGGCAACGCGCGCGTGTACGCGAGCTGTTCGAGGCTGCCTGCCCGCCCGACCCAGCGAAGGGTTGAACCTGCCGCGGCGTTGGAGAGCGCAAAAACCCCCGAGGAGGTGCCCCATGCCGGAGGTTCAACTGCGCGTTGCGCTGGTGCGCCACACGCTGGAAAGCGAAGCGCTGGTCGCGTTGGCGGCCAAGCTATGCTACGCGGGCGGCGATCTGGACACGCTGCTGGAACGGATCAGCACACAGGATCAGCGGGCGTTTATCCGCAAGGTGCGGCAAATGGGGCACGCCAGCGTTCTGGAGCACGCCTCCTTCACGTTTCTGACGGAAGGGGTCAGCCGGGCGCTGCTGGCACAGCTCACACGGCACCGAATTGCCAGCTTCAGCGTGCAAAGCCAGCGGTATGTGAGCTATGCCAAGGGTTTCGGGTACGTGGTGCCGCCCTCGGTGCGCGCGCTGGGGCCGGATGCCGAGGCCGAGTATGCCGCGCAGATGGCGCAGATGCAAACCTGGTATGAAGGCTGGCAGGAGCGCCTGCAAAGTAACGAGGATGCCCGCTTTGTACTGCCCAACGCCTGTGAGACCCGCGTGCTTTTGACCATGAACGTGCGGGAACTCCGGCATTTCTTTGCGCTGCGAATGTGCAACCGCGCCCAGTGGGAAATCCGGGCACTCGCAAACGCCATGTTTGCCGCCTGTTACGACGTTGCGCCGGAGCTGTTTGCCGATGCAGGCCCCGGCTGCCTGAGCGGAAGCTGCCCCGAGGGCGAAAAAACCTGCGGCCGCATGCTCGAGGTTCTGGCCGAACGCGAAGCCTTCCTGGCCGCGCACAGGCCACCGGAAGCCTGACCCAAGTGGAGGGGCAGGGCAAACACAACCCCAGAGAATGAAAACAAACGAAACGAGCTACGCGCGGCGCGCGGGTAAAGCCCGCAGACGTCGCCCGATGAAAGAGAAGGTATCAGGATGGCATTTTATAAGGATATTTCGGATCGCCGTAACCGCACGGATAAACAGCATGATGCGGAACAGCGCGGAGGGTTTGACGACGAGGGCTCCCACTACCGCAACAGCGCCCCGCAGGGAGATCGTCCGCCGCAGGGCGGCCGTCCCGCCTATGGTGCGCAGCGTGGGGATCGTCCGCCACAGGGCGGCCGTCCCGCCTATGGTGCGCCGCGTGGGGATCGCCCCCCGCAGGGTGGCCGTCCCGCTTATGGTGCGCCTCGTGGCGATCGTCCGCCGCAGGGCGGCCGTCCCGCCTATGGTGCGCCGCGTGGGGATCGCCCGCCGCGCCAGTTCGACAATGGCGCGCCGCGTGGAGATCGTCCGCCGCAGGGGGGCCGCCCCAGCTTCGGTGCGCCGCGTGGGGATCGCCCGCCGCGCCAGTTCGACAATGGCGCGCCTCGTGGGGATCGCCCGCCGCAGGGTGGCCGTCCCGCTTATGGTGCCCCGCGTGGGGATCGCCCGCCGCGTCAGTTCGACAATGGCGCACCGCGTGGGGATCGTCCGCCGCGCCAGTTCGACAACGGTGCGCCTCGTGGGGATCGTCCGCCGCGTCAGTTCGACAACGGCGCGCCTCGTGGGGATCGTCCGCCGCAGGGGGGCCGCCCCGGCTTTGGCTCGCCTCGTGGGGATCGTCCGCCGTATCGGGGCCGTTCGCCGCGCGTCGAAGGGGATTACCGGTTTGTGCCCAGCAGCCAGCAGCCCTACCGCAGCCGTGGCGCCGAAAATGCGCCGCCGCGCCCGTACGACGAGCTGCGCCGCGAGCGCCGCGAAACAACGGCCCCCAAGGATTATGAAAGCTTCCGCTACGAAGCCCCCGCCCGCCCGCCGCGCCCCGTGTATGACGCGCCGGAACCGGAAGCCGAGGAAACCGTACCCGCCGAGAACCTGCTTTGCGGTCGCAACCCCATCCGCGAGGCGCTCAAGAGTGGCCGCGATATTGAAAAGCTGCTGGTGGCGCGCGGCGAGCTGAGCGGTTCGGCGCGGGAGATTGTCGCCATCGCGCATGAGCAGCGCGTGCCCGTACAGGAGGTCGACCGCGCCCGTCTGGACGCGCTGGCCCAGAACCATCAGGGCATGGTTGCCTTTGCATCTGCCTACCAGTACCACACCGTGGAGGAGATGCTCGCTTTGGCCGCCGAGCGCGGCGAAGCGCCCTTCCTGGTCGTGCTGGACGGGGTAACCGACCCGCACAACCTGGGTGCCATTATCCGCACGGCGGAGTGCGCGGGCGCGCACGGCGTGATCGTGCAGGAGCGCCGCGCCGTGGGGCTTACGCCCGCGGCGGTCAAGGCCAGCGCCGGTGCGATTGAGCACTTGTTTGTGGCGCGCGTCGTAAATCTGGTCGCTACCCTGCAGGAGCTGAAGCGTAAAAACATCTGGATCTACGCTGCCGATATGACCGGCGAGGACTACGCGGGCGTAGACTTTAGCGGCGGTGTGGTGCTGGTGATCGGTTCGGAGGGCGAAGGCGTCAGCCGCCTGGTGCTGGATACCTGCGACAAGCGGGTGTCGTTGCCCATACGCGGCAAACTGGACAGCCTGAACGCCTCGGTGGCGGCGGGTATTCTGCTGTACGCCGTGCTCCGTGCACGCTAACCCGTGAAACCGCTCCTGTTTGTAGACGGGTATAACGTGATCGGCGCCTGGCCGGAGGCGGAAAGGCAGGGTTGGCCTCTGGACGAAGCCCGCGACCGTCTGGCCCACCTGCTGGAGGATTATGCCGGTTATACCGGGCAAGAGGTGGTGCTCGTGTTCGACGGGCACCACAGCGAGCGCCCTCTGGCAACAGTGGAAACGCGCGCCACGGTGAGCGTGGTTTACACCAAGCACGGACAGACGGCGGATCAGTACATCGAGTACGCCTGTACGCACCTGCCCGTGTACCGCGAGGCGCGCGTGGCCACCAGTGACCACCTGGAGCAGACGATGATCCTCGGGCGCGGGGCAACCCGCCTCAGCTCCCGGGAGCTGCTCAAAGAGCTGAGCCAGACGCGCAGCCGCGGCCGCACACACCCCGCGGCAGGCGCGGGCGCGGAGCGTACCCCTCTGTTCAGCACTCTGAACGAGGAACAGCGCGAGCGGCTGGAACGTATCCGCCGCCAGAAATGACCGACTTAAAACAACACAAGGCAGGAGCTGACCATGACCACCCAACCGAACCGAGACCGTAAGCGCAAGGACTATCCGGACGAGGATCACGATCCGATTTTGGACGCGGCCGAAGAGATGGCTCAGTTTTTGCGCACACAGGATCAGGAAGAGGCGCCGGACGATACGCAGGCCGAACCGGACGAGGAGGACGCCCAGCCCGTGGACGACCCCTCCTGGGAGGAGTCGCTGCGCATTCGCTACGGCGAAAAGACCGACGAGGAGATCGTCGCCATGGCGCAGGGCGGCGACAGCGTAGCGCTGGAGTACCTGCTGGGCAAGTATAAAAACTTTGTGCGCAGCAAGGCGCGCAGCTATTTCCTGATCGGCGCCGACCATGAGGATATCGTGCAGGAGGGCATGATCGGGCTGTTCAAGTCTATCCGCGATTATCAGGCGGAGCGTCTGTCCAGCTTTCGGGCATTTGCCGAGCTTTGCATCACGCGCCAGATCATTACCGCCATCAAGACCGCCACCCGGCAGAAACACGTGCCCCTCAACAGTTATGTAAGCCTTAATAAGCCTATTTACGACGAGGAGAGCGACCGTACCCTGATGGACGTGATCGTCGAAGGGCACGCGCAGAACCCGGAAGAGCTGATTATCGGCCGGGAGGATATCATCAGCATCCGCGACCGGGTGGATGAGGTGCTCAGCTCCCTGGAGCAGGAGGTGCTCTCCGCCTATCTGGACGGCAAAAGCTATCAGGAAATCGCCGATAAGCTCGGCCGGCACGTGAAATCCATCGACAACGCCCTGCAGCGCGTGAAGCGGAAGCTGGAAAAGTTCATGGAAGAATCCAAGGCCCACGACGACGATTGAGCGCCGGGGCCCCGTCGTTTTCAGGCTGCCTAAGGCACGGGCACGGACAGGAGGTGCGCGGTTTTGCCGGATTCGGTATACGAGGTGGTGGCGCAGGCCGCGCGCTACTGGTTTCTGTTTTTAATGGTGCTGATCGTGTGGCGCAGCTATCGCTGGCTGGCACGGGATCGCAAGCAGCGCCGCAAGCGCCTGCGCCTCCTGCCGGACGCGGGGTTTGTGGGCGAGCTGGTGGTGCTTAGCGGCAGTGACGAGTTGCCCGCGGGGCTGGCGTTGCCGGTATCCCGCGAAGGGGTTCTCGGCTCCGTACGCGGGGACGATTTGTACGTGCCCGTGCGGGGTGTGGCCAAGCGCCACCTCTGGTTTGTATTTGAAGAAGAGAACGGCCTGCGCGTGCAGCCCATTGGCCGCCGTGCCGCCCAGGTGGACGGCGCCGCGCTGGAGGGTCGGCACGCGCGCGCCTATCTGGCCCACGGCTCGCGCCTGCACGTTGGCGAGGCAGAGCTTCGCCTGCGGATGTTCGCGGGCTTTGAGCAGGCGGGCTCCGCAAATCGTACCGCATGGGCCGACGAGCCCGCCGCACCGGAAGCGGCCCCACAGACCCTGTCCCCCGCGCCGCCGGATGGGATCGCAATGCCGCCCGCCGCCGTCGCCACCGGTTTGCCGCCGCAACCGACGCCAGAACAACTGGCGGCGTTCCAGCAGTTGCAATGGATGGCCGCGTGGCAGGCATGGCAAGCCTGGCAGGCCCAGCAAGGGCAGGCAGGCGCCACGCCCGTGCCCGACGGCACCCCCGCCGCCCCGCCGCTTTTGCATACGGCGCAGGGTGATTTTACCGCGCCGCCCAAGGCGGCTCCACCTCAGGCGTTGCTGACCGACACACCCGAAGACGAGCCGCCGCAGCCTGCGCCGGACGCGCCGGAAGGCCGTGTGCCGCGCCGCCTGCGCCATAATCCCCTGCCGCCGCTGGAAGCCGAAGGGAGCATCGCCCCGGACGACGGTTATCCCGACGCATTCGATCCTTCGGTAACTCTGCCCGCGCAGGGCGATGCCGACGCGCTGTGGGCGCAGACCCACGCACCCGCGCCGGAACATACGCTGCACATGTCCGCCGCCACGCCGGAGCCGGACGGGTATAACCCGACCTTTGCCCCGCGCGTCGCGTTTTACCCGCCGGAAATGGATGCGGAGCCGGATTTCGAGCTGCCGCCCGACGGGTCTGCCGACGCTCCGGCCGACGCCCCCGCTTCCGACAACGCGGGGGCATGGCCGTACGCGCCCTACCCCCAGAGCGACGCGCACTTTGCCAATACCGGCTACACCTACCCCGAGTATGTGGAGCCGGAATCGCAGCCCTACGAATATGCCGATGAGGACGAAGCCCCCCGCAGCCTGTACCTGGAACCGGACGAGGCCGCCAAGGCCAAGCAGATGCTGTGGGATCGCTACCTGAAAGGGGGCCGTCGCCCATGAGGCGCAACGACGATCGTCGCAGGCCGCCCTCGCGCCGGCATCCGGATCGGCGGCTGGTATCGGCCATCATGCTGTTCTTCTTCAGCGCGTTTTTACTGATTGCCCTCAAGGGCGAGCTGCGCTGGCAGGGTTTTGCGCTGGCGGTGGCAGTGCCTGCGCTCATCTACATCGCCACACTGTGGTTGCCGCGCTTCTTCCCGGCAGACAAACTGCTGCTGGCCATTGCCAACTTTCTGTGCGCACTGGGCGTACTGGTGCTCTACGCTACCGATCAGGGTGCGGGCACGTCGCGCGGGTTTCAACAGGCCATCTATTACAGCTTCGGCATTGTATCCATGCTGTTCTGCATCCTGCTGGTACGCTATGTGCGGGATTGGCGCATCCTCGTGTGGGTCGTAGCCGTGGGCGCAGCCGGGCTAATCGCCCTGCCGCTGGTGTTTGGCACCGAGCGCAACGGTGCCATCAACTGGGTGCATCTGGGCGGGATGAGCCTGCAGCCCAGCGAGCTGGTCAAGCTCGCGCTGCTGCTGGTGCTCAGTTACGCCATGAGCCGCCGCCAGTTCTGGTTTTGGCTGCTGTTTACAGGGTACTGCCTCGCGGTGCTGATGCTGCAGCGCGATCTGGGCACCGCGCTGATCTATTACGCGACGGCGCTGTTCCTGTTTTACGCCAGCACCGGCAACCTGCCGTTGACGGGCGTAGGGGTGCTGGGCGGCGCGGGGGCCGCGCTGCTGGGCTACCGCATGTTCGCGCATGTCAAACGGCGCGTGGCGATCTGGCTCAACCCCTGGCTGTATTACGAAACCAGCGGTTACCAGATTGCACAAATCCTGATGGCCATCGCCTCCGGCGGGCTGTTTGGCGTGGGGCTGGGGCTGGGCGCGCCGCGCGTGATTCCTGTGTATTTTACGGACTGCATATTCGCGGTCATCTGCGAGCAGTTCGGCATTGTGTTTGGCATTCTGGTGCTGGTGATGTACGGCATCCTGATTATCCGGGGCGCGTCTATCGCCACCGGCGCGCGGCACAGCTTCTATGCGCTGCTGGCCATGGGCGCCACCGTGATGCTCGGGGTACAGACGTTTGTGATTATCGGCGGGGTGCTCAAGCTGATCCCCCTGACCGGCGTCACGATGCCGTTTGTCAGCTACGGTGGCACATCGCTTATCAGCTGCATGGGGCTGATCGGCCTGCTGCAGGGGGTCGCCAGCCTCAATCAGGATGATCTGGCCTATGATTACGAAATCAGCCACAGCCTGCGCGAGGCGCTGGAACTGCCCGACGCGTAGCGCTGAAACCGTCTCTCCCCATCCGGTACAAAGGAGGTCAGGCCATGAACCAGATGCGTACCCGTTTCCGGCTGCTTACGCTGCTGGTGCTTTGCCTCCTGCTGGCGGCGGGGCTGTACGGAGTGTACAGCGTAACCATCTATGGCAGCCGGTGGTTCAGCAGCAGCAAAAACACCCGCTACCAGACCGCCAAGCGGACAGTCATCCCCGGCGATATCCGCGACCGCAACGATATGCTGCTGGCCACCACCGATGAGGCGGGCGACCGCGTGTACCAGAGCAACATCAAAGCCCGGCGGGCCGTGGTGCACCTTTTGGGGGATACTGACGGCAACGTGGCCAACGGCGTGGATTCTTTTCAGGCCAATTACCTGCTGGGGTTTGAAACCTCGCTGAGCGAGCGCGTGGCCGCGCTGCTGCGCGGGGAAACCCGCCGGGGCGATAACATCACCCTGACGGTGGATGCCAGGCTCTGCCAGAAGATTGTGGAAACCTTCGAAAACGGCGCCAACACCCGCGATAAGAGCGGCGCGGCCGTGGTGCTGAATTACCGCACCGGCGAAGTGCTGGCGCTGGTCAGCCTGCCGGTGTTCGACCCCGCCAAAATTACCCAGGCAGATCAGACCAACCCGCTGCACCCGTTCTGGAACCGCGCGCTGCAAAGCACCCTGCCCCCCGGCTCGACATTCAAGATCATCACGGCCGCAAGCGCGCTGGAAAACCTCAGCGGCATTGAGACCTACCATTTTACCTGCACCGGCGCCACGCAGGTGCTGGATCAGACCATCCATGATTACCACATGGCCCAGCACGGCAGCCTGACGCTGGAAAAAGCGTTTACCGTCAGCTGCAACAACGCCTTTGCCCAGTGCGCGCTGATCCTGAAGGACGCGCCCCTGCGCAAAACCGCCGAGGATTTCGGCTTTAACGACAACTTTCTATTCCGCGATCTGGTGGTGGAAAACAGCGTCTACCCGACCACGAACCGCAATGATGTGGAAGTTGCCTGGAGCGGCGCGGGCCAGAGCCAGGTCGCGGCCACGCCGCTGCACATGTGCATGGTGGCCGCCGCTATCGCCAACAACGGCGTCATGATGGAGCCGCGCACGCTGGCCAGCGTAGTCAGCCCCAGCGGCGTGGTGCGCCTGCGCTATACCCAGAAGGTGTACCGCACCGCGGTAGACCCCGCGATTGCCGCAACCCTGCAGGGGTACATGAAAAACGTGGTCACCTCCGGCACGGGCACTGCGGCGCAGGTTACGGGCCTGACCATCGCGGGTAAAACCGGCAGTGCCGAGAGCGCGGCCGATGGCGAGCCGGTTACCCACGCGTGGTTTGTGGGCTACATCGCCGATCCAAACCTGCCTTACGCCTGCTGTGTGCTGGTGGAAAAGGGCGATAGCGGCGGCAGCGTGGCCGCGCCCATCGCCGCGACCATCTTCAAGTACCTGAAGGATACCTACGGCAGCTGAGCCCGCCGCGCAATCCCTCGCCCGGGGCCACCCCCGGGCGCTGCCTTGCCCGCGTGCAGGCGCATTCCGGAAAGCCCGCCGTCCGGCGGTTGCCGACCGCCCAGGAGGAGGAGCTTCATGTGGAATGATCTGCTGTTTTCGCTCAATACGGTGCTGCCGCTGCTGCTGATCATGCTGGCGGGATTTATGGCCCGGAGGCTTAAAATTCTGGACGATGTGGGCATCCGGCAGGCCAACAGCGCGGTTTTCAACATCTTTTTACCGTTGCTGCTGTGTTTGAACGTGATGGATACCAAACTCGGGCAGGAGTTGGCGTGGCCTGCCCTCGCCTACGGCATGGGCGCGGTAATTGTTTCATTTATAATCATGTTCAAAGCCGCGCCGCGCCTGTGCGTGCAGCCGGAATCCCGCGGGGTGCTGATACAGGGCGTGGCGCGCAGCAATTACGCCATCTTCGGCATTCCATTGATCCAGATGATGTACCCGCAGGCGGATACCTCGGTATCCGCGCTGATGGTGGTTGCGGTCGTGCCGCTGTTTAACGTCCTTTCCACGGTGGCGCTGCTGCGTTTTAACGGGAAAAACGAAGGCGCATGGGCCATGGTGCGCGAGGTGCTCACCAACCCGCTGATCCTCGGCACCCTGACCGGGCTTGCGCTCTGGCTATTGCAATGGCAGTTTCCGCCGCTGCTGGATAAGCCGCTGCGCGCGCTGGGCAGCGTGGCGACGCCGCTGGCGCTGTTCCTGCTGGGTGCGAGCCTCGACCTGCACCGGCTGCGCGCGCAGGGGCGGCTGCTTTGGCTGGGCGTCGGCGGGCGGTTGATCGCGGTGCCGCTGGTGTTTCTGACGCTGGCGGCGGTGCTGCAGTTCCGGGATGTGCAGCTGGCGACCCTGATTGCGGTCTTTGCCTCGCCCACGGCCGTCAGCAGCTACCCGATGGCCCAGCAACTGGGCGGCGACGCGGATTTCGCCGCCTCGCAGGTGGCGCTGACCACCGCGTTTTCCGGCATTACGGTGTTTGTGTGGGTGTTTGTGTTCAAGGCGCTGGGCTGCCTGCGCTGAAACCCGCTCGGCCTGCTTTTTCTTTGACAAGCAACGCCCCGTGTGGTATGATACGGACACTCCCGCATAGGGCAACTGGAAGAACGCCGCCAAAGCGCGCGGCGCAGAGACCCGTCTCCTCGGCTGCAAGGACGGGCATGCGCGCAGGGCAGGCTCCCGCTTCCACACAATCGGCTAATCCCCGACGGCGCCGCCGTTATCCGGTCAGTAAGTGAAAGCGCTATGCGCTTTAAGTCGGGTGGTACCGCGAAGGCTCCCTTCGTCCCAACAGCGGCGTTTGGCCGCGTGTGGGAGCGTCGGAGCCTTATTTGAATATCCGGAAGGAGAACCATTCATGGCCAAAACAGATGAAAAGAAGTTTGTCCAGCACATCACCCCCCGCAACGAGGATTTTTCGCAGTGGTACACCGATGTAATCCTGCAAAGCGAGCTGGTGGATTACGCGCCCGTGCGCGGCTGCATGGTGGTGCGCCCCTACGGCTACGCCATCTGGGAGCGCATCCAGCAGGAAATGGACAGCCGTTTCAAAGCCACGGGGCACCAGAACGTGTACATGCCCATGCTGATTCCCGAAAGCCTGCTGCTTAAGGAAGCCGAGCATGTGGAAGGCTTTGCCCCGGAAGTGGCGTGGGTTACGCAGGGCGGCAATGAAAAGCTGCAGGAGCGCCTGGCGATCCGCCCCACAAGCGAGACGATCTTCTGCGCCATGTATTCCAAATGGGTGGGCAGCTGGCGCGACCTGCCCATGAAGTACAACCAGTGGTGCTCCGTCATGCGCTGGGAAAAAAGCACCCGTCCCTTCCTGCGCACCAGCGAGTTCCTCTGGCAGGAGGGCCACACCATCCACGAAACAGCGGAGGAAGCCCAGCAGGAAACCATGCAGATGCTGGAAGTTTACCGCGAAGTGGCCGAGGAAGTGCTCGGCGTGCCCGTGATCTGCGGCCGCAAGAGCGATAAGGAAAAGTTCGCGGGCGCGCAGGCCACCTACAGCATGGAAGCCATGATGCAGGACGGCAAAGCCCTGCAGGCGGGCACCAGCCATAACTTCGGCACCAACTTTGCCGAGGCGTTCAATATCCAGTTCCTCAGCCGTGAAGGCAAGCTGGAATACGTACATGAAACCAGCTGGGGCACCACCACCCGCCTGATCGGCGCGATTGTGATGACCCACGGGGATGAGCGCGGCCTGCGCCTGCCCCCGCGCGTCGCCCCCATTCAGGTGGTCATCGTGCCGGTGGCCGCGCACAAGGGCGGCGTAACGGAAGTGTGCGATCGGGTGTTTACCGAGCTCAAGGCCGCGGGCCTGCGCGTCAAGCTGGATGACCGCGATACCCTGAGCCCCGGCTACAAGTTTAACGACTGGGAGCTTAAGGGCGTGCCCGTGCGGCTGGAAATCGGCCCCCGCGATGTGGAAAACGGGGTGGCGACAGTGTTCCGCCGCGACACGTGCGAAAAATCGCCCCTGCCGCTGGACGGCCTTGCGCAAAGCCTGCCCGCCCTGCTGGACGCCATTCAGGCGGAGCTGTTCGCTCAGGCGAAAAACTACCGGGATGCGCATGTGACCGTGGCGACCGACCTTGCGCAGCTGGGCGCCGCCGTGGAAACCGGCTTTGCCAAAACCATGTGGTGCGGCGACCCGGCCTGCGAGAATGCCATCAAGGAGCAGTTTGGCGCAACGAGCCGCAACATGCCCTTTGATCAGACGCCGGTGAGCGACCACTGCGTCTGCTGCGGCAAACCCGCGCAGAAGCTGATCTATTTTGCCAAGGCCTATTAAAGGCCGCCGGAGCGGCGCGGACCGCGCGTAAGCGCGTGTTCCGCGCCGTTTGCGGCTTTACAGGGACAGGAGGAGTCAGCCATGGGTCAAACGAAAGCATGGCAAACGCCCCGGCTGGTGCTGTGGGATTGGAACGGCACACTGCTGGACGACGCAGCCTATGCCATGGACGTGCGCAACCGCGTCTTTCCGCACTTCGGGCTGCCGACGCTGGATACGCTGGCCGCCTACCACGCGCAGTTCACCTTCCCGGTTAAGGAGTACTACCTGCGCGCGGGCGTTACGGAAGAAAATTTCGTGCCGGTGGCCCATGCCTGGATGGCGGAGTACCTGCGCGGCTGTGATACGGTGCCTCTGTTTGCCGACGCGACCGCCGCGCTGGACGCGCTGCACGCGGCGGGCTGCGCGCAGGCGGTGCTCAGCGCAAGCCAGCTGGATACCCTGCGCGCGCAGCTGGCCCATGCGGGGATTCTTTCGCGGTTTGAGGCGGTGCTGGGCCTTTCGCATATTTACGCCACCAGCAAGGAGGCCATTGGCCGCGCCTATCTGGCGCAGCGCGGCGTGGAGCCTTCCGCCTGCGCGCTGCTGGGCGATACCCTGCACGATGCGGAGGTGGCGCAGGCGTTGGGCTGCCGCTGCGTGCTGGTGGCGCGCGGCCACCAAAGTTACGATACCCTTGCAGGCGCGCGCGTGCCGGTGCTTCACAGCCTGACCGGAGCCGTCGCGCTGCTGCTGGGCAGGAATCCCGGGGAGTGATGACGAATGCTATTCAGTATCGACAGCCCGCAGGAACGCGGAGGGAACGAGCAGCAAAGGTTGATCCGGGCGCTTGCGGGTCCCGCGCCGGTCGCGCGGGCCGCGCTTTGCCAAACCCTGCGGCTGGGTGCCGAGGCACTGCAAACGCAGCTGGATGCGCTGCAACGCGAAGGATTGCCCGTGCTGGACACAGCGCAGGGCGTATGGCTGGATCCGGCCCGGTCGGGTTTGCTGCCCGCGCGGTGGCTACCGGGGCTGGAAACGCGGCAGTTGGGGCGCGGCACCGTGTTTTACGCGCCGGAGATGGATTCGACCAATAGCGTGCTCAAGCGTGAGGCGGCGGCACAGGTGCTGCCGGAAGGCAGCCTTGCCCTGTGCGAGCGGCAGACCGCCGGGCGCGGCCGCCTGCAACGCGTGTGGGAAGACCCCGAACCCGGCGCCAACCTGAAAAGCTCGGTACTCCTGCGGCCAACGCTGCCCCCGGCGCAAATCCCGCTGCTGACGCTGGCCGTGGCCATCGCTGTGGCCGATGCCATCGCGGAATCGGGGCTTACGCCGGGCATCAAGTGGCCTAACGATGTGGTGCTGGGCACGAAAAAGTGCGTAGGCATCCTTTGCGAGGGGACAACCGACCCGCAGGGAGCAGTGTGCGTGGTGGCGGGCGCGGGCGTCAACCTGAACCAGACGGTTTTCCCGGATGCGCTGCAGGGGCGGGCGACCTCCCTGAAGCTGGAAACCGGGCATGAGGTTGCGGCAGGGGTGTTCTTCAACCGCTATCTGCTGCATCTGGAAGCAGCAGTCGATGCGCTCTGCACCCAAGGGTTTGCAGGGTTGCTGCCCAGCTACCGGGCTCGCTCGGTCACGCTGGGCCGCCGGGTGCAGGTGGTTGGCGCAACGGAAACCTTTACCGGCCTTGCGGAAACGTTGGACGAAACCGGCGCGCTCTGGGTGCGCGACGACGCGGGCACGCGCAGGCGCGTGCTCAGCGGGGATGTGTCTGTCAGAGGAGTGATGGGGTATGTCTAAACCGCTGTTTGAAGGTTCCATTACCAATGTGCATGGCATTCGCGTGGGGCAGGCGGAGAACCGTGAAGCCCTGACCGGCGTAACCGTGGTGCTCTGCGGCCGGGACGGCGCGGTGATCGGCGCGGATGTGCGCGGCGCGGCCCCCGGCACGCGGGAAATTGCCCTGACCCGCAGTGAAAATACTGTCGAGCGGGCCAACGCCGTCATGCTGGGCGGCGGCAGCGCCTTCGGGCTGGACGCCGCCGCAGGGGTAATGCGCTTCCTGGAGGAAGCCGGCGTAGGCGTGGATGCGGGCGTATGCAAGGTGCCTATCGTGCCCGCGGCGGTGCTGTTTGATCTGGGCGTAGGCGACCCGCATGTGCGGCCGGACGCGGCCATGGGCTACGAAGCCTGCCGCGCCGCTGCCAAGGATGTGCAGCAGGGCGCTTTCGGCGCGGGCTGCGGCGCGACGGTCGGCAAGCTGGTACCCCGGGCGATGCCCGCGCCGGGCGGCACCGGCACTGCCAGCCTGACGCTGGCCTGCGGGGTCACTATCGGGGCAATCGCCTGCGTTAACGCCGTGGGGGACGTGTATGATCCCCACAGCGGCAAACCGCTTGCCTGCGGCCACCTGAGCGACGGCGCGCCGGTGCTTTGCGAAAGCCTGCTGTATGGCGCGCAGCCGATGGCGGAGCTGCTCAAAATCCCCAAACCGACCAACACCACGCTGGTGGTGGTTGCCACCGACGCGGTGCTTGGCAAGCCCATGGTTAACCGTCTGGCCACCTGCGCGCATGACGGGTTTGCCCGTGCCATCCGCCCGGTGCATACCCAGATGGACGGCGATACCGCCTTTGCTCTGGCTACCGGCCGGGTGGATGCGGATGTGAACCCCGTGCAGCTTTGCGCCGCCGCCGCGGAGGTTGTGGCGCGCGCCATCGCCAACGCTGTGGTGTGCGGGGGCGGCCGATGATCGGGCTGGGCATCGACCTTTGCGCCGTGGCACGCATAGAGGCGGCCATTGGCGATCATACAGGCTTTCTGCTTCGGTATTACACGCCGGAGGAACGCGCCTATCTGGACGGACGCGGCCAAACCGCCATGCAGAGCGCCGCAGCGATGTTCGCCGCCAAGGAAGCGTTCCTCAAGGCGCTGGGCGTGGGCCTGTCCGGCGGCATTGCCATGGCGGATGTGGGCGTGACACACGCCGAGGGCGGGCGGCCGCTGTACGCGCTCGCCTCCCGTGCGCAGGAGGCCTTGCTTGCGTCCGGCGCGCACGCCGCATACTTGAGCCTGACGCACGACGGGGGCGTCGCCGCCGCCGTTTGCGTGCTGGAATAATCGGCGATACGCGAGAGGAGTACGCTTATGCGTTATACCCTCCTACCGGAAGAAATGGCGCGCGTGGAGCGCCGGAGTATGCAAACCACCGGTACCGCGGCGCTGACGCTGATGGAGCGCGCCGCCGCGCATCTGGCGGACGCCGCCGCGCCGTATCTATCGGCCGGCGGCTCTTTGTTGGCTGTCTGCGGTGCGGGCAACAACGGCGGCGATGGGTTGGCCGCCACACGGCTGTTGCTGGATCGCCTGCCCGGCCTGCGCGCAACGCTCTGGCTGCTTCCCGGCACCCCCACAGCGGAAACAGCGGAGCAGCACCATCGGCTGCTGCCCTATGCAGCGCGTGTGCAGACGGTATTGCTTTCCCCCGACGCGCAAACCCCTGCCGTGCCTGCGGAAACCGCCTGCGCGCTGGACGCGCTATTCGGCACCGGGCTTAACCGGCCCCTTGGCGGCGCGGCGCGCGCGGCGGTGGAGGCCCTTAACCGCTCCGGCGTGCCCGTGGTCGCGGCGGATATCCCCAGCGGGCTGGACGGGCGCACCGGCAATGTGCTGGGCGGCGCGGAAGGTGCGCCTGCGGTGCATGCCGCGGTTACCGTGACCTTCCACCGGCTGAAACCGGGCCTGCTCCTGCAGGATGGGCTGGATTGCTGCGGCCGCCCCGTGGTGGCGGACATCGGTATCGACCACGCCACGGATGATGTACCCGGTATGGCGGTGCTCTGCGAGGGCGACAGGCTGCTGCCCCCGCGCGCCCGCAATACCCACAAGGGCGCCTACGGTCGATTGCTGGTATTGGCAGGCAGCCCCGGCATGGCGGGCGCCGCCTCGCTGTGCGCGCTGGCGGCTCTGCGCACGGGCACAGGGCTGGTCACGGTCGCCTGCCCGCAAAGCGTCATGCCGATCGTGCAAACGCTCTGCCCCTGCGCCACCTGCCTGCCGTTGCCGGAGGAACCTGCCGGGCAACGCAGCGCAACGGCGGGCGGGGACATGGGCGACCGCCCCGCGCAACAAAGCGCAGAGGCGGTCAATGCCCTCCCCTCCCAAACGCCGGAGGGGTCGCATTCCGGAGCACGGTACGCGGCGATGCAGCAGAGCGTTCCTTCGCTGGACGCGGCCTCCGCGTCTTTTCCCACCGCCCAGTCGGCAATGCCGGAATCAGCGCAGGCATCCGATACTCCTGCCGCTAAGGCTTCCTATCCGGGCGCGGCGGAGGCAGGCAATGCTCCCTCTGCTGTGGTTGCAAAACCCGCAGACGTATCCCTTCCCCCATTCTTACAATCCGCGTCAGTCCGCACCGGGCAGGATGGCGATTTCACGCCGGACGCAACGGTGTCGGTCGGCATGGATGCTGCCCTTGCAGAGGATGCTTGGGCGCT
The DNA here is from genome assembly GCA_963666755.2 of Candidatus Limiplasma sp. GTDB lineage: Bacteria > Bacillota > Clostridia > Christensenellales > Aristaeellaceae > CAXXOK01. The sequence goes on from CAXXGW010000009.1 coordinate 2,541,256, forward strand.
GCTCGAACCCGCACTCCGGAAAGCCGACGCGTTGGTGGTCGGCTGCGGGCTTGGGCAGGGTCGGCTGGCGAGCGCCCTGCTTGAGCGGCTGCTCCTGTGGCTGCAAACCCATCCGCTGCCCACAGTGCTGGACGCGGATGCGCTCAACCTGCTGTCGCGGCGGCAACCGGCGCAACTGCCGGGCAGCATTGTCCTGACCCCCCATGCCGGCGAGGCGGCGCGGCTTTTGCACACTTCAGTTGCGGATGTGCTGTGTGATCTGCCCCAGGCCGCGCGTGCGCTGCATCAGGCCTTCGGCTGCGCGGTGGTGCTCAAGAGTGCGGCCACCGTGCTGATCGCGGACGATGGCGAGGCAATCAGCCCCTACGGCACCCCGGGCATGGCCAAGGGCGGCAGCGGCGATACGCTCGCGGGCGTGCTGGGCGCACTGCTGGCCGGGCGCGCCGCCTACGCCCTCGACGGGGTACGGCTGTTACAGTCCGGCTGCGCGCTGCATGGGCTGGCCGGAACGCTGGCTGTGGAAACAACCGGTATCCGCGGGCTTTTGGCAAGCGACCTGTGCGAGGCGCTTGGGCGCGTGCCGGACTGCGTGCCGCCTGCCTATGCTCCCTGCGTGCCGCCCGCGCTGCAGGGGCAAGCCGATTCGCCAAATGCACCGCAAACAGCCGCAGGCGGCGGGCCGCTTCTGCCCGGCAGGAGCAAGCGCTGCCGTCCGTATCCGCTGTCTGGCGCATCCCACCTGCTGCAAACCGTAGAGGACGAGCTGTTCGACCCGGACGCGATTTCGCTGTATTATGCCTCCGGCGAGGCAGAAAATCTGGCACACTCCGGCATTGCCGCGCGCAGCCCCGCCCCGGAGCCGCGTGACCCGCGCGCGCCGCTGGGCCGCCGGGTGCGGGTTACGGTGGATCGCCCCGTCGGCAGCCGCCATCCGGAGCACAGCGAGCTGCACTATCTGCTGAACCACGGCTATGTGGCGGATGTGCTCGCGTACGATAACGAGTGGCAGGATGCCTATGTGCTGGGGGTTTTCACCCCGCTGGAGCTGTTTGAGGGCGAGGTGGTCGCGGTTATCCACCGGCTGGACGGCACCGAGGATCAGTGGGTTGTGGCCACGCCGGGTGCCCACCCCACCGCAGACGAGGTGCGCGCCGCCACCGCCTTTGCCGAGCAATACTACCGCACCGAAATCTGGGTATAGCGCAACGTTGCCGCGATCGGCAAGAGGCGGCAACGGTTCGGGGGGGACGCTGGGCTTCGTCTAAACCCGCCAAAGGGGTTCCCCCTTTGGAAACCTGACAAGGGATTTCATCCCTTGACCCCCCTTTGGGGTGCAATAAAGGCGTGTGTGCGCGAATTGCGGGATGTTTTCGCAGGGCTTCGCCTAAACCCGCCAAAGGGGTTCCCCCTTTGGAAACCTGACAAGGGATTGCATCCCTTGACCCCCTTTGGGGTACATCAAGGCGTGTGTGCGCGAATTGCGGGATGTTTACGCTGGGCTTCGCCCAGCCCCACCAAAGGGTTTCCCCTTTGGAAACCTGACAAGGGATTTCATCCCTTGTCCCATCTTTTTAACAGCATGCAGCGAGCCCGGAGCCTAACGGCTCCGGGCTCGCTTTTTTCGTTCTATGCTGGGTTAAATTTGCGAATTGAAGATATTGCGCAGGTTGTACACTACGTTGCTCTCGTCCGCCTTGGTGCTGGAGGCTTCGTTGATGTTGCTCAGCGCCGAAAGGCCGGTCATATCCGCGCCGCTGCCGTAACCGATGGTGTGGATGGGGATGGTGAGCCCCTGCACCACCGGGGTGATCTGCTCCAGCGAATAGCCGCGGTTTTGCACGCCGTCGCTCAGCACAAACAACATCAGCTTGGCATTGGGCAGCTGCTCTTTTTCCGCCAGCAGCAGGCGCACGCCTTCCAGCACCGCGTCGTAGGTGGCGGTGCCGCCTCCGGCCACCAAATCCTTGACCGCGCCGCTGAAGTAAGCCTTCTGCTTGCCGGTAAACTCGCCGATGGGCAGGTTGATCACCACATCGTCGGCATAGCTGACCAGCCCCACATAATTCCCTTCCCCGATGTACTGCGCGGCGTTCACCAGCGAGCCTTTCAGCTCCCGCAGAGGCGTGCCGTCCATGCTGCCGGAGGTATCGGCCACAAACACCGCCACCACAGGCTGGCCGCCGTCCTTGTTTTCCTTCCACACCTTCTGGGCGGCGTAGAGCTGCGCGCCGTGCAGGTTTAACGCCTCTCCGGGATAATCGTCCAGGGCGTTAAAACCGTAGCGCTTAGCCTCGGCCTGCGCCGCGGGGGTCTGGCAGAAGGCGGCAAACTGCTTAAGCACCTCCCGTTGGGCTTCGGTACAGCCGTTCAGCGCGTAAAGCGGGCTGTCGTGCCGCACGCCGAAGGGGGTAAACACGTAGTCGCTCAGCGTCGGTTCCACGCTATAGGCCTGGTATTCCATAATCATGGCGTCCAGCACGCCCTTCTTGGCGCTTTCGCGCATCTGGGCGGTGGTGTAGGCCACGGGCGGCACCTGCTTCTGGAAGGCTTGCAGCTTTTCCACCGCCGCGGCGCTCAGCGGATCGGCCGGGTCGAACGCCTGCAGCATCGCCGTGAGGATGTTCAGCCCCGTGCTGCTGGCGTAGGGGTTGGTGTAACCCAGCAGCAGATCGCCCGCCAGCACCGCATCCAGAATTTTCGGCAGTGTAACCTCGCCGTACTTGTTCACAAAGTCGGTATTCGCCTTTTTACTCATCAGGATGCCCGCGGTATTGCCCGCCAGCCGGGTGGCTACGGTGTCAAACGCGATGCCGCGGGAGGTCAGCATTTCGGCCCACAGCTCATTGGTCGGGGTAAACGCCGGGGGCGCATACTTGCCGCTGGTGATGTATTCCGTCGCCAGCCCCGAGGCGATGGGGCGGATGGAAACGGACACGCGGCCGCCGTTCAGGGTCGCGCCTGATTTGTTAAAGGCCTCCGCCTCCACGTTCAGCCAGCCGTCCATGCCGGTGCCCGCCTTTTCGGTCGAGGCGACAATCTCCACATCCACCGTACCGGTGCCCACCACACTCAGGGGATAGTTGCCGATATCGGGCAGTTCGTCGGCGGTGTCAGTAATCTCCGTACCACTGATGTCCATGCGCGGCTCCACCGAGGTGACGCGCACCTTGCTGAGCAGCGCGTCCAGCGATTCGCCCGCCTGCTTGGGGGTCAGCGGCTCGCTGCCGCCGCAGCCGGTCAGCAGCGGCAGGGCGAGGCTAAGCGCTGCGCACAGCGCCAGTATTTTCATCCTTTTGCGCATGGGTTGCGTTCCTCCTTTACGGATTGGGCATCCGTATGCCGTCGTTGGCCAGCGAGCGGATGACGTCGGTCATCACCTGCAGATCAATCCCCTCGCGGCCCGCCTTCTTTTCCTCAACATAGCGTACGGTTTCGGTCAGCAAGGTTTCGCAGCGGTTGAGCACATCCTCGTTTTCGTTGAGGAACACCTGCATGGTGCGGGCATGCTCGGCGTAAACAGCTTCCCGGCGGCGGGCGTTTTCTTCCTTGGGGTCGCACAGCAGCGCGCGGTTGAGCACCAGCGCCAGCTTGCGGCATAGCGTCTGCTCGGCGTCGGCCAGCGCGGCGGAGGCCTGCCCCAGCAGCGTCACGTCGTTGCGTTCCAGCAGTTCCGCCATCTTCTGCTTTTTGCGCGCGATGTTGTCCAGCTGGTCCAGCCCCTGCTGGAGCATCTCCTTCAGTTGCGGGCGTTCCGCCTGAAAGCGGGTCAGCTCGGCGCGCAGCTCCTCGGGGTCGAGCGCGCGATCCGGCGCAAAGTGGATGCGCGCCGCGTCAAGCGTGCATTGCCGGCGCGTCCGCAGCCGGGGTACCAGCAGCAGCAGGTTCAGCCCCACCGCCAGCACAACCCACCCGATGCGGCACAGGAGAATCAGCAGATCGGCCTGCCGGATGCCGAAACAGATGATCCAGTCCGTTCGGTTGATGGCAAGCACCCACAGGAGCGCCACCAGCAGCAATGCTTCGACAACCATCAGGATCCGGTTGGCGCGCGTGGGTTTCCACATGGCAATCCGCCTCCGTTTTCAGGGAATGGTTCATTATACCATGGTTTGGCGTAAAAGCGAGCCCGCGCGCCCAGCCTGTCGGTTTGTGCGCATAAGCGCCCCGCGCGGGGTTTTCAGCGCTTTGCGCGCACCGCGCAGCCGACGGGCAGGGGGGTTCCCGCCTCAGCCGCGTCGCAGGCATCCTGATAATAGGCCACCTTGGCGCGGATATGCTTCAGCTCCCGGCGCAGCTGGGCGATGTGCTGCTCCGTAGCCGCCTGATGCGCCAGCAGCATGGCGCGCCGCTGCTCAAGCGTGGCCGCGCCTCCGTCGCACAGGCGCACAAACCGGCGGATTTCCTGAATGGGCATGCCGGTGTTTTTAAGGCACGCAATCACCGACAGCCATTCCAAATCCGCTTCGCCGTACTGGCGGCGGCTGCCGCCCGCGCGGGGCACCGGGCCGAGCAACCCCTCGGCTTCATAATAACGCAGGGTAGATGCGGGCAAGCCCGTGCGGTCGGCCACTTCGCGGATACTGTAGGTCAAGGTGATCCCTCCCTGTAGGAGGCGCATTTTTTTGCGCGGCTCCCTATTGACTTAAACCTTGCTTTAAGCAGTATACTCTAATTGCAGGCATGTGCAAGCTTTTACGTGTGAAAATTGAAAGGAAGTGCGTATCGCATGGAAAATTTCCAGTTTTTCTCCCCCACGTTCTTCGCCTTCGGGCGCGGCAGCGAGCAGCAGGTGGGCGAGCTGGTACGGCGGTTCGGCGGCCATAAGGCCCTGGTGCATTACGGCGGCGGCTCTATCAAGAAAAACGGCGTGTATGACCGGGTCATGGCTTCGCTGGCGCAGGCGGGCATCCCCGCGGTGGAGCTGGGCGGCGTGCAGCCCAACCCGCGCAGTGGGCTGGTGTATACGGGCATCGACCTGTGCCGTCGGGAGGGGATCGACTTCATTTTGGCGGTGGGCGGCGGCAGCGCCATCGACTCCGCCAAAGCCATCGCGGCGGGCGTGCCCTATGAGGGCGATTTCTGGGATTATTACCGTACCGGCAAACCGGTGCAGCAGGCGTTGCCGGTGGGCACGGTGCTCACCATTGCCGCAGCGGGCAGCGAAGGCTCGCCGGATACCGTCATCACCCAGGAGGACGGCATGTATAAACGCGGCGCGACCGGCGATGCGCTGCGGCCGAGGTTCTCCATCCTCAACCCGGAGTTTACGCTTTCGCTGGGCGCGTTCCAGACGGCCTGCGGCATCACCGACATCATGGCCCACGTGTGCGAGCGGTATTTTACCGATACCACCGAGGTGGAGGTGACCGACCGCCTGTGCGAGAGCGTGCTGCTGACCATGGTACAGGCCGCGCCGCGCGTCATTGCCAACCTGGGGGATTATGATGCACGCGCCAATATCCTGTGGGCGGGCATGGTGGCGCATAACAATCTGGTGGGCGTCGGCCGCAAGCAGGATTGGAACAGCCACCGCATTGAGCACGAGCTGTCCGCACGGTTCGATGTGGCACACGGCGCAGGGCTGGCGGTCATTATGCCCGCGTGGATGCGCCATGTGATGCGCCACGATGTGATGCGCTTTGCGCAGTTCGCCACGCGCGTATGGGGCTGCAGCATGGATTTTGCCAATCCGGAAGCCACGGCACTGGAAGGTATCGCGCGTTTCCGCGCCTTCCTGACGGGCCTTGGCATGCCCGCAACGCTGGGCGAGCTGGGCATAGGCGAAGCGGAGATTCCCGCGCTGGTGGATCATCTGTTCGCGCTGGAAGCCGAACCGCTGCCCGGGTTTATGCCCCTGACGCGCAAGGATGTGGAGGCCATTTACCGGCTGGCGCTGTGATACCGCACAAAAGGCGGCAGCACTCCCCGCCGCTGCGGAACTGGATTCGGGACGGCAATCTTGTAACCTCACCGCGCAACCTCGCAGGTTAGTAGCCGGCCAGTGTCACAAAAATGCAGGGCACGGCCGCTCTTCCTGCAATAAGGTGACGTAAACGGGGCAGGGACGACAGTCCCTGCCCCGTTTAGGCGTATGAAGGCATCCGGCCGGTGTTGCACGGTCAGACAAAACCTGATGCGTAAAGCCCCCGCACGGGGTTTTCAGCGCTTTGCGCGCACCGCAGCCCCACGGCCTGCCTCCGCCTTCGCCGCCTTACAGCAGCGTAGAAAGCAGCAGCCAGAGCCCGTAGGCGATCATCAGCAGGCCGCCGATGCGCCGTAAAAGCGGCTGGTGGTTGCGCAGCCAGGTAAAAGCGTCTTTCAGCGTCTGGTACAGGGCCATGAACACCAGCATCGGCAGCGCCAGCCCCAGCGCGAACATGGCCAGCGACGCCATCCCCACGCCGACGGTTTCAGCGGAGGTGGCCAAAATCAGCGCATTGGCCAGCACAGGGGTCAGGCACGGCGTCCAGCTGAGCGCAATCACAATGCCAAACAGCGCGGCGCTGAAAAAACCGGTTGGTTTCAGGGAGGCTTTCGTGGCCCACGCGGGGGCGTTCAAGCCTTTCCAGTGGATAAAATCAGCGGTCCACAGACCAAACAGGATCATTAGCGCGGCGGTTGCCAGGTTCAGCACCCCGCGATCCAGCGTCTTGAGCGCGCCGCCAACCAGCCCGGCGCCCGCGCCCATGAGCGTAAACAGCGTAACAAAGCCCGCCAGCAGGCCAAGGCTGCGTTTGAGCACGCCCACCCACGCGCCCCGCCGATCGGCGGTATCGGAGCCTTCACCCACCAGATAGAGGCCGTACACCGGCAGCATCGGCAGCACGCAGGGGCTCAGGAACGCCACCAGCCCACCCACAAACATCGCCCAGAGCGTGGTCTGCGGCAAGGCCGCGGCCAGGTTAAAGCTCATCGCTTAACCCTCCTGGTGGCGGAGGATGTTGCATCCGCCACGGTCGGCGCGGGCGTGGCGACAGCCGTACTTACCGCGGATTCCGCCTTCGGCTGGATTCCCATGGCCGCGAGCTGCTCGGTCATGATGTCGTAGGTAATCATGCCGCCCTGATACTGCTCAGGGGTCATGTACCCTTCCTGATCGATGAACATGCTCGTGGGAAAGCCCTGGACAAACATACTGGTCAGCGTCAGGTCCTCATCCTCAATCATGGGGATGCCCTGCAGGCCGAACTGCTCCACCACGGCGGCGGAATCCTCCGCATTTTCACCGCTCCAGGCATGCACCAGGATCAGCGCCACATCGTCGGAGCTGTACGCGTCATAAAAACGCTTGATGTCGGGCATTTCCTCCATGCAGTACTGGCACCAGCCGGTAAAAAAGTTCAGGTAAACGGCCTTGCCCTTGTACTGGGTCAGGTCCAGCGAGGTTTGGGCAAAGTAATCGGGCATATAGAAGCGCGCGGTCGTCGCTTCCGGGGCGGCCGCGGTTTCTGCCACCGCCACAAGGGGGAACAGCGCCACCGTGAGCAAAAGGGCCAGCCAACGTTTGAGTCCTGTTTTCATGGAAACACCTCCTGTTGTTGAGTTTACACGGGTTTGCCTCCGCTGAAACGCCCGGGAGAATTTTTCGGGAGAGTTTACAACTTCTCCAAAATTGCAACTAAAATAGTCGAAAATTCATTTTGAATTTTTACCATAACGTCAATATTATCCCTTTACTGTTGAAAATGATTGTGTTATAATGCACCTCAGTTCGTTTGGAGCAGAGGCACCCTCAGGCGCCGCACCCGACGTTCTGCAAGATGCAATGGCGCATCCGCCATTTGCACGTGACTACGGTGCCCAATGGCGCACCATTGCAGGAGGAGACCGTCATGCCGCTGGGAATTTCAGACCGCGCCCGCAACATCGCTCCGTCCGCCACGCTGGCGATGGATACGAAAACCAAGGCCATGCAGGCCGCAGGGGAAAACGTAATCGGCTTTGCCGCGGGCGAGCCGGATTTTGATACCCCCACCCCCATCCGGGACGCCATGAAAGAGGCGCTGGATCGCGGCATGACGCGCTATACCCCTGTGGCCGGCACGCTGGAACTGCGCCGGGCGATTGTGGAAAAGTTCAAACACGATAACGACCTTGTGTATGACGTCAAGCAGATTATCGTCTCCAACGGCGCCAAGCACTCGCTTTATAACGCCTGTTTCGCGCTGCTCAACGAAGGCGACGAGGTGCTGATCCCGACGCCCTGCTGGGTCAGCTACCCGGAGATGGTGCGCATGGTCGGCGGCGTGCCCGTTTTTGTCCCCACGGGGGAGAAAGAGGGCTTCATCCCCACAGCGGCCGCCATTGCCGCAGCCATCACGCCCCGCACCAAGGCGTTTATCCTGACCAGCCCCAGCAACCCCAACGGCTGTGTGTGGCCCCGGGAAGCGCTGCAGGCGCTGGCGACACTGGCGGTGGAGCGCAATTTCTACATCATTGCCGACGAAATATACGAACAGCTGATCTACGGCGGCAAGAAGCATGTAAGCATCGCCTCGCTGGGCGAAGCCATCAAGGCCCGCACCATCGTGATTAACGGCGTCAGCAAAACCTACGCGATGACGGGTTTCCGCATCGGCTACGCGGCAGGCCCAGCCGAGGTGATCGAGGCCATGGTCAACGCCCAGAGTCAGGCCACCTCCGCCCCCAACTCGCCCGCGCAGGCCGCCGCCCTCAAGGCGCTGACCATGCCGCAGGATTGCGTGGCCGACATGCGCCGCGCCTTTGAACAGCGCCGCGATGTGCTGGTGAAAGGCATCAACACCATTCCGGGGCTGGCCTGCCTGAAGCCGGACGGCGCGTTTTATGTCATGATGAACATCTCCGGCCTGCTGGGTAAAAGCTTTAACGGGCAACCTCTGGATAACAGTGCCGCCTTTGCCGAGGCGCTGCTCGCCAACGCCCGCGTTTCGGTGGTGCCGGGCCACGCCTTTATGGCGGAAGGCTTTTGCCGCCTGAGCTACGCTACCTCCATGGAAAAGATACAGGAAGGGCTGCACCGCCTGGAAACGTTCGTGCAGGCGCTGACCTGAGGCGGCATGTGCCGTCTGCGGAAAACCCCGGCCGAATCTCCACAGCCCCCACGCGGGGAAACCCGCGCGGCGCGGCGTGTGTGGCGAAAGGCCGCTGTTTTTCCACAAGGAAAGGAAAACTGCGCGTCGAATGTTCCATAGGCACGTCACACACAATCAACGCGTTTCACACATGTTTTCCACAAAAAAGCCCATTTTTGAACACGTTATCCACATCCCGAACGGTTGATGGGCTTCCATATAGCCCGCCGGACAGGGTAGCGGTGCAAGAAACGGTACAACCGCCGCACGCCGCGGCCGCACACAGGGGGAGGAGAGAATGCCGTGCTGACTTTTAGCAAACGCAGCAACCAGCTCATGCAATCCAAGTACCAGTACGAGTTGCAGGATGTGGAGGAACCGAACCTCTACCGGGAAATCTACGATTACCAGTCCATCCCGAAAATCGCGTTCAACAACCGTCTGGTGCCCATCAACATGCCGGACGAAATCTGGATGACCGACACGACTTTCCGCGACGGCCAGCAGAGTGTCAGCCCCTTTACGCCCCGGCAAATTGAGCAGCTGTTCAAGTACATGTCCCGGCTGGGCGGCCCCAAGGGGCTGGTGCGGCAGAGCGAGTTTTTCCTCTATACCGATAAGGATCGGGAGGCGCTGGAGCGCTGCCAGTCGCTGGGGTACCAGTTCCCGGAAATCACCACCTGGATACGCGCCAACCCCTCCGATTTTAAGCTGGTTAAGGCGGCGGGCGTCAAGGAGACGGGCATCCTCGTATCGTGCAGCGATTACCATATCTTCAAAAAAATGCACCTGACCCGCGCGCAGGCGATGGACAAGTACCTCCGTATTGTCGAAGCCGCGCTGGCGGAAGGTATCCTGCCCCGCTGCCACTTTGAGGATATCACGCGCGCCGATTTTTACGGCTTTGTGCTGCCCTTTGCCGAGCAGCTGATGCGGCTGAGCCGCGAAAGCGGCATGCCCATCAAGGTGCGCGCCTGCGACACCATGGGTTACGGCGTCAGCTACCCCGGCGCGGCGCTGCCCCGCAGCGTGCCCGGCATCATCTACGGCCTGAATCACTATGCGCAAATCCCCAGCGAGCAGCTGGAATGGCACGGCCACAACGATTTTTACAAGGTCGTGAACAACGCGGGCACCGCATGGCTGTATGGCTGCAGCAGCATTAACTGCTCCCTGCTGGGCATTGGCGAACGCACGGGCAACTGCCCGCTGGAGGCCATGGCCATCGAGTATCAGGCGCTGCGCGGCACCGACGACGGCATGGATTTGACCGTGGTGACCGAAATTGCCGAGTTTATGGAGCGTGAAATCGGCATCGAGATCAGCCCCCGCCAGCCGTTTGTGGGGCGGCACTTCAACGTGACGCGCGCGGGCATTCATGCCGATGGGATGCTCAAGGATGAGGAAATCTACAACATTTTCGACACTACCAAAATCCTCAACCGCCCGGCGACCGTCGCCGTGGACAGCCACAGCGGCCTGGCGGGCGTGGCGCATTGGATGAACGCCTTCTTCCGCCTGAAGGGCGACAATGTGGTGGATAAGCAGGACCCGATGGTGCTGGCCGTCAAGCAGATGGTGGACGAGCTTTACACCGAGGGCCGCAACACCGTGATGGGCGATGAGGAGTTGGAAGTCTTTGTACGCAACGCGGACATGGACCGTTACCAGCATTTCCTGATCCACAAGAACCGCTGACGGGTACCCGCGCAGGCTGCTGCCGCCGCAGAGCCTGCCCGTAAACCCCGCCGCTCACGCCGCCCGAATGGCTCGGGCGGCATTTTGCTGCCATTCTCCCTTCGAGCCATTGGGTAAACGCGGAGGCGCGGGAAATGCCGCTCCGGCCTTTGTACACTTACGATCGATCCTGAGCCGGAGCAAATGCCCCGGCTCCCCAGCGTGTCAAGGAACCCCGGCAAGATGCCGCCGTCGCTCGCCTCATAGCCCTGCGGGCTGTTCGCTCGCTTGCGCTATAGGTTGCGACATAAGCCTTTGGGGTTCCACCCCAAGCCCCGCCAAGGGTTTCACCCTTGGAACCTGACAAGGGATTTCATCCCTTGACCCATCTTTTTTCGACAGTCTGAGGAGCCGGAGCATATGCCCCGGCTTCCCGGCGTGTCAAGGAACCCCGGCAAGATGCCGCAGCCGCTCGCCTCATAGCTCTGCAGGCTGTTCGCTCGTTTGCGCTATAGGTTTCGACATAAGGCTTTGGGGTCCCACCCCAAACCCCGCCAAGGGTTTCACCCTTGGAACCTGACAAGGGATTTCATCCCTTGACCCATCTTTTTTCGACAGTCTGAGGAGCCGGGGCAAATGCCCCGGCTCCCCGGCGTTTCAAGGAACCCCGGCAAGATGCCGCCGCCGCTCGCCTCATAGCCCTGCGGGCTGTTCGCTCGCTTGCACTATAGGTTGCGACATAAGCCTTTGGGGTTCCACCCTAAGCCCCCCAAGGGTTTCACCCTTGGAACCTGACAAGGGATTTCATCCCTTGACCCATTTTTTCGACAGTCTGAGGAGCCGGGGCATATGCCCCGGCTCCCTTTGCGGTTTGCGGTTTTTGAATGGGCTGGCTTTTGCCGCACAGCGGTTCAGCTTCTGCGGCACAGCCTCGAACCCAAGGCGGAAAACGGCACGCCTGCCGCTCGCGGTTCGACCCGCAAGTGTTACAGACGAGTCCTGAGCCGGTTATTGCGCGGGCAGGATTTCAATGCGGCCCTGCGGCTGGTCGTACGGCTTGGTGATCACCCCGCCCAGCACGGTAGTGGTGTAATCCACCAGTGCATCCTCCAACGCTACATAGGTGTTGTAGCCGGTCTGCTGGTTGGCATACTTGAGCACATAGCCCTGATCGCCGCCGGCGGCGGAGAAATCATTGGTTACGCAAACATACATCGCTTCGGGGTCAAAATCCTTGCCGCCGATGCTGCGAATGGTCACGCGGCTGCCGGGTTTCGCCGGGGCAAAGTAGGTGGAGTTGGGGTAAGCTTCGCCGTTTTCATAGGGCACGGAGGTATCGATGGTGTATTCCAGCCCTGACACCTGCAGGAAACCGCCCAGCGGGTCCGGCGTGCAGAAGCTGGACGCCTCCAGCAGCTCCAGCAGCTCGCTGCCCTTGAGGGTCATAATCTGCAGGGTGTTGCCGAAGGGGAACACGGTTTTCATGCTGAGCATCGTCACATCGCCGGGCTGGATGCTGGCGCGGATGCCGCCGCCGTTGTTAAACGCCACGACCACCGGCTGGTTGTATACCTGATTGGCTTTCCAGAGCATGGCGTCGGTGCAGAAATCGCCCAGATTGGTTTCCTGCGTACGCACGCCGGGGGCTTTGTTGCCGTCCAGCAGGACGTCTGTTTTGGCAAACGAGGTGGAAAGCTCCGCCTCGATTTTCGCGTAAGCGGCCTGCAGCAGGGCGCTCACATCCGCATCGCCGTAGGCGGCGCTTACCTCGGTGGGCTGGGCGGCGTACAGCGAGCCGCGCAGAGCTTTGCCGTCGTAGACAACCTCGCCGATGTTGTGGGTGTAGCTTCCGGAGCTGACCAGCAGCGTCGTGGGCACGTTTTCGGCGCCCTCGTCGTGCTTCTGCTCCACCTTCTGGTTCAGCATCACGTGGCTGTGCCCGTCGATGAACAGGTCAATGCCCGTGGTATTGGCAATCACATCCAGCGAACGGTTGCCGGTGCTTTCTTCATCCACGCCCAGGTGCCCGAGCGCCACCACCAGATCGCACCCCGCGGCCCGCAGCTCGTCGGCATACTTCTGGGCGCAGGCGTACAGGTCTTCATTCATCAGGAAGGAGACGTTCTGCATCAGCGATGGGTTGGCTTTGGTCAGGGTTTCGGGGGTATCCAGCCCCAGCACGCCCACCTTGTAGCTGCCGGTTTCAAAGATTTTGTAAGGCTCAAAGTACAGGGTCTTGTCCGCCGTGCGCAGCATGTTGGCGCACAGGATGGGGAAACTGGCCGTGCCCGCATTTTGCAGCATCTGGTCTACGCCCCAGTCGAACTCATGGTTGCCGGGGCACATGGCATCGTACCCCACGGCGTTCATGAAAGTGAAGGCGCTGGCGCCCTTGTCCAGATTCACCAGCGGTTGCCCCTGCGACGCGTCGCCCGCGTCCAGCAGCAACACCTCGGCCCCAAGTGCGGCCGTGTCTTCCTTATATTGCTTCACCTGCGCATAGCCCGCCGAAGGGCCGGACAGGTTGGTAATCGCGTAGCCGTGCACGTCGTTGGTGTAGACAATCACCAGTTTGCCGGTCAGGTCCACCGGTTGCGTGGCCAGCGCAGCGGGGGTGCAGCCGAGGGCCAGCAACGCGAGAACCAACAGGATTGAGAGCCGTTTCTTCATGGGGACGCCTCCTTTATGCAGTTGTATTGATCGCCGGAGAAGGGGGTGCGGAATGCGGCGGCCTGCGGCACGCTGCAAACAGGAACCATCGATTGTCAAAGGTTGATCTTTTCTCCCTGATTATAACAGAAAGAACAGCGTGCCGTCAAACCCGGAAACAGTCACAGGTGAGGCCCCGCAGCCGGCGGGGGGAGGATTGCTGCGCCTTGCTTCCGGCTATGCTGCGGGGCGATCCATCCGCCTGAAACGCCGGAAATCAGATATAAAAAATAAGATTCGTCAGAAAAACAGGCCGTGTTTCCGACCATCCGCGCATGTTGCGCTAAATACCGAATCGATGCTTCCGCTCCATTCTTGCCCCCGGATCAACCCTATCGCCTGTTTGGGCGAAGCCCACACCCCCACCCCGGCGTACTTCCGCCACCGATGCGTAACTGCCATGCCCCGCAAAAGGCGGGATGGCAACCCACGTTTCTCCCCATGATATAAACAGCCGGGGGTGGGGAACTTCCCCGCCTCCGGCTGTTTACTCCAAAGCCGCTCTGTTTGCAAACCGGATGCCCCGGCCCGCGAGGCGTTCCACCGTTCCGGGCACGGGCCAAAACGGCTTCGGCTAAAACTTGACCATCCGGTAATACGTCTTGGCGGTCTTGCCGTAGAACAGCCAGTAGAGGGCCGCAACCCCGACCGCCGCCAGGAAGGTGTTCAGCGCGATGTAGGGCACATCCGTTAGGCCAAAGAGGAACAGCATCAGCGTCATCATATGCAGCGAACCGGCCACGTGGCAGACCGCCACCAGCAGCGGCAGGAAGAACACCAGCAGGATTTGCCTGCGCACCGTGGCGCGAACCTCCAGGTTGCTCATGCCCACCTGTTGCAGGATCACAAACCGGTCGTGATCCTGATACCCTTCGCTGATCTGCTTAAAGTAGATAATCAGCGCCGTGCCCAGCAGGAACACAAACCCGAGGAACACACCCACAAACAGGAAGCCGCCGTACATGGCGTACCATTCTTCCCGCAGTTCCACCTTGACACGCAGGGTACGCGTGCCCTGCGCCGCATTGCCGGCGTTGGGCTGGCTGTAGTAGGCGTCCAGCTGCGCCTGCGTGCCCTGCACGTTCCATTGCACGGTGTACACGGGCGTGCGATCGTCGGCTTTCAGGTTCGTGGCGTCCATCACCGCCTGCAGGGCCGCCTCATCCGGCACAACCAGCAAGGTGGAATGGAAAGCTGTGCCCTGACTCCGGCAGGGCACAACCGCCAGTGGCGGCAGCTTTTGCAGGGTATACACCGTATCGCCCAGCGCGAGCGCACCGGGGAAATCGTCGGCGTTGGTCGAATACGCGATCTCATTGGCGGCAAGCGCGGGCGCCGCGCCTTCCAGCAGGGCAAACTGATCGGGCGTCAGCAGCAGGATGCTGTGCAGCTTGCTGTAATCGTTCAGGTTGCGCATTTCCAGCGTATCGATATCGACCAGCTGCCCGTCGGACACCCCCGCGGAAAGCTCCACGGCCTGAAAGGCATGTTCGTCCACAATCTGCACACCGGTTTCCTTGGCCAGCGCGCAGTTGCGTTCCAGCACCGCCGCCTGATCCGCCGGGGTGGTCAGGGAGATTTGCATATCGCTGGGGTAGTATTCGGTCAGCGTTTTTTCCGAACCGTTGTACAGGGCGATCGTGGTGCCCAGCGTAATCATCGCCATGGTGCAGAGAATGGCGATGCTCGCCAGCCCCGCCGCGTTCTGCTTCATGCGGTACAGCATGCCGGAAATGGTGACGAAATGCCGCGGCGTATAGTAGTAACGGCGGTTACGGCGCAGCGTGCGCAGGAGCGCGATGCTGCCCGACAGGAACAGCAGGTAAGTGCCTAAAATCACCAGCACCACCGCAACGAAGAACAGCGCGATGGCCGCCATCGGGTTGCTGACAATCTGCGCAATCCAGTACCCCGCGCCGGTAAACAGCAGGCCCAGCACTGCCAGAATCCAGCGGGCGCGGGGCTCCTTTTCGCCCACCTGCCCACCGCGCAGCAGCTCCACCGGGCTGACCGCGCGCACCTGAAACCCGTTATAGAGCATCAGCAGCAGGAACAGCAGCGCGAACAGCCCCAGCGTGACCCACACCGCGGCCCAGTTGACCGTGCCTACCAGCGGCGCCTCAATGCGCAGCGTCAGGCGGATCAGCAGGAACAACAGCCGCGTCAGCAGCACGCCCAGCCCCAGCCCGGCTACCATGGACACAAACCAGGTGAGCGTCAGCTCATGGCGCAGCACGCGCGCAATGTGGCGCTTTTCCATCCCCAGAATGCTGTACAGGCCCATTTCCTTTTTTCGCCGCTTAATCAGGAAGCTGTTGGCGTAAAACAGGAACAGCACCGTAAACAGCGCGATTACCACAATGCCGAAGTAGAGCACCACCACGAACTGCGCGCCCCCGTGCACCTGGCTCAGCCCCGGGTTGAAGGCGATCATCAGAAAGCTGTACACGGTAAACGTAAGCATGGTCGCCGCCAGCAGGAAAGGCAAATAGGTTTGCTTATTCTTGCGCAGGTTATTCAGCGCCAGGCGCAGGTACAAAAACTTAGTCACCCGCCACACCCCCGTCGGTCAGCGCCGTCAGCGTGGCAATAATCTTCTGGAAAAAGGCCTCGCGTGTCTGCCCACCGCTGTAAAGCTGGTTGTAGACCTCGCCGTCCTTGATAAACAGTACACGGGAGGCGTAGCTGGCCGCCTGCGCGCTGTGGGTAACCATCACCAGCGTCTGCCCCCGGGCATGCACACCCTCAAACTGGCGCATCAGG
This sequence comes from Candidatus Limiplasma sp., assembly GCA_963666755.2. Classification (GTDB taxonomy): domain Bacteria; phylum Bacillota; class Clostridia; order Christensenellales; family Aristaeellaceae; genus CAXXOK01. The sequence goes on from CAXXGW010000009.1 coordinate 2,557,458, forward strand.
CGGGCACTGGCTTTGCTGTCCAGCGCGCCGGTCGGCTCGTCGGCCAGCAGCAGGCGCGGGTTGGTAATCAGTGCGCGGGCCACCGCGGTGCGCTGCTTCTGCCCGCCGGACAACTCATAGGGGAATTTCGACTCCAGCCCCTGCAGACCCAGCTCCGTCACCAACGGCGGCAGGCGGCTGTCCATGTCCGCAAGGGGCGCGTTTTGCAGCACCAGCGGCAGCAGGATGTTATCCCGCACGGAAAAGGTGTCCAGCAGGTTAAAATCCTGAAAAACGAAACCCAGATTGTCGCGGCGGAAGGCCGCGCGCTCGCTCTCCCGCACTTCGGCAAAGGAGCGGCCCTCCAGCAGCACCTGCCCGGCGGTGGGCTTGTCCAGCGCGGCCAGAATGTTCAGCAACGTCGTCTTACCGCTGCCGCTTTCGCCCATGATGGCGATAAACTCGCCCGCCTCCACGGTAAAATTCACGTCGCGCAGCGCCTGCACCTTCTGCGCGCCAAAGCGTGTGGTGTAGATCTTTTGCAGATTTTTTACTTCCAGCAATGCCATGGTTTGTTCATCCCTTCCGCGCCCCGTGGGACGCATCCACAGCATACCGCCATGGCACGGCGCGCGCCATAGCGCGGGCTTACGGGCGCCTTACATTTTTGCAAGGGTCGCCAACCCGGCCGGAGGGGTCAGGTGAAGTTTTCGTACTGTTCGCGCCGCAAATCGAAGGTCACGGTCACGCCGCCCCCCGGCGGCGAGGCGAGCGTAACCCGGTGCCCCAGTTTATCGCACGCCTGCTTGCACAGGTACAGCCCAATGCCGGTGCTCTTGTCCCCTTCGCGGGCCTGCCGCCCCAGCGAGCCGGTAAACCCGCAGCTGAACACCCGGGGCAAATCTTCCGCAGGGATGCCGCGGCCGTTGTCGCGCACCTCCAGCACCAGCGGCTCCCGCAGGGCTACGGTTATTTCCCCGCCGACGGGCGCATACTTGAGCGCGTTGGTCAGCGCCTGGGTAATGGCCATGCCCAGCCACTTGGGGTCGGACAGGGCCACGCCCGCAAACGGCGCCATATTCAGGCGAATGTGGCGGTACGTAAACAGCGGCCGCAGTTTTTTGACCAGCGAGCAGCAAAGCGGGTACAGCGGCACCTCGGTCAAGGCCAGATCGTTATGCAGGCTTTGCAGGCGCTGGTACCCCAGCGCGGCATCGGCGTACTGGCTGATCCTGAACACCTGCTGGCGCAACAGCTCCCGGTCTACCGGCTCGTCACTCTGCGCCATCAGGTCCAGCGCCGCGATGGGGGTCTTGATCTGGTGTACCCAGAGGGTGAAGTAATCCAGCCGTTCCCGCTCGGCGTCGGCGGCAGCCTGCGCATCGTCGGTGCGCGCGGCCAGATAGTGCGCCGCCAGCGCGCGGTAGCAGCGCTCCGGCTCGGTTTCGGCGGCAGGCAGCGCGGCCTCGTCGGGCGGCGGGTTGCGCAGCGCCTCCCACAGGGCCAACTGCCGCGCCGCGTAGCGGATAAAGGAACGGACGCCCAATATACCGACCGCCGCGCCCACCAGCAGCAGCGTATACGTCAGCTCCTGAAACCGGCCCCAGCCCAACGCGTGCAGTCCCACAAACGCCGCGGGGATCAGCAACGACGCCCAGAGCGCGCCGCGCATCACGCCGTACCAGCCGCGCACCAGCGCCCAGAAGCGCTTTCCGTTCATACGTCCTCCACCAGGTAGCCCTGACCTTTGCGCGTGACAATAAAGTCCGTTAACCCCAGCTCCTCCAGCTTTTTACGCAGGCGCGCAACGTTCACGGTCAGGGTGTTGTCATCAATAAAACAATCGCTGTCCCACAGGCGCTGCATCAGGGTATCGCGGCCCACCACCGCGCCCTGGTGCTCCATCAGCGTTTGCAGGATGCGGCACTCGTTGCGCGTCAGTTCCAGCTTCTGCTCGCCATAGCGCAGCACGCTCTGCGCGGCGTCCAGCGTGGCCCCGCGGTGCGTCGGCGCGGCGGAGGCTGCGGCAAAATCATAGCTGCGGCGCATCAGCGCGCCGATTTTTGCGACCACCACATCCAGATCAAACGGCTTGGTGATAAAATCATCGCCGCCCATGGACATCGCCATGACCATATCCATGCTGCCGGTGTTGGAGGAGATGAACACGATCGGCGCGGTGGAATGCCTGCGGATGCGCTCGCACCAGTAATAGCCGTTAAAATAAGGCAGGGTGCAGTCCATCAGCACCATGTGGGGCGCGGTACGCAGAAATTCGGCCTCCACATCCTCCAGCGCTTCGCAGGCGAAGGCATCGTACCCCCAGCGGCACAGCCCGGCGCACAACAGCCGGGCAATGGTGGGGTCGTCCTCCACGATCATGATTTTGAGCATCGTAAACCTCCCCGCGTTGGATTGCTGCGTCCATTATAGCGCCCCGGGGCGGAAGGTTGCAACTGCAGCTTGTCAAACGCCCAAAGCAGGCGTACAATAAGGAAAATCTGGTTGCGGAGGGAACACGGATGAAGAAGTTCTTCACGGATTTCAAGGCGTTCGTCATGCGCGGCAATGTGCTGGATCTGGCCGTTGGCGTCATGATCGGCGGCGCGTTCGGCAGCATCGTCAGCTCCCTGGTCAACGACATTTTTATGCCGGTTATCGGGCTGCTCCTCGGCGGGCTGAACGTGTCGGGCGCGTTTTTCGCGCTGGACGGAAAGGCGTACGCATCCAAGGAAGCCGCGGCGGCGGCAGGCATCGGCACGCTCAACTACGGCATGTTCGTGCAAAAGATCATCGACTTTTTAATTATGGCCTTCTGCGTATTTCTGGTGCTTAAGCTGATGACCCGCCTGATGCCCAAAAAGCCCGCCAAGGAAGCGCGCAAGTGCCCATACTGCCTGCAGCCCATCGCCGACGAGGCGACACGTTGCCCGCACTGCACCAGCCAGCTGAACGATCCGCCCAAGCTGGATTGATCTCGCCCCCCACGCGCCCCCGCGGTCGGCTAACGACCCCGGGGGCGCTTCGTTTTGGTGCTTGCATTGCCTATCCGCCCGTGCTAGGATAGGGCGTGCCGCCACAGCGGACGAACAGGGGATGGGTCTCGCTTTGTTGCTGACTAGAGATCGGGATTTTTACCGCCAGATTCTTCGGCTGACCGGCTTCATCGCCATGCAGAACGTGATCGCCTGTTTTGTGGGCCTCGCGGACAATGTGATGATCGGCGCCTACTCGCAGGATGCCCTCTCCGGCGTCGCGCTGGCTAATCAGGTACAGTTTCTTTTGCAGATGCTGGCGGGCGGGCTGGGCGAAGGTATGGTGGTGATCGCCGCCCAGTACTGGGGCACCCGGCGGTTGGAGCCGATCCGGCGGGTGCTTGCCATCGCGCTGGTGTCCGCCATGGGGCTGAGCCTGCTTTTCTTTGGCATTGCGCGCTGGCTGCCGGGCCCGACCCTTAGCCTGCTGACCGCCGATACCGGCGCGATTGCCGAAGGCGCGGCCTATATGCGGGTCATCGCCTACAGCTACCCGTTCTTCTGCACGGGCATGATCGTGCTGGCCGCGCAGCGCAGTATTGAAAACGTATCGGTAGGCATCGCGGCGTCGCTGGCCGGGTTGTTTGTGAACATCGGGCTGAACTGGATGCTCATCTTCGGCAACCTCGGCTGCCCCCGCCTCGGCGCGCAGGGCGCGGCACTGGCCACGCTGGTGGCGCGCATTGTGGAATGGAGCGTCGCGGTGGGCTACACCGTGTGGACGGATCGCAAGCTCGCCATGCCGCCCGCCTATTTTGCCAAACTGGACGGCGCGCTGTTCAAGGATTACCGCCGTTACGGCTTCCCGGTGCTGATGGCCAGCGGCAGTTGGGGCATCGCCATGCTGATCCAGACGGCGGTGCTGGGGCACCTGGGCTCCGACGCGATTGCGGCCAACGCCATTGCCAACTCGATTTTCCAGGTGATCGCGGTGGTCACCTACGGCATTTCCTCAGCCAGCGGCGTATTTGTGGGCAAGGTGGTAGGCAGCGGCGACCACAGCAGGCTCAGGGAATATGTGCGCACCTTACAGGTGCTGTATTTGATGATCGGTGTCTTTTCCAGCGCCGCGCTGTTCCTCTGCAAGGATGCGATTCTGGCGATTTACGCGGTATCCCCCAGCGCCGAGGCGATGGCCAACCGGTTTATTCTGGTGCTGTGCGTTACGGTGTTCGGCACCGCGTACCAGAACCCCGTGCTCACCGGCGTGGTGCGCGGCGGCGGGGATACCAAGTTTGTGTTTTATAACGATCTGGTTTTTATGTGGGGCATCGTGCTGCCCGCCAGCTTCCTAACGGCGTTTGTGTTCCACAGCGATCCGGTGGTGGTGTTTGCCTGCCTCAAGGCGGATCAGGTGCTTAAAAGCTTTGTGGCCATCTGGAAGGTGAACGGCTACGGCTGGGTGCGCCGCGTGACGCGCGACGGCGAGGGCACGCCGCCGCAACCGGTGACGCAGGCGCCATAATGCGGTGCAATGCACGACAGCCAATGCCGCCGGAACTTTTTCACTAAGGCAACAACGCTTCCATTCGTAAGTGTCGGCAGTCATGGCTTCCACACTACGATGGAAGCTACCAAAACCAGCCAAAGCCGTGCTTCAAACATATGGAGCACGGCTTTAGTGTTGGAGCACGAGAACATGCGATTGATATTCAAGAGCAGAGAATCGCTTGAACTCGTCTATTATTTCTTCAGTTTCGGGCTTTATACCCAGACCTTCAAGTCTGACGGCTTCATATAGAGTGAATGCACGCACCTATTCGCAATACCTTTTTGTGCCATCGACCCCCACATGGAGCATGGAATGCGAATGTCTGATAAGCAAGTAAAAAGTATCTACATATTTGGAGCACCATTACGCAATTTTCCGTGCTCCGTACCACATGCACAGCTTGCCCGTTTACGTCTACTCTTCCGGCGGCGGCTTTGGCATCCCCGCGCCGGGCGTTTTCTGCCAGAGTCCGTACTGCGCATCGTTACGCAGGGCGGCCAGCATGTTTTCCTGCAAACGTGGGTAACGCCGCGCCAGATCACGGAGCAGCTGTTTCATTTCCTGCCGCCGGGTGTGCCCGTTCACAGGGCAGACGCTTTCAAGCACCGGCAGCGAAAGCCTGCGCTGCGCGGAGAGGATTTCTTTCTCCGGCATGAGAACCAGCGGACGGATGACCGTCACGCCCGCCCCATCCAGCACTGTGCGCGGTTGAAAGGTGTGCAGCCGCCCCTCAAAAAGCACGCTCATCAGCAGCGTTTCCAGCGCATCGTCCCGGTGGTGTCCCAGCGCCAGTTTGTTGCAGCCCAGCTCCCGGCACAGCGCGCAGAGCATCGCGCGCCGCATGCGCGCACACAGCGCGCACGGGCTTTTCCGCTGCGGCTGCGCAAACAGGATGGTATACAGGTCCGTATGCCGGATGGTCAGCGGTACGGCAAGCGTTTCGCACAGCGCCTCGATGGCACGGGTGTCCGGCGGCGGCTCGCCCATGGTCAGCATCACGGCGTGCAGGGTAAAATCGCCCTGCATCCGGCGGTACAGGGCCAGCGCACGCAGTAACAGCAGGCTGTCCTTGCCGCCGCTTACGCCAACCGCCACGTGGTCGCCCGGGGCAATCATGCCGTACTCCTGATCGGCGCGGCGCAGGTAGCCCAATGTGGCTTGCATTCCGCTCCGCCTCCTTAGCTGTGCGCGGACTGCGGAGCACGTGCTCCGGCCAGCACAGACGGGAGCACCGCGCACAGGGCAAACGGAGCACCGAGCACCAGCGGCAGCGCATACCGCGTGCCCGCCGGAAAGCCCGCCGAAAACAGGCAGGCTACCAGCGTCATCAGCGGCGGCAGCCAAAGCCACCCCAACCCGCGGCGATCGGCCCGGCGGGTCAGCCACAGGCCGAACAGCGCGACCCACGCATACAGCCCCACCGCATCCAACTGGGCAAACAGCGGCAGGCTACGGTAGCTGCGCTCTAGGCTGTCCAACCGGTCGTGATACCCCTGCAACGCGGCAGGGTGCGCGAATGTATAGGCATGCGGGTATTTGGCGGAATCCTGCTCCGGCATCGTGGATACCGTGGGGTTGCGCGTATCGAACGGGTCCAGAAACCCGCCCGAAAGCGACCAGAACGCGTGGAAGGCCGTCAGCGGGTGCTCCGCCGAAAGTCTGGCCCAAACCCCCACATAGCGGAGCACGTCTTCCCCGGTATGGCCGTTCCAATAGCGAAACAGCTTGCGTACCCCATCGGAGCTGTGGGGCGCGTAGGCGTCGGCCAGCGCGTCCGCCTCCAGCAGGCGGTCGAGGACGGCCTTGTCGTTGGCGGTTACGGCTTGCGGGTCATTGCGCACAATGCGCGCCGTCTGCTGGAAGGCAACGCCCAGCAAATCCGGCGTGCTCTCCGGCACATACGCAAGCATGGGCACCACCCAGCCTTGGAAGGCACCGGCCAGTAGAAGTGGCAGGAGCAACACGGCCAACGCACGGCCGAAGGGGGCAAAGCGGCGCGGCAGTTTTTCCGGCTTACCGACCGTGCCCGGTTCATGCCCCTGTTTAGCCGGGAGCACGGCAGTTTTCGCAGCTTTCCATTGGAGCACCGCGAGCACCGCCGTAACCGGCACCACCACCAGAGCGCCGTTGGGTCGCAACAGAAGCAGGAGGAGCGCACTCAGCCCGTAAAGCACGCGCCAGCGCGCGCTTGCGGGCAACCGCTCCCGGTGCAGCAGCGCGTGCGCGAGGCAAACCATGTACACCAGAAACATCGCCGTGTAAGGTACATCCTTAATCACATGGGCGGCGTTGCCCATCGCCATCGGCACCAGCGCAAAAAACACCGTCAGCCCCAACCGCAGTGCGCGGGGCGCCCCCTCACGGGCTAAAAACGCTATGCACAGGGCCATGCTCCCCGCCAGCGCCAGCGTCTGCAAGGCTGTGCAGAGCGCCAGCCCGAACGTATCACCGCCCAGCGCCGCGCCCAGCCGGAAGGTGCCGCCCAGCAGCAGCGTATATGCGGGCGGGTGATCCGCCGTCCACACAATCTCTCCGCTAAACTGTTGCAGCACACGACCCGCGTCCACCGAAAGCGCGCCCGGGTAACGCGCGAGCCACGAAGGCAGCCACGCACAGAGGATCACTGCCATGCAGGCGAGCGCCTCCCGTACTGCGCGCTGGGCCGTAAGCGGCTTTGCCGGGCGCAGCGCGGCCGCGAGGCGCGGCAGCGCGCGCAACAGCGCCCGCAGCCCCAGCCAGAAAAGCGCAAACAGCCCCGCCGTTTTGCCAGCCAGCAGCAGCAGATGCCTGCCGCTCAAGAAATCCGTAAGCACGCCGTCATCCACGCGGTACGCCGCGCCCAGTGCACCGGCCAGCGCAAACAAAAGCGCCAGCGGAGTCAGCCGCAGCCGCTCCCCTCTGCGCCACGGCGCCGGGCCGCGTAACGCGTACGCGTACAGGGCGCACAAGGCGGCCCAGAGCAGCGTTCCGGCGGCCGCCTGCTCGCGCACCGTGCCAAGCAGCGTTTCCAGCCAGCAGAGCGTGCATGCGCCCGCCACCGCATCCACAGGGGCAAGCAGCAGCGCCACGGTGCTCACCAGCGCGAGCAGCGCTGCTGCCGCACCCTTCACAAGTGTTTTCATGAACGGCCTCCGTTTCGGCGGAATAGGGAAACCGCCCCGCGGGACGGGCCTGTGCGCGCAATGCGCCGGAGGGCCGTCCGCGGGGCGGAGCGGAGCGGGCTGGCTCAGGCTTTGCCGTTGCAGCCCAGCACGTTCACGATTTTGTGCCGTACCATGGTGCGGATGCCGTCGCGGGCGTCGCTCAGGTACTGGCGGGGGTCGAAGTGATCCGGATGCTCGGCAAAGTGCTTGCGTACCTCGGCGGTAAACGCCAGGCGCAGGTCGCTGTCGATGTTGATCTTGCACACTGCCATGCTGGCGGCCTTGCGGAGCATTTCCTCAGGCACGCCCTGCGCGCCGGGCATTACGCCGCCGAACTGGTTAATCATCTGCACATATTCGGGGATGACGCTGCTGGCGCCGTGCAGCACAATCGGGAAGCCCGGCAGCCGACGGCCGACCTCCTCCAGAATGTCGAAGCGCAGCTTGGGCTCGCCCTTGAACTTGAAGGCGCCGTGGCTGGTGCCGATGGCGATGGCGAGGCTGTCGCAGCCGGTGCGCTTCACAAACTCTTCCACCTCGTCGGGGTGGGTATAGGAGCTATCTTCGGAGGAGACTTTCACATCGTCCTCCACGCCGGCCAGACGGCCCAGCTCGGCCTCGACGGTTACGTAACGGCTCTGGCTGTGCGCATACTCCACCACGCGGCGGGTCTGCTCAATGTTCTCTTCAAAGGCCATGTGGCTGCCGTCGATCATCACGCTGGTGAAACCGCCGTCGATGCAGCTTTTGCAGGTTTCAAAATCGGGGCCGTGATCCAGATGCACCACGATGGGCAGATCGGTATCCTCAATGGCGGCCTCAATCATCTTCATCAGGTAAACATGCTTGGCATACTTGCGCGCGCCCTTGCTGACCTGCAGGATCAGGGGCGCGTTTTCCAGCTTGGCCCCTTCGGTAATACCCTGAATGATCTCCATATTGTTGACGTTGAAAGCGCCGATCGCGTACCCGCCCGCATAGGCTTTCTTGAACATTTCCTGTGTATTGACCAACGGCATGTGAGATTCCTCCTCCGTTTCGATTCGGTTTATTATACCAAATTACGCCGTGCTTGGCTACCCCCGGGCCTTATTTTGCCCCGTGAAATGACGCTTCCGGTCGCCTTGACAAACGTAACAGTCGTCGTTATAATGTTAAAACTAGGTAAATTCCTATCCAAAATCCCCATAACAGAAAGGACGCATGCCTTATGAAGAAATTCTTGGCAATCCTCTTGGCGACCATTCTGACGCTTGGCTTGTTCAGCGTTGCCAGCGCGCAGACCACCGACGCCATCGACCCCGCTCTGATCGAAGCGGCCAAAGCGGAAGGCGAACTGACCGTGTACGCCTCCTGTGAGGAAGCTTACATGAACGCAGCCTGCGATCACTTCCAGGAGCTGTACGGCATCACCGTGAACCGCCAGCGCCTGTCCACCGGCGAAGTTGCCGCCAAGATTGAAGAAGAAAACGGCAACCCCAGCGCGGACGTCTGGTTCGGCGGCACCACCGACCCGTATAACGAGTCGGCGGCCAAGGGCCTGCTGGAAGCCTACGAAGCCAAGAACGCCAGCCACCTGATGAGCGACCTGTACCGTGACAAGGACGGCTACTGGTACGGCATCTACAAGGGCATTCTGGGCTTCATGGCCAACACCGACGAGCTCAAGCGCCTCAACATCGAAGCCCCCAAGGACTGGGATGATCTGATCAAGCCCGAGTACAAGGGCCTGGTCTGGATGAGCAACCCCAACACCGCCGGCACAGCTAAGCTCATCATCAACACGATGGTGCAGATGAAGGGCCACGACGCTGCCATGGAATACTTCAAAGCGCTGGATCAGAACGTGGCGCAGTACACCAAGAGCGGCTCCGGCCCCAGCAAGATGGTTGGCCCGGGCGAGTGCGTAATCGGCATCGGCTTCCTGCATGACGGCATCACTCAGATTCTGGCCGGCTACGACAACATCCAGCTGATCCTGCCCGCGAGCGGCACCAGCTACGAAGTCGGCGCGACCGCGATCTTCAAGGGTGCCAAGCACATGAACGCCGCCAAGCTGTGGATCGAGTACGCCCTCAGCCCCGAGTGCGTCAACCTGGCCAAGACCGCCGAGAGCTATCAGTTCCTGGTGATCGACAACGCCGAGCAGCCCGCCGAGGCCACGCAGTTCGGCCTTGACCCCAACAAAACCATCAATTATGACTTTGCGGACGCCAAAGCCAACACTTCCAAGTATGTGGAAGACTTCTTCGCCGCCATCGGCGCCGGCGCGGACGACCGCTTCAAGACCGAGTAACCCTCGGAGTACCTATGCGCGGAGGATGACGGGCACCGTTCCGTCATCCTCCGGCTTTTCATGGCGGGGAGCCGCGCCGCGTGCTCCTTTGAACCCATCTTACGCCAAAGGGGGCTGCCGCTATGGTTGCCGCGCAAAAGCAAAGCCGACGGCTCGACCGTAAAAAGCTCTTCGGGGATCCGATTCTGGTTTCCACCATTGTCGCGCTGCTGATTTTCCTGCTCTTATTCATCCTCTACCCGCTGGCCACGCTGCTGGTGGACAGTGTTTTTAACAAGGAATCCGGCTTTACGCTGGATGTGTTCAGCCGCGTGCTGAGCCTTTCGCGTTTTCGCACGGCGTTTACCAACACGCTGGTGTTGGGCCTGATTACCGGCTTTGCCAGCACGCTGATCGGCCTTCTGTTCGCCTATGTGGATGTGTACATGCGCGTACGCTCCCGGGTGGTTAAGAAGCTGTTCGACGTGGTCAGCATGCTGCCGGTGGTATCGCCGCCGTTTGTGCTCTCGCTGAGCATGATCCTGCTGTTTGGCCGCAGCGGGCTGATTACCCGCACGTTGCTTGGTATTTACGACAGTAATATCTACGGCCTGCAGGGCATCGCCATTGTGCAGACACTGACGTTCTTCCCCGTCTGCTACCTGATGCTCAAAGGCCTGCTTCGCAATATCGACCCTTCGCTGGAGGAGGCCGCCCGCGATATGGGCGCCACCCGCTGGAAGGTGTTTACCACCATCACCCTGCCGCTGCTGCTGCCGGGCCTGGGCAACGCGTTTCTGGTCACGTTTATCGAGGCTGTGGCGGATTTCGCTAACCCGATGCTGATCGGCGGCAGCTACGATACCCTGGCCACCACCATCTACCTGCAGGTAACCGGCGCGTATGATAAGGTCGGCGCCGCGGCGATGGCCGTGGTGCTGCTGGCCCTTACGCTGGTGCTGTTCCTGATCCAGAAATATTATCTGGAAAAGCGCACCGTCGCAACACTGACCGGCAAAGCCAGCCGCGAGCGGATGCTGATTGCCGACAAGAGCGTCACCCGGCCGTTAACGCTGCTGTGCTCGCTGTTTAGCGCCTTTGTGGTGCTGATGTACGTAAGCGTGCTGTTCGGCGCGCTGTTCAAACTCTGGGGCCGCAACTATTCGCTTTCGTGGGTGCATTTCGAATACATCCTGAAGTACGGCGGGGCGCGCGCCTTCCGCGATTCGTTCCTGCTGTCGATTATCGCCGCGCCCATCACGGCGCTGCTGTCGATGATCATCAGCTATCTGGTGGTCAAAAAGAAATTCCGCTCCAAGGCGCTGATCGAGTTTACCAGCATGCTGGCCATGGCGGTGCCCGGCACGGTGCTGGGCGTGGGGTACATTCGCGGGTTTGCCAACGGCGTGTTCGGCACCGGGTTTTTGCAAAGCCTGTACGGCACGGGGGCTATCCTCGTGATTGTGTTTGTGGTGCGCAGCCTGCCGGTGGGCACGCGCAGCGGCATCTCCGCGCTGCGGCAGATCGACCGCTCGATTGAAGAAAGCGCCTACGATATGGGCGCCAACAGCGGCAAGGTGTTCATGACCGTAACCCTGCCGCTGATCAAGGACAGCTTCTTCAGCGGGCTGGTAACCACGTTCGTGCGTTCCATTACGGCCATCAGCGCGATCATCCTGCTGGTAACGCCCAAGTACCTGCTCATTACCACGCAGATTAACGAGTTTGCCGAGAAGGGCAAGTTCGGCGAGGCCTGCGCCTACGCCACCGTGCTAATCCTGATCGTTTACTGCTCCATCCTGCTGATGAACCTGTTTATCAAGACCTTCGGCACCAGTAAAAACATCCGGGAGGCGCGCAAAAATGGCTAAGTCCAGCAAGGGCATCCGTCTGGAGCACATCTCCAAAATCTATAAAGACCCCAAGACCGGCAACGATTTCTATGCCGTGCGGGATGTGAGCCTGACCATCCGGCCCGGCTCCTTCGTAACGCTTTTGGGCCCCAGCGGCTGCGGCAAAACCACCACGCTGCGCATGATCGCGGGGTTTGAAAGCCCGGACGAGGGCGAAATCTATCTGGGGGAAGAGCCCATCAACGCCCTGACGCCCAACAAGCGCGATACCGCGATGGTGTTTCAGAGTTACGCGCTGTTTCCGCACTACAACGTGTTTGACAACGTAGCCTACGGCCTGCGGTTGCGCAAGCTCCCCAAGGAGGAAATTGAGCAGCACGTGCACGATATCCTGAAGCTGGTGGAGATGGACGGCATGGAGTCCCGCATGACCAACCAGCTTTCCGGCGGGCAGCAGCAGCGCATTGCGCTGGCGCGCGCGCTGGTGGTGGAACCGGGCGTACTGCTGTTTGACGAGCCGCTTTCCAACCTCGACGCCAAGCTGCGCGTCAGCATGCGCACCGAAATCCGCCGCATCCAGCAGACGCTGGGCATCACCGCCATCTATGTGACGCACGACCAGAGCGAGGCTATGTCCATCAGCGATACGATCATCATCATGCAAAAGGGCGAAATCGCGCAGCTGGGCAGCCCCATGCAGATTTACTACCACCCGGTAAGCGAGTTCGTGGCGGATTTTATCGGTGAGGCGAACTTCCTGCAGGGCACGGTAGTATCCATGGAGGGCAGCCTGTGCCGTGTGAATGTGCAGGGACACGAGGCGCTGGTGGAAACCGCCAACCCCATGACCGCCGGCCAGCCCTGCCAGGTGGTGCTGCGGCCCGAAGCCATCCGGATTGGGGATACGGGGCTGTTGCCCTGCAAGGTGGAACTGAGCTGCTTTATGGGCAGCTACCAGAACTACCACGTGCGCGTGGGCGATACGCTGGTGAAAATTGCCGACAACTGCCCCGTAAACAAGAAAATCTTTCAGGTGGGCGATCAGGCAGCCATCAGCTTTGACAAGGAATGCGCGCACCTGCTGTAATGCTATCCCCCCGCTCTGCGCCTTGCCTATCCGGCGGGGCGCAGGTGCTGCGATGGGGCCGATCAGGCAGGCTGCCAACAGCCAATGCGGCACCGCCTCCTGCGCCGCTTACCGTGCCCGGCGGCACGCACCGGGCGCGGTAAGCCGTTTCTCAAATGGCATAGAACAGAACCTCCTTGCGCCAAACGCGACGTTCATCCATGCCATGTTTCTACAGCGCATCCCTCCCCCGTCTGCACAACCGCAGGCGGGGGTTTTACGTCGCGCAACGTTTGCGCTTTATCCCTTGTACCCGGATTTCCTGTTTTTTCCGTTCCCCTGCACACACCCTTCACCCAGCCGACACAGGAGGGGGTTACGATTCCCTTAACCCCGGATGACCGGGGATAAAGGGGAGGAATCACCGATGAAGCGGTTTATTTCCATGATGGCAGCCTTTGCTTTGCTGCTGGCTATGGCGGGCGCCTCGCTGGCAGAAACCACTGCCGCCGACGCTACGGCCTCCGCGACCCCGGGGGCAACGCAAGGCGCGCAGAACGGGCAGGGCGCGCAGAATGGCCCCGGCACGCAAAACGGTCAAGGCGCGCAGAGCGGGCAGGGCGCGCAAAACGAACAAGGTACGCAGAACACGCAAGCCCTGTCTGCAACGGTTACCGGGCAGATTACCAGTGTGGCGGATGGTTCCCTGACGCTGACGTTAACCAGCGTGGATGCCGATGCCCGCCCCAATCAAGGCGACCGGATGGCGGGTGCTCCTCCGCAGGGCAATAACCCGCAGGGTAACGCCAACAACGGCTGGAACAACAACCAGCAGGGCAATTTCCCGCAGGGTAACGTCAACAACGGCTGGAACAATAACCAGCAGGGCAATTTCCCGCAGGGCAATGCCAACAACGGCGGCAACAACAACCAGCAGGGCAATTTCCAGCAAGGCAATGCCAACAACGGCGGCAACAACAACCAGCAGGGCAATTCCCCGCAGGGCAATGCCAACAACGGCGGCAACAACAACCAGCAGGGCAATTTCCCGCAGGGCAATGCCAACAACGGCTGGAACAACAACCAGCAGGGCAACTTCCCGCAGGGAAATGTCAACAACGGCGGCAACAACAACCAGCAGGGCAATTTCCCGCAGGGTAACGCCAACAACGGCGGCAACAACAACCAGCAAGGCAATTTCCCGCAGGGAAATGGCAATGGGCGGCCGGGTGCCGCTCCCTTTGCCGTCGGGCAGAGCCTGACGCTGCAACTGAACGACAGCACACAGCTGCTCGCCGCCGACGGCACAACCGTATTGCAAGCCTCGGATTTGACCGTGGGCCAGACGGTACGCGCCACCCTGACCATGGCAAGCGCATATACCGCCCAGACCGTGCAAATTGCGGCTGCGCAAACCGACGCGCAGACCGCTGCGCAAACCGCCACACCCGCACAGAGCGATGCGCAGACCCCCGCCGCGCCCACCCAGCCGCAGACCGGCAGCGATGCCGCGTCTGCCACGCCGGAGGCGTAACCCTATCCACAACATAGCGATAAAGCCCGGTGCGAAGTCTCCTTCGCACCGGGCTCCATTCCGTTGACAAACCCCTTAAAGATGCCAGGAAGCAGCCTGCTCAAAAAGGTTCAGATGCGCGAAACCAAACCGGATAAGGGCGGGAGCATACACGGACGTACGTGACCGCCCTTATCCGGTGCCAGCGACAAAGCAGATGGGCCTTTTTAAGCAGGCTGAAAGCCCGGTGCGAAGTCTCCTTCGCACCGGGCTTTGGTTTTCGCTTCCGTTCGCGGAGCCTTAGGTCAGGCCTCCCCCTTCGCGGCGGGCACATGTGCGTTTTCGGGCTTGGGCACGTGGTACTCCACGCCCTGGTTATAAAACACCTGCTCGGGCGGCGTATCCAGCAGCTCGGGGTTTTTAAAGCAGCGCTTCATCCAGGTAAAGAGGCGCGCGTACATCGCGCCGCCGCAGACCCGCTCATCCACGGTGATGCCGATGGGCAGCGTGCACCAGCGCTTGGGCGCGCCCTTCGCATCCACCGTAAAGCCGCGTTCCGGCGTGCCCAGCGCCAGAAACATGCTGGTGTTGCCAAAGTTGTAGATGTGGTGGTATACACTGTGCAGGCCGATGGAGGCGTTGTTGGTAATGAACATGCTGGTGTGGAAGGGCAGCTCGTCAATCACCCCGCCGGGCAGCAGGCCGTAACGGTCCAGCAGACGGAGCGTCCCGGCAATCAGCGCGGTAAAGCCGGGAATGTTCAGCGCAACCGAAGCCAGCTTGAGCGCGAAGCCCTCTTTTTCCGGGGAGCGGTTGGCTTCGATTTTCGCCGTCAGTCGAGCCTGCACGTCGTAAATCGTATCGCTCGGGTCGAACTTTACCTTGATGACGTTCTCCTGCAGGCTGCCGTCCGGCGTATCCATCAGGATGGTCATGGCAACGGTAAGCTCCTTGCGGTTATAGAACTGCTTGTTCATGATAAACCGGTTAATTTCCGGCACCTGTGAAACCCCTCGTACAAAGCTGGCGATGATGATCTCCAAAAACGTGATCTTGACGCCTTCCTTGCGGCTCTTGTCGGCAATGTAGCGCATCAGCGTTTCGTACTCCACATCGTGGTGCAGGAACACCTGGGCGTCGCAGCGCATGGGCATCAGGTACGGCGTGGCCTGGACGATCGGGTCCAGATGCTTGATGCGCCGCCCTTCGTGGCGGAATCCGAACATGGAAATTGTCCCATCCTTTCCAACCGGCTGGGCCGGAGATTCGGTTCCTGTGCGCCATGAAGGAAAAGTTCTGTATAGATGGCTGATAAACGCACAGAAAGCCAGTTCATTGTATCCTTTCGGGGCATAAACGTCAAGCGCGGCCTGCCGCTACTGGATGCGCGCGGTGTAGGTGAGCAGTGCCACAGAAGGCGTGTTAAACAGCCGCCCCGGCATGGGGTAAAAATGGCTCGCGCTGATCCCGGCGCTGATGTACTGGCTAATGCTGTTGATGCGCTGCATGCCAAGCACCCCCGCATCCCCCGGGAACCAACCCTTTTCCGGCACATAGACCGGTCCCAGCGAGCCCAGCCGCCACTGCCCGCCGCAGAAATGCCCCGCCAGCACCAGCGACAGGCGGCGGAAGCTGAACGGCGCCGATTCATCCGCCCACTCGATCATTTCCCGCACATAGTCGGCTTCCAGCGGCACATGCGTAAGCCCGATCTGCAAATCGTCCTTGGTCATGGTTTTAATCGCCGCAGCGCTCGCGGTAATCGCGTCCAGCCGGTAGCAAAGCGCGCGGTAGCTCGCGCCGCCCTCGCCCTCGTACTGCTGGCCCACGGCCTCCATATCCTGCTTCTGGCGGGTCAGGCTTTCCTGCATGCCCGCGATATCGACGCTGTACAGGTACTCCGGTACAAACCAGGCGGTCTGCTTGCCCACGCTCTGGCTCACAGGCCGATCCAGATACACCGCGCCCACCTCCTGCGCGGCGCGTACCCATTCCGCCAGCACTTCGGGGTTGCCGTGCAGGTTACTGACCACGGGGGTGGGATCCTCGTCGCCGGCAATCAGGTACACCGGCACGCCGGCCTTAATCTGCCGCAGTGTTTTTACCAGCGAAATCAACGGGGAATAATCCCCCTGCGCGCCCACCATATCGCCGGTCATCACCACGGCGCTGAAATCCTTGCCGTATAAAAGGCTGCGCCAGGCATCGGCATTCAGGCCGATCTCCGCGCCGTGCAGGTCGGAAATGTGCAGCAGGGTAAAGTTTTCAAACTTTTTATCCAGCGACATCACCCGTACTTTTTCCGTTTGCAGGTCCAGCCGCCGGTTCATGGCCGCGTTGGTCAGCAGCCCCAGCACCACCACCGCGAACCCGATGGCCAAAAACAGGATCAGGCAACCCGTTCTGCTGCGTTTTTTCGGTTCCGGTGCGAAGATATAGGTGCTGTTCTTCCTGCGCATATCCCAAACCCCCAACATGTTGTAGTACCATTATAACGTTGCACCAAGGCGTGGCCGTTACACCTTTCTAATCTTTGTGTTACATTTTCCATGCCTGCCGTGTTTGCGCCCATACTGGACAACCATGGCGGGATATGGTATAAAGGGTCTGCCGCGCCTTTGGCGGGGACTTTAACACGCTGATGGAGTGGACCCCATGCGGCTAAAACGATCCTACCGCTTTTGGCGCGGGCTGGTACGCGCCGCCTGCCCCCGGATGCGCACCGAATGGGCGCAGCCCTATACCGGAGAACCTTCCGTATTTATCTGCAATCATGCCGGCGCGCTCGGCCCCATCGCCATGTGCGCGCGCTTTCCGCTGGCCGATCAACTGCGCCCGTGGATGAACGCGCAAGTGCTCAGCGCCCGGGAAACCCCCGCTTACGTGCGGCAGGATTACTGGTGGCGGCCGGGCTCGAAGCTGGCGCCGCTGTACAACGCGACGCTGCCCTATATCGCCGCGGCCATCCTCCCGCCCATCCTGCGCACGGCGCCCACAGTGCCGGTGTACCACGATGCGCGGATCATTCGCACGCTGCGCGAAAGCCTGCGCGCTCTGCAGGCTGGGGAGCCGCTGGTCATCTTTCCGGAGCAGCCCTCCGGTTTCCAATCGCATCAGGAAGCGCTCAACCGCGGCTTTTTACAGATCGCGCCCGCCTTTGCGCGCACCGCCAAACGGGGGCTGGCCTTCTGGCCGGTGCGCATCGACATGCGCGACCGCGTGTTCTACGTCGGCGTGCCGCTACGCTACGATCCTGCCCTGACGCTGGAGGCGCAGATCGACGCACTGCTGGCCGGAATGGCGCAGGGAATCCGCGTCCCGGGGTGACCGTGCCGGTGGCCCCACACGGTCTACACTGTTGAAACCCGCCCGCCGTTTGGCTGCGGCGGGTTCATTTTATGCCGGAAAAACGCGCGGCCCCCGGCCGTTTGCGTTGCTCCGGCTTGACCGATATGGTAGAATAAGTTGTTTGTAAAATTTCGCGCCGTTGCAGGAGGGAGCGATCTGCCGGTGACCCAGCGGGGCAAGGAACCCACCTGGGCGGGTTCGCGGCGCATCATGCTGGCAATGATGTCCCTGAGCACGCTGTATAACTATCTGTACTGCATGACGGTAAGCAGCGCCTACGGCCTGATGCCGGTGCTGGGCGGCGCGCTGTTTATGACGGGCGCGGTCGCTACCACCTATGGGCAGACCTTTCTGGGCCCCAACCGGCTGTACTTGACGCGCCGCATGCGCGTAACCGGTACGGTGCTGTTGGTGTTCATGCAGCTGTTATCGCTGGTGCTGTTCACGCTCTACCCCATTTTCAGCGCTCCGCCGTCGGTTTGGGCGCTGTTTGCGGTGGTGCTGGCGCTTACCCTGCGCACCATTCTGGCGCGTCGGCTGGTTGGGCAGGTCATGAGCAAGCGCATAGGGCGCGGCGTATTTATTCTTTTATATGCTCTATTGCAGCTGGTGCTCGCGGGCGGGGCGGCCGGGCTGCTGTTCGGCACCCTGCCGGATGCCAACGCCTGGCAAACGCTGGGCGGTTACGGGCTAAGTGTGCTGATGGAAACCTACACCCTCTGGCGGGATCGGCGGCTGCTGGCCGGCGAGCGCGAGGCTGAGCCGGTGGAGCCGGATCAGGTGGTACGCGTGATCGGCGAGCTGCAAGCCGTGCATGCCTACGGCGCGTACCAGCGCCTCTTTACCCTGATCCTGATGGCGCTGCAGGTAACGCTGGTGATGGTATACACCTTCATCGGCGTAACGCTGGGAGAAATCCTCGCCTGCCTGGCGCTGTCTGTGGCCTGCACCATCCTGATGCGCGAGGGTACGGATTTTCTGCTCTCGCGGCTGCGCAAACGCAGGCCCGCCATCCTGCAACTGCTGCTGATCGGGCTTTTCCTGTGGGTATATGGGCTGGTGCTGTTTTATCGGCTGCTCAACGCCATGCCTGACCTGCTCCTCAGCTATTTAACGCTGGGGCTGTGCTCCAGCGGGCTATCCATCGCGGTTACCTGCCTTGCCCAGATGGAGCCGGAAATGACCGAGGTGGCCGAGTACGGCCTGCAAAACCAGATGCGCGGTTATGACCGGATGCGCAGCGTCTATACGGAGCTGGCCATCCTGCTGGGGCAGGCGGCCGCCATGGTGCTGCTGGCGGGGATGTGCCTGCCCGCGGGGCAGCTATGGACGAAGCTTGATTTCTCACAGCTGCTTAGCAGCTTCCGCCCGCTGATGGTAGTGCCTCCTCTTTTGCTGGTAGCGGGCGCGATCGTAAGTGTATTGCACTTTCCGCTGAACCACCGGCATTTTGAAAAGCTGCGGCGCTTCCTGGCGCCGGATGCAGCTGAGAACCCGGCGCTTAAAAAGCAACTGGACGAAGTGGTGGTCGCCCGCCATAAAAACCGCTATGGGGTCAAGCTGATCGTGCTTTTGCTGCGCCCGCTGTACTACCACCGGGTATTGGCGCGGGAAAACGCCGCCGGCTATGAGGACGGTACGCTGGTGCTGGTCTGTAACCACGGGGAGCTGTACGGTCCCATCGTCACCAACCTGTACGTGCCCATCAGCTTCCGGCCATGGTGCATCAGCGACATGATGGAAAAGGACGTCGTCGTCCGCTATGTGTACGAGAACACCATTGTACGGCAAAAATGGCTGCCCGACGCGCTCAAGCTGCCGCTTACGCGCCTGCTCAGCCCCCTGTTCCTGTGGGTGTTCCACAGTCTGGAAGCTATCCCGGTCTATCGGAACAACCCGCGTTCGCTGATGCGAACCTTCCGCCTGACGGTGGAAGCCATGCAGGCCGGGGATAATATCCTTGTGTTTCCCGAACGGGGCGAAAGCGACACGCCCGGGCAGAAGGGCTACGCCACCGAAGGCGTTGGCGATCTGTATACCGGCTTTGCGATGATTGCCCCCGCCTTCTACGCCAAAACCCACAAGCGCGCGGTGTTCCTGCCGCTGTACGCCAGCAAGCACCTGCGCACCATCACCTTCGGGCACGGCATCTGCTATAACCCTGACGCACCCGCCACAGAAGAAAAGCTGCGCATCGTGCACGAACTGCAAAGCAGCATGGAAAGCATGTACGCCGTCGAGCGCACGGAGCTGGCCCGCCGCGCCCAGGTGCGAAGGCAGTGGTTGCAACGCCGCCGCGCACGCCTGAGCCGTGAGCACCGGGCTGAGCTGGAAGCGCTGGAGCAGGAGGCTGCCACGTCCGAAGCGCCCCAGCCAGCGCCCGGGCGCGTTGAACCAGCGCCGGAACCCGCCGCGCCGCTTGCGCCGGAACCCAAACCCCGGCAAGCCGACGGCCTTTCCTGACAAATGTGCCCCATGACGGCGCCAGCTTGCCGCAATGCCGGTTTCGTGGTATGATGTTGCTCTTAAGTGATCGACCGCAAGGAGGAATCGCCTTCATGACCCTGGATGCCGTAGAACTGGACCGCGACCTGCGCCGACGCGGCGAAAAGCGTAGCCTGGACTGGTTTGCCTGGCTCGCGCTGGCGGCGCTGGTCGCCTTTTCCGTTTGGATGTACCTGTGGGAGTATGCCAATCAAAGCAGCGATCTGTATAAGCATGCGCTGATTGCCAGCGAGTTTTCCTTTACCGACCCGCACAGCATCACCAGTCGGCTGGCTTACCCGCTGTGGCACCTGTTTGTGGCGGCGCTGTACCAGCTGGGCGTGCCGCTGGCGTGGGCGGCCGCGAGCGTATGCGCCCTGTGCAAGGCCGCTGCCTTTCTGCTGACCCGCCGCTATCTGGTGGTGATGACCCGCGCCCGCGTGTCCGATGCGCTGCTGACGGTGCTTGCCCTGCTGGTGATGGTGGTCACCCCCATCCGCGTGCTGGGCGTGAACGACGGGGTTTACCACGGCGTGGGCTCGCCTACCGTATGGCATAACCCCACGCAGCTGGCCGTGCTGGTCACGGCGCTTTTGTGCGTGCCCTATACCCTGCATTGCTGGTATGCCTTTGAAGCTCGCGCGGCCAAGGAAGGGCCCGGCGCGATGCTGCCCTGGCGCAAGGTGCTTATGCTGGCGGCCCTGCTGATGC
Organism: Candidatus Limiplasma sp.; assembly: GCA_963666755.2. GTDB lineage: Bacteria > Bacillota > Clostridia > Christensenellales > Aristaeellaceae > CAXXOK01. The sequence continues at coordinate 2,578,357 of CAXXGW010000009.1, forward strand.
TCAGCCTTTCCGCCAAGCCTACCTTCATGCAGGCGCTGATCCCCGCGGCGGCAATGTTCTTCCTGATCCAGTGGATACGCCGCCCGCACAGCAGCCGTTTCTTTTTGCAGATGATCGCGGCGTTTCTGCCTGCGGTGGCCTATTTTGTCCTGCAATACCTGTACTACACCGGCGTGGTGGTGCCCTATACCAGCGGGGTGGAGTTCGCGCTCAGCTGGCAAAGCGCATGGGAAGCCCTGCGTAACATGCTGCTGATGGCGGCGTTCCCGCTATTTGCGCTGGCTTTCTGCCGTTTGCCCGAGCGCCGCGGGGATCAGACCGTGATCCTCTGCCTTTGGATGGCGTTTTTCAGCATCCTGGAAGCGATGAGCTTTCAGGAAACGGGCATCCGGATTGGCCACGGTAATTTCAACTGGGCCAGCATGAGCTCCGCCTTCCTGCTGTGGGTGGTGGTGCTGCCGCGCTTTATCGAATCGGTTGCCGCTTACCGCACCGATGCCGCTACGCTTCGTGCCGAAACGGCGGCCGGTACGGCAGCTTCGACGACGCTGCGCGCACGGCGCACGTCGCTGCGGCTGCGCTCGGCGGCTTTTCTGGGGGCGTTTGTGCTGCTGGTTTGGCATGCCTACTCCAGCGTATATTACCTGATGTACCTGTTGCAATCCGGGAATGTATTTTAATCCCGTTGCCCGTCAAGTTTTCTTTGAAAGCTGCACAGAGCCCGGAGCGATGCTCCGGGCTCTGTGTTGCTGATCCCCCGCCGCTACAGAACCGGGTCAAGGGCGCAAGCCCTTACAAACTTTTGGGGGGCCGCAGGAAAGCGTGCGGCCAGTAGCAGCTTCGCCGCAGGCGATAGCGCCCCGCAGGCGGGGCGTCAAACGAACAGGCAAACGGCAGTGCAGCCTTCACTGCTTGAACGCCCGGATGAGCACCATGCTCCTCTACCGCAGCATATGCCCGTAGTGAGCGAACAGCCCGTAGAGCTATAAAGCGAGCGGCGAAAGTGCATTGTTTGGGGTAGAAATGCGCGTCTCCCGCCGCTGCAGAACCGGGTCAAGGGCACAAGCCCTTACAAACTTTTGGGGGGCCGAAGGGAAGCATGCGGCCAGTAGCCGCTTCGCCGCAGGCGATAGCGCCCCGCAGGCGGGGCGTCAAACGAACAGGCAAACGGCAGTGCAGCCTGCACTGCTTGAACGCCCGGATGTGTCCCAAAGTCCTCCGTTGCAGCGGACCGCCACGGCGAGTGAAAAGCCCGCAGTGCTAGAAAGCGAACGTTGCAGAGCCTTGCACCTGCTTTACCGAGAGCCTTGCCCCCTGCTGCTTGCGCGCCCAGAACGCCGACAGGCGCCTCTGCTGCTCAATCCTGCATAAGGCTGCCGTTCAAATGCAACGAAAGCACGGTGGCATAGTCTTCCGGCTGCTGCAGGCAAAACTCGCCGTGCTTGCCTTCCTCCAGCCACAGGAGGCTGTGGGGAAGCGTTTTGCACAGTAACTGGGCCGAACGGTAGAGGGCTCCCGGCTCGCGCATACCCGCAAGCACCAACGTTTTCGCGCGGCACTGCGCCAGCCCGGCCGGGATGCGGTAACTCGCATTGCTGCGCAGCGTGCGGATGAGTGATTGCAGGCTGAGCTTGCGGCTGTCCCGGAAATAATCGGGGAACATCGCATCCGGCACACACAGCGCGCGCGCCTGCTGCCGTGCGAACCACTCCCTGCTGATCAGCCCGTAGCTCATGCGCGCCATCGGCGCGGCCAGCGCTGCCACCAACGGCATGGGGCGCACCAGCGCGCTCTCAATCCACGCGTAGTCCGCCACATCCGGGCGGCGGCTGAGCGCCTCCACGACGATCTGTGCGCCCAGCGAGAGCCCGCCCAGCGCGTGCACGTGTCCGTGCTGGTGCGCATCAATCCAGTCCAGCAGCTTCTGCGCCGAGGCCTCAATACTCTCAAACGGCTGATCCGCCGCCTCGGCGTATCCGTCGATCACCGGCAGCACAATGTGATAATCGTCCGCCAGCCGCTCCGCAATGGGCCGGTACGCCCAGGCGGAGAGCCCCGCCCCGTGCAACAGCACCACCGTGGGGCCAATGTCCAGCCCCATCGTATGAAACACCATGGAAGGCACCTCCCGCGTAAGCGTCAGAGCTTTTGAAGCTGGTCGGCTAACCGCCGTACCGTTCGCAGGTTGCGCACCGTGCTTTCGGGCGCCGCGCGGGCGATTTTGGTTGCGGCCTTGGAAAGGCGGATGCTCTGCGCGCAAAGCAGGTAAAGCGCCCCTGGGCCGGAACGCACGGTGTCGCCATCCGCATCCTCACACAGGAGCGCGCGGAGGCTCTCCCCTGCGGGCATATATGGCATGAAAATGACGTAGTCGTGCTCCACAGCGGGGTCGGCCGCCTGCGCCCGTTCCATTTCCGTTTCGGAAAACGGCCATCGCAGCAGTGTTTCCTGTAGTGCGGCCTCACTGCGCAGCAGCACGGCGGCATCAAACCCGAACCGCGCCGCGAACGACTCCCGGATGGCCTGCGTCATGCCTGCCTCCTCCGCCGGGGCCGTAAACACCACGTTCCCGGTCTGCAAAAAAGCGCGTGCATCCGTAAAACCCAAATCCCGGAAGAACGTCTGTAACGCCTGCCCGGACACGGCGTTATGACCCCCTACGTTCAGCGCGCGCACCAGCGCCGCAAACCGCATGGACATCCCCCTCCCGCAGCAATCGGCAAAGCACGCCCCGGCGGTCAGCACACGCGGGGTGTAAAGTAGGCGTCGTATTTCTCCCGAATCGCCTGTTCATCAATTTTATACCGGTTCAGGTGCTTGACGACCAGCGCCGTAACCTCCGCCTTATCCCCGCCGCGCACCGCGCGCAGCAGAGCCTCGTGGTCGGCCACGATCTTGATTTCCTTTACGGTCGCCAGGCTCAGGCTGCGCACCCGGTCAAAGTGGATGGCCATGCTCTCCAGCATCTGGTAGGTTTGCAGGCGGTTGGTCAGCCGGTAAAACTCACGGTGGAAATCGTCATCCAGCTCCATCAGCTTTTCGGGCATCTGGTTATCCACATAAAACTGCTGGAGCTTCACATTCGCCTCCGCAGCGGAAAAATCCAGCTCCGGGGCCAGTTCGCATGCCAACTCCATGATGGCCTTATCCAGCACCTGCCGTAAAAAGCGGCTTTCCTCCACCATAGCGCAGTCAATCAGCGCAATGCGGCTGCCCCGCTGGGGCAGGATTTCCACAATGCGAATCTTGCTCAGCTCGATCAGCGCTTCGCGGATGGGCGTGCGGCTCAGCCCAAGCGACGCGGACAGCTCGTTTTCGCTCAGCAGGCTGCCGGGCACCAGCGTCAGGGAGGCGATATTGCGTTTGAGCATCCGCAGGGCATAATCGCGCGCGGTTTCACGGGCATAACGTTCGGTTACCAGCATGCCGGCGCCCCCTTTGCTGGATGGCGTCGCCCCTCCGGGCGGGATGTGCATTGCGGTTGCCGCATCGCGGCGGGCTCAGTCCGGGTCGGGCGGATAATCCTGCGCGCCGTCAAACTCCTCCACAGGCACATCCGCGGCAGCCCACTCCTCGTCGCGCCGGGCAATTTCCTCCGCCGTCAGGCGGTGCACCGCGCCGCACACGGCGCAGCGATCCACGCCGCGATCCACATGCCGCCAGTCGTGGGTGTCGCGCTCCTGCCCGCAGATGCGGCATACCTGCTCGCATTCGCTTTTCTTGAGCCACAGGTGGTGCGTATCGCGTTGCTGGCCGCAGCGCGCACATCGGCAATGATCCCACGTATGCGGCACAGACTCGGTTTTGCCGCACAGGGCGCACGTATGCTCACAGCGGCCCTCGGCCTCCGTAAAACGGTGGCCGGTATCCCGCGTTTGCCCGCAGCGCGCGCAGCGGCAACCCTCCCACCGGTGTCCGAGCAGCTTGCAGATCCAGTTCACGGTTCATTTCCCCCCGGTTGGTATTCGCCCGCCGGTCGGGCGCGGATAGGCTTTCTAAATAAGCGACAGGGCAGGCTCGGCGTTGAGCGACAGGGTCGCCAGCTCGCCCCGCAGCAGGCGATAATAGGCAGCGCTGCCGATCATGGCGGCGTTATCGGTGCAAAGCACCAGCTCCGGCATGCACAGGGTAAAGCCCTGCTCGGCAGCCAGCGTGGCCATGCGCTGCCTGAGCAGTGTGTTGGCGCTGACCCCGCCCGCCAGGCACAGGGTGTGCAGCCCGCTTTCCCGCAGGGCAAGGGTCGCCTTTTCGCAGAGGCTTTCCACAATGGCATGCTGGTAAGCGGCGGCCAGATCGGCCCGGGGCAATTCCTCCCCGCGCTGGGTAAAGCCGTGGCAAAGGTTGATAAACGCCGTTTTCAACCCCGAAAAGCTGAAATTATACCGCCCTTCGGGGTTGGGGTGCGGCAGTTTGAAGCGCGTGGCATCGCCCTGCGCGGCCAGCTTGCTCAGGTGCGGGCCGCCGGGATACGGCAGCCCCAGCGCACGCGCGCCCTTGTCGAACGCCTCGCCGGCCGCGTCGTCCACGGTTTGCCCCAGCAGGGTGTAACGGCCGTAATCTTCCACGCGCACCAGATGGCTGTGCCCGCCGCTGGCCACCAGGCACACAAACGGCGGCTGCAGCGTGGGGGTGGTCAGGTAGTTGGCGCTCACATGCCCCTCGATGTGGTTCACGGGGATCAGCGGTAGCCCGGTAGTAAACTGCAGCCCTTTCATGCAGCTTACGCCCGTTAGCAGCGCGCCGACCAGCCCCGGCCCGTAGGTCACGGCCAACGCGTCCACCTCCCGCAGGGTCAGCCCCGCGTCGGCAAGCGCGCGGTCGATCACGCGGTCGCACGCGTCCACATGGGCGCGGCTGGCAATCTCCGGCACCACGCCGCCGTACAGGGCGTGGACATCCACCTGAGAAAAGATAACGCTGCTGAGCACCGTGCGCCCGTTTTCCACTACGGCGGCTGCGGTTTCATCACAGCTGGATTCCAAAGCCAGGATACGGATGGAAGCCTTGCCCTGCAAGGCTTCCATCCGGGTTAAGCTTCCCTGCGTCACGTTTGTGCATGCCCGCCTTTCCGATTGGTTGCCTGCGGCCGCCGGTTGCGGCCGTACCCATACGGCTTGAACGCCTTAGTCGGCGGTATGCGTCTGACGCGTTTGCCCCCGCTTGATCAATGGCGGCACCAGCAGCACCAGCGCTGTGCCCAGCCCCATGCCGAGCGCCACCGGCAGTAAATAGCCCGCAAACAGCCGCACGGGGAATAAAATCATAATTTCTTCCCCAGCCGGGAAAACTCCGTCCGGGATCAGCGTTGCGTGAATCCAGGCCCAAAGGCCGTTAAAATCGGCCACACCCCAGACCCCCACCGCCACCAGCAGCGCCAGCGCAAGCCCCGCGCCACTATAAAAGCCCGGCTCCGAAAACCACGCGTTCCGCGCCCCCCGCGCGGGGAGCCACAGGCCCGCCAGCAGCAGCAGCGTCATCAGCGCCGCGCCAACCGACAGCAGCACCCCGGCGCTCAGCACCCAGCCGCGCACCGTGGCCATGTGTGTCTGAAAGGCTTCCGGCACCGCAAGCGAATGATCCCCAAGGGTCACGGTCGGCTCCCACGCCTGCGCAGCACCGGTCAGGTACGCCAGTGTGGTTTGCACAAACGCATCCGCATCGCTTTGCGATATCTGCCCCTGCGCCACCACCGTGGCGTTCAGCCCGGCGCTGAAAAGATCCGCCCGGATCGCGTTCCACGCCAGCGAAGCAGCCAGCGACAGCAGTATTGCCAGAAAGCCCGCCGCAAGGCAGGTCCAGAACACGCCGCGTTTGGCCGCAGGTCGGCACGGCTGCGCAGGGTTCCCCTCCCGTGCCATAGCCGACCCTCCCTTCCGGTAGACGCAAAGCCTTACGTCGCGCATCCAAGCGGCGCGCGGCGCCATTTACTGCATCTTCAGGTACGCGGTAATGAAGCCGGACAGGTTTCCGTCCATCACATCATCCACATTGCCGCTTTCAAACCCGGTGCGGTGATCCTTGACCATCGTATAAGGCTGAAACACGTAGCTGCGAATCTGGCTGCCCCACTCGATCTTTTTCATTTCGCCCTTGATGTCGGACATCTGATCCTCTTTTTCACGCATGCGCAATTCCATCAGGCGACTCTTGAGGATGCGCAGGCAGACCTCGCGGTTCTGAATCTGGGAGCGCTCGTTCTGGCACTGGGCGACGGTGCCCGTGGGGATGTGCGTCATACGCACGGCGGAGTCGGTGCGGTTTACGTGCTGACCGCCCGCGCCGCCGGAACGGTAGGTATCGATGCGCACCTCTTCCATGTTCACTTCGAACTTATCATCCTCAGGCAGGATGGGGGCCACATCCAGCGAGCTAAAGCTGGTGTGCCGCCGCGCGTTGGCGTCAAATGGGCTGATGCGTACCAGCCGGTGCACGCCCCGCTCGCTGCGCAGGTAGCCGTAGGCGTTATCGCCCTCCACCTGAAAGGTGACGCTTTTAATGCCCGCCTCGTCGCCGTCCAGCAGATCGTTCACGGTCACTTTAAAGCCCATGCGCTCGCAGTAGCGCGTGTACATACGGTAGAGCATCTGCGTCCAGTCCTGCGCCTCGGTGCCGCCCGCGCCCGCGTGCAGGCTCAGGATGCAGTCGCAATCGTCATACTCGCCGCGCATCAGGGTTTGCAGCTCCAGCGCATCGGCGTCGGTCCGCAGGGCCAGGATTTCGGCTTCGCACTCGCTGGCGATTTCCTCATCGGCTTCTTCCTTGAGCAGCATCAGCATCGCTTCCACATCGTCGCAGCGGGTGTTCAGGCGGCCGACATGCTCCAGCTGGCTCTCGATATGGCGCGCGTGCCGCGTGACCGCAGTGGAGCGTTCCAAGTCGCCCCAGAACTCCGGCGCGTTCATTTCTTCCTTCAGCTCCGCCAGTTCTTCCTCCAGATGGGGCAGGTTCAGTGCATCGCCCGCCTTCTGGATGGTATCGCGCAGCGCCGCCAGTTCCTGTTGGTACCGTTCGGTATCGACCATACGACAACTCCTCAGCGTGTCAGAATGTGAAGGGAAAACCCGGACGCGCGGTGCCCATCGGGCGGCCGTGGGCGAAGCTCCGCCGCCCCGCCCCGCGCAAAGGCCCGCGCCCGAGGGCGGCAAGCAGGCAGCTACCGCGAGCGGGGGTGCCCCGGGTCAGGCGTTTTTGCCGCAGCAATGCTTGTATTTTTTCCCGCTGCCGCAGGGGCAGGGCTGGTTGCGCCCCACCGCGCCGGGCTGGTTTTTGTTGGTGGGCGCGCCGCCCTGTTTGGCCTGCCCGTTGGTGTTGGGTTTGGCCTCGCCGCCCGCGAACCCTTCCTGGGTTTTACTCACATCCACCGCCTTGCGGCGCTCGGGCAGGCGCTCCACACGGCTTTGGAACAGCCTGCGCACGGTATCCTCCCGGATCATGTGCACCATGTCGTTAAACATGTCGTAGCTTTCCAGCCGGTATTCCTGCACGGGGTTGCGCTGTCCGTAGGCGCGCAGGCCGATGCCGTCGCGCAGGTCGTCCATCGCGTCGATGTGATCCATCCAGTGCCGGTCGATGGCGTTGAGCATTACCACGCGTTCAAATTCGCGCATATCGATGCCGATTTCCCCCAGCAGCTGCTCGCGCTCGGCATAGAAGGCATCCGCGTCGGTGTAGAGGAGCTTGACCAGCTCCTCCGGCTCGTCCATGGTCTTGATCTGTTCCTGATACGCGGCGAAGGTGCCGGGTTTGAGGCAGAGGCGCTCCAGATAATCACGCGCCTCGTCCACGCTCCAGTCAAAGCTGCCGTCGCCGGTAAAGTTGCGCTCGGCGGTAGAGTCGATCATGGCGTGCACCATGTTGACGACCGTCTCGCGCATATTATCGCCCTTGAGGATGTCGCGGCGCTGGCCGTAGATCAGCTCGCGCTGCTTGTTCATCACATCGTCGTATTCCAGCACGTTTTTACGGATATCGTAGTTGTGGCCCTCAATGCGCTTCTGCGCCGCCTCAATCTGCCGGGTGAGCATCTTGGCTTCCAGCGGCTGGTCGTCGCCCATGCCCAGACGTTCCACCATGGGGGCGATGCGCTCGCTGCCAAAGAGGCGCATCACATCGTCCTCCAGGCTGATGAAGAACTGCGTGCTGCCCGGATCGCCCTGACGGCCCGCGCGGCCGCGCAGCTGGTTGTCGATGCGGCGGCTCTCATGCCGCTCGGTGCCGACAATGTGCAGGCCGCCCAGCGCCATCACACGCTCATGCTCGGCGTCGGTTTCCTTTTTGAACTCGGCGTAGTAGCGGTTGTAGGTTTCCCGAGCGGCCTGCACATCGGCGGGCACATCCTCGTTGTGGCCTACGGCTTCCATAATCAGCTCGTCGGCCAGCCCGTCCTGCCGCATTTTGCGGCGGGCCAGATAGTCGGGGTTGCCGCCCAGCAGGATATCGGTGCCGCGGCCCGCCATGTTGGTGGCGATGGTGACCGCGCCCACGGAGCCCGCCTGCGCGATGATGTCGGCTTCACGGGCGTGGTTCTTGGCATTGAGGATTTCGTGGGGCACGCCGCGCAGGTCGATCATGCGGCTGAGCATCTCGCTGGTTTCCACGTTTACGGTGCCCACAAGGATGGGCTGCCCCGTGGCGTGGCGGCGGACGATCTCCTCCACGGCGGCGCCGAACTTGCCCTTTTTGGTCTTGTAGACCATATCGTTCATGTCGTTACGGATCATGGGCATGTTGGTGGGAATCTGCACCACGTCCAGGCTGTAGATGCCCTGGAACTCGTCTTCTTCGGTTTTGGCGGTGCCGGTCATGCCGCTGATCTTGTCGTACATACGGAAGTAGTTCTGGAAGGTGATGGTGGCCAGCGTCTTACTTTCGCGGTTGACCTTCACGTGCTCCTTGGCCTCGATGGCCTGATGCAGCCCGTCGCTGTAACGGCGGCCCACCATCAGGCGGCCGGTGAACTCGTCCACGATCACCACTTCGCCGTCCTGCACCACGTAATCCACATCGCGCTTCATCATGGCGTGCGCCTTGAGCCCCTGCAGGATGTAGTGGTACAGATCGGCGTTTTCCAGATCGGCGATGTTTTCCACATTGAAGGCGCGCTGCGAAAGCTCAATGCCGTGCTCGGTCAGGGAAACGGCCTTTTCCTTTTCGGCGATGGTGTAATCCGTCTCGTTTTGCAGGCGGCCCACAAAGCGATCCACCTTCTCGTACATATCGGTGGATTGCTCGCCCTGACCGCTGATGATCAGCGGCGTGCGCGCTTCGTCGATCAGGATGGAGTCCACCTCGTCGACGATGCCGAACACATGCCCGCGCTGCACCATGTCCGCCTCGCGGATGACCATGTTATCGCGCAGGTAGTCAAAGCCCATTTCGTTGTTGGTGCCGTAGGTGATATCGCAGGCATAGGCCGCGCGGCGCTGGAGGTTGTCCATATCATGGGTAATCACACCCACCGAAATGCCCATGAAGCGGAAGATGTTGCCCATCCACTCGCCCTGAAAGCGCGCCAGATAATCGTTCACGGTTACGATATGCACACCCTGCCCGGTCAGGGCGTTCAGGTAGGCGGGCAGGGTCGCGGTGTGGGTTTTACCCTCGCCGGTTTTCATCTCGGCAATGCGGCCCTGATGCAGGCAAATGCCGCCCATGATCTGTACGGGGAAGAGACGCTTGCCATCCACACGCCACACGGCTTCGCGGAAGGCGGCAAACGCGTCGGGCAGCAGTTGATCCAGCGTGAGGCCGCCTTCCAGCTGGCCTTTGAACTCGGCGGTTTTGGCCCGCAGCTCGGTATCCGAAAGGGTTTTGTAATCGGCTTCGCGGGCCAGCACCTGCTCGGCGATTTTTTGCAGGCGGCGGACTTCCGTTTCATTGCTCTGGCCGAGAAGTTTTTTTATCATATCTCGAAATGACAAGGCGGTGTTTCTCCTTTTTGGATGGCAGGGTGCGCGGGTCGCTGCCAAATTCACGGCGTAAAACGCCAATATTCATTATAGCATGGAGCAACGCGGTTAAGCAAGGGTTGGCGATGGCTGTTACAGCTGCCCCGGAACGGGTCAAGGGCCACTGGCCCTTGTCAGGTTTCCAAAGGGTGAAACCCTTTGGCGGGTCTGTGCGAACCTCACCCTCCCAGCCGCAGCGAGATTGCGCAGCGCGCGAACAGCGCCGCAGGCGCTATGAGGCGCGTGGGGGCAAGCATTCACCGCAGGGTAGCGTAAAAAATGGGTCAAGGGCCACTGGCCCTTGGCAGGATTCCAAAGGGTGAAACCCTTTGGCGTGTCTAAGCGAAGCCCAAGCCCCCAGCCGCAGCGAGATTGCGCAGCGCGCGAACAGCGCCGAAGGCGCTATGAGGCGCGCGGGGGCAGTAATCCACTCCTACCAATGTACGTATAAAGCGGGCTCCGTTTTCACGGAACCCACTCATGGCCCATTCCATTTGTTCGTCCTTGCATCGCCGCCGAAACGGGCGGAAACCCGCGCGTTTTCCTGCTCCGCTCAGGCTTCCCGGGCCAGTTTTTCGCCCAGCGCGCGAGCCTTCTTCAGGGCCTCGTGTCCGGCAATCTCGCCCTTCTTTTCAACGTTCTCCACCAATACCTCGCCGGCGCGCTGCCAATGCAGGTAGTCTGCAATGGCGGCAACCGTCGCGCGCAGCGGGTCGAAAGCTCGGGGCGTATCATCGGCACAGACGGACAGCAGCGCCATGCGCCGGATCGGAAACCTCCCGCGCACGGGGTTGTACAGCCGATCCAGCACAGCCTTGAGCTGCGCGCTCATCGTGTAAAAATAGATCGGGGTTGCCAGCACCAGCACGTCGGTTTTCAGCAACAGGTCGTAAACTTCCCCCATATCGTCGGTCATGGCGCAGGCGTCATGCGTCTGGCAGTAATCGCAGTTGACGCAGGGGCCGATCTTCTTGCCGCGCAGGCTGTACTTGACCCCCTCGCCGCCTGCGGCCAGTACGCCTTCCAGCAGCGCGTCGGCTAAAAGCTCCGTATTGCCGCCCTTGCGCGGGCTGCCCACCAGAACTGTCACTCGCATTGGATTTCCCTCCTGTGGCGCACGCGCCAATTTTGAAACCCGACCCCTTGCGGCTCAGACCAGCGCAGGCCCGTCCGGATGCACCGGCCGACAGGGCTGGAAGCGCCCCTGCCCTGCCCTGCCCAGGAACGTACTGCCCGCAAACACCAGCTGCCCGCGCAGCCAAGTGGAAACGATGCGCCCGCACAGAGCCGTGTTTTCCCAGATGGTATGATCCAGATTGCCGTGCAACTCCCGCGCACGCACCACCCCGCATTGCCGGGGATCAAACACCACCACATCGGCATCCAGCCCGGGGGCCAGCGCCCCCTTGCGATCCGCCAGGCCAAAAAGCCGCGCGGGGTTGGCCGCGCATACCGTAACCGCCCGGGTGTAAGGGATGCGCCCCAGGTTGGCCTGCGTAAGCATGTAGGGGTACAGGGTTTCGATGCCGTCGCACCCGTTGGGGATGGTGGTAAAGTTGCCCGGACGGCCGTCCGGCAGGCGAATACCGTAATCCTTCTGCGCACGGGTAAAGGGGCAATGGTCGGTGGCCACGGTCTGGATATCGCCGCGCCGCAGCGCCGCCCAGAGCGCCTGCTGCGAAGGCAACCCCTTGATGGCAGGCGAGCAGACATAATCCTGCCCGCGCTCCTCCCGGTATACATCGCAGGTAAAGTTCAGGTACTGCGGGCAGGTTTCCGCAAAGACGGGCAAGCCCTCGGCGCGCGCTTCGGTTACGGCGGCGGCGCCGTCAGCGTCGCTCAGGTGCACCAGATACAGCGGCGCGTGCGCGGCCTTCGCCAGCGCGATGGCCCGGCGGTTGGCCTCGCCCGCGACAACCTCGTCGCGACTGCGGTAGTGCCACCATGGGTCGGTGTTGCCCTCGGCCAGATAGGCGGCCACGCGCGCGGCCAGCAAGCCGCGGTTTTCCGCATGCACGGTGGTCAGTGCCCCCGCGCGCACCGTTTCCTCCAAAAGGGAGTACAGCTGCCCGTCGTCCAGGCCAAAGTCATACACCATATAAGCTTTGAAGCTGCTTACGCCCTCCGCCACCGCATCGGCCACAGAGCGCAGCAGCGCGGGGCTGCTTAGGTCGCTCACACCGATGTGAAAGGCGAAATCCACCGCCGCCTTGGGCGCGGCCATCTGCACCCGCGGGCGCAGCGTGTCGGGCAGGAACTCGCCCTTCGCCTGCAGCAGGTAATCGATCACGGTGGTCACGCCCCCGCAGGCTGCCGCGCGGGTACCGGAGGCGTAATCGTCGCTGGTTTCGATGCCGGAGCAGACACACTCCAGATGGGTGTGCGCGTCAATCGCGCCGGGCAGCAGCAGCTTGCCCCGCACGTCCACCACGCGCGCGCCCTGCGCGGGCAGGTCCAGCCCGACGGCGGCGATCTTCTCGCCGTCGGTCAGCAGGTCGGCGCGGATCATCCCCTCGCCGGTTACGATGGTTCCGCCCTGAAATAGCAGTTTCATGCCGTTTCCCTCCCGTTGCATTGCAAAGGGCACTGCCCGATGCTTACCAGCAGTATAGCCGGGCGCGTTATGGGTTAGGTATTCTCGCCCGGGCGTGAAAATCCTTTCTGTTTAGCGGGATCATCCGGTATAGGACAAGAGAAAAGCGGAGGTGCAGGAGGCACCGCCTCCTGCCGGGGTTTGGGGTAGAACCCCAAGCCCCACGCCGCAGCGTTAGCTCATAAGCGAGCGAACAGCCCGAAGGGCTATGAGGCGAGCGGAGGCAGCACATTGCCGCGAATAGCACAAAGCCCCGCCGTAACCTGCGGCGGGGCAATTAAAAATGATGATGAAATGGGTCTTTTTTCTACTCTGGCAAAGCGTCGCGCATCGGTGCATCCTTCAAGCGCGTTCTAAACGAGCAAACACTCCGGCCCTGTAAAACAGCCCGAAGGCTTGATCCCAACGGATAAATCCCCGCCACCCCGCTTACAGGCGCGACGCAGCCGCCCGATCCAGCAGAAAGACCGCGTTGGGGTGCGTGCGCAGGATGCTCGCCTGCGTTTCGGGGTCGATATCCTCGCGGATGGCATGGCGCACGGCGGCGGCCTTGTCCTCGCCGGTGGCGATCAGCAGCACGCGCTTGGCGTTCATGATGCTGCCGATGCCCAGGCTCACGGCTTCGCGGGGCACATCCTCCTCGCGGTCGAAAAACCGGCGGTTGGCTTCGATGGTGCTCTGCGTCAGCTTGACTACATGGCAGCCGTACACAAACTGTTCGGACGGCTCGTTAAAGCCGATATGCCCGTTGCGGCCGATACCCAGCAGTTGCAGGTCGATCCCGCCGGCGCGGGCGATGGCCCGGTCGTACGCGGCGCACTCGGCCGCCAGATCCGGCGCGTTGCCGTCGGGCACGTGCGCGTTTTCCGGGCGCAGGTTCACATGCGCAAAGAGCTGCTCCCGCATGAAATAGTGATAGCTGCAGGGGTGATCCTCCGGCAGGCGGCAATACTCGTCCAGATTAAAGGTAATGGCGCTGGAAAAATCCAGCACGCCCGCCTGATGCAGCCGGATCAGCTCCTGATAGGCCGGAATCGGGCTGGAACCCGTAGCCAGCCCCAGCACCGCGTTGGGCTTGCCGATCAGCTGCGCCGCAATCAGGATGGCCGCCGCCTGCCCCACCTGCTGCGCCGAATCATACAAATGCACCTGCATACCCGAACCTCCCGCAAGGGGGCGTTCATGGCCCCCAACCTGCGTCAGTATACCAGCGCAGGCGGAGCACGTCAATACATTTGCATGTTTTTCATTGATTTTACTTGCTATTTATGCAATACATTCTAAAACAACTTTCCCAGCTCGAGGAACACCTGATCCGCCGGGCAGAACGGATATGCCGCCAGCGTGGACGGTTCCACCCAGCAGGCGTCGCTGTGCACGCGCAGGGCGAGCACGCGGCTCGCGTCGGCGGTTGCCTCCACAAAGGCAAAGTGCAGCGGGCGATCGCCTTCCCAGAAGTCCAACTCCAGCAGCACGCGCACAGGGGTGATCGGCAAATCCAGCTCCTCACGCAGCTCGCGCGCCAGGCAGGCTTCGTAGGTTTCGCCCGCCTCCCGCTTGCCGCCGGGGAACTCCCACAAGCCCGCCAGCCGCCCGGTACGCCGCGCAATCAGCACGCGGCCGCGCGCGTCGCGCACCAGCCCCGCAGCCACTTCCACCATGGTGCTCCCTCCCTGCCCGCGTCCAGTTGCCCTAAAAATTGCGGCTCATGTCGTACCGGTCGAAAAACGCGCGGCGGAAATCCGCAAACCGATCCTCCGCGATGGCGGCGCGCACGTTTTCCATCAGCCGGAGCAGGAAGCGCAGGTTGTGGATGCTCGCCAGCCGCGCGCCGGTAATCTCCCCGGCCTTGAACAGGTGGCGGATGTATGCGCGGCTGAAGTTGCGGCAGGCGTAACAATCGCAATCCTCATCCAGCGGGCGGAAATCGTGGGCGTAGGTGGCGTTCTTGATGACCAACCGCCCGTTGGAGGTAAAGCAGGTGCCGTTGCGGGCGATGCGCGTTGCCAGCACGCAGTCGAACATATCCACGCCGCGCAGCACACCCTCGACCAGACAGTCTGGCGAGCCGACGCCCATCAGGTAGCGGGGCTTGGCCTGAGGCATATGGGGCATGAGCGCTTCCAGCATGCCGTACATGATGGGCTTGGGCTCGCCTACGCTCAGGCCGCCGATGCCGTAGCCAACAAAGTCCATATCGGCCAGCGCCTTGGCGCTTTCGATGCGCAAATCCTCAAAAAAAGCGCCCTGCACGATGCCAAACAGCGCCTGTTTTTCCGCGTCGCCCACTTCGGCATGGCGCGCCTTGCAGCGCTCGGCCCAGCGGTGGGTGCGCTCCATGGCGGCGCGCGCCTCGTCGTGGTCGCAGGGGTAGGCGGTGCACACATCAAACGCCATCATGATGTCGCTGCCCAGCGCGTGCTGGATGTCCATGCTCACCTCCGGGGAAATAAAACGGCGGCTGCCGTCCAGATGGCTCTGGAACGCGACCCCTTCTTCCCGGATTTTACGGATACCGCTCAGCGAAAACACCTGAAACCCGCCGCTGTCCGTCAGGATCGGGCGGGGCCACGCCATAAAGCGGTGCAGCCCGCCCGCTTCGCGGATCAGCTCTTCGCCGGGGCGCAGGTGCAGGTGGTAGGTGTTGCTTAAAATAATCTCCGCGCCGATTTCTATCAGCTCGCGCGGCGTCATGGCCTTCACGGTGGCGGCGGTGCCCACGGGCATATAGGCGGGGGTGTGGATATCGCCGTGCGGGGTGTGCAGCACCCCCAGCCGCGCGCCGGTTTGCGCGCAGGTTTTGGTCACTTCGAAACTAAAATTCGGCATGGTACTCCTTTCGGGTTCCGGGCAGGACGCTGCCCCTTTGTTTGCAAAGCCACGCGAAGGAGGCTCCGGCGGTGTGCGCCCGCGGCTTACGCGTCCGTTGGCGGCAACATAGGCAAAGCGGCCTCCCCACGGGCACGGGCCTCCAGCAGCGCCGCCGCCTCGGCGGCGAAGGGTGCAAATGCCTTGCCCTGCGGGGGGCTTACGAAAATCATGGCTTCGTGGCGGGTGGGGTGCATAAGCAGGAGCACCGCGCCCCACAGGGCGATCGGCTCGCCCGGCGCGCCCGAGCCATAGCGCAAATCCTGTACAATAGGGTGTCCCATGCCCGCCAGCTGCACGCGGATTTGATGCTTGCGCCCCGTATCCAGCGCAATGTGCAGCAGCGCGCGATCCGTGCCCGCGTCGGCTGCCAGCCTGCGCCAGGCGAGGCGCGCCCATTGCGCGCCGGGCGTGCCCGCCGCAACACGGCGGACGCTTCCGCCCGCCTCGTCCTTGCAGAGCCAATCCTCACAGACGCCCTCCGGCGGCAGGTCGGCGCCGTGTACCACGGCCAGATACTCCCGCTGCATGGCGTGCGCGCGCAGCTGCTCGCTCAGCCGCGCCGCGGCCTTGCTGGTGCGCGCCAGCGCCACCAGCCCGCCCACGGGCCGATCCAGTCGGTGCACGCAGCCCAGATAGACCTCGCCGGGCTTATGGTAACGCTCGCGCAGGGATTGTTTCATTTTATCCAGCAGGCAGGGGTCGCCCGTCGCGTCCCCCTGCGTGAGCAGGTTGGGCGGTTTTTCCACCACCAGCAGGTGGTTATCTTCGTAGACGATGTTACACATCGGGCGTCCACCGCGCGGTGGCGCCGCAGGGCAGCACCCCGCCGCTGCGCACGGGCAGCGCGAGCTCCTCCGCCGCCACATGGCCGCGGTTGCCCATGCTCAGGCGCGCCACGTTGCCCAGCACGCTTGCCGCAAAGCCCGTGGTGTAGCCATTGATCAGCAGAAACAACGGCTGGTCGCTCAGCGCCTGCGCGCATAGCGCCGTCAAGGCGTACAGCTCGTTTTCCAGCTTCCAGACCTCGCCGTTGGGGCCGCGCCCATAGCTGGGCGGGTCCAGCACGATGCCGTCGTAACGGTTGCCGCGCCGCAATTCCCGCTGCACAAAGGCCTTGGCGTCCTCTACAATCAGGCGGGTGCGTTCGGCGGGGATGCCGCTTAAATCGCGGTTTTCCCGCGCCCACTGCACCATGCCCTTGGCGGCGTCCACATGGGTCACATGCGCGCCGGTGGCGGCGCAGGCCAGCGTGGCCCCGCCCGTGTAGGCAAACAGATTGAGTACCCGCACCTCGTGCCCCTGCGCCACGGCCGGGCCAATCCGCTCCCGCATAAAGGCCCAGTTAGCCGCCTGCTCCGGAAACAGCCCCGTGTGCTTGAAGCCCGTAGGCCGCACGTAGAAGCGCAGGTCGCCCAGCGTCATCACCCAGCGTTCGGGCAGCTTCCGGTAAAACGTCCAGTTGCCGCCGCCGGTTTCGCTGCGGGTGTACCACGCGTCGGCGCCCTCCCACAGCTCCGGGCGGCTTTTGGGCCAGATCACCTGCGGGTCGGGCCTGCGCAGGAGGATGTCCTTCCACCGCTCCAGCTTTTCGCCGTCGCCGGTGTCCAGCACCTCATACTCCTGCCATTGGTCACAAATAAACATGGGGTTCTCCTTCCCGGTTGGGGTGCGCGGGGTTACACCCGGCGGATGGACAGTCTGGCCGTGTGGCCGTTGATGTCCCATTCCTGCGCGCCCTCGCCCGGATCGCCCGCCGCGAGGGTCGGCGCCAGCACGCTCTGGCGGATCAGCGCCTCGCCCGCCTCGATGGCGGCGGCCAGTTCCGCGTCGGCCTGATAGATTACGGCAATGCGGTCGGTCACGGCAAAATCCGCTTCCTTGCGCATGGTTTGCAGCTTGCTGATGACTTCGCGCTGGTAGCCTTCAGCCACAAGCGCCGGGGGCAGGTTGCAGTCCAGCACCACGGTCAGCTCGCCCTCCGTCTGGGAGGCGAAGCCCGGCTTGTGCACGGCCTCGGTCAGCACATCGTCCTCGCCCAGCGATACGGTTTGCCCGTCCACCGTAAAGGCGACCTGCTCGCCACGGCGGAAGGCGTCCACCACGTCGTTGCCGTCGGCTTCCTTCAGCCACGCGCCAATGCGGCCCAGCAGCTTCCCGTAGCGGGGCCCCAGCGTGCGCATCTGGGGTTTCAGGTTGTAGGTGGTAAAGGCGCGCGCATCGTCGGTAAAGACGACGTCCTTCACGTTCAGCTCGTCCGCAGCCAGCTCCACAAAGGCTTCATCCAGCTTCGCGCCCTTGATGTAGAGGGTTTGCAGCGGCTGGCGCACCTTGAGGGCGGCGGCGTTACGGCACGCGCGCCCGAGGCTGACCACCTCCAGCAGCGCCTCCATCTGTGTGTTCAGGGTTTCATCCACACGGCTCCGGTCGGCGGTGGGGTACAGGCTCAGGTGCACGCTTTGCGGCGCGTCGGGGTACACGGTGCGCACCAGGTTCTGGTAAATTTCTTCGCTCAGGTACGGCACAAACGGGGCAATCACATGGGCCAGCGTGGTCAGCACCGTGTAGAGGGTCGCAAACGCGGCCTCCTTGGTTTCGTCCATGCCCTTGCCCCAGAACCGCTCGCGGCCGCGGCGTACGTACCAGTTGCTCAGCTCGTCCACAAACGCGGCGATGGCGTTGGCCGGCTCCGGGATGCGGTACTGGGTCAGATCATCGTCCACCTGTTGCACCAGCTGATTAAGGCGGCTCAGAATCCAGCGGTCCATCAGCGTGAGCTTGACGCTTTCCAGCGGGTGCCGGCGCGGGTCAAAACCGTCGATATTGGCGTAGAGCACAAAGAATGCGTAGGTGTTTTGCAGCGTTGCCATAAACTTGCGCTGCCCCTCGGCCACCGCTTTATCGCTGAAACGGCAGGGCAGCCACGGCGCGCCCGCGGTGTAGAAGTACCAGCGCACCGCATCGGCGCCCTGCCCGTCCAGCACGGTCCAGGGATCGACCACGTTGCCCAGGTGTTTGCTCATTTTCTTGCCGTTTTCGTCCTGCACATGGCCCATAACGATGCAGTTTTCAAACGGGCTGCGGTCGAAAATCGCCGTGCCGATGGCCATCAGGGTGTAGAACCAGCCGCGCGTCTGGTCGATCGCCTCGCTGATGAAATCCGCCGGGAAGCGCTTTTCAAACGTTTCCTGATTTTCAAACGGATAATGCCATTGGGCAAAGGGCATGCTGCCGCTGTCGTACCAGCAGTCGATCACCTCGGGCACGCGGTGCATGGGTTTGCCGCACTCGGGGCAAGTGATTTCCACCGCGTCGATATAAGGGCGGTGCAATTCCAGATCGTCCGGCACGGGGGTCGTAGCCAGCTCCTGCAGCTCTTTCCTAGAGCCGATCACGTGGATGTGCCCCTCGTCGCAGACCCAGATGGGCAGGGGCGTGCCCCAGTAGCGCTCGCGGCTCAGGCCCCAGTCCACCACGTTATCCAGGAAGTTGCCGAAGCGCCCTTCCTTGATGTTGTCCGGCATCCAGTTGACGGTGCGGTTGTTGCGCATCAGCTGATCGTGCAGCGCGGTCATGCGGATAAACCAGGTGCTGCGCGCGTAGTAGAGCAGCGCCGTATCGCAGCGCCAGCAGAAGGGATAGTTATGCGTAAAGGGCACGGCCGCGAACAGCAGCCCCCGGGCTTTGAGATCGTCCAGCACCTTGTGGTTGAAATCCCCCGTGGCAAGGCCCGCCCACGGCGTGCCCTCCACCGCCTTGCCCTGCGCGTCCACCAGCTGCAAAAAGGGCAGCTCGAACTTGCGGCCGATGCGGTTATCGTCCTCGCCAAAGGCGGGGGCGATGTGCACGATTCCGGTGCCGTCCGTCAGCGTCACATAATCGTCGCTGACCACGTACCAACCCTTTTCCCGCGGGTAGCGCACGCCGTCGAAATGGTACAGCGGCTCGTACTCCATGCCGCACAGCGCATCGCCGCGCAGGGTGCGCGCCACCGTGCCCTGATGGGCGCGCTCGCCGAACACCGGATGCAAAAGCGCCTCGGCCAGATAGTAGGTTTCGCCTTCCAGCACAAACGCCACATAGGTTTCCTTGGCGTTTACGCACAGGGCCACGTTGCTGGGCAGCGTCCAGGGCGTGGTCGTCCAGGCCAGGATGTAGGTGTTGGCCTCTCCCTTGACGGGGAAACGGACAAACGCGGAAAGATCGCTGACTTCTTTATAGCCCTGCGCCACCTCGTGGCTGCTGAGCGCGGTGCCGCAGCGGGGGCAGTAGGGCACGGTTTTGAAGCCCTTGTACAGCAGGCCTTTTTTCCAGATTTCCTTGAGGCTCCACCACTCGGATTCGATATAATCGTCATGGTAAGTCACATAGGGGTGCTCCATATCCGCCCAGAACGCGACGCGGTCGGACATTTCCTCCCACTCGTGCTGGTATTTCCAGACGCTTTCCTTGCACTTTTTGATGAACGGCTCGATGCCGTAACGCTCGATGGCGGGCTTGCCGTCCAGATGCAGCTGCTTTTCCACTTCCAGCTCGACGGGCAGGCCATGGGTGTCCCAGCCGGCTTTGCGCAGCACATCCTTGCCCTTCATGGCCTGGAAACGGGGGATCAGGTCCTTGATGGCGCGGGTTTCGATGTGCCCGATGTGCGGGCGGCCGTTGGCCGTGGGCGGGCCGTCGAAAAACGTAAAGCGCTCGCTGCCCTCATGCGCGTGGAACGATTTTTCGATGATGCGCTCCTGCTTCCAGAATGCGAGCACCTCTTTTTCGCGCTTCACAAAATCCAGATCCGTCGAAACCTTCTGAAACATGACTTTCCCTCCAAGCTGTTGCGTTGCGGGCAGAAAAAAACCGTCCCGAACGGGACGGAAACATTTTTTCCGCGGTACCACCCATTTTGACGAAGGCGCAGGCCTCCATCCTCTTGTGCGCCCTGTAACGGGAGCGCCCGGGCCGCCCTGAGCGCATGCGCTTCAGGCGTCCGGCTCCGGGGTGATTTGACTGCGCGCCGTGCCGCCCGGCTTCCACCGCCCCGGGCTCGCTCAGGCTGAGCAAACGCGTCCGTCCCCGTCATCGCCATGGATCCGCAGGTGCAGATCGGTTGCATTATACCCCGTAGGCATGCGAATTGTAAAGGGGCGGCAGGAAAAAACCTTCCTGAGCGCGAAGCAAGCCCGTAACGCATGCGGCCGCCCCCAGCAGGCCGCGCGCCGGAGGCCGCTATGAAGTTGGAAACCCTTGCCGCCCGTATGACCCCGCTTGTGCCGCTGCTGCGCTGCCCGCTGTGCGGCGCGCCGTTTACGCTGCCGGTTGCGCGCAGCCTGCTGTGCGAAGCCGGGCATTGCTACGACCTGTCCGCCAAGGGGTACGTGAACCTCGCCCCGGGGCGGGATCAGCGTGCCGACCCCTACGACGCGGCGCTGTTTGCCAGCCGGGCGCGCGTGTTTGCCGACGGGTTCTACGCGCCGGTGGCAGAGGCCCTGTGCGCGCTGATCGACCGCCACGCGCCCCCGCGCGCGGGCGAACCCTTTGTGGCTGTGGACGCAGGCTGCGGCGAGGGGTTCTATGCCCGCGCGCTGGCCGCCCACCGTCCCGACGCCCTTGTGCTGGGTATAGACCTGAACCGTGAAGCCATTTTGGCAGCAGCGCGGCAGACCCCACCGCTGCCCTGGCTGGTAGCGGATTTAACGCGCCTGCCCCTGCGCGACAGCGCAGCCAACGCGGTGCTGGATGTGCTGACCCCGGCGGATTACCGCGCCTTTGCGCGGGTTTTGAAGCCGGAGGGGCTGCTGTATAAAGCCATCCCCGCGGACGATTATCTGGGGGAACTTCGCCTGGCGGCGGCCGACAACCTGCGGGAGGGCGAGTACCACAACGCGCGCGTGGTGGAGCATATACAAGCCCACACCGAGGTGCTGGAACACCAAACCGTTCGCCATACCTATGCCCTCACACCCTTGCAGGCGGCCGATTTCAAGCGCATGACGCCCCTCACCTTCGGGCTTACAGAAGCGCAGCGCGAGGCGATCCCGCTCACGCAGATTACCGTGGCGATGGAGTTGTTCGCCTGTCGGCCCAGGCGGTAGGGAAAGAGCGCGGAGGGCTTGCCTCCGCGCGCTCTCCGCGTGTCAAAAAACCCCAGCAAGGCGCTACAGTCGCTCGCCTCATAGCCCTGCGGGCTGTTCGCTCGCTTGCGCTAAAGGTTGCGACATAAGGCTTTAAGGATCCACCACAAGCCCCGCCAAGGGTTTCACCCTTGGAACCTGACAAGGGATTGCATCCCTTGACCCACCTTTAATAAGCCGAAGCGCGGAGGGTTTCCCTTCCGCGCTCCGCATTTATATGCAATTCCGGCTGCGGGCGGAATCCCCACCCGCGCCGCGCCTGTCCGTTATTCCTTAAACAGCGAGGCGTTGCTTTCCACCAGCGCTTTTTGCGCGTCCAGCATGGACAGGAATTTGGTTTTGAACTCCGCGGTGGACGTGCGAAGCGTTTCCACACTCTTTTCCAATGTGGCTTTTTCTTCGCGCGCATCCTCGATGATGCTGCCGGCCTGATCCTGCGCCTCTTTGACGATGGCCTCGGCACGGTGGCGCGCATCCTCCACGGCCCCGTCGGCCAGCTTCTGGGCGCTGAGCAGGATGCTTTCCAGTGTCTGGGAGGTTTTGGCGACAGGCGTCGCCTCTTCGGCCTTGACCACGACGGGCTGTACGGGCTGCACGGCGTTCACGGCCGCGTCCGCCTCACGGCGGGCCTTCTCCAACGCGTCCTCCAGCTCCTTGATGCGATCCTGCATGGCGATCATCTCATCGCAGATCTGGTCAAGATACTGATCCACATCGTAGGGATCGTACCCCTGGCCCTTATAGGCAAACTCCTTTTGTTCGATGTCCGAAACGGTAACGCCCATATGCATGCTCCTTTCCAAATCCGTCGCGCGGGTACGTACCGCAGCCGCTTCCGCAGCCGCCATCGCCAGCCATTTCCATGGCCACGCCAAGGTCAGCCTAGTGCTCTATCCGGGCCTGCCTTCCCATCCCGGCCACGCGGTGGCGGCGCGGCAGATGCAGGGCGGCTTCGGCGCCATGCTCTCCCTGCGCATCGCCGGCGGCGAGGCGGCGGCCAAGACCGTGGCCGCCCGCCTGCAGTGTTCCAGCGGGCCACCTCCCTCGGCTCGGTGGAAAGTCTGGTGGAGCACCGGGCCAGCGTCGAGGGGCCGGGTACCTTCTGTCCCGACGATCTGCTGCGCCTGTCCGTCGGCATTGAAAGCACGGCGGACCTCATCGCCGACCTGGAGCAGGCCCTGGCCGGGGTCTGAGTCCGCGCCTGTCCCGTGCGTCGCCCGAGGGCGGCGGCGGGACAGAATGTCCGCTGCTGCCCCAAAAGCGTGCCGGCGGGCGGACAAAATGTCCCCGGGAGTGCCGCCGGGCGGCGCTCCCTTTTCTTCCTGCCGCCGCCTGTTCCCGGGCATTGCCGGCGCCTGCCTCCTGTGGAAACCCCGACTGGGACTGCGGCCCGCTTGTTGCTACGGTTGCGTTCGCGCCGTTGCCGGTCATCCGGCCGCAGCGGGCGCGCCGTGCCAACCTGCCCCCATAAGGATGCAAGATGAAAGGACTGGGACTACAAGCCCGTTTCGCCCTCTTCGGTTTCGCCCCCCTGGTCGTTGCCCTCATCGTCGGTTCCCTGGCCCTGTCGGCCAATGAATCCCGGCGCCTGGAGGCTGACGTGCGCCTGCGTTCGGAAGCCACCGCCGCTGGCGTCATCCAGCTGTTGCAGATGAGCGACAGCCTGATGGGGGAACAGACCCATAGCGCCATGAAGCTGTTCCGGGAAAGGAGCGCCCAGCTGGGGCCGGTGAGCCTGGGCGAGGCTGGTCGCCGTGGGCAGCCAGCATCCCCTCAACCTGCGCTTCGGCGGCCGTCCCCAGGCTTTGGAGACGGCCCTGGTGGACAGCGTCACCGGCATCGCCGGCGGCACCGCCACCCTCTTCGCGCGCCAGGGCCAGGACTTCGTGCGCATTGCCACCAACGTCAAGACGCCGGAGGGCCAGCGGGCCGTGGGCACCCTGCTCAATCCCCAAGGCAAGGCCTATGCCGCCCTGGCCCGGGGCGAGGCCTTCTACGGCCAGGTGGACATCCTCGGCGCACCCTACCTGACGGGCTACGAGCCCATCGTGGACGCCGGCGGCAAGGTGGTGGGCGCCTGGTACGTGGGCTTCAAGGCCGATCTGGCGGGGCTCAAGGAACTGATCGGCAAGTCCGTCTCCTTCGGCTCCGGCTTCGTTGTCCTGCTGGACGGCCAGGGCAAGCCCTTCCTCCATTCCGACGGCGCCAGCCCCGAATCCATCCAGTCCCGGCTGCAGGAGGCCGCCGGCGAGGCCGGCGCCAGCCACAATTGGGAGGCCATTTTCCGGCCCTTCCCGGCCTGGGGCTTCAAGGTGGCGGTGGTCTACAGCCAGGCGGAAGTGGATGGGGCGGCCCGCCGCGCCGCCCTGCCGGTGCTGCTGGGCGGCCTGGCCATCACCGTGGCCTTGCTGGCCCTGCTTACCTTCGTTTTGCGCCGGGTGGTGCTGGGCCCGATCCGGCAGGCGGGTGCGGGCCGCCGACGCCCTGGCCGAGGGCGATCTGACGGTGCATCTGCGGGCCGAACGGGACGACGAGATCGGTCGCCTGCTGCAATCCATGGAGCGCATGGTGCGGCGCCTGGGGACATCATCCGTCAGGTGCGGGGCGCCGCCGACAACCTTTCCTCCGCCTCCGAGGAGGTCTCGGCCACGGCCCAGAGCCTGTCCCAGTCCTCCAGCCAGCAGGCGGCCTCGGTGGAAGAAATTTCGCCACCCTGGAACAGTCCACCGCCTCCGTCGCCAACAACACGGAGAGTGCCCGCAACACCGAGAGGCATGGCCGGCACCGCTGCCAAGGAAGCGGTGGCCGGCGGCGCCGCCGTGGCCGAGAGCGTGGCGGCCATGCAGCAGATCGCCGGCAAGGTGGGCATCATCGATGACATCGCCTACCAGACCAATCTGCTGGCCCTCAACGCCGCCATCGAGGCGGCCCGGGCCGGGGAACACGGCAAGGGCTTCGCCGTGGTGGCGGCGGAAGTGCGCAAGCTGGCCGAGCGCAGCCAGGTGGCGGCCGGCGAGATCGGCACCGTCGCCACCCGGACCGTGCACCAGGCGGAGCACGCCGGCGAACTGCTGGGGCGCATCGTCCCGGCCATCGGCCGCACTTCCGATCTGGTGCGGGAAATCGCCGCCGCCTCGGAGGAGCAGTCCCACGGCATCGCCCAGATCAACAGCGCCATGGGCCAGCTGAACCCAGGCCACC
Source organism: Candidatus Limiplasma sp. (assembly GCA_963666755.2). Lineage (GTDB taxonomy): Bacteria > Bacillota > Clostridia > Christensenellales > Aristaeellaceae > CAXXOK01. The sequence continues at coordinate 2,603,091 of CAXXGW010000009.1, forward strand.
CAACAGAACGCCTCCGCCTCCGAAGAGCTGGCCGCCACCGCCGAGGAAATGGGCGCCCAGGCCGAGGAGCTGCAGCGCCTGATGCAGTTCTTCCGGGTGGGGCGGGAGGATGGAGCGGGCAGCGCCAGGGCCTAGGCGGGACGGACTTGTCCGGGTTGCCATGCCGGAGATGCCCGCGCCTGCTTGATCCTGGGCCGGTTGCCTTTGCCGCGCTCAACAAAAAAGGGAACGCCTGGCGTCCCCTTTTTTCATGGCGGCTTTACTGCCGCCCGCCTTGCCGCTGCCTCAGGGCAGGGGCGAGAACACCCCTTCGGCCCCTCGCGGCGCACCGCGCCAGAACTGGGGCGGCGCCTGTACCTGGGCGCCCAGCTCGGCGGCGGCATGCCAGGGCCAGCGGGGGTCGTAGAGCATGGCCCGGGCCACGGCCACCAGGTCCGCATCACCATTGGTGACCACGGCCTCGGCCTGCTTGGCTTCGGTGATGAGGCCGACGCCGATGGTGGGCAGGCCGCTGGCTGCCTTCACCTGGCGGGCGAAGGGCAGCTGGTAGCCGGGGCCCACGGGAATCTTCTGTTCCAGGGAAAGGCCGCCGCTGAAACGTGGATGAAATCGGCGCCCCGGGCCTCAGCTCCTTGGCCAGCTCCACCGTCTCTTCCGGCGTCCATCCCTCCGTCCACCCAGTCCGTGGCGGGAGGACCCGCATGCCCAGGGCCTTGTGGGCCGGCACACGGCACGCACGGCGTCGAACACTTCGAGCACGAAGCGCAGCCGGTTGGCCAGGCTGCCGCGTATTCGTCCGTGCGCTGGTTGGTCAGGGGGAGAGGAATTCGTGCATCAGGTAGCCGTGGGCGGCGTGCAGTTCCACCGCGTCGAAACCGATGCGATCGGCGCGGCGGGCGGCGTCGGCGAAGGCCTGCACCAGGCGCTTGATGCCGGCCGTGTCCAGGGCCTGGGGCGCCGCGTCGCTGGGATCGAAGGAATGGCCGAGGGGGCCACGTTGTAACCAGCCGCCTTCGCTCAGGGGCAGTTGCTTGCCGCCCAGCCAGGGGCGGCGCAACCGCCCTTGCGCCCGGCGTGGGCCAGCTGGATGCCGATGGGCATGGCCGAATACTGGCGGATGCCGGCCATGACCCGGGCCCAGCCGCTTTCCGTGGCGTCGTCCCAGAGGCCCGGGCAGCGGTCGGAGATGCGGCCTTCCGGGCTGACGGCGGTGGCCTCGGCGATGAGCAGGCCGGCACCGCTGTGGGAGAGGTTGCCCAGATGCATCAGGTGCCAGTCGCCGACCACGCGTTGCTGGCGGAGTACTGGCACATGGGGGCGATGACGATGCGGTTGGGCAGGGTCAGGCCGCCCAGGGCGTAGGGGGTGAACAGTTGGCTGGTCATGGAG